>JABTUA010000003.1 GCA_015075635.1 Polyangiaceae bacterium
CACGCTGCGTCGTGGGCTCAGCTGTCCCGAGTGCGCGCGACCGCTCGAGCCGCCGCGGCCCGGGCTGTTCTCTTACGAATCCCCCATCGGCGCCTGCGCGGAGTGCCGCGGCTTCGGCCGCACCATCGGCATCGATCTGGGTAAGGTGATCCCCGATCCGCGCCGCACGCTGAAGCAGCGCGCGGTCCGCCCCTGGGCCGGCAAGTCCACCACCTGGGAACGCTCCGAGCTCGCGAAGCTGTGCCGGCGCCACGGCATTCCCCTGGACGTGCCCTGGGGTGAGCTCGCCGCCGAGCAACGCCAGCTCGTCATCGGGGGCGATGGTAGCTGGGACGACGGGTACTTTCCCGGCGTGCTCGGCTGGTTCCGCTGGCTCGAGACGCGCACCTACAAGATGCACGTGCGCGTGCTGCTCTCGCGCTACCGCTCCTACGACGTGTGCCTTCGCTGCAACGGGCGGCGCCTGAGCGACACGGCGCTCGCCTACCAGGTGGGTGGGCGCGACATCGCGGAGCTCCACGCCATGGAGATCCGGAAGGCGCGACAGATCCTGGCGGAGCTCGAGACGCACACCGGGCAAGGCGAGCTCGCGCGGCGCGAGCTCGAGAGCCGGCTGGCGTACCTGGAGCGCGTGGGGCTCGGCTACCTGACCCTCGATCGCCAGGCGCGCACCCTGTCCGGCGGCGAAGCCCAGCGCGTCACGCTGACCGCAGCGCTCGGCACATCGCTCCACAACGCGTTGTTCGTGCTCGACGAGCCCACCGTGGGCCTGCACCCGAGCGACGTCGAGAGCCTGACCAGCATCTTCAGCGAGCTGGCGCTGCGGCACAACACGGTGCTGGTGGTCGAGCACGATCCGGCGCTGATCCGCGCGGCCGATCGCGTGGTCGAGCTGGGCCCCGGTGCCGGTAGCGACGGAGGACGCATCGTCGCCGACGGCCCGCCCGAGCGCGTGGTGGAGCTCGGGGGTGCCACGCGCCGAGCCGTGCTGCCCGAGCCCCGCCCCGCGCGGCCCGCGCGCGCGCCGCGCGGAGCGCTGAAGGTGTCTGGCGCGAGCGCGAACAACCTGAAGGACGTCGAGGTCGAGCTGCCGCTCGGCGTGTTGGTCGCGATCACCGGAGTCAGCGGCTCCGGCAAGAGCACGCTGGCGGTGGACGTGGTTTACCGGACGCTGGCGCGCCACTTCGGCGCGCTCGACGTCGAGGCCCCGGGCGCCCACACCGGCATCGAGGGAGTCGAGCTCTTGAAGAGCGTGGCGCTGGTCGATCAAGCGCCGCTCGGTCGCACCTCGCGCGGCAACGCGGCGACCTACACCAAGGCCTGGGACGTGGTGCGAGCTCTGTTCGCCAAGGAGCCCGAGGCGCGCGCGCGGCAGCTCTCGGCGGCCCACTTTTCGTTCAACGTCCAGGGCGGTCGCTGCGACGCTTGTGCCGGGGAGGGCTTCGAGACCGTCGAGATGCAGTTCTTGGCGGACGTGCGCCTGGTGTGCCCCGTGTGCCGAGGCCGGCGCTTCAAGGAGGAGGTGCTGGCGGTGCGCCAGCGCGGCAAGAGCATCGCGGAGGTGCTGGAGCTGACGGTGAGCGAGGCGCTCGAGCACTTCCCCGACGTGGCCATCAAGCGCGCGCTCGGACCCGTCGCGCGCCTGGGCCTGGGCTACCTGCGGCTCGGGCAACCGCTCTCGACGCTGTCGGGGGGCGAGGCCCAGCGGCTCAAGCTGGCGCGCGTGCTCGCCGACGATCACCGCGGCGCGCTCTTGATCTTGGACGAGCCGAGCGCAGGGCTGCACGCCGACGAGGTGCGTGCGGTGCTCGGCGCGCTGGACGTGATCCTCGAGGGCGGCGGCAGCGTCTTCGTGGTGGAGCACGACCTGGACGTGATCGGTGCCGCGGACTTCGTCGTCGATCTGGGGCCCGGCGCCGGCGCCGATGGCGGGGAGATCGTTGCCACGGGCACGCCGGCCGAGCTCCGAAGGCTGGGCACGCGCACGGCGCTGGCGCTCGCGGCCCACGGCCGACCGCTCTCTCCCTCGCGCCGCGCTCTCCAGCCGGCCGCGGAGCGCGCGCTCTCGGTCGAGCGTGCGCGCGAGCACAACCTCCGCGACGTGAGCGTGAGCATTCCCCACGGCGCGCTCAGCGTGGTGACCGGCCCCAGCGGCTCCGGCAAGAGCACGCTGGCGTTCGACGTGATCTTCGCCGAGGGCCAGCGTCGCTTCCTGGAGACGCTCACGCCTTACGCGCGGCAGTTCCTGCCCACCATGCCCAGGCCCGACGTGGACCGGGTGACGGGCGTGCCGCCGTCCATCGCCCTCGAGCAACGCACCCAACGCGCCGGCGCGCTCTCCACCGTCGCCACGGTGACGGAGGTCGCCCACTACCTGCGTTTGCTCTTCGCCAAGCTCGGCGTCCCGCACTGCCCGGAGCACGACGAGCCCATCGCCGGCACCAGCGCGGACGCGGTGTACGCCCTCGTGCGGGCCGAGAAGGCCGGCTTCGAGCTCTGTGCGCCGGTGGTGCGCGCCCGCAAGGGCCTGTACCTGGACGTGTTCACCGCCGCGGCGCGCGCCGGCATCGAGCGGGCCCACTGTGACGGGGAGCTCGTCTCCACCGAGGAGCCCCCGCGGCTGAAGAAGACTCGCGAGCACACCATCGACCTGATCATGGGAAGCGTGGACAAGCCCCGCGCGCTCTCGCGCGAGCTGTTCGAGCGCACGCTCGGCTGGGGTGGGGGTGCCGTGAAGCTCCGACACGCTGACGGCAGCGAGCGACTGCTCTCGACCAAGAGCGCCTGCCCGCGCTGTGGGCTCGCGGTGCCGGAGCTCGATCCGCGCTGGTTCTCGTTCAACACCGCGCAGGGGCGCTGCGCGACGTGCGAGGGGTCCGGCTCGATCGAACGACCGGCGCCGCGGCGCCGGGGCAAGAGGCCGCCGCCGCCGCCCAGCTTCGAGGTTTGCCAGGACTGCGGCGGTTCCCGCCTGTCGCCCATGCCGCGGGCGGTGCGCGTGAACGACCAGCGCTATCACGAGGTGGTTCGGCGCTCGGTCGCCCAGGCGCTGGGCCTGGTGAAGGGCTGGCGCTTCTCGGGCGACGCCCGGAAGATCGCGACGCCGGTGATGACCGAGCTGGTCCGTCGGCTCGAGTTCTTGGTCGAGGTCGGCCTCGACTACCTCTCGCTGGATCGCTCGGCAGCCACGTTGTCCGGCGGCGAGATGCAGCGCCTGCGCCTGGCGGCGCAGCTCGGCGCCGGGCTGACGGGGGCGCTCTACGTGCTCGACGAGCCGACCATCGGCCTGCACCCTCGCGACACGCGGCGCCTGCTCGACAACCTGAAGAACCTGGTGAGCATCGGCTCCACGGTGGTCGTGGTCGAGCACGATGCGGACACGATCCGCGCCGCGGACTACCTGGTCGATCTCGGCCCCGGCGGCGGCGCTCGTGGCGGCAGGGTCATGGCCGCAGGACCTCCGCGGGAGGTGCTCGAGAACCGGGACTCTCCCACCGCTCGCGTCCTCCGGGCCCCCGCGGAGGTTCGCCAGGGCCTCGGAGTGGGCCGCGCAGTGCCCTACCTCGAGCTCCTGGGCGCGTGCGAGAACAACCTGAAGGACGTCGACCTCCGCGTGCCGCACGGGCGGCTGTGCGTGGTGGCGGGCGTCAGCGGCTCCGGCAAGAGCACGCTCGTGCGCAAGGTGCTGCTCCCCGCGCTGCGGAGCGCGCTCGGCCTGAGCAGTGAGCCGGCGGGTGCGCACTCGAAGCTCACCGGGCTCGGATCGTTGGCGCGGGCCGTGGCGGTCGATCAGTCGCCAATCGGGCGCACGCCCCGCTCGGTCCCCGCGACGTTCCTCGGCATCTGGGACGAGCTCCGGCGCATCTACGCCCGCACACCCGACGCGCAGGTCGCCGGTTTCTCGGCCTCGCGCTTCTCGTTCAACACGCCCAACGGCGGGCGCTGCCCGACCTGCGAAGGGCAGGGCGTGATCAGCCACGAGATGAGCTTCTTGCCCGACGTGGTCACCCCGTGCCCCGCCTGTGGCGGCAAGCGCTTCGAGCCGCGCACCCTCGACGTGACCTACCAGGGGCTCAGCATCGGCGACGTGCTCGACCTCACCGCCGAAGAGGCCGCGCTGGTGTTCGAGCACCATCCGAGCATCGCCCAGCCGCTCCGCACGCTCACGGATCTGGGCGCCGGCTACGTTCACCTGGGACAAGGCTCGCACACGCTGTCCGGTGGCGAGGCGCAACGCTTGAAGCTCTCGGCCGAGCTCACCGCCAGCGTCCGCCACCTGCCCACCCTCTACGTGCTCGACGAGCCCACTACCGGCCTGCACCTGGCCGACGTCTCGAAGCTCGTCGCGGTGCTCAGCCGCCTGGTCGAGCGGGGGGACACGCTGGTGGTCATCGAGCACCACCCGCTGGTCATCGCCGGGGCGGACTGGGTGGTCGAGCTCGGCCCGGACGGGGGCGAGCGTGGTGGGCGGGTCGTCGCCGAGGGCCCCCCCGCGAAGATTGCCGGCAGGAAGACTCCCACCGGATCCGTGCTGCGGGAGGTCTTCGGGGCTCCTGCGGCGCCGGGTAAGCAGAACGACAGTGCTGCGGAGCGCACCGCGAACCCGCTATGATCGGCGCATGCGCCATCGGGGATCGCTGCTCTGCTTGCTCACCTGCATGACGGTCGCACCGCCACTGGCGGCTCAGGCTGGGAAGGACGAGAAGAAGGAAGACGACATCGTCATCGACAACCGTCCGCGCTCCAAGCAGCGGGAGATCAAAGAGGGGCAGACCGAGACCACGGAGTTCGAGAGCGACACACCGTTCGGCGGCGCGGCGCCGGATCCGCGAGTGCTCCGCGAAGAACGCTGGAAGCCGGGCGTCGGCTGGGGGTTCCGGCTGGGCTTCGCCTTCCCCATGGGCGACTACTCCGGGAACGCCAAGCTCTCGCAGGTGGCGGATGGCCTGATCTTCCTGGGCGGGGAGGTGGGCTACTGGTTCCTCCCGCAGCTCTTCACCGGCGTCGCGCTGAGCGGCGGCTACATGCTGCCGGACTGCGGCGACGACGCCAGCTGCATGGCCTGGCAGCTGCGCGGGGGCCCGCTGGTCTTGTGGAGGGTCGCGCCGTTCTCCAACCTGACGCCGTTCTTCGGCGTCGGTGCCGGCTACGAGTGGATCACCTTCAACGCCTCGACCGACACGATCTCGGCGAACACGTCCGCGCACGGCTTCGAATACGTGAACCTTCAGGCGGGCCTGGACGTCAGGTCGCGCAGCGAGATCTACGGCGTCTTCGTCAGCTGGTCCCTCGGCAAGTACACGAAGTACAGCAGCAGCGTCGAGAGCGATCTGCCCGGGTTCAGCAAGGAGGAATCCGGGAGCATCGAAGATCCACAGACCCACAGCTGGCTGGGCATCGGCGTGCGCGGCACGTTCGAGTGAGCTGCTCTCCCTACTACTTCGCGCCGCCCGGGAGCTTCAGCCGGCCGCCGCCGGTCTTTGCAGGCGGCGGTGGCGGCGGCAGCTCCGGCTGAGTGGGCTGCGTCGGAGGCGGTGGAGTGGTCGGCGCGGTCGGCGGCGGCGGCAAGGTGCTCGGGCTCGTCGTGGGCTTCGGCTTGGCGGTGCTCGCGGGCTTGGTCGTGCTCACCGGCGGAGGCGGCTCCGCGGGCGGCGGAGCCGGGGCCGCGGCCGGCTCCGGAGGCGGCGTGCCTTGCGGCTGAATCACCACCGGGCCGCCACCCGTGGGCACCGACAGCGTCTGCGTGGGTTCGTCGTCCTTGCCACGCATGACGACGACCAGGGCGATCACGCCGCCGATCACCGCGAGCAGGCCGAGCAGTCCGCCGACGAGGAGCCCGGTGCTCGAGCCGCCGCCGCGCGCTGGCGGCGGCGCGTAATAGGGCGCTGCGACGCGAACCGGCGGGGGCGCAGGCGAGACCGCCGGCGCGAACGGAGTCGGCGCGACCTGCGGGAAGGCGCCCGGTGCGGCGGGCGCGTCGAAGATCGGCGGCTCACCCGGTTGCGTCTTGCCAGCCTTCTCCCAGGGCGCGGCGTTTGCCGGCGGGCCGGGCACGGGCTCGTCCACGACGGTCGCCGCGACCTTCTTCGGCGGAGCAGCCTCTGTCGCCTCGGGCGCCGTCTCCGGCGCGATCGGAGCGTCGGCGCGCGGAGCGTCGGGCGCCGTCTCCGGCGGAGCGTCGGCGGCGTTCTTCTCCGTGTCCGGCGCCGTCGTCGGGTCGGACATCTCCTGTGTTCGTTTGGGCGCCGTGGGTTCGTCGCTCATCTGGGGCAGGCTCCGCGCCCTTCTTGGTACCGAATTCCGACCGGACGTGCAAACCTCGCCAGCGTCGTGCTGCGCGTCGTCGTCGATGCTCGGAGCATTTCCGGCAAGAAGAGCGGCGTCGGCAACGGCCTGGAGGCGCTGCTCCGGCACATGCTGCCGCTGGCCGAAGGCTTCCGCTTCCTGCTGCTCCGCCACCCGGATGCCGAGCAGCCCTTGCTGCGGGACGAACGCGTCGAGGAGCTCACCTTCCCGGGTGAGACGAAGAGCGCGGCGACGGTATTCGGTCTGGGCTTCGCCCACCGCTTCGGCGACTGGGACCTGTTTCACTCGCCGGGTGACATCGTGCCCCTCGGCCTCGGCTGCCCCTGGGTGGTGACGACCCACGATCTGATGTGGGTCGAGGCGCCGGAGCTGGCGTCAGCGTTCGCCCCGGTGCGCCTCGGCTACGGGCTCTGGTACCGCGCCACGTTCGGGCGCGCCATCCGCGGCGCGCGCCGGGTCATCGCGATCTCGGAGACCACCGCGCGCGCCATCGCGCGGATCTACCCGAGCGAGGCCGAGAAGGTCCGTGTCGTGCGCCACGGCTTCGATGCGTCGCGCCACGACGCGCGCCTCGCAGGCCCGCGCTCGCTGCTCGAGCCGTGGCTGCCGCGCGGGGTGCGCTACTCGCTGATCGTGGGGCAAGGCTCGCCCTACAAGAACCACGTGCGGATGGTCCGCGCCTTCGTCGAGGCCATGGGCTCCCGCAGCGATCACAGGCTGGTGTTGGTGCGGCGCTTCGCCCGCGTGGATCCGGAGATGGACCGCCTGCTCGCCCGCCCCGACGTTCGCGCGCTGGTCGTGCCTTTGCCCCACGTGACCGACGAGATCCTCTTTGCGCTGTACGCGCACGCACACATGCTCCTGTTCGCGTCGCTCTACGAGGGCTTCGGGCTGCCCGCGCTCGAGGCCATGGGCTTCGGCCTACCCGTCCTGGCCTCCACGACGGACGCGCTCCTGGAAGTGACGGGTGACGCCGCGCTGCACGCCGATCCGTGGGACCACGCCGACCTGGTCGCGAAGATCCGCGCGCTGGACGCGGACGTGGAGCTCCGCGGGCGGCTCTGCGAGGCTGGCAAGCGTCGTGCGCAGAGCTTCTCCTGGGAGCTCGCCGCGCGTAAGACGCTCGAAGTGTATCGGGAGGCAGTGGAGGCAAGATGACCGCATTCATCGCCGGCGCGACCGGCTACACCGGACGGGAGCTGGTTCGCGTGCTCCGCGAGGGCGGGCGGACGGTCGTCGCCCACGTTCGCCCCGACTCGCCCCGCCTCGACGAGTGGCGGGCTCGCTTCGAGGCGCTGGGCGCGGTCGTGGACGCGACCCCATGGGAAGCAGCGCCGCTCCGCGACGCCTTGGTCCGGCACGCGCCCTCCGTGGTCTACGCCTTGCTCGGCACCACGCGCGCGCGCGCCCGCGCCTCGGGCGGACACGACGACTACGAGCACGTGGACTACGGGCTCACCGCCTTGCTCCTGCGCGCGGCGGTGGCGAGCGGGCTGCGCCCGCGCTTCGTCTACCTGTCGGCGTTGGGCGCCACGCCGACCAGCAAGAACCGCTACCTCGCGGTGCGCGCGCGCCTCGAGCGGGAGATCGGCGAGAGCGGCCTGCCCTACAGCTTCGTGCGCCCGGCGTTCATCACCGGGCCCGACCGCGACGACGGGCGCCTCGGAGAGCGCGTCATGGCCGGCACCTTGGACGCGGCGCTGGCGCTCGCGGGCGCTCTGGGCGGGAAGGACCTCGCCGCTCGCTACCGCTCCACCACCGCCACGACGCTCGCGGCTGCGCTCGCGCGAGTCGGCTACGACCCCGCCTTCGAGAACCGCTCCGCGCAGGGCGACGCGCTGAGATAGTCAAAACTTTCCGAGCGCGCGCGACGTGTGGTTGCGGAGAGCCGCGTCGGATTGATTATGCCCGCGAGGCCGGTTCGGGCGCGGCGCGGGGTTCTCGAGTGCCCGGGGGGTGGCACGACGGTTGCTGATGGCTCGGCATGATCGACGAGCCTTCGCGCTATCAGACTTTCTGGCGCGTGCAGCACCATCGGACGGACAACGACGTCGTGCTCGCGCGCGTGCCCACCTGGCTCGCCGAGACCGTGCAGGGGCTCTTTCGCACCGCGATGTTGAGTCGGATCACGGCGCACCTCGGCGGTCGCGAGCTCGCTCACGCGCTGGATCTGGGCTGCGGCGTGGGAGACTGGACGCTCGGCTACCTCGGCTTCGCTCGGCGCGTGACCGGGGTGGACATCAACGAGAACTTCCTGGGCGTGGCTCGGCGTCGCGCGGCGGCGCTCGGGGTCGATGCGCGAGCGAGCTTCGAGGCGGCTGCGCTGGAGGCGTTTCCCGTCGCCTCGGACATCGACTTCGTCGGTTTGGGTGCGTGCCTGATGTACGTCCCCGACGTCCGGGTGAATCGCCTGCTCGCGAAGGTAGCGGGTGGGATGCAGAACGGCGGCTTCGTCTACGTCCGGTCGACGGTCATGGCACCGCTTCGGCGCCGCCAGACCACGGCCTTCGGCGTCTACCGCTGCAAGGAAGAGTACGAGACCTTGTTCCGCTGCAACGGCTTCTCCGTGCTCGACTGCGCCTATAGCAGCGGCGTGGTCGCCGACTTCGTCGGGGCGGGGATCTCGCACTCGGGTGCACGGAGACTCGCCACGCGCTCGCTCGACGCCGTGGCGCGGCTCGGCCGAGCCGCCAAGAACCACACCGAGTACTACAACTGGCTGCTCTGCCGATCGCCCGGCGGCGAGTGAGGCCCGTGCCACACCGATAGTGGTTAATCCACTACAGCGGGCCGGCGGGACACGCTTCGGCGGCCGAAACTGGCGAATTTGCACGGCACGTCGGTTGCAGTGCGTGGGGACGGTCATGCGGTACGGGCTCGAGATGTCGCTCGGTGCTCTGGCGCTGCTGGGAACCTGCGGTTGCGTCAGGACGACCACCAGCGAGCGCGATCTCGGTGCTCCGTCCAGCTTCGTTCGAGAAGATCCGCTGCCGGGCCCGCCCGAGCTCGAAGCGGTCGTGTCGCGCAGAGGCGGATCGCTCGAGCTCGAGCTGTCGCGCGTTCGTTGGTGCCGCCGGCAGGAGATCACCAAGGTCCGGCGGGTGAAGGTCGAGGAGTCGAAGCTCAGCGCTGGCACCGCGGTCGCGTCGTCCGTGGTGATGGGGGTCGGGGTCATCGCGATGAACGTCGCTCTCTTCGCCGTCGGCGGGGCATTCATCGGCGTGGGCTTGCTCCGCTCGGGCACGACCACCACCGAGCTTCCAGTGCAAGAGAGCGCTGCGCCGGGGAAACGCGTGGTCTGCCAGCGGGCGCCGGCTGCCGGCGTGGTGGTGCAGGTCACGGTCGACGACGCGCTCCACCAAGGCATCAGTGACGAGCGAGGCAAGCTCTCGATCGCCGACGTCGAGCGCGGGCGGGTGCGGGTGGCGGTGGACGGGGAAACGGTGCGAGCGCGTCGGGGCAAGCAACAGCGCGCGAAACCGCCGGCGCTCGAGGCGAAGACGCCGGAGCCGCGAGAGAAGCCGGAGCCCCAGGCGCAGGCGCAGCCGAAGCCGCAACCGCAGCCGAAGCCGCAGCCGCAGCCGAAGCGGACGGCGCCGTCGGACGCGGCCTTGCCGTTGCCGCCACCACCACCACCGCCGCCCGGCGTGCGCCTGTTCCCGGAGTGAGACGTCGAATTGACTACGGCGGCGGGCCGGAGTGTTCGTGGCACGAGGCTTGCTGAGCCATGAAGCGTGAGTACCGCGCTTCGCAGTCGTGACGACGCCACGAGCTTCCTCGGCGCGTATGCGCTGTCGAAGGGACCGCGCGAGGTCGAAGAGGCCAGCGACGTGATCCAGCGGCCGCTCGGCTATCTCCTGGCGCGTCTGCTCGAGCGAACGCCGGTCAGCCCCAACGCCGTGACTGGTCTGTCCGTGCTGAGCGCCTTCGGCGCGCTCGCGTGCTTCGTCGGGCAGCGGCCGCAGCTCGCGGCGGCGTTCGTCCTTCTCACGGCAGTCCTCGACAGCACCGACGGGCAGCTCGCCCGCATGCGCAAGAGCGCATCCCTCTCCGGACGCATGCTGGACGGAACCGCGGACATGGTCAGCGGAGTCTGCATCCTGACCGGCGCCGCCTGGATGCTCGTCGCCGAACATGGAACGTCGCCCTGGCGCGCCGGCCTGGTCGTGCTCGCCTGTTTCCTGACCGCGCTCACGACCTCGTTTCAGTGCTCGATGTTCGACCACTACAAGAACCTGTGGCTGCGCATGACGCTGCCGGGCGCCGCGGAGCCGGACGACTGGGAGAGCGCGCTCTTGCGGCGCTCGCGGGCGGGCCGAGTCGGACCCATCCAGAGCTTCGCCTGGGCGACCTACGTCTCCTACCTGAAGGGACAGGTGGACTCCGCGCGGCGCTACGACCCGTGGACCCGTTCTCGCAACTTGCCCCCTTGCGACGCGGAGCGGGCCGCCCGCTACCGCCAGGAGCACGCCGCCGTGATGCGCGTGTGGACGCTGTTTTTCGGCTTCGGGACCATGCTCCTGGGCGTGGCGGCTGCCAGCGCCCTCGACCTGCTCGAGGCCTACGTCGTGTTCCGTCTGCTGGTGCTGAACGCCATCTTCTACGGCCCCTTGCGGGCGGCGCAGCGCAGGGCGTCGCGCATCACGTTCGAAGAGGGGACCACGTTCGCGAGCGTCGCAGCCGTCGTGCCCGTGGGCTGCGAAGGGGAGCGGCCATGATCCGTCAGCAAGGCAGTCACCAGGGAAAGCGCATCTTCTTCGGCTGGGATCGTCACCTCTTGGGCCAGGTGGACGCCTACGTCGCAGCGCTCGGGCGCTTCGGTCCGGTGCTGTCCATCGACGCGATCGACGCTGCGCCGCATTACCTGGCTGCCAGCGAGTGGGTGTGCCGGAACGTCGCGGGGGCGCCCAGGCACGCGGGCGTGCTGATCTGCGCCACCGGTATCGGCGTATCCATCGCGGCCAACAAGTTCAGGGGGATCTACGCCGCACGCTGCTCGAGCGCCGAGGACGCCGAGCTGTCCCGGACGGTCAACAACTGCAACGTGTTGTGCCTCGCGGCCCGCTCCGGGCTGGAGCTGAACCAGCAGATCCTGAGCGCTTTCTTCGCGGTGCCCTACGAAGGCCGACGCCTGGAGCAACTCGAGCTGATCACCACGCTGGAGATGGAGCGGGTGAGCCCGTTGCGCCTGGTGGGAGTCGGCGAGCCACCGTCGCGCCGGCGCGTCGGTTGAAGCGCTCTCGAGCTACGCTCCGGCCGCGACGGCTCGGTGCGTCTGGGCGCCGCAGAGCACGCGGGTCAGCGCCTCTTTCAGCCCGGCCACCTGCTGCGGCTCGAGATCGCCGAGGGTGCTGAGCTGGAAATGCCCGTGGTCACCCGGGATGCCGTAGAGCAGGTAGTAGCCCTCCGCTTCCATTTGCGCCGCGAACGCCGGGTAGGCGAGCCCGGCCGGCAGGCGGAAGTTCACCGCCACCCAGGAGCGGTGCGCCGGGTCGAGCTGGGCGGGAACGCCCAGCGACTCGAGGTGCAGCACGAGCTCGTCCATTTGCGAGCGAATGCGCCGCATGTGAGCCTCGATGCCGATGCAACGCAGGTGCTTGCAGGCTGCGTGCAGCGCTGCGTGCAGGGCCACCGGCTGCGCGAAGCGCGGCTGGTGCCCGCGTCGCTGAGCCTCGAGCTCGGCGCGGAGATCGAGGTAATACGAGCGTGGGCTGGACCCGAGCCGCGACACAGCTGCCAAGCGCGTGAAGACGATGCCGAGCCCGGGCACACCCATCAACGCCTTGGCCGACGAGGTAACCGCCAGGTCGATGTGGGCGGCTTCAAGGTCCAAGGGGTAGGCGAAGGCGTGCGAGACCACGTCCGCCGCGACCAGCACGCGGTGGCGAGCGGCGGCGCGCCCGATCTGGGTGGTCGGATTCGCGAGACCCATCCGCGTCTCGTGGCTCACGAAGTAGACCCAACGGAGGCCCGGATCCGCCGCCAGCGCGGCGTCCACGGCGGCGGGGTCGATGGGGCGGTCGTCGGGCAAGGCGAGGCGGACGTGCTCCACCCCGCACGCCGAGGCCTGAGCCACCAGGCGCGCAGCGAAGAAGCCGTTTTCGACGATCAACCCGCGGCCGCTACCGCTGAGCGCGAGCAGGCAGGCTTCGTTGGCGCCGGTGCCCGTCGTGGTCAGGACGGCGGCGGACCAAGCGCGCGGCTCCCGGATGCCGAGCAACGACTTCAGGTCGGCCTGCGTGGTGCGGAACATCGTCCGGAACCCCTCCTGTCGGTGGTAGTTGCAGGGCGGGTCCGCCAGGTATTCGGCGACCATCTGCGGGATCTGAACCGGGCCAGGCGTGAAGAGCACGAGACGAGAGCGCATGCCTCCTGCCCAAGCAGCTTTCGTTCCGGCGCGTCTCCCCGCGAAAAACCGTGCCGCCGAGCCACGAGCGGTGTGCACGACTGCAACAGGTGTGCGCCGGGCGCCCACGCGCAGATGACCAGACGCGCGGGGAGCGTGACTTCCGTGCGCCGCCGGGCCGCTCCCGCTTGGCATCGAGCTTGCGACGCTCGGCTGGTCATGAAGGCCGTCATCCTCGCTGCGGGAGTCTCTTCGCGCCTGCGTCCGCACACCGACGCGCTGCCCAAGTGTCTCTTGCCCGTAGCAGGGGTCCCCATCCTGAGAGCCGCGCTCGAGACGCTGGACGCCGCCGGCGTGCACGACGTGGCCATCGTGTCGGGGTACCGCGAGCGTCAGCTCCGCGAAGCCGTGCGGCAGTGGTTCCCAGGACGCGACGTGACGTTCATCTCGAACGCGGCCTACGCCAGCACCAACAACTGCGTCTCCTTGCTGCTCGCGGAGGGCTTCGTCCAAGGCTCGGAGCTCCTGCTGCTCGACGGCGATCTGGTGTTCGACCGTGCGGCCATCCACGCGCTTTTGCGTGCCCCTCACGCCAACTGCCTGGCGCTGCGGCCCGCCCACGATCTGGGCGACGAAGAGATGAAGGCCGAGCTCGACGCCTCGCTGCGCGTGCGCGTCTTGTCCAAGGACCTCGACGTCGCTCGCGCCGCCGGCGAGTCGGTCGGCATGTTTCGCTTCAGGAGCACGCGCGAGCTGTACCAACACCTGCGCGCTCGCATCGTCGATCGCGGGCTCGTCGACGAGTGGTACGAAGCTGCGTTCCAGGAGGCGATCGACGCCGGCCTCGAGCTGTACGCCGTGCCCATCGGCGGCGCCTACGTCTCGGAGATCGACACGCCCGAAGACCTCGCGCGGGTGGACCGCGAGCTCCGGGCGCGGGCCGAGGCTCTGCCGCGGCCGCGGCGCGAGCCCTTCTGGGTCGGCCAGGCCTGGGGCAACGATCGCCGACTTCTCGAGCAGGCGGCTCGCATGGGCGTGAGCCGTGTCGAGGCCGACCTGATGCTGTGCTTTTCGAACGGAGGCTACGACGGCGCGTTGATGGTGCACCCGGGCCCGCTCCTGCCCGCTCGCACTCCGGAAGGTCACCTGGCCCATTCGGTGGCAGAGGTCCGCGAGAGATGCGGAGCCGACGTTCCTCGGCTGGAGGAGCTCCTCGCCGATCTCGAGCGCTTCGACCTGCACGCGTTCGTCGAGTCGAAGGTGCCCGGCACTGTCGCTCGCGTGCGGGAGCTGCTCAGGCCACATGCCCATCGTCTGACGCTGATCTCCTTCGACGGCGACGAGCTCCGCGAAGCGACGGCGAGCGGGCTCTCGACCGGGTGTTTGATGAAACACCGCCCGTCGGCCGCTGCCATAGAGGCTCTGCGCGCGCTCTACGGCTTCCGCGTGCTGCTGCTCGACGGCTGGTACCTCTCGCCGAGCACGATCGCCGCCGCGCACGCGCTCGGGCTCGAGGTCGTCGCGTTCGACGTTCCCGACGAGCGGCGAGAGGTGGTCCGGGAGATGGGGGTGGACGGCGTGGTGACGGTCTCGCCGAAATGACCAAGCGGGTCATGGCTGTCCGAGTTGCGTCCAGGCCAGACGGCACACGCCTTGCACTTCGGGTGCAAAATGCGCGACTCACTCTCGTGCCAGGGCTTGGGGACGTTGGTCGCCGTGCGCCGCGTTTCCGCAGCGGAGGCGGCCGCCACGTGGTGGCAGCTGCTGCGAGGGGCTTGGGTCGAGCTCGACCGCTTCGACGACGGGCGCGGGCGGCGGCTGGTGCTCGCGCGCCACGACGGAGTCCCAGCCAGGCCCTGGCATCGCCTCAGCCAGCGTGAGAAGAGCGTGGTGGCGGCGGTGGCCGCGGGGCGCTCGAATCGGCAGATCGCCGCCTTGCTCGGGGTCTCGGTGTCCACGGTCGCCGGACACCTGCGCAGTGCACGCAAGAAGCTCGGCGACCCGCGTCGCGTCGACCTGGTGCGGGAGTGGGGCTCTGGGTCTGTCGGGGAGGAGTAGCTCGATGACACCAGGGGACGACTCTCGGGGCGACCGCCCGCCACCGCTCCCGGCGGGGCTCGTGGTGTTCCACATCGACGTGCCGGGATCGCGCCTCGCTCTGCTCAGCTACGAAGTGGGCGAGTGCGCCGAGCTCCCGCCGCTGTCCGACGCCGAGCGTGCCGTCATGATCGCCGTGCTGCGCGGTAGGTCGAACGCGCAGATCGCCGCTGCCCGGGGCACGGCCACCCGCACCGTGGCGAACCAGGTCAGGAGGCTGTTCGAGAAGCTCGGCGTTCGCTCGCGAGCGGAGCTCGCGGCTCGGTATCGTCTGGAGGGCTGAGGTGGACGAGGCGTCAGGGCGCCGAGAGCCGCAAGCGAATCGCCTCCGCGAAGTCCAGCAAGTCCTGCAAATGGTGCTCGACGACGTCCCGAACGACGTCGACGTCGACCGATGCGTAGCCGTGCACGACTACATTTCGGAACCCGACCGCCCGGCGCATGGCCAGCGCGGTCTCTGGGGGCACCCAGCCTCCGGTGGCGAGCAAGTCGAACAAGGCCTGGTTGGTCCGGGGTTCGCCGAGTCGTTCGTCCGAAACGATGTGCGAGGCGACATCGAGAGCAGCCTGGATCGCGATCTGCAGCGTGTGCTCGACGAAGCGTCGCTCGCGCAAGTCCGTCGCGATCAAATCCGGACGAGCCAGACGCCTCAGCTCGGCAACGTAGGTCTCGACCTGCGCGAGCTTCTTCGCCACCAGCTCGGCATCGGTCACGGCGCCCTCGGTAGCCGGCGGTACTCGTTCAAAACCGGCTGGAGATCGAAGTACTGCGCTCGCTGCCGGGTCTCCACGGCGATGCGTTTCGAACGATCGGCCTCGAGCACGAGGATTCCGTCGGTCAAGATGCGGTGGGCCAAGTCCGCCGGAACCGCCTCGAGGTCCACGACCTCGACTGGACGTTCCAGCAAGCGCTCGAGCCGACCGGCGAGCTCGGTGTCCAGCCGATCGAGCGGGCTAGGAGCTGGGCGAAGGTGAATCACGGCGACATCGACGTCGCTCTCCGCCCGCGCAGCGGCGCGAGCGACGCTCCCGAACAGGTAGACGGCAGCGAGGTCGCTGGCGTTCGCCGCGAAGAACGCGCGGAGTCGGGCCATGACGTCGTCCCGCAGAGCCACCGCGTCGGGCTCGAGAGTGGACGTCGCCGGCGACACCATGCGCCGAGTATACGCCCAAGGCGCGCAGCGCGCCCAGCGTGCGCCCGGGTTCGTCGCTCAGCCGCCCAGCTGCACGGCCGACAGCACTGCGACCTGGATCTCCAGGCGGCGTCCCGGTTGAATGGGCCGACCGTCCAGCTCGACGATCTTGAAGCGGTCGAGCACACGGGCCCCCGAGGTCTTCACCTCGGACTCGACGATCTGCACCTTCTGCTCGAAGAGGGCCTGAGACAGCGCGAGGAGCAACCCGGAACGATCGTCCGTCTCGACCTCGAGCGTCGCCAGATCGCCGTCCGGGTTCTCGACGAAGCGCACCGTGGTCTCGCTGGCCTTGGCGACGGGGCGTCCGGTCCGCCGCGAGGCGACCTCACGGTCGAGCTTGCCCTCGAGCAGCTCGAAGAGCACGCGTCGGACCTCGTCGACGTCGCTCTGAGCGATCCGTGCCGCGCGCTTCGCCGGGTCCGCGTAGCGTACCCAGAACAGGTCCACGGCTTCCTTGCGGCCGCCGGAGGTTTTACGGGTGTGCGCCGTGGCGTCCACCACGTCGAGGTTCGCCAGCACGAAGGCGGCGCTGATGGTCGCGAGCAGTCCCGGCCGATCGTCGGCGACGACGCACAAGACCCCCGGTGCGCCGTGCGTGTGCTCGAGCAGCTCGACGTTGGCGACCGCGTTCCCGCGGCGGAGGGCTGTTCCCGCGTGCTCTGCCATCTCGGCTTGCCCGTGGGTGTTGCGGTAGGCGCGCGACATGCTCGCGACGAACTCGCGCACGTAGTCGGCGGAGGGATCTTTGCGACTCACTGCGGGGGTTCTAGCCTCGACTTGGGGAGTCTTGCCATGATCAGATTACGATCGTCAGGCGTGGCGAGAACCCACGGAAACTGCCGGCTAGGCCGGCGGAGGCCTCCTCGTGCGGGCGCGAGTCGCGACTTTCCGGCGGGTCGCGCTCCGCGGGTGACCTCGAAGAAACCCGCCCGCAGCGAGATTTTCGCGGCGCGAAGCTGGGTTTGCTCGAGTCTAACAGGCAATCCAGCGCGCTCACTGACTGTTTGCGGGCGGAGGCCAGACCGGGATCGGGAACGGCAGCGCCGACGGGAACGGCGGAAGGCCGCTCGGCATCGGCAGCGGCCAGGTCGGCATCGGGAGTCCAGCGTCTTCCCCGGCGTCGGCGCCTCCGTCCTTGGGCTTGGGCTTCGCAGTTCCGGTGGCGGTCGGCTTGGGGCCGGGACCGGGATCCGTCTGCGGAGGCGGGTTCTGCGGCACCTGGGGCGGCGTGTCGGTGCCGCCCTGCCCCGTCACCGTCGTGGCCGGAGTCGTGCCGCCGAGGTTCAGCGGCGGATCCTTGCCGGAGTCGTCCTTGTTCTGGCGCACCCACAAGATGCCGGCGGTGACGGCGCCGATCACGAGAAGCCCGCCGAGGAGCGCCAGGATCAGCCCGACGCCGCCGCCGCTCTTCTTGGAGGTGGCGCGCGGGTACGGCTGCGGTTGGAACGGCGCGGGCGAGGGGCTCGCTGGGCTCTGCCCGTAGGAGTGCGCCGTCGCGGCGGGGACGGCCTGCGCCGCCGCGTTGTGCGCTGCGATGTTCGCGATCAGGTCCTTGCTGGCCTCCTGCGTCCCGCCCATGGGGATCTGCTGCGCGGGCATGTCGCCCACGGTCGCCGGGTGGCCGCCTGCCGGCTCGTCTTCGGGAGGCAACGTGGGCGCCACGCCCGGCGTCGCCGGCTGGAGCGCGGGCTCGTCCGCGGTGATCGGCGGCTTCTGCGGCGTGGTCTCGACCGGCGGCGGAAAGCCCGACACGCCTGCGGGAACCGGCGTGGCCGCGAGCCTACCGGCGTGCGAGAGCTGGCCCGCGAAGGTCGCGAGCGCCGCGCGCATCTCGAGGGCGCTCTGGAAACGCCTGCCCTTGTCCGGCTCGATGCTCTTGTGCACCACCGCTACGAGGTCGGCAGGCAGCGACTTGTCGAGCTCGTCCAGGCGCTTGACCTTGCCGGCCATCACGTTGCCGACGATGGCGGCGGCGTCCTCGCCGATGGCAGGGCGCTCGCCCGCCAGCATCTCGAACAGGATCACGCCGATGGAGTAGAGATCTGCCCGGTGATCGACGCGGTCGGCGGAGTAGAGCTGCTCCGGCGACATGTACTCCGGCGTGCCCATCAGCGCGCCGGGCCGGGTCAGGCCTTTGTTCTCGGCGGATTGCTTGAGCTTTGCGATGCCGAAGTCGAGCAGCTTGCACACCGGTCCCCCGGTGCTCGGCGTGATGAACACGTTGTCCGGCTTCAGATCGCGGTGCACGACGCCGAGCGCGTGGGCGGCCTCGAGCCCCGAGAGGATCTGGAGCGCGAAGTCGATGGCCTGGTCCTTCGGGAGCTTGCGCTGCCGATCGATGAGCTGCTGCAAGGACTCGCCGGACAAGAGCTCCATCACCAGGTAGGGTGTTCCGTCCGGCGTCTGCTCGACGTCCGTGACCTTGGTGACGTGCGGGCTCTGGATGCTGGCGGAGACCCGCGCCTCCTGCAGGAAGCGCGTGGACAGCCCCTGGCGTCGCGTCAGCTCGGTGTGCAGGAACTTCAGCGCGACGCTGGTGCCCAGCACCTCGTGGCGGGCCTCGTACACGGCGCCCATGCCGCCGTCGCCGATCATGCGCAGGATGCGGAACTTGCCGCCGATGACGTCACCGGGATTGGGTCGCATGGTCGGGCGGGGCTCTCGAGGCCCAACATCGTAGCAGGCCTCGAGAGGAGCGAGGCAAGCGGGAGTTCCCGCGCGAATTTGCCCATCAGTCCACGAGCTCGACTCCGTCCACCAAGCGCAGCTCGCGAGGCACGTAGCGGTCGTACTCCCGGAGGAACGTCAGCGAGCGTGGGTCGGCGCGGTCCACGAATAGGATGCCGTCGAGGTGGTCGGTCTCGTGCTGCACCACCGCCGCCGGCACGCCCTCCCAGGTGAAATCGAGCGCGTGGCCTTCGCGATCGAGCCCACGCACGCGCACCTTGCGCGGGCGGCGCACGCGTCCGCGGATGCCGTTCACGCTCAAGCAGCCCTCGTACATCACGATCGAGTCGCGCTCGGCGAGCGGCGCGGTGCCGACCAACGGCTCGATCAGTGGATTAACCAGTACGGTGAACGGGATGCCAGGGAAGTCGGGGTAACGCGGGTTTCGAACCACCTCGATCACGGAGATGCGCAGCGACTCGTTCACTTGTGGAGCGGCGATTCCGGCGCCGTCGGCGTCGCGCATGGTCTCGATCATGTCGTCGATCAGGCGCTGGATCGCAGCGGACGCGAGCTCCGCTGGTGGAACCTCTTCCGCGCGCCGCCGGAGCACGGGATCTCCCATCTGAGCAATCTTGCGAATCGCCATCGCGCCATGTTAGCGAGCGCAGCTTGCGATGGTAGTCCGATCCGCGATCCTGGGCGTTGGTAGCCACGTTCCGAGCAAGGTCGTGACCAACGACGACCTGGCGAAGCTGATGACCACCAGCGACGAGTGGATCTTCCAGCGCTCGGGCATCAAGGAACGCCGCTACATCGAGGAGGACGGCATCGGCGCAGCCGACCTGGCGGTCCCCGCCAGCGAGCGGGCGCTCGAGCACGCGGGAGTGAAGAAGGAAGAGATCGACGCGATCATCTTCGCGACGCTCTCGCCCGACTACACCTTCCCGGGTTCCGGCTGCCTCTTGGGAAACAAGCTCGGGCTGCCGGGCGTCCCGGCCCTCGACATCCGCAACCAGTGCTCGGGCTTCATCTACGGGCTCAGCATCGCGGATGCCTGGATCCGCGCTGGCATGTACGAGAAGGTGCTGCTGGTCGGCTCGGAGGTCCACTCCACGGGCCTCGATTTCAGCGATCGTGGTCGGGACGTCGCCGTGCTGTTCGGCGACGGCGCCGGCGCCGCCGTGATCGGCAAGGCCAAGGACGGAGACACTGGCCTGCTCTCCATCGCGCTTCACGCCGACGGCTCCGCCGCGCAGGACTTGTGGCTCGAAGCGCCGGCGTCGAAGTACATCCCGCGCATCACCAAGGAGATGCTCGACGAGGGCCGGCACTTCCCCAAGATGAAGGGCAAGCAGGTGTTCCGCTGGGCGACGGACAAGATGCCGGAGGTCGCCCATGAGGTGCTGGGCAAGGCCGGGCTCGGCATCCAGGACGTGGACCTGTTCGTGCCTCACCAGGCCAACCAGCGCATCAACCAGCTGGTGGCGTGGCGCCTGGAGATCGACGAAGAGAAGGTCGTCCACAACATCGAGAAGTACGGCAACACCACCGCCGCGACGATCCCCATGGCGCTGGACGTGGCCATCAAGGACGGGCGTCTCGCCGCCGGCAAGACGGTGTTGCTCGCGGCGTTCGGCGCCGGCTTCACCTGGGCCGGCGCGGTGCTCAAGTTCTGAGCGCGGCTACTCCGCGTTGCGGGTCAGCTCGGCCTTGCCGGTTCCGGTGACGTCCAGCGTGCCCTTCTTGTGGTCGAGCGTGCCGCTGGCCTTGGCGGTGCCCTTGAGGGAAAGCGCGCTCACCCAGCCGGTCTTCATGTCGATCTTGGCCGGACCGCTCAGCGTCAGCTCGAAGCGCGTCTTGCCGCCGACGAGCGTCAGCGTCGCGGTCGCGTCGAGCGACAGCACGTCTCCGCTCTTGCCCTTGGAGGTGACGCTGACCTTGGAGCTCGCGTAGTCCACGCCGGCGAGCACGCCGACCAGCGCGCGCGTCTCCGCGGAGCCGCCTTCGAGCTTCTTGCCTTCGGCCAGGCCGTCCGCGCCCAGCCACTTGGCGAGCGGGCTCGGGCCGCCGACCCAGTCGTACTCCGCCATCAGCGCGTCGCGCTCCGCTCCGCTGAGCTCTTTGCCGTCGGCGCGGGTGATGTTCACGTCACCCCCCTTCGACTCGAGCTCGTAGGTGTGACCCGCCGTCGCCGCCGTGAGCTCCACGCCGAGCAACGGCTTCGACTCGCGCTTGCCGAAGACGACCCTCAGCTTCTGCACCGCGCTGCCCTCGCTCGCCAGCACCTCCAGCGCGCGCTCCTCCTCCAGGGACCAGCTGCCGGCCTGCATGCCGCCGGCGGCGTCACCCTTCTTGAGCGTCAGATCGAAGGTCAGCTGCGCGGTGCGCTTCTCGAGCGCCTTGGTGCCGGCGGCCGGCGCCTTGCCGGGCTTGGCCTGCGCGGGCTCACCCGCCGGATCGTCCGTGGTCTCGCCCGGCTCCTTGGCTCCGGGCCCGGAGCCTCCGGCACCACCGCCGCCGCAGCCGGCGACGAAGCCCAAGCAAAGCGCCACCCAGAGTCCCGAGCTCTTCCTGATCCCCATGGTGGGGCGGAGCTTAGCCCGGGCCACGCCCAGAGCCCAAGGGCGTCAGACGCGAGCTCCGCGGCTTTCAGCTTCCGCGCTTGCGGTCCGTGGTTTCCACGACGTCGCCCCGCTCGTCGTCGTGCTCGAGATCTTCGAAGCGCTTGGCCAAGGTGCCCAGGGCGCCGGCCGTGACGTCGAGGGTGCGGGCGCTGGTCTCGACCGAAGCGCGCGCGATGCTCAGGCCGTAGCGGGCCCAGGCCGCGCCCACGCGCAGGAAGGCGCCGGCGATCTCGGCGGCGTCGGAGCGGGTTTCGGCGGTGTGGCTCTGGTTCTCGATGTTCATGATGGACCTCTCCCGATGCGCGCCGAAGCGGCGCGTTTGACACACGTCCGGCTGCGCGAGCACTGCGCTCGCGTCAGGACGTTGGAAATTTTCTTCAGTCAGGCGCTGGGCATGCAGGACGCGCACACGAAGCGCGGGACACCGGGCAGCTCGCCGACGGCGAGCCCGGCTTTGTCGCCCTCCGCGAGGGCGGCGCCGCACTTGGCGCAGTCGCTCGCCTTCGCCATGACGACGGGTTGATAAGCCACCACGTCGTCCAGATTCGGTTTCTTCTCGACCTTCGAGCGCAGCCGCCCGCGCTCGTCGTGGACCGTCTTCGCGGCCCGGCTCAGCCGATCTTCCACGCGCTCCGAGGCGCGGTCGGCGATGCTGACCGCGTCCTCGAGGATGGTGCGCACCAGGTTCGAGACCGGAACCCGAAGCGCGCGGGCCGCCGCCTTCAGCTCGCCTTCGAGCACGGCGGGAATGCGCGTGTGCAGCACGCGTTCCTTCTTGGGCTCGCCGTCATCGGCCGCCTCCACGGTCTCTGGGTTTTCTTCCGGGGGCGGGGACTCGGAGGGTTTTTGTGTCACGACGTGATACATGTATCACCGTGTATCACGCTGGTCAAGGGGCGTCGGGATTTTTTTCGTGGGCGCCCGGGGTCAGGATGGGCGGGTGAGTCGCCTGGCCTGGATCACCCTCGTCGCCGCGGCCTGCGCGGGTCCCGCCGCCCAGGGCTCAGCCGGAGAGATCGTGGTCCCGCCCCAGCGTGCTCCGGAGCGAGGTGACGAAGCGCCGCCTCCCCGGGCCGAGCCGATGGGCGAGCGTGACGACCCTTACCTCTACTTCGTCGGCAGCTGGGAGGGGCTCGTGAACGACAAGCTCCAGACGCGCCTGATCGTCAGCGACGACGGCCGCTTCCACATCCACCTGCCCGTGCACCAGCACCGCCCCACCTGCGATCTCTGGGGCAAGCTGCGCGTGGCCGAGAAGGTCGTCTACTTCGACATCGACAAGAGCAGCTGCGAAGCCGAGAGCGTCGGTTCGACCCTGGAGCGACACGTCGTCACCAAGACCGACGACGTCCTGGTCGTGCGCGCCGCGGACTCGAAGATGCAGATCCGGTACACGCGGCAGAAGGAGCCCTAGGTCAGCGGCTGAACTCGATCTCGCGCAGGAAGCGCCGCATCTGACGGAAGTAGTCGCCGCGGTCCAGGTGCACGAGGTGGCTGCCGGGGAACCAGTGGATTCGACAGCGCCCCCAGTGGTCCCAGAGCAGGCGCGAGTGCGTGGGCGGCGCGAGCCGGTCGCCCACGCCGCCGATGATCATCAGCCGCTCGCGTGGGATGCGCGGCGGATAGGAGAGCGGGCAGCTGACCGAGAGCATCTGCCGCGCGTCGCGCACGTCCTTGCCGGTGGCAGCCAGGGCCGCCTTGAGCACGCTGGCGATGGGCTCCCACTCCAGCACCAGATCCGCGATGCTGGTCACCGGCACGTTGGGGATGGCGAATGCCAGGCGCGGCTCGACGCTGGCCAAGAGCGCGGAGGTGAAGCCGCCCAGGCTCACTCCCGTCACGCCCATGCGCGGCACGCCGAGATCGTGCTCCAGGTGGTCCATGAAGATGCGAAGATCGAAGATCGCCTGCGCCATCGCCTCGTTGATGCGGCTCACGCCGCCGGCGAAGAAGCCGTGGCCCGAGAAAGGCGAGAGCCGGGTCTGGCGCTTGCCGTGGAACGGTAGGGTCACCAGCATCACGTCGTAGCCCTCTCGGTAGAGCCACGGGATGGAGAAGAACCACTCGTTCAAGTGGTAGAGGTCCGCCGAGAAGCCGTGCACGGCGATGACCGTCGGCCGGGGCTCGTCGCCGTGGCGCCAGTGGCGAGCATGGGCCACGCGGTTCTTGCCGTGGTGCAGGTAGGCGCGTCGCTCGTGGGGGTTCACCGGCACGAACGGGCTCTGGAAGCGCACGTCTTCGCACACGCCGTCCTTGGGGCGGAACAGCGGCAGGCGGGCGCGCCGGCGCTCGAGCTTCACCCCGCGAGGCGGCGTCAGGAAAAAGCGATCCGGGTTCCTGCCTCTGGCCATGGAGCCGTACAGCTCGCGGTCGCCGAGCGCGCGGGAGAGCGCCCGCGGGTGGTAGCCGACGGGGATGGCCAGCGTGGCCACGAGCGACGCGCCCAGCGTGCGCAGCACCACGTCGCTGGCCGCCGTCGCGGTGACCTTGGCGCGCTCGCCGCGCGTCATCTCGAAACGCTCGCGCGACCGGTGGAAGTCCGCCGACAGCGACTCCCACCACGGGCGGTCGTCGTCCGACGGCTTGGGTCCCCCGTCCTCGTGCACGATGCGCGATACGACGGTCAAATGAGCGACTAGCTTAGCGCAGGCGGGGCACGCGGGCCTACTTCGGCACCAGCTTCATCTTGCACTTCGGGCAGCGGCTGGGCTTGGTGTCGGTGACTTCCGGGTGCATCGGGCAGGTGTAGACGTCGGCGGCCTCCGCCGCGTTCTGGGCCGCGTCAGCAACCGGAGGCGCGAAGACGACGAGGCAGGCCGCAGCGAGGGCCCAGGTGGAGAGCCAGCGCAACATCGCCGAGAAATCTGCCACGCCCTTCGGCGGGCGCCAGTGACGGGCGTCAACTACTTGGTGGCGCGCGTGCACATCGACACCACCAGCTCGCCGCTGAAGGCGCCCAGAGGCCCCTGACCGGTGAGGCGAGCGAAGAAGAACGGGGGCGGCGTCGGGAGCGCGGCGTCCATCGGCGCCGGGAGCGGGCAGGCCTCGCCCAGCGGGTCCTTGTCGCTGAAGGCGTTCAAGCTGGTTGAGAGCTCGCCGGTGACCGGGATGCTCGACTCACTCAGATTCACCGTCCAACCCGTGGTGTCGAACGGCGCGACGGGCGTGCCGCCGCCGAAGGGCGACGCGAACGGCACGATGCGGATGCTCGGATCAACCGAGGTCACGCCGGGGCCCGGTTCGTGCGGGAACTGACCGTAGAGTGTGGTGCCGGTGACGGGTCCCATCGGCTGAACCATGGCGTTGCCGAAGGCCGGCGGACGGGTGAGCCCGCTGTGACAGGTCAGCATCACCCGCGGCGGCCAAGAGCTGCCCATCTCGACCCCGGTGCCGCACTTGGCTTCGAACTTCCCGCCGTCGGAAAGTCCCTTCACGATGATGCCGTAGGGCTCGATGCGGTCGAGCTCGTCCTTGCAGCGCGCGCTGATCTCGGCTGCCGCGTCGGCGCTCGCCCAGTGCACGTTGTCCCAAGAGGTGAGCGCATCTCCGCTGGCCGTGAGCGTCTGCGCGACGCTCTTGTCCGGACGCACGAGCTCGATGCTCTCGGGCTTCAGGCAGGTGCCGTCGCTCGCCACCAAGCGGCCCGCGACGCGTAAGCCCGCAGGCTTGCCGCTCGTCTCCAGGACGGCCAGCGTGACGCCGTCGCAGTACACGTCGAGGGTGGCGCTGCCTCCGCTCGGCGTGCAGCTGGCGGTGCCGCCGCTGCCCGCGCTGCCGCCGCTGCCGCTCGAACCGGCGCTGCCGCCCGAGCTGCCGCCGCTCTGACCGCCGCCGCCGCTCGAAGTGCCGCCCAAGCCGGCGCTGCCCGCGCCGCCGGAGCCAGCGCCCGACGAACCGGAGCTCGAGCAGGCGGCGTTCGACACCAAGAGCAGCACGATGGGCACGAAACGCAGCGTCATGGGTGCGCGTCCGGTGCTGGCGGCGCGAGCTGCATTCAGCTGGCGATGCCGAACGCTCGCTGATAGCGCCGCCAGGCGTCCCGAGAGCCGGCAACGCGCAGCTTTCCGTTCTGCTCCATCGCCTCCGCGGAGGCACCGCCGTAGAGCAGGGCTCGGAACACCTCAGGGACGGTGTCGACCGTCGCCTCGGCTTCCCAGGGCGTCGCCTCGCGGACGTCCACGTAGTCGCGCTTGGCCCGCACCTGGAAGCGGCGCTCGCCGAAGCCGAGCTCGAGCGTGACCTCCGCCTTGCCGGTGTAGCGGCGCTTGCTGGAGAGCAGCGCCCAGCCGACATCGAGCTTGTCGCCCTTTTTGGGCGCAGCCATGAAGCGAAAGCCGAAGCGCCCCAGGGCCATCAGCACCGGCTCGAGCTCGCGCCCGAGCTCGGTCAGCTCGTAGGCGAAGGCACCCCGGCCGAGCGCGCGCTTCTGCACGATGCCGTTGTCCGCCAGCTCCTTCAGCCTCAGGGCGAGCAGGTTCGTGGTGATGCCGGGCAGCCCTTCGAGCAGGTCGGCGTAGCGGCGCGGGCCGAGCAACAGGTCCCGGGCGATCAGCAGAGTCCAGCGCTCGCCCACCAGGTCGAGCGCCCGGGCGACCCCGCAGAACTGCTGGTAGCTGCGCTTCACGAGTCTCTTCCTAACTTTATCTTAAGATAGTTGCAACTAATAAAAAGTAAAGTATACTCTCTTCATGGCGTCCCCCTCGCTGGCTCTGTCCCTGGGTTTCTGGGTCTTTCCTCCGCTGATGATCGCGCTCCTCCTGGTCGCCGTGGCGGCGGTCTCCAAGCGGGCGGGGCTCCAGCCGGCCGAGCGCTCGCGGCGTTTGCTCGGCATCGGGCTCGCGGTGGGCGGCTTCTGGCTGCTCGGCGTGGGGCTGGCCGCCGCTGGGCTGACCGCCTTCGGCACGCTGCCGCCGCGGCCCTTCCTGCTGTTCATGGCGGGCTTCGCGCTGACCGTCGTCTTCGCGCGCTCGCGCGCCGGCGCCGATCTGGCGCGCCACCTCCCGCTCTGGCTCCTGGTGGGGTTCCAGTCGTTCCGGATCCTCGTGGAGCTGCTGCTCCACCGCGGCGCCCTCGACGGGCTCACGCCGCCGCAGATGACCTACACCGGTTGGAACTTCGACGTGGTCACGGGGCTAGCGGCCGTCGTCGTAGCGATCGGGCTCGAGCGCGGCGTGCTCGGCCGGCGCGCTGCCTGGGCGTTCAACGTGCTGGGTATCTTGCTCTTGGCCAACGTGCTGACCATCGCGGTGCTCAGCATGCCGACGCCGCTGCGGGTGTTCGTCGACCATCCGGTCAACGTCTGGATCGCCGACGCACCGTTCATCGGCCTGCCGACCATCCTGGTGCCCTTCGCGATGCTCGGGCACATGCTGCTGTGGAAGCGCCTGCGCGACGAAGGACGTCAGGTCGGCGACGTCTTGGCGGCGGCCGTGGCGGCCGGCCGCGCCTCTTCGAATGGAGACGGCAGCGACGTGGGCCTAGCGGAGCGGATCAAGCCGAGGGCCAGCGCGACAGAGGCGAACAGGAACATCATCCGGAACTCGGGCGACCAGCTCTCCGTCCACTGATCGAACTGGGCGCTGAGCCGAGACGGCCAGGAGCGCAGGCGATCGATCCACTCGAGGTCGCGCGGATCGAGGCGCACGCTCGAGACGTCGATGGGCGGCGCGTGCGGAACACCGCGTCCCTCGGGCTGGCGATCGTCGTCACGGTCGGCGCGCATGCGGTCGTAGGCGGCCCGGCGGGCCGGGTCCATCAACACGCCGGCCGCGACGTTGATCTGCGCCATGCGGCGCTCGGCGCGGCTCATGTCGTGCGGGTTCAGGTCGGGGTGACTGATGGACGCGAGCCGGCGATGGGCTCTGCGAATCTGCTCAGGGGTGGCGTGGCGGGGGACCTTCAGGACCGCGTACAAGTCGACGTTCACGAGCGCCCGATCGAACCGCATGCGCACCTCCCGGCAGATGAAGGGGGCTGACAGCCCGAGCGTGCCGAAGTTCCGGACCTTGCGCGGCGCCCCGACCGGAGCCATGATTGCGATATTCCCGACCGGAATTATGTAGATTGAGGTTCTAGCGGAAAATGACCGACTTCACCCCTGCGCCGGCGTTGATCGGCGGGCTGCTCATCGGCGCCGCGGCCTCGCTCCTGTGGCTCGGGTCCGGCAAGGTCGCCGGCGTCTCCGGCATCCTGGCCGGCGCGCTCACGCGCTCGCCCGAGCGGGACTGGCGGCTGCTGTTTCTGCTGGGTCTGGTGGCGGGCGGCCTGGGTGTCAGCCTCTGGCGACCCGAGGCGCTGTCGCCTTCGCAGGCGCCGCTGCCGCTCCTCGCGGCTGCCGGCGCGCTGGTCGGCTTCGGCGCTCGGCTCGGTGGGGGCTGTACCAGCGGTCACGGCGTGTGCGGGCTCTCCCGGCTCTCGAAACGCTCCTTCGTCGCTACGCTGACCTTCTTCGCGACCGCCGCGCTGGTCGTCTGGCTGATGCGACACGGAGGCGGAGGATGAAGGCGCTGATCCCGCTCTTTTCCGGGCTGCTCTTCGCGCTCGGGCTGGCGCTCTCGGGCATGACGCGGCCGGAGAAGGTCACCGGCTTCCTCGATTTCACCGGGGCCTGGGATCCGAGCCTGGCCTTCGTGATGCTCGGAGCCATCGGCGTCCACCTCGTCGCGTTGCGCTTCGCCAAGCGGCTCTCCCGGCCCCTTGCGGCAGCGGCGTTCGAGCCTCCTGGTCGAGAGCGCGTGGACGGGCGCCTGGTGCTCGGAGCCGCCCTGTTCGGCGTGGGTTGGGGCCTCGCCGGCTACTGCCCGGGGCCCGCCCTGGTGTCCGTCGGAAGCGGGTCGCTCCCGGTGTTGGTGGTCGCGGGCGGGATGCTGGCCGGAGTGGCGCTCTTCCGCCTCTCCGCGCGGACGCGGCGCGAGCCACGACAATCCCCGGCATCCCTCGGCGCCCGTTCGGCGTGAATCCTCCCGACCACCGCTTGGCTCCCATCGACTGGGAGACACGAAAACATGCACACCACCGAGCTCACCTCCGCCAACTTCGAGAACACGGTCGAAAAGAACGGCATCGTCTTCATCGACTGGTGGGCTTCCTGGTGCGGCCCCTGCCGAGCATTCGCCCCCATCTACGAGCGCGTCGCGGCGCAGCACCCCGACATCGTCTGGGGCAAGATCGACACCGACGCCGAGCAGCAGCTGGCCGGTGGCTTCGGCATCCGCTCGATCCCGACGCTGATGGTGTTCCGCGACGGCATCCTGATCTTCGAGCAGCCTGGGATGATGAACGCCATGAGCCTGGGCGCGCTGGTGGACAAGGTCCGCGCGCTGGACATGGGGGAGGTCAAGCGCCGCATCGCCGAGCACCACCGCGAGCACGCCGCCGAGCAGCGGCACTGACGCCCTTGCCATGCGCCCGCGCCTTCATCAGGATGCGCGCGCATGAGGGTGAACGCGATTGGACTTTCGTTGTGCCTGCTCGCCTGCGACAAGCCGGCGGCACCTGGCGGGGCTCCGCCGAGCGCGAGCGCTCCGCTCGCCGCCAGCGCCCCGAGCCCGATTCCGACGTCGCTGACGCACGGCAACGCCAAGGAGATAGGGGTCACCTGGGCAGACCCCGCGGGCTGGAAGAAGGTCCCGCCGACCTCGCCGATGCGTAACGCGAGCTACGAGATCCCAGCGGCCGGCTCCGACAAGGAGCCCGGCGATCTCGGCGTGTTCTACTTCGGACCCGACAAGGGCGGCGCCGTGGAGAAGAACGTGCAGCGCTGGATCGAGCAGTTCGAGGGGATCGACCCGGCGAAGGTCGAGAAGAGCGAGCGCAAGGCCAACGGCCTCGCGCAGCGGCTGGTGGAGATCCCGAGCGGCACCTACAAGAGCGGCATGCCGGGCGGTCCCACCACCGCCAAGCCGGACTTCGCCCTCATCGGCGCCATCGTGGAGACGCCCACCGGGAGTCACTTCTTCAAGCTGGTTGGCCCCAAGGCGACGGTGGCCGGGGCCCGGAAGCAGTTCTTGGAGCTGCTCGACTCCGTGAAGCCGAAGTAGCGTAGAATGCCCGCGATGCGTTGGTCCTGGCTCATGCTCGCTCTGCTCGGGTGTGCGACGGGCGAGGGCGTCGGCGATCCGTCGCCAGGCGGCGGGGGCGGCCTCGCGGGCGCTGCGCAGGGCGGCGCTGCCGGGGCCGGCGGCTGGCCCAGCGGGGGCGCCGGCGGGCAGAGCGGCGGCGGAACCAGCACCGGCGGCGGCAGCGGCGGCGCCACGGGCGGGGCCGGCGGAGCCAGCGGCGCCGGGACCGGCGGCGGAACCGGCTGCGCGATCCAGGGCTGCCAGGACGGCGCGTCCAGCGGGTCGGGGTGCGCGCAAGCGCGGGTCATCGGTCGAGCGAGCGCGGGCAGCTCCCTGGGCTACGTCAAGACCGACACCACCTGCAACGCGACGAACCAGAGCACGGGTTTCGGCTCGGGCTGCACGGACGCCGGCCGCGACCACACCTACCGGATCTTCATGCGGGCCGGCGAGAGCTTCGCCGCAACGCTCACGCAGGGCGCCAAGTGCGCGTCAGCGCCGAGCTGGGATCGCACGTTCAAGATCTACGCCGGCACGAGCTGCTCCGACACGAGCTGCAGTAACGCGAACTTCTGCTACGCGCCCGGTGCCGGCAACTACAACAAGAGCCTCAACGTCACTCAAGAGGGCTGGTACCACCTGGTCGTCGACGGCGTGGGCGCCGAGGACAGCGGCAGCTACACCTTGACCGTGAAGCTCACCTGCAAGACCCCGGGCTGCGAGTGCTGAAGAAGCTCTGGAGCATCGCCGGCAACACCCAGCGCCTGGACGGCGGCGCGATGTTCGGCAACGCGCCGCGTGCGGTGTGGGAGCGCTGGATCGCCCCGGACGACAAGAACCGCATCCCGCTCGCGTGCCGCGCGCTGCTGCTGCGGGAGGACTCCGGTAGGAGCGTGCTCTTCGAGGCGGGGATAGGCGCTTTCTTCCCGCCCAAGCTGCGGGAGCGGTACGGCGTGGAGCAGGCCGAGCACGTGCTCCTCGTCGAGCTCGAGCGGGCGGGTACGCCCCACTCCGAGGTGGACGTGGTCGTGCTCTCCCACCTGCACTTCGATCACGCCGGGGGGCTGCTCGCGTCCTTTCAGGAGGGCAGGCCGCCGGAGCTCTTGTTTCCGAAAGCGCGCTTCGTCGTGGGGCGCGCCGCGTTCGAGCGCGCGAAACGGCCGCACGCGCGCGATCGGGCCTCGTTCATCCCCGAGCTCCCGGCGCTGCTCGAGGCGAGCGGCCGCCTCGAGCTGGTCGACGGCGAACGCTCGGCGCAGCTCGGCGACGACTACCGCTTCCACTTCTCCGACGGCCACACCCCCGGGCTGATGCTCGGTGAGATCGCCTGCTCCTCCGGCCCGCTGCTCTACGCCGGCGATCTGGTGCCGGGCGCGGCCTGGGTCCACCTGCCGATCACCATGGGCTACGACCGCTACCCCGAGCTCTTGATCGACGAGAAGGAGCGCATCCTCTCCAGCCTGGCCGAGCGAGGCGGGAGCCTGTTCTTCACCCACGATCCGCGGCTGGCGTGTGCCGCGGTCCTCTGGCGGGACGGGCGCTACGTCGCCGAGGCAGCGCAGGAGAGCCTCTGGGGCGCCGAGCTCTGAGCCGCAAAACCCGCGGATGACGCGCGTCGGTTGACGCCGGGCGAGCCAGGGGTAAAGCGCGCCTTCATGCCCAACGCCTACATCTCGGGGACCGGCTTCTACGTTCCGCCCAAGGTCGTGTCGAACGACGCGCTGGCGAAAGAGTACGGCATCGACACGACTCACGAGTGGATCGTGCAGCGCACGGGCATCGAAGAGCGCCGCTTCGCGGAGGAAGGCGTCGGCACCAGCGACCTGGCGGTGCCGGCGGCGCGTCAGGCCATCGAGCGGGCCGGTCTGACCCCGCGCGACCTGGACATGATCGTGTTCGCGACGCTCTCTCCGGACCACGCCTTCCCGGGGTCGGGCGTGTACCTGCAGCAGAAGCTCGGCCTGTGCGACGGGGACGACGCGAAGTTCGTCCCGGCGCTCGACGTGCGAAACCAATGCTCGGGCTTCGTCTACTCGCTGACGGTCGCCTCCTCGATGGTGCGCGCGGGCACGGCCAAGCACGTGCTGGTGGTCGGCGCCGAGACGCATTCGGCGGCGCTGGACCTCTCGGCGCGGGGCCGCACGGTGGCCTCGCTGTTCGGCGACGGCGCGGGCGCGGTGGTCGTCAGCGCCACCGACGAGGACCGCGGCATTCGCGGCACGTACCTGGGCGCCGACGGGCGTGGCGCGGACGTCCTGGCGCAGCGGGTGTGGGACATCAAGAAGCGTCCCTTCATCAAGCTCGACGAGAACGGCGTGGGACAGGTCCCGCCGGAGGACATCTGGGCGCAGATGGACGGTAAGCAGGTGTTCCGCAACGCCGTCGAGCGCATGATCGGCGTGCTGATGCAGGCCTGCGCGGATCAGGGCCTGACCCGAGACGACATCGACCTGTTCTTCTTCCACCAGGCGAACCTGCGCATCAACCAGTACATCGCGAAGGAGATCGGCCTGGGCGAGGAGAAGCTGGTCTCGAACATCCAGCGCTACGGCAACACCACCGCCGCGACGATCCCCATCTTGCTCGCCGAGGCGGAGCAGAGCGGAAGGCTCCGGCGCGGCATGAAGATCGCGATGGTGGCGTTCGGCTCGGGGTACACCTGGGGCGCCGTGATCGCCGACTGGTGAGCGTCAGGCACCCGGTGGGCCGCGGGGGGTCGCCGCCTTCGAGCAGGTGAGCTAACATCCGCTCATCATGCGCTTCCGGACGTTGTTCCTCACGGCTGGGCTCGGAGTGCTGAGCGCGTGTGGCAGCGCCAGCGATCAGGGGCTCAAGGGCGGTAGCAGCTACGGGCAAGGTGGTAGCGGCGCCGGTGGCAGCGGCGGCGCGACGGGTGGCGAAGCCGGCGGTGGCGCTCCGAGCGGCGGCGCCCCGTCTGGTGGAGCGCCGTCTGGCGGAGCGCCGAGCGGTGGTGGAGCGCCCGGTGGTGGCGGCGCTCCGAGCGGCGGTGCCCCGAGCGGCGGTGCCCCGTCTGGTGGAGCGCCGAGTGGTGGTGGAGCGCCGAGCGGCGGTGGAGCGCCGAGTGGCGGTGGAGCGCCGAGTGGTGGTGGAGCGCCGAGTGGTGGTGGAGCGCCGGGTGGTGGCGGCGCGCCGGGCCTCTGCGTGGGGCACTGCGGCAGCTCGAGCCCGCAGCCGGGCCCGACCGGCAATTGCTACTGCGACGCGCAGTGCGTGGCGCAGAACGACTGCTGTCCCGGTTACAAGGATGCTTGCGCGTCGGGTCAAGTGGCCTGCGGCGCCGATCAGTGCGAGCTCGGCTCGGGCGAGCGCTGCTGCCACAAGTACGGGAGCGGGAGCTGGAGCTCCGCTTGCCAGCCCCAGTCGCAGGCGTGCTCGGGGATCGCGACCTCGAACTGCGACGGTCCGGAGGACTGCCCGGGTCAGGTGTGCTGCGGCAAGGTCGCGAACAACTACCTCAGCAGCATGACTTGTGAGGCGGCCTCGGCCTGCCAGTACAGCAGCGGCTACCGGGTGATCTGCGGCGCCTCGGGCCAGTGCCCGTCGGGCTACGTGTGCAAGACCTTGTCCTCACCGCCGGGTTACAAGTACTGCGGCGTGCCCTGAGTCGGGCAGACCCGACGCGGCTCGAGCGCGGTCGCGAAGGGCGAAACCGCGGTCACAGCTCCTTGAGCAGCGCCAGGAGGGCCCGCGCCTCTTCGCCGTCGGTGACCTCGACCAGCGCGCGGTTCACCTCGCACACGGCGTGAGCGGCCAGCACCGCGAGCGCACCCGAGTCTTGGCTGCCCGCGCGGAGCAGCTGACTGGCGGGCGCGGTGTTCGGGCTCAAGAGCAGCCGCTTGCCGTCTTCGTCGTAGCGCAGCGCGCGCTTGCTGCGGGTGGTCGCCACGCTCTCGACCGGGCCCCCGGTCAGCCCGAGGCCGAGCACCAGCGCGAGCAGCGCGCGATGCTCCGGCGCGCTGGACTCCACTGGAGCCGCACCGGTCAGGCTCCTGGTCAGCGCCTTGGTGAAGCGCTCCCACCAGGACGGCCCTTCGCTGATCGCCTCGAGGTCCGGGGGCGCGAGGTCCCGAGGCGCCTCGATGGGCTCCGGCGGTGCGAGGTTTCGCGCGCCGGTCACCTCGCCCAGCGAGCGAAGGACGCCAGTCGGCGCGCGCGCGGCGAGCACCCGGACCAGCGCGGAGCCCTCCGGCAGGAAGAAGCGGGGCATCCCGGCGGGGAAGGCACCCTCCGAGAAGCCACGCCCGTCGCTGGTCCAGAGCGCACCGGCTCGCGCGAGCTCCGCGAGGACGCTGGCGACCTCGAGCGGGGATCCATCCGCGGCCACGAGCGCCGGAGCGGGTACGTCGAGCCCCAACAGGCGAAGCGACAGCGCGTGCTCGTCCAGGGTCGGCGTCTCCACGCCTCGCGAGCGCGCGTCGCGGACGAGGTCGGCGGCGACGCGGACACCGAACTCGTTCAACGAATCCCAGGTCTCCGAGAGCGTCTCCAGGTTGGAGAGTGTGGTCGCGATGTCCAGGGCGATGGCGTTCTTGCCTTCCGGAGCGCCGCCCTCCCAGCGCACGAGCAGGTCTCCCTCCAGCGGTAGGGCCGTGCCCAGGTGGGCGGCGTCGAGCCGGGCCTCGAGCGCGCGAACCATCGGGGCGGCGCGTTCGCCCATGTACACGCGCACCTTCGGCGCCTTTGGGAACGTCGTCCCGAGCCAGAGGCAGCCGGTGACGCGGAAGCCCCCGGCGGGCTCGTCCTCGAGCCAGCGGGCCGCGAGCGCGGCGCTCGGAGCGAAGGTACGCTCCAGCGCCAGACGCGCGACGTCGCGCGCGAGCCGGGCCAGGGGCGGCAGCACGTCGCGATCCGCCGGGCCCTCGAAGAAGCGATCCGGCACGACGGAGTCGTCGTTCAGCGCCATCACGAGCGGCCAGCCCTCGCCGTCGGCCAGCTTGCAGAGCGGACGGCGCTCCACGAAGAGCGTGCCGCCGCGCGCGTCGGCTCGGGCTGGCGAGAGCACGCCGACCTCGCCGCTCACGCCCTCGGTCCGCACCGGCGCCGTGACGAAGCAGGCGGTGCGTTGCTCGGCGGTGAGCATCACGGACGACAGCTGCGGAGCCGTGCGCCGGCGCTCCGCCTCCCGCGTCCGCTCGATCCGCCAGTCCACCTTGACCAGCTCGACTCCGCCGCGCAGAGCGGCGGCCTCCTGCTCCGAGAGCAGCAGCGTCGGGCGCTTCGCCGGTGGAAACGGCGGCTCGAGGGTGGTGTAGAGCCAGCGCGCCTCCGCCACCAGCCCGCCCAGGCTGTGCCAGTAGCCGCCGGTGTCCTCGAACACGGCCGCGGCGGCGAGCGAGTTCTCGTCGCGGAGCTCCGGGTGCAGGCAGAGCGCGCGTCGCGTGGCGTGACGCACGAAGGGCGGCAGCGAGTCGAGCGCGGCGGCCGCTCGCACCAAGAGTCGCCGGGCCGCGGCCTCGAGCTCCTGCGTCAGACGTGCCCGCACCGCTCGGAGCTCGATGGCATCGACCCGCGCCACCGCCCGGAGCGGACACGACAGGTCCACTTCGAAGCTCTCGCTGCGGCCGTCGAGCAAGAGCACGCTCACGCTGCTGCTCGGCCCGCGCGTGAGCTCGAGCTCGCCATCGCCGGACGTCACGCCGAGCTCCCCGAGAGGCGCGCGCAGCGCCGGGTGGACCGGCACGCCGTCGAGCTTCGGTGCAGCCGCGGCTCCGCCGCCCCTCTGGCGTTGGAGGGCGGCGAGCGCTTGGCTCACGTCGGCGAGCTCGTAGCCGTGGCGGCCGAGCAGCGCGGTGAGCTGCGCGCCGAGATCGCCAGGCGGGAGGAACGCCACCGGCTGGTCGAGCTCCGACGGACGCTCCGCCGAGGCCAGCCACTCCGGGTAGCGTTCGGAGCCGAACAGGAGGCGGAGGCCGTTCGCCGCGAGCTCGCCGAGGGCGGCGCTACCGCCCTGGACCGTCGGGAAACGCAAGTGCGGTCCCTGGAAGAGCAGGCGCACGAGCTCGCCGGCGCCCAGATCGTGCAGCGCCAGACACAGGGCGAGCGCCCTGCCGTCCGAGAGCAGCAGGCCCTGCCGAGCGAGCGCCTGCAAGAGATCGAAGGACGCCTCGCGCAACATGCTGCCCACGCGTCCCAGCCCAGCTTCGCTGGGCGCCGAGAAGGCGACGAAGTCCGAAGCGCGTGTGGAGCTGACGTTCGCGACGATCGGCAGCCCGACCTGGCTCGGCCCGAGCAAGTGGATCGGTCGCCCCGCGAAGCAAAGGCTCACCCAGCCGACCCCGGGCGACAGCCCTGCGGGCGGGAGCGCCACCGCGACCTCGAGCTCGCCGAGGAGCTCCGCCGCTGGCCGCGCCGGGACGTGCTGGACCAGGTCACCAGAAGCGTGGCGCGTGTCCAGATCGCGGATCTCGCGCGCCGGGCTCGCCAGGAGCTGCTGCTTCTGGAGCTCCGAGAGAGCGCGCTCGCGGCGCTGGCCCAGCTCCGGAGCGCCGCTCACGGCCCGCGGGAAGAGCCGCGTCAAGAGGTCGCGCTCGCGCTCGCTGCGTACGAGCAGAGGCTGCCAGTCGCCCGTCGAGAAACCCGGCGCGGCGTCGAGCAACGGCACGCTCTCGCCGTGTCGCGCGGCAATCGACGCGATGGACCGCGCGCATGGCGCCCCTCTGTCGTCGAGCGAGCACAAGATCGGCAGCTTCTCGATGCGCTCGAGCAGCTGGCGCTGCTGAGCGTCGGTGGGGCGCTCCGGCTTCCCTGCACGCCCGGCGACGCGGGCGCGTAGGTTCAGCGCGCGTCCGAGCAAGCACAGGACGAGCGCGAGATCTTCGCCGGCCAGCGGCGACACCAGACCCAGGGCTCGTTGCGCTTTCAGATCGCCCTCCAGCGCGTCTACCAGGCGCTCGACGAAGCGCTGCTCGAACCAGGACGGGAGGCGCTTCGGTTTGTAGTGGATGCCGTTCCAGGCGGCGTTCGGCACGGTCGCGGGATCGTCCATGGCCACGATCAGCGAGCTCAATCCGTCGTCGCGCGGGGTGCATGACAGAGCGACGCTCCGATGATGCTCGATGCTCGCTGCGAACACGGCCGGCGCGACGACCACGAGCGCACCTTCGCGCTCGAACCAGAGCTTCGCCGAGAGCGGGCTCAGCCCCTGGCGCACACGCTCGTCGGTGACGGCGCGCATCAGCGCCGCGCGGCGTCCTTCCGGCGTGTCCGTTCGCAGCGCGGCGTCGTCGTAGGGGATGCGCTCGACCTTGCCGTCCAAGAGCGCGAGGATGGCCTCCGTCTCCACGCCGCCGACGATGACCACCGGGCGTCCGTCGGCGGCGGGTCGAGCGGGCGCGTCCCTGAGACGCGAGGCCACGCACAGCGCCTTGGTCTTCTCGGCGTAGGCAGCCAGGCTCGCTAGGCTCACGTAATCGCCGGCGACGCTGGGATAGATCGGCGCGCGATACAGCCGGACGAAGTCCCGCTGGAAGCGCTTCGCGAGCGGGGCGTTCTGACCGAGGCGAGCCGGCACGACGCTGTAGGCCGCGACCGCGTTGCGCAGCACCAGCTCGAGGGCGGCTCGCTCGGGCGCGGGCAGCGTCTCGAGCCGCTCCGCCGCGCGGTCCGCGATGCCGATGGCCGCGAGCGTCACGGCGTGCAAGGCCTGATTCAGTCGCGCGTCGCGCTCCACGCCGTCGTAGTCGAAGCGCGGCCGCAGCGCGCTCGGCCAGGCGATGGCCGCGTCGAACGCCAACGGACAGAAGCTCGGCTCGACGGGGATCGCCTCGAGCATGCGCTCTTCGACGAAGACCCGGAGCAAGGACGGGCGGGTCGCGCCCGCCGGCAGCGGGGCGAGCAGCACCACCTCCCCGTGCAAACCCTGGGTGGTCCCCGAAGCGGTCGAGAAACTCTGCCGGAGGAGCTCGGCAGCCACCGGCGGCACCCGGGGCTCTCCCGGCGCGTGCGCCAAGAAGCGCTGGCGGCGTGCCGCGCCTTCCCGCGCGCGCTTCACCAGGCGCGCGGCGTCCTCGACGTCCATGTCGTCGAGCATTCGCTCCACGAAGTATCCGCGGAGCCACACCACGTCGGAGAGCCAGGGCGCGAGCTCCTCGGGCAGGTCCTCCTTGCTCCTCCAGACCCGCACCGGACGGCTCGAGAGCACCCGCCCGACCGAGACGCGCCCGCCGCCCGGAGAGTCGAACAGCGGCAGGTCGAACAGCGCGCGCACCTCGGGGTCGAGCTGGTGCCTGGCGCGGAGCGCTGCCGTCGCCAAGCACACCAGAGTGCCGAGCGAGGTGCGCCAGGCTTGCTCGGTGAGCGCCGGGGCCTCCACCCCCTCGGGCAGCGCTTCCCTCTGGGCGCGCGCCACCAACCCGGCGAGGAGCTTGCGAAAGGCGGCCTCGGCGGCCGGCAGGAGCTCGCGCGCCAGGGGCGAGTCTTCGCGCAGCGCCGAGCGAGATGCGTTGGTCGGCAGCTCGTCGGCATCGACGACCACGCGCACCGGCGCGGCCAGCCCTTCGGTGGCGCCCAGGCCGAGCAGGGGCGTCCAGCTCAGGGTCAAGAGGCGTACGCCGCGCTCCATCACGTCGATGCGGCACGGCGCGCCGGGCGCGCGGAGCTCCACGGCCGCGCGTCGCGCGAGCGGCAAGGTGAAGGGCACGCGAGCGAGGAGCGGGGGCTCCGGTTTGCGCGGCGCGGGACTGCCACCACACGAGAGCGCCAGCGGCGACTCGGCGGTGTGCTCGATCAAGAGCGCGACCTCGACCGGCACGCTGCTCGACACTGCGCGCTTGAGCACGTCGAGCCCCAGGCGCTTCTTGACGTGGACGTGAGTGCCGCGGGTGAACGCGTCCCTGGGCGGACTGCAACTCTTCGCCTGGAGCCCGAGGGGCTTGTCGCTCTCGTCGGCGAACAGCTCGGGGGTGAAGCGCACGGCGCACGCAGCGGCGTCGTCCGTGCTGGTCACGGTGACCGCTTCGGCGCCCAGGCCGAGCGCGGCGTTCACCCCCAAGGCCAGCGAGCGCAGCGGCGCCGCGCGCTCGTCCTCGGCGTCGCTCAGCGCAAAGTCGAGCAAGCGCGCGAGCCGCTCGCCGGGCAAGGCCGGGCCGTCGAACGCGAACGCCACCTCGTCCGCGTCCCAGCTCACGTTCATCGCGCCGGCGCCCAGCGCGATGGCGGCGCGTGCGAGCTCGAGCGAGTAGCCATGCAGATCCACGAGCAAGTGCTCGCGGAGCTTGGCGCGGGCGCGGCGTGCGTCCACGCGGATCGAGCCGCGCAGCACGACCCGCCGGCCGCTCACCCCATACCTCCGGCGTAGTCCTTGGCCAGGGCGTCGTTGACCCGCGCCTCGAGCGGGCCGCGGCGCGCCAGGAGCAGCATCCGCGCGAGCAGCTGTGCCGTGGCGCGGAGCCGGCGCTTGGCTCGATCACGCGCGACTCTCACGGGCTCGGTGCGGCAGTCGAGCAGGAGCACCGCCCCGCGGCCCCAGCGCTGGGTGGCGCGCGTGGCTGCTTCCACCGAGACGATGCCGTGGGTGGGCGCGCGGGCGAGCACCAGGTCGTGAGGAGCCGCGCCGTAGGCTCGCGCGAGCGTCACGCGTTCGACCACCGTGCCGCTGACGCCGATGCAGCGCCGGACCTCCTCGAGCAGGGCCAAATCCGTGGCGGAGAGCTCGCCGGGCGCGAGCTCGGCGACCAGCATGTGGCGCTCGTAGGCGGGCTCGACGCGGCGCCCGCCGCCGCCGCGCAGCGCGGCCAGGCGCCGCACCACGTCGGCGTGCGGACAGAGCACGACCGGACGCCCCGTGGCGGCGAACGCCGCGCCGAGCGCGTCGGGCTCGGCCACCGTCAAGATGGGAGCGCGCCAGGGCGTGCGCGCGGCGATGTCTTTCGCCGACATCGCCCGCTGGTCGGCGATCGGGCTCGCTAGCGGGAACCACGTTCGGCTCGCACCGAGCGGGGCGGCGTCGCTGCCCGCCGCCGCGAGCAGCGCCAGGTAGAGCTTCGGGCTGTCGCCGGCCGCGACTGCCTCCGCCTGCGCTCTCAGCGCCTCTTCCACCGCGCCGGGCAGGCTTCTTCGTGCCAGCTCCCGAGCGCGCTCGAGCAGATCGTCGAAGGCCTGCTCGCGGCGCACGTTGTCGCGGGACAGCGTGTGCTTCAGCTTCGAGCTCGAGATCTTGACCCGAAGGCCCCCGAGTCCGGGAAACTCCTCGGCGCTGGTCTCGAACAGCGTCAGGCCGCGATTGTAGAAGCCCGTGAACGAAGTGGCGTGCTCGTATGCCAGCGCGTGTGGTTCCGGCGGCAAGTGCTCGGCGCCCACGCCGGGCCCGAGCACGATGCTGTCCTCCCCGTCTACCTCGCTGACACTCACCGCGGCGTGGACCTGGAGCGGCGTGTCGAGCTGGGTGCGCGACGACCCCTGCGGGTTCGCGTAGTCCGTCACCGAGAGCCAGATGGGCACCCGGGCGTGCCGGCACCAGCGCAGGAGGCTCGCGCGCACTTGGCCCGCGTGCTCGTCGAATGCGCTCGACTCCATGGTCTGCGTCAGGGTCACGCTGGTACCCGAGAGCGGTCGCGGCGGGATCTCCTCGACGACGTAGGAGTGGTCGCGCTGGATGGTGGCTCGCCAGGCGCCGCCGTCGCGCCAGGTATCCACGATCACCGCGTCCGGGTCGATGGCCAAGACCGAGATGAAGCCGACGCCGTATTTCCCGATCATCGAGCCGTCGCCCTCCTTCGAGGACGAGAACAGCGTGAGCAGGGCGCTCTCGATGATCTCCGGCGTCATGCCAGACCCGCTGTCGGTGACCCGCGTGCGCGTGTCGCCGTCCGCGCTGCGGATCAGGTCCACCTCGATGCGCGTGGTGCCGGCGTCCATGCTGTTCTGCACGAGCTCGCGCAGGAACGCGTAGGGGTCGGCGAACTGCCGCACCATCTCCGAGACCAGCCCCGGCTTGTCCCCGTCGCGCGGCGCGGGCCGGTCCTTGCGGGCGCGATAGGGGCTCACGGGCCTTTTCGTAGAGCGGTTTGTGCCGCGATGGAACACCGAGCTGGCCCGGCATGGTCCGGCCTTGCCGGCCTGTGTAAGCTCCCCGCCGCGTCCGGCGTTGCCGTCCCGGCACTGCCAGATTTCGTTCGAATCCTTTTCGTTTCTGATGCGTCTCTCTGGCGCACCAAGGACATCGCATGACCCACGGAACATCTGCGCCTGGTTGGCGCGCGGCCGTCGTTCTCGCCGCGCTCACCCTTCCGGCCTGCGGCGGCAAAGGTCCCGAGCACGCCAAGAGCGATCACAGCGGCCCGGCCAAGGAGAGCAAGTCCACCGCCAAGGCGCGCGAGAAGGTGGCGATCACCGTCTACAACCAGAACTTCGGCCTGGTGCGGGAGATCCGCAAGCTCGATCTCGGGGAAGGCAAGGTGAGCCTGGAGTACCGGGACGTGTCGGCGCACATCCAGCCGGAGACGGTGCACATCAAGTCGCTGGAGGGCGAGGACGCGCTGGCGGTGCTGGAGCAGAACTACCGCTACGACCTGCTCAGCCCGCAGAAGCTGCTCGAGAAGTACGTGGACAAGAAGATCAAGGTCTACCGCTACAACGAGAAGCTCGGCCGCGAAGAGATGAAGGAGGCCAAGGTGCTGGCGGTGGAGCAGGGCACCGTGCTGGAGATCGACGGCGAGGTGACCTACGGCTTCCCAGGGCGCTTCGCCTTCCCGGAGGTGCCGGCGAACCTGATCGCGAAGCCCTCCCTGGTGTGGTTGCTCGGCAGCAAACGGGCGCAGCAGCGGGTGGAGGTCAGCTACCTGAGCCAGAACCTGAACTGGGTGGCGGACTACGTGATGGTGGTGGGCGCCGACGACAAGGTCGGCGACCTGAACGGCTGGGTGACGCTGACGAACCAGAGCGGCACGGACTACGAGAACGCCGAGCTGAAGCTGGTGGCCGGTGACGTGCAACGCGTGATGCCGCCGGCGAGCCCCGCGCCCGGGTACTACGCGCAGGCGGAGGCCTCCTCCCGGCCCCGCGAGCAGTTCAAAGAAGAGGGCTTCTTCGAGTACCACCTGTACACGCTCCAGCGACCGACGACGCTGCTGGACAAGGAGCAGAAGCAGGTGACCTTGCTGGAGGGTCACGACATCGGCATCGACAAGAAGCTGATCTTCTGGGGCGCCGAGTACTACTACCGGGGCAACTACGGGCAGGTGGTCAGTAACCAGAAGGTGGGCGTGTATATCGACATCAAGAACAGCGAGAAGAACCACCTGGGCATGCCGCTGCCGAAGGGCACGGTGCGGGTCTACAAGGCCGACAAGAGCGGGGCCAAGCAGTTCATCGGCGAGGACCGCATCGACCACACGCCGCGGGACGAAGAGATCCGCATCAAGATGGGCGAGGCGTTCGACGTGGTGGGGGACCGAAAGCAGATGGAGTGGAACGCCATCGGCAGCTGCACGTCGGAGAGCGCGTTCGAAATAGAGCTCCGGAACCACAAGGACACGGCCGAGAAGGTGGAGATCTACGAGCCCATCGGCGGCGATTGGGAGATGGTGCAGTCGAGCCATCCCCACGAGAAGAAGGACGCGCACACGTTCACGTTCACGGTGGACGTACCGTCCCGCGGCAAGACCAAGGTCACTTACCGAGTGAGGGTGCGATGGTGCTGAAGAGAGTCTTGATCCTGGGCGTGCTCGCCATTACGCCCGCCGCGCTGGCCGGGCCGAAGAAGGTCTCAGGCAGCGAGCAGCGCAAGGAGGTGAGCATCACCGTCTACAACCAGAACTTCGGTCTGGTGCGCGAGGTGCGGGAGATCGACGTCGGCACCGGCACGGTGGACCTGGAGTTCCGGGACGTGGCGGCGAACATCCAGCCGCAGACGGTCTCGATCAAGTCGCTCACCGGCGGAAATTCGCTGTCCGTGCTGGAGCAGAACTACCGCTACGACCTGCTCACGCCGCAGAAGCTCCTGGAGAAGCACGTCGGCAAGAAGGTGCGGGTCTGGCGCTGGAACGAGAAGCTCGGCAAAGACGAGGCGTTCGACGCCGAGGTCCTGAGCGTGGCCGACGGCCAGACGGTGATGAAGATCAACGGCGAGGTCACCTACAACTTCCCCGGCCGTATCGCCTTCCCCAACGTGCCGGACAACCTGATGGCGAAGCCCACGCTGGTCTGGAAGCTGGACAGCAAGCAGGCAAAGCAGCAGGTCGAGGCGACGTACCTGACGCAGAACCTGAACTGGCGCAGCGACTACGTGTTCGTGATCAACGACGCGGACACGGCCGGCGATCTGACCGGCTGGGTCACGCTCACCAACAACTCCGGCGCCGCCTACAAGAACGCCAAGCTGAAGCTGGTGGCCGGCGACGTGCAGCGAATCAGCGGCGGCGAAGACTACGAGTACGAGCGCGCCGCCAAGAAGTCCGCAGAAGCGCCGGCGCAGGACCGCTTCAGGGAAGAGAGCTTCTTCGAGTACCACCTGTACACGTTGCAGCAGCCGACGGACGTGCTGGAGAACGAGCAGAAGCAGGTGACGCTGCTCGAGGCGAAGAACGCCAAGGTGAAGAAGAAGCTCATCTACTACGGGCAGCAGTACTGGTACCGCGGCAAATACGGCGAGGTGCAGAAGAACCAGAAGGTCGGCGTGTACCTCGACATCGAGAACGCCAAGGCGAACGGCCTGGGTATCCCGCTGCCGAAGGGTACGGTGCGGGTCTACAAGGCCGACAAGAGCGGGGCCAAGCAGTTCATCGGCGAGGACCGCATCGACCACACGCCGCGCGACGAGAAGGTCCGCATCAAGATGGGCGAAGCGTTCGACGTGGTCGGGGACAGGAAGCAGATGGAGTGGCGCACGCTCGGGGTGTGCACCTCGGAGAGCACCTGGGAGATCGAGCTCCGGAACCACAAGGACAAGGCGAGTCGGGTGGAGGTCTACGAGCCCATCGGCGGCGACTGGACCATCATCGAGAGCACGCACAAGCACGACAAGAAGGACGTCTTCACCTTCACCTTCGACGTGGACGTGCCCGCCAACGGCAAGACCAAGATCAAGTACAAAGTGCGGGTGAAGTGGTGCTGAAGCGGGTGGGCGCGCTGGCCTTCGCGCTCGTGCTCGCCGCCTGCGGCGGCAAGGGGCCGGAGCACGCCAAGAACCAGGACGGCCCGGCGAAGGACAGCAAGTCGAGCGCGAAGCAGCGCGAGAAGGTCGCCATCACCGTCTACAACCAGAACTTCGGGCTGGTGCGGGAGATCCGGAAGCTCGATCTCGGGGAAGGCAAGGTGAGCCTGGAGTACCGGGACGTCTCCGCGCACATCCAACCAGAAACGGTTCACATCAAGTCGCTGGACGGCGACGACGCGCTGGCGGTGCTGGAGCAGAACTACCGCTACGACCTGCTCAGCCCGCAGAAGCTGCTCGAGAAGTACGTCGACAAGAAGATCAAGGTCTACCGCTACAACGAGCAGCTCGGGCGCGAGGAGATGAAGGAGGCCAAGGTGCTGGCGGTGGAGCAGGGCACCGTGCTCGAGATCGACGGCGAGGTTACCTACGGCTTCCCGGGGCGTTTCGCCTTCCCGGAGGTGCCGGCGAACCTGATCGCGAAGCCCTCGCTGGTGTGGCTGCTCGGCAGTAAGCGGGCCCAGCAGCGGGTGGAGGTCAGCTACCTGAGCCAGAACCTGAACTGGGTGGCGGACTACGTGATGGTGGTGGGAGCCGACGACAAGGTCGGCGACCTGAACGGCTGGGTGACGCTGACCAACCAGAGCGGAACGGACTACGAGAACGCCGAGCTGAAGCTGGTGGCCGGCGACGTGCAGCGCGTGCAGAGCCAGGTGATGACGCTCGACGAGAGCGGCTTCGGGCCCAACGACGCCACGATTCGCACGCGGCCGAACTTCAAGGAAGAGGGCTTCTTCGAGTACCACCTGTACACGCTCCAGCGACCGACGACGCTGCTGGACAAGGAGCAGAAGCAGGTGACCTTGCTCGAGGGCCACGACATCGGCATCGACAAGAAGCTGATCTTCTGGGGCGCCGAGTACTACTACCGGGGCAACTACGGGCAGGTGGTCTCGAACCAGAAGGTGGGCGTGTATCTCGACATCAAGAACAGCGAGAAGAACCACCTGGGCATGCCGCTGCCAAAGGGCACGGTGCGGGTCTACAAGGCGGACAAGAGCGGGGCCAAGCAGTTCATCGGCGAGGACCGCATCGACCACACGCCGCGGGACGAAGAGATCCGCATCAAGATGGGCGAGGCGTTCGACGTGGTGGGGGACCGAAAGCAGATGGAGTGGAACGCCATCGGCAGCTGCACGTCGGAGAGCGCGTTCGAAATAGAGCTCCGGAACCACAAGGACACGGCCGAGAAGGTGGAGCTCTACGAGCCCATCGGCGGCGACTGGGAGATGGTGCAGTCGAGCCATCCCCACGAGAAGAAGGACGCGCACACGTTCACGTTCACGGTGGACGTACCGTCCCGCGGCAAGACCAAGGTCACTTACCGAGTGAGGGTGCGATGGTGCTGAAGAAGGTTCTCGTTCTGGCTGTCCTCGTCGTGGCGCCGGCGGCTCTCGCCGGACCGAAGAAGACCTCGGGCAGCGAGCAGCGCAAGGAGGTGAGCATCACCGTCTACAACCAGAACTTCGGTCTGGTGCGCGAGGTGCGGGAGATCGACGTCGGCACCGGCACGGTGGACCTGGAGTTCCGGGACGTGGCGGCGAACATCCAGCCCGAGACGGTCTCGATCAAGTCGCTCACCGGCGGAAATTCGCTGTCCGTGCTGGAGCAGAACTACCGCTACGACCTGCTCACGCCGCAGAAGCTCCTGGAGAAGCACGTCGGCAAGAAGGTGCGGGTCTGGCGCTGGAACGAGAAGCTCGGCAAGGACGAGGCCTTCGACGCCGAGGTCTTGAGCGTGGCCGGTGGCCAGACGGTGATGAAGATCAACGGCGAGGTCACCTACAACTTCCCCGGCCGCATCGCCTTCCCCAGCGTGCCGGACAACCTGATGGCGAAGCCCACGCTGGTCTGGAAGCTGGACAGCAAGCAGGCCAAGCAGCAGGTCGAGGCGACGTACCTGACGCAGAACCTGAACTGGCGCAGCGACTACGTGTTCGTGATCAACGACGCGGACACGGCCGGCGATCTGACCGGCTGGGTCACGCTCACCAACAACTCCGGCGCCGCCTACAAGAACGCCAAGCTGAAGCTGGTGGCCGGCGACGTGCAGCGGGTCAGCGCCCGGGACGACTACCGCTACCCCACGGGCGGAGCCCGGGCCAAGGCCGAAGAAGGCGCCACCGGGTTCAAGGAGGAGGGCTTCTTCGAGTACCACCTGTACACGTTGCAGCAGCCGACGGACGTGCTGGAGAACGAGCAGAAGCAGGTGACGTTGCTCGAGGCGAAGAACGCCAAGGTGCAGAAGAAGCTCATCTACTACGGGCAGCAGTACTGGTACCGCGGCAAATACGGCGAGGTGCAGAAGAACCAGAAGGTCGGCGTATACCTGGACATCCAAAACACGAAGCAGAACGGCCTCGGCATGCCGCTACCGAAGGGCACGGTGCGGGTCTACAAGGCCGACAAGAGCGGGGCCAAGCAGTTCATCGGCGAGGACCACATCGACCACACGCCACGCGACGAGAAGGTCCGCATCAAGATGGGCGAGGCCTTCGACGTGGTCGGGGACAGGAAGCAGATGGAGTGGCGCACGCTGGGCGTCTGCACCTCGGAGAGCACCTGGGAGATCGAGCTCCGGAACCACAAGGACAAGGCGAGTCGGGTGGAGGTCTACGAGCCGATCGGCGGCGACTGGACCATCATCGAGAGCACGCACAAGCACGACAAGAAGGACGCCTTCACCTTCACCTTCGACGTGGACGTGCCCGCCAACGGCAAGACCAAGATCAAGTACAAGGTGCGCGTGAAGTGGTGCTGAAGCGGGTCTTGCTCGCGGGCGTGCTCGTGGCTGCCTGCGGGCCCCCGTCGCCGCCGTCGCCCCCGGGGCCGCCGGCGACGACCACTGCCGTGCCGCCGCCCGTTGCGGGCACGGCGCCGGAGGTGGCGGCGCCGGAGCGCTCGTCGCTCTCGTGTGCGACCCCGCTGCCGGAGGCGCCCAGCCTGCCCCCCGCCGATCCGAGGGCCGCACCGGTCAGCGCGGGGCAGATGAGCGAGGAGGCGGCCCAGGCCAAGCGCCTGTTCGACGGCGAGCGCTGGCCCGAGGCGATCAGCGCGATGGAACGGGTCGTCTCCGGCGCCAGCGGCGACGACGCCGGCAACCGCGAGCTCGCGGAGTACCACCGCGCGGTCGCCCTGTACCGGGCCGGGAGCGCCGACGACGCGGCGAGCGCGTTCTTGCAGATCGCGTCACGCCCCGCGCACCTGAAGCACACCGAGACAGTGCTCTGGATCGCCAAGCTCGCGGAGGCGACGCCGGTGGTGGTGCACGGGCTCCGGCACTACGACGGCAAGATCGCCGCGCGCTTCCAGAACGCCCAGCAGATGGAGACCTACCAGACCCTGCTGTTCCTGTTCGGGCGCGAGCGCCTCGCTCGCGGCGCGAAGGCCGAGGCGGCGGCGTTCTTCGAGCAGGTGCCCGCCGAGAGCCGCTTCCGCGCGCTCGCGGCGGAGTGCGAAAGGCTCGCCCAGGGGCGCTGAGGTCTACGGCAGGCTGGCGAGCGCGACGTTGTTCAGGGACGTGCCGCCGATGGCCACCGGCGTGCTCCAGGTGCTTCCCACCAGCCGCGAGTGGTAAGCGACACCGTCGCTCTCGATGAAAGCGACCTCCGCGCTGGCGGTGCCGACGCCCTTGGCGACCGCCGGGGAGGAGGTCGAATTCACGTTCGGCGACGAGAGCCCCGCCGGCGCCGACCAGCTGCCGCTGGCGAAGAAGGACAGATAGAGCTTGCCATCGGTGCCCTTGAAGGCGAGCACGGCGCCGCCGCTCGGCAAGGCGGCGAGCGACGGTCGCGCGGCGGTGCTGGCGCCGGTGATGTCGGCGGGGCTCGACCAGGTGCCGCTGGTGCGGGTGGCGTAGCGTAGCTGCCCGCCGCCGCTCTGGGCGTACACCAGGAGCAGCTCTGGCCCGCTGCCGAGGGCGACGACGGCCGGGATCACGTTGTGCTCCATGCTGCCGGAGATCGAGACCGGCGTCTGCCAGGTGCCCGAGGCTCGCTCGTCCACGTACAGGTCGTTGCTGGCGTCGCCGTTCGCGTAGGCCACGAAGGTGCTGGTGCCGACGCCGGCGAGCTCCGCCGCGTTTGGCCCGAACTGGTGGCTGCCGCTGGGGCCGACGGGCTCGACGCTGGACCAGCTGCCGGAGTGAGTGGCGAAGTAGTACTTGAAGTCGGTGCCCTGGAACACCAGCTGCGCGCTCGTGGCGCCGCCGACGATGGCGGGACGTGAGCGCGTCGTGATGCCCGCGCCGACGTTGGCGAGCGCGCCCCAGCCGCTCGTGCTCCAGGTCGAGTACTGGACCGCTTCGTCGTTCGTGTCACCAGAGGCGGTGAAGCGCACTGCAGCGATGGCCGACGTGCCGCCCACCGTCGCGATGGACATGCCGTCCACGGACTTGCCGCTGAGGCTGCTGGTGGCCCAAGCCCCGCCGGCGACGAGCTGACCGCCGAGCACGCTGCTCGCATTGCCCACCACGGCGAGCACGGTGGGGCAGAGCGGGCACGAGCCGCCGCAGTCCACGCCGGTCTCCGTTCCGTTTTGCACGTTGTCCGTACAGCTCGGCGCGCTGCAGGTGTGGCTCGTCGTGTCGCAGACCAGGGACGTGCACTGGCTGCCGCTGTTGCACTCCACGCAGTTCCCTCCGCCGTCGCAGAACTTTCCGCCGCCCTCGGTACACACCGTGTCCAGCGTCTTGTCCGAATGAGACGGCACGCCGGCGGTGCAGAGGTCGTTGGTGCACTCCTTGTTGTCGTTCGGCGTGTCGGTGTCGTCGGTCTGGGTGCTCACGACGCCGGCGCCGTCGCACATCACCTTCTTGCAGTCGCCGGCGGTCTGCTGGGGCGAGGGCCCGGCGGCGACGAAGTCCATGCCGCAGGTGTTCGACAGGCAGGTCCGCGTCTGACAAGCGTTGTCCTGGCCCGGACACTCCGACGCCGCGGTGCACCCGCCGGTGCCACCGGTCCCACCGGTTGCGCCGCCAGTACCGCCTGTCGCGCCACCGGTCCCACCGGTTGCGCCGCCAGTACCGCCTGTCGCGCCACCGGTCCCACCGGTTGCGCCGCCGGTGCCGCCGGTCGCGCCACCGGTCCCACCGGTAGCGCCGCCAGTACCGCCCGTGGCGCCACCGGTCCCACCGGTAGCGCCGCCAGTACCGCCGGTGGCGCCGCCAGTACCGCCCGTGGCGCCACCGGTCCCACCGGTACCGCCGCCAGTACCGCCGGTCGCGCCGCCGCTGCCCGCGGCGCCGCCGCTGCCCGCGGCGCCGCCGCTGCCGGCAATGCCACCGCTGCCAGCGCTGCCAGCGCTGCCAGCGCTGCCGCCGCTCCCAGCGCTGCCGCCGCTGCCACCACCACCGCCGCTGCCGCCGGTGCCACCGCTGCCACCGGTGCCACCGCTGCCGCCCGTGCCGCCGGTCGCGCTTCCCGCAGCGCCGCCGCTCGAGTCGATCTGGTCTCGATCGACGGAGGTGATGAGCGAGCAGCCGAACAGCGGCAGCGTTGCACAGGCGAACAGACCGGTACGGACGAGCGAAAGGCGCATGCGAGACCTCCGAGGGGTCAGGCGACGATATCAGCTCGACGCAGCTTGCCAACCCGTTCAGGCCCACCCACTCAAGGGAGCAGCTTGAACTCGATGCGCCGGTTCTTCTGCTTGCCCTCTTTGGTCGTGTTGTCGGCGATGGGCTCGTCCGGTCCGGCGCCGCGTGACTCGACGCGGCTCGGGTCGATGCCCTTGTCGGTCAGGTACTTCTTGACCGCGTTCGCGCGGGCCTTCGAGAGCAGCATGTTCGCTTCGCGCGACCCATCGGGATCGGTGTGGCCGCTGATCTCGATGCGCAGCTTCGGGTACTGCTTCAGCACCGCCACCGCCTCGTCCAGGGTTTTGTAGCTCTTCCTGCGGATGGTGGCCTTGGCGGTGTCGAACTCGATGCCCTGGATCACGCCGCTGAACTTCTGAATCTCCGCCGGCAGCTCGTCCGGGCAACCGTCGTCGTCCTCGAAGCCGTTCTTGGTCTCGGGCTCCGCCGGGCACTTGTCCACGTTGTCGAGGAGGCCGTCACCGTCGCTGTCCTTCAGCGGGCAGCCGTTCGGCGCGACGCCCTTCTCGTCGGGGCACTTGTCGTCCGGGTCGAGGAAGCCGTCGCCGTCCCGGTCTTTGATCGGGCAACCGTCGGGCGCGACGCCCTTTTCGGCCGGACACTTGTCGTCCGGATCGAAGAAGCCGTCGGCGTCCGTGTCCTTCGGCTTCACCGGGCAGCCGTCCGGGGCCACGCCCTTGTCGTCGGGGCACTTGTCTTCGGGATCGGCGAAGCCGTCCTGATCGCGGTCGCTCGGGGGCTTCGGCGCGGGGGGCGGAGTGCGTCCAAAGGTCAGGGTCAGACCGAGGAGGATCTCCGGGTTCAGCGCCTTGGCGTGGCGCGATGAGCGCGTGTCCGGGTTCTGGGTGATGAAGTGGTCGCGCAGATCCAGGCGAACGCCGAGCAGCTCGGAGAACGCCAGCTTCGCGCCGCAGCCGAGGTGGAACGTGGGATCGCCGTCGTCCTTCAGCTGGTCGCTGAACACTCCTAGTCGGCCGGCGCCCACGAGCGCGAAGGGCGTCACGCTGTAGCCCGGCAGCTGCGCGACGAGTTGCCCTCGTGCCCCCCAGAGCGTCAGGCTCTCGCCACCTGCCTTGCCCATGGGTCCCACCGCGGCTTCGAGCTCGGCGCCGAGGAAGCTCAGCGGGAAGTAGCCAGCGCGCAGGCCCAGCTCGAGGGTGGGGCGGTCGATGGTGTAGTGCTCGGCCTGAACGTCCCTGAGGTTGTGGTTCTGCGAGACCCAGATGGCGCCGGCGAACACGCCGAGCTCGAGCAGGCCGGCTTCGGCGGGGTACTTCTCCAGGAAGCCGGCGCTCGAGTCAGCGCTCGCGGCGTTGCTCGACAGTGACAGCGAGCCGGAGGCTTCTTGCGCGGCGGCAGGGGCGGCGGCGCTCAGGGCGAGGAGCAGAGGGAGGAAGTTGCGCGCGAACGTGCCGGGCATGTCGGGCGCGTTCTGCAAGCCAGATGCCGGGTTTCTCGCAGAGGCTTCGCGCAGGGCCTGTGGACAGGAATCAGCTGCGCGTATCGGCCTTCCTTCCGCCACTTCCGGCAATGCTTGCGCGCAGTTTGGCCGCGGTCTGCGTGAGCGATGCGCCTCGTCCATCCTTCGACGCAGAAGGTTCGTGAAACGCGTCGCGAAAAGCCCGATTTCGCTGAGCCCGGTTCTTGCAAAGGGGCCGTCACCGGTTGAGCGTCTCGGGGGGAGTACGGAGGTAATTTCCCATGGTCAGATTCCCGATTTGGGCCGCAGCCAGCCTAGGGCTGCTGTTCGCTACTGCTTGTAGCGGCGACGACGGAGGTGCGGGACCCAAGGGCTCGGAAGGGAAACCCTGCACCGTGACGAGCAACGGCGACGGCACGTCGACGATCAGCTGCGCGGACGGGACCAAGGTCACCGTCAAGGACGGCCAGCCTGGCGATCCCGGGACGCCTGGCGATCCGGGCGAGGCGGGGCCGCCCGGTGACCCCGCTGAAGCGGGCGTTTCCTGCACCATCGTGGACAACGGCAACGGCACCAAGACCATCACCTGCTCCGACGGGACGACGGTCACCATCGCGAGCGCGCTGAAGGACTACGCAGCCCTGTCGACCGACGAGAAGGCCGCCCTCGATCCGACTCTGACGATCACCAAGGTGACCTTCCCGACCGACGGGAAGCCCGTGATCGACATGAAGATCACCGACAAGATGGGCAACCCGGTCAAGGGCCTCGACGCGGCGACCGCCGGCGCCGGCCTGACCTGGCGGCTGTCGGTGTTGAAGCTCGTCGCCGGAGGCGCAACCGCCCCGGGCAAGAGCGGGAACGACACCTGGGTGAGCTACATCGCGGCCAACGCGACCAGCTCCGCCAGCACGGAGTCCGCCGCCGCCGTGACGCCGGCCCCGGCCGGCCAAGGCGCCCTCAAGGACAACGGCGACGGCACGTACACGTACACGTTCGCCAAGAACATCACCGACGAGGCCAACGCCGGGACCAAGTACGAAGCCGACAAGACCCACCGCGTGGTCGCCCTGGCCTACAAGAGCGGCAATCCGTTCCGGCCCATGGACGCCTGGCAGGATCTGATCCCGCAGACCGGCGCCGACGTGTCCGGTCAGAACGACAAGGTCAACGCGGCTTCTTGCATGAACTGCCACTCGGACTGGCGCGCTCCCGCTCTGGGGACGTCGGCCTTCCACAGCGGCACCCGGTACGAGCCGCACACCTGCGTGGCCTGCCACAACGACCAGCGCCGCTTCACCAGCACCGGTACCGCGAAGACCGAGCCGGCCATGACCGCCGGCACCAAGGCCGGCACCGTCAAGTGGACCGGCAGCGCCGAGATCATCAACGACGAGTCGGTGATCAACTTCCCAGTCTTCATCCACAAGATCCACATGGGTCACAAGCTCGGCCTGGTGCCCGACCGCGGCAACGGCAGCGGCGAGTACGCCGCCGTGCAGTACGACGAGGTGACCTACCCGCAGGACGTGCGCAACTGCACGAAGTGCCACAACACCGTGGCCAAGGCGGACAACTGGAAGAGCTCGATCAGCCGGCGCGCCTGCGGCGCCTGCCACGACACCCGCTCCTTCGCCGCCACGCCGCCGTTCGGCCGCGTCGCCCACAGCTTGGGAGCGTACTCGGACGACACGGAGTGCGCCAACTGCCACGGCGCCGGCAAGGCCAACGCGGTGGACGCGAAGCACGAGCCCATCGACCCGCCGAACACCATCACCACGGGTACGCTGCCGGCCTCGCCGGACGGCCAGTACGTGATGAACGGTTGGCAGGGCGACAGCTCGGCCCAGGGCTACAAGGCCTGCACCGTGGCCTCGCCGTGCACCTGCACGACGGCCGCGCCGTGTTTGCCCAGCGCCAACAGCAACGCCGCCTGGATGGCCGCCGCCGGCTACGTGCCGACTGGAGCCGCGAAGATCACCTACGACATCAAGGAAGTCCTGGTGGATGCCACCACCAAGAATCCCAAGATCGTCTTCAAGCTGCTCAAGGACGGCACCGACGTCGACTTCGGCACCTACGACGCCACCACCAAGCCGGAGCTCATCACTGGCTTCGTCGGCTCGCCGAGCGCGTACTTCGCCTGGTCGTTGCCGCAGGACGGCATCACCTCGCCGGCGGACTACAACGCCACCACCAGCGTCTACATCAAGGGCGTCTGGAACGGCTCGAACACCAACGCGACCCTGACCAAGGACGCGACGACCGGCTACTACACGCTGACCGTCACCAACCTGGCCCTGCCCTCCGTCGCGAAGATGGTCACCGGTGGCCTCGGCTACACCTACAGCATGTCGAGCACGCAACCGCTCACGCAGGTGGACCTGACCAGCAAGTTCCCGTACAGCGCGGTGACCAAGGTCGGCGGCCTGATCGTGCCGGCACCGAACGTCTACAAGGCGGCTACGGGCTACACGGCTCGCCGCGCCATCGTGGAGACGGCTCGCTGCAACAAGTGCCACGACGGTCTCGGCGTCGCGCCGACCTTCCACAGCGGCCAGCGCAACGACGCACCGACCTGCTCGTTCTGCCACAACCCGAACCGCGCCAATAGCGGCTGGGCGGTGAACTCCAAGGACATCATCCACTCGATCCACGCCGGCGCGAAGCGCACCGTTCCGTTCACCTGGCACGGCGAGATCAAGGCTTGGGAGGTCACGTATCCGGGCGTGCTCAACACCTGCACGCAGTGTCACATCGAAGGCACCTACGACTTCAGCGCCAACGCGACGAAGAACGCGCTGCCCAACATGTTGCACAGCACGGCCGCCACCGGCACCTACAGCGGGACCGCGAACGCACCGGCGACCATCCCGCCGTTCCTCTCGCCGTACGTCACGGCGGGCACGAACTACGGCAGCAACTACACCACCTCGGGCACCAGGACCGTGGGCTCGCAGAACACCACGACTGGCGTCGTGGCCTGCACCGTGGCCTCGCCCTGCACCTGCACGACGGCCGCGCCGTGCAACGCCGAGGACACCACGCTGGTCAACTCGCCCATCACCGCCGCTTGCGGCGCCTGCCACGACTCGGCGATCGCGAAGAAGCACTTCGCGGACAACGGTGGCTCGCTCTTCAAGCCGCGCGGCACGGCGCTGGCCACGCCAGAAGCCTGCTTGATGTGCCACGGCCCGAGCAAGATCGCGGCCATCGCGGAGGTTCACAAGTAACTAGCGCTCAGCAACGGTAACCGCGCGAGGCGTCGAGCAATCGGCGCCTCGCGTCTTTTTGTGCTCGAGAGCTGTCGAAGATTCGACAGCTCTTTCACTCTTTCATCGGGGAGGCACGCGCCTCCCCGCCCCGCCGAAGTGAATTCGTCGGGGCCCCACCCCACGCGGGCCGGCTTCGCCGGCTGTCACCAGGCCAGTCTTCGACGAGCTTTCAACCAGGCGAGCTGTCGGACGCATCGGCTGCGTCGCTGCCGCCGGCGTCGCTGGCGTCTCCCGCGTCGCTGCCGGCGTCGCTGCCGGCGTCGCTGCCGCAGATCGGCGGCAACGGCACGCACAGGCAGTTCGGGCTGCACACGACGTCGCCGGGCTTGACCGCGTCGTTCGAGCAGGCGAAGCACGCGAACGGGTTGAAGCAGAAGCCGATCTGGAACAATTGGCTGCTCTGCGCGTCCACCTCGGCCTGCGTCACGCAGTCGCCGAAGCCGCTGGCGCTGCCAGCGTCGGCCGCGGCGCTGCCGCCCAGACCGCCGCTGCCGCCGAGACCGCCGGAGCCGCCGACACCGCCGAAGCCCCCGCTGCCGCCGAAAGCGCTGGAGCCGCCGCTGCCGCCGAAGGCGCCGGAGCCGCCGAAGGCGCCCGAGCCGCCGCTGCCGCCGAAGGCGCCGGAGCCGCCGCTGCCGCCCTTCGCGCCGCCGAAGCCGCCGCTGCCGCCGAAGCCGGCGTCGGTGTCATAGCCCAGCTCGTCCTCCGGCGTCGCGCAGGCGACGAAGCCCGAGAGTCCCAGCACAGCGAGCGTCACCCCAACGCGCATGCCGCATTTCTACCACGGAGCAGAACGCGACAGCGTCGCGAAATCCGTGGCGCCCGCCGCCGACGAGCGCGGACTTCTGCGCGGTTACGCGCTCGGCTCGGCGCTTGCACCTTCATCTACCCACAGGAGAAGCCGAATGCGAACCGAGAGCTCGAGCTCGAGCCGGTGGCTCGATGTCGTGATGCTGTCCGCGGCGGGGGCGCTGCTCTTGCCGATCATCGCCCTGGCGCTCGCCCCAGTCCTGCTCACCTTCATGGCGCTGTGGCCGATCTTGATCCTGCCGGTGCTCGCGGCGCCGCGCTCGCTGCCGCTGGGAGAGCCGCGGCGACCGGCGCAGCGCCGCCGCCCGAGCGTGCGCGAGCTCGACCCGACGCGACACTTGCCGCAGGCGGCGTGAGGCGAGCGAGCGTGGTACCGTGCGCCATGCGCGCGGCGATCTACGGGTGGGCCGCCGTGGGGGCGCTCGCCCTCGCGGCGTGCGGCGGTGACGACTCGTCGGGGGGCACCGCCGGGGCCGCCGGAAGCGCCGGGACGAGCAGCGGAGGGGGAGGCAGCGGTGGCGGGCCGACCGGCGGTTCCGGCGGTCTGGCCGGCGCCGGCGGAAGCAGCGCTTCGGGTGGAGCGGGAGCTGGCGGCGCCGGGGGCTCCGGCGGCGCCGCCTGCGTGGACACCTGCCCGGCGCCCGGCGGCGGGATCACTTGGGAGTGCAAGAAGCGCTTCATGTACGGCATCAACTACGCCTGGAAGGACTTCGCCGGCGACTTCGGCGGCATCGCGCCCTGGAACATCAAGGGCGTCTCCGGTCAGGCGAGCGCTCACCAGAGCGCCCTCGCCGACATGCGCGCGCACGGCGTGAGCGTGGTGCGCTGGTGGATGTTCCCCGACTTCCGGGGCGACGGCGTCGACTTCGACTCGACGGAGACGCCCACCGGTCTCGGTGGCACCGCCGTGGCGGACATCCAGAAGGCGCTCGAGCTGGCGGAGCAGGCCGACGTCTACCTGATGCTCACCGTGTTTTCCTTCGACAACTTCAAGCCGAGCGAGGACGTCGCTGGGATCTGGACGCCCGGTATCACGCCGATGGTCAAGGACGCGGCGAAGCGCAAGGCATTGCTCGACAAGGTGGTGAAGCCGGTCGCGCAGACGGTGGCGCAGAGCCCCTACGCGCGACGGGTCGTGGCCTGGGACGTGATCAACGAGCCGGAGTGGGCGATGATCGGCAGTGACCCGTATGGTGATCCCGCGTTCGAGGCGGACTCGACGCTGGCCCCGGTCTCGTTCGCCGAGATGGAGACCTTCGTCTCCGAGACGGTGGTCGCGTTGCGCAGCGAGAGCCAGGCGCTGATCACCGTGGGCGGCGCGGCGGCGAAGTGGGCCAAGGCATGGACCAAGGTGGGCGTCGATTTCTACCAGCTCCACATCTACGACTGGGTCGACAAGTACTGGCCGCACACGAACCCCGCGTCGAGCTACGGCCTCGACAAGCCCATCGTGATGGGCGAGCTGCCGCCGGGTCCCTTGAACGGCGTGCCCTATTCGAGCGTGGTGAAGAGCTTCTGGGATCAGGGCTACGCCGGCGCGTTGCCCTGGATGTACGACGGCATCAGCGCCGGCGAGCTCGATGCCGTGAAGGCCCTCGCCGACGGCCACGTCTGCGAGACGCACTACACCCAGAAGGCCAATGCCTCCGTCGAGCGAGTGGCGACGACCCGTGCTCTGCCGCCCGTGCGCAGCGTCAGGCGTTGTAGTGTCGTGGGCGGGCGCCCGAGCTGCGTGCGGCTCTGACTACCGCTCCACGAAGTCGAACACCTCGCCGAGCACGCGGGGCGCCTCGGGTCCGAGCTCGCCGTGGCTCGCGCCGGGGAGCTCCCAGAAGCGCGCGCTGACGCCGGCCTTGTCGAAGTGCTCCGCCGCAAGCCGATAGGTGCGGCGATACTCACGCCCGCCGCGCAACACCGCGACGCGCTCGAGGCCGCGGACCTTTTCGAAGGCCGGCACCGCGGGCCCACTCATCAGCACGGCGCGCCGGTAGTGCTGCGGGAACAGCCAAGCCAACGACTCCGCGCGGGACGCCCCTTCGGAGTAGCCTGCGAGCGTCACGTCGCTCTGGGCCAGCTCGACGCCCAACGCCTTGCCGACCGAGCGAATGGCGCGCTGAACGCGGTAGTCAGTGAAGCGGATGTCGTTGCCCCAACGGAAGTGCCCCGGCTGCCCCGCGCAGCCCAGCTCGCCGTGGGGGGCGATCAGCGTGGCATGACGCTGCACGGCGGGCGCCCACTCGGCGATCGTGCTCGCGTCGCTGCAGAAGCCGTGCAGGTAGACCACCACACGCCTCGAGTCGCCTTGGGCCGGGGCCACCCGGGCGGGCGCCTCGCCGGAGATCGGCACGAAGCGCACCTCGGGCAGCCGAGCATCCGGCGCTCGCGCCTCGGGCGACGGCGCCGTTGCCGGGGCCGCGGGCTCGACCGGAGTGGCAGGGAGTCGCTCGGGCTCGGCGCCCCCGGCGGGTCGGGCGTGCCGGAGCGCCCAGAGAGCGCCGCCTGCGCCGACCAGGAGGCTCAGCACGAGGAGGCGGCGCATGAAGGCAATTGTGGCATGCGTCCAGAAACTGCGCCGCTTTTCGGCGGAAGCTCAGTCGGGCGAGAAGCGCGCGCGGAGCCGGATCACCGTCGTTCCCGCGTCGGTAGGGGGCAGCGCCACGGCGGACATCCGGCGCACCACGCACTCCATCACCGCCGAGTCCGGCAGGTCGGAGCCGGCGTTCTTCGCCTGCGTGATGCGACCGTCGGCGGCGACCGTGAGCTCGAGGCCCACGCTCCCCATCAGGATCGGGTTCCGCGCCAGGCCCCGCCCGTAGCAGCTGCGCAACCCAGGCTTGGCCGACTCCAGGGGTCGCTTGCACGCTTCGGCTGTCAGCGCTCCGCTGATCTCCAGGTTCGTGAGCTCGAGCTTGGTCTTCTTGCGCGGCGCGAGCTCTTCCCGAAGCCCTGGGTCCAAGGCCTCGCCGGCTTCGGTTGCGACTTCCGGCAGATCGCCGGCCGCCACCTCGCCGCGGAGCAGCGACAGGACTCTGGCCTCTCGCTCCGCGCGCGGCGCCGATGCGACAACCGGGGCCAAGGCGAGCGGCGGCGGGGAGGCGTCGGCGCTCTGGGCCGCGCTCGGCGTTGGAGCCACCGCCACGGTGGGCTCGGGCGTTCCCGTTCCAGGGTCGCGCGCGCAGCTCGCGCTCGCGAACGCGGCGAGGAGGACCCAGCGGTTGTTCATGGCGCCTCCTTTGCGCCGGCGAGGCTCGGATCGAGCGCCGACAAGAGCGGGCCCAGGGCGCGGGCGTCGAGCGCCACCTTCTGACCCGGCACGAACACCACGTCACCGAAGCCAGCGCGGGAGCGCTTCTGGTCCATGAACCGCTGAATGATGGGCCTGGCCGCGAACAGGAGCTTCTTGTCCGCGCCGAGGGCCTCCTCCAGATCCGAGCGGCGCGGGGCCTCGTAACGAAAGCCCTCGGCGAACGGGCGGACGAAGCTGGCGGTGCCGCCGCTCTCGCGCAGCGCGACGGGGATCGCCGGCCGCGGCGTGACCAGCCAGAGCTCCAGCAGGCGAGGCTCGCCCGAGTCCGGGCGCTCCGGCTCGAAGTACGGGTAGTAAGGCAGCGGAGTGTCGAACGAGAAGCGCACCGTCTCGGACTGCGTCTTACCGACTTCCCCGTCGTCGCTGGGGACCGGGTCGTAGCGCATCGCGACGAAGAAGTATTTGGCGCGCACGTAGTGAGCGAGCCACGCGCGGGTTTCGGGGCCGCTCTCGAGGCGATGCTTGGCCAGCCAACTCGAGAGCGCCGCCTCGTCGTCCGCCGCCAGCACGAAGGCGGTGAAGCTGCCGACCTTCTTGACCTCCAACACGCGCACGCCCCCGCCCTTCGGTCCCGCGCCGGAGCCGAAGCCTTGGCCCAACCCGTGACCGACGCCGAGCGGCGAGCGATACGGGAACGCGGCGCGCAGGCGTTCGAAGGGGTTCTTGGCGAGCTTGGCGACCTCCGGTCGGGCAGGAGTCGGAACCACGAACCCGAAGGGCTGGGAAGCCGCTCGGAACACCACCTCGCGCACGAAATGCTCCCGACCCAGCTCCGGGTCATGGACGATCAGTGTCTGCTCGTAGCTCAGAGAGGGCTTGCGCTCGTCCTTCTTCAGTCTCCCCGAGAACACTCCGCCGCAGGCCTTAGCCAGCTTCGGGCCAAAGGGCCCGCCGCTCCAGAATGCCGCTGAGGCGAGGGACACCGAGAGCAGAAGCCACGCCAGGCGCCGCATCCGTGCGAAGCTAACACGCGAGCTCAGCCGTGCTCCACCACGCGGTTTCGCCCCAGGTGCTTGGCCTCGTACATCGCGGCGTCGGCCTCGCCCAGGAGCGCCTCCGGTGCCTTGTAGGCGTGCTCTGGTCCGGCGAACGTCATGCCGATGCTGATGCTGATGTTCGAGCTGTCCTCGAGCGGCAAGGAGAGGCCGGCGATGTGCGAGCGCAAGCGCTCGGCGAGGATGTGAGCGTTCTCGCGGGTGATGCGCCGCGTGACGATCACGAATTCGTCACCACCGAATCGCGCCAGAAGATCTTCGGGGCGCAAGATGCGTTGCATCGCGGCAGCGACGACCCGGAGCACGGCATCGCCGACGTGGTGTCCGTGTACGTCGTTGATCTGCTTGAAGTGGTCGATGTCCACCAGCAAGACAGCGATGGTGTCCGAGTGACGTTGGGCGAACGAGATTTCACTCGCCAGGCGCTCGAGCAAGTAGCGGCGGTTGTGGACGGACGTCAGCGCGTCCTTCACCGTGGACTCGTACAGGCGCTGCGCTGCTTCTTCCTCCAGCTCATCGGCGCAGGTCAGCTTCAGCACAGTGTGGCCGCCCAGGCGGATTCGGGTGCCGTCCACGATCTGCGTGGGCTCGCGGATGCGCCGCTCGCCGACGAAGGTCCCGTTGGTGGTCCCCAGATCCTCGACGTAGATGTGCTCCCCGCGGCGGAAGATGCGGGCGTGGACCCAGGACAGGCCCGGGTCGTCGAGGACGAAGCTCGCGTTTTCGCCGCGCCCGATCACGATGTCGGCGTCCTCGACTCGGACCACGCGGCCGAGCGGGTCGCCCCGGAGCACGGTCAGGAGGTAGCGGTCGCCAGCGGGGGCCGCGCGCTCCTTGGCCACGAAATCGGCGATTTCGGCCGCGGTCGGGACCCTCAGCTTGGTGGTGCTGATGCGACGAGCCCGGTGCGCGGGCCGGTGGCCGGTGTCGCGCGGGCGGCGGCTCGTAGGCATCATTGCACTTTCGCAGGGATACAAGTCGCGTGCCCGCTGGGGTCGTTCGGGGAAAGCCGATTGGATCCGCGTGCGTCCGAGGCAGTTCCCCTACGGTGCTTGCGCACCATTTGCGATCGCTGCGTCTCGGCATGCGATTGTTGCAGACCGCATCGGGCGAGGTGTGCCGCGAAAACTACCAGCGCCGGCCCGGTGGTGCGTTCTTCAACACTGCATCACCGTGCACCTCTTCGTTGGGAATGCTCGCCGAGAGCTCCGTGTAGAGCTTCAGCATGCGACGGAAGTCGTCGCGACGCGTCTCGGTCAGGTTCTTCCGCTCTTTGGGATCACCCACAACGTCGTACATCAGCCATCGCTCGTCGTCGCCGCGGGAGATCAGCTTGAGCTCACCGTCCAGAACGGCACGCCTTCGGTCCTGAAGGTTGTCGCGCGGCAAGTCCGCGACGATGGGGCGGGGCGGCAGGTCTTCGCCGAACACCTCGCTGACCAGGCTCTTGCCGCGCAGCGGGGGAGAGGCCGGGACTCCCATCAGCTCGAGCACCGTCGGCGCCAGATCGATGTGGCTGCGCGGCGTGCCGATGCGGCGCGGTGGCGCGTCCGGCACCAAGAACAGCAGCGGCACGTGGATCAGCGCCTCCCAGAGCTCGTAGCCATGGCGGATTTGCCCGTGCTCGCCGAAGCACTCGCCGTGATCGGCGCTGACGATGATGGCGGTGCGCTTGCCCCAGGGCTGCTTCTCGATCCACGCGATCAGATCGCCCACCGCGCGGTCGGTGAACCAGATCTCCTGGTCGTAGAGGTCCCGGGGTTCGTCGCCGAAGTCCGGGGCGTCTTCGTGCTCGAGGTAGTCGTGATGCGGATCCAGGTAGTGAAAGTACGCGAACAGTCGCCGTTCTCCGCTCGGGTCGGCGTTCTTGGCGAGCATCCGCTTCGCGGCGGCGGTCAGGCGCTCGCTCGTCGGCTTGGGCTCGGGGTTGTTGTAGATGGTGCCCGGCAGCACGTGGTAGTCGTCGAACCCCTGCTTCATGCCGTTGCCGAAGAAGTAGGCGTGGGCGTGGGCGGCCACCGCGCGGTGCCCCGCGGCCTTCAGCCGCTCGCCCAGGAACAGGTTGTCCGGGTACCACTGCGTGAAGAAGTAGCCGTTGCGCGGCATCTCGCTGGCGTATTTCCCGACCAGGAGCGGCGCGACGGAGCGCGCGGTGACGCTCGAGAGCGAGTAGGCCCGCGTGTAGCTCACGCTGCGCTTCTCCAGCGCAGTCAGGCGCGGCGCGATCTTCCGCCGGTAGCCCGCCCAGGGCATGTCGGCGCGCATGCTGTCGATCAGGATCAAGACCACGTTCAGCGGCGCGCGCTCGGCCGCCGGCGGGGCCGCGTCGGGCGGCTCGGCCGCAGGCGCGCTGGGCGCCACCGCCACGCTGACGGACGCGGGAGGCGTGGGCGCGCGCTCGGCGCTCGGGTCCGCCCGCGAGGTGCTACAGGCCGCGCAAGAAAGCGCGAAGACCAGCTCAATCCAGCGCCGATGCATAGCGAGCGATGGCCTTCTCCACGAAGCGTGGGTCGATCCCGAGCCAGATGGCAGCCGTCCCCAGCACCTCTACCTCGGCGTCCGCCAGGTCTCCATCGGCCAGCGCGATGGCCACCAGGTCTTCGAGGATCTTCTGCCGGCGTTCCGGCGAGACGCGCACACACAGCTTTTCGGCGATGCCGAGCACGCGCCGCTCGAACTCCTCGTCACTCAGCTCTTCGATCAGCGTCCCGTCCGACAGCCGACCCTCCGGTCCCACCAGCCCGATCACCAGCTCGTGCTCGGCGTCCACCACCTTGCCGTCGGCCGCAGCGACCGCCACCCCGGCCAGTGCCAAGAAGTCGCGAACGACGACGCTGGCGTCGCGCCGGTCGTTCAGGCAGCTCGGGTCCATGAGCTGCATGATCGCCGTGACCTCGCGCTCGAGCTCGGTCTGGTCGAGCTCGCCGCCCGTCTTGCCCACCAGCGCGTGGTAGGTGAGCGAGCGCGCGAACACCTCCAAGGCCCTGAGCCGGAGCGGGCTGTAGGGGGTCAGCTTGAAGAAAGCACGCACCGCCGCGTCCGGGTCTTGGCAGCACACCAGGCCGACGCGGTCGGCGCTCAGCCCCGCGTAACGCATCCAGGCGTCGTAGCGAGCGAGCTGCGTCGGGGCCAAGCGACCGTCGCGCTCGAGCAACTCCGGCGAGAGCGAGAAGTGATCGAGCAACGCATGTCCGAGCTCGTGCCCCAACACGAACGTGAGCTCCGCGCCGTCCAGCGTCTCGAGCGCAGCGCTCGACACTCCGACGAGCAGTCGCCCTCGCTCCGGAGCCGTGACGAACGCGTCGGGCAGCGGCTCGGTCAGGCAGTATGCCTCGATTTCGGCCTCGATCCCCAGGTGCTCCACCACGCGGTCGAGCGCAGCGAAGAAGTCGGGGCGGGCCTGTCGGGTCAAGCGCAGGGACGAGACGAGCCGGTCACGGCGAGCGGAAGCCACTTCATCCTCCTCGACCAATTCGCGAAACTGCGGGTCGCCGAGCAGCGCCGCGCGCAGCTCGCGGTCGCCGGCGAGCACCAGCGCGGTGAGGTCGATGCGGGGAGTCAGGGTGCTCTCGGGCATGCGCTCACCACTCCAAGATGGCGTACTCTGCCACGGGGGTGCGGTTCATCAGCCCGTCGATGAAGACGAGCCTGGCCGTCGTCGCCAGCGGCGCCCCGCTCGGCAGGCCCGTGCGATAAGCCACTCGGGTGCCATCGCTCTCCAGGTGGCGCAGCGCGCCCGGGCGGGGTTCCTCGTCCCGGGCCCAGGGCCCGAGCAGCTCGCGACACTTCGCGTCGGCGACGTGCCCGATCACCTGCGTCAGCCCAGCGGGCAGTCGGCGCGGGTCGAAGCGGCGCCCGAGCGTGTCCCCGAGATCGTGCCCGCGGTTCTGGGCGACCTCGGGGTTGGCGGGGCGATGGTAGAGCATCCCTCCGCCCTCGCCGCCCTCCCACGCGCCGGGTCGGTGCAAGCCGCGCACCGAGAGCGCGCCCGCGCTGTGGTTCGACACTGCCGCGTCGAGCGCGGCGTTCAGCGCGCCAGCTACCGCGCTCGCACGCGCGTGCTCGGCTGCGGGTAGGCCGACGGCGGTGAGATGATCGCAGGTGACCCCGGCGTGGCAGAAGACGACTTCGTCGTTCGGCGCGTAGGCCAGGCGGAGGCGTCGTGCTCGGAGCAGCGCCCACACGAGCTCACGTTGCGCCACCGAGAACGCGGAGAAATCCCGCGCCGCGACCTCGGCCGTTGCCAAGCTCGGGTACGCCTCGCACAGCGCGCGCTCGAGGTCGGGCTCCGGATCGCCGTCTCGGTAGGCGAGTATCGCTTGCTCGTGGACCGTCGCGAACGTGTCGTCGTCGAAGTCGCAGAGCTCGCCGACGCGGCCCAGGTCGTGGTTGCCTGCGATCAGCACGACCTGATCGGGTGGGTGGGCGCCGAGCCAGGCCAGGATTGCCAGGCCATCCGCTGCCGCCTTGTGCCGCTCGGTGCTGCCGCCGAAGTCGAAATGGTCGCCGATCGAGACCAGCTCGACGTCGTCGGCGAGCCAGCCGTCTTCTCCCAGGAGCCCGTGGCGCTCCAGGATCTGGAGGAACACCGGGAGCGGGGCTTGCGGGTCTCCCACCGCGACGCGGCGCGAGCGCGGGCGGCCCTCTGCCTCCTGGGGTTGCCACGGCTCGGTCGCGAGAGCGCGAGCGCGGCGCTCGGCGATCTCGGCGCGCACGTCCGGGAGGTTGTCGCATCGCTCGCGCCTATGCAATCGGTGCGTAGCTGCGCGGTCCGAGTCAGTGCGGCATCCACGTGGAGCGCGGAATTCCCGAAGGAAAACTTGCGGCATGGACGCTGCATCCGGGTGGCGCGCGGAGGTTTCCATGCGGGCGAGCTGGTTCGTGGTGGTGGGCGCGGTGGTCTCGGCGGTGACCGCCTGCGGTGGGGAGGACCAAGGCGAGCTCTTCGGCTCCGGGGGCGGCGCCGGAGCCAGCAGTGGCGGGTCCAGCACCGGTGGCAGCGGCGCGACGGGCGGCACGTCCAGCACCGGTGGCAGCGCCGGAGCGCCGAGTGGTGGCGCTGCGGGCGCCGGGGCCGCGCCGACCGGAGGCGCGGGTGGAACCGGTGGCAGTGCAACCGGGGGCACGGGCGGCAGCGCGACGGGTGGAACCGGCGGCAGCGCGACGGGCGGAACCGGCGGCAGCGCGACGGGCGGAACCGGCGGCAGCGCGACGGGCGGAACCGGAGGCAGCGCGACGGGTGGAACCGGAGGCAGCGCGACCGGAGGCACGGGTGGCGCAGCGACCGGAGGCACGGGCGGCAGCGCGACCGGCGGCAGCGGCGGCAGCGCGACCGGCGGCAGCGGCGGCACGGGCGGCGGCTGCACCGTCAAGAAGTGGTGCAAGGACAGCGACAACGACGGCTACGGCTCGCCGTTGAATCCGACTTTCTCCTGCAACAAGCCGTCCGGTGGAGGTTGGATCGAGGACGGCTCCAAGGCGGAGGCGTGCGGCGACTGCGCCGATCTGGTCAAGGAGGCGTTCCCGTTCAGCAACTACTGCGGCGCCGTCGGTTATCAGACCAACACGGGGACGTCCTTCGACTACAACTGCGACACGAACGAGAACGCCTGCGCCGACTACCAGAAGGCGGGCACCTGTGTCCTCGACGCGACCAGCGGCAAGTGCACCGGCGCCGGCTACCTGCCGGTGCCAGGCAGCACCGCCAAGAACCCCTACTGCGGCAGCTCGCAGTTCCAGGACTGCCTCGCCGTTTCGGTGGGGCTCGACGCCGGCGGGACGCTGGCGTGCGTTCCCAGCGTGAAGACGGCGAATCACCTGACCTGCAAGTGACTCGCCCCGCGTGGCGGCAGCTCGCAGGCGTCCGTGCAGCGACCGGTCCACCTCAGGCGATTCTCCGCGAAGGTCTGGTAGGCCCAGTCGAGTAGCTCTGTGACGCCCGGCGCGCGGGACAGCCACACCAGCGGTCCGAAGCCGACGGCGCCGTACAGGCGGCGGAAGACCTCCACCCCCTGGATGAAGCTTCCGTCCGGCAGGCGCGCGTGGATGCGCTGCATCAGGGTGCTCCACTCGATACCTAGCGTGCTCGGGTCGAAGTCCGGCGCAGCGATGTCGGTGAAGCGGATGCGCTGCCGCTTGCGGTCGAGCCGCTGAAGCATGCGGATCTCCTTGGTGCAGAGCGGGCAGTCCCCGTCGAAGAACACCTCGACGTCGAAATCGGGTCGATTCACGGTCAACTCAGCATTGTCCTGGACGACCGAACGTCAAGCCCTCACAGCGACTCCAGGAACGCGATCAGATCCGCCAGCTCCTGCTCGCTCAGGTGACCGGTGGCGCCGTGTGGGTCCCCGCATGCCACGCCGTGGCACACCGAGCTCAGGCAGGTGCTCTCCAGGATGGGCGCAACGTCCCACAGCCGGCGCACGAGAGCGCCACGAGGCAGGCGCAAACTCGAACCTAGCGCTCTGCCGAGGCGTCAACGGGGGGCGAGGAGTGGGATCCGGGGCTCCCAGCCGGAATCAGGGACAGTTCCCGCTCGTGACCTTCTGCCCGGTGTTGGGCATCCCGTCCCCCGGCACGTCCTGGAACACCAGCTTGATGCTCTGCGAGCCGTCCTTGCTGCGCGCCACGTGAGCGTGCGGTCCGGTGGAGTAGCCGGTGGAGCCGGACAGGCCGACCTTCTGGCCGCGCGTCACCTTCTGCCCCTTGGTGACCAGCACCTTGCTCAGGTGGGCGTAGTGCGTCTTGGTGCCGTCGGCGTGCTGCAAGACAACGATGTTCGCGTACGCGATGCACGACGAGCCGCCGCCGTTGTAGCAGGGATCGCCGGGGCCGGTCTTGTCGTAGACGTAGCTCACCGTGCCGTCGGCCATGGCCGTCATGGGCGTGCCGATGCCGAGGGAGAAGTCGTAGGCATAGGCCGAGAGGCCCTGGTGGCTGTAGCTGCCGAAGTTGCCCTGCGTCACGGTCGCGGACTTGCCGCACGCGAGCGGCAGGTAGAAGCCCGGCTTGGTCGTCACGGGCTCGTCCGTCGTGCACTTCGCCAGACCCGAGAACACGAAGCCGCTCAGCGCGCCGGTCTTGATCTCGTACCAGAGGTCGTTGCCGTCGAGCGATTCGCCCTTCACGAACGCGATCACGTCCACGATGGCGCCGGGCTCGAGGGTGCCGACGGGAGCCTTCGCCGTGGACGGGTCGGGCCGCACGTTGGCGACGTTGCCCGCCGGCACGTCGATGCGCACGCGCGGGCAGCTCGCCGGCGGTGCGGTGGAGGTCGAGCCGGCATCGACGGCGGGCGCACCGGCCTGTCCCGCGGCGCCCGCCTGTCCCGCAGCGCCGGCCTGTCCTGCGGCGCCCGCGGCTCCCCCGGCGCCGCTCGCGCCGCCGCTCGCCCAGCTCCCCGCGTCGTCCACCACCACGCCGGGGTTTTCCTCCGGCGCCGGCACGTCCTCGATGTCTCCGCCGCCGCAGGCGCCGAGCGTGGCGATCAGGGCAGCCAGGATGAAGCGGCGCATCGCCTGCGGAAGTTGCAAGGCGCGGGCCCGCGCCAAGTGCGCGACACCACTCGGGCCCGCCGCCAAGCGCGGCTTGCGAATGCCAACGGGGAGTTGGCGGCAGCGCGCTAAGCTCCCCGCCGTGCGCCGCCCCCTCCTGCTCGCCGCCCTGGCGCTCTCCTCCGCCTCGGCGTGCCGCGAGAGCGACGAGCACGCAGCTGCCGGCGGCACGGCCGGAACGGGCGGCTCGGGGGCCTGGGCTGGCACCTCGAGCGGCGGCGGCAGCGCCGCCTGTACCAGCGTGCCGGCGGTCGTCAGCTTCCTCACCGACGACGGCGTGCAGCTCGAGGCCGACGACTACCCGACCGGCGAGGGTCTCGGCCCGAGCGTCGTGCTCCTGCACATGATCCCTCCGGCCAACGATCGCTCGAACTACCCGAAGGGCTTCATCGACGCGCTGGTCGCGAAGCAGATCCGCGTGCTCAACGTGGACCGGCGCGGCGCGGGCGCCTCCGAGGGCGACCCGCTCGAAGCCTACACGGGCGACAAGGGCAAGCTCGACGCGAAGGCCGCGATGTTACACCTGACGAGCGGCGCGTGCGGCGTGGATCCGCTGCGGATCGGCGTCGTCGGAGCGTCGAACGGCACCACCACGGCTCTCGACTACGCCATCCACGCCAGCGCAAACACCGAGCTGCTCTTCCCGAGCGCGCTCGTGTTCCTGACCGGCGGCGCATACACCGAGAACCAGAACAGCCTCGGCGCGCACCACGACGAGCTGGATCAGGTGCCGATCCAGTTCGTATTCTCCGCCGCGGAGAGCGCGTGGAGCAAGGGCTACCAGAACGGTGCGCCGAGCGCGTGGCGCTTCCAGGAATACGATCCAGGCGACCACGGCACCAACATGTTCGAGGCGCGCCCTGAGAGCATCGACGCGGTCGTCGGGTTCCTGGCCGAGGTGCTCTGACGGCCCTTCAGGGCTCGTCGCAGCCGAGCAGCCCGACGGCGCACACGACCACCGCGAAGCGGAGCACTTTCGAGGCTCCCCTACTCGTCCAGCGCGAAGCGCGGCGGGCGCATGCCTCGACCGGCGTGGGTCTGGAGGTGATCGGCCAAGGTCTCGAAGGCGATCTCGTCCGCGGTCCGCGCGGGGACCCCGAGCAGCTCCGCGCAGTGCTTCAGGAACGCGCGCTCGGCCTCGGACAGGTGTCCGTCGGCAGCGGTGACGTGGGCGATGGCGCGCAAGAGGTCGAAGCGCTCCTCGCCCGCGTTGTCGCGGAGCCAGGCCGCGCTCTTCTCCAAGATCTCGTCGGCCTCGGAGCGGTTCTTGATGCGCGCGACCTCGGCCTCCGGATCCGCCGACACCGGCAAGAGCAGCTGCACCAGCGTGTTCCAGCCGGCGTCGTCCATCTCGATGTCGCCGTCGGCGTAGGCGGCCAGCAGGCCGCCGGCCAGGATGAACTCCCGGGCGTTCACGTCCAGCGGCTCGCTGGCTGCGTAGTCCATCAAGCGTGCGATCTCCGCCACCTCGGCGTCCACCGCCGCCAGGGTGCGCTGGCCCGAGCGCACCTCGCCGAAGAGCTGGAGCGCGCGCACGCGGATGGGTGTGGCCGGGTGGCTGAACTCCGCGAACAGCTCGCGGCGGCTGGCCTTCTGCAGCGACTCGAGCTGCTCCAGGATGGCCGCGATGTCGAAGCGCAGGTGCTCCGGTCCGAGCCCGCTCTGGAGCTTGAAGAACGCGCTGACCGCCACCTCCAGGTTGCCGTCCACCGCGGAGAAGCCCGCGCGGTCGGCGCTGATCTCCGCCATGCGGTCCCAGCTCTCGAGCCGGCGTAGGAGCAGCGGCGGTGCCTTGCTCTCACCGCCGGCGCTCCGCCCGAAGGCGGCGTCCGCCAGGCGGGCACGGTAGTGCCGGTAGGCCAGGTGGCCGAGCTCGTGACCGAGCACGAAGGAGAGCTCGGCGTCCGTCATGCGCTCGACCAGCGCGCTGGTGAGCGACAGGACGTGGGGCTCGTCCCCGGACATTCGGTGCATCGCCGCGGCGTTCACCTGCGGGTTCTGCCCCACGAACATCTCCAGGGGCTCGTCGAAGGCGAGCTTCTCTCGCGCGGCGTCGAGCAGGTCCATCAAGCGCGGCGCGATCATGCGAGTCAGCCGCAGCTCCGACGCCAGCACCGCGTCGTACATGGAGCGCACGCCGCCGGACTCCACGAAGTGGTCGATGACCACGTCGAGGCCGAAGCGATCGAACAGCGAGCCGATGAGATCGCGCTCCGGCCCGAAGCGGATGGGATCGAGCACGCTGCTCACGCTATGATGCCTACCACGATCCGATGCCGAAGAGGTTCTCGGTCTGGGTGTTTCTCGCGCTCACGGCTTGCGGCCCGCCGATGCGTCCGGCGCGCACCAGCGAGAGCCAGGCCCCCAGCGAGCGCGAGCTCGAGGCGGCAGAGCGCGTTCGCGAGGCGGACTGCGGCCCGAGCGCGAGCCTCTTGTTCCCCGGCGTCGCGCAGCTCTGCCAGGGGCGCACCGCAGAGGGCCTGACCATGACCGGCCTCGGCGCCGCGGAGCTCGGCACCGGGCTCGCCGTGGGCCTGAGCCGAGACGAGGGCTTCGACGGCTTCTCCCACCCCGGCGCGGCGGTGCCGCTGATCGCCTTCCAGAACATCTACGCCTATTCCTATGCGGACGCGCTGTTCCAGGAGCAGCTGGCCGCGCGCCTGCTCTACGTCCCGGAGGACACCCCCGCCGAGCTGCTGGTGGCGCCGTTCAACAAGAACGTCATGGGGCACACCGACGTCTGGGCGGGGATGCTGGTGATGCTCGCGGCGGGGATCGGGCTCTCGGCGGTCGTGGACGAAGAGCTCGGCACCCGGCACCTGGGAGAAGACGCGAACCTGTTCGGCCGCCGATTCCCGCCCGCGTCGGGCTACCCCCTGGCGGCGGGGGTCGGCGCGGGCTTGTTCAGCCATGTGGCCATCGGCGAAGAGGCGCTGTTTCGCGGCGTCTTGCTCTCGCACATGGCGCGCGAAGCTGGTCCGACCGCCGGTTGGGTCGGGTCGAGCGTGGTGTTCGGGGTCGCGCACGCGCCGAACGCGCTGGCGCTCCCCCACGACGAGCAGCTGCCCTATCTGGCGCTCGGCGTCCCGTTCATCACCGTGCTCGGCAGCTACCTCGGTCTCACCTACCAGTGGCACGACTACAGCCTGGCCGCTCCCGTCGCCATCCACTTTTGGTACGACTTCCTGCTCAGCGCGACCTTCTTCGCGCTCGACCCGGCGCGCTCGCCCCTCGCCGCGAGCGTGCGCGTGCCGTTCTGACCCTCACCGAAAGCGAGAACGGAACGCCCTGACCACCATGTCCACGCAGGCGTCGACGGGCAGCGTCGCCGTGTTCAGGAGCAGGTCGTAGTCGTGCGGATCGGACTGATCGCGGTCGAAGTGCTGGCGGTAGAACGCGGTGCGCTCGGAGTCGATGCGCAGGATCTTGGTGCGGGCGTCGCCGCGGCCCAGGCCGTCGCGGGTCGCAATCCGACGCACGCGTGCGTCCAGCGGGGCGAAGGCGCGCACGCGCAGCGTGCGCTTCGGGTCCAGGATGTACTGCGCGCCACGCCCCACGATCACACCCTTGCCGTGACGCCCGAAGGACAAGATCACCTTGGTGAGGTTCCGCAGGTAGTCCGTCGGTGAGAACGTGCCGCCGTCCATCAGCTCGCTCACCCATTGCTCGATGTCGTCCCGCGCGCGCTCGTCGAGGGACGCGACGAGCTGCTGGCGCACGCGGGCCTGCTTGGCCACCTCGTGGACGAGCTCCTGAGAATGGAACTGGAAGTTCAAGCGCTCCGCCGCCAACCGGCCCACTTCCGCGCCGCGCGCGCCGTACTCGCGCGACATCGCGATCATCGGCTTCTGCTCGACGGACTCTGGCTGGTCGCGCTTCCCCTGGACCTTCTGCTGCTCCATCCAGCGCAGGAACTGCCGATTGACCAGTTGCTCGATGGTGCGGCTCATGCCGCCATCGTACCATCAGTGCGGATCGAGATCCTCCAGACCGTAGAGCGTGGCGCTGGTGCCGAGCGCGGGTTTTTCCCAGCTGCCGAGCCCAGCGGCGCCGAGCAACGTCCCGGCCTCACCTGCCAGGTACTCTCGCACGCCGTCGTGGGTGATCATCGCGGCGTTCAGTCGCTCGGTCGAGCCGGTGAGCGTCTCCGTCCAGTTGCCCGCGGCATCTCGGCGCAGCGCGATGCCGCCGTCTCCCGCCGCCAGGCCCTTCGAAGCATCGGCGGCGATGGCGACGCCGTTCAGCGGGCCCTTCGCCGTGGCCTCCAGCGCGAAGGTCTTGCCCAGGTCCTTGCTCGCCCAGATCTGACCCTTGGAGTCCACGCTGACGATCACGCTGCCGTTCGGCGCCATGTCCACTGCGCGCAGATCTCCCGCGCCCGGCAGGGTCTGGCTGTGCCAGGTCTTGCCCAGATCGGTGGTGCTGAGCACGGTGCCGGCGTCGCCCACGACGACGATCAGATCTGCGTTGAGCGCGGCCGACGCACCGCGCAGCGTCACCGACGTTCCCGTGTCGACGGCCTTCCAGCTGTCGCCGCCGTCGTTCGAGACCGCGAGGTAGCCGTTGTCTCCGGCGGTGACGCCCGTGTACGTGGCAGTCGCGGCGTGGTGGTCGTGCGCGAAGTGCACCGTGCGCAGCGCATCGCTCGTGCCCGAGCCCTGCTTCTGCCACGTCTCCCCGCCGTCGCGCGTGCGCCCGACGAAGCCGCTCTCGCCGGCTGCCCAGCCATCCAGGTTCCCGACGCAGGTGACCGCGAACAGATCGTGCGGCACCAGCGTGCGCGTGCTCCAGGTCACGCCGTCGAAGGTTTGTGCGAACGCGCCGTCGGCGCCGACCGCGGCCTGCCAGCCGCTCGGCGTGCCCGAGTCGCTCTTGCTCGTCTTCTTGTCGTCGTCGTTGCCACACCCCACGAGCAGGAACGCCAGCGCCAGCAGCCCGCCCAACTTGATCCCCGTCATGTCCGCCAGGGTACGCCCCCGAGGGCTGCTGCAAATAGCCCAGGGATTTCAGTACACTATCCGATAGTGTGCGAATTTGTGGGCCCATGTATGTTTTTGTGCGTGCGCGCCTCCGGTCATGGAGTTACAAAGCCCCGCCATGGCCAACCGCACCACCTCCCTCGGGCTCGCGGCACAGCTTGCCGCGCTCTGTTTCCTCGCGACCGCCGCCTGCGCAGCGCCGACAGGAATCGAGAACGAATCGGCCGAGGGCAACGGTGAGCCCGCGGCGCCGGCGGTGGGCAGCGGCACGGGGACCGACACGGTGACCGGCCTCGCGCCGAGCGCAGGCGGGGCGACCGGCAGCGGTGGCAGCGCTGGAGCCGCGGGCGCGGCGGGCGCGGCGGGCGCGGCGGGCGCGGCGGGCGCGCCGAGTGGCGGCGGCAGCGGTGGCGCGCCGACCACCACGCCGGGCCTCGAGGGCGAGTGGGGCTTCGACGACGTCGGAGCGCTGACGACCAAGGACGCCTCTGGGCATTCGCACCACGGCTCGCTCATCGGCACGGGTGTGAGCGTGGTCAACGGCGGCAAAGTCGGCTCGGCGGCGAGCTTCTCCGGCGGCGATGGCCGAATCTCGATCCCCAGCGCTCCGGCGCTGGATTTCACCAAGGCCGCCACCATCGAGCTCTGGGTGAAGCTGAGCAGCATGACGGCGGGCTCCATCGTCGGGCGCCTCGGCTCGTCGGGCGATGGCGTGGCCATCCGCACCGCGCAGGGCAACGTTCAGGCGTCGTTCACTCGCGCCGGCTTCGGCTCGGCCATCGTCACCAGCGAGCCGGGCGTCTTGGCCTCGGGCTGGACTCACCTCGCGGTGGTCAACGACGGCTCGACGCTCAAGCTCTACCTGAACGGGAAGCTCCACAAGACCGAGACCGGAGGGCAGCTCGGCTACGTGAACGGCAACCTCTCCGTGGGCAAGAGCGGCTCGGACATGGCACTGAACGGATACGTCGACGAGCTCAAGTGGTGGTCGATCGCGCGTAGCAACGAGGAAGTTTGCAGCGACGCTGGAGGAGTCTGGGCCAGCGGCGAGTGCGCGCTGTGAGCCGCATCCCGCGTCCGCGCCCCTGGTTTGTTGCACCTTGATTGCGCGGCGGGCGTTCTTCTGTGAAAATTGAAGCCTTGGGTACGCTCGGATTTCCCGAGCGCCCTGGAGGCATTCGATGCAGTCGCTTCTTCGATCCGCGGTCGTCGGGTGCTTGGTGGTCGTGGCGGCCGCCGCGGTCGGATGTGCGAGCGGGGAGAGCAGCGGCACACCCGCTGTCGGCGGCGGGACGAGCATCGGCGGCAGCGGCACCGGCGCGAGCGGCGGCACGAGCGGAACGGGCGGCAGCAGCGTCGGCGGTGGCGCGGGCACCGACGGCGGCGCAGGCACCGGCGGCGGTTGGCCGGGCGAGTGCAGCGGAGCGGCCGAGCAGCCCTGCTATGGCGGACCCGCCGGCACCGAAGGCGTCGGCGAGTGCAAGGCCGGCAAGCAGGTGTGCGAGAACGGCAAGTGGAGCGCCTGCCAAGGCGAGGTCATCCCCGCGGACGAGACCTGCGACAAGCGCGACAACGACTGCGACGGTCTCGAAGACGAGGACCAGGGACAGACGACCTGCGGCAAGGGCGCCTGCCAGGTGACCGTCGAGAACTGCGTCGCCGGTGTGGCTCAGACCTGCACTCCGAAGCAGGGCAGCGCGACGGAGCAGTGCGACGGCACCGATGACAACTGCGACGGCCAGGTGGACGAGGGCTGCTCCTGCACGAACGGCCAGACGCAGGCCTGCTACACCGGCGCCCCGGCCACCAAGAACGTCGGCGAGTGCAGCGCCGGCACGCAGACCTGCAGCGGCGGCAAGTGGGGCACGTGCAGCGGCGAGCAGCTCCCGGTCGCGGAGAAGTGCAACGGGCTCGACGACGACTGCGACGGGCAGACCGACGAGGGCAACCCGCAGGGCGGCCAGACCTGCAATACCGGCAAGCAGGGCGCGTGCGGCGCGGGCACGACTGCTTGTCAGAACAGCACGCTGGTCTGCAACCAGAACGTCCAGCCGAGCGCAGAGATCTGCGACGGCGTGGACAACAACTGCAACGGCAGCGCGGACGAGGGCAATCCGGGCAGCGGTCAGACCTGCAGCACCGGCAAGCTCGGCGTCTGCTCTGCGGGCACGACGCAGTGCCAGAGCGGCGGCATCGTCTGCGCTCAGAACGTCCAGCCGAGCACGGAGACCTGCGACGGCGCGGACAACAACTGCAACGGGAACGTGGACGAGGGCTGCAACTGCCTGAATGGCACCACCCAGGGCTGCTACACCGGCGCCCCGGGCACGCAGGGTGTGGGGCAGTGCAAGGCCGGCACCCAGACCTGCACCAACGGCAACTGGGGCGCTTGCACCGGTCAGGTGATCCCGACGACGGAGACCTGCAACGCCAAGGACGACAACTGCAACGGCTCCACGGACGAGAACAATCCGGGTGGCGGCGGCGGCTGCACCACGGGTCTGCCCGGGATCTGCAGCGCGGGCAGCTACCAGTGTCAGGGAGGCTCGCTCCAGTGCGTGCAGAGCCAGCAGGCGGCGCCGAGCGACACCTGCGGCAACAACCAGGACGACAACTGCAACGGCCAGGTGGACGAGAACTGCGGCTGCCCGCACGACGTGTGCTCGGCGGGCGTCGCGCTGCCCAACGGTTGTGACGCGGCGACGGGCAACTGTGTGTCCAAGGTGTGCGCCGTGGACTCGTACTGCTGCAGCGGAAGCTGGGACTCGATCTGCGTGTCGGAGGTCCGCACCGTCTGCAAGAGCCTGAAGTGCTCCGAGTCCCAAGGGAGCTGCGCGCACACGCTGTGTGTCACGGGCACCCAACTGGTCAGCGGCTGCGACAGCGCGAAGGCGAACTGCGTCAGCGCCATCTGCGCCGCTGACTCCTACTGCTGCACCTACGGCTGGGACAGCTATTGCGTGAGCGAGGTCGCCTCGGTCTGCGCCAACGGCTACAACTGCCTGTGAGCGAGCTCCGCCTCACGCCCATCGGCGTGGTGCGCTCGCCGTTCGGCGAGCCGGCGGAGGCGCCGCGACAACCCGCCGCCGCACGCGGCGTCGAGGCTCGGATCGAGCTCGACCCGGGGCGCGGCTTCGAGTTCGCGCTCGAGGACGTCGAGAGCTGGCGCTACCTGTGGGTGCTGTTCTGGTTCGACCGCGCCGAAGGCTGGCGCCCCAAGGTGCGACCGCCCCGCAGCCGGGAGCGCCGCGGAGTGTTCGCCACCCGCTCGCCGCACCGGCCCAACCCCATCGGCTTGTCGGTGGTGGAGCTGGTGCGCGTGGAGGGGCTCACGCTGCACGTCCGGGACGTGGACATCCTGGACGGAACCCCCGTGCTCGATCTGAAGCCCTACGTCGCCTACACCGACGTCCCACCGGACCCGGGCACGGGTTGGCTCGAGGCCGAGGCTCGACAGGATCCAGGGCCGCGCTGGGAGGTGCGGCTCTCGGCGCGGGCGGCGGAGCAGGCGGGCTTCCTCCGCGACCGCTTCGGCATCGAGCTGGTCGAGCCGGTGACGCAGGCGCTCTCGCTGGGGCCCGCGCCGCATCCCTATCGGCGCATCAAGCGGGACGGGGACGAGCTGGTGATCGCCCACAAGGACTGGCGCGCGCGCTTCCGGGTGGAGGGGACGAGCGTCACGGTCCTCGGCTTCGCGAGCGGATATCGCCCGCGCGAGCTCCACGCCCCGGCGGGCTCCAGCCTGGAGCCGCACCGCTGCTTCGTTCAGGCTTTCGGCTACCCCGGGGACCGGACGTAGCCGAGACGGCCGCGCTGAACTAGAATCGGGGCAGATGACCGGCTGGGCTTTTTGGTCACGGCTCGTCGCCATGCTCGGCGCGACGTTCCTCGTGGGGTGCGCCGTCTCGGACACCAACCTGTTCGGCATGAGCGACGCGGGTGTGAACGACTCGGGCACAGGCGGCGCCGGCAGCGGCGGAGGCCCGCAGAGCGGTGGGTCAGGCGGTGCCGTCGGCGGTGCTGCGGGGTCGGGCGGCGCCGCCACGGGTGGTGCTACGACAGGTGGCGCGGGCGGCAGCACGGGCGCGACGGGTGGCGTCGGCGGTGGCACTGGCGGCTTCGGCGGCAGCACCGGCGGCTTCGGCGGCAGCACCGGTGGCTTCGGCGGCAGCACCGGCGGCTTCGGCGGCAGCACCGGTGGGAGCGGAGGCACCTCCACGGCCAGCTGTTGCACGGCGCACAGCACGCCGGGGTGCGCCACCGCCAGCATCCAGAGCTGCGTCTGCGCGCAGGACTCCTTCTGCTGCACCACAGCCTGGGACTCCGGTTGCGTGAGCGAGGTGCAGACGCTCGGTTGCGGGAGCTGTGGCACCGGAGGCAGCGGCGGAGTTGGCGGTAGCGGCGGAGTTGGCGGTAGCGGCGGCTTCGGCGGCAGCGGCGGTTTCGGCGGCAGCGGCGGTTTCGGTGGTAGCGGTGGCAGCGGCGGAGCGACCGCCGGTGACTGCTGCGTCACGCACTCCACGCCGAGCTGCGGCAACGCCTCCGTCGCCTCCTGCGTGTGCCTCTACGACTCGTACTGCTGCACCTACTCGTGGGATAGCCTCTGCGTCAGCGAGGTCACTTCGTACGGCTGCGGCACCTGCTGACAAAGTGTCAGAGCGGCCCAAGCTGCGTGGCTCCAGCGCGTCAGATTGACTGAGCCACGGCGCTGTTCGGTCGAAATTTGGCCGGATTCTGCGGCGGCACGCGGCTTGCTGGAGCAAGAGCGATGTCTGGTTTTGGTCGTCCCGTGCGCCGTCGTTTCACCTGGCTCGAGCTCGCGCTCGGCGCCGGCATCGCCGCGGTGCTCGTCACCGGAGGCGCGTTCTTCTTTCGCCCCGGGGCGAAGGTCGATGAAGCGGATCTGGCGGTTCGCGACGCGCAGCGCATCCGCGAGGCGGCGGTCGAGTGGCGCGAGGGGAATCCGCGCGGTTGTCCGACCCTGACCCAGCTCCAGCACGAGAGGAAGCTCTCCTCCCAAGCTCGTACCGACGATCCCTGGGGCAGCCGCTACCGCGTCGCCTGCACCGAGAGCGGCATCGTCGTGCTCTCGCCGGGTCGCGACCAGAAGCCAGGGACGGCGGATGACGTGTCAGTCCCGAGGAGCTGACGGAACCTCGCGGAACGGAGCGCGGCCTGGGGGCGCGGTGAGCATCGCCTGCGAGAGATAGGGCATCGCCAGCGGCACCAGATCGATGGACGGATCGAGCTGCTTGCCCAGCCCTTCGGCCACCAGGAGCGCAATGTTCACCACGGTGAACGAGGGATCGATCTGCACGCGATGCCGCCGCAGGATGTTCATCATGCCGCTCACCGCCCGGCTGACCTCGACCTCGCCGAGCTTCTTGTCGTAGAGACCGCCCAGGAAGCCGACGACGTCGCGCTCGAAGGCCCGGTAGTCGGTGCCGCTCACGGTGGGCGCGTAGATGTAGAAGAGGCGCGCGCACTCCGCCCCGTTCTGCTGCGACAGCGCGACGAAGGTCTCCACCCAGGGTCGGAGCAGGTCGCTCGGGATCTCGCTCACCATGCCCAGGTCGATCAGCACCACGCGGTCGTCGGGCGTCAGGATGATGTTGCCGGGGTGCAAGTCGGCGTGGACGAAGCCGTCCGTGAAGATCATCTTCAGCACCGCTTCGCCGCCCAGCCGGGCCAGCTTGGCGCGGTCCCCGCCCACCTTCTCCGGCTCGGTCGCCTTCACGCCGTCGACGAACTCCATGCACAGCACGCGGCGCGTGCAGAGCTCGTCGATCAGCGCCGGCACGCCCACGTTCTCCACCTCGGCGAAGCTCTTGGCGAAGCGCCGGTTGTTCTCCGCCTCGCGGCAGAAGTCGAGCTGACCGTGCAGCGCCTCACCGAAGCGCTCCACCGCCCCGGGCAGCGACAGCATGCGCACGGTTTCGAAGCGGTCGAGCAGCCTGGCCCAGAAGCTCAGGATGCTGAGGTCACGCTCGATCTGCCGCTGGGCGTCGGGGCGCTGGACCTTCAGCGCCACGACCCGACCTGTCCTGAGACGCGCGCGGTGGACTTGCGCGACGCTGGCAGCGGCCACCGGCGTCTCGTCGATCTCGGCGATCAGCTCGCGTTCCTTGTCCGCGCCGACCTCGTCGTCGAGGACGCGGCGCACGGCGGGGAACGGCGCGGGAGGTACGGCGTCCTGCAGCCGCGCGAGCGGCTCGATGAAGCCGGGGCCGAGTAGGTCGGGACGCGTGCTCAGGATCTGTCCGAACTTGATGAACGTCGCGCCCAACTTCTGCAGCAGCCGGGCCAGCGCCTCGCCGCGCAGGAGCTCGACCTGCTCTGGGCCGAGCCGACCCGCCCAGGCGCGCCGCCACAGGTAACCGAGACAGGCCAGCGTGCACGTCACGAAGATGTGCAGGAAGCGCAGCCAGAGTCCGAGGTATCTGGTCAACTTGCGCACTTTCACGCGACGAAATGCCCGCTGTGCAGGCGCTTCTTCGTAGCGTGACCTGCCAGAGCGTCGCGAGTCATGGGAATGTCCAAGTCGAACCTAGTGGCTGGACTCGACCGCGTCGTCGCGCTCGGACTCGGGCGTGCCGGCCGCGCGCCGCCCGCACTCGCGAACGGCGACGACGATCACGGCGATGATCGCGACCACGGCGTACCACTCCCAGCGGTGCCGAGTCGCGGGCCTTGGCGTCGGCGTGGAGATCACCGCCGGGCGCTCGGGTCCGGGGCCGATAGCCGCCTGGATCACGCTCTGGTGCTTCTCCCGCCGCTCCGGCGGCGTGCCTTGGAAGGTGAGCCAGAACGAGCCCGCGCGCGCCTCCGCCTCGCGGGACGCCCCGTAGAGCTGCATTGCCGTCGGCAGGTCGGTTCGGAGCCAGCCCGGGGCTTGAAAGGTCGTCGTCTTGGTCCCGCACTGCGCGCACTCGAGGGAGTCGTCGGTGCCCGGCTCGACCAACATCAGCTCCGCGCGGCACTTCGCGCAGGTCGGCGCGCCCAGCGTGTAGCGGGCGACGAGCCGGCCGTCCGGCGTCACCTGCTCGGCGACTCGGGTGTCGGAGTCCGTCTCCGGCAGGTCGAAGCTCTTCTCGTCGATCTCGGCGAACAGCTGCGTCCAGCTGACGCTGCTCACCTCGACGGCTTCGCCGCAGGCGGAGCAGGCGACTCGCAGGTGCGGCGCGCCGAGCCCCACCGGTCGATGGCAGGCGGCGCACGACGCCTCGATCTCCAGCCGGACGGGGCGCTGGAGGGCAGCCCGGGGCGCGTTCGACATCGGCCCCGCATTCTATAGAAAAAGTGGGGCGCGAGCGGCGATTCGCTCGCGGCCTGGGCCTGCCGTAGCATTCCCTCAGCGTGCGTCGCCGTCGCCCCCCCCACTACGTCGAGCCGGGTGGTCCGCTCTATTTCCCGAGCCCGGAAGCCTACGACGACGAGGGCCTGGTGGCCGTCGGCGGCGACCTCTCCGTGCCCCGGTTGCTGCTGGCGTACGACAGCGGCATCTTTCCCTGGTACGACGAGGGCCTGCCGCCGCTCTGGTGGTCGCCGAACCCGCGCGCCATCATCGAGCCCGCCGCGCTCCACGTCTCGCGGAGCATGCAGCGAGTGATCCGGCACGGCACCTTTCGCGTGACCTGGAATCGAGCCTTCGGCGCGGTGATGCGGGGCTGTGCCGACCGCGAAGAGGGGACCTGGATTCTGCCGGAGTTGCTGGAGGCCTACTCCGAGCTCCATCGGCTGGGGCACGCCCACAGCCTCGAGGTGTGGCAGGGCCCGGACCTGGTCGGCGGTCTCTACGGCGTACAGCGCGGCGGCTTGTTCGCCGCGGAGAGCATGTTCCATCGCGCGACCAACGCCTCGAAGCTCGCCCTGATCGCGACGCTGCGCGCGCTCGCCTCGAGGGGCATCGAGCTGTTCGACACCCAGCTCTCGACGCCCCACCTGGTCTCGCTCGGGGCGACGGCCATCCCGCGCCGCGAGTACTTGGCGCGGCTCGCCCGAGCCAGGCACCTGGACGTACACCTCGACGGGCTCGATCCGGCAGCATTCCTGCTAGAAGACCAATCTTGATAATCCCGACGAAAATAGTGCTAGATTAGCGCCCCGTGTCGCCGATCCCGAGCGCCCGCCTGAGCCACCTCGCCAAGCTCGAGGCGGAGAGCATCCACATCATCCGCGAGGTCGCCGCCGAGTTCGACAACCCCGTCATGCTCTACAGCATCGGCAAGGACTCGTCGGTGATGGTGCACCTGGCGCGCAAGGCGTTTCATCCGGGGCCCTTGCCCTTCCCGCTCCTGCACATCGACACGACCTGGAAGTTCCGCGCGATGATCGAGTTCCGGGACCAGTTCTGCAAGGTGCTGGGGCTCGACCTCCGGGTACACGCGAACCAGCAGGGCCTGGACGAGGGCATCAACCCGTTCGACCACGGCAGCCAGAAGTACACCACCGTGATGAAGACGCAGGCGCTCCTGCAGGCGCTCGCGGCGGGCGGCTACGACGCGGCGTTCGGCGGCGCGCGGCGGGACGAGGAGCGCTCCCGCGCGAAGGAGCGCATCTACTCGTTCCGCGACCGCTACGGGCAGTGGGATCCGAAGAACCAGCGTCCCGAGCTCTGGAACCTGTACAACGCCAAGATCACCAAGGGCGAGAGCATCCGCGCCTTCCCGCTCTCGAACTGGACGGAGCTGGACGTCTGGCTCTACATCCACCTCGAGGAGATCCCCATCGTGCCGCTCTATTTCGCGGCCGAGCGACCGGTGGTGGAGCGCGACGGCGCGCTGATCATGGTGGACGACGAGCGCATGCGGCTCCGCCCCGGCGAGCAGCCCCGCCTCGAACGCGTGCGCTTCCGCACCTTGGGCTGCTACCCGCTCTCCGGCGCCATCCGCTCGTCTGCCACCACGCTCCCGGAGATCATCCGCGAGATGCTCCTGACCAAGCACTCCGAGCGGCAAGGGCGCCTCATCGACTTCGACGAAGAAGGCTCCATGGAGACCAAGAAACGCGAAGGGTACTTCTGAGCGTGAACAGCGAAGAAGAGCTGATCCAGGGAAACATCGAGGAGTACCTGCGCCGCCACGAGCAGAAGGAGCTGCTCCGCTTCGTCGCCGTCGGCTCGGTCGACGACGGGAAGTCCACGCTGATCGGCCGCTTGCTCCACGACACGCACGGCATCTACGAGGACCAGCTCAGCGCGGTCAAGCGCGCGTCGAAGCAGGGCAGCGACGAGATCGACTTCTCGCTCTTCACCGACGGGCTCAAGGCGGAGCGTGAGCAGGGCATCACGATCGACGTCGCCTACCGCTATTTCTCCACGGACAAGCGCAAGTTCATCATCGCCGACACGCCCGGGCACGTGCAGTACACGCGCAACATGGCCACCGGGGCCTCGACCGCCGATCTCGCCATCATCCTGATCGACGCCCGGCTGGGCGTGCTCCAGCAGTCGCGCCGGCACGCCTACATCGCCGCGTTGCTTGGCATCCCCGAGCTGGCCGTGTGCGTGAACAAGATGGACCTAGTCGGGTTCGAGCGCGGCGTCTTCGAGCAGATCCGCGCCGACTTCGCCAGCTTCGCGGAGAAGCTCGGCTTCTCCGGCGTGAGCTTCATTCCGGTGAGCGCTCTGGCCGGGGACAACGTGGTCAGCCGGAGCGAGCGGGCGCCTTGGTACGAAGGCCCGACCCTGCTCGAGCACCTTGAGACGGTGGACGTCACCGGGGCGGTGTCCGGCGCGGAGCTCCGCTTCCCGGTGCAGGTGGTGATCCGCCCGGACCTGAACTACCGGGCGTTCGCGGGCCAGATCGCGGCGGGCAGCGTCGCCAAGGGAGACGAGATCCTGGTCTTGCCCTCGCGCAAGCGCTCTCGGGTCCTCGCCATCGACAGCTTCGCCGGCGAGCTCGAGCGCGCGTCCGCGCCCATGAGCGTGTCCATCCGGCTGGCGGACGAGATCGACGTGAGTCGCGGCGACATGCTCGTGCACCCGAGCGCGATCCCAAGCGTGGGTCGTCGCCTCGACGCCATGCTGGTCTGGATGGGCGAGCGCGCCCTCGACCCGCAGCGCAGCTATTTCTTGAAGCACACCACGCAGTACGTCCGCGCGGAGGTGGAGCGCGTCTCGCACACCATCGACCTCGAGACGCTGGAGCCGGTCTCGGCCACCCACCTCGAGCTGAACGACATCGGGCGCGTCACGCTCTCGTGTCACCGCCCGCTCTACTCGGATCCCTACGCGAAGAGCCGAACCACCGGCGCCTTCGTGCTCATCGACGCCATCACCAACAACACGGTGGCGGCAGGCATGATCCTGGAGGCAGGGCTGGGCGAGCCGGAGAGCGAGCGCACCGGTCCGGTGGGGCGCCCGCGCTCGCTGGTCAGCCGGGCGGAGCGCCACGCGCGCCTCGGGCAGTCGGGGGCGGCGATCTGGCTGGCGGGGCTCCCGGCCTCGGGCAAGAGCAGCATCGCTTACGCGCTCGAGCGCGTGCTCTTCGACCGCGGCAAGGTCGCGGTCGTGATGGACCCGAACGACGATGTCACCGGCGAGCTGGGGCCGGGCGGGGGCAGCCCGCCGCACGCTCCGGAGGTGGCGCGGCGCCTCGCGGACGCCGGGCTCATCGGCATCTTCGCCTTCGAGTCACCGCTGGCCAGCGACCGGGCGCAGATCCGCGCGCTGGTCGGCGCGCTGCGCTACTTCGAAGTCCACGTGGCGACTCCCCTCGAGGTGTGCCGCGCGCGCGACACCCACGGCGCTTACGATAGAGCCCACGGCACACCACCGTTCGAGCCCCCCGCGAAGCCCGACATCGTCGTGTCCGCAGAGCACGACGACGCCGAGCACATCGCGAGCGCCATCGCAGCCGCGCTGGAGGCGCGCGGAATAGTCTGAGCTCAGCCCCGCTTGTCGTGCCGCTCGTACTCCTTCTGCAGGATCTTGGCCGCGACATCGCGCCCCCCTAGGCCGAAGGCCAGCGCCAAGGCCAGGCACACGGCGCCCAAGAGCAGCGCGAAGGCGATGGCGATGAGCTGACGGCCCACGCCGATCTGCTGCAGCGCCATCATCGACGAGAAGGCCACGATCCCGACGTGCGCCACGACGCCCAACGAGCGCACCAGGCGATCGGAGGAGGACTTGGTCAGCTCGTCGATGCGCTTCTTGGACCAGCTGCCTGCCCAGAGGCCCGCGCCCACCAGCACGGCCGCGACCAGCACGTTGGGCAAGAACGCGATCAGGCGGTCCAGCAAGCCGGCGAGCCCGCCCAGATCGAGCGTGCCGAGCACTTGTCGAGTGAACAGCAGCACCACCACCGCGCCCACGATCACTCCGGCGATGTCCGCCGGCGTGTGGATGCCGGCGCTGCCGTGGGAGCCGAGCAGGTCGTCCGTGCCTTCCTTGTCGGCGCCTTCGTCCCCCTTCATGCGCTGCTCGACCAGGTGCTTGGACTCCTCTTCCTGGGTCTTGGCCTCGGCGGTCAGGTGCTTGAACAGGCCGATGTGGACCATCAGCGTGTTGAAGCCCATGGCCGCGAGCAGCCGCGCGGCGACGTTGCCGGTCACGCGAGCCACCACCACGCCGATGGACATGAGCACCGCCGCCACCAGGAGCTTCGGCATGTAGACGTAGATGCGGTCGAGCATCGACCCGAGGGGCACGCTGATCTCCTTGATGTCCAGGCGCCCGACCGCGCTGATGGCGAAGTGCAGGAGCACGAACGCCATGGCGATGGAGCCCAGGATGCCGCTCAGGCTCTGATCCCGGGTCACGCGGCCGAAGCCGAGGCGCGCCATGCCTTTGTCCAGACCCACGCGCTCGAGCACGCCGGACACCAGCGTGCGCACCACACGCGAGAGCACGTATCCCACCGCGAGCAGGACCACGGCCGCAGCCACCTTGGGCAGGTAGGTCGTCACGGTCGCAAAGGCGCTGGACAGAGGCGCCGCCAGCGCGCCGATCTTCAGCGCTTCCAGCACCGGGATGGCGACCACCACCAGGATGAACCAATACGCCACGTCGCCGATGGTGTTGGTGAGCGGGTGCTCGGGGCGGACCTTGGCTTTCTTCTTCTTCTTGCCCTCGAGCTTCTCCTCGCTGACCTCTTCCGTGCGGACCGTGTCGGGCTCCTCGCCGGACAGCTTCTGCATGCGCTTCTCGAAGCCGATGCGTTCCAGCAGCGTCACGAGCAGCTTGCGGACGCCGGTCGCCACAAGGAATCCGACCAGGCCGATGACCACGGCTTTCATCAGGTTCGGCACGGCGCCGGCCACGTCGTTCAGCACCGTCAAGAGCGGTGCTGTTACGGCGGTGATGCCCAGGTAGCTGAAGAACGCCACCAGCACGAACGCCAAGAGCAGGTAATAGACGACCTTGGCCACTGCGCGCTCGACGCGCGAGCCGCGGTCACCGCCGGTCTCGAAGCCGACGAGCTCGGCGACCTTGTCGTCGACGGTGGTGCGCCGAAGCGCGGCGTAGAGCGACTTGTGAATGGCGTAGGCGATGAGCCATCCGCCGATCAGGACGGCGAGCGCGATGCCGAGCTTGGGGAGTCGGGGAATGGTGCTCTGCCAGAGATCTTGGAGCCACGGGGTGGATGCGAGCTGGGGCATGGGTCCTCCTCGCGGGGGAGCGTCCCCGAGCGGGCGAAGGACCACAAGAGCGCGCTCAGAACCGACGGACCGCGCCCACCCAGCCGGGCCCGACGCGGAGCGCGGTCGCGGGACCCTCCTTGTCGCTGCTCAGGAGCAGGTACGCGCCGCCGGCCAGCGCCAGCCCGCCGACGATGAAGCTCGCGCCGGAGACGGTGCCCAGCGTGCGACCCCGGTCCACCGCGTCCATGCCGTCGGCGTTGCAGCGCTTGTTCTCGTCGCAGTTGTCGTCCACGCGGCGCCGCTCGCCCAGCACCATCAGGCCCGTGATGGTGCCGACCGAGACCCCGACCAGGCCCACGCCGCCCAAGGCGTAACCCCAGGTCCGCCTCGAGCTGGACTTGGTCGCGCTCCGGTTGTCGCCTTCGTCTGGGGCCTTGGCACCGAGCGTCAGCACGACGCGCTCGGTCTGCCCCTCGCGCAGCGACACCCGGCGCTGGCTCGGCGCGTGACCCGGGGCTTCGACCGTGAGCTGGTGTGTGCCGGGATCCACGGGCAGCGCGGTGTCGAGCGCAGCGGCGCCCAGCTCGACGCCGTCACGCAGCACTCGCGTACCGGGCGGGGCTCCCGGCGCGAGCACTACCGTGAGCTTCGGCAGCTTGGGCTCGAGGGCGTTGGCGCGCCCGAGCGCGAGCGCGTGACGTTCGTCCGAGGCAGGCACGCGCTGAGTCACCTCGCGAAACAGCGTCCAAGCCGTGGCGAGGTGGCCGAGCCGCTCCTCGCAATCGGCTAGGTTCAGCACCGTGCCCGGCGCAGGATCCAGTCGATTGCTCTCACGGAACTTGGCGCACGCTCGGCTGAAGTCACCGGCCTTCGCCGCCTCGCGCCCCTCGGCGAACAGCGCCTCGGCCGTGGTCGCGTCACGCGTCTGGGCCGCGAGCCCCGGTGAGACCAGCGCCAGCGCGGCGACGACGAGTACGACCCTCATGCTCACCCTCCGGGACTATAGCCGCTTGTCGAACGGATTCGTGCTGGGAGGTTTGGGCTGCACCAACGTGGCCGTATTCGCGGGAGCCGCGCTCGCAGCGGGCTTCGGCGTCTTGGCCACCGGCTTCTTCACCGATGCGGGAGGAGCCGCGACCGGCGAGCGCGCCTCGGGCGTGACCTCCGGGGTCGGGGCCGGCTCGGTTGGTGGTGGAAGGGGCACGATGCGGGTCTCGGTCACCGTGGGCGCGATGCCTGCCGGCGTTGGCGCGATGGGCTCCGTCTTGCCTCGCCAAGCCAGCGCTCCCACGCCGAGCAGGAGCAGCAGCGACGCCGCGGCCGCGCCCAACACCCAGCGCTTCGGCCGAGCCGGCTCGCGCACCGAGTCGATGCCGGTGATCACCGGACGAGCCGTCGTGTAGCTCTTGCCGGTGATGACGCTCGACAGGTCCGGTGGCGCGACCAGCGTCTGGGCGTCCATCAGGCCCGGCGAGGACGGCGTCGGCAGCGAGAGCGGTGCGTCGTGCTCCGAGAGCCCCAGCGCCGAGAGCAACGCCAGGCGCATGCTGTGAGCGTCGGGGAAGCGGTCTGCTTTGTCGAACGCCAACGCGCGATCGACCAGGGACGCGGTCGCGTCGGGGACGCTGGGTAGAACCTCCCCGAGCGATGGTGCCTTGCTGGTGGCGCTCTTGATCAGCTGCTCCTGGACCGTCTCCGCTTCGTGGACGTGACGGCCGGTGAGCAAGTTGAAGATGGTCGCGCCGACGGCCCAGATGTCCGTGCAGGCGTCCACGTCTTCCCAGCGACCGCGGGCCTGCTCCGGCGCCATGAAGGCGGGAGTGCCGAGGAGCGAGCCCGCGCGAGTCGAGCTGCCGTCCGGCGTGAGCTCGCGGAGCCGCGCGATGCCGAAGTCCAAGATCTTCAGCTCGCCACCGCGGGTCAGGAACAGGTTCTCCGGCTTCAGATCGCGGTGGACGACGCCCCGCTCGTGGGCAGCGCCCAGGACGGACAGGACCTGGTTGGCGATGGCCAGGACCTCCGGCGGATCGAGCCGGCCCTTGCGCGTCAGGCGCGCGTCCAGGGTCTCGCCGTCCAGCAGCTCCATCACCAGAAAGGGGGCGCCGTCGTCCGTCACGTCGTCGTCGAGCACCTTCACCGTGCCCGGGTGGTCGACCGCGTTCGCGACGTAGCCCTCGCGCAGGAAGCGCGCCGTCACCTCGGCGTCGATGGCCAGCTCCGGGTGAAGGACCTTGATGGCCACGCGAGACTTGTTGCGATGGGTGGCTGCATACACCGTAGCCATTCCACCCACACCGACGATGCGCTCGAGCCGCCACTTGCCACGGAGCACCGTGCCCAGGCGCGCTTCCGCGCGATCAGTGACGTGGTCGGCCAGGGCCATGGTCTCCATGAGACGTCCGATCAACGGTGTTGGTTCGAACGCTCTTACGGCGGGTCATACGCTACATGGTTCCGGGCTGTTCCGTGCGACCCTTGAAGTAGGTGGTTCTCTCTCCGCGCTCCGCCCACAGCCCGGCACATCCGCGGTGTGGCGAAGGCGCCTACGTAAACATACGCCACCGGACAGTCTCGCACCAAAAACGCGCGGCACGGGAAGGAGGATTCCCCATACCTGGGTAAGATGCCTCGCCATTGGAGGAGCCGTCATGAAGCAGGGGATCAAGCGTCGCGGGTTGTTGATGGGCGTATTGGGTTTGGGTCTCGCGGGCGCATTCTACGCGGGCGTCGCCTACGCGGCGGACCAGCGCCTGGACGACGCCGATGCTGCGGTGGAGAAGGCCATCGCCCTCCTGCAAGCGGCAGAGAACCCCGGCGTGAATCCCCCGTTCGGCGGTCACCGGCAAAAGGCCATCCAGGATCTGAAGAAGGCCCGCGCTCAGATCGCCAAGGCCAAGGCCTACGCCGACAACCCGAAGAACAAGCCCAAGAAGCCGAAGAACTGAGCCCATGCGGGCCGCACTCGTGAGTGCGGCGCTGACCGCGCTCGCGGCTAGCGCCTGCGTGGTGTCCTTCGACGGCTACGAGCTCGGGTCGGGCGGAGGCAGCGCGGGTGCGCCTGCGGGAGGCGCTGGCGGCGGCTCCGGCGGAACCATCACCGCTGGCAGCGGAGGCGCGGCGACCGGTGGCAGCAGCGGCAGCGCGACCGGCGGAAGTGGCGGCGCGACCGGCGGAAGTGGAGGCACGACCGGCGGCGCTGGCGGAGCGACGGGTGGCAGCGGCGGCGCGACCGGCGGCAGCGCCGGCACGACCGGCGGAAGTGGCGGAGCGACGGGTGGCAGCGGCGGCACGACCGGCGGCAGCGGCGGCACGACCGGCGGCAGTGGCGGCACGACCGGCGGCAGCGGCGGCACGACCGGCGGAAGTGGCGGAGCGACGGGCGGCACCGGCGGGGCGACGGGCGGCACTGGCGGCGGACCCACCTGCCCAGGCGGGGGTGGCACCGCTCAGATGCTGGCGATGCCTGGCGGCTGCATCGACAAGACCGAGGTCACTCAGGAGCAGTACTCTGCGTGGCTCGGCGGGAGCCCCTCGACCAGCGGGCAGCCAACCGGGTGCAGCGGCAACACGAGCTTCGTCCCGAGCTGCAACTACAACCCGGTGACCACGGCGAACAAGCCGGTGGTCTGCGTCGACTGGTGCGACGCTTTCGCCTATTGCAAAGCCGCCGGCAAGCGCCTGTGCGGGGCCATCGGCGGCGGCACGGTAGCCCCAGCGTCCAACACCGATCCCGCGAAGAGCCAATGGCACCTCGCCTGCACGCAGAACGGAACCCGGACCTACCCCTACGGATCCATCTTCGACAAGCTCGCCTGCGTCGGTCTGGACAACAACAACTTCATCGCCACGCAGAACGTGGGCAGCGTTCCCACCTGCCAGGGCGGCTACCCGTTGCTCTACGACATGAGCGGCAACGCCGCCGAGTGGGAGGACTCCTGCGAGACGAACGGTGACTGCTACGCCCGGGGCGGGCACTACCTCTCGGTGCCAGCGGATCTGGCCTGCGCTGCGAAGCCGAAGTTCCCTCGCATGTCGCACGACAAGTCGCGCGGGTTCCGCTGCTGTGCGGATTGAGCCTCAGTAGACCGTCAGCGCCTTCTCGATCAGACCCGCGATCTCGTTCAGCTCGGGGTCGGTACCCCCGGGGTTCGCCGCCGCGGCCAGCTGCTTGGCCTTCGCGAGCTCCTGCTTCGCCGTGGACGGGTTCTTCAGCGCCTCGGCGTAGGCGATGATGGCCTTGGCCTTGGCCAGGTACTTGGGCGGGGTGGAGAGCAGCGCGCCGAGCGTCGACTTGGCCGACGTCTCTTGCTTCGCGTGTCCAGTCGGCAGCTGCCAGCGCACGACCACCTCGACCGGATCGGCGCCGTCGAACGCGGACGCAGCGCACGGCGCCACGACCTGGTTGAACACCATGGCATCGTCCGGCGCTAGGTGCTGCGGCTCGATGACCTCGGGGTTCGTCGAGTACTCCTCGCCGTAGAACTTCTGGATGCCCATGTACCAGGGCAAGCGCAGCTCCACGCCCACCGAGCGCGCTGCGATGTCCATGGTCTCGTCGAAGCGCTTGCCGAACATGTTCTTGGCTTCGCTCGTCGTGTCCAGGTACACGTAGGCGCCCCGGCCCGCGTCGGTGACGGTGTTCATCAAGGTGTCGTTCACGCCGGCGCCCACGCCGACGCCGACCAGATAGATGCCGTCGCCGTCGTTCGTGGCGGCGCCGTCGCCGATGATCTTCTCCTGCGTGACGCCCACGTTGGCGATGCCGTCGCTGATCAACACGACCCGGTTGAGCTTGCTCGGGTCGAAGCTCTTCTGCGCCAGGCTGTAGCCCTTGGTGAGCCCGCCGTTCAGGTCCGTGCCGCCACCGGCGGAGAGCGACTTGGCCAATGAGACGACCTTGGCGTCGCTCGGCCCGCTGGCGACGTGCGAGTCCAGCACCACCGCCTGCGCGGTGTTCCAGGTGACCATGCTGACGATGTCGCCGGGCTTCAGCTGCGCCGCGATGGCCAGCACGGCCTCCCGCTGCAACACGATCGGCTCGCCGCCCATCGAGCCCGAGGTGTCGAGGACGAAGGTCAGCACCATCGGGCGCCGTGGCTTCGTCGCCGCGGGAGAGGCCACCCCGATCTGAAGGTCGTAGCTGCCCGGCTCGTCGCCGGCGGCGAGCTCGGACACGATGGAGAGCTTGCCGGCGTCCGCGGCGGGATAGCCGACGTTGTAGTAGTTCAAGAACTCGTAGGTCCTGAGGATGTGGGGCGGGACTTGCTGGCCCGTCGAGAGCAGGCGTCGCGCGATGGTGGGCGACGCCATCGAATTCGAGTCGTCGGAGGACAGGAAGAACACTGCGTCCTCGGTCGGGTCGAGGGCCGCGCACAGGTCCGCGTCGCCGGCGTCGGCGTCGGTTCCCGCGTCCTCGGCTGGGCCGGCGCCCGCGGCGCCGCCGGTGCTGGCGCCGCCGAACCCACCGGTGGCCGCGCCGCCGGAGCCGCTGTAGGCGCCTGCCGCACCGCCGTAGCCGCCGCCGCCGCCGAAGCCCGGGCTCGCGTCAGAGTGCAGACCGCCTCCCATGGACCCGCCAAAGCCGGCGTTGCCGGCCGCGCCCGTCGGAGAAGCGTCACCACCGTCCGAGCTCGAGCACGCGCCGAGCGCCGCTCCCAAGAGGACCAGAACCGCCGCGCCAAGCAAGGTCGTCCGCATGTCTCACTCTCCTGTCGGGGGGCGGTTTGCAACGCCCGTGCCGGGGCGCGTGGCACAGGCTGGCACGCTCCCGATTTCGGGTGCGCCGCCGGGGCGCCTCTGCTTCGATCCCGACCGGAGGGCGTCGGGTTGGAGAGCGAGCTAAAACGCCTGACGCGGGCCTACCAAGCGCTGTGCTCGTGCCAGAGCCAGATCGTGCGCGCCGCGTCGGAGCAGGAGATGCTCGATTCGGTGTGCCGAACGCTGGTCGACGTCGGGCGCTACCGCATGGCTTGGGTCGGGTACGCCGAGCACGATCCGCAGCGAACGGTCCGGCCCGTGGCGGTCGCGGGTGAAGAGGCCGGCTACCTGAGCTCGATTCGCGTCAGCTGGGCAGACGACGTCCACGGTCACGGCCCGAGCGGCACCGCCATCCGCACCGGCCAGCCTCATGTCAACCGCGACAGCGACACGAACCCCGCGTTCGCGCCCTGGCGGGAGGACGCCCTGAGGCGTGGATTCCGCTCCTCGGTGGCGCTGCCGCTGTCAGCGGAGGGGGAGGTGTTCGGCGCGCTGTCCGTCTACTCGGCGGAGCCCGACGCGTTCGACGGCCACGAGTGCTCGCTGCTCATCCGCTTCGCCGAGGACCTGGCGTTCGGGGTGAGCGCCTTGCGCGCGCGCCGGAGCCTGGCGCAGCGCGACACCGAAGCCCGACAGTTGGTCCGCGAGCTGGGTGAACGCGTCAAGGAGCTCACGGCGCTGCACCAGGGAGCGCGCCTGTTGTTGCAGGGCACTGGCACCGTGGAGGACAGACTCCCGGAGCTGGCTCGCCTGCTGCCTCCCGCGATGGAGCATCCAGAGCACACGACCGCCTGCATCAGCTACGCGGGCCACACCTACGCGACCGAAGGGCACGCACCTTCGGCTCGAGTGCTGAGCGCGCAGTTCGAGACGGCCGCGGGCGGGCGTGGCTCGGTCGAGGTCGACGATCATGGCCCGGCCGACCGGGAAGGCGCGTTCCTTCCCGAAGAGCGCGCCCTCCTGGCATCGCTCGCGGACATGCTGCGGGTCGCGCTCGATCGGCAGCAGGCGGTGGAGGCGCTGCGGTCGGCGAACGAGCGCATGAACCTGGCCTTCGAGGCCGCGGGCATGGGTGTCTGGGAGTGGGACGTCGCCGAAAACCAGGTGCGCTGGTCCGAGCACCTGGCCCGCATGGTGGGGCTCGTCGGGGAGCAGCGCGGCCCCTTCGGGGAGCAGCGCGAGCTGATCCACCCGGACGACCGCGAGCGCCTGTACCAAAGGCTGGAGCGCGCGGGCCGAGGTGAGGACGACCTCCGCGGTATGGAGTTCCGGATCGTTCGCGCCGGAGGCGGCTGGCGCCAGATGCTGGCGCGCGCGCGGTTCTTCCCCGAGCCGCCCGCTCGTCCCACCCGCATCCTGGTGGTGCTGCTCGACGTCAGCGAGCGGCACGCGCTGGAGGAGGGGTTTCGCCAGGCGCAGAAGGTCGAAGCCCTCGGCCAGGTCGCGGCCGGTGTCGCCCACGACTTCAACAACCTGGTGACGGTGCTCCTGGGCGCCGCCGAGGCGCTCCGCGAGCAGGCCCCGGCGAACGCTTCATGGCGTCCGCTGGTGGAGGACGTGTCGGAGGCCAGCGAGCGCGCCCGACGACTGACCGCCCAGCTGCTCACCTTCTCACGCAAGAGCAAGTTCCAGCCGGCGGCGGTGGACGTCTGCGACCTGGTGACCCGGCTCGAGCCCGTCCTGACGCGCTTGGTCGGCGAGGCCGCCGAGCTGCGCTTCGAGCTCGATCTCGGCGCCGGCAGGGTCTGGGCCGACCCTGCGCAGATCGAACAAGTGGTGATGAACCTGGTCGTGAACGCGCGCGACGCCATGCCAGAGGGCGGGCGGCTGACGGTGAAGACGCACGCGAGCGAGGTCGTCGGCCGCTCGGGGGCGGGCGCCGGCCCCGCGCGCTACGCGGTGATCGAGGTGAGCGACTCCGGTCCCGGCATCGCCCCGGCGATTCAGGAGCGCATCTTCGAGCCGTTCTTCACCACCAAAGGAGTCGGCAACGGCACGGGGCTCGGCCTTGCGCTGGTGACCCGGGTCGCGCGGGAGTGGCAAGGCTTCGTGGAGCTGGAGAGCTCGCCGGGCCGCGGCGCGACGTTTCGCGTGCTCCTGCCTCGGCTGGCGGAGTGAGAGCTCACCCGTCGCCGCGCGACAGCGCGAAGGCGTGGCGGACGTCCTTGCCGCGCACCATGAACACCACCATCTCCGCGATGTTCGTGGCGTGGTCGGCGATGCGCTCCAGGTACTTCGCGATCGACTGTAGGCGGGTCGCGCGGAACACGCTATCGGAGTCCTTCATCATCAGCTGGAGCAGCTCCGGGAAGAGCTGGGCGTAGTAGGCGTCCACCTGCCCGTCGCGCTCGATGACCTCTTCGGCCGCCTCGGTGTTGCCGGCGACGAAGGCGTCCAGGGCGTCGTGCAGCATGGCCAGGGCGGCTTCGGCGATGCGAGTCACGCTGGTGGTGGCGGGCAGTGGCGGCTCCGCTGCCAGCTCGATCACGCGCTCGCAGACGTTCACGCCGAGGTCCCCCATGCGCTCGAGATCCGTGACCAGCTTCATGGTCGTGGTGATGAAGCGCAGGTCGCTGGCTACCGGCTGGCGACGGGCGAGGATCTTCAGGCACAGCTGGTCGATGTCGAGCTCGAGCTGGTCGATTTGGTTGTCGATGCGAATGGTGAGCCGGGCGAGCTCCGCGTCGCGCTCGCTGAACGCACGCATCGCCTGGGCGAGCAGCTCCTCGGTCCGGGCCCCCATCAAGAGCACCTGCTCCCGGAGCTTCTCGAGCTCCGCCTCGTACTCGCGATCAGTGTGCCTTTGCAGAGATGTCATCCGAACCGCCCCGTGATGTAGTCCTCGGTCTGCTTCTCGCTCGGCCGGGTGAAGATCACGTCCGTCCGGTCGTACTCCACCAGCTCGCCCAGGTAGAAGAAAGCGGTGAAGTCGGCGACGCGCGCCGCTTGCTGCATGTTGTGGGTGACGATCACGATCGTGTACCGCTCGCGCAGCTCGTGGATGAGCTCTTCGACCCGTGCCGTGGCGATTGGGTCCAGCGCCGAGCACGGCTCGTCCATGAGTAGCACCTCCGGCTCGAGTGCCAAGGAGCGGGCGATGCACAGGCGCTGTTGCTGGCCGCCGCTCAGGCTGGTGCCCGAGCGGCCGAGGACGTCCTTGACCTCGTCCCAGAGCGCGACCTGGCGCAGGACGCGCTCGGTCAGCTCCTCGGGGTCCTTGGGGCGGATGCCGTTCAGCTTGAGCCCGGCCAGTACGTTCTCCCGGATGGTCATGGTCGGGAAGGGGTTCGGCTTCTGGAACACCATCCCGACGCGGCGCCGGACCCGAACCGGGTCCACGTCCCGGGCGTAGATGTCCTCTTGGTCGAGCAGCACCTTGCCCGCGACCCGGGCGCCCGGCACCACCTCGTGCATGCGGTTCAGACAGCGGATGAAGGTGGACTTGCCGCAGCCCGAAGGACCGATGATCGCCGTCACGTGCTTGTCCTCGACGGGCAAGGTCACGCCTTTCAGGACCTCGGTGGCTCCGAAGTAGGCCTTCAGGGTGTCGGCGCGCATCTTCGGAGCGTCCGCCGCGGGCGGGGTGCTCTGGCGGGTTTTGGCCCGCGCGGGGCGCGTGGACTCGGCGACGCGGACCAGGGGTAGGGAGCTTTGCATCATCGGGACCTCACGCGGTTTCTCACCAACAGGCGAGCGGAGACGTTCAAGATCAGGACCATGCCGACCAACACCAGCGCGGCGGCCCAGGCCTTCTGGTGCCAGTCGTCGTACGGCGAGACGGCGTAGGTGTAGATCTGCACCGGCAAGGAGGCCGTGGGTTGGGCGAGCCCGCTCGGCCAGAACGAGTTGTTGAAGGCGGTGAACAAGAGCGGGGCCGTCTCACCGGCGACGCGCGCGACCGCCAGCATGATTCCAGTGGCGATGCCCGGCGCCGCGGTGCGTAGCACCACGCGCAAGGTTGCGCGCCACTTGGGGACACCCAGACCGAGCGCCGCTTCGCGCAGCGACTCGGGCACCAAGCGAAGCAGCTCTTCCGTGGTGCGGGTGATGGTCGGCAGCATGAGCACGGCGAGGGCGACGCCGCCGGCCAAGGCCGAGAAGCTCTTGGTCCTGAGCACGATCAGCGTGTAGACGAAGATGCCGACGGTGATGCTGGGGATGCCGGACATCACGTCGGCGGAGAAGCGCACCAGCTTGGCGAAGCGGTGGTTGCCGAACTCGGCCAGGTACACACCGGCCAGAACGCCGGGCGGAATGCCGAACAGACAAGCGAGGCCCACCAGCTCCAAGGTGCCGACCAGCGCGTTGGCCATGCCGCCGCCGGTCTCCCCGACGGGTTTCGGCAGCTCCGTGAAGAAGGCCGCGTCGATGCCGCCGATGCCTCGGGAAGCCACGTAGAACAGCACCAGACCCAGCGGGATCAGCGCGAGCAGCGTGGCTACCAGGCAAGCGCCGCGCACCACCGCGTCCACGAGCTTGCGCCGCGTATGCTTCATCATGAGCGGGCTCCCTGCGGGAGGCGTCCGACGCGCCACACCAAGAGGCGAGCGATGACGTTCAGGATCAGCGTCACCGCGAACAACAAGAGGCCGATCTCCGCCAGCGCGCCCAGGTAGACGTCACCCGTCGCCTCGGTGAACTCGTTGGCGATGACGCTGGCCATGGTGTAGCCGGGGGCGAACAGCGAGGTGCTGATGTCCGCGCGATTGCCGATCACCATGGTGATGGCCATCGTCTCGCCCAGCGCGCGACCCAGGCCCAGGATGATCGCGCCGATGATGCCCGAGCGGGCGTAGGGCAGGATGGCGAAGCGGAGCGCCTCCCAGCGGGTCGAGCCCAGGGCCAGGGCGCCCTCGCGGAGCGTGTCCGGGACCGCGCGCAGCACCTCGCGGGACACGCTCGAGATGGTCGGCGTGATCATGATGGCGAGGATGATGCCGCCCGCCAGCATGCCGAAGCCCTGGTGCGGCCCCTGGAACAGCGGCAGAAAGCCCAGCGTCTTGCCCAGGAAGGGCTCCAGGTGATTCCTGAGGAACGGCGCCAGCGCGAAGATGCCCCACAGGCCGTAGATGACGCTGGGTACCGCCGCGAGCAGCTCGACCAGGAAGCTGACCGGTGCCCGCAACCAGGCCGGAGCGAGCTCGGTCAGGAAGATGGCGACGCCCAGGGAGATCGGCACCGAGATGCAGAGGGCCAAGAGCGACGAGACGAGGGTGCCGTAGATGAAGGGGAGCGCGCCGAACGAGTCGCGCACCGGATCCCAGTCCCGCCCCACGATGAAGCGCCAGCCGGAGTGCTCGATGGACGGCCGGGCGGCCGTCCACATCTCCAGCGCCATGGCGGCCAGCACCAGCACGATGGCCATGGCGAACAAGCTCGCCACGCCGCGGAACAGAAAGTCGCCGAGGTTCACCTCGGGGCCGAGGCGCGCGAGCCAGCCGGGCCGCTTGCGAACCAGGGGGACTTCCGTCCGCGAGCTCATGTCACCCGCCAGAGAGCAGCTTCTCGTTGCCGGAGCGCAGCGACTTGATGCGCTCTTCGGTCTTCTTGATCAAGCTCTCCGGCAGCGGCGCGTAGTCCAGCTCCGCCGCGTGCTTCTGTCCGTCGTGGAGCGCCCACCACAGGAATTTGGCGATGGCCTCGCCTTTGACCTTGTTCTTGGCGTCCTCGTAGACCAGGAGATAGGTGAACGCGGAGATCGGGTACGCCGCCTCACCCGGGGGATCGGCCAGGGAGGCGGTCAGCGTGTCATCCACCTCGACGCCAGCCGCTGCGGCAGTGATGCTCTCCGGCTTGGGCTCGACGAACTTGCCGGCCTTGTTCTTGACGTGGGCGATGGGCAGCTTGTTCTGTCGCGCATAGGCCAGCTCGACGTAGCCGACGGTGAAGGGAGTGGTCTTCACCTGGCCGGTGACGCCCTCGTTGCCCTTGGCGCCCAGTCCCACCGGCCACTTCACGCTCTTGCCGGCGCCGACCTTGTCCTTGAACTCCGGCGAGACCTTGACCAGGTAGTCGGTGAAGACGGCGGTCGTGCCGCTGCCGTCGGAGCGGTAGACGACCGCGATGTCCTTGTCGGGCAGCTTCGCGTCCGAGTTGGCCTCGACGAGCTTGGGATCGTTCCACTTCTTGATCGTGCCGAGGAAGATGCCCGAGACAGCCTCGGCGCTCAGCTTCAGCGGGCCGCTCACGCCCGGCACGTTGTAGGTGATGATGACCGCGCCCAACGTGGACGGGATGTGGTGCAGCTTCGCCGGGGCCTTCTGCACTTCGTCGGCGGTCATGGGCGCGTCGCTCGCGCCGAAGTCCACGGTGCCGGCGCTGACCTGCCGAATGCCGCCGCCCGAGCCGATGGACTGGTAGTTGATGCGGACGTTCGGGTTGACCTTGTTGTACTCGCTCATCCACTTGCTGTAGAGCGGGTAGGGGAAGGTCGCGCCGGCGCCGACCAGGGTCACCTGTCCGGTCGCAGGAGCCGCCGAGCCGCTCCCTGCCGGGCCAGCCGCCGTGCCTTCGGTCTTCGAGCAGCCGAGCGCCAGGGCGATCGGCAGACACACCAACACGCTCACCGCATTCCTTCGGGAAATCATGACGTAGCTCTCCTAACAGCGGCGCCCGCCCGGGGCGGGGCACCTCCGCAACAACCCTGTGACGATTTGGTGACGGGCCGGGGGGCCGGGGATCAGAACGAGACCTGGGCCGCGAGGATCAGCTCGTGGCGCGTCTTGGCCAGCTCGTAGTCGAACACGCTGTAGCTCGCCTGGAGCTTCGCCTCGTGCTTCGCCAGGTAGTAGTTGAGCCCGCCCTCGAACACCCAGGTCTCGTCTTCCTTGGCGGTGGAGTCTTCCTCCACGTTCGGATCCAGGTAGCCGATGCGCGCGACCGGCTGGAGGCGATCGAAGAAGGTGTAGCCGGCGGCGGCATAGAAGCCGTGGCCCCGGATGCGATCACTGCCGGTGGCGGGCACGTCCCAGGCGCGGATGTACTCCGCTTGCAGGAGCGCGTTCGCCATTTCGATGCGGAAGTCTCCTTCCACGCGGTCCTTGGTGGCGGTGCGATCGCGATCGGTGATGCCCATGTAGCCCACCGCGCCGACCATGATCTCCTTGATCGGATAGGCCTCGACGCGCAGGCCGACGTCTTTCTGATTGTTGGAATCGGCTCGGTTCTGCCCTTCGCCGTTCAGGATGCTGAGCGAGTAGTAGAACTTGTCGTCGAACAGCTTCTTGTCGACGCGCAGGCCGATGTCGCGCTTGTCGCCCCACTTACGGGCGGCCGCGGCGCGCTCCGGGAACAGCAGCTTGGACGAACCGTTGTAGCCTTCCCAGCTCACCGGGATCTTGAACTGGCCCATCGAGACGTCGGCGTAGTCGCTCATGAAGGTGATGAAGAAGTCCTGCATGATCGACACGGTGCTCGACTGGCTGACCGTGACGCTGGTCGAGCCGTCGGCGGTCGGCACGGTGGTCTTGTCCGGATCGAGGACCTTGGCGGGGTCGATCATCAGCTGGTACGCGACCTGCTTGGGCAGGATCTCGCCTTTCACTCGGATCTCGGCGCGGCGCAGCCGGAAGGTCGAAGGGGCCTTCACGCCCTCCTGGCGCGGGACGAACAGCCAGCCCTGGAGCAGCGCGCTCGGTTGGAAGACCCCCTGCTTGCCCACCGACATCTTCTTGGGCGCCGGCGGCTCGTCCAACTTCTGGGGCGGGGGCGCGGGCTCGGGCGCGGCGACGGGGACCTCGGGCGCGGCGGCCGCGACCGGGGGCTCGGCGGCGGGCGGTGCTGGAGCCGGCGCTGGCTCGGCTGCCGCCGGCGGCGCGGGCTCGGGTGCGGGTGCGGGTGGCGGCGCGGGTGCGGGCTCGCCCTGGGCGAAAGCGGGTGCAGCGTTGAGGAGAACGAGTGTGACAGTGGCGAACGAGAGGGAGCGGTGCATCATGGTGACCTCGACACGGGCGTTATCTACTCCTCGTGTGACGAGAACGTGACGAGTCCGTGAGCTTCGAGAAAAAATGCCGAGCATTGGGACAGAACCAGCATGATTTGGATCAACTGCGCCACCGCCGTGACGGCAGCGTGTCTCAGCCTGGGGTGCGGCTGCGCGGCTTCCAGCGAGCGACGCCCCGAGCAGCGCGCCGCCGAGGTCGCCGATCACCACGAGGCTTGGGGTGCGACGTTCTCCCTCCCCGCGGGCTGGAGCGGCGGTGAGAACGACGCAGGCGGCATCGAGCTCACCGACGGCGAGCTCGCGTTGATGGTCGGTCGCAGCGCGCTCGCGGAAGGCGAGTCCCTCGACGCCTTCGCGAAGGGCCGGCGCACCACGCTCGAAGAGCTGGGCGCTGCGGAGTCGCTGGAGCAGAGCGAGCAGCGCTTCGGGGGAGAGCGTGCGCTCCTCTACCGCGGCCGTGGCAGCGACGGTGTCGAGCTCCGTCTGCTGGTGACGCGGCTCGACCCCCGCACGGGGCTGAGCTTCCTCCTGATCGGTGAGGCAAAGCAGGCTGCCCGAGCCGACGCCGCGTGGACCAAGCTCCTGGGCTCGCTCACGCTTCCGGGGAAATGACGCCGCGTTCGCCCTTCGGCGCTCCGCTTGCTATGGTTCGGCCCCGGTGACGGAACCCAAGGACTCCGCGGGCCTGGACACCGAGGCCATCGACGACGCCTGGGGCGACGAGCCTGGTCCGGCGCCCGCGCCTGCGAGTGCCCCCATGGTGCCTTCGAAGCCGGTGGCCCGCGCGCTCCGCCCGCCCCGTCCGCTCCGCCCGCTCCCCGCGCCAGCCCCCGCGGCAGCGGCGGACCTGCCGCCGGACGACGAGATCGAGTTCGAGGCCGACGCGGTCGCGCGGGACTCGATGCCCACCTTCCAGCACCCGAATCCGCTCGAGTTCGATCGCGACCCGGACGCCGAGGCCAAGCCGCGCCCTCCGCTGCCCAAGCCGCCGCGGCTGCCGAAGCTGCCGCGAGGCTAGTCTCGACTTGCGCACTTTCACGCCGCGAAGAACTCGCCGCGCGAGCGTTTCGTCGAAGTCAGCCCCGCAGCGTGACCTGCGAGAAAGTCGCGACTCATCCCGCGGGACGAGGAAGCATCCGCCGGCCCACCCCTCCGGGTATCGCGAAGCGCGTTCGCCGGCAGTTTCCGTGGGTTTTCGCCACTCCTGATGATCGTGATCTGATCGTGGCAAGACTGCCCAAGTCGAGGCTAGTCTAGCTCGTCTCCGTAACGTTCGGCGCGGAGCGCTCGGGAGGCATCTCGGTACGCAGCGTGAACGAGAATTGCGTGCCGGAGCCCAGCGTGCTCTCGACGCGAACGCTGCCGCCCATGGCTTCCACGAGATGCTTCACGATCGAGAGTCCGAGCCCCGTGCCGCCGAGCTCGCGCGAGCGACCCGCGTCCACGCGGTAGAAGCGCTCGAACAGGCGCGGCAGGTGGCGCGGCTCGATTCCGGGACCGTCGTCGGAGACCGATACGCGCACCAGGTCACCTTCTTCGGACGCGCGCAGGCTCACCGTGCTGCCGTTTGGGCAGTACTTCACCGCGTTGTCGATCAGGTTGGTGAGCACATGGTCCAGCGCCTTCGGATCCACGCAGACCTTCGGCAGGGCGGCTGGTAGGTCCGCCAGCAGACGGATGCGCTTCTTGTCCGCGCGCTCGCGGAACAGGTCGATCACGTGCGACGCGACGCTGCCCAGCTCGAGCGACGCGAACCCGAGTTTGTAGGTCTGCGACTCGATTCGGGAGAGGTCCAACAGGTCCTCCACCAGCTCGCGCAGGCGCTCGGCGTTGCGGTCGATGATCTCGACGAAGCGCCGGGCCGCCTCGGGGTCCTTCTCCAGCGCGGTGTCCAGCGTCTCCGCGGCCGAGCGGATGGCCGTCACCGGCGTCCTGAGCTCGTGGGAGACGTTCGCCACGAAATCCCGGCGCATCGTCTCCAATCGACGCATGTCCGTGACGTCCACGAACACCGCCAGCGTCCCGCCCTGCTCGCCTGCCAGGGGCGCCGCGCGCACCAGCAGGCGGCGCGGCTTGATGCCGCCCACCTCGATGTCCCTGGAGTGGGGCTCGTCGCTCTCGATCACGTCGTCGAGCAGGGATTTCAGCTGTGCGTGCCGGATCACCTCGAGCGGCGTCTTGCCTTGGGCGTCCGAAGGCAGCAGCAACATCTCGCAGAGCGCCGGGTTCACCAGCGCCACGCGGCCGTCGCGGTCGAGCAGGAGCACGCCCTCTTGCATGCCGCTCAGGATGCCGCTCACCCGGTCGCGCTCGGAGCGCAGCTCCGACAGCGTCGAGCTCAGGCTGCTGGCCAGGGCGTCCAGAGCGCGGCCGAGCTCGCCCAGCTCGTCGGTGCCGGAGCGTCGGGTTCGCGTGGCCAGATCTCCCGCCGCCATGCGCCGGGCCGCCTCCGTGAGCGAGCGGGCGTCCCTCCAGACCAGCTGCGCGGCCGCGCTCGAGAGCACCACCGCCACCGCGATGGCCAGCAGCGCCGCGATGAGCGCGAGGCGTCGCAGGTCCGCGACGGCGCCGTCCACGCGGGCGAGCGACAGCGCGACACGGGCGACGCCGCCCGGCTTGCCATCGCGCTGGAAAGGCTCCGCCATGTAGAGCATGCGCTGGCGCACCGTGGTGCTGTGGCGCACGCTCTCGCCGGTTCGTCCCGCCAGCGCCGCGTCCACCTCGGCGCGACCGCGGTGGTTCTCAACCCTGGGCAGCTCGGCCCAGGTGACGTCCGAGTCGCCGAAGACCTTGCCTTCGAGGTCGATCAGCGTGACGCGCGCCTCGGCGCGCTTGCCCAGATCCTGCGCGAGGAGCTGCCACTCCTCCGGCGAGTCGGCGGGGGCGTCCGAGAGCTCCCGCGCGATCAGCTTCACGCGGACGTGAAGGTCGGTGCGGACGCTCTGGAGCAAGGCGTCTTCGAGCGCGCCGCGCAGGTAGGCGTAGCTGGCGATGACCGACGCGATGATCAGCCCGAGCGAGAGCAGGAAGAGCTTCGCGCGGACACCAAGCCTCAAATGCTCGCCTCGTCGGGCGAGCCCTTGAACCGATAGCCGACCCCGCGCACCGTCTCGACGTAGTCGCGGGCGCCTTCGAGCTTCTCCCGCAGGCGCTTTACGTGCGTGTCCACCGTGCGCGTGGTGATGTCGGCCTGGATGCCCCAGACGTCATCCAGCAACGCAGCCCGAGTCTGCACGCGGTTCTTGCGCTCGTACAGCGTCACCAGCAAGCGGAACTCCAGCGCGGTCAGCTCGATCTCGTGCTCTTCGACCCAGACGCGGTGCGCCTCGCGGTCGATCTTCAGGCAGCCGAACTCGATGGTGGCGTCCGAAGGCGGGCGTTCGCTCTTGGCTCGGCGCAAGATGGCCTGGATGCGCAGCATCAGCTCCCGAACGCTGAACGGCTTGACGATGTAGTCGTCGGCGCCGAGCTCGAACCCGACCACGCGGTCGATCTCCTCGCCGCGCGCCGTGAGCATCACGACCGGGATGCCGCGGGTCGCGGCGTCCTCCTTCAGCGTGCGGCACACGTCCGTTCCGGGGACGTCCGGCAGCATCAGATCGAGCAGCACCAGGTCGGGGTGCTCGGCCCGGGCCAGCCGCAGGCCCTCGACGCCACGCTCGGCCGACAGAGCTTCGTGGCCCGCTTGACGCAGGTTGTACGTGAGCACCTGCTGCAGGTCTCGTTCGTCCTCGATGACGAGTACTTTTGCCATCGCGCCCTCGGAGTAGCCTGATTGTGTGACGAACCGGTGACGGAGTGGGTCCTGGTGTAGCAAAGCTTCTTCTCCTCTGCACTCGGGAAGAGGAAACTCGGGAGGGCAGCCCGAAGACGCGCGCTCACGCCACCGGCGGCAGTCGCTGGCTCGAAGTCAGGTAAGCGCGCGGCGGGACGGCCGTGCTCTCGATGGCGCGAAGGACCTCGTGCTGGACTTCCAGCCGGCGCTCCGGACGGATCGGAGCGCCGTCGAACTCGACCACCCAGAGGCGCTCCAGGCGCCGTCCCCTTTGGAGCTTGGACTCGGCGCGCACCAGCTGAATGCGCATCAGGAACAGCTGCGCCGCGATGCGACCGAAGAGCCCGCGCCCCCCGTCGCACTCGACCTCGAGCAAGCTCAGTACCCCGCTCCCCGACTCGACGAAGCGTACCACCGTGTTCTTCATGCAGCGGAGCATCGCCGCGCAGCGTAAGCGGCGGGTGACCGGGCAGTAGATTCGAGGTGACGCTACCCAGTCAGCGGCTGGTCCACGAACCGGTACCCGACGCCACGCACCGTCTCGACGTAGTCACGCGCGTCACCGAGCTTCTCGCGCAGCCGCTTCACGTGAGCGTCCACGGTGCGCGTGCTGATGCGTGCGTCCACGCCCCAGACCGTGTCGAGCAGGCTCTCCCGCGACTGGACGCGGTTCTTGCGGTCGAACAGCGTGAGCAGGAGCTTGAGCTCGAGCGCCGTCAGCTCCACCTCTTCGTCACGGACCCAGACGCGGTGCGCGTCGCGGTCGATCTTCAGGTCGCCGAACTCGATGGCACGGCTCGCGGCCGTCGGAGAGTCGTGGCGCCGGAGCACCGCGCGCACCCGGAGGACGAGCTCCCGCACGCTGAAGGGCTTGACGATGTAGTCGTCGGCGCCGAGCTCGAAGCCCACCACCCGGTCGATCTCGTCGTTCCGGGCGGTCACCATCACCACCGGGACGCGCCGCGTGGCGGCCTCGCTCTTGAGGGACCGGCACACGTCCATGCCCGAGGTGTCCGGGAGCATCAGATCCAGGAGCACCAGGTCGGGGCGCGACTCCCGCGCCATCCGCAGGCCCTCGCCGCCCTGGGTCGCCTTGAGCACCTCGAATCCAGCGGCGCGAAGATTGTATTCCAGCACGTCCTGGATGTCGTGTTCGTCTTCGATCACGAGCACGGTCGTCATTCAGCTCACAGAGCTAGCGAAGCCGTGTGACCACCGGGTGACGACTGGGTGCCAGGTCCGGCACGCCTCGGCGATGGAGCTCTCGCGAGGGCGCCGGATTGACCCAGGTCAACTCGCCGGAAACGCTGGCCGGCCTCGCCGGGTGGGGGTATCCTCGAGGCATCTTCTTCGTGTCGGGGGAACCGGCGCGTCTCTCTTCGTTGGCTTCGCAACGCGCGAGCGATCGGGAGGTGATTGCGATGGCGTATGTGGGATTCGAACGAAGGTCGAATCGGCGCGCCGATGTTCCTGCGACGGCGGTCCTGCTGAGGGGTGGCGCTGCCGGTGGCCGCTTCGACGTGGCAAACCTCTCCGCAGCGGGCGCGCTCCTGATTGGCGCGAGCGAGCTGGGCCGAGGTGACCACGCGCTCTTGCACCTCGAGGCGCCCGGCTGCGAGCCGGTCGTGGTGCACGCGCGCATCGTCAGGGGTGGCGACGGCGACGGCGTCAACGCGCTGGCCGTCGAGTTCCGGCACCGTTCGCCGGACACGGAGGACGCCATCCAGGACGTGGTGCTCTCTGCGCTCGAGGAGGACGCGCGCTCGAGCCGGAGCGTTCTCGCGGAGCAGGCCGAAGCCTGAGTGTGACGTCCGCGTAACCCGCGTGCGGATTCGGCGACGATCCGGTTCACTGGCAATTTCCAGGATTGCCACGGAGCCGTCACGGCCCTGAGGCAGTCTCCCGGTCGTCGCGATGGACCTCACGACCTGGACCACGACTCAGTCAGACCCGGTGCGCCGAAAGCGCCTGGTCTTCGGCTACACCGTCGGCTCCTTCGGGGCGGGGCTGGTGGCCGTGGTAGTCGCGGTGACCGCCGGCAAGGTGGTGATGGCCGACGAGGACGTGCCGGTGGACGTCACACTGGCGACGGCTCCCGAAGAGCAGAAGGCTCCCGAGCCCGAGCCCGAGCCCGAGCCGACGCCGGAGCCCGAGCAGAAGGCGCCTGGGCCGCGCTTGCCGAAGCTCGCTCCGCCCAAGGAAACCCCAAAGGACGAGCCCGCGGAGTCGAGCAGCGCGGACGACGCCTATGGGTACGGGGATCCGTATCAGCACGGCAGCGGCGGAGGCGGCGCTCCGAAGCCGGCCGCCACCGCGGTCGCTCCGCCTCCACCCCCGCCCCCGCCGCCTCCGAAGCCGAAGCCGGCTGGCCCGACGCGCCTCACCGAGAACGACGTCCCGCCGGTGTCGGTGTCGATGGGCGCGCCGCAGTACCCCGCCGCGGCCAAGGCCGCCGGCGTCGAGGGCACCGTGGTCGTCAAATACGTGGTCACCGAGACCGGCGCCGTCACCGGCGTACAGGTCGTGCGTGGCCCGAGCGAGCTCCACGCCGCGTGCATCGCCGCCGTCCAGAGCTGGCGCTTCAAGCCGGCGCTGCGCGACGGTGTGCCCATCGCGGTCTCCCGCGTCGCGCGCTTTCCTTTCCGCATCAAGACCTGACGAAAGTCGAACACCGGAGAACAACCATGTCCTTCAACCTCGCGCACATCTGGGAGTCGATGGGCCTGCTCGGCAAGGTGATCGCCGCCGTGCTGCTCGCGATGGGCATCGCCAGCATCGGTGTGGTCGTCGAGCGCCTGCTGGCGTTCTCGCGCTCCGCCAAAGAGTCGATCCAGTTCGCGCAGAAAGCGACGCCGCTGCTCCGAAGCTGGGAGGTGGAGACGCTGCTCACCACCGCCAAGGCCCACAAGAGCTCGGCGCTCGCCCGCCTGTTCGCGGCCATTGTCGAGCGCTACATCGGCGGCTTCGAGACCGTGGAGGGCAAGATCACGCCGGTGGAGCTGGCGCGCAACGAGGCCGAGCGGCAGAAGGAGCAGCTCGGCGCCGAGCTCCGGCGCGGCATGAGCGTGCTCGCCTCCGTGGGCTCGGTGGCCCCCTTCGTCGGTCTGCTCGGCACCGTGGTGGGCATCATCGCCGCCTTCCAGGGCATCGCCTCCACGGGCTCCGGCGGCCTGGGCGCCGTCTCGGCAGGCATCGCCGAGGCGCTGATCGAGACCGCCTTCGGCCTGATGGTCGCCATCCCCGCGGTGCTCTTCTTCAACTACCTGACCGCTCGGGTGAACAGCATCGAGCTGGCCCTGGCGCGCTCCGCCGGCGAGCTGCTCGACGAGATGGAGGCCCGCTACGTCCCGCCGTCGAGCTCTCGGGACTCGGACGTCGGCGAGCGCCGGGCGGCCTGAGGAGAGTCGGTCATGGGCATGAGCGCGAGCGCAGCGGCACGGCGACCCGAGCCGGAGATCAACGTCACGCCCTTGGTGGACGTGGTGCTGGTGTTGCTCATCATCTTCATGGTGATCGCTCCGGCGCTGAACGAAGGCGAGCACGTGGACCTGCCCGCGATCTTCCAACCCGACGCCAAGCCCAAGGACATGAATCCCATCGACGTGACCATCGCGCTGAACGGCACGGTGGTGATCGACAAAGAGCGCGTCGAGCCGACTACGCTGAAGGCGCGGCTCGTGGAGCTTCACGCCAAGGACCCCGAGCGGGCGCTGTTGCTCAAGACCGACGCGGCCGCACCCTACAAGCGCGTGCGCGAGACCTTCGCCATGCTCCAAGGCATCGGCTTCAAGGGCATCTCGCTGAAGGTGACCGAGAGGAAGAAGCCCGGTCAGGGCCAGTGAGGGCGCCATGGGAATACACGTCAGCGCAGGCAAGGGCAGCCGAAGGCAGCAACCGACACCCAACGTGAACGTCACCCCGCTGGTGGACGTGACGCTGGTGGTGCTGATCATCTTCATGGTCGTCACCCCGCTGATGACCAAGACCTTCTGGCTCAACCTGCCCAAGCAGGAGAAGACGGACCAGCCGCCGCCCCCTCCGAGTGACGACGCGAACAAGCCGCTGGTCGTGACGGTGGACAGAGCAGGTGCCATCCGAGTGAACCAGACCGTGCTCAGCAAGGAAGAGCTGAAGGAGCGGCTGCCGCGCATGCTGGCCGCCAAGAAGCAGAAGGTCGTGTACTTCGACGCCCACGACGAGCTCGGCTACGGCCGCGCCGTGGACGTTTTGGACGTGGCCCGCGCCGGTGGCGCTCGCTCGATCGCGATCTTGACCGAATCCGTAGTCCGCTGAGGAAAGCCTTCCGAGAGCTGCTCGGCGTCCGACTGGGACGTCCGGGCGGACGTGTACCCCCATGAGAGCTCGACGCTTCATCACCACCTGTTTGATCTCTCTCGTCACCTCGTCCGTTTGGGCCCAGGCGCCCGAGGAGGAAGAGGGGGACGAGGTCGCGCCCGCGCCGAGCGAGCCGGAGAAGGTCCCACCGCCGGCGGAGGAGGCCGCGGAGGAGGGCGGGGAGGAAGACCCCGCACGCCCGCCGCCCAGGGGCAAGGGCGTGATCTGGGGCACGCTCACCGACACCAAGCTGAAGGAGCCGCTGCCGGAGGCGACGGTGACGGTGGTCGGCACGAAGCACAAGACCATCACCGATCTGGACGGGCGGTTCCGCCTGGAGCTGCCGCCGGGCACGTACGTCCTCCGTTTCTTCTACGAGCTCCACAAGGCAGAGCGCGTGTCGGGCATCGTCGTCGGTGCCGGCGAGATCGCGAAGGTGGATGCCCAGCTGATCCCCGACGAGAAGGCCGTGGACGTGGTCGAGGTCGAGACCGAGGCCGATCGCGCCAGCATGGAAGGCCTGATCCTCACCCGCCGGCGCTCCGCCGCGAGCGGCGACGCCGTGGGTCGCGTCGAGATCGCCAAGACCCCGGACCGTACCGCGGCCGAGGCCGCGCGACGCGTGGTCGGCGCCAACATCGTGGACGGCCGCTTCGTGTACGTGCGCGGCCTCGGCGAGCGCTACACCAACGCGCTCTTGAACGGCGTGCCGCTGCCGAGCCCCGAGCCCGATCGCCAGGCCGTGCCGCTCGATCTGTTCCCTTCGCTGGTGCTCGAGGACCTCACCATCGTGAAGTCCTTCACACCGGACAGCCCGGCTGACTTCACCGGTGGCTCGGTGCGGATCAACACCCGGGAGATGCCGACGAAGTTCCTGCTCTCGGCCTCGCTGGGCATGGGCTTCAACACCCAGACCACGTTCGCGGAGCGCCTCTCGTACAAGGGCTCGAGCACCGACTGGCTCGGGTTCGACGGTGGGGCGCGCAAGCTGCCGGACAGCATCCCGAGCCACAAGATCGGCCCGAACGTGCCGCGTCCCGACGGCACGGTTCCGAGCCAGGCCGAGCTCACCGGCTGGGGGCGCGATCTGAACGCCTTCATGAGCCCCGAGGGCGCGACCAGCTTGCCGAACTACAGCCTGAGCCTGGTCGGAGGTGACAGCTTCGACCTCGGTGGCAAACGGCGCCTGGGCACGCTGGCGGCGCTGACCTACTCGCGCAAGTTCCTGCGCCGGAGCAGCGAGGAGATCCGGACCTTCGGCATCGACGGCAACGGGCAGCTCCAGCAGAAGAACGACATCGAGGGCGAGACCGGCCTCGACCAGGTGGGCTGGGGCGCGCTCGCCGGCGTCACCTACGAGTTCGACCCCAAGCACCGCGTCGGCGTGATCGGCTTCCACAGCCAGGCCGGCGACAAGGAGGCCCGGGTGTTCGAGGGCTTCCACGAGGAGCGCTCGGCCATCATCCGCGAGACCCGGCTGCGCTACGTCAGCCGCGGGCTCACCTTCGGCCAGCTCCGAGGCGAGCACGAGATCGACGAGCTCGACCAGGCCAAGCTCGACTGGAGCCTGTTCGCCTCCCGCGCCGGGCGCGACGAGCCCGATACGCGGGGCACCATCTACACCTACGACTCGGGGCTCGACGCCTACACGCTGGAGGACGACGCCCTCTCGGGCTCGCACTTCTTCGCCGAGCAGAGCGAGGAGACCTACGGCGGCGCCCTCGACTGGACGCAGCCACTATTGAAGGGAGACGCGCCCGCCAGCCTGAAGCTCGGCACGCTGCTGAGCTTCCGCGATCGCCAGTTCGATGCGCGGCGCTTCCGCTACCGCTCCATCCCGGGCTCCGACCCGAACCTGCTGCTCCTGCCGCCGGATCAGCTCTTCACCGACGGCAACATCGGGACCTCGCTGAACATCCAGGAGGACACCCGCGCCAACGACTCGTACACGGCGGACCTGAACGTGTACGCCGCGTACCTGATGAGCGACACCAGCCTGTCGAAGCGCCTGCGCCTGATCTTGGGCGAGCGCCTGGAGGTCGCCCGCCAGGGCATCGAGTCGGTCGATCCCTTCGCGCCCGCGGTAGGCAAGATCTCCACGCGCCTCGACACCACCGACCTCCTGCCCTCTCTGTCGCTGATCTTCAAGGCCTCAGAGAGAGCCAACCTCCGGGCCTCGGTCACGCGCACCATCGCGCGCCCGCAGCTGCGCGAGCTGGCGCCCTTCTCCTTCACCGACTACTTCGGTGGCAACAACGTCGAGGGCAACCCCAATCTGGATCGCACTCTGATCACCAACGGGGATCTGCGCTTCGAGTGGTTCCCCAGCGCGAGCGAGGTCCTGGCCTTCAGCACGTTCTACAAGCACTTCGACGGTGCCATCGAGCAGGTGCTCCAGGCGCAGGGCTCGAGCGCCGGCATCGCCACCTTCCAGAACGCCGACAGCGCGTCGCTCATCGGGGTCGAGCTCGAGGGGCGCAAGAAGCTCGACTTCCTGAGCCCCGTGCTGAGGGACTTCTCGCTCATAGCGAACCTGACGCTGGCCCGCTCTCGGGTCTCGCTCGACCCGCAGACGGCGACCTTCGTGACCAACCCGGACCGGCCGCTCTCGAACCAGGCGCCCTGGGTCGTGAACGCCATGCTCGACTACGGGAGCCAGGACCTGGGCCTGAAGGCGCGCGTGCTCTACAACATCGCGGGTAGGAGCATCGTGACGGTCGGCACCAACGGTCTGCCCGACGTGTACGAGCAGCCCCGCCACGCCGTGGACGCGGCGGTGGCCAAGGACCTCGGCAAGCATGTGGAGCTGAAGCTCGCCGCCACCAACATCCTGAACTCCGCCTTCGTGCGCACCCAGGGCGAGAGCGACGACGGCGACAACATCACGCGCAAGTACACCGACGGCAGCACCTACACGCTCAGCGGGACGTACACGTACTGAGAGAGCAGCGCCGCCGCGCGCCGATGTACGGCGCGCTCGGTGCGAGCCCCGGCGACGTTCAGGGCCTCGTCGCGCGAACGGGGAGCCCGGCAGCTCGAGAGCGCCCCGGTGACCGCAGGACGTACGCCGGCGCTGCCGGCGTGGAGGCACCACTCGAGCGTGCGCCAGCCGAGCTCGGCGTGGCGCGCTTCGTCGCGGGCGATGCCGCGGAGCACCGCGGCCTCGACGGGATCATCCACGACGGCGCTCTGGAGCTTCGCCAACCTCGCTGCCAGACCTTCCCCGAAACAGCCGTCGGTGAGGGACTCGCGGGCCAGCTTCTCCAGTGACGGGGCCAGGACCTTGGTTGGTCGCGGGAGCGGTCCGGGCCCCAGTCGGCGACCGAGATAGGCCGACGCCAGCGAGAAACAGCTGCGTGCGTGCCGGACCTCGTCCCAGGCAGCGCGCCCTGCGGCAGCCAGCAGCGATGCCGGTGCACCGAGCGCGCCCAGCTCGAGCGCGAGCTGGGCAAACGCCGCGATCGAGGCGTGCTCGTCGAGGGCCGCGCGGAGCCACTCGTGCCCGCGCGCGCGCCGCTCTCGGTCGCTCTTGCCGGCCAAGCGGAGCGCGTAGGGCTCTGCCCAATCGTCGATCTCGACGGGCTTGGCGGTGACGGCGTGACCGTCTACTCGCAGCACGCGGCCTGCCGGCACGGTGAAGCGCCCCAGGTGAAGCGATCCGAGGGACAGCGTAGCGCCGCCGATCAGGCCGCCTCGAATGTCGCCGCTGACCCCCGAGCCGGCGAAGAGCTCGAGGGAGAGCACCGTGGCGTCACCGCCGGACTCCGGCGAGAGGTCCACGAATGGGCCTCCGTTCAGCCCGAACGCGGTCCCGCTCGGACCGCTGAGCATTCCGGTGAAGCGCGGTCCCGCGACCCAGGCCCAGTTGCTCTCGCCGATGGGGCTCACCAGCTCACCTCCGGTCTCGAGGGCGAAGGCGGGCTTGCCGTCGTCGGTGGTCACGCCGCCGCTCAACGCGAGCGGGAACAAGAGCTGCTCGACGCCCCCTTCCACCGTCGCTTTGCCGCCCGCGGCCAGGCGCCCGTCGATGGACCGCACCTCCGGTCCGGCGCGATACCAGCTCGAGCACGCGGTGCCGAAGAGGGCCAGCGGCGCCAACCAAGCGAGCTCGGTCCGCATCGAAAGGAGTCTACCGCTTCGCGCCGCTCGCGTGGCGCGGGGATTTGGCTGTCGCGCCGCGTGGGCGCGCGAATTACTCTCGGGCGCCTTCGCCTCCGTCATGAGCCACGAGCAGCCCAAGAACCCGCTCCACGGCATCACGCTGGAGCGCATCGTCACCGAGCTCGCCGATCACTACGGATGGCCCGAGTTCGGCGAGCGGGTCGACATCCGCTGCTTCCAGGAGAACCCGAGCGTCGCTTCGAGCCTCAAGTTCCTGAGGCGCACGCCCTGGGCCCGCGCGAAGGTCGAGAGCCTCTACTTGTTCATGCTGCGCGAGCGGGAGCGAGCCGGACGGGCCTAAGGAGAGCACACCGCCTGGGTCACGCCGAAGTACGGCTCGACGTCGAAGTTGGTCCACTTCTGCCCGAGCTTCCAGATGCTGTTGTCGTCCTCGTACAGCACGACGTCGTCGTTGTCGCCGCTGGCGTAGGCGCCCCAGTGCCACTGGCAGATGTCATTGTCGGGGCGGCTGAAGGTGGCCTCGAAGACCTTCGTGCCGTCCTGCCAGGTGACCATCACGCCTTCGTGGTAGTTGATGTAGATGGTGGTGCGTACCCACTTGCCCATGGGAAAGCCGGGTGCGTTCGGGGCGAAGGTCACGGTGCCGCCGGTGTTCTTGATGTGTGCCGGCGTCAGCTTGTTCGAGGTGTCCTCGAGCCCGAGGGTGATCACGTTGTCCTTCCAGCCGCAGTCGTTGTTCACGGTCCAGAAGCTGAACCACTTCCCGTTCTGGAACGCGTACGGCGCCTCCAGCCAGCTCCAGTAGGTGTTCACCACGCCGTTCGGTGCGTCGATGCCGCTGCCCTGGTTGGTGTACGCGGGAACCACGCTGTCGCCGGCGAACTGCAGGCCGCCGTAGCCGCGGTGCGATTGGGTGTCCGCGCAGGTGATCTCGGAGCGGTGCGAGTGCGTGGGGCTGTTCGCCTGCGCGGTGGAGAAGCCGTTGTCGTGGCAGAAGCCGTTGTTCCAGTTCTTGTCGTAGGTCTTGCTGGTCCAGCGCGAGTAGTCGCCGGTCTCGAAGTCCTCGAACCACAGACGCTTGGCGTCGAAGCAAGGCGCGCCGCCGCTGCCGGCGCTGCCGCCGGTCCCGCTGCCACCGCCCGCGCCGCCGCTGCCGCTCGCACCGCCAGTGCCTCCTCCCGCTCCGCTGGTGCCGCCGGTGGCACCACCGCCGCTCCCGCCGACGGCGCCGCCGCTGCCGGACGCGCCACCCGTGCCACCGCCCGAGCTCGAGTCGTCGCCGCCGCAGGCGCTGGCGCCGAGCGCCAGTCCGAACACGATCACCAGGCCCCGCGCGTCGAGCATGCCCAAGAGTCGCCCCTGGGCCGGCGTTGTCAAGGCGCGTCTCACCAACGCTTGGACGAGAAGCGGATGTTCGGGTCGGTGTAGCTCGGGTCGGCGATGTCCGGCGCGGAGCCGAGCTTGGTCTTGGCCTCGCCGTACTTGCCGCCGTCCGCCAGATCCGTCGCAACCACGCCCCAGTGCAGCGCGCGGGAAGAACAGGTGAGTACGCAGGCCGGGATGCGCTTCTCCTGGGGCAGAGTGGTCGAGTTGATGCGGTGGAGGCAGCCCGTGCACTTGTCCATGATGCCGAGCTCGGCGTCGAACTGGGGCGCGCCGTACGGGCAGGCTGCCTCGCAGCGCCGGCAGCCGATACAATCGACGCCGTTGACTGGGTCCTCCGACTTGCTCGGCTTGATGTAAACGATGCCCGTGTTCGGATCCTTGGCGTAACGCTTCACCGGGCAGGCGTTGAGGCATCCCGGGGTCGTGCAGTGGTTGCAGGCCATGGACACGAAGCGCCGGGCCGGCTTGCCGCCGACCAGCGAGTCGTGGACCAAGAGCCTCCGCCGCATCAGCCCGGGCGGAAGGTCGTACTCCTGTGCACAGGCAGCCTCGCACGCGCGGCAGCCGATGCAGTTCGCGATGTTCAGGTGAAATCCGTACTGCGGCATGGTCGGTCTCCTTCGCGCGTCATCCGATCTTGTAGACCCGGCACGCGGCTTCCTTGTGTACCGCTTGTCCCGAGTGGACCTCGGCTCGGCCCTTCAAGAGCCAGCCGTCGTGCGAACCCCTGCCGATGGCGTTCTTGCCGAGCGCCCAGTGGCCGAAGCCGCGGACCCAGCCCACGCACTCCGGATGGATCATCGGCGCGACGTGCGCGCGCGCTTCGACCAGGCCGTCCGGCGACTCGACCATCACTCGGTCGTTCTCACCGATCCCCAGCGCGGTGGCCTTGATGGGGTGGATGATCAGGCGGTTCTCACCGCGCAGGGTCAAGAGCCAGCCGTTGTTGAAGGTGCGGGTGTGGGTGTGCTCGACCTCCTTCCACGACAGGAAGTAGAGCGGGTACGCCGAGGTCGGGACGTCGATGGGCGGGACGTAATACGGCAGCGGGTGGTAGTTGGCGTTGCCGGTGACCGTGACGTTGCCGGGCTTTATGGCTCCGGTCCACGCGCTCGCGAGCAGCGGATCCCAGAACTGAGCGAAGCGCGTCTGCGTCGCGAAACCGCCTTGGAACGGCTCGCCCTGCGGCAGGCTGTAGCTACCGCCTCCTTGGTCCACCACCTTGGTCGGATCGACCACGATGCCGACGGCACTCGTGCCCTGGAGCACGGTGTAGCTGACCGACGCGGTGCCGGCGGTGTTCTTCTTCACGCTCATGGTCGAGGTGTCGAACGTCTTGGCCGACTTGTACGAGTCGGTCTTGCTGCCACCGGCGGGGCCCGTCTCCACCCAGACGGCGTTCTTCTTCAGGTCGGCCCAGCTCATCTGGTTGGCCCACGGCTGGCCGCCGTTGCCGGTCGCCATGAAGCTCTCCCACTCGGTCCTCAGCCAGTTCTCGTCGTTGTCGTTCTTACCCGGTTGGTCTCCGAACCCCACCAGTCCCATGGCCTTGCCGAGGTCGATGACGAACTGCGCCTCCGGCCGGCCTCCGACCCAGCTCTTCACCACCGGTTGCCGCAGTCCCACGGCGTAGAAGGTCCCCCAGACGGCGTTGAAGTCGAAGCGCTCCAGGTAGTTCGCACCCGGGATGATGATGTCGGCCATCAGCGCCGTCTCGCTCAGGTGCGTGTCGACGCAGACGATGAAGTCCATCATCTCGAGCGCGTCCATCACCTTCTGCGCGTTCGGGGTGCTCATGACCAGGTTCTGGAACACGATCACCGCCGCCTTGATCGGGTATGGATTTCCCAGGAAGTCCTTCTGCTCGAGCATCCGGTTGATCGTCTCGACGTAGATCCCGGAGCCGTGGCTGTAGAGGTACTTCTTCGTGTACTTGACGCCCGAGATGGTCACGTCGTCGCGGCCGTCCACGCGCCACTTGTCCTTGGGCGGAAAGGTCGGCTTCAGGTTGCTCGGGCTGGCGCGGCGCGGGAAGCGCAGAGTGCCGTTGGCGTCCACGGCGCCGAACAGGAGTGGCAGGCAGGCGATGGCCCGACCGCCCTGAGTCGCGTTGGTGTGGTGGCCCGGGCCGCTCCAGCTGTCGATGAGGATCTTGCGTCCCGCGGTGTAGGCGTTCTCGAGGGTGGTCGCGATTTGGTCGATCTCCGCCGTGGCGATGCCGGTGATGCCGGCGGCCCAGGCCGAGTCCTTGACCACGCTGTCGTACGTCCCGTCGCCGTCCAGGTACTTGACGAACTCCTCGAATCCGTAGGTGTACTTCGCGACCCAGGCGTCGTCGTACTTGCCGCTCTTGATCACATGGCGGGCGATGGCGAGCGCCAAGGCGCCGTCGGTTCCGGGCAGCGGCGAGACCCACTGCGTCGCCTTGGAGGCCGTGGTGTTGAACACGGGGTCGACGTAGATGAACTGCTTGTCGCCGCCGTCCGAGGCCTTCTTGGACATGCCCCGCGAGAAGATGGCGGCTAGGTGGATCCACTTGATCGCGGACAGGAAGTTCCAGCCGAAGATCAGCATCGTGTCGGCGCCCTCCATGTCGGAAAGCGGGCGATCGTTGCCGAGCACGCTCTTGAACGCGCTCTTGCGCGACGTGTCGCACAGGTTCGCGTGATTCGAGTAGTTCGGCGAGCCGAAGGCGTCGCAGAAGTTCGACTGGGTGTGGGTGAACGAGTGGTCCTCGCTGAACCAGACCAGCGACGAAGCGCCATACTTGGCCTTGATGGTCTTGAGCCGCATCGCGCACTCCGAGATGGCCTCGGTCCAGGTGATGGGCTCGTACTGACCGGAGCCCCGGGGGCCCACGCGCCGGAGCGGTGTCTTGATCCGGTCCGGGTCGTACAGGGAGCGCAGACCCGAGTTGCCCTTGCAGCACAGCCTCCCCAGATCGCCGCCGGTCTGGGCTTGCGTGAAGAAGTCGTTCGGGGCCGCGCCGTTCACGTTGGCGACGTTGTTCGGATTGGTCTTCAGCGGCTCGATCTTCTTCGCCACGCCGTTCTCGACGAAGACCTCGATCCCGCACTGCCCGCCGCACATGTTGCAGCCGCTGGGGATCCAGGCGCCGGATGCCGAGTAGTCCTTGTACTCGGCGGCCTCGGCGGCGTTCACGCCGAGGCTTCCGTTCTTGTTCACCAGCTGCGCCGATACGGCGGCAGCTGAGCCCACGGCGCAACCTCGGAAGAAGTTGCGCCGGTTCATCCTGAACTTGGCGGCGCGCTCGATCGCCTTGGTGAAGTTCTGAGCCTCTTGTGCCCGGAGCGTCGGAAGCTTCTTGCCTGACATGACTCTAGTCCTCCAGATTCAGGGGAAAGTCGCCGGGTAGTTGCCGTGGCAGACGGAGCATTTGGCGACGTCCACCTGCTTGCGGAGGCTCCATCCGGAGCTGTTGCCCCAGCCGCCGGGGTTGACCTCCACTGCGCTGTGACAGCCCGAGAGGCAGTCGAGCTCGGAGTGCTTCTTGAGACCGTGGAAAGGCAGGAGCGGCGGGCTCGCGGTGCCGGTGGTCTTGAAGCCCTGCATGTCCGTGTGGCAGACCTTGCAGTTCGCCGTCTTGTAGATGGCCGTGGCCTGCTTGTGGATCGCGTGGAGGTTCACCTCGCCCGGGTCCCAGCGCAGCACGCGCACCTTCACGCTCGTCGTTTCGCCCTGCTTGACCACCACGGTCTCCTGCGGCGAGTCCACCAGCTGCGTGTCGAGCGCGACCGTGTCGGTGGTGATGCTCACCGCGGCCGAGGTCGCGGAGACCTCGTACACGCCAGCCGGCACCGCCAGCGTGACCTCGCCGTATTTGTCGGTCGTGCCAGTGGCGGCGTTCGGCTCCAGGCTGACGTCCGCCTTCTCCAGCGGCGCCCGGGTCTCGCGGTCGATGACTCGGATCAGGAGCGCGGTCGTCCCCGCGTCGGGCTCCACTCCGCCGTCACCCCCGACGCCGCCGTCGCCGGGCGGCCCACCTTCGCCCGGCGGCCCCGCTTCGCCCGGCGGCCCCGCCTCGCCCGGCGGACCCGCTTCGCCAGCCGGACCTGGCGCGCCCGAGTCGCCGTTGGTCCCCTTGGCTCCCTTCGCGCCAGGGTCGCCGTCACATGCGAAAGCCGCCAGGCTCGAGACCAGCGTGGCCAGGCAGAGTAGCTCGACGTGTCGCCTCGTCATGGTGTTTCTCCGTTCACCGACGCGCCCGCGAGTGCAGGCGGCGTGCCACGCAGATCACAGCGACAAAGCGCGTCTCCGCGCGCAAGGCACGTTACGGACGTCGGACGCGCGCGCGCCCGGCGTTACCCACGGGTAACGGAAACTTCAGCGCGCTCAGCGTGGCTCGCGCCGCTTGAGCTTCTCCCACAGCGTCTTCCGGCTGATCCCAAGCAACTCTGCCGCCTCCGCCTTCCGACCGTTGGTCTGGGCGAGCGCCTCGTCGATCCGCCGGTCTTCTTCGGCCTGGATTGAGTCGGACAGGGTGCTCCGCGGGGTCGGGCTCGAGCTCGCCTCAAGGCCGAGGTGCGCGGGCTCGATCGACTCTGCGGGGCTCATGGCGACGGCGCGCGCAACGACGTTCGCCAGCTCGCGGACGTTGCCTGGCCAGTCATGCGCGCCGAGCGCGTTGCGTGCGGCGCCGCTCAGCGTCTTCGCTGGCTTGCCTGCGTCGCGGGTTTCGCACCACAGGAAGTGCTCCGCCAAGAGCTGCACGTCCTCGCCGCGCTCGCGGAGCGGCGGCAGCCGGATGGGCAGCACCGCCAGGCGATAGTAGAGATCCTCCCGGAACCGACCCGCGGCTACCCTGCCCAGGAGATCGACCTTGCTCGCGGCGACGACCCGCACGTCCACTCGGGTCGGGGTCGCGGAGCCCAGGCGTTGCACCTCCTTCTCCTGGATCGAGCGCAGCAGCTTGGCCTGGAGCGACATCGGGATCTCGTCGACCTCGTCCAGGAACAACGTGCCACGGTCGGCCAGCTCGAAGTGCCCCTTGCGCTGCCGGTCCGCCCCCGTGAAGGCTCCGCGCTCGTGGCCGTAGAGCTCCGACTCGAACAGAGGTTCCGGGATGGACGCGCAGTTCAGCTTCACCAGCGGTCCCTTCGACCGAACGCTGCAGGTGTGGATGGCGTTTGCCACCAGCTCCTTGCCGGTGCCCGTCTCGCCGGTGATCAGGATGGTGGCTCCCCCGTCCGCGACCGCGCGGATCACCCGGTAGAGCTCCTGCATGGGCGGGGACCCGCCGACCATCCCGCAACACACCGGCTCCGGCGCGGCGAGCGTCAGGCTGGAGCTCTTCGCCAGGCGTACCTTCAGGTACCGCTGGATCGTCTCCAGCAAGGTGGCCGTCTCGAAGGGCTTGGTCAGGAAGTCGCGCGCGCCCAGCTTCATCGCCTCGACCGCTGCCGGTATGTCTCCGTGCGCGGTGATCATCACCACGTCCGTGCTGGCGCCGCGGCGCCCCAGCTCGCGCAAGAGGTCGAGGCCGCTCATGTCCGGCAGCCTCAGGTCGAGCACCGCGACGTCGAAGTGGCGGCTGCCGATCAGCCTCATGCCCTCGGCGCCGTTCGCCGCTGCCGCGACCGCGAGCCCGGACTCGTCCAGCGAGTCCGAGAGCGCGATGCGAATCAGGGGCTCGTCGTCCACGAGCAGCACGGAAGGTCGGTTCATGACGCGGGTGCCCTCGGCTCTCTGGCATCCAGGAAGTCGGGCCCGGCCAGGGGCAAGATCACCTCGAACGCGGTCCCCGCGCCCGGCTCGGACTCTACCTCGATGGTTCCACCATGGCGCTCGATGATCCCCAGACTGACCGAGAGGCCCAGGCCGGAGCCACCACCGCCAGACTTGGTCGTGTAGAAAGGATCGAAGATCCTGCCGATGGACTCCGGTGCGATGCCGCAGCCGTCGTCCTCGATGCGCACGATCACGAAGTCTTTGCGGCGACGCACGCTGACGTCGAGGTCTCCGCCGCTCGGCATCGCGTCGATGGCGTTCAGCACCAGGTTGAGGATCACCTGCTCGATGGCATGGACGTCGGCGCGAACCAACGGGAGTTTCGGCTGGCTGTCGAACGAGAGCCGCACGCGCGCCTGTTCGAAGGACGGCGCCAGGAGCTCGAGCACCTTCGGGACCAAGAGGCCCAGCTCGACCTCCGTGGGCGAGAGCTCGTGCTGCTTCGAGTACTCGAGGAGCTGGCGAACCACGCGTTGGGCGCGACCGACTCCGTCCACGACCAAGTCGTAGTAGGCCTTTCGCTTGGTCTCGTCGCGGTCGTTCTTCTGCAAGGCCTCCACGCAGTGGAGCACACCGGAGAGGGGGTTGTTGATCTCGTGGGCGACGCCGGCAGCGAGCCGCCCCACGGCCCAGAGCTTCTCGGAGTGAGCCAGCCTCTGAAAGGTCCTTTCGCGCTCCGCGTGCGCCGAATCGAGGCGCTCGGCCATGCGATCGAAGGCGGTCGCGAGCCGTCCGATCTCGTCTTCGCCCGGGTCGCGCACGCGGGCGGTCAGCCTGCCCTCGCCGATCTCTTCGGCGGCGTCGGCCACTCGCCGGATCCGCCGCAAGATCCGAGACGAGAGCGCGAAGGTGAGGATGAGGCCCGTGACCACGACGCTCACACCGACCAGCGAGAGCCTCGACAGCACCTCACGAGACGTCACCGTGGCGGACTCGGTCGAGACCCCGACGTGCACGTGCCCAGCCACGCCGCCCAGGACGGGCGCGACCAGATCGTGGACGTCGCGATCGCCCAAACGCACGAGCAACGCGGCCCGACCGTCGCGTGGGCTCTTGTGCGCGGCGAGCAGGTCCAGGGGAAATCCGCCGGGGAAGGTGTGAGCGAGCACCGCGTCGTCGCTCCCGACGACGAAGGCGTAGGCGATGTCGCGCTGCGAGCCCACGACGTCCGCCATGCGCCGCTCGGCGGCGTACCGTTCACCCGTCAGTAGCTCGTCGACCGTGACCGCGGCGAGCTGACTCGCCAGGGCCACTCCGCGCGCGTCGACGTGCTCGGCGATCGCCGTCCTCACGGCGCGGTACACGATGGCGACCGTGACCGGCGCGTAGACCGCAAGAGGCACCAGCAACGTCAGGAGCAGGCGCAGGCGCAGGGGGACGGCTCTCATGGCGTCCCGAAACCCCCGGCCACCACCACCGCGCGGTGCATCGCGGCGACACCCTCGTAGGCCTTGGGGTCTCCGGATGCGAAACGCTCGAAGCCCAACGCGTCGAGGACGGCCGTCCCGGCGGGGTGCAGGTGGGCCTCGAGGAGCGCCGTACGAAGCAGCGCGCGCAGAGCGGGCGTGAGCTTGGGCCCCGCGACGAACGGGGGAATGCCGAACTCGGGCGAGCGATGCAGCACTCTCAGCGACTCGACGCGGCCGGGCTCGGACTTGGCGAGTTGCTCGAAGATCAGGCTGTCCACGCCCGCGGCCCGTACGCGCCCGCTGGTCACCAGGTCCACCGAGCCAGTGTGCGAGTGCGAATAGACCGTCTCCGAAAACGGCGCGCGCTCACCCCCGGCGGCTTTGCGAGCGAACCATTCCGGGTAGATCCGCCCGCTCAGCGACAGGGGATCCACGTAGGCGAAGCGGTCGCCGGCCAGGTCCGTCACGTCGCGCGCGGGGTCGCTCTTACGCGCGACGATCAGTGACGCATAGGTCGACTTCCCCCCGACCACCGGGACCGCCAGAAGCTCCGCGCGACCCTTGAGCGCGACGTACGCGCCGGTGCAGACGAAGCCGAAGTCGGCCTCCCAGTTGTCGAGCAGGGCGTTGGTCTCGGAGTAGCCGCGCCGCTGCACGACCTCGACTCGGTGCCCTGTGCGCGACTCGAGGTAGTCCCCCAGCTGACGGTAGGCCCTGGCCGTCTCGCGCGGCGACAGCATGGTGCCGACGGCGAACCTCAGGGTCGGGCCCGGCACGCTGGGCTCCGGCTCGCCACGCCGGCTCAGATCGACGCGAACGTCGGGTTCTTCCCGCCCGCAACCGAGCACGCCGAGCAGCGCGCACCCGCCGGCGAGCAGACGGCGGCGTGACCAGGTCGTCCCCCCGGAGCGCGGGCGTCGGGTCAACATGTCGTCCGGCGCGAAGTGTACTCACTCGGCTGGCGCGAAGCCTGGAGTGGTGAGGCGTCTCTCGTGCAGAATTTTCACCTTTCCGAGCGCGAGCCCGTGCTAATTCAGGCGACGCCGATGGCCAAGAAGACCAGCGCGAAGCCGCAACCGCCCAAGCCCTATCGAGACTTCGTGCGCAAGTACCCGATGCTGGGGGAGGCCTGGGAGCTGACCGCCAAGGCCTCGGCCGCGGGCCCGCTCGACGCGCGCGAGGCGCGGCTGGTCAAGCTGGGCATCGCCATCGGCGCGCAGCGCGAGGGTGCGGTCCGCGCGAGCGTGCGTAAGGCGCTCGAGCTCGGGGTCACGCGGGCGGAGCTCGATCAAGTCGTGGCGCTCGCCGCGGGCACCGCCGGATTCCCTGCCACCGTCGCCGTCTTTGCCTGGGTCGCCGACGAGCTCGGGCGCAAGCGCCGCGGTTGAGTCAGCTGGCCACCGCCGGTTGGGACTCCTTCCCGGCGCGTTCGAGCACCCCGGCGACCGCGTCCTTCAAACGCCTCTCGATGCCCTCGTTGTCCGTGCCGCGGATGTCCACCGACACGAGGTGGCGCTCGTCGAACCCCGCGTTGCGCATGACGCGCTTGAACAGCTTGGCCTGCGTCTCCGGCGCGCAGGCGCCGACCAGCACGTAGGTGTCGGGGCCAGCCGCCTTGAAGACGTCCTCGAGAACCGCGTTCCCTCCTTGGCCACAGAGCTGCGGGTGCAGCAGGCTGTATTTCACGTCCAAATCGGACTCGACGGCGAAGGGCAGCGTATTCATGTTCGCGGCCTTGAACGAATCGCAGAGGCCCTTGCAGTTGCAGAGCAGAACCTTGATTTCCATGGGGCGCTCCTCGGTGCCGAATTTGGGAACGAGCGGAGGCGCTGACCAGCCCAGCGCATAGTTTTCGCGTGCTCGCGCCCTAGCGGCGTGTCGGCCTGCGGCTTGCACCAGCGGGGGACATGATGATGGCCCCGCTGCTCCGCCGAGCGCTCGAAGCCCTGGTGATCGCGCTGCTTCTATCAGTCGTGAGCCCGGCTCGGGCGGCGGGCGCGGCGGACGCCGCTGACGACGGCGATTGTTTCGACGCCAGAGGCTGTCCCATCGACCTGAGCGATCTGGACGACGCCGACGACGCGGGCGACGCGGGCGCTTCCGACGCCGGCAGCGACGCGCTCACGGCCCGGGATGAGCGCGATGCTGCTGCCCCTCCAGCCACCCACCTCGTCTTCTTCTGGGGAGTTGGCTGCACCCACTGCGAGGATGCCAAGCCATTCGTCGCCGCGCTCGGGAAGGAGCGCCCGGACCTGACGATAGAGCTCGTGGAGGTGAGGCAAGACGCGAAGGGCCGAGAGCGATTCCTCGAGACCATGAGGTCGCTCGGCGCCACCGCGGTGGGCGTCCCCACCTTCGTCGTGGGGCGCCGCTACGTGGTCGGTTTTGCGCAGGGACAGAGCGAGGCCGAAATCCGTGCGCTCTTGGGGCAAGGCCCGCTGACCGAGGCGCGGACCGTGGACCTACCGCTGGTCGGACGGGTGGACCCAGCGGCGATTCCGCTGCCGGTGTTCACGCTGATGATCGGCCTGTTGGACGGCATCAACCCGTGCGCGATGTGGGTGCTCCTGGTCCTCTTGAGCATCTTGATCCACGTGAAGTCGCGCGCCCGCTTGTTCCTCTTCGGCGCGACGTTCGTCGTCGCCTCCGGCGTCGTCTACTTCGCCTTCATGACGGCCTGGACGCAGGTGTTCGCGCTGGTCGGGCTGTCGCGCCACCTCACCGTCGCGCTAGGGGTCGTCGTGCTGCTGATGGGACTCGTCAATCTCAAGGAGCTCATCTGGTTCGAGAAGGGCGTGTCGCTCATGATCCCCGACAAGGCGAAGCCCGGGCTGTACCGGCGGATGCGGGGCATCTCCAGGAGCGCGAGCCTGCCGGCCGCCTTCGCGGGCATCGCCGTGCTCGCGTTCGTGGTGAACCTGATCGAGCTCGGGTGCACGCTGGGGTTGCCCGCCATCTACACGCGCATCCTCACGCTGCGCACCGACCTGTCCACGGCGACGCGCTACGGCTACCTGGTGCTCTACAATCTCGCCTACGTCGTTCCGCTCGCACTCATCGTCGTCGTGTACGCCGCGACCCTCCATCGCATCACGCTGGGCGAGCGGGGAGCCAAGGTGCTGAAGGGCGTGAGCGGCGTGCTGCTGGTCGCGTTCGGCGCGCTCTTCCTCGTCGCTCCCGACGTCTTGCGGTGAAGGCGGCGCGGAATGGCGTCTGCGACCGCGCGCAGGGCCTGCCAGGTTGTTCTTTGCTCGTGGCTGAAGCTGCGAGCTTGACGTCTGGCTACGCTAATCGTATATCGACGATTGCCGAATCCGGCGTAAAGTCGGCGTTGAATCGCCGGGCCGGTTACCAATTCTGGAACACCGCCGCTGCTGAAAGGACGCATGGCCACCCTGATCCAGAGCCCGACGCGCATCCTGTTCTTCACCGGCAAAGGTGGAGTCGGCAAGACGTCGTCGGCCTGCGCCACCGCCATCGGGCTCGCCGACGCTGGCAAGCGCGTGCTGCTGGTTTGCACCGATCCGGCGTCGAACCTCGACGAGGTGCTGGGCGTGGAGCTCTCGTCTGCGCCGACGCCGGTGCCGAGCGTGCCCGGTCTGTCCGCGCTGAACATCGATCCCGAGCGGGCGGCGCGCGACTACCGCGAGCGCGTCGTCGGACCGTACCGAGGCGTTCTCCCCGCGGCGGCCATCGCCAGCATGGAGGAGCAGCTCTCGGGTGCGTGCACGGTCGAGATCGCGGCGTTCGACGAGTTCTCGAAGCTGCTCGGCGACCCGGCCTTCACCGCCGACGTCGATCACGTCGTGTTCGACACCGCGCCCACCGGCCACACGCTGCGACTGCTCGAGCTTCCCGCCGCGTGGACCAGCTTCATCGACTCGAACGTGGGCGGGACCTCGTGCCTGGGACCGCTCTCCGGGCTGAGCCCGCAGAGGGCGCTGTACGCAGCCTCCAACGCCGCGCTCCGCGACCCCGCGCAGACGACCTTGGTTCTGGTCGCGCGTCCCGAGCGCTCCTCGCTGACGGAGGCCGAGCGCACGCGCGCCGAGCTCGGGACGCTCGGCGTCACGAACGTCCAGCTCATCGTGAACGGCGTGTTCTTCGCCAGCGACCCGAGCGATGCTACGGCGGTCGCGCTGGAGGCACGCGGCCGGATGGCGCTCGCGTCGCTGCCCGAAGGGCTCGCGGGGCTCGTGCGAGTGGACGTGCCGCTCCTGCCGTTCGGGTTGGTCGGCGTGGACGCACTGCGCAGCCTGGGCAAGCCCGGCGTGGGCGCGGCGCAGTTCCCGGCTTCGGCCGGTGCGTTCCGCGGGGAGAGCCTGGATGCCTTGGTCAGAGCCCTCGCGCAGCCAGGTCGGGGCGTGGTCATGACCATGGGCAAAGGTGGCGTCGGCAAGACGACCCTCGCCGCTCGCATCGCCGCCGAGCTCGCGCGGCTCGGTCACTCGGTCACGCTCACCACCACCGATCCCGCCGCACACGTCGAGGCGGCCGTCCGCGAGCACGGGGGCGGCCCGCCCGACCTCCGAGTGACTCGCATCGATCCAGAGCTGGAGACGCGCCGCTATGGCGAAGAAGTGCTGGCGACGGCGGGCAAGGACCTGGACGTGCAGGGACGGACGCTGCTCGAAGAGGATCTGCGCAGCCCGTGCACCGAGGAGATCGCGGTGTTCCGCGCCTTCGCCGCGACGGTGGCAGAAGGCGCGGACCGGTTCGTGATCATCGACACGGCTCCGACCGGTCACACGCTGCTCTTGCTCGACGCCGCCGAGTCGTACCACCGCGAGGTGCTGAAGAAGCCGAGCGGCAGCCCAGAGGCCGTACAGGAGCTCCTGCCCCGCCTGCGGGACCCCGAGTTCACCCGCGTCCTCCTGGTGACGCTGGCGGAGGCCACGCCCATCCACGAGGCCATGCAGCTCGAGCGCGACCTCGGGCGTGCCGGAATCAGGCCGTTCGCGTGGGTCGTGAACCAGACCCTCGCTCCGCTCGCGGTGACGGATCCCGTGTTGCGGGCGCGCAAGGCGCACGAGGCGGCGCACCTGGGAGAGCTTGCAGGCCACGCTGCGCGCGTCGTGCTCGAGCCGTGGAGCGACGGACTCGCAAGGAGCGCATCATCATGACGAACGCCAGCGCCGGCTTGATGGGCAAGCTGTCCTTCCTCGATCGATACCTGACGCTCTGGATCTTTCTGGCGATGGGGCTCGGGGTGGCGCTGGGCTTCACGACGCCCGGCTTCACCAAGGCGCTGAACAGCCTGAGCGTGGGGACGACCTCGATCCCGATCGCCGTCGGGCTGATCCTGATGATGTACCCGCCGCTCGCGAAGGTCCGCTACGAGGAGCTGGGACAGGTCTTCCGCAACAAGCGCGTGCTCGGGCTCTCGTTGGTGCAAAACTGGGTCATCGGCCCGCTCTTGATGTTCGGGCTGGCTGTCGTGTTTCTGCGCGACAAGCCCGAGTACATGCTGGGTCTGATCTTGATCGGGCTGGCGCGCTGCATCGCCATGGTCATCGTGTGGAACGACCTGGCGAAGGGCGACACCGAATACTGCGCCGGGCTGGTCGCCTTCAACTCGATCTTCCAGGTGCTGTTCTTCTCGGTCTACGCCTACTTCTTCGCCACCCTGCTCCCGACCTGGCTCGGGCTCGAGGGCGCCATCGTGAACATCACCATCGGCGAGATCGCGAAGAGCGTGGCCATCTACCTGGGCATCCCGTTCGCGGCGGGGTTCTTGACCCGGCGCGTGCTCGTGCGCGCGAAGGGCCGCGACTGGTACGAGAAGGCCTTCGTGCCGCGCATCAGCCCGATCACGCTGGTCTCGCTCCTCTTCACCATCGTCGTGATGTTCTCGCTGAAGGGTGAGACCATCGTGCAGCTTCCCCTCGACGTGCTCCGCATCGCGGTGCCGCTCCTGATCTACTTCGTGGTGATGTTCGCCGTGTCGTTCTTCATGAGCAAACGCGTCGGCGCCGACTACAAACAGTCGGCGACGCTGTCGTTCACCGCGGCCTCCAACAACTTCGAGTTGGCCATCGCCGTGGCCATCGCGAGCTTCGGCATCCACAGCGGCGCCGCCTTCGCCGCGGTCATCGGGCCGCTGGTCGAGGTGCCGGTGTTGATCGGGCTGGTGAACGTGGCCCTCTGGGCGCAGAGGCGCTACTTCCCGAGCACCGTGGAGACCGTGAACCCATGAGCCTTGGCACCAAGAGCATCCTGTTCCTCTGCGTCGCGAACTCCGCGCGCAGCCAGATGGCCGAAGGGCTCGGTCGGCTGATCTTCGGCGACCGCGTGCCCGTAGAGAGCGCGGGCAGCGAGCCTTCCAAGGTCAATCCCTACGCCATCGAGGTGATGCGCGAGCTCGGGGTGGATCTCACGGCGCACCACTCGAAGTCGGTGCAGACCATCGACCCCGCGACGGTGGGCACGGTCATCACGCTGTGCGCCGAGGAGGTGTGCCCGGTCTTCCTCGGCCGAGCGCGCCGTCTGCACTGGCCGATCCCCGACCCGGCCAGCAAGGACCTGTCCCTCGGCCGCGAAGAGATGCTCTCGCGCTTCCGCACGGCCCGGGACACCCTGCGCGAGAAGCTCGAGCGCTTCGCGCGCGAGGAGCTCGGGTCGGAGTAGCTCAGTCTGTCGGCTTGCCGCTGCACTCCGCCACGACCTCCCGCGCCACCTCGGCGGGATCGCGCGTGGCGCCAGTGTCGTCCTTGCGCGGATCCCAGCCGGTGATGCGGGCGAGGGTCGCCAGCGGTTGCGAGAGGCGGCGCTCGAGCACGGTCTGCTTGCGATCGGTGGCGGTCTCCCGCTCGGCCTCCCGGAGCCCGCTCTCGAGCACTCCGGCCAGCGCGGGCACCAGCTCCGGCGTGCCCAGGTGCTCGGCCAGCGCCACGTAGCGGTCGCGCACCCACCAGGCGAAGTCGTCGTCGAAGCGGGGCACGGCCGCGAGGAAGGCGCGCACGAAGAATGCGCGCTCCTCCTCGCTCGGGTTGGCGTCGGCGAGCGGGATCTTCTCCAGCAAGGGGGTGATCGCGGCGTTCGCCTCCTCGAGACCGAGATAGCGTGACTGGTCGCTGCTGCCCGGGTAGCCGGTGAAGTGGCGGACGAGCTCGTGCATGCCGTCGCTCAGGCGGAAGTAGAGGTGGAAGTTGCCGCTCGACGTCGAAAAACTACGGCCCCAGAGCCCGTTCGGCGGCGGCTCGAGCTCGCGGATGCGCGCGGTGAGCGCGGGGCGCGCGGTCGCGAGCGCCTTGTCCAGCGCCGGCCCGCCGATGCTGCCGCGCCCGATGCGCAGGGGCAGCACGCCCTCTCGGGTCCGAGCGTAGTACCCGACGTTGCCGATGCCGAGCACGTCGAAGTCGGCCTGCCCGCTCTTCCGGTGCAGGCGCCAGAGCTCCAGGTTGCCGCCGTGCCCAGAGCCGGTCTCGAGCACGACCTCTTCGAGCTCGCCGGTCAGCGGATCGCAGGCGAACGAGACGTCAATGGTGCTGCCGGTGACGGTCGGGTCGTACTCCTTCGTGAGCTTCCGCGCGAGCGCGCGCTCGGCGCTCCGATGATCGACGCAGGTGCTCGCCGCGTAGACCTTCGCGGCCGCCGGCGCCTTGGGCGGGCCGCTCGGCAGGCAGCGGTTCGGTCCCCGGGCGCGCGACGGGGCCGCCTGAGTCGGTGCATCGACGGGCGAGACCGCTGGAATTGCCGCCGCGGCCGGGGATCGCGGGGCCTCGGCGCTCCGAGCGCCGCAGCCGAGAAGTCCGAGACCAAGGAGGAGCGCGCGCCGCACGAGCGATGGAACACGGCGACGCCGTGAAAGTTCCCGACGTCCTTCACACGGCCGTCACCGAGCCGACACGCCGAGACGCTCCGTCCACACTCCATCCCCAAGCATGTGGAAAGTGACGGTCTGCGACGCGCTTCCGAAACACGAAAGTTACGCACGGGGCACTTCTTGGTCACTCGAGGCGCGCAGAGTCCCGCCCGTCCAAGGAGGAATCATCCATGCGTAACTTGTCTCGTCTCTTGCTGGTCTCGTCCCTCGTCACGCTGCCCAACCTCGTCGCGTGCGGTGACGACTCGGACTCCGACAAGCCGAGCTCCGGCGGAGGCGCGGGCGGCAGCGGCGCAACGGGGGGCAGCGGCGGCAGCACCTCTGGCGGCAGCGGAGGCAGCGTGGCTGGCGCCGGCGGAAGCATGGCCGGCTCCGGTGGCAGCATGGCGGGTTCGGGCGGCGGCGGCACCGGCGGCACCGACGGCGGAGTGACTTGTGACCTCAGCGCCACCAAGCCGGTGGAGGACATCACGGGCAAGATCACCGCGAACAAGACCCTCACCAACGACAAGCACTACATGCTCAAGGGCATCGTGACCGTCGAGGCCGGCGCCACGTTGACCATCCCGGCTTGCACCAAGATCATGGGCGACAAGACCTCGCTCGGCACCCTGGTCATCAAGCAGGGCGCCAAGATCATGGCCGATGGCAAGAAGGACGAGCCGATCGTCTTCACCAGCGCGAGCCCGGTGGGCTCCCGCGCGGCGGGTGACTGGGGCGGCGTGATCGTGCTGGGCAAGGCGCCGACCAACAAGACCAACCCGACCATCGAAGGCCTCACCACCAACGAGACCTACGGCGGCAGCGACGCGGCCGACGACAGCGGTGTGATTCGCTTCGTGCGCATCGAGTTCGGCGGCGTCGAAATCGCGGCCAACAACGAGATCAACGGCCTGACCCTGGGCGGCGTCGGCAACAAGACCATCGTCGAGAACGTGATGGTGAAGAACACGCTCGACGACTGCTTCGAGTTCTTCGGCGGCACGGTAAACGCCAAGAACCTGGTCTGCTATCGCAACGGCGACGACGGGCTCGACTTCGACTTCGGCTACTCGGGCAAGGTGCAGTTCTACTTCCACCAGTCCGACCCGGCCCTGGCCGACGAGGCCAACGGTTTCGAGTGGGACACGGACGGCACCAACTTCACCGCCACCCCGCCCACGAACCCCACCGTCTACAACGCCACGCTGTGTGGCCAGAACGCAGTCCTGGCCAAGCAGCAGTACGGGATGCTCCTGCGCCGCGGCGTGAAGGGCACCATCGTCAACGCGCTGGTCAGCGGCTTCGAAGCGGGCGTGGACATCCGGGACAAGCCCGCCACGGACGTGAGCTTGAAGAACAGCGTGTTCTTTGGCAACAACCCCGAGAACATCGCCTACGTCGAGGACGGGTCGAACGCCGACACCAAGAAGGACGACGACAGCGGCTTCGACGAGCTCGCCTGGTTCAACGCCAGCGGCTCGAACAACTCGACGGCGGATCCGAAGCTCGGCGATTGCTTCGCCGCCACGCCGAACCCCATCCCGCAGACGACCATCCCCGGCGCCGCGCCGCCGAACGACGGCTTCTTCGACGCGAGCGCGAACTTCGTCGGCGCGTTCAAGGACTCGTCGGGCAACTGGATGACCGGTGCCTGGATCGACTGGGCCGACAAGTGACCCCGCTTTGGGGCTTCTGATCTCTCGCGCCTCGACCCACAGCTAGGAGCCCCTGCCCCCATCCGCGTGAACTGCGCGGGTGGGGGTTTTTCTTCACCGGGTGGGGTCGCGGTACAGCTCGGACAGCGACAGCTCGCAGCCGAGCGAGGGCAGCTTGACGGGATCTTCGGCGCGACAGACGTCGAGCGTCCAGCGCTCGCCGTCGCGACGCCAGACCTCGGCCCGCTGCTCGTCGTGCGCCAGGAGCACGATCTCTTTCAAGGTCTCGACGCGCTGGTAATGCCCGAGCTTCTCGCCGCGGTCGTATTGCTCGGTGGACTTGCTCAAGACCTCCACCACGACGCTCGGGTTGACGATCGTGTGTCCGCTGGGGTCGTCGGGGTCGGTCTGGAGCGGACCGCAGACCACCGTGACGTCTGGATAGGTGCCGAGGCCCGTTCCCTTGACTCGGACCCGAAGGTCCGAGGTGAACACGCGGCACGGGCGATCGCGCACCGCCACCGTCAGGAGGCCGATGACGTTTGCCGCGATGGCAGCGTGGTCGGGGGAGCCCCCGGCCATCGCCCAGACCACGCCGTCCAGGAACTCGTGCTTGACCTGGCTTCGCTCTTCCAGGTCCAGGTACTCCTGGAAGGTGAACTGCTGGCGGACCGCATGGACCACGCACCCAGGCTAGCAGATGCCGCTCACGGATTCCGGGACAGCCGCACGTCCGCCGGTTCGAGCAGCTCCGCCAGGGCGTCGCTCGAACGCTCGGGGGCACCGACGCCACCGAGCGCGCGCAGGGTCGCCGTCACGTCCGCCAGGTGACGTTTCCCTCCGGCGCTCACCAGTCCGCGCCGCTCGATGCCCCAGCCGGCGGCCACCAGCCAGACCTGCGCCGACTCCGGCGCGTAGCCGCCGTGGCCGGCGAAGTCTGCCGCCCGACCGTGGTCGGTGGTGACCAGCAGGGTCGTGCGCCGGCCACTCCGCTCGAGGCGGCGCAAGGCCGAGGCCACCTGGCCGACGACGTGGTCCGCGTGGCCTAGCGCGCGCAGGTAGCCGCGGTAGTCGTTGCGGTGCGCGTACTCGTCGGTGTCCCCGAGGCCCAGGAAGAGGAAGCTCGGCTCCACCTGCCTCAGATAGCCGCTCGTCCAGCCTCTGCTCGAGCGTCGCCACGAGAGCCTGCGGTACCAAGCGTCCGCCCTTGCCCGAGCTCTCCGGCATGGGTGCGACGCCATGGTCGGCGCTGATCAACACGGCGACGCGCGTGAGCGCCTCGAGCTGCCGGAGCAGCCGGCCAAGCGCTCGGTCCGTGCGCACCAGGGCGTCGGCGTATTCCTGCGACTCCGGCCCGTGCGTGCCCCGGCGCCGTGTAGGTCGCCGAGTAGGCGTGAGCCACCCGGTGCTCCGCTCCGTTCGCCATCGCGGTGCGAATCGCGCCGTCGTCGTCCAGCAGCGGAAGGAGCCTCGCCAGGCTGGAGGCGCCGAGCTGGTCGAAGATGGCGACCACCACCAGGCGCGGCGGAGCCACGTCGGGCGCACGCTCTCCGCTCGGCGGTAGCCGCGTCCGGTCGTTCTGCGACAGCCCGACGCACCCGGCGGCGAGGGCCACCAGCGACAGCGCGACGCGCGTGAGACGCATGGACGGATCCTGAAGGCGCCGGGTGACGGAGCCGTGCCGAGTCCGTAACTAACCCGCTCAGTGCCCCGCGGTGAGGATGTCGCTCTCTGGGCTCCGATTCTGCGGCGCGCGCGCGTCGCTGCACGTGCCCACGAGCATCGGCAGGAGCAAGAGCGGAACGAGTGCGATCACCGCCAGGACCTCTCGAGTGTTCATCTCGATCGAGAGGTACGGGGCGGGGACCTGCCCGGCAATCCCTGGAGCCTCCGTTCGCGCAGGTTTTCCCGGAGCGTCACCCGTTCGCCCGAGGCGTCATCGAGCTGCCACGGACTTCAGTCCGACTTCAGCCGATACCCCACGCCGGGCTCGTTGAGCAGGTAGCGTGGTCGCGCGGGATCTTGCTCGAGCTTGTGTCGTAGCTGCCCGACGAACACGCGCAGGTACTCGGTGTGCTCCGTGTAAGGCGGGCCCCAAACGTCCTTGAGGAGCTGGCGGTGGGTGAGCACGCGGCCCGCGTTCCGGGCCAGCACCGACAGCAACCGATACTCGGTGGGGTCAAGTGCACCTCGCGGTCTTGGACGAACACCTGCCGTTTGACGAAGTCGATGCGCAGCTCCCCGAGCACGAACGACGGAGACTCCGAGCCGGGCTCGGTGCTCGCGGCGTGGCGCAGCGCGACGCGGATGCGTGCCAGGAGCTCGCCGACGCTGAAGGGCTTGGTCAGGTAGTCGTCGGCTCCGGCGTCCAGCGCGTTGATCTTGTCTTCGTCCTGTCCGCGGGCGGAGAGCACGATCACCGGCGTGCGCGTCCACTCGCGAAGCCGGCGCGTGACCTCCAGGCCGTCCATGTCCGGCAAGCCCAGGTCGAGGAGGATGACCTCTGGGTTGCGCTGCGCCGCCTGCGCCAGTCCGTCGGCGCCGGTTTGCGCTTCGGCCAGCCGGTAGCCGTGAGTCCCGAGGGACGCCCGCAAGAACCGCAGCATCTGCGGCTCGTCCTCGATGAGCAGGAGCAGCGGGCCAGGCGCGGTCATCCGAGTCGATCATTCTCCTTTTCGGTCATCTCGGGTAGCCGCTCCGCGGTGGGTTTACCCTCGAGTGGGAAGGACAGCCCGAACGTCGCACCACCGCCGTCGCGGTTCTCCGCCCAAGCTCTGCCGCCGTGCGCCGCGGCGATGGCGCGGCAGATGGCGAGCCCCAGGCCGAACCCCGGTGCTGGGCGCCGGCTCGAGCCGCGGTGGAACTTCTCGAACAAGAGGTCGGCGTCGCCTTGGGCGAGACCGTCGCCGCGGTCGGACACCGAGATCACGATCTCGTGGGGGGCGGCCTTCGCCGCGACCTCGATGGGGGTACCGGCAGGGGTATGCTTCGCGGCGTTCTCGAGCAGGTTCACCAGCGCCTGCTCGGCGAGCGCGCCGTCGCACGGCACCAATAGGTCGGCCGCCACGTCGATCTCGACCGCGCGGCCTTCGAGCAGGCGGTCTACGCGGCGCAGCGCGCCTCCAACGAGCTCCTCCACCGGTTGCCACTCGCTCTTGAGGTGGACTGCACCTGACTCGAGGCGGGTCATGTCGAGCAGGCTCGAGACCATGCGCTCGAGCCGCTCGGTCTCGACGAGCAGCGCCTGGGCGAGCTCGCTGCGCGCCGCTGGGGTCAGCGCCGCGTCGTCTTCGGCGATGGCGCTGGCCGTGCCCTTCAGAACTGCCAGCGGGGTGCGAAGGTCGTGCGACACGGACGAGAGGAGCGTGCTCCGCATCTGCTCGGCCTCGACGCGCAGGCGCGCCGCGCGCGTCTCCTCCATCAGCGTCGCTCTGTCCATCCCGAGCGCGATCTGGATCGCCAAGGCCCGTGCCAGGTCGCGTTGCTCGCGGTCATCGAAGCGGCCCGGGTCTCGCGGGTAGATGCCGAGCACACCGTGCGTCGCGCCGCCCGGGGTGCGGAGCGGCAAGTAGTAACCAGAAGCGCCCGGTGGGCCGTCGGCGGCGCAGCCACCCTGCACCCAGGCACCGAGCCGTGGCAGCTCCGCGACCGCCGGCTCGAATCCGGCGCTCGCACCCAAGAGCTCGAGCTCGGCGCCAGCGTCTTGCCCGAACAGCGCGACGTCCGCGTCGAAGACCTCCGCCAGGTGCTTGCAGGCCACTCGAGCCTGCGCGGAGAGATCGAACGTCTCGGCCAGCTCACGGCTGAGCGAGTACAGGGCGCTGGTTCGGCGCTCGCTCCGGCGAGCCAGCTCCGCCTGATCCTTCACCCGCTGCGTGAGGCTGGGGATCACTACCGCCACGAGGAGCATCACTCCGAAGGTGACGATGTGACGGAGCTCCGCCACGGAGAAGGTCAGGTACGGCGGGATGAAGAAGAAGTTGAACGCCGCCACGCTGAGGAGCGCGCCCAAGATCGCCACCTTGAAGTGCGCGCGCATCGACAGGAGCACGATGCCCAGGAGGTAGGTCATCACGACGTCGGTCAGCATCTTCCGGCCGAACACCGCCGCGGCGACCCCTGTGGCCAGCGCCACCATCAGCACCGCGGTCAGGTAGCCGGTGAAGGGCGGAGTCCGGCTCGCGCTGCTTCGTCCTGCCTCGGGCATCGCCCGAAGCGTACTCGGAATTCCCCAACGGCTACGTCCGGCGCAGCGGTCGCTTTGCCCTCGCGAGCAGCCCGAAGCCGAGCACTGATGCGCAGAGCAACGCCAGCGTCGGCTCCGCGGCGAACTCCTCCCGTGCCCACAGGGCGCTCAGAACCCGCGAGGTCGTCGCCGCGAACGCGGCCAACATCACGGGAGCCAACGGGCACTCCGGCGCTGGCTCAGGTGCCGGGGCCCGCGTCACCGAAGGCGCGGCGGTGCGGTAGGGGCCTAGAGCTGCCACACGGCCCTGATACCCCCGGACCGTGCAAGGAAAGGGTAAGCTTGGCGCCCTCGGCGTAAGGAATCGATCGGGGTCGCTTCTTTACGGAATCTTTATGCTCCCGGGGCCGGTCCTTATTCGGCGGGTGGTGGGCGCTCACTAGGCTGGCTTCTTGCGTGAGCTCGGAGGCCCAGGCCGCCATGTCCAGGAACGAAGCAGAGTGTCCGGCTGAGGCGGAGCAGGTGGCCGCCACGGACGCTGCCCCGGAGCCTGATGCTGCGCCCACTCCCGCGCCGGACCCGGAGCCCGAGCCCGCCCCCGATCCGCCCGCGGCGGCGGTGGCGCCCGAGGCGGCGGCGCCTCCGGCGGAGGTGGAGCCCGAGGCGGAGATGCGGCTCGAGCGAGAGCCGCCCGAAGTCGGGTCCAAGCCCGCACCCGCACCCGAGCCCGCACCCGCACCCGAGCCCGAGCCCGCACCCGAGCCCGAGCCCGAGCCCGCACCCGAGCCCGCACCCGAGCCCGAGCCCGAGCCCGAGCCGGAGACGCCACCGGTGCGCTCGCAGGCGCCGGTCAGCCTGCGGCACGGCGGCCACGCGGCCCCGGAGGGTCGCTACCTGCTCACGCTCTGCTTGAGCGCGCTGGGCGTCGTGTACGGCGACATCGGCACCAGCCCGCTCTACGCGCTCCGCGAGTGCTTCCACTCCGACCACGGGCTGGCGATCACCCCGGCGAACATCCTCGGAGTGCTCTCGCTGATCTTCTGGTCGCTGGTGATCGTCATCTCGCTCAAGTACCTGGTCTACGTGCTCCGGGCGGACAACCGGGGGGAGGGCGGCGTGCTCGCCTTGATGGCGCTGGCGCAGGGCGGCGCCAAAGGGCGGCTCGCGTCGGCGGTGATCGTGGGCTTGGGCATCTTCGGCGCCGCGCTGCTCTACGGTGACGGCATGATCACGCCAGCCATCTCGGTGCTCGGCGCGCTCGAAGGGCTCGTGGTGGCGACCACCGCGTTCGAGGCGTGGATCGCGCCGATCGCGATCGTGATCCTCGTGATTCTGTTCATGGCGCAGCGCCTGGGAACCGCCAAGGTCGGGGCGGTCTTCGGTCCCATCATGCTGGTGTGGTTCGTGACCCTGGCCGTGCTCGGTGTCACCCAGATCGCTCGGAACCCGTCGGTGCTCCTGGCGCTGAGCCCTCACCACGCAGTGGGGTTCATGCGCGAGCACGGTGGCGTCGCGTTCCTGGTGCTCGGGAGCGTGTTCCTGGTGGTGACGGGCGGCGAGGCACTCTACGCCGACATGGGCCACTTCGGCGCGCGGCCCATCCGGCTCACCTGGCTCTTCGCGGCGGGGCCCGCGCTGGTCCTCAACTACTTCGGTCAGGGCGCGCTCATGGTCGCGGACCCGCGCACCGCCCAGAACCCGTTCTTCTTCGCCGCGCCGCGCTGGGCGCTCTACCCGCTGGTGGGGCTGTCGCTGATGGCGGCGGTCATCGCCTCCCAGGCCATCATCTCGGGCGCGTTCTCGCTGACGCGCCAGGCGGTGATGCTCGGGTTCCTGCCGCGCGTGAGCGTGTTGCACACCTCCGCCCGCGAGATCGGCCAGATCTACGTGCCGCTGGTCAACTGGGCGCTGCTCCTCGCGACCATCGGGCTGGTGTTGGGGTTCCAGAGCTCGTCGAACCTCGCCGCGGCCTACGGCATCGCCGTCACCGCGACCATGATCATCACCACCCTGCTCGCGTTCGTGGTCGCGCGGAGGCGCTGGGGTTGGGGGCTCCTGCCCGCCCTCGCGCTCACCCTCGTGCTCGCGCTCATCGACCTGGCCTTCCTCGGCGCGAACGCGGTCAAGATCGCCCACGGCGGCTGGTTCCCGCTGGCGGTCGCCGCCGCCATCTTCATCCTCCTGACCACCTGGAAGCGCGGCCGCGAGTTGCTCGGCGACAAGATCCGCGAGCGCATCGTGCCGCTCGACGACTTCTTCGAGCTCTTGCGCGTCGAGCGGCCGGCGCGCGTCCCGGGGACCGGGGTGTTCATGAGCAGCAACGCCGAGGGCACGCCGCCGGCCCTGATGCAGACCTTCACGCTGACGCGCTCCGTGCACCAGGAGGTCATCCTGCTCACCATGCTGACGGTGGAACAGGCGCGCATCATGCCCGACGAGCGCGTGACCGTGGAGAAGCTCCCAGAGGGCTTCTCGAGGGTGATCGCTCGCTATGGCTTCATGGAGCAGCCCGACATCCCGGCGCTGCTCGAGGAGCGCCACATTCCGGGCTGGTCCCTCGAGCACACCACGTTCTTCATGGGCCGCGAGACGCTGTTGCCGGTGGGTGGCACCGGGATGTCGCGCTGGAGGCAGCACGTCTTCTCGTTCATGAACCGGAACTCCCAGCGCGCCGCCACGTTCTTCAACGTGCCGCCGGACCGCGTGCTCGAGATCGGGTCGCAGATCGAGCTGTGACTTCTCGAAGCAGACTCGGGCTCCGCTCTCTCGCTGCCCGTGTTTGACGCCGCGCCATGCCTTCGTGGAGATGCACTCGGGAAACGCCAGGCGATACCCCCCACACGGGACGGGGGGAGTGCGCCGGTCCCGCCGGTATTCCCGTGGGTCTTGCCCTCAGTGGCAGATCGCGATCTGCTCGTGCCAAGACGGCCAAGGTCGAGTCAGAGCCATAGGAACACCGAGAGCAGCGCGCCCACGCCGCTGATGGCGAACGCGAGCAGCAGGGACACCGTCGGCGCCATGCGCGTGCGCGGGCGTTCCTCCGGCACGAGCGTCTTCAGGAAGGTCAGGAACTGCGCGCCGGCGACCGCGGTGAAGAGCGCGCCCATGCCGACCAGGACGGTGCCGACCACGGCGCCCTTGCCCACCGAGGCGTGCGGGGCGGCGGCAGGGCTCACCAGCTGCAAGAACAGGCCGAAGCGGGCCACCACGAAGCCCAGGGCGATGACCGTGATCCCGGTGCGAACCCACGCCAGGAGCGTGCGCTCGGCCGCGAAATAAACGCGCGGATCGTTCGCTTTGGGCTCCTCGGGCACCGCCGTGCCATAGCCCTGAGCCCACCGCGGCCGCAAGAGACCAGGGTTTTCCGGGCGCCTCGCCGTGAAGGTTGACACCCGCGGTGCGCCGCCGGAATTTCCCCGCCGACCATCTGGAGGTTCTCGTGATCCCGAAGCGCCTTTTCGTGTCTTGCTTGGTTGTGATCGCCGCCCTCGGTTGCGGCTATTCCGAAGACGAGTGGCAGGCTCAGCTCGCCAAGTACGGCCAGCTGGACAAGCAGTTCAAGGACGAGCAGTCCGCGCACGCCAAGACTCGGGAGGAGCTCGAGAAGACCAAGAAGCGCGTCTCCGACCTCACCGACCAGCTCAAGCGGATGGGCGTGGACATGGATCAGCTGAACGCCGCGCTGCAGAAGACCGGCACCGAGAAGGCCGAGCTGGCCGCGAACCTGGAGCAGCTGACCAAGGCGCTCGCCGAGTACAAGGCGCGAGCCGAGCAGCTCGAGCGGATCAAGCAGCGCTTCGAGCTGTTGCGCGACAAGCTCAAGAAGCTGACCAACCTCGGCCTCAAGGTCGAGGTGCGCCGCAACCGCATGGTCATCCGCTTGCCTGGCGACGTGCTCTTCGAGTCGGGCAAAGACGATCTGAAGGACGAGGGCAAGAAGGTGCTGGAGGCGGTCGCCGACGTGATCCGCGGCGACGAGCAGCTGAAGAAGCGCTTCTTCCAGATCGCAGGCCACACCGACAACAAGCCGCTGAAGGGCGGACAGTTCGGCGACAACTGGGGTCTGAGCGTGATGCGGGCGCGGCGGGTGTTGCTCTACCTGGTGGCCTCCACCGACGCCAAGGGCGGTGGTGGAGGGCTCGACACCAGCCGGCTCCACGCGGCCGGCTACGGCGAGACGGATCCCGTGGCGGACAACGGAACCGACCAGGGCCGCCTGGCCAACCGCCGTGTCGAGCTCGTGATCATGCCCGACGTCGAAGAGATGCTCGACCTCAAGACCCTGATTTGACGGGCAATTCCGGGCGGAGATGGGGAACTTTGCCGGGCAGGCGGCTCGCTCGAAACCCGGGCGGGCCCGCCCGCGTAACTGCTCCTGTGGCCGCATTCGGTCCAGATGTCCCCATCGGGTGAGGCCGGCTTCGTCGGCGGACCGAGCTCCTGGGCGGGGCTCGATGTGAGCGAGACCCCGCTCTCGGCTGCCACGCTCGAGGAGCTGATGGAGCGCTACGTGGACGGAGACGCCGCCGCCTTCGACGTGCTCTACCAGCGCGCGGCTCCCAAGCTGTTCGGGTACATCCTGCGACTGACCCGCAATCGAGAGCGGGCCGAGGATCTCCTCCAAGTCACCTTCGCGAAGGTCCACCGCGCCCGGGGCAGCTACCTGCGCGGCGCGCCGGTGCTGCCTTGGTTCATCGCCATTGCGCGGCGCTCGTTCCTGGACGAGCGCCGTTCGGCGAAGGTCCGGACGGAAGACCTCAGCGCGGACGGCACGCTGCCGGAGCCGCGCGGCGACGACGAGGGCCTGGGCAACGACGTGACCGAGGCGCTCGAGCGCGCGCTCGACTCGCTGCCCGAGGCGTACCGCGAGGCGATCATCTTGACCAAGATCACTGGCCTTTCGCTGGCGGAGGCCTCAGAGATCCTGGGTGCCACCCCGACCGCGTTGAAGCTCCGCGTGCACCGCGGCTACGTGCAGCTCAGAGAACGGCTCGAAGAGTACAAGCGACGATGACCGCCCCCGACGAATCCTTCCCAGACCTGGAGTGGCGCGACGCCCCGGCGCCTCGGGCGGAGGTGTCGGCGGCGATCAAGCAGACCTGCACCAAGGAGCTCGACAAGGCCCGCGGGCTCGGCGCCTGGCAGCGCGCGATGCTCTCGGTGCTGGCCTCCGGCGTGGTGGTCGCGGCCTTGCTGGCCATGGGTCTCGCCCAGGACGATCACGACGGCGCGCTCCGGACGGCGATGTTCGGCGCCGCCGGCTGGGGCATCGTGCACCTGGCCGTACTGGTCGTGGGTCTGGTTCGACCGCCGGGCAAGCGCGGCTCCCGGGAGCTACGCTGGGCGCTGGCCTTGGGGTTGCCGCTGGCGTTCTTCGCCTACCTCACCCTCTCCGCGAGCTCCACGCTGCCGTTCGACCGCTTCGTGCGCGAGGACACCCACGCGCCGGTGTGCGGGCTCTTCACGCTCTTGTTCGGTGCGGCTGCCGCGGGGAGCACGCTCCTGGTCTGGCGTCGTACGGATCCGCTGACGCCGGGCCTGTCGGGAGCGCTCGCCGGCCTGTGCGGCGGGCTCGCCGGGGCCGCCGGCATCGGCATGGCGTGCCCGACGCACGAGGCGTGGCACCTGTGGTTGGCGCACGGCACCACGGTCCTGGTGTTCGTGGCGGCGGGTTGGGCGGTCGGGCGCAAGTGGCTCGCCCCGTGAGCCAAGAGAAGGGCTCGCTGCGCCTTCTGATCCTCTTGGTCGCGCTCGGCGTCGGAGTGTACTGGTTCGCGCGCCGCTCGTCGGGCCCGGAGACAGGCAGCCTGGCCAACGACTTCTCCCTCCCCGTGGTGAGCGGCGGAGTCGAGCGCGTGCAGCTCTCCGAGCTGCGCGGGCGGCCCGTCCTGGTCGAGGTCGTCGCGAGCTGGTGCGGCGTGTGCCGTCGCGCGGCGCCGACGCTGGCCGCTGCGGCCAAGGCGCCCCGCCAGCGCGAGGTGCGCTTCTTGGCCGTCAGCGTGGACGAAGAGCGCGCAGACGCAGCCGCGCTGGCGAAGAAGTGGGACATCCCCTACGACGTGGCGCACGACGACGGGCGCTTCGCGCGGAGCTACCGCATCGACCTTCTGCCCACGTTCGTGCTGATCGACGCAGAGGGGCGCATCCGTAAGGTCTCGACCGGCGCGCCGAAGCCGGCCGACGTCGAGCGCTGGCTCGCCGAAGTGGGCGCCGAGCGGCTGTAGTCGAGCTGATGCACCGCCACCGGCATGTCTTCGTCCAGGCCCAAGGTCACCTCGGCTTGACGACCTCTGACTGGCGTGGCGAGGCGCACGTCGCCCAGAGCGGCTCGGTGCGCGAGGCGGCGTACCTCGTGCCGGCACGCTCCAGGTCTGCATCCTGGCTCTCCCGGGCGCTCGATTGGCTGGCGACCCCTCTGGACGACCCGCGCGGCAGCGAGCCGAAGCTGCGCGTTCCCAGCGACGCGACCGGAGGTGATCGACTCGGGCTGTGCGCCGAAGAGCTGCCGGATTTCGACGAGGGGATCGCGCTCGGCGAGCTGTGCTCGGTGAGCGGCACGGTGATCGCGCTCGAGCCTCGCGTGGACGCCGATCCGGTCGTGGCGCGAGACTTCTGGCAGCTCGAGTCACCCGTTTGGCGCCTCGTGGAAGCGGTGGACTTCGGTGTCTTGCCGGAGAAGGGGCCCCCCGTCGCGGTGTGCTGCGCGATGGCGCCGCTCCTGATCGCGCCGGTGACGGCTGCGCCGAGCGAACGGGTCGAAGCGGGGCTGGGTGAGCGCGCCGCTGGGCGGATGCGCGAGCTGGCGCGGCGGAGCCAGGCGCTCTCGTGCCTCGAGCTGCGCGAGGGGGACCGCGTCGAGGTGCGCGGCGTGGTGTGCGAGCCCATCGGCAGCGTGACCCGCTTCGACGTGGTGGAGCGCGTCGCGGCGTACCGCGGCCGCCCCCAGCTGATCACGCGCATCGTCGGCGATGCGCCGGGGACCCGACTGGTGATCCGGAAATCCGGCTAGAAACCGGAGCTGCGTGCGCGCCTGCGGGTGGAGCAGGCTCGAGTGGCGCGCGAAGCGGAGAGACGAACCGTAGCTCGGGCCAAGTGATCGTGCGAGGATGAGCGAGCAGATGCGGCTCGGGGAAGGTCACGGATCGGCGTCACGCCCTCGGCTGACGCATCAGCTTGCGCTCTGGGTTTCGCTCCTTTTGTCGGCGAGCGGCTGCGGCTCGAACCAGGAGCCGAGCGCGGCCGCCGACGCCGGTGACGGTTTCGTGCCCTATTTCGACGGCGAGAGCGTCGAGGGTTTCGAGTTCGTCGGTATCACGCAGGACGACGTGAGCGTCGAGGACGGCGTCTTGAAGTGCAAGTGCCAGCCCAACGGCTACATGTACAAGAACGAGTCGTTTCGGAATTTCGTGATGAAGCTCGAGTTTCGTTTCGAACGCCCGGCGGGCCTCGCGCCCGGTGCAGACTCGACGTTCACGGGTAACAGCGGCTACTTCGTCTACTTGACGCCGCCCCACGAGATCTGGCCGCGCTGTCTGGAGGTGCAGGGCAGCTACCAGGAGAGCGGCGACATCTTCGGCTTGCCCGGACTGCTACCGGGCGCGGACGACCCGGACATGGCGAAGATCGCCGCACAGAGAAGGCCGGTCGGCGAGTGGAACACGCTCTCGATCTCGTCACAGGAAGGAGCGCTCGAAATCGATCTGAACGGCGTCGTGGTGAACACGAGCGCGGCGGGCGAGCTCGTCGAAGGACTGATTGCGCTCGAGAGCGAGGGGGCGGAGATCCACTGGCGAAACGTGATGATTAAGAAGAAGCCGTGAGTGTGTCGCCAGTGGAAGTCACGATTCTTCGCGCCACGCGGGCGCATCATCCGCGCTCCCCGGAGGGGCGCGCTCAGACTCGCCGAAACGGCCTCCGTCAATGCCCGGCGCTGGGCGCCGGGGCTGCCGAGCCCGACGGAGCCGGAGCCGGCGTCGGCGCGGGAGCGGGGGGAGGCGTCGGGTCTTCGCTGCCGCGCCCGCTCACCTTCCACTGCGCGCCTTCCTGCTCCAGCGTGTAGACCACGGTCTGGTTGCCGCCGGCGCCGCCGCGAGAAGCGACGCGCACCTTCGCGCTGCCGGGGCCCCGCGAGAGCAACGCTGCGGTCGCCAGCGCCTGATCGGCGAGCGCCTTCTTCTTGGACTCGCAGCCCGCGGAGTCTTTTTCGCAGTCGGCCTGGGCTTTCTGGAGCTCCTCGGCGATGGGACCCTTGGCGAGCTCGAGCGCGCCCTTGAAGTCGTACGAGCTCCAACGTTGTTGGAGCTCCAGCGCCGCGCCCTTGGGATCGCGGGATAGCTCTGCAGTGGACACCTCGCGTGGCTTGCGCGTCTGCGCCGGGTGCGCGTTGCAGGCAAAGCGAGCGGAGCCCCACATGAGTAGGGTCGCTCCGGCCATCGCTCCCAGCATGATCAACGTCTGCCGGCTCGGCGCCGCGATTTCCTTCTCCGGAGGCAGCGTCGCCTTGACCGGCTCGGCGCGGCGCTTGCGCTTCGCCTCCGGGGCAGGCGGCGTGGCGGCCGCGCGCTTGGCGGCGGACTTCTTCGGCGGAGGCGGAGGCTCTTCCTCTTCGTCTTCGGTCTCGTCGTCGGCCTCGTCGTCGGCCTCGTCGTCGGCCTCGTCGTCGGCCTCGTCGCGCGCGGCAGGAGCGTCTTCGCGCTCCTCGTCGGCCTCGTCGGCCTCGTCTTCCGCGTTCTTGCGATCCTGGTCGTCCGCCATGGGGCACGAAGCATCCACGGAGCGGGCGCCTTCTGCAACCGGATTTCGAGGCCCAGGGAGCTGGAGTTAGGCGAGACATATTCGACGGTTACCTGGCCTGACCAAGAAAATCGGAAACCCGCAGAGCCGCGCCGCCGATGAGCGCCGCAAATGCGCGCCTCCCTCCTCTTGGTCGTCGGGCTCCTGATCTCGGGTCTCACGGGATGCAAAGGGACAGCCCCATTGCCGCCCAAGGCTGTCGAGCTGAACCGCGCTGGAGTCGAAGCGCTGGAGCAGGGCGACCTCGAGACCGCGGACGCGCGCTTCGCGCTGGCCCTGGAGTACAACCCGAAGTTCGTCGAGGCGCTGGTCAACCAGGGGCTGGTGGAGCTGCAGCGCGGCAACTTCCGCCGCGCGCGCCAGCTGCTCACGCGGGCGCGCCGCCTGAACCCGGACGTGGCGCAACCGCACCACGGTCTGGGTGTGCTGGCGGAGCGCGAACGGCGCCCCGATGTCGCGGCCAAGCACTACGACGAAGCGCTGAAGGTGGACCCCGGGTTCGCACCGGCCCGAGCCAACCTGGCGCGGCTCTACTTCGAGAGCGGGCGTTTCGAGCATGCGCGCATCCAGTTCAAGCGGCTGATGGAGGTCGCGCCGGAGGAGCCCGCGGGTTTCGTCGGCCTGGCCGAAAGCCTCTTGCAGCTCGGCCGTCACGCGGAGGCGGAGGACGTTGTGGCGCGCGGCACGAAGCGCTTCCCCGAGTCCGCAGACCTCACCATCCTCTCCGCGCGAAACCTGCTGCGGCGCGGTGAGGTGGAGCCGGCGGTGAAGCTCTTGACGCCGCTCGCACGCTCTCGGGACGACGTGTCGGTGGCTGCGCTCGGCTGGCTGGCGACGGCCGAGCTCGCTCGCGGCCGTGCTCGCCACGCGGTGGGGGCCGCGGAGCGTGCGCTCGCGCTCGATCCTCGGGACCCGGTCTCGGTATACGTGATGGCCGCCGCGCTGACCGAGCTCCGGGACCCGGGCGCCGCGGCCTGGATCGAGCGCACGGAGCAGCTGGCACCGGGCTCCGCGCGGAACATCAAAGCCCCCTGAGGTTCGAGGTATGCTGCGCCGGCCGTGACCGCGCCAGACTCCGCCCTCGCCCCGAGCCCGCTCGCAGCGAGGCCGCGCCGCCTCGGCCCGCTGATCCGGTTCTACGACGGCTGTCTGCGCAGCCGCCTCGGCGCGCAGGTGGGCAAGCTGCTCGCCGTGCTGGTCGCGATTGGGCACGCCATCGCGCTGCCATTTGCGGCTCGGGCTGCCTCCGGCGACGCCGGCGACGCGGTCGTGGTGAACGCGCTCGGCTGGCTCACCTGGCTCGGGGCGGGTGCCATCGCGCTCTCGGCCGTGGGCCGCGGCAGCGACGAAGCGCCGGCCCGGGACCTCGCCTCCACGCGGGGCTTCTCAAAGCGTTCGATGCGCACGGCGGAGCTCTTGGCGAGCGGGCGGCGCACGCTGCGCGTCGTGGGAGTACCTGCGGTGTTGCTGGCGCTCCTGGCGATGGGGCTGTCACGCAGCGTCCCCACGCTCACTGCTCGCGGCCTCTTGCTCCTCGGGGTGCTGGGCTTCGTGAGCGTGATCGCGGCGCTGGTGGCCGGTCTCGTGCGGCTCTCCCGCGCGCTCGGCCCGCACCGGCCGCGCGCCGCGCTGCTCGCGCTGGTGGTCCTGCCGCACCTGTTGCACGAGCTGTTTCCCCGGGTGCCGAGCGTCCCCGCGCTGACCAGCTTCCTGACCACGCAGCTCCTTGGGATCGGAGCGTTCTTCAAATGAGCGCGCTCGAGCTCGAGGGTGTCTTCGCCGGCGCGCTGCAAGGCGCGACGCTGGCGATACCTGCTGGGCTCACGGTGGTGCTCGCGACGCCCGCCGACGGCGGCTCCGATCTGCCGCTGGTGTCGGGGGGCCTGCTCGTCCCACGCCGGGGCACGGTGCGCATCGGCGGTCTCGATCCGGCGCGCTCCCCCGAGGTGCGCGCTCGTCTCGGCCTGGTGCTGGCGGAGGAGTCGCCGTTCGCCGCGCCGAGCCTCCTCGAGGCGGTGCGGCAGATGCTCGCTCTGCGCGGCCAAGCCTCGGATCCAAGGGTCTTGCTCGACCGGCACGGCCTCGGCGCCGTCAGCGGAGTCTCCCCGGAGAAGGCCGGCGCCCAGGCGCGGCGGCACCTGGCCTGGGCGCTGGCGCTCGAGCTCGTCGAGCCGCACGCGCTGGTGGTTCACGAGCCGCTCTCGCTCGGCCCCCTCGCCAGCCGCGAGCGCACGCGGACTGAGCTCCTGGCGCGCGCCGAGTCCGGCGTGCCGGTGCTCGTGGTGACGGCGAGCCCGCGGGACGCCTCGGAGCTGGGAGGCTCGCTGGTGCTGCTCGACCGCGGGCGCTTCGTGCGCCGTCCGGGACCGCCGCTGGCGACGGAGCTGGTTCCCGGCGCGAACGCCACGCTCTGGCTGCACACTCCTGCCGCGCGCGCGCTGGCCGGGGCGCTCGTCGGCGATCCCGCGGTCGCGAGCCTCGAGTGGGACCAGGGGGAGATCCGGGTGCGTGGTGCCGACGTGGACAGCCTCTCGCTGGCGGTGCTCCGGCACGCCCGCGCGCTGAACACGCCGCTGTCGTCGATCGGGATGGCGCTGCCGGCGCTTGAGGAGGTGCGCGCGGCGACGGCCGGGCTCTGGCGCGCGGCCTACGACGCCGCGTTCCGCACCGCCACGGCCCAGGCACGCGAGCGCGAGGAAGCGCTCGCCCGCCAGCGTGCGGCTTCGGCGCCACCGCCGCCTCCGAGCACCGAGGGAGGCTCCGGCACATGACCGCCTTTCTCGCCGGCGCGCGCTTGGTCCGGCTGCGGCTCCTCAGCGTGGCCAGCCTGCTCGGCTTGGGCGTCGCGCTCCTGTCCGTGTTCGTGGTGGCGCTGCTCGAGCGCCGCGCCGGGTCGATCGTGGCCGCGGATCGGGCGCTCACCGGGGTGGCGCTGGGGTTCGTGCTGCCGCTCTTGGCGCACGGCACCGTCGCCCGCGCCCTCGCCGGGGCGCGTCTGGACGCGGCGCTCGGCGACATCGGACGCTGGGGCGGCGACCGGCGGGCGGGTGCGCTCGGAGTGGCGCTCTCGCTCTCGCTGGTGCTGGGCCTGGCGGGCGCGCTGATCGCGGTGCTGGCGGTCGGCGTCGTCCGGGCGCCGGCCGATCCGTTGCTGTGGCGCGACACGCTGACGAGCGCCTGGATCGGCGCGCTCGCCGGTGCGAGCTACGCCGGCTGGTTCTGCCTGGGCTCGACCCTGGGCAAACGCGGAGGCGGGCGCGGCGTGGTCTTGCTCGTGGACTGGATCGCCGGCGCGAGCGCGGGAGCCGCCGCGTTGTTCTGGCCCCGGGGGCACGTCCGCAACCTGCTCGGCGCCGAGCCCGTGTTGGCCATGCCACAATGGACCGCGACGCTGGCGCTCGTGGTGCTCGGCTCGGCCTACGTGGCGCTCTCGGCGTGGCGCGTGCGCCGTTGATCACTCGCCGCAGCTCGCAGGCAGAGTCAGCGTGCCGTCGGCTTGCCGTAGCTCGATGCCTTCGGAGCAGACGTCTTCCGGGGCCTTGGCGTAGTGCTCGTCGTAGAAGCGACGAAACGCGTTTGGGTCGAAACAACCCGCGCGCAGCGTGAAGCCCCAGGCGCTCGCCGCCCAGCGCACGTCGAGGAGCGGATCGGGCAAGAGCAACACGCGCTGCCCGCCGGGGCAGCTCGGATCCGCGGGCAGCCCCTCCAGAAACTGCTCGGCGTCGGCCACTTCGTCCGGGCAGCCGTCGGCGCAGTTGTAGCCGAGCACGACCGCGCCGTGCTCCAGGTTGTGTACCCAGAAGCCGCGGGGAAGCGCAGCGCGGTAGGCCCCGTGCGCCGCCCAGTTCTGGTAGTGCTGGCCCGACGAGGGCGGGTTCGACTGGTAGCTCACCGGGTAGCAGTCCGGGACGTGACCCGCCCCCTCGAGCGGCTCTGCCGCGCTCACCGCCTGGCAAACGCTGTCCGAGCCGTCGGGCAGGTCGCTCATCGCGCCGCAGCTCGTCCCGGAGAGCGCGAGCAGGACCAGGGCGAGGCGTCGGGTGGTCACGGCGGCAGTCTACCCCCGGATTTCGCGGATTTGTCGAGAGCTGGTCCGTTTCGGGACGGCGCGCTAGGCTCCCGCGGCCGTGAGGGGCATCGTCCTTCAATCCGAGAGCTTCGAGGCGCTCGCATTGCAGATGGAAGTCGGAGGCGACGAGCAGGAGCTCGAGCTGCCTTGCACCGACGGCCTCAAGGACGGCGAGTGGGTGCTGGCGACCTTCTGCGTCGGGGAGGACACCACCGCCGTGGCGGCCTGCGTGGTCGATCGCGGTGACGGCCTGCGCTTGGCGTTCACTGATCGGGACTGGTCGAGGCTCTGGCAGTTCGCGAACTCGATGGAGCCGCCCACCATCCCACCGCCCAGCATGCCGCTGCCGGCCTTCGAGATCCGGGCGCCCGAGGACGCCAGCGTCCTGATCGTGGACGACGACTCGGACTTGCAGAACGTGGTCTGCGCCATGCTGCGCGCGGCGGGCTTTCAGGCGGCAGCCGTGTCAAGCGCGGAGGAGGCCTTCGACTCGCTGCGCGAGTTCCGGCCCGACCTGATGGTGCTCGACTGGAACCTGCCGGGGATGAGCGGCGTGGACTTCTGCCGGCGCCTGCGCAAGGAGCCGCGCATGAACCGGCTGCCGGTGTTGTTCCTGACAGCGCACTCCTCCACCAGCGACATCGTCGAGGCGTTCGCTGCCGGAGCCGACGACTTCGTGAGCAAGCCCTTCCGCGCGCCCGAGCTCGCCGCCCGCGTCCTCGGGCTGATCCGGCGCGCCCACATGCCGCCGCCGTCGGTCAGGGGCGGCGGCAGGCCCGGCTGACGCTCACTGCTGTTCCCGGAAGGCTTCCGCAGGGCGCAGCCGCGCCGCGTACATCGCCGGCCAGACGGTGGCGAGCAGGCAGACCAATACCGCGAACACACCCACCAGCGAGAAATCGAGCGGCTTGACCTGAACCGGCAGCCGCGAAATGAAATAGACCTTCGGGTCCAAGGGGAAGCCGTAGACCAGGAGCCCCTTGCAGAACAGGAGGCCGAGGCCGAGGCCGATGGTGGCGCCGATCAGGCCGATGATGGCGCCCTGGTACAGGAACGCGCGCAAGAGGTCCCCGTCGCTGGCCCCCATGGCCTTCAGCACGGCGATCTCCTTCTTCTTGTCCAGCACCACCATGATCAACGTGGCGATGACGGTGAACGCAGCGACCACGATGATCAGCGCCAAGACGAGGCTCATCAGGATTTGCTGGATGCGCAGCGCCGTGAACAGGCCGTGGTTCAGCTCTTCCCAGTCCATGGTGTGGTAGATGCCGTCGGCCAGCCGCTCGTCGAGCTTTCGCGCCACGTCGCGGGCCGCCTCGATGTCGGACACCTTCATCTCGATGCCGGTGACGCTGTCGCCGGAATCGCCGAACACCTGGGCCTCGTAGAGATCGGTGTAGACGAGCTTCGAGTCGTACTGGTCGAAGCCCGCGTCGAACACCGCGATGACGCGGAACTGCTTGGCCACCGGGGCCAGAACGGCGCCGTGGGAATAGGCGTATCCGACGGTCGGAGAGGTCACCTGCACGCAGGAGCCGAGCTCGAGCTTCAGGTTCTCCTTCAGGGTCTTGCCCACGATGATCCCGGGCAGCTTCTTCACGCTCTCCGGATCTCGGCAGGGATCGGGATCCACGTCCGCCGGCAGCAGATCCTCGTCCGGGAGCTCGCTGCCGAACCCGCCGTCGGGCTCGATGGCGCCGGCTGGGGCGCCGCCGTCGAGCTCGTCCTCGGGAGGCTCGTCGTCGATCTCGCTCACCCCGGCGTCGCTCTCCGAAGGGGCGCCGGCATCGGCCCGCGCCGCTCCGGCGTCGGCGCCGCTGGGAGCTCCAGCGTCGTCGGCGAGCGCGAGCTCCTTCTCGATCTCGAGCATCAAGGGGCTCTTGCCCCCGTCCGCGCCGCTCTTCTTCGGCGCCGGCGTGGGGTCGTCGAACAAGCTCTTGCGCCGCCGCTCCGGAGGCTTCGCGTCGGTCAGGCGCAGGCCCTCGACGTTGCCTTCGACGATGTGGCGCGGCAGGTCCAGCACGGTCGGCATGCGAGCCGGATCGACGCCCTTCAAGAGCACGCCGGTCGCCGTCTTCTCCCCGTGCGTCACCATCATCGGGTTGATCACGAAGGGGGCGATGCCGGTGATGCCCGGCACATCCTCGACCTTCTTCATCACCTCGCGGTACTCGCGAAAGTCACTGGAGTACTTGAGGATCAGGACGTGCGCGTTCACGCCCAGGACCTTCTCGCGGAACTCGGCGCGGAAGCCGCCGGTCACGCTCATCACGGTCGCCAGCGCCGCCACGCCCAGGGCCACCCCGAGCACCGCGAAGATGGTCCCCACCGAGACGAAAGCCCGCTTCTTGGAGCGCATGTAGCGGACGGCGAGCTCCAGCGGGAATCCCATCTTGGCGGCCCATGTAGCAGACGGTGCGCTGCGGACGACAGCTCAAACTACCCGCGCATTCCCGCGCCCTTACGTGGGCCCGCCCCGTGCCCCGGCGGATGAACCCCTGACCAGTGCTCCACTTTGGGCGCCCTCGGCTCAGCACGTCCCGAAAAGTGGAGTAAGATTGGACCGTAGCGTAGCTTCGTCGGAACCGCCCAGGATGAGCGAGGGCAGCGAAAAACGGGTGCCGAGCCCGGTGGCGGAAGCCGCCACGGCGCACCCCACCGAGTCGGGCGGAATGCCCCAGGTGGCGCCGCTGAAGCTCGTCACCGTGGTGAACTCCTCGATGGTCGACATCGAGTTCGAGACCAGCCAGGTCACGCGCGTCCCCACCGAGAAAGAACGCACCGACCCGTACATCGGCACGACCATCGACGGCCGCTACCGCGTGGAACGCATCTTGGGCGAAGGCGGCATGGGTGTCGTCTACCGCTGCACCCACACCATCATCGGCAAGAAGGTGGCGATGAAGGTGCTGCGAGCGGATCTCGCGCGCGACAAGGAAGTGACGGAGCGCTTCCTCAACGAAGCGCGCTCCGCGTCGGCCATCGGCAACGCGCACATCATCGACATCAGCGACTTCGGGCTCCTGCCGGACGGCTCCACCTACTTCGTGATGGAGTTCCTGGAAGGGGATCCGCTGACGAAGATCGTCGAAGGCGGCAAGCCGGTGCCGGTCGAACGCCTGGTCAGTATCGCGCGACAGCTGGCCGAAGGCCTGGCGGCCGCCCACACCGCGGGCATCGTTCACCGCGATCTGAAGCCCGACAACATCCACCTGATCAGCCGCGGTGGAGAGAAGGACTTCGTCAAGATCCTCGACTTCGGCATCGCCAAGGTCTCGACCAGCACCGAGGGGCGGCTCACCCGCGCCGGGGCCGTGTTCGGAACTCCCCACTACATGGCGCCGGAGCAGGCCGCTGGCGCGCCGGTCGATCATCGTGGGGACATCTACTCCTACGGCGTGATCCTGTACGAGCTGGCCAGCGGCAAGGTCCCGTTCGACGCCGACAACTTCATGGGGATCCTGACGCAGCACATGTACAAAGCGCCGGTCCCCATCCGCGCTCTCGTGCCGCAGCCCCAAGAGGTGCCGCCGGGCCTCGAGGCCATCGTGCTGAAGTGCCTCTCGAAGCGTCCGGAGCAGCGCTACCAGTCGATGGAAGAGGTGCTCGCCGATCTGGACAAGCTCCGCGCCGGCGCGATCCCGGCGGCAGTGCCGGAGATGATGAACCGCTCTGGCGGGTTCAACGTGCCGGCTGACTACTTCAAGACCGGCGTGCAGGCAGGCATGCCCGCGCCGATGCCGGCGTCGCCGCTCGAGCTCGGGGTGGTGCGCTCGAAGTGGCCGCTCTACGCCGGCATCGCCGGCGTGCTCACCGCGGTGGGGATCGTCGGCGGCATCTTCGCCTTCGGCTCCGAGGGCACCGCGAAGCCCGAGCCCACGGCGAGCGTCGCGCCGCCGCCGCCCAAGCCGGAGCCGACGCCGGAGCCGCCGAAGGCCGCGAAGAAGCAGGTGGTGTTGGCCATCGAGCCCATCGACGCGCAGGTGTTCTTCGGCAGCGAGAGCCTCGGGCAGAGCCCGGTGGTGCTCGAGCTCTCCGAAGGCGAGAAGAAAGAAGTCGAGATCAAGCGTGACGGCTTCAGGCCGAAGAAGCTGACGGTCGACACCTCCGAGGCGAAGCTGTCGGTGAAGCTCGTGCGCATTCCCGGCGTGCGCTACATCCCACCGGTGAAGAAGCCCGAGGAGAAGAAGCCGGCCGGCGGCAAGACGGGCGGCGGCAAGACGGGCGGCGGGGACCCGGCGATCGTCGACCCGTGGAAGTGATGCCCAGCGCGCGGAGGTGCGTGCCGTGAGCGAGCTGCTCGAACGCTCGCTGCCGGACGCGGTGCGCGGCTTGTGCAAGCGACTCCGGGAGGCCGGCTATCGTTCCTGGGTGGTGGGGGGATGCGTGCGGGACCAGGTCTTGGCCGAGACACGCGGCCACGCCGACGCCGCGGTCCGCAACGACTGGGATGTGGCCACGAACGCCCTCCCCGAGGAGGTGATGCGGCTGTTCCGCCGGGTCATCCCCACCGGCATCAAGCACGGCACGGTGACCGTGTTGCTCGACGACGTCGGCTACGAGGTCACCACGCTCCGGGGCGAGACGACCTACTCCGACGGCCGGCGTCCCGACTCCGTGTATTTCGTCGACGACATCGTGGCGGATCTCGCGCGCCGGGACTTCACCATCAACGCGATGGCATACGACCCGCTCGAGCGCTCGCTGATCGACCCCTTCGACGGCATGGACGATCTGCGCGCGGGGGTGCTTCGTGCCGTGGGCAACGCGGCCGAGCGCTTCGCGGAGGACGGGCTGCGCGTGCTCAGAGCCGCGCGCTTCGCCGCGACGCTGGAGGTCGAGATAGAGCCGGAGACTGCCCGCGCCATCGAGCCCTCGCTCTCCAGCTACGCGAAGGTCAGCCCGGAGCGGATCCGCGACGAGTGGATGAAGGCGATGAAGGCCCGGCGCCCCAGCCGCGCCTTCGAGGTGATGAAGGACCACGGCATGCTGGCGATCAGCGCTCCGGAGCTGCTCGAGTCCGTGGGTTGCGAGCAGAACCGCTACCACAGCTTCGACGTCTGGGGTCACGCCATGGCTTGCCTGGACGCCTGCCCGCCCAGCGCCGTGCTGCGAGTCGCCGGGCTCTTGCACGACATCGGCAAGCCGCGCTCGCGTGCCTTCAGCGAGAAGACCAACGACTACACCTTCTACGAGCACGAGCGCATCGGAGCGGAGATGGCCGAGCCGTTGCTCGCCCGGCTCCGCTTCTCGAACGACGAGCGCGAGCGCGTGGTCGGGCTCGTGCGTCACCACCTGATCTGCTACGACGACTCCTGGTCCGACGCGGCGGTGCGGCGCTGGATCCGGCGCGTTTCACCGGAGCTGCTAGCCGACCTGTACGAGCTGAACCGCGCGGACGTGCTCGGCAAGGGCCGCGATGCCAGTGAGGACCTCGACCACCTCGCTGCGTTGAAGCAGCGGGTCGCCGCGCTGATGGCGGCCGGTGCGGCGATGAGCGCCAGGGATCTCGCCGTCAACGGTCACGACCTGATGGAAATCGTCGGGATGAAGCCAGGTCCCGGGCTCGGCAAGGTGCTGGCGGCGCTGCTCGACGAGGTCATCGAGAACCCGGAGCTGAACCAGCGCGAGCCCCTGCTGGAGCGGGCGCGCCAGCTCGCGGAAGGAGAGAGCGCGTGAGGCGCGGTGGTTGGGCTGTCGTTCTGGGGCTGTTTCTGAGCGGCTGCGGCTCCGACGACCAGGCGGAGCAGGGCGAGCCGCTCGACATCCCCGCCGGTTGCAGCCCCATCTCCGCCGAGTGGGACTGCATGCTCCCGTTCCCCTCGGACTTCTACCGCCTGCCGGACGAGACGCTGCCGGGCGGCCACCGGGTCGCCCTGACCGAAGCCGCGACGCCGCGAAACGCGGACGGCGAGCTGGTCGATCTCACGCTCTTGCACCCGAGCGACGGCTTCTCGCCCGGCTCGCAGATCCTGCTCTACCTGCCGGGCAGCGTGGGCTCGAGCGGGCTCACGTTCCACACGGACGACATCTCGAAGTCCCTGAACGCAGCGAGCGCGACCTTGCTCGTCGACACCGAGACCGGCGAGGCCGTGCCTCACTTCGCCGAGACGGATCCACGCGCGGAGTCCGACGACGATCGCGGACTGGTGATTCGGCCGCTGGTGCGCTTGGCGGACGCACGCCGCTACGTGGTGGCAATCCAGAAGCTCGCGGATCCGAGCGGCGCGCCGCACGTGGCCCCGGAGGGCTTCCGGCGCATCCGCGACCGGCAGACCTCGGGGGATCCCGTGCTGGGCCCGCTCGCAACCCGCTACGAGCAGGAGATCTTTCCGCCCCTGAACGCTCTGGGAGTCACGCGGCAGGACCTGCTCCTGGCCTGGGACTTCACCACGCGCACCGAGGAGAACGCGATCGGGGACATGCTCGCCGTTCGCGCCGACGTCCTCGAGTATCTGAAGAAGCCCCCGGCGTTCAGCATCGTCTCCAGCAAGGACGCCGTTGGCCCGCACATCTGGCGGCAAATCGAGGGCAGCGTGAAGGTGCCGCTCTACGTGGAAAAGGACGCGCCCTACGCCGCGCTCAGCCGCGACGCGAGCGGCAAGGTCGTGCCGAAGGGCGAGGTGGACGTGCCCTTCACCGTGTTGATCCCGCCCAGCGTCGGCACCCGGCCGCCCGGCTCGCCCCCGGCGCGGTTGCTGCAATACGGTCACGGCTTCTTCGGCACGCGGGCGGAAGCAGAGGGGCACCCGGCGGAGCTGGCCGACGAGAAGGGCTTCGTGGTCGTCAGCGCCAACTGGGTGGGCATGAGCGAAGAGGACCGCATCAAGGTCACCGACGCGCTGCTCGGCGACACCCAGAACCTGATGCGCTTCACCGATCGCCTGCACCAGGCGATGGCGAACTTCATCGTGGTGGGTGCGCTGGCGCAGACCGCCCTCGGCATGGCCCCCGAGCTCCAGACTCCGGCGGGGCCGGCCTACGATCCCACCAGGCTCTATTTCCACGGCAACAGCCTGGGCCACATCCTGGGCGCGAGCTACGTGGCGCTCTCGCCCAGCATCGAGCGCGCGGCGCTCGGCGTTGGTGGCGCGAACTTCTCGTTCATGATGTTCCGCGCCCAGCCGTTCAACCTGTTCCTGCTCCTGATGGGCGAAGTCTTCGAGCGCAAGCTGGACCAGCAGCGGGTGAGCTACCTGGCGCAGCTGTCGTTCGACCGGATCGACCCGATCTTCTACGCCTCGCGCCTGCTCTCGGGCACGCTGCCCGGCTCGCCCGCCGAGCGCCGCCTGCTCATGCAGATCGGCATCGGCGACCCTTCGGTGCCGCCGCTGTCCGCCGAGATCTTCGCGCGCTCCCTGGGTCTGCCCACCCTCGCGCCCGCGCCGCGGGACATCTGGGGCGTCGAGGCGAAAGCCGGAGCCATCGACGGTTCGGCGATCGTCGAGTTCGACTTCGACATCGACCCGGAGCCCGGCGTGCAGGCCATTCCGCCGGTGGCGAACAACCCGGTGCACGAGGCGGTGCGGCGCTTGCCCGCGGCCCGCGAGCAGCTCAGCCGCTTCCTGAAACCGGGGGGCAAGGTCGAACCGACCTGCGACGGCGTCTGCGATCCGGAGTGACCTGAGAGTTGCGCCGCGACGCCGCGACGCCGCGGAAGAAGGAGATTTCCGTGTTCGGAGGAGACCGGAGAGGGGCTGGTCGGGCTGACGAGCGGGGACCCCGTAGGAAGAGAGGGACGCCGCGGTTGCTCTTGTCTTGTGAAACTGACGAGGGCCCTTCCGACCCGGAAGCCCTGATCAGGTCGGTTGACGTGCTGGGATCAGCGCTCGGGGGAACAGGAGCATCGCAGGGGGCGAAGCGATCTCGGGTTTGAACACCAAGATGTTCTTCTTCTGCTACTTTTCTCGTGGCTTTCGTGGCGCAGTGGCGTTCGTGGCGCAAGTTCTCCGACGCGCTCACTGAGTGACAAGAACGGCTCAGCCGCTGGTCGCGGGCTTGGGGGCGCCGAAGATGCTGGCAGGGCGCTTCTTCTCTTTGTCGCGCGCCGAGCGCTTGTCGCTCCAGGTCGGGATCACCACCCGCTCCCGCGGGGGCAGCGGCTCGCCGGCGATGGCGGCCGTGATCTCCTGGGAGTCGAGGGTCTCGCGCTCGAGCAGCGCTTCGGCCAGGCGATCGAGCTTGTCGCGGTTCTCGGTGAGCACGCTCAGCGCCAGCTGGTGCTGCTCGTCCACGATGCGCCGGAGCTCCTGATCGATCTCCTTGGCGGTGTCCTCGGAGTAGTCCTCGCGGCGAGTGGTCATCTCGCGACCGAGGAACACGCTCTCCTCGTTCTCGCCGTAGGCGACCGGGCCGAGCTTGTCGGTCATGCCGAGCTCGCAGACCATCGCTCGAGCCAGCCGCGTCGCGCGCCGGATGTCGTCCTGGGCGCCGGTCGTGATCTCGTTGAACACGATCTCCTCCGCCGCGCGGCCTCCGAGCGCCATGGCGATGCGCGCCAGCGTCTGCTTGCGGGTCATCAGGTGCCGATCCTCCGTTGGCAGGAACTGGGTGACGCCCAGCGCGGCTCCACGCGGAATGATGCTGACCTTGTGCACCGAGTCGTTGCCTTCGACCATCTTGCCGACCAGCGTGTGCCCGGCTTCGTGCCAGGCCGCCGTGCGACGTTCCGCCTCGCTCATCACCATGCTGCGGCGCTCGCTGCCCATCAGGACCTTGTCCTTGGCCAGCTCGAAGTCCTGCATGGCGACGGCCTCTTTGTCCTGGCGCGCCGCCAGGAGCGCGGCCTCGTTCACCAGGTTCTCGAGATCGGCGCCGACGAAGCCGGGAGTTCCCGCCGCCAGGATGCCGAGGTCGACGTCGGTGGACAGGGGCACCTTCTTGGTGTGGACCGCCAGGATGCCCTCGCGCCCGCGCACGTCGGGGCGGGGGACGATGATGCGGCGGTCGAAGCGGCCGGGGCGCAGGATGGCCGGGTCGAGCACGTCGGGGCGGTTGGTCGCGGCGATGATGATCACGCCTTCGTTGGACTCGAAGCCGTCCATCTCGACCAACAGCTGGTTCAGGGTCTGCTCGCGCTCGTCGTGGCCGCCGCCCAGGCCAGCGCCGCGGTGCCGGCCGACGGCGTCGATCTCGTCGATGAAGATGATGCAGGGGGCGTGCTTCTTGCCCTGCTCGAACAGGTCGCGAACGCGGCTCGCGCCCACGCCCACGAACATCTCGACGAAATCCGAGCCCGAAATGCTGAAGAAGGGCACCCCGGCCTCGCCGGCGATGGCCCGGGCGAGCAGCGTCTTACCCGTGCCGGGCGGGCCCATCATGAGCACGCCCTTGGGGATGCGCCCGCCGAGCTTCTGGAACTTCTTCGGGTCCTTGAGGAAGGCGATGATCTCCTCGACCTCGTCCTTGGCCTCGTCGATGCCGGCCACGTCGGCGAACGTCACCTTGTTCTGCGACTCGTTCAGCAGGCGAGCCCGGCTCTTGCCGAAGCTCATGGCCTTGCCTCCGCCCGCCTGGAGCTGCCTCATGAAGAGGTAGAACAGCACGAGCAGGAACAGCATCGGCAGGAGGATGGTCAGCGTCGTCGTCAGGAACGGATTCGACTCGTCCTTCTGGTAGGTGATGCGGACGTCGTACTTGAGGAGCTCCGTCGCGATCTCGTCGCTGGCCGGACCGATGCTGATGCCGCGCTCGACCGGTCCCTTGGAGGTCGGGTTCTTGATCTGGAAGACGTACTCTCGGTCCTTGATCTCGACCGCCTCGACGTGGCGCTGGTCCTTCGGTGCCTTCACGAGCGCGATGAACTCGTTGAAGGGCATGGGCTGCTTCTGCGGCCCCTCGGGGCTCAGGAACTGCCAGATGGCCAGGAAGGCGACGATCAGGACGACCCAGAGCAGGAGGGTCTTGTGGGGCTGTTTCACTCTTGGACCTCGAGACGAGAAGACGACGAATAGCAGAATTCAGGCGGGTGACCGCGGGCCGAGCGCCCGATGGGGAAGCATACGATTGAGAGGCGGGGTCGTCGATTTGGACGGCCCGGGGACCGATCGGTATCAGTCGTTCGGGCCAACGAGAGGTGATTAATCACTTTTCCGCCTGTTGGCAGCCCCTCTGGGCGTCGCCCCTACGATCTGGGGTGCGCCCGAGCTGGGGTCGAGGCGGATCGCGAGCCCCCCCGCCAGCCAAATTTGCGCGTGCGCGTCTGGCTTCCCCAGCAGCCGGACGAACGCCCGGGTCTGGGCTCGGCCGAGCGGAATGGCGGTGCCGTCGGGACCCCGCAGCTCGGGGGGTGATTCCTGAGCGAGCTGATCGGCGAGCGCGTTCAGGTGCTCCACCACGCGGGGCGACAGGGATTCCATCAGCGGCAGTAGCTCGTTGCGCACCCGGGTGCGCGCGAAGCGCGGGTCGTCGTTGCTGGGATCGCTGGCGAACCGAATGGCGTGCCGCCCGAGGTGGGCCTGCACATCCGTTCGGCGCGCTCGGATCAGCGGACGCAGCAGGTCGCCGGTCCGCGGCGGGAGCACGGCGAGGCCCCGCGGACCCGAGCCACGGAGCAGGCGCAGGAGAAAGGTCTCGGCCCGATCGTCGGCGTGGTGCGCGGTGGCCAAGAGCTCGGCGCCGGCGGCGTCGCGAACGCGACGGAGCTCCCGATAGCGGGCCGCGCGGGCTCGGGCCATCAGGTTCCCGCCCGGCGAGACCGCGATCCGCGAGCGCTGGAACGGCACGGCGTGAGCGCGGGCCAGCTCCTCGGCGAGGTCGAGCTCCAGGGCGGCTTCCTTGCGCAGACCGTGGTCGACGCCGTGCGCGAAGAGCTCGAAGTCGAGGCGCTCTCGGAGCCGCGCGAGCGCGTGCAGCAGGGCCTGGGAGTCCCCGCCCCCGGAGACTCCGAGCAGAATGCGCGCACCTCTGGGCAGCCCACACTCGGTCCTGAGAGTTCGCTCCACGAGCTTGAGCACGGTCGGCGGGTGCGACCGCCGAGCGCGGGTCATGCGAGCTCGAAGTCCTTGCAGAAGGTGACCTCGTCTACCCGAGCCAGGTCGACGCCGTAGTGTGCGGCGACCGGGTAGCCGTTGCCGCAGGCGCGCTGGTCGCTGGCGAAGTGCGCGCAGTGGTCGCAGGTGAAGCGGAGCTCGAGTGCGCTCGCTTCACGGCGCAAGCGCTCGTCGACGACCGTGATCAATCCTTGCACCTGAGCGTTGCCCAGCCGCCCGTCGCGTCGCCATTGGCGAGCTTCGACTTCGAGACCCAGGTCACGACCACGCGCTCGCGGGCTGCCGCCATGGCGATGTGCGTCCCGTCGAAGGTCGTCAGGTTGTTGGGACCGAGCGAGACCGGGAAGTCCATCGAAACCACGGGCTTGCCGGAGAGGCTGCCGTCGGCGCCGTCGAGCCGGTGTACCGTGATGCCGCCGGCGCGGCCCTGCGCCACGAACAGATGGCTGCGCAACACGGTCAGAGCGCCGCCTTGGACCGTACCTGCACCGACCACGAAGGGCGCCTTGGGGGTGACGGTGCCGCTGAGGTACTCCGCGGCCTGCACGGTCATGCCGGCTCCTGCCGGGATCGCCGCGGCGACGCGGTTGTTCCAAGCCGTCAGGGCTGCCCACGGCGCCGCCTGCGGGAGCGAGAACTCGGCCGACAGGTTCAGCGTGTCGGTGGCCCGGTCGCCTACCTTGACCAGCGTCACGCTGCCGCCGTCGGTCTGCACTGGTGCCAGGAACGCGCGCACCTGCGGGCTGGTCGCGACCTGAGCGTAGGGGATGTCGGCGTCGCCGAAGGGGCGCGCGATCGGCACGACGGTCTTGAACACCGCACCCTGGAGCACGACGCGCTCGACCACCGGCGTGGTGTCCGTCAACACGCGGTAGATGAGCTCCCATTCACCCTCGGTCGCGGCGGGGGCGAGGGGGTTTCCCTGCGCCATCCACAGCTCCTTGAAGGCGCCGTTGCGCGGACCGGAGGCCTGGTCGACCTGCCCCTTGGAGGAGAAGGGAATGAAGACGGCGCCGGCGCCTTTGCCGCAGTCCGGCAGGCTCGCGGTCATCATGCCGAAGCCCTTGGCGTAGGCCATGCCCGTGCCGTCCACCGGCTCCTTGTTCGAGCAGCCGCCGAGGTCGAAGATCTGCGCGGGCGCGATCTCGCCGTCGTCTTTCAGGAACGACAGCACACCGCGCAGCGCGTCGCCGTCCTGGTCGCGATAGCCGATCACGAAGCCGTCGTCGGTGGCCACCACGGACGGACCCGACACGAGGGCCGTGGGCGTGATGGGCGGCGGCAGCTTGCCCGCCTTGTCGATCACCAGGCTGCATCCGCCCGGATCTGGCGTAGCGGGTGTCTTGCAGGCGCCGGTCTGGCAAGTCGTGGGCGGGAAGCAGCCGCCGCCCTTGAGCAGCTGGCAGTTGCACTTGGCTTCCTTCGGGTCGTCCCGGTTCGACCAGTCGCAGGCGGCGATCTTGACGCCGCTGATGCTCTCGAGATCGGCCTCAGTGCAGCCGTAGCCCAGCACGGTGCAGTCCTTGTCCCGCAGAATGACCGCGAAGCCGAACGTGGACTGCGGCAGCTCTCCGACATCGGGCAGCGCCGCGTCTGCCGCCACGGTCCAGGTCTTGTTGGCCTCGCGAGTGTCGCCAGCCGCCAGCTTGTCGTCCCCCGGGCAGGCGTTGGGGAACACGGCGAACTGAACGAAGTCGGCTGCCTCGCGGAACGAAGTGCCGTTGCCGCTACAGGCGTCGAGCAGCTCGATGGACACCGCGCGCTGCTTCGCGCACGAAGACGAGAAGACCGAGCCAAGTAAGAGCACCAGGGCGACCGAGCCCAATTTCCTCATGATTCATTCCATCGTTACGCGGCGAGCGGTGGTCTGCCCAGACACGATCGTCACGCTGAGCGACTTCTTGATTGCGCCTTTGCGCAGCCCGACCCCATGGGTGCCAGGAGGCAGAGCGGCGCGCACCACCGGCGAAGGGCCCAGGCTTCGTCCGCCGGCGGAGACCGCGTCGCAGCCGGGCACGCACATCACGGTCAGGTAGCCGGGCTCACCCTTGCCGGGTGTGGGGGTGGGCGTGGGGGTCGGCGTCGGCGTCGCCACCGCGGTGGCCTTGGGGGTGGGGGTCGGCGTCGGTGTCGGCGCGGGCCCGACCGGCTTCTGGGTGGTAGTAGCCGTTGGTGCGGTGGCGACGGCGCCTTCCTTCGGCAAGCTGTCCGGGTTCACCGCTTCCGTCGTGGCTGTCGGGACCGGGACCGGCGCCGACGTCGGCGTCGGCGCGGGCGTCGGGCCAACCGCCACGGTCGGGCTCGGCGCCGGCGTCGGGGCCACCGTCGCGGTCGCCGTCGTCACCGGGCGCTCCTTGGGGCTGTCGGTGATCTTCAGCACGACCAGCGCCGTCAGGGTCAGCGCGATCAGCGTGGTCGCGGCGGCGATGACGGCGATGAGCACGCTCGAGCGCTGCTGCTGCGCGTCAGTCTGGAGCGCCGGCGCCGCCGTCTGCATCGCGGCGTAGGACGGTCCCGGGAAGCCGATGCCCTGCGGCGGCGAGGTCATCCCCGGCATGTGCGGCGACGAGTGCTCACCCATCAGCAGCGTGGGCGCCACCACGATGGCGTCGTCCGGGCTCGGCGCTGGCTGGCGGCTCTTGGCCGGCTCGTGCACGGTGCTGATGGTGTGGGACTCCTCTTCGGTGTCCATCACCGTCGTCACCAGGTCTTCGTCCTCGGCGCCGTAGTCGTGCATGATGCCCGACGCCGGCGGCGGCGCGGCCGCAGGGCTGGAGCCGAAGGCGGGCAGCGGCGCCGTGACGCCGGGCGGCGGCCCGAGGCCGAGCATGGTCGGCTTGGGCGGGGCGCCCGCGGCAGGCGGCGGAGCCGCGTGGGGTGACGACCCTTGCGGGCTGACGACGCGAGTCTTGGCGAGCTCGTCGTCCTCCTCCGGCTCGAGCAGGTCTTCGGTTCCGGTCTGGCTCGTAGTCTCGAACTTGGGCAGAGGCCGAGCCGCCGGCATGGGCGCGGTGGCGGCCAGCGGCCGAGGCGCCGGCATCGGCGCGGGGCGTGGCAGCGGCGCGGGGACCGCACGCGCGTGGGACGCCGCGGGTGTCGGTCCGGTGGTCTTCACCGGCGCGCCCGCCGCGGGCCGCGGACCGCGGGGCACCTCCTGCACGTCGGACTCGAAGGTCAGGAGCGAGCCGTCCTCTCCAACGGGGGGCTGGGCGTTCTCCAGCGACTCGAGCGAAACCGTCTGAGTGACCTCTGCCGCCCACTGCAGGTGCGCCTCACGCTTCTGGAAGCGATCGGAGAGCACGTGCTTCACGTAGGCGCCGATCTCCTCCGGCCCGACGAAGGCGCCGGCGCGCATCACGTATTGCTGCAGCGCGCGCGACATGTCGCGGGCCGACGCGAAGCGCTTGTTCGCGTCCTTGGCCAGCGCCCGCATCACGATGGACTCGAGCTCGACCGGGTAGTTGTCGATGATGCTGGACGGAGGCGGCACGACGCACGCCTGCACTCGCTCCAGTGTCTCCAGGTCGCTGTCCATCCGGAACAGGCGCCGCCCCGTGGTCAGCTCCCAGAGCACGACACCCAGGGCGAAGATGTCGGTGCGCCGATCGATGGAGACCCCCTGGACCTGCTCGGGGCTCATGTACGCCAGCTTGCCCTTGAGGGTACCAGCGCGGGTGGTCGAGAGCCTCCCGGTGACCTTCGCGATGCCGAAGTCCACGACCTTCACCGCGCCGTCGTAGGTGAGGAAGAGGTTGTGCGGGGTGACGTCGCGGTGGACCAGGTTCAGGAGCCTGCCGTCCTTGTCCCGGAGCTCGTGGGCGGCGTGCAGGCCTTCCGCCGCGTCGGAGATCACCTTGGCGGCGAGCTGCGGGCCCATGGGTGGGGCGCCGCCTTCCTCCACCGCGCGCATGATCTCGCGCATCGGCTCGCCATGTAGGTACTCCATGGCGATCCAGTACGTGTCGCGTTGCTTGCCCAGGTCGAAGACCTGCGCGACGTTCGGATGCGAGATGCGCGCGGCGATGCGCGCCTCGTCGAGGAACATGCGGATGAACTGCTCGTCCTCCGCCAGGTGGCGGTGGATGCGCTTGATGGCGACCCACTTCTGGAAGCCGCCGGGGCCGTCGGCGCGCGCCAGGTGCACGCTGGCCATGCCGCCCACGCCGATCTCGTCCACGACGCGGTAGCGGCCGAGGAAATACGTGCCGCCGGACGGAACGCTCGGCTCGCTGCCCTCGGCCATCCGGCGCTCGCGATCGCTCGGGGACGACCCCCCGAGCTTCGGGCGCTGCGGACCACCGGGGACCAAGTCGTTCGCCATGCTACTTCTTCCACGCCGGTGAGCCGACGCTCACCTCGTCGGGCTTGCGTGTGACCGCGTAGATGACGATGCCGCCGACCAGCAGCGCACCGCCGATGATCCAGGGCAAGGGACCCGCGAAGAAGTCGTTGCCTTTGTCCTTCTCGGGTCGTTTGGTCGGCTCGGGAGTGGGCTCTTCGTCGTCCATTCCGCCTTCGCTGGCGCGCGTCCCTTCGACGCGGATCTTCCCTTCGGTGACCGTCCAGGCGTTGTTCTGCGCGTCCACGGCCGACGCCTTCACCTTGAGCCGCGCGCCCGCCATGGCGACACGCTTCGGGAAGTCGAAGGTGAGCGACGGCTCGGCGCTCTTCTTGCGCTTCCACTTCTTGCCGCTGACGGGGTCCTCGATCGCCACGACGACCTCGCTGACCAGCACCGCGAAGCCGGGCGGGATCTCCGTCTCCAGGGTGAAGCCCTGGCTGGCCGGGACCGTGTCGGGCGCCTTCAGCGTGATGCTCAGCTTCTCCCCGCCCTGCTGCTGGGCTTCCTTCCGCGCCTGCTGGAACAGCTTCTTGGCCTTCGGTCCGCTCTCCGCCGGCAGCTCGAAGTTCGGATCGATGGCCGCTGCGACGCGGAACGCGCTGAGAGCGCCGTTCGTGTCGTTCAAGGCGGCTTTGACCGTGCCGACGCGCGAGTGCGCGATGACCACGTCGCCGGGTTCGAGGCCGCCGGCCGCCAGGGACTGCTCGTAGAGCTCTTTCGCCTTTTCCAGCTCGCCCTGGTGCCAGGCCGTGTCGGCCTGGCCGAACGACTTCGGCGCCGCCGCCACGGGCGCGGCAGGGAGTAGAACCAGCGACGTGACACCGATGAAGATGCACGCCGCGACGAGCAGGGCTCGCGCTCGGGAAACCATCAGAAATCCTTGAGAAGCGTACCGGGCCCGGGGGGCTGGATCAACCCAAGCGACCCGGCTCGTCGAGTCTAGCACGCGACTTCGGGGGCCGCGGCCCGAGGACCGGTGTGCGACAGTGTATGGACACGAGCCCCGGGGCTCGGGACCCTCATGGAAACGGCTGCGCTGGTTGCCCGCGCTGGAAGTAGAAGCGGAACCAGCCCTCGACCTGGCTAGTGCGCTCGGGGTCGATGTCCCCGCTCGGCAGCACGTGGCGCGGATCCGCGAAGCTCGCCGAGAAGCGCGCTTCCGTAAGTCGATCGTCGGAGCTCTCTTCGTTCGGGTCACCGCTGAACAGGGCGTCGAACGTGATGCTGCCGCTCATCGAGTAGAGCGTGCCGTTCTGCTCGTGACAGGTGTCATGGAGGTACAGGGACAGGTGGACGAACGGCGGCTCCGGATCGAGCTTGATGGGCACGCCGGGCGGGCTCACGCCAGGGGGCAAACCGACCTTGAGGGGTTGACCCAGCGCCTCGTCTCGGATCTTGCCGACCTCCTTGACCAGCACGATGAGCCCGTCGGAGACCTCCTCCAGGTTGTCGCCACGCTGGATGCGGATGGTCTGCGTGTCCATGTAGGGGTTTGCGCCGAAGAAGGTCGGGTCGAGGCTGAACTTCCCGTTCCAGCAGTCCTCGACGTACAGGCGCTCGCTCGTGACCTCGCCCTTGCCCTCGGCGGTCGAACAGCCCAGGGCGGCGACTGCCAGCACGAGGAGCGCCGCCCGGGTCATGCCGACCCCCGTCGCGCGCTCTTCTTGATCCTCCCGCCGCCGAGCACGCGCTCTCCGTCGTAGAACACGGCGAACTGGCCCGGCACCACTGCCTGCACCGGCACCTCGAAGGCCACCTCGACTTCACCTCGGGGGGTCCGCCGGATCTCCGCGGCGTGGGGCTCGCCGCGATAGCGCACCGCGACCCCGGCCCGCAGCGGCAGGCCGACGCCCTCGGCGAGCGACAGCTCGTCGAGCTCGGCGAGCTCACTCTGCAGCTCCTCTCGCGAGCCCAGGCGGACGGCCGCCGAGTCCGCGTCGATGTCCACCACGAACGCGCGCTGTCCCAGCGCGACGCCCAAGTTCTTGCGCTGCCCGCGGGTGAAGCGGTGGATGCCGTCGTGCTGGCCTACCACCCGCCCCTCGGAGTCCACGATGGGGCCGGGCCGCAGTCGATCCTTGGCGCGGGCGTTCACCAGCTCATCGTAGCGGCCCGTGGGAACGAAGCACAGCTCTTGGCTCTCGCCCTTGCCGGCGCCGGGGAGCCCCAGGCGCTCGGCTTCGGCTCTCACCTCGTGCTTCGCACAGTCCCCGAGCGGGAAGTCGAGCCGCTCGAGCTCGGGTCTCCCGAGCATGTGCAAGAAGTAGCTCTGGTCCTTGGACGCGTCGCGGGCGCGGCAGAGGCGAGGTGCTCCGGCTTCTCGAACGATCCGCGCGTAGTGGCCCGTGGCCACGCGCTCCGCCCCGAGCTCGGCGGCGAGGTGGAACAACTCCTTCATCTTCACGCCGCGGTTACAGCGCACGCAAGGGCTCGGGGTCTCGCCGCCGAGGTAGCTCTCGACGAAGGGCGTGACGATCTCTCGCTCGAACTCGGCGCGCCGGTCGAAGGCGTAGTGCGGAATGCCCAGGACGTCCGCGACCCGCCGCGCGTCGTGGATGTCCTCCGGCGCGCAGCAGCGGCCGCGCACGCTACCGTCGTCGGGGTAGTCCCAGAGGTGCAGCGTGACGCCAACCACGTCCAGACCGGCGGCGACCAGACGGGCCGCCGCCACGGAAGAGTCGACCCCTCCGCTCATCGCGATCAGGACTCGGGTGGCCACGCCCCGCTCATTATGGCGAAGAATCCAGGAAACTCGCGCCGGCCTGCGGCCGAAGGGGGCCCATGATCGAGAAAACCCGCGGAAACGTCCGGACCGAGCTGCCCGAGCCTTCAGCACCGCGAGCTCGATCCCGGGCCCCGGAGAGCCTCCCGAAAGTCAGCGGCAGCTCCTTCGGCGAAGTCCTGGAGCGGCTCGGAACCCAGATCGACCGCGGCGAGGCGCTGGTGAAGCGGGCCGCTTCGGGGCGGCATTCGGGCATGGACGCCGGCGAGCTGATCGCGCTCCAGGCCGGTATCTACCGCTACACCGAGGCGGTGGACCTCGCCGCCAAGCTGGTCGATCGGTCGACCTCGGCGGTCAGGACCACGCTCCAGGGCTCCGGCGGCTGATCAGAGCCCGCGCAGGCGTTTGGTGAGGCGGCTCATCGCGCGCGTGTGCAAGCGGCTCGCCCAGCTCTTGCTCAGGCCCAGGTCCCGCGCCACGTGATCGAATCGCTCGCCCTCGAGGTAGTGGCGGCGGACCAGCTCCGCCTCCTCCTGGGGTAGCCCGGCGATGGTCTCCCGCACCAGGGCCGAGAGCTCGTTCTGCGCCGCCGCCTCCTCCGGGTCCAGGCCGCGGTCGATGCCCACGGCCTCGCCCTCTTCGCCGTGGGCGGTGCTGGCGACCAGCCCCATGGCGATGGCGGTGGCCATGCCCGCCAGGTGATCGGAGAGCGCCAGGTCGGCGTCCGCCGCGCTGGAGCCGGGTGGAGGCGGAGCTGCCAGGTCCTCGAGCGCCCCCTCGCTGTAGCGGGACCCGGCCGCCAGCCCCTGCAAGCGCGCGTGGATCCGCCGCGGCAGACGCGCCATGTCGCGCACGCCGTCCACGATGGCGCCCTTCACGCGGAAGTTGGCGTAGGAGCGGAAGGGTACCCCGCGCTCGGGATCGAAGCGGCGCGCTGCGTCGAGCAGACCCTCGCGGCCGAAGCTCATCAGGTCGCCGAGCTCGGCGTGTGGACCGACGCTCTTGGCGACTTGCCTCGCCACGATCTCGACCAGCTCGAGCTCGGCCTGGAAACGCGCGAGGACCTCTGGCGGATCGTCCTTCTTGGCCACCCGGCGGCGAGCCTAGCAACAAACCCGGGGGGCCCGGAAGCCGAGCCGCTGCCCGGTGCCGGGTCGGCCGAGCTGTGCCATAGTCCCCGCGTGTTGCGTTGGGGCCATTTCGCGCTCGCCTACGCCTTCCTCGGAGCGCTCTCCGCGGTGGTGGCGGTCGTGCTGCGTGCCGGCTCTCCGTTCTCGCACCCCGAGCCGCTGCTCTCGCTGGCCGAGCCCGCCCGCCACACCTACAGCGTGATGATGGGGCTCACGGTGGGCGCGCTGATCGTCATGTCCACGCGGCTCAGCGTGGCCCGCTTCGAGTGGGCGCGCCGCTTGCACCGGGAGCTGCGTCCGGTCGCGCGCGTGATGAGCACGCAGGGCATCGTCGCGCTCGCGCTGCTCAGCGCGCTGGGCGAAGAGCTGCTGTTCCGTGGGCTGCTCCAGCCTTGGATCGGTATCTTGCTCCAGGCCGTGCTGTTCGGCTTCCTGCACCAGGTGCGCGGGCCCAGCCGCTTCGTCTGGATGGCCTGGGCCACCGCGGTCGGGCTCTTGCTCGGCTCAATCTTCCAGATCACCGGCTCGCTGCTCGGTCCCATCGCCGCTCACGCCCTGGTGAACGGCCTGAACCTGGCCTACCTGAAGAGCCACGACCCGACGCCCGCGCGCCGCGCGCTCGGCGGGCTCCTGGGCTGAGCCCCGCCTGCCCATGCGCGTCGAGTGCCCGCACGCGGAGCGCTGCACGGGCTGCCCACTGATTGGCCTGGACTACGCAGCGCAGCTGGAGAAGAAGCTCGCCACCCTGCGCTCCGCGCTCGCGCGCTTTCCCGCGCTGGCTCGCCTGCCCGTGGGGGCGATGGTGGCAGCCGATCCGGTCAGCGGGTACCGCGTGCGCGCCAAGCTGGTCGTCGGCGCTGGCGGGGCCATCGGGCTCTACGCCGCCGAGGGCCACGAGGTCCTCGACTTGCCGGAGTGTCGCGTGCTCACGCCGGAGGTCGCGGCCGAGGTCGCCGCGCTCCGGGAGCTCTGCCGAAACCCACCCGCTGGCGCCGGCAAGCTGCTGGTGCCGCGCGCCGACGGCGGCGTGCTCTCGGGCGTGGACGTCCGCGAGGCCCGGGCCGGCGGCGTGCGCCTGCTGGTCACGTTGATCGTCGAGGGCGGCCGGGCCGGCACCGACGCCGAGGCGGCCGTCGCCGCCAGGGCCATCATGGAGCGCGAGCCGAAAGTGGCGGGCGTCGCGCTCAGCGTGCGCGGGTCGGGCCCGCGCCTCTTGGGCGGGGCGCCGCGCACGGTCGCCGGAGCCAGCGAGCTGCCCGACGAGATCGACGGCGTGGCACATCGAGCCACCCCCGGCGCGTTCGTGCAGACCCATCGCGGGCAGGCGGCGCGCTTGCACCAAGCCATTCGCGCGGCGCTGGGATCGGCGTTGGGCTCGCTCGCCGGGCGCCGAGTCTACGACGTGTATGGTGGCTCCGGCGCCATCGGACTGATGCTGGCGCGGGCCGGCGCAGAGGTCACGTTGGTGGAGTCGTTCGCGCCCGCCGCGCGCGCCGCGCGCGGCGCCGGCCTCGCGGTGATCGCCGACGACGCGGAGCTCGTGCGCGCCGAGGGGCGAGTCGACGCCGTGGTGGTCAACCCGCCGCGGCGCGGGCTCGGGCCGCGCGCGCGTGCCGCGGTGGCTTCGGCGAAGCCAAAAGCGGTCGCCTACGTCTCGTGCGCTCCAGACACGCTGGCGCGGGACCTCGACGCATTCCTGGTGCTCGGATTTTCGCCGCGGTTGCTGAGCCCGTTCGACATGATTCCGCTGTCCGAGCAGGTCGAGACGCTCGCGCTCCTGGAGCCCGGGCCGCGCCCGTCGCCGCGCGTGCTGTTCGAGAACGGCGACCTGATCGTGATCGACAAACCGCCGCACGAGCCGACCACGCCGCAGGGCGAGCACCCCTTCAGCCTGCTCGAGCGCGTGCGGCGGCTGCCGGGCGCGGAGCGAGCCGTGCCGCTGCACCGGCTCGACCTCGAGACCAGCGGTGTGATCGTGTTCGCCAGAGACGGGGAGAGCGCGGCACGCTGGCAGCCCGCCTTCACGGGGGAGGGAACCCAGAAGCGCTACCTGGCTCTGGTGCGGGGCGTCACCCGGGCGAAGGGCGCCGTGAACCGCGATCTGCTCGAGGCCGGGCGCGCTCGCGCGGCACACACCCGCTACCGGCGCGTCGAGGTCGCCGGCGGCCACAGCCTGGTCTTCGTCGAGCCGCGCGAGGGCAGGAAGCACCAGATTCGTCGCCACATGGCGGGGCTGGGGCACCCCGTGATCGGTGACGCTCGCCACGGCCACGGGCCCACGAACCGACACTTCGAGGAGAAACACGGGCTCGACCGCCAGCTCTTGCACCTCGAGCGGCTCGAGCTCGGGCAGCCCACCGGCGGCCCTCCCATCCAGGTTTCGAGCCCACTTCCGGGTGACTTCATTGCAGTCCTGCAACGTCTGGGTTTCCGGAACGCACGGGCGGGAGAAATCGGCGACTAGGCGCCGGATTCTGTTACGCTGAGAGCCCGCTTTCGGCGATGTCACAGCTCGACCTCGGACCGCTCGACGAGAGACCCCGCGTTCTCGTCGTCGATGACGAAAAGTTCATTCGCGACATCCTCGCCGACTTCCTCGGCATGGAAGGCTACGTCGTGCGCACGGCCGAGGACGGCTCCGCGGCGGTGACGGAGCTCTCGCGGGCCAGCTACGACATCGTCATCAGCGACCTGAAGATGCCGCGCATGGGCGGGCTCGAGCTCTTGAAGGAGCTGTCGCACGCTCACCCCGATACCATCGCAGTGATCATGACCGGCTTCGGCACCGTGGAGACGGCCATCGACGCGATGAAGCGTGGTGCCTACGACTACATCCTGAAGCCGTTCAAGGTCGAAGAGATCATCCACATCGTCCAGCGCGGGCTGGAGAAGCGGCGGCTGGCGGCGGAGAACCTCCGGCTGCGTGAGGCGCTGTCGCTGTACAAAGTGAGCGAGGCCATCGCGGCGAGCCTCTCGCTCGACGAGGTCATCGCCACGGTGACCGACAACAGCTTGCACGAGGTACGCGCCGACGTCGTCTCGACCTGGCTCGACGACGGCGAGGGCAGCTTCTTCGAGCGCAGCGCCACCCGCGCCGCGCCCCTGCCGCGCGACGAGTCCATCGGGCACTTCAAGCCGGACGCGGTGGTCTCGCGGCTCAAGCAGGGAGGCCCCATCGTCGAGCACGACGCGCGGGCGGCGGAGCTGTTCGCGGAGCTGCCGAGCCGTCCGGTCTCCAGCGTGGCGGTCGTGCCGATGAAGATGCGCGAGCGGCTAATCGGCTGGATCGGCGTGGTGTCGCTGACCTCGAGCCGGCGCTTCGACGAAGGCCAGCGCAAGCTGCTCAGCATCCTGGCCTCGCGCGCCGCGGCGGCCATCGAGAACGCGCGCCTCTACGAGGACCTGCAGGCGACGTTCAAGCAGACCATCAAGAGCCTGGCCCGCACCATCGACAAGATGGATCGCTACACTGCCGGCCACTCCGAGCGCGTGGCCATCTACTCGGTGGCGCTGGCTCGCTGGCTGGGGCTGTCCGAAGACCAGATCGAGGTGGTTCGCCACTCCGCCTTGATGCACGACATCGGCAAGGTCGGCTGCGTGATGAACCTGAACAAGCCGGGCAAGCTCACGCAGGAAGAGTACGAGATCTTCAAGAAGCACCCGGTCTACGGCCGCGAGATCCTCGACCCGATCAAGTTCTTGGAACCGGTCATCCCGGGCGTTTACCTGCACCACGAGCGCTGGGACGGTCGGGGCTACCCCATCGGCCTGGCCGGCGACGACATCCCGCTGATCGCGCGCATCATCTCCGTCGCCGACACCTACGACGCCATGACCAGCGATCGCGCCTACCGCCGGGCGTTGCCGCACGAGGTCACCGTCAACGAGATCACGCGCTGCTCCGGATCGCAGTTCGACCCGGACGCGGCCGGCACGTTCACCGAGAAGATCGAGGTGTTGCGCGAAGAGATGCGCGACGCCGGCGAGCCGATCCCGGAGTGAGCGTGCGCCGGCAGCTCCACGGGGCGTGGCTCGGACGGCGCCGCTACGAAGACGTGCACGAGCTGCAGAAGCAGCTCCAGGCCGCGCGCCAGGCCGGTCAGATCCCCGACACGGTGCTCTTGCTCGAGCACGAGCCCGTCATCACCCTGGGCCGCGGCGCCAAGGCCGACAACGTGCTCTTGCCGACCGAGCTCTTGAAGGCCGCCGGCGTCGATCTGGTGGAGACCGGACGCGGCGGCGACGTCACGCTGCACGCCCCGGGACAGCTGGTCTGCTACCCGATCTTGAGCCTGGCTCCGGATCGGCAGGACGTGCGCCGCTACGTCGCGGATCTCGCCGAGACGATGCGACGCCTAGCGCTGCGCCACGGCATCTCGTCCGGACCCGTGGAGGGGCTGATCGGCGTGTGGGTGGACAAGAGGTCTCCGGGCGAGTTCCGCGGCAGAGAGCACGCGCTCCACCTCGCCAAGCTCGGCGCCATCGGCGTGCGCATCTCGCGCTGGGTCACCATGCACGGCTTCGCGCTCAACCTGACCACCGACCTCGAGCTGTTCGGCATGATCGTGCCGTGCGGAATCCGTGACTACGGGGTGACCAGCGTGGCCGAGCTCACCGGAGAGCAGCCCGACGTGGCGGTCGAGGCCCGCGCGGCCATCGAGGCGCTGGCCGAGGTGCTCGACGCCGACGTGGCGAGCTTCGAGGACCGAGCCGGGGACGCGGAGCTCTCGGCCGGTCGCTCCGCGACCATCAGGTAGTTCGGCGAGCTCTTCCCGTCCGGGTGCGCCACCAGTGTCGGCGAGAGTCCCAGCGACTCCAGCTCGCCGTGCAGGGTCGCCGGCTCGATCAGCGTGAGGATGGCACCGCGGTTCACCCCGGCCCGCGTGCCCAGGCGCTCCGCCCATAGGGCCACGCGGCTCGCCAGGCCGCGGTTCGGATCGAGCTCGCGCACGAGCAGGCGTCCGCCCGGTCTGAGCGCCGCGGCCGCGCGGCGGAGCAGCGCGCGTTGGGCTTCGCCCGGCAAGTAGTGGAGCACGTCCACGAGCAGCACCGTGTCGGCGGCACCCAGCTCCGCGCTCGTCACGTCGCCCACTGAGGCCTCGCCCGCGCCACCCGCGGCGTGCCGCAGGAGCTCGACCTTGCGCTCGTCCCAATCGAACCCTCTGAAGCTGCTGGCGGCGCCGAGCTCGACCAAGAACAGCGCGAGCTGGCCGCGCCCGGTCGCCACGTCGAGCACTTCGCCGAAGGCGCCGCCCAGGCCGGCGACCTGTCGCACCACGGGATCGCTGGCGAGCTTGGCGGCCACGTAGGCGCGATCGCCCCGAGGCGCGCGCGCGTAACGCATGACCGTGCGATCGATCGCGTCGTCCACTCGAGCGTCCCGCGCTGGGGGATCACGGCGCACGACCAGCGCGGCGGCCGCGGCGCCGAGCAGCGCCAGCACCGTCCCCGTCGCCAGCGAGCCCACGGCGGCCTGCGCGACGAAGCCGGAGACGCCGGTCGCGCGCGCCTGCTCGATGCTGAACGGCACGAAGTGACCCTCGAGGATCAGCGCGCCGACCTGCACCTCCGCGGCGATCAGGAACGGCGCGAAGAACGGGTTGGAGATGTTCGCGGCGACGTACGCGGTCACCAGGTCGAGCGAGAGCGGCACGCACACCGCCACGCACAGCGGAAAATGCAGGCCAAACAGCGGGAGCGAGCCGATGAACAACCCCGCCGCCACCGAGCCGGCAGCTCGCCTCCGCGTGAGGCGTCCGCCGCGCAGGCGGCGCCAGAGCCGCGCCCACTTCATGGCGAAGCGGCGCGCTCAGTCGCCCTTGGCGGGCGGGGCCTCGCTCTTCTTGGGGTTCTTCGCGATGCGTAGGTAGGTCTGCGCGCTCTTGTTGTCCGGGTCTTGGGCGACGACGGCTTCGAACTCGGACACCGCGGCTTCGTTCTCGCCGCCGGAGAGCATCAGCACGCCCAAGAGCAGACGCGCCTGGAGGTACTTCGGGTTCGCCTCCTTGGCTGCAGCGAACTTCTCCCTGGCGCGCGCAGTGTCGCCGCTGTCACGGTAGAGGACGCCGAGGCGCGTCAGCAGATCCGCGAAGGTCGGGCACAGGACCGTCGCCTTCTCGAGCTCTCGAATGGCGTCCACCGTCATGCCGACATCGAGGTATGCCTGCGACAGCTCGGCGTGCATGTTGGCGATCTTGCCCTTGGCGAAGGGATCGAGCTCTCTGCCCTTCTCCTGACCGCGGCTGCGCATCTGCGCGTACAGCCGTCGGGCCTCGTCGTATTTCCCGAGGTCGTTGTAGGTGACCATCAGGTTGAGCTGCGCTTCGGTGTAGTTCGGGTTGATCTGCACCGCGCGCTCGAAGTGGCGCTCAGCTTCGGCGAAGTCGCCGCGGCTGTGCACGATCACGCCGAGCATGTGGTGGACGTCCGCGAACTGGTCGGCCTTGTCGGCCACCTGTCGGAGCAAGTACTCGGCCCGGTCGTACTCGCGGTTTTGGTAGTGCTCGCGGCCGAGCAGCAAGAGCTGCTTCAGGTGGTCATCCATCTCGGTGAACAGTCTCCCGGAAATTCGGGCTCGGGGAAAAACCCCTTGGTCCGGCCTCCTCCTCTATCACTGCTCCTGGCCGGCTTGCTCCGTCAACGAGCCGCTGCTACGCCCCGGCCGTGGCGGCTTCAGGGACACGCCACGTCGGCCGGGTCACGGACCCACTAGCGCGCGACGATGGCGAGACGGAGCCCGAGCTCGAGCTCGAGGCGGATGTTTCCTCGGGGGAACGTGCGCCCGCAGAGCCGGCCGCGCCCGGTGCGCCGGCTGAAGCTCCTGAAATCGAAGCGGAATCTCCGGTCGTCGAGGAGGCCCCGTCGCCCGCGCCGGAGGTGGCCGAGGCCAGCTCCGAGGGGGTGCATCCGGTTCGCGCCCGACTGCTCGCCCGCGCAGCGGTCGCTCGGACCCGCGCTCCGAGGCCCCCCGGCGGGGTCGACGAGGTCGGGCAGGCGAGCCGCGACGCCGGCGAGCTGGACTCCCTCGGCCCGCTCGGCGGCCCACCGTCGGCGCCCGTCGCCGGAGGCCCGCTCTCCCTGCGACCTCGCGCGCCGCTCTCGCCGAACATGATCGCGGTCTTCGGGACCCTGCTCGGGCTCGCGACCGTGGCGTCGATCATCGCGCTGGTGATGCGCGTCGGAACCGCGCCGACCGCGCCGGCGTCGTCGGCGGGCGCTGCCGTCGAGACCCCCGCCGCCGCCGAAGCCCCGAGCGCCGTTCCCAAGCGCCAGCGTGTGAAGCTGCCGGGCCCGTGGCGCGTGAGCGACGCGAGGGGCGAGGCCGGCGCCCGAGTGGTCGAGGGAAAGATCGGAACAAACTCGTTCCTGAAGGCCGTCGAAGACGCCGGAGTGGACAAGAAGGAAGCCTATCGGGTGTTCAACGCGCTCAAGGAGCTCCGAAACCTCGACAAGTGCGAGCGGAGCCACAGCTTCCTTGCGCTCGTCGACCGGGCGAGCTCCCGCGTGAAGGCCTTCGAGTACGTGGTGAACAAGGAAGAGGTGTACCAGGCGCGCGAGGCAGCCACGGGCGAGCTCGCGGGCAAGCGCCTCGACTTCAAGATCGAACGCGCCCAGGTCAAAGGGTCCTTCGTCGTGGACGGCGACGTCGATGCCTCCGCGGAGAAGGGCGGCCTCGAGCGCGGGCTCGCCAGCGTGCTCACGAAGGCGCTGGACGGCCACATGAGCCTGGACGACCTCGAGCGCGGCGACGTGGTGCGCGTCGTGGCCCAAGAGATAACGGTACTGGGTGAGTTCTCGCGCTACGCCGGCATCGAGGCGCTGGAGATCCGCCGCGCCAACGACAAGGACAAACCCTTCCGCCTCTACTACCACCGGGGGCAAAGCGAGCGCGGCTATTACGACGACAAAGGACGTTCGCCCTACGAGGGCGGCTGGCGCAAGCCGGTGAAAGACGCCCCCATCACCTCGCGCTTCAACCCGAAGCGACTGCACCCGGTGCTGAAGAAGGTGATGCCGCACACCGGCACCGACTTCGGCGCGCCGACGGGTGCTCCCGTCGGCGCCTCGTCGTACGGCACGGTGAGCTTCATTGGCCCGGCGGGTCCGAGCGGGAACCTGGTCAAGATCGACCACCCCGGCGGCATCGAGACGGGGTACGCGCACCTCTCGCGCTTCGCCGAGGGGCTGAAGGTGGGCGACAAGGTCAAGCGCTTGCAGCTCGTCGGCTACGTCGGCTCCACCGGTCGCTCGACCGGGCCGCACCTGCATTTCACGGCGAAGAAGAACGGCGAGTTCTTCGACGCCGAGACGCTGAACCTGGACGGCATGCGCGTCATCGGCAAGGACGAGCGCGACGCCTTCGCGAAGGTGAAGCAGCAATACGACGAGCTTCTCGACTCCGTGGCGCTGCCCGCCCCGCTGCCGACCAAGCCGGCGGTCGCAGCCCCGGCGGACAGCACGGATCCCGCCGAGGGTGACGACGAGTTCGCGAGCGGCGGCCCAGAGCCGACCGGCGCGGCGCCCGCCGCCGCTGCGCCCACGGGGGCCCCGGCCAAGACGCCCGAGCCGGCGGCGCCCAAGGCCGGCAACGCGGTCTACCTGACCGACAAGGACCTGCTGAAGGCCCAGGGCGCCAGCGACGACGGCGAAGTCTCGGAGTGAGTCGGGTCAGTTGTCAGGGTGCACCACCGCCCCGCCGGTCACCTCTCCCGACCACTTCGCGCGCATGGCGTCGTGGATCCGGGCCAGCGGAAAGCGGTGCGACACGTGCGGGTGGAGCTCGCCGCGCTCGGCCCACTCCAGGATCTTCGCCAGGCGCGGCGCGCGGATCGAGGGATCGTTCAGCGTGGCGATGACGGTCGGGCAGCCGAGCACGTCCAGACCCTTCATGATGATCAGGTTGGTGGGCAGCTGGTTCACGTTGGGAGCGCCGCGTCCGCCCTTGCCCTTGGCGACGAACGGCGTCGAGGCCCAACCGACGATCAGGAAGCGCGCTCCGAAGCGCGTGCAGCGCAGGCTCTCGACGGAGAGCGCGCCGCCCACGCCGTCGTAGACGACGTCCACGCCGCGGCCTCCGGTGAGGGCCTTGACCTGGTGCCTGAAGGGCTTCACGCCGGCGCCGTCGCTCTCCGTCACGACCAGGTGATCGGCGCCGTGCTGCGCGACCAGCGCGAGCTTCTGGTGGGAGCGTCCGGTGGCGATCACGGTCGCGCCGCTCAGCTTGGCGATCTGCACGGCAGCCAGACCCGTGGCGCCCGACGCGCCCAGGATCAGCACCGTCTCGCCCGCCGCGAGGCGCCCGCGGGCGATCAGACAGTGATACGCCGTCTCGTAGTTGCCGAGCAGGTTGCAGCCCTGATCGAAGTCGAGCTTGCCCGGGATGCGCAGGAGCGCTTCCACGGGCGCCACGGCGTACTTGGCCCAGCCGCCCCAGCGCTGGTGCGCGCCCAGCGAGCGCGGACCGGTGAGCGCGCCATCGGCGAGCACTCGGTCGCCGAGATCGAGACGATCGCCCACTGCGCTGCCCTTCCAGACCACGACGCCGGCGTACTCGAGGCCGGGTGTGTAAGGCGGCGCCGGCACGTGCTGGTACTGCCCGCTGGTCATGATCAGGTCCACCCAGCCGACGGAGGCGCTCTTGACCTCGACCAGCACGTCCGTCGACGCGAGCGTCGCCGGATCCGGCGCTTCTTGGGCCACGACGCTGACGAAGCGCTCGATGGCCTCCACTGGCGTCTCGGCCAGCTCCGAGACGACGACCTTCTGGCCCGGCGAGAGGGACGACATGAAACCCCGAGCCTACTCCCGGATCGCGTCCTGCGGGCGTAGCATCGTCCGGCGATGGCACGGGCGTATCTCGGTGTGGACGTGGGGACGGGCAGCGTGCGGGCCGGGCTGTTCGACGCCTCGGGGGCGCGGCTGGGGATCGGCGTCGAGCCGATCCTGATCTTCCGTCCCGAGGAAGACTTCGTGGAGCAGTCGTCCGACGACATCTGGCGCGCCGTCCAGGTCGCGGTGCGAGGTGCCATGAACGAAGCGGGGCTCGGACCGAGCGACGTCGCGGGTATCGGCTTCGACGCCACCTGTTCGCTGGTGGCGCTCGACGGCGCCGGGCAGCCGCTGAGCGTGAGCCCGACGAACCGGGACGAGCAGAACGTCATCGTCTGGATGGACCACCGCGCCACCGAGCAGGCAGCGCGCATCAACGCTCTGGGGCACGACGTCTTGCGCTTCGTCGGCGGCGTCATCTCCCCGGAGATGCAGACCCCGAAGCTGCTCTGGCTCGCGGAGCACCACCCGACGGCGTGGCAGCGCGCAAAGTCGTTCCTGGACTTGCCGGACTTCCTGGTGTGGCGGGCGACGGGTGAGGACGTGCGCTCGCTGTGTACGACGGTGTGCAAGTGGACCTACGTGGGCCACGAGGGCGGCTTCCGCGAGGACTACTTCCGGCAGGTCGGCCTGGGAGCGCTGGCCGACGAGGGTTGGGCGCGCATCGGCACCCGCGTGCGCCCGATGGGTGAGCGCGCCGGAGGGCTCACCGCGCGAGCGGCGGAGGAGCTCGGGCTCGCGGCCGGTACGCCGGTGGGCGTCTCGATCATCGACGCGCACGCGGGTGGCCTCGGGCTGCTCGGCGCGCCGCTCGACGGGCGGGCGCCCGACGCCGAGGGGCTCGAGAGGCGCGTCGCGCTGATCGGCGGCACCTCGAGCTGCCACATGGCGGTGAGCCGCGAGCCGAAGTTCGTGCCCGGGATCTGGGGCCCGTACTTCTCGGCGATGATCCCGGATCTCTGGCTGACCGAAGGTGGCCAGAGCGCCACCGGCGCGCTGATCGACCACGTGATCGAGAGCCACGCGCGCGGGGCGGAGCTGGCTACGGAGGCGAGCCGACGGGGCGAGAGCGTGTACGCGCTGCTCAACGAGCGTCTGGAGGCCCTCGCCGGTCGCGCGCCGTTCCCGGCGGAGCTGACCCGCGAGCTTCACGTTCTGCCGGATCACCACGGCAACCGCTCGCCGCGCGCCGATCCCACGCTGCGCGGCATGGTGAGCGGGCTCCGGCTCAGCGACAGCGTGGACTCGCTGGCGCTCGCGTATCTGGCGACCATCCAGGGCATCGCCCACGGCACGCGGCACATCCTGGACACCATGAACGCCCACGGCTACCGCATCGACACCATCCTGGCCTGCGGCGGTGACGTCAAGAACCCGGTGTTCGTGCGCGAGCACGCGGACGCGACGGGCTGTCGCATCGTGCTGCCGAAGGAGCCCGAGGCCGTGCTGCTCGGCTCCGCCATCCTGGGTGCGGTGGCGTCGGGCGACTCACCGAGCGTGCTCGAGGCCATGGCCAAGATGAGCTGCGCGGAGCGCGTGGTCGAGCCGGCGGGCGGCGCGGTGGCGAGCTATCACCAGAAGAAGCACGCGGTGTTCCAGCGCATGTACGCCGATCAGATGGCCTACCGCGAGCTGATGAAGTAGCGGCGCTTCAAGGCGCCGGCGCGAACGTGATCGGCACGCGCAGCTTCGCCGAGCCGCCGACGGGAGCCTGGAACTTCGCGTCCGCGACTCGATGCACCAGGCAGGCGCCGACCGACGCTGGCAGCGCGCCGGTCACCTCGTGAAGCGTCGCCTTGGCAACTTCGCCCGAGGCACCGACGTGGAGATCGAGCACGACCTTCCCGGCGGCCTTCGGATCAGCGCGTAGGCCAACCAGGTAACACTGCTTCAGCTTCGCGCGCAGCCTGCCGAGGACCTTCTGCGCATCGGGCAAGGCTGCTACGCCGATGACGCTGCCGAGCACGGCGTTTCCTTTGGGCGCGGGCGCCTTCTCGGGGGTGTCGAGCGGCCGCGGCGCGCCGGGCGGGACGTTCGGCGGCATCTTCGGCTCCACATACCCCGGCGGCGTGACCCATGCGTCGGCCTTCTTGCCGTCCTCCGTCACGTCTGCGACGACCCAGCGCAGCGACGGATCGAGCTCGAACAAGAGGTACACGAGATCGCACTTCCGCTCCCCTTCGCAGAGGATGTCCACCACGACCTGGACGTGGTTGTCGTGACGGCGCAACGACTCGCGACGCTCGGCGCGGAACTTCTTCCCAGCCTGCTGCGCGAAGCTCCCGCACTCCTTGGCCCAACAGTCGGCGCGGCTCGCGCCCTGCTGAGCGGCGAGGTCACCGGCGTTGGCGGCGGCGAGGTACGCGTCGACGGCTCGCACGAGCTCCGAGCTCACGCCCGGCGGAGAGTCGATGACGGGTGCAGGAGGCGTTTCGGGGGCGACTTCGCTCGCTGCGAAGATCGCGTCGCTCGCACCGGCGTCGGTGGCGGGCGCTGACATCGGGACGGGGCTCGCCTGCGGTGTCTCGGGTCGAGGCGCGCACGACGCCAAAGCCACCACGAGCGTCAGCTCTCCGCGCCGCACCTGACGAGTCGTACCAGAGGTCGGCCGCCGGAGAACGAGCCCCCGCGGCGCTGAGCGCACCGGTGCCCATGGCGCACGTGCAGCCGCAGTAAGTAGGCCTCGGTAAGAATTTGTGCGAGACAGTACGATAAACACCTACACAAGCGCACTTCGATGAGCTAGGTTCCGCGCCGTGTCCAAGACCTTCGCCCTGGTGTGTTTCGCTCTGCTCGGTGTCGGCTGCGCATTGGGCGAGGAAGTCTCCGACGACAAGAGCGCCGTTGCCGCGGCAGAACCCGCCGCTGGCGCGGGTGGTGAGCCTGGGAGCTCCGAGGGCGGAGCCGCCGGCCTCGGTGCCGCGGGCGCTCCCGACGACGGCACCGGAGGCGACACGCCGACCTCGAGCGGCGGCGCGGCCAACGCGCAGGGCGGAGACACTGGCGGCTCGGCCGGCGCGCCGCCCATGTGCGCGAGCGGGGAGAAGCTCTGCGATACGGGCTGCGTCGAGCGGACGCCGGAGGTCGGTTGCGGCTCGGTCGGTTGCACGCCCTGCAACAAGCCGCCGGCGAACTCGAAGCCGACCTGCGACGGAGCGCTGTGCGACTTCGAGTGTTTGCCCGGGTTCGTGCGGAGCGGCTTCGCGTGCGTGAGCGAGCAGGGCGGTGGCACCGGTGGCAGCGGCGGCTCGGGCGGCAGCAGCGGCAGCGGTGGCGCCGCGGCCGGCGGCTCCGGCGGTGGTCTGAACGTCTGCGTCGCGCCCTGCACGCCCAGCGATCCCACGTCGCAGTTCCTGTGTGTCGCCGCCTGCGTGTCCAAGGGCGGAGTGGGGCTCTGCGCGCCGGCGCTCAACTGCTGCGTGTGCGGCTGAGCAGTCAATCGTGGAGCGGCGCCGTGGTGACGGCGGTGCCGTAGCCCAGCATCAGTCCGACGAAGCCCTCGTGGGGCTGGTGAGTCCAACGCAGGTCGTACTCCGCGAACGCGGAGATCACGAACAGACCGAAGAACATGCCGAGCTCAGCGCGCGGGCCCAGCGCGCCGATGCTCGTGTCCCCGTCCACGACGCCGAGCTCGATGGCCGTCGCGCCGACCCGGGCGTAGGGCGTCGTCCAGGCGGAGTGCAGCCAGTAGAGGTGGGGTCCCAGGCCGAGCTGCTGCATGTCGCCCGTCCACTTGACGCGCACGTCGCCACCGGGTCCGAGGTGCTCCGCGCCATCGGCGCCGATGTTCAAGCCACCGGCGGCTTGCACCGCGGCGCCGTAGCGCCCCGCTTCGAACCGTGCCGAGGAGACCGCGCCCGCTTGCGCGTCCGCCATCAGCGAGAAGCAGCCGGAGCAAGACAGTGCCAGCGAGGGCGCGAGCCAGCGGATCATCCTCAGCCGCTCCTTCGTTCCCGCAGCTTGTCCAGCGCCATCGCCACCAGGATGATGCCGCCGGTCAAGATCTCCTGCACCCAGTTGGGCAGCCCCACGTGCGTGCAGCCGGTCTTGATCTCGGTGAGCAGGAGCGCGCCGAGCAGCGCGCCGGCGATGGAGCCCCGCCCACCGGAGAGCGAGCCGCCGCCGATCACCACGGCCGCGATCACCTCCAGCTCGAGCCCGATCGAGTCGGTGGGATCGCCGACCGTGAGCGTGGAGAACTCCATGACTCCGGCCAGGCCGGCGAGCGCGCCGGCGAGCACGTAGACCATCACCGTCACCCGGCCCACCGGCACGCCGCACAGGCGCGCCGTGAGCACGTTGGAGCCGACCGCCACCACGTGTCTCCCCGGGCGTGTGTAGGCGATGAAGGCCGAGAAGATCAGCGCCAGCCCGAGCGCGATCCAGACGCCCGTCGGGAGCAGGAAGCCGCCGTGCTGCCCGCCCGGCAGGCTCATCAGGCTCTCGAGCCCCTTCGGGTCGGCGTCCACCTTCTGCTCGTTGGCCAGGCCCTTCGCGACGCCGCGCAGCGCGCTCATGCTGCCGAGCGTGACGATGAAGGGCAAGAGACCCAGGCCCGAAACCAGCAGCCCGTTGATTGCTCCGACGCAAGCGCCCAGCGCCACACCGCCCGCCGCCGCGGTCCAGGCGCCACTGCCGCCGTCCAGCATGCGCGCGACGATCACCGTGGTCAGCGCGACCGTCGAGCCCACCGAGAGATCAATCCCACCCTGGATCATCACCAGCGTCATGCCGACCGCGGCGATGGAGACGACCACGGTCTGGCGCGCCATCGTCAGCACGTTCACCGAGCGCGTGAACGTGTCAGGGGCGAGCAGCGCGAACAACACGTAGACGGCCACCACCGCCAAGAGGGGCCCGAGCCAGGGTTGACGGAAGAGCTGCCTCACGCCGCACCTGCCGCTTCCCGCACCAAGCGGTGCTCGTCCAGCTCGCCCACCGGCAGAGCCGCGCCGAGCCGGCCGCGGTGCAAGACCGCGATGCGATCGCACACGGCCAGCAGCTCCGGGAACTGGCTCGACACGACCAGCACCGCCCTCCCGCCCTCGGCAAGCTCGTCGATGATCCGGTAGACGTCGGCGCGGCTCTTCACGTCGATGCCGCGCGTCGGCTCGTCGAGCAGCGCCACGTCCACCTCGTGGAACAGCAGGCGGGCGAGCGCGACCTTCTGCTGGTTGCCCCCCGAGAGGTCTCGCACCGGCTGGTCCGGGCCGGAGGTGCGGATGCCGAGGCGCTCGATGAAGCGCTGCGCGGCGGCGCGCTGCCCCCTCGGCCAGATCCAGGCCGGGAGCTTCGACAGGGTCAGGTTCTCGCGGAGCGAGAGGTTCTCCGCCAAACCCTCGCGCTTGCGATCCTCGCTGAGCAGCCCGACGCCGTCCGCCAGGCGCTGGGCGGGCGACGCGGGACCGACGCGCGCGGCCACTCGCAGCTCTCCGCTCTTGACGCGCTCGAGGCCGAAGATGGCGCGCAAGAGCTCGCTGCGCCCCGAGCCGACCAGCCCGGCGATGCCCAACACCTCGCCGGCTCGAAGCTCGAAGCTGGCCGCCACCGGCAGGCGCATTCCGCTGAGGTCGCGCGCCGAGAGCAGCACCCTCCCTCCGACACGGGGCTCGGCCCGACGGCGCTCGTCGACCGCATGTCCGGCCATCAGCTCCACCAGCTCGCTGGTCGAGGTCGAGGCGATCTCGCCGCCGCCGGCGTTCGTTCCGTCGCGGAGCACGCTGAAGCGATCGGCGATGCGCCGCACTTCTTCCAGGAAGTGGGAGATGTACAGGATGGCGATGCCGGAATCCGCGAGCCGGCGCACCACCTCGAACAGGCGCTCGACCTCCGGAGCCGCCAGGCTGGCGGTCGGCTCGTCCAAGATCAGCAGGCGGCAGTCGCTCTGTGCGAGGGCGCGCGCCAGCGTCACCAGCTGAACGTCCGCGGCGCCGAGCTCGCTCGTGCGCAGCGTAGGGGAAATGTGTGGCGCGACCAGAGCCAATGCGCTGGCGGCGTCGGCGCGCAAACGCCGCCGGTCGATCGAGCCGAAGCGCGTCGGCTCGTGACCGAGCAGCACGTTCTCGGCCACGTCGAGGTGGGAGCACACCGCCGGCTCTTGATGGACGATCGCCACCCCGGCGCGTCGCGCCTCCGCCGGCGAGCGCGGGGCGAACGGCTCGCCGTCGAGCTCCAACGAGCCCGCGTCGGCGCGCAGCACCCCCGACACGATCTTGGTCAGCGTGCTCTTGCCCGCCCCGTTCTCTCCGAGCAGCGCGTGGACCTCACCCGGCCGGAGCTCGAGCTCCACCCCCGAGAGCGCTCGGGTACCACCGAAGGCCTTGCCGAGCCCGCGGACCGTGAGCCGTGGCGTCACTCTTTCAGCCACTGATCGAGCTCGGGCGCGAGGAGCTGCTTCATCTCCGGTTCGTTCATGTTCGCCTTGGTCACGAGCTTGCTGCCGGTGTCGATGCGGCGCTCGACCTTCTCGCCCTTCAGGTGCTGCACCATGGTCTTCACCGCCAGGTAGCCCATGTTGAACGGGTCTTGGAGCACCAGGCCCTCGATGCCACCGCTCTGGACTCCGGCCACCAGCTTCTCCGAGGCGTCGAAGCCCACGAAGCTGAGCTTGCCCGCGAGGTTCGCCTTCTCGACGGCGCGCAGCATGCCGAAGGTGGTGGACTCGTTCGGGGTGAACACGCCGGCCACCTTGCCGTCCGCCGCGCCCTGCGCGAGCAACAGGCTCTCGCTGGCCTTGTGCGCGGTCTCAGTGGTCGCGCCGCCGTATTGGTTGTCGGAGAGGATCTTCACCCCGGCGGCCTTCAGCGCCGCGAGACAGCCCTCCTCGCGATGATTGGTGCTGGCCGATCCCTCTTGATAGCGGAGCACGATGGCCCCGCCTTTGTCCTTCACCCGGCTGGCCAGGTGCGCGCAGCCGAGCTTGCCGGCGGCGCGGTTGTCCGTGGCGACGAAGCTCACGTGATCCTCCGACGCCAGGTCGGAGTCGAAGATCACGACCGGGATTTTTGCGTCCTTCGCCGACTTCACGCTGGAGACCAGCGCCTTGTCGTTGAGCGGCGCGAGCACGATGCCGGACACGCCCTGGGCGGTGAAGCTCTGGACCAGGTCGATCTGCTGCTTCAGATCGTCCTCCTTCAGCGGCCCCTTCCAGACGATGTCGACGCCGAGCTCACGCGAGGCCTTCACCGCGCCGGCGTGCACGCTCTTCCAGAACTCGTGGGTCGTGCCCTTGGGGATGACGGCGATGCGGAGTCGCTTGTTGTTCGTGCCGCCCTCCATGCTGTCCCACTTGTCGCGTTTGCACCCGGAGAGTGCCAGCGAAAGCAGCCCCACGAAGACCATTGCCCTTCCCACGCCGCTCGACATCGGCGGGAGGGTATCAGTCTTCGCAGGGGAGCGTGCAGACGCAGATGTGATTGTCGAGGCACTTGAAGTTCTTCGGGCACGGCGTCGTCTCGCAGGCCGACGGGAATCCTCTCGCGCCGTTGCAGACGTCTTCGCACCTGGGCTTTCCGGTCTTTGGGGCCGCGCCGCTCTCGCCGGCTCCGGCTCCGGCGTCGAAGTAGATGCCTGGTGCGGGGGCGCCCTTGGGCCAAGTCGCGGTGAGCACGCGCTTGCCGCGCGCGCTCCAAGTGAAGGCGACCTTGGCGTCCATGCTCTCGCGCAGCGGAAGCACGATGCTGGCGACGCCCTTTGCCTCGTAGGTGAAGTACTCCGGGTTCTTGGCCTTGGGCTCGACGATGCTCACGGTCTGGATCTGCGGTCCGGAGCTGCCGCTCGTGCGGCAGCTCACGCGCAACCACTCGCGCACCCGCTTGGTCTCGCAGCCCAGCGGCCCGGAGTGCCGGACCGTGATCTCCGAAGCCGCGTTCCACTCGGCGACGCTCGGCGGCTTGCTGCGCTCCGTCGGGATGCCCTTGGGCACGATCTCCTTGGCGATGGCTTCGAGCTCCGGCGTGTTCACTTCTGCTGCGCCGGGCTGGCCGCTGGCTGCGGCGGCGGGCGCCGCGCTCGAGGCAGCGGGCGCCGCGGCGGCGCTGGCGGTGGAGGAGGGGGCGGAGCCTTCGGCGCCTTGCTTGCAGGCGAGCAGGCCGAGCAGCGCCAGGCAGAGCGGCTGCAGTGGGGTTCGAGTGAGTAGCATCCCATCGTTTCTAGCCAAGGCTCCGCTGGGTGGAAAGCCGGCCGGCCGCAGGACATTTGACCGGAGGCGGGGCGCATGAGAAGCCTGCCCGATGCACTTCAGCCTTCGTCCCTTGCTCTGCTCGTTCCCTTTGGCTCTCGCGCTCGCCGTCGCCTGCGGCGGTGACTCGGAGAGCTCGTCCGGTGGCGGCGGAGGCTCCGGCGGCGCCACCGGCGGTAGCGGCGGCGCAGCGACCGGCGGCAGCGGCGGTAGCGGCGGCGCCACGGGCGGCAGCGGCGGCGCCACGGGCGGCAGCGGCGGCGCCACGGGCGGCAGCGCAGGCGCCTCCGGTGGCAGCGCAGGCGCCGACGCCTCCACGGGCGGGGCGGCTGGAACGGACGCCGGGACGGACGCGCCCGTGGACGTGGGCCCAGACGCCGACCCCGCTTGCGCTACCATTCCCCAGACCGCAACGGTCAAGGCGCACCTCAAGATCACCGCCGACAACGAGTGCGAGGTGTTCGTGAACGGCACCAGCGTCGGCACCACCAACAACTGGGCCTCGGCCGTCACCATCGACGTGTCCCTGAACGTCCACCCCAGCAAGAAGAACGTGATCGCGGTGAAGGGCACCAACACCTCGAGTCAGGCCGGCAACGATCGGGGCATCATCGGCGAGCTGACCATCGACGTGGCAGACGCCGGGACCGCCGCGCTGGTCTTGACCAATGCCTCGTGGAAGGCGTCGAAGACCCTGGTGGCCGGCTGGACCGACGTGACGTTCGACGACTCGACCTGGATGGCCGCAACCGAGATCGCCAACCACGGGGACGGTCCTTGGGGGAACATCCTGACGACCACCGGCGCCAAGTGGATCTGGACCGGGCTCATCCCGGCCGCCGTGAGCGACAAGCCGAACCTGGAGGACGCCTACGTGCGGCGAGCGTTCTACTTCGACGTCAGCGGAGCGGGGATTTCGAGTCAACCCGGCTGCCCGTGAGCTTCACCCTGAGCACCCCGACAGAGCACTTGTCAGCCGCGTCCCACGCACCTCGTGCAGTCGCACTCTGGCTGCACCGGGCCATCCGGGATCTCGGCGCCGCATTGCGTGCAGTCCCTGGGGAACAGGCCGGCGAAGTAGCGCGTGTAGGACTGCACCAGCGGGCCGTCCACGATCGACAGGCCGCACTCCGGGCACACGCAGTCACGGACGCCGAGCCAGACCACGAGCGGCGGTAGCGGCAAGAGCGGCAGGGCGACGATCGAGGCCACGGGCTCGAAGATCACGAGCCCGGCGAAGAAGAGCACGCAGGCCCAGAGCAGCAGGTTGTAGAACAGCGTCTGACGCCGGTAGCTCTTCCAGCCGGGGTGCAGCGGCCGGGCTGGAATGTGCTCGGGACGTGGGGCGGAACGATACGGGTTCATGCGAGGCTCTCACTTGTCGTAGGTGCCGTACTGCCGGGCACGGAACAGGTTGTCGCGGGCGGCGTCTCTGGCGGCGTCGCGGTGGTCGGCTCCCGGCGCCGCGGGTTGCGCGCCGCGCGCGAGCGCGCCTCGCTCCATGCGGACCCCGAGCGGAACGTCGAGGACCTGGCCGGCCTGGTACATGCCATCCAGGATCTGGTAGTCCTCGCGGTCGAGCTCGCGGCCGTGGAGCCCGGCGGCAAGGCCCTTGCTCGCCGCGATGATGGGCGCGATCACGCCCGAGCTCCGCACGGCATCGAGCGAGCGGTCATAACGTGCGAGGCGCTGAGCGAAGCGCTCCGCGGTGGAGCCGATGTCACCGGCGAGCGCGGGTTTGGCTGCGCTACCTCGTCTCGCGCCGGGGCCGCTGGCGCGCCCGAGCAAGCCTTCGTAGGCGAACTTTGCAGCGTCGAAGTCGGCGTTCAGATCGCGGAGCAGCGCCTTGGCAACCGAGGCCTGACGCTCCGCGTGCCAAACGGCGCCACCGAGCCCTTCGCGGAAGAGGCCGCGCTTGGCGTCGTCGAGGGAGCTCTTGCGCAGCGCGGCCGCGGCTCCCGTCCAGTGCCGGATGCTGCGCTCGAGCTCTGCCTTCGCCTGCCCGTGCTTCGCTTCGAGGGCCTCGATGCGCTTGCCCGCCTCGAAGCGCGTGGCCACCGGCGCCGCGGGCTCGAGCGCCGAAGTCATCGGCTTCACCACTGGCTTGCCAAGGGCGTTGCGGATCGCAGCCTCGTCGCTCTGGGTTGCGGCCGGCGGAGGGGCCGTCGGGGCCTTCTTGTACGTGAAGAAGGGTGACGGCAGCGCTCGCTTGGCCAGTGGGCTCAACGGAGCGGGCTCGGGACGCGGCTTCTTGGGCGCGGGCTGTGCCGCAGGCTCCGGCTCCGAGTCCCGCGGTACGGCGGCGGGCTCACGGCGTTCGATGCGGGGACCCATGGCGCCCCATCGGCAGCTGGCCGGCCCGAGTTGCGAGGAATCTCGAGCTCACGCGCTCGTGGTCTTGCTCACTCCGGGAACGTCTCCCACTGCCCGATGGCGCGGCGCTTCCTTGCCTTGGCCACCGTGAAGGCGTCCAGGGCGACGATGGCGCTGACGATGTAGCCCACGCCGCAGGAGGCGATCACCAGCGCCATGATCACGAGCCCTTTGGCGACCTGGCCCAGGATCACGTGACCGAGCCCGGGGGCGAAGACGCTGATCACGACCGCCAGGATGTCGGTGCCGTCGAGCTCGCTCTGCATGGGGGATGGGAGCGCTTCCATTTCGGTTCTCTCTCTGCCTTTCGCGGTGCGGCCGTCCGGGGCCGTCCAGGACCAGTTCGGGGCGGGCGGTGGGGATATTTCGAAGCACCCGGCGCCGGCTGAGCGGGCTGCCGGGCCGAAATCCCCGCGCGCCGCGAATTGACGAGAAAATCCCGAGAAAAGGGGCTGACGGCGCGGCGAGCCGGGGAGTACCCTCCGCCCCCGCCCGGCCCCAGACATGGACCCCATCGCATTCGGCATCGTCGCGGCCTGCCTGCTCCTCGCGGCGCTCTGCGTCGTGACCAGCAAGAACCTGGTCCACGCGGTGCTCTGGCTCGCGCTGACCCTGGCCACCACGGCGGTGCTGTTCGTGCTGCTCCAGGCGCCGTTCCTCGCCGGCATCCAGATCCTGCTCTACACCGGCGGCGTCATCACGCTGATGCTGTTCGGCGTGATGCTGACCCGGCGGCAGGAGAGCGTCTTCATCGAGAACGAGACCTCCCCGCGGCGGAGGGTCCCGGCAATCCTGGCGGCGGCGGTGCTGTTCGGGGTCATCACGTCGGCGACCTACCGGACCCCCGGGCTGCCCGCGGGTCCCGGGCGCAACGTCGGCGCCGACGAGATCGGCAAGGCCTTCCTGACCGAGCACCTGCTCGCGTTCGAGGTGCTGAGCATCCTGCTCTTGATCGCCATGATCGGCGCCATCGTGCTGGCGCGCAAAGCGGACTTCGGCAAGGAGCGGGAGCGCGTGATCCCGGTCCGCGGCGAGAAGGCGACTTGATGCCGCTCCAGCCGCTCCTGCTCCTGTCCGCGGCGCTGTTCTGCGTGGGCATCTACGGCGTGGTCTCGCGCCGTAACGCCGTCGGCATCCTGCTCAGCGTCGAGCTGATGATGAACGCCGTGAACATCAACCTGGTGGCGTTCTCTCACTACCGCGGCGACCACGTTGGCCAGACCTTCGCGGTCTTCTCCATCGCGCTCACCGTCGCCGAGGTCGTGGTGGGCCTCGCCCTGGTGATCTTGCTCTACCGATCACGCAAAGACGTCGTGGTGGACACCGCGCACGCGCTGGGAGAGCCGCGATGATCCTCGGCCTCACCCCCGTCGCCTGGGCTCTCGTCGCGCTCTTCGGACCCGTGGTCGCGGCGCTGATCATCGCCGTCGTTCCGCCGCTGCGGAAGGCGGGCAAGCCCGCCGCGTACCTGGCGGTGGCGGCGGCTCTGCTGGCGTTCGTCGGCGCCGTCGCGCTCATGCTGCGCCAGCTCGGCGCGCCGGCGGACGCCATCGTCCAGACCACGCGCTGGCTGCCTTCCGGGGGCCAGACCATCGCCGAGATCGGCGTGCGCCTCGACGGCATCAGCGTGCCCATGCTGCTGGTCGTCACCACGGTGGCGCTCTCGGTGCAGGTCTTCTCGCTGGGCTACATGGCGGACGAGCCGCCCGCCGCCTTCGGGCGCTACTTCGGTTACCACTCGCTGTTCATCTTCAGCATGAACACGCTGGTGCTGGCGCCGAACGTGCTCCAGCTGTTCGCGGGCTGGGAGCTGGTGGGTCTGACCAGCTACTTGCTCATCGGCTTCTACTGGCAGAAGCAGACCGCGGCGCGGGCGGCGGTGAAGGCGTTCTGGACCACCAAGCTCGCGGACATGGGCTTCGTGGCGGGCGTGATCCTGCTGTTCGTCTCCACCGGCGGCTTCGCCTGGGCACCGCCGGCGGATCCCACGCTGCACATGTGGATCGGCTTCTGCCTGTTCCTGGGCGTGATGGGCAAGAGCGCGCAGTTCCCGCTGCACGTCTGGTTGCCCGACGCAATGGAGGGCCCCACCCCGGTCTCGGCGCTCCTGCACGCCGCCACCATGGTCGCCGCCGGCGTCTACCTGGTGGTGCGCGCCAACCCGCTGTTCCAGGCCGTGCCGGTGCGTGAGCTGATGACGTGGCTCGGCGCCTTCACCGCGCTCTTCGCCGCGATCGTCGCGGTGGTGCAGACCGACATCAAGAAGGTGCTCGCGTATTCGACCTGCTCGCAGCTCGGCTACATGGTCAGCGCCCTGGGCGCCGGCTCGCTGATGGGCGGGTACTTCCACCTGACCACCCACGCGGCCTTCAAGGCGCTTCTGTTCCTCGGCGCCGGCAGCGTCATCCACGCCGTGCACTCGAACGAGCTCCGGGACATGGGCTACCTCTGGCCCAAGATGAAGATCACGGCGGTGACCTTCATCATCGGCGCGCTCGCGCTCAGCGGGGTGCCGGGCCTGGCCGGCTTCTTCAGCAAAGATCTGATCCTCGAAGCGCTGTACGAGAAGCGGCTCTGGGGCCCGCTCGGCATGCTGATGGCCGCGGCGTTCTTGACCGCCTTCTACATGGGCCGCGTGGTGTTCCTGGCGTTCTTCGGCAAGCGCACCAAGAAGACGGAGCGCGCCCACGAGAGCGGCCCAGCCATGGCTGGGCCGCTGGTGCTCCTGGCGGTGCTCTCCGTCGCCGCTGGCTACTTCGGCAAGAGCTTCGCCGGGCTCTACGGCGTGGATTACCACTTCCACCTCGGTGCCGTCGGCGGCGTCGCCATCGTCCTCGGCCTGGGTGGCCTGATCCTCGCCTGGCTGGTCTACGGCAAGGGCTCGGTGCCGGAGTCGAGCTTCGCGTTCCTGGCGCCCGTGGGCCGGCTCGCGCGCTCCGGCGCGGTGGACAAGCTCTACCTGTTCGGGTTCCAGAAGCTGGCGCTGGGCTTGGCGAACGCCGTGGGTTGGTTCGACCGCTACGTCATCGACGGCGTGATGAACCTGCTCGGCTGGGCCACCATCATGGGCGGCCGGCGCGTGCGGCGCATCCAGACCGGTAACGTCGCCGACTACGTCTACGCCGTCATCGCGGGCGCCGTGGTGCTCGCCACCTGGGGGATCCTCAGATGATGGGTCTGCCCCTGCTCAGCCTGATCGTCGCGGCGCCCTTCGTGGCCGCCGTGCTGCTCTTCGCCATCCCGGACGCTCAGCGCCAGCTCGTGCGCTGGGTATCGTTGCTCGGCGCCACTGTCTCTCTGGTGGGCAGCGTGCAGGTCGCGCGGCTGTACGACATGGGCAAGGGCGGCCTCCAGCTCGCGGAGCGCTACCCGCTGGTGCCCAGCCTGGGCATCGAGCTCAGCCTGGCCGTGGACGGCTGGGGCGTGTCGCTGCTGCTGCTCACCGGCATCATCATCTTCGCGGGGGTGCTCGCCAGCTGGACGCTGAAGGAGCGCGGCAAGGAGTTCTTCGTCTTCCTGCTGGTGCTGGTGGCCGGCGTGTTCGGCGTGTTCGTGTCGCAGGACCTGTTCGTCTTCTTCCTGTTCTACGAGATCGCCGTGCTGCCGATGTACCTCCTGATCGGCATCTGGGGCTCGAGCCACGCGGTGACGGAGGCGGGGCCTTTCAGGTTCGTCTGGAAGCTGCTCGACATCGGCGGCCGCGAGTACGCTGCCATGAAGCTGACCTTGATGCTCTTGGTCGGCTCGGCCTTCATCCTGGTCGCCATCTTCGCCATGTACGTGGCGGCCGGCGCCCGCACCTTCGACATGGCGGTGCTGGGCAGCCACCCCTACAGCAAAGATCTCCAGCTCTGGGCGTTCCCGTTCCTGTGGCTCGGTTTCGGCTCGCTGGGCGGCGTGTTCCCGTTCCACACCTGGTCGCCGGACGGCCACGCCTCGGCGCCCACGGCGGTCTCGATGCTGCACGCGGGCGTCTTGATGAAGCTCGGCGCCTTCGGCGTCATGCGCGTCGGCATGGTCATGCTGCCGGAGGGCGCCGCGGTCTGGGCGCCCTGGGTCGGCGGCGTCGCCGTCATCAACGTGGTCTACGGCGCGCTCAGCGCCATGAGCCAGAAGGACCTCAAGTACATCATCGCCTACTCGTCCGTCAGCCACATGGGCGTGGTGATGCTGGGCGCGGCGACCTTGACCCCGAACGGCTGGAACGGCGCCGTCTACCAGATGTTCGCCCACGGCATCATGACCGGGCTGTTCTTCGCCCTGGTCGGCCTGGTCTACGAGCGCGCGCACTCGCGCCACGTGCCGGGTATGGGCGGCTTCGCCAAGAGCATGCCCGCGGTCGCGGTGTTCTTCACGCTGGCGGGGCTCTCGTCCCTGGGCTTGCCGGGCACGGCGGGCTTCGTCGCCGAGATGCTGGTGTTCCTGGGCGCCTGGCAGAGCGCGCACTGGTGGTGGGCCATCCCCGGCATCCTGGGCGCGTTCATCACCGCGGTATACGTGCTGCGCGCCGTGCGCCAGATCTTCTGGGGGCCGGGCCCGAGCGAGAAGTTCCACGATCTGTCGGACGCCACCCGGACCGAGTGGGGCGCGCCGCTCATCCTCGGCGCCTGCATCATCGTGTTCGGCTGCTACCCGGTGATCGTCCTCGACTTCATCGACAAGGCCACCCCCGGTTACCTGGCGCAGGCCAAGGGCGAGCTACGCTTGCCGCAGCAGGCCGTCTCCAAGCCCCGCCTGAGCCCGGTGCTCGGCACGCTGGCGCCGCGAGGTGAGCGATGAACGTCTCCCTCGCGGATCTCCTGCCGCTCGGCCTCGATCTCGCGCTCTGCGCGGGCATCTTGCTCACCTTTCTGGCGGACCTGTTCTCCGGTCCCAAGCCGAACCGCGCCATCGGCGTGATCCCGGCGGCCACCTTCGCGGGCGCGCTGATCGCCTCCTTCCAGATGGACCTGAACGGCAGCGCCTTCGGCGGCGTGTACGTCGGCGACCACTGGTCGCTGTTCTTCAAGCGCGCGTTCCTGGCGGCGGGCCTGCTCGTCACGCTCGGCAGCATGGATCACGTGGCCAAGCACCAGCCGCGCCGGCAAGGCGAATACTACCTGCTCCTGATGTGCAGCGTGCTGGGCATGACGCTCTTGCCCGGCGCCCGCGATCTGGTGCTGCTGATCGTCGCGTTCGAGCTGATGGGGCTGCCGCTGTTCGTGCTGGCGGCCTACGCCAAGACGGAAGACCCGAAGGGGGTCGGCAGGCACGGGCCCGAAGCCGGCCTCAAGCTCTACCTGGTCGGCGCAGTGAGCGCGGCCATCACGCTGTTCGGCCTGTCCTTCGTCTACGGCATGACCGGCTCGACGCGCATCGAGGCCATCGCGCACACGCCGATGACCCCGCTCTTCGTGCTGGGCGTGATGCTGGTGCTCGCCGGCATGGCCTTCAAGATCGGCGTGGTGCCCTTCCACATGTGGGTGCCCGACACCTACCAGGGCGCGCCCACGCCCTTCGTGGCGTTCCTGTCGGTGGCGCCCAAGCTCGCCGGTTTCGCCGCGTTGGCCACGCTCTTCCACCACGGCTTCGCGCAGGTCCGGAGCGAGTGGCAGCCGGTGTTCCTGGCGCTGTCGCTGCTCAGCATGGTGCTCGGCAACCTGCTCGCGGTGGTGCAGACGAACGTGAAGCGCCTGCTCGCCTACTCGGGCATCGGGCACATCGGCTACATGCTGATGGCCTTCGTGTCCGGCGCCGGTGGCACCACCATGCTGCTCTTCTACTTCGTGGCCTACCTGGTCACGAACATCGGCGCCTTCCAGATCGTGGAGGCCGTGGAGCGCGAGACGGGGGACTCCTCGATCGCCGCCTTCGAGGGCATGTGGAAGCGCTCGCCGACGCTGGCCTTCGCCATGCTGATCTTCCTGCTCTCGCTGGCAGGCATCCCGTTCGTGGTCGGCTTCTGGGCCAAGCTCTACGTGTTCATCGTCGCCTGGCAGGCCGGGCTCTACCTCTTGGTGATCCTCGGCGCCGTGCTCGCGGTGGTGGGACTCTTCTACTACATGCAGATTGCGCGCTCGATGTACATGTTGCCACCCAAGCGCGACACGGAGCTCCGCGCCGCGCCGGCGCTCGCGCTCTCGCTGGCGCTGTGCCTCGCTGGGGTAGTGCTGTTCGGCGCCTGGCCGAGCCCGGTGCTCGAGGACGCCGGCCGCGCCACCGAGCCGTTCGTGACGGCGCGGCAGGTCGGGCTGCGCTAGGAGCCTGTCGGGAAAGAGAAGCCATCGTTCGCAAACGGCGGCGCTGCCCGCGGTTCAACAGGGGCCAGGGGACAGGAAACAGGCAATGGTCCGGACGCGTGGAACGCCTTTGGCCCCGGCACTGGTCGCGCAGCGGACGAGTTGCATGGCGATGTGACGACCCGCGTGGTGCTTCACGGCCGTGAGTCGAGGCCTGGCGGGCCCGTGGCACAGCTGTGCCACGCCGCGCCTCGGCGATCCCGGCGGCGCGGGGCAAGGCGGCAAAACCCGCGCAATCGCCGCGTGGCGTGGCTCTTGCTGAAGGGGTGAGCGGAGGTCGTCACGCATGAATCGCATCTCTCGCTTCGCCATTCCCGTCGCCGTGTTGTTCGCCTTCTCCGCTCCCGGGCTCGCCGCCGCGCAAGAGTGCAAGACCGACGCTGACTGCGGCGCCGGGGAGCAGTGTTTGAAGGGCATCAGCGTGCCCGGCTGCGAGGATCCGAGCGCGGGCTGCCCCTCGGAGCCGGTGGAGTCCGAGCTCGGCTACTGCGAGACGAAGCCGATCTCGTGCAGCACCGACGCCGATTGTCCGAGCTTCATGCGCTGCATGGACGAAGAGGTCGCCTGCTGGTCGGAGCCGGGTGGCAGCTCGGGCTGCGACACCCCGGATCCGTCGAAGCGCACCTGCCGGCAGACGACCTTGAGCTGCGCCACCAGCGCGGACTGCCCGGCCCACTTCGACTGCGTGGAGGCACCCGTGCTCTGCGCCGCGCCCGACTGCGCACCGGGCACGGACTGCGAGCCGACGTTGTGCGAGGGCACGGAGAAGATGTGCGTGCCGCAGCAAATCGCCTGCACCGCGAGCAGCGACTGCCCGAGCGCCTGGAGCTGCGAAGACATGGGCACCGACTGTGCGGCTTCGCCCGGCGGTGGCGGGGTGGACTGCGGAGGGAGCAGCCCCACGCTCGCCTGCGTGCCGACGGGCTGGGGCTTCGCGTCCAACGAGTCCGCCAAGAGCGGCGCGGGTCAAGGCGCGGCGAGTGAGAGCAACGGCGGCTGCTCGGTGTCCGCACCTGCGCGCGGGAGCGAGGCGCTCTCGGGGCTCTTGGCGATGCTCGGGCTCGCGCTGTTCCGGCGCCGGCGCGCGGGGCGTTGAGGCTCGACCGCTCGAGCGCGGGAGCGATTCGCTGTTTCCTTTCGACCCTCGACCTTCAAATCCCGGCCGTGCGCCGCCCGGTCGCGAACAGCACGACCATCAGCAGACGCTCCAGCGCCGGGCCACCGGCGCCGCCCTCCGCGAGCGCGTTGCGCAGCTCCGGACGCCCGCGTCGCTCGAGCTCGCTGAGCCAGGCCGCGACGTCCGGGCTGTGCTGCTCGAGCTCGCGCAGGCAGGACTGCACCGCGTCGTCCGCGTGTGCCGCTAGCAGTGCTTCGAGGATGCCCGCGGAAGCGACGCGCTCGCGCTCGTAGCGTTGCGCCTCCAGCAGGCGCTCGCCGTTGCGGCGCACGGTCTCCGCCACGCTGAACGGCACCAGGCCCTCGGCCGCGCCGCGCAGCATCGGCGCCACGCCTCGGAGCGTGGCCAAGAGCGTGTTGCGCCGCGCCTCCGCCAGCTCGGTGTCGCCGAGCTGATCGGCGATCCAATACGCCATCAGCATCACGTCCTGCGCGAGCGCCACGTCGTGGCTCTCCGCCAGCCAGTGCTCGGGCCAAGGCGCCCGCGCCGCGCGGGAGGTCCAGGTCGGCGGCGGGGGGCGGGTCGTCGGGCGGCGCTTGGGCGGAGCGCTGGGCGCCGGCTTGGGCGCCTTCGCACGCTTCGGCTTCGTCGCCGTGCGTTTCTTCGCCGCCGCCATCGCCTTGGGATGGTAGTCGCGTGCGAGCGGCCAGGCGTCATTTATGATGAAGCCATGCGCTGGACGCCGTTGCTTGCAGGCCTGGCCCTCGGGTTGGCGTGTGGCAGCGAGTCCGGCGGCCCGGGCGCGCACGCCGAGGACGCAGGGGCCGATGCCGGCGTGGGAGACGGCGCATGGCCCGACCAGGGCGGGGGTGAGGTGTCCAGCGAGGCCCAACCCGACGCCGAGGCGGGTCCGCCCAAGCCCCCGCCGGGGAACGCGCTGCTCCGGAGCGACGGCTCCGTGGTACCCCTCTACCCGGTCACGGACCCCGCAGCCGCCACGCGCGCCATCGGTTTCGTGCAGTCAGGTACCGGCGTTCAGGTGCTCGACGAGGACGGCGGCGAGCTCGCCAAGCACGAGATCGGAGCGGGCAGCCTGTTCGGTGGCTTCGACTTCGACGCGGACGGCTGGCCCGATCTCGGCGTCGCTCGCAGCAAGGACAGCGGCCAGATCTGCGGCGCGACGGCGATGCTCGACACCTGGCTCGACGTCGTCTCGACGAAGACCGGCAAGCAGGCCGCGCTGACCAGCATGGCGCCGGCTCTGTGCTGGACCTTCGGCACGAGCACCTATCCGACCACCCAGTGGTCGGTGCTCGCGCCGCTCTTCGGAGCCGGCGGCAGCGAGCTCGCCCTCGCGCCGTATTACGCACAGAGCGGCAGCTTCGCCGCCTGGTCCGCCGGTGCCTTTCAGGTGCTGGGTACCTTCCAGTACCCGTCCACGGCGAGCTTCGACTCCACCTACACCGCCGATCAGCCGAACGCCTGGGGTGGCCCCGCGAGCTTCCTCGCCAACTCGCACGTGGCGAACGGTCTCGTGGTCACGGTCGGCGGCCAGCGTCGCCTGGCGTTCTTCACCAGCGGACGCGTCGTGCAGTACGCGGTGGGGCAGCAGGGGCCCGGGCAGCTGCTCTTCGACACGCCCTACGTGACCGGGGACCGCAAGGACCTGGCCGGTCGCAACTACGGCCTGGTGCTCCCCGATCCCGGCCTGCCCACCGACCTCGTGCTGGTGGCTGGCACGGGCGCCCACAGCGTGTACGACGACATGGTCTCGGCGAGCATGACCAGCGATCCCTGGGGGCAGATCGAGCGGCACGTGAGCCGCTACGACCTTCTCACGGGCAAGGTCTTGGACCGCTTCTTCTCTTACGCGCACGACGACGCGGACGGCAACAAATACGAGGGGCGCGTGGCCTACCCGGCCAACCCGATGGTGCGCGCCGCGAGCGGCCCATCGCGGCTGGCCTTCAACGTGTACGAAGGCGGCCACTGGATGTTGCACGTGACCCAGCCCGGCTCCCTCGGGGACGCTCTGGTCCTCCAGGATCTGTTTCTGTGGGACATCGCCGATCTCGACCGTGACGGGATCGACGAGTGGTTGGTCACGCCCAGCCGCGATCCGAGCGAGCCGGACGTGCCGGGTTACTACTACGTGAAGTGGCGCACGCAGATCGCGCACTTCGACGCGACGAAGCTCGAGCTCTCGATCACCGCCACCCACGAGGGTATGATCCCCCGGCTCGCGCCGACTTTCCGCCAGCCCGCGCGGACCAGCTCCATGGGCTACCTGTACCCGGCGCTGGTCGCGCGCACCTCCCAGGGCTTGGAGCTCTGCACGCGGAGCGCGGCCGGCAAGCTCGGCAGCGTGCTCGTCGGCAAGTGACGCTCAACGGATGGCGCGCTGGAGCTCGCCGGTGACGCGCGCGTAGGCTGCGTCCAGGTCGTCACCAACTTCGATGGGCGGCAGGAGGCGCATGCGGATGCGGGACGGCACCCAGGCTATCCACGGGGACGGGACCAGCGTCCAGGACAGCCAGCCCAAGGCAGCTCCCAGCCACGGGCCCGCGAGCACGTTGCCGTAGAAGGCGGCCGCGCCGCAGACGAGGAGCCCGAGCAGCGTGACTGGCACGCGCTTCACGCCGGCGAGGCGCGGCCAGACCAACAGCCAGGACATGAGCTCGGAGCGCCAGACGATGGGCACCGTGACGTGGCTGCCGGAGATCGCCAGCGGAACGACCCGGACGCCGTGCTGCTTTGCGATGCGCAAGAAGCCCTTTCGTCCGCCGAAGTCCACACGCCCAGCCTGCCAGACGGGCCGAAACGCCTCGTGGTCACCGCCCGGGAAGACCACCAGCGGCACCCCGCGCTCCAGCGCGGCTCCGGCGCCGCGATAGGTGGACGGCACGATGCCGAGACGCCGCACGAACGGGGCCATGATCGGCAGCCAGAAGGCCAGCGGGTGAGCGAAGCCGGCCAGCGGGCGCGACAGGCCGAACGTCCTCCACCAAAGGAGCACGAGGCACAGCACCTCGGCACCCCCGCCGCCCGAGTGGTTGGCGACGATCATGTAGGGCCCGCGCTCGGGCAGGTGCTCGGTGCCCTCGAGGCTGGGTCTGAGCCAGAGCCGCGCCCACGGCCCAACCCACCGATCCAAGCTGCGTACGAAGCCTTCGTGCGCGACACCCGGCTCGCCGTGCTCGATCGAGTCGTAGCGAGCGCGGCCGGCCATGCCTCAGCGCACGAACAGCATGCCGTGCTTCCAGTTGATGTCGGCGTTGTAGTCACACACGTTGGACTCGCCGAGGGCCCAGCCGTCCTCGCGCAGGCCAAAGGGCTCGAAGTCCGGGTGGTCGCGCACGAAGTAGACGTCGGTCTCGTTCGTGTAGCCGAGGTGGGACATCATCGACACGCCGCCGCTGGGCGGGCAGCTGCCGACCACCGTCGCGACCGCTGGCATCGGGTACGGCGTCGTAGCGTAGGTCTTCAGGAATCCATTCGGGATCTGGCCCACGAAGCCCTTCACCACGCCGTAGCCATCGTCGCGCTGTGCGAGCAAGAGCTCGGAGAACGGCACGCGGTGCACGCCGATGCCAAGCGAGTAGGGAGTGTTCGGATCGTCCGGCGCGCCGGCCACCATCCCCCAACCGAAGCCGTTGCCCGCGAGCGAGCCGTCCGCCGAGCGGGCCAGCAGCGTCCAGCCCCCGCCGGCGACGTCCATGTCGCAGCGCACCTGGATGGCGACGCCGTTCGGCGGCACGATGGTGTACACGCCGCTCTGGGTCACGCCGCTCTTCTTGAGCTCCCAGCAGCTCGGGTAGCTCGCACCGCCGCCCGCGCCGCCGCTCCCGCTGGTGCCGCCGGCGCCCGCGCTGCCGCCGGCGCCACCGCCCGCCGCGCCGCCGCTGCCCGCGGCGGAGAACTCTTCCCCGGAGCAGCCGAGCGCCAGGAGCAACGGAACGAGCGCGAACGCACGCGCGGTCATTGTCCCCGAGCGAAGCACTCGCGCGGCGGATCGTCAATCGGGAACTCGGTTCTCAGCCGCCAGCGTGGACGACGCGCGCGACGAACTGGTACTCGCTCCGCGTGATCAGCCGGAAGGGCAGCGAGTGTACGCGAAACGGCCAGGTGAGCTTGTCCACGCTGCCGCCTGCCTTGCGCACCAGCTCGATCCACTCGGGTGGCGACAGGTAGTTGCCCGTGACCAGGATGCCCTGCGCGTAGTTGCCGACCAAGTCCATCGCCAGGAGCACGCCGTTCGACCAGGCTCCGAAGCGAAAGTGGTCTTTGACGATGACCGCGCCGCCGCGCCGCGTGACCCGCAGCGCTTCCCCGAGCACGTCGAGCGGCGAGTCGGCGTGGTGCAGAACGTCGGAGATGGTGACCGCGTCGAAGCTCGCGTCGTCGAAGGGCAGCCGGTGACCGTCGTACGCCCGGGCGTCGAAGTCCAGGCCAGGCTGGAGCTTGACGTCGACGCCGGAGAACCGCTTCACGCCGGCGCGCGCGGCCACGAGCTTGACCAGCGTGCCATCGCCGCAGCCGACGTCGAGCAAAGCGTTCGTGGGTGGCAAGAGCTCCACGACCTCGGCCGCGATGCGCTCGGCTCGTGGCGCGGACACGGCGTCGAAGTGCCAGCGAAACGGCGAGAGCATTCCGAACGACGGCATGGCGCGTGGATCTCTCAGCGAGCCTGCACGCTGTAGCGGCGTCCCCGGCGGACGCGGTCGCCGTGGCCGATGGCGCCGGCGATGCGAATGAAGGTCCACACCGTGCCCCTGAGCTTCGCCAGCTTGGAGAAGCCGACCCGCTCGTTGTAGTCGATGGGGAACTCGACCACCTTGTAGTTGGAGCGCGCGGGGAGGATGAGCGTATCGAGCGGGATTGCGTCGCCTTCGCCGTCGAAGTCGAAGGCGCGCACCATCGACAGGCGGTAACCGCGCATCCCGCTGTGGACGTCGGTGGTCGGAACCCCGTGGACGAGCTGGGCCGTGGCCGCGAAGAAGCGGTTGGCCATGAAATTCGGGACGGGCATCGCCTTGGGGTAGGTGGACGTGCGGCTGGCGTTCACCAGGTCCACACCCGACTCCAGCATGGCGCGGATCTTGGGGATCATCTCCGCCGGGTAGGTGAAGTCGCAGTCGAGGTAGATGAGTGCTTCGCTCTCCTTCGCCGCCTCGTACATCAGCCGCTCCATCGCGGGGCCATGACCGCGGGGCGGAAGCTGGCGCACCACACGAGCGCCTTTGGCGCGCGCGAGCTCCGGGGTCTCGTCGCTCGAGCTGTCCACGAGTAGGATCTTCGCGTCCGGTGCGTAGCGCCGGATGTCGTCGATCATTCGCTCGACGCTCTCCTTCTCGTTGAGCGTGAGCATGCCGATGGTCAGCGTGAGCGGGCCCGGCTCGGGCGGGAGCCTCGCCACGATGACGTGCTCCGCGGCGAGGGCCCCCGGCGCGTTCTTGGCGATCAGTCGCTCGATCGGACGGAGCACGTGTCCATAGGTGAAACGCCCCGGCATCGTGTGCGTCGCTTTGAGGTCGGCCGCGTGCTGCGGATCGCCGTACCAGCCCAGGCGCATCGCCGCGGCGCGAATGATGTACGGGTTCACGTCGACGCGCATCACTTCGAGCCCAGCGGCCTCGATGCGCCGCACGGCGGCGGTCAACGAGTCGTCCGCCGAGCCGTTCTTGCGGTTCGCGACCGACGCGAGCACGTGCCCGCCGTCTTCCAGGAGCGGAGTGACGCGGCGCAAGAGCGCTTCCGGGTCGCGCACGCGGTCGAGCGTGCCTTCGAGCACGACGAGGTCGAACCTCTTCCCCTTCACCGGCTCCAACGCGGCGTCCGACTCGAGCTCGGCGAAATGGGCCTCATCCATCAGGTCCTTCGCACGCGGAAGGGAGTCCTTGATCATCTCCAGGCCCACGGTCCGAGTGCCGCGGCTGCGCGCGCGTTGGCTGCTCTGCCCGACGTCCGTGCCGATCTCCAGTAGCGTGCGCGGTCGGCCGATATTCTGCTCGATCGCGTAGTTCACTTCCTTGAAGAGGAAGGTCGTTTCTGCCATCGCGACGACGCCTATAGCACCATTCCGACACCGGGTCTTCGTGATGTAGATTCCGTCGGGCATGCCCGGAGAGCCAAGCGTCGCAACGGCCGGCCGGCGAGCGCTCGGCTGGTTGGAGCACCCGGCGCTTCGCGCCCTGGTCGCGATCGCGCTGCTCGCGACGCATCTCGGTTTGATCGGCGCGGCCGGTCAGCGCTTCAAGCTGCCGTTCAACCGTGCTCCCGCCGACGCGCCGGCGTTCCAGCCGGCCGACGCGGGCTTCGGCTCCGGCGCGCCGCGCTCCTGGAACCGCATGCTCGTGTCACGCTGGGACTCTCAGTACTACATCGGCACTGCGATCAGAGGCTACTCGCTGTGCCCACCCGAGGACCTGCGCGGCAAGCCACTCAAGGCGCTGATGGGGCGTTGCGCCTTCCACTTCTATCCGGGTTACTCGGTGCTCGGTCTTCCGCTCATCAAGGCGGGGCTGGCCGCCGATCACGCGCTCTTCGCGGTCTCCCTCCTGGCTAGCTTCCTGCTTTTGTATCTGTGGACTGGTCCCACGCTCAGAGAACGACTGGGCACCGGGCAGACCTACCTGTCCCTCCTGCTCTTCAACGCCTACACCACGGGCTTCACCCTGGTCACCGTGCAGACCGAGCCCGTCACGCTGCTCTGCGGCCTGGGCGCGTTCCTGCTCTTCAGCCGAAAGCAGCTGGTGCTTGCCGCGCTGGTGGCAGGCGCGGCCGGGACGTTCCGAGTCACCGGGAGCACGGTGGGTCTCGCCTTGTGCGTCGGGCTCGTCGGGGTCGCGCTCGCGGGTGGCTCCGAGCCGCCGTGGCGCCGCTGGCTCAAGTGCGGGCTCATCGGCCTCCTGGCGGGCTGGGGACAGCTCGCGGTGTTTGCGTACTTCTGGCTCCGCTACGCGGACCCGCTCTTGTACGTCCACTCGCACGCCGAGGCCTTTTCGCACGGCGTCTCCTTGCTCCAGACGGTCTGGCCAGAGCCGCGGACCTTCAATCGCGCCCTCTCGCTCGGCCCGCGCGAGGGCCTGTTCATGGTCTTCACCGGCTTGTTCCTGGGCCTGGGCCTCGCCGCCACGCTCCGGCGCTTCACCGGGCCCGAGCGCTGGTTCTGGGTGGGTCTGCTCGTGTTCTCGCTGGGCGTCTCGCTGATGGGCTCGGCCGGTCTGGCTTATGCCGGGATGAACCGCTACACGCTGCTCGCCCTGCCGGTCTTCTTCTCGATGGCGACAGTGCTCGGCAACAGACCGATCGCGCTCGCGGTCTGGCTGGCGTTCAGCGCCTGGAGCTACTGGCAGGCGGACATGTGCACGTACGTGGGAGATCGCGGCTCCGAGCGCCACTGCGGCATCTTCTGGATGTGACGCTCGCTCACCACTTCGTGGTCAGCACCGTGAGCTCGCCCGCGCTGGGCTTGACCGGGTAGCGCGGCGAGCTTCGGTGCGACACCCAGGAGCCGACGTGCTTCTCCGTACCGGGGCGCGGCCTGATCTCGCTCATCGAGCGGTAGATCATCCCTGCCTTCCAGAGAGGCGTCGGCATCTCGAAGGGCATGCCGGTGGCTCGCACGCGCGTCGGCTTGCCGATCAGGGTCCAGCGCCGGGTAGCGGTCACCTCCGCGGCGATGTTGAACATCGCCTCGGGGGCGATGGGGCCTTGCGCCAGGAAATACACGCTGAACTGCCCGCCGACGCCGGGCTCCATTCGGGTCCCGATCAGGCGCACGCCGTCGCCGACATCGGAGGCGGCGGACCTGTCGAGCTCCTGCTCGAGCTCCTGGCGCAAGCGATCGGCAAGCGCCACGTCCCCCGCAGCGATGGCAGCGTTGTGCGCGATACGGCGCTGCTCGAAGCTCGAGGGTACGGCAGCCGGCCGCGGGTTCGGCTCCTGTCCGAGGTGGTGCCGAAGCTCCCAGGTCACGAACGGATCGGGCGTGACCGTGTAGATGGGATCGTGGGCTTGCTTCAGGTACCACTCGAGCTTCGTGGGTTGTCGAGCGGCCAGCGAGAGTCCCTCGAGCGGGGCCTTGCCGCGCCCGCGATCGGCGATCCAGAAGGGCCCGACCGCCCGCACGGCGTACCCCTGCGCCAGCTTCTCGAGCTCCGTCGCGGTGGCGAAGCGGGTGTCGAGCACGTAGTACTGCCCGTCGCCGACCTGAGGCCCGCTGGGCACTCCGCCGACGCGAATCGGCCGGCGGAGCGCCCAATCCATGCTCCACGTGGGCTTCATGCCGTCGTGGAGCGAGACGCTCGTCCCGCTCTCCAGCTGCGGGCGCAGCCACTTGAGCACGCTGATCTTGTCCACGTCCTGGTGGATCAGATCGCCTCGCTCGTCGTAGCGGCCTCCGGTCCGGCGCGCCTGCACCAGGCCCGCGACCCCGTCCGGGAACATGGCCGCCGGCACGCACGCGCCGATGAGCAGCGCGACGACGGGTGGCCAGACCAATCCCGTGCGCCGGAAGCGCTGCACCAGCCGGCGCAAGAGTGCCTCCATCGTCCAGGTGAACAATCCCAGCGAGAAGGCCGAGTAGAGCGCGAAGGTCTGGGGCCAGAAGAAATGGATGTCGGCGCCTTGCTTGAACACGACGTACTGCACCACCGCCATGACCAGCATCGCGAGCGGGAAGATCTCCTGATCCTTGCGCAGGAAGAGCAGGCGAAAGACGAACAGAGGCAACGCCGCCTTGCCGATGAAGATGGCGAGGGGCGTGAAGGAGCACTCGATCCAGTCCGCTCGCGCGACGAGCACCGCGTCGAGCGACAGGTCGCTGCCCGCCGAGCGATGGATGCCCTGCGTGAGCAGGTTCCCCAGCTGACCCGCGCGCTGGAACATCGCGAGGTAGAACAGGATCAGGCCCACCGCGATGGACGCGCCCAGCGCCCACCACTGGGCGAAGCGCCTGCGATCGACCGACGGGTACCAGCGCCCGTTGAAGAGGATGCCGCGCGGGAGCCCGAAGGCGAGCACCACGGCTGCGAAGAAGTAGCCCTGCCAGTCGCTGTTCAGCGCGGTGAGAAAGCCGAACGCGCTGACCACGAGCCAGCGGCGGCGCCAGGTCTTCGTCAGGCGCAGGTAACCCCACGTCGCGCAGAGGGCGCCGAACATGACGGGAACTTCGAGGCTGTTGAAGTTGGCGAAGGCCAACGCGATGGGCGTGACCACGAAGCCGAGGCAGGCGACGGCCCCCGCGATCGGCCCCCACAGGTGCCGCCCCACGGCGAAGACCAGTGGCACCGACAGCGTGCTGTAGACGACCGCGGGCAGGCGACAGACGAAGTCCTGGTGACCGGCGAGCTTCACCAAGAGCGCGGTGGTCCAGAAGATCCCCCACGGGTGATTGCAGTAGTAGCTCGCTGGCGTGGGCGCATCGCTCAGGTGCATCGTCACCGGCGCGATGATCTTCCACTTCCACATGTTCTCGGCGCCGAGGCCGATCGCCGCGTTGCTCGCCCAGTGCCCGACCGCCACGGGCCCGAACATCTCCCAAGCGGCGACGGCACCGAACCAGAGCGTCGCCAGCGCGGCGATCAGGCGCGCCACGAGCTCGATGCGCGGGTGAGCCACGGCGGGCGCTTCGCTGGCGCAGGCCGCGCGCGCGCGCCCGAGCCAGCGCCGCAGCCGGCTCGACTTCGGCGGCACCGGTAGAGCGGGCTCGATCGGGGTGGGCTCGACCTCCATCATCTTCGGTTCGCCGGAGCGCGCCGGCGAGCGTACTACTGGTTGGCCGGAGTTTTCGCGCGGATTCTGTGCGCCCGGGCGACGAAGGCCGGCGCTGTCCCGGGGCGGGCGTCCCGCAGGGATTGCGTCGCCGCCACGAGCACGCCCCCGCCGAGCTGGGCTAACCTCGGCGCGCCATGCTGGAGCGGTTGGGCCACGTGCTCTCGGGGTGGGCGCGGCGCTACGTGCCGGATCCGTTCGTGCTCGCGCTCCTGCTCACGCTGCTGACGTTCGTGGCTGCGCTCGTGTTTACGCGCTTCGACGTCACGGGCGTGCTCTACGCCTGGGTGGACGGGAAGGGCGGCGGCAAGGGGTTCTGGAACCTGCTCGCGTTCGGCATGCAGATGTGCCTCATCCTGGTGACCGGTCACGCCTTCGCCGCGAGCCCACCCATGCGCCGGGTGCTCGACCTCGTGGCCGCCGCAGGGCGCACGCCGGCCCGCGCCGTGGTCGTGGTGGCGCTGGGCGCGATGCTGCTCGCCTACTTCAACTGGGGGCTCGGCCTGATCGGCGGCGCGCTGTTGGCGCGCGAGGTCGGGCAGCGCGCGCGAGAGCGTGGCGTGCTCGTGCACTACCCGCTGCTGGTGGCCGCGGGCTACAGCGGCCTGATGGTCTGGCACGGGGGTCTCAGCGGCTCGGCGCCGCTCAAGGTCACCCTGCCCAAGGATCTGAAGGAGATCCTGGGCGACTCCCTGGCGAGCCAGGTCGCCCCGATGCCACTCGGGCAGACCATCGGATCGTTCGGCAACCTCCTGGGTAACGCCGTCCTCTTGGTGCTCGTGCCGCTCGCGCTCGTGCGCATGCTGCCCTCGGACCCCAAGGCGCGCGTCGCCGCTCCAGAGCGGGCGCGGGGCGAGCTCGTGGAGAGCCCCACGCCCGAGCCCACGCCCGCGTCGCGGCTCGAGCGCTCTCGATTGGTCGGGCTCGGGTTCGCCCTGATCGGGCTCGCGACGGGCGTGCTCCTGCTGAAACGGCAGGGCGTCGCCAATCTCGATCCGAACCTCTTGAACTTCGTGTTCCTGTTTGGTGGCCTGGCGCTGCACGGCTCGGCGCTGTCGTACGCGAACGCGATCGGGGAGGCCGCCGAGGGCTGCGCCGGCGTCATCCTCCAGTTCCCGTTCTACGCTGGCATCATGGGGATGCTGCAGGGCACGGGGCTCTTGGCGGCAGTTGCGGGCGCCATGGCGCGGGTCGGTCCCGAGGCGCTGCCCGCCGTGTCGTTCTATTCCGCGGGGCTGGTCAACCTGTTCGTGCCGAGCGGCGGAGGGCAGTGGGCGGTGCAAGGGCCCGTGGTGATCGAGGCTGCCGTGAAGTCGGGGGTGAGCCCGGCCCGCATGGTGATGGCCCTCGCTTACGGCGACCAGTGGACGAACATGCTCCAGCCGTTCTGGGCGCTCCCGCTCCTGGCCATCACGGGGGCGAAGGCTCGCGACATCATCGGCTACACGGCGGTGATCATGCTGGTCGGCCAGGTCGGCTTCTTGCTGGCGCTGTACGTCGGCTGGTGACGCTCGCGCTCAGCCCGTGCCGACCACGAGCCCGCCATTGGACGCGAACAGCGTGGGCGCGCTCTCGGCCTCGAGGTTCTCCACCGGGGCGTCCACGGAGTCGTCACCGCGGGCCGGGTCACGGCCTTCGAGCAGGACGCTTCGCGCCACGTCCAGGAAGCGCTGAAGGGTCGAGGCGTCGCAGAGCACGAAGCGGACCTCGCGGAGCTTCGAGCCTCCCAGGGTCAGGTGACGCGCCAGCGCGCTCACCATGGCGTCCGCCGAGCCCTCGATGCCCACGCGGCCTTGCCCAGTTCCGATGGCCGGCAGCGCCAGGCTGGTGAAGCCGAGCTCTTCGCTCGCGAGCAGCGCGCGCTGCGTCGCCCGCGCCACGCACGAGACCTCGTTCCAGGCGCCGACGGCGTGCAGCACGCCGCGACAGTGGAGGCGTCCCGGACCGGTGGCGACGCAGTCGCCGAGGGGCCGTTCGCCGCTCTCCATCGCTTCCTGTTCGATCTCCACGCCACCGCGGGCGACCAACGCGGCCCCGACGCCGGCGCGCATGCGCAGGGCGTAGTTCGCGCTGCTCACGATGCCGTCGACCTTGGCGAGCGAAATGTCGCCGACCTCCAGCACGATGCGCGTCGAGCCCAGGCGGAGCTCGGTCTTCGCCAGCTCCGAGACAGGCTGCGCGGGGCGGGTGGCCCGCGCGAGCTGAGCGAACAGCTGCTCGACGGTGAACATGCCGTCGAAGCGCGCGTCCGGTCGCGGCGACATCATGCGCGCGACGATGTGCTGGAAGTAGGCCTCCTCCGGAGAGCGCGCGGGCGGCATGTGGAGCATCGCGTCGCGGCGGCGCTCCCCGGTCCCGTCGGCGAAGGGAGCCGCGCCGTAGCGCAGAGCGAACGCCGTCGCCCCGAGCGCGTAGACGTCCGAGCGGAAGTCGACACCCGCGCCCCGCTCTTGCTCGGGAGCCATGAAGCCGGGCGTGCCACCAGGCGCGCCACTCCGGCCGGCGACCGAAGCGGTGGCGACCCCGAAGTCACCGACCTTCAGCCGGCCGTGCGGGGAGTAGAACAGGTTGCTCGGCTTGACGTCGCAGTGAACCACGCCCCCCTGGTGGACCTCCTTGAGCGCGGCCGCTGCCTCCGCCACCAGCTCGGCGACGGCCCAGATGGGCAGGGGCCGGCGGAGCGCGTTGCGGCGGCGGCGATCGAGCTCACCGAGGTCGATGCCATCCACGTGTTCCTGGACCAGGAAGGGGGTCCGGTCTTCGTCCACGCCGAAGTCCAGAATGCGGACAACTCCGGACGAAGTGACGCGGGCCATCAGCCGGGCTTCGTCCCGGACCCGGTCGTGCGCCGAGCCGGTCGCGCCCGCCAGGAAAGCACGCAGCGTCTTGATGACCACCGGCATGGCCAGCTCGGTGTGGCGGGCCAGCCAGACCTCGCTCATCCCGCCCTCGCCCAGCTTGCCCCAGACCTCGTAGCCCTTGCACAGTTGGCCGCGCTGCATGGCGCCCTGTTCGGCACCGGGGGCGGCTCGGTTGCGGGTTATCTCGGGGTCAGCGCAGGAGCAGCCGGATCACCTGCGCCAGCTTGCTTTCGGCGCGTTTCCGGACCTCCGGCGCCCCCCGCGCCGCGTTGCGGATCAGGTCCCGCAGGTGCCGGCGGTCGGCGGCGGGGTGCTCCGCGCACAAGGCGTCGAGCGCTCGCGGGCCCTCGCCTACCAGGCGCACCACCCACTCTCGCTCCTTGCCCTCGGCGGCGCTCGGCTCGGCGCCGGGGCTGGGCGCCTTGCCGCGCACGAGCAGGTCGTCGAGGCGAGCGCGGATGGCGCCCCACTCGCCGTCCCGCAGGATGCCGCGCACCACGCGCAGCTGCCGCTCGCGGGCGCGGGGGCTCTTCATCGCCTGCGCGTCTCGGATGGCGTCCAGCAGGTGCTCGCCGAGCTCGAGACGGCAGAGCGTCTTGTCGCTCAGCACGAACAGCTCCTTGGCCAAGCGTGACAGCGCGTCCTCGCGCACGCGGCGCGAGCGCTTCTTGTCGCTGCGCGAGACCAGCTCGGGATCGTCGTCCGTGTCGGACATCACTTCCCGTAGACCTCGATCTCGCTGACGGCGATGTAGCCCTTGTCCTTCTTGCTGACGATCAACCGCACCCAGCGGGCGCGCTTGCCACCGAGCTTCGCCCGCCAAGGGTCGTTGGCCGTGAACAGCTCGCGGCGTGTCGCGACCTCGACGTAGTTGCTGCCGTCCTCGCTGAGCTCCAGCGTCAGCGGCAGCGACTCGGCCTGGAAGCCGTCGCTGCGGTGGTAGACCACGACCTCCGAGAGCGAATGGCTGGCGCCCAGGTCGATCTCGACCCAGGGCCGGTGCTCGAAGACGGTGTGGACGCCGAAGCCACGCCCGCGCACGCCGTCCGTCGCGCCGCCAGGGTCGGGCGTGCGAGGGAAGATGCTGCTCGAGCGCACGGGCTTCTCGTAGGCGAGGTTCGCCGGAGCCAGCGCCCAGGCCAGCGTGGCGACCAGCAGCGTGAGGCCCGCGGACGCGACGCCGACCAGCCGCAGCACGCGGTAGACGCGGATGCGCCGCACCGTTCGCACCTCGAGCCCGGCTTCCAGCCAGCCGAGCAGGCCCTCGAGCGCGGGGCGCAGGGCGAGGGCTTCGCGCGCCGTCAGCCGGTCCGCGTCGAGGACCTCGGTGCTCTTCAGGAACGCCGCGAGACCCGCGTGCTCGGGCGGGGTGCCGAGCGCTTCTGCGAGTGCCGCGAGCTTCTCCCAGGCTTCCTCCGCCGGCATTGTGCGTTCGCCGTCCGACTCGCCGCGGGCCGTCGCATGGGCGGTCATCAGGATCGCGAACGCCTCCGCCAGCAGGCGAAACGCCGGTGCTCTCTCCTCCGGCCCGCGCAGCCCCGCCGCGGCGCGTTGGCGCGCGCGCGCGGCAGCGAGCAGAAAGCGCATCTTGCCTCGCTGGTCGATGGAGCAGCCGGAGGCGCGGCGCTCGGCGCGGCGCAGCAGGAAGCGCTCGGACAAGAGCTCGCGGAGGAAGCGTTTCACGGCGGGGCTCGCGAAGTTATCGAAGCCTCCGAGGCCTAGCAACCCGAAGCCGGCGCACCGCCTCGCCGAGCTCGCGCTCGTTCAGGCTTCCATCCGGTCCAGTAGCGAGGCATCCATGAGCCGTCAATGAGCTCCGTCCTGCCCACCCCCCGCACCACCCTGCGCCGCCGGCGCGAGCGAGGCTCCTTCGAGCGCGCCGTCATCCACGCCATCCTCGACGAAGGCCTGGTCTGCCACGTGGCCTTCGTGCACGACGGGCAGCCATTCGTCTTGCCGACCGCCCACGTGCGTGTCGAAGACACGCTCTACGTCCACGGGGCTCGGCAGAGCCGCATGCTGGAGACGCTCGCGAGCGGCGCGCCGGCTTGCCTGACCGTGACGCTCCTGGACGGCTTGGTGCTCGGCCGCTCCGCCATGCACCACTCGATGAACTACCGCTCGGTGGTGCTCTTGGCCCAGGGGCGCGAGGTCGGCGAGCGGACGGAGAAGCTCCGGGCTCTCGCCGCCCTGGTGGACCACGTGGTGCCGGGGCGCGCGGCAGCGGTGAGGCCGCCGAGCGAGGCGGAGCTCTCCGCCACGCGGGTCGTGGCCTTCGCCATCGACGAGGCGTCGGCGAAGACGCGCGTTGGCCCGCCGGTCGATCTGGAGTCGGACTACGACCTGCCGTGCTGGGCCGGCGTGGTCCCACTCCGCCTCGTCGCCGGCACGCCCGAGCCCGACCCGCGCCTGCGGAGCGGCGCGGCCCCGCCGCCGGCGCGTCGGTGATACTGTCGCCCGCGTGCGTCGCCTCGCCGTCGTGCTCGCCGCGCTGCCCTTGCTCGACTGCGCCGGCACTCCGCCGTCGAGACCCGTGCTCATGCCCCGGCCTGGGCAGGCCCGAGGTCTCAGCATGGCCGAACGCAACCGCGAGTGCGTCCGCTGCCACGCGGACGTGGCCCGAGAGTGGCGAGGCTCGCCTCACCAGCGCGCCGATCTGAACCCCGCCTATCGCCGCGCGCTCGCGCGGGAGCCGCTGGCCATGTGCCGGAGCTGTCACGCGCCGGAGGCGGATCCCGGCGGCGCTGCGCCGGCCGCCCTCTCCGAGCTGGGCGTCGCCTGCGTGACCTGCCACCTGAGCGGGGAAGCCGTGCTGGCAGCGCCGCGCTCGGGCGGGCACGCCGAGCGCGCGCCCCACGCGCTGGTCCGCGACGCGCGCTTCGGGTCGCCCGCCGCCTGCGCGGCCTGCCACGAGTTCCCGTTCCCGGACGCGGCGCTTCGCTCCGAGCCGGAGCTGATGCAGTCCACGCTGAGCGAGCACCAGAGGAGCCGCTACGCGAAGCTCGCGTGCGCGAGCTGCCACATGCCGGCGACCGGCGGGCGGCGGCACCATGGTTTCGCGCGTCGCTCCGAGCAGGCCCTGCGCGAGGCGCTGGTCGTGCGCGTCACGCGCCCGTCACCCACGCGGCTCGCCCTCGTGCTCGAGAGCAGCGGGGTGGGGCACGCCTTCCCCACCGGAGACTTGTTCCGCCGTCTGGAGATCTCGGTGGAGGCGGTGGGCGACGACTACGCGAGCGTCGCGCGTTCGGTGCGCTACCTGACACGGCACTACCGGCCGATCGGCAAGCGGGGGCTGCCGCGCCGGGTGGTACGCGACGATCGTCTCGCGCCGCGAGCGCGCGTCGAGCTCGACCTTCCACCGGTGGCCGGCGACTTTCCGTTGGCCTGGCGCGTCGCCTACCAGCGGGTCGAGCACCCGGCCGGGGCCGGTGAAGAGAGCGCCGTGGTGGAGAGCGAAGTCACATTGGCAGAAGGCATCGTGGCCGTGCCGCAGGAGAAACCATGACCCAATGGAAATCGATCTTCCTCGTGATTGGCGTGACAGCCTGCGGAGGCAACCCGCCTCCCGAGCCCGCCGCCCCCGCGCCCGTGCCTGCGCCCGCACCGAGCCCGCCCGCAGCGAGCGCGAGCGTCAGCGCGCCCGCCGCGCCGGTCGAGGGGGAGGCGGCGGCGAAGGCCCCGAGCGAGTTCCACCTGGTGGCGAAGACCGAGGCGGAGCTCGAGCTCCTGCCGTTGGGGGACAAGCTGTTCGTGCGCGGCGGCCCGATCTTCCTCGCGGCGGTCGAGGGCGACCGAATCGTCGAGGACGAGCGCTACGGCAAGGGCCTGGAGGGCTTCATCGGTGTCCGCGGGCTGTTCGGCAAGTGGCCCGACGACGCCTTCGTCGCCATCACGCTGTCCAACGGTCGGGTCGGCTGGGGCGGCATCCGCAAGTGGAACGGCCAGCGCTGGGTCGTCACCGGCGCCGATCTCGGCCAGCGCTGGATCTACGCCGACGTGTCGCCCTGGTCCGGCGGGCTGCTCGCGATGCTGTTCAACGTGATGCCCTACGACACCAAGGAGCCGGTGCGCTTCAAGCTGGTGAGTCCCGGCACGGGCGCGAAGCTGCCAGTCCCCACGAAGGCCGCATGCGGCACGCTGGTCAAGGCCTCGGGCTTCGCGGCGCTGCCGAGCGGCGAGGTCTTCGTGGTCGGCGCCACCTGCGACGACGAGAAGCTGGCCGTGGAGTGGTGGCCTGCGGGCGAGACCCGCGGTCGGGTGGAGCGCCTGGAAGGCGTGGACCCCTACAACGAGGTCTACGTGCTGCCGCGCGCGGCGAACGACGTCTGGATCATCGGTGACGCCTGGAACAAGGCCACCACCGCGCACTTCGATGGACAGCGCTTCGAGGTCGTCCCGAACAGCTTCGACATGCCGGTGATCTCGGCCTCCTACGGCCCCGACGGCACGCTCTGGCTGGTCACCAGCCTGACCTCCGACCTGAAGCAGCCCCGCGGCGCGGTGTGGAAGCGCGCGCCGAAGGGCAGCTGGGAGAAAGTGACCCTGCCGGAGGGCGTGAAGCTCCCGACCAGCGTCCACGCGGCAGGGGACGGCGTCGTGTGGCTGGCCGCGGACAAGGCGCTCTACCGCACCACGCCGCCGAAGAGCGAAGCGCAGATCGTGAAGTGGGACTACGACCAGCAGTTCCCCGGCAGCGTGCGCATCCCCAAGCCCGCTACCGAAGGCTGCAAACAGATCTTCGTGCTCATGTACGGCATCACCAAGGTGACGCCGAAGGACTACGACTTCCCGCTCACGCGTCAGGCGCTGAAAGGGCACACCGACCTCGCCAGCGCGCGCTTCGCCGAGACCGAGGACAACGGCAAGCGCTACTTCGGCGCCTTCGTACCCACCCTCGCCATGGGAAAGAAGATCGAGAAGCTGGTGCGCGACAAGGTCAAGGGCAGCCAGCCCGCCGTGCTCTGCTACGCGCCCAAGGTCGTCCGCGAGATCGCGGTGGATCTGGCGACCGGCGAGGTGAAGAAGTAGCAGCGCGCCGGAGAATTTGCGCCACGACCGCCACGGCGCCACGACCGCCACGAAAGAAGAAGAAGAATATTTGGGTGTCAAACCCGAGAGCGCTTCGCCCAGAGTGATGCTCCCGTTCCCCCGAGCGCTGATCCCAGCACGTCATCCGGCCTGAGCAGGACCTCCAGCTCGGAAGATCCTCTTCAGGTCCGCAAAACAAAGAATCGTGGCGCCCGTGGCGTTCGTGGCGTCCGTGGCGCATTTCTCCTGCTGCCCAACGGATGAGCTGACCACGACGGCAGGAGTCGAGTCAGTTGCGCCGGGCCTTCTTGGCCTCTTCGCCGACCTTCTCCAGCATGCGCGCCAGCTCCGCCAGCGCCTCCGGGCTCGCCTTGCCGGGCTTGGTGGGCGCTGCGCCGCGGGGCGGCGGCGGCGTCGACGGCGGCTTCTTGCCGGCGGCGCGCCAGCCCGACCAGGTCGGCGGCGGTTGCCACGCCACCGCGTCCACGCGCTCCGCGCCGGGCTTCCGGCGCGACAGGCGCCCGCCCCGCGCCAGCGTGCCGACGAGCTTCCAGGCCTCGTAGCCGTCGAGGGGCGGCACCGGCAGCAGGTTGAGCCCGATCAGCCAGAGGTTGGTGGTCGTGAACACGCTGACCAGCTCGGCGACGAACGGCGTCCGCGGCCTGCCGAGCAGAGCCAGCGCGGCGAAGGTGCCGCCGAGCAGCAGGGCCTGCGCCAGGACGCCGCCCCAGGCGATGGCGCCACGCTCGGCGGCGGTGGCCCGGCCCGACCAGTGGCAGAGCCCGCCGAAGCCGGTGATGTCGATGCCCTCGACGCGCAGCCGGAAGGCCCGGACCAGCGCGGCGTGACCCAGCTCGTGGATCAGCACCAGGAGCAGGAAGCCGGTCCAGAAGCCGGGCGCGAAGCGGAAGCCGCTGAAGACCAGGGCGCCGAGCGGGACCGTCCAGTGCAGCCGGATCGGGATCCCACGCAGGCGGGCGATGGTGAGAGAGCCGCGGTCGAGCATCGGCGCTCATCGTAATCACCCACCCCGAGGAGCCCAAGGGGGGCCCCGGATCTGCTAGGAGGGGCCATGGATCCCAAGCTCTTCGCCACGGTCTTCACCACCGTGTTTCTGGCCGAGCTCGGCGACAAAACCCAGCTCGCGACGCTGCTCTACGCCTCGGACGCCAAGATCTCCAAGTGGACCGTGTTCGCGGCGGCGGCGCTGGCGCTGGTGCTGACCTCGGCCATCGGCGTGGCGGGGGGCGCGGTGATCTCGCGCTACGTCTCGGAGAAGACGCTGCACTGGGTCGCGGGCATCGGCTTCATCGCGGTCGGGCTCTGGACCCTGGTCAAGGCCTAGGCCTAAGCTCCGCGGGTGAGCGCTCGCGCGTGGCTCTATCTCGGCCTGCTCGGAGTCGCCTGCGCGCAGAGCGCGCCGCGCGCCGGTGACGCCTCACCGCCCTCGGCGCCGCCAACCGCGGGGAGCGCGAGTGCCCCGCCGGCAGCCCCGGCCTCCGCCGAGCCAGCCCCGCCCGCGCCCGTCGACCTCGGGGCCAAGGCCAAGGAGCTGGCTGACCGCTTCATCATCATCGACGGCCACATCGACGTGCCGCACCGCTTGTGGTCGAGCCGGGACAAGGCCGGCAAGCTCACCGAGGACGTCTCAGAGCGTACCGAGAAGGGCGACTTCGACTTCCCGCGCGCGCGGGCCGGCGGTCTCGACGCACCCTTCATGAGCATCTACGTGCCGGCCAAGCTCGAGGCCCGTGGGGCGAAGAAGCTGGCCGACCAGCTGATCGATCTGGTCGAGGGCATCGCCGCGAGGTCCCCGGACAAGTTCCGGATCGCGCGATCCACGGCCGAGGTTCGCAAGAACGCCCAGGACGGCAAGCTCTCGCTCCTGCTCGGCATGGAGAACGGCTCGCCCATCGAGAAGAAGCTCGACAACGTCCGGCACTTCTACGAGCGCGGCGTGCGCTACATCACGCTGGCGCACTCGAAGGACAACCACCTCTCCGACTCTTCCTACGACGAGCGCCACACCCACAAGGGTCTGAGCCCGTTCGGCGAGAAGGTCGTCGCCGAGATGAATCGCTTGGGCATCCTGGTGGACGTCTCGCACCTCTCCGACGATGCCTTCTGGGACGTGATGAAGGTGAGCAAGGTGCCGGTGATCGCCTCGCACTCGTCCTGCCGTCACTTCACGCCGGGCTGGGCGCGCAACATGGGCGACGAGATGATCCAGGAGCTGGCCAAGCAGGGCGGCGTCATCCAGATCAACTTCGGCTCGGGCTTCATCGACGGCACCATCCAGAAGCAGGAGAGCCAGCGCTGGAGGCAGCGGGCCGCGCTCTTGAAGAAGCACAAGCTCGAGTCGAACGATCCAAAGGCCAAGCCGCTGCTCGAACAGTTCGAGAAGGATCACCCGCCGAGCTTCGCCAGCGTGGCCCAGGTCGCCGACCACGTCGATCACGTGAAGAAGCTCGTGGGCGTGGACCACGTCGGGCTCGGCAGCGACTTCGACGGCGTGGGAGACTCGCTGCCGGTCGGGCTCAAGGACGTGTCGGAGTACCCTGGCCTAATCCGGGTGCTGCTCGAGCGCGGCTACAGCGAGGCCGAGATCGAGAAGATCTGCTCGGGCAACGTGCTGCGCGTGTGGGAAGCGGCGGAGCGCTTCGCCGCCGCCGCCAAGTGAGCGTCAAGCGCCCGACTTCACCCAGGGCACGTCGGTGACGCCGGCCGCGTGGTTCGCGCGCCGAGCCAGCACGAACAAGAGGTCGCTCAGCCGGTTCAAGTACACGATCACCTCGTCGCGTACCGGCGACGCACGCCGGAGCGCCACGACCCGGCGCTCCGCGCGCCGGCAGGCGGTGCGAGCCGCGTGCAGCGCCGCCGCGCCGGGCGTGCCCCCGGGCAGCACGAAGCTCGTGAGCGGGGCCAAGCCCTCCTCGGCGGTGTCGATGGCGCGCTCCAGGCGCTCGATGTCGGGCCCGCCGAGCAGCGCGAGCTTGAGCCGAGCCTCGTGGCCCGGGACGCAGGCCAGCTCGGCGCCGAGCGTGAACAGATCGGACTGCACCGCGGCGAGCACTGCGTCGATTTCGACGGTCAGGCCCGCCGCGCGCGCCACACCGATGGCCGCGTTGGTCTCGTCGACCGTGCCGTAGCCGTCGACCCGAGCGTCGTCCTTGTCCACACGCTCGCCGCCGAAGAGCCCGGTCGAGCCGGAGTCTCCGGTCTTCGTGTAGATCTTCACGCAGAGAAGATCTCTTGGATCTCGCCTTCGATGCTGGCGGCGGTCACCTTCTTGGCCAGCGCGAGCTCCTGGATCAGGAGCGAACGCGCCTGGTCGAGCAGGCGGCGCTCGCCGAAGGACAGGTCCTTGTCGAACTTGAGTCGGTACATGTCGCGGAGGACCTTGGCGATCTCCGCGGGCAGCCCGCTCTTCAACATCTCGGTGTAGGCGCGGAAGCGGCGGTTCCACGGCTGGACGTCCACCGCGACCTCCGGGGCGCGCAGGATGTCGAGGATCTTCTCGGCTTCCTTCTTCTTCATCACCGGCCGCAGCCCGACGCGGGCGGCTGCCTCTTGCGGCACCATGACCTTGAGGTCCGAGTCGATGATCTTGAGGACGTAACAGCTGGTGCGATGTCCCCCGAAATCGCGCTCCTCGAGTTGAACCACCTCACCGACCCCATGGGCGGGATGCACGGCCCTGTCTCCAACCTTGAAACTGGGCGCGCTCGAACCATTCACCTGCGACTGCATATCGGCTCCTGCTCGTCTCGTCGGGGTCCCCCTGAACGACGAGTCTGCGGCGCTTACTACGAGCGGAGTGTCCGGGTCAATCACGACGCGTCCCGGCCGGCATATTCGCTCAGGGGGGCAGCGGCTCCTTGGCGGCTGGCGGGCTCAGATCCAGGATTTCCCAGACCTCAGCCATCACTGCGGCGCGCAGGCCCTGGGCCAGGGGCAGGGCCGCCAGCTCGACCGAGAGTCGAAGCGCGTCCGGCGTCACGACCACGGACGGGGCCGCTGCCTGGTCCAGACCGAGCAGCTTGCCGAGACCGCTCTGGCTCAAGTCCGTCCATGCCTGCCCGACCTGCGTGGCCGGGTCGGCGTCGCCGCCGCCGAAGCTGCCCGCGATCACCACGACGACCGACAGTCGGCCCTCCGGCGCCGGTCGCACCGCGATGCCCACCGCCGTCGCCGCAGCCAGGAGGCCACGCGCGCCCCGGGTCCAGTCGCCGCTGAACGGGCCGGGGGCGTAGAAGCGCATCGGCGAGGTCTCGAGCTCCGCGACCGGCAGCGACGACAGCGCCGAGCCGCGCAGCGCCGAGGGCGACTTGGCGAGCTTTTGCCGCGCGTACAGCTCGACGATGCGGGCCGGCAGCGCGGAGCCCACCGACACGGCGACCAATCGCCCGTCGACGCGCACCAGCGTCTCCGGCGTCTGGCCGACGACGCCCGCGATGCGGTGGATGCGCGGGTGCGGTCGGGCGACCCGGGTTCCCGCCAAGAGCCGCTCCGCGAAGCGCTCTTCTGCGCTGCTCGAGCCGGTGCGCGCGTCCGCCAGGTAGAGCGTGGCGTGATCGAAGCCGGCGATCAGCCCGGCGTCCAGGGTCCGAAGATCGATGCCGCTCGACTTCGAGAAGGCATCGAGGCGCTCGCCCGGAAGGAGCAGCTCGATGGCCTTGGCGAGGGAGGCGTCGGACGCGAGCTCCTTCGGGCGACCGACGACCATCCAGCGCAGGCCCGCCGACGGAACGTAGTCGGTGAGCGGGCCGTCGTGCAGCGGAGGGGCGGTCGCCGACGCGGGCTTGTCGGCTGGGGGAGGCGGCGCGCCGGCGCCGCAGCCGAGCGCCAGGGCCGCGGCCAGGCACAGGGCGCCGAGACCCCTCACGGGGCGACCCGGATCCGGCAAAAACGCCGGTTCTTCGAGCCCACTCGGACCAGGTATTGGCCCCCCGGTCGAAGCTCGAACAGCGCGTCTTTCACGACGGCGCCGTCGACCTCGACGCCCCCGCCCTGGATCATCCGCCGGCCCTCGCCGTTGGAGCTGACCAGCTTGGCGTGGGCGAGGGCCTTGGCGAGCAGGAGCTTGCCGCCTTCGGCGGGCACCTCGGCCTCCGGCACCTCCGCGGGCACGCCGTCGCCCAGGTACGTGGCGCGGAAGGTGATCCCCGCGCTCTCCGCCGCGTCCGCGCCGTGGAAGCGCGAGACCATCTCGCTGGCGAACGCCGCCTTGGTCCCGATCGGATCGGCCTTGGCTCGAAGCTCGGCGATGTCGGCGCTGGTTCGCGAGGAGAGCAGCTCGAAGAAGCGCCACACGACCTGGTCGTCGATCTGCATGCACTTGCGGAACATGTCGACGGGCGCTTCCGTCAGCCCGACGTAGTTGTCCGCGGACTTGCTCATCTTCTTTCCGACGATCTGGCCGTCCTCGATCTTGGCGTCGATACCCTCGAGGATGGGAGTCGTCAGGACGATCTGAGGCTTCTGGCCGTAGCGCTGCATCAGGTCTCGGCCGACCATCAGGTTGAAGAGCTGATCGGTTCCCCCGAGCTCGACGTCGCTCTGGAGCGCCACGGAGTCGTAGCCTTGCAGCAGGGGGTAGAGGAGCTCGTGGAGATAGATGTCCTTGTGCTGCTCGAGTCGCTCGCGGAAGTCGCGCCGCTCGAGCGTGCGCGCCACGGTGCGCTTGGCGGCGAGCTCGACCACCTTGTCGAGCGACATCGCGCCCAGCCACTCGCTGTTGTAGCGGACCACCGTCTTGTCCGCGTCCAGCACCTTAAACGCCTGTTCTTGATAGGTTTTCGCTGCGGCGAGGACCGCCTCTCGGGTCAGCCGGGGGCGCATCTCGTTCTGCCCGGTGGGGTCGCCCACCATCGCGGTGAAGTCGCCGATCAGGAACGTCACCTCGTGACCGAAGTCCTGGAACTGACGCATCTTCTGCAAGAGCACGGTGTGGCCCAGGTGCAGATCGGGGCGCGTGGGATCGAAGCCGGCTTTGATCTTGAGGGGCCGGCCCGCTCGGAGCCGATCGAGCAGCTCGTCACGCTGCACCAGATCGACGACTCCGCGGCTCAGCTCGGTGAATTGCTCTTCGGCGGTCGGCATGCGTAAAGCTCAGGAAGGAGAGTGATTTCCGTTCTCCTTTGCCGCGTCCGCGACCGGAAAGCTACCCGCGAGCTGCTCAGTCGTCGTCGTCGTCGCTGTCGTCGCCGCCGCTGATCGCCGTGTGCCGGCTGGCGTTCACTAGCTCTTTCAGCTCCTTGCCGACCTTGAAGAACGGCAAGCGCTTGGCCGGAACGGGAACAGGTTGCCCCGTGCGGGGATTGCGCCCGTCGTAGGGCTTGTACGGCCGCACGGTGAAGCTCCCGAAGCCACGGATTTCAATGCCTTCGCCTTTCTGCAAGGCTTCGGTCATCGCGTCGAAGACGCAATTGACGACCATCTCGGCACGGGCTTTCGTGAGCTCCCCACGGGCCGCGATGGCTTCGATGAGCTCGCTCTTGGTCATGCCCCTCGAGCCTCCTCCAGAAGCCCTGATGCTTTGCCCTAACGCCTCAATTGTCAACGCCTTTTCCAGAGGGCGTCGCGGAGGGGGCGGGCCGGATGGCCAGCCCGTCGAGCACCAGGCCGTCTCCAGGGCTCGCGACTTCGACGCGGAAAGGGCCCTTCCGCAGCGGGATCGGTGGGCCCGGCGTCTCGAAGCACTCACCGGCCCGGGCGGGCCACTTGGCCGTCCACGAGAGGCCTCCGGCTCGGAGGGTCACCTCCGCCGGCCCGTCCGCCAGGGGGACCCAGCGGGCCGTCAGCCGGTGCTCGCCGACCTGCTCGGTCATCAGCTCGAGCTCCACCGCAGCGCCCCGCAGGCGCAGCCCGTAGTGGCCCTCGGCGCAGGCGGCGCCCGGATAGTCCGGGTGTGCCCAGCCGCGCCGAACCGCGAGCGGGGGCCACTGGGCGCCCGCTTCGAATTCGGAGCTCCGCGCCGGGACGAAGGGCTCGACGCGCGGCGGCCGGTCCAGGCTGAACACGTAGCGGTGGGCGGTGGGGCGTCCGAGCGCGTCCCAGAGCAGGTAGTCGTGGGCGTCGTTGCGCAACCGCGCCACCACCAGACCGTGCGTCGCGTCGCGTGCGCCGGGCACGAGGCCCAGGTTCAGGCCGTGGTCCGTGTTCACGAACACCAGCCCAGCGCGCACACCTGCCTCTGCCAGCACGCGCGGCTCGAACATCGGGCGTCCGCCTTCGCGATCGCGCAGGGCTTCGTGCTCCCGGCTGGCGTGGACGGCGAACGCCACACACGCGACCCCCGGCGCGAACCGAGCGATGCCCAGACGGCTCAGGCCCCAGGCCAAGAGCGCGTGCTCCAGCGGGAGCGCCTCCGCGAACAAGCGCGCGCCGCCTCCGGGGTAGTTGCCGTCGAAATAGAAGGGCGAGTACGCCGCGATCAGCGCGACCACCACGAAGCCCGAGAGCCGCACCGCGCGCTCGCGCCGGCCCGCGAACAGCGTCCAGAGCAAGAGCGCATAGAGCGGCCAGGCGTTCGAGAGGTCGCCGAAGTGCATCCACAGCCGGCGCCCGGTCGTGCCCAGCGCCGCGCCGAGCCCGTAGCCGCCCGCGAGACGCTCGCGCACGAAGTCGCCGTGCTCGAACACGCAGCCGATCCCGGCGCCGAAGCCGTAGCGGAAGCAGCCGGGGGGACCGTCGGCGAGGGCGTAGTAGCGGAGCTGAGTCGAGCCCAGCCACGACCCGGTGGCGGCGTGCTGGTGCAGGCCGAGGAGCGCGAGCCCCGGTAGCATGCCCAACAGAAGCGGCACGAGCTCGACGCGCCGGCGCCGCGCGCAGAGCAGGCCGGCGAAGGCCAACCCCACCAGGCCCGTCACCGGCCGCGTGGCCACGAGCCAGCCGAGGGCGAGGCCCGCGAGCAGCGTCGCGCGTCCGCCTTTGAGCGCGCCGAGCAGCGTGGCCGTGAGCAAGATCGCCGCCCAGCCGTGCGACATGGTGTCCGCGGTGTGATAGCGGAGCGCCGCGCACAGGACCGAGAGGCACGCCGCCATGAGCGCGATCTCGCGCTTGTCGAACAGCTCGAGCGCGAGCGCGTAAGTGACCACGGTCAGGAGCGCGGCGAGGAACGGCCCCACGGAGAGCGGCGCTCCCACCAGGAAGCCCAGCGCGAGCAGCGCGGGATAACCCGGCGGGAACAGCACGGCGAGCGTGGTCGCCTCCGGCGGCGTGAACAGGAAGCGCCCGCGGAACGAGCCGGATGGGTCGGGAACCGGAAACGTCAGGTAGCCCTGCGACAGCGCGCGCGCTTCGAGAAAGTAGCTGGTCGCGTCGATGATGCGCGGGCCGCCGCGCAGGTAGTGGACCAAGTAGCCCCAGGAGAGCAGCGCCGCCCCGAGCGAGAGCAGCGCGAGCGTGAGCCCGGGGCGCGCCCGGACGAAGCGTGCGACGGGCTCGCTGCGCAGCGCCGCCAGGGCGAGAGCTCCGAGGCCCAAGACCAAGAACGCCCAGCCCACACCCTCGCGTGGCAGACCGAAGGTGCTCACGCGCTCACCGCGGCTGGACCAGCCAGAGGTGGTGGAGCGAGTGCTCGCCGCGTTCTGCCGAGAGGGTCAGCGGCAGGCGTGCAGACCCGAGACCCGGGGGCAGCTCGAGGGACAGCTCGAGCCAGCCATCGGCGTGATCGAAGGAGAGCTCGCCCAAGCGCCGTTCCGCCAGCGAGAACGCCAGCGCGCCGCTCTTCGGCGGCGCCAGGCGCACGACCAGGCGCGCCGCCTTGCCCGGCGGCGGTGCGCTGAGCTCGAAGCGCGCGCTCGCGCCCTGTGGCAGGATGCGGCCCGCGTCGAACAAGTCGCGATGGGGCTCCTTGGGGTGAGCCAGCCGCTTCATCTCCACGTGCGGCACGCCGACGCTGGCCGAGTAGCGGTGCTCGCCCTCGCTGACCACGTCCGCGAAGTCCAGCTCGTCCACGATCAGGTCGCCTTCGGAGACGGAGAAGGGCTTGCCGCTGCCCTCGAGCGGCGACCAGTCCGGGCGGTACAGCACCTTCGCCGCCCCGCCGCAGATCACGTTGCCGGTCACTGGCACCTCGCCGATGACCTGCCCGAACCAGAGCGGCAAGACGCCCCACCACGACGGGTAGATGGCCATGATGTCCGGGCGCTCCGCCGCAGGCATTCGCTCGATGAGCTCCACCGCCGCGCCGACGCCCTGGCGCGTGGCGCGCGCGAAGGGCAGTCCCTTCATGCCGCCGAGCCCGATGATGTCCAACGCCGGCAGGTCCGCCGCGTAGGGGATGGCTCCGGCGTCGCCGAGCAGCACGCGCCGCGGAGGCGCCGGCAGCATGTCGCGCAGCAGGCGCCCGGTGCGTACGTGCTGGTCGCGGATGTTGCGCGACGCGCGCCCGAAGAACCAGACCTGGTCGCGGAACTTCGGCCGGTGCAGCCACGCGAACACGCCGACCGCCGAGAGCGCGAGCGCCGTGGCCGCCAGGCGCAACAAGAGCCCTCGCCGGCCGAGCGCGAAGCTCTTGCTCACGGCGGCTCCGACGCCGAGCGCTGCCGCGAGCAGCACCCAGGTCAGGGCCGGCATCGTGTAGCGCTCGTTCTGCCAGCGCACTTGACCGTTCAGCGCCACCACCAGCACCCAGAGCACGGCAGAGAACCACAGCACCGCCGCGAAGCGCCGCGTCTCGCGGGGGATCAGCGCGAACAGGCCGAGCGCGAACGGGACGTAGCCGACCACCATGTTCCCGCTCAGGTGGTACTCCGCGACACGCCGCACCTGGTACGCGACGTGGAACTTCCAGGCGTCCCAGGCTTGCTGAGCGCTCAGGTGAGGATGGTGCAGCTCGAGCTTCACCAGCGCTCCGGCCGCGGTGCTGTCGCCGGTGAAGAGCTCGTTGGCCACCGCTTGAGCGATGATGATCGCGAGCCCGGGCGCGCCGGCCACGATCGGGATCCACAACGCGCGCCGAGCGCCGAGCGAGGGCTTCAGCAAGAGCCCGGCGGAGAGCGCCAGCACGGCGACGATCACCCCGGCCTCCGGCCGCGTAGCCACCAGCACGGCGCCCCAGAGACCCAAGAGCGCCGCCGCGGCCCGCGGCGACCCGCGCGGCTGGCCGGGGACGCCGTGCACCAGGTCGTCCCAGGCGATCAACGCGCCGCCCCACACCGCCAGGAAGAACGCGACCTCCATCCCGCTGAACAAGCTCCAGCCGAGCACGCCGATGCCGAGCAGCGCCGGCGGAGCCAGGTAGCTCGTGTAGCGCGGAAGCTCGCGGAACAGGCGCCGCACGGCCAAGAGCAGCGCGAACGTGCACACGCAGGCCACGATCCCCGCCCACACCATCAACGACAGCTTCCGGAACCCGATCAGGTACCCGAGCGAGAGCACGAACGGGTAGAGCAGGCTGGTCCCGCCGCTCGAGTAGCCGTTGCCCTCCGACCACTGGAACGGATGCCCCCGCGCGCTCGCGCGCGCGAAGTCGAAGTGGATGAACACGTCGTCCAGCGGCGCCGACCAATCCGTCGGCGCGGCGAGCGGCTGGTCGGACGTGTAGAGGATCTGCTGGCGCATCGAGGCGTAGAACAGGCACGCCACCCACAGCGTCAGAGCCCCAGCGAAGAGCGCGTACAGCGCGCGCTCGGAAGCCGCGCCGAGCCCGCGCGGAGCTCGGTTCGCCCCGCTGCCTCGACCCGAGTCCATCGGGGCCGCTTTTAGCATTTGGGGTTGGCCAGAGTCCCCGGCGCCCAAGCGATCGGGGTTTGTCGCCAGACTCCCGCCAAATCGAAGCTTGCCCGGAGCCGGCGGAGGCGCTCTACTACCGGTCCCTCCCCGAGCGACACCCGCTTTGGAAATCGAGCTTCTCACCCCCCGCTTCGCCGGATAACGATGCGTTGGTTCATCGAGGTGTCTCGCCTCGGCGAGGACACGCCCATCGACAGGTACTGCCTCGAGGCCAAGCAGTGGCAGGCCGCGCTGCAGGAAGCGCGCAAGCGACGCGGCGACACGGGTCCGCTCTCGAAGTTCTCCATCGAGCTGCTCGAGCACGGCTACCGGGCGGTCGATCCGGCGCAGCAGATCCGCTACGTGGTCAACAAGGCGCCGGCCGACGCCTCGCTCTCCCAGCCCCCACCGCCCCAGCCCGGGGGCACTGCGCCGGGGTCCTTCCCCGCGCCGCCGAAGGTGCCGAGCGCTCCCAGCCCGAGCCCGGTGATCAAAACGGTACCCGAGCCGGTGCCCTCGACCGATCCGATGGCGTCGCCTCCTCCGCACAGCGACCCGCTCGCCGCCGGGCCCAAGACCGATCCGATGGCGGCGCTCCCGCCGGAGTCCCATCCTCCGCGCACCGATCCGCTGCCTCAGCCGAAGCCCGCGCCCATCCCCGTCCCGGCCGATCCGGTGCCGCCCATCGGCGCCGGTTCCCCGTCATCGACGACCCAGCCGATGACCCCACCGGGACGGCCCGAGCCCCCGCCCGGGCAGATGACCCAGCGCAGCATGGAGGCGGCGCGCGAGCCCGACTTCCAGGTGGTGAAGAAGCGCGAAGAGGAGCCGACCGAGAAGTCGCCGATCATCTACCGCGAGTACGCCTACGCGGTGAAACCTGGCACGGAGCGCGCGAGCACCGAGGTCCTGCTCTGGCTGCGCTTCCGAGAGCTGTCCAGCGCTCTGCAGAGCCGTTCGGAGCGTAAGTTCATTCAGCTCGCGGTCTTCGACCACGTGTTCGAGAAGAAGCCAGCGCGCCCGCCCCTGGCCACGCTGATGTGGAAGGACTGGCGCGGCGAGCCCGTCGTCCAGTTCATGGGCGCGACTCCCGCAGCGGCGCCCGCCCCGGCGGCCCAGTCCGCGCCGCCGCCGGCCGTTCCGCGCCCCACGCCGTCCGCGCCGCCGCCGCCCGTCGTGGCGCAGCCGTTTGCGCCAGCGCCGTCGTCACCGGTGTCGGCGCCGCCCCCGGCACCCGCCACCGCACCGCTGCCGGCGGCGCCACGGCAGCGGCGCCCGCGCCCGCGCCCGCTCCGGTGTCGGCGCCCGCCGCTGCGCCTGCGCCCGCCGCCGCGCCGGCTCCGCTCCGGTGTCGGCGCCCGCCGCTGCGCCGGCTCCTGCTCCGGTGTCGGCGCCCGCCGCTGCGCCCGCGCCCGCCGCCGCGCCGGCTCCCGCTCCGGTGTCGGCGCCCGCCGCTGCGCCCGCGCCCGCCGCCGCGCCGGCTCCCGCTCCGGTGTTGGCGCCCGCCGCTGCGCCTGCGCCCGCCGCTGCGCTTGCGCCCGCTGTGTCGGCGCCCGCCGCTGCGCCCGCGCCCGCCGCTGCGCTTGCGCCCGCTGTGTCGGCGCCCGCCGCTGCGCCCGCGCCTGCCGCTGCGCCGGCTCCCGCTCCGGTGTTGGCGCCCGCCGCTGCGCCCGCGCCCGCCGCTGCGCCCGCGCCCGCCGCTGCGCCCGCGCCCGCCGCCGCGCCGATCCCCACGCCCGCGACCTCTCCGCTGAAGCGGCGCGCCGACGAGGACCTGATCGGCGAGCTCTTCGAGTCGATGCACGACCTTCACTTCATCTCCGACATGATGTCGGGCGTGGATTTCGTGCTCGGCATCCTCAACAAAACGCTACCGAGCGAAGCCGTGATGATTCACGTCTTCGACATCAACTCGCGGCAGTTCGTCGTGGTTCGCGCCATCGGCCCGTCGCCGCAGGCGGTGATCATGCAGCGCACGCCGGATCAAGAGCCGCTGTTCCGCCGCGTCATGCGCGGTACTCGCGCCGCCGTCACCAGGAACGCGTCGAGCGAAGAGAGCTACAGGAACAGCCGCTGGAATCTGATCGGCGTGGTGCCGGAGGTGGCCATCATCGGCCCCGTGCAGCTGCACGGCCGATACCTCGGCGCCATCGAGCTCGCGAACCCGCTCGGGGGAGGCGCCTACACCGAGCACGAGTCCCACGCGCTGGACTACATCTGCGAGCAGCTGGCGGAGTTCCTCGCGCAGCGGCCCATCGTCGTAGACGCCGACGTGGTGCTGGGCAAACACTGAGCTCCCCGGGCCCGGCCCCGCCTGGGAGCGTTTCGGGTATGTTCGAGAGGCCATGGCCGTCCGGACCCGCAGGGAGCGTGTGCTCACGTTCTTCTTCGTGCCGGCGCTCGTGTTCGCCGTGGTGGTGCTGCTCGGCGTCACGTTCAGGAACAGCTTCCAGCTGGAGAAGCTGCGCGAGCAGTCGGTGGTCGAGGCCACGCTGACGCTCGCGAACGAGAAGGCGGATCGCCTCGACAAGCGCATCATCGAGCAGGACAACGCCGTGCTCTCGCTGGTGGACGTCGGTGACCGCGACGGCTTCGGACAGGCGTGGCTGGCGGTGGCAGCGCGGCAGACCCCCACCGTCAGCAACGTCTTCCTGGTCGACCTGGGCTCCACGGAGCGCGAGGTCGTCGCCTTCGCCACCCGCGTGACGCCGCTGGAGGCCGAGGCGGAGCGGCGGATCTTCGTCAGGTCGATCTTGCCCGAGCTCGACCTGGCGGAGCCCCGGACCCAGCTCCGCCACCTGCACAAGACGCTCGACGGTCAGACCTTCCTGGTCAGCTACTGGCAGCGCGACGTGCGCGGAAAGAGTCTGCTCTTGGTTGCCTGGCACGACGTTCCGCGTGTGGTGCACGATCTGTTTCCGGCGCTCTATTCCGAGCGCGATCAGAACGTGCGCGTGAACGTCGTCGACGAGAGCTCGCGCATCGTGTTCGGCCCGAGCTTGAGCCGCGGCAGCTTCACGCTGGGCCGGCCCTTCGAGACCACGCTCTACAAGTGGCGGGTCAACGTCACGCTGGTGAGCGCTGCCGAGCTCACCGAGGCGGTCGCCCGACGCCGCGCGCTGGAGCTAGCACTGGTCGGGACCTCGTGGTTGGTGGTGCTGGTCGGGCTCACCGTGGTGCTCGTGGCTGCGGCTCGAGAGCGCAAGCTCTCGAACCTGAAGAGCGACTTCGTGGCCAACGTCTCCCACGAGCTCAAGACGCCGCTGTCGCTGGTGCGCATGTTCGGCGAGCTGCTCCAGAGCGGTCGCGTCGAGAACGACGAGAAACGCCAGCAATATCTGCAAATCATCGTGTCCGAGAGCGAGCGTCTCGGGTCGCTCATCGAGAACGTGCTCGACTTCGCCAAGGTCGAGCGCGGCAAGGCCGCCTACCAGTTCTCCACCGCCAACGTCCGGGACGTGGTGTCGCGCGCGGTCGAGGCCTGCAAGGTGCGCGCGCTGCGCGAGCAGGTGGAGCTGGTGCTCGAGTTGGCCGACGACCTGCCGGCCACCGAGATGGACGAGCGCGCCATCGAGATCGCGGTGATCAACCTGGTGGACAACGCGCTGAAATACGCGCCGGACGGACGCCGCGTGCTGGTCAGCGCCCGGCGGGCGGTCGGGCAGATCGAGATCCGAGTGACCGACGAGGGACCGGGAATCGCCGCCGAGGACAAGAAGCGCATCTTCGAGCGCTTCGAGCGGGGTCGCGGCGCTCAGGCCCAGCAGATCCGCGGCAGCGGCATCGGCCTGGCGTTGGTCAAGCACATCGCCGAGGCCCATGGCGGCCGCGCCTGGTGCGAGCCCGCGGAGCCCCGCGGCAGCGTATTCGCGCTCAGCCTCAGGCTGCGCGAGGGAAACGGTCGCGAACGCGGCGTCGCTTCGCGTGAGGCGACGGCCTGAAGTGGGCTCAGCGCCCCTCTTCGTCCTGGAGCCGCGCGTGCTCGATCACCAAGGCCGAGATCGCCGAGCGCACCTCGTCCACTCCGCCCACCCGCTCTACGCTGAACTCGAACTGGCCCGTGTGCCAGTCCAGGATGTGCAGGAGCGCGTCCCGTGAGGACAACGTCGGCCCATCACCCTCGAGCTCGACGCGCAGCGCGCGCCCCTCGCGCAGGAACACGCGGGCCACGCGCTCGCCCACCACCACCAGGATGCCGGTCTTGCGCTCCACGGACAGGAACGACAGGAGCGACGCCGCCGAGACGTTCTCCAGATCGCCGCGCAGCGTGCCGGCGGTGTCGGCCTCCGCGGCCTGCCGGCGTCGGCGCACCACGCGATGGACGCGCAGGAGGAGCTCGTCCGGGTGGAAGGGCTTCGGGATGTAGGCGTCCACGCCGAGCTGGTAGCCCTTCAAGCGCTCTTCGTCGCCGTCCAGGGAGGTCAGGAACACGACGGGGACGCCGCCCAGGTTCGGGCGCGCGCGGATCATGCGGAGCAGCTGCCAGCCGTCCATCCTCGGCATGTTCACGTCGGTCAAGACGACGTCCGGCGGATCGCTCACGCACAGGGAGAGCGCTTCGAGCCCATCCGCCACGGTGCGTACGCGGTCGCCGCGGCGCACGAACGGCTCCGCCGAGTACTCGCGCCAGCGCGGGTCGTCGTCCACGACCAGGACGTCCAGCGCGTCGGGTCCGCGCCCCCCGGCCGGGACGCTGTGGCGGGAGCGAGGTCCGGTTTCCGAGGGCATGCGGGGCCCCAGATAGTATCGAAGAACCCGGCTTCTGCCGAATTCCGGGGCTTCAGGGTTGGGAGGCCAGGATTCTCACTTTGAAACCCAGCTCCTGACTGAGCGCGACCATCTCCCCGAAAACGTCACCGTAGGCCACGGCGACGTGGTTCGAGAGGTAGTGCGCCATCAGGTCGTCCCGCGAGACACCGAGGTCCGCGGCCATGAACGGCCACTGGGGCGTCGTGCCCTGCCACCAGGCGTCGCGGACCTCCGCTGGCAGCTTCACGACCTCACCGCGTCCGACGTCCATCCACAGCGTGTCGGCCTTGATGTAGGCGCGCGCCCAGGTGATGGCGCCGGGCAAGCTCTCGCCGGCGAAGGTGCCGCCGGGCGTCGGAAAGTAGCCTGCCGGCTGGCGGTAGCTATGGACGCCCGCGAGGCTGTCCGGGTCGTGGTTGAAAGCGTAGGCGCCCGAGGAGCCGCTGTTGAGCAGCACCCACAAGAAGCGCCCGCCGTGCTCGGCACCCCAGCGCACGTCGTGGAACATCACGGCCTGGTGGAGGCCCTTGGCCAAGAGCACGCGCTTCAGCATTTCCATCGGCACCGCGTTGCCCTGGTCGGCCTCGGTGGCGCAAGCGATGGTGTCCCCGTTCGATTCGGGACGGCAGCTCGAGTTGAAGAGCCCCTCGGCGAAGTCGCTGGGCGGCCGGAGCGGGATCAGGCCCAGCTGGTACTGCCAGCCCAGGCAGTCTGCCTTGTACTCTTTCAGCATGTCGAGCACCGCCAGGTAGTCGCGGAGCTGCTCGCGGGTGGCCCGCTCGTCGAAGTCCGCGGCGCCGCCCTCCCCCCAGTGAAAGGTCACGCCTTTGTCCTTCACGAAGCGGAATGCGTCCTCGATGCGCTGGTCGCCGATGCCTCGGCCGCGGTCGATGATCCAGGCCTGGTCGATCTTGTGCTCGGCGAAGCAGTGCTTCGAGAGCAGTCGCGGGCCGAAGTAGCCGTTGATCATGCCCATGCTGGTGTCGCCCAGCATCAGGATCAGCGGGTGCCGCGCGCGCATGCCGGCGGCGACCTTCTGGGCCAGCGTCGCGGCCTCCGGGCTCACCGGCGCGTGGCCCGAGAGCGCCGTCTCCGGGTAGCGCACCTGGCCGGTCGTGCACCACTCGTCCAGGCGCTCCATGAAGGTAGCGTCGCTGGTGAAGTCCTCCATCGACGTCCAGATGCGCGAGTGAGCGCGGCCCACGGTCTCGAGGCAGGCTCCGGTGTTGAGCAGGCCCACCAGCCCCGGCCACTGGCCGCTGAAGTTGGACGCCAGGAGCAGCGGGTTGTCCTTGCCGACGACGCCGTCACACGTGTGGGGTCCGTACACCCAGTGCGCGAACATGCCGACCATCGGGTCCGTGACCGGCCCGAGCTTCTCGATGGACTCGTGGGGCTTGGTCAGGAATCCGGGGACGCGGTAGGGCGTGCGCCCGACCTTCCGGAGCGCTGCTTCGAGCTTCTGCGTCGCCGCCTCCACGTTGGGCAGCGCCAGCTCGTTCGGGCGAGCTCGACCGTCACCGGGCCAGAAGACTGCGACCTGCTTCGCCATGAGTCCCTCCGTGCTTCGAGTCGCTATCTAGCACGGGCAAGGTCACTTCGGCGGCGGCGGGATCACCACCGCCTTCGTGGTCACTCCCGCGCCGCCGAAGTCCGCGTTCGGAAACGCAGACAAGAGGCAGGCGCTGCCGTCCGAGGTGTCGATCTCCACCAGGTTCCCGGTGCGCGAGAAGCCGTAGACTTTATCGGCCCAGGTGGTGATGCCGTACATGCTGCCGTAGGCCGTGTTCTGCGTGTCCGAGCAGTTGGGGCGCTTCACGATCTGACCGCGCACGGCCTTGGTCACGGGCAAGATGTTCGCCTTGGCGAGCTTCGGGACGTCAATCTCGATCAACGTGTCGGTGTTGCTACAGCTGGTGGTGGCGGGAGGGTTTGGGCAGTCGCGCACCGTGGCGAAGCCGATGGGGTTGCCGTCGTTCTCCACGAACACGATGTCACCGGACAGCTCCCACGCCTTGTTCTGGTGATCGGTCGGGTAGACGTGTCCGTTGCCGTCGCTCACCGGGACGTCGCCGAACACGCCGCGCTGCGACAGGTTGCCGGCCGCGTCGATGGCCCAGAGCTCACCGGCGGTGTTGCCGGCGACCAGCACCTCCTCCGTGGCGGAGATGACGCCGACGGGCGCGAAGGTGAGCGCGTAGAACTTCACATCCAGGCTGGCGGCCAGCACGATGCTCTTGGCGCAGTGGACGACCTTGTTCACCACCTCGAGCTGGTGGACCTGGGTGTGGCTGATGCCCCAGAGCTTGCCGTCCTTGTCCACGGCCACGTCGGTCATCGCCGGGTCTTGCCCGCTCGCGCCCACGCAGTCGAAGTCGCCGAGCTGAGCCAGGCTGGGCGAGGCGCTGGTGGGGTCGATCTGGAACAACGTCGTGTCGGTGTGGGCGTACACCAGCGTGGAGCTGCCCGCCGTGCCGTCACTCGGGGCATCCAGCAAGATGCCGCCGGAACCGCCGCTCCCACCGCCGCCGAGGCCGCCGGCCCCGGCGACGCCGCCGGCACCTCCGGTGTCGCTCCCTGCAGTCGCGCAGGCGGCGAAGGCGGACCCAAAGGCGAGCACGCTGAAGAGCGGAAGGAGCGGGACGCGCATGGCGCGGACACTGACAGCGCGCCCCTCGAGGCGCAAGCTCAGCCCTCGTAGACCTCGTCCTGCTCGATCCGCGACAGCACCCAGTCGAACTGCCCCGAGGTCAGCTTCACCCGGCAGTGCCCGCAGTGGCCCGCGGCGTCGAGCGCGAGGGGAGCGCCGCAGCTCGGGCAGACGGGGTCCGTCCGCGCTGGCCCTTTGGCGCCGCTCGCGCGGATCAGCGTCCAGTACTCGGTGTACTCCCGCTCCCGCTTGCGGTCGCCGCCGACGACCTGGCCGTCCGAGTCACGGACAGTGTAGTCGAGGCCGGTGGCGAAGACCCGCAGCGTGATGGCGTCGAACCACCGATCGCTGGTCACCCGGGCGAGCTCCAGCCGCCCGATGCGCGGGTTCTCCATCACGTTGCGCAGGCCCGAGCGCCGGTAGGCTTCGATCCAGTAGGTCTGCGCGGTCCACAGGTTGTCGCTCAGGTACGGGCGTGCCTTGTCCCAGGCGAGGCTGGACCAGGCCACCTGCATGGTCTGGAAGATCACGCCGACGCGGGCGAACAGCGCCTCCTGCTGAAACCCGGGGTCGCGCGCCGCGAGCGCGGCGAGAGCCTGCCCCAGGCCCGCGTCGATGCGGGTCGGCAGCTCGCTGCCCGTCTCCTCCGTGGTGCCGGTGAGCATCGGAGGGCGCGCCTCGCGGCCCATGACCGAGATCTCGCCCACTACCCAGTCGAACGCACCGGTGTCCACCACGGCCTGGCAGTAGCCGCAGCTGCCGCCGATCACGCGGTCGAGCGGGGCGCCGCAGTTGGGGCAAACGAACACGCGCACGCGATCCGGCGGGCGGCTGCGCGCGCCGGCCTTGCGGGTGAACGTCCAGGACTCCGCGACCCAATAGCTGGTCGGGCTGCCGCCCGCTGCGGTCTCGGTGTAGTTGGCTTCCAGCTCGATCACCACGTCGGCCTCGCTCGGCGTGACGTGCACCAGGTCGTAGCGCATCGACCCGACCACGACGGTGCTGACCGGATGGGCGCCGAGCGCGGCCAAGGTGGCGCGCGCCTCGGGGCGAAGGTACGGCGCCAGGGTGTCGAGCTTGCCCGCGCCGCGGGCGGCATGGGCCTCGGTGTAGAGGGCGTAGACGAAGTCCTCGAAGCAGACGATGGAGAAGTCCGGGTCCTGGGCCTTCAGCGCCTCGAGCTCGGAGCGCGCGGAGGTCGAGACCTCGGGCGCGGGCGGAGCCGCCGTGGTCCAGCCCTTGGGCTTCCTGAGCCAGCGAAGGAACAACACGCCGCCCAGACCCAGCATGGCCGTGGCGATGAAGCCCACCACGCCCAGGAACCCGAGCACGGCGATCTCCCCTTCGCGCTCGTTGTTGCCCCGCACGCGGGTGGCGGCGGGCCGCGGCGGGACCGTGCCGTAGAGCGACGGAGCACCGAGCGTCCAGCTCGTGGCGCGTTCCCGCGGGCTGCCCACGCGGTAGGTGTACACCGGCGCGGGCTTGTAGGTCGGGCCGGAGGTCCCGCTCTTGGACGACGACGACGACGAGGAGCTGGAGCGCGAGGAGCTGCCGCTGGAGCTCGAGCTCGAGCTGCGCGAGGAGCTGGACGAGGACGAGGACCGCGACGACGACGACGAGCTGCCCTTGAAAGAGCTGCCACCGCCGGGCCGCGCGTCCGCGGAGGTACCCCAGAGGCACGAGAGGACGAGCGCCAGGAGCGCAGTGCGTTTCACGACACCATCCCGTCCGGCAGCTCGTTCACGTCGTCCGCTGCTCGCGGCAGCCCGCGCGACAGCGGCGTCCCCAGCTGCGCGAGCCCGCGCTCCAGCTGGCTCAGGCCGTCGCCGCGCACGGCGGAGGCGATCTCCAGCACGGCCGCGCCGAAGTCGGCGCCGAGCTTCCTCGGGTCCACGCCCACGTCCGGTACCACCTCGACCGCGCGCTCGAACAGCGACACGTAGATCAAGATGCCCGTGCGGCCGGTGGTGGCGTGGATGCGCTGCTCGTGGAACGCGGTGAGCGCGGCCTTGCGCGCGTTGTCGGCCTGCGTGCTCGCGCGTACGAACAGGCGCCTGAGCGGGGGGACCTGCGCGCAGAAGAAGGCGGCGCAGGCGTAGAGCACGAGCAGCGCGGGCGGCACCAGGTCGTCGGCGAACTCGGCGGGGTGGTAGACGTAGACGAACAGCCCGAGCCCCGAGAGGATGGAGGCGAAGCTCAGGTCCGACGCCAGGTAGCTGCCGGAGCGCTGGCGCACGGTGACCACCACCTCGGCGGAGGTCCGAGCCTCCAGCGCGACGATGGCGCGTTCGACCCGCTGCTTGGCCGCGTCGCTCAGCCAGTCGTGGTCGCCCGACATCAGCTCGAGCCTCCCAGCACCGTGACGTTCGGCATGTGCTGCTTCAACGCCGCCTGGAGCGCCTGCTGGAGGTTCCATTGCAGGTCGAACTCGACCTCGAAGGCGGTGGCTCCCTCGAGCTTCTCGGCGCTCTCTGCCTGGACCCGCAGGCCGCCCAGCTTCTTCTTCTGGGCCAGGTCGAACACCAGGAGGTCGGCGCCCACGAAGCCGCCGTCGAACTCCTGGCGACCGCCCGCGTCGCGGCCGATGGACGGCCGCACGAAGGCGCGCGTGCGCAACACGAACAGGAAGTCGAGCTTCTCGCACACGTCGAAATGCTTGTTTGCCGTGTAGCCAGTGCCCGACAGCGGCGCGTCGTCCGGGTGAAGCGGGTCCCAGGGGTAGCGCTCGGTGTGCACGAAGGCCGAGCAGGTGTTGAGGATCTTGGTGCCGTCCACGCGCGCGTACACCAGGCCGAGCTCGTCCAGCTCGCGCAGGTCCTCGGCGTAGACGAGCACGGCGTTGGCGGCGTCCGGATAGCCCGACTTCATGTTGAAGCTGGCCTTGACGTCGGCCGGCTCGTCCTTGTCCAGGAGCGGCGTGCGGGCGAGCTCCTCGCTCACGCCGCGCACCAAGGCGAGCCGCTGCTCGACGGCCGGGCCGCGCTGCTTCACGACCTCGTCGACGTAGGGTCCGCACCCAGCGACGAAGAGCCACCCCCAGACCCAGAAGGTGTGGCGCAACGTCACGGGATGGCCTCGCCTCCCTGTTGGACGTTGTCCTTGGTGAAGGCGCGCGTGCCGAGCACGATCTTCTTCGGCACCGTCTTGCCCCCGAGGATGGCCAGCGCGGTCTCGATGGCCTCCGCCCCACCCGTTGGGTAGAGGAACGTCGCGTCCAGGATCCCCCGCTTCACGTACTCGACTCCCTCGTGAGGCAGCGCGTCGATGCCGACCAGCTTGATCTCCTTCTCCCGGTTCACGGCCTTGGCCGCCAGGTGGGCACCGTGCGCGCCGGGGTCGTTGTGGGCGTAGACGAGGTCGATCTTCTTCTGCGTGGTGAGCGCCGACTCCATCTCCTTGCGCGCGTTCGGCTCCAGCCACTGCATGTCCGCTTCGAACACGACCTTCAGGTCGGGGTGCTTGTCGAGCTCGAGCCCTTCCCGAAAGCCCTTGTGGCGGTCTTGACCCGGGGTGCTGGTCATCAGCCCCTTGAGCTCCACGATCGCGCCTTTGCCGCCGAGCGCCTTTGCCGCCCACTTGCCCGCCTCGCGCCCGATCTTGACGTTGTCGGCGCCGATGAAGGTCGTGTACTCGTCGCCCTGTACGGCGCGGTCGAGCACGATGACCGGGATCTTCTTCCGGTAGGCGTCGGCGACCGGCGCGGTAAGCGGCGCTGCTTCCTTGGGGCTGATGATCAAGAGATCGACGCGCTGCGCGACCAGCTCTTCGACCTGAGCGCGCTGGCGGAGCGAGTCGTTCTGCGCGTCTTTGAGCACGAGCTTCAGGCTCGGGTGCTTCTCCGCGGCCTTCTTCAGGTCCTCGTTCATCTGCACGCGCCAGGGCTCGCCCAGGTTGCACTGGCTCACGCCCAGGAGCCACGGGCTCTCCGCGGTGCCGCGCTTCGGGGCGGCGCTCGGCGCCGGGGCAGCACCACCTGGCGCCGACTCTTTGCAGGCCACCACCGTCAGCGCCCCGGCCAGCGCCAGCGCCATCCCCCTTGCACCCGGAGCGACCATCGGGCCGGGACGCTACCATGCCGCCGGGGACCCGTCCGCGCACCGATTGCACCGGCGCGCACGCCGCGCGCACGCTCTTCGCCTTGCTCCAGGCCGATCCGTGAGCCGCGCGCAGCTGCTGCGCTCTGCATGGGTCTTGCATGGCCTCTTGGTGCAGCCCCCTTGGGGCTTGCAGAGCTCCGGAGTGACGCACATGTCCAATCGTTCCGAACCCCAGGTCTTGGTCGCCGGCGCCGGTCCGGTGGGTCTGTTCGCCGCCTTGTGCCTGGCGCGGCGGGGGGTGAAGCCCTGGATCATCGACGAGGCCTGGCGCGGGGCCACGCACAGCTACGCGCTGGCGTTGCACCCCACCTCCCTGGAGCTCTTGGAGGAGCTGGGGCTGGCCAAGAAGGCGCTGGACGGCGCGCGCAGGCTGTCGCGGGTCGCGCTGTACGAAGGCAAAGAGCGGCGCGGTGAGCTCGACCTGTCGAAGCTGCCCACCCGCTTCCCCTTCATCGCCGTGCTGCCGCAGGCGGAGCTCGAAGAGCTGCTCGTGTCGGCGCTCCAGGCCCAGGGCGTCGAGGTGGAGTGGAACCGCCGCCTGGCCTTGATCAAGCACGAAGCCGCCGGAGTCGAGGTGACCGTCGAGACGCTGACCAAGGAAGCGCAGGGCTACGTCGTCGCCCACGAGGAGACGGTGGTCGAGAGCTCGGAGACGCTGACCGTTCCGTTCCTGCTCGGCGCCGACGGGCACGAGTCGCTGACGCGCACGCAGCTCCGCGTGGGTTTCGACGAGGTCCGGCCGGCGGAGCAGTTCGCGGTGTTCGAAGTTCAAGGTGAAGACGACGGCACGGACGAGATGCGCATCGGTCTGGAGCAGGGCTCGACCAACGTGCTCTGGCCGATGCCGGGCAATCGCCACCGCTGGAGCTTCCAGGTCGGCGACGACGTTCACGTCTGGCAGGACTCTCGCGACAAGGACCGCCTGCTCGGCATCGGTCACGGCCCGAGCTTCCTGGAGACGGCCAACCTGCCGAAGCTGGTCGCCGAGCGTGCGCCGTGGTTCGGCGAAGAGACCGGCGTCACGCGCTGGCGCACGGCGGTGCGCTTCGACTACGGCCTGGCGCGCTCGTTCGGCAAGGGCCGGGCCTGGCTGGCGGGCGAAGCCGGTCATGCCACCGGCCCCGTCGGCATGCAGAGCATGAACGTCGGCTTCCGAGAGGCGTGGCGCCTGGCGGAGATCTTCGCCGGCGTCCTCCAGGGCACGCTGAAGGTCGAGGCGCTCGCTGCCTACGACCAGGAGCGCCGCGCCGAGTGGACGCGCTTGCTCGGGATCGGAGACGACCGGTTGGCGCCCACCGAGCGCACTCCGGACTGGATCCGCCGTCACGCCGACCGGCTGAGCCCCTGCATCCCGGGTGGCGGCGCGGCTTTCGAGCAGCTGGTGGGCCAGCTCGGCTTCCAGACCCGGTGAGCGGCAACCGGCGACTTTTCGTGCGTTTCGCGCCGCCTGGTAGAAACCTCCGCCGGGCGGCGTAAGAGGCACGAGCCCGCTCCGCGGATGCGGGTAAACTGCGGGCTTGGGTCAAAGGGTGCGCTCCATGACTTACTTCGCTCGGCTCCCGCGGGCGCTCGCCATCGTGGCGGCGCTCCTCACTGTGCTGCTCGGGACTGGGACCGCGCTCGCGGCCACCACCATCCCTGGTGGAAACGTCATCAACCAGACCTGGACCCCTGCCGGGAGCCCCTACATCGTGGAGGGCGACACCATCGTGCCCGCCGGCGCGAGCTTGACCATTCAGGCCGGGACGACGGTGCTCTTCAAGTCGACGGACGCGCAGGGGGGCGGCGCCAACACGACGAAGGTCGAGCTGATCATCAACGGGACGCTGACCGTGGCCGGCACCACGGCGAACCCCGTCACCTTCCAGTCGGAGACGGGCACCACCGCCGGCAGCTGGTACGGCATCATCGTCAACTCCGGCGCCAGCGGGGCCAGCATCTCCGGCGCCGTGGTCAAGCACGCCACTTACGGCGTGAGCAGCGCGGCCACCGGTTCGCTGCTGAGCGTCGTGGACTCGACCTTCTCGACGAACACCAACGGCGTGCACTTGACCGGCGGCTCGCCCACGCTCACGAAGGTCACCACCACGGGCAACACCTACGGGTTCCACGTGATCCCTCCCGCTTCGCCGAGCTTCGTGGAGGCGCAGGTCTACGACAACACGAGCTACGGGCTCTACGCCTATGCGGCCTCGGGAACCAGCACCATCTCCGTGGACAAGAGCACGTTCGACAAGAACGGGAGCTACGGCGTCTACACCTACAAGGCCAGCGCAGCGACCCTGACGATCAACATCAAGAACAGCATCGTCACGAACCACACCACCTACGGGGTCTACCGCTACACGAGCTACTTGCCGACGATCAACATCACCTACAGCGACATCTGGGGTAACGGCACCAACACCAACGCGACCCTCGGCGCTGGCAGCTTCTCCTGTAATCCGCTCTACGTCTCCCCGACCAACCGGCGCCTGACGGAGAACTCGCCGGCGCGCAACTCGGCGGAGTCGGGCGGTGGCGACATCGGCGCGCTCGCGTACACGGGGGACCCGACGCCGGGTCTGCACGGTGTGCTGTGGACGAACAAGGTCCTGTCCAAGGCCGGGTCGCCCTACGCCGTGGCCGGTGACCTGCGCGTACCGGTCGGCGTGACCCTGACCTTGGAGCCCGGCGTGACGCTCAACTTCGCGACCACCGACATCATGGCCTGCGGCGTCGTCACCACCAAGGCTGAACTCCAGGTCGAAGGCAGCCTCTACGCCGTCGGCACCGCCGCCGAGAAGATCACGCTGACCTCGGCGGGTACCACCGCCGGCAGCTGGAACGGCCTGCGTCTGGCCCCGGGCTCCAGCGGCTCGACGCTGGGCTACCTGATCAGCGAAGAGGCGACCAACGGCATCCTCTACGACACCACTGGCACCGGGAACTCGCTGCACCACCTGACCCTGAAGACCAACACGTCCGGGCTCCGGGTGGACACCGGCTCGGCCGGCGCGGACATCGTCGAGGCCACGGCCAACACATACGGCGCCCACGTCAACTCGCCCGGCTCGCTGGCGCTGACCAACGCGCTCCTCTACGCGAACACGAGCTACGGCGTGTACGCCTACGCCGCGTCTGGCACCAGCACGGTCAACCTGATGAATTCGACGCTGAACGCGAACGGCAGCTACGGTGTCTACACCTACAAGGCGAGCGCGGCCACGCTCACCGTCAACGTCACGAACTCGATCGTGACCAACCACACCACCTACGGCGTCTACCGCTACACGAGCTACCTGCCCACGGTGAACATCACCTACAGCGACATCTGGGGGAACGGCACCAACACCAACGCCACCATGGGCGCGGGGTCCATCTCGCAGAACCCGCTGTACAAGAGCGCGTCGGACCTCCGCTTGCAGGCCAGCAGCGTGTGCGTGGACGCGGGGACGGCGACCGGCGCGCCGAACCACGACTTCGACGGCGTGAGCCGGCCGCTGGACGGCAACGGCATCGGCGGCGCGGCGTTCGACATGGGCGCGTTCGAGCTGTCCATCGTCGGCGTGTGCGGTGACGGTGTGCAGAACACCGGTGAGGCCTGCGACGACGGCACCAACAACGGCAGCTACGGCTACTGCAATACCAGCTGCTCGGGCCTGGGACCCCACTGCGGCGACAACATCAAGAACGGCACGGAGGACTGCGACGACGGCAACAACTCCAACACCGACAGCTGCACCAACGCCTGCAAGAACGCAGCCTGCGGGGACGGCTTCCAGCAGGCCGGAGAGGCCTGCGACGACGGCAACACCTCCAACACCGACGGCTGCCTGACCACCTGCATCGCGGCCAGCTGCGGCGACGGCTTCCAGCAGGCCGGCGTCGAGGAGTGCGACGACGGAAACAGCTCGAATACCGATGCCTGCGTGGCGGGCTGCAAGGCGGCGAAGTGCGGCGACGGGCACGTGCAGTCGGGCGTCGAGGCGTGCGACGACGGCAACACCAACAACAACGACGCCTGCTCCAACACCTGCGCGCTGCCCGGCTGCGGCGACGGCGTCCAGCAGGCGGGCGAGGCGTGCGACGACGGCAACAAGGACAACACCGACGCCTGCCTCTCGACGTGCATCGCAGCGTCCTGCGGCGACGGGTTCGTGCGAACCGGCGTCGAGGAGTGCGACGACGGAAACGCCGCCAACACGGACGCCTGCACCTCGACCTGCAAGGCGGCCAAGTGCGGCGACGGCTTCGTGCAGTCCGGCGTCGAACAGTGCGACGACGCCAACGCGGACAACACGGACGCGTGCCTGGGGACCTGCAAGTCCGCGGCGTGCGGCGACGGCTACGTGCAGAGCGGGGTGGAGGCCTGCGACGACGGCAACCAGGTGGACGCCGACGGCTGCTCCAACCAGTGCAAGCTGCCCGGCTGCGGCGACGGCGTGATCCAGCCCGGTGAGGCCTGCGACGACGGCAACACCAGCGACGAGGACGCCTGCATCAGCACCTGCAAGAACGCCTCGTGCGGCGACGGCCACGTCTTCGCCGCGGTCGAGAAGTGCGACGACGGCAACCTCCAGGCCGGCGACGGCTGCAGCCCGCTGTGCGAGCTCGAGGGCGGCACCGGCGGTGCGGGCGGCACCGGCGGCAGCGGCACCGGGGCCAGCGCGGGCACTGGCGCCAGCGCCGGCAGCGGCGGCACCCCGGGCTCCGGCGGTGGCACGGCGGGCGGGCAGGGCTCGAGCGACTCGAGCTCCGGCTGCGGGTGCCGAGTGCCCGCCGGCGACGGCGCACCCGGCGCGCTGGCCTCCTTGCTCGGCCTGCTGGCGCTCGCGTTGCGCAAGCGACGAAAGGTCCGCTACTGATCGCCCGCGTGCGCTCCGAGGTTCTGGTCGTGTTGCTCGGCTTGGGCGCGCTCGCCGCGTGCGCCCAGGCCGAACCGGTGACCGACGGCGCGGGCGGAGCCGCAGGCAGCGACGCATCCAGCGGTGGCGGCTCGGGCGGCAGCGACGGTGGCGGCAGCGGCGGCAGCGGCAACGCCGACGCCGGCGATGGCGAAGCCGACGCCTCGGTGCCCGAGCCCTGTCAGTGCGGCGAGCCGAGCTGCGGCCCCTGCCCCACGACCAAGAACGTCGCAGCGGGCGGCTACGGCATCAACGCCACCGAGGTCACCAACGAGGAGTACGCCACGTGGCTGCTCTGGCAACCGAACCCCAAGCTCCAGACCGGCGCCTGCGCGTGGAACACGAGCTACCTGCCCTCGCAGGGGTGGCCGGCGACGTACCCCAAGCTGCCCGTGGTCTACGTCGACTTCTGCGACGCGCTGGCCTACTGCCGCTGGTCCGGCCGCAGGCTGTGCGGCAAGATCGGCGGCGGCGCGAACGGGTTCCCGGACTTCGCGGATGCGAGCAAGAGCCAGTGGTACAACGCCTGTAGCGTCGGCGGCACGCGGGCCTACCCGTACGGCGCGAGCTACGCCGGAAGCAGCTGCAACGGCGCGGACTACGGCAAGGGAACGGCCGTCGCCGTGGGCGAGGCCACGGCCTGCGAGGGCGGCTACCCGTCGCTGCAAGACATGAGCGGCAACGTGTGGGAGTGGGAGGACTCGTGCAGCGGCAGCGCCGGCGAGGCCGACCTGTGCCGCATTCGGGGCGGCTCCTACTCGCAGAGCGGGGCGGCGCTGGCCTGCGACGCCGACAGCAGCTTGGCGCGCAACACCACGGGCAAGAGCGTGGGCTTCCGCTGCTGCGAGTGAAGTCAGCCCCGCTTAGCCACCACCAGCACGTTGCCGTCGGGATCCGCGAAATACGCCGCCTCGTCGCCCCAGGGCCGCTCGGCGAGCGGAGAGAGCAGCCGCGCCCCCGCCGCCACGAGCTGCTCGGCGCTCGCGCGCGGATCGTTCACGTAGAAGTAGAGCTCGGTGGGCGAGAGCGCACCGCTCGGGATCTGCTCGGGGAGCTGCCCGGTGTTGTGCGCGAATCCTTCGCGTTGATAGAGCCCGAGCCGCATCCCGCCGGGGAGCTCGTGCTCGGCGTACACCGGGACGTCCACGCTGAGCGGCCAGCCGAAGGCGTCCGCGTAGAAGCGCTTCGAGATCTCCAGATCGCCGACGGCCAGGATGGTCAACACGTGTCGCGCGCTCATGCTTCACCTCTCTGCCAGGGCCTCTGGAACAGCACCGCGAACACTAGGATGGCGCCGGTGAGCATCAGCCGCGCCTCGGTGCTGAAGGCGTTCAGGCTCAGGATCTTCTGGAGCATGCCCAAGGTGAGCGCGCCCACCAGCGTGAGCCCGACCCCTCCGCGCCCGCCGGCGAGCGAGGTGCCGCCCAGGACGACCATGGCGATGGCGTCGAGCTCGTATCCGGTGCCGGTCTCGGGATCGCCGTGGGTTTCCTGCGCGGCCTGGCAGATGCCGGCGACGGCCGCGAGGGCGCCGGAGAGGGCGTAGGCGAGGCCGAGCGTGCGGCCGACGGGCACGCCGGAGAGGCGCGCTGCCTCGTAGCTGCCGCCGACGGCGTACAGGTAGCGGCCCGCGCGCAGGCGCGCGAGCACGAGCCAGGTCAAGAGTGCCGAGGCCGCGAAGATCAGCGTGACCACCGCGACGTTGTCGCCGAGCACCTTGCTGTCGATGGCGCGGAACACCGCGGGCAGCTCGACCGTGCTCGACGAGCCGTCCGGCAGCGTCACGTAGTTCGTCACCTTCTTGCCGCCCGCGATCAGCTTCGCCAAGCCGCGCGCGAACACCATCATGGCCAGCGTGACGATGAAGGGCTGCACGCGGAAGCGGGCGACCAGCGCGCCGGAGCACAGTCCCATCAAGCCGCCGGCGGCGACCACGACGGCGATGGCGACGGGGGCGCCGAAGCCCATCGGCATGCTGAGGGTCGCGAAGCTCACCGCCGAGACCGCCAGCACGCTGCCCACCGACAGGTCGATGCCACCCGAGACGATCACCAGCGTCATGCCGCAGGCCAGGATCCCGAGCACGCTGATCTCCCGCAGCATGGCGCGGTGCGTGCTCCACTCGAAGAAGGCGCCGTTCTGGTTGAAGACGCAACCGATGACCACGACCACCAAGAGCGGCAACAGCGCGCGCGCGGCGCTCGAGCGGAGCACGTTCACGACGACCCCATGGTGAGCGCGAGCAGGCGCCCGCGGTCGAGCTCGGCCCGCGAAAAGAGGCCCTGGGCCCGGCCGCGGAACAGCACCAAGATCCGATCCGAGAGCTGAGAGAGCTCGTCCAGCTCCGACGACACCAGCACCACTCCGGTGCCGGCCTCGGCCACCTCGCGCACCAGCCGGTGCACGTCGGCTTTGGCCGCGACGTCGATGCCGCGCGTCGGGTCGTCGAGCAAGAGCAGCTTGGGCTCCGTCATCAGGCAGCGCGCCAGCGCGACCTTCTGCTGGTTTCCCCCCGACAGCGCGCCGACCGGTGCGCCGAGCGACGGTGCCACGAGCCGCATGCGCTCGGTGACGGGTTTCGCGCGCTCCGCTGCCGCGCGCGGCGAGACGAGAAAGCTCGACAGGCTGCTCAGCGTGGCGTTGTCGGCGATGGACCGCGCGGGAAAGACGCTGTCACCGCGAGCGCGCGCGAGCAGCGTCACGCCGCGCTTCACCGCCATCGCCGGTGAGCGGGGGCAGTAGCGCGTGCCCCCGAGCGTCATCTCGCCGCTGGCTTCGTCTGGAAGCGCGCCGAAGAGCGCGTGGAGCAGCTCGCTCGCGCCGGAGTCCCAGAGCCCGGCGACGCCCAGGATCTCGCCCTCTCGCACCTCGAGCGCCACGTCGTCGAGCACGGGCCGGGTTCCTCGGCGAGCCTTCACGCTCAAGCGCGACGCGGACAGCACGACCCGCTCCTTGGGCGTCCGCTCTCGAGCCCCCTCCAGATCGACGGCGGAGCCCACCATCTTCTCGATCAGCGAGCGCTCGTCGAGCTCCGAGGCAGGGCCGGTGTGCACCACGCGCCCGTCGCGCAGCACGGTGATGCGGTGGGCCAGCCGAAAGATCTCGTCCAGCCGGTGCGAGATGAACACGATGCCCTTGCCGGCAGCCGAGAGCTCTGCGACGCGCTCGAACAGGCGCTCGGCTTCGGGCTCGGCGAGCGCGCTCGTCGGCTCGTCCAGGATCAGCACGCGCGCTGCGTGGCTCAGGGCCCGCGCGATCTCGACCAGCTGGCGCTCGGCCAGGCCCAGCTCCTCGACGTGTCGATTCGGGTCGAGGTCGAGACCCACGCGCGCGAGGGTCGAGCGCGCTTCGAGCAGGTACCGAGACGACACCCAGGGGGACAGCAGCGGGCGGCGCTCACCCAAGAACAGGTTGTCGAGCACCGACAAACCGGGCACGAGCGAGAGCTCCTGATGGATGGTCGCCACGCCGGCCCGCGCCGCGGCCTGCGGCTCGCGAAAGCGCACGCTCTTCCCCCCCATGCAAAGCTCGCCTCCGTAGTCGCTGATGGCGCCCGACAGGATCTTGATCAGCGTGCTCTTGCCCGCCCCGTTGCCGCCGGCCAAGACGTGGACTTCCCCCGCCCGCACCTCGAACGAGACGCCGGACAGCGCTCGCGTCGAGCCGAACGACTTGTCGACGGCGCGGAGCTCGAGGAGCGGCTCGGTCACGCTGGCCAGAGTAGCGAAACCTGGCGGAAACGCGCGTTCGTTGGCATGCTTGGCGGATGCGCGGGACGACCCTGGGTGCGATCGCGATTCTGGCTCTGATTTCCCTGTCTGCTTGCGGCGAAGACGACGACGACGGGGGAGGGACCGGGGGGCAGAGCAGCGGCGGCGCCGCCGGCTCCGCCGGCAGCGGCGGTGGCAGCGCGGGTAGCGGCGGTGGCAGCGCCGGTAGCGGCGGCGGCAGCGCGGGCAGCGGCGGCGGCAGCGCGGGCAGCGCCGGTAGCGGCGGCGGCAGCGCGGGCAGCGGCGGCAGCGCGGGCAGCGGTGGGACCGACGCGGGCACCGGAGGCAGCGACGCGGGCAGCGACGCGGCATCCGGCGGCAGCGGCGGCGGCAAGCCCGACGGCGGCAACTCGAAGTGCACCTTCGACACCGACTGCAAGCTCTTCTCCTCGTATTGCGCCAGCGACCCTTGCGTGTGCTTTGCGCTCCAGCCCGGAGAGGCAGACCCGAAGTGCGGTGGCACCACAGTGACCTGCTTGAAGGACCCGTGTCAGGGCAAGGTGGCGGTGTGCGGGAGCGGCGGCACCTGCAAGGTGCAGTAGCGCTCGCGCTCTGCGTGTCGGCCTGCGGTTCGCGCTCGGCGCTGCTCGAGCCGGGCGCGAGCTCCGGCGGCGGCGCGGGTAGCGGTGCTACCGCGGGGGTTGGCGCCTTCGGCGGCGGTGGCTTCGGCGGCGGTGGTTTCGGCGGCGGCGGCTTCGGCGGCGGCGGCTTCGGCGGAGGTGGCGCCGGCGGAGTCGCGGGCTTCGGTGGCGCTACGGAGTGCGCGGGCTTGTTCCAGGTCGAGCCGCTCGTCGAGGTCCAGCACTCCGCCAGCGAGCACGATCAGCTGCCGGAGCTGGTGTTCTCGAGCGACGACGACTCGCAGGTCAGCGTGGCCTTCGTGCGCGAGCCCGTCGAGTCACCGAGCGCCTTCCGCAAGCTCGCGCACGCGACGCTCTCGCCCTGGCTCGACTGGCCGAACGGCGGAATGCTCGCGCCCTCCTACGAGACCTTCGCCAGCCCGCAGCTCTCGACGAAGTTCCGCGCGGGCGCCGGCTTCGGCGGCGAGCTGGCGCTGCTCGTCGCGCATCAAGCCGGTAGCAGCGCGGTCGCAAGCCTCGCGCCCATGGTGGACGCCAAGGCCTCGAGCGCCGGGCCCACGGTCACGCTGCTGGGCTCGACCCCCGCGTTCGTGGCGCGCGGCAGCGACGGCCGCCACCTCGCCGGGACGCGGGACGACACCTCGCTCTTCGTCCATGTCGTGAAGTCCGGCTTCGTCACCCAGACCAGCACGCTCGGCTGCGCTTCTTTCGGCGCCGTGGCAGACGCGGTGGCCTTCGCGGACGGCTGGCTGGTCGCGTACGCGAACGGCATGAACGCACCGAAGCTCGGCTGCGGCCAGCAAGATCCGGGACCGCCGGTTCGCCTCGACTTCGCGCGCGTCGGCTTCGACGGCACGGTCACGTTCCTGACCTCGCTGAACGCGGGCGCACCGCTCATGCACATCGCGGCGGCGCCGCACCCGGACGGCGCCTACGTGGTGTACCGCGTCGCCAGCGGCGGTCTGGTCGCGCCCATCGAGTGGGTGCGCGTCGAGGGCTTCGGCGGCAGCCTGCTCGGTCCCGTGGACGTCTCCGGCTCCGGCGACTTTCCGCTGGAGTTCGACGCCGCCGCGCTGGGCGACCGGCTGGTGGTCGCCTGGGGCAACGACCCGGCGGGCAACCCTCCGGACCTCGTGCTCAGCATGTTCGACCCGCTGGGTGCGCCAGTCGGCGGGCTCACGCTCGAGCCCCAGTTCGGCGGGCCGCTCTCGGTCATCGGCGCGCCCGGGGGCCACAGTCTGGTGGTGGCCTGGCAGGGGCCGCCGAAGAACGCGGGTCAAGGCGGCAGGGTGAACCTCGCGCGCTTCGACTGCTTCGGCGCGCCGTGACACTACTCCAGCTGGAGCAGATCGCGGGCTGCCACTGAGGCATCGACCCACGAGAGTGCCGGCGCGGCCGGCGCCTCCCCGGCGTCGGGTGGGATTTGTCGCCGAACGTTTCCGGAGATCGTCTTGACGAGGGCGCCGAAGAGCGCGCGGCTGGCCGACAGGCGCGGGGCACGCAAGGGCGAAACCCGAGTCTGAAAACACGAACGCCGCGGATGCCCGAGGGCACCCGCGGCGCGCGCGTGGGTCAGCTGGCGATCAGCCGGTGCCCGGTAGCGTGGCGTTCGACAGCCACTTGAAGCCGTCGAGCAGCGTCGCCGAGTCGAAGGCGCTGTCGCCCACGTCCCAGACCACGATGCGGAGCTCGACGATCTGGCCCGGGATGACGTTGCCCGCGGTGGTCAGCCAGTAGGTGCCGCCACCGATGGTGCAGCCGGTTCCACCCTGCTTGTCGAAGCCCGTGCCGAGCAGGCTGCTGATGCCCGCCTGGCAAGAGCTGGCGTTCACGCTGGTGTCCCAGCAGCCCGGGTTCGAGGTCTGGGTCTCGCACACCGCGAACAGGCTGGTGCCCGCCGCGATGTTGATGCCAATCGGCCACTTCTTGGCGGTGCTGTCCAGGTACGTCATCAGGTTCTTGTCCACCGGGTTGGCGATGGGCGAAGGCGTACCGCTCGGCGTGTCCACCAGCGCGATGACCTGATCGTTGAAGTTCGTGCAGACGTACTCGGGGTACTCCGCGCTGAGGAAGTAGGAGTTGAACGAGAAAGCCCGAGCGTTGGTCGGCGCGCGCAGGCGCAGGCGCAACATCACCGAGTCGTTCGGCGTCGCCGGGCTGCCCGAGGTGCCGGAGCCGCAGTTCGGCGCCACCGGCAGGGCGTTGGCGGCCTTGAGCGGCAGGTTCGCCGTGGTGAACCAGTCCTTGATGCAGCGGGCGTCCGTGCAGGTCGAGATGTTCACGGTGCTCGCCGGGGCGTGCGTCGTGCTGACGTTGCCGCCGCTCGGCGCGCCACCGTTCGGGCCGGGGTTGGTCTGGGTGCCGTCGGCGGCGATGCCGCTGGAGAACACCGCCATCGAGCCACCCTCGATCGGCACGTTGTTGGTGCCGAACTTCGGCCGGATCGAGCGGGCGCGGGCGTCGCCGAGCGCCGAGCCGTCGGCGCGCAGGATCTCCGCGGTGATGAGGCCCCAGGTCTTCTGGTTCTTGGCCGGGTTCTCGGTCGTGGTCCGGCAGATCCCCATGGCCTTGGCGTAGTCGCCCGGGGTCGAGGAGTTCGACGTCAGGGCCTGGTCGCAGGGCAGCGCGTCCTCCTGGTCGAAGAGATCGACCTTGGCGTTGCAGTTGTCGTCGATGCCGTTTCCGACCACCTCGACTGCGCCGGGGTTCACGTACTGCGGCTCGCTGCCGCAGGTGCCCGGCTTGTCGCAGCAGTCACCCTCGGAGACGAGCCAGCCGTCGCCGTCGCAGTCCGTGGTGGCGCTGTTGCACTGCTGGCAGGTGCCAGTCACGCAGGTGGCGCCGGGAGCACAGGCGTTGCCGCAGCTGCCGCAGTTGGCGCCGTCGGTCTGGGTGTTGACGCAGAAGTTGCCGCACTTGGTCAGGCCGCTGCCGCACACGCTGGCGCAGGCGCCGTTGTTGCAGACCTGCCCGGAGCCGCACACGGTGCCGCAGGTGCCGCAGTTGGCGCCGTCGGTCTTGGTGTCGACGCAGGTGTTGCCGCACTTGGTGGTGCCGCCGGAGCACTGCAAGCTGCAGGTCCCGCCGGAGCAGACCTGGCCGGTCGGGCAGGCGTTGCCGCAACCGCCGCAGTTGCCCGGGTCGGTGTTGGTGTCGACGCAGGTGTTGCCGCACTTGGTGGCGCCGCCCGAGCACTGCAAGCTGCAGGTGCCGTTCGAGCAGACCTGGCCGCCGGTGCAGGCGGTGCCGCAGGTGCCGCAGTTGGCCGAGTCGGTGTTGGTGTCGACGCACACCGTGCCGCACTTGGTGGTGCCGCCGGAGCAGGTCAGACCGCAGGTGCCGGTCGAGCAGACCTCACCGCTCTGGCACGCGGTGCCGCAGGCGCCGCAGTTGGCGGGGTCGATCTGGGTGTCGACGCACTTGTTGCCGCACAGCACCGTGCCACCGAGGCACTGCGAGGCGCACTGGCCGGCGGAGCAGACCTGTCCCGTGGTGCACGCGGTGCCGCATGCGCCGCAGTTGGCGGGGTCGATCTGGGTGTCGACGCACTTGCCGCTGCACTCCGTGCTGCCGCCCAGGCAGCTCGAGGCGCACTGGCCGGCGGAGCAGACCTGGCCGGTGGCGCAGGCGGTGCCGCAGGCGCCGCAGTTCTGGGGGTCGATCTGGGTGTCGACGCACTTGTTGCTGCACTCGGTGGTGCCGCCCTTGCACTGCCCGGCGCACTGACCCGCCGAGCAGAGCTCGCCGGTCGCGCACTTGGTCCCGCAAGAGCCGCAGTTGTTGGGGTCGTAGTCGGTCTGGACGCACTGGCCGTCGCAGAGCGTGGCGCCGGGGCACTGGGTGCCTCCACCGGTTCCGCCGCTGCCGCCGACGCTGCCGCCGGTGTTGCCGGAGCCTCCGGTCCCGCCGCCGACGCCGCCGGGGCCGCCGTCCTTGGCGCCGGTGCCGCCGAAGCCGCTCGAGCTTCCGCTGTCGCTGCCGCAACCGGCGAGCGGTGCGGCCGCGAGGCCGGCGAGCGCTGCGGCCGCGAAGGCCACATTGCGCAGTCTGTTCATCTTCATCGTCTTCTCTCCTATTGGAAGAAATTCCCGCCCCAACCCTCGCTGAGGTCGAGTGTCTTGGCGTGCCTGCCCGCGGGGCGGGCACACCGGGCCGGGTCCTCATACCGCGGGTCGACGCCGAGTCTTCCCTACGGTCGCACGGCGAACTACCCCAGTGCCAGGCCGCTGTCGATGGGGCAGAGCGCCTCGTTCCGAGACTTCCGGTGCCAGCGCGGACGGGGGCCAGAGCCCGGCGTCCGCCAGCAACGCGACCAACCGGTTCCGGAGCGGCTCCGCGACTGGGGCGGCCAGCCACGGCAGGAGCGGAGTCAGCGTGTCGAGCGCGCCGTCCGCGAGGGCACGCGTCCGGGTTTGTCCGGGAGACTCGTCGTGCACGAAGTACAACACCATTCCCAGCATCAGCACCCAGAGCCCCAGCGCGGCCTGGTCCCGGAGATCTTCGGCGACCTCCGGAATCGAGAGCGCTTCGCGCAGGATGCCGATGCCTCGCGCTCTGAGCGATCCCGTCTCGCGCGAGAACACCGACACGGTCGAGCTCGGATCGCCGATGGTCCGGAACAGCCCGGTCAGGAGCTTGCGGTCGTGCTTCATCAGATCCAGGCGCACGTGGAAGACGGCGCGCAAGCGCTCGCCCAGATCACCCGAGCGCGCGAAGACGTCACGAGCGCGGCGCTCGTGCTCATCCATCTGCGTCTCCCAGTGGGCGAGCACGAGCGCTTCTTTGGACGGGAAGTAGTAGTAGGCCGACCCGAGCGAAGTGCCCGCGGCCTCGGCGATCTCCCGCATGGTCGTGGCGTCGAAGCCGCGTTTTCGGAACTTGCCCAGCGCCGTCTCCAGGATGCGCTCGCGGGTGGACTCCGACTTCTTCTTGCGTTTCACCGGTACGGTCCTCGGGCTCCCAGCTCGCAACTATCCGACGCGCAGGGGCGGTGTGAAAAGAGCGCACCGACCCGGCGGCGCTCGGCGGAGACGGTGCGGAAGAAGCGCTCGGCCAGCGGGGCCAGGGCGGGGGTGGAGATGCGTTCGGCCCACTCCCGATAGTCACGGAGCGCCCACAGGCACATCACGAACGCGGGCGCGCCCGCCCAGACGCGGCCGTCGTCGGCGATGACGCAGAGCTGGCCGCCTCGAAAGGGGACTTGCCCGAAGCGCCGGCGAGCCTCCTCCGAGTCGCAGGGCAGGAGCTCGAGCGGCACGAAGCTCGGCTGCGTCCCGAGCCAGTCCTTGCAGTGCAAGCACAGGTCGCAGCCGGCGTCGTAGAGGATGGTCAGCGTTCGCATGTCCTCACCCGCTGGCGCCGCCGCTGGTGGCGTAGGCCTGGCTGGCGTGGGCCGCGGCGGCGGCCGGCGTGTAGTCGACGCGCCACTGGTAGGGCACGGGCGGCGGCAGCTCGGCGAGCTTGGCGCGCCGGCGGATGCGGTGGAACAGGTACATGTTGAAGAAATGCATGAACCCGAGCGACAGCAGCAGCCAGCCGAGCTTCTGCGCCAGGATCTCGACCGCGGCGACTCCGCTCTCCGGCCGATCCGCCCGGAGCAGCAGGCAGGCGTAGCCGAGGTTCATCAAGTAGAAGCCGACCACGAGCAGGCGGTTCACCGCCTGAGCCAGATCCGGTGAGTCCTTGAACACGTCGCGCAGGAACACCGCACCGTTCTTGAACAGCGTGCGCGCGAGCCAGATGGTGAGGCCGATGCTGACCACGCTGTAGACGGCGTACACGGTGGTGAGGGCGGTGGCTGGGTCCTGGGGGGTCATGGGTGCCTTTCTCGGGCCGCCGGCCCGTTCTTGAACATGTTCAGATTGTGAACACGTTCAACAAAACGTCAAGCCCTCCGACGTGCCAGAAAACCGCGAAGACGCCAAGAGCGCCAGGAGCGCCAAGAGTGCAAAAAGAAAAACGAATCTTTGGTTTCTCCGACTCTGAAGGGCACGCTCTCTGCTTGGCGTTCCTTCCGGCGTCTTGGCGGTCGATGCTGGTGGCTCCGATCCGCGGCCAGGTGGGGGGGAGGCGTGTTAGAAGGGGGCCTCGACGCAAGCTGCCGTTGCGTCAGGTTTTCGCCGGAGAACGCCGTGAATCACTGGGCCGCCGCGCTGGCCTTCCTAGTCCTGTCCGCCATCGTCGGCGGGAGCATGCTCGTGATCGCGCGCGTGCTCTCGGTGCGCGCGCGCGTCGAGTCGCCGCTCAAGCGGGACACCTACGAGTGCGGTGAGGAGCCAGAGGGTCCCGCGTGGCTCAAGTTCCACCCGCGCTACTACGTGGTCGCTCTGGTCTTCGTCCTGTTCGACGTGGAGGCGGCGTTCCTGTTTCCGTGGGCCATCAGCGTCGGCAAGCTCGGGCTCATCGCCATCATCGACATGCTGGTGTTCATCGGCATCCTGATGCTGGGTTGGCTGTACGCGCTCAAGAAGGGTGCGCTCGATTGGCACTGAAAGAAGACCACCGCGCGTTCGAGCACCCGCTCTACGACTTCATGGCTCGGATGCCCGGGCTGGACGTCGCCACGACGACCGTGGACAAGCTCCTGACCTGGGGCGCCTCCAACTCGCTGTGGATCTTCCCCATGGCCACCAGCTGCTGCGGCATCGAGTTCATGGCCGCCGCCGCCAGCCGCGTCGATCTCGACCGCATGGGGACCATCGTGCGCGGCACGCCGCGCCAGAGCGACATCATGGTCGTGGCCGGCACCATCACGGTGAAGATGGCGCCGCGGGTGAAGAAGCTCTGGGACCAGATGCCGGAGCCCAAGTGGTGCATCGCCATGGGCTCCTGCGCGATCAGCGGCGACTTCTACCGCGACATCTACTCGGTCGTGCCGGGCATCGACACCTTCCTGCCGGTGGACGTGTACGTGCCGGGCTGCCCGCCGAACCCGGAGGAGCTGATGCACGGCCTGCTGCGCCTGCAGCAGAAGATCATGGACTTCCGCGCCGGCAAGCCCCGGGAGGCCGCGGAGCGCCCGCCGACGCCGGAGCACATGCGCCGCCCCAGCCTGCCGCGCCTGGACGACCCGAGCCGTCCCGAGGAGCTCAGCCGGCTTCAGACCGCGAGCGCCGGCAGCCTGGGCCACGGCACGCAGATGAACCTCGCCGCGCTGCGCCGCTCGAAGGACGGCGAAGCGCTCGCGGCGAAGCTGGCGGAGCTGAAGCAGCCCCCGGTGGTCGAGACGAAGAAGGAGTAGCGCGTGACCGCGAAGGGCGTCGCCAAGAACGAAGAATTCGACAAGCTCCTCGCCGACTCGTTCGGCGTCACGGACTTCCCCGCCGACGCGCCGCCCGTCGTGGATCGCGCGCGCCACTTCGAGCTGGCCAAGCAGCTGAAAGAGCTCGGCTACCGCATCTACGTGACCGTGGTCGCCACGCACTACCTGCCCCAGGCCGCCAGCAAGACCGGCCCGGAGCAGCCGGAGCACTTCGAGGTGGCCACCGTGCTGCGCAAGCCGGTGAAGGGCGCGCCCGTGGCGACGTGGCGCTGCAAGCTCGCCGTGGGTGAGGGCATCGAGTCGCTGGTGCCGCTCTTCGCCGGCGCCGACTGGCAGGAGCGGGAGCAGTACGATCTGGTCGGCGTACGGTTCGAGAACCACCCGGATCTACGCCGCCTGATGATGCCCGACGACTGGGAGGGGCACCCGCTGCGCAAGGACTACGCCATCGACACGGCGTGCTCTCCCTGGAGGTGACGCGATGGAGCTGAGCGTCGATCCCACCCCCGACAAGCCGGTCAAGAAGGCGAAGCCCGGCCCCGCCTGGCTCCTGCCCGATGCCGCCGCGCCGATCCAGCGCGGCGACCCGTACCTGAACATCGAGGACTACGACCCCGAGGCGGATCTGATGATCCTGAACCTGGGGCCGCAGCACCCGAGCACGCACGGCGTGTTCCGCGTCAAGCTGTACCTCGACGGTGAGCTGATCGTGAAGGCGGTGCCCTACGCCGGCTACCTGCACCGCGGCGTCGAGAAGCTGTGTGAGAAGCTCGCGTTCACGCAGATCACCCCCATCGTGGACAAGAACGACTACGTGTCGCCGATGATGAACGAGCAGGCCATCAACATGGCCTTCGAGGCGCTGCTGGGCGCGGAGGTCCCGCGGCGGGCGCGCTACATCCGCACCCTGGTCGCCGAGCTCCAGCGCATCGCCAGCCACCTGCTCTGGCTCGGGACCTTCGCCCTCGACCTGGGTGGCGCGCTGGGCGGCGGCTCCACGGTGTTCCTGCACTGCTTCCGCGAGCGCGAGCTGATCCTCGACCTGTTCGAGATGCTGACGGGCTGCCGCTTCCACTACAACACGCACACCGTGGGCGGGAACCGCCATGACATCCCCGAGGGTTGGGCCGCGCAGGTGAAGCAGGCGCTCGCGGTCATCGAGTCGCGCGTCGGCGAATACGAAGAGCTGATGACCCACAACGCGATCTTCGTGAAGCGCTCGCGTGGCGTGGGTGTGCTCGACGGCGAGCTGTGCATGGAGCTCGGCATCACGGGCCCGCTGATGCGCGCCGCCGGCGTGGACTACGACATGCGCCGCGACGCGCCCTACCACGCCTACGACGAGATCGAGGTGCGCGTGCAGACCGAGAAGGCCGGCGACTGCCAGGCCCGGACGCTGGTGCGCATCCGCGAGATCGCCGAGAGCATCCGCATCGTGCGCGAGCTGATCGATGGTGTTCCAGAGGGTCCCATCTGCGGCCACAAGCCCATCAAGATCGTGCTGCAAGAGCGCAGCGCCGGCGGACAAGCCTACGCGGCGCTCGAGAGCCCGCGGGGCGAGCTCGGCACCTGGGTGATCGGCGGCGGCGCCAACAAGGGCACGAGCCCGTATCGCCTGAAGATCCGGCCGCCTAGCCTGCACGCTTCGTCCTGCTTGCCCTACGTGTTGCCGGGACACAGCGTGAGCGACGCCATCGCGATTCTCGGCAGTCTCGATCCGATCATGGGTGAAGTGGACCGCTAACGCTTGACCCCGCCCGCGCGTGTCCGCGAAAGTACGGGGCATGCGCAGCATCAAGTCGAAGGGTCTCGCTTCCATCGCTCTGATCGTGGGGGTCGCCGCCGCACAGGCGTGCTCGGGGGAGGGGGCGACGGAGCAGCAGGAGCCGGTGCAACCAGCTGCGGGCGCGATCCAGGTTGCCAGCGCAGGCGGCTGCACGGTGGAGTGGGTGCGCTTCAATTACGACACACCCGGCACCGACACCGGGGAGTTCATCGAGCTTCGCGTGACGAACGCGGGTTCGAGCGCGACAACGCTGGGCGCTTGCGGGCTGTCCAGCATCCGCCTGGTCAGCGACAGCGATTGCGGCACCTACAACACCATCAACCTCGCGAGCGTCGCGATCCCGAACGACGGCATCATCGTGATCTGCGACTCGACGCAGATCACCGGTGGCGTCTGCGACGTGAACGTCAGTGCGGGCGCCGCGGGGTGGCTCCAGAACGGGGCGCCAGACCACCTCAGCTTCGTGGCCGGCAACGGCAGCGTGTCGCTACACGCCACGTACGAAGGTGCCTCGGATTGTCTGCCGGACGGCGGGGCAGCGGCGACGGTGAGCCTGCTGACCGAGGACAACGCCTCGCCCGACATGGTCAATACCTGGTGCAACGGGGCATGGGTGCTCCAGGACGTCGCCATCTCCGGCGCAGGGACCGCGCTCAACTGCGCAACCGACGCCGGAGCGGACGCGGAAGCGGGCACGGATGCGGGCAACGAGGCTGCCGCGGACGCCACCAGCGACGTCAATCCTGACGCGCCCGGCGACGCGGCGAGCGAAGCCGCCCAGGACGCGACCAGCGACGTGAACACGGACGCGGCCAGCGACGCCGGGAGCGACGCGACGACCGACGCCGCGACGGACGCTGCCGGCGACGCGACGACCGACGCCGCGACGGACGCTGCCGGCGACGCGACGACCGACGCCGCGACGGACGCTGCCGGCGACGCGACGACGGATGCGGCTGGCGATGCAGCCACCGGAGGCACCGGCGGCACGGGCGGCGCGACGGGCGGCACGGGCGGTGCAGCCGGCAGCGGTGGCGCGACAGGCGGCACTGGCGGCGCAGCCAGCAGCGGTGGCGCGGCCGGCAGTGGCGGCGCGGCGGGCAGCGCGGGCGCAGCAGGCACGGGCGGCGCGAGCGGCGCAGCAGCGGCGCGGGTACCGGCGGGGCGGCCACCGGTGGCGCGTCGTTCGGCGGCTTCGGCGGCACGAAGGCCGACGCGGGCGTCGGCGGCAGCAAGGGCTCGGGCTCGGGCGACGACGGTGGTTGCGGCTGCGCGGTGCCGGGCACGACGCCGACCTCGCCCGGCGCGTTCGCGCTGGTCGCGCTCGCGTTGGCGGGTCTCTTCCGCCGGCGGCGCTGAGCTACTTTACGCGGAAGATCGCCGCGCTCTTCGCGGGCAGCGAGAGCTTGCCGCCGCCCGCGCCGAGCGCGAGCTTGCCCTGACCGGCGACGCGCTCGGCGCGCTGGCCCAGGCCGGGGCGCGCGAGCTCGGCGACTTGATCCTCCTCGCTCATGTTCACGCCGGCGACGTAGGCCATGAAGTCGTCGTGGCGATAGAGCGCGAACACCGAGTTGGTCCCGGTGTCCAGGACCTCCATCTCGCCGGTGCCCCAGACGGCGCGGCCGCGCCGGAGCTCGAGCAGCGAGCGGTAGAACGCGTACATCGAGTCCGGAGCGTCCTTCTCGACCTCCAGGTTGAAGCTGTCCGCCTCCGCACCGAAGGCGATCCAGGGCTTGCCGGTAGTGAAGCCGTGCCCGGGGCTGCCGTCCCACAGCATCGGCGTGCGCGCGGCGTCCCGCAGATCGACGACCTGCTGGCTGCCCGGGCGCAGCGCCAGCTCCTCGCCATAGTAGATGAAGGGTGTGCCCTTCGCGGTGAGCTGAATCAGCGCCGCGCGCTGGTGTCGCGTGTCGTCGCCCTGGGCGGCGCTGAAGGCCCGGGGTACGTCGTGAGAGCCGATGACCAGGCCGTCCTGCGCGCCGGGCGGGAAGCCGTTGAGCGACTTCTGGAACGTGTCCACGATGGCGGTGGCGTTCTGGCTGCCGAACGGGAAGGTCCAGAAGTAGCCGAAGCCGAAATGGAAGGCCATGTGGAACATGTCGCTGCCGTTGCCGAGGTAACCGGTGGCGTCCGTGAGGTTCGACGGCTCCGCCACGATCACTCGACCTGGATACTCGTCCACGACCTTGCGGAGCTTCTTCACGTAGTCCCGCGTCTCGGGGATGAGATCGCACTCCTTCGCCGACTCGTAGAGCAGGCCGATGACGTCGCAGCGGAAGCCGTCCACGCCCTTGGCGAGCCAGAAGCGCGCCACGTCGAGGGTGGCGTCCACCACCTCCGGGTTCCGGTAGTTCAGATCCGGCTGCTCGGGATAGAAGCGGTGGTAGTAGTACTGGCCTCGGGTCGAGTCGAGCTGCCAGGCGGAGCTGCCGAACACCGCGGACGCCGTGCCGCAGCCGATGTTCGGATCGCTCGGCGTGTCCGACCAGACGTACCAGTCCGCCTTGGGGTTCGTCTTGCTGCTGCGCGACTCGGTGAACCAGGCGTGTTGGTCGCTGGTGTGGTTCAAGACCAGGTCCATGATCACGCGCATCTTTCGCTCGTGCGCGGCGGCGAGCAGCGCCTCGAAGTCCGCGAGGGTGCCGTACTCGGGGTTCACGTCCTGGTAGTTCGAGACGTCGTAGCCGGAGTCCTTGAACGCCGTGGGCATGATCGGCATGAGCCAGATCGCGTCCACACCGAGCTCCTTCAGGTAGTCCAGGCGCGAGGTGAGGCCTTTGATGTCGCCGATGCCGTCACCGTCCGAGTCCTGGAACGAGCGCACGTAGATCTCGTAGAAGACGGCGTGCCGGTACCAGTCGTCGCCGTCGAGCAAGCTGGCCGCCTCGGCGGGCCAGTCCTTCTCGGGGAAAGCAGCGGGCTCCGGCTCGGAGTCGTCGCCGCAGCCGAACAGGGACAGGCACAAACCCAGGGTCGCGTGGAGCTTCTTCACCATCGACATCGTACCTCTCCTCGACACTGGGCGGGGATGGCTCGTGCCGGCGCGACGCACCTGCTCGGAAATTGTCGGTCAGCTCAGATCCCGAGAACCTCCCGTCCGTATACGGGAGGCGTGCGCGAGCTTGGCGCTCGTGCCGCGGACCTCCATGCGCGGCCCAGGAGTGACGATGTCGACGCGAAGCATTCGGCAATTGGCTTGGCTCTGCCTCGGGACATGGCTGTGGGTCGCGACCGGGTGCGCTCAGCAGGCTCCATCCGCGAAGCCCCCCGCTACGCCGAGCGGCCCAGGCAGCGTCGACCCATCCGTCCCCCAGGCGAGCCTGGTGTTTCCGGACGACGACCCCAACGCCGTGCCCGTCTCGTCCACGATCCGGAAGGTGACGGTCTACTCGGATCGAGCGCTCGTGTCCCGGGAGGCGGCGGTCAAGGTCACGGCGGCACCGACCGTGTACGCCTTCAAGCACCTCCCCGGTTGGGTGGACGACGGCTCCGTGCGCGCCGCGATCTCCGCCGGACGCATCGTGGACGTGCGCGTCGGCAGGAGCTACCTGGCCAAGGCCACCGAGCGAAGCTATCGCAAGGCCGAGTCCGATGCCCGGGCCTTGGCCGACCGGCTGCTCGCGCTCGACGACGAGCTCGCGGTGCTCGAGGCCCAGTCCAAGCAGGTCGAGGACATCAAGGCGTTCTCGCTCGCCAAGCTGAGCAAGGACGTGACCGGCGGCGATGCCAGGCCTGCAGCTCAGGTCGAGCCGACCGGCAGCGTCGGAGTCGGGACCTACGCGGCCGTGGTGGAGTACATCGGCAAGAAGCTGCGCGAGATCGCCAAGGGGCGACGCGCGGTCCAAGCCGAACGAGCCAAGCTCGCTCCCGCCGTCGAGGCCAGCAAGCGTCGCCTGGAAGAGCTCCGCGGCCTGACCCAGCTCGAGGAGACGAACGTCTTCGTCACCGTGCAGGGCACGGCCTCGAGCGCTGGCCAGCTCCAGCTCAGCTACATGCTCCCCGGGGCGACCTGGGAGGCCTCCCACGAGCTTCGCACCGGCGGCGCTGAGCCGACGTCGGTCGAGCTCACCTCGTTCGCCGTCGTCACCCAGGCCAGCGGCGAGGACTGGGACGACGCGGAGCTCACCTTCTCCACGCAGTCGTCCAGCGCCGCGGTCCGCATCCCCGAGCTCGAGGCGCTGACCCTGGGTGAGAGCCACGCGAGGACCCAGAGCATCGAGCGCCACTCGGCGTCCTTCAGGCGCGCCGAGGCCGCGTTCAAGGGCCAGAATCGTCTTTGGAACAAGCGAGTCCAGAGCGCCGAACGGAGCAGCACGTTCGAGGAGAGCTATCAGACGAACTTCGAGTACCTCCAGGTGGTGCAGGCCAAGACGGTGCAGATCTTCCAGAGCTTGCAGCAGCGCGGGACGACGACGCAGTTCAAGGCGATGAGCGCGACCAAGGTGCGCGCGGACGGCCGCTCGGTGCGGGTCCCGCTCGGTCGCGCGAGCCTGAAGGCCCAGAAGTCCTTGGTGGCCGCGCCGGAGCAGTCCCTGAACGCGGCTCAGACCCTCGAGCTCCTCAACGACAGCGGCCAGTCGCTCCTGCCGGGAAACGTGGCCCTCTACCAGGGAGGCGCGTTTCTGGGCATGACCAACCTCGACTTCGTCGCGGACGGCGAGCAGTTCGCCGTGTTCCTGAGCGTGGCGGACCAGCTCAAGCTCTCCCGGGTCCTGGACAAGCGGCGCAGCGCGCTGGTCCGCAAGCAGCGCACTCAGATGCAGCTGGCCTTCGTCGTCACGGTCGAGAACCTGTCCTCCAAGGTCATGTCGCTGAAGCTCGCCGATCGCATCCCGGTGTCCGAGGACCGGGACGTCGTGGTCAGCGGAGTCAAGATCGCGCCCGAGGTGAAGCCCGACTCCAAGGGCATCCTGCGCTGGCCGCTGACCTTGCAGCCGAAGGAGAAGCGCAAGTTCGAGATCCAGTACCAGATCGAGTACCCGCCGACGCTGGTGCTGGAGGCGAAGCGCAGGGAAGCCGCCGAAGCGAGCCCCGCTGCGGCGCGTCCCGGCAGTCCGGCGCTCCCATCTCCGCGCAAGGCCTACGACATCAGGCAGGACATCGAGCAGCTCGAGAAGGCGTTCTAGCGTCGCTTGGCTTCCACCGACGCCTCTGGTCTGATCCGACCAACGGAGGCCATCGTGGAGACTCGACTTCGGCACTGGCTCGTCTCGCTCACCGCGCTGGCCGCGGTCTTCCTGGCGGTAGGGCCCGCGCGCGCCCAGGTGTCGATCAGCGCCGTCGGCACCGCGGTCACCCAGAGCTTCGACACGCTCGCCAGCACGGGGACGTCGTCGGCGGTTCCGGCGGGCTGGGCCTTCTCCGAGGCCGGCTCGAACGCGAACACCACCTACACGGCGGGCACGGGCTCGAGCGCCACCGGAGACACCTACAGCTTCGGCAGCGCCAGCTCGAGCGAGCGCGCTTTCGGTGCGCTCTCGAGCGGGTCCGTTCAGTCGACGCTCGGCGCCTCCTTCGTCAACGACACCACCTCCACGCTCGGGATCGTCGAAATCCAGTTCAACGGCGAGCAGTGGCGGGCCGGCGGAACGGCGGCAGCGGACAAGCTGAGCTTCGAGTACAGCCTCGACGCGACCAGCCTCACCACGGGCACCTGGACCGCCGTCACCGCGCTGGACTTCGTCGGGCCGATCAACGCCACCACCGGGGCGCTCGATGGCAACGCCGCGGCGAACCGGGTCGCGGTCTCCGGGTCGATCTCCGGTCTGAGCCTGGCGCCGGCAGCCAAGCTCTGGATCCGCTGGCGCGACGCGGACGTGACCGGCAGCGACAACGGTCTCGCCATCGACGACTTCTCGCTCACCGCCCTCTCGTGCTCGTGCGTCGATCAGGGTGCGGCGAGCTGCGGCACCACCGGCCTCTGCGACGGCATGGGCGCGTGCCTGACCTACGCCGCCGGCACGGTGTGTCGCGCCAAGTCCGCCGCCGAGTGCGACGTCGCCGAGACCTGCGCGGGCAGCGGCGCGGCGTGCCCCACCGACGGCGGCGAGCCGAACGGAACGCCGTGCTCCGACGACGGCAACGCCTGCACGCTGGATCTGTGCGACGGGGTCAACCTCACTTGCCAGCACCCCGCCGGCAACGCCGGGGCGGCCTGCAGCGACGGCTCGGATCCCGGGACTTGTTGCGGCTCGTCGGCGAGCTGCTGCACGGGAGCCAACTGCTGCAACGGCGCGGGTGTCTGCACCTCCGGGAACAGCGCCAGCGCCTGCGGCAGCGGCGGCGGTGCTTGCGCGAGCTGTAGCGACGGCAGCGCCTGCACGAGCGACGTGTGCAGCGGCGGGACTTGCAGCAACCCGGCCATCACCTGCAACGACGGCAACCCCTGCACCACGGACGCGTGCAATCCGAGCACGGGCTGCACGACGACGAACGTCTCCGACGGGACCTCGTGCGCGGACGGCACCGTCTGCAACGGAGCGGAGACCTGCCAGGCCGGCACGTGCAGCGCCGGGACGCCGCTCAATTGCAGCGACGGCAACCCCTGCACCACCGACTCCTGCGACCCGACCTCGGGTTGCCAGACGGCGACAGCGCCCGACGGCACCTCCTGCGCGGACACCGATCTGTGCGATGGCGCGGAGACCTGCACAGGCGGCGTGTGCGGGGGCGGGACCCCGGTCGCCTGCAACGACGGCAACCCTTGCACCGTGGACGCATGCGATTCGACGACGGGCAACTGTACGACGACGAACGTCGTGAACGGGACGCCCTGCTCCGACGGCAACGCCTGCAATGGTGCGGAGACGTGCCAGTCTGGAGCCTGCACCTCCGGCACCGCTCTCGACTGCGACGACGGCAACGCCTGCACGACCGACTCGTGCGCCGCCGCCACGGGCTGCGCGTCCGTCCCGGTCGCCAACGGTACGGCGTGCTCCGACGGCAACGCCTGTACGCAGGGCGACTCGTGCAGCGCGGGAGCGTGCACGGCCGGCGCTGCGCTGAGCTGCGACGACAACAATCCGTGCACGACCGACTCGTGCGCGGCGGCCACGGGTTGCTCGAACGTCGCGGTTGCCAACGGGACGATTTGCGACGACGGCAACGACTGCTCCACGGCCAGCGCGTGCCAGTCGGGCACGTGCACCGCCACCGCCGGCAAGGACTGCAACGACAACAACCCGTGCACAGCGGACTCCTGCGACACGACGACGCAGGCCTGCACGCACACGCCGGTCGCGAACGGGACGGCGTGCAGCGACGGCGACGTGTGTACGGTGAGCGACACCTGCTCCAACGGCGCCTGCCAGGCGGGCGCGGGCCTCGACTGTCAGGACTCCAACGCCTGCACCAACGACGGCTGCAACCCGACCACGGGGTGCACGCACACCGCTACCAACGGCGCATCGTGCAACGACGGCAACCCCTGCACCCCCACCGACACCTGCGTGGGGAGCGTCTGCACCGGCGGCGGCGTTGCATGCCCGGCGGCGAACGAGTGTCACGACGTCGGCACGTGCAATACCGCCAACGGGCAGTGCACCGCGCAGCCGAAGGCGGATGGCACGGCGTGCTCCCTGGGCGTGTGCACCGCGGGGGCCTGCACGGCGGTGGGCGACGCTGGGATCGACGGCGCCGCGGGCGCCGCGGGCGCCGCGGGCGCTGCCGGTGCTGCGGGTGCCGCCGGTGCCGCGGGCAGCGGCGGAAGCGCGGGCGCCGCCGGTTCGGGAGGCGCGGGCGGGACCGGGGGCGGCGCGCCGGACGCGGCGGTGGGTGGCGGCGGCACCGGAGGCAAGGACGCCGGCGTGGACGGCGGCGCGGGCAAGCAGGCGTCGAGCGGCGACGACGGCGGATGCGGATGCCGGACCGAGCGCTCGGGCAGCTCGGCTCCGAGCGCGCTCGCCGGCATCGCGCTCGCGTTGCTGGCGCTCTCGCGGAGGCGGAGACCGAGCCGGCGTGACTGCGAGCTCAGCGAGTCGGGGCGCCGCGCCACCGGCGACGGGCCGGCGCTCCGTTGACGGTCGAGTACGCGCGAGCGGTGGCGCGGGTCGTTCCGCCGCGAGGGAACGAAACAATTGACCATGGCGAGAGCTCGGAGATCCCGCATAGCCTGAAGGTGTCCGATGCCAACCCCGCGTGCACCGAGAGCGGTCCTCGTCGTCACTCTCGGTTGTCTGGCGCTCGGCCCGTCCAGCTGTGGCGGAGAGGTGGACGCCTCGTCGATCCAGGGCGCGCCGGACGCCGGCTCGGACGTCGGTGCCGGCACGGGAGGCAGCCTCGCCGACGCCGGCTCCGGAGGCTCGACGGGAAGCTGCTGTTCCGCGCACCCTGGTGCGGGCTGCAAGGATCCGCTGATCGCCCAATGCGTCTGCGCGAACGACCCCTTCTGCTGCCAGGCGCAGTGGGACGAGGTGTGCGCGACCCAGGTCGTGAAGCTCGGTTGCGGTAGCTGCATCCCGAGCGGCGGAGGAGGGGCCGGCGGCAGCGGAGCGGCGGGAGGCTCCGGCGGTACGACGACCAGCGGCGGCGGTACGTCGGGGGTCGGCGGCGCGGCGAGCGGGGGCGCTGCGGCAACGGGAGGCTCCGGCGGTGGCGCGGCGTGCGATCCGACCAAGTGCCCCCCGCTGAACGCGCCGTCGTGCTGCGTGACGCCCTCGGGACCGTGCGGGCTCCAGCAGAACGACCAAGTCTGCGTCGAGAACCAGTGCGCGAAGCCTGTGGACGCATGCCGGACCTGCCTCTGCAGCACCTGCGGAACCGAGTTCCAGAAGTGCCTCTACTACGCGGGCTGCGAGAAGATCGCGGACTGCATGTTGAAGACGAAGTGCACGGACTGCTACACGGACTCGACCTGCAAGAGCGTGATCGACCTGCACGGCGGGTGGGGTGGCCCACAGCAGCAGGTGGCCGAATCGGTGCGACAGTGTGCGTCACTCAAGGGGTGCGCTTGCCCATGACGCCCACGACCCGGCGCGGGGTGCGATGGCTCGGCGTGGCCTTCCTCTCGGCGCTGGCGCTGATCGGATGTGGGGAGAGCGCCGACGGGCCGGCGGGAGGGACCGGCGGCGTTGCCGGCGCCGACGCTGGACCCGGCGCGGCCGTCGTCACCGACAGATCTGCTCTTGATGATCGACAATTCGCTGTCCATGGCCGACAAGCAGGCCTTGCTCCGGAGCTCCGTGCCCAGGCTCGTGCACCGACTGGTGAACCCTCCGGCTGGAGCGACGCCCGTTCGCGATCTGCACATCGGTGTCATCACGTCGAGCCTCGGCGGTCACGGCGCGGACACCTGCAGTCCGACGGCGACCGATCTCGAGCACACCAATCCGACCCAATTCGACGGCGCACACCTCTTGCCGAGCGTTCGCGAGGGCATCGCCAGCCATCAGTCCTTGGGGTTTCTCTGGTGGGACCCGGCCCAGAAGGGGGGAGGCGAGACCAACCTCGGAGCGCTGATCGCCGACCTCACCGATCACATTCAAGCCGCGGGTGAAGAGGGCTGCGGCTTCGAGGCCTCTCTCGAAGCCTGGTACCGCTTTCTGATCGATCCATCGCCCCCGGCGTCCGTCGTGCGCGTCTCCAGCGTCGCCGTGCCCAAGGGCGTCGACAACATCCTGCTCCAGCAACGCAAGGACTTCCTCCGGCCGGACTCGGCAGTCGCCATCGTGATGCTGAGCGACGAGAACGACTGCTCCATCGTAGACGGCGGCACGAACTGGATCGCCGCGCAAGTGACCACCGAGAGCGGCGCACTCTTCCATTTGCCCCGCTCGACGAGCGACTGCGCGACGGCTCCCGACGGACCCTGCTGTCGTTCGTGCGCCAACGCCGAGTCCGCGCCGCCGCCCGGCTGCGGCAGCCTCGCGGCGGATCCGGAGTGTCAGAAGGGGATGTGGGACGACCTCGGCGACCACGCGAACGTGCGCTGCTGGCAGCAGAAACGGCGCTTCGGCATGGACTTTCTGTATCCGACCAGGAGGTACGCGGAGGCGCTGACGCAGCCGACCCTGTGTCCGACGTGGACGAACGAAGCCGAGTGCGCGAGCGAGCGCGTCCCCAACCCACTCTTCAGCGAAGGGCGGGACCCAAGACTGGTGTTCTTGACCGGCATCGTGGGCGTTCCGTGGCAGAACCTGGCAACGGCGGAGTCGCTGAACGACCCGAACGCTCTCACCCTGCTCACCGCATCGGAGCTCGGAGCGCTCGGGCGCTGGGCGTGGCTCGTGCCGTCCTGCCTCGAGCAGGTGGACCCGGCGGAGCTGCCCAAGCCGCGGCCGATCTGCAAGACCTGGAACCTCACGGACCAGCCCGACGACCCGCTCATGATCGAATCGACCGCGCCTCGCTCGGGGGTCAACCCGGCGACGCAGCTCGCCGTGGCGGGCCCGGGCGCTGGCCCGATGGCGAACGCCATCAACGGACACGAGTGGAACACGGATCAGGCCGAGCTCCAGTACGCGTGCATCTTCCCGCTTAGCCAGCCGCGCGACTGCAAGTCGGGCGACCCGAGCTGCGACTGCTCGGACACTACGGGGGTGGACAGCGCGAAGAAGCCGCTGTGCCAGACCGCGAACGGCACGTACTCCTCGCAGCAGCGCTACGCCAAGGCCTACCCCGGGACGCGACACATCCAGGTGCTCCGCGACATCGGTGACCAGGCGGTCGTCGCGTCGATCTGTCCGAAGTCGGCCGACGCCTCCGCGAGCAGCTCCTACGGGTACAACGCGGCGATGGATGCGCTGGCGAGCCGCCTCGGACCCGTTCTTCGGAAGTGACGCAGCCTCGATACTGCGGGCGACATCGTCGCTCGCCGTCAGGGCACCAAGAGGAACTCGTACTCGAAGTCGCGCGCCACGCCGTCCACGCTGACGCCGCCGACGCGCACGGTGTAAAGCTCGCCGTGGGCGACGCCGTCGGCGCGCCAGGTCAGCACGTTCGGCAGCCCGATCAGATCGTACGCGCCGGACACGCCGCTCACTGCGAGCGCGGCACCGGACTCGTCCTTCACCTCCACCGTGGCGCTTGCGAAGGAGACCTTGTTGGCGCTCCCGAGGCGCTGGCTCTTGTCCGCGACCACGGAGAACGAGAACAGCCAGTCTCGATCGACGAAGCCGGCCGGGTAGAGCCCGAACGGGTAGGCGACGAAGTCGTTCGGCCACCAAGACAGGTCGGTGTCCTGGTCGTCCACGACGTGGAGCGCCGCGCCCACCACCGGCGAGTAGGGGAAGTCCACCTTCGGCTCGCCCTGCACGAAGCCGAACGCGACCTCGGCCACGAACGGATCGAGTAGCCAGCGGCGGTGGCCCAGGCTCGCGACGTTTGCGTCGCGCAGCCAGTCGCCCAGGAAGCGGTCCGGGTCCCGGACGTTGCCCACCTGGTTGCCGGCGGACAGGAACAGGAGGCTCTCGCTGCTCGCCTCGGCGGCCTCCGCGCTGTAGCAGAACGCGCCGGGCGAGGGGCTGTGCGACAGCTTGGCGTTGGCCACCGCGACGAGCGCTGCCGCCTGAGCCGCGGGAGCTCGGCCCTGGGAGATGGCGACGGGAGGCAGCTCGTGGTGGAGCCGGATTTGGTTCACGCGCTGTACGATGCGCGCTTGGTACTCCGGCGTGAGCGCGCCCGCGGCGCAGGCGCCGACGTCGGGCGCGACGCTGAACAGAGCGAGCTCGTCCTCGCCGCCGCTTGCGCCTTCGTCCGCGGGGTTCAGCTCGTCGCAGCCGAAGAGCGCGAGCGAGGCGAAGAGGGCGGCGGCCGGGCGGTTCATGCTGGCCTCAATGGTAAGCGAAGACGAACACGGCAGTCCCGTCGAAGACCGTGGGATCAGGGTTGGCGATGGACACCCCCGCGCGCTCGTTCGTCGGATCGCACGAAACGCTGGGCGTGGGCTGCCACGGGATGTCGTCGTACCAGGTGAACGGTACGCTGAGCTTGGTGAAGACCTCGTTCTTCAGCTGGTACACGTCCTTGGCCAGGAGCGCGATGTGCGGACGCAGCCAGACGGGGTGGCAGAGCTCGCCGCGGATCTCCTGCGTGCCCGCCGCGACCGGTGCCCACTGCACCTGCAGGACCTGCGGGCGCACGTCGACGCTGTAGGTGCCGACGGTCTCGGCGCCGTCCGAGAGGAATTCGGCGAGCTTGGCCGTGGGATCGTTGGCGCGGACGACCCGCACCGCGTAGGGCGTGGGCGGGAGCTTCAGGAGCTCGTGAGGCGCCATCGCCGGCGTGGCCGGCGTAGGGAACCCCTGCTTGGAGGGCGGCAAGCGCGCGTAGAGGATCTTGCCGTCGTCGGACCAGCCGCCCTTCTCGCTCTGGGTCGCCTCGTCCCACACGTCCAGCGCTTGCCACGCGGAGCTGGCGTTCTGCGCCAGGACCTGCCCCGTCTTTCCGCTCGGCGGTTTCGTGCCCAGGTTCCGGCCCTGCAACACGACCCAGCGCGTGGAGGTCTCGTTGACGGTGAAGACGATGTCGCGGTCCTTCGACGGAGTGGCCACGTCGAGCACCGGCACGCGTTTGCACCAGTTCTCGAGGGACTCGGCGGCGTGTCCTCGCTCGCCCTTCTGGCCCGGTTTTTCCACGTAGCCGTAGTGGAGCAGGTAGGGGCGCGCGTCGTCGGAGCTGTCGCTCGTCGCCACGAACCCGGTCTGATCCACGAGCTTGCAGATGGGCTCGTAGCTCGTTCCGTGCTTGGTCGTCTGGTCGAAGGGCAGGTGCTCGCCCATCAGCTCCGTGCGGGGCCCGTCGTAGCTCTGATCCGTGCGCTTGTGCATCCGCTCGGCCAGGTACGAGCAGGCCGCCGTCAGCACGTTCCGCGTCTCGTCGTCGCCGACGGTGGAGACGATCTGGTCTCGCAGCTCGGCCAGACGCCCGGTCACCGCCCCAGCCTGGTCCTTCGACAGGCTCTCGGTGCACCAGTGCTCCACCGCGCCTTTGTTGAAGAAGCCGTAGATGGCCGCCTTGTCCCGCCCGTGGACCTGGTCGAGGTCCGGCAGCGTGTCCAGATCCGCCGGCTCGTAGTACTCCGGCAGGCCGTAGTTCTGGTTGCCCTTCCACCAGAAATCGTTGGCGTGGAAGCTGGGGCTCTGGCGCGCGAGCTCGGTGCCGTAGTCCACGCTTCCGTCCGGGCGCTTGCGGTGCGCCTGGTCGGAGAGCACCTGCTCCAGCCCGTGCATCCGCGCCATGGTGTAGGCGAGGCCCGCGCGGATCGCGGGGGGCGTGTACTTCTGGTCTTCGCCGAACAGCGCCTCGCCCACCACGAACACCGAGTCCGCCAGCACCGAGTTCTGCCCCGCGATGGTGCGAAGGCCCATGTACCAGGACTCGTTCGTCACCCATTGGCTGTTGCAGAGCGGATCCTCGGCGGGGTTCTTCCCAAGGCGCTGGGCGCCCGGCACCCACTCGTACTCGTGCTCGGCCTCGTCCGGCGGCGGCAGCGGCAGCTCCAGCATGCCGTAGCTCGCGGCGCTCGGGTCGTCGTCGCCGAGCGCGGCGATCACCTGCCGGAAGCCCTGGGCGACGCAGTAGACCAGACCCTTCCTCTGGTTCACCGCCGGCGCGAGGGAGATCGCGGGCTTCACCTCGGCGCCCGGCACGCCGGAGTACGAGTTGGTCATCAGCGGTTTGAACAGGTAGTCGCCCACCGCGCCCTGGGTCTGCTTCGGCGGCGAGAACGCGTTGTCCGCGACGTAGCGCCAGCGCGCCAGCGTGCCCTGATCCTCCGGCGCGCTGCCCGTGAGCAGGAGCTTCGCCAGCCCGATCGGCCAGTCGGTCTTCAAGAGCGGAGCGCCCAGCGGATCCGGGCGGTGGAACACTGCTTGGCTGCCGTGCAGCATGCCGGTGAGCACGCCCGTCAGCACCGCGTCGTCCAGACGCGGCTTCTGCCCACCCACCCGCGGCAGCTCGTGGTACGAGCCCGGCCCCCAGCGCGCGATCATGTGACCCGAGGCCCAGCGGTCCTGCACGAAGTGCTGCCCGGTAGCCTCGTAGGTGAGCGCCAAGCGCTCGAGCTCCAGCACGTACTCCCGGTGCCAGACCTCCGCGCCGCCGCTCGTCAATTTCTTCCTGAGCGCGCTGGCTCGCTTGGCCAGCGCGAGGGCGATCTCGTGATAGCGCGCGTACACGCGGAGCGGCAGGTGCCCGAAGTGGGTGCTGTTCAGCCCCGCGCCCAGCCAGGCGGTGTAGACGTGGCAGAGCTCGCGGCGGTCCGCGTCCTGGGGCAGCGACGGGCAGAGCCGGCGCGCGTTGATCCAGTCGTAGACCGTGTAGGAGAAGTCCGGCAGCGACGACCACATCGCGAGGGGAGGGAAGCGCCGCTCTCGGAGCGTCGTCTCCTTCAGGTCGCCGGCCAGGTTCGGGTCGGGCTCGCCCTGCTTCGGCGCCGGGTGCACCACGCCCCGCCGGAGCCAGCTCGCGTTCAGATCCACCATGCGCGGGCAATTGGCGTCGGCGCTAGTCGTGTCCTTGCAGGCAGCGGCGCCGAACATCTGATGGAGCTTCGGCGAGATGAGCCAGAGCACGTGGTCCGAGATCTCCGCGTGCTCGTTGCCGTGGAGCTGCTTGTCTCCCGAGTGTAGGCCGCCGGTGTTCGGCTTGCCTTGCTCGTCCTTGCACACCTCGCTCACGTCGGCGACCCCGGAGCAGTAGATGCTCTTCCAGCCCTTGGTCTCGTCGAGCCCGACGTCCCAGCCCGCCGCCGGCCGCGTCGCCAGGCACGCCGCGCCGAGCGCCGCGAGACCCGCGATGCGCCGGATCACGGCACCACCTCCGGGCCCTTGCCGGCCGGCGCGCAGCGCGAGGTCGGTGAGACGAAAACAGCGCGGAGCGCGCTCCAGCGGGCCGAGAGGTCACTCTGTCCGAGGGCGCTCAGGCGAGCCTCGTAGTCGGCCTTGCACGCCTTGGGGCAGCCGGACTTCGCGACGCACGCGCTCTCGTCCTTCGTCTCCTCGACGCAGTCCAGGATGTCGTTCACGCAGCGCGTCCACTGCGCTTCGGGGTCGTCCACGTTCCGATCCACCATCAGCTTCGCTTCGCCCAGGTGCGAGAGCGTCACCGTGCCGAGCTCTTCGCAGCCCTTGCAGGTCGGGTCGAACGGGACCGTGGTCGGTGCCCACACGCTTCCGGAACCGCCTGCGTCGTCCCCGTCGCTGCTGCCGCAGGCCGCCGCGCACCCGAGCGCGATGAAGAAAAGGCCAGCGGCGCGCGTCGCCGTGAGCCGTGCGCTCTTGCCCATCCGAGCGAGTCTACACCGAGTCGTGGCTCGCGCGCGACGGCGGAGCCTGCCTCGACTCGAGACACCAAGCTGGTACACTCGTACCAGCAGCCGTGCGAATCGCTCGCTCCATCGCGGCGCTTGGTTTGGCCGCGGGGGTGTGGCTCGGGTCAAGCCCCGCGTGGTGTCAGAGCGCCGCGGACGACGAGCCGGCCGCGTGGCACCCCGGTTTCGCCCCACTCCCGAGTCTGCCGGACGACTCCACGTGGTACCCGGTGCTGGGCGCGGCGGTTTTGGGCGCCAGCTTCGGCTCGGGCACCTGGCTCGCGTTCGGGGCGCTCGGCAGCGAAGGTCTGCGAGACTCGATGCTGAAGCCTCTGCCCATCGGCGTCGCCCTCGGCGCGACCGCGGCTGGGGCGACGGCCGGCGCGCTGGCGATCACCGATCGGCGACGCTTCGCGAAGCTCGATACGCCCATGGCGGCGGGCGTGATCCTCGGTTCCACGGTCGCAGTGTTCGGCGGCGGCGCGTGGTTCCTCGCGTGCGAGGATCCGCGTGGTCCCGAGCGCGACGCCTGCGAGAGGCGAGCGGGACGGTTCTTCGCCGGCAGTCTCGCCGTCGGCACGTTCGCGGGCGGCGCCACGGGCCTGGCGCTCGCCCTCACGGACACGTCCGAGCCGGCTCGGCCCTCGAGCCTCACGCTCGTGCCGCACTTGGGCGGCGGCGCGCTCCGCGGCTCCTTCTAAACTGTGCGGCCGCGCACCTTCACTCCACGATCAGCCGATCCCCCGCGCCGCGGGCGAAGGTCTCCGGATCGTACATCTCCTCGACCTTGGGCGGAGGCACCACGAACTCGCCGGGTGTCGTGGCGCGCGCGACGTAGGTGTAGTCGTACACGCCGGCCCAGACCAGCGACGCGAAGGCCTCCACGCGCTCGTCCCGCATGTTCTGGTGCTCGTACCAGGCGCGCGACCACCACCACGGCGTCTTCGACTTCTTCTCCTCGGCCTGCGGGTCCACCGGAATCGAGCCGGTGGTGGCCAGGGCGGGGTTCAGCGGCTCGAGGCCCGCCGGGAGCGGATCGACCAACGCGACGTGGTAGCGCCGCGCCGGCGCCACCATCGCCAGGCGCACGCGCACCAGTGAGCCCGCCTTCACGCGCCAGGTGCCGTCCTTGTCGCGGCGCACGTCGCCGGGCTTCTCGGCGCCCTCGTACAGCCGGCTCACCGAGAAGCCGTGCTCCGCCGGCGGCGGCCGCAGATCCTCCGGCGCGTATTGCATGCCGATGCGGTAGTAGAGGCGGCCGTCACCCTCCTTGCCCAGCGTGAGCGTCGAGGGCTGCGGCAGCTCCGCGAGCATCGCCAACGGGATGTCCACGTGCTGCCGATCGTTGCTGCGGCCCTGGAAGCGGTGCTCGCTGGCTAGGCGCGTCCCAAGCCACGAGCGGGCGGTGAAGTTGGGCGTGACCTTCTCGTAGGTGGTGAAGTAGCGGTGCAGCGCCAGGAGCACGAACACGTTCTCCTGGGTCGAGAGCCAGCGACCGCGCTTCTTGTGCGCGAGCAGCCCAGCCACGACCTTCGGGATCAGATCGCTGTCGGGGCGGTCCTCGATGAAGGCGTCGAGCAGGATGGCGTCGCTCTTGCGGCTCGAGGCCAGGAGCACGTGCTCCGCGCTCTCGTCGAAGCTGGTGACGAAGTGCGCCTTGCCCGCGGTCTCGGTGGTGCGGTTGTCCAGGTGGCGGCGGATCGCCTCGACCTCCTTGGCGCTGGCGGTGTCCTTGCTCAAGGTCGGCAAGAGCCAGCCCAGCGCGTCGAGCGGGAGCTTCTCCACGCCGCCGGCCTCGGCGATCAGCGCGCGGGCCCGCGCCGGATCCCCCTGCTTGGCCAGGAAGCGCACGGCGAGCGCGTAGGCCTCGAGCACGCGGCGCGCCTCCGGCGGGTACCAGTGCGGGAAGCGGCTCCTGATGCTGGCGAGGAAGCGCAGCGCCGAGTCCCGGAGCTCCCGCGGCACCGGATACCCGGCCTTCTCCGCGCGGATCAGCGCGTGGGTCACGTGCACGCTCACGTAAGGGACCGGCTCGCGATCGCGCCGCCACCAGTCCCAGCCACCGCTCCAGTTCTGGCGGCTCTTGAGCTTCTCGATGTCGGCGCCGACGGTCGCGTTCAGAACCTTCGGTGGCGGCAGCCCCTTGGCGTCGAAGGCCGTGAGTACGTCGCGCAGCGCCGCGATGGTCATGATGCGCGTCGAGATCTGCTCGTTGCACTCGAACGGGTAGCGCACGATGTAGAGCAGGGCGTCGGTCAGGCCCTGGAGCGCCGTGGACGAGGTCGTGATCTCCAGGTTGCCGAACTCCTTGAAGACCTTGGAGGGCATCTTCACGGGCTGCGCGACGGCGCCTTGGTCGAGCTGCCCGTAGGTCGCGAAGGCCTCGGTGGTCGCCGGCGTCCAGACCGGGAGCTCCAGCTCGCTGGCGTCGTTGCCGGCGGGGGAGACCGCGCCCACCTGCAAGCGCGCCGTGCCGGCCGACATCGCCGCCGCCGGGAAGCGCACCTCCACGCGGTCGTTGGCGGGGACGCTGACCCGGAGCGCGCGAGGCTCCGCGAGCTTCAGGTTGTCCGCGCGAGCGACGACGTCCACGCTGAGCGGGCTCGCGGTCTGGTTTTGCAGCACCACCGGCAGCGAGAAGCGGTCGCCGAAGTTCAGGAAGCGCGGCGCCGAAGGCCGCACCATCAGCGGCAAGCGCGCGGTGACGGCGCCTTCGGCCGAGCCGAAGCGGTTCTCGCCGGAGGCGACCACAGCCATGATGCGGTAGCGCGTCAGGTTGTCCGGGAGCTTGATGCTGGCCTCGGTGCGACCGCGGGCGTCGGTGACGAGCTTCGGCAGGAAAGCGGCGAGCGCGCTGAAGTCGCTGCGCATCGCGATGGGCTGGTCCGGCGCTTCCTTGCCCTTCGCATCCTTGCTGTCCGCCTTCTTCTCGGCCTTCGCGGGCGGCGCCGGCGGCGGGGCGGGCGCCGACGTCGAGTACGGGTTCATCGCCATCGGTTTCGCGGCCACCCGGTGCGAGCCGCCCAGGCGTCCGCCGCCGGACCCGTAGCCCATGCCGGAGCCCATCACCTCGCCCGCGCGCAGCTTCCCGCCGCCGTTCTTGGCCTTCGGCCTCGCCTGCAAGCTGAAGCGGGCAGTGTCCGGCTTCATCAGCGCGACCTTCAGTCGCGTCTCGTAGTCGCTGACGCCCGCGTGCCGCGTCGGGTAGAACACCTCCATCGGATCGGGCAGGTCGTAGCCGGCCAGCGCCAGGACGCTCTCGTCCACCGCGACCATGGCCAAGGACGCGCCGCCCACGGGTTGCCCGCTCGAGTCGCTCACCTGGAACGCGACCCGCGTCTTGCCGCCGGGTGCGAGCTCCTTCCTCTCCGGCGTGATTCGGATGGACAGCGAGCGGTCCTTGGGCGGGATCTTCAGGGACGCGGCGCCCGAGGCGAAGGCCGGGCGCTTGGGCAAGCTCTCGTCGAGCTCGCCGCGCTCGTTCTCGCGCAGCGTGGCGCCTACCAGATCCAGCTCCACCGTCACGTTGGGCAGCCAGCGATCGGAGAGCGGGATCTTCAGCGTGCTCGAGCGCTTGTCCAAGCGCACGCGCTCGATCTTCACCACGCCCTCGCGGCGCACCGTGAGCACGCCCTCGGCCGGCGCGAACGGCGCGACCACCAGCAGCTCCGCGGTGTCCGACGGCGAGTACTCGCGCTTGCCGGGCACGAGCTGCACCTTCGCCTGGCGCAGCATCGGGTTCTCCGGCGGATCTTCGCCGAGCACCCAGAGCTCGAGCTGGGTGTGGCTGGGGCGGCCGTGCACGTCCGTCACGCTCGCCGTCACCCGGTGCAGCCCCCCGGCCCGCGTCGCCAGGCTGCAGCGCGCCGACTCCGCCGTGCTGGTCACGCTGCAGGTCTCCGCCGGACCGACCTCTTCCTCGGAGGTGGAGCCGCGCCAGCGGGTGACCACGCGCTCGAGCTTCACGCTGACGGGGCGGCCCGCCACCGCGTTGCCGTCGAGGTCCGTCACGACCACGTCCAGGTTCATGCTCTTGCCGGCGGCGAGCACGGTGCTCTCTTCCCGCAGGCCGACGGTGACGCTGGCGGGATGGACCAGCATCTTGGCGCGCGCAGTCCAGGCCTGCCGGTTCACGTCGGTGACCGTGGCTTGAAGGTCGAGCTGGCGCGGATACGCAGGATCGAGGCCGTCGAAGTCCACGCGCATGCGGTGCTGGCCGCTGGCGTCGGTCTTGCCCTTCCACTCCTCGCGCGCGCTTCGGTCCTTGTCGTCGCGGCTCCACCAGGACCAGCGGTTCGGCTTGCCGAAGTGGTAGCCCGAGCGGTTCGGCGGCACGAAGCTCGCGTCCGCCGCGCTCACGGCCCACTCGACCTCCGCGTCCGGCAGCCCACCGCCGGCGAAATACGTCGCCGCGACCGTGGCGACGGCGTGCTTGCCGACGAAGTGCGGCCCCTCCGTCGTCTGCGCGGTGACCTCGAACTCGGGCTTCCGGAACTCCTGGACGTCGAAGTAGTGCGAATGGCGATCGCCGTCGAAGGAGCGGCCGCCCTCCAGCTCGAGCGCGACCCGCGCGCTGCCCAGGTTCGCGGCTTTGGGGATGTCGAACGCGAAGTGGAAGCCGCCGTCGGAGTCCACCGGCACGGTGCTGCGGGCGATCTCGTTGCCGCGCGGCTCGTAGGCGATGAAGCTGACGCGTTCGGCGGCGCCGCGAGGCAACCGCGTCAAGTCACCGCTCTTGCCCGCGCCGGACAGCCGCACGAAGCCCTTGGCGTTGACCCGCTCCCCGGGCTTGTAGAGCTTGCGGTCGTCGAACACGAACCAACGGATGCGGTCGTCCAGCGGGTGCGCGACGAAGTTGCCGCTGCCGAGCCAGACCAGATCCTTGTCGCGCCGGGCGACCAGACGCTCGCCGGAGCTCGCGAGCGCGAGCTTGACCAGACCGTCGCTGCCGGTCTTCTGCCGGTCGCCGCGGGGCTCCACCGCGACGTCGATGCCGGCGAGTGGCGCGCCGTCGGCGAGGCTCGTGGCGAAGACGTGCCCCTCGGTGGAGTCGGTGAACGCGGTGAGGCCGATCTTGGTGACCTGAAGCCAGACCCGCACCCACTGCCGGGAGCGATAGCCCCAGCGGTCCGGCGGCGGGTGCGTCGGCGGCTCGACGATCGCCAGCACTTGGCCCACGCCGCCGCTCAGCGCGGGACCCAGGTCGATGCTGGTCTCGGTGAGCTCGTCCGCGGCTCCCTTCACGTCCACGGCGCGGTTCGAGATCAGCCGTCCCGGCGGCTCGCCCAGCTTGCCCTCCCAGTCCCAGTCCCGCCGCCACTTCTGGTAGCGCGCGAAGTCGGCGGGCTCGACCGCGTACAGGCGCACCTTCAGGCGCGGGCGGTTGATGCTGAAGACGCCGATCTTGGGACCGAACGCCGGATCGAGCACCAGCATCTCTTCCTGCTCCGGGAACAGGAACGGCTCCGCCGAGTCCACCTGGATCTCGAGCGTCGCGGGTTTGTCCAGCTTTTGCCCGAAGGTGTCGCCGAGCTCCGGCCCGACCGTGACCTTGTACTTGGTGCGACCCTTGCTGCGCCCGCGGATGACCAGGCTCGAGCCCGAGAGCTCGACGCGTTTCTCCGGCAGCGGCGGGGTCACGCTGATCAGGTTCTTGTCGAAGGTCTTCTCGTCCAGCGGGTTCGAGAATCGCAGGTACCAAGGGGTGAGCGGCGGACAGTGATCGTCCCAGCCGCAGGTCAGGCTCTCGGCCACGAGCGGTCCGTAGGTGCGGAAGGAGAAGCTCTGGTCCGAAGTGGTGAGCCGCTTGCCTTCCGCGCTGGGCGTCCCGGCCTTGAACGCCGCCTCGAACGAGGTGTTCTTGGGCAGCGGGCTCACCGGCTTGATGGCGATGAAGCGGTCCTTCTTCGCTCGTTCCCGGGCTGCGCGTGCCGGCCGCGACTTCTCGATCTCTTCTTCACCCGCGAGCCGCACCGGGAAGGTGCGCTGGCCCGCGCGCAGCACGAAGGCGCCGAGCACTGCGTTCGTGTCGATACGCTGGTCGAAGGTCGCGTAGAGCAGCGGCTCGAGATCCGTCGGCCCGTCCCATTGCCTGGGCATGAAGCTCTCCACGCGCAGTGGCGGCGTCGCGAAGCGCCAGCTCTTGCCCTGGGCGAAGCTCTGCCCGTTCGCCGAGCGCGTGCCCGCCGGGATCTCCACCTGGTACTCGGTGGCCATCGGCAGGCGCTCCTCCTTGGGCTCGAAGATCAGGGTCTGGGTGCCGACCCAGCGCCAGCTCCCGGGCGGCTCCGGCGTGAGGCGCACCGGAACGCCCTTCTGGGCGAGGTCGGCGTGCGAGGTGAGCTCGACCATCGGCTCCGAGAAGGTGACGCTCAGGCTCGGCGCCATGCTCACCTCCCCCTCGGGCTGGAAGCGGGTGACACCGACCGGTCCCTTCGGCGTCGGCGTGGCGGGCGGCGGCCCCGCCGCTGGTGGGAACGCGGTTTTGATGGTCTCGCCGGGGCGCGGCGCCGGCATCGACTTCTCGCGCAGCGCGAAGCTCTTGGCCTGGGCGGCGGCCTTGAACGGCGGCAGCTTCGACAGCACGCGCTGGGCGTCCGCCGCGGTGAGCGGCGTGGCGGGTGCGCTCTTAGCGCGGGCAGGGCGCTCCGGATCGGCGTCGGTCAGGCGGAAGCCCAAACCCGACTTGGAGATGCTCCACACCACCTTCTCTTCGACCGCGGCGGGCGGGGGATCCGCCTTCTTGACTGGCGCGACGGGCGGGGTGGTGCTGGGGCAGGCGGCGGCGGCGAGCGCCAGGAGCATGACCAGCGGCGCGGGTGATCGTTTCATCGGCATCTCCCTCGGACCAAGCGGACCGGGGCATCGTATACGAGCGGCGGGAATTGAGCCCGCTCCCGATGGTCGGCCCATACGCCACAAAAACCGCGTGTCCTTGAAGGCTTCCGGGCCTTGCTGCTAAATGGCCAGCGCCGCGTCCAAAAGTGACGCTACGTGACGCTTTGCCCACCGAGCTCCTGAAGAACCCGTACGTCCACGGCGCCGTCTACGGCGTCGTGATCGTGACCGTGCTCATGACCATCACGGCCTGGAGCATCTGGTTCGAGCGCAAGTTCGCGGGCCGCATGCAGAGCCGCGTGGGACCGACCATCGTGGGGCCCTTCGGCCTGCTCCAGCCGCTGGCCGACGCGGTGAAGCTCCTGCAAAAGGAGGACATCGTCCCGGCCTCGGCGGACCGGCCGCTGTTCAATCTGGCGCCGCCCTTGACCGTGCTGTTCGCGCTCGCCACCGCGGCGGTCATCCCCTTCGGGCCCGAGGTCATCGCCGCCGATCTCGACATCGGCGTGCTCTGGGTGCTGGCGATGGGCGGGCTCACGGTCTTCCCGGTCTGGATCGCCGGCTGGGCCAGCAACAACAAGTATGCGCTGCTCGGCGGCATGCGCGCGGTCGCGCAGGGAGTCTCCTACGAGATCCCGCTGGTGCTCGCCGCGCTCGTGCCGGTGACGCTGGCCGGCTCGATGAGCATCTCGGACATCGTGCGCTACCAGGAGCAGCACGGCTGGATCATCGGCTGGCCGCCGGGGCCCGGGCTCTTGGCCTTCGGGATCTTCTTCCTGGCGTCCCTGGCGGAGGCCAACCGCATCCCGTTCGACATCCCGGAGGCAGAGAGCGAGCTCATCGCCGGCGTCACCACCGAGTACACGGGAATGAAGTTCGGCCTGTTCTACCTGGCCGAGTACCTGCACACCTTGATCGTGAGCGCGGTGGCGGCGGCGCTGTTCTTCGGCGGCTGGGCCGGGCCGTTCGGGATCGCGCCGGGCCTGCACTGGATGGTGGTCAAGACGCTGCTGCTGTTCTTCGTGGTGTTCTGGGTGCGCTGGACGTTCCTGCGCTTCCGCGCCGATCAGCTGATGACCCTGTGCTGGAAGTACCTGGTCCCCGCCGGTCTCGTCCTGGTCATGTTCGCGGCGGTCTGGGTCCACTACAAAGCCGGAGCCGTGCGCTGATGGGCTACTTGAGCGATGGCCTCCGAGCGCTGGCGTTCACGCTGAAGAGCTCGTTCCGGCGGCCGGTGACGGTGCACTACCCGGTGCAGAAGCGCGAGCGCGCCGAGCGCTACCGCACGAGCTTCGCGCTCCTCCACGACGCAGAAGGGGACGAGGCCTGCGTCGGGTGCTTGCAGTGCGAGAAGGTCTGTCCCTCGCAGATCATCACCATCGTCGCCGAGAAGAAGGAGTCGCCGGTCACGGGCAAGCGCCGCGGCTACGCCAAGGACTTCACCCTCGACCTGAATGCCTGCATCTACTGCGAGCTCTGCGTGCAGGTCTGCCCGACCGACGCCATCGTGATGTGCCGGCAGCCGGAGACGCCCGCGTACCGTCGTGAGGACCTGGTGCTCACGATGGACAGGCTCTACGCGAACGAGAAGGAGAAGCCGCTGACCTGGGGCAAGGCCTCCAATCTGATGGAGATGCAGGACCCCAAGCGCGGCCAGCCTCCGCCGGAGAAGAAGCCCGCAGCGGAGGCGAAGCCCGCGGCGGAGGCGAAGCCCGCGGCGGAGGCGAAGCCCGCGGCGGAGGCGAAGCCCGCAGCGGAGGCGAAGCCCGCAGCGGAGGCGAAGCCCGAAGAGCCGCCGCCCCAGGACGAGTGACTCCCCTCTTGCCGATCCGGGCGCGGGTACAACACATGGGATCCCGGAGGACACGGTGAGCAGCGTCTACGACTTTTCCGCCAAGACCATCGACGGTGTGGAGCAGAAGCTCGAAGCCTATCGGGGCAAGACGCTCCTGATCGTCAACGTCGCCTCGAAGTGCGGCTTCACCTCGCAGTACGAGGGGCTCGAGGCCATGTACCGCCGCCTGAAGGACCAGGGCCTCGAGGTGCTGGGCTTCCCCTGCGACCAGTTTGGGCATCAGGAGCCGGGCGACGAGGCGAGCATCAAGAGCTTCTGCTCGACGACCTACGGAGTGACCTTCCCGATGTTCGCCAAAGTGGAGGTCAACGGCAAGGGCGCCCACCCGCTCTACGAGCACCTGAAGCACGAAGCGGCGGGGGTGCTCGGCACCGAGGCCATCAAGTGGAACTTCACCAAGTTCCTGGTGGACAAGCAGGGCCGCGTCCTCGAGCGCTTCGCACCCAACGACACGCCGGAAGCCATCGAGGCCAAGCTGCGCGCGGTGCTCTGAGCCCCGCGGGCAGCCGGGCCCGGAACGTGGGCGGGTCGTGATAGCGTCGCGCCCGTGAGCCCCGAAGCCTCGCCAAAGCGTCCATCCGCGCGCGCAGTCATCGCCGGGTTCTTCCTGGCCGTCCTCCTGTGCGCCATCAACTCCTATCTCACGCTCTCGTTCGGCGTGATCGAGGAGGGCCCGACCATCGCGGCGCTGTTCTTCTTCGCGATGTTCTTCCTCTCGAAGACGCGCATCACGTCCACGGAGATGGTGATCGTCGCGACCATGGGCAGCGCCGGCGGCAGCCTCGGCTTCATCAGCAATTTCTATGCAGCCAAGGCCATGACCGGCGATCCCTACTCGCTCTGGCAGATGGCGGGCTTTGCCGTGGTCACGAGCCTGATCGGTCTCGTGTTCGTCATCCCGCTGCGCGACCTGCTCATCTTGCGCGCGCAGTTGCCCTGGCCCGGCTCCAAGGCCACCGCCTCCGTGATCGAGGCGTTGGTCGAGAAGGGTGATCCGAAGCAGCCGTATTACTTGCTCGCCAGCGTGCTGGTCTGCATCGCCTACGTCGTCGCCAACAACGACGGCGGCTTCGGCATCGTGCCGGAAGGGACGGAGCTCCACGTCTTCGGCCTCGCCGCCTTCGGCGCCGCCATCGCCTGGTCACCGTTCGCCATCGGTGGGGCGTACCTGATGGGTATGCGCACCTGCGTCGGCTTCTTGGTGGGCGGGTGCATCCTGCTGATCATGGCGCCGCACGTGCCCACGCCGTCCGCGCCGCACAAGTACGTCTGGCCGGGCATCGGCTTCCTCGTCTCGACGGGGCTCACGCTGATGGCGGTCAACTGGAAGGTCGTGAGCACGAGCATGAAGTCGCTGCTGTCGATCCGCGGCTCCAACCCCGACGACGACGATCCGGTGCTGAAACCCAGGACCTACGTCGTCTTCGTCGTGGTGGCGCTGGTCGTCACGTCGCTGTTCTCGTCGCTGGCGCTGGGGCTGAACCTGGCCCTGGTGCTGATCCTGGTCGTCGTCGGCGGGTTCTTGCAGAACGTGATCGCCACCCGCGCGGCCGCCCAGACCGCGTTCAACCCGGCGCGGGTCATGGGCGTGCTGCTCCAGGGGGTGACGGCCTTGGCCGGCGGGAGCAGCGCGGCCACCAACCTGGCCGGCGCGGGCTTCGTGGCTGGCAGCGGGGCGCAGGCCGGAAACCTGACCGGGGACATGGTGTACGGCCGCTGGCTCAAGGTGCCGAGCCGCTGGCAGTTCTGGACTCAGACCCTGACCATCGTGCCCTGCGCGCTGGTCAGCGCCTACGTGTTCGAGTGGATCCGCAAGACGAAGACCGTGGCGCTCGACGGCGGCGACCTGCCCGCGCCCGTCGCCAAGATGTGGGCGGCGACGGCGCTCGTCTTCGACGGCCGTTCGCCCATGCCGCCCGGCGCCGTGAAGGCCATGGCCATCGCGGCGGTGCTGGGCGTGGTCTACGTGATCCTGGAAGAGAACCAGAAGCTCCACCGCTTCTTGCCGTCCTCCGTCGGCATCGGCATCGCGCTGGTGCTGCCAGTCGCCTACGACTTCGCGTTCTTCTTCGGCGGCCTGGTCTTCTGGGGGCTGCTTGGCCGAGCGCTCAAGGTGAAGAACATCACTCTGACGACCCTCGCCGTCGGCGCCATCGTGGGAGAAGGCCTCGGCGGCGTGATGAAGCCCGTCTTGCAGATGCTGCACGTGATCAAGGGCTGAGCGAGAACGATGAGCTTCCGCGAGCTCTGGCTGGGTACGGCTGCCTGCCTGCTGGCCATCGGTTGTCGCCAAGAGCCAGCCGCTCCCCAGGCCGACGCGGCGACCATCGAGGCTCCAGCCCCAGCCCCCGAAGCCGCAGCTTCCAGCGCCGGGAGCGCACAGCCAGCCGGATGTGCGCCTTTGCGGGAGCGCTACACCAAGGCGCGAGAAGCGGGTGGCGCGTGCGCCGCCGACTCCGACTGCGTCTGCTTTCGCTACGGGCTCGACGTGTACGCCGGCGTGACGGACTCCGCCACCAAGGCCGAGCTCGAGCGCATTCACTCCGCGTTCTCCGACGCCGGCTGCGCGGCGCCCGTCTGGGAAGGGCCGCCCATTCAGTGCGCGCCAAAGTGCCGAGCCAAGCGCTGTACGGCGCGGCGCTGAGGGGCGTCCTGCACGGGCGAACCGTGCGCCCACGCACGCCGTCGTGTTACGTTCGAGCAATGGCCGACGCCCCAGCGCTGACCCCGAGGATGCGGTGGGAGATGGTCGCCTCGCGCCTTGCAGAGGAGTCGCGGCAGGCGACCTACGAGGACAAGCTCGCGCAGCTCGAGTCCCTGATGGGCTCGGTCGACGACTTTGGTTGGCGTGACAGTCTCGGGCTGGACGACGACCGAGTGCGCGCGCTCTGGATGAAGTTGCGTCTGGCGTGCTCGCATGGCTAACCAGCGAAAGCGTCCGCGGAAGGCGCCGAGTCCGAGCTCACCCGCCTCGCTCGGCGGCCTCACCGCGGTGCTGCGGGCGGTCTCCGCCTGGCTCGTGGCCGCGAAGGTCGATTTTGCCGTCGTGGGTGGCGTGGCTGCATCGCTGCACGGGAAGCCACGGGTGACCAAGGATGTGGACGTCGTGGCGCTCGCGGACGAATCAACCTGGGAAGCGTTGGTGGAGAAGGCCGCCGGGCACGGGCTCTTCCCACGCATCGACGATCCGCTGGGGTTCGCCAGGAACACGCGGGTGCTGCTCTTGGTTCACCGCCCCTCGAAGATCGAGGTCGATCTGAGCTTCGGGATGCTGCCCTTCGAGTCAGAGCTGGTGCACCGCGCTCGGGCGACCGAGGTGGGCGAGCTCCGCTTTCCCCTCGCGACGCCCGAGGACGTCATCGTGATGAAGGCGCTCGCGCTCCGACCCCGGGACGTGGGTGACATCGAGGGCATCGTCGAATCGAAGGTGGATCTCGACTTCGGCCGAATCCGCGCGACGCTCGCGCAGCTCAGCGCGGCCCTGGAATCGGACGACCACGTCTCTCGTCTCGACGAGATCCTCCGCGCCGTGCGCCGCTGAGGCCGTCGGCGCATGCGCGGCGGTCGAGGAGCGCTCCGCCGAGTTCCGCCTGGCACGCGCCGGTGTATCCTTCACCCGTGGCCTTCGTCTGTCCCGAGTGCGGTCGCTCGTACCCAGCGGGGGGGTTCTGCACCGAGGACGGCGGCGCGCTCAACGACGACTCGTTCTCTCCGTTGCTCGGCTCGATGGTCGGCGCCTACCGCGTGGCGACGCTGATCGGACAGGGTGGCATGGGCGAGGTCTACCGGGGCGTGCACCCCGAGATCGGCAGCCGCGTCGCCATCAAGGTGCTCTCCTCCGATGCAGCGCGCGCGCCGAGCTTGGCCGAGCGCTTCTTCGCCGAGGCCCGCGCCGTGAACGTGGTGCGTCACGAGGGCATCGTCAGCGTGCTCGACCTGAACCGACTCCCCGATGGTCGGCCCTACATCGTGATGGAGTACCTGGACGGCGCGCCGCTCACGCGGGTCATCGAGATGTACCGGCCGGCGCCCCTCGGGGCCATGCTCCAGATCCTGCTGAACGTGCTCGACGCGCTCGGAGCCGCGCACGCGCAGGGCATCACGCACCGCGATCTCAAGCCCGACAACATCTTCGTGACCAGCACGGGTCGCACCAAAGTGCTCGACTTCGGCATCGCCAAGCTGCGCCCGGACATCGCCGGCGTCAGCGGCGCCACCAAGACCGGCGCCCTGCTCGGCACGCCCCACTACATGTCACCCGAGCAGGCGCGCGGGCAAGCCGTTGACCATCGCAGCGACATCTATTCGCTCGGCATGATCGCGTTCGAGCTCTTCACGGGGCAGCGCCCGTTCCACGCGGAGAACCTCTACGATCTCTTGCGCCAGCACATCGAGGTGCGGCCCCCGAGCTTGTGCGAGCTCCGCCCGGAGATCCCCCGAGCGCTGGAGAGCGTGGTCCTCCGCGCGCTGGAGAAGGACCCGGCCCGCCGCCAGCAGACGACGGAGGAGCTCGCGGCGGAGCTGCGCCAGACCGCACCTTTCCTCCCCGCGGAGAGCTTCGTCACGCTGACCGGCGTGCCGACCAGCGTGCCGCGCCCGGTCCTGACTCCCGGCGCTCAGGCCGGCAGAACCGCGCCCACCGCGCCCGGCTACGCTGCCACGCTGCCGGAGCAGCGCGTGCCGGTGAAGCGCGGCCCGAGCCCGCTCCTGTGGGGCGGCGTCGGCGTGCTGGTGCTGGGCGGCGGCATGGCGCTCTCGGCGGTGGTGGCGCTCGTGGTGTTCGGCGATCGCGACACCATCACCATCGTCGAGACGAAGCCACCCGCCGAGCCCAAGTCCGGTGCGGCGCCTCCGAAGGCGCCGGCGGCGGGAGTGACCAACCTGAAGCGGGTCGAGGCAGTGCAGTTCTACCCGAAGGCTCTGGAGCTGGCGCGCCAGCAGCTGCCCGGAGCGGAGCTCTCCACGCTGTCCGTGGACGAGCCGGAGTCGGATGGGAGCGTCGACTTCGCCAAGAGCGATGGGACCATCACCTACACCTTCACCGCGAAGGGCGAGGTCGCGTCGGTCACGCTGGACGGTGAGGCGCCGGTCGTCGCGAAGCTGCCAGTAGTGACGTTCATGACCGGCACGGTGCGCGCCCCCCGCTGCACCGTCGGCAAGGTGCTCGAGAGATCGGCGGTGAGTGGCGAAGACATCGTGGTGAGCTACGGCCCCGCGGCGTCGTGGACGGTGATCGGCGCCGACGACGTGAAGATGGTCCCCGATGACTGCTGAAAGGAAATGAACGGGTCAGAACGGCGCGTGCTCCTTCGGCACCCAGGAGTGCAAGAACGGGGTCTCGAACTGCGCGCAGCTCGTCCAGCCGGGGACGGAGGTCTGCAACGGCCTCGACGACGACTGCGACGGGCAGGTCGACGAGGGCTGCTGAAGCGCCATCACGACCCACAGTTGTAGTAGCAGGTGTTGAACTCGAGGCAGGCGGCCGTGCAGTACAGGTCCGTGCACTCGACCGCGGCCGGGGTCTCGAGGCAGGCGTAGCAGTTGCCGAGCTGGGCGCCGTTGCAGTAATCGACGCACTCGCTCTTGCACGGCGCGGTCGCCCCGCAGATGCACTTGTCGATGGTCTCCGCGTACGCCTGGTAGCCGCCGGGCACGAGCGCGTTGCAGCAGTCGGCGCAGTACTGGCGGTCGGTGCTGTTGCAGCCGCCGCCGCCCACGCCGCTGCCCGCCCAGCCGGCGCTGCCGCCCATCGCGCCGCCCGTGCCGGCGCCCCCGCTGGTGCCTCCTGCTCCGCCTCCCTGGCAGCCCAGGATGCACTGCACCACGTCCTGGGCCGCGACGCAGTCGCAGAACAGCGCGCAGCTCGAGCAGCCGCTGCACTGCACCCCTCGCTCGCAGCTCGACGGGCTCCCGCCCGCCGCTGCGTCGGTGTTTTCCTTGAGCGAGTCCAGTGGGGTCAGCGAGCACGCGCAGACGAGCAGCGCGACTGCGGTCAGGCGCTCTGGACCCCGGGCCATCGCGGCGATGGTATCACCTGCCAGTTTCCCTTAGATCTCGGCGATGCGCCCCCGCGAGCTCCTCCGCCAGCCCTTCGCGGTGCTGTTCGCCGCGATGGTGCTCGCGTACCTCGGCGTGGCGCTCGCGCTGCCGGAGCTCTGGCTCCGGCTGGCCGCCAAGGAGGGACCCATCGAGCACGCCGGGCACCTGGCGCTCGGTGGCGCGGCGCTGCTCTGGCTCTGGCTCGGCACCCGCGCTGCGGGCCGCGCGCGTGCGCTCGCCCTCGGTGTGGTCGCCTACCTTCTTCTGGCAGGCCTCGAGGAGATCGACTGGGGGCAGGTGTACGGCGTCGATCTGGGACACGGCCTCGTCGCCCGCTGGACCGGAGGCTCGCCGAACTTCCACAACGCGCAGCACAGCCACTCGTCGCTCGCCACCTGGTCGGTGCTCTGGATGAGCGCGCCGATGGCGCTCTTCTTCGGCTTGCCGCTGGCCCCGCTCGGCAGAGTGCGGGCGTTCTGGGCGGGTTTTTCGCCGGTGAGCTCGCGGCTCGCGGAGGGTGTCTCGTTCTTCGGCGCCGCGTGCCTGACCGCGGTGATCGACGGACTGCCGCTGCTCGAGCGCCGCCTGGGCTACGTCCCGCGCGCGGGCTCGGGCGATCCCGTCGGCGGTCCCCTCGGCTTCTTCCAGATCGCCTTCTACCTGGCCTGGGTCCTGGTCGCGTTGCGCGCGCTCGGCGAGCTCCGACGGGGACCGAGCGCCAAGGCGCCGCCCGGTGTACCCTGAGCGGACAGCGCACGTCCGTGAAACTCGCCTTCGTCTACCCGCCGTTCTACGCCAAGCCGTTCAACGAGAACCTGCCGACCGTCGACGACGAGTTCGGGCTGTTCCCGCACATCGGCTTCGGCTGGGCTGCGCGCGGCGCGAAGGCGGCGGGATGGCAGGTCCGGCTCTGGGACGCTCCCGCCGAGAAGAAGTCCTTGGACCGGGTGATCCGCGAGGTCGAGGACTGGGGGCCCGATCTGGTGGCCTTCTCCGCCCACGCCGCCCAGACCATCCGTGACCTCTACGCCTGGTCCAGGCCCTTCAAGCAGCGCACGCGCCTGCCGCTGCTGGTGGGCGGCTACGAGGCCAAGGTCTACCCGCACGAGATCATGGATCAGGGGGCGTTCGACTTCTTGTGCGGGGGCGAAGGCCACGAGCTCTTGCCCCAGCTCCTTCAGGCCTTCGAGCGCGGTCGCGGCTACGAACGTGTGCCGGAGCTGTTCTTCAAGAGCGGCGGCGAGCTCCGCCACACCTTCCCGGGCGCGCGTCCGTCGTTTCGGAGCTACCCCACACCGGATCGCAGCATCTTCGACAACTCGCTCTACTACTCGCACATCTCGCAGCGAAAGAGCTTCACCATCGGGATGAGTGAGCTCGGCTGCCCCTATCCCTGCACCTTCTGCTGCATGCGTCAGAGCGGCTGGGACGCCCGCAGCGCAGAGCAGATCGTGGACGAGATGGCCGAGTGCGTCGCGCTCGGCATCCACGAGATCGACTGGTTCGATCCGCTGATGCTCCACGATCGGCAGCGCGCGCTGGACATCGCCCGGGAGGTCGCGCGGCGAAAGCTCGACGTGATCTGGTCGTGTCGCTCCCGGGTGGACTCGCTGAGCTTCCACGGCTCGAAGAAGCAGCCGGACCACGAGCTGATCGGCGCGCTGGCCGAGGGCGGCTGCCGCCGCATCTACTTCGGCGTCGAGAGCGGTGACGACGACGTGCTCAAGCAGATGATGAAGGGGCAGGCGGCCTCCACCGACTTGGGCAAGACGCTCGCCGCGGTGCGGGAGGCCGGCATCATGGCCCTGGGCTTCTTCATCCTGGGCGCGCCCGGCGACACCTTGGCCAGCGTGCGACGAACCGTGGACCTGTCGCTCTCGCTGCCGCTCGCCTACGCGCAGTACCAGATCGCCGTGATCAAGCCCCACACGGAGCTCGAGCGCCGTCACGTCGTGGAGGAGCTGGGCATCGACTACTGGCGCGAGTACGTGGCCGGCAGGATCGGCGAGCACCTCTTGCCCACACCCTGGACGGAGCTCGACCGCGCGGAGCTCGAGCGGCTGGCGCGGCGGGCCTACCTCCGCTTCTACTCCCGTCCGGGCTACGCGCTCTCCATGCTGCGGCGCGTGCAGAGCTGGGAGGAGCTCGGGCGCTACGCGCGCGTGGGCGTGCAGCTCGCGCTCCGGCCGCTCCGGCCGACCGCGGCGGCGTCCCTCGGGCGGCGCGTGGGACGCGCGACCCTGGCCTTCGCCGAGGCGCTCTTCACAGTGGCGAGCCCCGGCGCCCGCCACGGCGTGTTCGCGAAGGGCGGCGGCGTGCGCGGCGCGCTCGAGCTCGCCCGCGACGAGGCCGCCCGGCGCCGGAGCGACAGCATGCTGACGCGCGGGCGCGTCGCCGAGCTCGGCCTGGCGAGGCCCGCCCCGGACAGCATCCCCAACCGCTACCGCACCTTCTTCGAGACGCTGCGCGAGCGCGTGGCGCCGCTCCGGGTGAGCGGCCCGCGGGAGGTAGAGGGCAAGTGAAGGCCGCCGACAAGGCCGCCGCGCTGCTGGACATGGCCAAGGTGCGCGCGCTCGGGCGCCGCATCCCGGTCGCGGTGCGCATCAACCTGAACAACCGCTGCCACTCGCGCTGCCGCTACTGCTCGTTCTGGTCCACGCCCAGCGAGGAGCTCGCGACCGGGGAGTGGCGCGCGGTCATCGCGGATCTGGGGCGGCTCGGCACGCGCCGGCTCTCCCTCTCCGGTGGCGAGCCCACGCTGCGCAAGGACCTCGCGGAGATCGTCCAGGCGGCGGTCGGCCAGGGCATCGCTACCGAGCTGAACTCCAGCGGATTCCTCTTCGCCGAGCGCAAGGACGCCCTGCGCCCCCTCGAGCTGGTGAAGCTCTCTCTCGACGGCAGCGAGCCGGTGCACGACCGCATCCGCGGCCGGGCAGGAGCCTTCCGCGAGCTCACCAGCGGGATCCGCGTGCTCGAGGAGCTCGGCGTGAAGTTCTCGTTCGCCTTCACCATGACCCGCGAGAACCTCGACGACATCCCCTTCGCCCTGGACTTCGCCCGCCGGCACGACACCTTCGTGGCGTTCCAGCCGGTCATGGCCACGGAGCACTCGGCGGAGCAGGTGAGGCAGGAGCTGTTCCCCGACCCGGCCGACTACCGCCGCGCCATCCAGGTCCTGGTCAAGGCGAAGGTCCGGGATCCTGCTCGGCTCCGCAACAGCCTGGGCGGCCTCCGCCACATCGCGGCCTGGCCCAACATCAGCGGCCTCGCCTGCTGGGCCGGGGAGGCCTTCGCGATGATCGAGGCCAACGGCGACGTGGTGCCTTGCGATCGCATCCGCTACGACGCGCCGATCCCGAACGTACGCACGCACGGCGTCGCCCGCGCCCTGGCCGAGCTGCCCGGCTACGAATGCGCCGGCTGTGGCTTCTGCGGCTCCGTCGAGCTGAACATGCTGATGGCTGGTCGAGTGGACATCGTGCCGAGCATCGCGCGGGTGATCCGAGCTCGCTGAAGCGTCGAGCGAGCTGGTGTAGGCTGGGGAGCATGGTGCGTCGTGAAGGAATCGGCTCCGCGCCCGCTCACGCGGTCGCTGCGCCGATTCCACGCTGCACTTTTCCTACGGGTGCAAGTCCCGTCCCGGTAAGCGTCGGTGCGCCGGGTAGCAGGCCCCAGGTATCGGAGGGAGACCTCCATGCCCGAGCGGCCGACTGCACGAAGGCGGGCTTCACCAAGTGCGCGCTCTGATCGGCAGCGCCGGGCGCTTCGTCGCCGCGTCCGTCCTCGGCCGCCCCCAGCTCCTGGGCGTCGGCTGGGCCATCACTCACCGCTGCAACTCGCGCTGCGCGTTCTGCAGCCGGCACAGCGGGCCCGACGGGCTGCCGACGGAGGCGGCGCTAGACGTGATCGACCAGCTCGCCGAGCTCGGCTGCCGACGCGTCCACTTCACCGGCGGCGAGCCGCTGGTCCGCAAAGATCTGCCGGCGCTGCTCCGGCAGGTGCGCCGAGACGGCATGACCAGCAGCGTGAACACCAACGGTGCGCTGCTCCCCGAGCGCCCGGAGGTCGTCGCGACCGCGGATTCATTCCTGGTCAGCGTGGACGGCCCGGAGGCCATCCACGATCGCTATCGAGGTGAAGGCTCGTTCGCCAAGCTGAGCGCCGGGCTCGGGCTGCTGGCGCGCGCGGAGAAACCCTTCGTGCTCTCGGTCACTTTGTTCCGCGAGAACCTGGAGCAGCTGCCCTACCTGATCGGGCTGGCTCGACGCTACGGCACGCGCATCGTGGTCCAGCCCGGAGCGACCCATGTGCTGGGCTCGGGAGAGCCGAACCCCGAGATGCCGGAGGTCCGGCGTTACCGCCAGGTGCTCCGCGAGCTGCTCGACGATCCCCGGGCCATGCGCCAGATCTGGAACTCGCCTCGTGGTCTGCGCGAGCTCATGCGCTACCCCGACCAACACCGACTGCGCACACACGCCGGGAGAATCACGGCGCGCCTGGAGGTGGACGGCCGGATGTTCCCCTGCTCCCGCAGCGTGAACGACCCGAGCGCGCTCCCGGCGCCCAACGTGCTGGAGCTCGGCGTGCGCGAGGCGTTCCGGCGCCTGCCGCGCATCGATTGCTCGGGGCACGTCTGTCAGTGCGCGCACAACGTCGAGAAGAACCTGCTCTTCGGCCTCTGGCCGAGCTCCTGGTGGAACCTCGCCACGCGTCGCTTCGGCGAGCTCCGCAGGATGGCAGGGTGAGCGCACCCGCCCGGCGCGTCTGGCTCTTCGCGCTGAGCGTCGTCGTCTCGCTCGGCCTCTGCGCGCTCTTGTTTCGGCAGATCGCCGCCGCGGAAGTCGGCGCCGTGCTGGCTCGGGCCGAGCCCACCGCACTTGCGCTGGCGCTGGGGACGGCGCTCACCGTCAATCTCCCGCTCTCGGCGCTGGCGCTCGGGAGCGCGCTCGCGGCACACGGCGTGAAGGTCCCTCGGCTCCTGGCGATGAAGGCCACGCTGGGGCACCTGGCCCTGCACGCCGGCGCGAGCTTCGTGGTCGGCAAGGGCGCGCGCGCGCTGTACCTGGCTCGCGTCCACGGCGTGGACGCCAAGAGCGCGCTCGGGGCCGAGCTCACGCTGCTCGGGCTGAAGGTGCTGGCGCTGCTGACCGTGGCGGCGAGCGGCGCCCTGCTCGGCGGCGCGCTGTGGGTCCTGCCTTGCGCGACGCTGGCGCTGCTCGCGGCCTGGGTGTGGATGCGCCGTCGCGGCGCCACGGTCGCTGCGCTCGCAGCTTCGTTCGGGTGGGCGCTCGGAATGGGCGTGGGGCAGCTCGCGGTGTTCGCGCTGGCGCTCCGGGCGCTCGGGCTGGCGATCCCCGCCGCCGCGCTGCTCGCCTGGTTCCCGCTCTGCCTGCTCGGGGCGAAGCTGCCTCTCGCCTGGCTCGGGCTCGGCCTGCGCGAAGCGCTGGTGGTCGTGCTGTTTCGCGGGAGCGCGCCGGCCGAGGCGCTGCTCGCCGCCTCGCTGGTCTTCAGTCTGCTCGAGCAGGTGCTGCCCGGTCTCCTGGGGCTGGTCTTCGCGCCGCGTTTCCTGGCGCGCACGCTGGGATGAACGTCACTTGTAGTACATGCGGCGCACGACGTCGGCCTCGGTGATGAAGAGATCACCGGTGCCGGGATCGAAGTGCACGTCCGTCGGCTTGTTGAACGCCGCCGCCGCGCCCACGCCTTCGGCGTGGTTCTGGTTGCCGGCCGTGCCGGCGATGGTGGACACGTTGAGCGACTTGGGGTTGACCTTCCGGATCACGAAGTTGTCGCTGTCCGCCACCAGCAGCTCGGCGCCGTCGCTGGTCACGCCGCGCAGCCGGTTGAGCTGCGCGACGGTCCCCACGCCGTCCGCCCAGCCCTGAGTCGAGCCAACGGGAGAGCTGACCGTGGAAGCGGCGGCGCTGTTGCCCGCGATGACCTTTCGCAACCGGTGGTTCTCGGTGTCACCCACCCAGATCTCGTTGTTGAAGGCTCCGAGCGCCCGCGGCGAGCTGAACTGGGCGAGGTTGCCCGGTCCGTCCGCGGAGCCGGCGCCGTTTTTTCCCGCCAGCGTCACGACCGCGCCGGTCTTCGGATCGATCTCGCGGACGGCGTGGTTGCCGGCTTCCACCAACACGAGCCGCCCGCCGACCAGCTCGAGCCCGCGCGGCGCGTTGAACTGAGCCGCCGCGCCGACGCCGTCCGCCACACCCGCGACTCCCTGCGTCCCGGCCAGCGTCTTCACCGTGCCGCTGGCGAGATCGACGGCGCGCAGGGTCTGGTTCATCGACTCGGCGACCCAGAGCGTCTTGCCGTCGGTAGCCAGGCCGCCGATGCCGCTGAAGCGAGCTGCCGTGCCGACGGCGTTCACGTACCCCGGCTGTCCCGGTTGACCGGCGAGCGTGCTCACGGTCGCGCTGCTGATCTCGATGCGCTGGATGGCGTCGCTCGAGCCGACGTAGACGTAGTTGCCGTCGCCGGTGATGGCGCCCAGGCTGGTGAAGCGCGCCTGCTTGCCGACGCCGTTGGCGTTGCCCGGTTGCCCGAACTGACCCGCCCAGTCGATCACGCAGCCGGTGGCGGTGCCCGGACAGGTCGCCGCGCCGCCGCTGCCCCCACCGGACGTTCCGCCTCCTGCCGTGGAGCCGCCGCTGCCGCCAGCTCCGCCGCCGGCGCCTGCCGCTCCTCCCCCGCCGGCGGAGCCTCCGCTGGCCGTGGAGCCGCCGCTGCCCTGGGCCGAGAACTCCTCGCCGCCGCAGCTCGTGGTGCCGAGACAGAGCAAGAAGAGCGCAGCGACCGACGGCTTCATTCCCGACACGCTACCCCCGACTATCGCATCTTCCACGCGCCCAGTCAGTCCGTAGAGTCCGTCAATGACATTGGTCAAGAGCGCGATCGCCGCTAACCTTCCGGGAATGAAGTCCGCCATCCGCAAGCTCCGCGCGCCGTTCGTCGTCACCGCGACCCTCGCGGGCGCGGCCACACTCGCCTGCGGCGGGGAGACCGACTCGTCCGCCGGGGGCACCGGCGGGAGCGGGGGCTCGGGCGCCACCGGCGGCAACGGCGCGACGGGCGGCAGCGGCGCGACCGGCGGATCCGGCGCCGTGGGCGGAAGCGGCGCGACGGGCGGCAGCGGCGGAGCACCTGGCTGCCCGGCGGCCCCACCGAGCTCGTTCGGCCCGTGCACGATCGCCGCGGGTGAGAAGTGCACCTACGAGATCCCCTGCCAGAGCGGCAAGCAGACCTTCATCTACACCTGCGCGCCCGAGCCGAGCTTCGCGCCCTGGCAGATCGAGCCGAAGGCCTGCGACCCAGCCAAGCCCTACGACTCGTGCCCCAACACCGACCTCTACTGCGGCAGCGGAGGCTGGTCGATCCCGCAGGGCACGAATCCGCCGTCACCCTGTCCCAGCGTGCCGCCCAAGCTCGGCGAGCAGTGCTACGCCGGCGGCTTCGGCGGAGTCTGGGAGAGCTGCGGCTACCCGTGCAGCACCGCCAGCGGCACCAGCGGCTGGACGGTGATGAAGTGCCTCTACAACCCCGATGGCGGTCCGAGCGCCTGGGAAGTCGGCACCGACTGCAAGTGACTCGCTTCAGCCGAGCAGCGCGTCGAGCGCGCCTGGCTCGTCCAGATCGCGGACCGCCAGCGAGGCACCGCGCGCTCTGAGCACTTCGAGCTCCTCGCCGCCGGTCCCCACCGCCAAGACCTCGGCGCCGATCGCCAGGCCCGCGTCCACGTCGCGAACCGTGTCGCCGATCACGACCACGCGGCACTCGCTCCGCGGACGACGGAGCCACGCCGCCCCCCGCTCGGCGCCAGCGCGGAGCAGCTCCGCGCGCTCCTCGTGGTCGCAGCCGAAGCCCCCGAAGGCGAAGCGTTGGTGGAGCTTGCCCCGGGAGAGCTTGATGCGCGCGCCCTCCCGCACGTTGCCCGTGCCGAGACCGACGGCGGTGTCGGCGGTGCGCTCCGCGGCGTCGAGCGCCCGTACGATCCCGGGGTACACGTCGTAGTCGCTCGCGGCGTCCACCTCGGCGCCGAGCAATGAGATGTAGATCGCCAGCAGGCGATCGACGGCCTGGTCGTCGTCTTCGTGTCCGACCATCCGCAGCCCCATCCGCACGATGGCCCGATCGGTCATGCCCGCGAAGGGGAAGCGCGTCGCGTCGCGCCGGCCGGTGGTCTGCTCGAACGCGCGCTCCATGGCGCGACGACCGGCCCCGCCGGTGGTGACCAGCGTGCCGTCGATGTCGAAGAGCAAGACCGTGGGTGCGCGCACGCGCTCCATGATAGCGTCGCCTGGCGCGATGGAGATGTTCCGAGAGTGCGGTTGGCCGGCCTTCGCCGTCTTGGGATTGGGGGTCGTGGCGGTGCTGGCGGGCTTGATCGCGCTCGCGGTGGCGATCTTCCGCCCTAAAGTCGGCCTGGTGCTCGGCGTGATGGCGCTGGCGGTCTCCTGCTCGGTGCCAGCGATGGGCGCCGGCGGCACGGTCATCGGGCGGGGTGCGGTCGATTCGGCCGTCTCCGGCGGCGGCGTCGATCCCGCGCAGGCGGAGCGGATCCGCCAGCTCGGCTACCAGGAAGCGGCGCAGTGCACCACGCTCGGCGCGAGCTTCGGTGCGCTGCCGCTGCTGCTGGCGCTCGTCGCGATCGCGGTGGGTGCGCTGCGCAAGAAGTCGGCGCCTCAGTAGCCTATGTCGTTCTTCGCTGGGCCGAGCGGCGGGTAGCCCGGTGGCGCCGTCGTGACCGGCACGGGGGTCGCGTAGGGCCTGCCGCCCGGCGTCGGCGGGCCGTAGGGCGTGGGCGCCAGGTCCACCATCGGTGCCCAGCCGGACGCTGCCGCGGTCTGGCCCGGCCCGCGACAGCGCACGAGCAGGCTGCCCCGCTCGCCGATGGTGCGCCCCAGATCGTAGCCCATCGGGCAACGCTCGCCGGCGAGCTCGTAGCAGCGCGCCTCGTTTCCGGCGCAGCTCACGTGGAACATGCGCGAGCCGTCGGGCCCGACGATGGGCGTGACCTTGGGCTCCGCGGCACAGGCCAGGGCAGAGAGCAGTGGCAGGCAGAGCATGAATCGACGCACGGCCGGAGCGTACCACGGCTCGTTCCTCTTGCAGCTCGTTCGCCCCCGGCGCACGAACTGCCAGATGAGCCTCGCTTCAGCGCTCCCACTTCCCTCGCGCTTGTCGGAAGCGCACGGCAACCCCATCCGTGAGCTGTGGGACCGGCTGAGCCGCGTACCAGGCGGCGATCGCTTGTTCACGCGCGCCGTCGGGCTGGCCGCGCCCTACACCGCTAGCATCGGCGCGCGCGTCGAGGTGCTCCGGCGCGGTCACGCCGAGGTCACGCTGCGGGACCGCCGCGCCGTGAGGAACCACCTGCGCTGCGTTCACGCCGTCGCGCTCGTCAACCTGGCGGAGCTGGCCGGCAACATCGCCCTGGCCTACTCGCTGCCGGACGACGCGCGCTTCATCGTGGCGGGGCTGGACATCGAGTATCTGGAAAAAGCCCGCGGGAAGCTGCGCGCGGTGGTGGACTGCCCCGTCCCGCCGAGCAGCGAGCGCTGCGAGTACCGGGTGCCGGTGGACATCCAGAACGCCGCAGGCCGCGTGGTCGCCCGCGCCACCTTGCGCACGCTCGTCGGACCCAAGCCTGCAAGCCGGCGCTAGTTCGTCTAGAATGTCCCCGATGCGCGCGCTCTCGGGCCTGCTGATCGTGCTGGCCGCAGCGTGCAGCGTGATCGACTCCGTCGACGGCTACGAGGGCCCGCCCCTCGGGTCCGCTGGCAGTGGCGGCAGTCCGCCCGACGCGGCCAGCGGGGGAACGGTCGGGGACGCCACCACGACCGACGCGAAGTGCAGCACGCCCGACGAGTGCGACGATGGGAACCCCTGCACCCTCGACGGCTGCTGGGGCAATCTGTGCACGCACGCGCCATCCCCTGGGGCGCCGTGCGCGGACGGGAACGTGTGCAACGGCGAGGAGACCTGCAACGCGCAGGGCAAGTGCGCGGCCGGCAAGCCGCTCACGGTGAGCGACGACGACCCCTGCACCGACGACGTCTGCGATCCGGTCAAGGGGGTCAGCCACACGCCACAGGCGAGCCCGCCCATGCAGATCCTCCAGTGCGGCAGCGTGGTCTGCCCCGCCGGGTATTACGTCAAGAAGCTCACCTGCCTGACGGAGTGTGGCCCCTGCAACCCGACCTTCTGCGTGAACGGCGTGCTCTGCGAGCGCGCCTGCGGCCCGAAGCTCTTCGCGTGCTGCAACAACGACTGCGGCGACGACTGCCCCCCCGGGTACACCGAAGCGGCGATCACCATGACGGGTGACTGCGGCTGCGGTCCGGGCAAGACGGCCACCTGCCAGCGCTGAGACGAACGTGAGCACCGGCCCTCGCAGCTACCGCTACTACGAGCTGATCATGGCGGCGTTCGTCTGCGTGCTCTTGTGCGCGAACCTGATCGGCGTGAGCAAGGTCACCGAGGTGACGCTGTTCGGTGAGACCTTCGCTTTCGGCGCGGGGAACCTGTTCTTCCCGCTGTCCTACCTATTCGGGGACATCCTGACCGAGGTGTACGGCTACGCGCGCTCGCGCCGAGTGGTGTGGGCGGGCTTCGGCGCGCTCGCCTTCGCGTCGCTCATGAGCTGGGTGGTGGTCCACCTGCCGCCGGCCGCCGGTTGGACCGGACAGCCGGTGATCGAGGCGGCGTTCGGCTCCACCTGGCGCATCGCGCTGGCCTCCCTGATCGGCTACTTCTGCGGCGAGTTCACCAACTCGTTCACGCTGGCGAAGCTGAAGATCGCCACCCGCGGCCGCTTCCTGTGGACGCGGACCATCGGCTCCACGATCGCCGGCGAGGCCTGCGACACGCTGGTGTTCTACCCGCTGGCGTTCTACGGCACTTGGTCGAACGACCTGCTCCTGAAGGTGATGATCGCGAACTACTGCATCAAGGTCGGCTGGGAGGTCCTGGCCACTCCGCTCACCTACCGCATCGTGCGCGCGCTGAAGGTCGCCGAGCGCGAGGACTACTTCGACACGCACACGCGCTTCACGCCGTTTTCGCTTCAGACCTGAGCGCCGTGTGCGGCTCGACCACCAAGAACGCTCGCGACCCAAGCTCGCAATTCGACCCGTGGATGGGCGGAAGCTCGGCGCTGGCTCGCGTCCACGGAGACAACGCACGCGATCTGCGGCACATGAGATGTCGGGACCTCGCGCGCGACGTGCGCTACCGGCATCATGCACGGCGCGAAGGCCAACCCGTGCTCGGGCATGTTGACCCATCAAGGCCCGTTCAGCGTCACGTTCTGAGCTCGCGCGTGACCGCCAGCGGCGCGTCGGAACCCACGTGGGTCAGAACGGATCTTCGACCTGCGCGAGGTCCCACAGCTCGAGGAACTTCTCCCGCACCCACGGGTCGAGGGACGAAGCCAGCTCGCGCGGGAGTTTCGCGCTGCGAATCAACTCCTGCACGTCGACCAGGTCCTTCGCGCGATGGGGCGCGACCAGCCCCGAGGCGAGCTTGAGCTCGATGTAGAGCGACATGGGAAGCAGCGCGAAGCGGGCACCGCGCACCGCAACGGCGGCCGGATCCGGGAACGCGATGGGTTTCGGCTTGTCGTCACCTGGAAAGCGGCCCGTGCTGAGCACGTCCACGTTCACCCCGAACTCGGTGTCAAACAGCTTGCCTGTGCCGGGCACGCGCTCCGCATAGCCCTTTCCGAGGTGCAGCCGCTTGAACTCTTGGAGGTCCTCGTCGCGCATCACCAGGTCGACATCGACCGTGACGCGCCGGTGGCCGTATTCGAGCAACGCGAACGCGCCGATGATTGCGTACGGCAATCCGTCTGCTTCCAACAGCGCGGTCAACTTGTAGAGGGCCTTGTGTGCTTCGGACTCTCCCACGAAGAACCTCCCGCAGTACTCGACGCCGGCTACGAAGCGTGCCTCTGCTTCCGCCGGCAGCGAGCCCTCACCCCATGATCGCGCCGACTGCGAACCCATGCACGCAGCCTAGCATGGAGAGAGCTGCGGCTTTCGCGGGCTCGGCCGCTGAACGAGCACCCTCGCGACGTGCTGCTGCGGCATGCGTTGCAGGAGGTCCACTGGGGCGAGTGCCGAAGGCCACGCAAAGCGCGACGCCCGAGTGCGTCAAAGCCGGCGGCGTGCACTCCTTCACCGGCGACGCGACCCACCTGTTCTTGACCGACAGCGCCGGTCACGTGGTCCGGCTTCCGAAGCAGGGGGGAGCCGAGGTCGAGATCTGGAGCCAACCCCAAGCCGACGCCGTGGCCTTGAACGATGGCGCCGTGGTCGTCGGCCAACGGCAGCGGGAGTGAGCGCGAAGCGGCTCGCACAGTACGGGCAGGCCATCTCCGAGGCCACGCCCGCGACCGGGAAGATGCCCCCGCAGTGCGGGCAAGGAATGCTGCGCGCCTGCATCCGGCCGCCAAGCCATCACGGGAGCCCTCACCGTACCTGCGAGCTCGCGCCCCCTCCGAAGCCCACCGGACCCGACAGCGAGCCCGACGTCGGGTGTCATGCGATTTTCGCGTTCCGCGCAGCCCGAAATTAGGGAGTCTGTGGGGCTCCTTGAGAACAGGATCGAGCAAGCTGAGCGGATGCGCCCTCACCTAGCTTGGCCGCGTTGCTGCCACAGCACGACCCTCGGCCGAAGCGTGCTGGCCCGTTCAGGCCAAAGCGCCCGATCCAAGTACGTCGCGGATCCGCTCCAGCAGCGTCGAGGCGGCGTATCGATCCAGGAGCTCCGCGAGCTTGGGCCTCGCGTTACGCGCGGCGCGCTCGAGATCCGAGGCGGCGAACACGAGCTCGCTCTTGGCGCAGCCGAAGTGGACCGGACTCCGGAAGAACCCCTCGAGCTCTTGCACGGCGTGAGGCGGGTGTTCGAAGCGCACCTTGCTCGGTGCGAGAGGACCTCCGGTGAGGACGCGCATGCGTGCGCAGACAGTCGCGAAGAACGCATCCTGCTCGTGGGGATCCGTGCCCGCGACCAGCCGCACGATCCTGACCTCGCGACCGTCGCGGACGATGCGGATCGCTAGGGAATCCGAGAGCAGGCGATAGAAACGAGCGATGCGCTCGATCGCGTCGCCCAACGTGCTGCTGAAGTACACTGCGTAGTCGAGCACCTCGAACTCGCCTTCCGCGGCGCGCTCTGCGAAACGGACGCCGAGCGCCTGATCGTCCGTTGCGCGCGCGAGCTCGGTCCAGGCGCGCTGGACTTTCTCGTCGGGGACGCGGGCGTCCAGCTCCTCGAGGAGCGCGCTCGAAAGCCCAATCGCGCGCAGCAGTTCCCCCGCGCCCAGACCGACCTTCTCCGCATGGGCACCGAGGCTTCTCAGGAGCACGACGGAGCTCGTGCGATGAAGGTCGGACGTGGACACGCGAGCAGCTCGACCGTAAGCCGGTCGCCTCCTCAAGTGAAGAGGTCGTGGAGCGCCCTCTTCTGCGTCGCCACGAAGCGGGAGAGCTTCCTGGCATGCTCGGCGTGGCGCGCGGCAGCGCGCGCTTCCGCCGCGTCAGCTTTGGCCTTGACGTTCGCGATCTCGTGGTCCCAGCTCTCCTGGAGCAGGCGCACGCGGGCCTCCAGCGCCGCGCGTCCGGCGTTCTGCTCCATGAGGAGCTCGTCCCGCTTTGCCAAGAGCTTGGCCTTCTCCTCGCCCACACTGCGGTCGATCTCGGCTTCGATTCGGTCCAGCGCATCGTTCATCGCCTGCCAGTCCGCCTTGATCCCGGCCACCACCACGTCGTCCGTCGCCTGGCGGAAGACGACGGTCCCGTGAGGCGCGACCGCTGCATCGACTGGACCCGTCGAATCCTCGTAGATGCTGGCGGCGACGACGTAGCTCCCGGGCTTCAGACTCGCGACGACAGGTCGCAGGAGCTCGCTGGCGAACTCCGAGTAGGTCAAGTCTCCGCCGACCGCCGCGGTCCCGCCCATCGTCCCCCCGACTGCCACGCCCGCCGCAGCGGCGGCAGCGGCGGCTCCCGCCGTGGCACCGGCCGCGAGCGCGATCGGTCCGCCGAGCAGGCCCAGAAGCGCGCCCGTGGACGTCGCCAGGGCTACAGTGCCCGGCGAACGGAGCCGGCGCTCTTCCTTGGCCGTGAACGTACCGCTGTCCGCCTTGAAGGTGACCGTGAACGAGTGGAGCTCGATCGTGCCCTCTCGGTCGAGCGCTTCGAGGGCCCTCACCACCTCGTACGCGGCGGCTTCACTGCTGACCACAACCAGGATTTCCTTGTCCATTTTCTCTCTCCTTGCGACGAGCGCGAGAGCAACATGGTCATGTTGTACCAGGTCGTCAAGTTGACAGAAGTGAGCACTATGAGCACACTGGGAGCTAGACGATGTCCACACGCCCTACCCCCCGCAAAAGCCGAAAGCAGGATCACCGGACGCGCGTCGGCCGGGAACGCAGCGCTCGCACCGAGACGCGAATCCTGCGGGCCGCGCTCGGGGTCTTCGGAGAGATGGGCCCGACCGCCCCCAAGATCGACGACTTCCTCGGCGCTGCCGGAATCTCCAGAGGAACCTTCTACAACCACTACGCGAGCGTGGAAGAGCTGCTCGCGGCCGCATCGGAGTGGGCGACCCGCCAGCTCATCGCGGCGATCGAAGGCAGTCTCGAGGGGATCGACGATCCTGTCCTCCGCTTTGGGGTCGGCCTGCGGAGTTTCCTGGCGAGGGCGAGGTCGGACTCGGGTTTCTGCAAATTCGTCGCGCAGGTGTGGACCCTTGGAGGACTCGATCTGCCGGAGCGCGACCTCAGGGCAGGCCTCCGTCAGGGCACCTTCCGTGCGTCCAGCCTCGAGTCGGCCACCGACCTACTCTACGGAGGGCTGCGGCAGGCGCTCATGCGTATGGCCAGCGGAGCCACGCCGCCCGACTACGGTGAGCAGGTGACCGAGCTCTACCTGCGGGCGCTCGGCACGCCCGCCCGCTACCTGACGGCGGTGTCGAAGTACCCGCTCCCCTCGTTCGAAGGTGCGTCTGGCTGAGAAGAAGGAGCTCGCACCATATTGATGAGATCCGTGTCGTGCGGTGGCTCAGCTCCGACGGCGTGAGCGGATCACCGCATCGACACCCGTGCCGGCGACGGCACGCGGGCGCTCCTCTGCGACGACCAACTCCCACGGCCGAGCGCCGGCAAGATCGAGCTCGGCGCGGACGCGCTACAGCGGCAGCGCGGCACGCGCCTTGGTCGCGCGCCTGTGCATGAACTCGGGTAGATTGTCGTGCGGATGCGACAACCACTCCTCTCCTGCGCGACCGTGGGCTTGCTCGTCGCACACGCCTGCGCGGGAGCGCGGGAGACGGGATCCCATGCCAGCCCAACGCTCACGCCGCGAACCGAGGGCAGCGTCGATGCGTCCCCCGGCGAGGCGCCGGCGGTGGTCGACGCTTCCGCGGGCGTGGGAGGCGACTCAGCGCGCGACGACGGTGCTGCCGCGCCTTCGCGCGATCAGGGCCCCGGTGCGGAGGCCGACGCACCTCCCGTCGAGCTCGAGCCAGAGAGGCCACCCGAGAAGCTCCGCTACCGCCCTGTCGGCGCGTGTGTTGACCCGGTGGCTGATGTCGAGCGCCGCGTGCGACCCGGCGGTACGCACCGCAAGCAGACGGACGATCACGACGGGCCGCGGGTCGTCATTCGGCGCGACCTGGACGGCGACGAGCAGGACGACCAGGTGTTGCTGGGGCAACCGACACTCGGCGGGGCGCACTTCGTCTACGTGATGCGCGGGCCGTGCGGTCACTATGCGGGACGCATCGACACCAGAGTACGGCTCGAAGTCGTCGGGGGATACTCCAAGGGGCTGCGCGCTCTCGGGGGGTTCTTCCCCTGCCTGCCGCACTGCTGTGAGCACTTGATGTACAACGAGTATCGCTACGATGGCGTGCGCTACCGCCGCGCGGTCGCGGAATCGCGCAAGTACCGCGATTGCCACCGGCCGTGAGGCGCGTGCAGCGATCTGGCAGGTCAGACGCTAGCCCGAGCGAAGCTACCGTGCGAAGCTCGACGAGCTGATGGGGCCGAGAAGTCACAGATCGGGTGTGATGCGATCTTCGTGCCACGCGCAGGCTGAAATCCGGGACTCTGTGGAGCCCAGGTAGGGGCCCTGGAAGAGCAGCCACCAGACCAGCGGCTTGACGCTCTTGAACCCCAAGCCTGTGCCCCCAATCGCGAACAGGTCGCCGTGTTCTCGTGCGCGGCCGGCCCCGGCGAGCACGTCCAGCCCTGGGAGATCTGGAAGCTGGGCAAGGCGTTGCGCGACGGCGAGCTGCCGGGCGGTGAGGTGGTGCGCGAGATCCGCGTCGGCTTCCCGGATCGCGAGTCGGCGATGCGTGAGCGGAGGCCGCTGCTCGACATCGGCGTGGTCGTGCAATGTTACGATGAAGGTGGCGAGCTGATCACTCGGAGCGCGAGACTACTCCGACGCGCCCGCGGGCTTCACGGCGTCTTCGCTCGAGGCCCCCGCCGGCGGCCAGCGCTCGGCGAAGACGCGGGAGAAGAAGCGCTCCAGCGCGCGGTTCAGCGCTTCCGGGTACTCGAGCGGGGTGTAGTGGGTGCCGCGCTCGATCTCGACGTAGTCCGCGTGGGGGATGTGGCGGGACAGCTCGCGCATGACGCTGGGCGGGGTGGCCACGTCCTTGGAGCCGGAGGTGACCAGCGTGGGCACCTTCACCTTGTCGAGCACCGGTCGCGCCGAGTGTCTGTCGAGCTCGAGCAGGATGCTGAAGTAGGTGCCGAGCTCCACCCGCGCGAGCTCCTGGGTGACCGCCGTCACGAACGGCGCGTTGGCGGTGGAGACGGCCAGCTTGTCCATCAAGAGGCCGGCGGTACCGCTGGCCAGCAGGCGGCGGGCGGCGGGGTTCAGCACGCGCGCGCCACGCACCAGCCCCGCGAGCGTGGCCCGGAGCAACGGCGCGGTGAGCGCGGGGCCGTAGGCCGTGCTGAGAACGTGCTCGAACGCCCCGTTGATCAGCGCCAACGCCTGGATGCGCTCCGGCATGCGTTCGTACAGGCCGAGGCCGAGCTGCACGCCCATGCTCCAGCTGCCCGTCACGAAGCTGTTCCAGCCCAGGCGCTCGACGATGGCCTCGGCGTCGTCCACGTGACGCTCGAAGCGGAGCGCGCTCCGGTCGCGCAGCCGCTCGGAGTCGAACAACCCGCGCTGGTCCCAGGTGACGATGGTCATGCGCTGGTGGAAGGCCTCGAAGATGTGCTTCCAGCACAAGAGCGGCGTGCCCAGGCCCGGGGTCAGGAGCCAGCGGTGCGGGCCGGTCCCGGTCTTGTGGACGCGCACGCCGGCGCCGTCCTTGGAGCGGATGGTGAACGACTCGACGGGCACCTCGATGCGCATGGGGCGTCACTCCGCAGGCGCGCGGTGTGCGAGATCGACGCTGACCACGCTGGGCGAGTCTGCCGCCTGGCGCACCGTCGGCGCCGTCGGGGCGCGCAGCCTCTCCAGCGGGTGCTCGGCGTAGAAGGCCGCGGCGTCCGCCTCGGTCCAGGGCTCGAGCCCCGCCCGAGCGAGCGCATCCCGCAGCGCCCGCGCGGACTCCGGCCGATCCTCGGGCTTCTTCGCCAGGCATGCCAGGATCACCTGCTCCAGCTTCTCCGGCAGCGCCTGCCCGAGCTTGACCGATGGCGGCACCGGTGTCTGGTGCAGGTGCTGGCTGCACACCTCCACCACGCTCTGCCCTTCGAACGGCGGCACCCCCGTGAGCAGGAAGTAGCCCACCGCGCCGAGCGCGTAGATGTCGGCGCTGCCGCTGACGGTGTCCGGCGACACGATGGCTTCCGGCGCCATGTAGAGCGGAGTGCCGACGATGGTGTTCACGGTGCTCAGCGTGGAGTCGGTGTTCGTCACGTCCTTGACCAGGCCGAAGTCCACGACCTTGACCGTGTCCGGCGCGCCGCCGCGTTCGCACAGCACGATGTTGGCGGGCTTCACGTCCCGGTGGACCAGGCCCTCTGCGTGGGCCTCGGCCAAGGCGCCGGCTGCCTGCGCAAGGACGTGGACGACCCGGCGCGGGTCCTGCGGCCCGGTCTGGTCCACCAGGTCTTGTAGGTCCACGCCGTCGAGGTACTCCATGGCGTAGTAGAAGACGCCGTCGGGAGTGCGCCCGTAGTCGTAGATGGACACGGTGTTCGGGTGCGTCAGGCTGCTGGTGTGCTGCACCTCGCGCTCGAAGCGCGCGATGGTCTGCGCACCCACCTTCTCCAGGGGCAGGAGCTTGATGGCGGTCGGCCGGCGGAGCAGCGCGTGGCGAGCGCGGTACACGGTGCCCATGCCGCCCTCGCCGACCTTCTCGTCGAGCAGGTACTGCCCGAGGCGGCGCGCCTCGGCGGCCTTGCTGCGCAGGCCGTAGATGACCCGGGAGGTGAACGTCGCGACGACGACGATCACCAGCGACCAGATGGCCGCGTAGACCGGCGCGGCGAAGTGAGCGACGGTGGACGGCGCGTGCCGGCCCACCACCGTGCCCACCGTCACGGCCGGAACGCAGGCGAGGCTCGTCACCGCCAGCGTCTGGAGGGGGCTCGACGGCACCAACACCGCGCGCAGGGTCAGCACGATCATCGTGATCAGCAGCATGACCAGGTCCACCCGCTCCGGGCGCGCGGTAAACTCGACCAGCGTCATCCCAGCGTAGGCGCTGAGCACCGAGACGGTGAGCGCCACGTCGGCGAACAGCAATCCTCTGCGACTGGGCCTGCCGAACCGGAGCGCCGCCCAGAACAGGAAGCCCAGGCCGATCGCGCCCAGGTGGATGCGATTGCCCGCGTTCTGGAGCACGCCGGCCACCGTGTATTCGTCGGCCAGCGCCAGCATCACGGAGTTCGCGAGCAGGAAGAACCCCAGCGCGACCAGCGCACCCACCAGCGCGAACAGCGCCACGCGCCCTTGCAGGAACGCCTGCTCGTCGGCGTGTGCGTCGGAGTCGGTGCCGAAGCGCAGCGCGCCGAGGAAGGATGGGCGAGGAGTCCTGGTCACGGCCCTGCGCAGTATATCGAAGCGTCAGCTCATTCACCCGCCTCGCGTCCGGAGCAGCTCCTCCCTCAGGGTCGAGGCGTCCCGTTTCGGCCGGTCTGCCGGGACCAGCCTGCCGAGCAGCGGCAGCGCGGTGGCGCGAAGCGCCTCGGGGAGCACGTTCTCGAAGTACTCCAGCGCCGTACCTCGCAGCGCCTCGTCACCGCTGCCCAAGGCCCGGTAGGCCAGGCCCAAGGGCTCGCGCTCCAGGACCAGCGAGAGCACCACCACCGCGTGCTCGATCGAAGCGAGCGCTGCCTGCCGGGCGGCTTCGTCGGAGGCCTCGGCTTCCTGGTGGCCCGCGCCGGTCCTGAGCTCGTTCTCCACCGCGGCGAACACGCGCTCGACCGGCGGCGTCAGCCCCAGCGAGGTCGCCTGGCGTTGGAGCGCGAAGGCCGCCTGCCGGCGCACCTCGAGCTCGGCGGCGAAGAGCGCGCTCGTCAACCCCTCGACGGCCCGCGGATCGGAGAGCGACTCGAGCACGCGTGGAATGCGCCTCCGCACCACCACGTCCAGCCGCTCGTCGAGGAGCGCGTCCACCAGTTGCCCGGCGATCTGCGCGCCCTGGCGCCGCAGCGCGCGCAGGGCGTCGCGCGAGAGGTCGTCGCTGCCCAAGAGCGCGATCACCGCCGGCACCAGCTCGGGCTCGAGCTGGTCCGTTCGCTCCAGTCGGGCGCGCGCGCGGGCGACGGAGCCCGACTCGAGGTCGTCGAGGGCGTCGTCCCGCTCGCTCGGCGCCTCGCTGTCCCGCGAGAGCGCGAAGCGCATCGAGAGCGGTGCCGAGCCGAAGCCTTCGTCGCGGACGTCCGGGGGAAGGCTCACGAGCGGGTCCTCCGAGAGCCGCTCCGGCGGCGGCTGGTCGGAGTCGCGGCTCTCGCTCGGCCGCAGGCGCTCGATGCTGGCGAGGAGCTTCTTGCGATCCAGCGCCGCCGTCTCGGCCAGCGTGCGTCGCGTCGTCGCGTCCAGCACGTCGCGCTCGCTGAGCCGCACGGCCCCGCGCTTGAGGCTCTGGGCGAGGGCCGTCACGTAGCCGCGGCTGAGCCGCATGGCGGTGATCAGGGACAGCACCGAGAACCCCAGCGCCAAGAGGAGCAGCACCCCTTCGACGTGGGCGACTCGCGGCAGGATCTGGAGCACGAGCCCGCTGCCGAGCGCCGTGCCGATGCGGTCGAAGCCCACGTCGATCAGCATCTTGGCCGGCCGCTTCTGCGTGCGGGGCACGGGCGTGTAGGCCACCTCGTAGGCGGCGCGGTAAAGCGAGCTCTGCACCAGCGCGTCGGCCCCGCGGGCGGCCACGGCGCTCCAGGACGCAGGAGACAGGAGCGCCAGGCCCGTGACCCCCAGCACCGTCGCCGGCAAGAGCGACATGGTGCCGCCCAGGCCCAGGCGTCCGAGCGCGGCTCGCGTCACGAAGGCCTGGATGGCGAACGAGGCCAGTCCGACTCCCATGTGGAAGAGCGCGAAGAACGCCAGGAGCTCGGGTCCCTTTGGGACGCGCGCGACCACTCTCGCGCTCATCACGTAGTCGAGCAACGCGCTCGTCACCGCCACCAGCACCACCAGGAGCGCGAGCTGCCTCAGGTATGCGTGCTCCGAGAGCACGTCGAAGCCCGAGCGCTTGGCGGCGCTTCGGTCCGGCGCCGGCTGGCTCTTCGCGCGCCGCGCCAGCATCGTCACCGGGATCACCGCGAGTAGGTTCAGCGCGCCGAGCACGATCAGCATCACGGGGACTCCGCTCACGCGGCCGAGCGAGAAGCCCAGGAGCCCGCCCAGCGCGCCCCCTGCGGTGCCGCCCATCGCCACCCGGCCCACGACGCGCTTGGCGGTGTGCGGGTCGAAGCACTCGTTGACCAGCGCCCAGGTGCCGGCGGAGAGCGTCGCACCCAGGAAGGCGACCTGAAGGTACAAGGCGATCGCTGCGATGGCCGGCGAGCGTGCGACGAGCAGCCACTCGACGCCACACGCTGCTGCGTTCACCACCAGCGCCACGGGGAGCACTCGCGCAGGGGCCCAGCGCGCCATGGCGCGCGCGGCCGCTACCGCGGCGATGAGCGACACGATCGCCGCCGCCGCCATCATCTCCGGGAGTCGCCGGACCTCGTGGTGCGAGAGAAACAGAGCGTCGCGGGCGGCCTTGGACCCGACCAGCTGGGCGACGGTTGCACCCGACGCGACGGCGGCCGCGAGGACGGCTCGGCCGACTTCCGCGCGACGGCCCTGGCCCATGGTTCGCGCCGAGGATACACGCCGGGTCGTCCCTGTCCCAACCGCGCCGTCTGCGCTGTCCCTGGGGCGGGCGCCGGGCCGGCGCTAGGCTCTCGTCCGAGATGGCGAGAGCCCCGTTCGTTCGAGTCAATTTTCAGCCGTCCGGTCCGCGCCGCCGGGTCAACGCCGAGGACATCGTGCGCACCCTCGCCGAGGAGGTCGGCGCCGGCCGGCTGCCGCGAGGCTCGCGCCTTCCGCCGGTGCGCGCGCTCGAGCACGAGCTCGGGATCTCCAAGAACACGGTTCAGGCGGCCTACGACGAGCTGTGCTCTCGCGGGCTGCTCCTGACCAAGGAGCGCGATGGCGTGTTCGTCGCCGAAGCGCCGAGCGCTGCCTGGGCTGCCACGCCGCTCGGCGCGCCCGCGCCGCGCTTCGGCGAGCCGGCCCTGGACCGCCAGCGTCTGCCGGAGCCCGACGTGCTGCCGCTCAGCATGGTGTTCATCGACCCGGAGCTCCTGCCGCGCGAGCGCCTGGCGGAGTGTTTCAAGAGCGTCTTGCACATCCCCGGGCTGCACGCCCTGTACGACGCGCAGGGATACGCGCCCCTGCGCGAGGTCATCGCCAAGCGGCTCCGCGGCCGCGGCATGGAGGTGAGCGCCGGCGACATCGTGATCACGACGGGCTCCCAGCAAGCCTTGGACGCCGTGTGCCGCGCGCTCACGCGCCGCAAGATCGCCACCGAGAACCCGGTTTACCAGCAGGCCAAAGCGCTGTTCGAGACTCTGGGCGCCGAGCTGGTGGGGCTCCGGCTCGATCCCTTCGGCGCGGTCCCGTTCGACGAGTGGCGAGCGGTCCTCGAAGCAACTCGTCCCGAGCTGTTCTACACCGTTACCAGCTTCCACAACCCCACCGGCCGCTCGTACTCGACCCACGAGCTCGTGCGTTTGCTCGAGCTCGCGAACGAGCTGGGCTTCGCGTTGGTCGAAGACGACTGGGGCTCTGACATGCTGTCGCACGAGGAGTACCGGCCGACGCTGCGCGCCTTGGGGGGCGAAAACGTCACCTACGTCAACTCGTTCACGAAGAAGCTCCTGCCGTCGCTGCGGCTGGGCTTCGTCGCAGGCAACGCGGAGACGGTTCCGGCCCTGGTGGCGGCCAAACGCGTCGCGACGCTGGGAAACCCCACGCTGATCGAGGCGGCGCTGTGCGAGCTGCTCGAGCGCGGCTACTACGACACGCACCTCGCCGGCATGCAGGTCGAGCTCGACCGGCGCTACGCCAGCTGCCTCGAGGCGCTCGACGCGCTGATGCCCCCGGGGGTGCGCTGGACCTCGCCCGGCGGAGGGCCGACGCTCTGGCTCGAGGTGCCGCGAAGGGTCGATCTCGATCGCTTGTCGGAGCGAATGCTCGAACGCAAGGTGCGCATCACGCTCTTGCCTCGGGCCTTCCACGGCGCGCCTCACTTGCACGGTTTCCCGATCGGCTTCGCGTTCCTGCCCACGCCCAAGTTGACCCGTGGCCTCGAGATCCTGGGTGAGGAGCTGTCGCGGCTCTTGGAGGCGGCGTGAACGTCGGAGCGGAGTCGGATCCCCTCGTCGTGTTCGAGGCCTGGTACGCGGAGAACGCCCGCACCGTGCCGAAGCACCCGGACGCGATGACGCTCGCCAGCGTCGGCCCGCACGGACGGCCGTCGCTGCGCACGGTGCTGCTCAAGGGCGTGGTCGCGGGGCGCTTCCGCTTCTTCACCAACTACGAGAGCCGCAAGGCGCGCGAGCTCGAGCAGAACCCGCACGCGGCGCTCCTCTTCCACTGGCCGGCGCTCGAGCGCCAGGTGCGGGTCGAGGGCAGGGTGGAGCGGGTGCCCTCCGCCGACTCCGACGAGTACTTCGCGACGCGCCCTCGCGAGAGCCAGCTCTCGGCGCTGATCTCGCCGCAGAGCCGGCCGATCTCTCGGGACGAGCTCGTGCGGCTGCGCCAGCGGGCAGAGGCCGACCTCGCCGGGGCGCCCGTGCCTCGCCCTCCGCACTGGGGAGGCTACGCGCTCGATCCCGAGTCGATCGAGCTCTGGGTGGGGGACCCGACTCGCCTCCACTTCCGCCACCTCTTCGTCCGAGAGGCGACCGGGTGGCGGTACCAAGTGCTCGCGCCGTAGACTGAGGGCGCCCGGGGGAAGGTGTCCCCGGGCATCGCGTAGGAAGCTCGCCATGACGAGATCCGCCTGGCTCGCCGCGTTCATCCTGGCCTCGGGCTGCGCGGGCGCACCCCCGCCGGCGAGCCAGGGGCCCAAGCTGACCGTGGTCGAGGCTCCGAAGCCCGCGGCCGAGAAGGCGCCGCCGCCGGAGCCCCGGCCGCTGCCGGTGGTGGCGATGGCGCTCACCATGTACGCCCACTACGCCGATGCTCACGTCGGCAGCGTGCGCGCGCGACCCCTCGACGAAAAATCGATCGCGAACGAGCTCGCCCCGCCGTGGAAGGGGCGCTTCGAAGCGGCGCTCGCGGCGACCGCGCAGCTCGAGAAGGCGGCTGGTCCGATGCGCGAGGCCCACTACGCGACGCTCGGCTGCATGGAACAGTGCGACGCCGCGGCCGCCAAGTACGACAAGCTGCGCGCGGCCTTCGACAAGCGAGCGGACCTCATCCGCCGCGCTCACGAGAAGACCGTGACCGCCTTCGAGAAGCAGCTCGAGAAGGCGCCGAGCGTAGCGCTCGCGCTCGCCGTCGCGCGACTGCAGATCGAAGACAGCCGGCAGTCCGACATCGCCAGCATGAACCAGCCGGCCGACTACGGCTTCGACTACGGGGAATTCTCCCCGGGCTGGGAAGCGGGCGGCTCGAGCCTCGCCATCCCCGCTCTCGAGCGCGCCAAGGAGCTGTCCGACGCGAGCACGGAGCTGGGGCGGGTCGCGCGCTACGCGCTCCTGGTGCAGCGCTGGGCGGCCGCCGACGCCGATGGGGCGCTGGGGGAGCTGACGCCGCTGCTCGCGAGCGCCCCGGCGGACCAACGCTACGAGCTTCACGCCCGGCACGGACTCTTGCTCGGCAAACGCGGTGAGCACCGACAGGCGGCCGAAGCGTTCGCGCGTGCGCTGGCCGAGCCCGAGCTGAAGGACGAGCCGGTGAAGCGCTCGGACCTCCGGTCGGCTCGGGTCGTGGCCGAGTACCGCGCGGGCCGCTTCCGCGAGGCGCTCTCGCTGGCGCTGGCGGAGCTGGATCGGACTGCTACGCAGCACCCGGTCTTCACCACGCGGAGGTCGCCGGAGCTCAGGCTGGCCAGCGACGCCGTCGAGCGACTCGGCGTGGACGTGGAGTCGGTGCAAGCCAAACCCGAGACTCAGGCGCGGGTGCAGAGCGAGCTCGCGCTCCGGGCGCTGCACCGACACGATCCGAAACGTGCGGCGGAGCTCGCTCTGCGGGCCATCGCGCTCGCGCCGAAGCATGCGAAGGACGGCTACTCGGTGCTGATCGCGCTGGCAAAGCAGAAGGGAGACACGGAGCGCGTCCGCGAGCTCGAAGAGCAGGAGCGGAGAGCTGCGCCCAGCTCCGGCATGATCGGCCTCCTGTCGGCCCTCGGCACGCGCGACCTCTCGCCCGAGCACGACGAGCGCAACGCGCTGAAGGACGACGCCAAGGCGGACGGCAAGCGCAACGTAGCGTCCTTGTTCCGGCTGTGCCTCGAGGCGAGCTTCTGGCGCTTGCCCGAGCGCGGCGGCAAGCAGGCCGTGGAGCTGGAGGCGACGCTCAAGGACGACGGCTCGGTCACTCTGGAGGTGAGCGGTGACGCCCCCGGCGACGTGGCCGAGTGCCTGCGCAGCATGGGCCCCAAGATCCTCGCGCGCGCTCCTTCGAGCATCAAAGCGCGCGTGGAGCTCGGCACTGCGCGCCAAACCTGGGGTGGAATGGACGGCGTGCTCGGTGGGCTCGCTGGCAGCAGCATCGGAGAGGCGTTCGGCGCCGGTGGGCTCGGACTTCGGGGCACCGGCGGCGGCGGCGGTACCGGCGAGGGCACCATCGGCATCGGGTCCTTCGGCCTCCGCGGGCAAGGCGCGGGCGCTGGCGCTGGCTACGGCCGGGGGGCGAAGCCGCCCAAGGCCAAGGCTCCGAAGAAAAAGTGAATGGTTTCGGAGTATTCACTGGGTCTGGTCCGGCCTCGCGAGCCGATCCACCCGGGTCGAGCGTCTGGGCTTGTGTGGGCCGGTCTGCGGCTCACCACAGGAGGATCCCTCAAGATGAATCTGCGTACCGCAACCGCTCTCGTTTCGCTCGTTTGCATCAGCGCCCTCGGCATCGCCTGCGGCGGAAGCCCGGCCCCCGAGGCGAAGGCTCCGGAAGCCCCCGCGACCCCCGAGGCGACGCCCCCGGAGACCCCCGAGACCCCCGAGGCTCCGGCCGCTGGCGGCGAGGAGAAGAAGGAAGAGGGCGGCGAGAAGAAGGAAGAAGAGAAGAAGTGAGCCGCAGATTCGGGCCCGCCTGCGGAGCTCGAACGCGATTCCCGAAGGGCGGCCAATCGGCCGCCCTTCTTCTATTTCGAGGGCCGAGTTAGGCTCTGAAGGACCGAGACTTTCGTTCACGGTTCTTCCCCAATGGCCCGCAAGCCAGCCAAGCCGGCAGAGCGTGGCGGCGACGCCGCGCGCCGCGCCGAGATCCTCGACGCCGCCGAGAAGCTCTTCCGCCACTACGGCCCGCAGAAGACCACCATCGGTGACATCGCGCGCGAGGCCGGCATCGGCGTCGGCAGCGTGTACCTGGAGTTCTGCTCGAAGGAGGACATCGTCGCGGAGCTGTCGGCGCGCCGGCACGATCGGGTGCTCGGCGCGATGCGGGTCGCGGTGGAGGGCAAGCGCGGCGCGCTGCGGCTGAGCGCCGCGCTCGAAGCGCGCGTCTCCGCGCTGTTCGAGCTGAAGTCCGAGGGCGCTCACTCCTGCGATCTGGTGCTCTGCTCCGTCACGAAGCGCTCTTACGCGCGCTTCCGCGACGAGGAACGTGCGCTGGTCGCGCGCGAGCTGGCCGAGCTCGGGGCTGCTGATCCGGAGCGGGCCTCGCTCTTGGTGGAGCGAGCCTTCGCGACGCTCAGCCCGCCGTGGTTGTTCGAGCTCGAGCGCGGCGAGGCCCTGGGGCTGTGTCGCGATCTCGCCCAGCTCTTGCTGCACGGCCTGCTCGACCGTCCGGGAGCCAAGCCGATGCGCCGGCGTTCGGGCTGAGCGCTTGCCCGCCTGGGGCCGCGACCCCAAATGAATCGCGCCGAGCGCCTTGACGAATCTGTGAACGAATTTACTTTCCGTTCATCGTTCACGGAGGTCCCTTGAAAATCCTGCGTTCGGGAGCCGCGCTCCCAGATTCCCCGCTCCCAGTCCTGCCCCTGCGCTCCGGCGTGCTGTTCCCCGGCTCCACGCTCGCGTTCAACGTGGGGCGGCCGCGCTCCCTCGCGCTCGTGCTCTCGCTGCACGCGGGCGATCTCGTGTTGGTCATGAGCCAGCGGCGGGGCGAGGTCCTCGAGCCGGGCTTCGCCGATCTGCATCCGCACGGCACGTTGGCGCGCGTCGTCGGGGTGGAGCGCCAGAACGAGCGCACCTACCGCGTCACCCTGGAAGGGCTGGAACGGTTCGAGCTCGCCGAGCTCGCCGGCGTCGAGCCGTTCTGGAGAGGGCGCGGTCGAGTGCTCGAAGAGGCTCGCGATTCGGAGGCCGAAGCGCGGCTCCTGGCGGAGGCGCTGAAGCGCGAGGTCGAGCGCACGATGAAGGACGCGGGCGGCGCCTTGGAACAGGTGCCGAGCATCGACGGCAAGCCGGGCCTGTTCGCCGATCGTGTGGCCGCCGGGCTCTTGCCCGACACGGACAAGGCCCAGGAGCTCCTGGCGACGGCGGACGTCATCAAGCGACTGGAGCTCGTGATCCAGCTCCTGGCTCAGGCCAAGACCCTGACCGAGCTGCGGAGCAAGATCGACAAGAACGTGCGCGAGCAGTTCGGCAAGAAGCAGCGCGAGGCCGTGCTGCGCGAGCAGCTCTCCGCGATCCGCCGCGAGCTCGGCGACGGCGACGAAGGCGGCGACGGCGAGCGTCTGAGGAAGAAGCTCGGGGAGGCCGAGCTGCCGGAGGAGGTCGCCAAGGTGACCGAGCGCGAGCTCCGCCGTCTGGAGGCCCAGGGCGGGCAGGGGCCGGAGGCCAACGTCATCCGCACCTACCTGGAATGGCTTGCAGACCTGCCGTGGAGCAGGCGCGCGGAGACGACGAACGATCTGGGTCGGATTTCGGCCCAGCTCGACGAGGACCATTTCGGCCTCGACGACGTCAAGAAGCGGATCCTCGAGCACATGGCGGTACACAAGCTCTCCGGCAACCCGCGCGGCACCATCCTGTGTCTGGTCGGCCCTCCGGGGGTCGGCAAGACCTCGCTCGGCCAGAGCATCGCCGACGCCACCGGACGCCCCTTCGTTCGCATCGCCCTGGGTGGCGCTCGGGACGAGGCGGAGATCCGCGGGCACCGCCGCACCTACGTGGGCGCGCTCCCGGGCCGCATCGTGCACGCCCTGCGCAAGGCGGGGAAGAAGAACCCGGTGATCCTGCTGGACGAGATCGACAAGCTCTTCTCCGGCTGGGCGGGGTCGCCGGAAGCCGCGTTGCTCGAGGTGCTCGATCCGGAGCAGAACAAGACCTTCACCGATCACTACCTGGAGGTGCCGTTCGACCTCTCCGAGGTGCTCTTCGTGTGTACGGCCAACACCCTCGACACGCTCTCCGCGCCGCTCCGCGACCGGCTGGAGATCGTCGAGCTCTCCGGCTACACCGACCCGGAGAAGCTGGGCATCGCCAAGAAGCACCTGATCCCGAAGCGCATGCGGGAGGTCGGCCTGGGCGACGACGCACTGATCCTGACCGACGGCGCGATCGGCGCCATCGCCGCCGATTTCACCCGCGAGGCGGGCGTGCGCCAGCTCGACCGGGAGCTCACCAGGCTCCTGCGCTCGGTCGCGCTCGACGTGGCGCGGGCCACGGACTCGGCGCCGCTTCGCGTGCGCGTCGAAGCGGCCGACGTGGGGCGCTACCTGGGCAAGCCGCGCTTCTCCAACGACGTGGCCGAGCGCACCGCGGTCCCCGGAGTGGCGACGGGCCTGGCCTGGACGCCCGTCGGCGGTGACATCCTCTTCATCGAGACCTCGCGCATGCCCGGCAAGGGCCGGCTGGAGATCACCGGCAAGCTGGGCGACGTGATGAAGGAGTCGGCGCGCGCCGCGCTGACCTACCTTCGGAGCCACGCCTCGGAGCTCGAGCTGGACGTCTCCGGCCTGGACGAGAGCGATCTCCACCTGCACGTGCCCGCGGGCGCGGTGCCGAAGGACGGCCCGAGCGCGGGGATCACCATCTTCACGGCCCTCGCCTCGCTGCTGTCCGGACGCAGCGTGCGCGCCGACACCGCCATGACCGGCGAGGTCACGCTGCGCGGTCGCGTGCTGCCCGTCGGCGGCATCAAGGCCAAGGTGCTCGCTGCGCACCGCGCGGGCATTCGCCGGGTCATCTTGCCGGAGAAGAACCGGCGCGACTACGAGGAGGTCCCCGCTGAAGCTCAGGCCGCGCTCGAGGTCGTGTTCGTGACCGACATGCGCGACGCGCTGGCCGCGGCGCTCGACGCCGGGCCCGCCCGTGTGTTGCTGGACCCGGGGTCTGCGACGACGAGTCTCAGCCGAGCGTCCTGAGCTTCGGGCCTCAGCCGATGCGCAAGATCATCAGCGCCGTGGCCACGTAGGCCATGGCCTCGATGGCGCCCATTCCCACGTTCTTGTCGCGGGCGATCTCGGTGTCCAGCGTGCCGCCGCGCAGCGAGAACGAGCCGAGCAAGATGGTCTGCACCACGAGCTGCCGCACGACGTACAGGCCCGCGCCCCACGACAGCGCCTTGCCGTAGGCCAAGAGCGAGTCGCCCCAGCCCGTGAACGTGCCCTCCACGGCCTGGCCGACGATGATCGCCACGCCGACGGTCAGGCCGGCGTAGCTGAGCGCTGCGGCCACGTTCCCGCTCTGGATCTCCGCCGCGTCGTCGTATTTGGTGAGCAGCCGGAACAAGAGCACCAGCACGTGCAGCGTGACCTGCGCCAGCGCGAAGAACACCAGCGACAGTCCCAGAGTCTTCAGATCGCTGCCGGCGACGGCGCGCGCCACGATGATGCCGGTGGCTAGCGAGTGGGCGCCGCCGGCGATGCCCGCCGCGATGTTGCCGGCCTCGATCTCGGCGTTCATCCGAGACTTCAGCAGCGCGCGCACGCCCATGCGCGAGGTCACGAAGAACAGCAGGAGCGCCGCGACGCCGAACGCGGACACCCAGATGACGTCGGCCTTCCAGCTCTTCTCCTCCATGCTGCCGGTGGCGATGTTCGCGGCGATCAGGAAGATGCCGAAGACGTCGCCGCCGTGGAGCATCGCGCGGGCAGCGTTGCCCTGCTCCAGGTCCGCTTTCACCGTCTGTTTCGGGGACAGCAGGCGGAGCCCGAGCTGGAACAACAAGAGCAGCACGAGCGTCGCACCGAGCGCGAAGGCGAGGCGGTACAGAGGACTGTCGGGTTGCATTGCGACGGCGAGCTTACCATGGGTCCCGTCCTTGACTCCCGTCGGGCCCGCGGTCGATGCTGGCCGGCGTCGTGGACCGCCCGCCGTTTTCGGCCGCCGAGCTCGGCTCGGTGCTCGCGCCCCTGGCGCAGGCCGAGCCCTTGCCAAAGGCGGCCTACACGGACCCTCGGATCTTCGAGCTGGAGCGAGCTCGACTCTTCGAGCGGACCTGGCTCGCCGTGGGTCGCAGTGAGGAGGTGGAGGCACCCGGCTCCTTCGTGCTCGCGCCCGTCACGGCCGAGGGCGTGCTCGTCGTGAGAGGCGCCGACCTCCGCCTCTACGCGCACTTCAACGTGTGTCGCCATCGCGGAGCGCTCCTGTGTCGAGAGCGAGCCGGGCGCGCCGAGGCGTTCGTGTGTCCGTATCACGCCTGGCGCTACGAGCAGAGCGGGCGCCTGTCCGCCGCGCCGGGCACCGACGGGCTGAGCCACTTTCGGCTGTCGGATCACGGTCTCTCGCCCGTGCGCGTGGCGGAGTGGAAGGGTTTCGTGTTCGTCAACCTGGACGCCGAGGCGGCTCCGCTCGCCGACGCGCTCGCGCCGGTCCCGGCCCACCTCGAGCGCCTGCACCTGGGCCAGCTCCGCCTGGGCCGGCGCGTGGAGCACGAGGTCGCCGCGAACTGGAAGCTCTTGATCGAGAACTTCCAGGAGTCGCACCACTTCCGGACCGTGCACCGCGCGCTCGAGCGCTGGACGCCCTTCGAGCGCTCGTCGAGCTTCATCGCCGACGGCGCCTGGCTCGGCGGCACGATGGAGCTCGTGGACGAGGCCGAGACCGTGTCGCTGGACGGGCAACGGCACGGCCGCCCGCTGCTCGGCGGTACGAGCGAGCTCGATCGGCGCCGCGTCTACGACTATTTCTGCTGGCCGAACCTCTTGTTGAGCGCGCAGCCCGACTACCTCTTGAGCTATCGCGTCTGGCCGCTAGGACCCGCACGGAGCCGCGTGACCGCCGACATCCTGTTTCACCCCGCCGCGGTCGTCGAAGGCTTCGAGCCCAGCGACGTCTACGAGTTCTGGGACGTCACCAACCGTGAGGACCGAGAGATCTGCGAGAGCCAGCAGATCGGCGTCGCGTCCCGGGGCTACGGCCGGGGTCGCTACGCGACCAGTGAGGACGGCACCCACGCCTTCGACGGGCGCATCGCCCGCTTCTACTTGGAGCAGATGGAGAGATGAGCCAGCTCTGGGGCATCCTGGGCAAGCCGTACCTCGACCTCGAGCCGCACGTGGATCTCGAGCTGCTCGGCGAGCTCGACGACGAGATCTGCGCGGGCCTGGCCGAGGTCGAGGTCGGCTACACCGGCGGCAGCCTGAAGTGGATGGGCGTCGCCGCCCCCTGGGTGCTCGACGACCCGTACGAAGATCTGGGCTGGGTCATCGAGCGCATGACCCGCGAGGAGCGGGAGAAGCTCGTCTCTCTCGCCGACGACCCCGGCGTCTTCGAGCCGGAGCGGCTGATGGAGTATCGCTTCGGGGACGAGACGGAGCACCCGCTGTCCCAAAAGCAGGTGCGCTGGCTGGAGTACAAGTTTGGCGTCTACTTCCCCTGGAAGGTCGTCTACCACCTGCTCGAGAACTTCCGCTGGGAAGACAACCAGAGCGGGCGCGGCAAAGAGTGGGATCCACAGGCCCTGCGCTTCTTCCCCAAGACGGTGGCCTTCGTGAAGTCGCTGCCGTTCACCGAGATCGGGCGCTGCCTGATCTTCGGCCTCTTGCCCAACGACCACGCCACCGTGCACCGCGACAGCGAGCCCGGGCAGAGCGTCGCCGTCGCGCAGTGCGTGAACATCTGCCCCCGCGGCGACAAGCGCTTCTTCCTGATCGACCCCGAAGGGGAGTCCCAACACTTCGTGGGCTCGCGCGTCTACTGGTTCAACGACATGGACTACCACGGTGTCGAGGCGGATCCGTGGTTCCGATACTCCATCCGCGTGGACGGCAAGCTCGACCCTGCGTTCGTGAAGCAGGTGAGCCGCGAGGCGCGGCTCGGGTAGACGCCGGCGGCCGGCGTGGCGCTCCAGTCACAGTGTGACCGGGAGATCAGCGCCATCCACTGCGCCGCGGCACCGTACGGTGACTTGGCTCGAGGCACGCGCTTTGCTTTCCCTGGCGGAGTACTGGCGTCCGTCCTTCTGCTCCAGCTGGCGACCTCCGCCGCGCAACCGCCGCCCGGGTGGTACGACGACGAGCCCAAGGACCGAGCCTCACCCGAGCCACGGCGCTCTCGGGAGGAAGCGGTCGCACACGGGTTCCTGCTCAGGGCAGGCGCCGGTGTCGGGTCTCTCCAGCCAAGTGAGCACGCCGAGCTCCTGGCCAAGGACGGCTACGATCTCGACACTCGGGCGGAGCTGACGCTCGCAGCCTCCGCGGTCGTGGCGGGGCGCGTCGCGATTGGTGCCTACGCGGGCGTGGGCACCGGGGGCACCGCTCCCTCGTCGGACGCGCCGACCCTGACCCAGACGGTGGCGCGCACGGGCGGCGAGCTCTCGCTCGTTCTCCAGCCCAGCGCCGGGTCGCTCCTGCTCTTCGGTCCGCAGGTCGGCGTGCTCCAGGGGACTCTTTCGGTCCACGGCGCGGGAGAGAGCCAGACGGTGCTCGAATACGGCGGCATGCTCGGCGCCTACTTTCGCGTCAACGTCGGCCGCCCCGTCTGGTATCTCGGCGCCACGCTCGCGTACACGCTGGCGCCGGCGGAGCCGCCGGGCGCGGTCGGGCGCGACTACGACTACGGGGCCTTCCACATCGAGCTCACGGCGGTGCTCGGTGGCTGAGCGACGGCGTCGAGGCATCGTCGTGCTGGCGCTGCTCGGGTGCAGCGCCTGCTTCGACTTCACCGATCCCGCTCCGGGTGACCCGCGCCTCCTGGATCGCGTTTGCAGCCTGCCCGAGGACTGCACCACCAGCGGCAGCGCCGAGCGGACGACGGGTATCACCGCCGACAGCGTCGGCTTTCGGCTCGGCCCCGGCGGCGGCAGCGTCACGATCACACTGGTCTCCACCAGCGGCTCCGGGGCGCGCGAGCTCGAGGTGCTCGCGTCAGGAGCGGGGACGCTGCGCGTCACCTCGGCCGCGCTCGGAGTGTCCGAGGTCTTCGACCTGCGCGCGGACTACGACTGGTACCGGGTGGCGGGCGACCCAGGCTCCTCCAGTAACGTCGTCATCGATCTCGGCGTCGAGGGCGATTCGCGCGCCGAGGTCGCCGACTTGCGCGCGCAAGGTCTCGACCACTCCGGCTGTTCGGTCGCGGCACCCGGCAGCCCGGGACGCGCTCGCCCACGCCTGCGCGCGCTGCCGTAGCTCTGTGCTCGACGAAGCTCGACACCCGTCCGCGGCCAGCTCGGCGTGCGCTCCGGAGCCCTATCGCTCGGCGCTGGCAGCGAGCGCTCGCACCTCGTGCATCAGCTCGGACAGCTTGGCCCCGTCGAGCGTCGAACGGATGTTCTCGTTGGTCCAGTACAGGCGCGTCACGCGTCCGCGGGACTCGGTCCCGTCGCTGTTCGTGTGGGACTCCACGCTCGAGTGGACTTCGGGCAGCCTCAGGCGATTCAGAGTGAAGCTCGCGTACGTGATCGGACCCCAAGCTTGCCAGACGCGAATCGTCTTCTGCTCGACGTCGACGTCGAAACCCGCTCGGAAGGTGGGCGCCAGCGGCAATACGCCGAAGATCACCAGCATCGCCCAGGGGAAGCCCTTTCCTTCGCCGACCATCTCGCTTCCGACGACCGCGACCAGGGCGGCCGAGATCGCGGCCATGATGCCGACCCAGAGGAGCTCGATGGGCCGCACGACGTAGCGCACGGATCCGTTGGGCTGGAGCTTGCCGAAGCGAAGCTCCGGCGGTGCGGGTGGTTCGGACGCCGGCTTCGACCGACCCGAGGCAGCACGCTCCTTCTTCTGCCGCTTCTTCTTCGCGTTCGGAGCGTTCTCGGACTCGGCGCGCAGCCGGGCGAGCTCCGTCTCCTTCTCGGCCAGCTCGCCCTCCAAGTAGTCGACGCGATGCCGCAGTGCCTCCTTGGAGTCTCGCATGCCGTCAGCCTACCAAAGGAAGCACCGAGATCACGGCGCCATCGGGCCGATGTACGACTTCGCGGCCACGACGTTGTCGTAGTACTTCTTGGTCTCGTTGGGGCTGGCGTGGGCGTGGAACGACAGGTTGAAGCGATCGAGCTTCAGGCTGTCGATGTCGCGAAAACGCAGGTTGCCGAAATTTGCGATCTGCTTGCCGTCCAGCCAGAGCGTGATGCGGCCGTCGCGCTGTCCCGGCGTGTTCGCCTTCACCATGAGCTCGTAGCAGTACCACTTGTCGAGCTCCGGCGTGACCTCGGGCTGCGGGACGAAGTCGGCCCCGAAGTCGAAGGGGAGGCTGGTGTTCGGCATGACCAAACCCGACGGGAAGAAGTGGTCGCCGTAGTTGTCGCGCTGCTCCGGGTGGTAGACGTACACGTTCATCTGCCCCGGGGTCTTCGTCGAGGCTTCCCCGCGCCAGTGCTCGAACTCGACCAGGAACTTGTTCTTGCCGTCGGCGGGCACGCCCGGCGTGGCCTGGTTGCCGTTGTAGTAGTGGGCCGACATGCCGCCGCCGTTGTGGCTCGAGCCCACGATGTCGTTGTTCGGACCGAACTTGGAGTACCAGCGCAGGTACATCGCATCGAGCTCGGTGGTGAGCACCTTCTGGACCGCGTTGCTCAGCTCCTGGGTTCCCTTCGGGATCGTGAACTCCAGGGACTGCTTGCCCGCGAGCACGTTCCCGGTCTCGGTCGCCATGCGCGTCTGCGCCGCCTGGAAGGTGTTGTCCCAGCGATCCCAGAGCTTGGAGGCGTCCGCGTAGCTCTCGAAGTCGTCGGCGAAGATGACGTCGGGATCCTTGTCGATGCCCTGGTCGCCCGGATACTTCTGGGCGATTCCAACCGTCGCGCCGGCGCCGCCCGACGACGTGCCGCCCGACGACGTGCCGCCCGACGACGCGCCGCCCGACGACACTCCACCGGAAGAAGCCCCACCCGACGACGTCCCCGCCCCGCCGCCGGAGGACGTGCCGCCGCTGCCGGCCTTCGACTCGTCGTCCCCACCGCAGCCGGTGCCGACCAGCGTGAGGGCGAGCAGCAGTATCCCCGATTCGATCCCCGATCGCGCCATCCGAGACTCCTCCTCACGAGAGTATCACTCGCAATGAGCGCTCGAGCTAGAAGAACGTGCCCTTGCGCACCTGAAGCGACATGTCCTTCACGCCGGTCACGTCTTCGCGCGGCGTCCCTTGGACCTACCCCCCGCGGCGCGCCGCTGGTCATGATACGGGTCGACGGGCTAGAAGACCGAGCCGAGGGACGCGGGCATGAGCCAGTTGATCACGTACAAGATCGTCAGCGACGAGAAGGGCAAGGTGAAGAAGGCAGCCCGGACGGCCTGCAACTTCTGGAACCGCTTCGTCAGCCCCAAGAGCTCGGTCGTCATTCGTTTGGGAGTCTTCGACGAGGACTCCGACACGATCGCGATGGCCTACGAGCCGCACCGGCGCGCCGGCGTCGTCTACGGTCGGGTGGACTTCAACGCGAAGTACCTGGCCCGGTACGATGACCTCGAGATCGCCGGGACCGTCGTCCACGAGATCGGCCACACCCTCGGCTTCGGCTGGGCCAAGTGGATGACGCTCTTCGACGAGGAGACCGGCAAGTTCAAGCCCAGGTCCACCAAGGCCGTCCCGGCGCTCGAGAGCATGCTGGTCGAGACCGACGGTGACGAGGGCACCGCCCTCGCTCACTGGGACGAAGACACCTTCGACAAGGAATTGATGACTGGCTACGAGGACGCGTCGGAGCACGTCCTGCCGGTGACCATCGCGGTGATGAAGCTGCTCGGGCACCGGGTGAAGAGCACGCTGCCGAAGAAGACGTCGCTCCGGAAGCTGCTCCGGGAGTGCTCGGCCATCACCTTCAAACGCAAGGCCGAGGCCAAGAAGCTCGACCTCGATCTGTTCCGAGAGACGCCGCTCTTGGAGACGGTGCCTCACCCCAGACCGCGAGGGCGAAGAGGGCGAGGACGACGGAGGTAGGAGAAGGCCTCCTTCACTCCTCTCCGGCAATAGCGGACAGGTACGCCGTCTGCGCCGCGCGCATCTCCGGCGAGGCGGGCTTCTCGCTGGGGAACCCCACCACCAGGAGGTAAGCGCCCGTTACCGTGCTCTGCGGGTAGTTGAGCTCGGGTCTCATGGAGACGAGCGCCTCGGTCAGCGCCTTCTCCTCGGCCTTCGCCTTGGCGTGCCCGTCGAAGCGGAACACGTGGAGCCAGAGCGCCGGGCCCTCGACGCGCAGGTCACGCGCCGCTCGGACCTCGTGTCGCGTCCGGATCTCGGCGTCCACGCCGTGGTCGAGCGACAGGAGCTCGCGCTTCGGCGCACGCAGGCGGGCGAGCACCCAGCCTTCGATTCCCTCTTCGTCCACGACTGGCCTCCTCTGCTCGGCGCTCGCGATCGACGCCGGGGGCGTCGGGCTCGAGCTGCCGGGGCTTCCGGACGGCGCAGGCGTGCGACCACACGCCACCGCGAGCATCGAAAGAACGGCCACCCGCAGAAACGCACGCGCCACGGAGCGAGAGTACCTGCTCAGCAGCCCGGGAAGGGTCCGTAGACGCTCAAGGGCACTTGCAGCTGATTTGCAGCGGTCCCGGTGGCACCTGCTCGTCGGGCTGCCCGAGAACGCCGGCGTCGCAGTGCGCGGGGCAGGCTGCCTGCACCAGCCGGTACTCGTAGGAGACCCCCGTGCGACACACGGGCCCGGGGCGCGGGTTGGGGCAGTCCCAGCCGTCCGCCACCTCGTGGGATCCAGATCACGGCGCGCAGTCCAGCCGTGCGAGACGCACACGGAAGTCGCCGGGTGGCGTGGCGGTCCAGGCCACGACCAACCCCTCGCCAGCCGGTGAGCCGAAGAGCGCCGAAGGCCCGAACGAAGGCTCGGAGACGACCACGGTCTCGGCCCGGAGCCCGAACGACGCGTCGAAGACCGACACCGCGAGGTCGAAGTCCTTGCGCCACGCGATCGCGAGCTGATCGCCGACGGAGCCCAACGCGAAGGAGGTGATGGCGAGGTTCGGCGGCGAGATCGCGGTGGGGCCCGCCACCACGCCGCCCGTGTCCGCGACTCGCGCGGCGACGATGCGTCCGCCGTCGGCTCCTGCCGTGCTGTAGACCACGAACGCGCCGTCCGGGTGCGCCGCGACTTGCACGTCCACGATGGCGTCCTCCGAGGTGAGCTTCCCCAGCGAGACCGGCGAGCCCGTCTCGCGCACTCTCGAGATGGCGACCTCGGTCGGCGCGCCGAGGCAGCTCTTCAGCGTCGAGCGGGAGGCCGCGACCAGCCAGTGATCGCCGAACCCGATCGCCGCCGCCCTGGGCGGCTGTCCGGTGGCGCAGCCGAGATCGGTGAGGCCTTTGGCGCTGCCGCTCGGACCCACGAAGGTGGCGCGCAGCACCTGGGCCGGGGCGTCGAGATCGAAGCTGCCGACCAGGTGGCGCTCGTTCGCGGTCTGGTCGGCGGACACGAACATCGGGTCGATACCCGGGACGGCGATCGGCGGCTCGCTGCCGCCGCCGGCCTCGGCGTCGATGCCGCGGTAGAGGAGCACGCCGGCGTCCGCTCGCACCGCCGCTGCCCAGCGCTGGCCCTCACTCTGCCCGATGGCGTGGCTCGACTGCGTCTGGATGCCCGAGACGTAGATCGGTCCCAGCGTGCCAATCTCCGGCCAGTCGTCCCAGGGCGCGAGCGCGGCGTGCTCCAGAGCCAGCACGCCGTCCGGGCTCTTGCGCGCGAAGACGGCTGCGACGCGGCGCCCGTCGTCGCTGATGGCCGTGACCCGCAGGGCGTCGTCGAGGGCCGGGCTCGGCACGCCCTCCGGGGTGATGACCGGCCCGTGCGGCGAGAGGGTCGCGCACGGGGACGTGGGCGCGCCCCCGGCACCGGTTGGCAAGTCGGCGAAGGTCTCCGCGAGGCCCGAGCGCGAGCCGCAGCCGAGGGCGAGCAGGGCGAGGGCGATTGCCCTTCGCGTCATGCGCGCTCCGGGCTGTGGGCGCGAGTCGTGAGCACCTCGCGCGGCTCGCTCACGCCGCGCAGCAGGTGCTTGCCGAGCGAGACCAGCTCGTCGCTGGCGAGCCCGGCTGCGAAAGCGTCCGTCATCAGCAGCGGACAGCCCAGGGGCTTGCACAGCGCTTCGACGCGACAGAGCTCGTTGACGGACCCGCCAATCACGGTGAAGTCCAGGCGCCGGTGCCCGCCGACGTTCCCGTACATGACCACTCCGAGGTGCAAGCCAACGCCGATCGCGAGCTCTGGTCGGGCGCTGTCCGCGTGCGACCAGCCGTGCACCGCGTCGAGCGCCTCCTCCGCGGCGCTGAGGGCGCGGCGACAGGGCTCGCGGTCGTCGTTCCCCGCCGGGAAGACGGCCAGCACGGCGTCCCCGATGAACTTCAGGATCTCACCGCCGTGGTGCTCGATGGGCGACGTGACGAGCTCGAAGTACGCGTCGAGCACGCTCACGACCTCCCTCGGGGGCAGGCGGTCGCTCAGCTCCGTGAAGCCACGCAGGTCGCAGAACCACATCGCCGCGCGGCGCTCGACCCCCGTGCCTCGCCGGAATTCGCCCGCCAGGACCCGCCCCGCAGCGTTCGCGCCCAGGTAGACCTCCAGCAGCGAGCGGGTCCCGAAGCTCGCCCGAGCGAGCTGGAAGTGCAGCGAGAGCAAGGGGCCGAGCGCCTGCAAGCGCTCCACCTGCTCCGGCTCGAAGCCCCCGCTCCGGTCGGTGGTGAAGGCGATCCACGGGGGGCGATCCCCGCCGGGGTCGAGCGACAGGATGAAGTAGTCGCTGGCGCCCGAGTCGGCCAGCTCTCTCAGCAGCTCGAACGGGATCTGATCGCGCGGACCGTCCAGGCGGCAGCGCAGCGAGCCCACGCGATCGCGGTGGATCACCTCGGCAGGCGTCCCGATGTAGTCGGGCGTCGAGGACACGTCGTGGTCGCGGCGCACGACCCGACACGGGCCCCTCTTGTCCCAGAAGAGCTGGTTGCCCCAGAGCTCCGGGTGCAGTGTGGGGATCCAGGCGCTGATCCTGCAGATGGAGAAGCCCGCGAGGTTCAGGCGCGTGCCGAGCTCGGATACGAACGCCTCGGGCTCGAGCCGGCCTGCCGAGGTCTGTAGCAGCCACCCGGAGACGTCCTCGCTCATCGATCGCTCGGCTCGCGGTCCTTCGCCGGCAGCGCGTCGGCGAAGCGCGGGTCGTCCTTCCATCCGGGGCGAGGCGCGGGCTCACCGGCCCGTGGGACATGGGGCGAGGCCGCCACCTTCTGCATCTGGTGCACGTAGCGCGGGCAGTTCGGGAACACGCGCACGACGTCCACGCGCACCACGAGCTGGGCGCCCGGCATGCCCTCGAGCAGCGGATCGTCGAACGAGAGGTGCGCCGTGCCGTGGATGCGCAGGCGCGCCGGGCGCGCCCAGTCGATGAACAGGAGCGCCACATCGCTCCTGACCTCGACGTTGCCCAGCGATCGGAACTGGCCGTTGCCGTCGTAGTCGGGCCACGCGAGCTCCGTCGGCGAGAGCACCCGTACGAACCCAGGGGCGCCGCCCTTGTAGGAGCAGTCCGGGAAGCCGCTGGCGTCCGCGGTAGCCAGGAAGAACATGTCGGCGGCGCTCACCAGCGCCGCGTCACCGTCGCCGAGCGCGCTCTTGTAGGTGATCTGCTCCAGACGATCGGCGATGCGCCGCGTGTCGAAACGATCCTGGAGCCCGCGACTCCCCGAGTGGTAGCTGGACATCCGACGCGCCCATCATACGCGCGCGGGTGGCCAGGGGGTGTCCCTAGTTCGGTGTGCGACCGAGCGGCTCGATTCGCGCCGCTCGGCGGTCAGCCGAGCCCCGGAATCACTTGAACAGTCTGGTCATGATCAGATCTCGATCCGCCAAGGAGGCGTGGGCTCGAAAACCGGCCGGACGCGCTTCGCGATACCCGACGGGGTGGGCCGGCGCCGGCCGTTTCGACCGAACGGAAGGGCCGCGTGGCGTTTGCTGCCGCCAGCGGAGCGCGAATCAGGGACACCCCCTCAGGGCTGCACCAGCGTCGCTACGCTCAGCGCCTCGTCCGTCGTGGCGCCCTTGTGCTTGCGCGAGTAGAGCCCGGCGGCGTTCCCCGCCACCAGGTAGACGCCATAGTTCACGACCTCGCCGTCCGCGTTCGCCCGTGCCTCGAAGTAGCGCTGCGCGACCCAGTGCCCCGAACGGGCGTGCTCCAGGCTCTTTTGCCAGATCTCCGGCGTCGCCTGCTTGCCGATGATCACCTCTTCGCCTTCGGCACCATAGTCGCTCTTCAGCACCCAGTCGTCCTTCTCGGCCGCCACGACCTTCGGCTCCAGCGTCTCCAGGCGGAACGTGGCGGGGATGAAACGGCGGATGACCTCTTGAGCGGCGGGGCCGAAGCGGTGGATGTGCTCCCACATCAGGGCCATGGTGCGTTTGTTCTGCGGCAGGACGGCACCGAACGGGTTCACGATGCAGAGCTTGCCGCCGAGCGCCGCGGCCAGGGCGACGCCCAGGGGCTCACGCAGTGGCTCCGTGTCCGGCAGGCTCTCGTCGTCCCAGGCGCTCACACGCTCGCCCCACCAGTCGGTCTTGTAGTGGCGGAGCATCACGCTGAAGGGCACGTCGAACAGGCAGGCACGGCCTTCGGCGTCCAGCGTCAGGTTGTAGGGAGAGCCGAGCACCACGTCCCAGCCGCGCTCCTCGAACCAGCGCTTGAACAGGCGAATCACGCCCAGGTCCTCCGTCAGCTCCGTCGGGTAGACGATGCCGGCGACGCGGGGATGGCCTTCGCCCAGGGTGAAGCGGGCGAGTCCCTCGACCATCTCGCAGTAGGTTGCGCCCAGCGCCGCGTTCGGGTCCAGCGTGTCCGGGTGGTCCGGGTGTGCAGCCTGGTTCAGCACGACGGCTTCGGCTTCGCCTGTCGGCGTGTCGCTGTTCAGCTCGGCGAACGCCAGGCCCTCGTCGGTCTCGAACACGTCCGCGCGAGCGATGCCGTGCCACATCGGGCGCGACGACTCCCACATGGCCTTCTGGAACGGGGTGAGCCGAAAGAACGAGTCGAGCAGCTCGGGGTCGTCCGCGCACATACGGCAGACGTCGTTGTAGACGCCGGCGACCTGCTCCGTGGCGCGGTACAAGGCGGTCTGCTCGCGCGCCGTGAGGATCAGCGGCTTCTCGGCGAGCCGCGGCTTGCCGCGGATCCAGGGGTCGGTGACGATGCCCGACTCGACCACTCTCGCGGCGAAGTCGTCGTAGCTCGGATCGCTCATGCGGCGGCTGTCGAGCCTAGCGCAGACCCGGACAAATGCTCTACCGTCGGTCTCCACGGTGATCCACGGCATCTGGGGCAGACCCTTCATCGACCTCGAGCCGCACCTGGACCTGTCCGGGCTCGACGCCATCCACGAGGAGGTGTGCCTGGGGCTCGCGCAGGTGCCGGTCGCGTACACCGGCGGCAGTCACCGCTCCATGGGCATCATGCCGCCGTCGCTCGAGACCGAAGCGTTGGTGGACTACGGCGACGTCCTCCGCGGGCTGACGGGCGAGCAGCGCGCCGTGTTCGCGTCGCTGGCCGACGACCCCATCGCCGCCCGCGACGAAGACATCTCGGACTTCGGCGAGGAGCGCCCGCGCACGCTCTCGCGCCGGCAGCAGCTCTGGCTCGAGTACCGCCACGGCGTCTACTTTCCGTGGAAGGTCTACTACGAGATGATCCCGAACCATTACTGGGACGAGAAGAGCTCCGCCGAGGGCAAGGCCTTCACCCGTGAGGCGCGCACGTTCTTTCCCGAGACCGTCGCGTTCGTGAAGCGGTTGCCCTTCCAGCAGATCGGGCGCTGCAACATCATGGGTCTCCGCGCCCACGACTACGGCACGGTTCACCTAGACGGTGACCCGAATCAGAAGCCGGAGGCCGATCACTTCGTCACCTTCTGCCCGGCGGGGAACAAGCGCCTGTTTCTCTGGGACGAAGAACGCGCAGAAAAGTTCCACATCGAGGCTCGCGCCTACTGGTTCAACGACAGCGACCACCACGGGGTGGAAGGCGCGCCGTTTTTCCGCTATTCGATCCGAGTCGACGGGGTGTTCCAGCCGGACTTCCTGCAGGCGCTCCGAGAGCGCCACCCCGAGCTTGCCCGAGGTAACGCGTGAACCCGAACGACCCGTCATTCAAAGAGGCATATCGCGTCGAGAAACCCGGCATCGTCGGCGCCAAGTGGTGGCAGGAAGGACTGGTCGAGCAGGCAGCGGTCGCCATCCCGCGGCGCTCGGCCCTCGCCGGCATGGTCGGGATCGTCACGGTCACGGGAGCCATCGCAGTGATCGGCGGAGCGCTGGCCATCTGCGGCGCCGCCGCGAGCAACGACGAGGTCGAGTACAAGACCATCGACCAGGCCTCGCTCAAGGCTCAGCGGGACTACGGCTGGAACTTCGGCGCCGTCACCGAGAAGCTGGTGTTCGACGGCGAACAGAAGACGCCCTTCGATCGCGCGGCACTGGCGCGGCTGCGCAGCGAGCTCATGCCGGTGAAGGGCGAGCTGCGCCCCTTCTACTGGCCCACGCTGTTCGAGGCGCCGACGGCGATGCCGACGATCCCCATCGAGGGGGAGTCGCCGACCGCGCCGCTCTCGACGGTGCTGAGCCCGATCTTCACCTCCGCGATGGATGTCGCCTACAAGCGGGGCCGGGCGCTGGCCGCGCTGTTCGAGAAGGCGACGCCGGACACCGCGGTGCTGGTCGATTTGCCGGGGCCGGAGGCGGTGGCCATGGCGGCGGGGATGGCCGAGCGCTTCGAGCCGGTGGCGACCTTCGACAACTGGCCGCACCCGCGCGGGGTGGTGCCGGCGCACCTGACCCTGGCGGCGGCGGCGTATTACCAGCCGCTCTTCGCCAAGGCGCAGCAGCGTCGCACGCTGAGCGCGCTGCCGCTCCTGGTGCTCGATCGCAAGCGCCTGACGCAGTACACTGACGAGACGCGGCAGTTCGACAACCGTTACGTCGCCAAGCTGCCCCCGCCGGACGGCTTCAAGAAGCTCGGGGTCAAGCGCCTGCTCTACGTCGCGCCGGGCGGCGCCGACGCGCAGGAGCTCGACGACCTGAACGAAGACTTCGTGGCCTACGAGAAGGCCGGCATCGACGTGAAGATGGTCGCTGCGACCGATTTCACCGCGGGCAATCCGAGCCTCCCCGCCGCTGAGCGGCAGAAGCTCGAACAGGCGGGGGACTGGCCGCCCTACTACTACGGCGGCGACACCGGCTCCTCGGAGGGCTTCTGGTCCGACTACGGCTGGGAGTCGGGCACCGCCTCGCCGCCGAAGAAGCTCGCCTCGAACCGCCGCTCGTCGTCGCACAAGAGCTGGTCGCCGAGCGCTCGCGCAACGGCCTTCGGTTCGAGCACGTCCGCGCCCAGCACGAACGCCGACGGCACGGGCTCGATGAGCAAGGTCGCCAGGGTCGCCGTCGGCACCGTGGGCGTCGCCGTGGCGGCGGGCACCGGGGTCGTGCTCGGCACGCGTTACGGCACCGGACGCAGCACTGGGCCCCGCACCGGCGGGCGCAGCGGCTCGTTCGGGCGATCCACGGGCTCGGGCTCGGGCTGAGTGGAGGGATAGGCAAGTGTCCAACTCCGTCTTCGCCATCGAGATCGCCGCGCGCACCTACCCGAACGACCCGTTCCGGCAGGCGCTGCATCAGCTGATCCGTTCGCAGCCGTCGTTCCAGTCGCCGATCCAGAAGCGCCAGCTCTACTTCCAAGCCGCGCAGCACATCGGCGCGAACTTCGGCTCGGTCGAGCGTGGCTGCTGGGACTACTGGCCGGACCACGACAAGGCCGTCGCCGACTTCGAGATGTGGACGCAGGGCATGGTGACCGAGGAGGGCGCGCGCCAAGGGCCTTCGTACGACGGACCGCCGCGCTACCTGACCTTCACCATGGCCTTCCTGATGGTGCACGGCTCGCCCACGGACCAGGCCATCGCCCAGCGCTGCAACATCCCTCAGGAGAACCTGTGGCGCCGCGACGTGTTCGGCTACATCGTGCAGGCGGTCGCCGCCATCGACTTCGCGGACGTGCAGTCCGACGTCGTCTACCTGATCCCGGGCGACGACTCCTTCGCGCTCACGCCGCAAGATCTGGCGCTGCCGAAGTTCCAGTATCTGCGGCAGATCGCTTGAGTCAGAACCACGGAATCGACCGGCGCCCTCGACCCACGGCGCGGGCCGTGCAACACGGCGGGGATGCGCACCGAGGGTCGACGCCGTTCCAGTAACTTCGAAGATCGCGGCGCTGGAGCTGGCGGCGGCGGTGGTGGCGTTCCGATTCAGGCCCTGGCTTCCGTCGTCAGGCTGTTCGGCTGGAAAGGCGCGCTCATCGTCGCCGTGGTGCTGGGCGTCGGCTACTTCGTGCTGCCGTCGGCGTTGAAGCAGCAGCTGCTCGGAGCGCTGGCCGGAGGCGGGCAGCAGTCGGGCAAGGGCCGGGGCGCTGGCAGCGTATGTGAGGCCTCGCCGACGAACGCCAAGGCCTGCGACTTCTCGCGCGTGGTGCTGGCTTCCACGGAGGACGTGTGGACGCCGGTGTTCAAGAGCGGCGCGCTGCCCAGCTACGGCGCCGCGCCCGGTCCCTACCAGGCGCCGGTGCTGGTGGTGTTCGCCAATTCCGTCACCACGGGCGGCTGCGGCGGCGCGACCTCCGACGTCGGCCCCTTCTACTGCCCTGCGGACAGGAAGCTGTACATCGACCCCAGCTTCTACGACGTGATGGAGAAGCGCTTGCGCGCGCCCGGCGACTTCGCGCAAGCCTACGTGATCGCGCACGAGGTCGGTCACCACGTCCAGAACTTGATCGGCTCCAGCAAGACGCAGGTCGGCGGTGAAACCAAGAACCAGCAGTCGGTACGCGTCGAGCTCCAGGCAGATTGCCTGTCGGGCGTGTGGGGACACACCGCGCGCGCGTCGCTCGAGATCACCGACGAGGACCTGTCCGAGGCCATGACCGCTGCGCACGCCATTGGCGACGACACGCTCGGCCACGCCAACGAGCGCAACTACACCCATGGCTCCGCCGCCCAGCGAAAGCGCTGGTTCCGGCGCGGCTTCGACAGCGGCGACGCCCGGCAGTGCGACACCTTCGCGGTCAAGAACTACGCGGAGCTGTGAGCTGGGTCTTCTTGCGCATCGCCCGCGCCGGCGCTCCCGAGCTGCGGGCCGAAGGGCACGCCCGAGGTGATCCGCCTGCGCAGGGCCGGCTGAGCTACTCGAGCTTCAGCTCGGCCGAGGCGGGCAGGTTGCGCGACGAGTCGCCGGCCCAGAGCTGCACGCTGGTCGGCTCGACGACCCAGCTCCCGACGCCCACGTCCCAGTACGCGAGGTCACGCACCGGAAACTCGAGCGCCACGTTCTTGGTCTCGCCCGGCTGAAGGTCGACCTTGGCGAAGGCCTTGAGCTCCCGCGGCGCCCGCTCCACGGCCGAGCTCGGGTAGCTGGCATAGAGCTGCACCACGGTCTTGCCCGCTGCCTCGCCGGTGTTGGTCACGTCGATGCTCGCGTGCACCGTGGCGCCGTCCGACAGCGTGGTCTCCGCGAGCCCCAGCTCGCCGAAGACGAAGCTCGTGTAGCTCAGACCGAACCCGAAGGGGAAGCTCGGGTCCAGTCCCTTGGCGTCGACGTAGCGATAGCCATGGAAGTAGTCGTAGGTGACGGCGTCCTGGTCGTTCACGAACGCGGGCAGCTGCGCTTCGGATGCCGGGAAGGTGAGCGGCAGCTTGCCCGACGGGCTCACGTCGCCGAACAGCACGTCCGCGATCGCGTGGCCGCCCTCCTGCCCGGGGTACCAGACCATGAGCAACGCCTCCACCTGATCGAGCCAGGGCGCCACGATGACCGGGCCGCTGCCTTCCAACACGACGATGGTCCGGGCATTCTGGGCGGCGACCGCGGCGATCAGCGCGAGCTGCTCCTGGGGCAGGTCCAGCGACTCGCGATCGCCACCACCGAGCGCCTCGAAGTTCTCGCCTTCCTCCTTCGCCGTCAGCCCCACCACGACGACGGCCGCGTCCGCGGCAGCCAGCGTGGCGAGGTCGGCCGGCGCCAACGTGGGACCGGGGATGTAGTCGAGCTTGGTGCCCGAGCCGGCTCGATCGACGAGCCCCGCGCGCGGCGTGACGGCCCAGCTCGGCTCCGCGTTGCTGCTGCCCGCGTCTCCCAGGTTCTTCGTGTCGGCGAGCTGGCCGACCAGCGCCAGCGTCGCGAGCTTGGCGCGATCGAGCGGAAGCGCGGCTCCTTCGTTCTTCAGGAGCACGATGGCCTCGCGCTCGACCTCCAGGGTGAGGTCGGTGTGCTCCTGGCTCTCGACCACGTCGGCGGGCACCTGTTCGGGCGCGTCCAACGAGAACTCGAGCTTCTTGCGGAGAATGCGCCGCACAGCCTCGTCGATGACGCTCTCCTTCACCGTGCCCTGCTCGACGGCCGCGCCGAGGTCCTTCTGGTCGAAGTAGGCGCCCATCGGCATCTCGATGCACAGACCCGCGTTTGCGGCTTCCACCGTGCTGCGCGTCCCGGTGAGCCAGTCGGACTCGACGAAGCCGTCGAACTCCCACTCCCCGTAGAGCAGATCCCGGAGCAAGTGAGCGTTCTCGCTCGAGTAGTGCCCGTTGACGGAGTTGTATGCGGTCATCACCGACGCCGGGCGAGCGTGGCGCACCACCTGCTCGAAATGCCGCGTGTAGATCTCGCGCAGCGTGCGCTCGTCGATGCTCACGTCGACGGACATGCGCCGATCTTCGATGCTGTTGGCGGCGTAGTGCTTCAAGCTGGCCAGCACGTGCTCCTGCGCGCCCGTGACGAAGGCCGAGCCCATGGCGCCGAGCAAGCACACGTCCTCGCCGTAGGTCTCCTGCGCGCGGCCCCAGCGCGGATGGCGGACGTTGTTCACCGCTGGAGCCAGGATCACGTTCCCGCCCTTGGCGGCGGTCTCGAGCCCGATGGCCTCCCCGACCCGCTGCTCGAGCTGGGTGTTGAAGGTCGCGGCTCGCGCCATCGGTACGGGGAAGGTGGTGGCCTTGCCGGCGCGTACGCCCCGCGGGCCGTCCACCATCTTGTAGCTCGGGATGCCGAGCGCTTCGTCCTCGGGCGTCAGGTAGAGGCCGTCCACCGGCGCCATGCCCGAGCCGTGCATCTGAGCGATCTTCTGCTCGAGCGACATCCTGTCGAGCCAACCTTCGACCCGACCCTCGATGCCGCCCCGCTGCTGGACCTCCGGGTCACCACCGCAACCGCTGGCGACCAGGAGCGTCGCCAGCGTCGCCGCGCGCTGCTTGCGTCGACCCGCCACGCGTCGGAGCATAGCGCTGTTGGCGGCCGTTGAGGTCCTCGCGATTGGGGTGTACGGGCCGAGAGCTCCTCGCCTTCGTCTTGATGCCTGCGGCTTGCGAGGCCGGAGCCGTCAGAGCTGCACGTCGGCGACGAGAATGCTCCGGGTCCGGTGCGCGTCGCACGAATTGCGCGGTACGCGGGGGTCGAGGCTCAGGCTGGCGATCGAGCGTGCGGCCGCCGCGAGAGAGCTGCAATGCTGGGATTCGCCAGCTAGTCTCGGGCACTCATGAAGTCAGCGGCGAACACCGAGGCCTTCGCATCGACCATCGGCGCCATCGCGGGCACCAGCTCGGGCGAGGCCCCGGCGCCGCCAGCGCACGGGGTCGAGCGCTTCGAGCTGCTGCGCGAGATCGGCCGCGGAGGCATGGGGCGCGTGCTCGAGGCGAAGGACGGACAGTTCGGCCGACACGTCGCCGTCAAGGAGCTGGCGCGCGACGTGACGGATGTCGGGCACGTGCGGCGCTTCGTCGTGGAGGCCTTGGTCACGGGGAACCTCGAGCACCCGGGCATCCCGGCCGTCTACGAGCGAGGCAGCCGTGCGGGAGTGCCCTACTACGCCATGCGCCACGTGCGCGGACGCCCTTTCTCGGAGGTCCTGGGGGAGCGCAAGACGCTGCGCGAGCGCCTCAAGCTCCTGCCTCCGGTCGTGCAGGTTGCCCACACGCTCGGCTTCGCCCACGAGCGCGGCGTCGTCCATCGCGACGTGAAGCCCGACAACATCATGCTCGCACCCCACGGAGAGGTGGTGCTCTTGGACTGGGGGATCGCCAAAGTCCGCGGTGTCGACGGCGGGGCGTCGAGCGGCGTGATCCCCGAGTCTCACCCCGTCGCCTCGGAGAGCACGCGCGAGGGCGCCATCGTTGGCACGCCGGCCTACCTCTCGCCGGAGCAGGCCTCGGGGCAGACGGACCGGATCGACGAACGGACCGACGTCTTCGCCCTCGGTGCTTTGCTCTATCATGTCGTCGCCGGCCGACCGCCTTACGCGGGACCGAGCGTGGCGGCGGTCGTCGCCCGGGCTGCCGAGGCCGATTTCGAACCGTTGGAGCAGCTCGCGCCGGAGGCTCCCGCGGCGCTCCGCGCCATCATCGAAAAGGCGATGGCTCGGCTGCCCGACGACCGCTACGGCTCGGCGGCCGAGCTGGCTGACGCGCTCGAGGCGTTCCTGGCGGGTGCGGTGCTTTCCAGGCCTTCCCGAGTCCTGGCGGCGCTCGCCTGGGCAGGCGCAGTCGCGGCGCTCCTGGGCATGCTCGCCGGTTCGGCGCAACTCTGGGCGTTCACACCCACCTTGCGCGAGCAGGGCCTCGGCGCGCTCATCGTGCTGTTCCTGGCCGCGGCCTTCCTCTTGCTCGCACTGACCGAGTGGCGGACGCGGGGCCGTTACTGCTTGAGCCCGCTGCTCCTCGCACTCGCGGGAGCGAGCTTCATGCTCGGCCTCGCCGGAACGTTCACCGGGCTCTCGATCACGCTGAACGCCGCAGCCGCAGCCGAGACGCCGAGCTCGGCGATCCTCTTGTCGGGCGTCTACGAGACGAGCGGAGCGCTCGTGACCGCCAGCATCGTCACGGCCTTCGAGCTCGTGATCTGGAGTTTGCTGAGGCGCGTGGCGCCCGAGCCGGCGGCGGGGGCCGCGACGGGGGCCTCCCTCGGGATCGGCGCGCGCTTCCGCTCCATGGAGCGCCGATGACCGAAGCAGACCCATCTCGGACCTCGCCGAGGGCCGGGCGCTGGCCGCTCGGAAGCGGTGCTCAACTGACGCACGCCGTCGTCGTGTCCTTCGCGATCATCACGCACTTCTTCGTGGGCTTCGCGCTGATCGGTCCGGCGCTCGGGCTGACGCCCGACCGCGTGTTCGACGGCAGCAGCGCGGCGCTGCTGATGACGGCGGCGCAGGGGGTGTGGGGCCTCGGGCTGGTGGTGGGCGTCGGCCTGTTGCTGATCGGGCGGCTGAAGCCCGCGGACGTGGGCTGGCGCTTCCACGACCTGGGCAGAGACGTCGCCCTGGGAGCGCTGGGCGCGCTGCTCTTGATCGTCTGTGTGCTCGGACCGGCCGTGCTCGCCGGCAGGCTAGGCGTCGGCGAGACGCTGGCCACGATCCGCGGCTTCTCACCGGGGCAACGCGCGCAGATCCTGTTGATCGGCGTCTTGGCGGCTGGAACGGAAGAGACGGTCTTCCGCGGCTACCTTCAGCCCGGCTTGGTGGCGCGCCTGGGCTTTCCGGCAGGCCTGCTGGTGGGCGCGCTGCTGTTCGGCCTCTACCACTTCCCGATGGGACTCCCGCTCGGGCACCTCGCCTCGAAGGCCGTCTCCGGCGTGGTCTTGGGGCTGCTCCGCGGGCGCGATCGCTCGCTGGTCGCGCCCGCGTTCGCGCACTTTCTGTTCTGGCAGCTCGTCGGGTTCACCTGAGCGCCCTGACCGCCTCGGAGTCGACACCGAAGATCGGCACGCCGACCGCCCGGAGGCCCGCCAGCGCCCGCCCGACCTGGCCGATGAAGGCGCCCCGAGCCGCCCGCGGCCCTTCGATCACAGCCGGTCGCTGCCGACACCCTGACTCAGAACCAGACCTCCCAGCTCCCTGGCTCGACCTCGGCGGCGTGCGCGGTGACGCTGATGCGGTCGCGGCGGCCGCCAAAGGGCTGGATCTGGTGCAATCGGTAGCTGTCGAAGACGCACAGCTCCCCCACGCCGTATTCGACGATGGTGCTCGGCATCTCGAGCTCCGCTTCCGTCGCTTCGTCGGCGCCGGAGTAGCGCACGTCCCAGAGCGCGATGCCGCCGCCGCGCTGCGGCGCCTGAAGCATCACCAGGAGCGACAGCGCGGGCTTCCGCCCTCGGATGTGCTCATCGGTCAGGCCCTCGGTATCGAAGTGCACGACGCCCCCGCGCCGCGCGACGACCTCTCCGTTGGGGAACACGTGGACCCCCGGTCCGCACCACTCGGCGCGCTGCGCCGCCCGGCCGCCGGTCAGGGCCGCGACGGCCTCGATCATGCGGCGTTGCATACCCGGGAGCGTCGCCTCGACCAGGCGGTCCGACGCTCGGGCGTTCGCGAAGTAGTCCTCCGAGAGGTCTTCCTCCAGGTGGGTGTACCAGGCGCGCCCGAGCGAGTACTGCTCGCCGTCGAAGGCGGGCGTCCAGTGCTCGCGAGCGCGGTACACCGCGTTCGTCCAGTCGTGGCACTCGTCCCAGCTCAGGAAGCCGGGTGCGCGCAGCGCGAAGTGTCGCTCCACGTCGGCGAGCAGCCGGTCGCGGTCGCCGGGCTCGGCGCTCGGCCATGCGACGACACGCGGCTCTTCGCTCGAGGTCATGGCGGCGGGACGCTGTCCAGCCGGCGAGCCCGCGTCAAGGCGAATCAGGGGATCAACATCGGGCATACGGACGTGCAGTTGGTCTGCAGGCAGGACGACACGCCGATGAAGGTTCCGGTGGCGCCCAGGCAGGTAGGACACGTGCCGGGGACGCAGTTGAACGCGCTCTGGTTCAGGCAGTTTTCGAGATAGCAGCGCAGCTGCTGCGCGCAGGTCTCGTTGGCGAGACAGGCGTTGGTCTGGTTGCAGCAGTTGGCGCGCCCGCACTGGTCGCAGGTCGCGTCGCCGGTCGTGACCAGTGGGTCCTGACAGTCCTTGCCGAAGAGCTCGCTGGTGCAGTTGTTGGGTGGGGCGGCATCGGCGCCGCCGCCGCTGCCACTCTGGCCGCCGGCCGCGCCCGCGCCGCCAGTCGCGCCGCCGCCGCTGCCGCCGCCGCCGCCGCCAGTCGCGCCGGTGCCCGCGTCACTGCCGCCGGTCGCGCCGCTCTCGGAAAACTCGCTGCCGCCGCAGGCGGTCACGAGACAAAACAGACACCCAAGCCCAAGTACCCGAGCCAAGCCACCCATCGCACCCGGATTGTTCGCCGAAGCGTGTCGCTCGGCAAGCCGGGAGTCGGCTAGCCTGCCGCAATGGCGCGCGCTCTCGTACTGGCCCTGCTCCTGCATGCGTGCGCGAGCGCGCCTGCACCGGCTCCGCAGCCGGTCGTGGTAGCGCCGGCGTCCGCCGAGCCGGCGACCGAGCCGTCCGCGCCGCCGGCCGAGCGGGCGGCGCCGGCGGAGGAGCCCTTGGGGATCCGCGACTGCGACGAGTACCTGGCGCTCTATCGCGACTGCGAGCCGAAGCTCGCGGGCGAGATCGCGGCGGGGAATCGGCGCGCGTACCGCGCGGAGCGTGCGCGGCTCGTGTACCTGAAGTCGAGCGACGAGGCGCCGGCGCTCCCCTCGGCTTGCGGCGACATGCTGCGCGAGCTCGAGCAGGTGTGTCGCTGACATGCTGCTACTCCGCGGCACCGAAGAGCTGAGCTTCGAGCTCGGCGGGAGCGTCGCGGAGCATGACGCGCGCGCCCGCCTTCCGCCCGAGCTCGAGCCCGCGCTCGTCGCGGGCAGAGCGCGCGTCGCGCTCACGGTGTTCCGCATGCGCGGGCTCCGCCTGCGCGGCTTGCCCGGGCCCGGGCTCGACTACTCGGAGGCGCTGTGGCGTCTGGCCGTGCAGCACCGAGGAGAGCTCGCCTGGCTCGCCGTGGCGTGCGATCTGGACTCGGCACCAGTCCGGCTGACGGGACGCGCGCTGATCCGCTATCCGGTGCGCGAGGCGAGCCTCGGCCTGGCCGACGACGGCTTCTCCGTGCGCGCGGCCGACGCCGTGCTGGCGATCGAGCTCGGGGATCCGGCGACGGCAGAGCTCGAGTCACCGGGAACGCGACCTCTGCTCGTCGCGAGCGGCGGTCGGCTGTGGCGCGTGCCCTGGGCGGAGGTTCCGGCACCCGAGTCCCGCTGCCGGGCGCTCGAGGTTCGCGCCGATACGCTGAGCCAGCAGACTCTCGGGGCCGTCGACTGGGATCCGGTCGCCCTCTGGTTGCGGGGCCGCGGGCATCGCTGCGGGCGCGCGACGGATCTAACCAGTGTGCTACGGTAGGTCCCATGGGTAAGTCGGGGCTTCTCGGGTTGGGAGCGGTGTGCTCACTGGGTCTGGGTCTGTTGGTCGCGTGCGGCGGGGGTGACACCGGCACCGGTCTTCCGGGAATCGGCGGCGCCGCGGGCAGCGGCACCGGCGGCACGGGCGTCGGCGGCGGCAGCGGCGGCAGTGCCGGCGTCGCTGGCAGCGCCACGGGCGGCGCCGGCGGCGCGGGCGGCGCAGCCGGCAGCGGCGCGGTCGGCGGCGGCGGCACGGGTGGCGCCCCGGCGTGCAACAGCGGCCCGAACGACGATCAGGACAAAGACGGCTTCACGGTCGCCGACGGGGACTGCAACGACTGCGACGCCAAGGTGAACCCCGGCGCGATCGAGGTCGCGACGCCGAGCGGCGAGACGGCGAAGGACGACGACTGCAACGGCACCGTGGACGACGTGCCGGCGACCTGCGACGACGCCGTCGCGCTCGACGAGAAGGATCCGGTCACCGTGGCCAAGAGCATCGAGCTCTGCAAGGCCGCGACCGGCGCCAAGGACTGGGGCCTGGTGAGCGCGAAGTGGGTGCTGCCCGACGGGACCGCCGTCGCGACCGCGAACGAGACCAACTACCACCTGGGGCACGGAGCGCATTCGGGACCAACGGCAAGGTCCAGAACGGCAAGCGCCTGCTCGGCCTGTCCAGCGGGACGGCGCGCCAGCCGTCGGACCCCGGCTACCAGGCTCCCTCGGGTTTCTCCAAGGGTTACACCTCCGGGAGCCCCACCGGCTTCCCCAAGGAGTCGCCGGCCTGTCCGAACGTCACCACGGGCGCGCCCAACGACGGCGTCGCGCTCGAGGTCGAGGTCCGCGTCCCGACGAACGCTGTCGCGTTCTCTTTCGACTCGAACTTCTACACCTACGAGTGGCCGACCTACGTGTGCAGCCAGTACAACGACTTCTTCCTGGCGCTGATGTCGCCGGTGCCCAGCGGCCTCACCGACGCGAACGTGGTGTACGACTCTGCGGGCAACCTGATCAGCGTGAACTCCGCGCTGCTCGACGTGTGCTCGTGCACGGGCGGTCCGCCATGCACTGCCGGCAGCAAGAGCTACTCTTGCGCGCAGGGTGGGAGCCTGCTCCTGGGCACCGGCTTCGGCAAGGACACCGCCAACGGCGAAGATCACGGCGCCACGGGCTGGCTCGTTACCACCGTGCCGGTGACCGGCGGCTCGACGGTGACCATGCGCTTCACCGTCTACGACTCCGGGGACGGCGTCTACGACTCGACGACGCTGCTCGACAACTGGACCTGGCTCACCTCCGGCGCGCCGACCACGCCGACGACGAAGGCGAAGCCTTAGTCGCGCCGCTCACTTCGGCACGGGGGGGACCTTGACGGTGGTCAGCACCGCGGCGTTCCCTCCCGCCGGGTAGGCGTACGACGAGTAGCAGTCCAGCCCCCACACCGTCATGCCGAACGGCGCCGCGCTGTCCGCGACGTGGCGTCCGTTGGTGCAGGTGCCCACGCCGACTCCGCCCCGCACCAGATCGACGGTGGTGAGCTCGTACTCCCCGCTCGTGCCCACGGGTTTCCAGCCGCTCACCGCGCCGAGGCAGTCCACCTTCACGTCGGCGAAGCCCTTCGGGCCCTTCTTGCGGGCTATCACCAGGTGCGTGGTGAAGTAGGTGGGATCGGTGAAGAACACGTACTTCGACAGGAACTGCGTCGGCGGCAGCATCATGACGATCTCTTCGTCACCGAGCGTGGTCGGCAGGTTGAAGGCCGAGCAGTAGGCTGCGGAGCCGCCGGGCACGCTGCCGCTCGGCACGTTGGCGGTGTCCATCATTTGTGCTGCGGCGAACGGGTGGTCCGCGTCCTGGCTCGTGACCCGGAAGGGCTCCGACGCCAGGAAGTCCGCGACCTGACCTCGGGCCAAGGAGGTGGGCGCTCCGCTCAGCGCCGGATCGAAGCTGAGGGTGGTGCCGTCCACGACGCCGACGAAGCGGTAGCGGATGGGCTCGGGGACGCCGTCCTGGCGGCGGGTGGCGAACGGCGCGCCGACGTACTCGCGGCCGAGGGCCGACACCGCCGAAATCTGCTGATGGGTGGACTCGCCGCCGGGGCCGGGAGTCGGCTGCTGGCGGTAGAAGCGGTTCCCGGTGAAGACCGCGACGGGTTTGTCGGCGAGCACGATGGAGCCCGAGACGTCGGCGGTGCCTTGGGGCAGCTCCCACTGCACGTATTGGCCGGCCGACAGCGTGACGCTCCCTGTGGTGTTCTTGGCGATCGCGCCCACCGAGCCGCCCGCCGGCAGATCGACCGCCGGCAACAGATCGACCTTGGTCCCGTCCTGTTCGGCGAGGATCTGGAGCCACACCGGACCGGCTGGGCTGTGCGTGCCAGGGGGCGTGCCGAGCACCACGTAGTTGACCCCCCAGGCCGAGGTCGGGAACAACAGCTCTGCGCTCGGGAAGTGCGACTGCGCGCCGCCGAACGGCAACACGTCGTACGCGCTCACCGGCACGTCGGAGCCGACCTGGAACGCGGCCTCCGTGCCGGTTCCGTCCAGCATGGTGGACGCGGCGACGGCCGTCGGCACGGGGCACTTCATCGGCACGTTGTTCTCCGGGAAGATGGACGTCGGATCGGCCGACAGGAACAGCACCGCCACCTGATCGGCGGGGATGCCCGTCGCGGGCACCGGCGTCCAGCTCGCCGGCGGCTGTCCGTCCACGGGGATGCGCGCGAAGCTGGTGACGTCGAACGTAGTCCCGGAGCGCGTCACCGTCAGCTTCGCCGGCTTCGGCCAGGCGTTGGCGAGCGCGAGCGCGAAGCAGGGCGGCTTGGTCGTGTAGTAGGCCAGGGGAGTCGGCACCAGGAACTTGCAGCCCAGGTTGCCGTGGCTCGCCGCCGCCGCGGCGCAGGCCTCGACGCACTTGCCGCCGGAGCAACCCTGATCCGCCGGGCAGGTCTCGACGATGTCACCGCTTTCATCCACGACGGAGCGCAGGTCCGCGCTGCAACCGAGGGTTCCGGAGTCCCCGCCGTCGATGATGATGACCGGCCCGTCGCCGCCGGAGTCGCCGGCGCCGCCGCCCCCGCTGCCCCCGCTGCCGCCGCCGCCCAGGCCGGCGTCCTTGCCCGGCGTCGTCCCTTCGGAGTCGCTGCCGCAGGCGCCTGCCAGGACGAATGCCGCACCGATCCCCAACACACCCGAAAGTCGTCGAGCCCGCATGCGCCGAGGCTACGCCTTTTGCCTAGCCGGCGGAACGCCGCAGGGGCAAGACCAGGCGAGCCGTGCTTCGTCAGGACTACATCGGTCGGCTGATCCAGCAGCTCGCCGAGGCGCTGGCCCGTGTCGCGAGGCTCGCCAAGGAGTCGAAGCTCGAGCAGGCGGAGGCGGAGCTCGCGGAGGCCGAGCAGGCTCTGGCCCTGCCGCGGGGCATCGAGCTCTTCGATGCGCGCTCGGCGGCGCTGGTGATCGGGGGAGGGGACAAGGTGGTGCTGGCCGCGCTCCTGCTCGAGCACCGAGCCCTGCTGCTCGAAGCCCGGGGGAATTCGGGCCAGGCCCAGCGGCTCAGGGCGCGGGCGCTCGCGCTGCTCGAGCACGCCAAGCCCAACGAGCTCGGTAAGGAAGCGGCGGAGCTTCGCGCACGGCTCGGCGGATGAGCTATCCTCCGGCGCATGGGGCGCTCCTGGCGGTTGGTTCGGGCTGGCGCTGCTCGCGCCCGCCTGCGGTGGCGACGACTCGAGCGATGGCAGCGGCGGAGCGGCCAGCACCGGCGGCGCTGCGGGGAGCGGAGCCGCCGCGGGCGCCGCGGGCGCCGCGGGCGCGGGTGGCTCGAGCGGCTCCGGCGGTACGCCGAGCGCAGCGAAGCCCTCGCCGGGCTGCAGCGGCGGAGGTCTCGCGCCCGGTGACAGCACGCTGAAGCTCACGCACGGCGGAGTCGAGCGCGAGTACCAGCTGCACGTCCCGCCGGGCTACGACGGCAAGGCGCCCTTGCCGCTGGTGCTGAACTTCCACGGCTACACCTCGAACGCGGGGCAGCAGGCAGCGTTCTCGGCCATGAACGCCAAGGCGGACTCCGCGGGGTTTCTGCTGGTCTACCCGCAGGGCCTCCAGAACCCGGGCACCGGGCTGACCTCGTGGAACGCCGGACTGTGCTGCGCCTTCGGCGACACCGCGCGGGACGACGTCGGCTTCGTGGGGGCCGTGCTCGACGACGTGTTCGCGAAGTCCTGCGTCGATGAGCGCCGCGTGTACGCCACGGGCATGTCGAACGGCGGCTACCTGTCCCACCGGCTGGGCTGCGAGCTCGCGAATCGCTTCGCGGCCATCGCGCCCGTGGCCGGCGTGCTGGGCATCCCGGCGGGCGACTGCAAGCCGTCGCGTCCGATGCCGGTCGTTCACTTTCACGGCACAGCGGACAGTCTGGTCGCCTACGACGGCGGCAGCCTCGGCTCCTCCGCGAGCGTGCCCGACACCTTCGCGGGCTGGGCCTCGCGTAACGGTTGCAGCGGCTCGCCCAAGGAGAGCTTCAAGAACGGCGCGGCGCACTGCGAGACCTACGAAGGCTGCCCCGCCGGGGTCGAGGTGACGCTCTGCACCATCGACGGCATGGGCCACTGCTGGCCGGGGCAGTCCATCTGTCCCTTCGGTCAGTCGAGCACCGACGTCAGCGCGAACGACCGCATGTGGGAGCTGTTCCAGAAGTCCAGCCTGCCCTGAGCTCGGTTCGCGCTATCATCTCTCGCGGAGGCTTCCATGCGCTCGGTACTGGCGTTCCTGGCGATGATCCCGCTCAGCGTCCTCTCCTGCTCCTCGAGCGACGACGGCGGCGTGGCGGAGGGCGGCAAGGGCGGCGTCGGCAACGGCGGGAGCGGCGGCTTCGGCGGCTCCGGCGCCAGCACGGGGAAGCCCTGCGCGGGCGCAAAGGACTGTAGCGCCGGACAATACTGCAGCGTGGCGGGCTACTGCGTGGGCGACGGGTCGTGTGGCGCCGACGGCGACTGCAGCGCGCCGAAGCTGTGCGGCGAGAGCTCGAAGAAGTGCCTGGACCCGGGGAGCTGCGAGCAAGACGGCGACTGCGCCAGCGGTCAGGTCTGCAACGCCGGCACCAAGAAGTGCGAGATCGGCTCGGGCTGCGGCAAGAGCGAGTTCACCATCACCCAGCTCGCGCCGAACGTGATGATCCTGCTCGACCGCAGCGGGAGCATGGAAGGCGACGCGGGCGGTGACAGCCGCTGGAACGTGGCCAAGAAGGCCATCGCTCAGGTCACGACCAAGTTCGACGACAAGCTGCGCTTCGGCTTGGCGACGTACTCCTCGTGCGCTTCCGGAGGTTGCTCGGCGGGCAGCATCGTGGTCCCCATCGCGGACAAGAACGCCACCGCCATCAACACCTTCCTCGGCAACACCATCGACCAGGGCAGCTCCAACGGGCAGGGCACCTCCGGCGGAAAGATCCAGTACCTGTGCGACAGCGGCGATCCCGAGACCAGCACGGGCAAGAGCCTGGTGGCCCTGGTGGGTCAGGCGTCGTTGCAGGATCCCACCCGCTCGAACGTGGTCATCCTGCTGACCGACGGCGCCGAGAGCAACGAGTGCAAGGGTTCCTGCGACGGACCTTGCGGCGCCGCGCAGCTCCTCGGGCAGGCGCCCTCGGTGAAGACCTACGTCATCGGCCTGGGCGTGAACCCGGCGTCCGTGGACGCGATCGCCGCCTCCGGCGGCACCGCGCAGTCGGTTCCGGCGACGAACCAGACGGAGCTCGACAACGCTTTCAACAAGGTCGCCGACGCGGTCGCGAGCTGCGACTACTTGCTCGACAACGCCCCAGCCGATGCCAACGGCATCTACGTCTACTTCAACGACGACCCCGCCGGCGTGCCCAAGGACAGCGCGAACGGCTGGAGCTACGATCCGGTGACCAAGAAGCTCAGCTTCAACGGCACGGCGTGTACCCAGCTCAAGGGCGGGACGGTGAAGGACGTCGACGTGGTCTACGGCTGTCCCGGGCCCATCGTGGAGTGAGCCCCCCTCGTCCCGAAAATGGTCCATACTTCACGGCGATGACTCGCTCCGTCTTCGTAGCCGCACTGGTTGCCTTCGTCTTCGGCGCGGGTTGCGGCGACGAACAGTCGGGCGTGGCGGGTCCCGACGCCGGCCTGGCCGGAACGGGCGCCGTAGGCGGCAGCGGCGGCTCCGGCTCGAGCTGGCCCGGTGGGACCGGCGGCGCTGCGCAGGGCGGCAGCAGCGGAGCCGGTGGCGCCAGCGGGGGGGCCGCCGGCACGACGACCAGCGGTGGCACCGGCGGCGGTAGCAGCGGCAGCGGCGGCAGCGGTGGCAGCGGTGGCAGCGTCTCCGGCGGGAGCGGCGGCGTCGCGCCTGGGTGCACGCCGGGCAGCGGCGGCAGCGGCGGTCCCTGCGAGTTCCCCCAGGGCGTCCCCGACCCGGACTTCACCTGCGCCGCGACTAGCTACACCGACACCGACCCGTCGGTGGACGCCGCGGTGAACAGCGTGATGGCGTCGCTCACCGGCTGCGGCGTGATGAGCGACTGCCCCATCACGGGGTACCCGGGCACGAACGCCCACGAGATCTGTCAGGCCTGGTTCGCCGCCGTGACCAAGGAGCTGCGCGCCAAGGGTTACTGCGCTGGTCAGCACGCCGCCGGCGACACCGACGAGATCGCCGTCAGCAACACCGGCTGCGCGGGCAAGTGGTACGGCTACCACATCTGCAACTACGGCGGCCCGAAGGTGGTGTGGAACCCGGGCGCGCGCCGCGGCTGGTGGCTGATCAAGCCTTCGTATTGCCAGTAGCGTCAGCGCCGCAGCTGCTCGGCCTTGCGCGCCAGATCAAGGAGCTCGCGACGGCGCTCGTCGAGCTCGCCGGAGCTCGCCAGCCGCACCACCTCCGAGTAGCTGGAGCTCCCCCTGTAGGGCGAGTCGCGGAGCAACATACCGAGCTGGGCGACGGCCGCCGCGAAGCGGAAGTCGTTCGACTCGGCGACCCCGCTCTCGCGCACCACCACCTCGAGGAGCTGGCTCTCGCTCGCGTCCGGCAGCTTGTAGCGCAGCTTCACCGTGCCGAGCTCGCCCTTCACGGCGGCGCCCGTGGGCGCGCCGGGGGTCTGGTACTTGAGCGGATCGGTCCCTGGGATCGCGAGGCCGCGCCCGGCCGGCACGATCTCGTAGAGCGCCGTGACACTGTGGTCGGCGCCGATCTCCCCGGCGTCCTTCCTGTCGTCGTTGAAATCCTGGTGCGAGAGCACGCGGTTCTCGTAGCCGATCAGCCGGAACGCCGAGACCTCGCTGGGGTTGAACTCGATCTGGATCTTCACGTCCTTGGCGATGGTCAGGAGCGTGCCCGTGGCCTGCTCGACCAGCACCTTCTTGGCTTCGTTCAGCGTGTCGACGTAGGCGTAGTTGCCGTTGCCCTTGTCGGCCAGCTTCTCCATCGTCGAGTCGTTGTAGTTGCCGGAGCCAAAGCCGAGCACGCTGAGGAACACGCCGCTCTTGGCCTTGTCCTCCACCAGCTCGACCAGATCGCTCTGGTTGGTCACGCCCACGTTGAAGTCGCCGTCGGTGGCCAGGATGACGCGGTTCACGCCGCCCTTCACGAAGCCCTCGCTCGCCAGCTTGTAAGCGAGCTCGATGCCCTGGCCGCCGTTGGTCGAGCCGCCGGCGTCCAGCCGCTCGAGCGCGCCCAGGATCGCCCGCTTGTCGTTGCCGGGCGTGGGCCCGAGCACCATGCCCGCGGAGCCCGCGTAGGCGACGATGGACACGCGATCGACGGCGTCCAGCTGCTGCACCAGGAGCTCGAAGGCGCGCTTGAGCAGCGGCAGCTTGTTCTCGTCGCTCATGGATCCGGAGGTGTCGATCAAGAACACCAAGTTGGTGCCGGGGACGTCCGCCGGCGCCACGTGTTTGCCCTTGAGCCCCAGCTTGAGCAGCCGGTGCTGAGGCGCCCAGGGCGCCGCGCCGACCTCGCTCGACACCGAGAAGGGACGATCGCCCTCGGGCTCCGGGTAGGCGTAGCTGAAGTAGTTGATCATCTCCTCGATGCGCACCGCGCCCTTGGGCGGGAGCTGCCCGTCGTTCAGGTGACGGCGGATCAGCGCGTAGGAGGCAGTGTCCACGTCCACGGAGAACGTGGAGCGCGGATCGGTGGCGACGCGGATGAAGGGGTTGTCCTGGAACGAGTCGTAGGCTTCCCGCTGGAAGCGGCGGCCTTCGACCTTGCGCTCCTCGTCCACCATGCCCTGGCCCGGCGACGCCGCCGACGCCAGGGCGGGCGGTGACGCAGGCATGTCCGACTTGTGCTTCTCGGAGATGCGGTCCACGTGGGACGCGACGGGGCTCCGGTCCTGGGTCTTGACGAAGAAGAGCGCGCCGGCTGCCATCGCCGTGGCGGTGACGGCGGTGAAGACGACGGCGCGCAGCCGGGTCTTCGCCCGCGGCTTCGGCGAGGTCAGCTCCTGCCGGATGCGCTCGCGGCGCGGCTCGTCGAGCGTGGCCTTCGGTTTCCTGCCGAGCTCCTCGCGCAGCGCGCTGAGCGTGCTCTCGATGCCCAGGAGCTCCTCGCGCAGCTCGGCCGACTCGGCGAGCTCCGCCTCGAAGGCTGCGCGCTCGGCGGCATCGAGCTCGCCCAGAGCGTAGGCGGTGACGCGGGTGTCTGCGTGTGTCTCGTTCATGACGTCCTCCCAGCGGTGCGCACCGGCACTCCGGCTTCGCCCATGATCTCGCGCTGCAAACGCTTCAGGGCACCGTGCAGGATGAACCCCACGTTGCTCGGCGTGAGCCCCATCACCTCCGCGATCTCCTTGTAGCTGAGCCCACCGTCGAGCTTCAGCAACAGCGCCTCCCGTTCGCGCGCGGGCAAAGCCGCGAGCGCCGCGCTGACTCGGCTCGCGGCTTCCCTGCGCTCCAACTTGCTGACTGGTCCACTGTCCGGCATCTCGTCCACGTCCGCCTCCTCCAGGCTGCGAAGGCGTCGCTCTCTCTTGCCGACGTCGAGCGCGCGGTGCTTGCACACCGTGAACAACCACGCGGCGAGGTGTCCCTCCACCTGCTCGCGCTTCGCTCTGCAAAGCTCGAGAAAGGTGTCTTGGACCACGTCCGCCGCGAGGGATCTTCCGACCAACGTCGTCGCGTAGCGGAGCAGCTGAGCCTCGTACCGAGACAGGGCTTCCATCACCCAGTGCGCCGCTGCTTCTTGCATTGCCTTCGGATGGACAACGTGGCCGGGGGAGATTTCTTAGAAGAAAATCTCCGGCCGGCGAAAGTACCTGGAAATGCGAGGCTTTCCTCGGGCGCCCTGGGGCTTTGGGTCGGGCTGCCCCACATGAGAGAGTCACCGAGGAGGAGGTGAGGCGTGTACGAGCTCTACTACTGGCCGGGGATCCAAGGACGCGGCGAGCTGATTCGGCTCGCGCTCGAGGACGCGGGCGCCGAATACCTCGACGTCGCGCGCAGCGAAGCGCACGGCGGTGTGCAGGCCCTGCTCGCCCTGCTCGAGGCCGAGCCGAGCCCGCCCTTCGCTCCGCCCATCCTGAAGCACGACGGGCTTCTGCTCTCGCACGCCGCGAACATCTTGATGTACCTGGGCCCGCGGCTCGGGCTCGCGCCCGCCGACGAGGCGGGCCGGCATCGCGCGCACCAGCTCCAGCTCACGGTCGCCGACTTCATCGCCGAGATCCACGACACCCATCACCCCATCAGCAGCGCCCTCTACTACGAAGACCAGAAGTCGGAGGCGCTGCGGCGCACCGAGGAGTTCCTGCGCCACCGCCTGCCGAAGTTCCTGGGGTGGTTCGAGCGCACGCTGGCTGGGAGAGACACCCTGCTCGGCAGCGAGCACGGCTACGTGGACCTGTCCCTGTTCCAGGTAGTGGCCGGGCTTCGCTACGCTTTCCCGCGCGCCATGGCGGCGGCGGAGCCTCGATACCCCGGAGTCGTCCGCGTCCACGATCGCGTGGCGTCGCGTCCGCGCATCCGCGAGTACCTCGCGAGCCCGCGCCGCCTGCCCTTCAACGAGCGCGGGCTGTTTCGGCGCTACGCCGAGCTGGACTTGGTTCCGGAGGCTCCGTGAGCGGGTCGCGCGAGGCGCTCTCGGCGCGCTTCCTGGCCGTGCGGGCCGCCACCGAGGCGCTCGCCGCGCCGCTCTCGCCCGAGGACCAGCAGCTCCAGTCGATGCCCGACGCGAGCCCCACCAAGTGGCACCGCGCCCACACCAGCTGGTTCTTCGAGGAGTTCCTGCTCACGCCCGCCGGTCGCGAGCCGGTTCATCCGAGCTACCGCTTCCTCTTCAACTCGTACTACGACGCCGTGGGACCGAGGCACGCGCGCCCGCGCCGAGGCGTGCTGTCTCGCCCGAGCTGCGACGAGGTCGCCGCCTACCGGCGCGCGGTGGACGGGCGCATGCGCGAGCTCATCCAGAGCGCCGACGAGCCGGCGCTCGAGCGGCTGCGCCCGCTCCTGGAGCTCGGCCTCGCCCACGAGGAGCAGCACCAAGAGCTGATCCTCACCGACATCCTCCACGCCTTCTCCCTGAGCCCGCTCCTGCCGGCGCTGCGCGCGCCGGCGGATCGCCCGCGGCTCGAGCCGAAGCCGGCGGAGCCCCTCGCGTTCGTGGAGCACCCCGGCGGCCTCGTGCAGATCGGCGCCGCGCCCGGCTCGGGCTTCCATTTCGACAACGAAGGCCCGCGTCATCGCGTGTTCCTCGAGCCGTTCTACCTGGCCTCGCGTCCGATCAGCGTGGCGGAGGTGCGCGCCTTCATCGAGGCTGGTGGTTACCGCGACCCCGCGCTCTGGCTCGCGGAGGGCTTCGAGCACGCGCGGGCCCAGGGTCGCGAGGCGCCCGCCAACTTCCGCCTCGACGGCGCGCGCGCCGTGGTGTTCGGCGTGGACGGCGAGCGCGAGGCGCTCGACGACGAGCCCGCGTGTCACCTGAGCTACTACGAAGCCGACGCGCTCGCGCGTTTCTTGGGCGGACGGCTGCCCACGGAGCTCGAGTGGGAGCACGCCGCGGCGCGCTCGGACCCGGCCCTCGGCAACTTCCGCGAGAGCGGCGCGCTCCGGCCCCTGCCCGGCGGCGCGCTGTTCGGCGACGTGTGGCAATGGACCTCCTCCGCCTACGCGCCGTACCCCGGATTTCGCCCTGCCGCCGGCGCCGTCGGCGAGTACAACGGGAAGTTCATGGTGAGCCAGCTGGTGCTGCGCGGCGGCTCCTGCTTCACGCCCGCTGGGCACGTGCGCGCCACTTACCGAAACTTCTGGCACCCCGGCACTTCTTTCCAGATGAGCGGCGCGCGCGTCGCTCGTTCGCTCGGATAGGTCGCGGATGGAACGAGACGCACGGCTGGCGGAGGAAGTGCGACGGGGCCTCTCGGCCCCTCGGAAGTCGCTGCCGCCGCACTTGTTCTACGACGAAGAGGGCTCACGGCTGTACGAGCTCATCACCGAGCTCGAGGAGTACTACCCGACGCGAACCGAGCGAGCGATCCTCGAGCGACACGCCAGGGAGATCGTCGCGCTCGCCTCGGTCGGCGTGTCGCACCCCTTGCACGTCGTCGAGCTCGGCGCCGGCTCGGCGCAGAAGACCCGGCTCATCCTCGCCGCGGCGGTCGCCGCGCAGGGGGCGTCGCTCTATCTGCCGGTGGACGTCTCGCCGAGCGCGCTGGCCTGCGCCAAGGCCCGGCTCGAGGCGGAGTTGCCCGAGATCCGCGTCGTGCCCTTCGTGGGTCGGCACGAGCAGGCCGTCGAGACCATCGCGCGCCTCGGTCCGCGGCGGCTCGTGCTGTTCATCGGCAGCTCGATCGGCAACTTCGAGGACGACGACGCGGTGAGGCTCCTCCGGGCCGTGCGGCGCGGGCTCGAGCCCGGTGACGCGCTCTTGCTCGGGACCGATCTGAAGAAGAGCCCGAAGCGTCTGCTGCCGGCCTACGACGACGCCCGGGGAGTGACGGCGGCGTTCAACAAGAACGTCCTCCGCCGCATCAACCGCGAGCTCGACGCCGATTTCCAGCTCGAACGGTTCCGTCACGTCGCGCTGTGGAACGAAGCCGCCTCGCGCATCGAGATGCACCTGGAGAGCCAGCTCGAGCAGGAGGTCCGCATCGACGGGCTGGGGATGACCGTGCGCTTCGCCCAGGGAGAGCGCATCCACACCGAGTCCAGCATCAAGTACGACACACCTAGGGTGGACACCTTGTTCCAGCGCTCGGGCTTCGCCCGCGAGAAGACCTTCAGCGACGACGCGAGCCTGTTCTCGGTTCACCTGGCTCGCGCCCAGCCGCTCTGACCCCTCACTCCTCGCCCGGCTCGTCGTCCTCGAACGCCGGCTTGCGCTTCATCGGGGCGATCTTCCCGCTCTCCTTGGCGGTCCGGAGCTCGTCCTTGGTCACCTTGCCGTCCTTGTCGGCGTCCGCTACCGCGATGTGGGCCCAGCGCTCGGCGCCGACCTCGTCCGCGCTCAGCGCGCCGTCCTGGTTCTGGTCCATCTGGAACATGCGCCCGCCTTTGCCGCCCATGCCGCGTTTTCCGCCCTTCCCCGGTCCGGGGCCGAATCCACCCTTGCCGAAGAAGCCGGGCTTGGCCGAACTGAGCGCCTTGTCGATCTCGGCCGGCGTGACCTTGCCGTCCTTGTTCTCGTCGGCCTGACCCAGCCGGCGCCAGCGGCGGTCGCCGACTTCGCTCTCGGTGAGGGCGCCGTCCTTGTCGGTGTCCAGGCGCGCGAAGTGCTCCTTCTTCATCGCTTCGGCGTGCGCGCTGAGCTCTTCGCCGCTCAGCTTCCCGTCCTGATTCGCGTCCGCCTTGGCGAGCCAGCGCTGCAAGCGCCCGGGCAGCTCGCTCACCTCGAGCACGCCGTCCTTGTTGGCGTCGAAGCGTTCGATGAACTTCGCCGCATCCGGGCCCGCCTTCTGGACCGCCTTGGTGTCGTTCTGGGCCGCCGCGGCGGCGCCCTGGGACGTCTCGGGCTTGGTCTGATCGGGTGAGCCGGAGCAGGCGGTCAGGGCCAGCGCTGCGAGCAAAGTGAAGCGGATCGTGGAGGATTTCATCTGAGGCGGGTCTCCTGTCCTCCCGTCAGACGGGCGCCTGGGCGTGGACCCTACAGCGCCGTGCGATTTTCATCGTCCCTCGAGCTGGGTGAGCCGTCGATCCAACCACTTGGCCAGATCCTCGGCGCCCTCTCGCCGGTAGAGATCGCGGAGCTTCGCGTAGCGTGCCTCGGGGTCGAAGCCGATGTTCCAGGCGAGCTTGCGCAGGCACACCGGGCACAGCTCGCCGAACTGGCCGTTGAGCTCCTCCAGCGAGTTGGAACCGTTCATCACACACTCGTAGTCCGTGCAGTGCTCGAGCGAGAAGGCGTGAGCGGTCTCGTGCACCAGGATCTGCGCGCTCTTCTCGAAGGTGCGGGCCTCGCGCCCGGGTCTCTCCGGCTCACCCCAAAACTCCGGGAAGAAGCGCGCCAGCGAGTAGACGCCGACGCGCTGTTCCAGCGTGGCCTGCCCGAACACGAAGTTCCAGGTCGGATCCGGGTACAGGTCCTCGACCGTGACGCCGACGTAGACGACGGCGTTCTTCGGCACCCGCGGCTCGAGGACCTCGTCGAGCAGCACGCGAGTGTAGTGCTGCGTCCAGCTGCGGGTGCCCTCGGTCTTCGTGCGCTGTCCCTTCTTGGGCAGCGGCAACGCCGCGCGCAGCTCGACGGGCAAGCCGAAGAACGCGGCCATCACCTCGCGCATCTTGCCGAGCAGAGCGCTCTGCCTGGCGTCGAACTTGCCCAGCGGTTGCAGCACCAGCGCGTTCCGTTCCGCGCTGGGGCGGACGGGGCGGCTCGACTGGTAGCGCAAGAAGCTCTGACCGGGCTCCTTGAAACGGTCGAGCCACTCGCCCGGGCGCGCGGGCCTCTTCTTCTCGAACAGCGCGTCGTCCGCCGGGAAGTACAGGCGCTCGAACGCCGACGGTCCGCTCGGCGAAGGAGCAGGGGTCGCGCTGGGACCGGGCTCGGTCTGGCGCGGCCGCTCGGGGCCGGCGCAGGCCGCCGCGACCAGGGCGATGATCCAGGGCGCGCGCATGGGGTCATGGACAAGCGTAGCCGACGCCGGTTCCCCACGGATCCCTTCACGGAACGAGCGGGCCAGAGGGGAGCGAGCAGCGAAGCAGCGCCGCGACCAAGACCAGGGCGGTGAACCGCACCTCGTACTTCGGAGCCGGGCCGCGCGCGCGTGGCTCGCCCATGAGGCGCCCGGGGTTGACAGCCTTCTGAGCCTCGCTATTATTTGGTTGGTCAACCAACTTACAATGGCCCGCCCCTCGAACACCGCCGAGAGAAAGAGCCAGATCGTCGCATCGCTGATCCGCGTGATGGCCCGGACGGGCTACGACGGCGCCTCCGTCGCGCAGGTGGCGGCGGAGGCAGGCCTCGCCCCCGGGCTGGTCCACTACCACTTCGAGAACAAGCGCGAGATCCTGCTCGCAGCCATCGACGAGCTCGAGCGTCGGGTCGGCGCGCGCTGGTTGGCCCGCCGCGGCAAGTCGAGAGACGCGTGGGGGCGGCTCCGCTCGTACCTCGACGCGCACGTGGCCCTGGGCCGCGACCGAGATCCGGACGCCGTCGCCTGCTGGGTGGTCATCGGCGCCGAGGCCGTGCGCGACGCCGAGGTGCGGGCCGCGTACGAGCGAGCGGTCAGCTCCAAGCTCGCGGAGCTCGGGGGTCTGGTGCGCGAGACGCTGCTCGAAGAGGGCCGCGATCCCCGGGCTGCTCCGTCGATCGCGGCTGCGCTGCTCTCCGCCGTCGAGGGCGCGTACCGGCTTTCGGTCGTGGCGCAGGCCACGCCCAGCGGGTTCGCGTCGCCGATGCTGCGTCGGATCGCTGAGAGCTTGGTGGCCGGTGCGAAGAAGGGGCCCCGCCGATGAGCGCGGGGAGCACACTCGCCAAGCTCGGCCTCCTGGCGTCGCTCTACTTCTCCCAGGGCCTCCCCTTCGGCTTTTTCACCCAGGCGCTGCCCGTCCTGTTGCGGGAGCGCGGGCTGAGCCTGCCGGCGATCGGGCTGTCCTCGCTCCTGGCGCTGCCGTGGGCGCTCAAGTTCGCGTGGGCGCCGCTGGTCGACCACGCGCGCTTCCGCGGGCTCGGGCGGCGCAAGAGCTGGATCGTTCCCCTTCAGCTCGCCGCCGCGCTGCTCTCGCTCTCGCTCGCCTTCGCCGACTCGCAGCGCGCCCTGGCCTGGCTCCTGGCCGGGGTGCTGCTCACGAACCTGGTTGCCGCCACGCAGGACGTCGCGACCGACGGCCTGGCGGTGGAGCTCTTGTCGCCTCAGGAGCGCGGCCTCGGCAACGGCGTGCAGGTGGCTGGCTATCGGGTGGGCATGATCGTGGGCGGCGGCGCGCTCCTCCTGGCGTTCGCGCGGCTCGGCTGGCGCGCTGCGTTCTTCGTCATGTCAGGCTTGCTCGTGCTCGCGACGCTGCCCATCCTGGCGCACCGCGAGCGCTGGCCAAAGGCGGCGGCTGCCACGCGCCCGGAGCTCCGCTGGTCGGCGTGGCTCGCGCTCGGCAAGCACTTCGGACCATGGCTCGGCGTGCTCCTCGCGTACAAGACCGGCGACGCGCTCGGGACCGGCATGCTCAGGCCGTTCTTGGTGGACTCCGGCTTGGGCCTCGACGACATCGGTTGGTTGCTCGGGACGCTCGGCTTCACGTCGGGCCTGCTCGGCGCGCTGGCCGGCGGCTGGGCGGTCGGGCGCTTGGGACGGCGCCGCGCGCTGCTCGGCTTCGGGTTGGTGCAAGCGCTGGCCGTGGCGCTCTACGCGTTGCCGGCGTCGAGCCGAAGCGCGCTCGGTCTGATCACGGCGGTGGCCACGCTGGAGCACTTCACCGGCGGCATGGCCACGGCTGCGTTGTTCACGCTGATGATGGACCGAGCGCGTCCCGGGCGCGAGGGCACGGACTACACCTTCCAGGCCTCCGCAGTGGTGCTCGCCACCGGCGCCGCGAGCGCCTTGTCCGGCTACCTGGCCCAGGCGGTGGGCTACTTCTGGCACTTCGTCGTCGCCGGCCTCGCCGCGCTCGGCGGGGTGGTCGTCGCGGCGAGCGTGCTGCGCCCGAGCGAGGAGGAGCGATGACGATTGCGATCTACGCAGGTAGCTTCGACCCGATCACCCTCGGGCACGCCTCGGTGGTACGCCGGGCGGCCAAGCTGTTCTCCCACCTCCGGGTGCTGATCGCCGTGAACCCCGACAAGCAGGCGCTGTTCAGCGAAGCGGAGCGCGTAGCGCTCGCGCGCCAGATGCTCGGAGCGATGCCCAACGTCTCGGTGGATGCTACTTCTGGGCTCGTGGTGGACTACGCGCGCGCCATCGGGGCGAGCTTCTTGGTGCGAGGGCTCAGGGGTGCTCCGGACGCTGCTCCCGAGACCGAGCTCGCGCGCGTCAACATGGCGCTCGCACCGGAGCTCCAGACCGTGCTGATCCCGGCGGAGCCGGCGCTGTCTCAGGTCTCGTCGAGCGCGCTCAAAGAGCTGGCTCGGCGCGGCGAGGATCTGAGCCGGCACTGCTCCCGAGAGGTGCTGGCGGAGCTCGAGCGGCGGCTCGGCGGGAGCGCGCGGTGAGCGAGCTCTCCTTCGTGCCGCTCGGCGTCGGCGACGCATTCAGCGCGCGCTGGTACTCGTCCTGCCTGCTGGTCGAGGCGAGCGGGGAGCGCATCCTGGTGGACTGCCCGCACCCGATCCGGAAGCTCCTCTGCGAGGCGACCTCGGGCAGCGTGGACGTCGGAGACGTGTCGGCCGTCGTGCTCACGCACCTACACGCCGATCACGCCTCCGGGCTCGAGGGCTTCGGCTACTTCTCGCGCTTCGTGCTCGGCCGGCGCGCTCGCCTGGTGCTGCACCCGAGCGTGCGCGCGCGGCTCTGGGAGGGGCACCTGGCCGCTGGCATGGAGGCGCTGCTCGACGCGGACGCCGAGAGCCCGCGGGACATGGGCCTCGACGACTACTTCGAGCTCCAATCCCTGGATTTCGAGCGCCCGCTCGCGCTCGGGCCGTTCCGCATCGAGTGCCGCGCGACGCGCCATCACGTCCCCACCACCGCGCTCCGCATCACGGCGGCAGGGCGGAGCCTGGGCATCAGCGCCGACACGTCCTTCGACCCCGAGCTGGTCGCCTGGCTCGCGCGCGCCGATCTGGTCGTGCACGAGACGAACCACGGCGTTCACACGCCCTACGCGGAGCTCGCGCGACTGCCGGCGGAGCTCCGCGCCAAGATGCGTCTGATCCACTACCCGGACGACTTCGACCGTGCCGCGTCGGTGATCGTCCCGCTCGAGCAAGGCGTGCGCGTCAGCGTGTGACCCGGCAAAGCGACAAATGCTAGCGTCGCGACCTCGATGAGCGACTCGGGTGGCGACCGCCGGCTTTGGCTCGATCTCGCGCGCCGCTTGGGCGTGGTCTTCGCGCTCGTGGCCGGCATCGCGCTCTTCGCCTGGGTCGCGCACGGTCACTACCCGATCCAGAAATGGCTGTTCTGGCGCTACGCCGGCTACTGGGCCGCGGTGCTCCTGTTCGTGGCGAGCTGCACGTCCCTGGGCCTGCGGCTGGTCCGGCTGGCGGGGCTCTCCGCGCGCCTGCACGAGCGGGTGTTCGTCGCGTTCGCCCTGGGGCTGTTCGCGTTCGAGCTCTCGATGTTCGTGCTCGGGCTCCTTCGCCTGTACTACTGGCCGCTGTTCTTCGCGCTGCCCGCGGTCTTCCTGGCCGCCGGGGCGAAGCCCGCCGTGCGGCTCGGACGAAAGGTCTTCCGTCGGGCCGGCCAGCTTGGCGCCGGGCGCCGCTCCGCCGTGACGAGCGCGCTCCTGCTTCTGTTCGGCGTGCTCGGCATCGGGATGATCTATTTCCTGATCCTCTCTCCGCACAACGTGCAGTTCGACGCGCGCTGGAAGCACCTGGCCCTGGCCGAGGACTACGTGGCCTCCCACGGCGTGCGCCGCTTCGACGAGGGCTGGTCGTTCTCCACCCGGCCGCACATCACCAGCTTCGTCTACGCGTGGGGATTTCTCTTGCCCCGCAGCCTGCTCTTCGACCGCGTGGAGCTGTGCGCTCACCTGGAGCTGGGGGTGTTCCTGATGACCACGGTGGTCGGGATCCCGGCGATGGTGCGGCGCCTGGTGCCGCGGGCGCGACCCGGCTGGGTCTGGCCGGCGCGCTTCTTGTTCCCAGGCACGTTCCTCTACGACTCGTCGCTCAGCGTGGGCGCCGATCACGTCGGCGCCGCGTTCGGCCCGGCGATCTTCCTGGTGCTGCTCCGGGTGGTGGACTCGCTCGGCCCGCGCGCTTGCGTGGCACTCGGTGCGCTGCTCAGCGCCGCAGCGCTGACCAAAGAGTCCATCGCGATGATGTTGATCCCGACGCCGGTCGCGGCGGTCGCCGTGGCGGCGGCGGTCGCCCTGTGGCGCGTGCGCCGGGCCAGCCCGGAGGCGCGCCTGCGCTGGCTGACCGGTCCGGCCGCTGCCACTCTTGCCTGCCTGGTGTTCACGGCGCCGCTCTGGCTGAAGAACCTGATCTGGCACCACGACCCGTTCTATCCGGTCGGGTTCCGCTACTTCCAGGGCCAGCCGTGGACCAGCGACGCGGCCTACCTCTACCAATACGGCTACGTGGAGCACCAGTTCGCGCGCCCCGTGGCGGGCCTCGCCGGCGTGCTGGAGACGCTGAAGACGCTCGCCACGTTCTCGTTCGTGAACAACGACTACCCGCAGTTCCACGGCAAGCTGCCGGTCTTCGGCTCGCTGTTCACGCTGCTCCTCCTGTGCCTTCCGTTCTTGAAGGGGACGCGCAGGATCTGGCTCTTGGTCGTTTGGGTGCACCTGGGCCTGTTCGCCTGGTACTGGGTGCACCATCAGGACCGCTACCTCCAGGGGTTGGTCCCGCTGATGACCGCGGTGGTCGCGGCGGTCGTCGTGCTCGTGTGGCGCACGACGCGCCTGGTGGGCAAGGGCCTCACCGCGGCGCTCCTCGCGCTTCAGGTGGTCTGGGGCGGAGACGTCTACTTCATCCGCACCCACGCCATGGCGGGCTCGGCCGCGATCAAGAGCCTGGACCTGCTCGAGGCCGGCTACAAGAAGCAGTACACCGAGCGCTTCGTGTTCGAGGGCGACATGGTCGCGCTCCGGAAGGCGCTGCCGAAGAGCGCCCGGCTGCTCTTGCACGAGAACCACGCGCACCTGGGCGTGGGCGTGCCCAGCCTCACCGACTGGCTCACGTACCAGTTTGGCATCAGCTACGGCACGCTCGCGGGCCCGCCGGAAGTTCACGCGCTCCTTTCGTCGATGAAGGTGACCCACATCGCCTGGCAGCCGGAGCGCAGCCGCGGCTGGGACAGCCTGGCCGGGGATCTGACCTTCTTCGACTTCGTGCTGAACGCGACGGGCGAGCGCCGGCTGGTCGGCGGTCATTTCCTGGTGCCGCTGCGGGAAGCACCGCCGCCGCCTCGCCCGCGGAGCACCGTCCTGGTGGCCGCCTGCAAGTCGCCCAAGAGCGGACTCTACGAGCTCGCCGATCTGACGGCGCCGAGCTTCGGACCCGAGCGCGGACGTTACCCTGCGCCGCGCACCGCGCTCGGCCCTCCTGCTCAGCTCGCCGAGCTGGCAACGCGCGCGGAGATGCTGGTGCTCGAGCCGGCGTGTGCCCCCGGCTTCTCCGCTCAGGTCGCCGGGTTCACGCTGGCTGCGAAGCGGGGGGCCCCGACCGGCACCGGCAACCCGCGGCCCGAGCTCTGGGTGCGGCTGCGGCCCTGAGCCTCACACCGGTCCGACGCGTCCGGTGTAGAGCGCGCGGTGCGAGGCGCAGTCGCACAGCTTGTTCCCGGGCTCCGGGCAGGCGCGGATCAACGCCACCGCGCGGTCGCCCTCCTCGCGCGGGATGGACGGGAGCGCGAACACCTCGGAGTCGCCCATGAAGCGGTCGTGGTAGCCCTCCACGGAGTAGCTGCCGCAGTCGTCGCACCAAAAGTACGAGTAGACGTACTCGTCGCCGGCGACGAAGACGGCGATGCCGGCACACGGCTTCTGAAGAGGTTTGGCGCAGCGGACGCAGTTCACCTACCCGAGCTTACCTCGGGCCCGGCTTCCCGGGGCAGCGCCGCCGCGCTAGGCTGTAAGTCATGCTGCGATGGCTCTTGGCCGCTTCGAGCCTGGGCCTCGCGCTCGGGGTGGGCTGCGCGGCGGAAGGAGGCGGAGTCGGCGCGAGCTCGGGCGGCGGCGCGGGCCTCGACGCGGGGCCCGACGCGAGCAGCGGCGGTAGCGGCGGCAGCGGCGGTGGCGGCGGCGCCAGCGGCAGCGGCGGCACCGGCGGCGGCCTGAACATCGAGGCCGGCACCGACGCCGATCTGGACGCGGCCTTCGATCCCGACGCCGCCTGCGCAGTGGCCACGGAGAAGGCGACGCCCGAGCTTCTGCCCGTGGACATCATCTGGGCCGTCGACAACTCGGTCAGCATGCAGCCCGCCATCGATCAGGTGACCCAGGGCTTGAACGCGTTCAGCGCCCTGATCGCCGGCAAGAGCCTCGACTACCGCGTGATCATGCTGAGCCTGCGCAGCAAGACGAACCCGGTGGTCGTGAGCGGCTCCAATCGCTACGCCGTGTGCATCCCGCCGCCACTGGCGGGCGACGCCAACTGCGGCAACGGTACGCGCTTCTTCCAGTCGAGCATCGACATTCGCAGCACCCAGCCGCTCGAGCAGATATTGGGCACGCTGGGCCAGACCGCCGGCTACAAAGAAGGCGAGGAGCGGGGCGGCGAGCCGTGGAAGCAGTGGCTCCGGCCGAACGCCACCAAGACGCTGGTCGTGGTGAGCGACGACAACGCGCGGCTCTCGGCGTCGGACTTCGAAACCTTCGCCGGCGGCAAGAACCCGTTCAACTCGCTGACGCTACCGCCCGGTATCCTCGACCCGAGCTGGGGTGGGCTGTTCACCGACTACCTCTTCAGCGGGCTCTACGGCTGGGGCTCGACCACCGACCCCAACGTGAAGTGCACGTACCCCGGCGGCTCGCAGCCGCCGAGCTCCGGGCCCACCTACACCCAGCTGGTGCTGAAGACGGGCGGCGTGCGCGCACAGATCTGCGCCGGCGCCAGCGCGTGGACGCCGTTCTTCGACGCGGTCGCCACCGCGGTCGAGAAAAACTCCAAGCTGTCCTGCGAGCTCCTGTTGCCGACGCCCAAGACGGGCAGCCTCGATCCGACCAAGGTGAACGTAGGCGTGACCGGCGGCGGGGGCACCACGCCCATCTACCAGGTGACCGGCGCCGCCGCCTGCGATCAGAGCGGCGGCTGGTACTACGACGACCCGGTCAAGCCGACCAAGGTGATCCTGTGCCCGGCCTCGTGCAGCGCCGCGGAGCAGGCGGGCCTGGCCTCCGGAAACGTGCAGATCGACGTCCTGTTCGGCTGCAAGACCGTGGTCAAGTGACGGATTTCCCAGGGGCGGCCGCCGAAGTTTCGACTTCGGGCGCTTCCTGCGCTAGTTGCCTCGGCACTTTTGGGGTGAATCCGTGACCGAAGCCTTGATCCAGTACATCCAGACTGCCGCCACCCACGCCCCCACCTGGGGCTTCTTCTTGGTGTTGCTCTTCATGACCGTGGAGAGCTCGTTCATTCCGTTTCCCAGCGAGGTGGTGATGATCCCCGCGGGCTTCCTGGCGGCGCGCGGCGAGCTCAGCTTCGGCTCACCCGTGCTCGACGCCTTCGTCGCCGTCATCGCCGGCACCGCTGGCTCGCTCGCCGGAGCTTACGTCAACTACTTCCTGTTCTCCTGGCTCGGCACACCGTTCCTCGAGAAGTACGGCAAGTACTTCTTCCTGCCCAAGCCCAAGCTCGACCGCGCGGAGGAGATCTTCCGGCGCTACGGCGCGGGCGCGACGTTCGTGTGTCGTCTCCTACCGGCGATTCGCCAGCTGATCTCGATCCCGGCCGGCATCTCGCGCATGCCCCTCAAGAGCTTCACGCTCTGGACCGGCCTCGGCGCGGGGATCTGGGTCGCCATCCTCACCGGTATCGGCTACTACCTGGGCGCCACCACCGCCAGCATGAGCTACGCGGAGCTGGTCCACCGCGGCAAGGCGATGGCCAGCCGCGATCTGCTCTACATCCTGCCGGTGCTCGTCGTCGGCTTCGTCGCGTACGTGATGATCTCGAACCGCATCATGCGGCGCAGCGAAGAGCCCGCGAAGGCGTGAGCTCGGCGCCGACCGAGACGCTGCCGTTCAGCTGGTACTCCGAGCCAGCCACCTTTCGCTCGGAGCAGGAGCGGATCTTTCGGCGCTCGTGGCAGTACGTCGGCCACGCCGGCGAGCTGCCGCGGCCCGGCAGCTTCCGGGCGACCTTCGCCGGGGACCTGCCCGTGGTGCTGGTGCGCGACGAAGCAGGCGCGCTCCGCGCGTTCGTCAACGTGTGCCGGCACCGCGGCTCCACCATCTGCGACGGCTCGGGGGAGCGCTCGACGCTCCAGTGCCCGTACCACGCCTGGACCTACGGCCTGGACGGCCAGCTGCTCCGCGCGCCGCGGCTCACGCCGGTCGCAGGCGAGAACCTGGGGCTCGTGCCGCTCCGCCTCGAGACCTGGGGACCGCTCCTGTTCGCGAACCCCGATCCCGACGCGCCGCCTCTGAGCGACACGCTGGGTGACGTTCCCGAGCGCTTGGCCGGCGCGGGCATCGAGCTCGAGTCGCTCCGCTTCTTGCGACGTTCCGAGTCCGAGGTGGCGGCGAACTGGAAGATCGTCGCCGAGAACTACCTGGAGTGTTACCACTGCCCCGTCGCTCACCCCGGCTTCTCCGCGGTGATGGACGTGTCGCCCGAGGCTTACCTGCTCGAGGCGCAGGCCACGCGGCTGAGCCAGTATTGCGCGCCGCGCCCGGGATCTTCGTCGCTCTACGACGCGACCGGCACGGTCCAGCGCGCACAGTTTCACCTGCTGTTCCCCGGTACGATCGTCAACGTGTACCCCGGCCGGCAGAACCTCTCCATTGGCCCGCTCTTGCCGCGCTCGCCGGAGCGCACGGCGCGTTTCTTGGACTACTTCGTCGGGCCCGATGCCGACGACGCCTGGATCGCCGACATGCTCGCCTTCGACGACCAGGTCGGTGTGGAGGACAAGGCGCTGGTCGAGCGCGTGCAGGCCGGCGTGCGCGCGGGTCTGCCCGAGCGCGGTCGGCTCCTGCCCGAATCCGAGGGCCTGATCGCACACTTTCAGGCGTTGATCACCCGAGCCTTGGGCTGAGGGAAGACCGGGCCGGCCGCGCGCGTAGCAGGTGCCGAACGGTTCGTCAGCGATCCCCATGCAGGCCGTGCTCCCAACGCCCAGAGCTTCTGCCCAAGCAGACGCCGAGATCTCCGCGGCGGCCCCCCCGCTGGTTGCGGTCGTCGCGGGCCGAGTCGTGCTCGTGCTCGGCGTCTTCACGGTCCTGTATGCCGTGCAGTCGCTGACGAACCTTCGCTTTCTCTCCTGGCACTGGCTCCTGCCCGCGCTCTTGCTCCCGCTGGGTGTGGCCAGCGCGGTGGTCGGCTGGAAGCTGTCGCGCGCGCGGGGTTGGGCGGCGGTCGCCGGCTTCGTGCTCTGTGCCGTGACGGCCCTGCTCACCGGCGCTTTCACGCTGCTCTCGCTGAGCTGGGGCTACTTCTCGCTGCTCTCGCTGATCGTCGGCCTGGCGGCCTTCGTCGGCGGCTTGCTCGCGGCGCTGTCCATCGGTGCCTGTCAGCGCGCGGATCGCGCCCGGGCGGCGCTGGCCGAGCAGGGCTTCGATCTGGGCGTCTGAGTCAGCGCGTGGCGCGCCACACGCGGGCGGGTGAACGCAGTCGCAGGAGATGGGGCGCGGCGCGCTCGACCGGCACGGGCTCCGCGCGGCCGAAACCCGCCTGCTCGAAGTAGCGCTCGACCGCCTGCGTGCTCGGGAAGTCCTCACGGGCGCCGCGCCCGCGCGTCACCAGCCAGATGCCGGCGCGCAGGAGCTTGGCGGCGGCCGCGACGGCTTGCCCGCCCTCGCGAGAGCGCAGGTCACACACGAAGGCGCCGCGGCCTGCCAGCGCGCGCGCCACGGCAGCCGCGACGCGCTCGCGGTCGCCGAGCTCGAAGTAGCCCAGCACGCCCTCCGCGATCACCACGGGACGCTCGGCGCCCTCCAGCGTGTCGACAAGCCAGCGCTCGAAGTCGGGGCCCAAGACGTCCACGGCCTCGTGGCGCAGGCGGGATCCCGCGCGCTCGCGCACCGCCTGCGGCACGCGGGCCCGGATGAGCTCGCGCTTCGCGCTGACCATGTGCGGCAGATCGACCTCGACGTAGTCCACGCCGCGGTCCGCCGCCCAGGTGAGCCCGCGCCGCGAGAGGCCCGCGCCCAGCTCGACCACGCGATCCGGCCGGGCCTCCTCCAGCGCCAGCTCGATGGAGCGGTGCCGGAGCTCCAGATACTGCAACATCGACGGCACCGTCGGGTGCGCCACGGCCAGCCACTCCCCCGCGAAACGGAACGACCAGAACAGCCGGCGACCGGTCGGGGTGGCGAAGTGCTCGGCGTGGGGAAAGCCGAGCCGGTGCCAGACGTAGGCCGTGTAGTGGGCGGTCGGGGCGATCTCGGCGAGCGACATCAGCCGCGCCGGGCGCTCTTGATCACGATGGCCTCGAGCGGGGCGTCCTTGGTGAAGGGGCCCGCGGCGCCGGTCTTCACCGCCTTGATCCGATCGACCACGTCCATGCCGGCGACGACCTGCCCGAACACCGTGTAGCCCCAGCCCGCGTCGTTCTTGCCCTTGTGGTCGAGGGAGGTGTTGTCCTTCACGTTGATGAAGAACTGCGCGGTGGCGGAGTGCGGATCGCTGGTGCGGGCCATCGCCACCGTGCCGCGCTGGTTCTTGAGCCCGTTGTCGGCCTCGTTCTCCACCGGAGCGACCGTGGGCTTGCGCTCGAAGTCGGTGGTGTAGCCGCCGCCCTGCGCCATGAAGCCGTCGATCACGCGGTGGAAGATCGTGCCGTCGTAGTGGCCCGCGTCCACGTAGTGAAGGAAGTTCGCGACGCTCTTGGGTGCGCGCTCGGCGTCGAGCGCGAGGGTGATGCTGCCGAAGCTCGTGTCGAGAACGACCGTGGTCTGTGCCATGCGCGGGACTCTAGGTCCGTGAAGCGAATGCCGCAACGTGCTACGACATCCGCCGGATCGGAGGCCTTCGTGATGCGACGCTTGATTTCGGTTGGCTTGGTGGCTGCACTTTTCACGGCGTGTGGCGGCGAGAGTGAAGGCGGCGGTAGCGGCGGCAGCTCGACCGGGGGCTCGAGCGCCACGGGGGGCGCCGGCGGCTCGGTGGGCGGCAGCGCCGGCAGCGGCGGCGCGACGGGTGGCAGCGGCGGCGCGACGGGTGGCAGCGGCGGCGCGACGGGTGGCAGCGGCGGCGCGACGGGTGGCAGCGGCGGCGCGACCGGAGGCGCGGGTGGTGCCGGCGGCAGCTCGACCTGTGGCAGCGCGAACGACTGCGTGGCCAGCGTCTACACCAAGCTCGTGGCGTCGGAGGCGGACTGCTACTGCCTGATGTGCCCGACGGTCGCGCTGACCAAGACCGAGTCGGACGCACGCGCCGCGGCGTGGACGAAGCACTGCACGGCCTGGGAGCAGAAGAACCCTTGCCCGGTGCCCTCGTGCATCCAGCCGCCGCCGGTAGCGTGTTCAGGCGGGCAGTGCGTGTTCAGCGGCGCTGAAGCGGGCTGCACCAGCTCCGGCGGCACGGTCAGCAAAGGGCTGTGCTGCACCAGCACCTCCGACTTCCCCAACACCTGCGTCACCGGCGCCTGCGGCTGCTCGCCTGCGAACAGCCACGAAGTGAAGACCTGCCAGTGCCCGAGCGGGAAGTGCTTCGACGGCTCGAAGTGCCAGTAGCTCGCGTCACTCCTCGAGGCAGAACTCGCGTACCAGGCGCGCCGTGTCCCGGGGCCGCTCCGTCGGGAAGTCGTGGCCCGCGCCGGGCAGCGTCGCGAGGCGCGCGCCGGGGATGGCGCGGGCCAGGTGCGCCGAGTTGTCGGCGTGAATCAAGACGTCGGCGTCACCGGTGACCACCAGCGTCGGCATGCGGAGCTGCCCGAGGCGCGTGCTGGCGTCGTGGCGCGCGGCGGCGAAGAGCTGGTAGATCACGCCGCGCCGGCTGGGCGGCAGCTCCCGCGCGATCTGCACCCACTCGTCCACGACGTGGGGAGACTCGCGCTGGAAGTCCGGGGACAGGATCAGTGCCGCCGTCTTGCGGATGGCCTGCTCGGCGGGCAGCCGCATGGGCGCCACCAGCCGGAGCGCCGTTCGCCAGTCGAGCGGCACGCCCGTACCACCCCCGGCGCGCGTGCAGCCGAGCACCAGCTTGGCCACCCGGTCGCCGTGCCGGAGCGCGAGCTCCTGGGCGATCATGCCGCCCAGCGAGACTCCGAGCACGCTCGCCGCGTCGATGTCGAGCCAGTCGAGGAGCGCTGCCGCGTCGTCCGCCATGTCGCGCGTGGAGAAGGGCAAGAGCGGGACGCCGCTCTTGCCGATGCCGCGGTTGTCGATCAGCACCAACCGGAAGCTCTGCTCGAGCTCGCCGAGGACGGCGCCCCAGTGCCGGCTGGTGCGCGCGAGGCCGCGGATCATCAGCAGCGGCGGAGCCTCGGGCGCACCCCTGAGGGCGTAGGCGATACGATGACCTCGGCGGTTCAGGTATTGGACGCGCAGCACGGGACATTGCTATCGCAGCGAAGGGCGAGCTGCGCTAGAAAAACTCATGCGTCCGCGCAGCCTGAGCCTCCTGATCGCCGCGACCGACGACGCTGCGGCTCACGAGCTGGCGGGGCTCGCGGCCGACGCGGGCGTCGTGCCGCGCCGGGTGCAGGACGGCTGGTCCGCGCTGGGCCTGCTCCGGGCCGGCGATTTCGACGCACTGGTGTGTGACATCACGCTGCCCGACATCACCATCGGCGAGCTGGTGGCGGAGGTGCAGAAGCTCGACGCCAACCTGCCGGTGGTGGTGATGGTCGAGCCGGGGCGGGTGGGTGACGGCGTGGCTGCGGTACGGGCCGGGGCGGCCGACTTCTTGCGCAAGCCGCTGGAGCGCGAAGAGGTGAGCTACGTGGTGAGCAAGGTGCTGCGCGGCGCGACCGTGGACGACGAAGAGCCCCCGCGTTCCATGGTCATGCCGCCCGAGCTGCGCATGATCGGTGGCTCCAAGGCGATGCAGGACCTGGCGCAGACGCTGCGCCGCGCGGCGGACGGCGTGGCCACGGTGCTGGTGCGCGGCGAGAGCGGCAGCGGCAAGGAGCTGGTGGCGCGCCAGCTCCACCAGCTGAGCCCGCGCCGCGCCGGTCCGTTCGTGAAGGTCCACTGCGCCGCGCTCCCAGACAACCTGCTCGAGAGCGAGCTGTTCGGCTACGAGAAAGGAGCCTTCACCGGCGCCACCGCCAGGAAGCCGGGGCGGGTGGAGCTGGCCGAAGGCGGCACGCTGTTCCTGGACGAGATCGGCGACATCAGCGCGGCCACGCAGGTGAAGCTCCTGCGCGTGCTCCAGGATCGCGAGTACGAGCGGCTCGGGGGCACCGAGACGCTGCGCGCCGACGTGCGCTTCGTGGTGGCGACGCACCGCGATCTGGCGGCGATGGTCAAGGCAGGGAGCTTCCGCGCCGATCTGTTCTACCGGCTCAACGTGGTCTCGCTGGAGGTGCCGCCGCTCGCCGCTCGGGCGGAGGACGTCGAGGCCTTGGCCCTGCACTTCTGCGACAGCGTCGCGCGGGCCAACGGTCGCGCGGGCATCGCGCTGGACGTGGACGCGCTCGAGCTCTTGCGCGCCGAGCGCTGGCCCGGCAACGTGCGCCAGCTCCAGAACTTCATCGAGCGCCTGGTGGTGCTGAACAAGGGGCCGCGCATCCGCCGGGCCGACGTCGAGCGGGAGCTCGGGCGGCAGGCGGGCCCCGCGGGCTTCGCGGAGGCGGAGGGCTTGGCGCCGAAGATCTCACTCGAGAGCTCGGTCATCGACCTGTCGCTCGCGGTGCAGAAGGCCGAGCGGCGCGCCATCCAGCGCGCGCTGGAGAAGGCGGGCGGAAACCGGAACCTGGCGGCGCGACTGCTCGGGATCAGCCGGCGCAGCCTGTACTACAAGCTCGGAGAGCTCGGCATCGAGTGAGAGCTCAGGGGTTCTTGAACCACTTGGCCAGGTAGCGGCCGCGGAACTGATCGAAGGCGCTCTTCAGCATGCTCGCGTACACCGCGGCCTCCAGGGCCCCGGCGGAGGGCTGATCCGCGTGTTTGGCGATCAGCTCGTGGGACACGTTCTCGCCGGCCGTGAACTTGCTCTTGAGCGGCGCGCTATCGCCGGGCACGACGAAGGTGGTGCGGAAGAACAGCAAGAGGCCGATGAACACGCCGCGGGGCTTGTCCCGCGCCACCGCGCCCCCGGACCACTCCAGGCGGTGGCTGATGACCAGCGTGGGGACCTTCACCTCCGGAGCCTCCTCGGACTCGCCTTCCACCGGCGGTCCCACCACGAAGCTCAGGATCTCGGGCTCGAAGACCTTGCCGAAGCGCTCCGCCAGCGCCTTCGCCAGCTCGGTCTCGCTGGGCTCGAGGCGCTTGGGCTCGAAGTACTGCGCCGGGTAGCTGGCGGCGCCGTTGAACATCGGGTTCTTGCGGATGGCGGCGTCGGCGCGTCCCAGCGTCTTCGAGGCCTGGCGCTGGAAGCGGATCTCCACCGACGGGCCGCGGTGCCCTTCTGCGGTCTTGGTGGCGCCGGTCTTCTCCGCGAACGCGATCAGCTTGTCCACGAGCTCGGCGTGGTCCTCTCCGCCGTCCGCCATCTCCTTGCGGTAGCGGGCCTTGGCCCGCGCGAACAGGGCGCGACGCGCCTCCGCAAACGCGTCGTTCAAGCCGTGGTCCGGGTGCTGCTCGGCGAAGTCGAGCAGCGCGGCCAGCGTGCCCTTGGCCTTGGCGCGCTCGAGCTCGGCGACCATGGCGTTCTTCTTCGCCGCGTCCACCTCCGGCTGAATCCCGGTCTTGGGGTACTCGCGGATGAAGTCGTCGATGGCAGCTACCGTGCCTTGCTCGACGGCCACCCTGAGCACCGCCCGGGGCAGGAGCACTTCCGAGACGATGTCGCGGTGGCGCTTTCCCCGGGCCAAATAGCCGCGGTAGGAGGCAACGTCGTTCTTGGCCTGCGCCGCGGCCAGCATGCGGTTGTCGCTGGAGGTGTTGCGCAGCCAGAAGAGCGCGCCCCCGAGGGCGCAGCCGAGCGCGATGCCGACGAGCCAGCGCTGGCTCTCCCAGATCGGGGCGCTGCGCGCGAGCGGAGCGGTCGGCGCCAGGGGGCTGACGACCGCTGGCGGCTGGAGCGGATCGATCTCGAAGCGGGCCTTGGCGTCCAGGCTCGGGAGCCGTGCTCGCGCCGCCTCGACGAGATCGACGGCCTCCTGCGCGCGGGCCGGATCGGCCAGAGAGAGCTGGAACTCCTCGGAGCCGAACACGAGCGTGACCATGCCGGCGGGGCCCTTCGCCACCTTCGTCAGGCTGTCGAGCGGATGGACGCGGAAGCGGCTGTCGCGCGCGTCGAGCAGCTCCGCGCCGAACAGATAGACTCCGGGCTTGAACGGCAAGTCGCCCAAGCGGGACTTGATCTCCAGGGCGGAGAGCAGCCCGACCGCGACGGCCGAGAGCAGCGCCGCGTACAGGGCGAGCACCGGCAGGGGATGGAGCGCCAGCGCGCTGCCCGAGTTGCCGAGCCCGACCAGGGCGACGAGCGCGACGGCGACGGTGGCCGCGGCTGCGACGCCGATCCAGCGGATGGCCTGCGACTTCGTCCCGAGCCGGTGGAGGATGGGACGGGGCTCGAAGCGCCCGCTGAGCGCTTCGAGCAGCCGGTCCTGTACGGGCCGGGGCAAGCCGTAGAAGTCGACCTCTTTCATGCCGGGCCGCCCCTCCGAGCCCCCGGCGCAGGCCCCAGGGCTTCGATCGGAGCGCCCCATGAGGTACCCGACCTGGCGCGTGCCGTGAAGCGGGGCGTCTCTGCAGCCCAACCGGGCTCGGTTGCGCGCGGGCCGGTTCCGTGGCCCACTGCCGGGGCGGCTCTCGGGAGCCGCCCTTTCTTGCACCAGGGGTGCGCCATGCGCTGGCTCGTCCTCGTTCTATTGGCGTTTTCGCTGATCGTCGGCTGCGACATGAACCCGCAGCCCGAGGTGCCCGGGGCCGATGAGCCCGAGGCCGCGGGCGGAGCCTCCGGCGCGGCAGGAGCCCCGGGCGCGGATCTGGAGGTGCCGAGCGCCAACGACGACGATCCGGGACGCGCCGTGGATCCCGATCCCACGGACTACAGCGGCGGGCTCCAGGCGGGCGGGAAGACCGCGCGCCCCGATGGCGGCGTGCGCGAGGTCCCCGACGCCGCAACCGATGCGCAGTCGCCCCCGCCCGTGGTCGTCGCCAACTGAGCTCGACTTCGACTAGGGTCCGCGCGCCATGACCCTTCGACTGCTCTCGGTTCCGTTCGCCGCGCTCGCTCTCGTCGCTTGCGGTGGATCACCGCCTGCGGAGTCGCCGCCCTCCGGCCATCACCACGGCGCGCACCACGGCGAAGGCCAAGGCCACGGCCACGGCCACGGTGCAGAGCACAAGGACCCCGACAAGCTCTCACCGGAGCTGAAGGACTTCCACGCGGTGCTCTCTCCGCTCTGGCACATGGACAAGGGACCGGGCCGCGCCGACAAGACCTGCGCGGAGGTCGCGAAGCTGCAAGAGAAGGCCGACGGGACCAAGGACGCCGAGCTCACCGCCGCCGTGAAGGCCCTCGGGGACGAGTGCGCGAAGGAAGGGCGCGCGGAATTCGACGCGCGCTTCACCGCCGTGCACGAGCGTTTTCACGCGCTGGCCAGGTGACGTTCGCGGCGAGCTCGAGCAGGGCCCGCCGCGCGCGCCCATGCCGGTCGAGCTGACGGGCGAACTCTTCTTCTCGGACCGCGCCTTTGGCGCGCACCAGCTCGGCTAGAGCGTGCAGCTCGCGGCGGCTCCAGTCGCCGACGCCGGGCAGGGCCAGGGCGAGCGGTGCCAGGCGCTCCCAGGCCAGGCGTTCGGTGCGGGACAGATCCGCGAGTCGCGTGTCGGTCAGCTCGGCGAGCTCTCGGGCGGAGACGCGCAGGCCTCGCTCCCGATCCGAGCCGAAGCGCGCCGCCAGGAAGTCGCTGACTGCGAGGGAAAAGGCGGAGAGTGGAAGCTTGCCCGCGATGTCGTCTCGGGGCTGACCGAGGTAGAGGAAGACGTAGTCCGAGGCCAGCCTGCGGAGCGCGTTCGGGGACGAGCGGTACGCCGGATCGCGCCGGGCGAGGCGCTCCTCGCGTCGGAGCGTGGCGAGCAGGCGGGGGTTCTCCGGGGCGAAGCCCAGCTTGCGGTAGAACCAGAAGGCGCCGGCTCTCAGCGCATCCCGGTTCTCGTGTCCGAGCTGGTAGGGGTGCACCGCGAAGGCGTTCGAGCCGAACAGCTGGTGCACCACGCCCAAGGCGCGCACGTAGTGCTCGCTGGTCTCCACGCCGCGGAAGGTGGTGAAGACGTGGTAGTTCACCTCGGCGGACTCGAACAAGAGCGCTGCCTGGTAATAGCCGACGGGCACGCCGTTCTTGAGCAGCAGGAACACGTACAAGGTCTCGACCAGGGCGCGATGCTCGGGAGCGAGGCCCAAGCAAGCCAAGCTGAGCCCGCCGCCCGCGTCGATGAGCCGAACGTCGTCCGGGCTGGCGTACATGATGCCGTCCAGATCGCGACCGCGGCTGATCAGCGACGTGCGGGCGAGCTCGATGACCTGCTGCCCATCGCGGCGCGAGAGCGGCTCGACCGAACGCAGGCGCCGGCGCACGCTCTGGGCCACGGGCGGGCGGGCCCGCGACAGCGGCCGGCACTGGAACACCGGCTCGCCGCCAGCGAGCCAGGCCGTGCTGCGCGACGGCGAGCCAGGTGCGGCGTCGAGGCGCAGCGGCTTTCCCAGGTCGTGGAACAGGCTCTCGCGCTCGCGCGGGCCCACGCCGAGCGCGGCGAAGCGCCGGATCAGGAACGTCGCGTCGGTCTCCCGGGGGCCTTTCAGTCGCTCGAGCCATTGCCGGGGCGACAAGCCGAGCTCCGGGTCGGGCCACTCCGCGTAGGGTAGGAGCAGCGGCAGCACTTGCTCGAAGCGCTCGCGCTCGCGGCCGGACAGCGCCTGCCAGTCGACGTGGAGCTGAGCCGGCCAGCGCTCGGCGAGCCAGCGCGCCGTGACCCAGTGAAAGGGGAAGTGCAGGCTCGTCCCGGCGATGCCGCTGTCGGACAGGCGCTTCGCGTGCCGCCCGAGGTCCGGGCGCGACGCGAAGACCTCCAGCACCTCGCGCGCCGCGGCGAGCACAGCTGCGTCGTCGGGGTAGGCCCGCAGAAAGCACGCGACTTCGTGAAGGCGAAAGAGCTCGGGCGCGCTCCTCGAGCGAGCCCCGCCGAGCTGCGCCAGGAGCTCGCGCTTCCGCGGCGCGAGCCCCGCGGCGTACTCGCGCGCGATGCGCTCGAGCTCACGGAGCGCGCGCGACGCGCTCGGCCCGCTACGCGCGCGAGGGCTCAGAGCGCCCCCTGCGTGCGGATCCAGTACAGGCCGTAGGCCGTGCCCGCGATCGCCAGCGCGAACAAGCAGAACGCGGCCACGAGCCAGGTGACGCTGCGGCCCTCGGCGGGCGACCCGGATGCCACGGGCGCGAGCTCGGGATTCGCCATCACCGTGGTCGGGACGAAGGAGCTGCGCGCGCCATCTTCACGCGGCGCTCTCGCGATCAGCGGGGCGGGCGACAGCCCGTCGTAGACGCGTTCCAGATCGCCGAGCATCTCGTTCGCCGTCGAGTAGCGGGTCGCAGTGTCTTTGTCCGTCGCGCGCCAGATCACCGGCCAGAGCCGCGAGCTCTGGAGGAACGGCGGCAACGGGATGCGCTCGGGGCGGAGCTGCTCCAGGCAGGCCTCTGCCGCTGAGCAGGTCAAGGTCGGCTCGCCGCTGAGCATTTCGGCCAGCATCATCCCCGTCGCGTACAGGTCCATCGCCGGGATCGGCGTCTCGCCGCGGATCTGCTCGGGTGGCATGTAGCGCGGCGTTCCCACCAGGATGCCGGCGGCGGTCACCTGCGCTTCGGTGCCGTCCACGCTCTTCGCGATGCCGAAGTCGAGCACCTTGATCGAGCCGAGCCGGGACTCGTCGCTGCACACGAACACGTTGCCTGGCTTGATGTCGCGGTGGACGATGCCGACCTCGTGCGCCTCCATCAAGCTCCGCAGCACCTGCATGGTGATGGCGGCGGCGCGGGCCTCGGCCAGCGGGCCCTCGCGGCTCATCAGGCTCTTGAGCGGCTCGCCCTCCAGCAGCTCGTAGACGATGAACGGCATCGCCTGGGACCGCAGGTTGAAGCCGATCAGGCGGATGGTGTTCGGGTGCTGGAGCTTCGTCGCCAGCTCGGCTTCGCGCCGGAAGCGCTCGAGTCCGGCGGCGTCCACGCTCTCCGCCGAGAGCAGCTTCAGGGCGACCCCGGCGCCGTCCTTCAGGTCCGTGGCGCGGAAGACCTGGCCGAAGGCGCCCTCGCCGATCCGCGCGTCCAGCCGGTAGCGGCCGGAGATGACCATTCCGGGGCGGGGGTCCAGATCGTGCACGAGCGCCGCCATCATGGCCCGAAGTGGGCTCGGGAGGCGAGCCTTCGGCTCAGCAGCTCTCGCCGGGCCGCTTGCAGAGCTTGAGGGTGAAGCCCGTGCAGTCGAGCTCCTGCACCGCCTCCGGGCAGCCGAGTATCGAGCACGTGTCCGAGCCGTCGTGGCACTCGAGCCGGCAGCCGCTGCCGTCGTCGCAGTTGACGCTGCACTCCTTGGTCTTGCACGTGAGGTCGCAGCTCTTGCCGTCGCAGTCGAGGGAGCAAGGCTTGCCCGCGCAGGTCATCGAGCACGGGCTCGCCGCACCGCACTTGGTCTCGCAGGTGGTGTCGGCCCCGCAGGTGACGTTGCAGCTCCCGTCGCACTGGTAGGCGCAGTCGCAGCCCGGCTCGCACGCGCAGGCGCCGCCACATTGCAGCTTGCACTGGCTCTCGGCACACATCGAGCACTGCCCCGAGCCGGCGCCTCCTCCGGCTCCCGCTGCTCCACCCGCTCCGGCCACGCCGGCGCTGCCACCGGGATTGCCGCCGGCACCCCCGGTAGCGCTGCCCCCGGAGCTGGTTCCTCCGGTGCTGCCGCCCGCGCCGCCGCTGCCGCCGGCCGCTGGGTTGGTGGACGACGACGAGCAGGCAACGAGCAGCAGCGCGCCCACGGCGACGGCCAGGCGGGTCATGACCCGAGGATAGAGCATCCGGGCAGGCACGCCCCGTGCAAACCGCGGCTACCGTGAGCACCCAACACGAAATCTCCCGGCGAAACCTCGGCTTCCGCTCCCCAAGCTCTGGACTCCGTCCGGACCGGTCCGGAATCGCGAGGCTGCTCCTGGGCCTCGCCTGCTTCGGCTGCACGGCCGCGGTGGACGATCTCGCCGAGGAGCCGGAGCTGGCGGCGCCGGCCGGCGACGAGCTCAAGGGCTGCTACGGCAAGGCGTCGTCCAGCATCCCGGCCTCGGGCGTGTACGTGCTGACGACCTTCGGCGGGCCGAGCGAGCCGCAGCCGCTGGCCTGCGGCGGGCACTCGAAGTCCGGCAGCTGGTACTACGCGGCCTCCCGACAGCGCTACGGCTGCGGGTCTCGCGTCAGCATCTCCGCCAACGGAAAGTGCGTGGTGGCGCAGACCGACGACTACGGGCCGGACGTGTGCGTGGAGAAGGCCGCCGGGTCTCCGATCATGGATGTCTCGCCGCTGGTGGCCAAGCAGCTGTTCGGCACGTCGAGCTGGGGCTGGTCGGACAAGAAGAAGGTCACGGTGGTCGAGGTGGACCCCGACACACCCCTCGGTCCCTGCTCGAGCGCGCCGGCGGGTGGCACCGGCGGCGGCGGAACCGGCGGCGGTAGCGCTGGAACCGGTAGCGGTGGCGGTGGAGCTGGTGGCTCGGGCGGCAGCAGCGGCAGCGGTGGCGCGGGCAGCAGCGGCGGCGCCTCCTCCGGCTCGGGCGGCGGTCAGGCGTGCTCGAGCGACGGCGCGTGCAACCCGGGCAACGACGGCTCGGGCATGATCTGCGTCTCGGGCAAGTGCGTTCCGGGCTGCAAGACGAACGCGCAGTGCCCGGGCGTGAAGACCTGCAAGAACGGGATGTGCAGCTGAGCGCCGAGCCTCAGCGCTGCACGCAGCGGAAGCAGGCGCGGATGGGGAGCGCGCGGCTGGGCGAGGCCTGGTAGTCCGTGACGCGGAAGTACCGCTCGAGCAGGCGGCGGAACTCGCCGGGTGTCCACTGGTGCAGGTGGTACTCGTCGCCGCCCCAGTTGACGCGGCGACCGAGCAACCAACCGACCGGCGTCCGGCGCACGACGCCCTTGAGCCGCAGGATGAGCGGGTCGTTCGGGACCGTGATGACCGCGACCCCGCCCTCGGTCAGGAGCCGCTTCAGCGCGGCCAGGATCGCCTCGGGATCGTTCGTGTGCTCCAGGACCTCCGTACACACGATGCGGTCGAAGCTCCGCTCCGGCAGGTCGAGCTTGTCCACCTCGCCCTTGACGAACTCGCAGTCGTAGCCCGCCAGGTTCTGCCGCGCGGTGTCCAGGAACACGCCCGAGACGTCGATGGCGGTGAGCTTGGCCTCGCGGAACAGGCGCAAGACGTGCCCGCCGCCGGAGCCCACCTCCGCGAGCCGAAGCCCGCGGCACGGGCCGACCATCTCCCGGATGATCGAGAGCCGCTTCTGCTCGATGACCCGGATCGGGAGCGGCGAGCGGGCGTAGTAGTCGTCGATGGGGTGCTCGCGCGCCAGGCGATCGTTCAGCGCCTCGACCCCGGGGTTCACGGGACTCGTCACGGGTCTCCGTATAGCGTCTCGGCGCGAGCGGAGCCAGCCCGGCGTCTCAGGCACGCCGCGCGGCGACGCGGGTGAGGAACTCCGCGAGCCGCGCCCAATACTGGTCGATGTCGTAGATCGCGGCGAAGGCCTCGCGCGCGGCTCGCGAGTACTCCTCGCGGCGCTCGAGGATCTTGCCGACGGCCGCCGGGAGCTCGGCGAAGTCGTCGATCATCTCCCCGCAGCGGTGCCGCGAGAACAGTTCGGCGTAGGACTCGGACGCGAAGCTGATGACGGGGACGCCCGCTCGCAGGTACATCGCGAGCTTCTGCGACGAGAAGGCGGTGATGCGGTCGTTGGCGTAGTCGCGGCGATAGAGCGACAACCCGATGGCCGCGCTCTCGACCAGATCGACGACCCCCGCTTCGTCGAGCAGCTCCGTCGTGACCGTCACGTTGTCCGGCAGGCGGCGCCCCGCCAGGGTCTTCGCGTAGTCCCGGGAGATGGGGCCGTGCAAGCGCATCCGAACGCCGGACGGCAGCGCGGGAGCGGCCGCGAGCAGCTCGTCGGCGAAGCGCGTCGGCCGGATCAGACCCAGGTAGAGCACGCTGCTCGGCTCACCGGCGGGCGCTGTCCGCGCCGTCCTCTCCGCGAGCCGCGGGACGCCCACGGGCAGGAAGAAGACCTCGTCGCTGACGGGCCCATTCGCCGCCCTGAGGGCGTTCCAGCGTGACTGATCCTGGATGATGGTCGCGGCGGCGCGCCGGTGGCTCTCGATCTCGCTCCGGCGCTTCCACTTGAAGCGCGGGTACTCGGGGTGGTCCTCGATGTAGAGCTCCAGGCAGTAGTAGACGAAGGGGACCCCCGACTTTTCCGCGAAGCGCGCGGCGATCTCCAGCCCCGAGCGCTCGATGCCGATGACCAGATCGAACGGCGCCGAGACGCCGAGGTAGCGCTCCGCCTCGCGGTGGGTGTGCGCCGGCGAGATGCTGGCCGGCAGGCCGAGCGCCTGCACGATCGTGTTGCGAACCTCACGCCAGGCCCGCCGGGGCTTCTGGGTCTCGACCAGGTACACCGGCGCCTCGAGCGAGCGCGGATCGACGTAGCCCGGCCAGTCCTCGGGTCGCGACACGAGCACGACGTCGAAGCCCCGAGCGTGGAGCCCGTTCAAGAGGTCCCGCGTGTAGCTCTGGACCGGGATCCCGAGTTGAACGGCCGCGACTCGCATTGGACTCAGCCGCCCAGCGCCCGAAACACGGCGCACGCATTCCAGGTTTGGTCGGTCGGAGGCCGGTGGGTCATCCACTCCGAGAGCGCCAGGGACTCGAAGCCCGCGCCCGCGGCCAGGCCGGCCAGCTCCTCCGGGAACACGTAGCGCATCCGGTGCAGCTCATCGAGCTCGTGCCGCTCTCCGAGCTTCGAGTCCACCACGTCGAAGTGGTAGTTGACGTCCACGATGTGGTCTTGCTCGTGGAGCACGGGCCTGGCCTTGCGCACCACCTGGAAGCGCTCGTTTCCGACGGTTCGCTCCCGCGCCTCGGGACGCTGCGCCATGACGGCCGGCCCGAACCAGAAGTCGAACAGGAACAAGCCACCTGGCCCGAGGTGTCGCCGCGCCGTCGCGAGCGCCGACTCGAGCACGCCCGGCTCCGCCTGGTAGCTCATGACGTGGAAGAGCGAGACGGCGACGTCGAAGCGGCGGCCGAGATCGAAGGAGCGCGCGTCGGCCTGGTGGAGCTCGATGCCGGCCAGTGCCGGATCGCCGCTCCGGTCGAAGCGCTCCCTCGCCCGCGCCAGCATGCCGGCGCTCTGGTCGATGCCGGTGATGCGCCAGCCCTTGCCCGAGAGCGGGATGGCGTGCGAGCCCGTACCGCAGCCGATCTCGAGGAGCGTTCCGCCCTTGGCCCCGTGCCCGCGCAAGAGCTCGTCCACGTAGGCGGCCTCCGCGGCGTAGTCCTTGTCCGAATAGAAGAGGTCGTACCACTCGGAGTACTGGCCGAAGACGCTCATGCGAGCACCTGCCTGACCTTGGCGGCGACCTCTTCGATCTGCGCGTCCGTGAGCGCCATGCCGCTCGGGACGTAGAAGCCCCGCTCGTACAGGCGCTCGGACACCGGGTGCCGCTCGCCGGCGAACAGGCCCATGCGCTGGAGCACGGGCTGGCGGTGCATGGGGCAGAAGAAGGGCCGGGTGCCGATGCCCTCGGCGCCGAGGCGGCGCATCGCCTCCGCCGCGTCGAAACCCACCTGGTCGTCGAGCACGAGGCCATAGACCCAGTAGACGCTCTCCGCGTAGTCGGTCCGCGCGAGCGGCAGCTGCGCTCTTCCGAGCCCCGCGAACAAGGCGTCGTAGCGGGCCCCCATGCGCCGCTTGCGCGCGACGAACTCGTCCAGGCGCTCGAGCTGGGCGAGGCCGAGCGCGGCCTGCAAGTTGGTCATGCGCATGTTCCAGCCCAGGCGCTCGTGGACGAAGCGGCGCCTGGCCTCGAAGCACAGGTTGCGCAGCGAGCGGCAGGTCTCGGCGAGCGCGTCGTCGTCGGTGACGATCATGCCGCCTTCGCCGGTGGTGACGTGTTTGTTCGGGTAGAAGCTGAAGGTCGAGATGTCACCCAGGCTGCCGCAGGGCCGGCCCTTGTAGTTCTGGCCGTGCATCTCGGCGGCGTCCTCGATGACCTTCAGGCCGTGGCGCCGAGCGAGGTCGAGCAGCGGATCCATGTCCACCGGCAGGCCGTAGATGTGGACCGCCATGATGGCCCGCGTGCGCGGCGTGATCTTCGCCTCGAGCTGCCCGACGTCCATGTTCCAGGTGACGGGATCGCTGTCCACCAGCACCGGCCGGGCGCCGGCTCGCACGATCTGCCCGATGCAGGAGATGATGGTGAACGCCGGCAGGATGACCTCGTCGCCGGGGCCGATGCCCAACGCGTCGACGGCCGCGTCCAGGGCAGCGGTGCCGTTGCAGACCGCGACGCCGTGCTTGCGCCCGACTCGGGCGGCGAACTTCTGCTCGAACTCCTTGATGAAGGGCCCTTCCGACGAGATCCAGCCCGTCTCGATGCACTCGAGCAGGTACTTCTTCTCGTTGCCGTCGAGCAGGGGCTCGTTGACGGGGACGGGGCTCATCGCGTGACCTCCAGGATGAAGTGGCAGTAGATGTCCCTGCCGAGCTCGGACTCGTTCCGCAGCGCGAGCAGACGATAGCTCATGCCGAGCGACTCGACGCGACCGAGCACCCGGGTCACCAGGGTCGCTGCGTCGTACTTGCGGGAAGACGGCACGTTCGTGCTGTCGAGCCGCACGTACTCCTTGGCGGAGGGGGGCGAGTTGCCCTTGCCGAAGTGCTCCGGGCTGGCGTACGCGCAGTAGTGCGTGTGCATGTAGAGCGGCACGATCACCACCTTGCCGCCCGGGCGGAGCACGCGCGCCGCTTCGTCGAGAAAGGCGACGTCGTGGTCGCCGGTGAACATCTCGTAGGCGCAGTGGAGCGCGGCGCCCGCCACCGAAGCGTCCTCGAACGACGTGTGGGTCGCGTCCTCGATGCGGTAGTACGGCAGGTGGCGGTAGGCGGCGGGGACCACCCCCAGGTCGATGGCGTGAGCGTCGATGTTCTTGCGTTCCCGCAGCGCCTTCACCCAAGGCGACGTCGCAGCGGCCACGTCCACGAAAACGTCGCCCGGTCCGAAGCGCATCAGCCCCAGGCACTCGCTGGAGATCCAGTGCTCGAGCAGCTTCTCGTCCCAGACCTTGCCGCGGGTCCCGCCGTGGTAGTCCAAGGGGAACCACTCCGCGGCCTGGAAGGCCCGGAAGCTCTCCGGAGAGGGCGCGTAGTCTTGGACCTGGACCCCGAGCTCGGCGAGGGCGCGCTCGATGCTCTCGAGCTCGGCGGGCGTCGGGCTCTCGTATTTCGGCGCGTCGCGGAAGCGCCAGCGGCTGAGGCCGGTCCTGCGCTCGAGCTTGGCGAAGGCCTTGCGCGCCGAAGCACGCAGCGCATTCACGACTTCCACCGGACCTGTTCGGCGCTGATGCCGGAGAACCGGGTCTTGTCTGCCTCGCCGGCGTAGGGGCCCTGCTTGACCTCGACCATCTCGCTCGCCTCCAGCATCTCGAAGCCGTGCCCGCCGACGACGAGCAGGATGACGTCGCCGCGCTCGAGCACGGTGCTCTCCAGGTACTCCTGGTTCTCGCTGTAGAAGTCCACGCGGACGCGACCGCTGCGGATGAACAGCACCTCCTTGGTGAACTGCACCTCGCGCCGGACCGGGTTGTGGACGTGGGGCGGGATGACGTAGCCGCTGGGCCGGTTCATGTAGGCCAGCTGCTGCGAGAACTCGTCGGGCGTGAAGAACCGGATGCCGTCCTGCCGGTAGCTCGCGCGTAGCAATATCGCCAGGGTCTTGCCGTCATGTTCGATGGTTTCGAGCATTGTCTTCCTCCTCGTCGAAATAGTCGGGCCGATGCACCCAGGCGCGCAGCTCGGCGTCGTCGCGGTAGGCGCGCTGATGAAATGCGTGCCCTTCGCGGTGTCCTTCCTTCAGCTCGCGCATGGCTCGGCGGGGGCCGGTCAGCGCGAGCGGCTCGATCACTCTCTGGGTCGCCCAGCTGGCGGCGCGGCGCAAGAGCCTCCGCCCGGGACCGCCGCCCTTGCCCGGCGACGGTGCGCGGAGCGAGGCGTACGAATCGGAGATCCCTTGGTTGTACCCGCGCTGCCGGAAGTAGGCGAAGGTCATGCGCTCCGGCGTGACCTTGTGATAGACGCTCGCGCCGGGGTGGAACAGGCACGTCAGCCCGGACGCGGCGACGTGGCGGGAGACGTGGGTCTCGCCGTCGCCGCGGAAGCGAATCAGCTCGGCCGGCATGCCGTCGGGGTGGAACCCGCCGGCGTCGAGCAACACCTGCCGGCGCACCGAGAAGTTGCAGCCCCAGACCCGCATCGGGCTGAAGGGGCGGATCCAGCCGGGCAGCTCCAGGATGCTCAAGGGCGGCACGGCGCGCCCGCCGTCCGCGGTGGGCCGCTCCCAGAGGCGGGAGAGCCAACGCGGCGGCGGCTCCACGAACAGCGGCAGGTTGTTGCCCCCCACCATGGCGACCTGCGGGTCGGCAAACGCCTCGACGATCGAGGCCAGCCAGCTCGGCAGCGCCTCGATGTCGTCGTCGGCGAAGGTCAGGATCTCTCCACGCGCCGCGCGCAGGCCGCGGTGCCGTCCGGCGTGCAGGCCGGGCTTGGGCTCGTGCTCGTAGCGGAGGTTCTCCAGCGTTGCGTGCTTGCGCTCGACCACCGCGCGCGTGTCGTCCGTCGAGCCGTTGTCGACCACGACGACCTCGAACTCCTCCCGGGAGAGCGTCTGACCGACGAGGGACCCGAGCGCCTGCTCCAGCAGCTTTGCGCGGTTGCGCGTGGGGATGATGACGCTCAGCATCGCTCACCGCGCGACGGCCTGCACGTACAGGCGCTGACAGTCGGCCTCCGAGTCGCACTCGAACAGGTGGCGCCGGTGCAGCCGGTACAGGGCCTCGAGCAAGCGCTGGTTGTTGAGCACGAACAAGCGGTTGCACAGCGCCGTGTCGAGGAGCTTGCGCAGCGCGCCGCGCCGCTCGAACGGGAGCACCTCGACGATCTCGAAGTCTTGCTCCAGGCAGGCCGTGATGCTGGCGACGGTGAAGTGGCGGAAGTGCTTGTACTCGACCGGCTTGTTCGAGTGGGGCACCGTCACGTGTAGGCGCCCACCGTCGTTCAGGAGCGCGCGCGCACCCGAGAGGAAGTGCTGCCCCCGGTCGGGCGGGATGTGCTCGAAGACCTCCATCAGCACAGCCGCGTCGAAGCGACCGAGGGGAGGCCGCTCGGTGATGTCGGCGCGAGCGAACTCTATCAGCGGCAAGTCCCGGTTCATGGCTTGCGCCAGGGCGATGGCGCGGGCCGAGGTGTCCACGCCGCAGATCTTCGGGATGCTGGTGCGGCGACCGATCTCGCGGGTCAGGCGGCCGTCGCCGCAGCCGATGTCGATGAGTGACCGGGGGTTTCCCGTTCGGATGCGCTCGATGACGAGCTCGATGGTGGACGCGTAGTTGATGCCCCAGGTGTCCACGAAGTGCTGCCGGAAGGGCTCCGGGGAGAAGCTCGTCACGTAGTGGTACGGGAAGCGGTACTCGTCCTCCTGCGCGGCTTGGATCGCGGCGGGGTCGCCAGACTCTTGCTCGGATTCAATCATTGGAAGCCCGTGACGAGACGATGGCGCGATAGTCCGCGATCAGTCCCTTGCGTTCGGTCAGGTACAGGACCAGCAGATACGCCGAAATGTTCGCGGCCGCGAGGCCCACCGTGGTCGCGACGGGCCCCGGCAATTGGGGGGCCAGGTAGGTCTTGGTCAGGGCGACGGAGCCCAGCATGAACAGCGTCACCTTGGCGATCGTCCAGCCGATTCTTCCGAGGTGGATGCCGAGCACGCGGTTCAAGAGGTAGAGCTGAAAGCCGAAGCCGACCGCCATTGCCAGCATTCGGGACCAGACGAACACGGTGAAACCCTGCCGGATGGCCACCACGTAGATGCAAACGTAGACGATCAGGGGCAGCCCCATGGCCAGCGTCTCGTAGCGGGGACGGCCGATCGCGCGGTAGGCCTCCCCGTTCATACCGACGGTCCAGGCGATGCCGTGGGACAGCGCGAGCACGCTCATGACGAAGCCCACGCCCTTCCAGCGGTCGCCGAACAGCGCCAGGGAGAGCGGCTCGGCGATGGCGAACAGCGTGAACGCGAAGGGGATGGCGGTGATGGCGAGGATCCGGACGATCTTCTCGAACTCGCCGGCCAGGCGCTTCGGCTCGCCGCCGATGCGCGCGAGGTGACTGTAGAGCACCGGCACCACGGGTGTGAACAGGATCCCGTAGATCATCGTCGAGACCTGGTTGCCGCCGCGGTAGAGCCCGAGCTCGTCGCTGCCCAGGTGCGTGCCGACGATCAGGGAGTCGGCCCAGCCGTAGAACCACGCGAGCAGACCCGACAGCCCGACCCAAGCGCCGAATCGGACCATTTCCCTCGCCGCGGCGGCGTCGAAGGCCCAGCGCGGTCGCCAGCGGCTCATCGCCCACAGCATCACCACCTGGACCGCCTGGCCGATCACGGTGCCCGCAACCAGCGCCCAGTATCCAAGCCCGCCGTAGGCGAGCGGGATGGAGGCCAGACCGGGCAAGGCGACGGTGGCCAGCCGCACCCAGAAGAGCTGCCGGAAGCGCATCTCCTTCTGAAGCAGCGCGGCGTGGATGGATGACACCGCACCGAGCAAGACCTGGAGCGACATCACCCGAAGCACCGGTGCGACCCGTCCGTCGTGAAACACGTAGCTCGCGATCGGTGTAGCGGAGGCGTACAAGGCCAACGCCACGACGGCGCCGAAGCTCACGTTGATCCAGAACGCGGCATTGGCGGCCGTCTCGACGTCCGACTGGCGCTGGATGATCGCCTTGGCCATGCCGGCCTCCCAGAACAGCTGGGAAAAGGCCACCACCATGGTCGCAGCAGTTACGACGCCGAAGTCCGCGGGCGTGAGCAGCCGCGCGAGCACGACGAAGACCAAGGGCTGAATGGCCTTGCTCGCCAGCTCGGACAGGAAAGACCACTTCAGTGAATGCTTGAGGCTCACGGCTGGTCCAGGTGGGCGGGCGGAGTCTACAGCCACGCGCCAATTCTGTCGCCACGCGCTTCCGCCAACGCCGGTATCCTCCCCAGCATTGGGTCGAGGCTGCAACTCGCGATACGCTGCGGTCGAGTCATGCGCTGTGAGGCCAGTGGATGCATCGTTGCGGCGCTCTCCCTCGCCGCTGCCCTCCTCGGCGGCTGTCGTGATCGTCCGTTGTCCACTCCCCAGGGACCCGACCTGACCCAGCTCGTCGCCGCTTATGACGCGCCAGGCGGCGTCCTGAACCAAGGGGTCCTGATCGACGCCATCGGGTATTACCTGGAGCATCGCGATGAGCTGGAGGAGCTGGGGATCGACAGCGAGCTGATCCTCGCCGTCAAGCGCACGTTCGAAGCCGACGTCGACACGGGGAAGGCGTCCGGCGAGCTCGGGGTCCGCCGCGAGGGTCTCAGCGTCTTGAGCGACGGCTTCTTGGTGATACGCCGCGTGTGCCGCGGGTGGGACGACGAAGGGGTGGACGCGCGCGTCAACGGCGAGCTCGACCTCACCGCTACGTTCACGGCCGACGGGCCCGACCCGGTGGTCTGGGGTGGGGCCCGCCAGTGTCGCTATCGGTTCGGGGGGCGTCGAGTACTTCTGGACGCGGCGAGCGACGCCGAGGAGCCCGCGATTCGCCTTCACCTCGGCGACGACATCGGCTTTGGGGACGTGGGGAAGAAGCCAGTACTGTTCTCGCTCGATTTGCGTGCCAGCCTCGACGATTTTTCGATCCCAGTGCAGATCGATTTCAGGGTCACGGGGACCTCGTTACTCGAGGTGCGGGTCCCTGCCGCCGTGATCCCCGGCGCCGGCGGCGACGTCGTGCTCGAGTACGCTGGCGGCGCCCTGATTGGCGCTCGGGCCAAGAACGGACACTTCAACTGCGACCCACTGGCGCTCAAATGTGTCTCCGACGACGGCGCTCCGCTGGGATCTTGAGCGCGCTCGCGGTCGCGCTGACCGCGGCACCCGCGGCCGCCGATCACTCACGCGAGCAACGCATCACGGATGACACGGCCTACACGCTCTCGGCCGACCAGTGGAGACTCGGGCTCTGGAAGGCCGACTACGGCGTGCTCGACCCGCTCATGATCGGCAGCCACTGGTGGGTGTGGTGGTTCCGACTCGCCAACGCCCACGTCAAGTGGCGCTGGTACTTCGACGATCCGTGGGCATTCGCGCTGAACCTGCAGGCGCTGTATCTGGACACCCGTGACCTCGGCTTCCTCGACGAGAACCTGGGGACGGGGCGCCTGTGGGTCGTGACCCAAGAGGCCGCCGCCTCCTACTACGCGAGCGAACGCACGACCTTCAGCGCAGGGCTGGGCTACACCAACGTGACCATGGTCGGCGAGATCAACGTGGAGGCGTTCGACGGAACGGCGGCCGCCGCCGTCGACAACCTCCAGCTCTGGGCGACCGGGGAGTATCGCGTTTCCCGGGTGACCGCGCTGGTCATCCACGCGCGCTATCTGGTCTTTCAACACCTGACGGGGCGAGGCCTCGTTCGCTACGAGCCAGACCAGTACACGACGGTCGAGATCCACGGCGGAGGCAGGAAGCGAGCCTTGGACTTCCCGCACGCGTGGAGCGTCGTCCCTTCCGTGGTGCTGTCGTGGAAGACCTTCAACCTCCGCGCCGGGCTCGGCTACGGCAACTGGAACGTGCCGTTGCTCAACTTCGTGCGTCGCGAGAGGACGCTCATCCCGGATCTGGACGCGTACTTCGTGTTCTGACGAGCTGGCCCCACGAAGCAGGGCCTCGCCGTCACTCCGGGCTCGGCGCCCCGCCCTTCCGGTAGCTCGGATCGTCGCACGCCCGCGCGCACTTGCCGCGCACGCAGCGCGCGACGCGCGCGCACTCGACTGGCTCCGCGCCCGGCAGCGGCGCACCGGGGCACGACGCCTTCGCGCAGTGCTGCTTGCGATACTCGTCGAACCAGTCCAGGTAGCTCCTGCGAACCGGCACGTAGCCCATGCGAGCGTCGCAGCACGGATCCGGAGGCGAAGGTCCGTCCCACACGATCATCGCGCAGTCGTCGTGCTTGGCGCACGCGCCGTCGTTCACCGGCGCGTCCTTCGGCCAGCTCCGCGGGGGCGCCGCGGCTTGCGCCGCCTTCTCGACGCACATCGGCGGCGGTCCCCCGCCACAAGCGCAGGCGCTGCCCGAGCTCTGCGTGCGCTCGGGCACGGCAGTCTCACCGTAGCCCGGGAACGGGCAGTAGCAGCCGCCCTGCTTCCAGGTGCACTCCGGACGCGCGTTGCACGCCTTGGCGTCGGTCTGCTTCAGCCCGACCTCGCAAGGGCCCTTCGGGTCGCGGCACACGTACCTCGCGGGGCCCACGTTCTCGAGCACGCAGTGGGCTGCTGCATAGCACTCGAGACGCGTGAGCGAGTCGCAGCGCGCCGACGTGGAGACGGTGGACGTCGGCGCGGGAGTGGGCTCGGGCTTCGGCTTGTCTCGGCATGCGCCGACCAGTACGGAGATGGCGAGCACCAGGCAGGGGAGACGCACGCGGGCAGCTTAGCCCCGTCGGCCCCGCGCGACGGAAGAACCTTGCTCGGACGCCCGGCGCGTGCGGCCAGCCTCACTTGATCGGCGGCGGCGGCGGCGCGATCAGCATCAGGTTGGAGCCGCCGGGGTACTGGTAGCTGGTCTGGAGCCCGTAACCCATCACCTGGATGCCCACCGGCTCGTCGCTCTCGAGCACGTGGCTGCCGTTCTGCCCGGGGCCGAGCTTCACGCGGGCGAGGGCGAAGCCGCTGGCGATGGGCTCGGCAGCGACCGAGAGCGGCTGGCCGTCGAGGGTCATGCCGGTTCCCGCCGGGTGCACGATGTCCACGTAGCTCACCGCGTAGTCGTCCGGCGCCAGGAACACGTACTTCTTCCGGTACTGCGCCACGGCCGTCATGAAGCTCTGAGCCGGGTCACCCTTCTGCTGGTCGTAGACCGTGACTGGATCCACCACCGTCGCGCCGAGCTGGAAGCTCGCCACGGCGAGCTCGTGGCTGCCGCTCACCTCGAAGCTGGTCGTGGTGATGTCCAGATCGACGACGTCGCCAGCGTTTAGGGAGTCCGGCGCGCCCTTGGGCTTGGACGGCGAGTAGCTGAGCGCGGTTCCGTCCACGTTGCCGTAGAGCCGCACGATGTGGCCCGGCGCGTCGCCGTTCGGTCCCGTGGGCACCGTGACGAAGTAGCGCGTGCCCCAGGTCTCCACCGGGAAGACGCTCTCCTCGATGTGATCGCAGGCCTTCTGGTTCTGTGGCAAGTACACGCACGCCATGCCGGTGACCACCTGCACCGGGGCGGAGGCTTGCAGCAGCGAGCCGCTGAGATCCGTGCTGGGTGTGCCCATCACCTGCACCACCTCGCCGCGGCCCAGGGAGAATTCCAGCGTGCTGCCCGCTCCGTAGGCCGCGAGCCCGCCGCCAGCGGAGATCGCGCCGTTCTTGCTCACCTTCAGCTTCACGGTCGTGCCGTCTTCGGTGCCGGTGACGCTGAAGTAGGCTGGCACGTTGCCGAACGCCCAGCCCTTCATGCCGGGGATGCGGTAGTTGCCCGTGAGCGCCGTGGTCGGCAGGAGCAACGAGGCGTCGTTCGAGTACGAGAGACAGCCGCTCAAGCCGCCGGGGCACTTGTGCGCGGGGCACGAGCTCCAGTCCTTGCCGGGCGGCCCGCCCTCGCCTTTGTACTCGAGCGCGTTGAACTGGTAGACGGTCACCGGCACGCTGCTGGTCAGGTGGTAGGCACCGCCGGCGGCCCGCACGCTCGCCTTCAGCGTGTCGTTCAGGTTGCCGCACTCGTTGACGCTCGGGCCCTTCAGCTCGTCCACCCAGGGCAGGTGGAGCTTGGAGAGCCCGTTCGGCGGGACGGTGCCGCTGGCGACGGGCTTGCCCCCGCGCTCGATCGCGACCTCTGCCGCGACGTCCTGAGTGTTCGCGACCACGACCGTGTAGTCGAAGATCGGCCAAACCGAGTTGGCGGTCACGGTGGGCCAGAAGTCGCAGCCGACGTAGCTCTTCTGCGCCGCCGCCTCCGCGCAGCTCTTGGGGTCGCCGGCGAACACCGTGGCGTCGGGCGCCGCGTCGCTGCCCGCGTCCAGGTGAAGGCCCGGGCCGCCGCCGGAGCTCGCCCCGCCGAAGCCGGCGCTCTGCCCGCCCGCCCCGCCGGGGTTCGGCGCGCCCGCGCTGCCCTCGCCCAATCCGGTGCCGGCTCCCGCCGCGCACCCCACCGAGAGCACCATCCCGAGCGCCCAGAGCCATCGAGTCTTCATGCCTTCCCGAGTGTGCCGCTGCCCGCGGATCGGGCGGCTGACACCGGCTGATTTCGACTGACCGGTTTGACAGCGGGTGCGCGGAGACCGGACGATCCAGGTCGATGACCGCGCTCGGCGAGCTCTTGGCGAGCCTCGAGGCGCTCGGCCGCCTTCCGGCCCTCGAGCTCGGCGCGGTGGCGGCGGCGCTCGGGGGCGAGCCGCGGGTCACGGACGGTCCCGCCGACAGGGTGTTCGGTCCGCCCACCCGCTGGTGGCTGATCGAAGGACCGAGCGAGGCGTTCGCCGAACGGCGGTTCGAGATCCGCGGTGCGGGTTTCGACCCGTTCGTGCTGCTGGAGCTGCCGCTGGCGAGCGGCACGCACTTCTCGCTCGAGGACGCCGAGCCCGCCGTGGGCTCGCTGCCGTGCTCGTTCCGGATCGACCACGCCAGCTTCCCCGGCGGCCCGCGCATCACCGGCACCTCGTACCAGTTCGCGGTTCCCGCCGGCACGCTCTGGCTCAGCTTGGCGGACGCGAGCCAGGCGCGCTTCAGCGGCCCGGCGCTCGGACGCCAGTACGATCGGGCGCTGAACCCGAGGCCGAGCGGCGCTCGCCTGACGAGCGTCGTGCTGAACAACGAGCGCTCGAAGCTCGACCCTCGGGTCACGCTCCGCAGCATGCGGCGGCGGACGTGATACGCTGTCGGCCATGACCAAGCTCCGCTCCGTCGCACTGGCCGGCGCCGCAGCCCTCGGCGCGCTCCTCGTCGCTCCGCGCGCCCACGCCGAGGCGTGCAACCCGCCGCGCATCCTCCTGGTGATGGACGCCTCGAGCTCGATGCTCGGGCAGATCCCCGACGGAGCCGGCACCACGACCAAGTGGAAGGCCGTTCAGAGCGCCGTCGCGGCGGTCTTCAAGGCCTACCCCGACGCCGCGCAGTACGGGCTGATGACCTTCCCGGGTCCGAGCGGGCAGTGCTCCACCGGGACGGTGACCGTGCAGATCGGCCCCGGTACCGGCTCCAGCATCGAGAGCACGCTGACCGGCATGACCATCCCGTCGAACAACCAGACGCCGGCCGGACAGAGCCTGGTCGCCGCCTCGAAGTACGCGGGCATCACCAACCCCAGCAACGCCAACTACGTCATCTTCATGACCGACGGCTGGCAGTACTGCTCCATCGCCAACACGACTGGCGCGCCGACCTGCGCGACCAGCGCGGACTGCACGGCGATGAGCGTGTCCCCCTGCCCGAGCTGCAACTCCTGCCAGTCTTCGAGCACCGATCCGGCGTGCAGCGGCAAGAACGCCGACGGCTGCTACTGCGTGCGCAGCTGGCCGATCAAGGGCGTGGAGGCGCTCAAGGCCGCCGGCGTGCCGACCTACGTGGTGGGCTTCGGCGCGGAGACGGACGTCGAGACGCTGAACAAGGCGGCGCAGGCCGGCGGCACCGCGCTAGCCGGCTGCAACCCGAACAGCAGCTCGCCGAGCTGCTACTTGCAGGCGACCTCGCCCACGGAGCTGACCAACGCCCTCGCCTCCATCGTGCAAGCGGTCGTCACCGAGAAGTGCCAGGGTCCGTGCGGCATCGAAGGCACGCGCACCTGCACGGCGGCGGGCTGGGACACCTGCAACGCGCCGAGCACGCAGGCCTGTCAGACCGCGTGCGGCGCCGGAACCCAGACCTGCACGAACGGCGTGCTCGGTCCCTGCGAGCCCGGGTGTCCGGACGCCGGCACGGGGGGAACTGCGGGCAGCGCTGGCGCCGCTGGCTCTGCCGGATCTGCCGGCGCGGGCGCAGTGGGCGGCGGCGGCGGCGCAGCGGCGACCGGCGGCACGGGCGCGCTCGATGCCGGCATCGACGCCGGCGGCGGCACGGGCAAGGCGGACGACAGCGGCGACGATGGGGGCTGCGGTTGCCGCACCACGAGCACCCGCTCGCACGGCGCCTGGCTCCTCGGGCTCGGCGCGCTGGCGCTCCTCCGGCTCCGGAGAGGCCGGCGGAGCTAGTCAGTACTCGCTCAAGCAGATCCGCGGATACGGGTCGGGTGGCTTGGGCGGAGCCACCTCGGGCACGGCGCTGCGCCCCGGCAACTCGGCGTCTGCCGCTTCCTCTTCAGGCGCCGCGTCGGGTGCGGGCACGATGATCTCGGCTTGGGTCGCCGGCGCCTGACTCGCCGGACGTTGCTCCGCGGCGCAGCTTCCGGCGCCTGCGCTCAGGCCCGCACCGGCCACCGCCGCGGCGATGAAGCGCGCGCGGCGGGCGAGGATGGCTCTGCGATCGTCTTCCATCGGGTCCCCTAGCGCGGGCAGTGCGCCGCGCAGCCGCCCTTGCCTTTGCACTCGTTCTTGCCCGCGCAGTCGTTCAGGTCGGTCTTGCAGCTGCCCTGCCCCTTGCACTCGTTCAGGCCCTTGCAGCAGCTCTTGCCCTCGGCGGCCTCGGGGCAAGCGCCCTTGCAGCCACCGAGGGCCTTGCAGTCGTTCAGGCCGGCGCAGGCGTGCGAGCCCTCGACGCGGCAGGCTCCCTTGCCCTTGCAGTCGTTCTTGCCGGCGCAGCAGTTCGGATCGGACCGGCCGCGCTCGGCCTCAGCGGTGACCTCGGGCCCGGCGAGAGGCTCGTCTTCGACGGCGGGGACCGCGGGAACGACCACGGTCTCCGCCGAGGCGGGAGCGGCGGCCGGCTTGCTCGCGCTCGCGCAGGCGCCCGCCAGGAGCCCGAGGGCCGCGGCCCGAGCCAGAGAGCGCGCGCGCGTTCCGGTCATCGGTGTCAGAGTATCGGTCGGACGCCGCCGGCGTCACTTCCCTTTGAATTTGCCCCCGGGATGTGACAGGTGGGTCTCGCCTGCGCCCGTAGCTCAGCTGGATAGAGCGCTGGATTTCTAATCCGGTGGTCGGGGGTTCGAGTCCCTCCGGGCGTGCCAACCTCAGCCCAAGAGCGCGCGCAGCGTCGGCTCGTGGGCGTCGCTGTCCGCTTCGCCTTGGGCGATCACCGCTTCGACGTGCTGGCCCTCGGTGTAGTCCCAAGCGCTCACGGCGATGGGACGTGTGGGGGCGACGTAGCGCCGGTGCTCGTGCCTGGGCGGGTCGGACCAGGGTTTGGTCAGCACCACCAGATTCCGGCGCACGCTCGGGACCTGCTCGGTGACGAAGGCCGGCGCGTTGTCGATCAGGCCGCCGTCGATCAACCGCTCACCGCCGATGCGGCCCAGCGGAGTAAACGGTGGCGTGGCGGACGACGCGAGCACCAGCTCGGCCAGCTCCTCGGGGGTCTGACACTCGCGCAGGTCGTGCACCAGCGGGCGAAAACCGGCGCGGGTCGCGAAGGTCCGGTGAAGGCGCCGCGGATGGAGGCGCTGCTCGAGCCGATAGCTGCCGATCCCCAAGAGCAACGCGGCGGCGGTGGGCAGGCGTCGCGGGATGCGAGCGGTGAGCGCGAGCACCGGGAACGGCTGGGCGCGCAGTCGCTCGAGGCCACCCTCGCGCATCGCAGTGAGGAGCAGCTCGCGGTAGATGGGCCCGTGAGGCGCCGGGTTCTCGCCCCGCAGCAAGCGCCGCGCGTCGAAGTTCTTGCTGAGGCCCCGGCGCAGCTCGTGCCAGCGTGCCTGCGTCTCGGCCTGGCGTCCCGAGAGCAGCACCACCGCCACGCAAGCACCGGCGCTGCACGCGGCGAGCGCGGCGGTGCGTGGCAAGAGCCGGTCGCGCCAGCGGTTCATCAGCCCGAGCTGGTAGAAGGCGCGGTTTCCTCCGCCAGCGAAGGTCAGGCCGAGATCGCGGGTCGCCACCGCGGAAGTCTTGCCACGATCGAGGCGCGCTTCCAAATGTGCGAGCCTCGGGGCATGCGCAGCGTCCTTCTGTTGGTGGGTCTCGTCGCCCTCGGTTGTGGGGAGGACGACGGCGGTAGCGCCGGGACCGGTGGGGGAGTCTCGACCGGCGGAACGAGCGGCGGCAGCGGTGGCGGCTCGGGCACGGGCGGCAGCGCGGGCGCCGGCGGTAGCGGAGGCTCCGGCGGCAGCGCGGGGAGCGGCGGCAACGCCGGGAGCGGCGGCAGCCTCTCCGACGCCGCCAGCGACGCGCCACCGGTCGTGTGCGACTTCGCCTCACCCCAGCCGCCGCCATCGGGAGTGCTGTGGGCGGCGCCGCTCGCGGCGAGCGGCGCGGGCACGCTCGGTGGCCACGGCCACGACGACGGCAAGGGTCCGGTGGGCTTCTGCGCTGGGACCAAGCTCGCCGGCCAGCCCTTCTATCGGCTGATCGCCGCGGGCTTCGAGACCGACGACCCGGCGGTGAAGAGCGGACCGCTCCCGGTGGACTTCTGGAAGAACCCCGCGAGCTTCACGGGCGTCGGCGAGTCTGGAGGGCGCATCAACGTCTACATCCAGATCGTCGATCAGAGCGACAAGGTGCTGAACGTCACCACCAACCCAGAGATCAAGATCCAGAAGACGATCTTGGATGGCCCCACTGAGAGCCTGTCCCTCGACAGCAAACCCGCGAACGAGTTCCAGACCAACTTTCCCATGACCGGCGGCGGCACGCGCTACGGCGTGGCCATCGAGGGCGCGAGCGATCGGGTCATCAACATGCGCCTCCCGGTGAACCACCACGTGACGTACGTGCTGGTGTTCCGCCGCGAGAACGGCTGAATTGGGACACCTCGGGTTTTTTCGCTAGCATGCGCTGACCCCGTGCTCCCCGTCGTCTTCGTCGATCTCTTCGACCACGCCGAGCTGGTCGGCCTGGTTCAAGCCGCGCTGAACGGCGAGGTGGCGCTGGTCCCCGTCGGTGAGCAGGACGTGCGCCCGCGGCCGAACGCGTTCGAGCTGCGCGTGCCGGGCCTGCGCCCCGTCGTGTTGCTCGGGGAGCCGGCGGGCGAAGCGAGCGGCGGCATGGTGCCGGTGAAGCTCAGCCCCTTCGATGACGCCCACGCGGGGCAACTGTTGGTGCTGGCGTGCTCGGCGCCGGACGATCCCACCACGGGCGTCGCCGACAAATACGCGCCCGGACGCTGGGAGATGCTCTCGGTCGTCGACAAGATCGAGCTCGGCGACGGCATCGAGCTCGACATGCCGCCGCAGTCGCAGCCCGTGTACCGCAAGCTCTCGACGGTGCCGCATGTCAAGGGCATGGGCGAGGCACTCTCCGCCCCACCGCGCTTCGACACCGCTGACCCGATGGTCGGGCGCACGCTGGCCGGCGGCAAGTACGCGATCGAGGTGGCGCTCGGCGCGGGCGCGACGGGCATCGTCTATCGCGCCCAGCAGGTCTCGCTGCGCCGCGCCGTCGCGGTCAAGGTCATGCACGCGCACTTCCGCGCCGCACCTGGCTTCGACAAGCGCTTTCACGCGGAGGCGCTCGCGGCCAGCAAGCTCGACCATCCCAACGTGCTGCGCGTGCTGGATTTTGGCGAGGAGCCGGACGGCCTGCTCTACCTGGTGATGGAGCTCGTCACCGGCAAGGAGCTTCGGGCCCTCTTCAACGAGCGCAGCCTGGGGCGCGACCGCGAGCTCGAGGTAATGATGCAGGTCTGCTCGGCGCTGTCCGCCGCGCACGAACGGGGCATCGTGCACCGGGACATCAAGCCGGAGAACGTGATCATCGCCACCGGCGCCGACGAGGAGGGTCGGATGGTGGACGTGGTGAAGGTCTGCGATTTCGGCCTGGCCACGGTGGAGGCGCCCCGCGCCGGCAAGGACGACAACTCGCTGGCCGCTTCGGCCGTGAACCTGGTGGCCGGAACGCCGCAATACATGGCGCCGGAGCAGATCCGCGGGGAGCGCCTGGACGGCCGCGCCGACGTCTACGCCGTGGGGGTGATGCTGTTCGAGATCGCCACCCGGCGCCTGCCCTTCGACGGCGAGAGCGTGATGGATGTGGTGCAGATGCAGCTCTACAACGAGCCGCCACGCCCCCGCGCCCTCGACCCCCGGGTGGATCCGCGGCTCGAGAAGATCATCTTGCGCACGTTGGCGAAGAACCGCGACGCGCGCTACCCCGCGGCCCGCGATCTGCGCGCGGATCTCCGGGCCTTGATCGACGCGCGCACGGCGGTGCGCGACGTGCAACGCACCAGCGTGCCGCTCGACAGTCCGGAGTCGGGCTTCTTGGAGCTGTTCATCGCGCTGACCACGGGCCTTGCCCCGGCCGGCGTCCGCGACGACGTCGAGCGCGAGCGCACCATCGATCGGCTCTACACCGCGACCCGCACCGCCATCGGCGGGCGTGGTGAGGTGCGGTTTCTGACCCGCGCCATCGACGGTCGCGACCTGCGCGTGCAGAGCGGCGCCGGCGAGACCTTCGAGATCCGCGTGCTCGTCGGTCACACCGCGGAGCCCTACGTGCGCCGGCTCTCGGACGTGCTCGCTCAGCACGACGTCGCCTGCCTCGCGCTGAAGGAGGGCGTGGGGCGCCCCGAGCTGGCGGACATGATCTGGGCCTTCGAGACCGGCTTCACGCCGCGCGAGGTGCTCACGCGCCTGCGGGAGCGCACCGGGCGAGGCGCGGTGGTGCTCTCGGCGAACGATCTGGTCGGCCGGCAGCGGCCCCAGCTGCCCCGCTCCGTGGACCTGGCGCTCAGCCGTATCGCCTTCGATCTCGTGGGTGCGGCCGGCGCCGCGCTCGCCAGCCGCGATCCGGGACCCTTCCGCTCCGGCGTGCTCGACGTGACCAGCGGGCTCTCGAGCGCGGAAGTCCGCGCGCTCTTGGCCAACCTGGATCTGGCTCACTTCGCCGTCGCCAGCCTGCCGCACCTGGCTCGGGTGGACGTGCGGCGCTCGGTCATGGACGCGCTGTCCACCGAGCAGATCGCCGAGCTGTCGCTGATCGTCCTGGACGAGCTGTCGAGCCGAGCCGGCATCAGCACGGGTCACGAAGGCGGCATCGCGCGGCTGCTCGCGGAGGCCCTGGTGGGTCGCGACGAGCCGGAGACCTACGACGTGCTCCGGCGCTTCTACGAAGCGTCGATCTTGGGCCTGAAGGAGCTGCCGACCGCGCTGCAAGACTGGGCGGACGCCGAGCTCTTGGCCTACGACCTTTCCCGCGACGCGGTGCAAATTCTCGCCAGGCTGCAGGCGATCCCCGAGCTCATGGCCTACTCGCAGCAGCTCGAGCGCGTGCAGCGAGCCATGCGGGTCTTGGCCCGGCGTGAGGACACGCCGGCCCTGTGGGCTACCGCGGCGCGCCTGCGCGAGCTGGCGGGCGGCGCCGATCCCGGCGAGCACAGCCACGAAGCGCTGGCCGCCAAGGCGGCCGAGACGATCCGCGAGCCGGAGGTGCTGAGCGCCATTGCCGAGGCCCTGCTGCGCGGCTCCGGAGACCAGCGCAGCGCCGGCATCGGCATCCTGCGCTTCGCCGGCTCCGCGGGCGCCCGGGCGTTGCTCGTCGCGCGCGAGCGCGTCGGCGACGAGCAATCTGCGCGCGGGCGCTTCATCGCGGCGCTCCGCGCCATCGGCGACATGGGTGTGGCCGTCGTCGCGGAGCAGCTGGCGCAACTCGCCGCGCAAGGCCCGCGCTGCTCGCCCCACGACGCCGAGGACCTGTTGCGCGCGCTGCCCGAGCAGCCCTCCGACAAGCTCGGGCCCATCATCGGCGAGTTCGTGCGCCACGAGGCGCCCGCGGTGCGGCGCGCTGCCACGGCGCTGCTCGCAGCGGCGCTCGGCCCCCGCGCTCGAGACGCGCTGGTGAGCGCGATCAACGACACCGACGACGGCGTGCGCATCGCGGCGCTGGCGGGTCTGCGCCAGGCGGGGCTCATCGACCAGCTCGCGGTCTCGCGCATCGACCGCATCTTGAACGCCACCACGGGTGCCAGCGAAGAGCTGCGCGCGGCGGCGGCGGGCGCCCTCAGCGCCGTCAGCGTCGATGCCCGCGTGGCCGCCGTGGACGTGCTCCGGCGCGCGCTGCGCCCGGTGCGCATGTCGTTCATGGCGATGATCAAGGACGCCACGGGCTCGCCCAGCGAGAGCGTGCTGGTGCTCACCACCATCGCGCGGGTGCTGATCACCCTGGCCGGACCTCTGGGGCGGAGCGACGTCGAGGCGCGTGCGCGCGCCAGCCGTGGCGAGGTGAAGAAGGCGCTCCTGGCGCTGCTCGGGCTCGCGGGGTAGCTCAGCTCCGCGCCAGCGATGCTGGGGCGCTCGTCAAGAGCTCCCGCAGCTTGGCCGTCAGCGCGTCCGGCGTGAACGGCTTCTGGAGGAAGGCCGCCCCGCCGTCCAGCTCCTCGCGCTCCGCGGCCGTGTCGGCGGCGTAGCCAGAGATGAACAGCAGGCGTAGACGAGGCCGCGCCTTGCGCAGCTCGCGGGCGAGATCCGGTCCGCTCATGGCCGGCATGACCAAGTCGGTGACGACCACGTCGATGTCCTCCGCGCGTTCCACCTCGCGGAGCGCCTCCGCCCCCGACGCGGCTTCGAGCACGACGAAGCCGCGCCGCTCCAGAATTCGCCGCGTGGAGCGGCGCACCATCGCGTCGTCATCGACCACGAGCACGCGCTCTCCGCGGCCCCGCACGGGCGTCCGTTCCGGCGTCTCCGCTGGCGCCAACGGCTTGCTCGCGCTGCGGGGAAGGTAGATGTCGAATCTGCTGCCCCGTCCGAGCGTGCTCGTGACCCGGATGCACCCGTCCGACTGGTGGACGATGCCGTGTACCGTCGCGAGACCGAGACCGGTTCCTCGCGCGCCTTCTTTGGTCGTGAAGAAGGGCTCGAACAAGCGTGCCAAGGTCGTGGCGTCCATCCCGGTGCCGGTGTCGCTGACGCTGAGAAGAACGCACTGTCGAGTTCCCGGCGGCAGCTCGCCATCCACCCCGGCGGCGCGGGGATCGACCAGCGCCGTGGAGATGCGCAGCTTCCCGCCCTTGGGCATCGCTTGGCCGGCGTTCACCGTCAGGTTCATCAACACCTGCTCCACCTGGCCGCGATCGGCGAGCACGATCCCGCCCGCACCGCCGAGCGACGTCTCGAGCTCCACGTCTCGGCCGGCCAGGTGGCGGATCAGGCCCGCGTTCTCCGCGATCAGCGCGTTCAGATCGAGGGCCGAGCGCTGCATGGGTTGCCGGCGGGCGAATGCGAGGAGCTGGCGGGTCAAGCTCGTCGCGATGTCGGCGGCGTGTCGGATCTCCCGCGCCACCTCACGCACGCCATCGGGCAAGCGCTCGTCGGTCGCCAGCAGCTCCGATTGGCCGAGCATCACCGACAGCAGGTTGTTGAAGTCGTGCGCCACGCCTCCCGCGAGCTGGGCCAGCGGCTGGAGCTTCTGCGCGTGGAGCAGCTCGGAGCGGGCTCGCTCGAGCGAGGCCTCCGCGCGGGCGCGCGACACCACCTCCTCGACGAGTGCATCGCGCGCTTCAGCCGCCGCGCGCTCTGCTCGCTCGATGGACCTGGCGACCCGCGCCGCGATGCGCGTCGCAGCCAGACCCAGGACCAGGCTCGAGCCGACCCCGACGGTGGCCGCGACGATAGCCGGGTTGCCGAGGGGAAACGAGCGCAGGACGGTGCTGATCAACAACCCCTCGGCGACCACCGCCGCGAGCAACACCGGGGCGAAGGCGCGCAGGAGGAGGCCCTCGACCGAGTGAGCGATGAGCGGCCGGAGAGGCCAAGTGTCGGCACCGGTCACCGCGATGACTCCCAGCGCGAGCAAGACGAAGGCTGATGCGGTCGAGATCGCCATGGGGATCTCGGCGGTGCCCTCGAAGAGCGGCGCCCGATAGGCGTAACCCAGCAGGAACACCGCACCGAGCATCGCGCTCGCGGTGGCGAGCGTGCTCGCAGCCTGGCGCGACGTGCGCCGCTCCCAGGGCAGGATCAACGCGACCGACAGCGGCGCGAAAGCGAGCGCCGTGTAAGTCGACATCACACCCAGGGGTACGCCGCGGAGGGTGGCATCGGTAGACATGAGCCAGCGGTCCACCTCGAGACCGAGGCTGAGCGCTCGTTCGAGGACGGTGAACACCGCCAGCAGGGCGACTCCGGAGACCGCAACTCGCGCGAGGAGCACATGACCGCGCGCCCGGAGCAGTAAGGCGCCGGCGGTGGCGATGAACGCCAGCGCGGTGTTCGGTGCCATGGGCACGGTGCTCGTGCCCAGAGCAGCCAGCTCCGGTCGGCCGCCGAGCCATCCGACCAGCGCTGAGCAGGTGAGCCCCAGCGACAGCGCAGCCGACCAAGCCGTGAACGACCGCAACGTCGCGGCCTCGACGACCGGCCTCGAAGCGTCTTTTCGAGCGCGATCCTCGGGTATTTCGTCAGCGTCAGCCAAGAATCAGGTTTCGCCTTCGCGGGCGAAAACGTCCGTTCTCGACTCCGCTTAAGTGGAGACGCTCACCCCGGGTCGATGATACCTTTCGCGGGCTGGGTCATGAACAAACCACTGTACGAGCGGCTAGGTGGGCACGAGGCGATCTTCGCGACCGTGCACGCCTTCTACAGCAAGGTGATGGCGGATCCGGAGCTGTCGCCGTTCTTCACGCACCTGAACATGCAGGCTCAAGCGGACAAACAGATCGCCTTTCTGACCATGGCCTTCGGTGGCCCCAGCCGGTACAGCGGCCGCGATCTCCGGACCGCCCACGCGGGCCTGGTTGCGCGCGGCCTGGGCGATCTGCACTTCGATCGCATCGCGCTCCACCTGAAGGACACGCTGAACGAGCTGGCCGTGCCGAGCGGGCTGGTGGGAGAGGTGCTCGGCATCGTGGAATCGACGCGGAAGGACGTCTTGGGACGATGAGCGCCGCCGCCCGCCGCTGGGGGTGGACCGATGAGGCCGAGCAGACGCAGGTGACGCTGCGTCTGGACGCGCTCTGGTTCGACCGCGTGGAGGTGCGCGAGGACGGGAATCTGCGCTCGCTCGGGGTCGAGGCGTTCCTGAAGGAACCGCTGGACCAGCGCCTGCGCTGGCATTTCAGCGGTCGCCTGGCGTTCTTCAAGGGAGACTCCCAGGTGGACACGCTGGACGCGATGAAGAGCCTGATGGCTGCCGCCCGCTGACGGCGCTATCCTCGGCCCGCCATGCCGGGGAAGCTCTGGGTCAGTCTTTGCTGTTCTGCACTTCTGCTCGTCGGGGCGTGCGGCGGTAGCCAACCGCCTGCGGAATCGCCGGAGCCGGTGCAAGAAGAGCCCAAGCCCGAGCCGAAGTCGGAGCCGAGCGACGAACCCACCGAGGAGCCGACGGGCGAAGCAGGCAAAGGTGAGGGTGAGGGCAAAGGCCCCGCCGCTGAGCCGACTTTCAAGGAAGACAGTTCGGTGGACGAGGCCATCGCCGCCGTGCCGCAAGGCACGCCGCGAGTCAACGTCGAGCAGGACCGGCTGGCCAAGCCGCTGATGGAGGAGAGCCTCTACAAGCCGTGCAAGATGGCGCCGAACCAGCACTTCAAGCTGAAGGTCGCGATCTGGGACGGCAAGGCCGTCGGCATCGACCTGACCGCGACGCCCAAGAACGACAAGGTCGTCGCCTGCATCAAGCAGCAGATCAACGGCATCACCTGGAAGGACAAGGTGAAGTCGCTGAATACGGTCGAGTATCAGTTCTGACCCGGCTCGGCGGCCAGGCCCGGTCTTTTCGCTTCCGCGCGGGCGTGCGACCATCGACTCGGAGGTGTTGGCCGTGCGCGGACTGCTCGCATTCTCGAGCGTGCTCTTGCTCGCCTGCTCGCCGGAGGAGGGGGGCGAACCCGAGCCCCCGCCGGCAGTCGCCGTGAGCACCGAGCTCTCGACGCGCTGGGAGCTGCTCGACCATCGGCTCTCGCTGCTCGAGATCGGGTTCGACGCTCAGGACGACCAGCGGGGCGGCGTGCTCGCGGGGCAGAACGATGGTGGCCCCTTCGGCGCGTTCGACACCGCGATCGTGCGGCAGGCCTTCACGCTCTACGAAGGCAAGGCGCTGGCCTCCACCGAGGGCTCCGTGTTGATTCACATCCCAGGCCCCGGCTCGCTGGATCCCGACGCGTTCGTCGCCGAGGTGGACGCGCGCGTGGATGCCTCGAAGCTCCCAGCCGAGGGCGCGCTCGCCGCTTGGATCCGCGGCTATCGCCTCAGCACGAACGAATACCCGACACCGCCGCCCTTCGCGTCGGATCCGGATCTGCCCTATGACCCCGCCCAGGGCTTCACCACGCAGGGAGTCGGCATCGCCCTCGGTGACCTGCGCCGCGAGGGAGCCGAGATCGTGGTGCCCGTCCGCGCGCGCCACAGCTTGGGTGCGGCAGATCGAGCGAACATGAACGCTGCCGCGCCCCAAGCCAGCTCGTGGTTGCGCGTCGACTTCGTGGTGGTGGGCGCCCGCGGGGTCGCGAGCGCCCTGTCCTTGCAGAAGATCGCCTACACGCTCGGAACCACGGAGTACGGCAAGAACACGTTTCATCCGCACGCGGACGACACGCTGCAAGCGCTCGAGATCGCGGGCGAGCCTCAGTTCGCCTCCGGGTTGGTGGGCCTCAAGCGCTTCGACATCTGGATCAACGCCGACGGTCACATCGATCCCGCCTGTGTCGTCGTGCAGGATCCGGTGAACTTCGCCGGCGAACCAGTGTCGGGGCCGGGGCGTTATCTCACGGAGCTGAGCGCGCGGTTGTGGGACGTTCAGTACGCGGCAGACGCCGGCCGCGCCAGCGCACGCCTCGATCTGTTCTGCTCCAACACCTCCACCGTGAAGGAGATCGGCAACCTCTGCCTCGGGCTCGAGGGTGAGCTGAGCCTGTTGCAGGTGGATGCCCCGATTTCGACCCGCGAGATCCCCGCGTTCGAGCTCGAGCTCACGAGTGGAGAGCTCACCGAGAAGGAAGTGCGTTTCGACCCGTAGAGCACCCATGGACGAGCAAAAGAAGCCGGACCCGAGGCAGGCCGAGACCGTAGAGGTCGCTCCGAGCGACCCGTACGCCGCGACCATCAGCGCCACTGCGCTCGCGGGGGCTCGCCGTGCCTCGAGCGCCGTGACCCAGGCGGCGCCGATCGTCAACGTCCAGCCCACGCTGTCCTTCGCGCCGGAGGCGGATGCGCGCTTCGTCGCGCGCTATGACGTCCGCCAGCGGCTGGGCGCGGGCGGCATGGGCGAGGTGAGGCTCGTGAACGACGCGGCGACGGGCCGCGATGTCGCGATGAAGATGATGCACGCCGGAGAGAGAGACGGTTGGTCCCAGGGCCGAGCGCGCTTCCTGCGCGAGGCACGCGTGCAGGCTCAGCTGGAGCATCCTGCGATCGTTCCCGTCTACGACATTGGCGCGGATCCGGAGGGCCGCGAGTACTTCACGATGAAGCGCATTGGCGGCAGGACCCTGTCGTTCGTGCTGGATGCGCTGGGCCGCGGCAAGCAGGAGACGCTCGACGAGTATCCCTTGAACAAGCTGCTCGGGATCTTCCGTCAGGTCTGCCTGGCGGTGGAATACGCCCACCGGCGCGGCGTCGTGCACCGGGATCTGAAGCCCGACAACATCATGTTGGGCGAGCTCGGTGAGGTGTACGTGCTGGATTGGGGCCTCGCGATGGTTCGCGATCTAGATGACGACCCGATGCCGACCACCACTTCACCCGTCGTACGCCACGTCCCCCAGGGCGTGTCGGTGGCAGGCTCGGTCATGGGGACGCCGGGCTACATGGCTCCGGAGCAAGCCATGGGTCAGGGGACTCTCGACCAGCGCTCGGACGTCTATTCGCTGGGCGCCATCTTGTTCGAGATCCTGACGCTCGAGCCGTTCATCCAGGGCCAGGGGACCAAGCAGCTCATCGAGAGCTCCATACGCGGCTCCGACGCTGCCGCACGCATGGCGGACAAGAACGTTCCTCCCGAGCTGACCGGGCTCTGCGCGGCGGCCACGCGGCGCGCTCGTGAAGAGCGTCTCGAGTCGGCCCAAGCCCTGGCTGACGGCATCCAGGACTATCTCGACGGCGATCGCGACGCCGAGCTTCGGATGCGGCTTGCCGACCAGCACATCCTGGCCGCCGAGGGCGCGGCGGAACGCTCGAGAACGAACGACGGGGATCCGATCGCGGAGCGCCGGCGTGCGATGCAAGAGGCGGGTCGGGCGCTGGCGCTGGATCCGACCTCCGCCCGCGCGGCGGCGGTCATGATGCGTATGTTGCTCGAACCCCCGCCGGTGCTTCCTCCAGAGGTCGAAGCCGAAGTCGCTCGGGAGGAGACGGCGGAAGCCCGCGCCACGGCGCGACAGGGGATTGGCACCTATTTCGCGAACGGCGCAGTCGCCGTCGTGGCGGCGTTCATCCTGGGCCTGCGCGACGTGCGCTGGCTCGCTGCCATCGTCATCCCGCAGTGGCTCGCGTCCGCCATGTGCGTCTACGTCGCGAAGCGCGAGCGCATCGTCGCCGGTCACGTGCTCGTCATTGGCTTCTTCGGCTTCGCCGCCATCGCAGCGGACTCTGGCATCGCCGGGCCGCTGATCCTGGTCCCCGCCTACGCCGCGGCTCACGTGATCATCCTGAGCATGGCGCGGACGGGGAAATACCGCTGGGTGATCCTGGCCATGGGCATCCTCAGCGTCGCGATCCCCGTCGCGCTCGAGTACACGGGCTGGATCACCCCGGCGTACGAGTTCGTCGCGGACGGCATTCACATTCGTCCGCGCTTCGTCGAGCTGCCGCCACTCGCGCTCCCGCTGGGCGCGGCGGAGGCCGTGGCCACGGCGGTCATCGGCCCGGCGTTCGTCGGCTATCGTCAGAGCGACGTGGTCCGGCGCTTGCGTCGCCAGCAGCACTTGCAGGCGTGGATGCTGCGCCAGCTCGCGCCCGAAGCCCGCGTCGTCGACGCAGCGGAAGCAGCCGCGCCTCACTCGCGATAGTAGAAGCGAAACTCGCAGCGCGCGGAGCCCTCGGCGATGGTCTTGCCGCGGCGCAAGCCCAGGAGAGAGCCTTCGGAGTCGAAGTGCCGAGAGTCCGCGGCACAGAAGTTGGGAGCGAGATGACCTCGGCCGGCTGCGTTGCACAGCTCCACCAGCCGGCAGGCGGTCACGTCGACTGCGAGCTCGCGATCGCCTCCCTGCACGGTGCCGATCTCCGCGTTGAACATCCTCTCGCCGATCGACTTCAAGAACTCGTCGCGCTCCGGCTCGGGCGCCTTCGCCCACTCTTCCGGCGCCGGCGCCTGGACGCTCTTCGCCACGAAACGCGCACCCGTCTCCACGATCACGTCGCCCAGGAGGGCGTTCTTGGCCTGGTCGTCGAGCCCGATCACGTCGCGCAAGACGTCATCGAGGTGGAACAAGGTGCGCAGCTGGTGGCGGCAGAGATCTTCTCGCCAGTCGTCCCAGCCGGCACGGGGTACGTCCGCGAGTGGATCGAGATCCCGCCGCACGATCAGCGAAACTCCGACGCGAAGCGTGCGCAAGAGGCCCAGGTGTCGCCGGATGACGCCGAGCGCCGTCGGGATCCCCGTCGATCGATCGAAGCGATCGAGCTCGCGCTTCGTGAGGCGCGACAGCGGGGTCACGGGCATGCCGCCCGACTCTATCATGACGATGAGCTGCTCGCGTTGAGGACGCGGATGCGCGAGGCAGCATCACTCGGAGCGCTCGGCCGCCAGAACGACCTCTCGGGTCGGAACGCGGAGCAGCACGTAACCGACTCCCAACACACCGGCCAGTAGCACCGCGACCTTGACGACCATGCTCGTCGCCACGATCGCGCTCGTGCCCACGGCGACCGAGGCGACCGCCGCCGCAGCGAGCTTCGCGCGCCGCGGCATCCCCAGGCCGTTGCGGTAGTCGCGAATCGCCTGACCGATGTGGGGGAGCGAGAGCAACCAGGCGAGGAGCCGCGGGCTCGAGCGCGCGAACGCCCAGGCCGCGAGCAGGAAGAACGGCGTCCCCGGCAGCAGGGGCAGCGCCAGGCCCGCGAAACCGAGCGCCGTGAAGGCGAGGCCGAGGAAGATCCACGCGACGCGCACGCCCCGACCTTTGCACGCCGGGCGCGCTCGGGCAAAGCAGCGCGGGTGGGGCTTTCAGCGCGCGCCGAGCCGGAGCAATGTCCGCACTTTGCCGTCCGGCAACCCGCGCACCACGACGTGGTCGGTGCGAGCGTAGGCGAGCCACACCTCGTCCGGGGAGAGGACCGGGACCTGGCTGTCGGCCTCGAGCTCGAGCTCGGTCGAGTCCTGCACGATCCGCATGCGCTCGCCGTACACGATCCTGGAGCGACCCGTGCGACCGAGCGGAACCGGCTGAGCCTCGGCGTTCTGGGTGCACGCGGGCACGCTGGCGCGCCCCGCGGGCACTCCCACCGCTGCGCCCGGCGCCGGAGGAGCGTCGAGGTACGGCGCGCCCATCACGCCGGCGGAGTCGCCGCAGGTGTACTTGCCGCGCCCGAGGTCCAGCTTGGCGATGCCGCCGCAGCCCTCGAGCAGCAGGGTCTTGCCGTCGGGGAGGACCGTCCCATTCAGGATCGGGCCCTGATCGCAGCCGGGGACGACGCGCGTGACGCGGCGGCGGCTCTTCAGCGTCACGCCGTCAAGCACGACCAGATCGTCGCCGCAGGTGACGACGAGCAAGTCCCCGTTCGGGCTCGGCGTCGGGTTGCCCAACTCGCGATCGCCGGTACAGCGCACGACCGCGCGGCGCTCGACCGTGCCCTTCTCGAGATCCCAGCGAAGCACCTGCCGGTTCTCGATGGAGAACCCGATCTTGCCGCTCACTCCCGCGCGCGGCGGCGCGATTGGATACTGCTGGAAGGGAAGCCCCGGGCCGAGCACCAGCTGGCGCTCCGGGTCGTAGAGCAGGGCGCTCTGCCGCGCGCTGCCGTCGGGCGCCGTCTCGACGAAGGTCACGCTGAAGCGCATGCCGCCGAGCAAGGGTGTGACGGTCTCGACGCTCGCGCCTGGGGGCGCGCTGCGCGTATCGAGGCGGGCGAGCTTCGAGCCGGCCTGCACCAAGAGCACGCGCTCGCGCTCGAGGGTGATCGCCGGCACGTCGGTGAGCGCGGTCCCGGGACCGTCGTGTGCGACCGCCAGATCGGGTGTGGTGAGGAGCGCCACGCGCTCCGGGAGGACGAGCACCACTCCGGCGTGGGCCGACGAGGTGACGAGCGTGCGCTGCCCCTCCGGCAAGGGGACCTCCCGGGATCCGCCCTGGGACGTCCACGCGAGCAGCGACCGCGAGCCCTCCACCAGCAACGTCCCGTCCCCGGCGAATGCGACCAGGCGCGGGGGATCGGCCGGCGGCGCTTCGAGCTCGGGCCCCGCCGGTACCGGCGCGGACGCGATCGGCGGAGGCGCCGGCGCCTGGGGAGCGCTCGCCCGCACCTCCGGCGCCCGCCGAACCGGTGACGCACACGAGATGACCAACGCGACCGCGAGCATCGAGCGCTTCATGTGAGCTCCCATCGAGGCAGAAGGCGCATTCGTGACGGTCTCACTGATAGTCGATCGCGGTGTACGCGCCGCCGGTGCTGAAGCCGCAGGCGGCTTTGGTGAAGGGCTCACCAGAGCCAGGTAGTGGCCGCAAGTCGGCAGGCTGGGTCGCAGTTGGCGCAAATCGCCTGGTCTTTCTCTGCCCGCATACACCACGCGCCTCGACCTTCAGGCACCGCGCGGTCGCCGGGTTGCTCCAGCGCTGACCCGCCAACTTGTGTCTTGAAACCACCCACAATGTAGGATAATGTGCGCCGCGTCTCGGCCAAGGAGAGTCAAATGCGCAAGCTTTACATGCTGTTGGCTGCATCGATCCTGAGCGCCGGCTGCGCTGTCGACTCCGCTTCCGAGGACGAGGGCCCTTCGCCCGACGCCGAGAACGCCAGCATCCCGGCTCCCGGCAAGGCCGACTCCACGCTGACCCAGTGCCAGGTGGACGCGGCGCTCCTTTTCGCCAACGACCCCAGCGCGGACGTCGCCACTCTACGCGCGAGCGGCGTGCACTCGCTGGCGGCCAAACGGATCGTCCAAGCTCGGGGTGGCGTCGAAGGCGTCGCGTTCGGCTCGCTCGAGGAGCTCGACGCCGTGCCGTACGTGGGCCCGGCGGCGCTGACGAAGCTCGCGTCGAAGGGCGCAGCGTTCTGCCCGACCGGAGACTACCCGTCCTCGCAGGTCATCATGTCGCCGCAGCCGACGCGGGACACGAGCCACCTGGCCCGCGCGGTCGAGCTGATCGACGCCGCCCAGGAGTCCATCGACATCGCGATGTACAGCTTCAGCGACGCGCAGATCCTCGACGCCCTCGGGCGTGCTCGGGGCCGCGGCGTGGCCGTGCGCTTCCTGTTCGAGCCCGCGCGGGCCGAGGCCAAGGCGCCGGCCGGCACGAAGTCGGCCCAGGTCGAGGCCAAAGGCATCGACGTACGCTTCATCAACAAGATCATGCACCACAAGTTCATGATCGTCGACGGTCCGCGTTCGAGCGCCTTCGCCGCGCTGGGCGCCACGCTGATGACCGGCAGCGGCAACTGGTCGAGCTCCGCCGGCACGCGCTACGACGAGAACACCGTGGTGCTGCGTGGCGCGCCGGAGCTCGCCCTGGCCTTTCAGAAGGAGTTCAACTACCTCTGGGAGAACTCTCGCGACTTCGTCAGCAGCACGCCGCGCGAGGCCGAGAAGAGCCTGCCCATCTCGGCCTGGATGGGGCTCGACGCCGCAGAGACCCAGGCAGCCTTCACCAGCGACAACTTCAAGCTCTTCTCCTCGGCGCTCGGCCCCGGCTTCTCGGTCGTCCCCCAGAAGAACACCGTGGCGGACGTTCTAGTCGGCCTGATCGGCGAGGCCAAACAGTCGATCTGGATCGCGTCCGGTCACCTGCGCTCGCGCCCGGTGACGGAGGCGCTCTTGGCGGCGAAGAACGCGAATCCGAGCCTCGACGTCCGGGTGTACGTGGACGGTCAGGAGTACGTCTCGGCCTCGACCAGCGCGCTGGAGAAGAAGGACCTGGACGCCTGCGTGGTCGCCGCAGGCGACAACGCGACCAAGAAGCAGGCCTGCTACGACAAGGACTTTCACTGGTCCTACCCGGTGGCGAAGGCCGGCGTGCCGCTGCGCTTCAAGCACTACGCCTACCGCTGGCACCACAGCTACGCGCCGCAGATGCACCACAAGTACCTGATCGTGGACGGCGCGGTGCTGGCGTCAGGTAGCTACAATCTGTCCGACAACGCCGAGCACGAGACCATGGAGAACATGGTGGTCTACCGCGGCGCCGCCTTCCAGGGCTTGGTCGGCGACTTCGTCGAGAACTTCGAGAGCATCTGGCAGACCGGCGAGGCAGCCGGCGCCTATGCCGAGATCCTGGACGAGGTGCAGAACGGGACCGGGCCGATCCCGCTGGTCTACGACTCCATGGCGCTGAACCACGAGCAGGTCACGACGCTGAAGGCGGCGATTCGCGAGGCGTGCCCCGAGGTGGACTCGCAGGACTACCGCGAGCACCCCGAGAAGCACATGACCTGTCCGCGCTGAGCGCATGGGTCACGAGCGCGTGACCGCGCGTGCGCTCGCGCGCTGAGTCACTCAGCCGGATCGAGCGGGTCGAACGCTGCGGCCTCGCCGCGCTTGACTTGATCGGAAGTGCGGCCGAAGCGGCGCTCCTTGCCGGAGAAGTCCTTGATGGCGTCGAGCAGCGTGGCAGGGCAGAAGTCCGGCCACATTCATCCTGCCCCAGCTCGCAGGTGCTCGGCGCTTCGCGCCTGCGCGCCTGCGGTCTTCCCCTCATTCGGGCTTCGCCCGAATGGGGAAGACGGGTCGTCCCGAGCTTGGTGCGTCTTCGCACGGCGTCACGTGCGGTGCTCCGTGGCTGGCACGTCGTCGCACGCCGTTACGAGCGGCATGGTGTCCTCGGCCCGGCGCGGCGGTCGGGCTGCGCTCGGCGGCGCACGCTCTGCGCCACGCCGCGCGGTGAACTGACGCGCCATGCCGAGGCCGCGTGCGCGTGCGTGCTCGAGAGCGTCTGAGGCGGCGTGTCACAGAGCCTGCGCCCTGGGTCGCGAAGCCCGCCCACCGCGCCGGGCCTCGGAGGAACCATGCTCGCTCGTGACCGTCATCAACTCCGCCGTCAACAGCTCCTCGCGGAACGCGCCGCCGCGATGCGGGCAGCGGCCACCGCGTCGGAGACCGCGCTCTGGTCTGCGCTTCGCGCGCGTCAGCTAGGCGTCGAGGTGCGGCGTCAGGTCGTCATCGGAGACTGCATCGCCGACTTCGTCGTGCCAGCCCAGCGACTGATCATCGAGGTGGACGGCAGCGTGCACCGCGGTCGCCGGGCGGCGGACGCGCGCCGGGAGCAGAAGCTCGCGAGGCTCGGCTACCGCGTGCTGCGGCTGGAGGCTGAGCTCGTGGAGCGCGCGCTCCCGGAGGCGCTCCGCCGGGTACGCGAAGCGCTTGGCGGGTGAGCGTCATTCCGCGGGATCGAGCGGGTCGAACGCTGCGGCTTCGCCGCGTTTGACCTGATCGGAGGTGCGGCCGAAGCGGCGTTCTTTCCCGGAGAACTGCGTGATGGCGTCGAGGAGCGTGGAGGGGCGGAAGTCCGGCCACATGATCGGCAGGAAGGAGAGCTCCGCGTAGGCCGCTTCGTAGAGCAGGAAGTCGGAGAGCCGGCTCTCGCCTCCGGTGCGGATCAGGAGGTCCACGTCGGGGAGCGAGCGCGTGGTCATCTCGCGGTGGAAGAAGCTCTCGTCGATCTCCTCCGGCAGCACGAGCCCGGCGCGGGCGCGCACGGCGAGGGCGCGGGCGGCTTCGACGATGTCCTGGCGTCCGCCGTAGGAGAGCGCCAGGGTCAGCGTCATCTTGTCGCCGTCGGCCGTGTAGCGGATCAGATCCTCCACCGCGTGCCGCGTGCCGGTCGGCAGATCTTCGAGCGCGCCGATGACGTTCACGCGGATGCCCAGCGAACGCAGCTCGGAGCGCTCCTTCTTGGCGAAGTCGACGAGCAGTCGCATCAGCGCTTCGACCTCGCCGCGGGGCCGGGCCCAGTTGGCCACGCTGAACGCGTACAGCGTCAGGTACTCGACGCCGATGCGGGCGGCCGTCTCGACCGCGTCGCGAACGGCGCGGGCGCCCTCCGCGTGGCCTTCGACGCGCTCCAGCCCGCGCTCGCGGGCCCAGCGGCCGTTGCCGTCCATGATGATGGCGATGTGACGAGGAACCCTGACTTTGCCGTTCTCAGACACGATGTTTTCCGTCTCCCGAAGCCAAGCGAGCTTCCGATGGCTCAGGGTGGCAAAGAGAAGCGCGGGAGGCGGGGGGCCTGTGTGGAGGTTTGATGGAATCCGCGACACTCGCCCGGGTCCAACCCACATAAGTAGAGGCTTATCCAGGGGTTGAAGCCTCCTGGCGAGACGAGGCGGTTGCCCCTCGGCCCGCGCGGCGGTATCCGCAGCGACGGGTGCCGCTGGACGCTCGTGCGTCCAAGCGCTCGGGAGGTCCTGGAAAATGAAGCTCGTCGTCTCGGTCTCAGTGGGCATCGCAACCGTCTGGCTCGCGTCGCTTGCGGCGTGTACCGCATCGTCTGACTCCGGAGGCACCGGTGGGGCCGGCGGCTACGGCACCGGCGGCGGCACCACCGGCGGTAGCGGCGGCATGGCGACGGGCGGGGCCGGCGGCAGCATGGGCGGCTCGACCAGCGGCGGCGCTGGCGGAGCCAGCAGCGGCGGCGGAGGAGGCTCCGGTGGGTCGACCGCGTGCCCGCTCCAGATCCAGGGCGTGTCCCAGGCCTGCGCGGACTGCATCACCGGCAAGTGCTGCAACGAGTTCGTCGCCTGCGGGCAGGACACGACCTGCAACACCTTCAACACCTGCGTCGTGCAGAACAACCCGGACTGCTCGGCCGCGACCGACGCGGCGGGTCTGAAGACCTGCTTGACCACGCCTTGCCCGACCACGGACGCGGCCTACCAGCTGTGGGGAACGGCGCAGGCGTGCGCCGCGCAGAGCTGCTCCACCGAGTGCCAGTAACCCGAAGCGCGCACGATCACTACGGCGCCGACCTCGCGTACATCCATGACGCGGGGTTCGGCGCCCTCGCGCACCGAGCCGGTCCCGCGCTCGTGGCCGAGCTGCGCGCTCGCGGCATTCGACGGGGGCTCGTGGTCGAGCTCGGCTGCGGGAGCGGCATCTTGGCGGCGCGGCTCGGGCGGGCCGGCTACGACGTCCTGGGAGTGGACGTGTCGCCGGCCATGCTGCGCCTGGCGAAGCGCGCGGCGCCCGGGGCGTGCTTCGTGCGGGCGTCGCTCCACGAATTCCCGCTGCCGAGGTGCGAGGCGGTGCTCGCGCTGGGCGAGGGCCTGGCCTACGTCCCCGTTCGCGGGCGGGCGCCGTCGCTCCGGCGGCTGTTCGCGCGCGTGGCGCGCGCGCTCCGGCCCGGTGGGCTGTTCGCGTTCGACCTGATCGTGAAGGACGGCAGCCCGCGGCTCGACGCGCGTGGATTCCGTGCAACGTGGGACTGGGCCGTGCTGAGCGAGGTGCAGGAGCGCGGCGCGCGCCTCGAGCGTCGCATCACGACCTTTCGGCGCGTCGGCGCCAGCTATCGGCGGAGCGCGGAGACACACGCGCAGCGCTTGGTGCGGCGCGACGAGGTGACCTCGCTCTTGCGAGGCGCCGGCTTTCGCGTCAGCACCGCCCGCGCGTACGGCAAGGTCGAGCTCCTACCCAGGCGCCTGGCGTTCTTCGCCACGCGGCTCTGACGTCAGGTCTCTTCCTCGACCGGCGCGTCGTGCCTGGGCTTCGAGCGCCGCTCGAGGGCCTCGCGGGCCTCGCCCGCGGCTTCCTTGATCTGCTCGGCGGCGCGCCGGCGCGCCGGCGGGAAGACCAGGCGGAACACCACCCGGGGCGGACCCGCCTCGGCCAGCTCGGCGCGACCACCGTGCGCCTCGGCTACGGCCCGCACGATCGACAGGCCGAGCCCGGTGCCGCCTTTGTCCGAGCGGGTGGTGACGAAGCGTCGGAAGAGCCGTTCGCGGACGTGCTTGGGAACGGAGCCGGAGCTCGCCACGTCGAGCACCACTCCGTCTTCTTCCCGGCGCAGGTGGAGCTCGACGGGTTGGTCGTCGCCCGAGTGAATCAGCGCGTTCTCCAGCAGGTTGTCGATGCAGCGGACCAGCCAGGCTTCTTCGCCGCGGATGCGCGTGTCCCCCTCGGTGCGGCTCCTGACTCGAGCGGAAGCGTCACCGAGCGCGTCGAGCGCGACGCGGACCACGGTACCGAGGTCGACGACCTCCAGGTCTTCCGCGCCGCGCGCCTCGATGCGCGCGAGGCTCAGCAGATCGCCGAGCAGTCGTTCGATGCGCTCGGTCGCCTCGCGGATGCGCCCGACGAAGCGCCGCGCCTCCTCCGGCTCGTCGATGGCCCCTTCCTCGAGCACCTCGGCGCTGGCGCGGATCGCGGCCACGGGGTTCTTCAGCTCGTGGGACAGATCGGCGGCGAAGGTCTCGACGAAGGGACGGCCTTGGAGCTGGCGGCGCATCGAGTCGATGGAGCGGTTCAGGCGCGTCACCTCGCGTCCGGCCGGCTCGAGCGGTGCGGCGACCCGCTCCCCGGCGCTGACCTTCTCGGCGAAGGTGCTGAGCTTCTCGATGGGGCGGGCGATGGCGCGCCCGATCAGCGCGGCCGCCGCCGCCGCCGCTGCGCCCAGGACCAGGCTGATGACCAGCACCGTCGGCGCGAAGTCCTCGAGCAGCCTCAACATCACCACCGTCGGCTTGACCACGCGGGCGGAGCCCGCTGCGGCGCCGCGGATCACGATGGGCGTGTCCACGCTGACGGTGCCGGGCTCGCCCTTCCTGCTGGCCCGGCCGCGCGGAAAGAGCATGCGCCCGTCGCGGTCGAGCAGCTCGAAGGAGAGCTCCGCGCCCCGCTCGCGCTCGGTCTCGAGGCGCACGGCGATCTCTTCGATGCGGATGTTGCCGCGGTCCATCTCGGCGCCGACGATCCCGGCCACCACCGCGCTCTCGTCCAGCGCCGCCTGGCTCGCCAGGCGCACGGCTCGCGCCTCGATGCGGTCGATCACCATGATGCCCAGCCCGAAGGCGAAGGCCCCGACGATTAGGCCGAGCGCCAGGAAGATCTGCATGCGGATCGAGAGGCCGCGGGTGCGCGTCGCGAGCAGGCGCGACACCACGAAGGCCGCGAACAGGATCAACCCGATGGCGGCAGCAGCGACGACGACCAGGCGGATCACGGCTTCTCGGCGCCGTTCGGCGGCTCCTCGGCGATGCGGTACCCGACTCCCCGCACGGTCTCGATCAGGCCCGGGTCGCCGCCCGCGTCGGCCACCTTCTTGCGCAGGCTCTTCACGTGCGAGTCGATGGTTCGGTCGGTGATGGCGAAGCCGTCGCCCCAGACCTTGTCGATGATCTGCGCGCGCGTGTACACGCGGCCGGGGCTCTCGAGCAGGCAGGCCAAGAGGTCGAACTCGACGCGAGTGAGCTCCAGGGGCTTGCCGTCCACCTGCGCGCGCCGCGTCGCCTCGTCCACCCCGAGGGGCGGGCGCCCTGGGGCGGCCGGCGAGCTCTTGCCCGGACTGGCGCGCCGCAGCACGGCCCGCACTCGCGCGACGACCTCGCGGGGAGAGAACGGCTTCATCACGTAGTCGTCCGCGCCGGTCTCCAGCGCCGCGACGCGGTCGGCCTCGCCGTCGCGGCTCGACAGCACGATGATGGGCGTCGAGCGACCGGCGCGCCGCCAGGTGCCGATCAGGTCGAAGCCGCTGCCGTCCGGGAGCATCAGGTCGAGGACGATGAGCTCCGAGTCCCCGGCGCGCGTCGCGGCGTCGCAAGTGCCGGCGATCTCCACCGTGAAGCCGTCGCGACGCAGGGCATACGCCACCGATTCCGCGATGGCGGGCTCGTCCTCCACGACCAGGATGCGCTGTGCCATCCCTCCCGGACGGTAGCACCAGAGCGTGCACGGGGCGGGGAGAACGCGTGGAGAGTCAGCCGCGCGTCAGCTCTTTGACCAAGGGGCCCACCGCGGCCACGAGGCGATCGAGGTGGGCGGGGATGGGCCGGGTGCCGGCGAAGTGAACGACGAGCCCGCCGGGGCGCACCTCGATGTGGCCGTTGAAGCGCCAAGACGCGAGGAGCTGCCGTGCGCCCTTGGGAAAAGCGGCGGCCGCCTCCGAAGGAGAGGCCGCGAGCGTCAACATGTGGTCGTCCCAGGCCGGATCGCCGATCTTCACCGTGGGCATCGGCGGGCTCTCCAGGTAAGCGACGCGGGTGTTGAAGTGCTCGCCGCCACGGGCCGCGGCTCGCCGCACGAAGCCGGGGTTCGAGATGAAGAGCAGCACGGTGCGATCGACGGGCTCGCTGTCGATGGGGGCGTGCCAGGGCTCCGCGATGGTCGCGCCACCCGGGGGCACGGACCAAGACGCGGCGTTGAACCAGGCCTCGGCGGCCACCATCGTGTCGAAAGGCTCCCAGGCGTTGAACCAGACCTGATCGGGCCAGGGTTCGAACTTCATGCGCCGCCCGCGCGCCCAGGCGGCGACTTCGGCGGAGCCTTCGGGGAGCGCTGGGGGAGGGGTCGGCACGGCGGGCTCGGAGCCTTCTGTAGACCGACTTCCGCGCCGATGGAACCGTCCCCGGTCGCCACGCTTGACGGCCGCATGCGCTCGGCGGAAGCATCCGCGCGTGAACCGCTACACCTCCCGATTCGGGCTCATCGCGCTGGCGCTCGCTTCGTCGCTGACCCTGGCCGCCTGCGGCGGCGGCAAGGGGCCCGAGACCCCGGCCGGGGCCGAGCGCGACGAGGAGCGCGCGCAGAACCTCCTCGGCAAGGCTCGAAGTGAGAAGAAGACCGAGACCTATCGCCGACTGGTCTCGCGCTTCCCCGACAGTCAGGCCGCCGGAGAAGGGCGCGAGGAGCTGGCGCAGTTGTTGATCGACGAGGCTTCGGCCTTGCTCAAGCAGCAGGACTTCACCACCGCCGACGAGCGCGCGGAGGAAGCGACGCTCTACGCCGGCGTGGATCGAACGCAGAAGGCTCGGGACCTGCAGAAGGCCGTGGACGACGCCCGTGCCGAACGGGCCGCGAAGCGGGCGCTGGAGTCCGCGGCCGAAGGCAAGTGCGCCAGCGCGCTGAAGCTGGTGGCGGATCCGGTGCGCACCAAGGGGCGCGCGCACTTCAAGGCCGCGCTGATCAAGAAGACCAGCGCGGCGCTCTTGAAGTGCCTCGAGCAGAAGCTGGCCGAAGAGGTGAAGGCCGGCAACGTGGAGGCGGCGCGCTCGCTGTTGACCGCGCCGGACACGACCACGGCGCTCGACAAGGAGACGTACAAGAAGGCCGAAGCGCTGCTCCAGAGGGGGCTGGTCGAGCAGGGCCTGGGCGTGCTGAAGCCGATGCTCGACGCGCAGAAGTGGCAGGAGGCCTTCGCGAAGCTCGACGAGCTCGAGAAGGCCGGCAAGCTGAGCGCAGCGGAGCGCAAGATCGCCGACGGCGTGGTGCGCGACGCGGTGAAGCTGCACGTGCAGAACCTGGTCAAGACGGCGGTCAGCGCCAAGAAGCCAGGCGAGATGCAGAAGCAGATCGACGATTCCGTCAAAGCGGCCGGCTGGGAGAGCGTGCCCGAAGAAATCGAGGCTGCCCGCCAGAAGTTGGCGATCGCCGTCGAGTGCGAGCGCCTGCGCTGCAAGCTCGCCAAGCCGAGCACGGCCTGGGCCTGGGGCGCCATCTCGCTCCGCCCGCCGGAGAGCAGCGCTGGCGAGGAGACCGGCAAGCTCGCGCACGGCAAGAAGGTCTGGCAGCTCGCCAAGGGCGGAGCCTTCGCGCTGATCGCCAGCGAGGATCCGGGCGCCGCGGAGGGGCCCGCGCTCTACGACAAGGCGAGCGCCTGGGTGGAGGCCAAGAACCTGAAGAACACCGAGACCTCCACCTGGCTCCCGCCGAGCGACCAGCTCAGCGGCGTGGTGGTGTGGGCGCCGCTGCGCGCTCCGGCCAAGGACTACCACCTCGGAACGGTGAAGAAGGTCGAGGGCCGCAAGGCCACCGTCGAGCGTATGGCGGACAAGGCCGAGGTCATCGTCGATCTGGCCACGCTTCGCTCGGGTGCGCTGACCTCCGGGCTCAAGGTCATGGCCTTCTGCGTGGGCCAGGTCCACACCGAGCCGGCCAAGGTGGACAGCGTCGTGTCGGTGGACGCCGGCGTACCGAAGGTGAAGATCGTGTGCGAGAAGGGCGACATCACCCGCGTCGAGATCGGCACCGCGCTCACCACGAAGGCCGAGTGGCTGCCTGCCAAGAAGCCCTGAGATGAAGACGCTGCTCCTGATGCGGCACGCGAAGTCGAGCTGGGACGACGACGTCGCCGATCACGACCGGCCGCTCAACGCTCGCGGCGAGCGCAGCGCGCCGCAGATGGCGGCGCTCCTGGTCGGCGAGAAGCTCCAGCCGGACTTGATCCTGAGCTCGACCGCGCTGCGCGCTCGCAGCACGGCGCTCTCGGTGGCGGAGGCCTTCGCTTGGAAGCCGGAGGTGCGGCTCATGCGCTCGCTCTACATGGCGGATCCTGCCGGGATCCTCGCTGAAATCGCCCGCACGCCCGCCGAGGTCGGCTGCCTCTTGGTGGTCGGTCACAACCCGGGGATGGAGGATCTGCTGAGCGACCTGTCGCTGATGCGACAAGCGATGCCCACCGCCGCCGTCGCGCGTTTCGGCGTTCGCGCGTGGTCCGAGCTCGGCAGCACGCGGCCCGAGCTCGTTCACGTCTGGCGGCCCCGAGAAGTGGACTGACCCGGCTCAGCGCGCGCCGAAGCCCCAAGGCGCCCCGTCGCCGCAGCGGTGCACGCGGGGGCTGGCCACGACGGGCGTGGGTGAAGCGTGCTCGTCGAGCGCCCACGCCGCCAGCCGCAGCTCGACCTGCTTTCCCCAAAAACGCTCGAGCGACAGCTCCTTGAAGCTCCGTGGCACGTCCCGTGACCCCAGCTCCGGGCGCTCGAGCCGAAACACCAGGTCACCGTCCACGATGCCGATGTCCACGGCGATGCGCCCGGGGTCCGGCGGCGGATCTTCGGCGCGCACGTCCAGGGCCAGACAGCTGCCGGGCGGCGGCGTGAGCGTGAGCCGCACGTCGGTCGGCGACTGGCCCAGGGGCGCCGGCGCCAGGCGCAGCGTGTCGCCGCGTACCTCGGCGCTGCCGGCGTGGACGCGGTGCGCGCCGTGGTGCAGCGCGACGACGAGGTTCTGTACCGTGCTGCACGGCCCCACGCGCGGTCGCTGGATGCGCGCGCGGTCTCCCCGCAGCGTCGCACCGGAGCGGGTGCCGAAGCGCAAGAGCACGTCTCGGCCCGCCCACTGTCCGAGGGGAAGCTCCGCCGGCTTCGGCGAGTGTCCCGCCCGAGCGTGCCAGGCCAAGAGACGTGGCTTTTCGTGGCCGTCGATCACGTGGATCTCGAAATCGACGCCGTCGCCGTCTTCGGGACCCGAGGCCACGCCGAGCTCCGCGTAGAGGCAGGCATTCTCGCAAGGGACGACGGGGAAGAATGCCTCCGCGTCGGGCTCCGGGTGCTGGTTCGGGTCCAGCGCGAGCGTGTCACCTTGCACGCGCGGAGTCGCGGTGCGGAAGAACACCGCCGGGCCCCCAGCGGCTGCCGCGAGATCGGCGTGCTCCCGGCACTCGCCGCTCCGCGGAGGGGCAGTGCTCGCAGCAGTCAGCTCCTGGACCTCCAGAATCGCGAACGTGATCACGCTCGGGCTGGTGCGACCGCCTCGCGCTCGGAGCACGATGCGGTCGGCGAGGCGAGTGGTGCGGGGCGCGACGCCGGCGACGAAGCGTTGCTCGGCGACCGCGGGATCGATCGGCAAGACGGTCGTGAACGTCCCGAGCGTCGGGTAGGGCACGCTCATCGGCGGTCCGATGGGCTCGTTCCCCGAGTAGAGCTGCGCCTCCAGGCCAGGCACGCCGCCGAGCAAGCGAGAGAGCCACGGCACCTCGAAGGCGTAGCGAATGGACAGCGCGCGATCCCAGGGTACCGGCCGCGCGAAGCGGTGGCTGACCTCACCGGGGACCCGCAGCACGGCGCTGCCACGCTCGGCGAGCGGGAGCGTGGTGCGCTCCACCCGAGCTGGGGCGTCGCGGAGCCGCGTCACCCAGAGATCGGGTCCCAGGCGCTCCACCGGCTCGTAGAGCTCGTGCAAGGCCAGCAGGTACTCGCCGAAGCCCCAGCTGCCCTCGTCGTAGCTGACGATCTCCTGCACGTAGAGCGGGCAGCGCTCGCGCCGCACGGCGTCCGCCATCTCGCGCTGGAGCGGCGCCGACCAGCCCAGGCTCATGGCCGTGGGGCCCGGCACGCCGGTGATGGCATGCAGCGCCACCTTGCTCGCAGGCAGGCCGACGCAGCGCACGCCCTCGGCCTTGCGCGCGCGTAGCCAGTCGGCCAGACGACGGAAGTCGCCGCGGTACTCCGCGTCCACGGGAGCCTGCTTTCGGAGCACGCCGAGCGCGCGGGGGAGCCCTCGCGGATCCCATGCGTTGGAGCGCCCGAGGTGCGCGCCGAACCAGCCGAGCACGAACACCACACCCAAGAGGCCGGCGTACGCCGCCAGGCGGGGTCGCACTCGTCGCTGCCGCACCGCCAGCAGGAACAACACCGCGACCAGCGGCAGGATCGCGGCGTAGGCGTGCTCGGCGTCGCTGCGCAGCACGGCGCGGATCAGGAACGGCGTCGTTCCGGCGAGCCACGCCGCAGAGACCGGGTCGCGGCGCTCGCCGCGGGTGAGGTGCCAGAACGGCACCAATGCGAGCACGACCAGCAGCGCGAGCTTCTGCGGGGAGAAGCCCTCGGCGTCGAGTAACATCGTGGTGCCGTAGGCGGCGGTGATGTCGAAGGCGCCTCGGACGTAGCTCGCGAAGCTGCCGCCGCTCTGCGCGAGGACCAGGGCGAACGCGGCTTGCCAGACGAGGACGGCGACGAGCGCCTTGCCCAGACGCCAGAGCTCGGCGCGGCGATCGGACGCGATGGCTGCGTTGGTCAGGCCCGCGGCCCCGAGGCCGGCCAGGCCGAGCAGACCGGCGTCCAGCGAGAGCCAGCCGCTCGCGGAGAGCAGGCCCGCGGTGACGAAGGCTCGGCCCCAGGTGTTCGGCGTGCCGACCCGCGGCAGGAAGACCCCGAGCGCCGCCAGCGGCAAGAGCCCGCGCAGCGAGCGCACGTCGTCGTGCAGGCCCAGCAAGCAGAGCGGCACCAGGACGAGCCAGCGCTCACGCCAGTGTGTCGAGGCCGAGAGTGCGAGCGCGACGGCAATGGCGAGCGACACGAGAGGGAATACCAGGTGGAGCCCCGTGACGGCGCGGCGAGCGCTGAACTCACCCAGCGCGTTCGGCAAGAACGCGAGCAGCTGCCAGAGCGGTCCGATGGGATAGGAGAAGTCTCGCCCGGACCAGCGCCCTCGGGCCGCCTCCCAAGGCAAGAGCAGCTCCCAGCCGTAGTCCCAGTGGCGGTACTCGAGCAGGCGATCGTCCACGCGGCTCGACCAAACCAGGGCATTGGCCACGATGGCCAAGGTGAAGTAGCCGACCCAGAGCACGAAGGTGCGCTTGTCCCGGGTCATCAGCGCCGGCACCTCTCGAGCCGGGGTCGGACGAGCCGGAGGAGACCTTCCGCGCTCGACCGCCGCGTGACGTGCACCTCGAGCGACACGTCGCGCTCGTGCCAGTCGTGGAGCGAGAGCTGCGACACCCGCGCGCGCTGTCCAGCCCTGGCCTCCCCCATCGCGAGCGCGTGGGCCAAGCCGTCGGCGCGCACGGCGATCAGGTAAGAGAGCTCTGCGCCGTCTCCCTCTGCGACGAGCTCGAGCTCGAGGCAAGTGTCGGCCACCACCGTGAACGGGTAGCTCACGCTGCTCTGTCCAGCGCCGAACGCGACGTCGTCTCCGCGCACGTCCACGGCGCCTGCGGCGGAGGCGCTTCCGCTCGCGAGCGCCGCGGCGAGGCCCGAGCGCGCGCTGCAACGCGCGAGCCGAGGGCGCTGCACCCAGAGGTAGTCCCGGCTGGGGTCGGCGCGGGGCAACGAGCCGAGACGCACGAACACGTCGCGCTCCGCGAACTTCTGCAAAGAGACCTCGATGCGCCGAGGGGCCGAGCCCGGCAAGATGTCGACGGCGGCGACGCGCGGGCGTGACGGGCCGTCCAGGACGTTCAGCAAGAGCTCCGCTCCGTCGCCGCTTCCGGCCGGCAGATCGATGCCCGCCTCGGCGACGACACAGGCGTCCGCGCAAGGCAGAACGGGGAAGAACACCTCCGCGCCCTGCTCGCTCAGCGGGTTTGGGTGGAGCAGCAAGCGCTCCGACGACGGGCGCAGCGCGACGTTTCGCGCCAGCGCGCCGTCGCCGCGTGCGTCGCTCAGGAGGTCCCGCTCGAGCTCGCAGACGGCGCCGACGCGGGAGGACAGCTTGGAGCCCGGCGCCGACACCGTTGCGCCGAGCACGCGGAACGTGGCCCGCCCGGGGGTGAGGTGCCCGCGAGCGAGCAGTCGAAAGCGGATCGCGTCCGCGCTCTTGGAGTCAGTCTCTGCGAGCTGCCCCATCCAGCGCGCCTCGACGATGGATGGGTTCACGGCCAGCAGGCTGCGGGTGGGCCGGTTCACCGACAGGTCGATCACGTCGATGAACTCGCCCTGCGCCTCGCCCGCGAGCTCGAAGCGGTACTCCAGGCGCGGCGCCGCGCCGAGGGCCGTCGCCCAGCGCGGCACGCCCAAGGCGTACTCGACGCGCAAGAGGTCCGCGTCCGAGACCACGCGACCGAGCGGCACCACCAGCTCTTCTCCCAGAGCGAGCGAGCGTTCACTCGTCCCGACGGCCAGCTCGGCGCTCTGCGCGGGCAGCGGAGTCTCGCGCACGCGGAGCAGGTAGGTCGCCGGGCCCAGTCGGCGCTCGAAGGCGTAGTGCTCCGCGATGGCGAACAGGTCTTCGCCGATGAACCAGTGTGGCCGGTCGGGCCGGTCGAAGCCGCCCACCTGGTAGAAGAAGTAGGGGCAGCGCGCGGCGGCGATGTCCCGCGCGAGCTCGCTTCGCTGCTCGGCGTTCCAGCGGATGCGCGCGGAGGTCGGGCCGGGCACGTCGGCCAGCGCGTGCGCGGCGGTGAGCGCCGGCGAAAATCCCAGACACGAGAGCTCGGGCTCGCGTGCCTTGAGAGCCCGGGCCGCCTCCGTCGCGCGGCCGAGATCGGTGACGAAGTCGGTCTGCGGCAGAAGGCGCCGCGCCAGCACCTCGCGCAAGGTCGAGAGGTTCTTCGGGTGCAGCCAGATGTCGCCACGGAAGGTGCCGAACCAGCCGAAAAGGAAGGTCGTCGCGATCAGGGCCGCGCCGACGCGCACGCCGGGCACCCCGAGGTCTTGGTGCGCCGCCACCAGGCACAGCACCACGAACACCGGCAGCGCTCCCATGAACACGTGCCCGGGATTCGGTTGGACCGCCGAGAAGGCCAGGAGCGGCAGCGCCCCCCCGAGCAGCATGCTCCCGACCAGCGAGGGCTTTTGCCGGAGCAGCGGCACGAGCGCGAGGACAGCCGCGGCGAGCGCGAAGAGCGTCGCCCCCGCGACGGGCGAGCCTTCACCCGAGGTCGCCATGTTCACCGCGTACGATGCGGTGAGGCTCCGCTGCCCCGCCAGGTAGGCGAGCGGGCTCGCGCCGAGCGCGAGCGCCAGCGCCGATAGGCCGAGCAGCGCTCCGGCCTGCGCCAGCGCGTAGCGGACGAAGCGCTGCACGGCCAAGCCGGGTGCGAGCCCCGAGCGACGCCGTGAGAGCCACTCGAAGCTCGCCATCACCACGACGGACAGGCTGGCGAACACGAGTCGATCGAACGAGAGCAGCATCAAGAGCGAGCTGGCGGTGGCAGCGCCGAACGCCGCGCTCCAGCGCGGGGGCTCGCTCGATTGGGCGTGCCGCGCGTACAGCACCAGGTGAACGACCGAGAGGAGCGGTCGCAGCGTCGAGATCCCGGCGCCGTAGGCGGCGAACACGATGGCCCCGATCAGCAGCAAGCGCGTGAGCCCGCGGGTCTCGCGGGAGAGCCAGAGCGCGATGGCGATGCCGCCGAGTTGGGTGGCGACCTGCATGCCAGCGATGACCAGCGGCGCGGAGAACTGCCCGGCGAGGGTGCCGGTCAGCGCGAAGACCTGCCACAGAGGTCCCATCGGGAAGTGGAAGTCCCGGCCGCTCCACTCGCCACGGGTCGCGCGCCAGGGCAGCTCGACCTGCCAGGTGTAGTCGATCAGGTTGGCGTCGAAGCCGCGCATGTCCCAGGCCAGGACGCGCACGATCGCCTGCGCTGCGACCAGCGCGAGCGCGTACCCGAGCAGCAGGAACGAGGCGGCGCGCACGACGCGCGGCATGGTCGAGGGCCAGACTAGGGCAGGTATCGGCCGCGTGGAACACGAGTGATTGAAGATTCCCCCCACTGCGGCTACGAACGGTCCTGGGCATGAGCGCGAACGCGGCCGAGATCCGGCGGGTGGTGCGCCGCGCCATCCCGCTCCGCACCCCGGACAAACCCGCGCAGGGCGCCTACCACGTCGACGCGCCCTCGATGCAGCGTCGGCTCGGGCTCCTGACGCGTCTCGCCACGCCGCGGGAGCGGGTGCTCCTGGTCGGGGACGACGACCTGACCAGCCTGTGCCTGCACTGGCTCGGTTATTCCGACCTGACCGTGGTGGACTTCGACGCGGAGCTACTCGACATCGTGAGGCGAGAGTCCAAGAGAAAGGTCGTGACCGTGGAGCACGACCTCCGAGGAGCCTACCGAGGGCGGCTGCCGAAGCTGGGCAAGAGCTGCGACCTGTTCATCACCGACCCGCCGTACGGCCCGGACGGCCTCCGCGTGTTCGCCGGCGTGGGCATCGGTGCGCTTCGCGTCGGTGGTCGGGGCGTGATCGTCGCACCCGCAGCTCGCGTGGCGGGGTCCAGCGTGCGCGATCCGCTGTCCCTCGGGGTCGCGCTCCAGGCCTTCATCGCGGCGAACGCCTCGGCTCTCGTGGACATCGAGCCGAGCTGTCAGCGCTCTCATCACGGCACGGTGTCCTCGATGCTCGTCTTGCGTCGCGTGAAGAAGCGAGCCATCGACTGGAGCGCGCTCGAAGGGGCGGAGGTCTTCTACTGATGGCCCGGGCCGGGCTCGGGCCAGACCCGCACGCGCGTCCGTTCGCAGAGCTCGCGAGGGCCTACGCTCGAGGTGCCGCCGGGCTCCTGCCGCAGGTGCTCGGTAACGCCTGGTTGCCCGCCCCTGCGCTCCGCCGGCTCGTCGAGGCGCGGCGCGCGCGCATCCTGCGGCACGCCGCGGAGAACGTGCCGCACTACCGCGAGAAGTTTCGCGCCGCCGGCCTCGGCGTCCGTCGCCTCGCCGATCCTCGCGCCTTCGCCGAGGTGCCATTCCTGGAGAAGCGACACGTCAAGGACGAGACCGAGGCGCTGCTCTGGCCCGCGGTGAATCGCACCACGCTCCTGGAGCGAAAGTCGAGCGGCTCAACCGGCTCGCCGGTGCGGGTCTATTTCGACCCCGTGGCGGAGCTTCCGCGGCGGGTGCAGGAGCTGCGTTTCCTGACGGCCCACGGCTTTCGCCCTTGGCACACGCAGATGATCCTGGACGCCCCGGCGCACCTGGCCCCCCAGCCGTTCTTGCCGCAGCGGCTGCGGGTGTGGCGCCGCGAGGCCTACCCGTGGTGGCTCGCCCCGGAGCAGGCCCTCGCGGAGGTCGACCGCCGGCAGCCGGACTGGTTCCACGGCGTGCTCGCCGGCATCCGCATGCTCGCGCTGGCCATCGAGGCGGCCGGCGGGCTCGCTTACCGGCCGTTCCGCGTCGTCACCAAAGGCGAGCTGCTCGACCCGAGCACGCGCTGGTTCATCGAGAACGCGTTCGGCGCGAAGATCGTCGATTTCTACGCCACGGAGGAGACCGGCATCATCGCCTGGGAGTGTCCTCGGGGTGGCGGATACCACGTGGATGAGGACTTCAACTTCGTCGAGGTGGTGCGCCCGGACGGCAGCCCGGCGGAGCCGGGCGAGGTCGGGGAGGTCGTGCTCACGAACTTGTACCAGCGCGCCATGCCCATCATCCGCTACCGCGTCGGAGATCTCGCCGCGCTCCACGCCGAACCCTGCGCGTGCGGGCGCAGCCTGCCACTCCTGAGCCAGCTTCGCGGGCGCAAGCTGGACTTCTTGATCACGCCGAGCGGCGCGCTCCACGACCCGTTCCGCGTCATGGCGGTGATGGAGCGCGTGGCTCACGTGCGCTGGTTCCGCGTCATCCAGACGGCGCTCGAGCGCGTCGAGGTGCGCGTGGGCTGGGAGCGCGAGGCGAGCCCGGCGGCTCGCGCCGACGTGACCGCCGCCATCCAAGGTGGGCTACGCGAGCTCCTGGGAGAGGAGATGCGCGTCGACGTCGTGACGGTGGACGAGTTCCGCGTCGAGATCGGCGAGAAGGCCCCGCTGGTCAAGGGGCTGCCCGGCCAGGAGCTCGCGGCGCTGGCCGAGCGCGGGTACAAGCTGGCGTTCTAGGGGGTGTCCCTGATTCGCGCTCCGCTGGCGACAGCAAACGCCACGCGACCCTTCCGTTCGGTGGAAACGGCCGGCGCCGGCCCCGGCCGGTCTTCGCGCTCACGCCTCACTTTCGGATCGAGATCTGATCATGACCAGACTGTTCAAGTGATTCCGGGGCTCGGCTGACCGCCGAGCGGCGCGAATCGAGCCGCTCGGTCGCACACCGAACTAGGGACACCCCCTTAGCCTTTCGTCGCGTACGCGATCAGGAAGCTGCCGAGCGTCGGGAAGAGCCTCGCCAGGCCGCGTGAGGCGAGCACGACGCGATCGGGGTCCTGGGGGTCGCGGCGCCAGACCACCAGCGTGCTCTCCAGCCGGTCTAGGCTGAGCCCAGCTTCGCCGAGGGCTTCGCGCAGCGTGCCGGCGGTGAAGGGGCGAATGTGCAGCTTGAGGAACGGGTGCAGCGGCTGTGTCTGGCTGGGGGCACGGCCCAGGAGCAGGCGCAGGCGGTCGGGCAGGTGCGCCAGGTTGGGCGTGGTGACGATCACCGTTCCGCCAGGGCGCGTGACCCGCGCCAGCTCGGCGACGAAAGCCCGAGTGTCGAACAGGTGCTCGATGAGCTCCCCGGCGTACACCACGTCGAAGCGCGCGGCGTCGAACGGCAGCGCCTGGCTCGCGTCGGCGAGGCGAGCGTCGATGCCCGCGTCGGCGGCGCGGGCGACGTTCTCCGGCGCGGCGTCGATGCCGCTCACCCGGTAGCCGAGGGCCGCGAAGCGTTTGCCGACACGTCCGTCGCCGCAGCCCACGTCGAGCAGCTCGCCCTTCGGATGACGCCCGAGGAAGCGCTCGACCCGCTCGAGCCGCAGGCGGTTGTCGCGGTCCTTCTCCAGGAACGCGAAGGCGTCCTGGCGACCGAACCAGCTGGCGTTCTCTCCCGTGCTCAGAAGTAGAAGTCTTCCTTGTTGTTCGCCAGGATCTTGCACTGCGAGTCGCACTCGTAGACGTGGGCGCGAGCGCGGCTGGCCGCCGGGGAGCTCCACATGCGGTCGAGGTCGTCCGCGAGGATGCTCCCGAAGTCTTCCGGCGTGTTCGGGCACATCTTCACGTGCCCGGTCTCGGTGATCAGCAAGGTCTTGAGCTCGCCCTCGCAGCTCGCGGTCTTGGCCAGCTCCGTGGGATCCTGGAAATAGGTGCGCCAGGCCGCGAAGTCGGAGTCCGTGTTCTTGATCGGGTAGCCCGCCGCGCGCCGCCGCTCGAGCTCGTCCACCAGCGCCAGGGTCTCTGCTGCGTCCGGCCAGAGCTCGCTCTTCTGGAACCAGTGGTCGCCTTGGTGCTCTCGCCCCTGGAAGAAATCGGTGGTGGCGATGGGCTGGAACGTGTGCCCCTCGATGTCGTGCTGCTTGCACCAGTCGCTCAGGCGCAACAGCTCGTCGTGGTTCCCGCGCATCACGATGGAGTTCACGTACACGACCGGGCGCTTCTTGCCGGCTGCCTCTCTCGCCTCCCGCACGTATTCGATGGCCTTCATCGCCTGCGCCCAGGTGCCGGGCTTGCCGCGCGTCTGGTCGTGGAAGCTCGGGTCCAAGCTGTCGAGGGAGACGGCCATGAAGCCGAGCCCGGAGTCCACGACCTGGCGCGCACGGCGTTTGGTGGCGATGAGCGTGGCGTTGGTGGTGAGCGAGGTGACGGCGCCGCGCTCGCTGGCGAAGCCGAGCACCTCGAAGATGTCGCGATGCAGGAAGGGCTCGCCGGCGATCAGGGACAGGCTGTAGCCCCGGCCCAGCCAGGCCGACAGCCGCTCGACCACGCGCTTCTTTTGCTCGACGTTCAAAGCGGGGGTCAGCCGGTAGCTCTCCGTGCGGTTGCCGATGTCGCAGTGGTTGCAGGACAGATTGCAGATCTGCTCCCACCACCAGAACACGCGCGCGGGCTTCGGCTCGGGCGCGGCCCGCGGGGCCGGCGCGAGCCGGTCGAGGCCCCTCCGGAGCAAGCGCTCCACCGACACCAGGCGCATCCCCGAAAGCTAGGGGTCGCGCCGCGCTCGGTCAAGACGAGCGGGGATCCGTTGTAGCTTCGCTTTCATGAGCCACCCCACCGAGAGGGAGCGCGCGCCGGCGTTGCTCTGGCTGGCCGGTGTGGTGCTCTTCGCCTTCGACGCCTGGCTCGTCAGCTCGCCGCCGCTCGACGTCCCCTATCTGCGCGAGCTCTACTTCGTCGGAGTGGCCAGCGGTCGCGAGGCGTTGAGCTGGGACTTCTTGCACCGGCCGACGCTCGAGCACGTGATGCCGTTGCCGATGGGGCTCGGTGCCCTGGTTGTCCGGCTGAGCGGTGTCGCTGGGGCGGGTCGCGTGCTCAACCTGGCGCTGCTGGCGCTCTCGGCCTACTTGCTCCTGCGCGCGGTCGCGCTGATCCGCGGGCGAACCACGCTCGCGGACGCGACGATTCCGCTCGTCGTGCTGGGACCGGCCCACGTCTTCAGCTTCGTGAGCGGCTTCAACCTGCAGCTGGTCGCGAGCGGTGCTCTCTTCTCCGCGGCGATCGGCGCGGCGGCCGTGTGCGCGACGCGCTTTCGCCGGCGTTGGTTCTGGGCTGGGCTCGCGGCGCTGGTCGCGCTGCCACTGTGCGGGGTCAGCGGAGTCCTGTCGCTCGCCTTCGCCTGGCCGGCCATGGCCTGGGTCGCCGTGCGCAACGAAAGGTCGCTCGGCGCTGGCGCGGCCTTGGCCACCGGCGCGGCGCTCGGCTTGCGCTACTTCCCGTGGAGCCGGCTCTCGGAGTCCCACGAGCACGCCGTCAGCCCGCTCAGGCTCTCCGCGGAGCTCCTGCCGGCGGCGCTCGGTGCCGCGGGCTCGCGAGCCTTCCCCTGGACGCTTCTGCTCGTCGCGGCGCTCGTGCTCGCGGCGCTCTGGGTCCTCGCCAAGAGCGAGCGGCGGGCAGTGTTCACGGTCATCGCGCTCGGGCTGACGGGTCAGCTCGTGATCGCGCTCGCCATCGGCTTTGGTCGCTCGCAGTACGACAACGCGCTGACCTTCACCGAGCGCTACGTCGAGCTCGCAGTGCCGTGGCTCCTGTTCGCGCACTTGGGTCTAGCTGCCGCGGAGGGAGCCGGGCGCCTGGTCGCGGCGCGCCTGTCCGCCGGCCTCGCCCTGGTGGCGGCCGTCGCGGCCGCAGACAACGCTCCCCACGCGGTCGCTCGGGTTCGCGAGGCGGAGGCGGGGCTGCGCGCGTTCTCCGGCGACGCGCGGGCAGGGCTCAGCCTCTCCGCGCTCGCGGAGCGGCACGGCACGTTCTTGTACCCGTTCGACCGCGGGGCGCTGCTCGCCGGGCTCTCGACCATGATGCTCGAGCCGCTGCCGCCCTTCGATCGGAGCCCGACCGGCGGGCTGCTCTCGCTCGAGTCGCACGCGGGCGCTTGCGCGTCCGACCTCGTGAGCTGGGCCAAGCCCCGGGCGCCCGGCTCCCCCGAGCGCGCATTGGATGACCACGTGCCGAGCGAGTGGCAAGCGCCGGAAGGGGAGGACGGGGTCTTCGATCTCGCGCTCAGCGAGCCGCGCTCGCTGTCGATCGTGTGCCTCTTGTCCGGACAGAAGCGCGGTGCGGACTCGCGCGTGCGCGTCGAGGCTTGGGCGAGCGGTAGATTGGTGGCGAGCGCGCCGGCCGAGCTGCACGATTTCGTGGCCGTGCCTCTGCTCGCGCCCCGCTTCGATCAGCTGAAGGTGTACGTCTCGCCAGGAGCGTCGCTGGCCGAGCTCGCGCTCGCGCCGTGACGCACCTGCGCTCATGCGCTGAAAGCATGAGCACGACTATTTCGGAAACTCTCCGCGCGAGCGGGCCGAGGCGCGGGCATGAACAAGCCCCGTGTCTGGTTTTCGGTCTCGTGTCTCGTGACGTTGGCGAGCTGCGCGGGCGAGCCCTTCCGCGCCGCACCGGCGGAAGACGAACCGCCGCCAGCGGGCGCCACCTTGCCCGCCTTTCACACGGTGGGGCCGCCCAGCCTGGCCGGCGTGCCGAAGGCGGAGCTCGCGTTCGCCCGCAAGGGTCAGAGCCAGGTTGCCGCGTTCGACCCGGTGAGCGGGGCCGTGCGCTCCACCACGGTGGTGGGTGAAGTCGTCCTGGACCTGGTGCGCGACGGCGATCGACTGTTGGTGGCGACCTCGACCGAACAGCTGGATGCCAGCGAGATCCGCGCCTTCCGTGTGACCGAGGGCAAGCTCGAGCTCCTGGGCGAGAGCGAGCCGCTCGGGCCGGGAGCGCGCGTGTTTCCCTTCCCGCCCCACACGCTGGTGCTGACCGAAGACATGGCCGTGACCTGGTCCCTGCTCGACGCAGAGCTCGCGCTGGTCCCGTCGAGCAAGGCCGTCGCCCGCCCCGCCAGTCTGGTCCTCACTCGGGCCCAGGGTCGCTCGCGGCTGCTCGCGCTCTCCCGTACCGGCCTCGAGGCGGGTCAGTACTTCGACATGCTGATCGAGGCCGACTTCGAGTCGGGGTGGCAGCTCGACCTCCACAGCGTCCCGGCGCCGGGGCGCCCGAGCTCGCGCCTGGGCCGGGCGCCGGATCGCGACGAGGTCTACCTGGTCCGGAAGCAGGCCGACGAAGACTCGCTGGAGGTCGGCGAGCTCTCGGCGACGGAGCCCGCCCCGCCGAAGAGCTTCCGCAACGTGCCGGTCCCCGGTGGGATCGGCTCCATCGAGGCGGTGGAGGTCGATCCCGAGCGGGAGGCGCTGCTGGTGCTGCTCTCCCGCGAAGCGTCAACGGCAGCGCTCGTCGTGGTTCCGTTGCGCGAAGGCGTCGCGCCTCAGCTCGTGCCGCTCGCCGCTCCCGTCGAGGCCTCCGAGTGGTTCAGCCGGGTGCTGTCGCTGTCAGCTTCCGGGCGCGTGCTCGTGGCGACAGCGAGCGGTCTCGAGGCGTTCGAGCTCGGCGGCGACCCAGCGGCGCCGCTCTTGGTGATCGACACCGACTTCGACGGCGCTGGGCTGGCGGCGCCGTTGGTCGGGGCGGAGGACTGATCAGCGCTCCTGTGCCATCCGGCGCGCGCAGCGCAGCGCGTTCGCCTGGATGGTCAGGGTCGGGTTGACGCCACCCGGGTAGGGCATGAACCCGCCGTCGATCACGTACAGGTTGTCCACGCCGTGCACGCGCCCCCAGGCGTCCACCACACTCGTGGTCGGATCGTCGCCGGCGCGGCAGGCGCCGTGCAGGTGAGTGCCGCCGAAGTGCGGCGCCTTGCCCTCGCGGCGGATCAGACGACAGCCGGAGGCGCCGAGGAGCTCCCGGCAGCGCTCCACCATGTGCTCGAGTCGCGCCAGATCCGTCGGGTGCGGCGTGTAGTCCATGATGATACGCGACAGGCCATGGCGATCGCGCTCGCGCGAGAGCAGCACGCGGTTGTCGCGCGCCGGGTGGTCCGCCAGGATGCACTCGATGCGCACCGGCAGCCCCTGGTGCAGGGCGAAGCGGTGCCCGTAGCGCGCCTCGTAGATCAGCCCGCCGAGCCCGCTCGGCGCGGCGGCGTCCAGGTAGTGATCCGTGAGCGCGAGGGTGGAGAACGGCCCGTCGTTGTCATTGGGCTCCGCCGCGTCGACGAAGCCGTCCACCCACTCGCTGATCTTGAAGCACAAGCCGCGCCCCACCATGTCGTGGTCGTTGCCGAGCCCACCCGGTGAGTGCTCGTCCGCCGAGCGCAGGAGCAGCGCTGCCGATTGAATGGCGTTCGCCGCCAGGACGAAGCGGCGGGCCCGGATGCGGTAGCTCTGCCCGGTGTCCACCCGCAGCGCGACCAGAGTCGAGACCGACGAACGCGAGCTCCGCTCCAGGCGCGCGGCGACGAGCCCGGCGTACAGCGTCAGGCTGCCCGCTTCGAGCAGCGGCCGCAGGAACACCGTCTCCGCGTCGCCCTTGGCGAAGCGCTCGCAGCGGTGCTCGATGCAGGGGTTCGAGTTGGCGCACTCCGCGCGGCCCGCGTGCGGGACGGTGTTGATGGCCAGCGGGGTGGGGAAGGGATGCAGCCCCAAGCTGCGAGCGCCTGCTGCGACGATCGCCGCGGCGGCGCTCGGGGCGACCGCCGGCAGGTAGCGCGCGCTCGGAGTCGGCGGCGCCGTGGGATCCCCGCTCGCGTCCGCCGCGACGCCGATGCGCTGCTCGATCTCGCCGTAGTAGGGCTCGAGCTCGTCGTAGCCGAAGGGCCAGGCGACCGGCAGATCCGCGGCCGGCAGCCAGCGGCTCGGGTCGAAGTCCAGGCTGCGGTAGCGGAACGACGCGCCGCCGTAGAACACGGTGCCGCCGCCCACGTTGCAGCTCGACCAGGGGTTGCCCTGGAGCGCGAAGCAGCCGCTGAACACACGCACGTAGGCCGGCTCGGCCCAGTGCACCACGTCGGCGAAGCGTGTCTCCGGGTCGACGTAGGGGCCTTGCTCGACCACCACGACGTCGAGCCCGGCGCGGCAGAGCTCGTCCGCCGCCACCGCCCCCGATGCGCCGCTGCCCACGATGCACACGTCGAAGGTCCGCTCGGCCAAGTCGTCCGGCGGCAGCGGGCCGAAGTCGGGCTGTCGGGCGGCGCTGGGCGGCATGGGCGCGTGTCTGCTTAGCCCGGATTTCGTCAGTCGCCCATCTCGGTGCGCGGCGCCCGCGCATCGACTATGCTGCGCGACGGTGACGACGCGCGTGCTGCACCTGGCCGGGGAGTATCCCCCCCGGCGTCTCGGCGGAATCGCGACCTACCTCGAGAACGTAGTGCGGCGCTCCGCACCGCGGCTCGTGACCGGGGTCGTGGTGGTCGAGGGTCAGGACTACCACCGGGATCCGGCCGCGGCGGGCCGGGCAGTCCGTGTGCAGAGCGTGTCGCTCGACGCGCTGATCGAGCGCTTGCCCGAGCGTTCGCTGCTCTCGGGTAGCGAGCTCGAGGCGCACATCCCCACCGCGGGTCTCTTGGGCGAAGCGTGGGACGTCGTCCACGTCCACGACTGGTACGGCGTGTTGCCGGCGCTGGCGCTCCGCGCCCGCCAGCCGGTGCGTCTGGTGATGACCGCCCACCTGCCGCTGCGCTTCGGCTTCACCTACGCCAACCACCCGATCCCCGTGCAGGAGAAGACGCGCCTCGAGGCGATGGGCTTCCGCATGGTGGACCGGGTCATCGCGCCGAGCCACTACATCCAGGCGCTGCTCGCCCGCGAGTACGACGTCCCCGACCAGAAGATCCGCGTGGTGCCGAACGGCGTGGACGTCGAGGCCTTCCGACCGGTCAGAGGCCCCGAGGCCGAGGTGCCGACGCTGCTCGCGGTCAGCCGGCTGAGCGATCAGAAGGGGCTCGACTACTTGCTCGAGGTGTTGCGGCGCGTGCGCGTGTCGCGCCCGGACGCCGTGCTGCGCATCGCCGGTGACGGGCCAGAGCGCGAGCGCGTCGCGCGCCGAGCCGAGCTCATGGGCCTGTCTCGCCACGTCGAGCTCCTGGGCTACGTCGCGCACGCCGAGCTGCCGGCGCTCTACGCCGCTGCCAGCGTGTTCCTCTCGACCTCCGTCTACGAGCCCTTCGGCCTGACCACGCTGGAGGCCATGGCGTCCGGCTGCCCCGTGGTGGTGTCGGCGCTGGGCGGCGCGGGAGACTTCGTGCGCGACGGCGTGGACGGGTTCGTGCGCTACCCGCAGCACCTCGGCGCGTTCAGCGACGCCGTGCTGAGCGTGATCTCCGAGCCGGTCGTGCGTCGCCGCATGGCGGACAGCGCCCGCAGCCGGGCCGAGCAGCTCGCCTGGGCGAAGGTCACGGACGCGACCGTGGCCGTCTATTCGGAGTTGGTCGGGGAGTCGGAGGAGCTCCGTCGTGTCAGTTGAGCTGCGGCGAACGCTGGCTCTGTTCTGGCACATCCACCAACCGTTCTTCGTACCGGATGCCGAAGTTCGCGAGCAGGTGCTCGAGTCGTACCTGCCGCTCCTCGATCTGCACCAGCGGCTGAAGGTCCCGTTCTCGCTCAACGTCTCCGGCGGGCTGCTGGCCCGGTTGCCGAGCCTCGCGCCCGAGCTTGTCACGCGCCTCCGGGAGCTGATCGACCAGGGGCTGCTCGAGATCGTCGGCTCGGGTGCGTTCCATCCGCTCCTGCCCCTGCTCACCCCGGAGCGCGCGCGCGCCCAGGTGGGCTTCGACGTGGAGGCCAAGCGCCGCGTCCTGGGCGTCGAGCCGCGCGGCTTCTGGCCGGCGGATCTGGGCTGGACTCACTGGCTCGTGCCGGTGCTCGCCGAGGCCGGCATCGGCTGGACGGTGCTCGACGGGAGCGCGCGGCTCTTGGGCTCGGTCTTGCCCGGCTGGGAGCCGGAGGAGCGCCTGGGTCAGAAGGTGCTCTCCCCGCGCCTCCGCCCGTTGCTCCACGAAGCCGAGCTGGGAGGGCTCTCCGCCCTCAGAGTGGGTGACGCGCGCGTGCTCGCGGTCACGCGCCACCCGGCGCTGACCTGGCAGCTCGTCGATCTCGACCAGGGTGTGCTGCACCGGCCCGGGGACATGCCGGCCTTCGCCCGCGCGCTGGACGACTACTTCGCCTCTGGCGCCCAGCTCCTGGTGCTCGGCGACGACGGCGAGCGCGTGAACGGCCGCACGCTGATCGCCTACGAAGCGGTCCTGCGCACGCTCTCCGAGCACAGCGACCGGCTCGTGCTCGGGAGCGCAGCAGTGGAAGAGCGCGCCGGCTCGGCGGAAGAGCGCTACCTGCCGACGAGCACGTTCCTGTTCGACTTCGGCGCCTGGCTGCACACGGCCGACGACTTCGCCTGCTTCCGGCTGCTCGACAGCTTCACGCGCGACCTGGCCTTCCAGCAAGCGTTCGCCCGCCGCAGCGGCGACGCGGAGGCGCTCGGCCGCCTCGGCGAGCTCTCGGCGGAGCTCCTGCGCCTCGAGGACTCCGGGCTCTACTTCTGGCGCTTTCTCCGGCGCACGCGCGAGCCTTTCATCGAGAAGCTCCACGAGCTCTCCCAGCGGCTCGAGGCCCTGGCCGGCGGGCGGGCGCCGTGACCGACTGGGTCGCCGAGTCCGAGCCCGGGCCCGAGGGCTCGCACGTTCCGCATGGGATCCTGACCTTCCTGCGCTCGGGCTACAGCCACGGGTACCCCACCTTCCTGGCTCGCGGCAGCGGCGCGTTCGTCTGGGACGCTTCGGGCCGGCGCTGGCTCGACTGGGTGCAAGGCAAGGGCGCGGTCACGCTCGGGCACGCTTGCCCGGAGGTGGACGCGGCCGTCGCGCGGCGCGGGGGTCAGGGCGTGCTGCTCGGAGCCTGCCCCGCGGAGTACGAGGAGCTCGCCGGAGTGCTCGCGCGCTGGCTCCCGGGCGTCGAGCAAGCGCTGTTCGTGAAGAACGGCAGCGACGCGATCCACGCCGCGCTCCGGCTGGCGCGGGTGTTCACCGGCAGAGATCTGGTCGTGTCGGCGGGCTACCACGGCTGGGACGATCGCCTGCTGCCCGGTGCGGCGCCGGCTCCAGTGCCCGGCGCGGTGCTCGACTTCGGTTACGACCTCCGCGAGCTGGAGCGGTTGCTCACCGAGCAGGGGTCCCGAGTGGCCGCGGTGCTGGTCACGCCCGAGCCCGGGTTCTTCGGCCGCGAGCTGCTCGAACGCGCGCGCGCCCTGGCGCACACTGCGTCGGCGCTGTTCATCGTGGACGAGGTCCGCGCCGGGCTCCGGCTGGCGCCGGCCGGAGCGCACCAGCACCTCGGCGTGAGCGCCGATCTGTTCACGTTGAGCAAGGGGCTCGCGAACGGCTACCCGCTGGCGGCGGTGCTGGGTCGGAAGGACGTGCTGGAGGCGAGCGCGCGCACCTACGTGTTCGGCACCTATTACGCCGAGGCCTCGGCGCTCGCCGCGGCCCTCGCCAGCGTGCGCCTCTACCAGGAGCGCGACGTGGTCGGCGCCATCTGGCGCGCCGGCGCGGAGCTGATGGGCGGCCTCGAGCAGATCTTCGCCGAAGAGGGTGTGCGTGCGCGCTGCCTCGGGCCGGCGCCGATCCTGCAAATCCTGTTCGAAGACCAGGCGGCGGAGGCGCGCTTCTACGCCGGCGCGGTGCGCCGCGGCGTGCTGTTCTTCCAGGACGACGGCCAGTGCCCGTCGGCGGCGCACACCGCCGAGCACGTCGCGGAGACCCTGGCAGTGTGCCGGGAGGTCGCGCGGGAGATCCGCGCCGAGCTCCAGGGCGGGCGCGCCGAACGGCTCGAGACGCCGAGCGCGGAGCTCGTTGCCCGCTCGGCGAAGCGACGCATGATCCGCCCGGAGGCGGTGGACGCGGAGAGCTTCGCGCGGCGGCTGGGGTGCGCGCGTTAGCGGAGCCGGTGACTCAAGAGGTGTCCAAGGTGCGCCAGGCCAAGCCTGGCCGGAAAGGAAGGAAGTAGCGTCCTGAAATTTCGGTGAGCAGCCCGCGGGTGAGAGTCCCGACCGGCCAAGGCGGAGGTCACCAGTTGGAAGCGAGTCTTGCGTCGTGCGCACCGCGAGGGGCCGACGAAGCGTAGACAGCGGGCGTGCGGGCCGAGAGGTCGAGTCCCCAAAGGCTCAATGTTCCGGAGGCCGACGCGGTCATGGACGCGGAAGGCACCATCGGTGCGCGAAGACACAGGGCGAATGCTCGGGACCTCGGCGCATCGGCTCCGGCGGGATCTGAGGCCGAGGCACGCACGCAAGGGCTGCCCAGGAACCTGGGAGGTCTCGTCGCCTCCGACGCAAGCCGGGAACGACCGCGCGAGCGAAAGCGAGCGCGGCCGGGGCGACGAGAAATCGGAGCGCCGCAGTACGAGCGAAGAAGTGGGGGAACCGACCCGAGGGACCCCGCGGAGCAAAGGTCGGCGCCGGAAGTCGGAACCGTACGAGGGAACTATGGGAGAGACATCGAGCTCGCAAACTGTCCGGGTGCGGGTGCGGGTTCGGGTGCGGGGACGGCGCCGGGCGTCTCCGGCCGACGAAATCGACAATGATGGACACCTCTTCAGCGCTCCCAGAGGTGATTCACCGCGTAACTGCCCACGGACCGCCGCTCGTTGCCCTTCACGGCGGTGAGCTCGAATCGGACGAGGGGCGGGAAGGCCTCCTCGTAGTGACGCTGACACGCGATCAACACCTCGCCGCTGCCGCGGTCGTAAGGAATGGCCGGCACTTCGGCGATGGTCTGCCCGGAGCCGTCCGTGATGGTCAGGTCGAGGCGATCCGCGTCGTCGGCGTTCACCGAAAGCGCATTGATCAGGAGCGCGAGGTCCGCCGAGAACGTCACGTCCACGGTTGGCCCGGGCGCGATCACGGCCTTCTTCACGGCAAGGCCTGCGCGTTCCAGCGCGGCGAGCCGGTGGTGCGTGATGACCGGAGGGATCTGCGCCCTGAGCGCGAGGCTCATGGCGCCCTCGCGCTCGAAAAGCCGGGCACAGGCACCGCACTCGAACACGTGGTCCTCGAGCCTCAGCGCCTCCTCTTCGGCGAGATCGCCCGCGAAATAGCAGCGCAGCGCTTCGATCGAGAGGCATGGGCTCATCCCTCAACGCTCCTTTCGAGACAGGCCCAGAGCTTCTCGATGGCGCGGTGGCGCAGCACACGCACGTTTCCCGCGGTCGTCCCGAGCTCGTCGGCGATGCGCGGGCCGGGCCAGTCTTCGCAGTAGGTCAGCAGGACCACGCTGCGCTCGCGCTCGGCGAGCCTGCTCAGGCAGTGCCCGAGCCGGACCGAGTCGAGGCTCGAGTCCGACAGCTCCACCATCGGCAGAGGCTCGGCGCCCAGCGCCCGGCGCACCCGCTCCTGGCGCGCCGCGGCTCGGTTCGCGTCCCAACTCAGGTGGCGGCAGGTGGAGAGCACGAAGGCTCCCAGCCGGGCGGGGTCGTCGATGCGGCCCGCCCGCATCGCCTCGATGACGCCCAGGAGCGCCTGCTGCGTCAGGTCCAGAACGGCGTCCGGGTCCCGCAGGTGGCGCTCGGCGTAGCGGCGGATGCGGGCCGCATAGCGCTGGCAGAAGGCCCGCTCCGCGGCGGCGCGCTCCTCGCCCGTCGCCACCCGGCGCACGAGCTCCGCGTCCTCGGCGGCGTCCGTCACACATGTCCTATTAGCAATGTGGGCCGCGGAGGGCGAGCGTTACACGGGTCGTTCGGTGTAACGCTGCGGCCTCCCACCCCACATGGGGAGGTGGAGGACACGAAATGGCAATCACGAATTCCGAGACCGGGACGCGCATCGACGAGGTGGCAGAGGGCGTTTTCCGCATCAGCACGCCGGTACCCCCTGCGGCGATGCCCGGTGGCTTCAGCTTCAACCAGTACCTGGTCGTGGACGACGAGCCGCTGCTCATGCACACCGGCATGAAGAAGCTGTTCCCACTGGTCCGCCAGGCCATCGAGACGGTGATGCCCGTGTCGAAATTGCGCTGGATCTCCTTCGGGCACATGGAAGCGGACGAGTGCGGCGCCATTGCCGAGCTCCTGGGGGTGGCCCCGCACGCGCGCCCGCTGTGCGGCCAGCTCCAGGCGATGTTGGCCGTCGGCGATCTGACGGATCGGGAGCCGCTGGTGCTGGCCAACGGCGCGCAGCACTCCCTCGGGAAGAAGCGCGTCACCTGGCTCGACGCGCCGCACGTGCCCCACGCCTGGGACAACGGTTTCCTGTTCGAGAGCGAGACGCGCACGCTGTTCTGCGGCGACCTCTTCACCCAACCTGGACATGACAACGTGCCGCTGAGCGAGGGCGACGTGCTCGGGCCGTCCGAGGCCATGCGCCGGCAAGCGGACTACTGGGCGCACGCGCCAGAGACCCGAACAGTCCTGGAGCGCCTGGCTGCGACCAAACCGCGCACGCTCGCCTGCATGCACGGGAGTGCGTGGCAGGGAGAGGGCGCCGCGCTGCTCGGCGCCCTCGCGGATGCGCTGACGCGTCCGTAGTCAGCGCGATCAGCGCCTTCCCGCGCCGAAGCCCCAGGGAGCGCCGTCGCCGCAGCGGTGCACGCGCAGGCGCGACAGCAATGCGACGGTGCTCGGGTCGGCGCCCCAAGCGGCGATGCGCACCTCGGCGCGCTTGCCGTAGAGCTCGGAAAGCGAGACGTCGCGGTAGCTCCGGGTGACGCCGGGGCCCACGTGGTCGCGGGACAAGCGCAGCGACACGTCGTCGCGGAAGAGCGCCACCTCGATGGCGGAGGGCGGCGTTCCGGCTCGCCCCTCGAGCCCGAGGTCGTAGGCCAGGCAGGTGCCTTCACGCACGTCGATGGGGATGCGCAGCTCGCTGGGGGGCCTGCCGAGCGGCGCCACCGACAGGCGTAGCGTGTCGCCGCGCGGATCGGCCTCGCCACGGAGCAGCGAGTAGCGCCGATCGTGCAGCGCTTGCACCAGGCTCTCGCCGCGGCAGGGGCCGACACGGGGGCGATACACCCGAGCGCGCGCGGTGGGCGCGCCGAGCGGCGAGGTGCCGAAACGCACCAACACCTCTCGACCCGCCCACGCGCCGAGCGGCAACTGGGCCGGCTTGGGAGCGACGCCGGCCGTCACCTCCCAGTCGAGCACTCGCGGCTTCTCCCAGTCGTCGATCACGTGGGCTTCGAAGCGGGCGCCGCCGGTGCCCGCCTCCACGCCGAGCTCGGCGTACACACACGAGTCCGCACAGGGGCGAACCGGCACGAACACCTCGACCAGCGGCTCGGCCGTCGGGTTCGGATCGAGCACGATGGCGTCCCCCTGCACGAGCGGCGCGATCCCGCGCGTGAACGCCCGCCCCTCGGCCACGAGCGGCGCGAGCTCGAGCTCGCCGGCGCAGGCGAGCGGCTCGGCCCGGGGCACCGGCGGCGGCGCGATCTCTTCGATGCGGTGCAGCGTGAAGCCCACGCTCGCGGGCGAGAGGGGCCGCGCGTCCGCGATGATCTCCAGCCGATCGGCCTCGCGCGCGCGCCGCGCCTCACGCCCGGCGGCCCAGCGCCACTCCGCGACCTCGGCGTGCAGCGGTACCACCGCGTGAGCCCGCGCCCCGACGCTCACGTCCGCGAGCACCATGACCTCGCCCAGTAGGGTCTCGCCGTCGAAGAAGGCGAGCTTCATCCACGGTGCGCCGCCGGCGAGCAGTCGCAGCGCCGGCACCTCCAGCGTGTACTCCAGGCGCAGCAGTCGGTCCCAGGGCACGCGGCGCCCGAACGCGTAAGCGAGCCGGCCCGGCACCGGAAGCTCGCGGCGCTGTCCGAGTCTCCGAAGCCGGCAGCTCGGGTCGCTCCGGATCGAACGGCGCCGCGCGCAGCCGCGATGCGAAGGTGGCGGGACCGAGGCGCTCGGCGGGCTCGTAGCGCAGGCTCTGCTCCAGGAAGTCGGCGCCGAAGGCGAAGCTCTGCCAGGGCGCCGGGAAGTCGAAGCTGGAGAGCTGGCGCACCGCGACGGGGCAGCGCTGGCGGGCGATGTCGGACGCAACCCGCTCCTTCATGGAGGGCGACCAGCGCAGTGCGGTCTCGGTGGGGCCGGGGACGTCGGCCAGCGCGTGCACCACGACGGCACGTTCGGGCAGCACCATGCACCCGGCGCGATGCTCGCGCGCGTAGCGCTCGATGCGCAGGAGATCGTGGTCGTAGCCGAGGCGGGTGGGAGCGCGCTCGGCAACGAGCTCCGCGACGCGGGCGAGCCCCGACGGCGCCCAAGCGGTCGGCACGTCGCGCCTTCTGCCGAACCAGCCCAGGGCGAAGACCGCGACGAGCAACGCCGACAGCCCGGCGAAGATCGGGCGGCGCGGCGCGAAATCGAGCGACACCACCGTGAGCGCGGCTGCCAGCGGCATCAGCGCGGCGTACACGTGCTCGGCGTCGGAGCGGATCACCGCCCTGCCCAGGAGCGGGAGCGCGCCGGCGAGCAGCACGCTCGCGGTGACGCTCCGGAACCGGCGAGAGAGCGTCAGCGCGAGGGTCGCGAGCCCGAGCCCGACGAAGGCGAGCACGGGTCCGACGGACAGCCCGTGGCCGCCCTCGACCATGATCACCACGTAGCCGCCGGTGATGCTGAGCCAGCCGGAGAGCGCTCGAAGGAAGCTGCCGCCCGCCAGAGCCCAGACCAGGGCCAACACGCCGAGCCCCAGCCCCACGCCGAGCAAGGCGCTCCTCAGTCGAGGCAGCGAAGCCTTGCCGCGGACCAGCGCTTCCACGCAGGCCATGGTCCCGAGCGACCCGAGGCCCAGGAGCCCGGTCTCGAACGAGAGCAGCGTGGCAGCGGGCACCAGCGCGCCTGCCCAGAGGGGCGCGCGGCTCGGCGATTCGGTCTCGCCGCGCGGCGCGTACAGGAGCACGATGGCGAAGGAGACGAGCGCACGGAACGAGCGCACGTCGTCGTGGAGCGCGAACAGCCCCAGCGCGCCGAAGGCGAGCAGGCGCTCTCGCCAGCGCTCGAAGCGCCAGCACGCGAGCGCCGCCGCCGCCGCCAGCGAAGCGAGCGGAAACACCACGTGCAATCCGCCGACGCTGGTGGCCGCCGTCGCGCGACCGCCCAGGCTTCCGAGGTACGCCAGGAGCTGCCAGAGCGGACCGATGGGGTAGTGGAAGTCGCGTCCGACCCACTCGCCGTGACTCGCACGCCAAGGCAAGCCGAGCTCCCAGCCGAAGTCGAAGGCGCGGTGGTCGAGCACCCGGGCGTCGAAGGCGTGGGCGCGCACGAGGGCGTTGGCGACGGTGGCGAGCACGAAATACGCCGCGACCAGCCCGAAACCGCCGCGGGCCCTGGACTCCGTCACGGCGCCTCCGGGCAGCGACCGAGCTCGGCCCGTTGCAGCACAAGTCCGGCTGTAACGCCCGTCTCGGGCACGCTCTTCAGCACCAGCTCGACGTCGCGCCCCTCCCAGTCGTGCAGGCCGATGGGGCCGATGGCCTGCGCGTCCTCGCGGACGCGGCGCTTGTCCACGCGGTGTGCGATCTCGTCCACGACGACGTAGGTCTCGACGGTGGCCGCGCCGCTGCCACGCGCCGAGAAGCAGGTGTCCTTGCTGATGCGGGCGCGGTAGCGGATCTCGCGCGTCTCGACCGGCAAGCGCACGTCTTGTCCGCTGAGCTCGAAGCTGCCGCTCACCTTGGCCCAGCCACCGCGGATGGCGTCCGCGATGGCGGTGCGCGCGCTGCAGCGACCGAGCTCCGCGCGGGACACGACGGCGTAGTCGTTCCGAGTGTCGGCGCCGTTCTTGGTGCCGAAGCGCAAGAGCGCGCTCCGGCCAGCCCAGGGCCAGAGCGCGACTTCCACCGGCAGGTGCGTCCCGGGGGCGACGCGCTCCGCGACCAGGCGCGGTCGCTCCGCGCGGTCGACCAGGTGGACCTCGAACTCGACGCCGTCGCCGCTGCCCGGCGCGGCGCGCACCTCGAGGTCAGCGAACAGGCAGCTGTCCTCGCAGGGCCGTACGTCGAAGAAGATCTCGGCTACGTGCAGCGGCGGCGGGTTTGGATGGAGCTCGAAGCCGCGTCCGGCCAGGCGCGGAGCGACGTTACGCGGCAGCGCCCGGCCGCGCTCCAGCTCCTGGGTGAAGTCCAGCTTCGGCGTGCACTCGGCCGCCGGTGCGCTGGGGGGCAGCGCCGGCGGCGAGAGGACCGAGACCGAGTGCACCAGGAGCTCCCCGTGCTCCGGTGAGAGTCGACCCTGACGCCGGAACCTGAGCCGCAGCGTGTCCGCGCTCACCTCGCGGAGCGGCGGTCTTCCGGCGATCCAGCGCCACTCGGCCGCGGCAGCGTCGGCGCTCGCCATGCTGTGCACGCGGCGGCCCACCGCGGCGTGGAAGAACTGCCGGTACTCGGAGACGGGAACGCCGGCCGCCTCGAAGCGGAACTCGATGCCCGGCAGCGCGCCGACCCAGCGCGCGTGCTCGGGCACTTCCAGCGTGTAGTCGAGCGCGACGAGCTGTTCGCCCCGAACCGGCGCTCCCAGCGGGATCGCGACCTCGCCCGGCGCGTCGAACGCCAGGCGCCGTCCCGTCGCCGGGCTCGGCAACTCCCTGCGCTCCGCCAGCGCACGTCGGCCGCGGCGCGCCAGGACCAAGCTGGCGGCGCCCACGGCTTCGTGCGGCGCGTAGGTCTCGGCGATGGTGACGAAGTCCTCGCCCAGGAGCCAGTCGGAGCCGCGCGGATCCTCGAAGGCGAGCAGCTCGTGCACGTAATAGGGACAAGCAGCCGCATCCAGCGCGCGGGCGCGCTCGCGCTGCTGGTCCTCGGTCCAGCGCAGGGTGAGCAGCGTGGGCCCGCTCACCCGCGAGAGCGCGTGCACGATGGTGAGCCCGGGTGCCAGCGCGATGCAGGGCAGAGCGTCTCGCCGCTTTCCGACCCACTCGGCCGCCGGCGTGATGTCCGTGGTGAAACTTCCGTCGTCCGGTGCTCCATGGCGGAGCGCGTGGAGCGCTGCCAGCGCGTTCCGGGGCCGCAGCCAGAGCGCGTCGCGATAGCTGCCGAACCAGCCCGCGAAGGCGACGGCCGCGAGCAGGGCCGCCGCGATGCGCGGGGCGCTCGAGTCGTCGCCCGCCTGCCGGGCGGCCCACAGCACCAAGACCACGAGCAGCGGCGCGATGCCGACGAATACGTGCCCCTGATCGGTGACGATGGCGGCGAAGCTCGCGGCGGGGAGCACGCTCAGCACCCACACCGGCTCGACCCAGCGGCCGCTCCGCCGGAGCAGCGGTATTCCGGCCAAGACTGCGGCTGCCACTCCCAGCGCGACGATGTTCGCCGGACGCACGCCCGCCTCCCATCCGGTCCAGAGCGCGCCGTAGGCGGAGGCGATGCGTCGCTGCTCCGGCACGTAGGCGAGCGGGTTCGCTCCGGCGGCGAGGGCTCCCACCGCCGCGGCGGCGAGCGTCGCCGCGAGCGCCGCGACGTACCAGCCGCCCCGAGAGAGCGCGGGGCGCACGGGCTCGCGGCGCCGGAAGCGGGCGATGGCCTCCGCCGCCACGGCGACGGTGACGGCGGAGAGCGCCAGAGGCACGCGATCGAAGCTGTAGAGCAGGCCGAACGTGGTGAGCGCAGCGGGCAGGAGCGCCTTGCGAAACGACGGGGCCTCGCCGTCGGGCAGGTAGCTCACGACGATGGCGACCGACAGCATCGCGCGCAGCGTGGAGATGCCGGCGGCGTACGAGACCAGAGACAACGCTACGAGGACGACGACGCGCGCCCAGCCGCTCTGCGCGACGCGCCAGGTGAGCCAGATCGAGGCCGCGACGCCCAGCAACATGTGCGACGCCTCCATCGCCGCGATCACCTGCGCGGGGCTGGCCGCGAAGGGGCCGCCTTTGGCGAGCCAGGTCAGCGCCTGCCACAGCGGGCCGCGCGCGTAATGGAAGTCGCGCCCGCTCCAGACCCCCTGATCAGCCAAGAACACCAGCTCGAGCTGCCAGGCCGTGTCGAGCCGGGTGGGCTCGAGGGCGCGCAGGCTGAAGGTCGCGGCGCGCAGGTAGGCGGCGGCGGCCACACTGACCGCGAGGTACGCCAGGACCAGCCGGATCGCCCAGCGGGCTCTGCGCTCGGAGGCCGGGGAGGACGCACTCACGGCAGGGGCGGTTGTGCCACATCCCGGCGCCGTTTGACGACCGATGGGCGAGACACTAGGGAAACCACCTCTTGCTGCCCATCGCCCACTCCAGCTACTGGGTCGCGAGCGCGCTCGCGTCGCAGTACCTCCCCGCCCCGGCGCTCCAGGCGCTGCAGCTGCGCCGGCTGCGCAGCATGCTGGCCTACGTCGAGCAGAACGTGGCGTTTTACCGGGAGCTCTGGGCTCGCGCGAACGTCGGCCCCGGCTCGGTGCGGAGCCTCGAGGATCTGCGGCGCTTCCCCGTGCCGAACCGCCGTCAGATCGAGGAAGACCCGAGCTGCATCGTGAGCCAGGAGCACCGCGATCTGTACCTGGCCGGCACCGGCTACATCCGCCGCTCGGGTGGCTCGTCCGGCGGACCCCAGCTCGAGATCCACAGCGACGAAGCGTCGTGGTCGCGGCTAGACGGCTTCTACTACCGGGCGTTCGCCGCGCTCGGCTTCCGGCCCTGGGATCCGCTCGCGTACTTCTGGAGCGCGCCCTTCAAGAAGCGCACGCACAACTACCTGGGCATCATGCCCAAGGTCGGCGTGCCGGCGATGCTCGACGAAGCCGCGCAGCTCGCCATCCTCGAGCAGAACCCGGGTATCTGGTGGTACTACCATCCGACCAGCCTGTTCCCCCTCGCGCGCAAGTTCCCGGAGCGCCTGCGGAAGACCGCACCCGCGCGCGTCATCTGTCACGCGGAGCTCTTGCCGGACTCGATGCGCAAGGTCATCGAGGACGTGATGGGTCAGCCCGTGTTCAACCAGTACGGCACCAGCGAGTTCAACCGAATGGCCTGGGAGTGCCCGGAGAAGCAGGGCTACCACATCGACGCCGACAGCGTGATCTTCGAGATCGTGGACGACGACGGCCGCCCGGTGCGTCCCGGGGAGACCGGCCGCGTCATCGCCACCGGGCTCATCAACCGGATGATGCCGCTGGTGCGCTACGAGCTCGGCGATCTCGTCGTGGCTTCGGACCGGCGCTGCGCGTGCGGGCGCACGCTGCCCATGATCGAGCGCATCGAAGGCCGGCTCAAGGACGTGTTCGTGCTGCCCGGCGGCGGCAAGCGCACGCCGCGGGAGATGCTCGAGCCCTACGCTTCCATCCCCGGCGTCGAGCAGTACCGCGTCACGATCGCGAGCGACTCCAAGGTCGAGCTCGAGGTCGTGACGTCCGAGGCGGGCTTCTCCGGCGTGGAAGCCGAGGCCAAGAAGCGCTTCTCGGCCCTGTGTCCCGGCGTCGAGCTCGGGGTGAAGCGCATCCTGGACATCGAGAAGGCGCCGACCGGTAAGCGCGTGCTGATCCGGAATCGCCTGCGCGCCGCGGCAAACCGCACGCGCCCCGAGTTCACGCTGTGAGACATGCGCCGCCGAGCTGGGTCGAGGACGCGATCTTCTACCAGATCTTCCCCGATCGTTTCGCGCGCTCCGGAAAGGTGAAGCAACTCGGCCGGCTCGAGGCCTGGGACGCGCCGCCGACCAGCGACGGCGTGAAGGGCGGGGACCTGCTTGGAGTGATCGAGCACCTGGACCACCTCGCCGAGCTGGGCGTGAACGCGCTCTACCTGAATCCGATCTTCGCGAGCGCGGCGAACCACCGCTATCACACCGCGGACTTCTACTCCGTGGACGCGACGCTGGGCGGCGAAGCCGCGTTCCGCACCCTGCTCGACGCTTGCCACGCTCGCGGCATGCGCGTGGTGATCGACGGCGTCTTCAACCACGTCGGGCGCGGCTTCTTCGCGTTCCACGACGTGCTGGAGAAGGGACCCGAGTCGCGCTTTCTGGACTGGTTCGAGATCGAGGGTTTCCCGCTGAACGCCTACGGTGGTGGCAGTCCGCGCTACGCCACCTGGGCGGGCCATGCTTCGCTGCCCAAGCTCGCCGTGCAAAACCCGGAGGTCCGCGAGTACCTGATGGGCGTCGCCGAGCACTGGGCGCGCTTCGGCATCGACGGCTGGCGCCTGGACACGCCGGAGGAGATCCGCGTGGCCGGCTTCTGGGAGGAGCTCTCCGCCCGCGTCAAGGCGGTCAACCCGGAGCTCTACCTGGTGGGTGAGGTGTGGACCGACCCGAGCGAATGGGTCGGTGCGAGCGCGCGCTTCGACGCCGTGTTGGGCTACTGGTTCGGCGGGCGCACGCTGGCCTTCGCCGCACGCGAGCACCTCGACCTCGAGGTCTGCAAGACCATCGACTACCCGCTGAAGACCCCGCTCGACGGAGTGGGCTACGCGGAGTTCATCGAAACGCTGCTCGGCAAGCTGCCCGAGGCGACGCGCCGGGCTGCGCTCAACCTGGACTCTTCGCACGACACGCCGCGCCTGCTCACGCTGGTCCGCGAGGACTGGGCGTCCTTCGTGCTGTGCCGGATGCTGCTCTACTGCTTCGTGGGCGCGCCGTGCCTCTACTACGGGGACGAGGTCGGCCTGACCGGCGGGCACGATCCCGGGTCGCGGGCGGCGTTTCCCTGGCAGCACCCGGAGCGCTGGAACCAACAGGCGCTCGCGCTCCACAAGAGCCTCGGCCGGTTGCGCCGCGAGCACGTGGCGCTCCGTCGCGGTAGCTACCGTCGCCTGTCGGCGACCGCGTCGAGCCTCGCCTTCGCCCGCGAAGCGCCGGACCAGACCTTGGTGGTGGTCGCCAACGCCGGCGACTCTGCGGAGGAGCTGGCGCTCGGCACGCGGGTCTCGGCGCCGCTGTTCGTGCACGGTCAGGTGGAGGTCGGGGCCGACGGCGTCGTGCGCGTCGGTGCTCGAAGCGGTGCAGTGCTAGGCTGAGCCCGTGGGGCTCGACCTGTTGTTCCTGGCGCCGCTGCAGCCGCTCACCGGCTCGTTCCAGGATGCGCCGATGCGCCGGACCGTCGGCGCGTTCACGCAGGCACCGCTGCTCGAGGCGCGCAGCGAGCTCGAGGTCTACCTCGGCGAGCGCCTCGAGACCCTGGCTCGGGCGCGCTTCGGCGCGGGCGCCGTGGGGCCGCGGGTCGCGCATCGCTCGCTCACCGCGGTCGCCCTGGCCACGCACCTCGAGCGTGCCGGCCTGTCCTGGAAGGTGCTGGACCCCGGCGCCATCGAGCTCGGGCGCTGGCATCGGGACTTGGCCCGGCTGCGACACACCGAGCCAGTCGCGGTGGGGATCTCCACCACCTTCCTGACCAGCGTGCCCTGGATGACCGCGCTGATCGCGCTGGTCCGACGTGTGTTCCCGCGGGCCAAGCTGCTCCTGGGCGGCTACTACTACGCGACGAACGCCCGCGAGTTCCTCGCGCTCGACGGCGACGTGTTGTGCGTCGGCGAGGGCGAGCTGCGTCTGCCGCAGATCGTCCGGGCGCTCCGCGACGGCGCTTCGCTCGACGCCATCCCGGGGCTCTACCTGCGGGGGCCGGACGGCCAGCTGTCGTACACGGGGCCGAGCCCCGCCCTCGATCTTCAATCGCTTCCGCTCCCGGATTGGAGGCTCGCCGAGCGCATCGACCCGCCGGTGAGCCTGGCGAACGACTTCATCGAAGCCACCGTCGAGACGCAGCGGGGCTGCTTCTTCCGCTGCGAGTTCTGCACCTACCGGACCCTCGCCGAGATCGCGCGTTTGGACGTCGAGCGCGCCTGCGATGCGATCCTGGCGACGGCGCTTCCCCGGCACGGTTGGGTCTACCTGGTGGACGCGACCGCGACCTACCCGCATGCGCGCTGGAAGGCCATCCTGGAACGCCTGATCGAGCGCGGCGGGGTCTCGCTGCCGATGGGAGCTTATGCGCGCGTCTCGGACCTGGACGACGCAGCCGTCGCGTTGATGGCGCGGGCCGGCGTGCGCACGGTCTTCATCGGTCAGGAGAGCGGAGATCAGGGCATCTTGAACCGCATGAAGAAGGCGACGCGCGTCGAGCAGGTTGCGCCGGCGGTCGCGGCGCTGTCCCGCCACGGCGTGGACGCGTACTTCTCCTTCATCCACGGCTTTCCCGGCGAGACCCCGGAGTCACTCCAGGCCACCCGGGCGATGATCGAGGGCCTGAACCGACCCGATCCGGAGCGGCCCGCCTGCGTCTTCTACAACGTCACGCCCTTCTCGGTGATGGACCTGGCGACGGCATCCGGCTCCTCGGAGATCGTCGAAGCGAAGCACTTCATCGAGTACACGACGCGGGGCTACAGCGCCGTGGACGTATCGCGCGAGGTGCTCGCGACGCTGGTCGCCGTCAGCCGCGTGCTCCACGCGCCGGTGTACAGCGGGGTCCTGAGCTGGGTAGGCGTCCCGCTCGGGACCGCCGCGCCGGTCGTGGGCGGCGCGGAGCGGCTCGAGACCCACCGCTGGCTCAAGGCCGTCGAACGCGGCGCCATGTCGTTCGTCGAAGAGCGCGTGTTCGGGCGCCGGCCCGAGCCCGGCGAGAGGGAGCGAGTCCGCGCTGCGATCCTGGGCGGCGCGAGCCCAAAGCGCACACCGTCGTTGCGCGGGCGCGCGCTGACGCTCGTGGCCCGGCGCCTGCGCGCGGAGTGGAGCGAGGAAGGGGAAGCCGGTGTGGGCCTCTTGACCCGAGCCGCGCTGGGGGCCTTCGCGCTCAGAGACACGCTCGACCCGCGCGCTGCGCTCGGCACGGCCCTTCGGCCCGAAGGGCAGCGCGAGCCGTCTTCGTCGGTCGATCGCTTGGCGCGGGAGCTGATCGACTCGGCGCGCCTGGTGAGACGCGCGACGGGTTAGGTCGCCGCCGGTGTCAAGTCCACCGAGGCCTTGATTCCCAGTCGGGTCGCGGGTGCGGTGCGCTTGGGGCTCGCCCTGCCTTTCAGAAATTCCAGCCAGAGCGCGTGCAGGCCGTCCGGCGTGCTCGCCATCACGGCCTCGTGCGAAACCAGGTTGCGCTGCCAGGCTTCGACGCGCTCGAGCCCCGCGGCGGCGTTGGTCTCGGGGTCGATGGCGGCGCACCAAGCGAGCCGGATGAGCGCTGGCGCAGCCGTGACGTCCACCAAGTCGAGCTGAGCGCCCGAAAACAGAGGGCCGGTGATTCGGGGTTCGAGCCGGCAGAGGCGCTGACGAGCCGTCTCGACGGCTTCGGCCGAGGTGCCGTCGTCCGGCGCCATCATGATTCGATGCACTTCCAGGTTGAGCGGCGAGACGGCCTCGATCCACATTCGGCTTCTCGCGCGCTCGAGTGCTGACTCGGGGTGAAGCCGGGCGCCCACGAAGACCTCTTCGAGGAATTCATTGATCACGGTCGACTCGGCCAAGAGCTCGCCGTCCACCTCGAGCAGAGGCACCTTCCCGGCATCGTTCAGCTCGAAAAGCCACGCAGGCTTGTCGAACAGGTCGACCCAGACCACCTCGAAATCCAGCTTTTTGGCGTGCATCACGATCAGGTTCCGCTGCGCGAACGGGCACAGCCTCGACGTGATGAAACGCAAATGCATCGAATCGCAGTGTACTCCGGTAGACTGCGTCCTGGAGCTACCGGATTCGCATGGAAGACCCGGACATCGAGGACCCTCGGGTGCGTTGTCGGGCCTGCAAGCAGGCGGTGATCCCCGGACGCTTCTGCTCGAACTGTGGGCTCAGCCTGCCGCTCTTGGGTCGCTCGGGCGCGCGCTGTGCGAGCTGCGCGGCTCTGCTCGCGCACCATGCAGGCTTCTGCACCGACTGCGGGAACCCAACCGGGCGGCCAGCCCGCTGAGGCGGCACGGGCCAGCTGAGCTCGGCGCTTTGGGGAGCCTGCGAGGCCCAGGGGCGCCGAAGGGTCACGCCGCGCCCCTTCGTTCAATCCTTGCTGGGTGCCCGTGGGTAGGCTCGAACCACGACCTCGCTCGGGAGACCGTCATGAAAGCCATCGTTCAAGACCGCTATGGATCGGCCGACGTTCTGCAGCTCCGGGAGATCGAGCGTCCTCGGCCGCGCGCGGGCGAGGTGATCGTCCGGGTCCGCGCCGCAGGCATTTACTTCGGGGTCTGGCACCTCATGCAGGGGGTGCCCTACGCGGTGCGGCTGGCCGTCGGCCTGCGCCGACCGCGGAATCCCGTGCGCGGGCTCGAGCTCGCCGGGGTGGTCGAAGAGGTGGGCCCGAACGTGACGAGCTTCGCACCAGGCAACGAGGTCTTCGGCGTCGGGGAGGGAGCGTTCGCCGAATACGCGCGAGCCTCCGCGTCCAAGCTCCGGCGCAAGCCCTCGAAGCTCCGCTTCGCGGAGGCGGCGGCCGTGCCCGTGTCCGCGACCACCGCGCTCACGGGCCCGCGCGGCGGGGCTCGAAGCGGGGCAGACGGTGCTCATCACGGGTGCAGGCGGCGGCGTCGGCTCCTGCGCGCTGCAACTCGCGCGGGCGATGGGCGCCGAAGTGACCGGCGTGTGCAGCACGGGGAAGCTGGATGGTTGGAGCAGCACCTCGACGCCTCCCGCTCTCTGAGCGACGTCGCCACCTTCATGGGTTTGTCTCCAGGACGGGCGCGCCACCTCTTCGTCGAGCAGACGGGGCTACCGTTTCGCGCCTACTTGCTCTGGCTGGGCCTGACGAAGGCGGTGCAGGTGTACGCGGAGGGCGGATCGCTCACCGAGGCGGCGCACGCGGCGGGCTTCTCGGATTCGGCGCACCTCAGCCGCACGTTTCGACGGATATTCGGCATCTCGTCGGACTCGCTCCGCCTGGGCCAGTAGCCCGCCTCGGTGCGCGCGCTCGACGATCTCTTGGCTCGGACTAGCCTCCGGCCGCCGCCGCACGATGGTGCGCCGGGCTCATGCCCACGGCGCGCGTCGGTGTTCGTGTGCGACGAGCAGCGCTCGCTCTAGCCTCCGCCCAACTCCTCCCGAAGCGCCTTCACCATCCAGCGCTCGTACAGGGCGGGCGCGAGGCGCGCGAGCCACACCGCCAGCTTTCCCACCGGAGAGAGCACCAGGAGCCGCTGGCGTCGCCGCGCAGCGCGGACCACGGCGTCGGCGACGTCGTCGGGCGAAGCCTCGGTGCCGACTCGGGAGCGCCCCCGCTCGACCCGCTCGCCGCTCGCCCCGAGCGCCCGCTGTTCGAAGGGTGTGCGGGTGAACGACGGGCAGACCATCAGCACTTCGACCCGGTCGTCGGAGAGCTCCGCGCGCAGCGACTCGAACAGCCCGTGCAGCGCGTGCTTGCTGGCGGAGTAGCCGCTGCGACCGTAGAGCGGCGACAGGCCCGCGATGCTCGACACCACGATGATCAGCCCCTGCGCCGCGATCAGCGGCTCGAGCAGCGCCTTGGTAACCGAGAGCGAGCCGAAGTAGTTCACCTCCATCACGCGCCGGAACACGTCCACGTCGGTGTCGCGAAAGCTCGAGCGGTGGACGACGCCGGCGTTGTTGACCAGCACGTCCACGCACCCGAAGCGGTCGAGGATGGCGCGGGCAGCCCGCTCGTTGTCTTCGGCCCGGGTGATGTCGCAGGCGAGCGCCAGCACCTCGACGCCTTTGCCCAAGAGCAGCTCCTTCGAGGTGGAGAGGCCGACCTCGTCCACGTCCAGGAGCACCAGCCGTGCGCGCTCGAGCGCAAAACGCTCGGCGATCGCGCGGCCGATGCCGCCCGCCGCCCCGGTCACGACCACCACCCTGCCGCCGAAGGAGCGCTGCGCCATGAGCGCGATCTAGACCAGCCGCTTGACACCCGCCCCAGCAGCTATTAAACAGTCGCTTTAAACGGACGTTTAATGACCACATCGGCAGCAATTCCCCTCGAAGTCAACGACGGCGTCCGGCAGCGCATCCTGGCTGCGGCCCGGGCGGAGTTCGCCTCCCGGGGCTTCGGGGCTGCCTCCGTCCGCACCATCGCCGAGCGCGCAGGCGCCACGGCGGCGATGATCAACTACTACTTCGGCGGCAAGCAGGCGCTCTACGACACCGTCGTCGCCGAGGCTCAGGGGCGCCTGCTCGCGCGGCTCTCGGCTGCCGTGGGCAGCGGCGAGCGGGACGGCCTGCCGGTCCGGCTCGCGCTGGCCTACTTCGACTTCCTGGTCGAGGAGCGCGAGCTGCAGCGCTTGCTGCTCCGGCAGATGCTCGACCGCGGGGACGACCTGCGAGAGCACGCGGACGACATCGCCGGTCCGCTCGCAGCCTTGCTCGAACGACACTTCGGCGATCGCGCGGTCGCGCGGCAGTTCGCCATCAGCGTGTTCGGAGCCATCGCCGGCTACTTCGTCTACGAGCCCGTGCTCGGCGCCGTCTTGGGCAGAGACCCGATGTCGGCCGAGAGCGTGGCGGCGCGTCGCCGTCACGTGGAAGAGCTCGTCTCACTGATCGAGAGGTTTGCCCCATGAACGCCAGAGCCAACGTCTTCGAGCTCACCCGTCGCTTCGCCGGTGCCCGGCTCGGCCTGCGAAAGCCCATCTACCTGGTGCACGCGCTCACCGCGCGCTGCAACGCGCGTTGCGGGTTCTGCGCTTGGAACCCGGAGTTCTACGATCCGCGGCAGCAGCTCTCAACCCCGGCCATCAAGCAGCTCTACACGGACGCGCGCAAGGCGGGCTTCGTGGGCCTCTCCGTCTGGGGCGGGGAGCCGCTGGTGCACCCCGACTTCGAAGCCATCATGCGCCACGCCCACGAGCTGGGCCTGATCACCAACATGGTGACGAACGGCTTCCTGCTCCGGAAGCACCTGGAAGCGGTCACGACCTACATCGATCGGGTCAGCATCTCGCTGGACTTCCCCTCGTCGAAGCACGACGAAGTCCGCAAGATCCGCGGCCTCTTCGCTGAGATCGTGGCGGCGACGCGGGCGCTCCGCGAGCGAGATCCCGACAAGAAGATCGTCTACATCTGCACGCTCCAGAAGGAGAACGTGGACCTCCCGACCCTGCGCCAGCTGGCGGAGCTGATGGCCGACCTCGGCGTGCTGGGCGTGTTCAACGGCTTGCGCGTCGAGGCGGCGACCGAGGGCGGCGACGCTGGGCTCGCGAAGTACGCCCCGTCGCAGGCCGAGCTCCGCGAGGCGTTCTTGTTCTTGCAGGACCTGAAGCGTCGCGGCTATCCCATCCTCAACTCCAACACGCACATGAGCATGATGGAGAGCGGCCCGCCGGTGTACCGCTGCCACTGGCCGAAGTTCATGCTGCCCGTAGAGGCCAACGGCGACGTCGTGGACTGCATGCATTGGGGCACCAAGCCCATCGCCAACTTGAAGCACACCTCGTTCGAGGAGGTGCTGAAGCACCCCCGGCTGCGCGAGCTCGCGGGCAAGGAGGGCGAGAGCTGCCACAAGTGCGTGTCGATCCACCGCGTCGAGATCTCCGAGGTGAGCTCGGGAAACTTCGAACCGCTCGAGTCCTGGCGCATGTTGAAGACGCCGCGGCGGCTGCCGCTCCTGTCCCAAGCCTTCGCGAGGTGAGCCATGGGCACGTACAAGGACCGCGCCGAGCTGGAGCGCGTGATGGGCCGACTGTTCGAGCGCTTGATGGCGACGCCGGCGGTGGCCGGGCCGCTGACCAGCACCGAGCTGGTGGTGCGCTTTCGTTACCCCGACCTGGGCTCGGTGCTCACGTTCGACCTGAAGCACCGGCCCGCGGCCTTCTCGACTGGTGACGGCGGCGCCGCCGACGTGGAGATGGTGCAGTCGTCGGACACCGCCCACGAGTTCTGGCTGGGCAAGCTGAACCCCGTGCGCGCCATCGCCACGGGGCGCGTGCGCGCGCGCGGCGACGTCGCCGGGGCGTTGAAGCTCTTGCCGGCGATCCGCCCTGCGTTCCAGATCTACCCCGACGTGCTCCAGGAGCTGGGCCTGGCCGGAAAGCTGGAGCGGGCGCCGAGCACGCCCAGGCGTCGCCTCGACTGGCGGCGCTGGCTCCGGCGCCGCGAGTCCCTCGACTCGAGCCGCCTGGCCCGCGACACCTTCCCGCCCACGGGCAAGGAGCCCTGCGTGCCCGCTACCGAGCGCGTGGCGCTGCCCGCGGAGGAGAGGCTCCTGCAACGGGAGATGCTCCAGCGCATGTGTCTGATCCGCGAGCTCGAAGAGCGGCTCGCGGCGGAGTGGAAGGACGGCGCGCTGCCCACCGCGGCCATCCACCTGAGCACGGGGCAGGAGGCCGTCGCCGTCGGCGTCTGCTTCGCCCTCGCACCCGACGACGTGATCGCCACGACCCACCGCGGTCACGGCCACATGCTGGCCAAGGGTGCGCCGGCCGATCGGATGATGGCCGAGATCTTCGGCAAGGAGTCCGGCCTGTGCGCCGGCAAGGGCGGCAGCATGCACGTCACGGACGCCAGCGTCGGAGCCATCGGCGCCAACGGCATCGTAGGCGCTTCCCCGCTCCTGGCGCTCGGGGCGGCGCTGTCGTTCCAGTACCAGAAGCGTGACGCCGTGGCGGTGGCCTTCTTGGGCGACGGCGCCACGAACCAGGGCATGTTCCACGAGGCGCTGAACCTCTCCTCGGTGTGGAAGCTGCCCGTGGTGTTCGTGATCGAGAACAACGGCTACGGCGAGTTCACGCCGCAGTCCGGCTCGACCAACGTCGCCGAGCTCGCGAATCGCGCCGCAGCCTACGGCATGCCCGGCGCGCGCGTGGACGGCAACGACGTGAACGCGGTGTTTCGCGCCGCCAAAGAAATGGTCGAGCGCGCGCGTACGGGTGCCGGCCCCGCGTTGCTCGAGTGCCTGACCTATCGCTGGCGCGGCCACATGGAGGGTGACGGGCAGAGCTACCGCAGCGCCGCCGAGCTCGAGGAGTGGAAGCAGAAGGACCCCTGCGTACGCCAGCGAGAGCTGCTCGGCAGCGAGGCCGACGGGCTCGCCGAGAAGGCTCGGTCCGAGATCGACGCCGCCCTCGACTTCGCGCGGCGCGCGCCGGAGCCGGGCCCCACGGCGCTCGTGACTCACGTCTTCTCCCCGGAGCCGAGGCGCTTCCAGAGCGAGTCGCCCGGCGAGAGCGTGATGATGACGGCGTCTGCCGCCATCAACCGCGCGCTCCGCGAGGAGATGGAGCGCGACCCGAACGTGCTGCTCCTGGGCGAGGACATCACTCTTGGCGGCTACCTCGCCGTGACGCAGGGCCTCGTGGACGTATTCGGCAAGCAGCGCGTGCGCGACACGCCGATCAGCGAGAACGCCATCCTCGGCGGGGCGGTCGGCGCGGCCATGAACGGACTGCGTCCCGTGGCGGAGATCCTGTTCTCGGACTTCCTGACCGTGTGCGCGGATCCTCTGGTGAACCAGGCGGCGAAGCTGCGCTACATGTCCGGCGGGCAGTATTCGGTGCCGATGGTGGTGCGCACGCCGGGCGGCGCGGGCCTCGGCATGGCGGCTCAACACTCGCAGTCGCTGGAGACCCTGTTCATGAACATCCCGGGGCTGATCATCGCGGCACCGGGCACGCCGCGGGACTGTCGTGCGCTGCTGAAGGCCGCCATCCGCTCGGACAACCCGGTGCTCTTCTTCGAGCACAAGCTGCTCTACCTGACCGAGGGCGCCGTGCCGCTCGCGGACGACGTGGCCCCGCTCGGGGTCGCGCGGGTGGTGCGCCCGGGCAAGGACGTCACCGTCGTCGCGCTCTCGTACATGGTGCAGGTCGCGCTCGAGGCTGCTGCTGAGCTCGAGAAGCAGGGCATCGACGTCGAGGTCATCGATCCGCGCACGGTCGCCCCCCTCGACGGCGAGACCATCCTGCGCTCGGTCGAGAAGACCCGGCGCTTGGTCACGGTCGAGGAGAGCCCGGTGCGCGGAGGCTTCGGCGCCGAGGTGGTGGCGCGGGTCGCCGCGGCGGCCCACGGCCTGCTTTCGGCTCCTCCGCTGCGGGTCGGTGCCGGCGACCACCCGATCGCGTACAACAAGGCGCTCGAATGCCTCAGCGTCCCCGACGTGGCTCGTGTCGTCTCTGCGGTGAAGAGCTGCCTCTGAGCGGAGGCGGTGCATGACCGAAGCCTCGGTCCGCGCGCTGGAGTCGCTGCGCGATTTGCGCATGCTCCAGTGGTACGTGGTCCCGCTGCTCGCGATCGTGTTCTACGCGTACACGTCCGAGATCGCCAAGGCCAGGACCACCGGCAACTGGAACGCCATCTTCGCGGGACTGACCGTGTTCGGCATGGACTGCGTGAACGAGACCGTGAACGGCTGGATCCTGGTGCTCAGCGGTCGTTCGGCGCTCTGGACGGCCCCGGGCCCCACGGCGCTGCGCACGATGGTCGGCTGGAACATCGAGATCATGTTCATGTTCGCGCTGTCCGGCCTGATCTACTTCAACACGCTGTCCGGAGATCCCGCGAAGAAGGTCCTCGGCGTGCCGGAGCGCTGGTTCTGGGCCGCGGGCTACTCGGCGTTCTGCGTGTTCGTCGAGGTGCTCTTGAACCTGGGCGGGCACCTGGTCTGGGAGTACCCCTTCTGGAATCGCTCCTTCGCCGGGGTCTGGCTCATCTTCCTGTTCGGCTACTTCCACTTCTACGCGGCGGCGGCGCTGGTGATAGCCGCCAAGAAGCTGCGTACGAAGCTCGTAGCGGTGGGCTCCATGTACGGGCTCGCTGTCGTGTTGAACGTGGTGGGCCTCGGGATCCTGGGCTGGAAGTACTAGGGCATCAGGCCGTCTTGCAGCGCGCGATCATCTGCCGGACGCAGCGCTCGGTCTCGGCCCCGAGCCAGCCCATCACGTGCGCGTCGCCGCACACGAACAGAGGGACGCCGGGATCGCGGATATTCAGCCGTTTCACCTCCTTGGCGAAGCGGCGCCGCCCCTCCGCGTCCTTCTTCACCTCCCAGGACTCGAAGCGCACGCCCCTGTGTTGTTTCTCCAGCTTGGCGACGAAGGGCTTCGCCTTCTTGCAGTGCGGGCAGTCGAAGGCGTGGAAGAACTGGAACAGCGGCCGATCGTCGGCCCGTGTCGGGCTCGGAAGACCCGCCACGACGGCGCCGGCGAGTAGGCCGAGGAGCTGCCGTCGCGACGGACCTTTCGCCATCGAGCCCTCACTCTTCCAGCAGACTGCGCAGCATCCAGGCGGTCTTCTCGTGGAGCTGCAGGCGCTGGGTCGCGACGTCCGCGGTGGACTGGTCGTGTGCCTCTTCCGCGACACCGAGCACCTTGCGCGCGGTGCGCACCACCGTCTCGTGCCCCTCGACCAGCTGAGCGATCATCTCCTTGGCCTTGGGGACCGACTCCGAGTCCTTGATGTTCGACAGCTTGGCGAAGGCGGCATAGCTGCCCGGCGCCGTGTGCCCGAGGGAGCGGATGCGCTCCGCGATGGTGTCCACCGCCAGCGCCAGCTCGTTGTAGTGCTGCTCGAACATCAGGTGCAGCGTCTGGAACATCGGGCCGGTAACGTTCCAGTGGAAGTAGTGGGTCTTCAGGTAGAGCGTGTAGCTGTCCGCCAGGAGCACCGACAGCTCCTGCGCGAGGCGCGCACGGTCCTGATCCTTGATCCCGATGTCGATCTTGACGGCCTTCATGGACAATCCTCCGGCCGGGGGCGTGCATCGTACGTGCCAGCGAATCACCGCGAGCCGAGGCTACCGGCGTCGGCACTCGCTGCGCCGGCCCTCTCGCGGCCCGCAAGCGATGCGCGTCAGCGCTGCTTCGGCGGAGCGGGGAGATCTCGAGGCAAGGCTGCGGGGCGGCGCTCGCGTCCGCGCCCGCGTCTGGTCGCGAGGCCCAGGCGGCGTCGGCGGGTATCGGCGGCGGGCTGAGGCATGGCATGGGCGCGCCGCCGTCGCGCACCACCTCCACGCTCAAGCACGGTTGGGCCGACTTCTCGCAGCCGGACTGCGCCACGGCGATGCCGGCCAGCGCCGACACCATCAAGCGCCGGCGTCGCGCCAGGATCACGTCCTTGTCGTGCTTTTCGTCGCTCACAGCGCCGCCGCCACCAGCCGATAGCCGCCGTACACCAGGCCCAGCACGAGGGACAGGCACGTGCCGTAGAACGCGATCAGGTAGACCACTGGGTGGCGGTCCACCCAGTGCAGCGCCTCGTGCACGACCCGCTTGGTCAAGGTCAGGTGGCACTGGATGGGGATCTTGCCGTCGAGCACTCCCCGCACGGCCTTCTCCAGCTCGGCCACGGATTGGAAGCGCTTGTCGCGGTCCTTCTCCAGGCCGCGCACGATCACCTGGACCCACTCGCCGCCGACCCCCGCGAACACGGCGCGCTCGCCCACTTTGTCGAGATCCAGCCCCGAGATGATCGCGGCGAGCACCTCGGGGACGGTCTGCACGTTCTCCAGCGGGTGTTGCAGCGTGAGCCATTCGTAGAACAGCACGCACAGCGAGTAGACGTCGCTGCGCTCGTCGAGCTCGGAGTTACGCCCGGCGGCCTGCTCCGGCGACATGTAGAGCGGCGTCCCCGCCAGCGAGCCGAATTGAGTCTCCTGCAAGCGCGTGTCTTGGGTGTCGATGGCCGTGCGATCGAGCGCCTGCACGTCCGCCGATTCTTCCTTGGACTTGATCGGCTTGGCGATGCCCCAGTCCAGCACCGTCACCTCGCCGTAGGGGCCGATCATCACGTTTGCGGGCTTCATATCGCGATGGATGACGCCCCGGGCGTGGGCGAAGCGCAGCGCGTCCAGCACGTTCATGAACAGGTGGACTCGGAACTCCAGCGAGTACTTTTCGGTGTAGCTCGGGTCCTTGGCGCGGAGCTTCTCGATGATCTGCTCCATGGTCTCGCCGTTCAGGTGCTTCATCACCAGGTACACCTGGCCCGTCTCGTCTCGCCCCACGTCGTACACCGGGACGATGGCGGGGTGCTCGAGCTGCCCGACGATGCGGACCTCGTCGGCGAAGCGCAGGAGCGCGGCCTCGGACTGCGCGTCGGCGTGCAGGCGCTTCACCGCGACGGTGCGGCGGATGTCGTTGTCACGGACCAGCTCGACCTGCCCCATGCCGCCTTCGCCCAGCAGGCGCACGCGGTCGAAGCGCGGCCGCTGCTCCACGGGCGCCACGGCGGCGGCCTTGCGGCGCGGCAAGACGGTCGAGCGCCCCGCCGCGCTCACCAGCGGCGACGCGGAGGCCACCGGGTTCGAGCCGAGCGCGGAGGCGTCGATGGTCTCGTCGAGATCCACGGGCATCGGCGCCGACGGCGCCAACCCCGCGAGAGTGCTCGCGGCCGAGGTCAGCCCACCGGCGGCGTCACCCGCGTCGAATGCCCCGTAACGTAACGTCGCTTTCAGCGAAGGACTCGAGGTTTCCCCCATGACGCCCGAGAATACACCCCGCCCAACCTCGAGTCATCGACCGTTACCGCCCGAGCGCGCGCCGCACCAAGAGCGCCGGAGCGCCGAGCCAGAGCGCGCGCGGGCCGCCGACCAGGGGGCGCCCACGGGCTTCGGGTCCGGGATTGTCCCGAGGCGCCAGCGCCAGGAGCTTCTCGGTCAGCTCGGTGCGCCGGCGGAGCGCGTCCTTGCGCCGCCAGAGCGCGCCGCGGCGGGCCTCGCTGGGGCAGTCGAGCACGGGGCCGAGGTCGTGGACGAGCGGGCGTCCGGCGCCGCAGAAGGAGAGAACGATGTCGTCGTCCAGGCGGCGCAGCTCGGCTTCACTCGAGACGCCGAGCTCGCCGAGCAGCTCGAAGTAGCGGTCGCGGTGCGCGGCGCTGAAGGCGTAGGCGCGGTTCAACAGATCGACCTCGCCTTCCGCGCGCGTGACGTTGTCGGTGAAGCTGCCCGCGCGGTAGAGCTGCCCGTGCAGCCCGTGAGGCACCTCGGGGCGCCGAACGAGCTCGCGCGAAAGCCGCTCGAGCTGGAGCGGCGACAGGAACAGGTCGTCGTCGAGAGCCAAGAACCAAGGCCCCGGCTCGTCCCTGAGCACCTGGTAGCGCGTGATCGGACCCGACTCGCGGGGTTGCACCACCAGTCGGAGCCGCGGGTCTTCGGGGAGCCGCGGCGCTGGCCGAGTCGGGTCGTTGTGCGAGACGATCACGCGCTCGACACCGGGAGTGGACAAGCACAAGTGAGCCTGAAGCGCCGTGTTCCAGCCGCGCCGGTAGCTCAGCAGCACCACGGTGATGCGCCCCGGCCCCGGCGCTGCGATCGCGTCGCGAGCCGCCGCCCTGAGCACGGCGCGGGCTGCCTGGGCGTTCTCCTCGAACGTGCTCGACCAGGCGCGATAGCCGTAGAGGCGCGCCGCGCGCCAGAGCAGCCGGAGTCGTTCGCGCGGGACCATCTCAGAAGAAATCCGGATCGTGCCAGTCGTCGGCGGGTGCTTCGCGCAGCGCGACCGCGAGCGCGCGTACGGTCAGGTGATGGGGCAGGTGAAGCAGCGATCGCCGGACGCTCCGCCAGAGCGGGCGGATCTCCGGCACCAAACGGAGTCGGAGCGCTTTGCGCTGGCTCGAGGTCAGCTCCGCCGCGCGGGGGTGCTCGGCCAGGAGGTACTCGATGAAGTCGTGCTGCCGATAGGCGGAGAGTCCGAGCAGGAAGCGCACCAGCTCCGCCGAAGAAGGCAGCGCGTCGAGGCGAGCGCGGTTCAGGTACAGCGCGTCGGCGTGGATGAGCTGCCCTCCGGCCACGCTGTCGCTCGTGCCGCGAGGGGATCGCCTGCGCCAGGAGCTGCGCCGCAGGCCGAGCAGCTCGTAGCCGCGCTGGCGCATGAAGGGGTCGACGTCGCTGAACAGAGGCTGGCCGACGTATTGGGGCGCGAGCTCGACCTCGAGCTCCACCAGCGCGAGGCGCCCGAGCAGCTCGCCGGCTCCGCGCAGGACCGACAGCTCCGCGCCTTGCACGTCCACGGCGAGCACGTCCGGCTCGAGCGACTCCTGTGCGACGAGCTCGTCGAGCGGCGCCGTCTCGACCTCGGTGCTGCCGACCACCTCGAACATGCGGGCGATGTCGGGCGGAAACTGCGAGAGGAGCGCACGGTTCGGTTCGTAGAAGCTGGAGCAGCCCGCCTGGCGCGTCAGGTTCAGGCGCGCGCGCCCGCGCTCCGAGCCGGCTGCGACGCACAAGTAGCGCTCGCCGGCGCGGGCCTCGCGCTCGAGTCGCGCGTGCTCGGCCGGATCGGGCTCGAGGCCGATCAGCGCGACGTCGCGCCCGTATTCGGTCCAGCGCGACGCCGGGCCGCCGCGAGCACCCACGAAGAGCACCGTGAGCGGTCGTCCCCCCATCAGCGGAACCAGCGACGGTCCGCGGGGTGGCGCGAAGATGCGCTTCCCACGCTCGAGCCAGGCTGCGAGCCCGCTCACTGCACGCTGCCGCAGGTGACCTTCTGAGTCGCCGCGCCGGTGTTGTTGCCGTCGTTGCACTCGGCGATGGCGTTGTCCGGATCCACGACGGCGTAGATCAATACGCTCAGCCCCTGAGGGAAGCTGGTCATGGTCGGGCTCACGTTCACGCTGCTGCCGGCCGGGATAGGCCCCGGCACGGTCTCGTCGTGGATGGCCTTGGCGCCAGCCTGCGGATCGCCGGCGAAGTAGCGCACCAGCACGTTGCTCGCCGGCGCCGAGCCGTCGTTCCACACCGTGGTCGGGACCTTGGGCTTCGGCCCCGGTGGGCAGCCGGTGGGCGCGCCGAGCGTCACCCGCAGATCCGGCGCTTGCGCTCCGGCCACCACGTCCTTGTCCAGGGAGTTGTTGTTCTCCTTGCACTCCCGTGCCACGTCGCCGTCGTCCACGGTCACCGTGATCTTGCCGGGCAGCACGCCAGGAGAATTGTTGGCGGCGTCGTAGCTGGCCGTGAGCCAGATCACGTCGCCGGGCTCCAGGTTCTGCGTGATGGTCACGGTGAGCGGCAGGTTGCCCGGGATCTTCAGCGCCTCGCTCAGCGCCGGCGAGGTCCAGGTGCCGCTGAAGCTGACGACCACGCCGGGGCCCACGCGCAGATCGCCGATGTTGGCGATCTGCACGGTGATGTCGAGCTTCTTCGAGAGTTGACCGCAGGTCGCGTCCGGGCTCGACACCTGGATGGCCTGCACGGTCAGATCGGGCGCGACGCCTGCCGAGCGCGGGTTCGAGCGGTAGGTGTTGTAGAGACGCCCGTTGAACTTGCGCCAGCTCTCCGGCTCGAACACCGGGACCATGCCGTTCTCGGTGACGTTCGTGACGTGGTAGGCGTGCTGGTTCCAGATTCGCCGCGCGCTGACCCAGGTGTCCTTCGAGTCGCCCCAGACCTCGATGCCGGCGTTGTACTGGTTGTCTTTGTTCTCCGAACAGAAGCCGCTCTCGGTGCTGGTCGAGAACACGATCTCCGCGTTGCCGTCGTTGTCCACGTCGGCCACGATCGGGTACTCGATGCGGGTGCGGCTCTCGCTCGGCTGTTTGAACAGCTCGCCGCCGTTCAGCCCGTCGTAGATGCGGAAGTTGCACTCGTCGTTGTAGATGACCTCCGCGGCTCCGTCGCCGTTGAAGTCGAACACGCTGGAGCCCGTCACCCGGCTCGAGTCGTCCTCCGTGGTGCGCCGCCAGCCGTTGTGCAGGCACACGCACTGGCTCGTGGACTCGTTGCAGGAGAACTTGGCCGTGTCGCCGCAGTCCGAGTCCTTCGTGCAGGTGAGCGTCGGCGGAGTGCGCGGCTTGTTCGTGTTCGAGTCGCCGACCGCGGTCCAGGCCGGGCACTCGGTGGCGGTGGCTTGCAGATCGAAGACCACGTAGGCGGCGCCGAAGGCGGTGCCAACCTCCGGGAAGCCGTCGCCGTCGAAATCGTCCACGTTGGGCGGGCCGCCGTTGTTGCCTGCGGCGGCGTCGAGGTTCAGCGCCAGCTTGCCGGTCTGCCCGTTCAAGACCAGGAGGCGGCCGTTCGACACCACGATCACCTCCGCCACGCCGTCGAGGGCGTTCTGCGGTCCCGGCGCCTTGGTCTGATCGGCGCCGAGCACATCGGCGATGGCGCAGAAGCCCTCGCGGTTGCCGCTGGGCAGCGCCGTCGTCCCGTTGACCGCCTGTCCGTCCCACACCACCACGAGCTGGCCGTCGCACCAGGTCTTCGCCTCGCCGGTCTCGCTGCCGGTGCAGTCCGCGCGCTTCTTGGCGCCCGCCGGCGGCGTCGCCATGCGGTACACGGTGGTGCCGGCGACGATCTCTTGCTTCGGGTCCCCGACCAGGTTGGCCACGCACGAGATCGGCCCCTGACCGTTGATGCCGTGCATCAGCGCGCCCTCGAAGCGATCCAGGATCTTCAGCTTGCCGTTCGAGTCTTTCTCCAGAGAAAACACGCTGCGGCCGATGACGATCTCGGCGAAGCCGGCGTTGTCCACGTTGACCAGCGACGGCGTCGGATCGGCGCCGCCGAAGCTGTAGTTGGCGCTCTTGGACTGCACCTCGCCCAGGTTGTCGTAGATGATCACGGCGTCGGTCTCGCTGATGCCGACGATCTCCGGCTTGCCGTCGCCGTCCAGATCCCCGGCGGCGAGCACCGCCGTCGAGTCGAGCTCGGCGTTTGCGCACGGACACGACAGCGTCAGCGGGTCTCCCTCCTTCCACAGCGTACCGCCGCAGTTGGCGAAGAAGTCCTTGCCCTTGTTCTTGCCGCCGCCGTGGATGGCGCGCAGCACGCCGTTCGACGTGAACTCCGAGTTGCAGAAGGAGCTGAAGACGATCTCGGGGAAGTCTCGCTCGTCGATCACGCCATCGCCGGTGTCGTCGTCCAGGTTCACGACCAGCGGGGTCATCACCACCTGGGTCGAGGCGGGGAACGGGCTGCCGACGGCCTGGGGATTGGCGAAGGTCCCGCCCCAGGTGATCTCGTTCGACGGCAAGACGTTCTTGAACGGCTCCGGTGGCAGCGAGCAGGTCGGCGCGACGCCGGTGCCCTCGCAGCTGGCCACGTTGCACTCGGTGAACGCCGGGCAGTCCCAGTCGTCCTCGCAGGGGCAGTCGGCGCTGCCGCTCCCGCTCTGGGTGCAGGTGCTCAGGTAGTAGGGCGAGCCGCTGCCGCAGGTCAGCTTCTTCTCGGTGCCGCTGCCGTTCGGCTTGCACACGTAGAGGTCCTGCAACGTGCAGCTCTCGCTGCCCGGCGCGCATTTGTCATCCACGCAGGTGGTGCCGTTGCAGTACTTGGTATCGGGGCAGTCCACGTCGCTGGTGCAGGAGTTGTCGTCGCAATAAGCGCCGGCGTCGGTGGTGACGCAGAGCTCCGTCGCCTTGCAGCCGAGCGACGCGCAGGTGTTGGGCACGCAGGCTCCGCTCTGCGGATCGCAGTGCTGCTCCTTGGTGCAGGTCGTCGTGCCGCAAGGACTGCCGTCGGTCACCGACGAGTCGCCGCCGGCGCCGCCGCTGTCGAGGATGATGCCGCCGGTGGCCGCGGTCCCGCCGCCCGAGCCGGCCATTCCCGCGGCGCCGCCGCCCGCGCTGCCGCCGGTGCCGGGGCTCGACGTGAACTCGGGGTTGTCGCCGCAAGCGGCGAGGCCGACGAAGGCGATGAGGAAGGACGACCCGAGGAGGGCGAGAGTGCGACGCATCGCCCGATGTTAGGCCGATTTGCCCGCGGCGGCGACTGGCGCTGACGCCTCGGAGGGGGCCGATATAGCCTGAGCGTCGGAGGGAGGACGCATGGCCGAAATCAGCATCACTGGCAAGGACCTGGTCATCGACATCAAGGGGCTCGATCAGCTCCTGGCGCTCCGGAGCTCGCTCACGATCCCGCTCACCAACGTGAAGGCCGTCGCGGTGAGGCCGCCGGACGCGAAGGGCCAAGGCAACATCAAGGCGTACCGGGTGGCTGGCGCTTACGTCGGCAACATCATGGCCGGATACTTCTGGGCGAGCGAGGGGCTGGGCGCCAGCCCGGGACCGGTGTTGCAGAAGCTCGAGCAAGCGCGGGAGGCCGTCGAGGCCTGGCCCGACGAAGCACGTTCGCGAGCCGCCGAGCACGTCCGCGAGGCGGAGAAGATCGTCCGAGAAGCGGCCGATCGCGCAGGTTACGCCTCGACCGACCAGGGGCGGGGCTGGGCGTTCTTCATGGTGGGCGATTCGGAGCGCGCCATCGGCATCGACGTGGAGCACGGCAAGATCCGTCGCGTCGTCGTCGAGGTGGACGGCGAGACTCCGGAGAGCGCCGCAGCGCGGATCCGCGCTGCCATCGGTCAGTGAGTCACGCGCGAGCTCGGACCTCGGAGCCCCAGGGCTCGGTGGCGAGCAGCTCGCGTGCGGCGTCCCGGAGCCGCGGCTCGAGCTCGCCGCGGACGGCCGCCGCCAGGGCGTGGGAGAACTCCGCCACCGTCTGGAATCGGCGCGCGCGGTCCTTGGCGAGCACCAGCGCCAGCGCCAGCTCGACGTCGCCGTGCTCGGTCATGAAGTCATCCGGGTTTGCCGGCTGCACGTGCATGATCTGGTACATGGTCGCCATGCTGTCGTGGCCCGCGAAGGGCGGCCGGCCCGTCAGCACGCGATAGGTCACGACGCCGAGCGAGAAGACGTCCGAGCGCCGGTCCACGGCGTGCCCGCGCGCCTGCTCGGGAGACATGTAGCGGGGGGTGCCCACGACCGCGCCGCCGTGCGTGAGCGTTCCGCCGGCCTCGGCGATCTTCGAGATGCCGAAGTCGAGGACGCGCCAGAGCGCCGGCCCGTTCGCCGCGTCCTCGGCCAGGAACAGGTTCTGCGGTTTGAGGTCGCGATGGACGATGCCCGCCTCGTGAGCCGTGGTCAGGGCGTGGCTCGCGTGGCTCACCAGCTCGAGCACTTCGCTCGAGCTCATGCGCGAGCGCTCGCGCAAGAGGCGCGAGAGGTCCGCGCCCTGCAAGAGCTCCATGGCCAGGTAGGGCGTTCCGTCCGCCGCATAGCCGCTGTCGAGCACCTTCACGACGTGCGGTGACGAGAGCCCGCTCGAGACCCGCGCCTCGCGAAAGAAGCGCTCGACGTGGGTCGGCTCGCCGAGAACGGAGGAGTGCAGGACCTTCATCGCAGCGGCCTCGCCGGAGCTCGCGTGTACCGCCCGGTAGATTTCGCTCATTCCACCGCGTCCGATCACGTCGTCCACCAGCCACGCGCCCACCCGCGTCCCACTCAGGCGTCCGAAGCGTCCCGCTTCCATCGCGCGGTCGAGGTCCGCGTGCGCCTCCTCGAGCAAGGCGTCTCGCTGCTCGACGCGGAGGCGCGCCGCCTCCAGCTCCTCCATGGCGGCCAACGCAGCGCGCCGAGTTCGCCGTCCCATGAAATACGTTGCGACCAGGACGACCTCGACGAACCCCCCGAGCATCGCCAGGGCCGGCAGGTTCATCTTGGAGATGGCGAGCTCGACCAGCGAGTCGCGAAGCGGGACGAGCCCGGCGCTCGCGAGCCCGACCACGAGCGCGTAGCCGACCGCCGTGAGCGCGAACAGCCACACTGCCTTCGCGACCGAGTCTCCGAACGCGAAGTAGTAGACGATGATGGGCAGCACGCACGCGACGGCGGAGAGCGGCCCGACGTGCGCGACGGCGGCCAGGGCGGAGAGGGTGACGAGCACGCCGTTCGCCAGCGCGCTGGCCGATGGCGCCCAGCGCGCACCGCGGGCGGAGAGCCAGCTCATCCCGCTCACCGCGCACGTCACCGCGAGCATCGCCGTCAAGAGCCAGTGGGTGAGCGGCTTCGCCAGCGCGAACTGGAGCGCCAGCACGCCGATGCCGGAGAGCACAGTGGCGACTGCCAGCGCCGTGCGCCGCTGCGTTCCCCGCTCCGTCTTGAGCGCGTCGGTGGAGAGCAGGCTGGTCGAGCCCGACGGGTCGGCGCCCGACGAGAAAGCGCGCGGGCTGTCTCCGCGGGTCTTGTCGCCGTCGGCCTCCGCCTCCCCCGTCACCCGGCGATTGTCGCCGGACCGGCGCGGCGCGCCAAGCGGGACTGCGCTCAGCGCCAGTCTCGATCGGTTCTCCGCGAGTCGACCTGCGTCGCCACCACCGGCCGGGCAATGGTGACCCGAGACGGGGCGGTGGAGAGGTACTGGGCCGCACAGGAGCAAGTGCCATCGAGCCTCTACGGGGGCAGGAGCCCGAGGGCGGTGATCGACGCGGAGTCTGTCAAAGAGCAGGTCGGCGCGAAGGCCTCGGCACGGGTCACGCAGGCGCCGGCGGGAGCCGGCGGTCACTCGAGTTTCGAGGGGTCTCTGCGGTGGCCTTGACTGTGCAGAGCCAGATGTCGCGCATCAGGTCGCGCCAGGGCCGCCTACGCTGTTCGTCGCTGCGCAAAGTCACCCCGCGCCAGAGCGCGAGCAGCGTGTATGCGATGCGCCGCAGCACCATCACGACGACCGTGGCTCGCGGGTTCTGTTCGATCCACGGATGATGGTCCTCGGCGAAGGCGCCATCGAGAAGCTGATGGGCAGTCTCGACGCCCCAGTGGCGCCGTACGACGAGCAGCCACTCGGCATCGGTGAGACGAGAGCGTGGCAAGCTGGAGACGAAGTAGCGGTTGTCGTTCGCGACCCGGACGCCATTGGAGTCGAGGGTCTCGACCTCGACGCGGAGCACGGTCCTGAGATGCTCCCAACCTTCCGGCGCGGCAAGGGCTTCACCGAGGTAGATGCGCCGCACGACGGAGCGACTGTGGTCGAGATCCGTGCTGGTGGCGGCGGCCTGGTCAGGCTCCAGGCCACCCATCCAGCGCACGGCCTCGGTGTGGAGGGAGGGTTGGGTGCTCTTGACGGCAAACAGGTAGTGAAGTCCGAGGTCGCGCACCGCCCGAGCGCCAGCGACGCCCGCGTGGGTTGCGCGGGTCGCGGACCTCGTCGAGGCGCGCGTCGCCGAAGCGTTTGACGAGCATGCCGATGACTCTGCGTTGAGTGCGACCTGTTCGAGGCACAGATGAGCTCCTTTCCTTCGTCCGCATGCGTGCCCACGGCGCTGCCGCTGACAATGACCACCAAGGGCAATCCGTGCACACCCCATTCGACGTGGGGTGTGCCCGAACCGTCTCACGGTGTGAGAATGGCGAGCGTCGCGCGAAGCATCGGCTCGAGCAGCGGCTCCACCTCGCAGAGGCGCGCTTGCTCGACGGCTCGCCGCGCGTCCGCTCGCTTGAACCCCATCCGAACCAGCGCTCCGAGCACCTTTTCGGACACGCCGCCCTCGGGCGCGGGCGTCGGCGCTGGTGGCGCCGGTGGCGTGCTCTGTCTTCGCCTCGCTCGCGCCTCCGAGATCTCGTTCTGGATGTGGTCCTCACCGAAGACCTGGCGCGCTCGGTGGGCGTTGTGAGGTCTGCAAAGCAAGCAGCAGTTGTCCACCGTCGTGGGCCCGCCCTTCGCGAACGGGTCGATGTGCTCGATGGTCAAGAAGCGCGTCGCCGAACACCGCCGCCCTTCGGCGTCGGTGAAGGTGCACTGGTCGCCGTCCCGCTCCCTGACCGCTCGCTGGACTTCCACCGGAACGTGCCGCGAGCCCGGCTTCGTCTCGCGGCGCTTGCGGGGCTTGCCCGCGCCGGCGCGGCGCTTCGTCTCCCGCTCGATGAGCAGGTCCAGCGCGCGCTCGAGGATCGTCGCGAGGTCGCCGCTGGGCACCGTGTGGCTGAGCAGCGCCCGGGCCTGCTCGAGCTTGTCGCGGAACGCAGCGTGGGCGCTGAATTCCACGCGAACGCTCTCCGGCGAGAGCGGCTCGACGCGAGGGCGAGGCGCCTGGGCCGGCGGGGCCGGGGTACCTGCCCCGGACCATGTGGACAACTGCCCTTGTACCGGCTCGGGCGTGACCGGGGTGATGGTCGGCGGCACGGCCGGCCGCGGGAACCAGCGGGCGAGCAGCTCCTCGAGCTGTCGCTTGGACTTCCCTCGCGCCTCGGCGAGGAGCTGCTCGGCGTTGTCGTCCGTCAGGTGGCCGGAGAGCAGGAACAGCCCCGTCAGGTGGAGCTCGCCGCTGGCGAGGTCATCGAGCACCTGGGGGAACTGCTGGGCCAGGCGGGCCACACGCACACGCTTGGTCGCGCTGTCCTCGGAATAGCCGAGGCGCTCGGTGCAGTACGCGAAGAGCGAGGAGCAGGCGTCGAAATAGACAGTCCGGCCGAGCCGGAGGAACTCGCTTCCGGTCTGCCGCAGTCGCGGAATCGCTGTCGGTGGTGTGGCGTGGAACGGGAACAACACAGCCTGCGGCGGTCGAGCTCTGCCAGGTGGAAGATGACGTTGGCGCACGCCGACCGCTCCGAGCTCACGGCGGCCGAAAGTCGCTCGCGGAGCTCGTGGTCGGAGACCGAAGAGAGAGCGTTCATGCTTTCTGGCATATCACGCGATTTTTCGAGCTCGCTGCTGACACGCTGAGCGCGTTTCGAGCACCGTAAAGCGTCGCGCGTCGTCGCGCGCACGAACGCGCACGAGCGCGTCACCACGCGCGAGCGAGAGGCCCTCACCCGCGTGGTCGTCGAACGCGAACGCGCGTCGCTCGAGAATGCGTCAAGAGAAATCGACGTCTCGATGCTCCTTCCTTCAGGTCACCGTACGCTGAAACGCTGCTCGCACGCCCGCAAACAAACGGGCGTGCACGGGATGCCCTTGGTTGTCTTTGTCAGCGGCAGCGCCGTGGGTCCGGAAGCTGCGCGTCGAGCTCGAGTCCGATGGCGCTCCCTCCAGGCAGCTGCACGCAGTGCCGCACTCGCGGTCATCGAGCTCTGCGTCGTGCGCTCGACCACTGCGCCGACGCCGCCAGCGCTTCACCAACGCCCGGCGCCACCCGAGAGCCACGCCCCGACCTCCAGCGCCGGCCCGTCCTGACCTCGAGTGCGAATTTGCGCCTGCTCGCGCGCCGTACCCGTGACCGTCCTCAACTCTTCGAGAACGCGTCGCTTCTCAACCTCTGTCCGGCCCGAACCGAGCGGGACTGCGCTCAGCGCCAGCGCCGCCACGCGAGGACGGCGATGCCCAGCCCGAGCACGAGCCAGCGCGCGCTCCCCTCTCGGCTCGAGAGGCTGCACCCGCACCCACCGGGCTCCGCGGCGGTCTCGCTCCCACACGGTCGGGCCGTCTCCACGCAGCTGCCGGTTGCCACGTCCCAGGCCAAGCGCACGCACGCGCTCGAGGGCGCTCCACACAGCCGCGCAGCGAGCTGGGCGTCGTACAGGTTCGCCGGATCCGGCGCGCCGAGCTGCTCCAGCCACTCGCGATCCGGCGTCTGGATCGGCACGAGCTCCGGGGCGAGGTCCCCGACCACGTTCGTCTGCAGCACGGTCCAGAGCAGCGGCGCCGTCATGGGCGCGGCCAGGTTCCAGTAGGTGTTGCGGGCCCCCGCCTGGGGACCGGCGCAGGCCGAGCCTCCGCTCTGAAAGCCGAAAGCGCCGAGCTCCGTGAACAGGTTCTCGAACGGGCCGTCGCGGTGGTGGTCCAGGCTCATGGGCAGCGCGCTCTGCCCGCGCGTCACCACCGTACCGTTGGTGCGGTGGTCCACCGTGACCGAGTGCCACCACTCGCTGTCGAGCACGAAGCCGTCGATCAAGACGTCGGCGCTCTGGTTCAGATTGAAGCCGTGGTGCCCGGGGCGACCTTCGGTGCGTACCTGCACGAAGCTCACGTTTTTCACGCGCGACTCGGTGAGGAAGGCGTCGTCCGCGTTGACCACGGTCACGTCGCGGACCCAGGCGTCCACGACGCCGTCGCTGAAGAAGACGGCGTTGTAACCCGGCTCCTTCAGGTGGCCTGCGTAGGGCACGTCCGGGAACTCGACGCGCAGATGCTCCACGCCCACCTCCGAGAGCGCTGGCAGCGTCCACAGCTCCGGCTGCCACTCGGCGCGCACGTCGGTGCGGAGCGGCTGCCGCAGCGAGACCTCGCCAGCGTCCACGGCGTCCACGCGCACCGGCCAGTCGAAGCGGAGCGGCACCTGGTAGGCGCAGTCGCCGCTGTTAGCCAGCTCGGCGTGTAGGTGCCGTCCCAGACTTCCGGAGCCGTCGTCCACCTGGCGGAGCTCGATCAACTGGCCGGGTTTCAGCGCCGCCGAAGCGGAGAGCGTGCGGTCGCCCCGGGGTGCGGCCTTCGTCACCGGTGCGACGAGAGAGCCGGCCTCGGTCGAGCGGAAGTGGAGGAAGCCGCCGCTGTAGGACCACTTCACGTCGGCGCCGAGCACGTCGGAGAGGCTCGTGTCCACGACCAGCACGCTGCCGCTCGGGCCCGAGCCTTCGCCGCGCAACACCACCCCGCTCTTTTCGACGCGCAGCACCTGACTCAGGCGATAGCGGCCCTTGGGCAGGAGCACCGCCCCGGAGTCGATCGCGTCGATGGCCGCCTGGATCGCCGGGCCGTCGTCGGCCGTGCCGTCGCCCTTGGCGCCGAAGTCGAGGACGCTGACGGCCACCGGGACATCCGGCAGCGGCGCTTCACCTGCTCGGTAACCCGCGTGGGAGAAATCCGGCAGTCGGCTCTGAGGGCTCCAGAGCTCGCCGTGGGCTCCCCAGAGCGCGGAGGTCTGGGCGCTGGCGGCGCCGGCGACACACGAGACGATCGCGAAGGCCGCAGCCGTCACGGCGGCGTGTGCCAGGCGGCGATCGGCGAGATGGGGCCGCCGGCGCATCGGGTGAAGCTACCAAGGCCGCGAGGTCGGGGCAGCCCCGCCGGCGAACTCGAGCGATTTTGGTGACAAATTGCCGACACTTCTGGCGTTCATCGGCGGCCGAGGGTATTTGCCCCGGGGAATGGGCCCCGACGGACAGCGCCTCCCCGCCAAGAAGGACGTCGCGCTCGCGTTGCTCGAGCAGAGCGACGTGTTCGTCCACCTCGACCCGCGCCCCGAAGAGGTGCGCGTGCCGCAGTGGTTCAAGAAGCAAGCGCACCTGGTGCTGCAAATCGGGCTCAACATGCCCGTGCCGATCCGCGACCTGGAGGTCAGCGACGACAGCATCTCGTGCACGCTCAGCTTCAATCGCTCGCCGTTCTTCTGTTTCTTGCCGTGGAAAGCCATCTACGCCCTGGTGGGCTCGGACGGTCGCGCCATGGTCTGGCCCGACGACATCCCGCCTGAGGTCGCCGCGCAGGCCGCCAAGGCCGCCGCCGCAGTGGAGGAGAAGGCCGCGAAGCGCGCGCACCTGCGCGCCGTCTCCAGCGAGCCGCCGACCTCGGGCCCCGCGACGGATCCGGCGCCGGCGCCGGCGAGCAGCGAGCCCGGCCCCAAGATCCAGGAGCTCGGCGCCGTCGCCACCGACCCCGCGCCGCCGCCCATCGCCGCCGGCGAAGGCATCAGCGAAGACGCGCCGCGCGTGTCCACTACTCCGGATGCCTCCTCGCCGCGCGCGGCGACGCCGTCGGAGCCGCCGACCGGCAAAGGCAAGAAGCCGCTGCCGCCTTGGCTTCGCGTCGTGAAGTGAGCGGCAGCTCAGTCGCTCGCGGCGTCGCTGCCGCCGCTGCCACCGCTCGCGGCGTCGTTGCCTGCGGCGCCACCCGTCGCGGCGTCGCTCCCGGCGCTGCCACCGGTCCCGCCGGACGACGCGTCGACGCCGGAGTCGATGTCGGCGTCGCTCGCGGCGTCGCTCCCGGCGTCGCTGCCACCGGTGCCGCCGCTACCGCCGCCCACGCAGGTCCACGTGCCCTCTTCGACGGCGCACGTGTATCCAGCGACGCAGCCGTGGAACTTGCAGGTGCCCGTCTTGCAGACGCCCTTGGAGCTGCAGGTCTCGTTGAAGTCGCAGTCCTTCGGCTCGTCGCAGCTCCCGCCGCTCGTCCCGCCCCCGCTGCCGCTGCTCGGCAGGTAGCAGTAGCCGGTCGCCGCGCTGCAGGCGTAGCCGTCGGGGCAGTCCAGGCTGGTCTCGCACACCAGGCGGTCCTCCGGGTAGATCGGGCATCCGGACAGCAAGGTCGCCCCGACCAACAAAAACCCCGTGAGCAGTGCTCGCTTCATGACCAGGCCTCTCGCGCAGCCCTCCAGGGCCGGCTGGTGCGACAGCGTAGCAAGGCATGTGCCCCGTTCAAGCCCGGGGTGCATCCGAAAGTCCCCCTGGTCCGGGACCTCATGCTAAGTTTTTCCGCCGCTTTACCGAGGCACTTCGATGGACGTCCGCTGCGGTCGTTGCGGAACTGAATACGAGTTCGACGACGCGCTGGTCTCAGACCGTGGGACCACCGTGAAGTGCACGAATTGCGGGCACCAGTTCAAGGTGCACCCCGAGGCGCAGCAGGCCGTTCCGGAGCGCTGGGTGGTCCGCACCGCGACCGGGCGCGAGCTCGTGTACACCTCGCTGCGCGAGTTGCAGCGCGGCATCGCGCAGCGGCAGGTCGGTCCGGAAGACCTGTTGGCCCGCGGCAACCAACCTCCACGCCCGCTCGGCTCCATCGCCGAGCTCGAGCCGTTCTTCCACGGTCGCTCCGGCGCCAGCCTCCGGGCGCCGGCGCAGGCGCGCACCCTGGTGGGCGTCGCGCCGCCGGCAGCGGGCTCGTACGCTGGACCGCTCCCCCACGCGCTGCCGCCGCCGCCGGTGCTACCGCCGCGCATCCCCGACACCGAGGCGCCGACCCAGACGTCGAGCGAGGCTCCGACCGACAACGTTCAGGTTCGCGCGCCGAGCTCCAAGCCCGCGGACCCGCTGGCGAAGACCCAGCCGGAGATGGACGCCGAGCCTCCCACCTTGCCGCGCAACGCGCTGCCTCCGGACGCGTCCGGGGTGCCCGCGCCGGCGGTGCCGAAGAACGTGATGATCCGCGAGTCCGTTCCGGATCTCGACTACTCGCCGACCCCCAGCGACGTGCGCATGGGCGGCTACCGTGCGGAGCAAGCGTCGCTCTACATGCCGGAGCCCCACTCGCGCCGCCTGCGCTCGCGTTGGATCGCGGGCTTCGTGCTCGTGGGCGTGGCCGTGCTCCTGGCCGCGACCGTGGGCCGGCGCTACCTGGAACAGTATCGTCAGGCCGCGCCGCAGCCGCAGGCCAGCGCGGATGGTCGCGTCGCCGGCTTCCTGACCGAGGCCGAACGCAAGCTCGACGACGGCGATTTCGAAGGCGCACGCGGTGAGCTCGACAAGGCGTCCGTGCTCGCCGACAAAGACGCGGCGGTGCTGGCCGCGATGGCGCGGCTCGAAGCCATGCGCGCAGACACGCTCTGGCTGAAGCTCCGCCTGCTCGATCCGGCGGAGAAGCAGGTGGTCCAGACCACGCACCGCCAGCTCGGCGCGCGGGTCGGCAAGGCCAAGGAAGCCCTGGAGCGTGCGGTCGCGGTCGCGCCCGACGACCCCGCGGTCGTGCGCTCGCGGGTGGACATCCTGCGCCTGGCCGGAGATCTGAAGGAGGCACGCGGTCTGGTGGCGCCGCTCTCGTCGAGCCCGACCGGCGAGAACGCCTACGTGCTGGCGGCTCTCGATCTCGCGGAGGCCCAGCCCGTCTGGGCGAGCGTCGTCGATCGGCTGCGCAGCGCGGCGCAGGCGGAGCGCTCCCTGGGTCGCGCGCGTGCGGCGCTGGTCTACGCGCTGGTGCGGGCCGGCCAGGTCGATCAGGCCCAGAGCGAGCTCGACAAGCACGCCGCAAAGGCCGAGGGTCACCCGCTCTACGACGACCTGGCCGCGTTCGTGAAGCGCCACGCGACGCCCGGCGACGCCGGACCCGATTCCGGCGCGGAGGTCGCGGCGGTCGATCCAGCGAGCTTGCCCATGCTCGACACCTCGCAGGCGCCCATCGTGGACGACGAGGCTCCCAAGGGCGGGCCCGGCGATTTCCGCGTGAAGCTCCAGCAAGCGGCGTCCGCGATGAAGTCCGGCAACGTCGATCGCGCCGAGCAGCTCTACAACGAGGTCCTCGCCAAGGAACCCGGCAACACGGAGGCCATGGCGGGGCTCGCGGACGTGGCCAAGGCGAAGAAGGATCCCGAGGCGGCCGCCAAGATGTACGACAAGGTCCTCAAGGAGAACCCGAGCTACCTGCCCGCGCTGGTGGCGCGCGCCGATCAGAAGTGGGACTCCGGCGATCGCAAGGGCGCCCTGGTGCTGTACCGCCGGGTGCTGGAGCAGGCGGGCGCCGGCTCGAGCTACGGGCAGAAGGCCGCGCAGCGCATCGGCGAGGGCGAAGGCCCTGCCGCTCCGCCCAGCACCGGCTCGGACAAACCTCCGGAGAAGGCGCCAGAGAAGCCGCCGGAGCCGAAGCCCGAAGAGAAGAAGGAAGAGAAGCCTCACATCGACACCACGGATCTGCCCGGAGTGAAGCCGTGAGGCGCGCCGCGCTGGCGCTGGTGCTCGGCGCGGCCTTGTCGCTGTCGTGCGAGGGCCGACCACGTAGCGGGCCCTACGGCGGCGGCGGCAAGTCCGCGGCCGCGTCGCTGTTCTCCGGCGCCACGGGCAAGCTGGTCGAGATCGACATTTCCCGCGGCGCCCCCGAGTCGGCTGAAGGTGGCTTCTTCCCGCTGCCCGCCTCGCGCACCTTCGTGGGCCTGGTGCGCGCGCTGGAGCGGGCGCGCGACGATCAGGACACCAAGGGCGTGTTCGTGCGCCTGGGTGAGCGCGCGGTGGGCTTCGCGCGGGCGCAGGAGATCGGCACGCTGCTCGCCGGCATCCGCCAGAAGGGCAAGCCGGTGGTCTGCCACGCCCACGGGCTCGACAACGCCGGCGCTTGGGTCGCGCTCACCGGCTGCGATCGAATCTGGCTCTCCCCCGCCGGCGAGGTCGCCTCCGTGGGCATCGCCGGCCAGGTCGTCTACTTCAAGAGCGCGCTCGACAAGCTGAAGATCGGCGCCGACTTCCTGCACGTCGGCAAGTTCAAGAGCGCCTCGGAGCCGATGACCCGAGATGGTCCCAGCGACGAGGCTCGCTTGGCGCTGACGGAGACGCTCGCTTCGATCCGCAAGAGCTGGCTCGACGGCGTCGAGGCCGCGAAGAAGGGCCGCGCGCCTCGCGCCGACATGGAGAACGGTCCCTGGTCGCCGCGCGAGGCGAAGGAGCGCGGGCTGGTGGACGAGCTCGGCTACGAAGCACAAGCGCTCGACGACGCCAAGAAGCGCGCGGCCACCGAGCGCGTGGCGACGGGCTTTGGCGCCAAGAGCCAGCCCGCCGAGGGCCCCGACATCGGCGAGCTGATCCGCATCCTGGCCGGCGCCGACGAGAGCGCCGGCGGCCGGCCGCACATCGCGCTGGTGCCGGCGGAGGGCGCCATCAGCATGGCCCCGGGCGGGCTCCTCGACAGCGGCGGCATCACCGCCAAGGCGCTGACCAAGACGCTGCGCAAGCTGGCCAAAGACGACTCGGTGAAGGTCGTCGTGTTACGCATCGACTCGCCCGGGGGCTCGGCCTTGGCCAGCGATCTGCTCTGGTTCGAGCTGCGCGAGCTCCAGAAGAAGAAGCCCATCGTCGCTTCCGTCGGCGAGATGGCCGCGAGCGGCGGCTATTACCTGGCCTGCGCCGCGGATCGCATCGTGGCCGAGCCCACCAGCATCGTGGGCAGCATCGGCGTGCTCGGCGGCAAGCTCGTGCTGAACGACGCGCTCGCGGAATACGGCGTCAACACCGTGACCTTCCCGGCCAGCCCGGAGCCCGGCGCCGCGTCCCGCGCGGCCTACCTCTCCGCGCTCAGCAAGTGGGACGACCCGACCAAGGCGCGCGTGCAGAAGCAGATGGACGAGGTCTACCAGCTCTTCCTGGAGCGCGTCGCCGAGGGCCGGAAGCTGCCCATAGAGCAGGTGCGTGAGAGCGCGGAGGGCCGCATCTGGAGCGGGCAGCAGGGCTTCGATCGCAAGCTGGTGGACGACCTCGGCGGCCTGTCCCGCGCGCTTCAGATCGCCCGCGAGCTCGGCAAGCTGGACGAGCGCGCGCCGGTCGAGGTCGCTGGGCGGGACGAGAGCTTGCTCGAGGTCTTGCTGGTGGGCGAGGGCGCCGAAGCCAAGGCGGTCGAGGAGGCCACGCGCCGCGTGATCGCCGCACGCGCGCCGCTCGGGCTGGCAGTAGCGCCCGACTTGCGTCCGTTCGTCTCGGGCCTGGCCCCGCTGATGAACGACGAGACGGCGCTGGCCACGCTGCCCTTCGCGCTGGTCGTGCGCTGAGCGCCGGCAACCCGCTGCGCCAACCCCAAGTTGGCGTCACGCGGGATCGCCCGAAGAATCTAGCGGGTTTCCCGCCTGCCCGCGCTGGTCCGACGCTTGCACTGGACCGCGGGTGATGCGCGCTGTGTCTCTGGTGATGGGCGTCCTCGTGGCCGGCTGCGCGCTCGACCCCGGATCCGACTCGAACGACGGCTCGGACACCGGTGGCAGCGCCGGCACCGGGGTCGTGACCGGCAGCGGCGGCTGGAGCAGCGGCGGCGCGTCGGGCGCGGCTGGCGCGGCGGGTGCGGCGGGTGCGGCGGGCGCGGCGGGCGCAGCGGGCGCAGCGGGCGCAGGTGGAGATGGCGGCACGGGCGGCGGCGGAGGCACGGCGGACTGCCCGCGAGTCGAGGTCCAGGTCGCCGCGGGCGCGACGCTCAACGTGCGGCCGACGCCGGCGACCACGCAGCCCGCGGTCGGCACGCTGAACGACGGCGACATCGTGGACGTGCTGGCGCAGGTCAAGGGCGAGCCGGTGAGCGGCAACGATCTCTGGTTCCAGATCAAGGCGCCCAGCGTCACCGGGTACATCTCGGGGGAGTTCGCCGCGTGCACGCTCGAGAAGCCGCCGGTCGTCACCGCGCCGGACGGCTACTACCTGCCGCTGAAGTGCGGCAAGAGCGCCAAGATCGCGCAGGGCAACTACGGCAACTTCAGCCACCAGGGCAAGAGCGCCTACGCTTACGACTTCTCCATCCCGCTCGACACGCCGATGGTCGCGATGGCGGACGGCGTGGTGAAATACCTCTACGCCAAGACCGGCCCTGGCGACCCCTGCTACAACGGCGGCGGTTCGTCCTGCTACCCGTACGCGAACTACGTCGTGCTGAAGCACGGCGACGGCAAGCTCACCACCTACAAACACTTGAACAAGGTCAGCGTGACCCTCGGCCAGTCGGTGAAGCGCGGCACGGTGATCGGCCTCTCCGGCTCGACCGGGTACTCGACGGGCCCGCACGCCCACGTGATGCGGATGGACGACTGCGGCCAGTACTCCTGCCAGTCCATCCCGCTGAAGTTCGCCGACGTGGGTGGCGACCACGTGCCGGACACCGGTCAGACGGTGACGAGCGGGAACTGTCCTTGACGGGGACGGCTGCGGGCGATTAGGCAGTTCTGCATAACGCGATAAGTGTGCGCGCCACGTTCCCCGCAAGTGCCGGCATGACGGCGAAACCCCGGAGTGACGAAGTCGGGCAAGTACCGCGGCGGAGGCGTATAGCGAAGTGCCTGGACGAGAGCTGGCGACGCGCTATCGAGATAGGTAGAATTTGGAGTTATTCGGCCAATGAGGACCATGCCACGGCACTGCAACGCGCTTCTGCTCGCCGTCCTTGCGACTGCCGTGCAGGCCTGCACCGTGCAGTCTGGTGAGACAGACACCGACTGCCCCTCGCATTCCGTCACACTCGACGCGGCGGCGACGGGCTTTTCCAAGGTCGGCGAGTGGCGCCACGACGACGTCTGCCTTCAATACTGCACCGACCCTCACGAGGCGTGCACCCTGGTGACTGCCACGACGGTCAAGTGCCAGGTGCCCTGCGGCTAGCGCTGCGACCGGTTTCAACCTCACCTCGCGAGTGCCGCATAACTCGACGTTGCACCCGCCGAACGCCGTGATGGCGTGTTTCACCGTCCGTTCCGCGTCGCGGGCGCTCTCACTGTCTGCGGCATTGCGCCCGCTCAGCTGCGCCTCGCGGTCTGATAAGATGATGCTCGGCGTTCGCGGGTGAACGCCGTTCGTTATACCGCTGTCTCCTGACCGGAAACGATCACGCAAGACCACCGCGCCGAGCCCGCTGTTCTCTCGACCCTGCGGTCTCAGAGTTCCTCCGCTTCGAACCAGCGCGGCCCAAGACCACAGCGGTTTGCCCGCGGTTGATGATGGAAGTCTCTCACGCGGCCGGTCGCGCCATGCCGACCCCGACCGTGGTCGCGCTCGAGGACGAGCCGGCTGTTGAGCAGCCGCGCTGGGACCAAGACAACGGCGCCTTGCCGACTGAACCGATCGACCAGAAGACGGGCGAGCTGTCGCGGAGCTCCGAGATCACGGCGTCGCGGCGCGCTGCGACGCCAACGGTCGCTGCTCCCCGAACAACCGTGGTTCCACCACGGTATAACTCGCGTTCCACCCGCCGAACGCGCGCCTTGCTCTTTTCACCGTCCGTTCCGATGCCCGCGGGCGCCCTCACTGTCTGCGGCACTGCGCCCGCGCTGCTGCGCCTCGCGGTCTGGTAGGATGACCCCGGCGTTCGCGGGTGAACGCCCTACTCGTTATACAGCTTTGTGGCTTCGCTGTTGGGCAGCGCCGCTCGTTCCGCCGGTCGAAGTTGTAGGTCTCCGCCGCTTCGCACAGCGCCCTGACGAGCCCCAGCCGTCGTCGCGCTCGCGGCGATGGCTGCTGCACCGCGCAAGACCACGGCGCCTTGCCCGCGGTTGAAGCTGACGGTCTCTGACGCTTCGCACAGCGCCGTGCCAAGCCCCCGCCGAGCTCGCGCTCGAGGCGGAGCTGACTGTTGAAGTTCGCGGCGCTGCGGCCAAGACCACGGCGCCATGACGACTGTACCGTTCGGACAAGCAGAGCCGAGCCCACGCGCCTCGCCACTGCTCCGAGAATCACCGTCGTGCCAAGACCTGTATAACTGGTCGTTGCACCCGCCGAACGCCGTTGTGGCCTTGCCCAAGCGTCCGTTCCGATGCCCGCGGGCGCCCTCACTGTCTGCGGCACTGCGCCCGCGCTGCTGCGCCTCGCGGTCTGGTAGGATGACCCCCGGCGTTCGCGGGTGAACGCCCTACTCGTTATGCAGATTAATGCCTAAGCCCCTTGCTGCGCATGTCCCCCTCTAACCCTCTTCACTTGATGTTGATCCTTGCCGCATCGGTCGGAGCCTGCGCAGCACAACAACCTCAACAGGCGCCGCCGCCGGCCGCACCGTCGACCGCGAGCGCTGCGGCGCCGGGTGCAAGCGACCCTGTCCGAGCCGGACCAAGCGCAAATCCATCAGGTGAGGCTTGCCGCGGCGTCGCAACCCCGCGGCTGGTCGACGAACTACGCGCCCGTACAACCGACACCCGCCTCTGTTACGAGCGTGCGCTCCGTGACAGCCCAGCTCTCGCCGGCCGTCTGGTCGTGAGCGTGCGTGTCACCGAGGACGGCTCTGTCGCCGCGGTGGAATTTCCTGAGGATGACCTACGGACCGACTCGGTTCGCGATTGCGCCCGGCAGATCTTTTTGCGGCCGTTCTCCACACCTCCCGAGCGGGGATGCCTCGTCGCGGTCGTGCCGATCCGGTTTAAGCCGAAACCACCTGCAGGCCCGACCGGTGCTGGTCCGTAGCATACGTGCCCGTCTGTGCTCCGACGCCCTGCATAACTCACGTTCCACCCGCCGAACGCCGGCCCTGCCGACTTCATTGTCCGTTCCGCGCCCGCGGGCGAACATTCTGATGCGGCACTCGCCCGCGTCTGTTGCGCCCTGCCGACTGACGACTTGACGCTCGGCGTTCGCGGGTGAACGTGTGTCTCGTTATCCAGCCGCACTTTAGCGCGCTGTTGTGCAGCGCCGCCAAGACCACGGCGCCTCGCTGACGGTTGAAGTTCGAAAGTCACTCGCGCGTTCCCACGCGTCCCGCGCACCCCAGACGTCTTGGCGCTGGAGGCGGAGCCACCGGTGACGAACCGGCGCTGCTCGCGGTCCATCGCGCTTTCGCCACTTTCACCGTCAGGAACCGACGAAGCACGGAACTTCACCGTCGATTTTCAACGCTGGCTAACTCGACGTTGCACCCGCCGAACGCCGGTCTGGCCTTGCCCAAGCGTCCGTTCCACGACCGCGGGCGACCACTCTGTCTTCGGCACTCGCCCGCGGCTGTAGCGCCTCCCGCTCTGCTAAGATGCTCTCCGGCGTTCGCGGGTGAACGCCGTTCGTTATACAGCTTTGTGGCTTCGCTGTTGGGCAGCGCCGCTCGTTCCGCCGGTCGAAGTTGTAGGTCTCCGCCGCTTCGCACAGCGCCCTGACGAGCCCCAGCCGTCGTCGCGCTCGCGGCGATGGCTGCTGCACCGCGCAAGACCACGGCGCCTTGCCCGCGGTTGAAGCTGACGGTCTCTGACGCTTCGCACAGCGCCGTGCCAAGCCCCCGCCGAGCTCGCGCTCGAGGCGGAGCTGACTGTTGAAGTTCGCGGCGCTGCGGCCGGGACCACGGCGCCATGACGACTGTACCGTTCGGACAAGCAGAGCCGAGCCCACGCGCCTCGCCACTGCTCCGAGAATCACCGTCGTGCCAAGACCTGTATAACTGGTCGTTGCACCCGCCGAACGCCGTTGTGGCCTTGCCCAAGCGTCCGTTCCGATGCCCGCGGGCGCCCTCACTGTCTGCGGCACTGCGCCCGCGCTGCTGCGCCTCGCGGTCTGGTAGGATGACCCCCGGCGTTCGCGGGTGAACGCCCTACTCGTTAGGCGGACAAGTGAGCCTCTCCAAGAAAGAGCGCCGTCGCCTCGCTGAGGAGGAACTCGACGCTCGTCAGCGGGCGCGCGCCAGCCGGTCCCCACTCACGCGCGAGGAGCTCGACGAGTTGTACGCCTTCGTCGCCGAGCGCGCATTTCGAGATGGCCGCGACAAGTCGCTTGCGCTCACCACGGAGTGGCTTACTTCCCACGACCGCGTGCCAGCGATCGCGTTCCTGAACGAACACGGGGTCGCGACGGACTGGGACGTGCTTGTCAACGCCGATCCATGCGCGCTATTTGGACCGACAGCGACCCGCCTTGCGCGCATGCCGCTCGAACCCGACCAGCTTCTGGCGCTCATTGATTCCATCGACACTCAAGTGCGGGCGGTCGGCTGCCAGCACGATCTACGGCTGACGCGAGCATGGCTTGAGGAGCGCGGGCTACCCACCGCACTCGTCGAGTTTGCGCTCATCGCTCAGGGCGGAGGCTGCGACTGCGAGGTCGTGCTCAATGTGGACCCGGAACGGATCTACCCGGGCGAGTGATGCCGCCTAACTCGCGTTCGACCCGCCGAGCGCCGGTCGTGGCGCGTTTCACCGTCCGTTCCGCGCCCGCGGGCGAACACTCTGTCTTCGGCACTCGCCCGCGTGCGTTCACGCCTTGCCGTCTGTTACGATGAGCCACGGCGCTCGCGGGTCAACGCGTGCCCCGTTATACAGCTTTGTGGCTTCGCTGTTGGGCAGCGCCGCTCACGCGACGCACAGCGCCTTGCCCGCGGTTGAAGCTGACGGTCTCAGACGCTTCGCACAGCGCCTTGCCAAGCCCCCACCGAGCTCGCGCTCGAAGCGGTGCCGACTGTCAAAGTTCGCGGCGCCGCATCCGAGACCACGGCGCCACGACGACTGGACCGTTCGGACAAGCAGAGCCGAGCCCACACGCCTCGCTACTTTTCCGGGAATTACCGCCGTGCCAAGACCTGTATAACTCGCGGTTGCTCCCGACGAACGCGGGTCTGGCCTTGCCCAACCGTCCGTTCCGCAACGGCCGGCGCCCTCTCTGTCTACGGCTTGCGCCGGCCTCGGATTACGCCTTGCCGTCTGTTACGATAGAGCCCGCGTTCGCGGGAGAACGCGACGATCGTTATACAGCTTTGTGGCTTCGCTGTTGGGCAGCGCCGCTCGTTCCGCCGGTCGAAGTTGTAGGTCTCCGCCGCTTCGCACAGCGCCCTGACGAGCCCCAGGCGTCGTCGCGCTCGCGGCGATGGCTGCTGCACCGCGCAAGACCACGGCGCCTTGCCCGCGGTTGAAGCTGACGGTCTCTGACGCTTCGCACAGCGCCGTGCCAAGCCCCCGCCGAGCTCGCGCTCGAGGCGGAGCTGACTGTTGAAGTTCGCGGCGCTGCGGCCAAGACCACGGCGTCATGACGACTGTACCGTTCGGACAAGCAGAGCCGAGCCCACGCGCCTCGCCACTGCTCCGAGAATCACCGTCGTGCCAAGACCTGTATAACTGGTCGTTGCACCCGCCGAACGCCGTTGTGGCCTTGCCCAAGCGTCCGTTCCGATGCCCGCGGGCGCCCTCACTGTCTGCGGCACTGCGCCCGCGCTGCTGCGCCTCGCGGTCTGGTAGGATGACCCCGGCGTTCGCGGGTGAACGCCCTACTCGTTATACAGCTTTGTGGCTTCGCTGTTGGGCAGCGCCGCTCGTTCCGCCGGTCGAAGTTGTAGGTCTCCGCCGCTTCGCACAGCGCCCTGACGAGCCCCAGCCGTCGTCGCGCTCGCGGCGATGGCTGCTGCACCGCGCAAGACCACGGCGCCTTGCCCGCGGTTGAAGCTGACGGTCTCTGACGCTTCGCACAGCGCCGTGCCAAGCCCCGCCGAGCTCGCGCTCGAGGCGGAGCTGACTGTTGAAGTTCGCGGCGCTGCGGCCAAGACCACGGCGCCATGACGACTGTACCGTTCGGACAAGCAGAGCCGAGCCCACGCGCCTCGCCACTGCTCCGAGAATCACCGTCGTGCCAAGACCTGTATAACTGGTCGTTGCACCCGCCGAACGCCGTTGTGGCCTTGCCCAAGCGTCCGTTCCGATGCCCGCGGGCGCCCTCACTGTCTGCGGCACTGCGCCCGCGCTGCTGCGCCTCGCGGTCTGGTAGGATGACCCGCGGCGTTCGCGGGTGAACGCCCTACTCGTTATACAGCTTTGTGGCTTCGCTGTTGGGCAGCGCCGCTCGTTCCGCCGGTCGAAGTTGTAGGTCTCCGCCGCTTCGCACAGCGCCCTGACGAGCCCAGCCGTCGTCGCGCTCGCGGCGATGGCTGCTGCACCGCGCAAGACCACGGCGCCTTGCCCGCGGTTGAAGCTGACGGTCTCTGACGCTTCGCACAGCGCCGTGCCAAGCCCCGCCGAGCTCGCGCTCGAGGCGGAGCTGACTGTTGAAGTTCGCGGCGCTGCGGCCAAGACCACGGCGCCATGACGACTGTACCGTTCGGACAAGCAGAGCCGAGCCCACGCGCCTCGCCACTGCTCCGAGAATCACCGTCGTGCCAAGACCTGTATAACTGGTCGTTGCACCCGCCGAACGCCGTTGTGGCCTTGCCCAAGCGTCCGTTCCGATGCCCGCGGGCGCCCTCACTGTCTGCGGCACTGCGCCCGCGCTGCTGCGCCTCGCGGTCTGGTAGGATGACCCCCGGCGTTCGCGGGTGAACGCCCTACTCGTTATGCCGGTGTGACCCAAGACCCACGGCGCCTTGCCGACTGTCTTTGCGGTCTCAGATTCAGAGTTCCTCCGCTTCGAGGCGGGAGGCAGCGCGGCCGAGCCCACGGCGCGTTGCCCGCGGTTGACGCCGAAAGTCTCTCACGCGTCCGGTCGCGCCATGACGACCCCGACCGTCATCGCGGTGGCGCACGAGCCGATTGTTGAACGAGCCGCGCTGCGACCAAGGCCGCGGCGCCTTGCCGACCGTAGCGCGCAGAGCAGAAGCCGGGCCAGCTGGCGCCGAGCTCCGAGATCACGGCGCCACGCCGCACGGTGGCGCCCACGGCTTCGCGCCCTGAACCACCGACGCACGGCATAACTCGCGTTCCACCCGCCGAACGCGCGCCATGGCGAGTTTCACCGTCCGTTCCGCGGCGGCCGGCGCCCTCTCTGTCTACGGCTTGCGCCGGCCTGCGAAAACGCCGCGCTGTCTGTTACGATGTTCTCGCGCGTTCGCGGGTGAACGCGCATCCGTTATACAGATCAGATTCTTCCGTCGAGGAGGGCAGCGCTGCGAACCAGCACCGCCGCGACTCCATCACCGCCGTAAGTCACTCACGCCTCCGGTCGCGCTTTGCCAAGCCCCGACCGTCGTGCCGCTCGAGGCCGTGCCCACTGCGAAGAAGGCGGCGCTGCTTGGTGGCCCAACGCGGCGGCGCTTCCTGTTTCGTCCTCGAACGCCGAGCAACCAGAACCGCGCAGCGCTGAACCCGAGCTCCAAGACCACGGCGCTGCGACAAACGGCGACGCCAGGAGCCTCAGTGCCCAGAATCACCGAGTTTCCTGCGCACTGTATAACTTGTCGTTCCACCCGCCGAACGCCGGCTATGCCCTGTTTCACCGTCCGTTCCGCGCCGGCGGGCGACACACTGTCTGCGGCACTCGCCCGCCTCTGCGACGCCTCGCGCTCTGCTAAACTCAGGACCCGGCGTTCGCGGGTGAACGCCAATTCGTTATACCGCTGGCCCGACCTGACGCGTCGTCACTCCATCCAGCCCGAGTTGAACAGCACAACGTACTCATCGCTGGATGGGTCCTGGGCTCCCACTGATGGCCGATATCGGAGCAAGACGATGTCGTAGCCCCCGATCTGCGCGAGCCCCGATGGCAGCGCTGTCGCGCGTACGCGCTTCAACGCCTTGTCGATCTCCCCCGCAGGCAGCGGCAGGCCTCCGGTCCCGAGATCGAAGCTCCGAACCTTGGGGAGCGAGACCGGCGCGCAGTCCTCGCCCAGCGGATCGTGCAGCCAGGTTTTCGGCCATTTGATATCGCCCTTCCCGGCCCACACGATCCCTCCGCCGAACACGGTGAGTCCGGTCCTTGCGCTCACGACCGCAGCGCCGCCGAAGTCCAGTGGCTCAACGAGAAAGACCCAGGCGTCCGCGGGCGCCGGGCCGGAGAGCAACACGCCACTGCCGAACCCGGTGTCCTGCTGCGCTGTCGCGCGCGCGGCTAGCTCGTCGGGGGGCGCGTACGTCCCGCACACCCACTGATGACCCAAGAGCGTCAGCGTGGTTTGTGTGAAGCGAACGATGATCGTACACGACCCAACAATCTGAGCCTTCTTCGCAATCGCTTTGGCCACCTCCGAGCAGCTGGGCGTGCCGCCCGCATCGGCAGTAGAACCGCCGCTTGCGCCGGCGCCCGCTGTTCCTCCCGTCGCGCCACTGCCGGTCGTCGCGCCGCTGGCCACCGTCCCGCCGCTCCCGGCCGCAGCACCAGAACCGGTCGCGTGTCCACCGCCGCCCCCGCTCCCACCGCTCGCGCTGCCCTCGTCTCGGACTTGGCCGCCGCAGTTGGCAACCAAGAGTCCGATGAGAAGCGCGCCGCGCACACGAGAAAGCTAGCACTTTGGTCGAGCAAGCTCATCCACCGTTCCATCTCGCCGCGAGGCGGCATCAGCCGACGCGGTCGCCGTCGGCCAGATCAACGCGCAATGACGCGCCGCCCGCCAAGGGTCTCTGCTCCCCGAACTACCGTGCTGCCACCACGGTATAACTCGCGTTCGACCCGCCGAGCGCCGGCAGTGGCGAATTTCACCGCCCGTTCCGCGCCCGCGGGCGACCACTCTGTCTTCGGCACTCGCCCGCGTGCGTTCACGCCTTGCCGTCTGTTACGATGACCTACGGCGCTCGCGGGTCAACGCGTGCCCCGTTATACAGCTTTGTGGCTTCGCTGTTGGGCAGCGCCGCTCGTTCCGCCGGTCGAAGTTGTAGGTCTCCGCCGCTTCGCACAGCGCCCTGACGAGCCCCAGCCGTCGTCGCGCTCGCGGCGATGGCTGCTGCACCGCGCAAGACCACGGCGCCTTGCCCGCGGTTGAAGCTGACGGTCTCTGACGCTTCGCACAGCGCCGTGCCAAGCCCCCGCCGAGCTCGCGCTCGAGGCGGAGCTGACTGTTGAAGTTCGCTGCGCTGCGGCCAAGACCACGGCGCCATGACGACTGTACCGTTCGGACAAGCAGAGCCGAGCCCACGCGCCTCGCCACTGCTCCGAGAATCACCGTCGTGCCAAGACCTGTATAACTGGTCGTTGCACCCGCCGAACGCCGTTGTGGCCTTGCCCAAGCGTCCGTTCCGATGCCCGCGGGCGCCCTCACTGTCTGCGGCACTGCGCCCGCGCTGCTGCGCCTCGCGGTCTGGTAGGATGACCCGCGGCGTTCGCGGGTGAACGCCCTACTCGTTATGCAGACAACACGCCGTCGAGAAGAAGCGATGCCCAGTTCCTCGCTACCGCTCCTCTTCTTGCTCGTCGGCTTGGTCTCTTGTTCTGGTTCCACGAAGTCGAGTGATTCCAACGGCACCGACACCGAAAAGCTCTGCTTTTTGATGTGCAAGAAACTCGCCACGGGCGGGTGCCCGGAGGCCAAATCGGGAAGTTACAAGGACTGCGGGGAACCTTGCATCGAGCAGTGGCACAATTGCGATGCATGGCCTGAGCTGGTGGCTTGCCTCGATCAATTCGAATCCTATTCCTGCGCGGGCGAACCCGCCTGCGCGGCTCCGATGAAATCGGTACTCGCGTGCGCCGGGCCCCCGCCGGACGCTGGGCTGGTCGACTGCGTTCCCGGCCAACCCGTGCCCGCCTGCGTCTGCGATGGTGGCACAGGTCCCGTCAAGGTGTGCGGCCCTTCGGGAAAGACGGAGCCGTGCGCGTGCCCCTAGGCTCGCCACGAATCACTGCATAACTCACGTTGCACCCGCCGAACGCCGGCCCTGCCGACATCACCGTCCGTTCCGCTTCCGCGGGCGAACATTCTGATGCGGCACTCGCCCGCGTCTGTCGCGCCTTGCCGACTGACGACTTGACGCTCGGCGTTCGCGGGTGAACGTGTGTCTCGTTATGCGGCGGCAGAGCCATGCTCGACGGTCTTGATGACATCGACTGGGGTTGCCTCACTCACGCCTACGGACCGGCATCGGACGTACCTGGCCTCATTCGCGGGCTCTTGTCGGCTGACAAGCCTCAACGCGACTCAGCGCTTCGAGAACTCTTCTCGAGCATCTGGCATCAAGGCACGGTCTACGAGGCCGCGATTCACGCTCTCCCTTTCTTGATCGAGCTCCTCGGAGCTCCCGATGAGCAGACGCCCGATCGCGAGTCCGTCGCACTCCTGGTCGCGTCCATTGTTGGCGGGCGCGGCTACTTTGAGGTTCATCACACGCGGGAGCTGATCAACCCCTTCACTCGCGAGCCCATGCCACCACCACCGGACCTGGACGAGCGACTCGCGGCGGAGCGCGTCATCGTTGCCGAGGTTCGGCGGCGTGGCGAACGCGCCATTCCTCTTCTTGTCCCCTACTTGAAGCACGAGGAACCCGACATCCGCCGCTCCGTGGCTGAGGCCATTTCGTGCTACCCAAGGTTGTCAGCGACAACCGTGCCCGCCCTGCATGACGCGCTCGCCACCGAGACGGATGACGAAACGCGGACTGCGCTGAACGCTGCGTTGACCGCAGTCGCGTCGGGCCCCGCATAACTTGACGCTGCAGCAGCCGAGCGCCGGTCAGGCGAGTTTCAGCGTCCGTCCCACGGCGGCGGGCGACCACTCTGTCTTCGGCACTCGCCCGCCTCTGCGGCGCCCCGCGCTCTGCTACGATGTTCTCCAGCGCTCGCTGCTGAGCGCAAATTCGTTATACAGCTTTGTGGCTTCGCTGTTGGGCAGCGCCGCTCGTTCCGCCGGTCGAAGTTGTAGGTCTCCGCCGCTTCGCACAGCGCCCTGACGAGCCCCAGCCGTCGTCGCGCTCGCGGCGATGGCTGCTGCACCGCGCAAGACCACGGCGCCTTGCCCGCGGTTGAAGCTGACGGTCTCTGACGCTTCGCACAGCGCCGTGCCAAGCCCCCGCCGAGCTCGCGCTCGAGGCGGAGCTGACTGTTGAAGTTCGCGGCGCTGCGGCCAAGACCACGGCGCCATGACGACTGTACCGTTCGGACAAGCAGAGCCGAGCCCACGCGCCTCGCCACTGCTCCGAGAATCACCGTCGTGCCAAGACCTGTATAACTGGTCGTTGCACCCGCCGAACGCCGTTGTGGCCTTGCCCAAGCGTCCGTTCCGATGCCCGCGGGCGCCCTCACTGTCTGCGGCACTGCGCCCGCGCTGCTGCGCCTCGCGGTCTGGTAGGATGACCCCCGGCGTTCGCGGGTGAACGCCCTACTCGTTATACAGCTTTGTGGCTTCGCTGTTGGGCAGCGCCGCTCGTTCCGCCGGTCGAAGTTGTAGGTCTCCGCCGCTTCGCACAGCGCCCTGACGAGCCCCAGCCGTCGTCGCGCTCGCGGCGATGGCTGCTGCACCGCGCAAGACCACGGCGCCTTGCCCGCGGTTGAAGCTGACGGTCTCTGACGCTTCGCACAGCGCCGTGCCAAGCCCCCGCCGAGCTCGCGCTCGAGGCGGAGCTGACTGTTGAAGTTCGCGGCGCTGCGGCCAAGACCACGGCGCCATGACGACTGTACCGTTCGGACAAGCAGAGCCGAGCCCACGCGCCTCGCCACTGCTCCGAGAATCACCGTCGTGCCAAGACCTGTATAACTGGTCGTTGCACCCGCCGAACGCCGTTGTGGCCTTGCCCAAGCGTCCGTTCCGATGCCCGCGGGCGCCCTCACTGTCTGCGGCACTGCGCCCGCGCTGCTGCGCCTCGCGGTCTGGTAGGATGACCCCCGGCGTTCGCGGGTGAACGCCCTACTCGTTAGGCGGACCGCAGCACTGCCGTTTCGATTGATCGGCGCGGCGCTACTCGTCGGGCGGCGGCGAGAACGGCACCGGCGCCGGCAACGCTTCGCAGTACGCCACCGCGTCCTCGAGCAACCGTCCGAACACCACATGGATTTCTGCGTTGTTCGTCCCTTTGCCGTGGTCCATCACCGCTTGCACGTCCAGGGCGATTCGCTTCCGCGCATCATCGCCGAATACGCGCGCATCCGGGAGCGTCGCTCCGAGAAACCTTGCTAGGTTCTCGTAGTAGTCGCCGCGGTACCAGTTGACGCTCCCGTTCCGACGCTCCTCGCTGGCAAGTCGCGCCACAGCTCGGATCACCTCGCCCTGGACCGTCTCACTCGGGCCCTCATCTGGCACGAGATCGAAGTGTAGCCGGGCGAAGCGACGCATTCGGTCGTCGAAGTCCGTCGCCCCGGTGTCATGGTACTTCAGCAACGCGACATGGTGAGCAACATCCGCCTCCATGTCGGCGCGGCTCTGCGAACCCGACATCCACAAAACAGTACCATGTCGAGTTCCCTGTTGAGCCGCCTAACTCGCGTTCGACCCGCCGAGCGCCGGTATTGGCGAGTTTCACCGTTCGTTCCGCGCCCGCGGGCGAACACTCTGTCTTCGGCACTCGCCCGCGTGGGTTCACGCCCCGCGCTCTGTTACGATGAGCCACGGCGCTCGCGGGTCAACGCGTGCCCCGTTATTCGGCCGACCACTACTCCCAGCCGATCATCCCAACCACCCTGAAGTTCCCGACTTCCACAGTGCCGGTCGCGTTGGGACCTGGCTCCGCGGGCACTCCGCATGCTCCATTCCCGCCCATTCTGTATTCGCGCATCAGTTGGTCCTCGTGGACCTTCTTGTGCTGGGTCACTTCCAGTGTGCACCCACCCCCCGGAGTGCTCCAGCTGGTGCCAGCGCTCGCCTCGCTAACCGCGACCACGGTGGGAAATATCCCAGTCGCTCCCTCCGACACCCCGTCGAGCGTGAACGCGAGCTTCAACTCCCCGACATCCATGAACGTCACCACCGTCCGAGGGCCGGGCGGGTATACGCCGCTCCCGCCGCACGCGTGTGAACCGTCCGCTTGAACCGCGACGGCGCCGGTCAACTTGATCGTCAACGCACAGCCATCTTCGGCGGGCGAGTCCTCGTTCGCGCCGCACGCTGCGCAGTGCCACGCGCAAGCTACGACTCCGGCCCTCAACCACTTCATGGCCCGAATCTAGCAGCTGGCTAGGTCGGGCGTCACGTCGGACAGTCGACCGAACCTTCGCTTCACCCACGCGCAAGCGACTGCCGCATAACTGGACGTTGCACCCGACGAACGCCGGCCACGCCTTGCCCCAGCGTCCGTTCCGCCGCGCGGGCGAACACACTGTCTTCGGCACTCGCCCGCGTTTACAGCGCCGCGCCGTCTGCTAGCTTCGGATCTCGGCGTTCGCGGGTGAACGCCAATTCGTTATACAGCTTTGTGGCTTCGCTGTTGGGCAGCGCCGCTCGTTCCGCCGGTCGAAGTTGTAGGTCTCCGCCGCTTCGCACAGCGCCCTGACGAGCCCCAGCCGTCGTCGCGCTCGCGGCGATGGCTGCTGCACCGCGCAAGACCACGGCGCCTTGCCCGCGGTTGAAGCTGACGGTCTCTGACGCTTCGCACAGCGCCGTGCCAAGCCCCCGCCGAGCTCGCGCTCGAGGCGGAGCTGACTGTTGAAGTTCGCGGCGCTGCGGCCAAGACCACGGCGCCATGACGACTGTACCGTTCGGACAAGCAGAGCCGAGCCCACGCGCCTCGCCACTGCTCCGAGAATCACCGTCGTGCCAAGACCTGTATAACTGGTCGTTGCACCGCCGAACGCCGTTGTGGCCTTGCCCAAGCGTCCGTTCCGATGCCCGCGGGCGCCCTCACTGTCTGCGGCACTGCGCCCGCGCTGCTGCGCCTCGCGGTCTGGTAGGATGACCCCCGGCGTTCGCGGGTGAACGCCCTACTCGTTATACAGCTTTGTGGCTTCGCTGTTGGGCAGCGCCGCTCGTTCCGCCGGTCGAAGTTGTAGGTCTCCGCCGCTTCGCACAGCGCCCTGACGAGCCCCAGCCGTCGTCGCGCTCGCGGCGATGGCTGCTGCACCGCGCAAGACCACGGCGCCTTGCCCGCGGTTGAAGCTGACGGTCTCTGACGCTTCGCACAGCGCCGTGCCAAGCCCCCGCCGAGCTCGCGCTCGAGGCGGAGCTGACTGTTGAAGTTCGCGGCGCTGCGGCCGGGACCACGGCGCCATGACGACTGTACCGTTCGGACAAGCAGAGCCGAGCCCACGCGCCTCGCCACTGCTCCGAGAATCACCGTCGTGCCAAGACCTGTATAACTGGTCGTTGCACCCGCCGAACGCCGTTGTGGCCTTGCCCAAGCGTCCGTTCCGATGCCCGCGGGCGCCCTCACTGTCTGCGGCACTGCGCCCGCGCTGCTGCGCCTCGCGGTCTGGTAGGATGACCCCCGGCGTTCGCGGGTGAACGCCCTACTCGTTAGGCGGACCGATGGGGTGGCTTCTCCTTCTTGGCGTTGTTGGATTTGCCTGCTTGTTCGTGGCTGCGCCGTGGGGACCCATTCCTTCGACAACTTTTCGGGCGCGCGCCGCGCTGTTGGCGCTCTCCACGCTTTGCCTGACATCGGAGGCTACGGCGCAGCAGGACAGTCGCGCGAACTTGGCGCCAGAATCCGGCGCTCGCCAGTCTGAACACCGCCCTGACATCACATTGACCATCGTTGGTGCGGCGATGTTCGTTGTTCCGTACGTCGCTGGAGTCGGATATGCCACGTTCACCGAATCAGCGCCGCGGGGCATGGATCCCCAGCCGCTCTACGTGCCGATCCTCGGTCCGGTGCTTGCGATTCGGGGCGTCGGCTGCGACGACAACGCTGATGCCTCGTGTTCGACGTCGGGTGGAGCGGGCACATGGGCGCTTTTGGTGCTGGACAGCGTCCTTCAAGCGACCGGGGTTGTGATCGCAGTCGTCGGACTCTCGAAGCACAAAGAGGTCCGGGTTCGACACCGTCAGAGCATTCGCGTCCTTCCACATCCGACCGGTGTCGGGCAGTACGGAGTCAGCGCCTGGGGTGTCTTCTAGCGCCCGGAGATCACGTGCTATGCTTCGCGCATGCGCACCGTCGAGGCTCTGTACGTGGACGGCCTGCTCAAACCCGACCGACCACTGCCGTTGCAGCCGGGTGAGCGCGTTGGCGTGATTCTCGTGCGCCGGCCGGACCCAGCGCGCTGGGATCTGCGGCGCATCGCCGCGGCCAGTGGCGGAGAGGACGAAGCTCTCGCGGCGGCGGGACTGGAGAGCTGGGCCGACGCGCTCGACGCAGAGGACCATCGGTGAAGCGTGGCGAGATCTGGTGGGCCAATCTTGGTGCTCATCGAGCCAGAGAGCAGACCGGGCGGCGACCGGTCATCGTATGGCAAAGCAACGCGCTCACGAGTGTTCTGCAATCTGTTCTCGTGATCCCGTTAACAACGTGACCCATCAGCGACACCGGGATGATTTCCGCGGACGTGGCCGCCAGGCTCGGCTTCGACGCGGAGGTCATCAGTGGCAAATGGACGGAAGATCGAGGACGAGGCGGAGGCGCGGCGGTGCCTGCTCGCGGCGAAGCGGAAGGGCCTGAGCGCCGGGGAGTGGGCGCGGGCGCACGACATCGACGGGCGGTCTCTGAACGCGTGGCGGGTGAATCTCGAACGGCGGGGAGCGAGCGCTCAGCCGCGACGGCGAAAGTCGAAGGCGGCAGCGACGGCGCACGCGTTGGTCGAGCTTGTTCCCGCTTCGCCGAGCATCGCCGTGGCCGGGAGGGGCCGGTACGTTCTCGAGGTTGCCAGGGCTCGGGTGGAGTTCGGTGACGACGTTTCGGTCGAGACGCTGCACCGGGTACTCGAGGCTTTGCGCTCGTGCTGAGCCTACCTCCGACGGTGCGCGTGTTCGTGGCGGTGGCCCCACTCGACATGCGCGGCTCCTTCGACGCCCTCGCCGGCGCTGTGCGCGGCCTGGGGCTCGATCCAGTCGATGGCCACCTGTATCTCTTCCTCAACAAGCGCAGGCGGATCGCGAAGGCTCTGTGGTTCGACGGGTCGGGCTGGTGTGTTCTCGCCAAGCGCCTCGAGGCTGGGAGCTTTCAGCTTCCGCTGCTGGACGGCGACAAGCCGCAGGTGGTGATCGACGGCTCGGCGTTCGCCTCGCTGCTGGCTGGGATCGACTTCACAGCGGCGCGGCGCGGCTGGTACCGGCGGCCTCGATTCGAAAAAGCACGCAAGGATCGACACGGATCTCAAAGTATGATCTCTACTCGTCTGTGGACGGGCTGGAAGCGCTGCGCAAGGAGAACGCCGAGCTCCGTGCGCAAGTCGCGCAGCTCCTCACCGAGCTGGCACGGCTCAACGATCGCGTCTCGGGCTGCTCGCGGTAGCGCAGCGCAAGCAGCGAAAGGCTCCTGCTCCCGGCGCTGCAGCGCCAGCCGCTGCCCGCCCGTCGTCGAGGGAGAAGCCCAGCGTGCTTTCGAGGAGCGGCCCAAGGCCCCGGACAAGCCTGCCGCCGAGCCTCCGCCGAAGAAGAAGGCGAGGCCAACGGGGCGCAAGCCGATCCCCAGCCACCTCGAAGCCGAAGAGCACGAGCTCCGCCCCGATGCGTGCGGCGAGTGCGGCGGAGCTGCCCTGGACGTCGTCGACGAGCTCGTCGAGGAGAAGCTCCACGTCGTCAAGGAACACCAGCGCCGGCGCGTCGTTCGTCGCTACACGTGTCGCTGTCGCGAGTGTGGCGAGCGCACGACGCTGCGCTCTCTGCCTGCCCCTTACGAGCGCTCCAGGTCACCTGCGAGTGGCTCGCGTGGCTCGTGTACCAGAAGTTCTGGCTGCTCACGCCGCTCGACCGCATCCGGCGCGACCTCGCCGAGCGCGGAGTCCCGATCGCGATGAGCACGCTGGTGACCTTCATCGAGCGCGCTGCCGACCTGCTGTCGGGCATCGACGGTTTGCACTGGAAGCAGCTGCTCGCCGGCTCCTGGATGGCTACCGACGGCACCGGGTTGAAGGTCATCATCAAGAAGCTTCCCGCTGCGCACAACGGTTACGTGGAGCTCTACCGCAACCACGACGTCGCGGTCTTTCAGTACGAGCCGACAAGAGCGGCGAGGTCGTCGCCGCGAAGCTCAGACCCTTCCGAGGTACCCTCACCGCCGATGCCGAGCATCGCTTCAACGACGTCTTCGCTTCAGGCCGCGTGCTCGAGGCCGGGTGCAACGCCCACGGCCGTCGCAAGTTCCGTGACGCAGAAGACACCCAGCCGGTGCTCGCTCTCGAAGGCGGCGCCTTCCTGGGCGCGATCTACGGCGAAGAGGGAGAGGCGCAGAAGCTCGGCCTGGTCGGAGAGGCGCTCAGAGAACATCGCCAGCGGTGCATTCGCCCCATCGTCCAGGACTTCGAGCGCTGGCGCGACGCCGTCGAGCCGACGCTCTTGCCCTCCGAGCCGCTGGCGGCGGCGATTCGGTACTACAAGAACCATCGGGACGCGCTCTTCCGTTTCGTCGACGACCCGCTGGTCCCCATCGACAACTCTCCCACCGAGCGCGAGTTTCAGAACGTCGCCAAGCTGCGCCTCAACATGCTCTTCGCCGGCAGCACGGAAGGCGCCCACCGTGCTTGCGTGCTCCTCGGCATCATCGCCACCTGTCGAGCTCTAGGTGTCCCTGCGCAGGCCTATCTCACCTGGGCCTTCGAGCGCCTCGGGACCCACCGCGATGTCTTCGCGCTGCCGCTCGAGGCCCTGACCCCCGCCGCGTTCAAGAAGACCCTCGGCTGAGCCCCACGCACGATTCCACCCGCCGCGCATCCCGGCGTCGCTGATCGGTCACTTAACAACGAACATGGACCGCGCGCGTCTCGCCGGGACCGCCGTGATCTCCGCAACCGAAGTTGGACCTGCCACGGATTCGATTGCACTCGCCTTCCAGATGCGGGCCATTCCGAAGCTCGCACTGGACACCTTCGTCCGTGCACTCGACGAGTCCGAAATGACAGAGCTCGAGCTCGCGACAGACGAAGCCCTAGGGCGACTTGATCCGGACCCGTGAACGCCCGCCGCACCGTCGCCGCCTAACTGCCATGAAGTGACCCAGTCAAGCAGCGCCACGTGTTCTCCCGTTACCTTTTCGTATTCTAGCTCCTGATCCTGATGGGTGAGAGGTTCGAAGACCGAAGTAGACCAACGACGCGAGGGCGCTTCGACGACGAATCACACTGCCATTCGCGGGTTGCGGCTGCGAAGCCGTAGAGCCGCATGATCGTTCTCCGTCGGGAGGAGCGCCTACTCACGGCGCGGGTTTGGGGCCGAAGCCCCTACCGCAGAGTTAGGTCGCGCGTTTCTCCTTTCGTGCCTCGCGGCGCTGGCCTGCTTCGATCTTCGAGGATTTCTTCGTGCGACGCGCATTCGAGCGCGGCGCGGCGCTCATGGCGGCACCCGAGGCTTGTGTCGACGTGCGGACGCGGTGACGCGCGGGCTGGCGGTCTTCGCGCAGCGCAGCCCACATGAAGCCAACGAGCTCGCGAGCAACGGCGATGACGACTTTGTTCTTCGCCTTCCCGCGCTCGGCGAGGCGGCGGAAGCGCACGGTGAGGCGACGCTGCGCTTCGTCGGCGATCGTGAGCACGCTCTCGGGCTGCCCTTCGCGGCGCAGACGGAGCTTGCGCCCGACACCTGCGCGTCGACCATACTGCCAGGCCGCTTGCACGATGGCGCGCCGGACGTGCCCGTTGCCGGTCTTGGTGATCCCGCCGCGTCGCGTGGTGTCGGCGCTTGAGTGGACACTGGGCACGAGCCCGAGGTACGCAGCGAGCTCGCGTGGCGATTCGAAACGATCGACGCCGTGGATCTCCGCGACGAAGATCATCGCGATGACCGTGTCGACGCCGCGGAAGCAGCGCAGCCACGCGACGTGCTCGCGATACAGCGGATGCCGTGCAGCCTGCTCGAGCGCGTGGTCCATCGCCGTGAGGCGTCGCTCCGCTTGCTCGATGGCCAGCGTGTATTCTGCAAATACCACGCGATCCGTCTCGTTCTCGAAGCTGACGGCGGCGAGCCATGCGCGATGAGCAGCGCTCCAGAGACCGCTGGTCGAATTGAAGACATGGCCTCGACGCACGAGCATTTGACGAGCCGGTGACGGCATCGTCCGAGATCCGCACGCACGTCTTCGCGACAACGACAGAGATCGCGGATGGCCTCTTGTTCCGGCGTTGGCGGGCTGACCATCGTGAGCATGCCCGCTCGATACAGCTCGGCGAGCTTGCGCGCATCTCGGCGATCCGTCTTGACCCGCTCGCCCGGCTTGCGCGGAATGAGCGACGGAGCAACGACCTCGCACACGACCGGACCCGCCGCTTCGAGTCGCCGTTGAAGCGCATACCCGCAGGGCCCCGCCTCGTAGCAGATGCGGACCTCTCCCCCGCCAGCGTCGCGCTCCAGGCGCCTCACGAGCCTGCGGATGGATCGCTCGTCGTTCTCCAGCGTGAATTCCTCCGCCTCCTGCCTCCCCGGATGGAGAACCGCGATGACCAGCGTCTTCTTGTGCGCGTCCACCCCGACCCACGTGATACATCCCTTCATTGACCGGCTCCCTTCGCTTGCGGCTCTGGCGCAAGTTAACCCGCGATACTCGCGTGGGCGCCTAACGGCTTCTCACGACCTCGCGATCGGAGCCGGTCACTTCATACGTACTCACGTTCCACCCGCCGAACGCCGGTCTTGCCGACTTCACCGTGCGTTCCGCTTCCGCGGGCGAACATTCTGATGCGGCACTCGCCCGCGTCTGTGTCGCCGCGCGCACTGCCGACTTGACGCTCGGCGTTCGCGGGTGAACGTGGTTCCGTTATGCAGACACGCCGCACTGCTAGCCGGTGCATCTCGCGTAGTCTGCTACGCTGAAGCTCATTGTGTGGCTTGGAGTGCGGGTCTTTCCCTTGTTCATCGGTGATCGCTTAGGCCGCTGCACGACGTGAACTCGCTGAGTTTCCGGGGGCTCGATAGGCATGTGCACGGCGCTCGACGGACTGAAGCAGGTGAAGGCGACGACGGTTCGGGTCTGGGGCCTCGTGGAGCAGCAGGTCGAGCAAGACTGGGTCGTCGCGGCCTTCGATGACGACGGCGAGCAGGTCGGTTGCGTGCTGGCTCATGAGCACGCTCCAGCGTCGTGCCGGGAGAAGGAATCCCGGGCGGACCGCGCTGCGCAAGGCGTGAAGGAGCGCTCGGCTCGCGGCCAGCGAGAGAAGAGCGGCGTAGAGCATGGCCTCTACGACGGCGCGCTTTCGGCTCGATCTGGTCGAGCCGGTAGTGCGACTTCAGCTCCTTGAAGAGCAACTCGACTTCCCAGCGGACGGCGTACGCGCGGGCGATATCGGCCGGCTGGAGCGCCTCGACGCCGATGTTGGTGATGTACAGGTGGTACTCGCCGGAGGCTTCGTCCCGCACGCCGACGACACGGAAGGTGCGGACCTCGCTGGAGCAGCGCCCGGCGTAGACGCGATGGCGGGAGCGAACCTGTACGGTGACGTCGAGTTCCTCGCGCTGCAGGCGGTCGACGACATCCCAGATGCACTGCCCGACGACGGCGACCGACCGGCCGCGCCAGCGTCGATTCTGAGCAACGATGACCGGGTTGGAGCTGCGCTTGAGCCGGGACACGAAGTAGCCACGGATCTCGTCGAGCCGGCGGAAGAGGCGGAAGTCGAAGTAGCCGAGGTCGAAGAGCAACAACTTGCCGCGAGCCCACGGGCCGAGGACGAGGGCACGGCGATCATGGCGGCGCTCGGCGGTCACCTTGACGGTCTGCTTGCCAGCCCCGCCACGCACATCACCACATGCACCTTCGCGGCAGCCCGGGTGTGGTTGGTGCGGCAGGCCGGAAACGCCTTGGCCAGCAGCTCGTGCAGGCGGATGACCGTCGAGTCCGCGATCAGGATGTCGCGGAACTGATTGAGCCGCCCAGATGCGGGCCGGCTCAGCCCCAGGACTGCTGGAGCACGCCGTCGAGCAGCTGCCGGAGCAGCCTCACCAGCGCCGGCGTGAACCGGCAGTAGAAGCTGCTCTCCTCCAGCGTGGTCCGCGAGACCCTCTCGTAGACGCGACGCAGGCCCGCGATGGTCCGGACTTTCCCCGCGGAAAAGCCGAGGATAAGGCTCCAGACCAGGGCGTAGGCGTCGACCTTCCGGACGCGCTGGAACGCGCCCGTCGCCCGAGCGCTCGCTTCGACGAGCGCCGGCGGAAGGAACTTGCGGAGCGTGCGGTGAATCGGTACCGATGGCGAGCGGGGCATGCGTCCTCCGAGCTGTGTCGCAACCGCGAGGTCGCACGCTTGCCCCGTTTCCACAACTCCGCGCACCGCGCGAACGGTGGATCACGCGCGCAAGCGATCGGAATGATCCAGGATTCCGCTTACCCGAACACCCATGTTCCCTTGTTCAACTTGGGGCTGCTCGCGTTTCTCGCGGGCGCCGCGACCGCGCAGGCTGAGCCGGAAGTCCGATCGCGAGACGCAGGCTCGTTGTGGGCGCGCGGCACCGCAGGCCCCGCGTATCTCGCCGGAACGTACTCGCAGACCGAGGATTCACCGGCTGGCAGGCGAACCTACGCCGGCACGGTCGATGGTCCTGGGGCCGAGCTCTCTTTCGCGGCCGGGCCGCTGCTGGCTCCGGCGCTTGGGATTGGCGGATACTTGGACATTGGCATGTTCGGCGCCGGGACCAAGATGGGCCTGACGACGGCCTCGATGCCATACCAGGCCTCACTCGGTGTCCTCTTCTCTCTCGCCGCCACCGACGAGCTGTACTCCTCGGCATCTGTCGGTGCCGCCCAGGTCGGGTGGCTATCTGGTAGCCGAGCAGCCGTTGCTGGCGCCCCGCGCCTTGCCGGGCGCCTGCGTGGACCGCTCGCGGCCCTCAGCGCGGGTTGGTTCGGTGGCTCGCTCGGGTTCGAAGGGCGTCTCGCGTACTCCCATGTGTTCGGCGACGACGCGGACCTGGAATCACTCATCTTCGGAATCGCGTTCGCCGCGCAGCACTGGTAGTGCGACCGAACTCGTCGTGCGGTGCGTAGACCAGGGATTGAGTGAGCTGGAAGTCACCACGCTCCGTGCCCTGCATAACTCGCGTTCGACCCGCCGAACGCCGGTCATGCCGCGTTTCACCGTCCGTTCCGCGCCCGCGGGCGACCACTCTGTCTGCGGCACTCGCCCGCCTCTGCAGCGCCACGCGGTCTGCTACGATGACGCTCGGCGTTCGCGGGAGAACGCGATGGTCGTTATTCAGCCGGAACCCGGATACTCGCCGGCCTCGTGCCCGTGCCTGTCACGGTCAGTTGCACAAGTATAGACGTCTGTCTATACTTCCTCTCGTGACTGCTCGAGCCAAATTGTTCCAAAACGGCGGGAGCCAGGCGGTTCGATTGCCCAAGTCGTGCCGGTTTCCGGGCAACCAACAAGAGGTCGTCGTCCATCGCGAAGGGCGCCGCGTCGTGCTGGAGGCGCCCGACGAATGGCCAGCCGAGTTCGTTCGATGCCTTGGCGCATGGCCAGAAGAGATCGAGCGGCCCAAGGCACATCGCCTGCGTGCGCTCAAGGATCCCTTCTGAATGAAGTACATGCTCGACACCGACACCATAAGCTACGCGCTGCGTGGTCAAGGCGGGGTTGGTGCGCGCCTCTTGCAGCATCGCCCATCCGAACTCTGCATGAGCACCGTGACGCTGGCGGAGTTGCGTTTCGGTGCGGACAAGCGCGCTTCACGCAAGTTGCACCGTCTGATCGACACGTTCACCGCGAGCGTCACGCCGCTCCCCTTCGACGCCGAAGCGGCTGCCCACTTTGGCCGACTTGCTTCCTCCTTGGCGGCCAAAGGGACACCGATCGACGGCTTCGACGCGATGATCGCTGCGCACGCGATCGCTCAGCAGGTCGTTCTCGTGACGAACAATGCCAAGCACTTCGCTCGCGTGCCCGGACTTCGTTGCGAGAACTGGGTCTGATGTCGCGCGCAGCCGCTGCATAACTCACGTTGCACCCGCCGAACGCCAGTCTTGCCGGACTTCACCGTTCGTTCCGCGCCCGCGGGCGAACACTCTGATGCGGCACTCGCCCGCCTCTGCAGCGCTTTGCCGACCGACGACTTGACGCTCGGCGTTCGCGGGTGAACGTGTGTCTCGTTAGGCGGACACACGTCACTGCGATCACTGACTAGCTCCACCCGCGCACACCGAAGACGTGGCAGATCAACCCTCAGTTCCAAAACGCTCGGCCAAGCCGTTGATCGTCACCGGTCTGGCATTCTTCGCGGCTGCCATCACCGCGCTTGTCGCCTGGAGCTCGGCAGCATTCGCCGCGTGGCAGACTGCACTCCGACCCCAGACACGTACCATGACCCTTCAGGAGGCCCGGGAGCAGTACCAACTCGCCATAACAATCTCCAAGGCGAGCGCCGCCGCCGCTCTGTTACTCCTGCTCCTGCTGGCCTTCCTCTTCTGGCGCCGCGCGAGATCCAAGGCCCCCGCACCCAAGGATGCCAACGGCGATGCCGCCTAACTGCCATGAAGTGACCCAGTCAAGCAGCGCCACGTGTTCTCCCGTTACCTTTTCGTATTCTAGCTCCTGATCCTGATGCGTGAGAGGTTCGAAGACCGAAGTAGACCAACGACGCGAGGGCGCTTCGACGACGAATCACACTGCCATTCGCGGGTTGCGGCTGCGAAGCCGTAGAGCCGCATGATCGTTCTCCGTCGGGAGGAGCGCCTACTCACGGCGCGGGTTTGGGGCCGAAGCCCCTACCGCAGAGTTAGGTCGCGCGTTTCTCCTTTCGTGCCTCGCGGCGCTGGCCTGCTTCGATCTTCGAGAATTTCGTAGTGCGACGCGCATTCGAGCGCGGCGCGGCGCTCATGGCGGCACCCGAGGCTTGTGTCGACGTGCGGACGCGGTGACGCGCGGGCTGGCGGTCTTCGCGCAGCGCAGCCCACATGAAGCCAACGAGCTCGCGAGCAACGGCGATGACGACTTTGTTCTTCGCCTTCCCGCGCTCGGCGAGGCGGCGGAAGCGCACGGTGAGGCGACGCTGCGCTTCGTCGGCGATCGTGAGCACGCTCTCGGGCTGCCCTTCGCGGCGCAGACGGAGCTTGCGCCCGACACCTGCGCGTCGACCATACTGCCAGGCCGCTTGCACGATGGCGCGCCGGACGTGCCCGTTGCCGGTCTTGGTGATCCCGCCGCGTCGCGTGGTGTCGGCGCTTGAGTGGACACTGGGCACGAGCCCGAGGTACGCAGCGAGCTCGCGTGGCGATTCGAAACGATCGACGCCGTGGATCTCCGCGACGAAGACCATCGCGATGACCGTGTCGACGCCGCGGAAGCAGCGCAGCCACGCGACGTGCTCGCGATACAGCGGATGCCGTGCAGCCTGCTCGAGCGCGTGGTCCATCGCCGTGAGGCGTCGCTCCGCTTGCTCGATGGCCAGCGTGTATTCTGCAAATACCACGCGATCCGTCTCGTTCTCGAAGCTGACGGCGGCGAGCCATGCGCGATGAGCAGCGCTCCAGAGACCGCTGGTCGAATTGAAGACATGGCCTCGACGCACGAGCATTTTGACGAGCCGGTGACGGCATCGTCCGAGATCCGCACGCACGTCTTCGCGACAACGACAGAGATCGCGGATGGCCTCTTGTTCCGGCGTTGGCGGGCTCACCATCGTGAGCATGCCCGCTCGATACAGCTCGGCGAGCTTGCGCGCATCTCGGCGATCCGTCTTGACCCGCTCGCCCGGCTTGCGCGGAATGAGCGACGGAGCAACGACCTCGCACACGACCGGACCCGCCGCTTCGAGTCGCCGTTGAAGCGCATACCCGCAGGGCCCCGCCTCGTAGCAGATGCGGACCTCTCCCCCGCCAGCGTCGCGCTCCAGGCGCCTCACGAGCCTGCGGATGGATCGCTCGTCGTTCTCCAGCGTGAATTCCTCCGCCTCCTGCCTCCCCGGATGGAGAACCGCGATGACCAGCGTCTTCTTGTGCGCGTCCACCCCGACCCACGTGATACATCCCTTCATTGACCGGCTCCCTTCGCTTGCGGCTCTGGCGCAAGTTAACCCGCGATACTCGCGTGGGCGCCTAACGGCTTCTCACGACCTCGCGATCGGAGCCGGTCACTTCATACGTACTCACGTTCGACCCGCCGAGCGCCGGCCATGGCGAGTTTCACCGTCCGTTCCGCTTCCGCGGGCGAGCACTCTGTCTTCGGCACTCGCCCGCGTGCGTTCACGCCTTGCCGTCTGATACGATGAGCCACGGCGCTCGCAGGTCAACGCGTGTGCCGTTATTCGGACTCACGTCTCCCGACGCGCTCGATGGAGCCTGATGTGCAGGACTCGTGCGTAGTGTCCGAAGTCGGCGTCTGTCGAGAACACGGCGAAGCGACGACGCAATGCCACGGCGCAGATCAAGAAGTCTGTGTTCGAACCCTGAATCCCGCGTCCGCGGCACTTGTTGAAGCAACTGGCGGCTTCTTCGAAGTCCTCGTGCGAGAGTTCAAGGTCTGGAAACGCCCTCAAGCGGTCGCGCAACCCTCGGTACTGTTCGGGGGTCTTGATCCCCGAGAGCAGCTCTTGCCGGATTGGCCCAATGATGACGACTCGCCCCTCGCGAATCAGCTCCACCAACTCGCGCTCCTCGGGCGTTCCCCGTGGCGCGCTGCGGCGAATCGCGTGTGACCAAACCGACGAATCGACGAGAACGTTCACTTCCTTCGCCGCTGCTTCCTGTAATCGTAGGCTGGGTCGACGTCGATCTTGCCAAACAGCCCCACGATTTGGCCCTGCTTACGCCGTTGGATGTACTCCAACAGCGCTTCGGTCACGGTCGCCTTCTTGGTCGGGTGCCCGCCCACGCGCAGGGCTTCATCCAGAAGCTTCTCGTCGATGGCCAGGTTTGTTGCCATGTGTGAACTCTTACACACAGAAGCGTGTGGCGCAAGAGTGCCGCATGACTCGCGTTCGACCCGCCGAGCGCCGGTAGTGCCGAGTTTCACCGACCGTTCCGCGACGGCCGGCGCCCTCCCTGTCTACGGCTTTGCGCCGGCCTGCGAAAACGCAGTGCCGTCTGTTACGATGAGCCACGGCGTTCGCGGGTGAACGTGTGTCTCGTTAGACCGACCGAACAGCGCACCGTTGCATGGCGGGGCGGCGCCAGGAATTGTCGGACGGTATCACCCGTGATACCGTGCCAAAGTGCTGGTCGTTCTCGACACGTCTGTCCTGGTCGCCGCATGGAGGTCGCGACTTGGGGCCTCCTTCGAGCTCATTCGCTTGCTTCGTGCCGGTCGATTCGAGATAGCGGTCTCCGTCCCGCTCGTGGTTGAGTACGAATCCGCCCTCCTGCGAAATATGTCGCCCGGCCAGCGTCCGAGCCACGTGACTGCGTTTGTCGACTACCTCTGCCGGGTCGCCCATAAGCAGGACGTGTTCTTCCTGTGGCGCCCGGTGCTCAACGACCCCAACGACGACATGGTCGTGGAATTGGCGATGGCGAGTCGTGCAAGCGCCATCATCACCCACAACCTGCGCGACTTCGTCCCGGCCGCGGGACTGGGAGTCCGCGTGCTTGCACCGGCTCAGTTTCTCCTTCACCTTCAAGGACGGTAGCGATGTCGACACTCAGCCTGAGGCTCCCGGAATCCCTCCACCGCAAGCTTGCCGAGGTTGCGGAGCGGGAGGGAATTTCGCTCAACCAGCTCATTAGTTCCGCTGCCGCAGAGAAGCTCGCTGCTCTGATGACCGAGGAGTACCTCGAGCGTCGCGCGGCTCGGGCAACTCGCCGGAAGTTCGACGCGGCGCTCGCGAAGGTTCCGAGCGCGAAGGCGCTTCCCGGAGATGAGCTCCCCGCCGAGTACAGAAAACGCTCTCGTCGACGTGCGGTCTAACTGGACGTTGGCCCCGCCACCTGTCCCTCGTCACCGACCGAAGCACACTCCGCAGCGCATGCAGTTCGAGTGGGAGCCCGACAAAGCTGTCGCCAATTTCGAGAAGCACGGCGTTTCCTTCGAGGAAGCCGCTACTGCCTTTGGCGACCCCCTCTCGATCAGCATCAGCGACCCCGTGCACTCGGTGGGAGAGCTCCGCTTCGTCCTGATCGGCATGACGTTCTCGGGCAATTTTGGTAGTCGTCGTCCATGTCGAGCGGGGCGAGAATCTCCGCCTCATCAGTGCTAGACTTGCAACTCGCAAAGAGCGTCATGACTACGAAGCCGGATGACCAGACCGACGACGTGCTCCCCGAGTACGATTTCTCGAGGGGCGTACGCGGCAAGTACGCCAGCCGGTTTGCAGCCGGCAGCAACGTGATCGTTCTCGATCCAGAGCTCGCGCGACATTTCCCCAATGCTCAGGCGGTCAACGACGCGCTTCGACAGCAGCTCGAGGCTCGCAAGAGAGCGGGCGGCGTCTAACTGGTCGTTCTGAGGGATCCCCACGAAAACTAGACGGGCACCGGGGGCAACAAGTGCCGGCGCAGAGTGATGAGTGCCGCCAGAAGAGGTGGGAGCAAGGACGCCGGACGAGCGAGTAGCTGTCGGCCGATGAAGAAGGTCGAGAGCACCTCGCGTTTGCGCACTGTGTTGGCCTGCAGGTGCCTGGTCCAGTCCATTGCACGAGCTCCGAGCCCAACGAGCCAGGTGACGAGGGCAGCGAGAGTTCCGACGAGGAGCAGCAGCTCGAGTCGCTTCGCGGTACGGCAGTTCGCGTATCGCAGTCCGAAGCCCCAACGATGGCACTTGAGGTCGCGAAAGGTTTCTTCAATCTGCATGCGCAAGGTGTAAAGCTGCTTGATCCTGCGCTCACTGCCTTGGGTGTGAGGAAGCGATGTCGCGAGCAGCCATGGAGCTCGGTGAAGGCGACGATACATCGCTGCGTTTGGCCCTCTGGGACCGCGGCGCGGGGGGCGCCCAGCGCGAGGCCTGTACGCCCGGACCAGGTAGAGATGGAAGCGGTAGTGATGGCGCCGCGAGAGCGCGACCTCGCCAACGTAGCGCGCCTTGGTGGTTGCCAGCGGATAGAGCGAGTGGGTGTAACACCAACGCCCCGTCTGCTCACGGAGGTACTTGATCTGGTTTCGAATTCGCCCGACCCAATCCCAACCGTAGGATTCGACTGCGCGAAACCATGGCCCGCGGAAACCTGCGTCCGTGACGATGATCGGTCGACAGTCTTCCGGCAGCACCAGACGCAGCGCCTGCAGGAACTCGCGGTGCGCGCCAGGGCTGTTGTAGCGCTTGAACGGGAACACACGCTCGTAGACAGAAATGGCCCGCCCACCCACTGGAATCGCCGCCTTGAGCATGAGCCATTGGCGCCCGAGCTCGAAGTCCGACCAGTCGACGATGATTACCGGCCGCTTGTTCCCGGCCAAAAGCGTTCGAGCCACGGCCCGGTAGATCCGGTCACGCTCGCCCTGTAGGTGTTGATTGCCGAGCAGCCTGTCAACGGCCTTGATCTGATGCTTCACGTGCGCGCGGCCAGCGAGGTTGCGCCCGAGCTGCGTCAGCGAGAGCTTCCCGCCGACCAGGAGAGCCTGGACGACTCGCACGAGTGCCGCGGCGCGTGCCGTGTGCCCGACCACTTCTCGACGCCCAAGCCAGCGTGATAGAACCTGAACGGCGTGCATGTGGATTCTCCGATCGTTGGGGTTGTCGCAAACACCAATTGATCAGAAGTCCGCATGCACGTCGATCCCCCATTTCTCTAGCGATCCGTCACCAAATTCGAGGGGATTCCTCAGCTGGTCGTTGCACCCGACGAACGCCGCTCTGGCCTTGCCAAGCGTCCGTTCCGACCCGCGGGCGCAATCACTGTCTTCGGCGCTGCGCCCGCCTCTGCAGCCCCTCGCGCTCTGGGTCGGGGCTTCGTACGTCGTGCCGCTCGCCATTGCGGGCGCGACCGGATTCGAGGATCACAGCGCCTGGCTGGCAGTCCCGGTTGCAGGTCCGTTTCTGTGGCAGAAACGCTCGTGCGCCGACGCGAGAAACCGACTCGAGGACTCGGCCGGTTGCGGGTCCATGTGGCCGCTGCTCGCGCTGCCGCAGCTCACGGGCTTTACGTTGCTCGCGGTCGGTTTGGTCGTGCGGAAGCGTCACTTAGTTCGACAGGATCTCGCGCTGACAGTCTTCCCCTCGTTTGGCGGCCACCAAGTCGGCGTCGTCGGAGAATTCTGAGCCCGGTCTCACTTCCACGACTCACCGAAAGCCCTGCATGAGTCGCGTTCGACCCGTCGAGAACACGGCGAAGCCACGACGCAATGCCACGGCGCAGATCAGGAAGTCCGTATTCGAACCCTGAATTAGCCTGACCTAGCGTCCGCCCACCCAGTTCTCGACGACCAGCCCTTTGAACGACTTGAAGTCGGCCGGGTTCGCCGTGATCAGTGGAATGCCACAGGTCACGGCGATTGCTGCGATCTGTCCGTCGACGAACGGGGGCTTCCTTCCTGAGCGCTCGAGCCGCGCGCGCTCTTCGCCGTGCCACTCCGCCGCACGCTCGTCGTAGGGGAAGATCGGCAGTGTCGCACGCACGACCTCCTCGAGGAAGCCCTCCAATGCGGTCCTGCGCTTCCCCCGAGGAAGTCGCCGGACGCCGAACTGGAGCTCATGCCAGACTGGTGCGCACGTCGCGCACTCTCCACCATGTTCGGTCAAGCGCGCCAGCACCCCCGGGTCCGGGACCTTCCACACAACCGCAGAAATCGTACTCGTGTCCAACAGGAATCGCGTCACAGTTTGACGCCTCGACCCACGTCGCGATCACGAAGTTCCTTCGCCCAGCCCGGCTCGACTCCGACCTGGCTCAAATCGGTATCCTCGCGAAAGGTCTCGTACGCCGTCATGAACGCCACGCGGTCGCCGCGCAGACGGGCGTACCTCGTGGCCGACATCACCACGGCGACCTTTCTTCCTCGCCGCGTGATTTCGACTTCCTTCCCGGACTCGACTTCATCAACGATCTTGGCCAGCTTCGCCCGTGCAGTCGCCACGGTGTAGCTCTTCGACATGCAACGAGTGTACACCCACATGTACATCCTGTCGAGGGCGGGCCGCGCGCTCTGTTACGATGAGCCTCGGCGTTCGCGGGTGAACGTGTGTCCCGTTTCCACGGAGTAAGGAGTACATGAAGAGAGAGCGAGCGCAGACAGCAGCGACTGTCGGCGTCGCCGAGCACGGCAACTCCGCGGTGCTCGTCACCGTGGCCGCAGGCGGGGAGCTCCTCGATCGCCGGCGCGTCGACCTCACCCGCGGTCTACCGACGCACCCGTATCACCACGAAGGATCCTGGGCGGTGGGCCGCTACCTGAATAGCCCATGGGCGCGGACGATCTCGCTGGCCGATGCCGTGGCGCTCGTCGAGCTCGTGCGCGAGGCCGCTGCGCGCGGCGCGGGGGAGAGCCTCGAGGCGTTGGCCAGAGAGGTGCCCGTGCCGATAGCGGGCATCGCAATCCGCGTCTGCCCCGAGCTTCCGGCGACGACCGAGGCGCGGATCGCCGACACTCGCGCGGCGAACGTCGCCGACTCGGTCATGTATCGCCAGGCGCTGGCCACTGCAGGCGAGGCCCGCGGTTGGTCCGTGGTCTGGTACGACCGAGAGCGCGTGTTTCGCGACGCAGCTGCCTCGCTCGAGCACGAAGACCTCGATGCTCACTTGCGCGCAATGGGGCGATCGATCGGGCCGCCCTGGCGGGCCGAGCACAGGCTCGCGGCAGCTGCGGCGCTGGCTGCCAGGGTCGCGCTCCGCTGAACCCCGCTTGCGCGTTCCGGCCATTGGGGCGCATGCATTGCGTGGTCCCCAACGGCCGCACGCCGAGATCTTGGCGCGGCATGCGGGTACGACGCTTGCTTCTTCGCGAGCCATGCGCGTCGTGGATCTCGCGCCCGAGCACGAGCAGCTGTTCTTCCGCTGCCTCGAGGACTGGAACCCGGAGACGGAGACGGCGGCTCCGCACCGGGCCTGCTGGTACGCGGCCTTCGTGCAGCGCGGGTTGCGCGTGAAGCTAGCGCTCGACGACGCCGGAGAGCCGGGCGGCATGATCCAGTACCTGCCCATCGAGCATGCTCCCGCTCTCGGGCATGACCTCTACTTCGTGCACTGCATCTGGGTGCACGGCCACCCGGAGGGGCGGGGGGACTTCCGCGGGCACGGCATGGGGACGGCGCTGCTCGAAGCCGCGGAGGCCGACGCGCGCGCGCTCGGTGCAAAGGGGATGGCGGCCTGGGGGCTCGCGCTCCCGTTCTGGATGCGCGCCTCTTGGTTCAAGAGCCACGGCTATCGCAAGGCGGATCGCAACGGCCTGGCGGCCCTGGTCTGGAAGCCCTTCGTGGAAGGGGCAGAGGCGCCGCGCTGGCTGCCCGCCTCGCACAAGCGCCCCGAGTTGGTGAACGGCAAGGTCGTCGTCACTGCCTGCTCGAGCGGTTGGTGCCTGGGGCAGGCCATGGCGCTGGAGCGGGCGAAGAGCGTGGCGGCGGAGCTCGGGGACGACGTGGTCTTCCAGCTCGTGGACACGAAGGACCGAGCCACGTTGCTCGAGTGGGGCGAGTCCGAGGCGCTCTTCGTGGACGGAAAGCGAGTCGTCACCGGTCCTCCGCCCTCGCGTGACAAGCTCCGTCGCGTCATCGGTCGTCGCGTGCGCCGGCTGCACTGACGCGACGGCGGCGTTCACTTGGGCACGATCGCGACGAGCTGGCTGCCTCCCCACGACGACGAGCCCGGCCAGCTGACGCTCCAATCGGCAGTGCCCGGCTGCGCCTGGAAGGCGATGGCGGCGTACTGCACCGCCTCGCCGCCGAAGCCGGCCACGTCGAACAGCTCGGTGAAGCCGCTGCTGGAGACGAGCTGCGTGAAGTACTTGGTGTAGACCGCGAGCACCAGCGCAGGCTCGGTGGTCACGATGCTGTGGCCGTGAGTGTTCCCGGCGCTGTGCGTGGCGATGTCGTGGGCGTGGATGAGCGCCGCGCGATTGAAATAGTAGGTGGAGAGCCGGAGATAGTCGTAGGAGCCCGGCCCACTCAGGCTGAAGGCGACGGTCTGCGAGCCGACCGGTGGGTCATTCAGGTAGAAGCACTGGACTCCCGCTTGATTGTTGCCGCTCACGCCGCGGGCCGCCGGATCGACGGCCGTCATGGGGGTACCGCCGGCGGTCATGATGCCGGGGTAGCCTGCCGTCGTGTCGTTGTCGCGCGCGTGGCGGCAGGCGAGCAGGAAACGGGTGGGCGCCGGGATGGTCGCGCCGAAGGTGATGCTCGTCGCGTTGGGCACGCTGTCATCCGAACGCTCGAAGCTGAAGTCGGAAGGTCCGAACGGCGTCTTGGTGGTGCCCGCGTCAGCGCCGCCCGTGCCCCCGGCCCCCGCGGCAGCGCCCCCGGCCCCCGCGGCAGCGCCCCCGGCCCCCGCGGTTGCGCCTCCGGCCCCGGCGGTTGCGCCTCCGGCCCCACCAGCGCCGGCCGAGCCGCCCGCGAGTATCGCTCCGCCGGCACCGTCGGGTGGCTTCGACTCCGCGATGTCCAGGCAAGCGGCGAGCGCCCAGCACGAGCCGAACATCGACAGCCAGGCGGCTCGCTTCACGCTCGAACAATAGCGCGGATCGGGCGGCGTCGGACGCCCATCGTCGGGGGGCTTACGTGTTCACGCGCAGGCAGCCGGGCCGCGGCTAGTCCCGCAGCACGTCTGCACCCTCGATCAGGTCCCTGAGGCGCTTCGCGAACCGCGCGGCCGGCGCGCCGTCCACGATGTCGTGATCGATGCTGACGGTGAGCGAGAGATACTCCCTCGGCTCCACGCGACCATCGACGACGCCTGGCCTCTGCGCGATGCCGCCGACGGTGAGCGCAAGAGTATGGAGCGGCAGTAGACCCACCGCCCAACCCGCGCCCGACCCGAACATGCCCACGGCGGTGACGAGGGTCGTGCCCGCTGTCTGCTTGAGCCAGTGGGGATTCCTCTTCAGACCGCGGAGGAAGCTGCGCCGGAGGAACCCCGGGGTCAGGGACGAGAGTCTCTTGAGCAACCCGGAGCGCTGGGCGCTGGTCGCCGGCTTCGCCTGGACTCGCCGGATCTCCGCGTGGATCTCTCGGAGCGTCCTCCGGTTCGCTGCACGAATCACGTGGGGGATGGCGACCGCGCCCAGCTCCGACTCGATCAGGGTCACGACGTCCACCTCGTCGAACAGCACCAGCCGCCCTCGCCAGTCTCGGTAGGCGTGCAGGCGCTTGTCCTGGTCGATGACGCGCGCCAGGCTCGCAACGATGAATGCGGTGAACGAGAGCCGCTCTCCCGTGCTCGTCTCTCGATCGCGGATGGCCTGCCGTGCGTTCGTCACGTCGATCTCGAGGAGTGCGTGCACGATGTGGCGGCCGACGGCGACCTCGAGCGCATCGACGATTTCGTGCCGTTCCCTCCCGAAGGGTCTCACTTCGAATCGAGCCCTGGTCATTGCTCCAGGATGCCACGCGGTCTGCGAGGCTCGGAGCACACGCAACGGATGCGCGAAATCCGTGCGGTGACGACGGTCAAGATCGCGTCTTCGCGCGTGCCTGCACGGGAGACGTCCGGCGACTGAAGCCGAAGTGGAGGTGCCCATGTTGCGTTCCCTGCCTGCGGTGGCCGTTGGTCTGCTGACTCTCACTCTGGTGAGCTGCGGGGGCGGCGACGAGGGCGGCAGCAAGAACGGCACGGGCGGGGCGGACGCCGGTGACGACGGCGCCGCGGGTGGGAGCGGCGGGACCGGCGCAACCGGTGGTGCGAGCACCGGAGGTTCCGGAACGGGCGGGGCAGCCGGCGCTGGGGGCGCGTCGGGTAGCGGCGGTGCTGGAGCGGGCGGCGCGGCAGGAACCGGCGGCGCGGCAGGAACCGGCGGCGCGGCAGGAACCGGTGGCGCGGCAGGAACCGGTGGCGCGGGGGGCACCGGCGGTGGGGCGGGAACCGGCGGTGCGGCCGGAACTGGTGGAACGGGAACCGGCGGCGCGGGTACCGGTGGCGCGGGTACCGGTGGAGGCGGAGGCTTCGGTCCGACCTGCTGGGGCTGTCACGGCACCGCCGGCAGCCCGACGCCGGCACCGCCGAAGGACACGACCGGCGGCACGAGCACCGCGCTGACCAGCGTCGGCGCACACCAGAGCCACCTCACGCCCGCGAGCTGGCACGCGCCCATGGTTTGCGAGCAGTGCCACCTGGTCCCCACGGCGTTCGGCGATCCCGGACACATGGACACGGCGCTCCCCGCCGAAGTGCTCTGGGACTCGACCGATCTCGCGCGAGCTGACCAAGCCAACCCGAGCTGGGGTGGCACGACCTGCACGGGCGTCTATTGCCACGGCTCCACGCTGATGGGCACCGGCGCCAACAAGACCCCGACTTGGACCACGCTGGACGGCTCGCAGAAGGCCTGCGGCACCGCCTGCCACACGCTGCCTCCCGGCGGCACGCACCCGACGTCCACGGCGTGCCCGACCTGCCACGGCGCGGTGATCGCGACCTTCACGGGAGGCGGCACGCCCAGCGCGACCTGGACCGACCCGAACAAACACGTCAACGGAATCGTCGAGTACACGGCGTCCCTGAGCTGCACCAGCTGCCACGGCAACTCGACCACGAACGATCCTGCGCCGCCGCTCGGCACCAAGGGTGAGACGCTCACCAGCCAGAACGCGGTTGGCGCGCACCAGCAGCATCTGGCGGTTGCCAACTGGCACAAGCAGGTCGTGTGCACCGATTGCCACAACGTGCCGACCTCCACCACGCACTCGAACGGCAGCGACGACTTCGCCTTCAGCGCGCTGGCCAAGAGCGACGGCGCGAACCCGAGCTACGACGGCACGAGCTTCACCTGCACCGGCGCCTACTGTCACGGCAGCACGCTCTTGGGACCGAACACCGGCGGCAGCATCAAGACCAGCCCGGTGTGGACCACCGTCGACGGCAGCTACGACGCCTGCGGCTCGTCGTGCCACACCAACCCGCCGGGCGGCACGCACCCCGCGAAGGCCAACTGCCCGAGCTGCCACGGCGCGGTCCTCTCCAGCTACGTCCCCGGCACGCCAGCCCAGAACGTCTGGGCGGACGCCCAGAAGCACGTCAACGGCATCGTGGAGACCAGCATGACCTGCGTGAGCTGCCACGGTACCTCGCCGAGCCAGGTGAACCCGCCCATGGGTGTCGGCGGCGAGACCACCACCAACACCCTGGCGGTGGGGCGGCACGTCGCCCATCTCACCGCGAGCAGCACCCACGTGGCGTTCGCCTGCGGCACTTGTCACACGGTGCCGCCGAGCGGTGACGTCGCCCACGCCGCGCAATACGTCGCCTCCGCCAACCTCTCGACCGCCGGGCACCACGGTGACGTCACGTTCTCCGCACCCGCGACGGGCATGGTCTGGAACGTCAACGCGACTCAAGGCGCTCCCGTCACGGCTCGCGGGACCTGCACCGGTTCCTGTCACTCCGATGGTCGCGGCGGCCCACCCAATGTCACCCCCTACTGGGCCGGCGGAGCGTGGACCGCGGGCAGCTGCACGAGCTGCCACGACGCGACCATGAACACGCTCACCAACCGACACCCGAAGCACGACGGCGAAGCGGTCTGCGGTGACTGTCACCCGCCCGCCAGTGGCTCGACGCACATGAACGGGACCTGGAACGTGAACAGCGTGGTCAATGGCTCCAGCGGCGGCTCGGTCACCACGTCACCTCCCGGTGGCGTGTGCGGCACGAACTACGCCTGCAACGGCACCTGTCATGGCAAGGACCACAACAACCGCTGCTGGAACTAGCGGAGACGGCCGCCACGGTCGTCGAGGCTACGGCTGACGCTGGCCGATCATGCGCACGGCGCGGACTTCTTCTCCCCATGGCGCGATGTTGGTCATCTGCAAGACCAGCTCACCCGTCGGCGCTCGCAGGAACAGGCCGATGCGCCAGCCCCAGTCCGAGTCCGGGCCGTATTCGCCCTGCACCTGGAACAGGCCCCAGGCGCCCGGGAGCGCGCGGAGCTTCATCGGTGTCGGCTGGTGCCAGGTGTCCGTGAAGTCGGCGCCGCCCTCGCGCAAGCTGATGCTGCCCTCGTGCGTCTTGCCTTCGTGGCTCCAGGTGTAGCGCACGACTTGGTCCTCGACCGACATCGTACACTCGCTCTTTTGGACCTGGTCGCCGAGCGGGTCGAGCCACAGCTCGTTGGTTCCCTTCCACTGCGATCCTCGGAGCTCGGTGAGTGCGCTCATGCGCCAGAGGCTACACGACCGGCGCGACGCTGTCCTCGCCCCCACCCGAACCCGAGCGCCGCCAGCGCGAGCAGGCCCAGCGCGCCGTTCGCTCCTTTCGAGGTGCTCCGGCAGCCGCAGCCGCCGTCGTCCTCGCTGCCGGCGTTGCCCTGACCCCCGGTGCCGAAGCCGCACTTGCCGATGTCGCGGCAGACGTCCTCCCAGTCGAAGTCCGTGTTCGAGCAGACGGTTCCCACCGTGGACGCGGCCGGGCACTCGAGCGGCCCGGTGATGCCGGCCAGCTCCATCACCGGCGTGAACGTCTTGCCGCCGTCGCTGGAGCGGCCGAGCTCGAAGCCCTGGTCGAACTGGCTGGTGCAGGCCCAGAGCTCGCCGGCGATGAACGAGGCGCAGGCGACGGGCCCCTCGAGCACGCGAGCGAACGCGTTGTCGGCGACCTTGGCCGAGTAGAGCCCCAGCTCCGCCTCGACCACGACCACTCCGCCGCGCGGGTTGCCGTAGGCGGCGAAGGCCTGGGAGCCGTCCGGCGAGAGGGTGAACCCCATCAGCGGCGCCGCCTGCTTCAGCACCTGGCTGAAGCTCTGCGCGCCGTCGCCCGACGCGAACAGCGCGCCTTCGCTGGGGGTGCTGCTGGTGAGGTTGGCGCGGACGTACAGGATGTCCGGGTTCGTGGGGTGGACGCCCACGATCTGCCCGGCTGCGCCCGGGGAGCCCGGCAGATCGACGCTCGCCCAGCTCTGACCGGAGTCGCTGCTCCGCAGCACCACCGACTTGCCGCCGCCGGCGCCCGGCAGGCCGGTCAGGTAGAGCCGCGCGGGATCGGAGGACGAGATGCCCACGCTCAGGTAGAGGGCGGCGGGGTCGAGGCTGGTCGGCACGGACGCCCAGCTCGCGCCCGCGTCGAGGGACTGCCAGAGCTCGCTCTCGAACTTTCCGCCCGACGCGCCTCGCGACAAGAGCACCACCACGCGGCTCGGGTTCTTCTCGTCCACCGCCAGACCGGTCACGCTGCTGCCGAGCGCGCTGGTGGGGAAGGCCCAGCCGCAGCCGTGATCGATGGAGGCGTAGAGGCCGTTGAACGTGCCCAGGAGCACGGTGCCGGTCTTCGTGACCGCGAGCGGCGGCTCCTCCGTGGGGCCGTAACCCGCGGCGGCGGTGCACAGCCAGTACCAGCTCTTGCCGGCGTCCGTGCTGGTCAACACGCCGTGCGTGGCCCGAACCCAGAGCCGGCTCGGGTCGCTCGGATCCGCGGCGGCTTGCAGCACCTTCGGGAATGCGCCATGCGCCCGCACGGCGGGAGCGGCGAGCAACCAGGCTAGAGAGAGCGCTGCGCTCAGATGCAGAGCGTGCTGCATTGGTCGGGGTACTTCCCGCGCCGGCAGGCCTCACCGATGGTCGCCTGCACCTCGCGCTGCCACTGGTTCGTGCCGAGGTCGAACAGCCACACGTCGTCGATGTTGCCGCAGTCGGTCTTCCCGCCGTAGACGATCCAGCGTCCGCCGGCCTCGTCCAGCACGGCGACATGAGCCGAGCGACGATCCGGCGCGGCCAGGTTCGGCAGGGTGAAATCCGGTGGGAACAGGCAGAAGTCCGGCGGCGGCGTCTGCACCTGCTCCGGCGCGACCAACTCCGTCCACTGCTTCGAGGCCGGGTCGAAGGCCCAGGTGTCGTTGTTGTTGCCGACGGCGCCGTCGTCGTGCCCGGCGAACAGCAAGACCCGCTTGGCCTTGGCGTCGTAGGTGATGGAGGCGTGGATGCGGCCCATGGGCGCGCCGGACATGCCGTCGTGCTCGGCGGTCCAGGCGCCGCTGGCGAGGTCCAGCGACCAGAGGTCCGCCATGAACGGCCCCTGGAACGCGCCCGCGCCGCCGCCGGCGTAGACGAACAGCCGGCCCGTGGTGGGATCGATGGTCGCGCTGTGGAACAAGCGCGCCTCGGGCTTCTGGTTGGCCGCGGCGATCTCGCGCCAGGCGCCGGTGCTCAGGTTCAGCGCCCACACGTCGTCCAGCGGCGTGAACGAGAGCCCGCTCGTGCTGGAGTTGCCGCCGAAGAGCACCAGCTCCTTCGTCTGCGGGTTGTAAGCGCCGGCCGTGCTGCTGCGGCCCGAGGGCCCGCCGCCCGTGGTCGCGATCTCCTGCCAGGTCAAGCTCTCGAGGTCGAGCGCCCAGACGTCGCTGTACACCGTGTACGGTCCAGACGAGGCCTCGCGGTAACGACCGCCGAAGACGATCATGCGGTCGCCCTCGGGATCGTAGACCGCCAGACCGCGCGCGCGGGGACCGGGGCCGCCGCTCGCGGCCACCTGCGCGAAGCTCTTGCAGGCGACGTCGTAGGTCCACATCTCGCCGATGGGCTTGGGCGCCGGGTTGCACTGCACCGGGACGCCGATGTCTCCGCCGAAGAACACCACGCGGTTGCGCTTCGAGTCGTAGGCGGAGAAGGTCTCCGCCCGGGGCAAGGCGTGCTCGCCCGTGTCCACGCAGTTGAACGCTCCGCCCGCGCCGCCGCTCCCGCCCGCGCCGCCGGCTCCGCCGCTGCCCACTCCCCCCTTCTCGCCGCCGTCGTCGCCGCCGCAGGCGCCGGTAGCGAGCCCGAGAACCAGCGAAAAAGCCGCGAAAATCCCCTTGGTCATCGGTGGTCCTCGTTCAGTTGCAGGTCTGCCCCAGCGTGTAGCCCATCTTGCACTGACACAGGCACTCGGCCTCGTGCTCCTTCTCCGAGCAAGCGGGCACCACGTCGAGCTTTGCGGACGCCGTCCGCGCTTCCTTGTCCACCACGCTCACCTCGAGCTCGAACGTGTTGCCGAACATGTCCGTCGTCGCCCACTGATTCGGGCACACTGGGATGTTCGAGAAGGTGGAGATGTCGGTGTCCACGCTCCCGCCCCAGCCGTCTCCGGTGGGCTTGAGGTTGGTGGTGCGACCGTCCACGCGGATCTGGCCGGAGGTCTTGTCGCGCAGGGTCCCGGTGAGCTCCACGCCGCAGGCGCCGATGTTGGTCGCGCGCACGCCGACGAAGATCACGCGGCCACCCTGCGGCGGCAGGATCATCGCCGCTTCGCCGCCGGGCTCGAGCTTCTTCGAGATCTGATCGGGGCCGCGCACCGTGACCTCCAACTCGACCGGCTTGGCCGGATCGCCCAGGAAGCCCAGGGAGCAGCTCGAGCTGCCGCCGGAGCCGCCCTCGCCGCCCGAGCCCCCGCCCGAGTCGCTGCCTCCGCAGCCGCTGGCCGCCAGACAAAGCGACAAGAGCAGCGGCGCCCAGCCGTCGTGTGATGCGAGCTTCACCCGGTCCTCAGAAGCAATTCACGTCGTCGGTCTTCGGGTAGTAGTACGCGAACACGTTGCAGTGCTCGGCGCGGTCCACCGTGTTGCCGAAGGTGTAGCAGCAGTCCAGCTCGGAGTCGGGCGTGTCGAACATCTCCTTGTCCAGCTGATTCAGGCCCTCGCAGCCGATGCTCGGCGGTGGCGGCGTCCACTGGTACGAGCAGGTGTACCAAATTCCGCCGTTCTGCGGCACGGGCTTGTCGAGCTCCGGTGACGTCGCCATCGGCGGCTCGTCCCACGCGGTGGACTCGTAGAACAGCTCCGAAGCGGGCGGCGTCTTCGCGGTGAGCCCGTCCCACGCGAACATGTTGAAGACCTTGCCGCGGCTGTGGAAGTGACCGTTGGCGCCGATGACGCGCACGGGGTCGGGGCTGTTGAACTGACAGGTCCCGCTGAACTTCGGCGTCTGGTTCGACTGGCAGATTCGGATCGACTGCTTGGTCGCGAACAGAGTGCCGAGCTCGTGCTGGACCTCGCTCTTCGGCATGGTCCAGAGGTTGACCTCGACGCGCCCGCCGCCCTTGGTCTTCTGGGTCGTCGCGTTGACGTAGTGGGTCTGGAGCATGATCCACTCGTCCGGCTGGAGCGGATTGCCCACGCCCTCGGGGTAGGTCCAGTCGAAGTAGCCTTCGTTCTGCGAGTTGGCGATGAGCGGCCAGTCCGCCCAGTTCACGCTCTTCGAGCACGGCGACTCACCGTTCAGGCTCTTCTGGATGGGACCATTGTTCGGATCGAGCTCCAGGATGGTCCGCACCCGGAAGATGTTCATGTGGTGGCTGCCCGGCTTGTAGGCGATCTGCGTGCGGTGCAAGATCACCGGCTCGTCCACCGGCAGCCCCGCCGCCTCGGCGAGCTCGCTCACCCGGTAGAAGTAGCAGTCCTGCACCTCGGTCCCGGGATCGACGTCGAAGTCGCCGGTCTCGAGCTGAATGCCTTGGCCCGCCGGCGGCGGATCGAGCAGGTCCTTCCTCTCCGGCTCGGCGTCTTCCCCGCCGCACCCCGAAAGGCACACCAGGAGCGCCCCGCCGACCGCAATGTGTCTCAACTTCATACAAACCCCGAGCGGCTAGCGTAGCTGCCCGGCCGGGGCTCGCCAAGGCAGACAGGCGGACCCGAGGATCCAGCGCCATTTGACGCTGGCGTTGCAGCCGGGCGACGCCCCGATATCGTGGCCCCGTGCGGGTCATTGCCAAAACCAGGACGGACGTCGGTCGCCGGCGCCAGGGGAACGAGGACGCGCTGTTCGCGGACGAGGCGCTCGGCCTGTTCGTGGTCTGCGACGGCATGGGCGGGCATGCCGCGGGGGAGGTCGCGTCCAACGCGGCCGTGGAGACGCTGGTCGAGCGGGCGCGGGCACGCATCCCGTCCATCGCGGAGCTCGAGCCCGCGCTGCGCCCCTCGGCGCTGGCGGAGCTGTTGCGCGACGGAGTGGAGCGGGCCAACGCGCGCATCCATGCGCTCGGCGCGGAGGACGCCTCGCGCCGCGGCGCGGGAACGACCTGCACCGCGCTGGTCGTGTCCGGCGGCACCGCCGCGCTCGCGCACGTCGGCGATACTCGGCTCTATCTGGTGCGTGGCGGGCAGATCCACCAGATCACCAACGACCACACCTTCCTCGCCGAGGCGCTGCGCCGGGGCATGAGCCGCGAAGAAGCTCTCCAGCACATCCCGACCAACATGCTGTCGCGGGCGGTGGGGCCGAATCCGCACGTGGACATCGACACGCTCAGCTTCGACCTGTTGCCGGGAGACAAGCTCCTGCTCTGCACCGACGGGCTGCACGGCTACTTCGTCGAGCCGAACGAGCTCCTGCCGTTCCTCGACGACGTCGCCGCCGCGCCGGAGCGCCTGGTGGACGTGGCCAACGAGCGAGGTGGGGAAGACAACATCAGCGTCATCGCCCTGGAGGTCGCGGCGCACGCGCCGACGGCGGCCGAGGACTCGATCCGGCTCAGCCGCGTGACTCAGGCACTCAGGGCGCTCTCCGGCATCGAGGTGCTGCGCGAGCTCACCTACTCGGAGCTGCTGGAGGTCACGGGCGCGCTGCGCTCCGAGGACGTGGAAGCCGGCGCCATGGTCTTGCGCGAAGGCGAGACCAGCGCGGCGTTCTACATCATCGCCAGCGGCCGCGCGGCCGTGGAGCGCGGAGGCAAGCGCCTGGCGGAGCTGACCTCCGGCGGCCACTTCGGCGAGATGGCGCTGCTCACCAACCGCCCACGCTCCGCCACGGTCGTCGCGCTCGAGCCGTGCCGGCTCCTGGTGCTCACGCGGGAGGCGCTCTACCCGCTGTTCCAGCACAACCCGGTGCTGGCGGTGAAGTTCCTCTGGAACCTGGGTGTGCGCCAGAGCCTGCGCCTGGACGAGACCACGGAGTGGCTGAGCGCCGGACGCGAGGCCGCGCCAGACACGCTGGTCGAGCGCTGGGGCGACGAGCTCTTGGTGTCGCCGTTCAGCCGGCGGGGGTGAGGCGCGCTCAGGGCAGGATCACCGAGCGCTGGGCGCGCTCGACGGTGCCGGTCACGTTCGACCAGTAGACGTGGGTCGCGTCCAGGGCGATGCCGCCGGGGGTGGCCGCCTTCTGGAACGGGTTGCCCAGGGAGCTGTGCTTTCGCCCCACGACCTTGTCCGCCAGGATGGCGAAGGTGCCGGCGCTGTCCACGCGGAAGTCGAAGATTCCGGCCACGCCGCTCATCGCATCCGCGCCGCCGCCGCCGCCGAGGGTGAACGTCTTCACCGCGTCCGCCGTCTGCGCGTAGACGATGTTGTTGATCATGGCCGTGCGGACGAAGCCCCCCGCCGCCGCGATCAGGCCGATGGGACCACTCGGGAGCGTATAGTAGTCGAGGTCGCCGAAGGCCAGGGTGAGCGTCGAGTCGTTGGACGCCAAGCCGGAGATCGTTGCCTGGACGGAAGTGTCGTAGGTGAACGTCGTCCCCGGCATGTTCGTCGATTGTTCCAGTGCCCCACGAAGTCGGCGCTGCCGTTGCAGGCGAAGTAGACCGCCTGAGCGTCCATGGCGAGCGGCACCCGCGGATACGGTAGGGGGCAGCCCATCGTGTCCACCAGCACCTGCTCCGCGGCGTTCCCCAACGCAAAGCGGATCAGCTGCCGGCTCGGAGCGGTGGTGCCGACGTAGACGTGGGAGCCGTCCACGAGGATGTCGCCGACCGCGCCGACGCTGCCGATCTGCGCCCAGGGGCCGAGCGTCGCGGGCGGGCTCGCCTTGGGCGCGCGAAACAGGTGCTCGACGCCATCGTTGTCTCTGAGCGCCCAGAAGATGGAGGTCTGATCGACCGCCATGCTAGTCAGCTTGTGCGGCTTGCAGTCGAAGGAGCCGTCGTTCGGTTGGTACGAGCAGAGGGGTCCGCCGCCGCTGCCACCGGTGCCAGCAGAACCGCCGCTGCCGCCGATTGCGCCGCCACTGCCACCCGCGGCTCCTGCGCTGCCGCCGGTTGCGCCGCCACTGCCGCCCGTGGCTCCGCCGCTGCCGCCCGTGGCTCCGGCGCTGCCACCGGTCGCGCCGCCGCTGCCACCGGTCGCGCCGCCGCTGCCACCCGTGGCTCCGCCGTTGCCGCCACCTCCCGGGGCTTCGTTCGTGGAGCTCGACGAGCAAGCCAGCGAGACCCAGCAAGCCATGAACATCAGGGCGACGCGCATTCGGTGACACATAGCGGCGACCAGGCCCATCTGGAAGCCGTAACCAGTGAGCGTTTTGCGGAGAGGGAGGGATTCGAACCCTTTCGGGCGGCGTTGGCAACATCTTCAAGCGGCACGCGACCTTGCACACCAACGCCCTGAAATTTCGCCCGAAATGATTCGGATCGCTCTCTCCGCTGGTCCTCGTGAGTCGACGTGAGTCGAGTGGAGTTGGGCAGGTTTCGGGCAGCGGATGGGCAACGCGGACCTCCCGGGACGTGCCGCTCGCCGTGCCCCACCCCCGCCGGCCGAGCGAGCCCTCAAGGCGCCGTCGACGAGTAGAGCCCTCCACCGTCCACGCAGGCCGCACCGCCTCCGAGGTCGTGCGGCACGCACACCGAGATCTCCCCGTCGCAGAAAGCTCCTGCTGGGTCCGAAGCCCTGAACGCGACGTGGTACACGCGGCCATCGCCGGCTCCGTTGCGCTCTGCGCGCAGGCGTACGGCTGGTGGCGCGCTCGCCTGAATGGCTGCGTCGGGAAAGAGTGCCCCTGACCCAGGTCCTTGTGTAGGCTCATCCTGCCGCACCGATACGACCTCGACCACGACGGGATCTCCGTCCGGATCGGTCACGTCGACGACGTTCACGTCGACGAGTTTCTTGTTCGGAGGCCAGAGCGTGCCCACGTCAGCGTGAGCACTCGAGCACTGCGGTGGGCGGTTCTGGGGAACGGACGCGAGCGTCATGTCGTCCAGCTCCATTGGCGAGGCGTCTGCCGGATTCTCGACAAAAAACGCCACCGGATGCCCCTCCACCGGACTCGAAACTTCCCAGCTCACCTGGCTGTTCACCGGAGTGCACGCGAAGGTGGTCTCGGAGCCGTACTCATCAACGAAGCCACAGGTCAACGGGTGGTCGTCGCCTCGCGCGAGGAACTGCCCCGTCCACCGAACACCATTCAGGAGCGCCTGCCTGGTCATCACCATGCGTTCGCCACCGAGCAAGACCGCCGCGTAGCCGCCGAGGCCGTCACCGGCGAAGCGCATGGGGATGACTTCCGAGCCGCCGCCGATCGGTTCCAGCCCTACTCCTGCGCGCTTGACCATCGTGTCGAAGTCGTTCACCGCGTCCTCGGCCACCACCACGATCGAGTTCACTCCGAAGTCGCCCAAGAGCGAGACGATTTCCAGTGGGCCGGCGACCTGCGCCGGTGTCGGAGTGAATGAGCCCGACACCGTCCCGAAGGAGAAACCGTTTGGCGCGATGAACCGCTGCGCGGCCAATGAACGTGACGCCGCAGGTTCCGCGGAGTGGCTTCCCGTTGGAAGCCGTGAGCTGCGCGCCGGATGAGTCTCTGAACGGAACGTGCACGGCAGCGGTCGCGCGCTCCACGGCGGCCTTGGGCCCTGATGGGGCCAGGCTGACTTCGAAGTACGTGTTCTCGTGCAAGAGTTCGACCGCTGCCGCACTGGCGGCGACCTGCTCGGAATGTTCGGCGTCGGACGCACCGCAGCCACACAGGCCAAGGGCAACGAGTGCGAGCAGCGCAACCCGAGCCAATGCGTCAAAGGGGGATGACGGTGAGGAAAGTGAGACAGACATGGAACTCCCCGCTCAGCGGCAGCGCGCTGCCGTCCTTGGTGGCCGTCGCAGTGAACGAACCATCGATGGCCTGCCCCTTCGTTGGCGCGGGGGACATGGGCGTGGTGAGCTCAATGGTGACGCTCGAGAGCTGCCACTGGGTGCCGTCCCTATCGATGTAGAACGAGTCCGAATCCGCAGTCGCAAGCAGGCACGCCTTCCCCGATGCCGAGCACGCGCCTACTTCGTTAAAGATGAAGCTTGGGGTCTTCGTCCAGTTCACCGTGGTACCCAACCACGGCACGGCAGGCGTGCAGTTGCGGCTTTCAGGCCACGGAGCCTTGAGCTTCTGTGGCTCTCCGTCGCCCAGGACGTTCACCCAGTAGTCTCCCGGCTGGCACTCGCACGTTGGCGGAGGCGCGTCGGCGGACGAATCGAACGTCAGCCCCCCGCCGCTCGATGGCGCGTCGTTCGCGGCAGTCCCCCCGACTCCGCCCGCGCCTGCCGCACCACCGCTGCCGGTCGCCCCCGCATCCGGCGCCCGCGCGCTCTCCGCAGTGCAAGCCACGACGACGCCCAGGCATCCGAGTATCGAGATGCGCGCGGTGAAGCGCCCCCCAATCCGCATGCGGCAAAAGTACGCTCCGCGCACAGCGCTGCAAGCGGGCGTTCGCTGCGCTCGGGGCGGCGTGTAGGACCCCGTCCCACCTGAACGCAGAACCGATCGGTCGACAAGCGCAGCTATCCCCGCCGTCGTGTGGCGCCTGGCGGACGCCCGACTCTGATCGCTTCGATCCCAGGCGCCGCGAACAGGTCAACCACGCGCACGCCGAGGTGATCCGCCAGCCAGGCCAAGCGATGGACGGTCAGGTTCTGGCGACCGGCTTCGAGCCGCGCCACATACCGCGTGCTGACCCCCAGCCGCTCCGCAAAGGTCTCGCGCGACCACCGTCGCCGGTCGCGTAACTCAGCGAGTCGAAGACCAACGTTGCGGAGCAGATCGTCGGGGTTCTCTTTCTTCACCCGAAGGACGGGGCCCCGGTCACGCTTGCGAAACGATGAACATGTATGGTTCGCTGGTGCGCATGGGTCCCAGGACGCCGCTTCTAGGTCGATTGTGGAATCGGGGGCTCGCCTTCGTCGCCCTGTTCAGTGTCCCGGTACTCGCATGCAGCTCGACGTCGACGAACGACGGCGGCAACGCCGGGGCCAGCGGCGGCTCCGCGGGCGACGGCGGCGGTGCGGGCGGCTCAGGCGCGGGCACAGGCGGGGCGAGCGGGGTCGGCAATGCTGGCGGCGACGCCGGAGCCGGGGGCGGCTCCGCCAGCGGAGGCAGCGGTCCAGATGGAGGCAACCTTCCCGATGGAGGAGTCTGCGCTCCGGGCGCGTTGCGCTGCTCCGGCAACGTCCCACAGTCGTGCGACGCGACCGGGCAATGGCACGACGGCGGCGTGTGTCCCTACGCCTGCACGGGCGGCAACTGCACAGGCGAGTGCAGTCCGGGGACGAAGCAGTGCGACGGGAAGACACCGCGAACCTGTGATGGCACAGGCGCGTGGAAGGCTGACGCCACGTGCACGGGCGCCTTGCCGCAGTGCAGTGGCGGCGCGTGCGTAGACGCCTGCGGCGGAACCTGCACCTACGCGAACGCCTGCCCGTCCGTTGCAAACGCGACCCATCCGTACCCGTACGCCGGGCCGGGATGGATCGCCCAGTGCGTTCCCCAACCTCCCGCGTACGACACCGGCGTCTGCACCTGCAAGTGCACGCAGCCGTACACGTGCATGATCGGGGGGGTCAACTTCTGCAAATCGAATGGCTGCTGAATGAGCCGGCGCGGGACAATTGCCCGGCCCGGTCACGGCCCGGCGTTGATCACGCGGGAGAAAAACTCATGAGACGCATCATGCGCGGCGCGTTGCGGGCAGCGCGCACGCATCGCTACGTCCTTTCCGCGCAGGACGCGGTTCGATGGTGGTGGAAGCGGTCCGCGCGACAAGCCGGCGCCCTGACCTACGTGATGCTTCAGTCGATGGCGCCGCTGCTCGTGCTCGCGGTCGCGGTGGCCGGCCAGTGGTTCGCGCGCGACGCCGTGCTGGCTGCTGCACAAGCCCAGGTCGAAGTGGCGGTGGGCAGGCAAGGTGCGGCAGTGGTCAAGGAACTCATGGTCCAGGCACGCGAACCGATGGCCGGCGCGACCGCATCGCTGCTCGTCCTGGGCTGGACTGTGTCGAGCGCCAGCAGGGTGTTCGCGAGCTTGCAGGAGTCACTCGACGAAATCTTCTGCGAGCCGCTCGACGCCGCCCGCAGGCGCGGTCGCAGGCTTCGCTCCGCCTTGCGTGAGGGCGTTCTGCATTTCGCAATGGTGCCAGCGATCGGGCTTCTCTTGTGCGCCGTGCTCGCTGCGTCGCCAGTGCTCACGTTCGTCACCGCGGCCGTAGGATGGCCCATGCCGGCGTGGGCTCTTCATGCGCTCCCTGCCGCGGTGACCACCGGCGCCATCGCGGCGGTGTTCTGGGTGCTCCCCACCGCACCGAAGCGCGCTCCGTTCCTGTGGACAGGGGTGGTCGCCGCAACATTGCTCTGCTTCCTCATGAGGCACTTGTTTGATCGTTTCTTGACTCTGTTCCCGCCGGTGTCCGCGTACGGCGCAGCAAGCTCGCTGGTCGTCTTGCTGCTCTGCGTGTACTGGAGCGCACGCATGCTCTTTCTGGCCGCCGAGCTGGCAGAGTCCTCGGCGAAGTACTGCGGAGCGCCTCATAGCGTTCGCGTCGCATCACCTGCTTGCTCAGGTGAAGGCGACGACGGCTGCGCGCCCGTCCACGCCCGCAGGTCATAGGACGAACCCGGTCGCGAACGGGTCAGGGGTTCCAAGAGTTCGACTTTCTCAGCTTCGAGGAGCTGTCACGGCTCACCGAAGCGCTGAAAGGCGATCCGGAGCGCTGGGCGCTCGTGCTCTTGGGCGCAGACGCGGGCCTACGACAGGGCGAGATCATCGCCTTGGAGTGGGGCGATGTGGACTTGGTGGCGGGTGTGCTGACCGTTCGGCGCTCGTCCTGGAAAGGCCAGGTCGGCACCCCGAAGAGTGGCAGGGAACGCAAGGTTCCACTCACGGCGCGGCTCAAGGCCGCGCTCAAGGCGCATCGGCACCTGAAGTCCGAGCTGGTGTTCTGCCACGCGGATGGCAAGCCGTTCACGCAGTCCGCGATCGAGGCGGCGCTTCGCTTCGGCTGCAAACGCGCGGGGCTCCGGATCATCGGCTCGCACGTGCTTCGGCACACCTTCTGCTCGCACCTCGCCATGCGGGGCGCGGCGCCGAAGGCGATTCAGGAGCTGGTCGGCCACTCGACCCTCAGCATGACCCTTCGGTACATGCACCTGGCGCCGAGCGCGTTGCGAGAAGCGATCGGTTTGCTCGACTTTGGGCAGCCGGTGGGCAGCGCCGAGAGCACGGCGGTTTGAAGTAGCGAGAACGAGTCGGGAAACTCAGCGGAGAGGGAGGGATTCGAACCCTCGGTAGGCTTTTGACCTACGCCCGCTTAGCAAGCGGGTACCTTCGGCCACTCGGTCACCTCTCCAGGTGGCTTTTCGGCCTGCGGAAGGCCGAGAAGGTACCCACGGCGGGGGCGCCGTCAAGACGAACGCGTCGCTCGAGACAAAGCGCTATGTTTTCCCGATGGCGAGCCCCGCCCCCGAGCTGCCCGAGCCCAGCGCCGCTGCGCGCGACAAGGCGCTCCGCTTGCTGGAACGCGCGCTCGGGCCGTCCAAGCTCTTGACCGAGCGCGACGCCTGCGCCCCCTTCGCGGCGGACGAGTCGGAGGCCGAAGGCCGAGTCCCGTTCGCGGTGGTGCGCGCGGAGTCCAGCGCCGACATCCTGAGCGCGCTCCGCGTCGCGCGGGAGGCAGAGGTGCCGATCACGCCGCGCGCCGCGGGCACCGGTCGCACCGGGGGCGCCGTTCCGACCTCCGGCGGCATCGTGCTCTCGACGCTGGGCATGAGCCAGATCAAGGAGATCGACCGCCGCGAGATGCTCGCCGTCGTCGAGCCCGGTGTGGTGCTCGCCACGCTCCACGCGGCGGTGGAGCGCGAGGGGCTGTTCTACCCGCCGGATCCGAACAGCGTGGAGAGCTGCGCGCTCGGGGGCAACGTCGCCGAGAACGCCGGCGGGCCGCGCGCCTTCAAGTACGGCGTGACGCGCGAGTACGTGCTCGGGGTCGAGGCCTTCCTGATGGGTGGCCAGCGTGTCAGGCCGGGGCGCCGCACCGTCAAGGGCGTGACCGGCTACGACGTCACCGCGCTCCTGGTCGGCAGCGAAGGCACGTTGGCGGTGTTCGGGGACGTCACGCTCAGGCTGGTGCCCAAGCCGCCGAGCGTGATGACGCTGCTCGCCCTGTTCGCCGACGTGCGGGCGGCGAGCCAGGCCGTGGCCGCGATGACCGGCGCGGGGCTCGTGCCGCGCTGCATCGAGCTTCTCGACGCGCACACGCTGGCGGCGATGCGGGCGGCGGGCAATGACCTGTCCGAGCGGGCCGGCGCGCTGCTCTTGCTGGAAGTGGACGGTGAGCCGCGGGAGACCGAGGAGCAGGCGGAGCGCGTGGGGAACGCCTGCGAGGGCGCGCTGGAGGTCCTAGTGGCCCAGGACGCCGGGCAGCGCGAGAAGCTCTGGTCCGCGCGCCGCGAGATGAGCCGCGCGGTGCGCAAGCTCACGCGCTTCAAGCTGAGCGAGGACGTGGTCGTGCCGCGCCAGGCCATTCCAGAGCTTTTGGACCGCGTGGCGAAGAGCGCCGAGCAGCTGGGCGTGCGCCACCTGACCTACGGTCACGCCGGCGACGGCAACCTGCACGTCAACTTCCTGTGGAACGAACCCCACGAGAAGCCCGCGGTCGATGCGGCCATCGAGCAGCTGTTCCGCGACGTGATCGCGCTCCGCGGCACGCTCAGCGGCGAGCACGGCATCGGCGTCCTGAAGGCGCCCTACCTCTCCCTCGAGCAGTCGAGCGAGCTCATCCAGCTCCAGCGCGACATCAAGCGCGTGTTCGACCCGCAGGGGCTCTTGAACCCAGGCAAGATTTTCCCCGGGCCGGGGCACCGGGCCTGCTAGCGCAAGAGCCGCGCCCGATAGTGCGAAAGCTCCGCGATGCTGTTCCGGATGTCCACCAGCGCGTCGTGCTCGCCGTCGGTCGGCTTCTTGAACACGGCTTCTTCCCCGTACCAGAGCCGTGCCAGGACCTTGAGGCTGGAGACGTCCACCAGTCGGTAGGAGAGGTAGCCCGCGAGCGCCGGCATCCAGCGCTCCACGAAGGCCTTGTCGTTGTGCACGCTGTTGCCGCAGAGCACGGCGCCGTACGGGCACCAGCCGGTCACGCGTTCCATCAGCATCTTCTCCGCGGCCCAGAGGTCCGTCTTGGACGCTGCGAGGCGGGTGAGCAGGCCGGTCTTCTCGTGCATGGCGCGCACGAACGGCACCATCCGAGCCAGCGCCTCCGGCGGCTGCCAGACGTCGATGCAGAGCTCCTCCAGCGGTCGGAGCTCGGCGTCCGTGACGATGAGCGCGGCCTGCAAGATCGCGTCCTTCTGCGGATCGAGCCCGGTCATCTCCAGATCGAGCCAGACCAGGTTCTGAGCGCTCTGGACGCGCTCCACCTTGGCGGGACGGTCGTTCGCCATGCTCAGCTCTCCGCCGGCGGGTAGCGCTTCGGACGCACCACCAGCACGGCGCACCTCGCGTTCTTGACCACGCTCTCCGCCACCGAGCCGAGCACGAGCGCCCGGAGCCCGCGGCGCCCGTGCGTGCCCAGCACCAGGAGATCCACGTTCAGGTCGTGGGCCAGGGTCACGATCTCGTCCTCCGAGACGCCGGCTCGAACGTGGACGCTGACGCGCTCGCTCTCGATGGGCTCGCCTTCCTTCATCGCGTCCATCCGGGCCCGCTCCACGTGCGCCTGGAGGTACTGCGCGGCCCGGCCCGCGCTCATCGTTTGGAGGCCGTCTGGAGTTGCGAGCTCGATGTTCTCGCCGGCGGGGGTCGCGACGTACACGACGTGCAACGCGGCGTTGTCGCGCTCCGAGGCAAGGAGCAACGCCTGCGCCAGCGCCTGCTCTCCCGTTTCGGAGAAGTCCGTGGCCACGAGGATGTTCTTGAACGCGGTCGGCCGGTCGCCCTGCATGGTGCCCCAGTCTACTTCTTGGTGCTGGCTTTCGGCAGCACGATCTTCGGGTCCTTCTTGCGACGCCGATACACCACGAGCGTGCGCCCGATCACCTGCGCGACCTGGGCGCGCGCCGCGCTCTCGATGGGCGCCACGGCTTCGTCGGGAGCGATCGGGCACTCGCTGCCGAGGCGCACCTTGATCAGCTCGTGGGTCTCGAGCGCACGGCCGATCTCCGCCAGCACGCCCGAGGTGACGCCAGAGTTGCCGATCTGCACCACGGGCTTCAGGTCGTGGGCCAGCGTGCGGAGGTGCCGGCGTTGCTTTCCGGTGAGGGGGCTGGACACGCGCCGCCGTGTAACCCGCCCGTCGCCCCGCGGCCACACCGGTGAACATTTGCCCCGCTCGACCGCGCTTGCCAGGCGAACGAGGCTCGGGGTGATGAAGATCCTCTACGGAGTCGTGGGTGAGGGCATGGGGCACGCCACGCGGAGCCGGGTGGTGCTGGAGCACCTGCTGTCGGCGGGGCACGAGGTCAAGGTCGTGGTCTCCGGCCGCGCGCACAAGTTCCTGACGGAGCGCCTGGCCAGTCGCGCGAACCTGACGCTGGAGGAGATCCACGGCCTGAGCCTGCGCTACTTCGGCAATCGGCTCGACAAGAGCGAGAGCCTGTTCGAGAACCTGAAGAAGGCACCCAAGGGCATCAAGAAGAACGTCGAGGTCTACCGCAAGGTGGCCGAGGACGGCTTCACGCCCGAGCTGGTGATCAGCGACTTCGAGTCTTGGGCCGCGTTTTACGCGCTGAACCACTTCCTGCCGGTGATCAGCATCGACAACATGCAGGTCATCAACCGCTGCCGGCACGACAAGGCGGTGGCCAAGTCCCAGGGGCTGAACTTCCGCATCGCGAAGCTCGCGGTGAAGATGAAGATGCCCGGCGCCTACCACTACCTGGTGACCAGCTTCTTCTACCCGCCGGTGAAGAAGCGGCGCACCACGCTGGTGCCGCCGATCCTGCGCCCGGAGATCCTGGCGGCGAAGCGCGAGCCCGGCGATCACGTCCTGGTGTACCAGACGGCCGGGAGCAACGAGGCGCTGGTGCCGACGCTGAAGAAGCTCCCTTACCGCTTCCGCGTCTACGGCATGGGCCGAGACGGCAGCGACGGCAACGTGACCCTGCGTCCGTTCTCCGAGACGGGGTTCGTGGAGGATCTCCGCACGGCGCGCGCGGTCATCGCCGGCGGAGGCTTCTCGCTGATGAGCGAGGCCGTGACGCTGCACGTGCCCATGCTGAGCGTGCCCATCGAGCAGCAGTACGAGCAAGAGCTGAACGCGCGCTACCTCGCGCACCTGGGCTACGGCCAATGGGCGCCCGAGCTCGACCGGGACGTGATCTCGTCGTTCCTGGGCCGGACCGACGAGCTGTCGCACAACCTGGAGCGCTTCGAGCGCCACGACAACGCGATGCTGTTCGCCTGCGTGGACGAGCTGATCCGGCGCCGCGCCGCGGACGAGCCCGGCCCCGACCGCCTGGACGCCGAGGCGATGGGCAAGTGGGCGCCCGACGAGGTCGTCGAGCCCGAGCCGGCGCTGGCGCAGAGCTCCGAGGTCTGAGCCTCAGCTCGGCGGAACGCAGGCCTTGCTGCCCTTGCCGCCGCTGACGAAGGTGATGTTCGCCGAGCAGTTCGACTCGAAGTCCACCGGCCGGTTGTAGTTGCACTCGACCTTGTCGGCGCACACGCGGAAGCAGTAGTTCTTGCCGTCGGTGTGGGCGACGCAGAGCGAGCCCTGCGGGCAGTCCGTGTCGGCGGTGCAGTCCGCTATTCCGCAGTAGCCGCCCTTGAAGGGCAGGCACGTCTGCCCCTCGACCTTGCAGTCTTGATTGCCGGCGCAGGCGGCGCCGACTCCGAGCTTGTCCGCTTCGGTTCCCCCGCCGTCGTCGTCGTCGCCGCAAGCACCCAGGGAAAAGACCAGCGACAGTGCCAGAAACGAGCCCGCGATGAGTCGGTGCGCCATGGCTCGATTGTGGGGCGAAGGGACGCGGGCTGTCCAGGGAGTCCCGCTCGATAGTCGGGCCGGACAGAGGTTGAGAAGCGACGCGTTCTCGAAGAGTTGAGGACGGTCACGGGTACGGCGCGCGAGCAGGCGCAAATTCGCACTCGAGGTCAGGACGGGCCGGCGCTGGAGGTCGGGGCGTGGCTCTCGGGCGGCGCCGGGCGTTGGTGAAGCGCTGGCGGCGTCGGCGCAGCGGTCGAGCGCACGACGCAGAGCTCGATGACCGCGAGTGCGGCACTGCGTGCAGCTGCCTGGAGGGAGCGCCATCTGACTCGAGCTCGACGCGCAGCTTCCGGACCCACGGCGCTGCCGCTGACAAAGACCACCGAGGGCATCCCGTGCACGCCCCAGTCGCTGGGGGGCGTGCCAGCACCATTTCAGCGTACGGTGACCTGAGAGAAAGAGCATCGATTCGTCGATTTCTCTTGACGCAATTTCGAGCGACTCGCGCTCGCGTTCGACGACCACGCGGGTGATGGCCTCTCGCTCGCGCGTCGTCGCCTGCTCGCGCGCGTTCGCGTGCGCGACGACGCGCGACGCGTTCTGGTGCTCGAAACGCGCTCAGCGTGTCAGCAACGAGCTCGAAAACTCGCGTGATATGCGAGAGAGCATGAATGCTCTCTCTTCGGTCTCCGATCACGAGCTCCGCGAGCGGCTCTCGGCCGCCGTGAGCGCGGAGCGGTCGGCGTGCGCCAACGTCATCTTCCACCTGGCAGAGCTCGACCGCCGCAGGCTGTGTTGTTCCCGTTCCACGCCACACCACCGACAGCGATTCCACGACTGCGGCAGACCGGAAGCGAGTTCCTCCGGCTCGGCCGGACTGTCTATTTCGACGCCTGCTCCTCCCTCTTCGCCTACTGCACCGAGCGCCTCGGCTATTCCGAGGACAGCGCGACCAAGCGTGTGCGTGTGGCCCGCCTGGCCCAGCAGTTCCCCCAGGTGCTCGATGACCTCGCCAGCGGCGAGCTCCACCTGACGGGGCTGTTCCTGCTCTCCGGCCACCTGACGGACGACAACGCCGAGCAGCTCCTCGCCGAGGCGCGAGGGAAGTCCAAGCGACAGCTCGAGGAGCTGCTCGCCCGCTGGTTCCCGCGGCCGGCCGTGCCGCCGACCATCACCCCGGTCACGCCCGAGCCGGTACAAGGGCAGTTGTCCACATGGTCCGGGGCAGGTACCCCGGCCCCGCCGGCCCAGGCGCCTCGCCCTCGCGTCGAGCCGCTCTCGCCGGAGAGCGTTCGCGTGGAATTCAGCGCCCACGCTGCGTTCCGCGACAAGCTCGAGCAGGCCCGGGCGCTGCTCAGCCACACGGTGCCCAGCGGCGACCTCGCGACGATCCTCGAGCGCGCGCTGGACCTGCTCATCGAGCGGGAGACGAAGCGCCGCGCCGGCGCGGGCAAGCCCTGCAAGCGCCGCGAGACGAAGCCGGGCTCGCGGCACGTTCCGGTGGAAGTCCAGCGAGCGGTCAGGGGCGGGACGGCGACCAGTGCACCTTCACCGACGCCGAAGGGCGGCGGTGTTCGGCGACGCGCTTCTTGACCATCGAGCACATCGACCCGTTCGCGAAGGGCGGGCCCACGACGGTGGACAACTGCTGCTTGCTTTGCAGACCTCACAACGCCCACCGAGCGCGCCAGGTCTTCGGTCAGGACCACATCCAGAACGAGATCTCGGAGGCGCGAGCGAGGCGAAGACAGAGCACGCCACCGGCGCCACCAGCGCCGACGCCCGCGCCCGAGCGCGTCGTGTCAGAGAAGGTCCTCGGCGCTCTGGTTCGGATGGGGTTCAAGCGAGCGGACGCGCGGCGAGCCGTCGAGCAAGCGCGCCTCTGCGAGGTGGAGCCGCTGCTCGAGCCGATGCTTCGCGCGACGCTCGCCATTCTCACACCCTGAGACGGTTCGGGCACACCCCACGTCGAATGGGGTGTGCACGGATTGCCCTTGGTGGTCATCGTCAGCGGCAGCGCCGTGGGCACGCATGCGGACGAAGGAAAGGAGCTCATCTGTGCCTCGAACAGGTCGCACTCAACGCAGAGTCATCGGCATGCTCGTCAAACGCTTCGGCGACGCGCGCCTCGACGAGATCCGCGACCCGCGCGATCCGTACATTTCGTGTTCGGCGCCTCGCGCCAGGTGGCGCTGTCGCGACAAACGCCTCGCTGGGAGCGAAGTCCTCCGGCTCGGCCGGACTCTCTATTTTGGCCGCGCTGCTCGGGATGGTGGCCGGAAGCAGGAGCCTGCGCGAGGTCGAGCAGCTGACTGATGAGCTCACGCCGCCAATCCGCAATGGCGTCCGGGTCGCGAACGACAACCGCTACTTCGTCTCCAGCTTGCCACCCTCTCGTCTCACCGATGCCGAGTGGCTGCTCGTCGTACGGCGCCACTGGGGCGTCGAGACTGCCCATCAGCTTCTCGATGGCGCCTTCGCCGAGGACCATCATCCGTGGATCGAACAGAACCCGCGAGCCACGGTCGTCGTGATGGTGCTGCGGCGCATCGCATACACGCTGCTCGCGCTCTGGCGCGGGGTGACTTTGCGCAGCGACGAACAGCGTAGGCGGCCCTGGCGCGACCTGATGCGCGACATCTGGCTCTGCACAGTCAAGGCCACCGCAGAGACCCCTCGAAACTCGAGTGACCGCCGGCTCCCGCCGGCGCCCGCGTGACCCGTGCCGAGGCCTTCGCGCCGACCTGCTCTTTGACAGACTCCGCGTCGATCACCGCCCTCGGGCTCCTGCCCCCGTAGAGGCTCGATGGCACTTGCTCCTGTGCGGCCCAGTACCTCTCCACCGCCCCGTCCCCGGGTCACCACTTCCCCGCCGGTGGTGGCGACCCAGCTCGACTCGCGGAGAACCGATCGAGACTGGCTGTCCGGGGAGAGCGCTTTCCATTCGCGCCGAGGCCTGCTAGGACCACGGGGTGATTGCGCTCGGCATCGACCCGGGGACGTTGAACCTGGGCTGGGGTGTCGTCGCGCGCAACGGCAACCGGCTCGCACACGTCGCGCACGGGGTGATCCGACTGGACGGGAAGGCCTCGCTCGCCGTGCGCCTGCACCGCATCGACGGGGAGCTGGCCGAGGTCATCGCCCGCTACGCGCCGGACGTCGGCTCCGTGGAGAGTCTGTTCTTCCACAAGGACGCGCAAGCAGCGGCCAAGCTCGGACACGCCCGGGGCGTGGTGCTGCTCGCGCTCGCACGCGCGGGCGTGAAGGTCGCGGAGTACGCGCCGGCACGGGTCAAGCTCACGGTCGCCGGCGGTGGACGGGCGGACAAGCGCCAGGTCGCCATGATGGTGCGAGTCGTGCTCGGGCTACCGTCGCTCCCGCCGGGGGACGCGGCGGACGCGCTGGCGCTCGCCGTGACCCACCTGCGGGTGGGCCCGCTGGCAGAGAAGCTGACGCCCCAGGGCTCGCCGCGGCGCCGAAACGGCAAGGCCGTCCTGCGCGCGCTGGTGGCCGAGCGCCGGCGCTGACCCGGCGATTTCCGGGTTTTTTCGGCGGCGATTTGTGTACGGCGCGCCGACGGGGAAAAATGCTGCATGGTGCGTGTCGGAGGGGTGTCCCTCCGCCGGAGGTTCTCGCCATGCTCCCCAATCGGTTGGCTCTGAGGCTCTCGGCTCTCACTGGGCTCGCCCTGGCGCTGCCCCTCGCGTGCGCGTCGGGGGAAGACGTGGGCAGCGGGTCCGGCGGAGGCAGCGGCGGCGTCGCGGCCGCCGACGCCGGTGGCGCCGGGGCCAAGGACTCCGGCTCGGACTCCGCCACGGGCGGCAGCGGGGCGAAGGACGCGGGCTCGGACGCCACCGACTCCGGCAGCGACGGCGGCGGCGAGTGCACCGGCACGGCGGAGCAGAGCTGCTACTCGGGTACGCCCGGCACCGATGGCGTCGGCGAGTGCAAGAGCGGAAAGCAGAAGTGCCAGGACGGCAAGTGGGGCGCCTGCGAAGGCGAGGTGGTGCCGGCAGCGCAGGAGACCTGCGACGGCAAAGACAACGACTGCAACGGCCTCACCGACGAGGGCCTGGGACAGACGACCTGTGGCAAGGGGACCTGCCAGGTCACGGTCGAAAACTGCGTGAGCGGAGCGCCACAGACCTGCACGCCGAAGGCGGGCAACCCGACCGAGCAGTGCGACGGCACGGACGACAACTGCGACGGCACCGTGGACGAAGGCTGTAGCTGTCAGGATGGCAAGACGCAGAGCTGCTATTCGGGGCCGGCGGCCACCCAAGGCGTCGGCCTGTGTAAGCCCGGACTCCAGACCTGCGCCGGCGGCAAGTGGGGCGCGTGCCAGGGCGAGGTCGTGCCGGCGGCGCAGGAGACTTGCGACGGCCTGGACAACGACTGCGACGAGCAGGTGGACGAAGGCAACCCCGGCGGCGGCGCCAGCTGCTCCACGGGCCTGCTCGGCGTCTGCACCCTCGGCACCGAGACCTGCAAGAGCGGCAAGATCGAGTGCTCCCAGGTGACGCAGTCGAGCACCGAGATCTGCGACGGCAAGGACAACGACTGCGACGGCCAGATCGACAACGGCGGCAACCCCTGCGGAGGAGCCTGCACGCTGTCGAACACGCCGAACACGGCCTGCGACGGGCCGGACACCGACCTCTGCCAGGAAGGGCAGTGGACCTGCAGCGGCAAGAACGCCGTGGTGTGCAGCGACACCACCGGCAACAGCGTCGAGCTCTGCAACGGGGTCGACGACGACTGCGACGGCCAGACCGACGAGGGCACCAACGCTTGCGGAGGCGTGTGTACGCTCTCGGGCGTCCTGGGCGCCGGCTGCGACGGTCCGGACACGGATCAGTGCGCCGAGGGCCAGTGGGTCTGCAACGGCCTGAACGCGCTGTCCTGCACCGACAACACGGGCAACAACGTCGAGACCTGCAACGGCACCGACGACGACTGCGACGGCCAGACGGACGAGGGCAACAACGCCTGCGGCGGCGCCTGCACGCTCTCGGCCACACCCGGGTCTTCTTGCGACGGCCCGGACACGGATCTGTGCGCGGAGGGCCAGTGGGTCTGCAACGGGCTGAACGCGGTCAGCTGCAGCGACAACACGGGCAACAACGTCGAGATCTGCGACTCCATCGATCAGGACTGCGACGGGAACATCAGCGAGGGGCCGTGCAGCCTTCCGAACGCGGGCTCGACCTGCTCCAACGGCACCTGCGTCGTCACCAGCTGCAACTCCGGGTACAGCGACTGCACCTCCGCCAGCGGCTGCGAGACGCAGCACTCCGGCTCGTCGAACTCGGCCCCCGGGGAGGCCTTCGGCACCTGGGACGCGGACGCCTGCTCGGGGTTCGTGTGCGGGTGCTCCGGCTGCGTGAACGAGCCGACCCTGACCCGGACCGGCACGCGGGGGCGCTTCTTCAACATCACGGCGCGCGAGGACTCCAGCTGCAGCGCCTACATCTCGGTGCGCTTCGAGCTGACCGTGCCCTCGGGCGTGGACTACGACCTGTACGTCACCGGCGGTGGCTGCTTCGCCGACCCCGGGTTCACCGCGACCGGCGCCGGAAACCACATCATCACGGTCTGGTGCAACGACAGCGGCGGCAGCGACGACACCTTCTCGGCTACCGCCGAAGTCCGCTGGATCAGCGGGGCGTCCTGCTCGCCCTGGACCCTGAAGGTCTACCGCCGCCAGTGCTGAGCAGGCCCGGGGCTCCTGATACGGCCCGGCGCCGGCGCCCCTTCCCCGGCGAAATGCGCGAGGAAATGCCGCGGCTTGGCCTTGTGCTAAAAGCCCTCCGGCCCGCGAATCTTCCGGCTGGGTCCTCCGTCTCTTCCAGTGTCGGTGGCGGCGAAAGCCGCGAATGGAAGCCGGCGTTGTTTGTTGGAGCGATAGCGCCTCACAGGAACCGTCGAAAATGAAGCTGCAGCACGTCCTCTTCTCCCTCTCGATCAGTCTCGCCGCGCCCCTGGCGCTCCTGGCCACCGCCGATGCGCAGGCCAAGCCCGCGGCCAAGAGCGAGCCCAGCGCCAACGAGGTCGCGGAGAGCGTGCAGAAGTTCTACGACAAGACCAAGAACTTCAAGGCCGGCTTCAAGCAGCGCTACCAGGTGAAGGCCTACAACAAGCGCAAGGACAGCTCGGGCTCGGTCATCTTCGAGAAGCCCGGCAAGATGAGCTGGCGCTACACCAACAACGGCAACCGAGTCGTCTCCGACGGCAAGGTCATCAAGGTGTACGAGGCCGAGAACAAGCAGATGTACGAGCAGCCGATGGACAAGAGTCAGTACCCGGCGGCGCTCGCGTTCCTGGTCGGCGGCGGCAACCTGAAGAAGAGCTTCAAGTTGCGCAAGCTCGACGCCAAGCAGATGCAGTTCGAGGGCGGTTACGTGCTCGAGGGCGTGCCCAAGGAGGCGACGCCGGCCTACCAGAAGATCCTGCTCTACGTGGACTCCGGCACCTACCAGGTGCGACGCGTGCTGCTGCTCGACGCGCAGGGCAACCGCAACCGCTTCGACTTCGTCACCCCCACGGTGAACGAGAAGGTCCCGACGGGCGAGTTCGAGTTCAAGCCGCCCTCCGGCACGCAGGTCATCAAGCCCTGAGCGGCGATTTCGCTGCGGATCATGACCGGAGTGTAGCATCGGTCGCATGTCCCGCTCACCCCGCGTCGTCATCCTGTATTGCGCCAAGTGTCGCTTCACGCTGCGCGCGACCTGGCTGGCGCAGGAGCTGCTCTTCACCTTCGGCGAGGAGCTGGGCGAGGTCGCGCTCGTGCCCGGCAGCGGCGGCGTGTTCGAAGTGTACCTGGGCGAGGAGAAGCTCTGGGACAAGGCCCGCGAAGCGCGCTTCCCCGAGCCCAAGGAGATCAAGCAGCTGTTGCGCGACCGCATCGCGCCGGCCAAGGATCTGGGCCACAGCGATCGCGAGTCGGGCGACGATTGACGTCTCTGGAGACGCGAGCTTGAAATCCCGGCGAGCCATGGCGCAGCAGTCCTTCCGGTACGCCGTTCTGAGCTCGCCCGTCGGGCCCATCACGGTCGTCGAGGGCGATCGCGGCGTCGTCGCCGTGGATTTCGGGGAGCCCGGACCGGAGGCGCTGGCCGCCCGCCTGGCGGCGGCCTTGGGTAGCGAGGTCGTGCTGGAGAAGCGCGCCCGCCTGCGGGCGACCACCGAGCTCGCGGAGTACTTCCGCGGCCGTCGTCGCACCTTCGGCGTGTCCATCGACTACAGCCTGACCAACGGGTTTCAGCGCCGCGTGCTCGAGCGGCTGACGCGCGTTGCGTTCGGGCAGCTCACCACCTACGGCGAGCTGGCGAAGGGCGTGGGCAAGCCGGGTGCGGCTCGCGCGGTCGGCGTGGCGATGGCGAAGAACCCGCTGCCGATCCTCGTCCCTTGCCACCGGGTCGTCGCTTCGGATGGTTCCCTCGGCGGCTTCTCCGGCGGCCTGGACGTGAAGCGCCGGCTGCACCAGCACGAGGGTCTGGACGAGCTCGCCGGCGGCTGGCTCACGAAGCGCGAGCGACAGCTCGGACTCGCGCGCTAGCGGGTCACACGCCGCCGAACAAGCAGGCGTTCGTCTGATCGCACGGCTTGTCGAGGATGCACTGAGAGATCTCTGCGGCCTTGCCGTCGCACGAGCCGCTGCCTCCGACCGTGCACACCGAGCCCGGGCTGCACTGCTCGAGCTTGTTGCAGGCTTGCTCGCACACGCTGCCGCCGCCCAAGCCGCCGCTGTCGTCGTCGTCGCCGTCTCCTCCGCCACAGGCGACGGACGAAGCGGCGACGGCCAGTAGGAATGCGAGGGCGAGCTTGGATGCGGACATGACGTGTTCCTCCGGGTAGCCCGGGCCGCGCCCGGTGAAGGGCCCTTCAGCAACCGCCGTGCCTCGCTCGGCGCGCCGGGAGTCGCGGGGTTGGGCTCACGCCGCGGAGGGCTTCGCCCCGCCATGGAGGGGCTGGCCCTGCCGGGTTAGGCTGCTCGGCGAGATGTTACCTCCGCCCGTCGCTGCCGAAGAAGGCTGGTCGGCCCTCTCGCCCATCACCGCCAAGTCGGGTCGCTCCTGGGTCCACGGTCAGGAGGGCGACCAGCGCATGCGCGTGGCGTACTTCCGCCGCGAGCACGACGGCGCGCTGGTCGGCCGAGTCTGGTTCGGCCCGTGGTGCGAAGGTCCGCCCGGGCACGCCCACGGCGGCAGCATGGCGTCGGTGCTCGACGACGCCATCGGCAAGGTCGGTTGGCTGAACGGCCACCGCGTGGTCGCCGCCAAGATCGAGGTCAGCTTCCGGCGAATGCTACCGCTCGGCAGCGACGTGTTGATCGAAGCTTGGATCGATCGCGTCGAAGGTCGCAAGGTCCACACGCGCGGGCACCTGCTCGACGCCGAGGGTGCACCTTACGCCGAAGCACACGGGCTGTTCGTCGCGCTCCCGGACAAGGGCGTCGAGACGCTCGGAAAGGTGAAGTCGCGATAGCTGCGGGGGCCGAAAGCTTGACGTCAGCCCATCTTGCGGCAACCTAGCGAGCCGCTGATGGCATCGGAGCAGACCCCCCGGTCGAGACAACCCATCGTCATGGCGGCGCTGGGTCTGCTCGCGCTGGCGGCGCTGGGGCGTTGCGCCTGGCCGCGCGCGGCCCAGCAGCAGGCTGCTAGCGCACCAGTTCCAAGCGCGTCGGCCGTCGCGCGCGAAATACCGGCCGAGAACGCCGCGGCGGTCGTCGAGCCGGCCCAGGCAAAGCCGGAGCCCCAGCGGCCGTACAGCGTGCTGTTCCTGATGATCGACAGCCTGCGAGCCGATATGCCGTGGGCCGGATACCCGCGCGACATCGCGCCCTGGCTCACCAAGTTCGCCGAGCGCGCCACGCTCTACCCGCGGGGCTATTCGCTCTCGAGCTACACCGCCAAGAGCGTGGTGCCGACCTTCGTCGGCAAGTACCCGAGCGAGCTGAAGCGCGACGGGTGGTTCTTCACGCACTGGTTCGACGACAACGTCTTCTTGTCCGAGCGCGCGCAGAAGCACGGCGTCCGAACGCTGGCGGGCAACGGCCACGGCTACTTCCTGCCGAAATACGGGCTGAACCAGGGCTGGGACGACTATCAGCTGCTCGAGGGGACCGCCATCGACTTCACCGGGGTGGCGGACGTGACCAGCGACCGGCTCAACGAGCTGGCGAAGAAGATGCTGTCGGATCCGAAGAACGTGGACCCCACGGGCAAGAAGCCGTTCTTCGCGTACTTCCACTTCCTGGATCCGCACTACACCTACGTGAAGCACGCGTCGGAGCCGGACTGGGGCAACAAGCGGCGTGACCTCTACGACAACGAGGTCCACTTCACCGATCGCTGGGTGGGGGATCTGGTGGACTGGGCGCTCGAGCAGCCGTGGGGCAAGCAGCTGGCGGTGGTGATCACCGCCGACCACGGCGAGGGCTTCGGGGAGCGGAACCACTACCGTCACGCCTACGAGGTCTGGGAGGCCCTGGTCCGCGTCCCCATCTTCATCTACGTGCCCGGGGCTCCGCCGCGCCGGATAGACACGCCGCGCGGCGCCATCGACCTCGCGCCCACGATGGCCGACCTGCTCGGCTTGCCCGCCAACGACGAGTACCGAGGCGAGAGTCTGGTGCCGGAGGTCTTCGGGGCCGAGGCTCGGCCCAGGCCCGTGATCACCGAGATGCCCCGCTGCGATCTGATGGACCGGCGCAGGGCCCTGATCGACGGGGATTACAAGCTGATCGCCTTCGGCGACGACTGGCGCTTCAAGCTCTTCAACGTGCGAGAAGACTTCGCGGAGGTGCGCGACCTGTCGCAGTCGGAGCCGGAGAAACTCCAGGCGATGAAGCAGCTGTACAAGGAGCTCTCCGCGAAGATCCAGACGGTGCCCGTGGTGGGCGACGCGCCGCTCCTCGGGGCGCCGCCGAACCAGCGCTACTGACGCGCCGTCGGTCCTTACGCACTAGCCGGAAAGCGTCGCCGCTCGCTGCGACCTCCGTTCCGCATCCCGGACAGAGCAGCATGGCGCGCGATGCTAGAGTATTCGGCCCGCCGGCGCTGCGAGTGCCGCGCTGATGAGACGGAGGTCGAGCGCTTCACAAGGCCCAGGTCTCGTGCTTCTCGCCGTCGGGAGCGCGAGTGGTCGCGCCATCCCCACCGTTTCCGGGCGCGCCGAGCTCGAAGCTCGTGCTGGCGTCGTGCTCCACGCTCGCCGCACCCGCCGTTACGACTCCGATGCTCCAGCCCCCCGCACCCGCGCCGCCGTGTCCACCCTTGCCGCCTGGACCGCCATTGCCGCCCCAGCCCGCGCAGTTGAGCTGGTACGGATCCGTGGACGGCGTGCACTCCGCTGGGATCTTGTCGCAAGGCACTCCCGTGCCGCAGCCCGGCTGAAATCCGCGCCCGCCGAGGCCACCCTCTCCACCAGGAGAGCCGTTTCCGCCGTTGCCGCCGAACCCCGTGCGCAGAAGAGAGCCTGCGAGGGTCAAGTTGCCAGCGAGCACGACGACCGCGACGGAACCGCCGCCGCTCGTTGCTCCAGCGCCTGGGCCGCCTGGACAGCCCCCGCTGCCGGCTCCTCCACCGTAATTGCCGAGCGCCGCACAGTTGGCGCCTCCCGCGCCCCCCAAGCCGGGGCCGGCGTTGTCCGGAGCCGTGCCTCCGGGAGTCCATCCGACGAGCCCGCCCTCGAGCACCGGCTCCTTCGTAGCATGGGCTCCGTGCGTCCCCGCCTGTCCCCCCGCTCCGCTCGCGGCAGGAGTCTTGGCGGTGCAGCTGCCAGGCAGGGCACCCGCCGCGTTCATCTTGCCGAGCGCGGCGCCCGTTGAGTACGACGGCTGGGCCGAGCCGTTGCAAGTCAATGGGCTGCCCGCGCTTCCGGTCGCGTTGATGCCTGACTCACCGTTCGCGGCAGGCGCGCCGAGAACGACGCCTGGCGCTGCGTTGCCTGAGCGCACTTCCACGTCCACCAGCCTGAGGTGGTCCACGCTGGTACGCAGCGCGTGCGCCGTCATCACCTTTTCGTCGGCGTTCGGGCCGATGATGCTCAGACTCACCAGCGTCACTTCGGTGGCTCCGCTGAGCGCGAGCCCAAGCGGCGTCGTGGGCGCGAGTACCGAGCTCTCTCGCTTGCGAGGGCCAACGAAGGTCGAGGAGTACCCGCCGTGGACTTCGTAGCTACCGGGCGCGTCGAGCACGTCAATCGTGAGCTGCCCTTTGCCGAGGAGCACCCGCCCACCGCGCGAGCCGGCGAGCAGGATCGCGGCCTTCAGTGAGCGCAGCGGCGTCGCCGGGCTCCCCAGATTGGTGTCCGAGCCCGCGGACGGGTCGACGTAGACGTCGATGCCGACCATTCCGTCGGCGCCGTCGCAGTTCTCGTCTTCCCCGTCGGCGTCGGGCGCGTCGTTCGAGCTACACGCGGTCGAGGCTTCGGCGTCGGCGCCGCCGTCGGGGGCATTCACGCTGGCATCGCCGGCGGGGTTGGTGTTGGGCGCTGGGGAGGGGCTGCCGGCATCGGCTCCGCACCCGGCGGTGGCGAGCAGGGTGACCAAGCCGGCTAGGGCGAGGAAGGACTTCATGCTCCGCCTTCGGCACCGGCGTGTGGTCGGTTGCGTGCATTGTTGCGGCTGTCGGGCTGCTGTGGGCATCGTCGATTCCCCTTTCCGTTCAGCCACCAATGACGGATAGGCACGAGACATCGACCGAGACGGGAGCGCTGCTGCGGGGCAGCGCCTTGTGGGTGAGCTCGAGCACGATGTCATCGAGCTGGGTCAGGTCCAGATCGGCGTTGCTCGGTGCGTCGGCCGGGCCGGGAAGCACGATGCGCCACGCCGCTCGTGCCACGGACTGGCCGAAGAGCGAGGTGTTCGAAGGAGCCGAGCCCCAGGCGTTGACCCCGGCCTGCATGACAGCGAAGTTGCTCGACCCTGCCCCGTTGCCGGCCCCCAGCGACCAGTTCGTCAGCGCTTCCCCGGCGCACTCGCGCATCACGCTCCCGCCCGACAACGAGAGGTTCACCTGCGCCGCAGCGTCCCCCAAGAAGTCTCCTACGAGCTGTACTCGGACGCCGGCGACCTTGTCGCCGCACACGTCGGTGGGGAACAGCCCGTTGCCTGGCTGTAGGTTGGTCGAGAAGGTGAGCCCCACGCCGCCCTTGCCGTCCAGGTTCTGGTTCTTCAAGAGCTCCATTCGGAAGAGCTCGCCTTCGGTCAAGAGCTGACCGGTCACCTCGTCGGTCCGCGGCCCCGTAATCCCCAGCATGCGCCGGAGGCTGACCTCGGTCTGATACTGCTGCGGAGATCCGTAGGCGACTCGGTGAGCGTCGTGGATCTGCGTCAGGCAATTCGACAGCTTCTTCAGTCGGGTCGCGTCGCGCGCGGCCAGGACTGAGCCTGGCAGGGCCGACAGCGGGCGGTTGATCTCGTACTCGAGCGCTCGCCCGCTCAGATAGAGCGAACGCTGAGCGTCCGCGCGGGAGGTGAGCGCGGCCAGGGCGAACGAGTCCCGCAGCAAGCGGTAGCTCGGGTCCTTCGAGGGGCTCTGGGACACCAGCGCGAGCGACCGCGCGCGCTCCTCGTGGAGCTCTCGGGCCTGCTCCAGGGTGTTGGAGAGCCGCAACTTGGCTTGCAGCACGCCGACCACATCCTGCTGGATGTCGACCTCGAGTTGAGCCAGGTCGATGGCCTGCTTCTGGAGGTCCGCCATGCCGTTGATCAGCTCGATTTTCGCTGCGTCAGCGGTGAACTTCATGGTCTGCGCCGTCTGGAGGCGTTGTCGTGCGACCGCCAGCGCGGTCTTCTGCATCTCGAGCATGGCGTTCAGCCCCGCCAGCGCGGCCGGCGCCCCGAAGTTCAACACGCTCGCCTCGGCCGAGGTGTTGATGGCGGCCTGAGCGGCGTTGATGACGCCTTCGCTCCAGGTGATGGCCTCGAGAGCCTTGCCTTGCGCGTCGATGAACTGCAGCGTGCTCACGTGCACGGCCTGGGTCTGCGCCAACTGATCGCGCGAGATGGCCATCTTCTGCTTCGCGCCGTGGATGCGGCTCTCGGCCGACTGGAGGCGCGCCTGGGCCTGCTCGATGTCCAGCATCAGACTTCCGAGCTCGCCCGTCTTGCCTGCGCCGCAACTCTTCCAGTCCGCGGGCGTGGTGATCACGTCGGGGTCGAAGCCCGAGCCGCAGATCTGCTTGAGCGACAAGTCGAAGTTGCTGCGCACTTGGGCCAGCTCGTTCTTCAGAGACTGCTCGTTCTGTTCGTAGAGCCGCTTGTTGCCCTCGAAGGCCGCTTGGTCATCCAACGCCTGCGCAAGGGGCGTCTGTGCCATGAGCAGCATCTGCTCGAAGTTCGTGGGGGCCTTGCCCGCGTCTTCGGCGCGATAGACGAAGGGCACGAACCCGTCGGGGATGCCGAAGCGCGATGGGCCCTGCACCAAGGCGCCAAAGCCCGAGTCCACGGGACCGAGCACTCCGCTCAGTACCACGCCGACCGAGGCCGGCGGTGACGCTCCCCAGGCTTCCAGGACCTTGGCGAGCGCCGCCGCCTCGAGGAAGGTGAGCACGGCGCGCTCCTGAGCCCAGCGCACCGACGCAGCGTGGTCAGCCGCTGCTCCCGCGCTGTCCAGACGCGCCAGCTCCCCGTCCAGCTTCGAGCTGAGGAGCAAGAGCCGCGCGAGGCTTCGCGCCGCAGGGAAATCGCTGACAGTGGGCTCGGTGGCGCCGGGCTCTCCAGCGGCGTCGCCCGCGCTGGTCTTGCGCAGGAACTCCAGCAGGCCGGGTTGAAGGGCGAACTCGGCGCTCGGCGACAGCAGCTTCTGCGCCTGCAGGTAGAGCTCACGCTCCTTGGCAGCGCCCTCGGAGAACGACTTGTACAAGCCTTGCACCATCTTCTCCTGCGCGACCAGCAGGCTTGGCGCCAACGTGCGAGCCAGCTGCCGGTTGAAGGCGCGCGCGGCCGAGCTGCTCGCGGCGGAGCCCTTGGCGGAAGCGGCCACTGCACACGCCAGCGCCGGTGGCAGCGCGCAGCTCGCTGCGTCTCCTTGGAAGCCCGACAACTTGGTCGCGGCCAGGGCCGCTTCGCAGGCGACAGCCACGTCCGCCATGGGGAGCGTTCCCGACTCCTTCTTCTCGAGCTTGGCCGTAAGCGGGTCGTAATACTTCGTCTCCACCGCCTTGGCGCAACTCGCAGGCTCCGAAAGTGGCGTTGAGCAGAACACCGACGTGTTGACCGCGAAGCACGAGTCCTCGAAGCTGAACGCCTGCGTGGTCACCGGGATCGGTTCGACCGTTGGCATCGCGGGGACCTCCGCCAGTGTGAACTCGGGCGCGCCGCCGCCTCGGATCAAGTCGAAACTTGCGGCCCCGCCGAGCTCAACGGGTTCGTCGAACAGGCCGTACACCACCTCCTTGAAGGTCCCGGTGAGCCTGCCTGCACCGGTCGGCTTCAACGCGAAGGTGACCCGACGGCCGATGTCGCGCCCGAACCGGTTGCGCTCGCCGCCGAAGCCCTTCTCGACACGTTGCGCGAGCGTCAGTGAGATGGTCTTCCCGTCGAAGTCTCCGTGCCCCGTCGTGTCGCCCGCGGCCGTGGCCGGGAACAGGAGAGAGCTCTTGCCGTCGATGCGCGCCGACACGTTCCCGGCCTTCTCCGACACGTCCAACGACAGGCGCGCGGCGCCGAGCGCGAGGGCGTTGTCGTCGTAGTGCATTGAGCCCTGATAGCGGCCCGTGACACCCACGTGGACGGGTGCGTTCACGACCACCTCGCCCAGCGTGGTGAGGATGCGAATCGTGCCGGGTTGGTCCAGCGCTGCAGCCAGCTCCGGGTGCACATCGAGCGACAGCGTGGTCTTGCCGACGAACTCCCCGCGCGGCTCGCCGATGGTCAGGTGAGGGGCTGCCAGCACCACGCGATAACGAACCGTCTCGGTCGAGCTCGTCGTCATCTCGATCGAGAGCTTGTCGTCGCCTTCGGTGAGCAAGATCGCCGACGGATTGGTGGTGATGCTGCCTGCGTAGCTGGTCGTCGGCTCGGGGTCGGCATCGGGTTCGGACCGCGCCAGGCACCGAGCTCGTGGCGAGCACGTCAGCCCTCCGCTGCACGACACCTGCGCATTGCACTCCTGCACGCACTCCCCCAGATCGCAGTGCGAACCAGTCGGGCAGTCTGCGCTGATGAGGCAAGCTGAGCTGTCTGCGATGACAGCTGGCGGCTTCGACCTCTCGGTGCGGCCGGCGTCGTCGCCGCAGCCCCAAAGAGCGCATGAGAGAGAGGTGAAGATCAAAGACCGGATACGAGTCATCATGGTTCTTCTCCGCTGGAACGTTGCTCAAGGGGTGAGCTGCACGACGTCGGCGTTCTTGCCGCTTGCGCCGCTCTGCCCCGCCACGCCATTTCCGCCTGCGCCGCCCGGGCCGAGGTCGAACGTCACCGCCTCGGTCTTGGGGACGCTGCCCGCGACAAGCACGCCGATGGACGGGCCGCCGCCGCCGGGCCCACCTGCGCCTCCTTCACCGCCCGGCCCACCTGCGCCTCCGGGTTGCCCTCGGTAGGAGCTGTTCACGTGTGCGCCGGGCTGCCCTGCTGCGCCGCCGGCCTGGCCTGCCGCGCCCGCGCCGGGCGCGCCACCCGTGCCGCCGCCGGCGGTGCGCAAGATGCACCACGAGATGGTCACGTCGCTGTCGCTCATCAGCAGCGCGATGGAAGCGCCGCCGCCCGCGCCGCCGCCGCCCGCCGCGCCGCCGCAGCCGCCGTACCCGCCTTGGCCTCCGCCGGAACCCACGTCGTGACAGAACGAACCGCATCCCCAGGCGCTGCCGCCACCCGCGCCGCCGCCGCCGGCCTGGCCGGGTTCTCCGGGTACGCCCGATGCGCCGCTGTTCGAGGCGACGTAATCACCGCCTTCGATCGAGCCGAGCTGAGCGCCCGGCTGGCCCGGATCACCCGGCTTTCCGGGCTTTCCGGGCAACCCTGCGAAGGGGAACTTCCCGCCAGGCGCGCTGCCGAGTCCGTCGAGGCCATCGCCGGGCGAGGTGCTCGACTTCACGTTGCCGCCGTGTCCGCCCGCGCCGCCGCGCGTCGCAACGCTCCCGCACGTATGAGTCGCGTAGCTCTTGCCGCCGCTGGCGATGGCCACGCACTGCCCCGTCGCCGTCGGCGAGCACTTGGTCACGCTGACGGCCGCGCCGTCGGCGCCCGCTGGAGCCGAGGTGGTGATCGCCACGGCGCCTTGGCCTGAAGCGCCGTTTCCACCTTGCCCGGCGTCGAAGACGACCCGGTTGAAGCGCACGCCCTGCGAGCCGCGGACCGCAGCGGCGATGGAGGACTCGCCCGGCGAGCCTCCGTCGGGCGCGCGCAGCTCGAACCGATCGACGACGGCGCTCGCTACGTTCTGGATCGTCAGCGGTCTGCCCGTACCGGGCGCGATCACCGCGCGCTCCTTGGTGCGCGTCCAGCCGTCTTCGCAGTCGAAGCCCCCGTACAAGCGCACCGGCGCGCTGACGAGCACGGCCTCCTCGTAGGTTCCGTTGCAGGCGTACACGTCTTTGCCAGTCGCGGTCGCCAGTGAGATGGCGTTCTTCAGCGTCTTCACCGGGCTCTCGCGCGTGCCGCCAGCGGCGTCATTGCCCGAGGGAGCAACGAAGATGGCGTTCTTCGCGTCGCCGTCGATGCCGTCGCAGTTCTGGTCCGTGAAGTCGTCGTCCGGAAGATCCGTGCCCGCGGGAATGCAACTCGCCGCGTCGGGCGCAGAGCTGCCGGCCTCGCCGCTCACTCCGGCGTCCGTCCGGGCCTCCGGCTGCATGCACCCGCTGCCGCCGCAGGTTTTTGGTGTGGAAGACGGGTCGTTCGAGCTGCAAGCAACGCTCAGACCCAAGGCGACGAATGGCAGAGCTCGAACGGCTCCGTGCAACAGAAGAGCACGCATCAGTGGACCTCCCAGGGTGGGTTCTTTTGGCTGGTCGGCACGCGGGCGCATCCAGTTGCGAAGAAAGTCCGCGCGTGCTGACGAGGCGCAGCGGACGAGCTACCCTGGCCTCGTGGACCTGGACACCTTGGTGCTGGTGCTGATGGGGGCGGGGTACGGCCTTCAGTTCCTGTTCCTCTGGTTGCGGTGGCTGAACGAGGACGCGCCCGACGAGTTGAGAGAGAGCTGGGGTCCAGTCGGCCGAGTGGGCCGCTGGGGACTGATGACCGTTCTCGTCGTGGCCCTCGTGCCGATGGTGACCTGGCCCATCGCCGCGGCGGTGGCTGGCGTGTTCCCCGGCGCCCAGATCGACCGCCTGCAAGACGCGCTGACAGGAAGCCACTCGACGAAGGTGACGACGGTGTGCCTCACCTTCGCCTCCGTCCTGCCGACGATTCTGGGCAACCCGAGAGGGTTCGCCCGCAGCAAGGGGACGTTTCCCTGAGCTCAGCGGTACGAAGCCTGGCTCTGTACTTCCTTGACCAGGTTGTCTTGAAACTCGCTGGTGCTGAAGTCGCCCTGAACGCCCTTCGAAACCGAGGTCGTGAACATTTGCACGCCCCAGAGCGATTGCCCGGGGCCCGGCGCGGGCGAGGCTGATCGGGGCCTCGGGGTCGAGCTCGTGCCTTTCTTACCCGGCTGCGCGGGCTCGGGCAGCGCGATCGCCTTCACCATGGCGAGCGGTTGCTCGAGCATCGGCGTCGCCAGGTCGATGGCGAGCTTCTCCTCCTGCATGCCGAAGAGCACGGCGTCACTTCCCGCCTTCGCCATCATGCCGCCGAGAGCGCCGCCAAAGAAATCGAAGGCAGCGGTCTTTCCCACGTAGCTCGGGTCGAGCTTGCTCCCCGTGTAGTAGCTGGTCATGCCCTGCCCCGCCATGCCGGCAGCGGCCGCTCGCGCCCCGCCCCAGAACATCTCGCTCCCGAGCGCTCCCGTGCTGGGCGTCGGTAGACGCGCCCCGAGCACCGTGGCCTCCCCCGCGATCACGCTGGCGGCGACGACCTTGTACACGTTCGACTCACCGGTCTTGACCTGCCGGTCGTATTCAGAGTTTGCGGCGAATCCGGACGCCGCGGTGGCCAGGATGATCAAGCACCACGGGCACTCGCCGTTCCGGTCCGTCGCGCTGGTGGGCTGGCCACCGGCGTACGCGTACGGGTTGCCGGCGGCGAACGACAACCCCGCCTTCCTCGTCGGGTCCAGCCAGTTGAGTGGGTCGACGCTGGTCCAGACTCCCAGCTCGGGGACGTACCAGCGCGCCTGCATGTGATCGACCTCGACGCTGCTGTCGCGCGGCACGCCGGTGTACTTGTGGGTTTCGTTCGCATCGTCGTAGCGGGTGCGACCGTAGGGGTACACGGCCACGCTCGCCAACCGCTCGCCTGTCGCGCGCACCACCTCGGTGAGTGACCCCAGGCCGTCGTTGAAGAGCAGCGTGTCGTCCACGCCCAGCGTGAGCACGGTTCCCTCCGACGGTGCGGCGCGGCTCCCAGAGTCGTCTCCGCTGCAGCCGAAGAGCGCCACTGCCGCCAGCGCGGGCACTCTCGACAGGCGGCGCGCCCTTCGCAGGAGGTCGAACAGCGGCACGAGCACGATCAGCGCGAACGGCCAGGGAGAAAGAGGCTGATTGTTCTCGGGTATCGGGCCGAACCCCTTGGGCTGCCCCGTGCTGGCGTCGAGCCGCGCGATGCGCTCACCCTCGTGCACGATGAAGCGCACCAGTTCGCCGTCGCGCACTTCGCTCCAGGGCGAGAGAAAGTAGGTACGGTGCTCGCGGCCTTCCGCGTCGCGCTCGATCTTCACCCGACGTTCGTGATTCGGGCCGAACGTGCTCTGCACCGACGCTTGCTCCGTCTCGACGGCGATCAGATTGCTGGACGCGTCCCACTGGTACTTGCGCATGCCGTCGTCGGTGAGCCGGCCCACCAGGTCGTAGCTCAGGGTCCGACCCCCGTACGAGGTCATGGCGTGGGGGCCGGCTGCATTGCCGTACCCGAGCTCGCCCGCGTTCTCGGCCGGGAGCGTGCTCTTCTTGTGGACCAGGTTTCCGCTCGGAGAGTAGCTCCAGGAGGTCTCGCCCCAGCTTCCCGACGCGCTGCGCAGCCGGTAGAGGTTGTCGTAGACGTAGGTCTCGCTGCGATCGGCGGCGGGGCCGACGTCGGCACGTTTGTCCTTCACCTGGAGCACGTTGCCCGCGGCGTCCCGCGCCCACTCCAGGTCCTGCAAGACGCTGCCGTCGGGCGCTTTGACTCGACTGGCGCGAGGCAGGCGATCGGCGTCGTATCCGAACAGCTGGACCACGCCGGTGTTGAAGGTGCGTTGCGTTTCCTGGCCGTCTGCGTCGAGCGCGATCTCCACCGCTCGCCCGTAGCCCGACACCCGCCCGCGCCCGTTGCGGTGGAGACGCAGCGAGGAGCCGTCCGGGTAGCCCTGGAGGTAGAGCCGATCCTGCGCGTCGTAGCGAGTCTCGGTCTCGAAGCTCTTTCCTTCGACGACCTGGAGCAGGCGCACCACGTTGCCGCGCTGGTCGTAGCTTCGCGTCGTGGTGCCGCTCGGGTCCCGCGTGCTCACGAGCCGGCCGCGCGCGCCCGAGTCGTTCGGGTAGTCCGGGTGCTCGTCGTACGAGAACTCCACCTCGGGCTCGCCATCCCCGTCCCAGTCCTCGCTCAGCTTGCGCCCCAGGACGTCGTAGTCGTCGCGACCGACGCTCCCGTCCGGGCGGTGGTGCTCGACCAGGTTCCCGGCGTCGTCGTAGGCCAGCGTGTGCTTGCCCGCGTCCGGGTCGTCGATGACGATCCTGAGCCCGCGACCGTCGTAGGCAAAGCGGGAAACGTGACCCTCGGGATCGGTCTTCGACAAGAGGTTGTCCGCCGCGTCGTACTCGTAGGTCTCGCTCAGCACCTTGCCTTCGAGCGTGTGGGAGATGGACGCGAGCCGCCCCAGCCCGTCCCTCATCTCCAACGCAGGAGTGTGCTCGTAGGGCGACGCGGTATCGTTGGCCGCGCCGTCCCAGGTCTGTGTGCCGAAGGGCACGTAGACGATCCGGCTGCTGATTCCGCTCGGCAGTCGGCGCTCGGTGACGCGCCCGGTGGCGTCGCGCTGCTGATCGGTCCCAGGGGCTTCGTCCAGTAACGGCGGCAAGTCGTGCTCGGCCTGGCCCACGAAGCGGGGCAGCACGTCGCGCCGCGCGTTGCCGCGCGCGTCGAGCAGCTTGACCCCGTCCAGCACCCATCGCTCCGAGTCGTCCCGCAGCATCCGGCCGCGGCTTCTGCCTCGCGCGTCGAGGAGGCTCTCGTGGATCTCGACGTCGTCCTTGCCGTTCCAAATGCGCGAGCGCGTGACGATGCGCGACAACGGTGCGCCGAGCACGTACTCGTACGCCAAGGTCGGCGCGTCGAGGCTGTCGCCAGGCCGAGCGATGGCCGTGAGCCGCCCGAGCGCGTCGTAGGCGAACACGGTCGTCTGCCCGTCGAATCCGGTCACGCTGAGCGGCTTGCCGAACGCGCGGTGCACCTTGGTGGTGGCGACCAATTCGCGGTTACCGAGAACGATTGTCTCGCCGACGAGCGAGGTATGGTCGGCCGGATCCCACGCGAACCGGCGGGCGCCACCCGCGGCGTCCCGGCTCTCCGTCACGTTGCCGTCGGTGTCGTAGGCGTTCTCGGTCTGCGGCACGAACTGCTCCGGCCCGGGGCCGACCCATTGCTCGACCCGCGTGACATCGCCGCGCGTCACCTTCCCCAGCGGAAGACCCACGAAGGACGGGCCGTCGTAGCGGGTCCGGGTGAGCGACAGGCGCTTGCCCGCGGCGTTCTGGACTTCGCGGGTGGCGGGGCGTCCCAGCACCCAATCGACCGTGTCTTGCGCGTAGGTGGTGAGCGTGATGCGTTCGTCGCCGCCCGCCAAGAGGTCGCCGCCGACGACCTCGCCGAACTCGCGCTGGACGGTCACGTTGCCCCAGCCGTCCTGCTCCCACTCGGTGAGCGTGTGGCGAGCAGCCGTGAGGTCAGTTCCCTCGATGAACTGTTTCGACTCGCTCGACCGATAGGCGTACTCGATGGGTCGGCCGTCGAGGCTCTTGGCCACGGTCACGACCTGATGCTGGTTGTCGACCTTCGAGAAGATCTTCCCTTGTGCGTCGCGCGTCTCGACGCTGAGGACCGCGCCACGCAGCACCCGGTGCAAGAGGCCGGTGTCGAAGCGGCTGCGGGTGATCAACGTGGGTGTGCTCGAGTCCCCGTCGTTGATCTCCTCGCCGCCACCGAAGCCGGCGAAGGTCCGCCCTACCACGTCGTACGAGCCGTCGTGGTAGACATAGTGCGTCGTCTCGGACGGGTCCGAGAGCCCGCTGTCGAACTTGATGGCCTTCACCACGGGCAGCGCGATATTGATGCGTGTGTCCCACGGCTTGCCTGCCGCGCGAGCGGCGGCGGCGTCTGCTGCTGCGGTTCCGTACGTGATGGTCGTGGTGCCGCCGAGGCCGTTGTCGATCTTGCGCAAAAGTCCGCTGCGTCCGCTCGGAAAGAGCTCGAGATAGCGCCAGGCCACGTCCGGCGACCCGGTGACGTCGATCCACAGGATGTCCGTGGTGCCCGACGCGTTCATGTCGGCGAAGCGCACCACCGTGCTCGGGAGCTTGGGCGGGACGCCGCCGATGGACCGCTCGGCGCCGAACTTGCCTGGCGCCGAGGCCAACACGAAGCGCACCTGATTCGCGCCCACGTGCACCAGATCGACCCAGCCGTCACCGTTCAAGTCCCGCAGCTCCCATGGGCTCGACGGGTCGAACGGGGGTACCCCGCTGCCAGAGGCCGCGGGCTCGAAGGTGCCCCGTCCGCGTCCCAGCCAGAAAGCGAGTGAGCCAGAAAGCAGGTAGCAAACGTCCTGCACGCGGTCCCCGTTCACGTCGCAGAGGGAGGTGTGACCGTCCGCGAAGTGAAGGACCTGTTTGGGATCGATCACGCCCAGCTTGGCAGGCGCAGCGAAGTCGTTTCCGCCCAAGTTGTAGGCCACGGCCCAGCCGCTGGTGCCGGAGATCACCGCGTCGGCGCGACGATCTCCGTCCAGGTCGGCGAGCTGAACGTCGGGGTGGTCGAAGTCTATGTTGGGCACCGTGGGGATTTGGACCTTCGCGCCGAAGCTGGTCGCCGACTTCCCGGGGAAGAAGCGGAAGTCGGCGAGCCCGCTCTTGAGCACGAGATCGAGCGCGCCGTCTCCATCGACGTCCGCCATCTGTGTGCCCGGCGAGCTCAGGGACGCCGACGGGCTGTCGGACGTCTGCCAGTCCTCGCCGGGTAGCCACGCCTTGCCGTCGTGGTTCACGTAGCTGCGATAGGCACCGGCTTTGGCCAGCAATAGGTCCGGCAAACCGTCGCCGTTGAGGTCGGCCAGCTCCGCGTCCGGATTGGTCAGACCGTGGCCGGGCGGCGTGGTCATGCTGACGACCTGACCGTCGGCTGCGTAGCTGGCTTCGGTGTACTCGAAAGCAACGGGCGGCATGGCGGTCGCGTCGTCGCTGCCAGTGGCCGCCACGCCCTGCAATACGGAGTGCGCGTCGATGCTGGCATAAGTCAGCGCGTAGCGGCGGACCTGGAGCGCCCCGTGGCGGACGACCACGCTTGCCAGGCGTTGTTCGATGACCTGTCGGATCCCCGCGGAGTGGCGTACCACCGGATCAGGTCGTGCCTCGTACGAGAGCTCGATCGAGTTTCGGACCTCTGGGCCGAAGTCGTTCCAGACGATTTTCTTCAGCAGCCCGTGCCCTGAGCTCGCATCCCACTCGTACGCAATGAGGTGACCGTGCAGGTCGACCTGCTCGCGCAGGAGATAGGCCGCGACCTTGCTTCCTTCCGCTTCGAACCAGCCTGTACCGCCGAGGCGGTAGGTGACTCCCGACTTGTCCCGCACTTCCCAGGTGTCGCCGGATGCGCCGCGCGTCACGCGAGCGAACGCGCCACGCTCCTCCAGCGGACGAAACACGCCGGGCGAGACCTGCACCAGCTCGCAAGGCGCACCCAGTCCGTCGAGCTGAAAGAGGTCGCTTCCTCCGAACTGGGGCAGGCCGTCGTCGGTCCGGCGCCGGAGGGTCACCAATCCACCCAGCTGCCAGCCCATGCCCAACTCGCCGACGCCGCTTCCGCCGTCGTACACGAGGGCGAGCTTCGGACCGAATCCTCCGGCGGCCGGCGGGACGGGAATGTCGATGACGTAGCTGGCGGTGCCCGACGAAAGGGTGGCTGAGAAGCTCTTGCCGAGTCCCTCGATGGAGGCCGGGCCGGTGGGCAGGGAGATGCGCGTTAGGTCAGCTCCACCGGCCCGAGCCGGCGGCGAGGCCAGCGCCAGTGCCAACGTGGTCAGGGCGGTCGAGGCAAGTGCGCGGAAGGAACGCCGCATGGGCCTCCATCGGGACGGGGCACGCACCAGTTGTGGGGTGATTTCGAGGTCGCTCTTCAGAGCTCTCCCAGCCGGGCGCTCCCGTCCCGCTCCACCAGCACGAAGCGCCGCGCGCCGCCGTCGGGAAAGCCGAACGAGCCGGGGTTCAGGTGGCCCGCTTGGGACAGCGTGCGGTGCGAGTGGCCCAGCACCACGAGCGTCGCTTGCGTCAGCTCGCGGATGCGCGCTGCTGCGTCGGCGAGGCGCTGCTCGAGCATCCCGCCGTAGCGGTTCGTTCCGCGCGAGATCGAGAAACCCAGGTAGCTCGCCGCGAGCGCGGCCATGCCGGCGCCTGCCGGCGAGCCCAGGAGCGCCGCAGCGAGCGAGCCCGCGAGGCACACCGTGGCCAGAGAGCGGTCGAGGTACAGCCTCTGGAAGGTGGCGCCGCGCCGGTGGTGCGTGGCGTTTGTCGAAGCGAGCGCGAGCGCTCGCAGCGCGTCCGCGTCGAGCGAGAGCTCGCGCGCCAGGGCCGACACCGCCTTCGCCCCCGCCGCGCGTTCCTCGGCGACGCCGGGCTGGCGTCCCGCCGCGACCGTCAGCGCCGCCGCCGTGGCGTAATAGCGGATCACGGTGAGCGGCGCGCGCAGGCCGTACACGCGGAAGGTCCGGAGCAACCCGTCGAGCGGGGTCGTCTCGTCGCCGTGGGAGAACTCCCAGGCGCCGCTCGGCGCCACGAAGCGGCGCGTGAGCGCGACGCCGAGCGGCTCGGTCTCGAAGCTCCAGGGCGAGAGCGGATGCGTGGGCGCGTTGTCCGGGTCGTAGAGGTGCCCGTGCTCGACGTGCACCGAGCCCCGTCGCAAGAGCCAGGGCACGACCCCGAGACCCACGCCGAGCCTGGCCCGGAGGGCTTCGATCACCGCCGGCCGCGCGATGGCGGCGTCGTGGTTGCCCGCCACCAGCGTCAGCGGCGCGCCTCGGGCGACGTGCGCCGAGAGCGCGTCGTGCACCTTCGGGTGGGACGTCAAGATGCTCACCACGCTCTCTTCCGGAGCTCGCGACGGCGGGTCTGTGGAGAGATCGAAGGTGTCGCCGTTCAGCACCAGCTCGTGCTCCGGATGGTCCGCCACGAGCGCCGCGAGCGCCGAGCCGACCGGCTCGCGAGCCGCCTCGGCGAGGTGCACGTCGCCCACGATGCAGAGCGGCCGTTCCAGCATGGCTCGGGGACTGTAGCTTGGAATCGGGCGTCCTCTGCTATCCTCCCGCGCCCCAATGCTCAGCCCGACTGCCCGACTTCGCGCGACGACCTTGGCCACCTCTCTGGCGAACGCGCTCTGGCCATGGGTAGAGGCCTACAACGCGCGCAGCGCGGGCGCGCCGAAGCAGCCCGGTTGGGCACCGGCGCCGCTGATCCGCGGCAAAGATCGCTCGTTTCCCGAGCTCGGCTTCCCGCGCCGCACCGACTCCTTGTGTCCGACCTGCGTCAAGGAGGTGCGGCAGGCGGTGCTGGCCGGCACGAAGCCCGTGGACCTTCTGCACCACCACCCCGGCGAGATCCCCGCCGAGCTGGTCGAGCGGGACGGCGAGGTCTGGATGCACAAGGAGTGTCCGAAGCACGGCCGCTTCGACGAGGTGATCAGCATCGACGCCGAGTTCCTCGCGCGCATCGAGAGCCTGTTCCCCGGGCGCGACTACCTGGCGCCCAAGACCAGCCTCAGGGACCACGGCAGCTCCAGCGTGAAATACGGCCGCGGGGCGGTGCTCACCGTCGATCTGACCAATCGCTGCAACATGATGTGCGAGCCGTGCTTCATGGACGCGAACCAGGTCGGCTACGTCCACGAGCTGTCGCTCGACGACGTGAAGCGCATCCTGGACGATGCGCTCGGCGTGAAGCCGAAGCGCCAGATGAGCGTGCAGTTCTCCGGCGGCGAGCCCACGCTCCACCCCGCCTTCCTCGACTCCGTCCGCTACGCGCGGGACGTCGGCTACTTCTGCGTGCAGTGCGCGACCAACGGCATCCGCTTCGCGCAAGATCCCGAGTTTTGCCGGCAGGCGAAGGCCGCGGGACTGCGGCTGGCTTACCTACAGTTCGACGGCATCGGCAACGAACGGAACGCGCACCGCAAGGTGGGGAACCTCTACGACGTGAAGCTCCGCGCCATCGAGAACCTGGCCGCCGCGGGCATCGACGTGGTGCTGGTGGTGACCGTGGTGAAAGGCGTGAACGACGCCGAGGTCGGGCGCATCGTGCGCTTCGCCATCGACAACGCCGACAAGGTCACGGTGGTTTCGTTCCAGCCGGTGAGCTTCACAGGGCGAGACGAGGACGTGGACGACGCGACGCGGAGAGCGCAGCGCTACACGCTGAGCCACCTGGCCCGCGACCTGCACGAGCAGCTCGGCGCCACCGAGCCGATGCGGGACTGGTTCCCGCTCTCGGCGATGAACCCCTTCAGCGACGTGGTCGATCTCACGCTCGGCGCCGACGCGGAGTTCGGCTCGCTGAAATGCGGCTGCCACCCGAACTGCGGCATCGGCACCGTGCTCCTGGTCAACAAGCGCACCAAGCAGATGGTGCCGGTCGCCGAGCTGCTCGATCTGCCCCAGGTCTTGCGCGACCTCACGGCGATCGCCGACGCCGGGCTGGGCAAGAAGCGCACGCTGGCGGAGGTCGGCTTGACGCTCTTGCGCAACTTCCGGGCGGACAAGGCGCCGGAGGGTTTCGACCTCGGCACCCTGGTCCGTCAGGTGCTGAGCCAGATGGGCGCGAGCGGCGGACGCATCGGCGCGAGCGAGGGCGACGCGCGGCGGTTCGAGTGGCGCTTCCTGTTCGTCGCCGGCATGCACTTCCAGGACCTCTTCAACTACGACTTCCGGCGCACGGAGATGTGCATCATCCCCTACGGCACGCAGCTTGGAGAGATCTCGTTCTGCGCCTACAACACCGGCGTGGGCTGGCGGCAGATCGTCGAGAAGATGTACCGGACCGCCAGCGTGGCGGAGTGGTTCAGAGAGCACGGCAAGCACCCGGTCTACGCGAAGAACCAGCACTTGCCGCTGCCCGGGCTGGCGGAGACGTCGACGGACGGCCGGACTCGGCTCAGACTGGCGCTCTGAATGCGATCCCAACGCGTACTCGGCTACCTGGGCGTCGTCGCGGCGGCGCTCGCGTCCATCGCCACCTCGCAGCCCACCTGGGACGTGGACGACGAGGTCTCGGGCCTGCACGACGAGCTCGGCGCGAGCGCGCCCGAGTCCGTGCGTCATTTCAGCGTCGAGAGCAGCGACGAGCACACCGTGCGCGTCTCCGGCACGCTGAAGTGGGATCTGAACCCCGCCGCGATGGTGCGCGTGAGCATTGCCAAGGACGACGGTAGCCCGGTTCAAGAGGGCGTGTACCGCGCGGACGAAGCCAAGCTGGTCGGGCCCGGACGCCGCCGCGACACGGTCATCTCCCTGGGTCAGCACCAGGAGTGCGAGACCAAGCCCTGCGAGCAAGGCTACACCGTGACCGTGCGCCTGGAAGAAGGCGCACCGCAGGAGAGGGTGTTCTTCGACTGGCGTTTCACGGCGTCGATGTCCGGCAGCGGAGACGGACCGCCGAAGGACAGCTACGTGAAGGTGGTGGAGGATTGAGCAGCGTGGCGCTGCCTCGCCCCGTCGCTCCCGGCGCGACGCTGCTGCACCCGGTCGCGCTGGTTGCCATCGGGACATTGGTGCTGAACGACCACGTGCTCAAGCGCGCGTATCCCGGCCTGATCACCGGCAAGCTCTCGGACTTCGCGGGGCTGGTGTTCTTCCCGCTCTTTCTCCTCTCGCTGCTCGAGCTAGGGCTCGGGGCGCGGGCCCGGCGGCGCGCCGTCGTGCTAGGCGCGGTGCTGCTCACCGGCGCGGTCTTCGCCTGGGTCAAGACCAGCGTGCTCGGAGCCGAGACCTATCGCGTAGGGCTCGGGCTCTTGCAGTGGCCGTTCGGGGCGGCGCGCGCGCTCGCCAGCGGCCTGGAGCTGCCGGGGCTCTGGCGCGTGGCCCTCGCGCGGGACGCGACCGACCTGGTGGCGCTGCCGGCGCTCGGGATCCCGCTCTGGATCGCCCTCGGTCGTCGGGCGCGAAGCTGAAGCCTGAGCGTCGTCATGTTGGGGCTTGGCTCGATGGGGTGCCGGCACTAAGTCCTGCCCCGTGGTGCAACGTTCTCTCCTGCAGTCCGGACCGACCTCGACGACCGAGGTCGCGCCGGCGCTGCTCCGCAAAGGCTTCCGCCCGTTCTTCTTGCTGGCCGCGGCATACGCAGCGCTCGCGATGCCGCTCTGGCTCTTGGCCCTGAACGGGAAGATGAACCCCGGGGCTTACTTCGGCGGCACCTTCTGGCACGCGCACGAGATGCTCTTCGGCTTCGCCGTCGCGGTGATCGCCGGCTTCCTGCTCACCGCCGTCGGCAACTGGACCTCGAAGGAGACCGCGGTCGGCGGGCTGCTCGGGGCGCTCGCCGGGCTCTGGGTCGCCGGCCGCGTCGTCGTGCTGTTCGCCGACCACTTGCCGAGACCCGCGGTCGCGCTGGTGGACCTGGCGTTCCTGCCGGCGCTCGCCGTGGTGTGCGCCCGACCCATGCTCGCCACGCAGAACAAGCGCAACTACCAGTTCGTCGGCATGCTCGCGCTCCTGTTCGTGGCGAACCTCGGCATGCACCTGGACGCGCTCGGCGTCGCGCCGGGCTTCGTGCGCAAGGGCGCATGGCTCGCCACCTACGCCGTCATCCTGATGATCGTGGTGATGACCGGGCGCATCGTGCCGATGTTCACCCGGAACGCCACCGGCCAGAAGACCATCCGCAACTTGCCGCGGCTCGACCTCGGTGCTTCCACCGCCGTGCTGGCGACGGCCATCGCGGATCTCGCGGCGCTCGACGAGCGGCTCGTGGCGGGTCTGGCCGTGGTCGCCGGGCTCCTCGTCTTGTCACGGAGCACGACCTGGGGCACGCGCCACACCTGGCGCGATCCGCTGCTGTGGATCCTGCACGCCGGGCACGCTTTCGTCGCGCTCGGCCTGGTCCTGCGAGGGTCCATGCTGCTCACTCCGGCCATCAGCGCCAGCGCCGCGCTGCACGCGCTGACCGCCGGCGCGATCGGCTGCCTGACCCTGGGCATGATGGCCCGCGTGTCGCTCGGGCACACCGGACGTTTGCTCGCGGTCAGGCCGCTGGTAGGCGTGGCCTTCGGTGCGGTGGTGGTGTCGGCGCTGGTGCGCGTGTTCGGTCCGCTGGGCGGGAGCACGGCGTACCGGCACTCGATGACCACCGCCGGCGTGTTGTTCGCCCTCGCGTTCGTGGCGTTTCTGTGGGTCTACGCGCCGATCTTGAGCTCACCCCGCGTCGACGGGAAGCCGGGCTGAGCGCCCGAACAGCCGCGCGTCCAGGCTGAAGCGCCCCGGGCCAGCGATGGCGATGGCGAGGGCGACCAGACCGTGGGCCAGCGCGAGCTCCTTCTTGGAGAACGGGTCGGCGGCGTGGATGTGGAAGGCCGCGACGCCCATCGTGATCAGCACGAAGGCGGCGGCGGGCCGGGTGAACAGGCCGAGCGCCACCAGGAGGCCTCCTAGAAACTCGCTGAGCGCCGCCGCTGGTCCGAGCAGCTCGGGCAGCGGGACGCGGGCCGCGATCTTGGCGCTGAAGCCCGGGATGTCGCGCGCCTTGCCGAGGCCGTGGGCCAGCGCCATCGACAGTCCGAAGCCTACGCGCAAGAGCAGGAGAGCGACGTCGAGGTTGCGCGGCGAGGAGGCGAACAAGATCTGCTTCCACTTGCTCATCTGGCTCTTGCTAGGGCCCTTCGGCTCGCGGCGCAAGGGACGGTCCATGCTAGAAATGGCGACCCGACCGATGCCGCCGACTCTGCGCTCCTGGCTCGCCGAAGAGCCGTTCACCCTCGCGATGTCGAGCGGCTTCTTCGGGTTCTTCGCCCACACCGGCATGCTGTCGGCGCTGGAGGAAGCCGGGCTTCTGCCGGAGCGAGTCAGCGGCTCGAGCGCCGGCGCGCTGGTCGCGGGGCTCTGGGCCGCGGGGCTCGACTCCGCGCGCCTCGACGCGGAGCTCGGGCGCTTGCGGCGGGAGGACTTCTGGGACCCGGCGCCAGGGCTCGGCCTGTTGCGCGGCCGGCGCTTTCGCGCGCGCATCGAGGAGCTGCTCCCCGTGAACGACTTCGCAGCGTGCCGGGTCCCGGCGCTGCTCTCGGTGTTCGACGTGCTGTCGCGTTCGACGCGGGTGCTGCGGGAGGGCGAGCTCGCACCTGCGATTCAGGCGAGCTGCACGCTCCCCGTGCTGTTTCAGCCGACCTGGCATCAGGGGCGCCCGCTCCTGGACGGCGGCATCCTCGATCGCCCGGGCCTCGAAGGGGTGCCGAGCGGAGGGCGTGTCCTGCACCACCACCTGGCCTCGCGCTCGCCTTGGCGGAGCAAGCGCGACAGGAGCCTCGTTCCTCCGAAGCGCCCGGGGCTGGTCGCGCTGGTGCTCGAGGGGTTGCCTCGCTCCGGTCCGTTCCACCTGCACGAGGGCGTGCGCGCCATGGAGGCGGCGCGTCACGGCGCGCGCCGGGCCCTCGACCGACCCGTCGAGGGCGGCGTAGTGAGCGTCGCCACCGAGTGAGCTACTCGATCAGGTCGCGCCACTCCGGCTTCTGGTCCAGCGCGGCCTGAACGAAGTCGATCAGCTTGGTGCCGTCGATCTCGAGGTCGTAGTAGCCAGCCAGGATGGCGGTGTGCGCCGCCCCTTGCCAGAAGTAGCGCTTGAAGCGATCGGGGTGCGCGTCGTGGACCTTGCCGGTCTCTTCGAGCAGCACCTTCTCGAACTCCGCGCCGGTCATCTTCAAGAAGACGTTGGAGATGACGAAGTCCTCGCGGGCGCAGAAGGTCGAGACGCGCAAGCTCGGGTCGTGGTCCAGACCCCACTTGACCACGCCGGTGAACTGTCCGCTCGCGATGCAGCCCTCGCAGGAAGCGGGCACGAACTGCATCGCCTTCCACTCCTCCGTGGCTCCCTTCATCAAGGAGTCGTCGGCGGGGTTCGTCACGCCGGGCCCGGCGTCGTTCAGCACCAGGAGCGGAGTGTCGGGATACGCCAAACGCACCACCGCGGTCCCCAGGATGGTGCCGTAGCCGCCGGCGCTGGAGCCGGACAGCACCAGCTGGCGCGGTGACGGGAAGCGTTTCTTCGCGATGTCCAGTGCAGCCGACAGGTTGGCGAGCCCGCGGTGCCGCCGCTCGACCTTGCCGTCCTTTCCCGTGATGACGTTGTCCCCGCTGAAGACGGAGCCGTCGCAGTAGGCGACGAACACGACGTTGAAGCCCGCGAGCGGCGGGTTCCGCTCCGCGCTCTCGTCGGTCCAACCAATGGGCTGGACGCCCATGCTCGCGTCCTCGTTGGCCGCGCAGAGCGCGCTCCAACACGCGCCGCCGCCTTGCAGGTAGATGATCGTGTCCTTCGAGCCCATGTCGCGCACCGAGACTCGGAACGGCGAGCCGTACAGGCAGGTGGGTCCGTCGTCGCGCGGCGCGAAGGTGTACACGTCCACGTTGTCGTAGCTCTGCACCTTCTGCGGCTCGAACTGCCCGAAGTACTTGTCCACGCCCACGGCTCGAAGCTCCGACGTGGCTTGCTCGTCGAAGCCGACCGTGGCGGCGCCGTCCGGCGGCGTGAGGCGCTCGTCGTGACCACACCCCAGGGCCAGGGGCACGGCAAGGAGCAACACCGAGATCCCCGACCTTTGCGCGATCACCGGCACGAGTGTGACCGCGAACGTTCAGCCGTTCAATCCGTAGAAGGCGGCGATGATACGCTGGCTCGACCGATGGGGCTCGTCGCCTTCGCGCTGGGAGTGGGCTTGGGCTTCGTCGGCTCGATCCCCGCTGCTGGCCCCCTGCTCTTCCTGGTGATCGCCAGCGGGCTCGAGGGCAAGCCGCGGCGTGCGCTCGCCCTGGCCGCTGGCGGCGCCCTCGCCGAGAGCCTGTACGTGGCGCTGGCGTTCTGGGGTTTCGCAGGGCTCCTGGCCCGGCACGCGGAGCTCGAGCTGGGGCTCCGGTTGGCAGGCGCGGCGCTGCTCGTGGCGCTCGGCGCGCTGCTGCTCCGGAAGAAGAAGGCGGCGGAGGGAGGCGAGAGCGAACGCGCTGGCGCCGGCTTCGCGACGGGCTTTCTCCTGGTCGGTACGAACCCGGCCTTTCTCGCCACCTGGAGCGTCGTCGCGGCGATCACCTACTCGAACGGCTGGCTGGCGGCGGACCCGCAGCGCGTGCCGTGGTTGGCCGCGGGCAGCTTCGCCGGCGTGGTGCTGTGGTTCGCCGCCGTGGCGGCGCTGGCGGCGCGCTATCGCGAGCGCTTCGAGCGAGCGTTGCTCGCGAAGCTCGTGCGCGTGCTCGGCGCCGGATTGATCGCGCTCGGGCTCTGGGTGCTGGTCACTTCTTTCCGGTGACGTGCGCGCGGCGAGCGCGGAACGACAGGAACGACGAGTAGGCGTCCTGGTTGCCGGTCACGTCGGCGCTGGGGATCTTGTTCAGCGCGCCTTGGTTCGCCAGCTTCGTGAGCGAGCCGCCAGGTTTGGCCACGTCGGGCTGGGTCGGGTTGATGGCGGAGAGCGCGCAGGCCAGGCCCTTGCAGCCGCCGACCAGCGCGTCGAGCAGCGAATTGCAGCTCTCGCTCACGGGCTGGTCCTTGCCGCAGAAGGTGTACTTCTTCGAACCCGGGCAGTCCTGGCAGGCGGCGACGCCGGCGGTGAGCACCTCCGGGATCGGGATCTTCGCCAGCGAGTCCACGGTGACGTTGCCGCACAGGCCCTGGTTGCCTTGGTTGGCGACGAGCTCCTTGAAGACCGTCAGGCCTGCGCCGAGCGACGCCGGCGGCGGGGCGGGCACGTCGGGGGTCCCGCTGGCTGCGCCGCGGAGCTTGGCGTCGCGCATGCCGAGCACCGCCGCGCTGCCGCCGAGGGTCAGGGCGAGATCGATCTGACTCGGGCCCGCGGTCAGCACCTTCGCGGTGATGGCGCCGCCGCCGATCTTGCCGGTGGGCAGGCCCGCCGCGTCCACGCTGGTGCCCTCCACCTTGAACCACCAGTCGATGGGGTTCGAGGCGTCGGTGGGCCAGCCGGTCTTCGCCGGGTCCAGGCTGCCGGACAGCACGCCCACTTCGAGCGCGGAGTCGGCGGTGCCGGTCAGCTCTTCCAGGCCGAGCAGCTGCACCATCAGGTTGGTCGTTCCCGCGTCGATGCCCTTCTGCAGGTCGGTGTTCAGGGAATTCAGCGCCGTGGGCGTGAGCGCCACGTTGCCGAGCTGGTTCTTGGTCACGCTGCAGAAGCTGGGCGCCGCGCCACCCCGGATGTCGAGGTCGATCATGCGCAGGATGGTCTCGTACGCACACTTCGAGTCGCAGCCGTCCAGATTCTCCGTGTTGCCGTCGTCGCAGTGCTCCGGCGGCTCGATGGTCCCGTTGCCGCAGACCGGCGTGACGATCTTCTTGCACTGAGGGCTGCAGCTGCCGGACGTCGGCGGGTCGCAGTCCTCGCCAGCATCGAGCTGCGAGTTGCCACAAGTGAGCAGCGTGCAGACGCTGCTCAGGCACTTGCCGGCACCGGAGTCACAGGAGGCGCCTTCGCCGAGCTTGGTCCCTGCCGTACAGGTGTGCTTGGCGTCGTCGCATTTGTCCGTGCCCGCGCAGGCATCGCCGGTCTTCGTGCAGTCCCGCGTGGCGTCAGTGGACAGGCACGAGAACTTGCAGAAGTCGCAGCCGTCGCCGCTGACCGCGTTGCCGTCGTCGCACTCCTCGCCGCTCTGCTTCTGGCCGTCGCCGCACTGGGGCGACACGCAGTTACCGTTGACGCACACTTGCCCGTTGCCGCAGTCCGTGCCCTCGGCGAGGGGTGTGCCCGGCGCGCAGTCGTGGTCGGCGCCGCACGACTCGGTGCCGGTGCACGGATCACCGTCGTCGCAGTCGCTGGCCGCCTCGCAGGTGAAGTCGCAGGTGTTCTCGCAGCCGTCCGCGCCGACGAAGTTGCCGTCATCGCACTCCTCGGTGCCCTCGAGCTTTCCGTTGCCGCAGGTCTGCCCGGCGCTTCCCCCGCCGCCGGCAGCGCCGGCCGCTCCCGCTGCGCCGGCTGCTCCTCCCGAGCCCCCGCCGCTGGCGGCAGCGCCTCCGCCGGAGCCGCCCCCGCCGCCGTCGTCATCCCCGCACGCAGAGACTCCGGCGACCCCGAGCGCCAGCGCTCCGACAACGAGCACACCACGAGCAGTCACGTTTGCCATCCGAGCCCTCCACCCCAAGCTAGCGCGGTTCTTCGATGCGGAGAAGGAAGTGAATGCCACGCGCTTTGCCGGCGTTACCATGGGCGAGATGCGGTTCGGCGTCTTCATGGCCCTGGTGCTCCCGGTCGTCGCCGGTTGCGGAAGAGAGCCGCCGCCGCCCACGCCCCCGAGCTCGACACCTGCTGCGCTCGAGCCACCCAGCGACGCGGAGCTCGACGGCTGCCGCGCCCGCATCCGCGAGCTCGGGGCAGAGCCGGCGCTCCCCGGGACGCCGGAGCTGGACGAGAGACGAGCCGAGATCTTCGGACGCGCCCGCGGCGAGCCGCTGGTCTGGCTGAGAGAGCCACGGCGCAGCGAGGACCCACGGGCGCGCGTGCTCGCGGACAAGCCCGGCTTCTCCAGCGTGAAGGGCCTGCTCACTCGGCATCGCGGCGACCGCGCGACGCTCCGCGAGCTGGTCCTGCGCGAAGGCTACGTCTACGCGAACGACCCGCAGGAGGCGCTCGCGCTGGTGACGCTGCTCGACCTGCCGGCGCTGTTCGACGAGCCCGCCATCGTGCTCCAGCGGGGCGAGCGCGTGTTCGAGCTCGCGAAGAAGAGCGGGCGCTTCCCGAGCTACCACTACGCCGACGGGCGCCCGGCGGAGTTGTTGCTCGGCGACCGCGTCGCGACCAGCCGAGCAGCGCTCGGCGCTCCGTTGCACCGCGACCTGCGGGCGCTGGCGCACGAGACTGGCTTCGATCGCGCGCGCATCGAGCGCCGCACGGAGAAGGGTCTCGTGGCCGAGCTGCGCTTCGGTTCGAGCTGGGTGAGAGTCGCGCTCGCCTCCAGCGGTGCCGAGCTGTCCATCGCCTGCCTCGACGCTTCGCGCGAGGAGCGCGCGCGGGTGGCCAGCTTCCGTGAGGCTGACGCTCGGCGGCGGTCCGCGCTGGCGCGACTGCGCTCGGCCGTGGACGAGCAGGTGGCCGAGGCCGTGCCCTTCGATCGCCCGAAGGACGAGAAGACCGCCGAGCGCGACGGCCAGCTCCGGCCGGGGTGGCGCTGGGCGTACCTGCGCGGTCAGCCCTTCTTCAGCCACGAGGAGCAGAGTTACCCGGTCTTCGACGGCAAGGGCCGGCCGCTCCCGCCGCAGATGTGCGTGGACTTCGTGCTCGACAGCTTCGAGCGGGCTTCCGGCACCTGGTACGTTCCCCGGGGGTCGGAGCTCGGGCGCAAGCGAGGCGGGCTCGACTTCGACGAATTCGGCATCAAGAACCGGCGCGCGGTGCTGGCGTTCGAGAAGTTCGCCGAGGACAACCCGGAGCTGTTCGAGCACCGGCGGATGAAGCCGGAGGAGCGCATTCCCTTCGGCGAGCGCACGCGCTTCTTCCGCTTCTTGAGCGACAACGCCGACCGCTTCCGCCCTGGTGACGTCGTGGCGATCCAGGGCAAGAAGGCCGACGGCCTGATCCACCAACACGCCATCCTGATCGAGGACACCGATCCGCTGACCGGCTTCCCGGACGCCCTGGCGGATCAGATGAAGCGCCCGCGCCGGCGCACCTGGGAGAGCATCATGGCGGAGGCACCGCTGCGCAGCTTGCTCTTCCACGTGCGGCCGAAGGACCGAGTGCTGCTCGCGCTGGCGCCGGGGGGCGCCTAGGGTCGGCTGGCGTTTGTCAGGAGTTCGCGCGAGAGTAGCGCGCGAGATGTCGGTCCGCGCTTTCTACGAGAAGGACGCCGAGCGGGAGGTGGCCAGAGCCATCGAGCGCATCGAAGCCAAGAGCGCGGCCGAGGTGATGGTCGCGGTCCGAGCCAGCTCCGGCCGGTACGCCGACGCGGACTCCATCCTGGGCTTCGTCCTCTCGTTCGCCGGTCTGCTGGTGTTCCTGTTCCACCCTGCGCCGATCCGCATCGAGGTCTTCGCGCTGGAGTTTCCCCTGCTGTTCGCGCTGGGCATGGCGCTCTCGGCGTGGATCCCGCCCGTGCGTCGGCTGCTCGCGTCCAGAGAGCGGCTCGAGAGCAACGTCACCACGGCCGCCCGCGCCGCGTTCGTCGAGCTGGGTGTCAGTCGCACCCGGGAGCGCACCGGGCTGCTCGTCTTCGTGTCGATGTTCGAGCGCAAGGTCGTGGTCATCCCCGACGTCGGCATCGAGCTCGAGCAGCTGGGCGAGGCGCTCGCGAAAGTGGAGCGCGTGCTCTCCGAGTCTCCCGATCTCGCGCGACTGATCGCGGCCCTGGACGGGCTGGCCGAGCCTCTGGCCCAGGCGCTGCCGCGGGCCGACGACGACGAGAACGAGCTACCGGACACGGTGAGCGTGTCATGAGCGGCCGAGGCAGGCGCCTGGTCGCGGCCTTGCTCCTCGGCCTCACGTTCGCGCTCGTGGCGTTTCCGCTGCTCGCTCGACCAGGGGGCGGCCAGACCTACAGCGGCAGCTCGTCCTCGAGCAGCAGCAGCAGCAGCGGGAGCTCGCGGTCGGGCTCGTCGAGCGGGTGGTCGTCGAGCGGCTCGGGCTCGTCGGGGAGCTCCGGCGGCGGGGACCTCGGCGGCCTGATCGTGCTCTTGTTCGAGAACCCGCCGCTCGGAGTAGCCGTCATCTTCCTAATCGGCGCCTACGTGTTCTTCGTGCGGAACCGCGAAGGCTCGGGTCAGGCGCGGGACTGGACCAGCGCCGAGCCGCGACGCTGGGACGCCGGCGCCGAGAAGCTGCGCGAGCGCATGGAAGAGGCGGGCGCCCAGCTCGAGCAGAGCCGGATCAAGGGCAAGCGCCAGAGCGAGATGCGCGCCGCCATCGAGGGGATCTCCGAGCACGATCCCAATTTCTCCGTGGTGCTCTTCGAGGACTTCGTGGTCGCGCTCTTCGCGGAGGCCCACGTGCATCGGGGCCGCGGCACGCTCGCCGAGCTCGGCCCGTGGATCTCGGGCGACGCGCACCAGGCGTTGGCCGAGCTCGGCACGCGCCAAGAAGTGAGCGGTATCGTCGTCGGGGCGATGCGCTACGTGGCCATCGAAGGGCTGCGAGACGGCGACAGCATCCGCGTGCAAGTGGAGATCGAGTCCAACTACTCGGAGGGGGCCGAGCAGCGCTGGTACTCGGTCGATCGCTGGCTCCTGGCCCGCAGGAAGGGCGTCCGCTCGAAGCCCAAGGACAAGACGCGCGTCTTCGAGTGCCCGAGCTGCGGGGCCCCGCTCGAGGCGCTGCGCGGGCGGGAGTGCTCCTACTGCAAGAAGACGGTCGCGGGCGGCGACTTCGACTGGGAGGTGCGCGAGATCCGCAACGTGACGCGCCAGGCCCGGCCACCAGGGCTCGGCGGTCACGCACCCGAGATGGGGACCGAGCTCCCGACCGTGGTGGATCCGGCAGCGAAGGGCCGGTGGGAGGCGCTCTGCCGGCGCGATCCAGCGGTCACCTGGCCCGCCTTTCTGGCGCGCCTCGACCTGACCTTCAAGCGCCTTCAGGAGAGCTGGAACGGGCAGGATCTGGCTCTGGCGCGCCCATTCGTCAGCGACGGCGTCTACCAGAGCTTCGCCTACTGGATCGACGCCTACCAACGACAACGGCTCCGGAACTACACCGAGGGCGCCCGCATCCTCTCGGTGCAGATGGCCCGCGTGACCGGCGACGCCGTGTACGACTCGGTGACGGTCCGCGTGTTCGCCACCGGCTACGACTTCACGCTGGACGGCGAAGGCACTGTGGTCGGCGGGAGCCGCGACCAGGAGCGACGTTACAGCGAGTACTGGACCCTGATCCGCGGCGCCGGGCAGCGCGGAGCGCCGCGCACCGACCCGAGCTGTCCGAGCTGCGGCGCACCGCTGGAGATCGCGATGACCGGCCACTGCAAACACTGCCGCGTCAAGGTCACGAGCGGCGACTTCGACTGGGTGCTCTCGCGCATCGAGCAGGACGAGTCGTACTGATCAGTGCGTGCTCTCCTCGGTCTCGAGCAGGCGGTTGATCTGCTTCGCGAGGAACTCCGCTCTGACCGGGGTGGCCGAGCCCAGCTTGCCGAACAGGAAGAGCTCGCCGTTCTTCAGGCGCAGCGCCGGCAGGTGGATCTTCTGATCGTTGCGCCCGATCCGCTGCGCGGCGAAGGCCTCGACGATTTCGTCTCGCGCGAAGCTGCGGCGTTTGGCGGGGAGGAGCCACTGGGACCGGGTCGTGGTCTCCACGGCGCCCGTGTCCAGATGGAAGACGATGCGTGTGCGGCCGGTGAACACCCAGAACAGCGCGAGCGCCGCGAAGGCGAGCGGAAGACTCGCCGTCAAGCCGCCCCAGCCAGAGCGGTAGTCGAGCGTCGCCGGCTGGCCTTCGCGCAGCGTGCGCGCGAACACGGACAGCCCTTCGGCCAGGCTGTCGCCGCTCGGCCTCCAGTCCGTGAGCGCGACCCGTGGCCCTTGCGCGAAGCGGGCCGCCACGCGGGCGCTGGAGCGGTTGCGGCCCAGCCCGTACTCGATGGTCACGTCGAGGCTCTCGAAGCCGAGGGGCCGAGCTCCGAGGGCCCAGGGCAAGAGCTGCGGCTCGGACGGCACGCGCTCCCTGAGCCGTTCCCCGCCGCCCCAGAAGGAACGCTCCGTCGAGTCGCAGCTGAGCGCCGGGCCGGCGACCGGCTCGCAGTGGACTCGGATCTGGCGCGGACTGGTGGTGAAGCTCGCCGCGAGCGCCAGCGCGGTGAGCACCGCCATCACCGCGAGCGTGATGCGGAAGTGGTGAAACGCGAGCCGGCGCGCCCCCGGCTTGGGCCCTGCCTGGAGCGATACGGCGAGCCGGTGGACGTCACCGCTAGAAGACGCCGCCGACGCCGACGTCGAATGCGCGCGCCTCGACTGGCATTTTGGGCGGCGCGTTGGGATTGGTGGGCTCGATCTCGACGCGCGACCCGCTATTCACGATCAGGAGGATCCCCGGCACGGTCAGGCCGATGCCCACGGGGAGCGTGATCAGTCCGGCGGTGAGCATGCCCCCGCCGTCGTCCTTCGACGCTCCGACCGAGATCAGCGCGGCGCCCGTCAGGATCCCGATCCCGCCGAAGGTCGTCATCACGATGCCGCCGGCGAGCTTGCCCGACTTGGTGGGGTAGGCCCGCGCGTCGAGCTTGTCGCCCTTGCTCTGGTGCTCGCGCAGGTCGGGCATTTCGATGCGCTCGTTGCGCTCGTACCAGGCCTTCTCGTGCACGAAGGTGAAGGGTACGGCGGGATCGACCCAGCGCGAACAAGGTGTGGCGCAGAGCTTCCGGTCGTTGATGTTCACGTCGTACTGGTGCTCGGGATTGCCCGACAAGAAGTTCACCTTGACCGAGCCCGCGGGCCCCCGATCCGCCAGCTCCTTCGGCAGCGGCCAGAGGAACACCTGAATCGGCGAGCGGCACTCAGCGTGGGCGGACTCGTCGGTGGACTCCTTGCAGGTGTCGGGCGTGCCCGCCTCGCGCAGCACGGACTCCGAGCTCTGGCTGCCTGCCCCGGTCGTTCCCACACCGGTGACGCCGACTCCGCCCTTCGCGCTCACGCTCCCGCCCGCGCGGAGCTTGAACGCCCCGATGCTCAGCGCGCCGACGATGTGGCTCGCGCCGGTGCAGGTTGCGTCGTCGGCGACGTGCTTGTCCCAACCGCGGAGCTCGAGCTGCCCGGCGATCGTGGTCTGGACCGCGAGACGCCCGCTGCGCTCCAGCTCGCCTTCGAGCGAGACGGCGCCCAGCGGCAGCTTCGCGTAGAGCTCGTCGGCGTCGTGGATCTCGACGACGTCGGTCGTGGTCGTGGTCCGCCGCCAGCCGTAAGCGCCGCGCACGCGGCACTGCGGCAGGAGCTTCATCTCGCAGCCGGAGTAGCTGACGACCACGCCGCCCTCGCGCAGGCGCGCCTCGAGGTTGGCCTTCTCGGACGCGGGCCACTCGGTGACCAGCGGGTTCTCCGAGCTCGCGGCGACCTTGCACTTGGCCTGCCCGCCGGGTGCTTCCGGCGCTTTCGCCTCGAGCGCGCCGCCGCCGCCCGTGAACGGGTTGCCGCACGCGGCCAGGCCGAACACCCCGCACAGCGTCGCCCAGAGCCTGGTCACGCCGGCCATTCTACACCGAGCGCGTCACCTGGTGCGCGAGCGCCCGGGAGCGCCGGTCGACCGGGCCGTCGAAGCGTGGTCGCTGCATCTGCCCCAACAGGGAGAGTCGAGCCTCTGGCAAGAGGCGCGAGGCCGTGACGCCCAGCCCGTCGAGGCTCGTCACCCCCACCGCCGCCATCGAGGCGGCGTGCGCCGAGAGCCACTCGAGCTCCGAGCCCGAGCGAACGACCACCAGGTTGCGGCCGGCCGGGGCCGGAAGCAGCCGCGCCGAGGTGTCGTCGAGGGCAACCCAGCCCGGTCCGGCAGCGAACACCTCGCCGGCGTAGGTCAGGGCTTCGCGCACGCGCACGCCCTCCGCCCGCTCGTCGTCGTCGAGGCGTCCGAGCGGGATGCGCTCGGCAGCCCGTTCGAGCTCGAGCGCCAGCGCGCGCGCGAGCACGCGAGCTTCGTCGCGCGTCCCGGTGATCACCGCCACGCGTGGGCTCAGGCACCCGCGCTGGTCGAAGGGCACGATGTCCCGCGCGAGCGCCAGCGCCGCAGCGCTCGGATCGCCGGCGACTAGGGCGACGCCGAACCCGGAGCCGTGAGCGTGCAGCACTACGCCGTCCGGCAGCGCGCGCTCGAGCTCGGTGAGCGTGACGTCGGTGCCGTAGGCCCAGAGGTGATCGCCCGCGCGAGGTGCCAGCGTCTCGGTGAGCTGAAACGTGCCCGAAGCCTGCTGCAGTAGCCGTGCGAACACCGGTTCGCGGCGTGAGACGCGCACGAACACGTCGTCCGACTGAGCCAAGGCCAGCGCGATGGCGCGCAGCGGCGCCGAGAAGACGTTGGCGGCGAGCAAGACGTGCACGCGCGGCGCAGCCTCGACCGACGCACACAGCGCGCGGAGGTCCGCTTCGCTCGGCTGCGTCTCGAGGACCTCGGTCAGGGCGAGCTCGACGTTCTCCGGTGACAGCCCGGTGCTCTCGGGCAACAGCGCGCGCGCCTCGCGTCCGAGCGGGTCGCCGGGATCGGCCAGCCGCCGCGCGGCCGCCACCAGGGCGCGGACGCGGTCCTCGGGGGCCACTCAGAGCTCCTCGCAGCCCGACGCTGCGAAGGAAGAGGCGGCCGCCTGCGCCCGCTCGCGCTCGCAGGCGTCGCGGGTCGCGAAGCAGAGCGCATAGGGCGGGTTCGGCTGGGAGGCCTCGGTCGCGTAGCAGAAGGCAGTGCGCCGCTCGACGCACGGCGGGAGAGGCGGCGACCCCGTGGGCGTGCGCGCGGTGCGCGGGTAGGTGCAGACCCGGGCGCAACGCTCGTACACGCACTTGAAGCCTTCCCCTGCGGGGACCAGGGTGCGGGGCTCGAGCACCACGGGCGTGATGGGCGGCGGTGGGGAGGCCTCCGCGGGCTCCGGGGCCACGGATTCGGCGTCGGCGCTGGGCGGCACGGACGCCTGACGACATGCTGTCGCCAGCGCCATGGCGAAGAGAGTGAGCCGCGTTCGTGGCACGCGATCGATTTCTATCACACTCAGCTGTTCTGAAGCGCCTCCACCCGGGCGCGAAGCTCGACGATCAGCGGCTCGACCCCGTCGCCGCGCCCGTGCCGAGCCAAGGTCAGCTCGGTGGCGAGCATCTCGGCCAGCTCCCGCACTTCGTCGAGTGCCGCACGGTCAGCGTCCTGCAGCGCCACGAGGCGGGTGACGCGGCGAGCCGGCCCCGCCGACGCAGCGAGCTCGCCCTCGATGGCGTCGAGCCGACCGCCGATGCGGTCCACCGCCTGCAAGATGGCCTCGGCGTCGCGCGCCGTCAGCGCGCCTTCGAGGTCGGTTCCTCGTACGGCGTCGCGCGCGCGGGCGACCGCAAGGGAGATCCCTTGCACCGCTTCGCGCTCGCGCCGCGCGGGGCCGCGCTCGCGGGCCGGAGCCAGCGCGAACGGCAGCCAGAGCGGCCAGAGCGCGAACGCGGCCGCCGCCGACCCGACGCTAGCCCAGCTCCGAGGCCTCGAGCGGAACAGCACCAGCGCCGCCGCGGCGAGCCCGGCCGTCAGGTAGGCCACCACGAGCGCGCCGGGGGTCATGGCCGGCGATCGAAGAGCGCGCCGACGATCCCGCCTTCGACGCGACCGTGGGCGAACACGGGGACCGCTGTGTCGCGTGGATCGCCGAGGAATGGCCGCAAGAGCCAGGCGCTCTGCACACCGACCGCGCCGAACACAGCGATGAACGACAGGAGCGCACCGATGCGCCCGGGCGCGTCGCCGAGCGCGACCAAGAGCAGCCGCAAGCCGGAGAGGCCGCCCAGCGCGTAGCCGCCGAGGGCGAGCAAGCGCAGGGGCTCGTAGCCCACGCCCGAGCTCGCCGCGAGACCGAGCGCCGGGGACAGCGCGAAGAGTACGAGTGAGGAGCGCGCGCCGGCCGCGAGCATCAGCGCGAGCGTGGAGCGAAAGCCCCAGCTCCGGCCGAAGGCCGACGCCAGCACGTAGAACGCCGGGCCAGCGACCGCGAGGGTGAGCAAGGTCACCCCGGGCAGCTTGAGCGCGGCGAGCAGCGCTTGACCGGCACCGCGGAACGAGCCGGCGGCGGCGCCGAAGGCCAGACCCCCGAGCACGATGGACGACAACGAAAGGCGCGCGACGTTCACGCGTTCACCCTCATCCAAGCACAGCGCGACCGCGCGGACCGGCGAGCGTAGAAGGCTGCTCAGGAAATTCATCAGCGCCCACCTCCCAGCGCCGGCAGGACTAGCCACCACACGCGGGCCGTCAGGAGCGCCAGGAACGGCACGAACACCCAGAGAAACAGCCGCGGTACGCCGTCCAGGGCTGCGCTGAGCGCGCGCACGCCCATCGCGCTGCCGAGCAGCAAGCCGAGGGTCGCGAACGACGCGGCGGTGACGTGCGACTCGGCGGTGACGCAGAGGAGCAGCGCTGCCGGAGAGAGCCCCGCGAGCACTCGGCCCGCGACCGCGACGCCGTCCGCGACCGCGACCACCGCCGCACGCGCGTCCACCTCCAGATCGGCGTGAGCGACCCCGATGCACAGCGCGGGAGTCCCGAGGCCCACGGCCACCGCGAACCCGAGCGGCACTCCCGCCGCGTGCAGCGCCGCGGCGCCGAGACCATGACGCACGGCGATGGCGGCGCCGAACGGCGCTGCGAGCGCCAGCCCTTTGGCAGCTCGCTCCAGGGACCAGACCAGCTCCGACGATCCGCCGACGGCGTGTGTGCTCATGCGCCGACCCTAGCCAGCGCGCGTGCAGCGGGTTTGGCGCTCGCGAGGAGCCCCCGTGGAGAGCTCGTGGTGTCGGCCGCGCTCAGGCGCGGGCGCGCCAAGCGTTCGGCGTGGTCTGGGTCCAGCGCTTGAAGGCGCGGTGAAATGCGCTGGGCTCGGAGAATCCGAGCAGGAAGGCCACCTCCGACAGCGGGATGCGCTTGTCGCTGACGTAGCCGCGCGCCAGCCGCGCGCGCGTCTCGTCGAGCAGCTCGCGGAACGACGTGCCCTCCGCCTCGAGGCGCCGGCGCAGCGTGCGCTCGCTGGTGGCCAGACATTTCGCCACCTGCTCCAGGTTGGGGACGCCTTTCTGCAGCTCCTCCGCGATGATGCTGCGCAGCCGATCGAGCGGCGCTGCCTCGTCTCCCCCGCGCTTCTCCAGCGCCTGGCTCGCGACGGAGCGCAGGTACTCGCCGAGCTGCGCGTCTGCCTTCGGCAGCGGCAGCGCCAGGTCCTCGGGGCGGAGCACCATCGCGGTGTCGGTGGCCCGAAACTGGACCTTGCAGCCGAAGAACGCGCGGTGGGCCGCGGGGTCCTTGGGCCCGATGTGAGCGAAGCGCACCTCCACCGGAGTGAGGTGCTCCTGAGTCAACACGCGCGCTCCGTTCAGAAGCTCCGCGAGCGTAGCCTCCGTCGCGAAGCGCAGGCCCAGGCGATCCTCGAACTTTCTCCGGTAGACGACACGGAGCGTGCCGTCGCCCTCGAGCTCGATGCCCGGGTCGTCGGTCCAGAGGCCCAGGAAGCGCACGGCGTGGCGAACGGCCTCACCCAGCGTCGCGCTGTTCATCGCCACGAAGCCGACCAGCCCGTAGTCTCCGGGCGAGTAGCGCTCGGCGCCGAGCATCGCGCCGTCGGCTCGCGGATCGACGGCGAAGACGGCCTCCCACAGCGCGTGGAGCTGCTGGAGCGGGATCCGCGCGTCCTGGTCGGCGACGAGCGCCGGGTCGATTCCCGCCTGCAGAAGTAACGGCAGCGGATCGCGCCGCCACTCCTCAGGGCCGCTGGTGAGCTTGCGAATGGCCCCGCTGGCGATGGTGGGCTGCTTGGCCCGCACAGCCACGAGGCTAGGCCGCTCGCGGGGCTTTTCAAGATCACAGTGCAGTGGACCGCGCGGCCAGGCCGCCGAGCTCACGCCGCCGGCGCTTGCACCCCCGGCGCCGCGTCGCGGTCCGCCTCCCGGCGCTGGTGGAGTTGGATCAGATCTTCGATCAGCGGGTGACAACCACCGCAGCCCGTCCCCGCACCGCACGCGCGCCCCACCTCTTCCACGCTGTTCGCGCCGGACTCACAGGCTCCCAGAACCTCGCGGTGACAGACTCGACGGCAGTGACAGACCAGCACGACGACCTCGTTGACAGGAGCGTAGCATCTTGATAATGACTTTCAATATCAAAGTGGCGCCCCGGGAAATCAAGTGAATACCGGCATTTCGCCGATGGGGTAGGCTGCATGCAGGGAGGTCAGATGAAGGGCGACCCGGAGATCATCGAGCTCTTGAACGACGTTCTGAGCGCGGAGCTCACCGCCATCAACCAGTACTTCGTGCACGCCAAGATGTGCGCGAACTGGGGCTATCCGCGCCTGGCCAAGAAGAAGCGCGAGGAGTCCATCGAGGAGATGCACCACGCCGGTATCCGGAGCACGGACCCCGTTCTTGAGGAACGGATCGCGTGACGCGATATTCGCGGCGTGACCCAGCAGGCGAAGTCGGTTCGGAGGCGCCTACTCGGCCGCGTCAGCCAGTGCGGGCGGGACGGTGATCGTGCCGAGCTCAGCGTCGAGCTCGCCGGGGACGAGGCGCGCCCGCGTTGCCGCCCAGTAGGCGGGAGCGAGCTCGAGGTAGCGGTCGCGAGGCCAGTACGGCATGACGCGGATGATCTCGGTCAGATAGCGCTCGGGATCGAGGTCGTGGAGCTTGCAGCTGGCGATCAAGGAATAGAGGTTGGCGGCGGCGTGGGCGTGATCGTCGGAGCCGAAGAAGAGCCAAGCCTTTCTGCCGGTGGCGACGATCCTGAGCGCGCCCTCGCTGTGGTTGTTGTCCATGCGCAGCCTGCCGTCTTCGAGGAAGCGGCGCAGCGCGAGCTCCTGGCGCAGGACGTAGCCGAGGGCCTTGTTGACGAGGCCCCGCTCCTCGGTCGCGGGCCCGGCTCGAGCGCGTGCCCACTCGAAGAACTCGGCGACGAGCGGCTCGAGGACGGTCTTGCGTCTCTGCCGGCGCGTCGCTGGCGGCAATGTGTTCCAGCTTTCGTCGAGCTTGTAGAGCGCACGGATCCGGAGCAAGCCCTCCCGGCCGATGGCGAAGCCGCTGACAGCAGCGTCCCAGAAACGCCTGCGCGCGTGGCTCCAGCAAGCGACCTCGCTGGGCGCATCATTCGGGTCTTCGACGGCGTCTCCGCGGAACAGCGCGTCGTAGACGGCGTGCGCGTCCGCTTGAATGTAGCCGGAGAACCCGCGAAACATGTCGCAGACGGCAGCGCTCGTGTGCTTGGGCTGGTACTCGAAGAAGACGTGCTTCTTGTCGGCCAAGACGACGAAGAAGTGACCTTTCCTACAGGACTGCCGCCGCCCATCCGCAAGTGGCTCCGGGCGGATCGCGACTCCGGTGGCGTCGGTGGACAGACAGAACGCGTTCTTGCGGGCATCTTCCGCGCACGCGAGCACGATGGCGCCGAGGCAAGCCCCGACTTCCTCGATCGAGCGCGCCATGGTGGCGCGATCGAGGTCGATACCGTCCGCGGCGAGCTGCTCTTCTTGACGGAAGTACGGCATGCCGAAGCGGAACTTCTGGACGATGATGTGCGCGAGCATGGTCGGCGCGAGCAGGCCCCGCCGCACGAGCAGCGGAGGCAGCGGGGCCGTGATGATGGTGAAACGAGGCCCGTCCTGCTCGATGACCGTGGTGTCTTCGGGCGAAGGCGCGGGCACGGGCTGCGGGACCGCGACCTTGTACTTGGCCCGCGCGAGTACGACCCGCACGGACCCTGGGCGCTGGTAGCCGAGCTTGTAGCTCAACTCCCAGTCGATCGGAGCGGCGCCGCTGGCCTCGAGCTCGAGGTCACGGATCTCGATGCGCCGCTCGGGAAGATCGGCTTCGGCTAGGTTTCTTCGGCCTTTGGGCTTGGGCCGCGGCTGGGCCGCCGGCTTGCCCGCCGGACGCGAGCCGACGGGCTCCGGAGTTGTCGATGGCGCATTCTCGGTGTCCGTGGCCGGCGTCCCTGCGTCCGCAGCAGTATCGTTTCCGAGCTTCGCCGCGAGCTCGTCGAGCTTCTGTTTGGTCTTCTCGAACTCCATCTCGAGCTGGGTCGAGTCGACGCGCTCGGCTTTGGCGATGAAGATTCGTCGGCGCAAGAGCTCGAACTGCTCCATGAGCTGGCGGTAGGCGCGCTTCAGGTTGTCGCGCTCCGCGATGACGCCGGTGAGTTGCTCGCTCGTGGCGGCAAGCTGGTCGCTCGTGACGGCGAGCTCGAGACGCATGCGATTCACCAGCGCCTCGAGCTCCTGCACGCGCTTCGACGGCGTCGATGACGACTCTGCTTGAACAGCGCTCACGCAGAATCAGCTCCTACCGAAGTAGGAGTGATCTGTCGAGTGCGAACGCAAAGAAAATGCGAGCGACGCGCACCCCGACGCGTCGCTCGCGACGAGTCAGTGGATGCGCATGCGCGAACGCGGCGCCCGCTTCGGCGTCTCTGCCAGGTCCACGCCGTCGAGCAACGCGTCGAGCAGCGCCTCGTCGAGCTCGACGTGCCGCGCATCCGGAGAGCAGGACTCTGGAAGGCGAAACACTCCACGGTCCAAACGTTTGTAGAACAAGCACATCCCGGAGCCGTCGAAGAACAGCACCTTCACCGCGTCGCGCCGCTTGCCGAAGTAGATGAACATTGCACCGCAGCGCGCCTCGTACCCGATGCGCTCCAGCGCTGCTCCGGCCAGCCGATCGAACGACCAGCGCATGTCCACCGGCTCGAGGGCCACGAAGACCTGCACGCCGCGCGGGATCATCGTGCACCTCCGAGCGCCCGAACCACGTCCGCGAGCAACTCGGCGTCGAAGCCCCGCGCGACCGAGATTCGGGCGCCCGAGACCTCCACGACCATCGCCTGGCCCGCGGCCGGTGCTCGCGTCCGCCGAACGACCCGAGCCAAGCGAATCGCCTTGGCCGCTCGCGGCTTGGTCGCACGCTGGCGACCATCGGCCCGGCGCCGCAGCTCCGTCGCCCACCACTTCAGCGTCGAGGGCTTGTAGGCTCGCCCCGAGGCGAACTCCTCCGCCCCCTTGCCGCTGCTCTTCCACTCCCTGATCCGCTCAGCCCACTTCGATTCCGTCTCTGTCATGCCTCCCACTCTGCCGACTCGCGCGACCTGTCGGAAGAACGGGGTCCGTGCTCCGGATACCCACGCCGATCGCGTGATCGAGCGCATCCTGTTCCTGGACGGCGTACCGAACATGCAGCGGCTCTTCCCGGTCAGGGTCGGGGAGAATCCGATCGAGCAGCACGAGCTCGATCTGGTGGTCGAGAACGAGAACCGTGCGCGCTTGAACAAAGGCATCGCGCTCGCGGTGCAGAAAGGCGACAACGGCACGCGCGAGCTGCTGGTCTCGATCTTGAAGGACGAGGAGGAGGCCATCGACTGGCTCGAGGGACAGCTGCACGCCATCGCGCAGATCGGCAAGGAGCTCTACCTGGCTGAGCAGTTGAAGGACGACTGAGGCGGCAGCTCCATCTGTTTCGCGATGGCCGCCGCGACCTCGTCGCCCTCGAGCCAGCGCACCAAGTGCAGGCCGAGGTCGATGCCTGCCGTCACACCGCCCGCTGTCACCACGGAGCCCGCGTGCACCACCCGCTCCGTCCGCACGTCCGCGCCCAAGGCGGCCAGCTCGGCGCGTGCGCTGGCATGGGTCGTGGCCGGTCTGCCCGAGAGACGCCCCATCGCGCCGAGCAGCAAGGCGCCGGTGCAGACCGAGGCGAGCCGGCGATTTGCCGGGAACGTCGCCAGGTAGTCCAGCAGCTCACGGTCGCGGAGCAGCGGGCGCGTGCCCACGCCGCCGGGGATCACCAGCACGTCGTAGGCGTGCAGCGCCGGTCGCTGGCGAGCCACCCGGAGCTCTGCCCCCCACGACGACCATTGCTCGGGCCCGAGGGCGAAAACCTCGCAGCTGGTGGTGGGCTCGAAGCCCATGCTCGCGATGCGCGACAAGGCGTCGAGGGGGCCCACCAGGTCGAGCAGCGTCATCCCCGCGAAGGCAGCGAATCCGATGCGAGTGCCCGTGACGCGGTCCGGCTGGTCCGCCAGCGAGGCGAGCGGGATGACCCGGGTCGCATCCTCGGGGATGGCGCCGTGGACGTGCGGCATCGGCCCGCGGGGCGTCGGCGCGAGCTCGACCGGAACGTCGAGCCGGCGCGGGTCGATGGCGAGCAGGCTCAGCTCTTCGCTCGGTACGCCCCGAAAGTGGAGCCGGGCGCTCTCGAGCACGGAGTCTTCGAACGAAGCGTGGACGAAGCCCTCGTCGTCGAGCGACCTCGGCGCGTACTGCCGCGCCTCGTTCCAGACGATGGTTTCGCTCTTCACCAAGTGATACAGCCACCGCATCGGTGCTAGCTCCCGAGCAACGCTTCCACCGCCAGCGAGCACCCGCGGGGCGGTGCGCCGGGGGCGCGCCCGACCAGCTCGACGAGGTCGCCGTGGCACCGCACCAGATCTCGGGTGAGCACGGCGACGGCGCTGTCCACGTTCGCCAGGTCCACGAAGCGCGCCAGACCGACCTCGCCCTCCGGGAGCTCGCGAAGGTCCAGCGGATCGACCGCAGCGACTCGCAGCCAAGGGGGAGGCCGGTAGCTGCCGGGCTCGCGCTCGTAGAGCTGGCTCGAGAGCTCGGTCATTCCGTATTCGCCAATCACATCGGCGGGTGGGATGCCAAAGGCGCGGGCCAAGTCCGCGCGCAGGACCGCCGGGTCGATCTCACGCGTCCGACCCTTGAAGCCGCCGGTCTGCATGACGCGCGTGCCTTCGGGGACCTGGAGGCGAGCTCCGCGCAACGCATCCAAGAGGGCGACCAGCGCGAATGAAGCCGCCAGGATCAAGACCGGCTCGTCGTTGGGGCGGGCGTCGCCCAGCGCGCGCTCGAGGGCGTCGACGCGGACCCGTCCGGCCTCCAAGAGCCAGGCGTCGCGCTCGCGGCCGTCGAAGGCGCGCATGAACAGGCGCATCATGAAGCCCAGGGACGACTCGCCGGGGTCCCCCGGATCCTGCGCCAGGGCCAGCACCACCCGCGGCCCGGTGCCAGTCGGGCACAACGCGGGGCGCCCCCAAGCCAGCGCGACCTCCGCGTAAGTGGCGGTGGTGCGAAAGTAATGAGTCCCGCGCTCGTCGCCGCTGGTCCCGCTGGTCACGAAGCGCGCGACGTCGAGCTCGGGCGGGTGCACCGCGACGCGCGCCAGCCGGAAGGCGTCGCTCGGGACCGCCGGGATCTGCTCGACGCTCGAAAAGTCGCCGTGCCGCTCGCACAAACGCCGGAATCCCGGCGACCAGCGCGCCTGGAAGCGCGCGATGTCGAGCGCGAGCGCCTCGAAGCGCTCGTTGCTCGCCCCGCCCGCGAAGAGCCGCACCCGCGCGTGCAGCGCGTCGGACTCTTCGACCAGGCTCACGCCTTCGCTCCGCCCATGCAGAGCTCGAGCTCGACGGCGAACGCCTCGAGCAGCGACTCCGCGATGTTCAGCGGCGGAGTGAGCACGAGCGCCTCGCGCGAGCCGCCGCCGCTGGTGGTGATGTAGCCGACGCCGAGCAGGCTCCGCATCAGCTCGACCGCGCCGCCCGGCCGAGCGTCGAGCTCGATCCCCACCATCAGGCCTTCGCCTCGAGCCTTGGCACCTGCCGCCCGCAGGCGCTGGACGAAGCGCCGGCCGACACTCGCGGCGCGCTCCGGAAGTCGCTCGCGGGAGAGCGTGTCCAGCGTGGCGAGGGCCGCCGCGCAGGCGAAGGGCGCGCCGGCGAAGGTGGAGGTGTGCACGACCTCCGACTCTCGAGACCACGCCTGCATGACGTCGCGGCGTCCGATGCAGGCGCTGATCGGCAGCCCACCCCCGAGGCCCTTGCCCAGGCACACGAGGTCCAGAGCCACGTCGTGCTGAGCCGAGTAGAGCAGCCGGCCGGAGCGCCCGAGTCCGGTCCAGATCTCGTCGGCGACGAGCAACGCCGACGAGCGCTGGGCGAGGCGACCGAGCTCCGGCAGGAAGGCCGGCGGCGGTACCAGGCAGCCGCCACGCCCGAGGATGGGCTCCACCAGCACCGCGCCGATGTCGCCTGCGGCGAGCGCGAGACGGGCGCGTTCGATGCTCTCGTCGAGCGAGTCTTCGTCGCTGGGGTACGGCACGAAGCGCACGTGTGGATTGAGCTGCGCTGCAAACGGCGCGCGGTAGCTCTCGCGCAGTCCCAGCGCCGCGAGCGGGCCGTAGGAGAGCCCGTGATATGCGCCGCCGAAGGCGAGCACGCCCGGCTTGCCGGTGTGGAGCGCTGCGGTCTTGAGTGCGGCGCTGACGGCGTCGGCCCCGGACTGGCCCAGGATGACTTGTCCGTCGCCGCTGGGGTGGAGCTTTCCGAGCCGCTCGGTGAGCGCGATCCTGGCGTCCGCGGGGTGCACGTCCCCCAGCGCTTGCAGCAGGCGGTCGGCCTGCAGCTCGAGGACGCGCCTCAGATTCGGGTGGCTGTGCCCGAGCAGGAGCGCGCCGAAGCCCGCGGCGAGGTCCACGTAGCGATTGCCGTCCACGTCGATCACGTTCGAGCCCTTGCCCAGCGCGTACACGATGGTGGACGCGGGCACGTCGGCGACCAGACCGCCCTGCCGAGGCCTTCGCTTCGGGCCCATCGGCGCGGCGGCGTGGGTGTAGCGGAGCAGCCACGAGCGCGACTGGGGGCCCGGCGGCAGCACGCGCAGGTGTGGGAGGTCTTGCCCTGGCTCGAGCTCGGGAGGTGGCGGGATCTCGCTGAAGCTCATGGCCCCTCTGCGTGGGGGTCTATCAGTAGCAGACTCGGTTCCGTCCGCCGCGCTTCGCCTCGTAGAGCTTCTCGTCGGCGCGTTGGACCAGGTCCGTGGCCGTCTTGTCGTTGGGGTTCAGCACTGCGGCGCCGATGCTCACGGTGACCGGAATGCGTTCACCCTGGAACACGAAGGTGTGCTCCGCGACCCGAGCGCGCAGGTTCTGCGCCAGCGAGACCCCGCCTTCCAGCGGGGTCTCCGGCAGCGCGATAACGAACTCCTCACCGCCGTAGCGGGCGAAGACCTCGTCCCGGCGGATGCGGCCTTGGACGACCCGGGCGAGCTCGCGCAGCACGTAGTCGCCGGCCAGGTGTCCGTACTGATCGTTGACGCGCTTGAAGAAGTCGATGTCGAACATCAAGATGCTGAGCGGCCGATCGTGGCGGCGGGCGCGCAGCACCTCGCGCTCGAGCGCCTCGTACAAGTAGCGCTTGTTGTGGATCTGCGTCAGACCATCCACGATGGTCATGCGGTAGATCTCTTCGTGGTACTTGGCCTCGGCGTCTGCGCCGGAGAGGAACTTCAGGATGGTGGGGCCGACCTTCAGCCGATCGCTGTTGTTGAGCGGCGCCTCGCGGACGATCTGCTCCTCGTTCAGATACGTGCCGTTCGTGGAGCCGTTGTCCACGATGTACCAGCGGTTGCTGCGACGCTCGATTTGCGCGTGTCGGCGCGACACGGAGTCGCCTTCGAGCACGATGACGTTGTCCGCTCCGCGCCCGATGCCGATCTTGTTCTTGTCGAGGACGAAGCGCTTACCGAGCAGACCCGGCTCCTTGGTGTAGATCACGACGACGCAGTCGTTGCTGGAGCTCTCCTCCGGCATCGGCCGCTGCACGACCTGGGTCACTCTGGTTTTTTCGTCGAACTCGCTCACGGTGAGCTAACTGCTCTAAATCACAGCATACGCTATCCGCTCGGGGGCCGGGAGCAAGGACCGACGAAAATCGGCCGGGCGAACCGCGGTCGGCCCGTCAGCCAGAGCTCTTACGCCCCGCGGCATTCGGGGCTAACAGGTGGGTCGATGAAGCCCCTGACCGGACGCATCGAGGTCCTCACCTTCAAGGACGGGATCCTGTCCAAGGTCGCTCACGACCTCTTGATCGAGCTCGGCCGCTTCGAGCTTCGGACGGACGGGACGCGCGTCGAGGGCCGGTTCGCCCTGACCTCGCTGTCGGTCGAGGGAGTCATGCACAAGGGCGTGCTCGACGCCCACGGCCTGTCCGATGGCGATCGGCACGACATCGAGGGAAACATCCAAGGCAAGATCCTCCACACAAAGGACAACCCGGAGGCGACCTTCGTGGGGCAGGCCGCGCGCGGCGAGGGCAAGCACTCCGTCGCCGGCAGTCTCACCCTCGTCGGCAAGACCCAAGAGGTCGCCTTCGAGGTCCGAGAGGCCGAAGGCCACTGGCGCGGCGAGGTCGAGCTCGTCCCGACGCGCTGGGGCATTCAGCCGTTCAAGGCACTGCTGGGAGCCATCAAGCTCCAGGACCGCGTCCTGGTGCGCTTCGACTTTCCAGTCGTCGAGCTGTGAGGCTCAGAAGGTTCCGGAAACCGAGGCCGGTCCGAGGAAGAGCTCGGGCCCGCGCGACCTGCTGCGCGCGCTCTTGATCGGCTCTGCCTCGAAGTGCGCCCAGTCGGTGAACAGCCAGTACCAGGCGGCCGTGCCCGCCGCGATCGACAAGTAGAGCGCCGAGGCGCCGAAGTAGAAGCTCTTGTCTTCGTCATCCTTGGCCAGACCGATGATCAGCGTGGTCGTGCCGCCGATGGCCGCCGGCAGGCCCAGACCGTAGAAGGTGATGGCGCCCCAGAGCGGCGCGCCGCGCTCTGGGTAGTACTTGGCGCGCGCGTTCGAGCCAGGGACGTTGCCGAGCCGATCGGGGATTTCGACCTCCTTGGCGTCCGATTGGCGGCGGAGCTTGTAGCCGCTGGCGCGCGGCACCCAGCGGGTGCACGGCACCTCGCACAGCACCTTTCCCCCTTCGTCGTAGAGGGCCCAGAGCTCGCCCTCGCGCTCGGGGAAGGTGATGTTCACGGCGTCGGCGCGTTCGACCGGCTCGGCCGTCGAAGCTGCGGTCGCCTGGCCCGCCGGTTCGCGAACCGGGGTCAAGAACACCTGGATGGGGGATGCACACTGCGGGTGCGGCGCGCTGTCGGTGGACTCGGGGCAGCGCGCGGGGTCACCCGCTTCACGCACCGTGGACTCTTCCCGGCGCGACGCTGCACCGCCGCCCACGGGGCCGACGCTGGCGCCGCCGCCGGCGCTCACGGCTCCACCTGCGAGCAGCCTGAACGAGCCCACGCTGATCGCGCGCACGATGTGCGTGACCCTCGCGCAAGACGGCTGCTTGGTGAGATCCAGCGCGGGGCTCTCCAAGAGCTGAAGCTGACCTGCTACCGTGGTCTTCACCGCCAGTCGCCCCGAGCGGGCGAGCTGCCCTTCCAGGCTCGCTGCGCCGAGCGGCAGCTTGGCGAAGAGCTCGTCGCTGTTGGCGATCTCGACCGTGTCGGTCGCGAGCGTGGTCTGCTTGAAGCCGTAGCTGCCAGCCACCTGGCACGAGTCCACGATCTTCATCTCGCAGCCGGAGTACTCGACCGCGACCACCTGTTTGGCCGTCAGCGCCTCGAAGCGCGCCTTCTCCGAGGCAGGCCACTCGGTGACCAGCGGGCTCTCCTGGCTCGCCGCCACCTTGCACTTGGCTTGCTCGGCCGGAGCGCTGGGCGCGAGCGAGCCGCTCTCGGGGAGGGTGGCGCCTCCGCAACCCATCAGGCCGAGCCCGAAGCCGACGGCAGCGACGCTAGCGCTTCGCACGGCAGAGGAGTCTACTCCAGCGGCACGTCGAGCCCCACGATCTTCATCAGGCGCAGCGCATTCCCAGCGGACACCGGACCGGGGCGCAGCTTGTAGTCGAAGGTCATCGCGTCGTCTTTGACGCTCTCCTGGAAGTGGACCTGCTCGACGTGGCTCATCAGGTTGTCGGGCAGCCGGCAGAGCTCCATGTCGTGGGTGGAGACCGCCCCGATTGCGCCCCGCGCGATCAGCTCGCCGAGCACCCAGCGGGCGCCGACCTGGCGCTCTCGCGAGTTCGTGCCGTGCAGCACTTCGTCCAAGAGGAAGAACACTGGGAGCTCCTGGCCGGTTGCGTCGAGGACGACCTTCAGCTTGCGCACCTCGGCGTAGAAGTGGCTGACGCCCTGCTCGAGGGAGTCGCTGATGCGCATGCTCGTGCGCACGGCCAGCCGGCAGAGACGCAGCTTCTTGGCCGCCACGGGCGCGCCGGCCATGGCCATCACCGCGGCGAGGCCCATGGAGCGCAGCATCGTGCTCTTCCCGCTCATGTTCGAGCCGGTCACCAGGAGGGCACGGCCCGCTCCGGGCAGGGACAAGCTGTTCTCGACCCGCACCTCCGGCCCTAGCAGCGGGTGTCCCATCTGCTCCGCTTCGAACAGCACCTCTTCCTGGCTGAGCTCGGGGAAGGTCACTTTGGCGTCGTCGTAGAGCAAGCCGGCGAAGGACGACAGAGCCTCGAGCTCGCCGAGCGCGCGGAACCAGTCGCGCGCGGCTTTCCCCGCGCTCTCCTGCCAGTTCTCGAGCAAGACGGTGCAGTGGATGTCCCAGAGCAAGAGCGCGTTGGCGAACGGATGGATCAGACCGTTGTGACGCAGGTCGTACCAGCTCACCGCGCGCCGGAACTCGGCCATGGCCACGGAAGGAGTCTTCCCGTCTCGCGTGATGCGCGCCTTCATCTCGCGAAGGAGCGAGCTCGGCAGGTCGAGCTTCTCGAGCACCTCCAACATCGCGCCGTAGCGCAGGAACGCGCCCTCCGTGCTCGACACCGCGATGAACACGCGCGCGGTGATGTCCCGCGTCGCCAGGTTCAGCACCAGCGAGACGGCGATGGGTACGCCCCAGGCGAACGAGGGCAATCCGAACGAGACGCTGCCGATGATGCCCGCGATGGACAGCACCGGCAAAAGGCGCGCCGCCCAGACGAGCGCGGGCTTCTTGTTGAGCTTCGGAGCGCTCTCCGCCCAGGCGAGCAGCGGCTCCGGGTCCGGAGCAGGGCGATGCGCGCGCTGCTTGCCGTCGGGCTCGGTCGCCGCCAGCGCCAGCGCCTCCAAGCGCTGGCGAGTCTCCTGCTCCGGCGCGAGCGCCCGCACTGCCTCTTGCCGCGCCAGGATCGCGTCGTAGGCGGCGGGCCCAGACAGGAAGCGGGCCAGCGCCTCCTGCCCGTAGCGAGTGTGCGCCACCGAGAGCCGCTGGAACAGCGAGCCCGGGCCGAACAGGTCGAGATCGCCCGCGTACGGGTGGGCGGGATCCAGGAAACGAGCGCCATTCTCCGGCAGCTCGCGCCACTTGCCGGTCACGCGGCTCTCCGCGTTCCGGTTCACTCGGGCCCAGCGCCTGGCCGTGTCCTCCGCGCCGATGATCCGCGCGTGGACGACCAGGAGCGCGACGAAACAGGCGAGGCCCGCCGCTGCCAGCGAGCCGCTGAGGTCGACGGCGCGGCCTGTCAGCGCGACGATCGCGGACACCACGGCCACCCCGAAGGAGACGCCGCGCAGGTTGGAGATCAGCCTGGACCGCGCGCCATGCTCCTCGGCTTCCTTCTCGAACCGCGCGGCGCGCGTCCGGTACTCTTCGCGTCTGTCGGTCGTCTTCACGAGCTCACGAGTCGGCTCACGCTCCGTCCGATTTGGTCCAGCGGCAAGACCTCGTCGACGACGCCCAGCTCCACGGCGGCTTTGGGCATGCCGTAGACGGTGCAGGTGGCTTTGTCTTGGGCGAAGGTTCGGCCTCCCGCGGCCTTGATGGCGGCGAGCCCCAGCGCGCCGTCACGGCCCATCCCGGTGAGCACCACGCCGACGCTGCGGGCGCCGTAGACCTGCGCGGCGCTCTTGAGCGTGACGTCGGCGGCCGGCCGCACGCCGTGCACCGGCGGCCCTTCGTTCACCGAAACGGTGCCGTCGCGCTCGAGCACGAGGTGCAAACCCCCCGGCGCGACCAGGGCTCGCCCGGCTTCGAGCGCGTCCCCCGACTTGGCCTCGCTGATGCCGAAGCCGGCGCGCTCCGCCAGTTGTTCTGCCAGCGCAGAGGTGAACCCTGCGGACATGTGCTGCACCACGACCACGGCGGCCTTCCCGAGCGAGGCGAGCTCCGGCAGGACGCGAAACAACGCCGCCGGTCCTCCAGTTGAGCTCGCGATCACCACGACCCTGAGCCCCGCGGGCATGGCCTTCTGCGGCGAGCGCGGCGCGCGCCGCGAGACCGGCGCTTCGCTCGGGCCCATTTCCACTTGGGTCATCGAGCCCCGGACGTTGGCGCCCGCCGCGGAGAGCAGCTTCTCGACCAGCTGGTCGCGAATGGCATTCAGGTTCGCGCTCACCTCGCCGTCGGGCTTCTCGACGAAGTCCACGGCCCCAGCGGCCAGGGCCTGCACCGTGGCCGCGGCGCCCTCCCGGGTGTGCGCGCTCAGCATGACGATGGGCGTGGCGTGCTTGGCCAGAATGGCCCGGGTCGCCTCCGCGCCATTCAGGCCTGGCATGTTGAAGTCCATGCTGATGACGTCGGGCCGCAGCTCGGCGGCGAGCTTCACGGCCTCTTCGCCATCCTTGGCCTGACCGGCGATCTCGAAGCGCGGATCGGCGGCGAGCACTCGGCTGATGGCGCCGCGCATGAACGCGGAGTCGTCGACGACCAGGACCCGGAGCCGTTCGTTCACCGGCACACTCTAGAGCATCCGTTGGGCCGGAGGACGTCCTATTTCCGCCGTGAGAATCCCGATACATCGACCAAACCGTTCAACTGCAGCACGGTCAAGGCGACCTTGACTCGCGGGACCGAGAGCCCCGTCGCTGCCACGAGCGAGTCCGGCAACAAACCGTGCCCTGCTTGGATCGCGGCGAGCACGCGGGTGGCATCTTCGCCGTCGCTCGCGCTGACTGCCAGCTCCAATCGTGGAGATTGCTCGCCTGAGCGCTCGCCTGAGCGCTCGCCTGAGCGCTCGGTGGCGGGGGCGCCTGACGCTGGGTGCGAGCCCGCGAGCAACGCATCGTAGGCGTCGATGCCGAGCAGTACGGCGCATATGCGGCCGCGCCGAGACAAGAACAAAGGACGCGCCTCACGCAACACACGGTCCATGGTCGCGCCGGGGCTGACCCTCAGATCGCAGAGGGGGACAATCGTGGGAGCAGTCCTGTCGGCCATGATTGCCCTTCTTCGGCGCCGCCTTCCAATCGGTTGCGCGAGATCTTCGATCTTCGAGGGAACGTCCGCCGCTGAAGTGTGCGGTTGGGCGTGCGGTTGGGCGTGCGGTTGGGCGTGCGGTTGGGCGTGCGGTTGGCGTGCAGGCGGGGTGCACGCGACTCGATGAGGCTCGACAGAGGGAGGGGTGTCCCACGAGAGCGAAGTGTGCGGTTGGGCGTGCGGTTGGGCGTGCGGTTGGGCGTGCGGTTGGGCGTGCGGTTGGGCGTGCGGTTGGGCGTGCGGTTGGGCGTGCGGTTGGGCGTGCAGGCGGGTGCACGCGACTCGATGAGGCTCGACAGAGGGAGGGGTGTCCCACGAGAGCGAAGTGTGCGGTTGGGCGTGCGGTTGGGCGTGCGGTTGGGCGTGCGGTTGGGCGTGCGGTTGGGCGTGCGGTTGGGCGTGCGGTTGGGCGTGCGGTTGGGCGTGCGGTTGGGCGTGCGGTTGGGCGTGCAGGCGGCGTGCACGCGACTCGATGAGGCTCGACAGAGGGAGGGGTGTGCCACGAGAGCGAAGTGTGCGGTTGGGCGTGCGGTTGGGCGTGCAGTTGGGCGTGCGGTTGGGCGTGCGGTTGGGCGTGCGGTTGGGCGTGCGGTTGGGCGTGCGGTTGGGCGTGCGGTTGGGCGTGCGTGGGAGTTGCGCAAGCGCGAGGCGAGGCGCGGTCGGGTACCGGACAGGGTACCGGGTACGACATCGCTGACAGTTGGGGTGAGGGTCGCCGGCGCGGGCGCGCGGAGAGGCGCGAGCCCGGCAGCGCCACTTCCTACTTCTTCAGCCGCGCGAGGCGGATCACCGCGGTGGCGCCCACCATCTGGGACTCGGGCGTGCCGACGATGCGACGATCGACCACGTGGGCGATGCAGTCGGCGGCGGCGGCGCTCATCGCGACGCGCTTCTGCACGGACACGCCCTCGGCGCGGCCGCGCGCGCTGACCAGGAATCGCACGTGGGCTTCGCCTTCGAGCTTCTCCAGGCCGCCGTGCTTGCCCACGCACTCGAGCATCTTGTCCTTGCCCAGGGCGAGCTTCTTCTCCGCCGCAGGCAGCTTGCCTTCGTCGGGCGTCACGCTGATGCCCTTGAGCGCGTAGGTCTTCAGCGGGTCCTCCGCCGGAGCCTCCGCGCTCGCCGAGGCGGAGGGTGCGACGCTCGCGCTGGGGGCCGGCGCGGCGCTCGCCGCCGCCGCTGGCTTGATGGCCTTGGTCCCCGCAGGGAGCGACGCGGACTCCTCCTGCGAGATGCAGCGCACCAGCATGCCCTTGCCGTTCGAGAGGCGTCCCCAGGGGCAGACCGGGTCGTAGGGGTAGCGGCTGGCTTCCTGCGCCACGCCGGGGCGCGCGCCGAGCAACATGCCGACGGCGGCGGCGCCGACGACGCCGAGGAGAGTGGCGGTCCTTCTCATTGCTTGAATCCCTTGAGCACGTACGCGCTCTGCGGCTCGTCGATGCCCTTGAAAGTGAGGCCGGTCATCTCCTCGACCTCCACGTAGTCCTTGATGCGCTCGTACACCGACACGCTCATCAGCACGCCGCCGAGCGGGGCCTTGCCCTCGTGACGCTGGGCGCGGTTCACCACGTCGCCGATGCAGGTATAGTCACGACGGACGTGGCGCGATCCGATGTCTCCGCGCACGATCTTCCCGCAGTTGAGGCCGATGCGCATGGTCAGGCGCTGGTCTTTGCCTTCGTTGAAACGCCCGAGCGCCTGCTGCATTCCCCAGGCGGCGCGGGCGGCGCGCAGGGCGTGCTGCTCGTCGAGCTCGGGACGGTCCTCGAACACTGCCATGATGGCGTCACCGATGAACTTGTCGATGTCGCCGCCTTGCTGCTTGATCACCACGCACAGGGCGTCGAACGACTCGTTCAGGATCGACACGACCTGGGCCGGGGTCATCTTCGAGCTCATGTTGGTGAAGCCGGAGATGTCGCTGAACAGGAGCGTGGCGTCGACCTCCTGCGCCCGGACCTCGCCGAATGTACCGGCCTCGCGGCTCATCTCCTCGGCGGCCTTGACGGCTCCTTCACTGATGTAGAGCCGCGACGCTTCCTTGTAGCGAGACAGGCGCGCCTCGGCCAGCACCCGCTCGACGATGGCGATGCACTTGTCCGTGCCGAAGGGCTTCACCAGGTAGCTGGTCAGGCCGGCGGCGCGCATCTGAGCCTGGTCGCGCTTGGTGTCCCGCGCGGTCAGCATCACGATGGGCACGTCGCGGGTCTTCGCGTCGCGCCGCAGCGCGTGCACCAGCTGGAAGCCCGTCATGCGCGGCATGTCGTAGTCGGTCAGCACCAGGTCGGGCGGGGTGGCCACGGCCTTGTCGCGGCCGTCGGCGCCGTCGACGGCGGTCTCGACGCGGAAACCTTGGCGCCGCAAGCAGTCGGCCACCAGGTGGCGGATGGCCGCCGAGTCGTCCACCACCAGCACGCGCTCCCGCGCGCTGATCATGCGCGTCGCGAGCAGCGAGTGCAGGCGGCTCACCAGCTCCTCCGGGACCACGGGCTTGACCAGGTAGTCGTCCGCCCCGGAGTCGAAGCCGCGCTCGAGATCCGCCGCCTCGCCCAGGCTCGAGCAGATCACCACCGGTAGGTCGGCCAGGGCGTCATCGTTCTTGACGGTGCGGCACAGCGTGTAGCCGTCCATCTTCGGCATCTCGACGTCGGTCAGCAGGAGATCCGGCTTTCGCGCCTTGATCATGGTCAGGGCCTCTTCCCCGTCCCAGGCCTCGCGCACGTCGTAGCCCGCCGCCGTCAGGAGCGGGACAGTGTGCTTGTGGATGAGATCGCTGTCGTCGGCCAGGAGCACCACGAGCTTGCCGCGCGCGCTGTCTTCGATGGTGGCCAGGAGCTCGTGGGTCTGGAACGGGATCGAGAGCGCCCGGAAGAACCCGGCCCGCTGCGCGTCCTCGCAGGCGGAGACGTCGAGCCCCAGGTACACGGCCCGCTCGGGTGCGACCCCCGCGGCCTGGGCTGCCGAGAGTGCGCGCGTCGCCGGCATGCCCGCGACGACTGGCGCGAACAGCACGACGTCCAGGTCGGCGGCCGCCTGTTCGAGCAGCGCCTCCAGATCCGGCGCGACCGTCAGGTCGTGTCCCGCGGGCTCGATGGCCTGCGCCACGAACTGGCCGAGCACACCGGGCGGGGTCACGAGGCCGACGTGCATGGGGTCGGGATACTAGCGCGACTGCCCTACCGAAGGAGCGTCGTGCTAGGGAGCCCTTCCGGATGACCTCCGAACACCCACGACCGGCCGACCTCGGGCTGACCCCGGCGCTTCCGGCCACCGCGGAGGCGGTGCTCACCTTCCTGGAGAGCGTGACCCGCCGCTCCGAGGCGGAGCTGTACCTGGGCCTGTTCCGGCGCCTGCCTCGGGAGAGCTTCGCCATCGTCGCGCCCGGAGCGCCGGTCATCCGTCAGGGGCAGGGTTCCTTCACCGAGCAGATTCGCTTCCTGACCGATCTCGGGCTGGCGGCGCCCATCGTGCTCGGGCTGTTCGACCCCGCGCAGGCGGCGGTCGCGCGCGAGCGCCTGGTGAAGCGGCTGGAGGCGGCCCAGATCGACTTCACGCTGCACTTCCCGCGGGAAGAAGACCTGAGCGAGACGCTCCGGGGCGAGCTCCGCGCGGGCCGCTGGCCCATCGTGCAGCTCGCGGACGACGCGAGCGACCGGCTGGCGTGGCTGGCGCGGCTGGCGGAGCGCCTAGACACCCGCAAGCTCGTGCTCCTGCGCCGGCGCGGCCCGCTGCACCTGACAAGCGAGCGCAGCCTGAGCATCGCGGAGAAGAACCTGCTCTCGGTGGACTCGCGGGGGCTCTCGCTGGTCAATCTCCGCACCGACACGGAGCTGCTCGCGGGGCAGAAGCTGCTGCGCAAGGAGGACGCGACCCTGTTCGGGCACGTTCAGAGCCTGCTGGGCTCGTGCGCGGACGAGAACCTCTTGGTCAGCATCACTTCGCCCCTGGATCTCCTGCGCGAGCTCTTCACGGTGAAGGGGGCCGGCACGCTGATCAAGCGCGGCACCGCCATCAGTCGCTTCGACTCCTACGCGGAGCTCGACCTCGGCCGGCTGGAGCTGTTGATCGAGTCGAGCTTCGGTCACGACCTGCGGGACGACTTCTTCGCCAAGCTGCCGCTCGCCGTGTACGTCGAGCAGAACTACCGCGGAGCCGCCATCGTCCACGACACGCCGGACGCGCCCTACCTCGCGAAGTTCTCGGTGGATCCGGTGGCGCAGGGCGAAGGCATGGGTCGCGATCTCTGGCAGGCCATGAGCAGGGACTTTCCCCGCCTGTTCTGGCGTACGCGCCCCGACAACCCGATCTCGAACTGGTACGCGACGGTCTGCGATGGCCTGGTGCGCCTGCCGCGCTGGCACGTCTTCTGGCGGGGCATCGAGCCGGAGCTGATCCCGAAGCTGATCGAGCACGCGCTCGAGCAGGGCGACGACTTCCAGCGCTGAGGCACCCGCATGATCGTCACCGCCATCGTCGCCTGCTCGATCGCCTCGTGCCTGACCGCGATCTTCGCCTTCCGCTTCCGGGCCTGGAAGGTCCCCCGGAGGCTCGTCGGCTACTTCTCCCTGTTCTTCCTGCTCGAGCTGGGCGCGGAGCATTTCCTGCTGCCGCCCGGGCTCCTGGGGCTGGAGGTCGCCGTCGTGTGCTTCGGCATCGCGGCGTTGTTCGTGGTCGCCATCCTCGCCACCCGGCGCTTCGAGACCGAGGAGAGCGAAGAATTCTGAGGCTCAGGCCTCAGATCTCGTCGGGCTCGAAGGTCTGCTCGTCGTCGGCTCCCGAGCCGTCGCCGCTGCCGTTCGCCGGCTCCTCGCGCTCGGCCTCGCCGGGGTCGCGCCCGTGCGAATCGGCGTAGCGCGGGGCCTGTCCGGGGCCGGAGAAATCCACCCAGTAGGCGCTGGTTTCCCGCACGTCCAGGTGGACGAAGCTCGAGTTCGGGTAGAAGCCGCAGCCCACGTTGGCCAGGGTCCGGCAGTAGTCGCGGAGCACCTTGTTGGAGACCCCCGGAATCGCGAAATCGACCGCGTGGCCGGAGTTGTGGCGGGAGTGGGGGGTGTACTGGGTGGGCGAATACGGGCGATAGCCGCTCACGACCTTGATCGGCCTGCCGCCGAAATGGTCGCTGACCTTCACCAGGATGCGGATCAGCCGGTCGTTGATCGGCTGGTGCTGCCCGGTGCGCCAAGCGGCTAGCACCTTCTCGATGCCGGTGCGGGCCGAGTCGGTGATCTTGCCCTTCTTGTAGACCTGGCCCCGCCACGAGCCGGTGTAGCTCTGGAGCACGAGCAGGCCGCCCTTGTTCTTGCCTTTGCCGAGCTTGGCGCTGACCTTCTCGGCCTTCTCGGCCTTCTCGGCCTTCTCGGCCTTCTCGGCCTTCTCGGCCTTCTCGGCCTTCTCGGCCTTTTCGACGGGCTTCGCCTCTTCGGGCGCGGGCTTGTGCAGGGAAGCTGGAACGACTTCGCCGTCTCGGGTGGGGAGCACCAGGCGCTGCTTGGGGCGAATCGGGCTCCGCCGCGTGATGCCGTTCGCCTTGCACAGGGCGTCGATGCTCACGTTGTAGCGCTTGGCGATCATCGCCAGGGTCTGGCCCGGGTAGACCACGTGCACTCGGGATCCGCCGAGCGTTCGGGGTGCGGGCGCGGCGCTGGCGCTCGCAGAGGCGAGAGCCAAGGCCGAGGCGCACACGAGGGCAGAGACCGTCCGGGTCATGCGGGGCAGCACCCCGATAGCCTTTACCGGGTCGAGGCGAAAGGCGAAAAAAAAACGGGGAGCAGGTCTGACCACACGTGCAGCTAGCCGCGCACTTACGGAAATGCCGCGCTGGGCGCCCGCCGCGGCGTCGCCCGCGACTCCGCGTTTCTTGGCGCTCTTCGTTCAGAGGTGCAACCATTTGCGCCGGGTTTCCTCGGTGAAGCCCTTCTCCTCATTCGAGGCTCCATGGGCGAAGGCAAGAATCTGGTCGGGGTCGACATCGGGACGAGCTCGATCAAGGTGGTTCAAATCAAGGAGAGCCGCCGGGGGCTGGGCCTGCAACGCCTGGGCTACGTGCCTCTGAATCCGCAGACCATAGTGGACGGTCAGGTCATGGACGCCTCCGCGGTGGTCGAGGGCCTGATGCGGGTGTTCCACGACGCGAAGATCAAACAGAAGGAGATCGCGATCAGCGTCTCCGGGCAGAGCGTGATCATCCGCAAGATCACCGTGCCGATGATGACGCGCGAGGAGCTCAACGAGCAGATCCACTGGGAAGCTGAGCAGCACATCCCGTTCGACATCAAGGACGTGCAGGTCGACTACCAGGTGCTGCGAAAGAAGCCCGAAACCAGCCAGATGGAGCTGCTCTTGGTCGCGGCGAAGCGCGACCAGATCAACGACTACGCGCAGCTCGCCCGCGACGCGAGGCTCAAGCCCGTGGTCTGCGACATCGACGCCTTCACGGTTCAGAACATGTTCGAGTACTCGCGCGGCCTGCCGCCGGACCAGACCATCGGGCTGATCAACGTCGGGGCGAGCCTCTGCTCGCTGAACATCATCGCCAACGGCGTCAGCGCGTTCACCCGCGAGATCGCCAACGGTGGCAACGTGGTGACCGACGAGATCCAGAAGGCGCTGGGAGTCCCCTACGAGCAAGCCGAAGCTTACAAGTGCGGCGGCGCCGCGGATCCGACGGACCCGCACCGCCCGGGGATGGTGCCGCAACAGGTGGTGCAGGTGATCGAGGCGGTGACGGACGCGATTGCCGCGGAAATCCAGCGCAGCCTCGACTTTTACCTGGCGACCAGCGGTGAGGGAGAGATCTCTCGCATCTACGTGACCGGCGGCACCTCGGCCATGATCCAGCTGGCGCAGGCCGTCGAGCGGCGCGCTCGCGTGCCCACCGAGGTGTGGTCCGCGGCCGAGCGTCTGCAAGTGGAGGCGAGGGAAGTGGACGGGAATCTCCTGCAGCAGAGGGCGGCTCAACTGTCCGTCGCAGCCGGTCTCGCGCTTCGGCACGAGAAGGAGTCGCGCGCGTGATCAAGATAAACCTGCTCCCGCAGAAGCGACGCGCCGAGCGTAGCGAAGGCAGCCAGCTTTGGCTGATCGGGCTGCTCGTCGCGTTCTTGCTGGAGGTCGTGGCGCTCTTCGTCTTCCACAGCATCAAGAACGAAGAGCTCAAGGACCAGACCCGCAAGAACGCCGAGCTCCAGACCCAGATCACCCGCGCCAAGCAGGCCGTCGCCAACCACAACGAGGTCAAGGAGAAGCTGGAGCAGCTGCGGGCCCGCGAGGACGCCATCTCGAAGCTTCAGAGCGCGCGGACCGGCCCGACCTCCGTCATGCTCGAGCTCGCCCGCCTGCTGACCCCGGGCCGCGGCCCGAGTGTGGACCCCGACCGCTTGCAGCAGATGCGGAAAGACAACCCACTGGCGGTCTACAACCCCGCATGGGACGCGCGCCGCCTGTGGCTCACCAAGTTCGTCGAGCAGCAGCGCAAGGTGCGCCTGGAGGGCATCGCGCGCGACGGTGAGGACGTCAGCGAGCTCGCCCGCCGCATGGGGCTCTCCAGCTTCTTCTACGAGGTGCGCCTGCTGCCGGCGAAGACCGAGAAAGACAAGGACACCGGGATGGAAGTGGTCCGCTTCGAGCTCGAAGCGAAGGTGAGGTACTGATGGCCGCAAAAGAGAGCAGCCTCGCCAAGCTCCCGCTGGTCGCGAAGATGGGCATCGGAGCAGGGCTCCTGGTCCTGGTCGCGGTGGCTTACTTCGTGGTGTTCTACGGCGACCTCGCCAGCTCGATCAAAGCCGCCCAGGGCAAAGAGCGTCAGCTGCGCGAGGAGCTGGCCGAGGCCCGCAAGAACGAGTTCGCCTACCAGAAAGACCTGGCCGAGCTCACCGAGCGCCAGCAGCGCGCCCGCGAGCTGGAGAAGATCCTGCCCAAGAGCACCGAGTACCCCTCGTTCCTGAGCTCGATCCAGGCCGTGGCGAACGTCTCGGGAGTGGCGCTCACGGCCTGGACACCCACCGAGGAGAGCGCGGACAAGTTCTACTCGCGCGTGCCGATGAGGCTCGATCTGTCCGGGAAGTTCCACCAGGTCGCGAAGTTCTTCTACGGGGTCGGGCAGCTGGACCGCATCATCAACATGGAGAACATCTCGGCGACCGAACCCACGACGAAGGACGGCACCGACGTCGTGATCAAGGTCAGCGTGCTCGCGACCGCCTTCCGCATGCTGGAAGAAGGGCAAGCCGGCGGCGGCAGCGACAAACGCGGCGGCGCGGCGACGCCGCAAGCCGGAGGCAAGAAATGACCCGCGCGGTGCTCGCGTTCATCGCCCTCGCGGGGCTCGTGGCGGCCTGCAGCAGCAAGGGGCCGACGCAAGGCGCTCCAGCCGGCTCCAGCGCACCCGTGGTCGTGGCGCTCCCGGACGCTGGGCTCGGGGACGCGCCCAGCGGGCCTCCCAAGATCGACTTCCAGGAGGCTGAGTTCGCCGAGAACGAGAAGAGCCGGGATCCCTTCCGCTCCTTCTCCACCATGTTCGTCGAAGAGGCTCGCGGCAAGGTGAAGTCGCAGCGCGAGGTGCTGCTCGACCAGTACGCCGTGGACGAGCTCAAGCTGGTGGGCATCGTGACGGGCATCGATCCGGCCAAAGCGATGCTGGTGGACCCGACGGGCAAGGGTCACGTGGTCCAGCGCGGTCAGTTCGTCGGCCGGGCGGAGGTCGTCCAGGCGAGCACCACCACGGCCCGCTCCTACGAGATCAACTGGCGCGTCGATCGCATCCGCGACGGGGACGTGGTGCTGATCCGCGAGGACCCGCAGAACCCGGACGTCCCCAGCGCGACCAAGGTGATTCCGCTCCGGCCCGAGGGCTCCGTCGTCTCCGAAAAGTGAGCCTGGCGCTCCCGCGGGAGCGGGGGCATGGTCCGGCCATGTCCAAGCGTTTCAGGGTGCTCACGGCCGTCGGCCCGGATCAGGCCGGACTGGTCAAGGAGATCTCCTCGGCGATCCATCGCGCCGGCGCGAACCTCGAGGACAGCCGGATGGCCGTGCTCGGCGGCGAGTTCGCCATGCTGGTGCTCTTCTCCGGCTCCGACGCCGAGCTGGCGCAGGCCGAAGAGCAGGGACGGGCGGCGGCCGGGCGACTGGGCCTGTTCTGCCATTTTCGCGAGACCGCCGCGCCCGGCTCGACGGGGGACGGCTTGGTCTACGACCTCCGCGTCACCGCGCTCGACCAGCCGGGCATCGTCGAGGCCGTGACCACGGTCCTGGCGGCGTGGGGGGTGAACGTGGCGTCGCTGGAGACCAGCGTCATCCACCAGCCGCTCTCGGGGACGCCGACTTTCCTCCTGGAGGCGCTCTTGCACGTGCCGGCCGGGGTGGCGCTCTCCGAGCTCCGGCACGACCTCACTCGGGTCGCGGACGAGCACAACCTCGATCTGACGCTCGAAGCGCGCGCCTGACGCCGATTCGTGCGGAAAGTGCGCTCGCAGCGCTGCTTCGCCGCAGGTTTGCCCTTCATTAAGCGCAGCAATCTTCCCCCGGAATTTGTTCGTTCGTCGAGCGCATCGCTACGATGACTGGACGGGTGATCGAGCAGGAAAAGTCCCGCTCGCTCGCACCGACCGATCGGAGCCTGATGATGAGGTCGACTTCGTTCCGTCTCGCGATGGTGATTGCAGCGGCTTTCGAGCTTTCCCTGCTCGCGGGACCTCGCGCCGCCATGGCCGCGGAAGGCCAGAGATTTGCCACCGACATCCGGGTAAACCCCGCGGATTCGGGCGGCGCACAGGTGGTGGTGAGCTTCTCGTCGCAACCGACGTACACGGCGCGCCTCGACCAGAAGGGGCGGCGCTTGATCGTGGACGTCCCCGGCGCCGACATCAAGGGCGCCCCGGCCGCCATCACGCGACGCACCGGCGTGGTGGGGGGAGTCATGGCCCAGGCGTTCAAGAACGGCGACGCCAAGACGACCCGCGTGCTGGTCACCTTGCTGGACGAGGCGAAGTACTCGGTCAAGGTGGACGGCAACCGCCTGCTCATCAGCTTCATCCCCGGCAAGTCCGGCGTCATCGACGAGCCGCGGGTCAAGCGCATCCAGAGCGAAGCCGCCCCGCCGGCGGCCGACGAGTCGGCGCGGGTGTCCGACGTGCGCTTCGAGCACACCAAGCTCGAAGACAAGGTCCTGATCGACCTCTCGCACGTCGCGAAGTATCGCCTGAGCACCGGTGAGCGCGGGCGCTCCACGCTAGTCATCGAAGGCGCGCGGCTGCCCGAGGCGTTGGTGCGCAAGCTCGACGTCTCCGCGTTCGGCGGGCTGGTGGGTGCCGTGTCGAGCTATCTGGACCCGAAGACCAAGAACGTGATCGTCGAGGTGGAGAGCGAGTCGGCCGTGGCCACGCAGGTCGCCAAGAACGGCAACACGCTGGTGTGGTCGTTCTTCAAGCCTGGCACGCTGCCGTCCACGCGCACCGGCGTTGCCCGCGACGGCGGCGCCGCGCGCAAGACGCAGACCGTCCACGTCGAGGACTCGTACGGAGACATCCCGGAGGTCCACGCTGGCTATGCCGGCGGTGGCGTCGAGCAGGCCACGGAAGCCGATCAGGCGGCAGCCGTGACGCCGAGCCTCCTCGGTCAGGCGCGTCGGGCCGGCTACACCGGTCGCCGCATCGACCTCGACCTGAAGGACGCCGACGTGCACAACGTGCTGCGCCTCTTGGCGGACGTCGGCCGCGTGAACATCATCACCGCCGACAACGTGAGCGGCAGCGTCAGCATCCGCATGCGCAACGTGCCCTGGGATCAGGCACTGGACGTGGTGCTCCAATCGAAGTCTCTGGGCATGGTGCGACAGGGCAACATGATCCGCGTCGCGCCCCTGGCCGATCTGGAGAAGGAGCGCGAGATGGCCATCGCGCGGCGCAAGCAGGAGATGCAGCTCGCGCCGCTCGAGACCCGGCTCATCCCGGTGAGCTACGCCGAGGCGCAGGAGATCCAGGCGCGCGCCAAGGACCTCTTGAGCGAACGCGGCTCCATCGCCGTCGACGAGCGCACCAACGTGATGATTGTCCGCGACGTCGCCGGCAACCTGAACCAGATCGAGGAGCTGACGCGCTCCCTGGACACGCAGACCCCGCAGGTGCTGGTCGAGGCGCGCATCGTGGAGGCCACGAGCCGCTACCTACGCGACGTCGGCATCCAGTGGGGCGGTGACGCCTCCTTCAGCGGTGCAACCGGCAACCCGACCGGGCTGGCCTTCCCGAACTCGGTGGGCGTCGTCGGTGGCGCCAGCGACGCGAACACCCCGACCGCGGGTCTCTCGCCCTTCAGCAACACCGTCGCGAACCCGAACTTCGCCGTCAACCTCCCGGCCACGGTCGGTACCGGTCAAGGCGGCGCGATCGGGCTCTCGTTCGGCTCCATCGACAACACCATCAACCTGGCGGTGCGCCTCTCGGCGGCGGAGTCGAGCGGCATGCTCAGAATCCTGTCCAGCCCGCGCATCTTGACGCTGGACAACCAGCAGGCGCGCATCTCGCAGGGCACGTTGATCCCGTTCAGCCAGATCAGCGCGCAGGGCGTGCAGACGACCTTCCAGGAGGCCAAGCTCCAGCTGCTCGTCAAGCCGCACGTGACCGCTGACGGCAGCATCAGCATGAAGGTCAAGATCAACCGCGACGAGCCCGACTTCAACCAGACCTCGGCCCGTGGCGATCCGACCATCTTGAAGCGCGAGGCCGAGACCAGCCTCTTGGTCATGGACGGCCACACCGCGGTGATCGGCGGCATCTTCACCCGCAACACCGGCCGCAATCTCGATCAGGTGCCGTTCTTCGGCGACATCCCGCTGCTCGGCCTCTTGTTCCAGCGCCGCCGCGCCAGCGACACGCGTGGCGAGCTGGTGATCTTCCTCACGCCTCGCATCGTGAACCGCGCGGAAGCTCTGGGTCGCTGAGAGCGGGACAATTTCCAGGCCTGTCGAGCGTTCCGGCTCCGGGTGGGCGCATCCGCGCCGGTCTGTTACACTGACCCTCGGAGGTGACATGCGGATCCTGGCAGCTCTGTTCCTGGGCGGGTTGGCGGCGATGGCGGCCTGCGGGTCCGACACCGGCGGCACGGTCGGCAACAACCCCGGGACCGGCGGCGGCGCTGGCGATGCCGCGGTCGGCGGCACGGGCGGCGGCGGCACCGGGGGCACCACGCTCACCTGCATCGTAGGCAGCGGCCAGTGCAACGGGCTCATCCCGCAGACCTGCCAGATTGGCGGGATCTGGGCGAACGACCCCGAGTGCCCCTACGCCTGCTCGTCCGGCGCGTGCTTCGGCTCGTGCAAGCCCGGCACGACCCAGTGCAAGTACGGCAAGGCGCAGACCTGCGGGACCAACGCCGAGTGGGACCCCGCCACCCCGTGCGAGTTCGGCTGCGAGAACGGCGCCTGCCGCACCGGCTGCCTAGCCGGCGAGTTCAACTGCTACGGCAACGAGATCCAGCAGTGCGACCCGGGACCGCCCTCGAAGTGGGTGCCCAAGCCGGGGGCGACGGCCTGCGCGGCGGCGTCGGGCATGAAGTGCGACAAGGCGACCGGCGCGTGCGTCGCCGTGCCCACGGTGGGCACCACCACGCCCACCGGCAAGTACTACCAGTTCGCCACCTTCAAGACCGGGGAGACGGCGTTCCTGGGCGGCTACGACGTCACCAGCCACGGCGACTACGTCTACGTGAACCGCACCTCGCAGAACCTGGATGTGTACAAGATCACGCTCCTGGACAGCGACGGAGATGGCGAGCTCGAGGCGAACCAGCACCCGGACAACCCGGACAACCCGGGGCCGGTGGAGCAGCGCACCATCGAGCTGGTGAAGACCTACACCAAGGCCGCCGATCAGGTCCCGCTCGGCCCGGCCAGCCAGGCGTCGCTCTACGCGATGGACAACGACAAGATCTTCATGCTCGGGCCCACGCACAACGGCATCATCTCGGAGTACGTGTTCGCCTCGAAGGGCGTCAGCGTGCCGGTGCAGCCCGCGGCGACCACGCCGTACATGTCCTTCCTGGGCTATGGAAAGGCCGAGGCGCTGTGGTACTCCGGCAACGAAGGCGCGCGGCGCGTCTACTCGTACCACGAGCCCACCAAGGCCTGGGTCGCGGAGTTCGGCTATCCCAACCTGGCCGGCAGCCACATGGACGGCCTCGACGCGGTCGTGTCGCCCAAGACCGGCGAGCAGTACGTCTACGTCTCCGACATGACCTCGGACTTCATCGGCCAGTACCGGCGCGATGAGGTCCAGGGCTGGGTGCAGGAACACCTGTTCGAGTACAACGACGCGACCTCGTCAGCGATCGAGGGCTTCGGCTTCGGCACGCTGAACCACTTCTGGGGCACTGGCGGGCAGTACCTGTACGAGCTCGGCGGCGGCGACATCCAGAAGGATCTCGAGCCCTGCGCCAACGGCAAGCCCGCCTGCGGGGCGAACCTGCCGGAGTGCCCCGCCGGGCAGTACTGCAAGTCTGGGTGCTGCGCGAAGGGCGTGCGTTAGGCGCTCACGGCAGCTCGGTACAAACGGACACCGAGGAGTAGTCTCGCCCTTGCCGGGCCTCCGCCACGTAGTGGCGCTGGTTCGCCTCGCAGGAGACCTGCGTGTCGAAGCACTCCCAGTGCGGCTCGCGGTGGAGCTCGTAGGTCGTGCAGAACGCGGTCTTCGGCCGCGCGCAGGCGGGCTCCGGAGCGAAGCCCGTGCTGTCGGGTGGGCCGGGCAGGCCTCGGCACGCGCGGTCGCAGCGTCCGGTCCAGCACTGCCACCCGGCGCCCTTCGGGACGCGCTCGTCGCGGAACGGGCCGGTGGGGCGCCGGCAGGCGGAGAGCAGCGCGAGCGCGCCGAGCAGAACGAAGAGCCGGGAAGGTGCCACGCTCAGCCCGGCGAGAGCCGCTCCGCCAGGTACCTGAGCGCCAAAGGGTAGCGGTACTCGATGGCCTTGTGGGTTGCGTCGAAGAGCTCGAAGAAGAAGTCTTTCACGCCGGCAGCCTCCAGCTCGCGCTTGAACGCGAGGGCGCCGAGGTCCAGGTAGAACTCGTCGCTCTTGCCGGCGTCCACATAGACGGCGCGCATCGAGCGGAGCGCGTCGACGTGCTGCTTGGCCAGCCGCACCGGGTCCCACTCGAGCCAGCGCGCCCAGATCTCGGGGACCAGCTCGCCCGTGGTGGTGTCGTAGGGTAGGCGCACGGTGCCGTCGGCGTCCGCCGAGTAGCAGGCGGCCATGCACCAGTCGTTCAGGAGCGCGCCCTCTTCCGGTTTCGCCAGAGCGGGGCCCTCGTAGAGCTTCTGCCAGAACAGGTCGAAGGAGCCCTGGTAGCGGTCCCTGAGCAGCCGCACGGACTCCCGGAAGGCGGGTAGGTAGCAGGTCTCGAACAGCGCGTCGCCCGCGTGGGTGGCAAGGCCGCCGAAGACGTCGGGGCGGAGCATGGGTACGACCATGGCGCCGTAGCCGCCGCTCGACTTGCCGGTGAGGCCGCGGTGGTTGCGATCCGGCAGCGTGCGGTAGCGCGCGTCCACGAACGGCACGACCTCGTCGCACAGGTAGCTCATGTAGGAGCCGGTGCCTGGGGAGTCCACGAACTGGCTGCCGCCGTAGCGCGTCCAGCAGTCCACGAACACGACCACGGCCGGCGGAGTGCTGCCGTCGGAGAACAGGCGGTCCACCAGCTCGGGCACGCTGGGCCGGAACGGCATTCGGTTCTTCCACATGTCGATCTGCCCGGTGAGCCCCTGGATCAGGTACAGGCTCGGGTAGCGGCGCGAGGCGTCCGCGTCGTAGCCGGGCGGCGTGTAGACCCAGACAGGACGCCGGTGCGGGTCGCCCAGGGGGTTGCCTCTGAGCAGGCTGCTCTCGAGCTCGAGCTCGTCGATGCGACCAGCGAATTCGCGGGACCAGGGGTGCATGCTGGGCACTTGCCACGGCTGGCGCCGAGCGTCAGCCCCGTGCTCTGATTCGGGGATGGCGAGTCCGTTCGAGCTGTCCGAACGCTACGTCGAGGAGAGCGCCGACCTCGACCCGCTGCACGCGACGTCGTTGGGCTTGCCCGGGCGCGACCACCTGTGGGGCGACGCGCTCGGGCTCGAGGGGCAAGCGGCTCGGATGGACCTGGTGCGACGCTACCGCGCGGCCTTCGCCGAGCACGCCGCGCACCCCGACGACAAGGAGCGACTCGCCGCTCGCGTGATGCTCGGCGCGCTGGACGAGGAGCTCGCGGCGGACGCGGCCGGGGAGCACTTCCGCGATCTGTCGCACCTGGCCTCGAGCTTCCAGCGCATCCGCTCGACCTTCGATCTGATGAAGACGGAGTCGGAGGAAGACTGGCGGGCGGTTTGCGCGCGCCTGGAGGGCATCGCCGCGCCGTACGCCCAACTCCGCCAGCGGCTCAGCGTGGGCCGCGAGCGTGGGCACCACGTCGCGGCGCGCCAGGTCGCGTCCGTGGCTCGGCAGGCGCGCCGGCTCGCCGCGGCGGACTCGGCCTTCGATCGGCTGGCGGCGGAGGGGGCGCGCGCGCACCCGGCGCTGGCGTCGCGGCTGGCGGAGGGCGTCGCCCGCGCGAAGGCCGCGGTGACGGAGTTTGCCGAGCACCTGGAGCGTGACGTGCTGCCGTCGGCGCCGGAGAGCGACGGCGTCGGCGCCGAGCGCTACCGCCCCGCGCTCGACCGGGCCATGGGCCTCGACGTCGATCCGCGCGAGGCCTACGCCTGGGGCTGGGAGGAGCTCCGGCGCCTGCTCTCGGAGATGCGCCGCGCCGCCGAGCAGATCGCGCCCGGCGCCTCCCTCGAGGAGGTCACGCGCCTGCTCGAGACCGACCCGGCGCGCTCGGCGTCGTCGCCCGAGGCGTTCCTCGACTTCGTTGCCGCGCGGCTCAGCGAGGCACGCGAGCGCCTGTCCGGCGTGCACTTCGACGTGGACCCGCGCATCGTCCCGCTGAGCGTCGAGCTGGCGCCCGTCGGCTCGCCTCTCGGCGCGTATTACCAGCCGCCCTCCGAGGACTTCTCCCGCCCCGGCGGCATCCGCTACGCCATCGGCGAGCAGGCGACGTTCCCGCTCTACCACCAGGTCTCGACGGCGTACCACGAGGGCTTCCCCGGTCATCACCTTCAGATCGGCACCGCCATGACCCGAGCCGATCGGCTGTGCCGCGCGCACCGCCTGACGGTCTGGTACTCTGGCTACGGCGAGGGCTGGGCCATGTACACCGAGCGCCTGATGGGCGAGCTCGGCTACTTCGAGAAGCCCGACTACGAGCTGGGCATGCTGGCCAAGCAACTCTACCGTGCGGCGCGCGTGGTCGTGGACATCGGGCTTCACCTGGGGCTCGAGCTGGATCGCGACTCGCCGTTCGAGCCGGGAGCGCCCTGGACCTACGAGCGAGCCATCGAATTCATGCGGCTCTACGGGCACCGCACGCCGGCGCAGGCGGAGAGCGAGGTCATGCGCTACCTGGGCTGGCCCGGGCAGGCCCCCACCTACAAGCTGGGCGAGCGCGAGATCGCCAAGCTTCGCGACGAGGCTTGGGCGCGTTTCGGCGAGCGCATGACCCTCAAGGAGTTCCACGAGCGCGTGATCGGAAACGGCGCGATGCGCCTGGATCTGCTGCGGGAGCTGGTGCTGGCCTGACGACTCCGGTGGAGACGATCGTCGGACCGCTCGCTGCCGGGAAGATCTGCGCGCGCTGGCAAGCCCGCGATCTCCTCGATATGCTCGACGCGTGCAGGTCGCCCAGGGGCTCCCTTGGCTGGCGCCAATCGTGGCGGGGGTCGGTCTCTGTCTGATCACGGCAGCCGGCGCCGCCGCCGCCTGGCATGACGCTCGGCCCGTTCGGGTGATCACCAGCGCGCCGCGTGCCTCGCTCGCGGCCCCGGTGCCGACGCCCGCCGTGTACCGGGGCCGGCTCTTCGCGAAGAACGCGCGCGCCACGCCGCGCGGCACGCGGGGATCGGTGGTGTGGTGGTGGGTCGGCAGTACGTACCGCGGCAAGAGCCGCACGGCTTGCAGCAAGCTCGAGAGCGGGGACTTGGTGCTGAAGGAGGGCGCGCACCAGGCCTTCGTGGACATGTTCGATGACCTTCGCGGGCCTGCACTCGTCGCGGACGGGCGCAGCGAGCCGCTCCGCCCGCTCACCATCGACTTGGGCCCGATCCCGCTCCACGAGGGAGACCTTCCATCTGCCGCGCCCTGCCAGAGCTCGGAGTATCAGGAGCGGGTGCTCGCCGACGGAGCCGAGGTCGAGATCCTCGGCTGTCATTCGGACGGCGAGCTCCGGCGGTGCCCCGGTGAGCTCTCCGGCGTGCTCGGCGTTCCGAGCGTGGCCAAGCACGCCTTTCGCCGGAGCCAGGAGGCTCGACCAGTGGTGCGGGTCGCCGCGGCGCTCGGGATGCTGAGCCTGATTGGGCTCTCCCTCTGGGCTCGCCGGTTGGCCGCGCAGCGGCTTTCCACCGAGCTTCGCCAGGAGCTCGACGCGTGACCCGCGGGAAGGAGGAGGTGCCCTGATGGAGCTCTTCGAGCCGGCGATTTTCGTGGTACTGGTGCTCTTTGGCTTCGTGGAGCTCGGTTCCGCGTTCGCGGCGGCCCGCGTGCCGCTGCGCATCCTGGGGCTGCCGCAGAAGAAGGCGGGCGAGCTCGCGGAGGGGAGCGCTCGTGTCGAAGGCGAGCTCGTGGCGGTGTCGGCAATGCCGACTACGCTGGACGGCGTCCCGGCGGTCGCCATCGACTCGCGGCTGCTCCGAGCCAACACCTGGCACGGCTGGCGTTCGGCGCAGGTCTGGGCGGACGTGGCGGTCGCGGACTCGACGGGCCGGTGTGCCGTCGACCTCGACGGTGTGATCATGCTGGGCGAGGGCACGCGCCGCACGGTTCCGGCCGAGGCCGTCGCTACCCATTGCCCCACGCTCTGGCAGAAGTGCAACGACAGTGAGCGGGCTCGGGCCCAGCTCCACATCGAGCAGCGGTTTCTGCGTGCCGGAGGCGGCTTCGTCGCGGGCGAAGTGGCGCCCGGTCGTCGCGCCGCGGGCCAGGGCTACCGCGACGGCCCGCGCCAGGAGCTCGTCATCGGGAGCGGCGTGAGTCTGCCCCTCGTGGTCGCGAGCTCCGGCAAGGGCGCGGTCATGCGCCACCTGCTCGGCCCGGCGTTTCTTCACGCGGCGACCGGGCTGCTCGCGTTCTTCCTCGCCGCGTGCGTGCTCGCCGTCGATCGCTTCATCAACTTCGTAGCCGGCGTCGAAGGCTTCTGGCTCTGAAGCAGCAGTCCGGGAGCCTCCCCGGCCGGCCCGCCGAGCGCGGAGCCGGGGGACGTCGCCAGGTGAGCCGTCCCGGACACCGGCACGCCGTCGGTCGGCGTCGTCGCTGCGGTTGCCTCGAGGAACACGCTGGCCCTCTTCCAAACGGCGCGATGCGCCTGCTGCGGGAGCTGGTGCTGGCCTGAGGGTACCCCTTCCGTTCGAGCGGCAGCGTCCTATCCTCCGTGCGTGGGAAGCGTCGAGCTCGAGCCGCTGGAGAGCGATCGCGTTGCGGCCCGGGTCGCGGCTGCCACGGTCCTCGGTATCGACGGGTCGCGGCTGCGGGTGCGGGAGCTGTGGCGCGACGCACCCACGGTGACGACCTTCCTACGCCACTACGGCTGCCTGTTCTGTCACGAGATGGTCGCCGAGGTCATCCGCGCAACGCCGGAGCTGATCGAGCGGGGCGCGCGGGTGGTCCTGGTCGGGAACGGCTCGGTGGAGCAAGCCCATCGCTTCTTCACCGCCAAGGGTCTGCCGCGGGAGGGCTGCACGGTCGTCACCGACCCGGAGCGGTCGTCGTATCAGGCGGCCGAGCTCGAACGCGGCTTCGCGAAGACCTTCTTGAACGCTGGCAGCCAGCGCGCGTTCCGTCGCGCGCGGCAAGACGGGCACGGCATTTCCGGCTGGCTCGGCGACCTGACGCAGCTCGGCGGCACGCTGGTGACGCGGCCGCCGGCCCGCTTGGAGTACTTCCACCGCTCGGATTTCGCGGGGGACCACCCGGACATGTCGCAGGTCGCGCGCGCGGTGGACGCCGCGGTGCGCGCGCACGGCACTCTCGCCAGCTTCAGCGCCGGCTCAGGGTGACGCCGGCGCCTCGGTGAAGGGGGGCGCGAGCGCCAGCGTTCGCCTGGCGATCCCATCCCCGAGTGGCCGTCGCCTCTGCTCTCACGAGTACTGCTGGAGGGCGCGGCGCCTTTGCGGGCGACCCTCGGCGATGAGATAGTGGACGCATGCGACGGACGGCCACGCTCGGCTTCGCCGCGCTGCTCCTCGCGTTGCTGGCATGTGACTCCGACGGGATGCACGGTGGCCCGAACGGCGACGCGACGCGCTTCTGCCAGGAATCCCTCGGTCGCATCGACGCGGGCCCGACCCAGCTCGCCGAAGCCTGCAAGAGCTGCTGCACCCAAGAAGTACGGTACGAAGGCCGGATCGACGACGGCAAGTGCGTCTGCCATTGAGAGACGACCATTCGCGCAGCAGCTGCGTCGACCCTCGGCAACGCGTGGACCTTTCGCGCGCGGGCGCGCCGTGGATGCGCAACGGAGAGATGTCGCAATCTTTGCCGTCGCGCTCGGGTTGACCGTCCCGGAGCGGAGGCCCACTAGTCAAGCGGCGCTACGCGCCGAGAGTAGGAAGCCTGGACGGACGGTCCGGAGCGACGGCGCGTGCAAGGAGAAGTCCCCATGGCACTTCGCACCCCGTTCGGGCTGGTCTTGGCGTCCTCGATTCTCGCTCTGTCGTGCTCGAGCAGCAGCACGAGCGACGGAGGAGGAGGCACGGGCGGGGCGGGAGGCCTCTCGGTTCCGGAGGGTCCTCCGGGCAGCGTGGGCAATCACTGCAACCCCGGCGCCGTGTGCGATCCGCAGCTGTCCTGCAACCAATACGACTACTGCCAACCGAGCCTCAGCAACCTGCCCTCGGAGGTCAAACAGGCCGTGCCTCCCCCTGACAGCGTGAAAGTGCCCGCCAACAGCCCGATCTTGCTGTTCACGACGGGGACCTTCGCGAACGTGGGCTTCAAGCTGGAGAGCCACACCGAGGACGGCAAGACCGACCTGTCGAGCGCGCTGACCGTCACGAAGCTCAGCAGCTCCAAAGCGAAAGACATCTTCGTACTGACGCTGAAACAGGCCATGCCGATGGGAGCCAGCATGGTGCTGACTCTCGACGGCGACATCGCCGGCAATCTGACGTTCAACGTCGACCACCAGGTGGCGCCCGGCGCGGACGATCACCTGGGGATCGAGGCGATCGGCGACGAGGGCTGCCCCTACGAGCCGCTCCCGGATGGCTGGCGAGGCTTCGGCGACGCCGCGCGCATCGGAGCGACCGGCAGCTTGGTCCCCAGCCAAGGCTCCAAGATGCTGGCGCTGAGCAGCGGCGAAGCGCTGTGCGGCGAGGCCTTCGGCGGTACGACTTCGGTGGTCGTCAGCGGTCCCATCACGATCGGCGACGCGCCCGGCGTCAGCTTCGACTACAACTTCCAGTCCAGCGAGTTCGACGACTACTGTGACAGCGAATACGACGACACCTTCCTGGCCGTCCTGAGCGGACCCGGCGGAGCGGTCGCCCAGATCGTCAACTCGGTGAACAAAGTGTGCGCCGGCGGACAGCAACAGCCCGGAACCTTCCCGGGCCAGCCCGACGGCGGCGACGCCGACTACAAGGAAACGGGCAAGCTCCCCTTCACGCTGACCGGAACGGTCGGCAGCCCTGCCCACCTCACCTTCGTGGTCACGGACGTGGGCGACGCCATCCTGTCCACGGTGGTGGGGATCGACGACATCGTCGTCGGGCCGTGATCTGGCCGAAAAGTCAGTACCGGGAGCGCGCTCGTAGCGCGCCGAACGCCGGCCTTGCCGACTCAGGACCCAGGCCCACGCTCAACGTGAGAGCGCCTGCAAGTGCGCTTCGAGCTTGTCCATCGTGGTGTTGCCGATCTCGACGGCGCCGAACGCGACAGTGGCATCGCGGCGTGCCTTGCTCGGGTGGAGCTGGCGCAGCGTGACGACGGTCTTGCCGTTGCTCTGCGCGTCGAAGGTGACGGTCACGCGGAACTTGTTCGGATCGTCATCGGTGTCGTCGCCGTGATCGAACACGAGCAGCTCGGGCGCCTTCATCTGCAGAAAGGTCATGCGGTTCGGGTAGCGCGTGCCGTCGGGCGCGAACATGTCGAACCGCCACATGCCGCCGACGCGCATGTCGATGGTGTGCGTGGTGCAGCTGAAACCCTTCGGGCTGAACCAACGCTGGATGTGCTCCGGATCGGTCCACGCGCGGTACACGAGCTCGCGCGGCGCGTCGAACACGCGACTGAGTACGGTCTCGCGATCGAGGGACCAGGTGGGTTCAGCGTCTCGTGCGTCGGTCACGGCGGTTCTCCTTCGTGGTCGAGTGCGTGTTCGTTCCGTTTGCTCGAGCCTTCATCTGCTCGAGGTAAGCGTCGAGGCGGTCGAACCGCTGTTCCCACGCGCGCTTGGTGTGCTCGGCCCACCGCGAGACCTCTGCGAGTGCCTCGCCGCGCAGCCGGCACGGCCGGCGCTGGGCGTCGCGACCCCGCTCGATCAGCCCCGCCCGCTCGAGCACCTTCAGGTGGCGCGAGATCGCGGGCAGGCTGACGTCGAACGGCTCGGCGAGCTCGAGCACCGTGGCCTCACCGCTCGCGAGCCGCGCTACGATCGCGCGCCGCGTCGGGTCGGCCAGCGCCGCAAACGTGGCGTCGAGCTCGGCGGAGCTGGGGAGGCGCGCATTCATTGGTTTTGCCCGGTACTTCGAGGGTGGAACGATTATTTAACCGATGTGTTAAATAAAGTCAAGGGCCCGGGTGTTCGGGCTTGCGCCAGCGCGAGCTCCCAGCACGGAGAAGCGGTGGTTAGACCTTCCCGATGCGGTCCAGCGTCGAACGAAGCACGGGGAGAACAGCGAGGTCCTTTGGCCGTCCTGCCTTCTCCTTGATCTCGATCAGGCGGCGCAGGGACAGCACCCTCAGCGGCATGCCGTCGATGTCGATCGTGACCGCGTCCGGGAGCAGATCCGAATACTCGAGCCCTTCATCGAGCGTGCCGAGGACGTCCAGATCGCCGAGCGCGGTCTCGAGGAGCTTGTGCCCCCGCGATTCGAGGTGGGACGCGTTCGGCGGGATCCGCCGCGGATCACCGCGAAAGACAGCGCGGAGCTCCGCGAGCGCCGTGCTGAGGCGCTCGATGTTGTCGGGCACGCGCGAGTAGAGGATGTCCAGGTCGAGCGTGATGACGGGCGCGCCCTGCATCACGCCCGCAGTCATCCCCACGACGATGAGGTCCACGCGATGACGATGGAGCGTCCGCAACAAGGCGACCGAGTCAGTCGCGGTACGCATCGCCGGCGAGCTCCAGGATCGTGCGGCGGCCCGCGTCCAGGGACTCGAGGCGTTCCCGAGGCGAGAGGGCCAGCATGCGCTCGATCTGAGTCACGTCCACGCCTCGCTCGTCGTAGGCCGCGTCGAACGCCGAGGCGATGGTGGTCTCGGTCTCGCGACGGATGCGCTCCTCGGTCTCGGCCCACTCCGTCTCCGTCAGCTCGCCCACGCGCTCCACGAGCCCGCCACCCCGCCACTTGGCAGAGGCGAAGACGCGTCCATCGCGAAACAACTCGACGCGACTTCCGTTCCAGACGAGCTCCATGGTGCAGGCAGAGAGTAGCACGGCACGCCCGCACCCCTCACCCGTGCCAGTGCCCGCGCCGGCTCACGGCGTCGCGCCCTCTTCCGGCGCCGGCTTCGGCGCGGCCTTCTTCTTCTTGCCGACGTCGGGCGAGACGTCCCACAAGGTCGGCTTGGTGCTCTTCTCGGATCCCTCGGCCTTCCAGCGGAAGGCGTGGGGCAGCATCGGGCGGCCGACGGCGTAGAGCACGCTGGTCTCGTAGCTGGCCAGTGGGGGGGTCTCCGAGCCCGCGCGGTGCACGAAGGCGGGGTGCTGCGAACCGCGATCGATCTCGACCACGCGCGTGCAGCCGATCTTGAGCAGCGCCGCGGCCAGCGAGTCGCTGGAGTCGTGCCGCGCCGTGGCCACGAGCACGCGCCCGCTCGGCAGCGCGCAGAGGGCGCCGCGCAGGCGCAGGGGTCCATGAGCGAGGGCCGCGTCGGTCAGCTTGCCGTTTTCGGCGAGGAGCGGCAGCTGTACGGACTCGTCGTCTTTGTCGAGCTTCGCTACCTCGCCGGGCGCCAAGATCGCCAGCGGCTTGCCCGGTGACACCACCAGCGTGGCGTACGCCGCCTTCGGGTCGAGGGCCTGCGTGCCCGCGAACGCGATGCCCAGGCGCATGGCGTCCGTGGTGTGCCCGAGGCCGATGGCCGCGACCACGCGTTGGCTATCCTCGCCCGTGAGCTCGACGTGCCCCGCCATGTTGCTCTGCCTGGGCTCCTTCGAACCGGCGCGCACGCGGTAGCCGACACGCCCGGGCTCGAAGCTCGCGAGCTCGACCTCGAGGTTGCCGACCTTGAGCTTGCCCTTGAAGACGCCCGGCAACCACTGCGGCGGCGGTTGCAGGCCGCCGTCCGGCGACCAGCGCACGCCCGACGGATCCGTCGGCACCGGGTCGCGCACCATCACGTAGAAGAAGTCCTTCGCGCTCCAGCGCACGAACTTCCCCGGGTCGAGGTTCATCGCGTCGTGCGCCTTCTTCAGGTTGAACTCCTTGGCGCGATAATCGACGATGTCGGTGTAGACGAAGCCGCAGTGGCCGGGGTTCATGTCCAGGTGGACGCCGTAGGAGCAGCCCGCCTGGGCCAAGGCTTTGCCGAGCGTCGGGCCGTCGATCTCGGGAGCGAAGGCGTAATAGAGGTGCCCCGCTGCCGTCACGCACAGCGCCGTGCGCTGAGTCATCACACTGGTCCCGGAGAGCTGCCAGCCCCAGATGTAGCGGCCCGTCGGATTGGCCACGCCGTCTTCGACCAGCGGATCGAGGTTCTGGCGAAAAGAACGGATCTCGTCCGGGATCTCCTCGCTCTTCGGCCAGCTGCCGAGGCCCACCGAGCCGTCCTTGGTGACCATCACCGTGGCGCCGCCCGCGACCGGCGGGATCAGCACGCGGTCGTCCACCTTCATGCCGTAGCGGCCGTGAGTGGTCTTGAACGCGCCGTTGAAGGTGCCGACGATGCGATCGAGCACGGCCTTGTCGCGGGGCAAGCGGCCGTCACCGGGTGGTCCGGTGAGCGGCTTCGGATCTTCGAAGCCCGCCTGCATGCCCAGCTCCAGCTGGCGCATGTCCATCGCGATCAACATCACCTCCGAGTAGGGGCGGGCCGCGTCGGGGCGGAAGAAGGTCTTGTAGAAGTAGGCCGGCGCCTTGCCGTGCTTCTCGTCCGTGCCCGGCATCGGCTTCAAGAACGGCAGCGCCACGGGTTGCCACTCGCCTTCGCCGGGCTTGTTCTCCTTCCAGATGCTGGGGATGGCCGGCGGGGGCCAGCTCTCGCCTTCCTTCAGCTTGCTGGCGTCGAGCACCGTGGCGCGGACCTTCTCCGTCTGAGCCTCGTCCTTCAAGGTGTTCGAAGCGCCGGACGACGCGAACATCTGGAAGGTCGTGCGCTTGAACTTGTCCCGCGCGCCGAAGACCTTGTCCTCGAGCCAGGCGATGGGCGCGGGGCCGACCTCGGCCCGCACCGTGTCCACGCCCCAGAGGATCAGCGGCTTTTCCATCTGACGGTGCACGTCGGCGTGGGCGGCGTAGGGCTGCCCGCCGTCCGCGCTCTTCAGCTCGCGGAGCGCCGCGTCGTAGACGAGAGTGCGCGCCGCGTCGCCGAGCTCCACCCGAAGCCCGGCGCCGTCGAGCAGCAGGCGCGCTTCCCGCGCCGGCATCTCCAGCACGATGTCCGTGCGTCCCATGTCCGCGAAGCTGCCGCGCTCCTGGAACGCGGTGATCGCCTGCAAGATGCGGTGGAACCGGCTCTCGGGTTTGTCCTCGCGGCGCATGCCGCCGAGGTCCAGCACGGTGATGCCTTGGATGCTGCCGTAGGCGACGGTCGCGTAGACCGCCCGCGTGCCGCGCACCTCGAGCCCGGTGTCGTCGCCGAGCGGAGTGTCGGTGAGGTTGCGGATCTGCGTGACCGAGATCGGCTTGCCGTCGAGGGTCACGCGCACTCGGGCCCGGTACACGTCGCGCGGGGCGCCGGCCTTCTCCGCGCCAAGGAACACCAGACGGCGGCCGAGGAAGGTCTCGGCCAAGAGCCCGGGGCTCGGCTCCCAGGCGATGTCCGTCGGGGCGACGACGGAGCGCGATGCCTGTCCCAACATCGACGCGAGCCCCTCCAGCGAGCGCGGGGGCGGACGCGCCGACGAGCAGTGCACGCCCAGGCCGAGGCCCAGGGCGACCGCCAGGAGGCGGACGCGCGCGGTGAGAAAGGAGGACAGCTCCATGCCGGCCCGAGCCGGCATACCGACGGGGCAGATTCGGCGCAAGTTTAGGCAGCCGCACCTGCGAGCCGCCAACTCGAAGTTGGCGCACCCGCGCCCCGGGTCGGGCAAACCAGCGGGCTTTTCCAGGAATCCCCTTTGGCCCGACTCGTGCTCCAGACCCGGGGATGGTTCGGCTGGCCGCTCTCGTCCGGGTCTCCCTCACCCTGCTCCTCTGCCTGGTCGCCGGCTGCGTCGCCGAGAGCGGCGACCACCCCGACCACTTCGACCACGACGAGAGCGACGAGGACATCGGGGTCGTCAGCGAGGAGCTGTCGACCCTCTCGTGCAGCATGTCCACCGCGACCGGCTACAAGAACGGCTCGGCCTTCACCATTCAGGTCGTCACCGTGGACGGCAAGAAGGTCGAGTGGAAGACCGCCAACGCCTACATGAAGATGGCCAAGGCGGCGTCTGCGGCCGGCGTGGAGCTCCGCGTGGTGAGCGGCTTCCGCACCATGGACCAGCAGAAGTACCTGTACGCCTGCTACACGAGCTGTAGCTGTAACAACTGCAACCTGGCGGCGAAGCCCGGCTACAGCAACCACCAGAGCGGCCACGCCCTGGATCTGAACGCCTCGGCCCCGGGCGTGTACTCGTGGCTGAGCAAGCACGCGGGCACGTATGGCTTCAAGCGCACCGTGCCCAGCGAGAACTGGCACTGGGAGTGGTGGGGCACCGATCCAGGGACCGGCCCCTGCAACGATCAGGACAAGGACGACGACGGCGTCACGGACGCGAAGGACAACTGCCCGAGCACGAAGAACGCCAGCCAGACCGACACCGACAAGGACGGCAAGGGCAACGCCTGCGACGGTGATGACGACGGCGACGGCGTCGCAGACGCGAAGGACAACTGCCCGCTGGTGAAGAACGCGGCGCAGACGGACACGGACAAGGACGGCAAGGGCGATGCCTGCGACACCGACGACGACGGTGACAAGGTGCTCGACACCAAGGACAACTGTCCGCTGGTGAAGAACGCGGCGCAGACGGACACGGACAAGGACGGCAAGGGCGACGCTTGCGACACGGACGACGACGGCGACGGCGTGGCGGACGGAAAGGACAACTGCCCGCTGGTGAAGAACGCGGCGCAGACGGACACGGACAAGGACGGCAAGGGCGACGCCTGCGAGGCCGACGACGACGGCGACGGCGTCGACGACGCGAAGGACGTGTGTCCCACCACCCCCGACCCGGACCAGCTCGACACCGACGCTGATGGCAAAGGCGACGCCTGCGACGACGACGACGACGGCGACGGCGTGGCCGACGCGAGCGACGTCTGCCCGCTGAATGCGGATCCGGGTCAGGCCGACCAGGACGACGACGGTATCGGCGACGCCTGCGACACCGACAACGACAACGACGGCATCGACGACGCGGACGACGTCTGCCCGGAGCTGGCGGATCCCGCGCAGACCGACACGGATGGCGACGGCCTGGGCGACGCCTGCGACGACGACGACGACGGCGACGGCGTGAACGACGCGCTGGACCGCTGCCCCGGAGCGGATGACACCGACCTCGACGTGTGCGGCGACGACAGCGAGAGCGACGCGCCGCCGGAGACCGCCACGGGCGGCACGGTCGAAGCGGAGACGGCAGGTTGCAGCGTCGGCGGCGCGCGCGGCTCGGCGACGGTCGGCTGGCTCGGTGTTTTCGGCACGATCTTTCTGCTGGGCCGCCGCCGCCGCGCTAAGACCAACCGGTGACGGCGTTCACGGGGAAGGTGGCGGCGGCGGGGGAGCTCCTCGTCTCCGCGCTTGGTCAGCGGCCGTGCGTGTACTGGGACGTGCGCGACGGGCTGGACGACGCGCCGCGCCGGGTCGGCAAGTCGGACTTCTGGCTCGAGGACGCCGAAGGTCGAGTCCTGGTGGTGACCGAGCACCTGCGTGTGGAGCTCCGCGCCGAGCGTGCCAAGCAACTGGTGGCGGTCGCGGAGGCGGACCTCGCCGAGCTCTCCGCCCGGCTGCGGGAGCTGAAGGCGCTGCTTCGGGCCGAGCAGGGCGCCGCCGCCTCCAAGCTGCGCAGGGAGCGAGCGCACCTGGCGAAGGTCGCCACGTTTCTCCACGCCACTCGCGCTCACGCCCGCGGCAAGGTCCACGTGGGAGGCACGGCGCGGGGTCAGGAGCGCTGGCTGCGCGAGCACGGACGCGGCGCATCCGGCAGCCCCGGCGAGGCCACGGCGATGATGCTCAGCGAGACCTGGGAGGTCGTGGTCGAGGTCGGCCAGCGCGTGACGCTCGAGGGCGAGTGCGCGATCGAGGCCGTGGCCTCGGAGCTGTTGCCGAGCCAGGGCTACCGCACGCGCGCCACCGCGCGGGTGCTGCGCGGTTCGGCTGCCTCGCCGCTGGTCTTGATCGGCACCGGTGACCGGGCGCCGCGCGCTGCCGCCGCAAAGCCCGTCGTCCGGGTACAAGAGCTGTCGCGCGCGACGCGGCAGAAGCTCGCGCTCGCCCTCGCGCTCGCCGTCGCCATCGCGGCCTTCGCCCTCTTCGCCGCGCGCTGAGCCGGCAAACTTCGCGCAGGCGGTCGATCCCCCGCCGCGGGACACTCCCGGCCAACACGGGAGGCGGACCATGCACGTCGTACTGGTGGGCGCGGAGTTCGAGGAGAACTTGGCGGTGCGGTACCTGCGCGGAGCGCTGGAGCACGAGGGACACCCGGTCACGAGCCTGGTCTTCAACGAGGCGAGCGAGATCGAGCGCGTGGCGCGGGAGATCGTCGCCGCGGACGCGCCCCTGACCGGATTGTCGATGGTGTTCACCTACCGCGCGCGAGAGTTCGCGCGCCTGGCGACGCGCGCGCGGCAGCTCGGCTACGCCGGTCACCTGGTCGCCGGAGGGCACTTCGCGGCCATGCACGCCGAGCTGCTCCTGACGGACGTCCCGGCGCTCGACTCGGTCGCGACCAGCGAGGGCGAGCCCATCCTGTGCGAGCTGGTGCGAGCGCTGCCCGAGCCCGCCAGCGTCGCCGGCCTGGTGTGGCGCAAGGGAGGGCAGCTGGTGAGGAACCCGGCTGCACAGAAGCCGCCGGATCTGGACGTGCTGCCGTTCCCGCCGCGCAAGCAGCCCTTCGACGACTACCTGGGGATCCCGATCACCAACATCCTGTCGTCCCGCGGCTGCACCCACAACTGCGCGTTCTGCTCCATCGCGGCCTGGCACCGGCTGTGCGGCGGCGAGCGGCTTCGCCTGCGCGCTCCAGCGCGCCTCGCCGAGGAGATGGCGCTGCTCTACCGGCAAGGCGTGCGCGTGTTCAACTTCCACGACGACAACTTCGTGCTCGACGACAAGGTCGCGATGCTGGAGCGCCTGCGCCAGCTCGACCAAGCGCTGCGCGAACGCGGCGTCACGACCCCGATCGCGTTCGCGATCAAGAGCCGGCCGGACACGGTGGACGAGGAGGTCTTCGCGCGCCTCCGGGACATGGGCATGTTCCGCGTGTTCCTGGGCATCGAGGCCGGGACGCCGGAGTCGCTGCGCCGTCTGGGTCGCGGCCAGACTGTGGAGGACAACATCAGGGCGCTCGACATCCTTGGGCGGCTCGACGTCCACACCTGCTTCAACCTGCTGGTCTTGAACCCCGAGTCCACGCTGGAAGACCTGGCCGGCAACGTCGCGTTCTTGCGGGAGCACCCCGAGCACGCGATGAACTTCTGCCGAACCGAGATCTACGCCGGCACCCCGCTGGAGCGGCGCCTGCGCAAGGAGCGCCGCCTGCTCGGTGACTACTGGGGCTACGACTACCAGATCGCCGATCCGCGGGCGCAGGCCGCCTTCGAGATCATCTATCCGGCCTTCGAAGCGCGGAACTACGGCGACGAGGGCCTGCACCACCTGACCATGCAGATCGACTACGAGCAGCAGCTGCTCGGTCGGTTCTTCGGGCGGCACGACGCGCTCCGCCGGCGGGTGAAGCAGCAGATCGTCGAGGTGAACCTGAACACCTGCCAGCACCTCGAGGCGGTGATCGCGGCCATTCCGCAGCTTCGCACGAGCGAAGACGTCGAGCGCTTCACCGCCGAGACGAAGGCGCGCGTCCACGCGGACAACGCAAGGCTCGGGCGCAAGGTGAAGGAGCTCCTCGACGAGATCCGCTGTACTCCGCTTCGGCCTGCCCGCCGGCATCTGTCCAAGAGCTTCATCCAGGCGGCCGCCGGCGCGGGGCTCGTCGCGTCTCTGGCCGCGGCGGGCTGCAAGGAGAAGAGCCACCCGACGGAGATGGTCGCGATCCCGACGACCACCGCGTCCGGTCCGCCGCTCGACGCCGCAGCGCCAGCGGAGGACGCGACGCTTCCCAGCGGGCCGGCGGCTCTGGTCAAACCCATCCTCGGCGCGGAGCTCCTGCCGCTCCTGTCGCGCCACGTCGTGCCACCCCGGGAGGTCGAGCTCGAGCTCTGGATCGCGACGGACGGCAGCGTCTCCAGGCTGGTCATGCTCCACCCCGCGCTCCAGCCGGAGGCGGAGAAGGAGATCGTGCGGGCAGCGAGCAGGCTGACCTTCGACCAGAGCGCGCGCGGCCAGCGCTTCGTGGTGCAGTTCAGCGACCACGAGCTCACCAGCGCCTCGGCCGACGCCGCCGCTCCGCCGCCCAAGGATCCGACCCACATGAAGGAGCGCGTCCCGCGCCCCGAGATGGCGCCGCGTCCGCCGCCCCCGCGGCCGGAGATGGCGCCGCGGCCGGAGATGGCGCCGCGCCCGCCGCCGCCACGCCCGGAGATGGCACCACGCCCGGAGATGGCGCCGCGCCCGCCTCCCAAGCCGGACAAGTCGGGGCCGTTCTGAGCCTGCGTCAGGCGAGGGGTCGCGCCGGGAGGATCTCCAGCTCGCCTCTGATAGGCGGCGCGCCGTCCCCTTCCGCGACGACGCGGCTGCGGCCGGCTCGGTTGGTTCCGCTATCATCCGCGCATGAAGCCTCTCCATCTGGCCGTCGTCGCCGTCGTGAGCGCCTGCGGGGGCGCGCAGGCCCCGGCGCCTGGACCGGCTCAGCCGAAGGTGGTCGTCGCGGAGTCTCAGGAGGACGACGAGCCGGGTCAGGCGCCGCCGGCGTGCAGCGCGCCCGAGCGTCCGCGCCCCATCGCACCGAAGCTCCCGAACGGGTACGAGGAGATGACCGTGGGGGCGGTGGTGCCGACGGCCGGCGGCGGCAGCGTGGTGTTGGTCGACGCGCGGGGAAAGACGGGGATCCCGATCTTCGTGGGTGGCAGCGAGACCACCAGCATCCAGCACCGCCTGGCCGGTGAGAAGTTCGTGCGCCCGCTCACGCACGACCTGCTCGACGCGATGCTGGCCAAGCTGGACGGCCGCTTGGTCAGCGCGCGGGTGGACTCGCTGGAGAACAACACCTTCATCGGCACCGTCGTGATGCAGAAGGGCTCCGAGCTGGTCGAGCTCGATGCGCGCGCCTCCGACGCCATCGCCCTCGCCCTGGGTGCCCGCGCGCCCATCTACGTCGCGCGGAACGTGATCGCCCAGACCGGCGTGAGCACCTCGGAGCTCGGAGTGGGCGCGACCCCGGCCGCGCCTTGAGCTGCGACGAGCTCGGGCCGCACGCGACTCCGCCGAGCGCCCGCCGAACGCCGCGAGGGCCGCTCGCGTGCGAGAAGGTGAGGGCCCCGGCCAGGCCTGCGCTATGATCGCGCGGTGACCAGCGCGACCAGGGACATCGAGGCGATCCTGCGGCGCCACCTGAGTGAGGAGGGGGGTATCCGACTCGCGCTGCTGTTCGGCTCGGCCGCGCGCGGTCGGCTTCGTCCCGACAGCGATCTCGACGTCGGGATCTGGCCCGTGGATCCGGAGATGCCCCTGAGTGACGAGCTGGCGCTGGCCGCCACGCTCGGCCGCGCGACCGGTCGCGAGATCGACATCGTTCGCCTGGACCGTGCATCCGCCCTCGTGCGGTTCGAAGTCGCGAAGCGACATACCGTGCTCCGCGCCGAACCGGCCGAGAGTCTGCCCCGCTTTCTCGCGTCGGCAGCCCTCGAGCACGCCGAGCTCGGCCCGTTGTGGGAGGATGCCCGGCGTCGCCTGGCCAAGCGACTCGCGAGGGCCGGTTCATGACGGTCGCGGACGAGGGATGGGGGATGCCCGGTTCGTATGCCGAAGCCTTCACCATCCTCGCCGACCATGGGGTGCTTCCAAAGGATCTGGTAGAGCCCCTCGAAGCAATGGCGCGGCTCCGGAATCGGATCGCCCACGGGTATGCATCGGTCGACGCCGACCGCATTTGGCACGAGCTGCCCGCTGGTTTCGCGGCGTTCGAGCGCTTCGTGGTCGCGATCGCGAAGCAGCTCGAGGAACGAGACGCGCCGGCGTAAGTCGCGGCCCTCACTCCGCCAGCTGCGCTCGCCGCGCGCGCTCGTTGAGCCCCAGTTTGTCGAGGCGCCGGTACAGCGTCGCCAGCGGCACGCGGAGCAGGCGGGCGGCCTCGCGCCGGTCGCCGCTCACGCGCTCCAGCGTGGCGGAGAGCAGCGCGCGCTCGAAGTCGTCCATCGACCCGCGGTAGCCGCCCTGCGAAGCGGTGCTGGCGCCGACCAGCTCCGGCGGCAGATCGGCGAGGCCGATGCTCTGGGCGGCGCACACCACGACCGCGCGCTCGATCACGTTCGACAGCTCGCGCACGTTCCCGGGCCAGGGGTAGGTGAGCAAGCGGGTCATGGCGTCGGCGTCGATGCCCATGACGGGGCGCTGGTGTGTGCCGGCGTGCAGCGAGACGAAGTGGTGGGCGAGGGAGGGGATGTCCTCGCTGCGCTCCCGCAGCGGTGGGACCTCGATGCGGATGGCGCTCAGCCGGTAGTACAGATCGCTGCGGAAGCGCTTGTCGCGGACCAAGGTCTGGAGGTCGGCGTTGGTGGCGGCCACGATCCGGCAGTCCACTCGGACCGGGCGCGAGCTCCCCACCGGGACGACCTCCTTGGACTCGATGGCCCTGAGCAGCTTGGCCTGCTGCGAGAGCGGCAGATCGCCGATCTCGTCGAGGAAGAGCGTCCCGCCTTCGGCGGCGCGGAACAGCCCGGCGCGCGGCGAGTCCGCGCCGGTGAAGGCGCCGCGCTCGTGGCCGAAGAGCTGGCTCTCCGCGAGGGCCTCGGGGATGGCGGTCATGTTCACCGCCACGAACGGGCCGCTGCTCCGCGGAGAGCCGTCGTGGATCGCGCGGGCCAAGAGCTCCTTGCCCGAGCCGCTCTCGCCCTGCACCAGCACGGTGCAGGGCGACGGCGCGATCTGCTGCGCCAGAGCCAGCGCGTTGGTCATGGCGCGGCTCTGCCCGATGATGCCGTCAGCGCTCCCCGGCTCGGCGAGCATGCGCCGGAGCCGCGCGTTCTCCTTGATCACGCGGCGGTGCTCGCACATGCGCGCCACCCGCGCGGCGACCTCCCGGAGGCGCAGCGGCTTGACCACGTAGCCGTGGATCCCGGCGTGCAGCGCCTCGACCGCCGAGTCGATGCTGCCGTACGCCGTCATGACGATTACGAGCACGTCGCGCTGCGCGAGCTCCATGGCGAGCGTCAGCCCGTCGGCGCCGGGCAAGCGGATGTCCACCAGCGCGACGTCCGCCTCGAGGGAGGCGCCGGCGGCGAGGACCTCCTCGGCGGAGCTCATGGCCAAGACGTCGTAGCCTTCTCGGCTCAGGTAGCGCTGCAGGTTGTCCCGCAACGTGTCCTCGTCCTCCACGATCAGGATGCGGTCGCTCATGGCTCTCCTTCGGCGCGCAAGATCACGGCGCTAGGGAAGCGCAGCCGGACCGTGGTCCCGCACTCCAGCGCGGTTTCGAGCTCGATGGTGCCGCTCGCGGCGCGCATGGTGGCGGCGGTCACGGTGAGCCCGAGGCCCGTCCCGTGCCCGCGCGGCTTGGTGGTGAAGAGCGGCTCGAGCGCGCGCTCGGCGACCTCGGGGGTCATGCCGCTGCCCGTGTCGGCGACCTCGACGTCCACGCCTTGCTCCGTCTCGCGCGCGCTGACCACGATGCTGCCGCCGCTCGGCATGGCGTCCAGGGCGTTGATCAGCAGGTTGACCAGCATCATCACCAGCTGGTCTTCGATCAGGCGCAAGTGCGGCAGCCGCTCGGGCACGTCCAGCTCGAAGCGGACGCGGCGCGCGCGCGGGTCGTGCCGGACCATGCGCAGCGCGTCCTCGACGGCCTCCTGGATGCAGACGTCCGCGTGCTCGTCGCCCCGGCGCCGTGCGAAATCCGTCATCTCGCGCAGGGTGCGCCCGATGCGGTCCAGGTGTCGCTGCAGGACGCCCACCGAGCGGCGCACCACCTCGGCGTCTTTCTCGTTTTCGAGAAGCTCCAGCTCGCTCGACATGGACGCGAGCGGGTTGGCGATGTCGTGGGCGATGCCCGCGGCCAGGACCCCGAGCGCGGCGAGCTTCTCCTGCGCCAGGAGCTGCGCCTCCAGGCGCTTGGCTTCGGTGATGTCACGGGCCACCTCCAGCGCGACCTCTTCGCCGGTCTCGGGATCGAGCAGCGGGTAGGCGTCGATGCTGAAGATGCGCCCGGAGGCGTCGGCTCGAACGTCACCCAGCACCGGCGCGCCCTCGGCCAGGGCGCGCTGCCCCACGCAGCCCGAAGCGCGGCACTCCTTGCCCTTCATCCGGCAGGGGCGCCCGACCTCCCCGTCGCCGACGACCGCTCGCGCGACCTGGTTCGCCTTCAGGACGCGCCCCTTGCGGTCCAGCACCACGAGGCGATCGCGGAGCGCGTCGAAGAGCCGCTCCGAGAACTGCTGCGCCCGCCCGAGAGCGTGGGTGCGCTGCTCGAAGGCTCCGCTGAGATCAAAGTACGCTCGCGCGAAGGCCCCCTCGTAGCGGCGGCGCATGGAGCGGATGTTGAAGAAGGCCCAGGTGCCGATCACCACCGAGGTGCCGATCCCGCGGGCCATGTGCAGCCGGTGGATGTCGGTCGAGTCGAGCCGGTCGAGCAGCCAGGCCCGCTCGACGATCTCGTAGGCGAGGAAGATGAGCAGGATGATCGCGGTGCCCACGCCGGCGGTCAGCAGGTAGGTCCTGACCCAGGACCGATCGACGCCGCCGTCCGTCGCCTCGATCGGCGCGAGCTCCCGGCGGAAGGTTCCGACCGGATCGACCGCGACGTTGCCGGAGTCCATGCCTCGCAGGATGACGCCCGTCCCCATTCTCGGAAATGAGAAGCGTCAGCCCCGGGCCGCTGCGACTTTCTCACCCGTGACGACGCTGGAGGCGCCGGCGTTCTCGAATTCGAGAACGCCCCGGTGGCGCTGCCCGAGAAAAGCCGCGCGATCGCCGCTGGCTCGCCGCTTGCTCTGGCGCCTTGGCGCCGCGGCAGTGTCGCGCGCGCACGAGCGGGAAGGTTCCGGAATGAAACGCCAGCAAGCCCTGGGTCGCCGATCGTTCTTGCAGCTCTTCGCGGCGAGCGCCGGCGCCGCGCTCGCGAGCAGCGCCGACAAGGCGTGGGCCTTCAACTTCCTCGAGCCCGTGCACGTGGAGAACCCTCTGGCGGCGTATCCCAACCGCTCCTGGGAGGGGATCTACCGCGACCTCTACGCCTACGACTCGACCTTCACCTTCACCTGCGCGCCGAACGACACGCACAACTGCCTGCTGACCGCCTACGTGCGCTCGGGTACGGTGGTGCGTCTCGGTCCGACCTTCCGCTACGGCGAGGCGTCGGACATCGGCGGGCCCGGACCCTCGCACCGCTGGGATCCTCGCTGCTGCCAGAAGGGGCTGGCGCTGGTCCGGCGCTTCTACGGCGATCGGCGCTGCAAGTACCCGCTGGTGCGCAAGGGCTGGCTCGAGTGGGTCAAGGCGGGGACGCCGCGTGACCCGGCGACGGGCAAGGTCGATCCGAAGTACCTGAACCGGGGCAAGGACCCGTTCGTGCGCGTGAGCTGGGAGGACGCCTTCGAGCTCGTGGCCCAGGGCCTCTCGTCGGTCGCGGCGGCCTACAACGGCGAGCAAGGCAAGAAGTGGCTGACCGCCCAGGGCTTCGACCCGGCGATGGTCGATGCCACCAAGGGCGCCGGGACGCAGGTCATCAAGATGCGTGGCGGCATGCCGCTGCTCGGCGTCACGCGCATCTTCGCCCAGTACCGCTTCGCCAACGGCCTGGCCCTCCTCGACGCGCACACGCGCAAGGTCGATCCGAAGGACGCGCTCGGCTCCCGCGGCTGGGACAACTACACCTGGCACACCGACTTGCCCCCCGGGCATCCGATGGTCAGCGGACAGCAGACCTTCGACTGGGATCTCTCGCTGGCAGAGCACAGCAACCTGCTCGTGTGCTGGGGCATCAACTGGATCACCACCAAGATGCCGGACGCCCACTGGCTGACCGAGGCGCGCATCAAGGGCACCAAGGTCGCGGTCATCGCCTGCGAGTACTCGGCAACGATGAACAAGTCGGACCTAGCCCTGGTGGTGCGGCCGGGCACCACGCCCGCGCTGGCCCTCGGCTTCGCCCACGTGATCCTGCGCGACAAGCTCTTCGACGTGGACTTCGTCAAGAACTTCACCGACCTGCCGGCGCTGGTCCGGATGGACACCCTCGAGCTCCTGCGCGCGGCGGACGTGTCGGGCCTGGGCGGCGAGGGAGGCCTCGCGGCGGAGGTGCTGGCGGAGGGCGCGAAGCCGCCGTCGCCTCCCGAGCAGAAGACGACCTACGTGCCGGACGCCATCAAGGACAAGCTCGCGCCGTTCGTGATCTGGGACGAGAAGGCCAAGAAGGCGAGCAAGGTCGCCCGCGCGGACTACGGTAAGAAGGCCAAGGGCAAGAGCGGCGGCGCCGCGCTGACCGGCTCGTACCAGGTCGAGCTCGCGAGCGGCGAGACCGTGGAGTGCCGGCCCGTGTTCGACCTGATCCAGTCCTACGTGATGGAGAACTTCGACCCGGCCTCGGTGGAGCGCATCACCTGGGCGCCGGCCGCCGGAGTGGAGGCCATCGCCAAGGAGATCGCCCAGAACCCGGAGAAGACGCTGTTCGCCTGCGGCATGGGGCCGAACCAGTTCTTCAACAACGACCTGAAGGACCGCGCCATCCTGCTGGTAGCCGCGCTGACCCGCAACCTCGGCTTCCCGGGCGGCAACGTCGGCTCCTACGCCGGGAACTACCGCGGGGCCTACTTCAACGGCCTGCCGCAGTGGGCCATGGAGAACCCCTTCGACCTCGAGCTCGACGCGCAGAAGCCCGCGCGACCCAAGACCTACTTCAAGTTCGAGAGCGTCCACTACTGGAACCACGGCGACAAGCCGCTCCGCATGGGCAAGGAGCTGGTGACCGGCAAGGGCCACATCCCGACGCCCACCAAGGCCATCTGGGTCTCGAACAGCAACTCGCTGATCGGCAACGCCAAGGGCCACTACGAGTCGGTGGTCAACACGCTGCCCAAGAGCGACATGGTCGTGGTCAACGAGTGGTGGTGGACGGCCTCTTGCGAGTACGCCGACGTGGTCTTCCCGGTGGACTCGTGGTGCGAGTTCAAGCACCCGGACGTGACGGCCAGCGTCACCAACCCGTTCATCAGCGTCTTCCCGCGCACGCCCCTCGATCGCATCTACAACACCAAGAGCGACATCGAGGTGTCGGCCGGGGTGGCTAAGGCGCTGGGCAAGCTGACGGGAGACGCGCGCTTCTCGGAGGCCTGGAAGTTCGTGGAGGAGGGTCGCGTGGACGTCTACCTCCAGCGCATCTTCGACGCCTCGAACATGGCGCGCGGCATCGACTTCCTGGAGGCCGAGCGCCAGGCCCAGGCCGGCGTCCCCACGGTCATCCAGTCGCGGACCTATCCGAAGACGGTGGGCTGGGAGAACTCCAACGAGGACAAGCCCTGGTACACGCGCACCGGGCGGCTCGAGTTCTTCCGCCAGGAGATCGAGTGGCGGGACTCCGGTGAGAGCATCCCCGTGCACCGCGAGCCCATCGACTCGACCTTCTACGAGCCGAACGTCATCGTCGCCAAGCCACACCCGGCCATCCGCCCCAAGGGGCCCGAGGCCTACGGCGTGCCCAAGGCCCAGCTCGACAGCGAGGTGCGCCAGGCCCGCCACGTCGTCAAGCCCTGGGCCGAGGTCGAGAAGACGCGGCACCCGCTGACCGCCCACGACGAGAGCTACAAGTTCATCTTCCACACGCCCAAGTACCGCCACGGCGCGCACACGACCCCGGTGGACACCGACATCGTGGCGACGTGGTTCGGTCCCTATGGCGACATGCTGCGCCACGACCCGCGGACGCCGTTCGTGACCGAGAACTACGTGGACCTGCACCCCGACGACGCCAAGGCGTTGGGCATCGAGGACGGCGACTACGTGTACATCGACGCCGACCCCGAGGACCGCCCGTTCCACGGCTGGAAGAACAAGCCCGATGACTACAAGGTCGCGCGCCTGCTCTGTCGCCTGCGCTACTACCCGGGGACGCCGCGGGGAGTCGCGCGCATGTGGCACAACATGTACGGCTCCACCTACGGTTCCGTGCGCGGCACGGAGGTCAACGCCAACAAGCTCGCGAAGAACCCCGACACCGGCTACCAGTCGCTGTTCCGCACCGGCAGCCACCAGTCGTGCACGCGCGGCTACATCAAGCCGACGCACATGACGGACTCGCTGGTCCGAAAGGACATGATGGGTCAGACGCTGGGTGCGGGCTTCGCGGCCGACGTCCACTGCCCCACGGGCGCGCCGCGCGAGGCGATGACCCGCATCACGCGCGCCGAGGCCGGCGGCCTGGGCGGCAAGGGTTTGTGGAAGCCGGCGGAGAAGGGCCTTACCCCGCGCCACGAGAGCGACGCGCTGAAGAAGTTCATCGCCGGCAAGTACGTCTCCGTCAAGTGAGGGCCATCCGATGTCCAAAGTGAAGAACTGGCAGCTGGGTCGCGAGATGGACTACCCGTACGACGACGCGCGCCCGAAGCGGCAGCTCGCGTACATCTTCGATACCAACAAGTGCATCGCCTGCCAGACCTGCTCGGTGGCGTGCAAGACCACCTGGACCAGCGGCAAGGGGCAGGAGCAGATCTTCTACAACAACGTCGAGACAAAGCCCTACGGCTTCTACCCGCAGGCCTGGGACGTGAAGCTCCTGGACCAGCTCGGGAGCGCAGAGTGGAACGGCGAGAAATACGCCGGCAAGACCATCTTCGAGGCCGCCCCTACGGGAGAGCGCGCCCTGGGCTACCTGCCGGACGAGGACGAATACGCCTCGCCGAACATCGGCGAAGACGTGGTCGCCGGCGAGGTGCAGAAGGGCGCCTTCTTCCAGGGCGTCCACCAGGTCTGGCAGTTCTACCTGGCGCGCATCTGCAACCACTGCACCTATCCCGGCTGCCTGAGCGCGTGCCCGCGCAAGGCCATCTACAAGCGCGAGGAAGACGGCATCGTGCTCGTGGACCAGTCGCGCTGCCGCGGATATCGGGAGTGCGTGAAGGCCTGCCCCTACAAGAAGGTCTTCTACAACATGATCACGCGCGTCAGCGAGAAGTGCATCGGCTGCTTCCCGCTGATCGAGAAGGGCGAGCAGCCTCAGTGCGTGAAGACCTGCATCGGCAAGATCCGGCTGCAAGGCTTCATCAGCAAACCGGGCGAGGAGAAGGAGGACAACCCCATCGACTACCTGGTGCGGATCCGCAAGGTAGCGAAGCCCCTCTACCCGCAGTACGGAACCGAGCCGAACGTCTACTACATCCCGCCCGTCCATGTGCCACGCGACTTCCTGGGGCAGCTCTTCGGCCCGGGGGTGGAGCAGGCCATTGAGACCTACCGCAGCGCGCCGCAGGACAAGAAGCTCCTCGCCGCGCTGCTCATGTTCGGCAACACGCCGCGCACGCTGCACCGCTTTGCGGAGCAGAAGGACCACGCCGTCGGCTTCGACGCGGACGACAAGGAAGTGATCCGCGTGCCGTACACCGAGCCCTTCTACAAGCGCGACTTCTTCGATCAGAAGCGGAAGGTCTACCGGCTCAACGTCACCTGAGACCGCGAGGACGCGTCATCATGCGTAAATCCCGATTTTTCATCACCGTATCGCTGCTCGTCGGCGCTTCGGCCGCGCTGGGCGGCGGCTGCTCGGGCAAGAAGGCCCCGGGCGAGAGCGGCGGTGCCAGCGAGCTCAGCGCCATCAAGGTGGACAAGGCGCCGCTCGAGGCCGCGAGCGACCTCTGGGAGCAGTCGCCCGAGATGATCCTGGAGCTGTTGCCTCAGGGCGTGGCGTTCCCGATGCTCCAGTCGCCGAACGTCTCCAAGCTGAAGGTGCGCGCCCTGCGCGACGGCGAGTGGCTGGCGCTCCGCCTACAGTGGGAGGACAAGACCCGGAGCGATCAGCTCGAGGTCGACAAGTTCACGGACGCGGTGGCCGTGGAGCTGCCGCTGGGTGAGCCGAGCAAGGCCAACCCGATGATGGGCGCGAAGGGCAACCCCGTTTACATCGCGCACTGGAAGGCGGTCTGGCAGCGGGACGTGGACAAGGGGCGCGCCGACGTGCAGGACTACCACCCGAACTTCTGGGCGGACACCTACCCGTTCGTCTCGCTGGGCCACCCCTATCCGGTGACCGAGGCGTTCCAGTCGGCGAACCAGAGGCGCTACCTGCCGGGTCTCGCCGCCGGCAACCCGGTCTCCAGCCTGCACCGGCGCGAGCCGGTGGAGGAGCTGCAAGCGGAGGGCTTCAGCACGCTGGCCGATCACCGCTATCAGGACGCGCGCGCGAAGGGCGTCCACAAGGACGGGACGTGGCACGTCGTGATCGCCGTCCCGCTGCGCGTCGCCGATCCCGCGAACCCGGTGCTCCAGCCGGGCGTCGCGACGCAGGTGGCCTTTGCGGTCTGGGACGGGGGCGCCGCCAACGTGGCTGGGAGGAAGCAATGGTACTCGTTCGTGACGCTGAAGCTGCCGTGAACAGCGCGCTCCTGCGCGCCGAGGGCTACCGCTTGCTGGGCCTCGCGCTCGCTTACCCGGCGGACCCCGAGGAGCTCCGCGCCGAGCTCGCGGCGGCCCCGGCCGAGCTCGACGCGATCGCCGGCCGGCTCCTGCCCTGGCTGGACGACGAGCTCCCCGGCGAGCACGCTCGGCTGTTCTCCCAGACCACGCCCGTGAGCCCCTGCGAGGGACACTACTTCGCCAGCGACAAGGGCGTGCTGATGGGGCAGCTCGCCAAGCTGTACGAGCTGTTCGGCGCGCGCGTGGGCGGAAGCGAGCGCGAGAGCGCCGACCACGTCGGCGTCGAGGTCGAGTTCGCGGCGCTGCTCTCGGTGAAGGAGGCGCTGGCCCTCGACGCGGGCGCCGAGGCCGAGGAGTCCCTGGCGGTCACGCGGCGCGCGCGGCAGGTGTTCATGCAGGAGCACCTCGGACGCTTCACGGACGAGCTCGGCGCGCGCCTGTCGGAGAGCTCGCGCCATCCCTTCTACGCGGTGCTCGGCGAGGTGCTCGCGCGCTGGGTGGCGGCGGATCTCGCCGCGAGCGGCTTCTGTGTCGAGCGCAAGGCCGACGCCGCTCGCCGCTCGCTGCCCGTCGTCGCGCCCGAGCCCGACGAGCTGACGTGCGGGATGGGTGGGGTGCCATCGAGCTCGCTCGGCTAGCGAGAGAGGGGGCGCGGGCAGCGGCAGGGGGCCGCGGGAGAGCGTCGAGCGAGGAGGGGAGAGCGTCGAGCGAGGAGGGGAGAGCGTCGAGCGAGGAGGGGAGAGCGTCCAGCGAGGAGGGGAGAGCGTCCAGCGAGGAGGGGAGAGCGTCCAGCGAGGAGGGGAGAGCGTCGAGCGAGGAGGGGAGAGCGTCGAGCGAGGAGGGGAGAGCGGGACCTCACCCCGTGAACGTGAACCTCTCCCCGTCGAGCCCCACCTTGATGCTCGTGCCCTCCGCGTACTTGTTGCCGAGCAGCGACTCCGCCAGCGGATCTTGCACCTGCTTCAAGATCGCGCGGCGGAGAGGGAGTTCGACGCGCTCCGGATCGAACGCACCGCGAGCGGCGCCGTGCGGATCGAAGCGCCGCCCGAGGCCGCCGAGCAGCTCGTGGCGCTCTTCCAGGGCATGGCGAAGCTCCTCGGTGCGTCCGCCGCCGCTCGACCCTGAGCCGGCTCCAGCGCCACGCGATCGAGGGCGCGAGCGCAGCGAGCAGCGGGCAGCGCGAGAGTGTCGCGCGGCGCGGGGAGAGCGGGAGCGTGGAGGAACGAGCGGGGGCGCCCTGCGCCCGCCCTCCGCGCCCGCCCTCCGCCCCTCGCTCACCGCGCTGCCCCTGCCCACTGCCCCCTGCACCCGCGCACCTCTGGTTCAGTGGGCGCATGCGCGGCTCTCGCGCCGCACCTCGCCGAACAGGGCGGGCACCTCGCCGCGCTCCGCCGCGCTGCGCGCAAGGTTCAGTGGTGCGAACCCACTGCTGCCGCTGCTGCTGCCGCCTTCGCGAAGTCCAGCCCGGAGACGATGCCCACGAGGTGCTTCCCCTCCATGACCAGCACGTGCCGCGCGCGGGTGGCGGCGGCCTGGGCGGCGGCGTGGTGCAGCGCGGTGATCTCGTGCACGGTGATGAAGCGCGAGCTCATCATCACGTCCACGGGCAGGTGGTCGGCGTGAGCGGTGCTCTCGAGCGCCTCGCGCTGGGTGAACATGCCGACGGGCCGCTCCTCCGGGCCGGTCACGACCACGAGCCCGGTCACGCCGGTCGAGCGCAGCCGCTGGGTCGCCTCCGCGAGCGGAGTCCGTGCGTCCACGGTGCCGACCGGCGCCGACATCAGCGCGGCGACGGGCGTCGTCACCCGCGCGTCCACCAGCGCGCGCATCACCTCGACGGTGCCGACGACGCCGAACAGGGTGTGGGGCTTGCGCACGAACAAGCGGTGCACCGAGCGCTCGGCCATCTCGCGCGCGGCGCTGACCATGTCGGCCTCCGGCCCCAACGTGAACACCGGTGCGTGCATGTAGTCACGAACCTTTTGCGCCGGGAGCACCAGCTTCGACGCGCCTTCTGCGCCGCGGACGATGCGCGCGACGCGCAGGAGATCCGTGCGCGAGATCACGGCGGCCAGAGGCTCCGCCCCGTCGGAGACACCGAGACACGAGACATTCTGCGTCTCCAGCCGATGACGCGCGGTCTCCAGGTCGGTGTCGGCCGCGATGATGAAGACCGGGCTCTTCATGTAGTGGGTGACGGGGTGGCCGAGCATGCTCGGCACGAAGCCAGAAGCGTGCCACGGCCCCCTACGCGAGCGGTCCTGTCCCAGACCCCTGTCCGCGAGCACCCCGCAAGGTCCTCCGCGCTCGCCACTCTTCGCTCCCGCTCATCCCCCTTCGCGCCCCGCCCTGCCCCTGCCCACTGCCCCGTGCACCCGCGCACTCCGGCGGGCGTGCGCAGCGGGCAGGGGGCAACGGGAGTGCGTCGGGCGAGGAGGGGAGAGCGGGGGCGGGGAGCGACCACGGTCGGTTGACCGCTCTGCCGCAGTATGACAAATTCATACCGTGGTTGAAAAGCTCGCCATCAGCTTGGACCGCGAGCTCTTGCGCAGAGCCGAGCAGCTTCGCCGCGCGACGGGGGAGTCGCGGAGCGCGCTGGTCGCTCGGGCCCTGCGGCAACTGCTGCGCGCGCAGGAGGTGGAGCAGCTGGCGCGGGACTACGTCGCGGCCTACCGCCGGGTGCCCGAGACCCCGCTGGAGGTCCGTGCGGCGCGGGCGCTCGCGAAGAAGTCACTGGCGCGTGTCGAGTGGGACGATGCGTGACGCAAGGTCATGAAGCGCGGTGAGGTCTGGTGGGCGCGCCTGGACAAGAGGCGCCCGGTGGTGCTGGTCTCTCGCGAGGAGGCCTACGCGGTGCGGGCGATGGTCATTGCCGCCCCGGTGTCCACCACGATTCGGGGGTTCGCGGTCGAGGTGAAGGTCGGCCGAAGCGAAGGCCTTCCGCGAGCCGGCGTCGTCAACTGCGACTGGCTGGTCACCGTGCCCAAGGCGGACTTGATCGAGCGCGCCGGGCGCCTGGCTCCCGCCAAGGTCCGGCTGTTGGACGACGCCCTGCGCTTCGCCCTGGGCCTCGAGGACTGACACCGGCAGGCCGGCAATCACAGCACGACGGTGGCGTCGTCGATCGGGGTTCGCGCCGCTGCAACGGTCGAGCAGGATACGTGGACGTAGCGGGCGGTGCTGCGAGGGCTCCCGTGCCCGAGCAGCTGCTGAATCACGGGGAGCTCCGTGCCCCGCTCGAGCGAGTGGGTGGCGAAGGTGTGCCGGAGCACGTACAGAGTGACGCGTGGGAACGATCTTCGAAAAGCGCCGCGAGGCGCCGGGCTTGCCTGCTCTCGAGCTCACCGCGGCAGCTCGCAGCATGCAACCAAGCCGCGCGCGTTCGAGCAAGCTGCGCACACGCGCAGGATTCACCCTGCGCGCTCGACCAGGCGACCGAGGGTACCGATGATGCGGTTGAAGCTCGCTAGGCGAGCTCGAGCTTGCCCACTCGAACGAAGTGCCGGAAGTCGGGGTCCCGCGTGACGAGCGGCACATGATGATCGATGCAGGTCTGTGCGATCAAGGTGTCCGCGAGCCGTGCGCGCAGGCCGCGGGCCAGGACCTTCGCACGCAACACGCCGGAACGCTCCCAAAAGCCATCCAACAAGTCGAGCTGGGGCAGAGCCAGGAACAGCTTGGCGGTCGAAGCGGGCAACTTTGGATTGCTCAACAGCTCGCACAGTACCGGAGGTGGAAGAACGGCGTGCCCGTGCTCGAGCGCAAGCTCGACCTTTTCGACATCAGCGCCAGAGTGGTCCGCCAGATACGCGCCCCACGAGCTGGTGTCGATCGCGATCACGTGCGGTCTTCCCGGAGCTCGTCGAGGTCGAGCTCGAGATCGATCTTGCCGCGGAGTCGCTTCAGCCCGTCGTAAGCCTGCCGGGCCGCGACGAGCTCGAGCCCTCTCCGCACGGTCGGCGCAAGCCCGAGACCGGTCGCGCGCTTGGCTCGCCGCACGAGCTCATCCGGAACGACGACCGTGATCTTCCGGGCTGCCTTCATACCAGCATGGATACCAGCACCCATGCTGGCATGCAACGCACCCACCCCTGGGACTGCGCACGCCCGCCGGAGTGCGCGGGTGCAGCGGGCAGTGGGCAGTGGGCAGGGGCAGGGCGGAGGCCGTGGAGCTGGCGCGCGCGGCCAGCGGGGACCGGGCCTCGAGGACTGACGCCAACCGGCGGGCATCACAGCGCGAAGGTGGCGTCGTCGATCGGGGTTCGCGCTGCTGCCACGGTCGAGCAGGATACGTGGACGTAGCGGGCGGTGCTGCGAGGGCTCTTGTGTCCGAGCAGCTGCTGAATCACGGGGAGCTCCGTGCCCTGCTCGAGCGAGTGGGTGGCGAAGGTGTGCCGGAGCACGTGCGGCGTGACGCGCTTCGGGATGCCCGCGTCCTGGGCCGCGCGGGCGAGCGCTCGCCGCGCGACCTCGGCGTGAACTGGACGCCCGCGACGGGACGCGAACAACCACGGTGGCGCTGGTCTCACGACGCACGCGTAGGCGCGGAGCACGCCGGCGAGGCGAGCGCCAAGCGTCACCAGCCGCTCGTGCCCGCCCTTCGCGCCGGTCACGCGGATCACGCCGCGCTCGACGTCCACGTCCTCCATCTTCAGCGCGCACGCCTCCGACAGGCGCAGGCCGGTGGCGTACATGGTCAGGAACATCGTCCGAAAGACGGGCGAGCGCAGCGCGCCCAGGAGCCTCATCACCTCGCCCGTGCTCAGCACGACCGGCAAGCGCCGGGGCCCGGCGCGGCGAGACAGGAACGCGACCGCCTCCGGCCGGCCCAGCGTCCTCCGGAACAGGAAGCGGACGGCGGCGTACTGCTGGCGCACGCGGCCCGCGCTGGTGTCACGGGCCGCCGTCTCACGAGCCCAGGCGCGCAGGCGCGCCGGAGTCAGCTCGCTCACGCTGGCCGACTCGAGCAGCTTGCCCACCGCCGCCAGGTGCGCGCGCCGCGTGTGTGGCGAGTAGCCGGCGAGGTCCTCCGCCCCCCCCTCGTCCCACTTCGCGCCCCGCTCTGCCCCTGCCCGTTGCCCCCTGCACCCGCGCTCCCAGCGGGCAGCGCGCCAGCTTGCCGGCCGGAGGCCATGGGGCTATTCTGGTCAGGGTGACCAGAACGAGGAAAGCGCCCGAAACCAAGCCGAAGCCGCGAGCACGCGGGGGTCGCATCCGGGCCAACCGTTGGGCCCTTCAAGATGCAAAGGCGCGCTTCAGCGAGCTAGTGCGGCGAGCATCGAGCGAAGGGCCGCAGCACGTGACCGTACACGGGCACGAACAGGTGGTGGTCGTGGCCGCCGACGAGTACCAGCGCCTCGCCGGCAGCCGAACGGGTGCGGAGCTGGTGGCCGCGCTCCAGGCGTCACCTCATCGGGACGTCGACATCGAGCCGCCGCGCCTTCCGCTCCCCGTGCGCGCCGTGGATTTGCCGTGAGTGGCTGGCTGCTCGACACGAACGTGCTCTCGGAGCTTCGGCGCGCTCGTCCGGCGCAGCGAGTGGTTGCCTTCGTCGCCTCCCAGCCGCTGGCGTCGCTCTTCGTCAGCACCGTCACGCTGGCGGAGATCAGGTTTGGGATCGAGCGCCTCGATGACGCCGTGCGCCGCCGCGAGCTGGGCGCGTGGCTCGAACACCGCGTGCGGCCGATGTTCGAGCAGCGCGTGCTTCAGGTGAGCGAGGACGTCATGCTCGAGTGGCGCGTGCTCGTCGAGCAGGGGCGGAAGACCGGCTACACGTACTCGCAGCCGGACCTGATCATCGCGGCCACGGCTCGCCTGCATGGCATGACCGTGGTCTCTCGCTATCACAAGGAGTACGACCGCGCGCAAGTTCCGGTGGTGAACCCCTGGTCCGACAGCTGACCCGCTCCCCTCCGCCCTCCGCCCCCCCCCCCCCTCGTCCCACTTCGCGCCCCGCCCTGCCGCTGCCCTCTGCCCCCTGCACCCGCGCACTCTGGAGGATGCGGCGAGCGCAGCGGGCCACTGCCCCCTGTACTCGCGCTCCGTTCGCCTGCGGGGGCAGCAACGGACGGGTATACTTCGCAGCGATGGTCCAGCGCGCTCCCGCTCCCGGCTTCGACGCGCTCTGGGAGCACCTCGCCGAGTTACCCGACGACGTGGTGGGAGAGATCGTGGCCGGGGAGATCCGCACGACGCCTCGGCCTGATCCACCTCACCTTCGCGCCGCAGCGGGTGTCGGGGTGTTCCTGGGCGGAGCGTTCGGGATGGGGATCGGCGGGCCCGGCGGCTGGGTGATCCTCGCAGAGCCGCGCATCCGCTTCGAGGACGAGCTTCGAGTCCCCGACATCGCGGGATGGCGGGGCGAGCGCTACGCGGAGCCGGAGCGGGGTCCGTACACGCTGCCCCCCGACTGGATCTGCGAAATCCTCTCGCCCTCGACGGCGGCAGTGGGCTGCGGGGAGAAGCAGCCGCTCTACGCGCGCTCCCGAGTCGGCCACCTCTGGCTCATGGACCCGATCGCGAGGACCTTGGAGGTGCTGCGCCTTCAGGGCGACCTGTGGGTCGTCGCGGCGGTATTCACCGGGGAGGCGGTCGTGCGCGCGGAGCCCTTCGACGCCATCGAGCTGGATCTCGGAAAGATCTGGCGCGGTCGAGCCTAGCCCGCTCACCCCGCGCGCTCGACCAGCCTGACCAGGGTACCGATGATGCGGTTGAAGCTGGCGCGCATGTCCTGGTCGATGGGCGCGGTGTACCCGAAGGCCTCGGCGAGCTCCAAGCAGGCCAGCATCTCCCGCGCGGACCCGAGCGCGACGTGGTACTTCGCGGCGCGATTGCGTCCGCGGGAGTACATGCCCTCGCCCAAGTTTTGCCCCACGCTGGCGGAGCACCTTCGAAGCTGGCGGCCGAGGTCGCGGTCCTTGCGATCGATGACGGCCATGGTTGGTCGAAGCTGGCGGATGAGGTGGAGGACGACCGGATAGATACGGAGCATTCGGTCTTTCTCTCTTTCTGCTCGCGAGAGCGAGAGCTCGCCGCCGCCGCGCGAGCCCCTTGGGAATCCCCGGAGGGGGAGAGACCGGGTCAAGGCTCGCGCGAGCGAGAGCGAGCGCGACCGCGGCGTTAGCCGCGGCTTGGCCTTGACGCGGGCACGGCTGACCCGCCCCGCCCCCCTCCGCCCCCGCCCACCGCTCCACGCCCTCCGCCCTGCCCCTGCCCACTGCCCACTGCACTCGCGCCCCTCTGGTTCAGTGGGCGCATGCGCGGCTCTCGCGCCGCCCCTCGCCGCCCATGGCGGGCCCTCTGACGCCCTCCGCCGCGCAGCGCGCAAGGTTCAGTGGTGCGAACCTCCGCCTGGCCTTAGCTTCGAGCAGTCCATGGACTTCCGCCCCCAGGTCCCGCCCGAGCACTACGACCTCGACTACGACAGCAAGATCCGCTTCATCTCGTACTGGACGCAGATCCACGAGGTCGTGAGGCTGCGCCCGAAGAGCGTCCTGGAGGTCGGCATCGGCAACGGCTTCGTGCACCGCTACCTGCGCCAGCGCGGCTACGCGGTACACACCGTGGACGCCGACGCGCGGCTCGGGCCCGACACGGTCGCGTCGGTGGAGTCGCTGCCGTTCCGGGAGCGCGAGTTCGAGTTGGTGTGCTGCTTCGAGACGCTGGAGCACCTGCCCTTTGAGCGCTTCCGCGCGGCGGCGGAGGAGCTCCGCCGGGTCGCGGACCGCTGGGTGCTGATCAGCGTGCCGGACGTGACGCCCTACCTGCGCTTCCACCTGGAGTGGGGCTTCCCGAAGCTGATCCTGGAGAAGCTCCTGGAGCTGCCGGCGCGGCGACCGCCGGTGCACGAGTTCGACGGCGAGCACTACTGGGAGATCGGCAAGCGGGGCTATCCGCTCTCGCGGGTGCGCGCGGAGCTCGAGTCCGCGGGCCTGGCCGTGGAGGGAACGCCGCGCATCGCGGAGGAGCCGTGGCATCGCTTCTTCCGCTGCCGCGTGCGACCCTGAGCGCGGCATGAACGAAGGCCGGGTCGGGCGCGCGCTGGTCACCGGGGCCGTCTGGGTCACCCTGGCGGAGGTGCTGGCGGGCCTGGGCGCGCTCGCGACCAACGTGGTGGGCGCGCGCGTGCTCTCGCCGGCCGACTTCGGCCTGATGGGCATCGTGGGCCTCGCCATCGCGGTGCTGGAGGCGCTGACCACCAGCGGGTTCACGCAGGCGCTGGTGCAGAAGGACGAGCAGGTCGAGCCGCTGCTCGACGTCGCCTGGACCTGGCACGTGCTCCGGGGTCTGGGTATCGCGCTGATCTTGTGCGCGGCGGCGCCGCTGGTCGCGCGCTTCTACGCGGAGCCCCGGCTGACCTTGCTCCTGATGGTCTCGTCGCTGGCCATCGTGCTCGGCGGCCTCTCGAACATCGGCACCGTGTTCTTCGACCGGAAGCTCGATTTCCGCACCCAGTTCCTGATCAAGTTGGGGCAGACGGCGCTCGCCCTGGCGGTCTACCTGCCGGTGGTGCTGGTGCTGCGGAACGTCTGGGCGCTGGCCATCGCCTACGTGGGCGGGAGCCTGGCGAACCTGATCATCTCCTACGTGGCGCAGCCGTACCGCCCACGGTTCTCCTGGGACGCGCGGAAGCTCCGCGCTCTGATGCGCTTCGGGCGCTGGATCACCGGCATGACCATCGTCGGCTTCGTGATCCTGAAGGGCGACGATCTGTTCGTCAGCAAGTACCTCGGTCTGACGGCGCTGGGTTACTACCAGATGGCGTACCTGGTGGCGATGCTGCCCGCGACCCAGGTCACGCACGTGATCTCGCGGGTGAGCTTCCCGGCCTACGCGCGGCTCCAGCACGACAGGGCCGAGCTCGCCCGGGCCTTCCTGAAGGTGACGCGCACCACGCTCTTGCTCGGCGCGCTGGCCACGGCGGTGATCTGGGTGCTGACGCCGCTGTTCGTTGCGCATGTGATCGGCGACAAGTGGCAGAGCATCGTCCCGCTGGTGCGCGTCCTGGTCTGGGCGGGACTGGTGCGCTGCTTCGCGGCGCTGGCGGGCCCCGTGTTCCAGGGGCTCGGCCGCCCGGATCTGGATCTGAAGATGAACCTGCCGCGCTTGATCGTGACCGTCGCGCTGATCTGGCCGGCCTGCGCGCGCTTCGGCCTGGAAGGCGCGGCCTGGGTGGTGCTCGTCGCCATCTGCACCACGTTGCCCACCTGGTTCTGGGGGATCCGTGCGCTGACCGGCGTGGGTCCCCTCAGGGTCCTCCGGGAGGTGGCGCTCGCGGCCGCAGCGGGCGGCGCGTTCGGCGGGGCGCTCTGGCTCTCCGTTCGTTGACGGACGCGGGAATGTGTATCAAGAACTGCCCACCATGCGCGTCGTCGTGCTCTTTGCGTTCTTGACCTCCGCCTCCTTGCTCGGCTGCGAGGCCGCCGACGCGGCGCCCTCCGGCGGCTCGGCGGCTGCCCCGGCGCCGACCCTGGGCGGGCGCGTGGACGGCGCGCGGGCCAAGCAGCTCGTCGCGGAGGGCGCGACCTTGCTCGACGTGCGCAGCCCCGGGGAGTTCGCGGAGGGGCACGCGCCCGGCGCGAAGAACGTCCCGGTCGGCGAGGTCGGCGCGCGGCTCGCCGAGCTCGACAAGTCGAGGCCGGTGGTCACCTACTGCGCGGTCGGCGCGCGCTCGCGCCAGGCGGCGGCGGTGCTCCGGGAGAGCGGCTTCACCGTCTGGGACATGGGCTCGCTCGGCGCTTGGCCGAGGTGAGCGTCCGCTACCGGCACGCGTCGATCTGCGGGCCGCACTCCCGGACGTAGCAGGTCTTGCAGGTCTCGTTTCTGGCGAAGGGGCCGACGCAGTCCGACTCGCACCTCGTGAACGAGCACGAGTTGTGGACCACCAGCTTGCCCGCCTCGGCGGGTGACACCTCGTGGCTCTCCCGGCACACGCACTCCTGGTCGTTGACCCGACACTTGCTCTGGAGATCCGCGACGTCCCGGCAGCTGCGGCTGCCGGCGGGTCTCTTGCCGCAGTAGCCCTGGATGAAGCAGCTGCCGATGGCGGTGCAATCGGCGCCCTTGACGCACTCACGGGTGGGCGGCGAGGCCTCGCACCAGGCAGTGCACTTGTCCACGTCGTACACGGCGCCGCAGGCGTTGATGCGCTTGCACGCGGAAGCGCAGGCGCCCAGCTCGGCCGCGGCGCCAGAGGCGTCGCTCTGAAGCGCCCTCGAGAGCCAGAACGCCAGCCCTGCGGCGATCGGCACGACGACGAGCAGCGCCAGGCCTCCGGCGGCGAGGAGCGCGGCTTTGCCGGCAGCTGGAGGGGCCGGGGTGCCCGTCGCCGTCGCCGTCGAGGTGACCGTGACGGCGGGGCCGGCGGTCATGGTCGGCGGAACCGGGTGGTAGGGCGCGGAGTCCTGGCTGACGACGCCGGTGTGATAGCGCAGCACCAGCGGCGGAATGCTGGCGATCGCGGCGGCCATCTCGCCCGCCGAGGTGAAGCGGGCGTTCGGGTCCGCCGCCAGCGCGCAGGCCAGGCACGCGGCGAGCGCCGGCGGCACCTCCGCCAGTCGCTCCTCGAGCGGGCGCGGCGGCGACGACAGCGTGAGCAAGAGCATGTCCCCCGGCGACTCGGCGAAGTAGGGCAGCTGCCCCGTCACCATCTGGTAGAAGATCACGCCGACCGCCCAGAGATCCGTGCGGTGATCGACGCGCTTGGCGTTGCGGAGCTGCTCCGGCGACATGTAGTGGAGCGTGCCCATGCTCGTCCCGGTCGCCGTCTGGCTCTGGCTCTCGAGCTCACCCAGCGACTTGGCGATGCCGAAATCGAGCAGCTTCACCTGGCCGGACGGGGCGGTGAGGAAGACGTTCTCCGGCTTCAAATCGCGGTGGATGAACCCCGCGGCGTGGGCCGCACCGAGCGCGCCGAGGATCTCGAGGCAGATGCGCCGGATGTGCTCGAAGGGCATGGGCCCGCGCCGCATCGCTGCTGCGAGCGGCTCCCCCTCGAGCAGCTCCATGGCGAAATACGGCTCCCCGTTCTGGGCCGTGCCCGCGTCGAGCACCCGCACGATGCCCGGGTGTCCGATGGCCGCGGGTGCGCGGGCTTCGGCCAGGAACCGCGTCGCGAGATCCCGGCGGAGCGCGAGGTGGGTGTGCAACATCTTCAGCGCGACGCGCTCGCCGGTGAAGCGGTGGCGCGCGCGCATCACGACGCCCATTCCGCCCTCGCCGAGCAGATCCTCGACCTCGTAGCGGTCCCCGACGATGACACCCGGGCGGAGCCAGGTCATTGCCGGTCGAGACTACGCGAAAAACCGCGTGCGTGGCTCCGTCAGTTCACCGTCTGCGAGCCCGAGATGCTCAGGTCGCCGCTGCCCTTCTCGTTGCCGCCCGAGTCCAGGATCGTGATGGGCCCCTTCAGGTCGAGCGCGACGATCCAGGCGCCCTCTGGCGTGAGGTCGATGTTGCCCTTGAGCTTCGCCCGCAGCCGGATGCTGCCGAGCTTCTGCGTGAAGGTCAGCGAGGAGTCGAACGACGCGCGCTCGCCGGTGGCCGACTTCAGGATGAACTCGACGCCGTCGATGGTGATGTTGCCGTCGTCCTTGACCCCCAGCATCTTGATGACGGAGTCCGACGCGGGCACGAGCTTCTCGCCCAGCTTGATCGGGCGATCGGGCAGGAACTCCGAGTCGGCGTTCTTCTCGAACACTTGCCCGAACTCCTCCTTCAGCAGCTTCATCTGCGAGCTGGCGACCTTGGAGCCGTTCGAATCGAGGGCCGAGAGACTGCCGTCGTCCGCGCGGGTCACCACGTACTTCGACCCTGCCAAGGGGCTCACCGTCTTCTTCTCCGCGGCCGTTCCCTCTTGTTCGGTTGCGTAGAGCTCGGTCACGTCGACCTCGGCCTTCCAGATCCGGAACTGATCCGAGCCCTGGACAGCGACGCTCGCGGTGGCGGCCGCCTCGCTTCGATGCACCTTGCCGCTCAGCGTGAACTTCGCGGAGGAGCGGCGCGTGTACTTCATCTTCGCTCCCACCTTGGGGACGAGCTTGCGGAACGTGACGTCGCTCGACGTCGGGGCCACGGGAGCGACGGTCGGGAGGCCTCCTCCCTGTTGCTCCGTCGACTCGCTCTTGCCGGCGCCCTTGCAGGCGAGGAGAGCCGCGAGACAAACGACGAACGGTGCGGTCCGGTGCGCGATGAGCATGGCGCATGATACACACCACGGCGGGCATTCCCAGATCGGAAGGAACACCTGCGGCCTGGCCGCACCCGGCCGCAGGCGCGTTGGCGAGCCACCCATGGCGCGCAACCTCACCCCTTGATCACCCCCAGCGGTACCAGCTTCGCCACCTTCCGCGACACGCCCGCGCCGTCGATCACGTCGACCACGTCCTCGACGTCTTTGTAGGCCTCGCTCATCTCCTCGCCGAGCGTGCGATAACCGCGGGCCATCACCTCGATGCCCCGGGCCGAGAGCTCCTTCTCGATGCGGCGGCCGCGCGCCTTCTTCAGCGCGGCGGTGCGGGAGAGCAGGCGCCCCGCGCCGTGACAGCTCGAGCCGAAGGTGGCCGTCATGGCGCCGGCGTTGCCGGCCAGCACGAACGAGTAGCGCCCCATGTCCCCGGGGATCAGCACCGGCTGCCCGACCTCGCGGTAGGCCTCCGGCACCCGCGGGTCGCCGGGACCGAAGGCCCGCGTCGCGCCCTTGCGGTGTACGAGCACGCGTCGCGCGTCGCCTTCGACCAGGTGCTCCTCGAACTTCGCGATGTTGTGGCAGACGTCGTAGAGCAAGCGCGCGCCGAGCGAGTCCGGGGCGACGTGCAGCGCGTCCGCCACGGCCCGGAGCGCGAGGCCGGTCATCACCTGGCGGTTCGCCCAGGCGAAGTTCGCGGCGGCCTGCATCGCGCCGAGGTAGCGGCGGCCGACGTCCGAGTCGATGGGCGCGCAGGCGAGCTGGCGATCCGGCAGGGCGGCGTAGTCGGCGCCGTATTGGGCGTAGCTCCGGGACAGCTCGTGCAGGGTCTCGTCGCAGGTCTGGTGGCCGAGCCCGCGGGAGCCGGAGTGGATCATCAGCGTGATCTCGCCCTTGCGAAGCTCGAACGCCGCTGCCGCTTCGGCATCGTAGATCTCGTCCACCCGCTGCACCTCCAGGAAGTGGTTGCCGCTGCCCAGCGTGCCGACCTGATCGGCGCCGCGTGCCAGGGCGCGCGCGCTCACGGCGTCCGGAGCCGCGCCGCGCAAGCACCCGCCCTCCTCGGTGTGGGCGGCGTCGTCGCTGCCGGCGCGGTAGCCGTGGGAAATCGCCCAGCCCGCGCCCTTGGCCATCAGCTCGCGCAGCTCGTGCTCGGAGAGCGTCGGGATGGCGTGGCTCGAGCCGACGCCGGTGGGAATGGCGGCGAACAGCTTGGTCACGATGGCGTGGATGTGGGGGGTGACGTCGTCCGCGTGCAGGTGCGTAGTGATCACGCGACAGCCGCAGTTGATGTCGTAGCCCACGCCGCCGGGGCTGACCGCGCCGTGCTTCGCGTCCACCGCCGCCACACCGCCGATGGGGAAGCCGTAGCCCCAGTGGATGTCCGGCATGGCGAGGCTCCAGCCGACGATGCCCGGCAGGTGCGCGACGTTGACCACCTGCTCGAGCGCCTTGTCGGCGCGCACGTGCTCGAGCTGGCTCGGCGCCAGGTAGACCCGCCCCGGCACCTTCATGCGTCCCTCCCGGGGGATCTCCCAGAGGAACGGGCTCACCTGTCGCAGCTTGACGCTCATCGTCGTCCTCACACGTCGAACACCACCTCGGCGAGCCAGCCGCCGGCCTCCGCTTCGAAGCGCGCGGCGTGGAGCGTCACGGCCTTCAGCGCGAGGCCCTCGGCGTGGGCCTCCGGATCGTAGCGGCCGGCGCCGACGCGGACCCGCGCGCCGAGCTCTGGATCGAAGCACTCGACCTCGCAGCTCTCGGGCACGAGCCCCTCGGTGTCGAAGCGGTAGAGCAGCTCGCGCAGCACGTCGACCGCCATCGCCGCGTGGTCTCCCGCCTCGACGGTGATGGTCAGCTCGGAGCTCGCCGCCGCGGGCTCGCCGCCGGTCACCAGGTCGGCGTAGGCCAGGACCAGGCGCGCGAGCGCCTCTTCCTTGTTCTTGCCACGCACCGCCACCCCCGCGTCCGCGGTGTGGTCCAGCTCCTGGTAGGGGACCGGGCGGACAAAGCGCTCGGGCATGACGCGGCAGATCATACGCTTGGCAGGGCCGCGGTCCCCTGTTAACCGTCCGAGCCGCGTGGCGAAGAGCAACCTCACCGTACGCATCCTGACGGCCGTCGTGTTCGTGCCGTTCTTGCTGGCGCTGCTCTTCGTGGGCCCGGCCTGGGGATTCTACGCCCTGGTCGCGTTCGCCAGCGCGGTGGGAGCGAGCGAGCTCTTCGCGATGACGCACCCGGGAGACCGGGTCGCGCAGGGCATCGGGGTGGTGCTCACCCTGGCGGTGAGCGCCGCAGTCTATTTCTACACGAAGGACGCTCGAGTCTTGCTCGCGGTGTTCTTCGCGGTCCCCATCATCGGCGTGCTCCTGCCGCTCTGGCGCCTCGGTCAGATCGAGAGCGCGGGTCTGCGCGTGATGGCGAACGTCGCCGCGCCGTTCTACATCGGCGCGCTGTTCTGCACCATCGGCCTCTTGCGCCGCGATCTGGGCGACGAGGGCCCGCGCTGGGTGGTGATGACCCTGACCTTCGCCTGGCTCGCCGACACCGGCGGCTATTTTGCCGGACGGTTCTTCGGCAAGACCAAGCTCTACGAGAAGGTCAGCCCCAAGAAGACGCGGGAGGGCTTTTACGGCTCCCTGGGCGGGGCGTGTCTGGGGGCCACGGTCGCCAGCCTTTGGTACCTCCCGAGCATCCCGCTCCAACACTCCATACCGCTGGCGCTCTTCGCCGGGGCCCTGGGGCAGATGGGCGACCTCGTCGAGTCGCTGCTCAAGCGCTCCACCGGCATCAAGGACAGCGGCTGGATCGTTCCCGGCCACGGCGGCCTGCTCGATCGCGTGGACGCGCTCTTGATCGTCAGCCCCATCGTCTACCTCTACACGGTCTTCCGCGGCTGACGCAGCCTTTGCGCAGGGCCTGACGGTCGCCGTTGCTAACGCGCCGCGTTGTGGAAAAAAGGCTGACCGCGCCTCGCGGCCGTGCGCAAAATTCCGCGGCCTAGAGGAGCTTCTTCAAACATGAGCGCCACGCCATCTCAGCCTGCCATCAAAGACGCCGCACCTTCCTCCCGCCGTTTCGAGGACGAGACCTTGTCTTCGCCGTCGAACCTGCCACCCGGCCAGCAGCGCTACGAGTTCTTCCACGTCGTCCAGCGCTATCTGGACAAGGCCGCGAAGCTCATCAACCTACCGGATTACATCCACCAGATCCTGAGCCAGCCCAAGAACGAGATCATCTGCCACTTCCCGGTGAAGATGGACAACGGGCAAGTGCGGCTCTTCAAGGGCTACCGCATCCAGCACTCGAACATCCTCGGACCGTACAAGGGTGGCATGCGCTTTCACGAGAGCGCGAGCCTCGACGACTTCAAGGCGCTGGCCACCATCATGACCTGGAAGTGCTCGCTCATGGGCCTGCCCTTCGGCGGGGGCAAGGGCGGCATCAAGTTCAACCCGCGCACCGTGAGCCGCAACGAGCTGCAGCGCATCACTCGCCGCTTCTTCCACGCGCTCGGCAGCAACATCGGCCCGGACTACGACATCCCGGCGCCGGACATGGGGACCGGCGCGCAGACCATGGCCTGGGCCATGGACACGTACATGAACACGGTCGGCATGGTGCAGAAGCAAGCCGTGCTCGGCGTGGTCACCGGCAAGCCCATCCACAGCGGCGGCACCGTGGGCCGGGAGAAGGCCACGGGGCAGGGCGTCGTCTACACCATCGTGGATTGGGCGCGGCGCAACCAGTTCGAGCTCGAGGGCAAGAAGCTGATCGTGCAGGGCTTCGGTAACGTGGGCTCGCACACCGCCGTGATCCTGAGCCACCTGGGCGTCTCCCTGGCCGCCGTCGGCGACCACACCGGGTACCTGTACAACCCGGAGGGCTTCAACGCGCACCGGCTCCAGAAGTACGTCGAGGAGAAGGGTAGCATCGCCGGTTACCCGAACGGCAAGCAGATCACCCGCGAGGAGTTCTTCTCGCTCCAGGCCGACATCTTCGTGCCCGCGGCGCTGGAGAACCAGATCGGCGTCGCCGAGGCCGAGGCGCTCAACGTCCGGCTGATCGCCGAGGGCGCGAACGGACCCTGCAACCCGGACGGCGAAGCAGTGCTCCTGAAGCGCGGCATCGACATCTTGCCGGATGTGCTCGCGAACGCCGGCGGCGTGACCGTCAGCTACTACGAGTGGGTGCAGAACCGCCGCAGCGAGTCCTGGGATCTGGCGGAGGTCGATCGCCGGCTGAAGGAGGCGATGGAGCAGGCATACAGCCGCATGATCCACGCCGCGCGCCAGTACCAGACGGATTACCGCACGGCCTGCTACTGCGTCGCGCTCGAGCGCCTGCAGCGCGTGTACGAGGAGCGCGAGCTCTTCCCGTAGGCTTCGCCGCCCCCCTCGCGGGGATCGCAACCTGGTCGTCGAGGCCCTGTGGGGCGGGGAGCTGGTCTGACACCCGGAACAGGTCACACTCCCGGGGCGTTCGCCGAGGCCCCGAAGTGACTCGCGCCTTCCTGCTTCTATCCATCGTCCTCTCGGCCTGCGCGTCCGAGCCCCCGGCTCCCGCGGAGCGTCCACCGCCAAGAAAGGTGGCGAAAATGGCCGCGCCCCGCGGGGTCGTCCCGCCAGCGGCGCCCAGCGCCGCGGCGCCTCCTCCGGCGGCGCCGAGCTACGACCTGGCGGACGACCTCGAGGCCAAGCGCGCCATCGCCCGCGAGGAGCTCGGTCCGAAGACCGAGAGCGAGCTGGTCGAAGGCGTCTTCCTGGTCGCCGCGCCCACGGGCAAGAAGGCCCTGGCGGGTGCCATCGACGTCACCCGGCGCGCGCTCGCAGCCTACTTCAACGGTCGCTTCCAAAAACGTCCCGAGCGCGCCATCAGCGTGTACCTGTTCCCCGACGCGGCGCGCTACGACGCGTTCTGCAAGAAGCGCTGGGGCGCGAAGTGCGACTCGCCCTACGGCTTCTACCTGGCGAGCGAGCGCAAGATCGTCATGAACGTGGGCCCGGGCATCGGGACCCTGACCCACGAGCTGGTCCACCCGCTGGTCGAGGCCGACTTCCCCGGCGCGCCGGACTGGATCAACGAGGGTATCGCGTCGCTCTTCGAGCAGTTCCACCTGCCCAAGCCCGGCGAGATCCGCGGCAGCAAGAACTGGCGCCACCCGCGCCTGATGGCCGCGCTGGGCTCGCCGAGAGAGCGCGAGCACGCCAGCCTGCCAGCCCTGTTCGCGATGAGCGACGAAGAGTTCCGCGGAAAGCGCGAGGATCTGAACTACGCCACGGCGCGCTATCTGTGCCAGTGGCTCGACGAGCGCGGTTTGCTCTGGAGGTTCTACCAGCGCTGGCGCGACGGATTCGCCAGCGATCCGACCGGCGAGAAGGCGTTCGTCGAGGTCACCGGTGAGACGCCGGCGGCGGCGAACGCCAAGTGGGCGCGCTGGGTGCGCGGGCTGTGACTCGACCTTTGCCGTCTCGCAGTCGACTCCGAGCCAGAGCGGCGATCCGCGGGTGAAGCTGCTATGTTTCGTGCATGTTGCCCGCCCCGCCGCCCGACTTCCGCCTGGTCGGTGTCGAGCCGGGACCCAGCATCGGTCGCGCGCGGGGCATCAAGCTGGGCGTCGGGCTCTCCGTGTTCGTGGTCGGGGTGCTCGCCGCGTGGCGACTCGACTGGGTGACCGTCGCCTTCTCGCTGCTGATCTCCGCCTCGGCGGTGCTGATCGCGCACCGGTCCTTGGGGCCCGTGCTCGAGAGTGACAGGCTGAGCGAGGCCCGCATGTCCATCGTGCCTTGGGGCGTGCTGGTGCACGCCGAGCCCGAGCCACGCGTGCTGCGCTGGGCCGCGGTGCGCGAGCTCCACGTGGACTGCATTCACGAGATGGACAACGCCACACCCTCGACGCGCTGGAGCGTGGTGAAGATCCGCACCGAGCGCGAGACCCTGGGCGGGCGCGCGCCGGGTGACGTCGCGCTGGAGCGGCTGGAGGCGAACGTCGAGCGCTACGCCGAGGAGGCGGCGCGTCCGGTGGCGCTCGACCTCGATGGCGCGACCGGGGCCGAGGAGCTGTTCGAGCCGGTCTTCGAGCGGCTGCTGTCGGAAGCCCGCTGGCTGCTCAGCACCGGTGAGCTGGAGGAGCGCCTCGCGCTCGCCCCGAGGAGCTACCGTCACGCCGGCAGCGAGCCTTGCCCCGAGACGCGGGGCGCGCTGGCCGAGGTGCTCGAACGCGGCCTGGATAGCCCTGCGGATCCCCGCCCGCTCGCCGCGTTGCTCGCGGCGGAGCTCGGGGAGCGATCGCTGCTCGGTCTGGTCTTGCCCCTCACGGCGTCGCCGCACCCGGTGGTCGCGGCGGTGGCGCGCGCCGCGGCGCTCAGGCTCGGTGGCGACATCAAGCGCATCGGCGCCTTGGACGAGCTCAGCGACTTCGTTTCCGCCGCGGACCTCGGGCAGCTGCGGCTCTGGGCGGGCGGGCAGCGCGCGCCGCTCGCCGCTGCGAGTTGACACCGGTCAATTTGCTCGACGATGCTCGGGGCTCGCTCCCCCATGAGACTCCGTCGCGCGAGCCTGTTCGTTTCGACCGCGCTGACGCTGCCGCTCGTGAGCGAGCACGCGCTCGGCTACGAGGCGGAGGTCGCCGCCACGACGGACGCGCAGTTCTACACCCTGCGCTCTCCCTGGGGTGAGCCGGTGGTCCGGCGCCGCCGCTACACTCAGTCGCTGGCGCTCCACGTCTACGACCTCCAAGGCGACTTCGTTCCGTTCGGACCCCAGCTCACCTTCAAGGCACGCCTGCGCCTGGACGCCGACTTCGCCAAGGAGGACTACGAGCGCGATCCCAACCAGCCGGGCACGTTCGTGCCGGGGCTGGAGCAAGCGCCGGTGGACGTGATGTACGCCTACCTCGAGGGGCGGAATTACCTGGGCGGCTGGGTGGGCTTCCGCGCGGGGCGCCAGTACGTGACCGACTCGCTCGGCTGGTGGTCGTTCGACGGCGGGCTCGTGCGCCTGACCACGCCGGCCTACTTCCAGGTGGAGGTGTACGCCGGCTTCGAACAGCGCGGAGGGCTTCCGGTGATGCTCGGCACCGAGCGTTACTCGGGCGACGGCGTCTACCGCGGCAACCGCGACGAGCTCGATCTGAACCAGAACCCGTATTTCCTCCGCGAGTCCCAGCTCGCTCCCGCCTACGGCGTAGCCGTGGAGTCGAGCGGCGTTCATTGGGCGCACGGGCGACTCTCGTACCGCAAGGTGATCAACCGCGATCGCGTGGTGGTCTCACCGTTCGCCGACACGGGGCAGGGCTTTCGGCGCGTGGGCGGCGACCGCGTCTCCAGCGAGCGCGTCGGCTACTCGCTGCGTCTGAGCGACCCGGGGCTGGGCGCGGTCCGCGGCAGCATCGTCTACGACCTGTACAGTCAGGTGACGAGCGAGCGAGCGCTCGCCCTGGACTGGTACACCACGCCCGAATTCACGCTCGGCGCCGACTACGACTACTACTACCCGACCTTCGACGGCGACTCGATCTGGAACTGGTTCACCCACAGCGGGATGACCACGCTGCTCGGCCGCACGGAGTGGCGCCCGTCGCGCCGCTTCGACGTCGCGCTGAGCGGCGGCGCGAAGATGTTCGAGACCGAAGGTGACAGCGGCAGCTACGGGACCGTCGAGCAGACCGGCGCCGATCCGGATCGCAGCGAGACCGGGCGGCTCACCGACGCGCTCGCGAACGTCGCGGGGCGCTATCGCTGGTCGGACGGCAGCGTGGGGCTGCGCGGCATGACGGAGACGGGGCGCCGCGGCCACCGCCTGGGCGGCGACGTGACCGGGACCCAGGACTTCGAGCACGGCCTCTACGACACGCTCGCCATCGTCTCGCTCTACGACTGGGAAGACGACCTCAGGCCCTCGCGCTCCGCGACCAGCTTCTCCTACGTGCTCGGCGGTGGTGTCAGGCCCTTCGACGAGACGCGCTTCGGTGTGGAGTGGGAGCACAGTGTGAACCGCCTGGTCGGGCAGCGATATCGCGTGCTCGCCACCCTCGACCTCTCGGTGCTGAAATGAGAGCGCCGCTCTTGCTCCTCTTGGTGGTGTGCGCGCTGGCCCTCGGGCTCGGGCTCCGCGCGGATCGTGCCTGGGCGGACGCGAAGACCACGGCAACCGTGGCCGCGGCGAGCAAGGCCGGGCCGGTGGTGCACGGCCTGGCGCCCCTGCCGGGGGACGCGCCGGTCCCGCTCGCGGATCGCCCGCCCGGCGCCTACGCCGGCGATGGCGGTCCGAGCCCGGTGATCTTCCCGCCGCAGCAGCTGACCATCCGTTTCAACCACAAGAAGCACGTCAAGGAGCTCGGGCTCAGCTGCACCACCTGCCACGACAAGGCCAAGACGAGCAAGGAGAGCCGCGACTCGCTCCTGCCCAAGCCCACGCGCTGCGACGCCTGCCACGGCAGCGACCATCGAGACCTGTCCGCGGTGACGACCGACGACGACGCGTTGATCAGCCAGTGCGGCTTCTGCCACGTCGGCTACAAGGCGACGGACGGCAACCGCGTGGCGCGGATGGTGATGCCGCGCCCCAATCTGCGGATGAACCACGCCGTGCACGCCAGCCGCAACATCGCCTGCGCGCAGTGTCACGGCGCGGTCGAGAACATCGAGCTCGCCACCCGAGACCAGCTGCCGCGCATGAAGGGCTGCTTCGCGTGCCACCAGATGCCGGGTCCGGCGCGCGGGCAGGCCAAAGGCGACTGCGTAAACTGCCACCTGACCGAGCGGGGCGGGATGATGAAGACCAAGTTCGCCTCGGGGATCTTGAAGCCACCGCAGTGGTTGCACGACTCGGGTCACGGCGCCGACTGGATCGAGCGGCACAAGCAGGTGGCGGGCAACGACAGCCAGACGTGCGCGACCTGCCACTCGGAGCGCTTCTGCACCGACTGCCACGACGGCCGGGTGCGCCCGCGAAAGGTGCACCCGAACGACTGGATCAGCATGCACCCCACGGCGGCGCGCCAGAACAACCCGAGCTGCACGAGCTGCCACCGCCAGCAGACCTTCTGCGTCGGCTGCCACCAGCGGGCGGGGGTCACGATGAGCGGGCCCTTCGCGAACTTCGCAGGGCGCGGCCGCTTCCACCCGCCGGCCGCGGTCTGGTCCGATCCCCCGCGCTCCTCCCGGCACCACTCCTGGGAGGCGCAGCGCAACATCAACGCCTGCGTCAGCTGCCACACCGAGCGGGACTGCGCGACCTGCCACGCCACGAGCGCGATGGGCGGGCGCGGCTGGGGCCCGGGCAAGGCGGGCGTCGGCGACAGCGGCTTCGGCGGCCAGGGGGTCAACCCGCACCCCAGGAACTTCCGCGATCGCTGCGCGGGGGCGCTGCGCCGGAACGCGCGACCTTGTTTGGTCTGCCACGATCCGGCCGACCAGAAGCTCATGGAGTGCCGCTGATGTCCCGGATCCGCACGCCAGAGCCGCGAAATTTCGCAGACCGGCCCTCAATCCGCTTGCCGGACCTCGACCGTGGGGGGTATAGCGAGACTCCGCCGGCGCCCCGGGTGCTGGCCCCCCTTTCGCAGGAGGCCCCGAGTGAAGGAGCTCGTCCGCTATCTCTTGGAAAACATGTACTTGGACTTTCAGGGGGACATCTCCGTCGAGAAGGTCCGGGAGTTCCTGCGCGAGGACGACAGCCGCGAGTCGCGGGCCCTGCTCTCCAAGATCATCGAGGAGAAGGGCATCGACGACCTGCTCATCACCCTGGCCGACTGCCTGAAGGAGCACATCCGGACTGGCGTCAGCGAGTCCACGGTGCGCGAGCAGCTTCAGATGTACTCCGACAGCTGAGCCGAGCGGCCGCCCTGGCCCTCGCCGCCGCGGGTTGCGATCAGGGCAGCCCGGAGCAGGACCCGTCGGCGGGGCCGCCGCTGCACGTGGTCGCGACCCACCCGTCGCCCGGGGCGGGCACCGAGTGCGGCCTGAACAGCCCGGACGACTGCGGCGTGCCGCGGGACACCACCCTCGAGCTGCGCTTCGACCGCTACCTCTTGCCGGTGACGGCGGTGCGCCAGTCGATCACCGTCTACAGCGGCAACGAAGAGCTCAGCCTGTTCGCGCAGCCCGAGTACGACCTGGTGGAGCGCGTGCTGGTCTTCAAGCTGCCGACGCTCGAGCCGGGGGCGCGATACACGGTGGAGCTCCTGGTCCCGAAGACCGAGGTCGACCTCGGCTTCCGTGCCTTCGACCAAGCGCCGCTCGAAGAGGCGGACATCCCGCTGAGCTTCGACTTCCGCACGCAGAAGCTCGAGCCGCCGCCGCCGGATCCGAACGCCCCGCCGCCGTACATTCCGCCGTACAACACCACCTGCAAGCTCCTCGACGCGCTCTACTACGGCGACGACCCGAAGAAGTACGCGGGCTGCGCCACCGTCGGCTGCCACAGCGGCACGACCGCACGCATGGGTCTGCGGTTCGACACCGCTACCGGGCTCGTGCAGACCGCCTTGGGCCGCGTGGCGCACCAGACCGAGAGCGGAGCCAAGACCGGCGTACCGCTCGAGCACCCGCCGCGCCTGGGCGTGAACATGCCCATCATCGATCGCGGGCGCCCCGAGAACAGCTACCTGATGTACAAGCTCCTGCGAAATCCCCGCAATTTCTCGGGCGAACCTGGGGTTGGCTGCACGACCATCCACAAGGTCCCGCTGCCCGCCGGCGTGTGCCCGGAGCCGAGCGCTGCCGAGTCGGCGCGCCTCCACGACTACTTCGTGCGCGGTCTGCCCATGCCCTACAACGAGTCATCGGCGGATCTGCGCGGGATCCAGGCCTGGATCCGTGACACGACCATCGCGGCGGAGTGCGCGACCGAGTGACCCGGAGCTTGGTGTAGGCTTCGCGACCATGACGGACGCGGCGGCCCCGTTGGCAGCCCGGCCGACGGTGCTGACGCCCGCCGCCCGCGAGCGCCGCCGCATGCCGCGGCTCGCGCTCTGGGTGTGGCTCGGCGCCATCGCCGTGAGCATCCCCAACCCGAAGAGCAGCGGCACGATCGACGGCCTGTGCAAGCTCGCGGCGATCATCGCCGCCTGCGGGCTCGCGGCTTGGCTCGAGGAGCGCCTCTTCACGCGCTTCGTCGGCCGCTCGGCGGTCTGGCGCGTGAGCGTCGCGCTGCTCGCGCCGCTGCTCTTTCTCGGCTGCGCCCCACTGTTCGGGGTCCTGCTCGGCCTCCTGAGCTTCGTCGGTGACGACGGAACCACCGGCCTCTCGGCGACGCTCGCCTGCCTGTGGGCCGCGAGCGCCGCCACCGGCACGCTGGTCGTCGTGCTGATCGACGTGGTGGTCAGCGCGCTGGTGCAGAGCCTGCGCGGCAGGATCCAGCTGGCGGTGCTCTCGCTGGTCGGCGTCGCGGCGGCGGGGGCCGCGGGGCTGGCGTTGGTCGTGGGCAACACGGGCGAGGCCATCCGCTTCTTGAGCCAGCGCACCAACCTGGCGTTGGATCTGGGCGAGGAAGGCAAGTTCAGCGGTGAGAGCCTGGCCCAGGTGATGAACAAGCCGGAGGTGGTCCAGCTCGTCTCCATCCTGCTCGTGACGGCCTTCGCGCTGATGGCGTTCCCCGCGGTGCTCTCCGCCTGCGGCAAGCTCGCCGACGCGGTGATGGAGCGCCTGCACCCGCTGAGCCAGGCCTTCGGCTACCTGGGTCGCGGCGATCTGTCGGTGCGCGTGGAGGAGGGCGGCAGCCGGGACTTCCGCGCGCTCTCCCAGTCGTTCAACCAGATGGTCGGCGAGCTCGCGCTGTCGCGCAGCATGGAGCGCGCGTTCGGCCAATACGTTAGCGGCCAGGTGCTCGGCCGCATCCGGGAGCAATACGGCGAGGCGACTCTGCCGGCCGAGCTGCGCGAGGCCAGCGTGTTCTTCGCCGACGTGCGCGGCTTCACCAGCATGAGCGAGCGGCTCGAGCCGAGCCAGGTGCTGGGCGTCCTGAACCGCTACTTCGAGCGCGTCGTCGCCGTGATCGACGCCCACGAGGGCTACCTGGACAAGTTCATCGGCGACGCCGTCGTCGTCGTGTTCAACGGCCCCATCGACCAGCCGGACCACGCGGAGCGCGCCGCCCGCTGCGCCATCGCCGTGCAAGAAGAGGTCGCGCGCCTGAACGCCGAAGGCGCGTTCCCCGAGGTCGGCTCGCTCGCCGTCGGCGTCGGCGTCAGCACCGGACCCCTCGTGGCCGGCAACCTCGGCAGCAAGCAGCACATGGAGTACACGGTGATCGGCGACACCGTGAACCTGGCCGCGCGCCTCACGGGTCAGGCGCCGGCGGGTGAAGTCTGGGTCAACGCGCGGAACGCCGAGTTGCTCCCGCCCGAGCTGCCGAGGCAGGTGCTGGCGCCCTTCAGCGTGAAGGGCAAGACCCAGCCGGTCACGGCGTATCGCGTCTGGCCGCCCCCTGGAGCGAGCCTGCCGCCGCCGGCGGCGGAGTGAGGCTCACTGATCGGGCGGGATACCGTAAGGAGGTGCGATGTTGCCGGCGATGCCGCCGGTGTTCTGTCCGGCGCTCCCGCCGGAGCCGGCGCCGCCATCGGTACCGCCGGCGCCCGCGCTGCCGCCACCGCTACTCGATCCGCCGCTGCTCTGCCCACCGGCGCCACCGCTGCCGCCGCCGTCGTCATCGCTGCCGCAACCGACCCCGGTCACGCCCGCGGCCAACGCGGCGCCGAACGCCAGGATCGCGGCGCGGCTCAGGCGCCGCGACGGCAAGGCCGGGCTCGGCGTCGCGGAAAGGTCGAGCGCGGCGGAGCAGAACGGACACTCGGTTTCGGCGATGCGGACGTGGCGCGCGCACGCCGGGCAAGGAGCTAGCTGAGACACTGGGCGATGCTATCAGAGATCCGTCGTGACTCAATCGGCGCCGCCGAGTTGCTCGGTCAGCGCCTGATCCAGCTGCTCGAGCGTGTATGGTTTACGAAGCGCCGCGCAGAAGCCGTGCGAGCGGAACGAGCTGATGGCAGCGTCTTCCGAGTAGCCGCTCGAGACGATGGCCTTCACCGCCGGGTCCAGTGCCCGCATCCGCGCGACGGCCTCGACGCCGCCCATGCCGCCCCGCACCGTGAGATCGAGAATCACCACGTCGAAGGGTCGTCCCTCCGCGCGGGCGATGCGGTGGCGCTCCACCGCTTGGGCACCATCGGCGACTGCGTCCACCGAGAGACCGCGCCGCTCCAGCAGCGCCACCGTGACGTTGCGCACCATCGGATCGTCGTCCATCACCAAGACGCGTCCGGTGCGCGACGGCTGGAACGACTGCGTCGCCGCGGGAGCGTCGAGCTCGACCGTGCTCGCTGGCAGGAAGATCGTGAAGACGCTGCCTCGTCCGACCTCCGAGCGCACGCTGATGGCGCCGCCGTGGTTTCTCACCACCGAGTACGCAGTCGCCAGACCCAGCCCACTGCCCCGCTGCTTGGTCGTGAAGTACGGGTCGAAGATGCGCGGCAAGAGCGCGTCGGGAATGCCGATGCCCGTGTCGCTGACCTCGAGCGCCACGTAGCTCCCCGCCGGCAGGTCGGGTGAGCCTGCGGCCGGCAGCTGCGCCAGCCGCGCCGAAACGCGGATGGTGCCGCCCTCCGGCATGGATTGCGCGGCGTTGATGACGATGTTCTGCACCACCTGCTCGAGCTGTCCTTCGTCGGCCTCGACGGCGGGCAGCTCCGGCGGAAAATCGAAGCGACAGGCCACCGGGGAGCCGGCCAGGGCGAACTTCGAAGCGCGCTCCGCCATGGGCAGAACCGCGACGACCCTCTTCATCGGTCTACCCCCGCGGGAGAACGTGAGCAGTTGACTGGTGAGCCGCGTCGCCATCTTCAGCGCCTGCTCGGAGTCGTCGAGCGCGGCGCGGGCCTCGGCGAGATCGCGGGCGGTCCTGGCGCTGGCGATGAAGCCGAAAATGCCCTGCAGAAGGTTGTTGAAGTCGTGTGCGATGCCGCCAGCGAGGGCGCCCAGCGCCTCGAGTTTCTGCGCCTTGAGCCGCTCGGCTTCGGTGAGCCTGCGCTCGGTCAGGTCCGTGAACAAGGCCAGCACGCACGGGCGCCCGTCGAGCTCGATGCCCGCGCCGCGCAGGTAGACCTCGACCACCGAGCCGTCCTTGCGGAGCATGGGGAAGGTCGCTTCGGTCTTCGTGCCGGACGCCTGGCGCGCGAAGGCGGCGGCGACATCAGCCCTCGCCTCCGCAGGGTGCAGGTCGGGGACTCGCAGGGTCAGCAGCTCCTCCGGAGAGTAGCCCAGTAGCCGGCAGCTCTCTGGGTTTGCATAACGCACCTGCTGCGTCTCGACGTCTCCCACCAAGATGCCTTCCAGCGCGCGCTCGACGATGGTTCGGAAGCGCTCCTCGGACACTTTCAGGGCCTGCTCCGACCGTCGGCGCTCGGAGATGTCGACCGCGATGCAGAGGAAGAGCTGCTCCTCCGGTGGTCCACACGGAGTGAAGCGCACCTCCATCAGGAACGGTTCCCCGTTCTTCCTTCGGGACTGCCACTCGAACGTGTGGCTGCCATGCTTCAGCGCCTGCACGATGTTTTGCTGCACCAGCTCCAGCGACGGGGTGCCGCAGGGCTGGAGCTCGGGCGCGAAGTCCAGCGGGGTCTTGCCCAGCATTTCCTCGCGTCGCTCCACGCCGAACAGCTTCAGCGTCGCGGGGTTGCAGTCGATGCAGGCGGGGCCGCGCATGAGCAACACGGCGGGTCCCATGGTCTCGAACAGCGCGCGGTAGCGAGCCTCCGCGGCGTCTCGAGCGCTGCCTTCGATCGTGCTCATGCCGTCTCGGACCCGCCGCCTTCTAACCCCTGGCACCGGGACGCGCCAGCGCCCCAGCGCCGCGCAGGGAAGACTCCGGTCCGGGTGGCGTATCGCGTGTGTCGGACCCGCCGCCTGAGGCGCGCGCACCCCAGCGGGAAGTGGGGTTGAGGCATCCGCGCCACAGGCGAAACGTAGGAAATTCTCGGATCTTCGCGCACTCGGGGCTGGCATGTCGGTTGCTGTGGGCGCCGGCACGACCATGCAGACTCAGACCGTATCGAGCCCTTCCTTCCGCGCCCCCAAGAAGCCCGCCTTGGCCGCCGAGCTGAACCAAGAGGCCGCCTTCGTGGCGCGCCTGGTCGCCGACGACGCCGGCGCCTGGCGCGAGTTCAACGTCGTCTACGCGGCGTCCCTGCACCGCGCCATCGGGAGGATCCTCTCGCGCTTCAGCGCGGTGACGGGATCGGACGACGTGCGGGAGGTGTACGCCAAGCTCTGCCTCGCGCTCATCGCCCGCGACAAGCAGAAGCTCCGGAGCTTCGACCCGACGCGCGGCGCGCGGCTCGGGAGCTGGCTGACCCGTATGGCGATGCAGGCCACCTACGATCACCTGCGCCGCATCAAGCGCAGCCCCGTGGACGTGCGCGTCGAGCCCTTCGAGACGGTGTGCGAGCGCCCCGACCCGCACCAGGAGCTGTGGGAGCGCGAGCGCGCGAGCATCGTCGCCAGCGTGGTGAGCGCCCTCTCGGCTCGCGAGCGCGAGTTCTTCGCGCTCTACTTCGGCCAAGATCTGGCGCCGGAGGTCATCGCGGAGCGCATGGGCATCAGCGTCGCCACCGTCTACACCAAGAAGCACAAGCTGGAGCGGCGGCTCGCCGAGCTGGTGGAGCAGCGGGCGATCGCGGCGGCGTGAGTCAGAGCAAGGATTTCTGCTTGGCCACGGCCGCCTTCACCGCGGCGGCCACGACCTTCGCGAGCATCGCCTGCTCGGTCGCGTCCACGGTGTGGATGTACGGCATGTGGACGAAACCGGAGACACGGGGCTGGCCCGCCGACTCGGTCATGATGCGGTAGAAGAGGTTGTTGCAGACGAAGCGCCCGGGATCGTCGGAGTAGCCCACGCCGATGCCGGCCTGCTCGAGCGCCGCGTGGATTTCCTCCTTGGGCAAGCCGGTGCCGAGCTCCGCGGGGCCGCCGGCCTCGATGGGCTCGCCGCCGGGGATGTGGCCGCGGTTGTCCGGGAAGCCGCCGGCGAGCTCGGCGGAGTCCTTGCTGTTATAGGCGGTGGTCTCCAGATCCACCTCGGAGCGGCCCTGCCCGAAGCCGATCACGACGTCCGGCTTGCAGCGCTCGATGGCGCTCTTCACGATGCCCGGCGCGGTGTCGAACTCCACGGGCAAGGTCAGCTTCATCACGGAGATCCCCGGCACGCCGGCCGGGTCGAAGCCCGAGACGCCGCGCTCGGAGCTGTTGTCGTGGGTCGCCGTCGCGGGGAAGGGCTCGAAGCCCGTGAGCAGCACCCGCGTGGTGCCGGGCGTGAAGGTGCAGGGCGGCTCCTCGGCGTAGAGGCTGATGCGCGCCGCCGCCTTCTTCCAGTTGCCGTCGAGCAGCGCGAAGCCGAGGCGGCTCGGCAGCGGGCAGGCCTCGACCAGCGCGTCCGCCGCGAAGCGGAAGACGCTGCGGAACTCGGTGTCCTCGCGCGTCGCTGCTTGGACGGCGCCGGCCATCTCGACGCCGTTGCAGGACGCGGTCAGCTCGAAGCCCGACGGTGGGTCGAGCGCTTCGACCTCGATCTGCGAGCCGGGGCTGAAGACGCCGGAAGGGGTGACCAGCAGGTTCTGGGTCGAGCGGAACAGCTCGACGTAGTCCACCCGCGCGCTGACCGCGCCGCTCCAGCTGACCTCGAAGTCCACCGGACCGCTCTCGGCGTGGGAGAAGCGCAATGGGACGTTGGTGTAGGTCAGCTTGGTGGAAAACGCCGCCCAAGGGATGGTCTTCTCCTGCAGCGTGGTCCCGTCGGGGCGCTTGGCCCTGAGCGTGAGCACGGGCGTCGTGCAGTCGGCGCCGGCGCAGGTCTCGTAGGCCAGAGCGCGCACGTTGAGCGTGAAGCCCCCCAGGCCGATGGTCTTCGAACTGCCGCTGCACACCTTGCCCGCCGCGTGACTGCCCGCCAGAAAGCCTTGCCCCTCCGCCTCCAGCGCGCCGGTGGCGGGCTTGCACTCGTCCTCCGCCTGCCAGACCTGCGCGTCGAGCGGATGGCCGAGCCCGTCGTACTTGCCGTCCATGAAGTCGCGGAACAGCCCGTCCGGCAGCGAGTCGCGGGGCACCGCGGCCGCCGGAGGCTCGGAGTCCGAGCCCGGGTCGTCGCTGCTGCAGCCCGCCGCTCCGGACAGGAGCGCGGCGGCGAGGAAGAGCTTCGGGCTCCGGGCCAGCATCGGAAGACATTGTCGCGGAGCCGGTCCCATCGCACAATCCCGCGATGCAGGATGCTCCCGATCGGCCCACGCGCCGCTTGATCTTGAAGGGCGGCTTCGCAGGCCTCGCCGCGCTGATGCTCGAGCCCCTGACCGGGTGCAGCTCCGAGGACTCGGCCGGCGGTTCCGGCGGCGGCGGCGGCAGCGGCGGGGGCCCGCCCCTCGGCTCGAACATCGCCCAGATCGGCCCGCTCGGAGACCCCGACGCTCTCGGCTTGCGCCTGCCGGCGGGGTTCTCGGCGCGGGTCGTGGCCCAGAGCGCAGAGGAGCCGATCTCCGGCAGCGGCTACCAGTGGCACAGCGCGCCGGACGGTGGCGCCACCTTCGCCATGCCCGACGGAGGCTGGGTCTACGTCTCGAACTCGGAGCTGCCGTTCGCGGGTGGCGTGGGAGCGCTGCGCTTCGACAAGAACGGCAAGCTCGTGGACGCCTACGCGATTCTGAAGAACACCAACGTCAACTGCTCGGGCGGCAAGACACCCTGGGGCACATGGCTCTCGTGCGAGGAGGTGCCGAAAGGGCGCGTCTTCGAGTGCGACCCGACCGGCAAGACCGAAGGCAAGGAGCTCCCCGCGCTCGGCGTGTTCAAGCACGAGGCCGCGGCCTACGAGCCCGAAAACCACCACATCTACCTGACCGAGGACGAGAAGGACGGCTGCTTCTATCGCTTCGTGCCGGACAAGCTGGTGAGCGGTCGCGCGGATCTCTCGGCGGGCAAGCTCGAGGTGGCGACGGTCGCGACGGACGGCGGCGTCACCTGGAGCGCGCTGCCGGATCCCACCTACGCCGGCGCGACGCCCACGCGGCAGCAGGTCGCGGGCGCGACGCTGTTCGACGGGGGTGAGGGCATCGTCCACTTCGAGGGCGTGATCTACTTCTCGACCAAGGGCGACGACCGCGTCTGGGCGTACCACGTCGCCACGGCGAAGCTCGACGTGTTCTACGACGCGGCGAAGATCACCGATCCCATATTGAAGGGCGTGGACGCGCTCACCGTCACGTGCTGCGGCGACATTCTGGTGGCGGAGGACGGCGACGACATGCAGGTCGTCGCCATCCTGCCGGACGGGAGCACCAAGCCGCTCGTGCAGGTGATGGGACACGACGGCTCGGAGGTCACGGGCCTGGCCTTCGATCCGAGCGGGAAGCGCCTCTACTTCAGCTCGCAGCGCGGGCCGGCGGGCGGCGTCACCTACGAGGTGACCGGCCCGTTCCATGTGTGAGGCGGGCCTGGCCTTCCGGGCACGCGGCGAAGCAGGTCACTCGGCTGCGCGTTCGAGCTTGGCGCGCGCGCGTTGCTTCTCGATGGCCCAGAACACGGCCTCCGGCGTGGCGGGCGAGGCGAGCTCCACGACGCCCGGACGGCCGTCGCCGAACGACGCGACGGCCTGGCGCAGCGCCTCGCGCACGCTGAGCGCGAGCATGAACGGCGGCTCGCCGACGGCCTTGCTGCCGTAGACGACGCTGGGCTCGGCGGCCCGCTCCAGCAGCTTCACCTCGAACACGGGCGGGCACTCGCCCAGGCCGGGGAGCTTGTAGGTCGAGGCGTTGGGCGTGGCCAGGCGTCCGTCAGGCGTCCAGCGGAGCTCCTCCAGCGTGAGCCAGCCCAGCCCCTGCATGAAACCGCCCTCGACCTGCCCTCGATCCACCAGCGGTGAGAGCGACTCGCCGACGTCGTGCAGGATGTCCACCCGCGCGATGGAGTACATGCCGGTGAAGCCATCGATCTCGACCTCGGTGACGGCGGCGCCGTAGGCGAAGTAGTGGAACGGCTTGCCGGTGCCGGTCGCCTTGTCGAAGCTGATGTCCGGCGTCCGGTAGTAGCCGGTGGTGAAGAGCGGCACCCGCGCCAGGTAGGCCTGGTGGGTGACGTGGCCGAAGGAGAGCGCGCGCTCCGGCGCGTGCTTCGCGAACACCTTGCCTTCGTCGAACACGACCTCCGCGGCGCTCACTCCGAGCTCGGCGGCGGCGACCTCGGCCAAGCGCTCGCGCAAGGTCTCGCAGGCTGCTTTGATGGCCGCGCCGTTCAGATCCGAGCCGCTCGACGCGGCGGTGGCGGACGTGTTCGGAACCTTGTCGGTCTGGGTCGGCATCAGGCGCACGCTCTCGATGGGAACGCCCAGCGTGTGCGCGGCGACCTGAAGCATCTTGGTGTGCAGGCCCTGACCCATCTCCGTGCCACCGTGGTTCACCTGCACGCTGCCGTCGGCGTAGATCAGCACCAGCGCGCCGCCCTGGTTGAAGAAGGCCGTCGTGAACGAGATGCCGAACTTCACCGGGGTGATTGCCAGACCGCGCTTCAGGTGCGGCGACTTGGCGTTGTGCTCGGCGACCTGGCGCCAGCGCTCCGAGAAGCCGCTCGACTCCGAGAGCTCCCGCCAGATCCGGGGCATCCGCTCGGGATCCTTGACCAGCTGCGCGTAGGGGGTGCGGTCTCCTTCTTGGTAGAAGTTCCGCTGTCGCACCAGGTGCGGCGGAAGGCCCAGCGTGCGCGCGATGCGATCGAGGATCTCCTCGATCATGATCATGCCCTGCGGCCCACCGAAGCCGCGGAAGGCCGTCATGCTGGTCTTGTTGGTGCGCACGGCGCGCCCCACGAGCTCGACGTCGGGGATGCGGTAGGCGTTGTCCGAGTGGAACAGCGCCCGGTAGAGGATGGGCTCCGAGAGATCGAGGCTCCAGCCGCCGTCGGCGAAGAGCTGCATGCGGAGCGCGAGCAGCTTGCCGCTGTCGTCGAAGCCGACCTCGAAGCGCCCCAGGAAGGGGTGGCGCTTGCCGGTCATGCTGGTGTCCTGCGCGCGGTTCAGCCGCACCCGCACAGGGCGCCCGGTGAGCTTGGCGCCCAGCGCAGCGACGGCGGCCCAGGTGTTGGCCTGCACCTCCTTGCCGCCGAAGGCGCCGCCCATGCGTAGGCTCTGCACCGTGACGTCGTTCTTGTGGACGCCGAGCACGCGCGCGACGATCTCCTGCGTTTCCGACGGATGCTGCGTGGAGGAGTGGACGAACACCCGCGCCTGCTCGTCGAGGTGCGCGAGGGCGCACTGGGTCTCCAGGTAGAAGTGCTCCTGCCCGCCGACGAAGAGCTCGCCCTCGAGCCGGCGCGGGGCACGGGCGAGCGCGCTCTTCGCGTCGCCCTGGGCGAGCCGGAGCTCGCCGGTCAAGAAGTCCCCGGCGCGGATGCCGTCCTCGATGCTCAGGATCGCGGGCAAGGGCTCGTAGCTCGGCTGGAGCGCTGCCGCCCCGAGCCGCGCCGCTTCCTCGCTCTCCCCGAGCACCCAGGCCACGGCCTGGCCGTGGAACATCACCTCGCTCGGGAAGAGCGGCTCGTCCGGTCGCGCAGCCCCGACCTGGTTTTCCCCGAGCACGTCCGCTGCCGTGAGCACCCGCACCACGCCGGGGACGCCCAGCGCCGGAGCCGTCTCGAGCGCAGTCACCCGCGCGTGGGCGTGCGGCGCGGTCACCGGCCAGGCGTGCAGCGCCGCCGGGAAGCGCCCGAGCAGATCGTCGGTGTACAGGGCCGCGCCGGTCACGTGACCGTGCGCGCTCTCGTGCGGGAGGGGTTTCCCGAGGGAGGTCACGGCGTGCTCCTCTCTGTGTCGAACCAGAGCTTCTCCAGCAGGCGCACCACCATGGTGGCGCGGTAGTCGGCGCTGCCGCGGTGGTCGCCGATGGGCTGGAACGCCTTGGCGAGCAGCGGTTGCACCTTGCTCACCAGGCCGAGGTCCCAGGTCTGACCGAGCATCGCCGCCTCGGCGTCCCGGGCCCGCGCCGGGGTCGCGGCGACGCCGCCGTAAGCCAGGCGCGCCGCGCTGATCTTTCGCGCGGCGTCGAGCCGCAACGAGAACCCGGCGGCCACCGTGCTGATGTCGTCGACCACGCGCTTGCTCACCTTGTAGAAGCGCTGCACCTCCGGCAAGGGTAGGGGGATGAGCACGGCGGTCAGGATCTCGTCGGGCCTGGCCAGGGTCTTGCGGTAGCCCGTGAAGAAGTCCGCCAGCGCCAAGCGTCGCGTCCCGCCCAGGCCCGCGAGCTCGACCTCGGCGTCGAGCGCCAAGAGGGCCGGAGCGCCGTCCCCGATGGGCGAGGCCGTCATCAGGTTCCCACCCAAGGTCGCGCGGTTCCGGATCAGGCGCGACGAGAACAGCGGGAAGAGCTGCTCGAGCATCGGCACCCGGCCGGCCACGTGGTGCTCCACCTCGCTGAGCGACAGCGCTGCGCCGATGCGGAGGTGGTCGCCGGCCTCCGCGAACCTGCGGAGCTCCGCGACGTTCTCCAGCGACAGCCACTTCTGCCAGCGCTTGTGGCGCTGGTTGACCTCGACCACGACGTCGGTGCCGCCGGCCACCAGCGTCGCGTCCGGGTGCTTCTCCTTCAGGCGCAGCGCCGCCTGCAAGCTGTCCGGGCGCAGGAAGGCGCCTTGCTCGAGCGAGCTCAGGGTGGGCGGGGCGAGCGCGAGCCGGCGCTTGAAGGCGTCGGCGTCGTCCGGGCGCCCCAGGTTCTCCGCGACCTCGCGGATCGGGCGGTAGCCGGTGCAACGGCACAGGTTGCCGCCGATCGCCTCGGGATCGTAGCCCGCGCGATCCGGCCGGTAGTACTCGGCGAACAGGCTGATCACGAAGCCCGGCGTGCAGTAGCCGCACTGGGAGCCGCCGCGCTCGACCAGCGCCTCTTGCACCGGGTGAAGCGCGTCGCCAGCTGCGACGCCTTCGACGCTGACGATCTCCTGATCGGCGCAGGAGCCGAGCAAGAGCAGACAGCCGTTCACCGGCTCGTAGCGCAGCTTGCCCGCTGCGTCGCGCCGCACCAGCGCCACGGCGCAGGCGCCGCACTCGCCCTCCGCGCAGCCTTCCTTGGTACCGGTGAGCCCGCGCTGCCGGAGGAAGGCGAGCAGCGTGGTGTTCGGATCGAGCTCGGAGACCTCGACGGGCTCTCCGTTCAGCGTGAAGCGAATCGCCATGGCGCTGTCGCCGAGGCTAGCATGGAGACGTCATCCGCAGACCAGCACCGCGCCCCGGAGCTCGACGCTCTTGTCGGCGGCGGCGAGGTGAACGGCGAGCACTTTTCCAGAGCGCAAAACCAGCGCGCCCGGCGCGTCTTGGACGGCGGCGCCCTGGGCCAGCTCGAGCGGCACTCCCTGCGGGCGGAGCTTTTCGTCCAGCGTGCGGACCATCACCCGGCGCGCTCCTGCGGGACCCTCCAGCCATTGCAGCAGGAACCCGCCGCTCGGCAGCGCCACGATGACCGGCGCGATGGCCTCCGCGCCCCCGCTCTGAAGCGGCGCGAGCTCGCGCGACAGGTTCGGGACTTTGCCGCGCGGCGCGACGGCAACGCGGATGTGCCAGGGCTCGCCCGGACCTCGGGCGGCGAACGCGACCACCACGCTCTTGTCCCCGGCAGCCATGCTCGGCGCGCCGACCTCGCGGGCGCCCGCGTCGACGCGCACGAGGTCGCCGTCGGCAGTGCCGGAGGGCGTGAGCCAACCCGCCAGCACGTCACCGCTGCCTCGGCCGCTGCGGAAAGCGATTCCGTGACCGTCTCGTTCGGTGACGGCGAAGGCGGGCTCGCTGATGCCCTCGAATCGCGCGCCGGGCCAGATGACCGTGGGGCTGGTGGCCTCGTTGAGGCGCACGAAACCGAAGTAGCTCGTGCCCACCCGGAGCGGCGGGCTCGAGGGGAGCGTGCGTAGGTTCTGGATCCGGGGGTCGTCGCGGTCCACCGCGAAGGTGACCGGAGCGCGGTCCGTCAGCGGCGTCACGCGGAACACCGGACCGGTGAGCTCCTCGGAGTAACGCGGCTCGACCGAGAGATCGTCGAGGTTCACGATGATGCCGTCGGCGTGGTTCCTCCCGGAAGCGTAGCCGAGCGCGACGCGGCTCGGCCCCGGAGCGGACGCGGCCATGGGCACGACGTTCGGCATCGCGGGACCGGCGATGCGCCGCGGCACCGTGACCAGCCGGCAGGCTCCGAGCGGGGGCGGGGGCGGAGCTGGCGCCTGCGTCGTAGCCGGCGCGACCGGGGTCGTGGCCGGGAGCGCTGTGACGCGCGGGCTGGTGGTGAGCGGCCGCGCGGCGACCACGGGACCGCTGGGCGCCGGCGTTTCGTTCGGATCGTCGCGAAGCGTGGCAGCGACCATGATCACCAGCATGCCGACCACCAGCGCGGCGAAGACGCCGATGGCGGCGGAGAGCGCCTTCGAGTTGGTCAGGTGGAGGTAGGTCGCGGCGATCTCCAGCATCGACGGCACCCGATCGACGCGCGGCGGCGCGCTCGGGAGCGCGGGCGGCGGCTCCGAGTAGACCGGTGCGCGAGGCATCGACCGCTCGGCGACCAGAGGAGGAGGCGGCGGCGTGGACGCCGTGAGCGGCGGCGGCGTGTGCGAAGGAGACGGCTCGGGTTGCGGCGTGCGGTACTGCTCCTGTCGCGGGGCCTGGAGCGGGAACGGGCGCGTGGCGTCGCTCTTGGCCGGCACGGCCGGCTCTGGTGGCCGGGGGCGGGCCTTCTTCTTCTTGCGCTGCGGGGCGGGGGTCGGGGCCTCGCTGAACGACGCTGGTACCTCGGGTGACGACGGCATGCGCGGCGGCGGCGGCAGCGAAGCCGGCCTGGGCGGTGGCGCCGGCGGAGGGAGCGATGCGGGTCGCGGCGGCGCTGCCGGCGGCGTGAGCGACGGAGGTCGCGGCGCCGCGGCCGGTGGCGGCAGTGGAGGTGGAAGCGAGGGCGTTCGCGCGGGTCGTTGCGGTGGCGGGAGCGGAGGCGGAACCGACGGCAGTCGCGGAGCCGGCGGCGGCGGAGGTCCCGGCGCGGGCAGAGCGCGGACCGGCTTGGGCGGCGGTGTCACCCACGACCGAAGCGATGGACGAGCCGGCTTGGGCGGCGGCTCGACGCGGCTGGGCACCGCCACCGGGGGCGGCTGGTTCATCGGCACGGTGACTGGCTCCGGCACCGACAGGAAGTCCCGCGGCAGCGTGATGGTGCCGGTCATCTCGAAGCGAGGCAGCTTCTGCTCGAAGAGCCCCGGTGGCAGGCGCCGCTCCACCGTCTCGATGCGGTCATCGACGTCGTCGATGTCGTCGTCGGTGAGGATGTCGTCGACGAGGGTGCGCTCCTCCGTCGGCAGATCGTCGTCCGTCAGCTCCTCCGGGGGCGAGCTGTCGTAGAGGGGCCGATCGCTCATTCCTTGGCTTCCTGCACGAGTGCCGCGGCCTCCGGGGAGATGTCTCCGGACAACACCCGGGCGAGGCGCGGGTCGTCCACGGCTCGCATGTGAGCGGGGGCCTTGCCGTGCCTCAGCGCGACCAGCTCCGCCACGATGCTGACGGCGATTTCTTCCGGGGACACGGCGCCGATGTCGAGGCCCACCGGCGCGTAGACCCGCTCCAACGGGGGCAGCGGGCCGCGTTCGGCGATGCGCTGCAAGATCCGGAACACCTTGCGCCGGCTGCCGATGAGGCCGAGGTAGCGATGTGGCAGGCGCGCGAAGGTGTCCAGCGCTTCCTCGTCCAAGCGGTGGTCGTAGGTGACGACCAGGAGCCAGTCCTCCGCGCGAGGTGCGAGGCGCGCCGCAGCCTCGCTGGGCTCCGCCAGGACCAAGGTGCAGCCGGGGAAGCGCTCCTCGGTGGCGAGCTCCTCGCGGTCGTCCACCACGGTCACGTCGAAGCCGACCTGGCGTGCCAGCTGGGCGGTCGGCTTGGCGACGTGTCCCGCGCCGAAGACGATCAAGCGTTGTGTGGCCTCGACTGGTTCCACGAAGATCTCCATGCGACCGCCGCAGCACATGCCGAGATCGCGAGCGAGATCGTAGACCACCAGCTCGGGACGACCGTGCGCTCGACACTGCTCGAGCGCCTCGAGCACCGCGCGCTCGACGGCGCCACCTCCCACGGTGCCGGTGGTCGTGCCGTCGGGAGCGAGCAGCAGCCGGGCTCCCGGTTCTTGGGGCACCGATCCGGAGACCCGGACCACGGTCGCGAGCGCGCCGCGTTTTCCGCTCGTCAGGACGTTGAGCAGCTCTCGAGTGACGTCTCGCATCGGGTTCGGCGGCCGGCCCCGCGGCAGAGCGGGAGCGTGCTTTAGGGTACGATTTGCGGCAAAGGCCCGTCACGCGCCGCTGCGTTCGGGGCCAGGAGCGCTCGTCGCGACCACCCCTGGACCGTGCCTAGAGTTGGCGGTACCCTCCGAGCCTAGGCGATTTTAAGGGATTAGCGTGCCGGGTCGGGTGTCATCGAAGTTGGCGATCGCGGGCTTCCCCTACGTGCTGGAGGGCCCGCTGGGACAGGGGGCCACCAGTCAGGTGTGGGCGGCCCGCGACTCCGCTGGCCGGGCGGTCGCCGTCAAGGTCGGCGTCAGCGCAGCAGCCACCGAGCTCTGGTCGGAGGCCGAGCGGCTCAGCTTCGCGTCCTCGCGGGCGCTCACCGGAGTCCTGGACGCAGGCCGGGTACCGGCAGGGATCCCCGAGCTCGCGGCGCGGGTCGGGCACCCTTGGATCGCGCTCGAGCGCGCCCGGGGTGGCGCCCTGGAACCCAAGGCGCTGCGACCGAACGAGCGTCACGCGCTGGCGCTCGCGGTGGCGCGGGACATCGGCGAAGCGCTCTCGGACCTGCACCAGTCGGGGTTCGCGCACGGTGACGTGAAGCCTGCGAACATCGTCGTCGAAGAGACGCGTGGTCGCGCGTCGGCGCGCCTGATCGATCTGGGTCTCGCCGCTGCCACCGACGAGGTCGTCCCTCGAGGAGCCACGCTGCGCTACCTGGCGCCCGAGGTCCTGGAGCAGCAGCGCGCGGGTGACGCGCGAGCCAGGGATCTGTTCGCGCTCGGCGTGGTGTTGGCGGAGATCGCGAGCGTGAAGCTCGCGGCGTCCAAAGACCCGGCGCGGGAGCTGTCCTCGGTGAAGCTGGCGCCCGCGCTGGCCTCGCTGATCGGCCCGCTCGTCGAGCGTTCGCCGGGCGCGCGGCCCAGCGCGCATTGGGCGCGGCAACGAGCGCTCGCGGCGCTCGGCGAGGAGGAGCCCAGCTCGGTCCGCGAGGAACGCGGGCGCCGCGCCGTGGAACGCGCGTACCTGGCGGTACGCCGGCGCGAGATCGCGCAGCTCGGGTCGCGTCGCGACGTGCGCTTCGAGCTCGAAGGGCCTCCGGCAGAGTGGATGGCGCGGGCGGTGGAGCTCGCCCGAAAGCTCGCCAAGGGCCGGGGCGCGCTCGCCGAGGGCGCGCCGGCGGTCGTCGGCGAGCTGGACGCCTTCGGTCGCGCGCGCTGGCTGGTGCTGCTCATCGGCGCCGGGGCCTCGCGCTGGCCCGACCCCGCTCGGGCCGGTGACGCCGGGTTGGCCGAGCGCCTGCTCGAGCTCTGCGCCGGTTCGGAGCCCGAGGCCTTCACCCTGGGCGGCATCGAGACCGGAGTGAGCGCGAGCGGCGAGCTGCCCACCGACGCGGTGGGCCTCGCGCTGGCGCTCGGCGCCGGAGTCACCGATCCACGCCTGCTCGACGCAGCCGAGCGCACGCTCACTCGGGAGCCGAACGCCGCGCTGGGCGTGGCGCTCGGGCATGCGCTGTCGCTCCGGGGCGAGCTCGGCCGAGCGCTCAGCGTGCTGGGCGGCATCGAAACGCCCGAGGCGAGGGTCGAGGAGGCCGAGGTGCTGCGCAGGTCCGGTGACCCGGAGGCTGCCCGAGCTCGCGTCGAGCGCGAGCAGGGACTGCGCGCGCGGGCCATCCTGGCGCGCATCGCCTTCGATCGCGGTGAGCCCGAGCAGAGCCGTGCTCTGCTGTCCGAGGCCGGCGAGAGCGCCGCCGTGCTGGAGGTGTCGGCGCTCGCTGCACTCGCGGGCGGGCAGCGCGCCGAGGCATCGAGGCTCGTCGAGCGCGGGCTCGGGATCGCGGCGGGCGCCGAGGAGCGAGCGCGCCTGGAGGCGGTGCGAGGTGGGATCTTCCACTCCGCTGGGGAGGCGGAGCGCGCGCTCTCGAGCTTCCGCAGCGCGGTGGATCACGCGGTGCGCTCGGGAGCGGTCCTGGAGGAGGCCACGTATTCGACCGGGTTGGCCGCCGCGGCGACGGACCTCGGCCGACTCGCCGAGGCGCTCGAGGCGGCACGGCGAGCGGTGCTCCTGTTCGAGCACCTGGGCCGCCCGCGGGACGCGGCGCGCGCCGCGCTGGCGCGCACCGCGGCCTACGCTTTGGCCGGCGCGGTCGCCGAGGCGGTGGACGCCGCAGAGGACGCGCTCGGGCGCGCCCGGGCCGCCGACGATCGGCGCTGCAGCGCGTACGTTCACCTGGCGCTGGCGGATGTCCTGCCAGCCTCCGAGCTGGACGGCGCCGAGCACGCGGATCGCGCGGCGGCATTGCTCGGCGACGGCGCGCGAGACGACCGGCTGCGAGTCGAGGCGCGCCGCCTGGCCCGGGGTCGCAGCGTGGAAGTGGCGCTGCTCGACGCCCTCGGCCGTGAGCCGGAGGCCGCGCTCGACGCGCGCATCGAGTGGTGGGGCGCGCGCGCCTGGCACGAAGCTCGAAGCGAGCACCCGGCGCGCGCCGACGCGATCTTGGCGGAGCTCTCGGCGCTCTCCCACTCCCGCGCGCCGACCGGCGTGCGCGGGCCGGCGTTCGCCGCGGCGGCACGCCTGGCCGAGCGGCTGGGCGACGGTGAGCGTGCCCGGCGCTTCGGCGCCGTGGCGCGGGCTGCCGCTGCCGAGTTGCTCGAGCACGCGCCTCGGGAGCTCGGGCAAGCGGTCCGCGCGTTGCCCTGGGTCGGCGCGCTGGCGTTGCCTTCCGAGCAGTCCGTCTCGTCCGAGCAGGTTGCGGACGTCGAGTCGCTCGTCTACGCGCTCGGGCGTCGCGACCGACTGCGCCCGCTCCTCGATCAGGTGCTGGACGCGCTGATCACCTGGACCGGCGTCGAGCGAGGGCTCCTGCTCCTGCGCGCGCCGGTCGGGAGGCTCGTGCCGCGCGCTGCGCGCAACCTCGCCAAGAGCGATCTCACAGGGGACCAGCTGGCGCTGTCGAGCACGCTGGCCGAGCGAGCGCTGGCGCTCTCGGAGCCGGTGGTCGCGGTGGACGCCACGGGGGAGCTGCCGGAGCTGTGCGCCTCCGTGCACGCGCTGAAGCTGCGCAGCGTGCTGGCCGTGCCGCTGATCGCGCGCGGCGAGGCGCTGGGCGTGGTCTACCTCGACGATCGCATGCGCCGCGGCGCGTTCGGACCGGCCGAGCTCGCGTGGGTGCGGCTGCTCGGTGCGCTCGCGGCGGTGGCCATCGCCGACGCTCGCGACCAGGTCCTCTTGCGGCGCGCGGCCCGGCGCGCTCGGCGCGCGGAGGATCGCCTGGCGGGCGAGCTCGCGCGGCGCGAGGCGGCGCTCGACGTTGCCGAGCACGAGCTGGCCAAGAGCCGCGCCCGCGACACGCGCTTCAGCTACGAGCAGATCGTCGGTGAGAGTGACGTCTTGAGGTCGCTGCTCCGGACCCTCGATCGCGTGAGCATCGCGGACGTCCCGGTGCTGATCGTGGGCGAGAGCGGCAGCGGCAAGGAGCTGGTGGCGCGGGCCATCCACCAGCACAGCCCCCGCGCCGCCGCGCGCTTCGTCAGCGAGAACTGCGGCGCCATCCCCGAGCCGCTGCTCGAGTCCACGCTCTTCGGCCACGTGCGCGGCGCGTTCACTGGCGCGGCGCGGGCGCGGGCCGGGCTGTTCGAGATCGCCGACGGGGGCACGCTCTTTCTGGATGAGATCGCGGAAATGAGCTTGGGCATGCAGACCAAGCTCCTGCGTGTCTTGGAGGACGGCGAGGTCCACGCCCTGGGCTCGGAGCGCTCGCGGCGAGTGGACGTGCGGGTCATCGGCGCGACGCACCGCGATCTCGACGAGCGGGTGAGCGCGGGGCTCTTCCGTCAGGATCTCCTGTATCGGCTCAACGTGATTCGTCTGGTGGTGCCTCCGCTGCGCGAGCGACGCGGCGACATCCCGGTCCTGGTGCGGCACTTCCTGGCGAAGCACTCACCACAGAGACCGGTTCGGATGAGCCGGGAGGCCCTGGACCGGCTGGTCGCGTTCCCCTGGCCGGGCAACATCCGGCAGCTGGAGAACGAGATCCGCCGAGCGTTGGTGTTGTGCGACGAGGGCATCGAGCTCAGCCACCTCTCTCCGGAGGTCGCCTCCGGCAGCTCGGGGGTCGCTCGTCCCGAGAACGAGCTCGACCTTCGGGCACGCGTCGACGAGCTCGAGGCGACGCTGCTCGAGAAGGCGCTCGCCAAGACCGGCGGCAACCAGACCCGGGCAGCGGAGCTGCTCGGGCTGTCCCGCTTCGGGCTCCAGAAGATGATGAAGCGCCTCGGCGTCGGCCAGCCGCCAAGACCTGGACGCCGGCCGGTGGTGGCGCTAGTCAGGCAGCGATGACGCTCGGCGCTCCGGCCCGTCCGGTGCTCAAGTGGGCCGGCGGCAAGACCCAGCTCTTGCCGAAGATCCTGGCTCGCCTGCCGGAGCGCATCGACACGTACTTCGAGCCCTTCGTGGGCGGCGCGGCCGTGTTCTTCGCGCTGGCCGCGCGCGGGAGCTTTCGCCGCGCCGTGCTCGCCGACCGAAACCCGGACCTCGTCGCAGTCTATCGCGCGCTTCAGCAGGACGTGGAGGGCGTGATTCGCGCGCTCGGGCGCATGAGTCACTCGGAGTCGGAGTACTACCGGGTGCGCGCGCTCTCGCCGCGCGGGCTCGTGCAGCGCGCAGCCCGGATCATCTACCTCAACAAGACCGGGTACAACGGCCTGTACCGCGTGAACCGCTCGGGTCAGTTCAACGTGCCTTTCGGCAAGTACAAGAACCCGAACTTCTGCGACGCGGAGAACCTGCGCGCGGCGGCCGCTGCGCTCCAAGGCGTGGAGATCGCCGAGGCGGACTTCGAGGCGGTGTGCGCGCGGGCCCGGCCCGGCGACGCCGTCTACCTGGACCCGCCGTACGTCCCGCTGTCGAAGACGTCCTACTTCACCGCCTACGACCGCCACCCCTTCGGGCAGCTCGAGCACGAGCGCCTGGCGCGGGTCTTCGCCGAGCTCGAGGGGCGCGGCGTGGATGCCGTGCTCTCGAACTCGAACACGCCGGAGACCCGGGCGCTCTACCGCGGCTTCCGCGCGGAGAAGGTCAAGGTGGCCCGCAACATCAACTCGCGGGCGAGCGCGCGAGGCCCCATCGACGAGCTCTTGGTGGTCGCGGAGCCGGCGCCCCGCAGGGTCAAGCGGCCACGCTCTCGAGCTTCGTGAACAACGGGCCCAGCTCCGGGCGGGTGCGCAGCGGCGAGCAGAAGCGGGTGGCCAGCTCGAGCAGCTCGGTCTCCAGCGTGTCGGCGCGGTCTCCCAGCTCTCGGAGCTGGCGGTTGCAGTCCGAGAGCTCCTTCTCGATGGCCTCTTCCTTGGTGGCCATGGCGCTGCGCAGCGTCTGGATCTGGAACTCGAGATCGCTGACCTCGGCGCGCTTCGCCTCCGCCGTCTGAGTGGCGGCCTTGAGCTGGGTCTTCGCGGCGAGCCAGGTGTCCATGATCTCCGCGAGGCGGCGGTAGGCCTTCGCGAGCTGGGCGTAGGGCTCCATGAAACCGGAGCGACCTTCCCAGTAGACGGTGTCCTTGTGCGCGGCGAGGAAGTCCTCCGCGAAGCGCGAGACCTCGCCGGTCTGGGCGGCGATGATCGAATCGGCGGCCTTGGCCTCCTCACGCGCGCGGCTGGCGTCCACGCCGAGCGCGTGGACCGCGTGGCCCAGGCGCTGTCGCCCCTCGCGGCCCTTGGCTTCGACGGCCTCGAGCTGGAGCTGAACCTCGCTGGAGGCGGTGCCGACCTCGCTGAGCTCGCCCAGCTTGGTGCGCACTTGCGTCAAGATCTGCTCGAGCTCCGCAGGGCGGTTGGTCGGCGGATAGGCCCGCTTGAGCATCAGCTCGAAGACCTCCAGCCGGCGGTTCCAGCGATCGACCGCCGTCCGCTCGGAGGTCGAGGGAACGTGGGAGCTGACGGCCTCGTCCGCGGGCTCAATCGGCGCATGGATCCCCAGCGAATCGGAGATCGCCACCAGATCGTTGTGGACCTTGTGGGCGTCCACGGGGCGATCCGTGGGGTCCTTGGCCAACAGCTCGAGCACGAGCTCGTCGAGCTCGGCCGAGAGCGCCGGGTCGATCTGCCGCATCGACGGCGGCGCTTCCTTCATGTGCTTGAGGAACCAGCTCGCGACGTCGTTGGCCTCGAAGGGCAGCCGACCCGTGAACATCTCGAAGGCCATCACCCCGAGCGCATAGAGGTCCGCGGCCGGCCCCGCCTCCGTGGACGTGATGCGCTCCGGCGCCATGTACTGCGGCGTGCCGAAGACCTCGCCGGAGCCGGTGAGGCGCACGTCCTGCATCGAGCGCGCGATGCCGAAGTCCAGGAGCTTGACCACCTCCCCGCCGTCCGGCGTCCGGGCCAGGAAGATGTTCTCGGGCTTCAGATCCCGGTGGATCACCTCGAGGTCGTGGGCGCGGGCCAGCGCTCTGGAGATCTGGATCAAGATCGGGAGGGTCCGCTCCATCGGGACCTTGCCGCGCTCCACGACGTCGGCGAGGGTCTCGCCCTCGAGCAGCTCCATCACCAGGTACAGGCTGCCGTCGCCGGTCTCGCCCTGATCGAGGATCTCGATGATGTTCGGGTGCGCGATCTTCTGCGCTGCCTTGGCCTCGCGCCGGAACCGCTCCTGGATGACCGGGTTCCGGGCCAGCTCCTGGTTCATGATCTTGATGGCGACGTGCCGATCACTGAGCCGGTGCTTGGCTCGGTACACCGTCGCCATGCCGCCTTCGCCGATCACGTCCTCGACGACGTATCGGCCCGCGATCGTCGTCCCGATGCGCGGGTCCTGGATCTCGAGCAGCTGAACCCCGTCGACGAAACACGTGGTCTTGTCGGGCGGGTACTTCAGCTTGCACTGCGGGCAGGCTTTCATGACGGGCCGGGCAGACGGCTATCCTCTGCCAGGCCCGGGCCTCTTGGAAGAGGCCTCGGCGAAAGGCCGCCGGATCCGGCCCATCCGCGCATTTTTCCGTCCGGCGCGTCGCGTGCTAAGGGGTGTTCGGCGCGCGGGCCGAGGGCCCGGGCGTGACCCGATGACCAAAGACCGAGGTGGCCTCAGCGTGCGCATCCCCAAGGCGGGGGAGGACCAGCCGCACGTCGTGCGGGTCGCGGTGATTACGGTCGTCGGCTTCGTCATCGGCGTGGGCTGGCCCCGGCTGGCCGGGGTCAAGCTGGTCCCCAGCGCTCCGGTGGAGGCGGAGGCTGCCGCGAGCGCTGAGGACCCCAAGGGCGTAGCGCCCTCCACCGCGGCGGCGGTCCCGCCGGCGGCCAAGGGCGTCCCGGCCCCGACCGAGGCGCCGCCGAGCCCCGAGCCGACGGATCGCCTCAAGCTCTCCGAGGCCAAGGTCACGAGCTGTCGCGACGGCAAGGGCGCCAAGAAGGAGAGCTGCGATCCGATCGACGTGGACGGGTTGGCTCGCCCGAAGATCATGGCGCTCGTCGGCTGCCCGGCGGCGGCGAGCCTGCAGGGCAAGCTCTCCCTGGGCATCGAGCTCGACTTCGACAGCGGCAAGGTCACGGACGTGCTCAAGGGGAAGAGCACGAACCTGCCGGACGCGAGCGCGGACGCGCTGATCGCCTGCGCCAAGAAGGAGTTCTCCACGCTGTCGCTGTCCGACGTGAAGCACCAGCACGCCAAGTACACGGTGTTCTTCCTGGCCGAGCTCCTGCCGCCCGGCGAGAAGGCGGTCGATCCCGCAGACGCCGGCAAAGAGGTGACCAGCGCCAGCGGGCGGGCCACCGTGGCCTGGGAGGTCGCCATCGTCCGCGATCAACCCAAGGACGGCGAGATCGTCGCGCGTCTGATGCGGGGCACGCGCGTGGTCGTGAGCGGACGCGACGGCGACTGGTATCGCATCAAGTACGACGCGAAGGGCGCCGAGGGGTGGGTATTCCGCACCGCCATCGGCATGTAGCCCGGCGCGCGGGCCTCTTGGCGCTCTGGGTCATCGGGAGCGCCAGCGCCCAAGGGGTGCCTCCCGCAAAGGTCGAGCTCACCGTTGCAGCAGGCGCGCCGGACGCCGAGCAGAAGCGCGCGCTCTCCCACGGCCAAGGCGACGAGCGCGATGACGAGCCGAGCGATGCCGAGATGGAGGAAGCTCGCCGCACGGGCAAGAGCTCCGCGGGGGCCGGGCTCTCGGGCACCGTCGGGCGAGTGTTCACCGAGCACGCGCCGGATGGATGGTTCGGTCGGCTGGAGCTCGAAGGCGTGGTCGCGAGCCGCTTCGAGGGCGCCGGCGCCGTGGGGGGCGTCACCCTCGGCGGGGAGCTGTGGCTCGCGGGCGAGTCCGGAGGTGGGGGTCTGCCGGTGAGCTTCTGGCTCGGCTACCGCACGCCGGCGCTGATCGGCAGCCTGGGCCTCGGCGCGCTGATGTTCGAGGTCGACGAGGTGGACGGTGACCGTGGCTTTGGCATCTACGCGCCGTTCGCCACCGCGGCGCTGGGCGTCGAGCTCGGCGGGACCCGGCTCCTGGCCGACGCCCGCGCGCTGTATCGCTGGCAGTGGGGCGCGCCCGATCGCGCGCAGCTCCAGCTCGGTCTCAGAATGGTGCACTTCATCGAACGGCCTACGCGACCGGCGAAGCAGCGACGTCGCGGCATGCTACGCTGAGCCCCGTTGACCGACGAAGCCGACACCGACGCTGCGCCATCCGAAGACGTGGTCGTGCTCGGCTCCGAGTCGCCCGACGGCAAGAGCGTGGGCGTAGTGCGCCTGCGCGAGGGACAGGTCGAGATCGGCAAGGTCCAACCGTTGGAGGAGGGCAAGCCCATCGTCGGCGAGGTCGTGAAGCTCACGCCTCGTGCCGAGGCGCCGCGGATCTGCGACGTCGAGGTGCAGTACAAACCCACGCCGGTGGCCAAGGCGTCGCCGCAGCGAACGGACGCAGCGCCGCCCCGCACGCGCGGTGGCCCACCCCAGGTGGCCAGCGACGAATACCGCCGGAACTGGGAAGCCATCTGGGCGCCGGGCAAGAAGCCGAACTGAGGATGCAGCGCGAAGTCCCCCTGAAGTGCAGCTGCGGCGCCGTGCGAGGCGTCGCCCACTCCGTGTCTCTGCGCCGGGGAACGCGGGTGGTCTGCATGTGCATCGACTGCCAGACCTACGCGCACTTCCTCGGTCGCGCCGCCGACATCCTGGACGCGCACGGTGGGACTGACGTCTTCCAGCTCGCCCCCGGCCAGCTCGAGCTCGGGCAGGGCGCCGACCAGCTGCGTTGCGTGCGCCTGAGCCCGAAGGGCGCGATGCGCTGGTACACCGAGTGCTGCAAGACGCCGGTCGGCAACACCGCACCCTCCCCCAGCGTCCCGTTCGTCGGAGTGCCGCACTTGTTCATGGACCACGGGGGCTCGCCGGGAGGGAGAGAACGAGACCTCGGCCCCGTGCGCTTCTGGGTGCAAGGACAAGACGGCCACGGGCAGCTGCCGCCGCGTACTCACCCCCGGTTCCCGCCCCGCTTGCTGCTCAGGACGGCCTACCTGCTCTTGCGGGCGAAGCTCACCGGGCTCTCGCGGCCGACTCCGTTCTGGGACGCGAAAGGCAAGCCGACCGTGGAGCCCCTCGTCCTCTCGAGGGAGGAGCGCGCGCGTCTCCGGGAGCTGTGCAAGCGTTGACTCCGAGCAGCGTGGCCGCTAGTCCCGCGTCCATGAAGCTCTCCCCGCTGCTGCTGCTCCTGCTCGCCGCCTGCGGCGCGTCAAGCGAACCGCCGAAGACGCCTGAGCCCCCGAGCGCCCGAGCGCCGCGCCGCCCGTCGCCGCGCCCGAGCCCTCGGCCGAGAAGGAGGAGGTGCCGCCCGCGCCGAGCGCCGCTCCGGAGGAGACGGCTCCCGCCACCAGCCTCACCAAGGCCCAGCTGCAGGAGGCCGGCAAGATCGTCGGGGATGGCTACCCCGGGCCCTTCGAGAAGACCTACCCGAAGGTGGTCGCGAAGATCGGCGAGCCGAAAAGGAAGAGCGACAACATGTACGAGTGGTACGCCTCGGACGGCGGGAAGTGCTTCCTGTTCTTCATGACCCGTGACAACCAGAAGGGGCACGCCGCGTCCGGCATCTCCGAGACCGACGCGAGCCTGTGCAAGTAGAGGCCTGGACCAGCGCGCCGCCCAGGTATATACTTTCCGTATCATGCCCACGGCCAAGGTCTTCAAGCATGGGAACAGCCAAGCAGTGCGCCTTCCCAAGGACTTCCGTGTGGAAGGTGACGAGGTCGAAGTCTCACGAGTTGGCCGGGTGATCATCCTCCGCCCGAAGCGGATCAGCTACGAGGACGCGCTGGCCGCTGTGGCACGATTCAAGGGAAGACTCGAACGCAGCCAGGACCGCGACCAGGAGCGGCGCCAGCAGTGATCTGGCTGCTCGATACGAACATCTTGATCTATTTCGCCAACAGGCAGCCAGGGTTCGAGCGAATCGCCCGGCGCCTGTCCGGGCGATCACCCGGCGAAGCTCGCATGTCGTCCATCACGCTCTCGGAGCTCGAGTACGGCGTCGAGAACAGTCGGGCGCGCGACCAAAACCGCGCGGCTCTCGATGACCTCACCGCGCTCGTTCAGGTGGACAGCTACCCCCAGCAAGCTGCGAGACACTACGCGGAGATCAAGGCCGCTCTCAGGTCGAAGGGTCGGCCCACGAAGCCGTACGACCTGCTCATCGGCGCGCACGCTCGAGCGCTGGACGCAACACTCGTCACCAATGACATGGACGATTTCCGGCACATGCCCGGCGTGCGGCTGGTGAATTGGCTGCAGCAGCGTGCCGCGCGCTGATGCGAGCCGGCTTCTACGCCGCACCCGCGCAGCCACATGGCGTTTCACCGACGCGAGCGGTCAGAATGCGTCGATCAGCACACGCGCCTTGGTCTTCGCGATGACGTAGGTCGCGTCCACGCCTTCGGCGCGGGCGTAGTGGATGCTCTGCCCGCGCCAGGCGTCGCCGGCGCCGATGCGGAAGCTCTTCGGTCCGTCGTCCGTGCGTTCGACGCGCACCACGACCTCCGGCGCTTCGAGCCCTCGCCCGGGCTTCTGCGGGCCGAGCTCCAGGGCCGCTTCGGCCCGGAGCGCGATCAAGGTCTCGGAGATCTCCGCCACACGCGCCGGGGCGAGCTCGATGCCCGAGGCGCGCACGAAGCCATCGGCGCGCCTCTCGAGCACGAGCTTCTTGCCGTTGCGCTCCAGCTCGACCTTCGTCGCCACGTCCGGCGTGACGACGAAGACCGAACGATCGAGGAACCAGGTGTCGAGCGCTTCGCGCGCGCGGCGCGGCATCACGAACACGCCCGGTTCGGAGTCGAGCCTCGCGTAAGCGCCGCCGCTGGTGGACGCGCCGATCGTCAGCACGCGCTCCCGGAGGCCCGCGTCACCGGCGGCGTAGGCGAGCTTCACCGTCAGCTCGGGCGTGGCCAGGCCGAAGCTCGGATCGTCGCGCTCGCTCACCCAGCGGTCCGCGGTGAGCCCCCCCAGCTCGTCCACGGCGTTGGTGGTCAGCGCGACGTCGGCGCGCTTGCCCTTCGGCAGGTCCATCAGGATTTGTCCCGAAGCCTCCCGGTGGATCTTCTGCTCGATGCCGCGGCCCCGGACCTCGAGGGAGCGGAAGTCGGCGCTGGGGAAGTCCAGCAGCTTCAGGCTGCGCACCAGCGTCGAGTCGGCCTCGAGGGCCCGGGCTGCGTCCGCGTCCACTCGCAGCACGGCGCCGTCCGCCAGGCGACGCACGGGCAGCTTGCCGTCCTTGTCCGGCTTGCCGAGCTCCACGACCTCTTCGATCACCTTGTCGTCGCTCTCCGCGGAGGAACGCAGGGTCACCTTGCCCTGCGCCGGCTCGAGCCCGAGCTCGGCGAGCTTCGCGTCCGGGAGGAGCTCACCCTGGGCGCGCACGATGGAGTCGATGCGGCGATTGCCCGTCTCGAGCTCGACGTCACCCTGCACCGGGGAGCGCAGGACGAAGCCGCTCTCCTTTCGCTCCAGATCGAGCTTCCTGTCGCCGCGCACCACGCGCAACGACTCGACCTCGTCTTTGCGCAGGGCGAACAGGCCCCTGTCCACCAGCGCCGAGACCTCCGTGTCCAGGCCCGGGAGCACGGAGCTCGGCACGCACGCCGCCAGCGCATCGGGCTCGCGGCGCAGCGCGACCACGTCGTTGTCGCTCTTGGGGCACCTGCCGCCGACCTCGATCACGGCCTTGGGGCGCCCCGCCTCCTTGGGCGTGAGCGTGAGCTTCACGTTCTTGCCGCCCGCGAGCGCGGCTTCGGCGTCATTCACCTCAAGGAAGTGGTCCGCCTTCGTGCGGGCGAACTGGATCAAGACCTGGTCGAATACGTCGCGGTTGACGCGCACGTCGCCCTCCATGCCGTCGAAGCGCCAGCGATCGCGGCCGGCGCTCTTCAACGAGCGCCGGACGCCGTCGCTCCCCACGAGCTCGACGTGCGAGAGCTGGTTCGAGGTGTAGGGCAGCATCTGCCGTCCGCGCAACGTGCCGGCGTCCACGTCCAGCTCCTTGACCAGCTCTCGGCTCACGATGAACACGCCGCTCTCCGGGCCACCCTCAGCGCGGAGCTCCAGGTAGCGCGAGCCCGGGGGCGACGCGGCCTCCTTGCCCATGCCGAGCCGGAAGCGGACCTTGCCCATCTCGACCTCCAGCTGGAGGCTCGGGGCGTCCAGGCCGAACTCGCCGCGGTTCACCTCCTCCGGCTTGATGCGCCGCACGAAGCGCGCGAACTCGAGGGAGCCCAAGAGCTTGTCCACCGCGTAGGCGTCGGCCTCCTCCCGGAAGGGCTCCTCGATGTTCCAGGTGGTGTCGCCGGCGTCGCCGCTCACGACGCGTGCGACGACCAGGCGCTTGCCGTCCCGCGTGAAGGTGAGCCGCGTGATGTCGTCCTCGCGGAACGCGGAGAGCAGGTTGAACGAGCGCGCGTCCTTCTCCCCGGTGGTCACCGTGCCCTGGGTCCACAGCACCACCCCGAGCAGCACCAGCGCCGCCACCACCAGGCCCAGGTTCACCAGCTGCCGCTTCAGGCCCTTCTGCATCAGCCCTCGTCCTCGGGCTCGTCACGCTTGCCCTCGGCCGCGCGCTCGCCGCCCGCCCGCGAGCGCTTCTCCTTGCCGCGCCGCCGGAGCATCACGAAGACGCCGAGCGCCGCCGCCGAGAGCGGCATGTAGACGAGCACGTAGCGCAGGACCTCACCCAGGGACTCCTCGGTCAGCGCCAGCCCGACGTCGTGGCCCTGCTTCTCGGGCACGCTGACCAGGGCGGGGCGCGCGGAGAGCCACGACAGCGCGCTCTCGACGAACAGGCGGTTGCCCATCAGGGTGGGCTCGCGCCAGTTGCGGCCCCAGGCCAGGTTGGCGCTGCCGGCGAACACCGCGCGCGGACCGTGGGCAGCGCTCGACCCGGCGGGCTTGGGCAGCTCCACCGCGTACGCCACGGTGAACGGACCGCCGGCGTCGCTCGGCGCCTTCTCCACCGGCTTGCCCTGCTCGACGAACGGGCGCACGTCCTTCAGCGCGAAGGCCTCGGCGCTGGTGACGAGCAGCGGCAGCGCCGCCGAGCCGTCCGCTGCCCGGAGGCTCTGCGCGGCGCTGAGCAGCACCTTGAAGCGCGCCTTGTCTCCCTTCAGGAGACCGCCGGTGATGCCGTGGGCCTTGGGGAGCGAGAAGAAGGTCTCGCCCAGCCCTTGAGGCAGCCGCGCCTCCTCGCTCCGCTCGACGATGAAGTCGTTGCCGAGCTCGACGCCGGCGACGCGGCCCAGCGGCTCGAGGCCCGTGCTCTGGATGCGGTTGTCCTCGTCTAGCACCGGGTTCGCCAGCACCAGCACGTTGCCGCCGTCGCGCAGGTAACCGGCGAGATCGTTCGCCACCTTCTCCGGGATGCGCACCTCCGGTCCCACGACCGCCACGACCTGGCAGTCCGCGAGCTTCTCGCCTGGCTTCGGCGACGAGAGGTCGAGCAGCACGCTCTCGTAGTTGTTCTTCTGGAGGCGGAAGCGCAGCTCCGCCAGGCCCTGCGGGCCGCCGTCGTCGATGGAGATCTCCTGGTGCCCAGCGGTGAAGCAGATCTTCGTGCTCTGCTTCTCCAGCACGTTGCGGATGCCCTCGGTCAGCGCCTGCTCGAGCTTGGGCTTGCTGCGCCCGTCCTCCTCGTCGTACGCGACCATGTCGTCCGTGGTCACGAACCAGTGGCGCTCGCCGCGAGCGATCACCAGGCTGGCGTCGGTGACCACGCGGCCGTCCTCGGTCTTGCCGGCGACGATGCCGTACTTCTGCTGGAGCGCCAGGAACTCGGCGGGGCTCCGATCCGGATCGACGTAGCGGGTCTGGAGCTTCGTCGTCTCCGCGCCGTAGGCCGTGAGCATGTGGCGCACGCTGACGGCGAGCGGGTCGCTGGCGCTCAAAAAGACGATCACCTCGATGGGCTCGCCCAGGCCACGCAGGGTCTCGACGGTCGCCGGCGAGAGCGTGTAGAGGCCGCTCTGGGTGAAGTCCCAGCGCTTGTAGAAGCGCGCGACGAGCACGTTGCACAGGACGGCGATCACCGCGGCGGCCACGACACCGGCGGCGGCCAGCACCTTGAAGGCCGGCGTCACCGCCGTCGGAGGCGCGGGCTTCTGGGTGGGCTTCTTGGCCATCAGCCCCACCTCCAGGAGTCCACCACGCGCACGGTGACGAAGAGCGGCAGCGCGACCAGCGTGCCGTCGAAGACCAGGCGGCGGAGATCGACGATGCCCTTGGACATCTCGTCCATCTGCGAGAGCACCGAGACGTGCGTCGAGACGTCGCGCAGGAGCCCGGCGTCGAACACGTATTCGCCGATGCCCAGGATGAACAGGCCGAAGATCACCAGCATGGTGAGCACGAAGGCGGTGAGCTGGCTCCGGGTCATCGCGCTCATCAGCGTGCCCACCGCCAGGTAGCCGGCACCGACGCCGAACACCCCGAGGTAGCTCGACCCGACCACGCGCCAGTCCACCTGGCCGGTGTTGCGCAGGATCAGGATGAAGAGCAGGGTCGGCAGCCACATCGCCACGTAGGTGGCGAGCGTCGCCAGGTACTTGCCCAAGACCACGCCGGCCGGCGTGACCGGCGCCGTGAGCAACGCCTCGATGGTGCCGCTGCGGCGCTCCTCGGCGAACACGCGCATGGTCAGCGCCGGACACACCAACAGCAAGGAGACCAGGAGGAAAATCGACTGCCCGAAGTAGGCCTGCACCGGACCGCTGTCGATCGACGCGCTGGTCATGCTCGAGACGTGCACGACGATGGAGTAGAAGCTCAGCCCCTGGATCAGCAGGAACACGACCAGGAGCACCCAGGCCAGCGGCGTGACCCAGAGCGAGAGCATCTCGCGGCGGAAGATCGGCAGCGTGCCGCTCATTCCTCGGTCTCCTGCTCGGCCGCGGCGTCGGCCTCGTCCCGGGTCAGCTCCGCGAACACGTCCTCGAGGGTCGCCCGGGAGGGCCCAGCTTCGCGCACCCCGAGCCCGGCAGCGCACAGCGCCCCCACCGCGGCCTCGAGCACGGCACCGACGTTGCTCTCGCCCTTGGCCAGCGTGAGGGTCACCCGCGACAGCTCCGCGTCGTCGCCCTTCCGCGCCTTGACCCGGCGCACCCCCGGGAGCGCTTCCAGCAGCGACACCGCCCGGGCGCGATCGCCGCGCACCGTGACCACGGCGCCGTCGGCGCGCCGGCGCGCGCGCAGCTCGTCGATGCTGCCCTCGGCGACCAAGCGGCCGCGCGCGATCACGATGGCGCGATCGCAGGTGCTCTCCACCTCGCTCAGGATGTGGGTCGAGAGCAGGATGGTGTGGCTCTCGCCCAGCTCGCGGATCAAGCGCCGCACCTCGCGGATCTGGTTGGGATCGAGCCCGGCGGTGGGCTCGTCCAGGATCAGGAGCGGCGGGTTCGCGACCAGCGCGTCGGCCAGGCCCACCCGTTGCCGGTAGCCCTTCGACAGGTGGCCGATGACGGTGTCCGCCATCTCGGTGACCACCGCCAGGCTCATGGCGCGCTCCACCGCGCGCTTGCGCTCGGCCCGCGCCACCTTCTTCACCGCGGCCCTGAAGGCCAGGTACTCGCGCACGCGCATCTCCGGGTACAAGGGCGCGGACTCCGGCATGTAACCGATGGCGCGGCGGGCCTCCTGGCTGTCCTCGACGATGTCGTGCCCGGCGACGCGCACGCGGCCGCTGGTCGCACCCAGGAAGCCGACCAGGATGCGCATGGTCGTGCTCTTGCCGGCGCCGTTCGGGCCCAGGAAGCCCACGATCTCTCCCTTGCCCACCGAGAACGACACGTCGCGGACGGCCACGACGGTGCCGTAGTCCTTCGTCAGGCGCTCGACCTCGATCATCGACGGGGCGGAGATAGCATGGTTTCTCGGGGCAGGGAGAGCCTAACCCCCCAGAACCCGGGCAATCGCGCGGCGCACCCAGGACAGCGGGTTGCACACGTCGGAGACCGCGGGCGTCCCCGTCAGCTGCTCGTAGCAGAGGCGAGGCGCCGGCCACGCCAGCACGGCGACGATCAGCAGGATGATCAACACGCTCACCAGCACGCCGAGCGCGGGCGACTGCGTCTTGGGCTCACTCACTGTCGTCCGGCCGGCACTCTAGCCTCCGCAGCAAAACGCCGCTACCCGCCCGAGGGCGCGCGTGCCACCTTTCGCGCGTGAACGAGGCCGGTTCGAAGAGCCACCCGCGCGCGGCCTTCGCCCACCGGGACTTCCGCCTGTACATGGCGGCCCGCTTCATGACCGTGGTCGGCGGCCAGATGCAGTCGGTGGCGGTGGGCTGGCAGATCTACACCTTCACGAACGACCCGCTGCACCTCGGCTGGGTCGGGCTCGCGCAGTTCCTGCCCATGATGTTGTTTGCGCTGCCGAGCGGGCACGTCGCGGACCGTTTCGCGCGCCGGAACGTGCTCCTCGGCTGCTTTCTGGCTGCAGGCCTCGCGTCGGCGGCGCTCTCACTGACCTCCGTTGGAGCTCCCAACCTGCTGGTGCTGTACTCGCTCCTGGTCGTGCTCGGGACGACGCGCGCGTTCTACGGCCCGGCGGCCAGCGCGTTCTTGCCGTCGCTCGTGCCCAAGCAAGACTTCCCGAACGCCGTGGCGTGGAGCGCGACGAACTGGCAGGTCGCGACCATCGGGGGGCCCGCGCTGGGCGGCATCGTGTACGGCGCCTTCGGGCCGTCGGTGGTGTACGCGGCGACCGCGTTGTGCTCGTTCGGAGCGTTGCTCTTGGTGGCGGGCATCGGCGCCCGCTCGGCTCCGTCGGCGGAGCAGGCGCCGAGCCTCTCGACGCTCTTGGCCGGGCTCGCCTACGTGTGGCGCCAGAAGATCCTGCTCGGCGCCATCACGCTCGATCTGTTCGCGGTGCTCCTGGGCGGGGCGGTGGCGCTGCTCCCGGCGCTGGCCAAGGACGTGCTGCACGTGGGCCCCGGGGGGCTCGGCCTCTTGCGCGGAGCGCCGGCCGTCGGCGCGGCCTTGATGGCCGTTTCCCTGGCGTATCGTCCGCTCAGGCGGCGGGCAGGGGCGACCATGCTCGTTTCGGTCGTCGTCTTCGGTCTGGCCACCGTGGTGCTCGGGCTCTCCAAGAGCTTCGCGCTCTCGCTCGCCGCGCTGGTCGTGCTGGGCGCGTCCGACATGGTCAGCGTGTTCGTGCGCCAGAACCTAGTGCAGCTCGGCACCCCGGACGCGATGCGCGGGCGCGTGAGCGCGGTGAACCTGGTGTTCATCGGGGCGTCGAACGAGCTCGGCGAGGCCGAGTCCGGCGTCACGGCCGCCTGGCTCGGGATCGTCCCTGCGGTGGTCGCCGGGGGCATCGGCACCGTCCTGGTGGTGGGGCTGTGCGCGCTCGCGTTCCCGGCGCTGAGGAAGGTCGATAGGTTGCAGGACCTGCGTGCAGCCTGACCCGGGTTCTGCGTAGCATCCGCTGCCGATGCCTCTCCGTCTCCTGACCCTGCTGCTCGCGTTCGTCGCGGTCCTCCTCACGGGCTGCCGGCGCGACGACGAGCGGCTCGGGGCTCCGGGCGCGCCGCTCGTCGTCCTGCTCTCGGAGTCGCATGGCGCCGACGCGGCCCGCGTACGCGAGCTCGAACAGCTGCTCGCCAAGGCCTCGGGGCTCCGCATCGAGCTCCGCGTCGCGCCCAGCAGCGAGGACGCGGTGCGCATGGCGGGCAGCCCCAACGTGGACGCGGCGTTGCTCAGCGTCTTCGAGTACCTGTTCTGCCGGCAGCTGCACGGCGTCAGCGCTGGCCTCCGAGTGGTGCGGGTGGGCGGCGCCAAGGCGCACCACGGGGAAATCGTCGCCAAGAGCTCGGGCCCCGTGAAGTCCCTGTCCGACCTCCAGGGCAAGAAGGTGGCCTTCGTCGATCGCTACTCGAGCACCGGCTACCTGTTGCCCTCGAAGCTGCTCGCCGACGCGAAGGTGAGCGTCACGCCGCTCTTCACTGGATCGCACGCGGCGGCCTTGGCCGCGCTGAAAGAGGGGCGCGCCGACGCCGCCGCGACCTACGAGGACAGCGTGAAAGGGGACCCGGAGCTGACGGTGCTGGGCAAGACGCCGGAGCTCCCCAACGAGCCGCTGTTCTTCCGCGCTGGGCTGCCGGCGGACAAGCGCCAGAAGCTGATGGACGCCTTCCTGAGCGTCGCGGCGACGAGCGAGGGCAAGCAGGCGCTCGCTGGCATCGCCCACGTCGAGGGCTTCGAGCCGGCGACGGACACCGAGTACAAGGGCGCCGCTGTCCTGATCAGCAGCATCGGCAAATCCGTGAAGGACGTGGTGCCGCAGGGCTGGATCTTGACCCACGAGGCAGAGAGCCGGCCGGGGGATCTGGCGCCGTGAGCTCAGCCCCCGAACTCGCGGATGTTCGCCTCGAGCGTGTCACGAATGTGCTGGATGCTGTCGCGGCGGAGCGCGCGCTTGCTGGCGGAGTAGGCCAGGTTGGACAGCCCGGACAGGCGGCGCGCCTCGGTGAGAGCCCGCGGTACGACCTCTTCCGGTTGGGCGACCTCGTCCAGGTAGCCGGCGGCGAGCGCGGCTTCAGGCGCGTACTGGCGCGCTAGGAGCGTTGCCTCCGTCAGCTTGCGCGGATCGAGGCGATCGCGGGCCATCTCGATGGCCAAGATCGGCAGCGGCATGCCGATGGCGACCTCGTTCAGCCCGAGCTTGAAGTCGCCGGCGGCGCCGATGCGCACGTCGCCGGTCAGGACGACCAGCGCGCCACCCGCGAGCGCGTGGCCGGTGCAGGCGACGACCAGGGGCTGCGGGTGCGAATAGGCACGCATCAGCACCTCCGCGCCGCGCGTCACCAGGGCGCGGGCGCTGTCCGGGCCCGCCATCATGTGCCGGAGATCGAAGCCGGCGCAGAAGCGCCCGGGCCGGCCGGCGAGCACCACCGCCTTCGCTTCCTTCTCCGCGCGCTCGAGGGCGGCGTCGAGCGCGTCGAGCATCTCGGGGCTGAGCGCGTTGGCCTTGCCGTCGTCCATACGGAGCAGGGCGACGTCGTCGGAAAGCTCGAAACTGACCAGGGAGGAGCTCATGCGTTTCGCCATTGGCTAGCAGAGCTCGGGGGCGCTTGGAACCCGCGGCGCGGTGGACTAGGCTTCGAGCCGGGGCCATGACGGACAGCCAGCAGCCTTCACGCGAGCTCCGCCTGCGAGTGGTGGTGATGGGGGGCGCCAGCGACGTGTTCGTGGGCGCGCTGGGCCTGACCGACGGCGAGATGCCGCTCGGCGTGGTGCACGGCTTCGACGCGAGCGTGCTCTTCGAGACCTTCCCGGTGGATCCTTGGAGCGGTGACGGCAGCGCGGGGGTCGCGCTGGAGCGAGCGGCGCACGCGCTCGACGCGCTGGTCCTGACCGACGCGCTGACGGCGGGCACGCACTACTCGAGCTCCGCCGTGGAGCGGCTGTGTCGCGCGCTCCAGCCGACCCGCGTCGTGGTGCCCACGGTCATCTACGGCGGCCCGGCGCTTGCCATGGAGTGGCAGACGCTGAGCGGCGTCGCCCCGGTGATGGTCTGCGAGCCGACGCCGGAGAACGCGCTGCCCGCCGCGCGCGCCATCGCCAAGGCCGCGTTGCGCGCGCTCAAGCGCAGCGAGCCGCCGCCCTCGGTGCGCTGAGGCGTCACGTTCGGTTGGTGCGTCGCGTGTCCATCTCCGTGGGCCCGGTCGGATCCGGAGGGCCCTTGAGGTGGCTGACCAGGCCGGTGTCGAGGGGCGAGTCGTCCTCCAGGCCGAACAGCTCGCTCTCGACGACCTCGCGGAAGACGCGCAGCTTGGGCTCGTCGTAGAGCACGAAGCGCACCTCTTCCAGCCGTGAGCCGCCCAGCGACAGGTGCCAGCGCAGCGCCGCAGCCTGGGCCTGCGCGGCGGCCTCCAGGGTGACGCGCGCCGCGCCGGTGCCCAGCGCTAGGATGGCGAGGCGCCGGAGGCCGAGGCGCTCGGCCAGGAGCAACGCTCGCTGCATCGCCCGGCCCACGCAGGACGCCTCCTCCCACGCGCTGACCGCGTGCAGCACCCGGCGGCAAGTGAGCTGCCCCGGGGAGGTGGCGATGCACGCACCGAGCGGCTGCTGGCCGTTCCGCATCGCCTCCTCTTCGATTTCGTCGCCTCCTACGCGCCGGAGGCTCTCCGCGACGCCGGTGCGCATGGTGAGCTGCCAGTTCGCAGAGCTGATGATGCCGTCCACCTCGGCGCGGGCGATGTCCGCCGCCTCCGTCACCACTTGAAGCTGCCCGAGCGCGAGGCTCTGTTCGTTCAGCCGGGCCGCGCGAGTCGGCCGCTGCGTGGCTTGCCCCAGCGCGGCGAGCGCGCGCCGCGGCTCGCCCAGATCGGCGAAGCGATGTCGGCGATCCTTGGCGATCATGCGCGCGACCACGTGCTGGAAATAGGCCTCCTCGGCGCTGCGAGGTGGAGGGAATCGGGCCTCTTCCGGGCTCTCGAGCAGCTCGGGCAGCGTCGCGAAGGGCGGGCTGCCGTAGCGCAGATCGTAGATGGTGGCGCCGAGCCCGTAGACGTCTGCGCGGCGATCGAGGGGCTCCTGCCGCAGCGCCTCGGGCGACATGAAGCGCAAGGTCCCGGCGCTCGAGGCCAGGTTCTTCTCGCAGATCTGCGTGGGCATCGCGATGCCGAAGTCGCCGAGCTTGACGCTGCCGTCAGCCGAGCCGAACAGGTTCGACGGCTTCAGATCCCGGTGGAGCACGCCTTGCTGGTGCGCGGCGTGCAGGCCGTGGGCGATCTTGGCGGCGGCGTCGCACACGAACCAGAGCGGGAGCCCCAGGCCCAGGCAGTCCCGCCGGGCGTGGTCGAGCTCATTCAGGTCGATGCCGTCCACGTACTCCTGCACCACGTACGGGATGTCGTCGTGGCTGCCGACGTCGAGGGCGCGCACCACGTTCGGGCTGGTGATGCGAGCCATCAGGCGGGCCTCGGTCACCACCCGCTGCATGCGCTCCTGGAGCGAGCCGCCGAGCTCCGGCTTCAGGGTCTTGATGATGACGGGCGTGGCCAGGACGACGTGCCGGCCGAGCCAGACGTCGCCCATGCCGCCGCCGCCCAGGCGTCCCCAGACCTCGTAGTCGTGGATGCGTGCGCCGGGTCCCAGCATCGTCCCGAGGATACTCCCGCTGGGGCTCAAGGGGGCGCGGGCCGTGTCCGGCGGTAGAGCCACCAGGTGTTCTGGTGCGCCACCAGCTGGATGCTGGGGTCGGCGGCGAAGATCCCGGCCGGATCGGCGTAGCGCCGCACCAGGAACCAGTCGAACCATGTCCCGTGGCGGCGCACGTCGAACCAAGTCGGCCGCCACTCCCAGTGCTCCGGCACCGGCGGCGGGACGTGGGGGCTGCCTTCCCGGTAGGCCACCGGGTTCTGGTTCCAGCCGATGAAGTGGAACGACAGCGCGCCGCCCTTCTCGGCCTGCACCCAGGCGGGCAGGTGGATGAAGGGCGTGATGGTGCGCGTCGAGCCCTCGTGGTTGAAGATCAGGTAGGCCAGACGCGGCGCCTTGGGGATCTGCGCGACGACCGCCTGGAAGTCGGCCGTGCTCTTGTCGAACGCGTGGTACTGCACCGCCACGTGGTAGCCCATGCGCCCCGCGAACAGCGCGAGTGAGAGGGAGAGCGCGAAGCGAGGCAGGCCCGCGCGCGGCATGTCCGGCACCACGGCGAACAGGATGAAGAGCGCGGGCGTGATCTCTCGGGGGTAGACGTACCACCAGAGCCCGATGCGCATCGGCAGCATCAAAAACGCGAACAGGAAGCCCGCGGCGAAGAGCAAAGGCAGCAGCGTCACCGAGGCGCCCCACCACCATTCGCGGAAGCTCCGGTGCTTCGTCCTGCCCTGGACCACGAACCAGAACGCGCAGCTGATACCGAGCACCAAGGCCAGGTCGAGGAAGCGGTTGAAGTGAAGCTTCTCCTCGACGCCGGCCGCGCCCCCGAAGCCGTCCACCAGGTACGCGCCAATCTCGCGCACCCGGTCGGGGGACCACGCCAGGTGCTTGCCCAGGTCCATCTTGCCGCCTTGCTTGGGCATGAAGTGCCAGGCGGCGAACAGCGCGACGCTCGGCAGCGTGGGCCAGAGGGCGGGCCACAGCCGGCGCGTCGCGGGCCAGACCAAGACGACCGCGCCCCATACCGCCAGGATGGCGAACGGGTAGCGGAAGTGGTGGGTGAAGAACACGGCGATCAAGCTCAGCGCGAGGCCGAGCTGTCGCCAGCGCGTCGGCCGATCCGCGACCAGGAGCGCGTAGCCGACGCTCATCGCGAACAGGCCGATGGCGCCGACGAAGTTCAGAAAGCCCCAGTGGGTGAGGTGCATCCAGACGGCGCCGAGGCCGAGCAGGCCCCAGAGCGGGCTCTTCTTCATGCCGTGGAACAGGAGCGCGAGCCCCGCCGGCAGGAGGGCGAGCATCACCACGGCGGCGCCCTTCACGGCGACGTGCATCGGCAGCACCAGCGCCAGGAGCGCGCCGATCGCGTACATGGACATGTACGGGACCTCGAACGGGTGCAGCGTGAACTGCTCGCGGAAGCCGAAGGAGGAGTCCCAGTAGTGCCGGAAGATGGAGATGTCGCTGGCATGGAACGGCAGATCCGTCATCGGCGGATAGCGCACCACCGCGAAGGGGTAGGCGATCACGTACACGCAAGCAGCGACGGCCACGAGCCCCGCGGCCCAGTCGAAGGGCCGCGCGCGGACGCTCCCCCAGAGCTTTCGCCCGAGCTTCGCGGAGCGGCGCTTGGTCTCGGCCATCCTTGGGGGCGCCGACACTAGTCTCGACTCGGGCAGTCTTGCCATGATCAGATCACGACCATCGGGAGCAGCGAAAACCCACGGAAACTGTCGGCGGAGCCGGTGGATGCCGCTCCCGCTGCGGGCTCTTCACGGCGGAAAGCGGCCCGTCGAGAGTAGCGCGGCCGTGCGCGTCGAGGCGGGGAGCCTTGCGTGGAGCGTGCCCGCTGCGCGATCCTGCGCCGACATGACCCCCCCACAGCGACGCTCCCCGGCCAGCTGGGCGCTGCTCCTCGGCCTCGTCGCTTGCGACCGGAAGGCGGCCCCCAGCGATCCGGTCGCACCGTCGCCGAGCGCGTCGGTCACGACGGCCGCGCCGAGCGCTCCAGCCGCGGTGCCCTCGCCGGAGAGCATGGCTTCAGCGGCCCCGGCGCCCCCGCCGGAAGACACGGCCTCCGCGGCGCCAGCGCCCTCTGCCGCGAAGAGCACCAACTGCTACCCCGCCGCGAAGTCACGGGACTACGGGAGCGTCTCGGCGGCCGAGCCGCCGTTCGCCGACTGCGCCAAGCACCTCAAGGTCCACTGCGGCGGCAAGGACGGAGAACGCGGCCACCTGACCGGCCTAGCGCTGGACGTGAAGGCGACGACGGCGGCCCGCAAGCGACAGCCGGACGCGTGCTGTTACAACTCGTGCGATTGAGGGTACCCGCAATGTCCAACCCACACTCCCTCGCTGGTGCGACCGTGGTCGTCACCGGAGGCTGCGGCTTCATCGGCTCGCACCTGGTGCGCGCCCTCGGTGCCCGCGGCGCGGCGCGCATCGTGGTGATCGACAGCCTGCGCTACGGCAAGCCGGAGAACCTGCCGGCGGAGGTGCCGGTCGAGATCGTGAAGCACGATCTGGGCTTCGGTGACACCGCCGAGCTCGACCGGGCTCTCGCCGGCGCCGACTACCTCTTCCACCTGGCGGCCGAGAAGCACAACCAGTCGAAGGACGACCCCACGCGCGTGCTTCGCTCGAACGTGGAGGGGACCGCAGCGCTGTTCCAAGCGGCCGGTCGAGCCGAGCTGAAGAAGGTCCTGTTCACGTCGTCGCTCTACGCCTACGGCCGCCTGGCTGGGCCGCCCATGGTGGAGACGGAGCTCCCGCTCCCGTCCACCGTGTACGGCATCAGCAAGCTCACCGGCGAGCACCTGCTGGCGTTCTTCGCGAAGCAATACGGCATGGACTTCGCTACGCTCCGCTACTTCTTCGTGTACGGCCCGAGGCAGTTCGCGGGCACCGGCTACAAAAGCGTGATCGTGAAGAGCTTCGAGCGCCTGCGCGAGGGTGCGTCTCCGGTCGTCTTCGGCGACGGACGACAGTCCCTCGACTACGTGTACGTGGACGACGCGGTGGAGGCGACGTGCCGCGCCCTCGAGTCGCCGCTGTCCGGAGAGCTCTTCAACGTCGGCTCGGGCGTCGCGACCAGCGTGCGCGAGCTGATCGAGCTGATGGTGCGCGTGTCCGGGCGACAGGTCGCCGTCGAGACCGGTCCGGCGGACTGGACCGCGGGCACGAGCCGCGCCGGAAACGTCGAGAAAATCGCCAAGCTCCTCGGCTGGCGCGCCACGACCAGCCTGGAGCAGGGCCTCGGGGCCACGCTCGCGTGGCTCGGGCAGAGCTAGCCGCCTTCTTGGCACCCGGCGCCGAGCTCCGCTAGACGAGGGCCGTGAGACTCTGGCCCCTGGGACTCGCGCTCTTCGCATTCGCGGCCTGCAACGGCGCCTCGCAAGCGCATCCGCCCGCGGCCAAGGCCGAGCGCGCCGAGCCGGCGGCGAAGAGGCCCGTCCAGGTGAAGGTCGCCAAGCCGAAGGCCAAGCCCGCTCCGTCTGCAAGCGCCCCGCCGCCGCCCGTCGAGGTCGCGAAGCCCGCCGAGCCGCCGCCGCCCGACATGCTGCCGGTCCCGGCGGGCACGTTCAGCATGGGCTCCGACGATCAGGGCGAGCAGGACGAGCGCCCCGCTCACCAGGTGACGCTGAAGGCCTTCCTGCTCGACAAGTACGAGGTCACCAACGGCCAGTACCTCGAGTGCGTGAGCGCGAAGATCTGCAAGCCATGGAAGGCAGACGCCGCCAAGGCGATGAAGTACGGCTCCGAGAAGGAGTTTCGCGGAGCGAAGAAGCCGGTGGTCGGCGTCTCTTGGGAAGACGCGAAGACCTACTGCGAGTGGCGCGGCAAGCGCTTGCCCACCGAGGCCGAGTGGGAGCGTGCCGCGCGCGGCGACGACGGGCGCACGTATCCCTGGGGCAACGCCTTCCCCGATCCCAAGAAGCACGGCTGCTTCCAGGGTTGCCAGGGCGGCGCCACCGCCGAGGTCGGCTCGTACCCGGACGACGCCGGCCCCTACGGCCACCACGATCTGGCGGGCAACGTCTGGGAGTGGATCGCCGACTCCTACGATCCCTACGCGTACAAGCGTCCGACGGCGGACCGCGGCGTGCCCGGCACCTGCGAGCAGATCCTGGAAGCGCAGGACGAGCTCAGGAAGAAGAAGCTCGAGGGCTACACCGGCACGAACCCCATCCCAACGGAGTGCGAGCGCGTGCTCCGGGGCGGCGCTTTCAACTACCACGCCAAGGGGCTGCGCTCGTCGAACCGCGTCCACCACCCGGGGAGCTGGCGGCTGCTGGTGGCGGGCTTTCGCTGCGCGAAAGACGCTTCCTGAGTCGGGATATACTGCCCGCTGGCAGTGAAGGTCGACGACGTCCTGGCGGATCGCTTCGAGGTCGAACGCTTTGCCGGTGCCGGGGGCATGGGACAAGTGTTTCGGGCCAAGGACCGCCTCACGGGTCGGCCCGTCGCCGTCAAGGTCCTGGTCGAGGACGGCGCGGACCATCGCTTCTCACGCGAGGCGAAGCTGCTCGCGGAGCTCGACCACCCGGGCATCGTGCGCCACGTCGCCCACGGCACGACGGCGGAAGGCCAGGCCTTCATCGCGATGGAGTGGCTGGAGGGCGAGACGCTCGGCGCGCGGCTCAAGCGCTCCCGGCTCGGCGACGCCGAGGCCATCGAGGTGGTGTCGCGCATGGCCGAAGCGCTGTCCGCCGCGCATGCGCGCGGCATCGTGCACCGCGACGTCAAGCCGGGGAACGTCATCCTGGTGGACGGCCGGGTCGATCGGGTCAAGCTCCTGGACTTCGGCATCGCGCACCTGTCCGACGCCTCGGCGGTGATGACGCGCACCGGCGCGGTGCTGGGGACGGTCGGGTACATGGCGCCGGAGCAGGCGCGCGGCGTGAGCGGCATCGACGCGCGCGCCGACGTGTTCGCGCTGGGCGCGGTGCTGTTCCACTGCCTCACGGGCCGCCCGCCGTTCGCTGGCGGCGGTGCAGTGGCCATCCTCGCCAAGCTCGTGCTGGAGGAAGCACCTCGGCTCTCCAAGCTGCGACCCGAGCTGCCGCGCGAGCTCGACGCCCTGGTCGCGAGCCTGCTCGCCAAGGAACCCGCGGGGCGCCCGCGCGACGCGAGCGCGGTGCTGCCTTTGCTGGCGAAGATCCAGCTCGGACCCGACGCGCCGACGTCGCTGCCGCCGACCGGCGAAGAGGCGCTCACCGGCGCCGAGCAGCGCCTGGTGGCCGTGCTCATCGCCAGCGCGGTCGGCGACGAGAGCGCCTCCGAGTGGGGCTCGACGGCCTTCGAGTCGGTCGGGGCGGTGAGCAGCGAGGCCTCCGAGCACCCGACCCGCAGCGACGGCCGCGCGTCCGGGCAGGTCGTGCGCGAAGCCCGCAAGGTGATCGCGCGCTTCGGCGGCAGGCTCGAGCCCCTGCGCAGCGGCTCGCTGGCGGTCTTGCTCACCGGCGCCGGGGGCTCGGCGACGGATCTGGGGACGCGAGCCGCGCGCTGCGCGCTGGACCTCCGGTTGCTACTGCCGAACGCGCCGATGGCGCTGGCGACCGGGCGCGGCGTCGTGGCCGGCGCGTTTCCGGTGGGAGACGCCATCGATCGAGCAGCGGAGCTCTTGCCGACGGCGCCGAAGGCGTACGAAGGCATCGCTCTGGACGCGGTGACGCGCGGCTTGCTCGACGCGCGCTTCGAGGTCGCCGGCGACTCGGGTCGCGCGGTGCTGCTCGGCGAGCGCGCGCTCGACGCCTCCCGCCGGCTCCTGGGCCGGCCCACCACCACAGTCGGTCGCGAGCGCGATCTGAAGTTCCTGGAGAGCCTGCTGGACGAGTGCCTCTCCGAGCCGGTGGCGCGCGCGGCGCTGGTGCAGGGGCCCGCGGGGATCGGCAAGTCCCGCGTGCGCTACGACTTCGCGCGCCGCGTCGCCGAGCGGGACGAGGCGATCACGACCTGGATGGCCCGCGGCGATCCGATGAGCGCGGGCTCGCCCTTCGGCCTCGTAGCCCAGGCGCTGCGTCGCACCTGGGGCGTGCAGGACGGCGAGCCCGCAGCCGAGAGTCGAGCCCGACTGACGGGCTGGATCGCCGAGCGCTTCGGGGAGCCTGACCGCGCACGGCTCGGAACTTTTCTCGGGGAGCTCGCTCGCGTCCCCTCCGGCAGCGAAGACGACGAGCAGCTCGCCGCTGCGCGCCGCGACCCCGTGCTCCTGGGTGACCAGCTCAAGCGGGCGTTCGAGGACGCCGTCCTGGCCGAGTGCCGGCGCGCGCCGCTGCTGCTCATCCTCGAAGACCTGCACTGGGGCGATCTGCCGAGCGTGAACCTGGTGGACTCGGCGCTGCGGGTGGCGAAGGAGCAGCCGTTCATGGTGCTCGCGCTCGGGCGCCCGGAGGTGCGCGACGCCTTCCCGTCGCTCTTCGAGCAGCGCGACCTGGTCGAGGTGCGCCTCGGCGCGCTGACACGCAAGGCGTCCGAGAGGCTGGTGACGGAGGTACTCGGCGATCGGGCCGAGCCCGAGCTCGTGGCGCGCGTCGTCGAGCGCGCGGACGGCAACGCCTTCTACCTGGAAGAGCTGATCCGTGCCGTCGCCGAGGGCGAGTCCGAGAAGCTGCCCGAGACGGTGCTGGCGATGGTGCAGTCCCGCCTCGAGGCGCTGCCGGAGGCGGCGCGGCGCGTGCTCCGGGCAGCCAGCGTGTTCGGCGGCGTGTTCTGGGACGGCGGAGTCGCCGCGCTGATCGGCGGCGAGCAGGACCCGACCGAGGTGGGCGACTGGCTGACCATGCTCGCGGAGCGAGAGCTGGTCACGGCCCGTGCCCAGAGCCGTTTCCCCGGCGTGCGCGAGCACGTGTTCCGCCACGCGCTGGTGCGAGAGGCGGCGTACTCCATGCTGACCCGGGAGGACGCCGAGCGCGGCCACCGCATCGCCGGCAACTGGCTCGAGGAGAACGGCGAGCCGGACGCGCTGGTGCTCGCCCAGCACTTCGATCGCGGCAACGAGCGCGAGCGCGCGCTGACCTGGTCGCGCACCGCCGCGGAGGAGGCGTTCGCCGGCAACGACCTCGGCGCGGCCGCCAAGGCCGCGGCGCGTGCGCTGGAGATCGCCCGTGCGCTGCCCGTCGAGCCGCGGATCTTGGGCGAGCTCGTGCTGCTCGAAGGAGAGATCATCTACTGGCTCGGCAGGCACGCCGAGGCGCACACCCGGGGCGAGGAGGCCTTCGGGTTGCTCGTCCCGGGGAGCGACAGCTGGTACTCCGCGGCGTCGCTGCTCACGGTCTCGAGCCATCGCTCCGGCAACGTCGAGGCCGAGCGGGCGCTGGCCCGGCGCTTGTGTGACGAGGGCTGGTGCGACTGCCCGGGCGTAGCGGCCTTGATGTCCACCTGTCGCGTCGCGACGGCGATCCTCCAGATCGGCGACTACGAGCTGGCCGACCTGCTCTTTTCCCACATCGACGCCTGGGCGCCGACCCTGCCGAACGCGCCGGGCGCGCTCGCCCGCTGGCAGGCTAGCCGCGCGGCCCGCGCGCTGTTCAAGGGCTTCACCTGGGAATACCGCGAGCTCTCGGAGCAGGCGGCGGCGGCCTGCGAGGAAGCCGGCGATCTCCGGACGACGACCATCCACCGCCACAACGCCGGCCACGCCTGTCTCGAGCTCGGTCAGTTCGAGCAGGCGGAGGCCCGACTGCGCGACACCGTGCGGCTCGGCCAGCGCCTGGGTATCAAGAACGTGACCGCCTCGGCCAAGAACAACCTGGGCGCCGCGCTCACCGCGCTCGGGCGCTTCGACGAAGCGAGAGCGCTCCTCTCCGAGGCGATCTCGGAGCTGATGACGCAGGGTGATCGCCGCATGGAGGGTGGCGCGCACAACCACCTGGCGGAGCTCCTGATCCTCCAAGGGGACGCCGAGGGCGCCGTGGCGGAGGCCGAGCGCGCCGTAGCGATGCTCGCGCACGTTCCGCCGACCCGCATTCACGCCATGGCGGTGCTGGCCGTCGCGCTCCGCGCCGCGGGTCGCCTCGAGGACAGCCTGGAGATGGCGCGGAGCGCCAACGCCGCGCTGAACGAGGTTGGCAGCATCGCAGACGGCGAGGCGCTGGTGCGGCTCGCGCTGGCCGACGCGCTGATCGCGACCGGAGACGAGGACGCCGCGCGGGACGTCGCCCGGCGCGCGGTCGCGAGACTCCGGGAGCGCGCCGCCGCGATCGGTGACCCCGCGGTGCGAGCGAGCTTTCTCGAAAGCGTGACGGCTCACCGCCGCCTCGCTGAGCTAGTTGGCTGAGCCGGCGGCGCTGTCGGTCAGAAGCTCTGCCCCGCGTTCGGCTGTCCTGGCGTGGCAGCGACCGGACCGGTCCAGGTGAAGTCCGAGTACTTCTTGCCAGTGCCGGTGAGCTGGAGCGACTGGCCATCGGGCGTCGTGCTGAGCTCGCTCTTGCCGATGTCCACCGAGGCCGTGCCGCTGGCGGGGCCGTCGGTCGGAGTGAATTTGCCCTCGTAGGACAAGAACTGCACGACCTTGCCGGCCTTGTCGACGAGCGCGACGCCATCGGGCTCCGGGGCGCCGTCGGCACCTCCGTTCTGGATGTTGGTGGCGGCGGTCCACACCGTGCCGAATCCGTTCTTCTGGTTTGGGATGGTGCCCGACAGCGTCTTCGACATGTACTGCTTCAGCTGGCCGGGCGCGCCGTTGTAGAAGACGAGCGTCCAACCGGTGAGATCGGCGCCGGCGCTGCCCGCCACCTCCACGCCTTCGCCGGCGTCGGTGCTGGCGTCGTCGTAGTGCAGCTCGTTGATCCAGACCACTGCGGTCGGCGGCGGCGTGGAGCCGCAAGTGCCGCAGCCGAGGCTCGAAATCTTCGACGCGCAGCTCGCGCTCCAGGTGCCGTAGCAGGCGGAGTCCGTGTCTCCGACGCACTCCACGACCGCGTCGCTGTTGCACTTGGTGCCCGCGCAGCAGTCTGCGGGTGTCGGGCAGGTGCCGCACTTGAGGAGCAAGGTCTCGCCGGCGCAGGTCGCATCCCACTCGACCTGGCAGCAGTACGGATCCTGCGCGCACACGCAGGCCTGCACCGTGGTGTTCGTGCAGCCGGCCGCGAAGGGGGTACCGGTGCAGCAGTCGCTCTTCGGTGCAGCGCCGCCGCTGCCGCCGCTGCTCGCGCCGCCGCTGGAAGTGGAGCCCCCGCTGCTCGCGCCGCCGCTGCTCGCGCCGCCGCTGGAAGTGGAGCCCCCGCTGCTCGCGCCACCGCTGGAGGTGGAGCCGCCGCCCGCAGTCGAGCCCCCGCTGGCCCCATTCCCCAAGCCACCGCTGCCGGGCGCGCCGCCGTCGCTGCTGCCACCCGCTGCGCCCGCTAGACCGGCGCTGCCGCCGCTCGACGTCGAGCCGGCCGCGCCGCTCTCGCCGCCGGAGAAGCCGCCGCTCCCGGAGGAGCTGCCGCCGCTGCCGCTGCCGCCGATGCTCGTGAAGGCGCCGGCGCCGGCGCCGCCGCCGACGTCCTGCGCCTGTGCACATGCGCCGAGCGTGACGAACCCCAAGCAGACGAACCCGTGGATCGCGTGCCGCATGCGATCGAACTTACCGAAGCGCGCGCTCTTTACAAGCACGCGTCGAGTCGTTTCACAGTGTCGCGGAGTTGAGTCGCGTTGGACGCACGTGGGTCCAACGCGGGACCGCTGGGCGCACCATGATCACGCTCGCGGCTGCTCCTCGTCTTCGTCTTCTTCTTCGAGCGCGGCGCCGTGGCACTTCTTGAACTTCTGGCCGCTGCCGCACGGGCACAGATCGTTGCGCCCGATCTTCGGCGCCGCGATCTGAGGCTGCGGGCGCGGCGGCGGCACGGACTGCGGCCGCCCGCCTTCGGCGAGCGCGTCGGCGATCGGCTCGGGTGAAGCGTTGACGTGACGCGCCACCGCTTGCTCGAGCAGGCCTTGGTGCTCGGCGGCGGCCTCGGCCTCGATGGCCTCGATGTCCTCGCGCTTCTGGATCTGCGCCTCGAAGAAGCGCTGGAGCACCGCGCCGCTGACCTTCGCCATCATGTTCAAGAAGAGGTTGTAGCCCTCCTTCTTGTACTCGTTCTTCGGGTCCTTCTGCCCGTACCCGCGCAGGCCGATGCCGTCGCGCAGGTGCTCCATGTTCGTCAGGTGATCGACCCAAGCCTGGTCGATGGCCTCGAGGTAGATGTAGCGGAACACGCGCATCGCGTTGTCCACGCCGAGCTCCTTCTCGCGAGCCAGGTACTGCTCCTCCGCGCGCCCGTACAGGTCGCGCACCAGGAGATCCGGATCGCCGAAGTTTTCCAGCTCGCGGCCGATCTTGAGCTTGAAGTGCTCGTTCATGCCGTCCCGGATGCCGGCCCAGTCCCAGTCCTCCGGCGGCTTGTTCTCCGGGCAGCTCTCCTCGACGATGGCGGCGATCACCCGATCGATGAGGTCCAGGGTGCGCTCGCGTTGCTCCGAGAGCCCCTGTGCCACCAGCTCGACCAGCTCTTCGTACATCTCCGCCGGCGTCCACTTCTTGGAGCGGTCCTCGACGTCGATGCGCACGCCCCAGAGCTGGTAGACCTCGCGCTGCAGCGCCTCGAGCTCGACCAGCTTTTCGGCGGCCTCGAAGTCCTTGCGCTTGGGCGCGCGCGGGCCCTTGTCGCCGGCGTCCTCGTCGTCGTCGCCACCCGCGTCTGCCGAGAGCGTGAGCGGCGGATCGACGAAGTAGGTGAGCAGCTTGCCGACCAAGGGGCGCACCTGCTTCTTGACCGCCTTGTCCATCGCGATGGCGCGGGTCTTGCCCGTGGGCTTGCCGACCTCGTCCAGCTCCTCCGGCTCGTAGCGGCCCAGGAGCAGCTGCTGGCGGAGCGTGTACACGGTCTTGCGCTGCGCGTTCATCACGTCGTCGTACTCGAGCAGGTTCTTGCGGATGTCGAAATTGCGCTCCTCGACCTTCTTCTGCGCGTTCTCGATGCTGCGCGTGACCCAGGGGTGCTCGATGGGCTCGTCGTCCGGCAGACCCATGCGGTCCATCAGGTTCTTGACGCGGTCACCCGCGAAGATGCGCATCAGGTCGTCCTCGAGGGACAGGTAGAAGCGGCTCGAACCGGGGTCACCCTGTCGGCCCGCGCGCCCGCGCAGCTGGTTGTCGATGCGGCGGGACTCGTGGCGCTCCGTGCCGACGATGTGCAGGCCCCCGAGCTCGACGACCTCGTCGTGCTCTTCCCTGCACAGCTTGTCGTATTTCTGGGTGAGCTTCTCGTACTCCTCGGGGTCGAGGTCGATGTCTTTACCGTTCTGCTTGAGCTCCCACTTCGCGAGCATCTCGGGATTGCCGCCGAGCAGAATGTCGGTGCCGCGACCGGCCATGTTGGTGCTGACCGTGATGGCACCCTTGCGGCCGGCCTGCGCCACGACGAACGCCTCGTTCTCGTGGTGCTTGGCGTTCAACACGTGGTGCGCCACGCCCTTCTTGGTGAGGATCTTGCTGATGGCCGCGCTCTTCTCGACGCTGGTGGTGCCCACCAGGATGGGTCGCCCGGCCTCGTTCTCCGCCAGGATTTCCTTGATGACCGCCGTGAACTTCTCGCGCTCCGTCTTGTAGACGATGTCGTGCTCGTCGAGCCGGATCATGTCCTTGTTGGTCGGGATCGCGACGCAGTCGAGCTTGTAGGTGGTGTGGAACTCGCTGGCCTCGGTCTCGGCGGTGCCGGTCATGCCGCCGAGCTTCTTGTACATGCGGAAGAGGTTCTGGAAGGTGATGGTCGCGATGGTGCGACTCTCCTCCTGGATGCGGACGTTCTCCTTGGCCTCGACGGCCTGGTGCAGACCGTCGCTCCAGCGGCGCCCGGCAAGGACGCGCCCGGTGAACTCGTCGATGATCAGCACCTTGCCGTCCGGGCTCACCATGTAGTGCTGGTCGCGTTTGTAGAGCGCGTGGGCCTTGAGCAGCTGATACAGGATGTGCAACGTCTGCATGTTGGCCGGGTCGTAGAGGTTGCCGATCCCGACCAGCTTCTGCACGAACTCGACGCCGTCGTCCGTCAGCGTGGCGCTGAAGGCCTTCTCGTCCACGTTGTAGTGCTCGTCTTTGTGCAGCTTCGCCACGACCTCGTTCAGCGAGCGGTATTTCTCGCTGGCCGCGTCGGCAGGGCCGCTGATGATGAGCGGCGTGCGCGCCTCGTCGATCAAGATCGAGTCGACCTCGTCCACGATGGCGAAGTTCAGCGCGCGCTGGGCGTAGTCCAGGGCCGAGAACTTCAGGTTGTCGCGCAGGTAGTCGAAGCCGAACTCGTTGTTCTGCCCGTAGGTGATGTCGCACTTGTAGGCGCGCTTCTTGTCGGTGTCGTTCTGCTGCGGGATGACCACGCCGATGGAGAGTCCCAGGAAGTTGTACAGGCGCCCCATCCACTCGGCGTCGCGCTTGGCCAAGTAGTCGTTCACCGTGATCAGGTGCACGCCCTTGCCCTCCAGGGCGTTCAAGTAGATGGGCAGCGTGGCGACCAGGGTCTTGCCCTCGCCCGTGCGCATCTCCGCGATCTTGCCCTGGTGCAGCACCATCCCACCCATCAGCTGCACGTCGTAGTGGCGCATCTTCAGCGCGCGCTTGCCGCCCTCGCGGCAGACGGCGAAGGCGTCGATCAGGATGTCGTCGAGCGTGGCGCCGTTGTCGAGCTGCTCCTTGAACTCTGCGGTCTTGGCCCGGAGCTCGTCGTCCGACAGCTTGGAGACGGATTTCTCCAGGTCGGAGATGGCCGCCACGATGGGCCTCATGCGCTTCACCGCGCGTTCGTTGGAGGTGCCGAACAGCTTCTTCGCTACCCAGGTGAGCATTCAGACTCTCTTTGGCGAGTCGAGCCGGCACCACTCTGGCAACCGGAGACCGCGAAAAGTCGGTGGAAACTAATGCCTCGTGGGGGAGCACGCTAGGAGGAATGGGAATTCCCGCGTCCGGACAGCCACGGCCGGCATGGAAGGCACGTATTCCGAGGACTTAGCCGGAGCGCGGGGCAGGAGCTCCTGGCCGCGTCATGGATTCGGCACCACCGAGCGGGCTCAGGCTGAGTACTATTGCGGGCTCCCCGAGGATGCAGTCCGACGACGAGCTTCTTACGCGCTGCGAGCGCCGGGTGGGCGCGGTCATCGACGGCACCTGGCAGCTGCGCCGGCTACTCGGGCTCGGCGGCATGGCGGCGGTCTACGCCGCGGTGGACGGGACGGGGCGCAAGGCCGCGATCAAGCTGATCCACTCCCACCTGGCCAAGAACCCGGCGGTGCGTGCGCGGTTCCAACGCGAGGCGTACATCGCCAACAAGGTCGATCACCCCGGAGTGGTCGCCATCCAGGGCGACGGCACCAGCCACGACGGCGAGCCCTACATCGTCATGGAGCTGCTCCGCGGGCAGTCGGTGGACCTGTTGCTCGACTCGCACCGCGGTCGCCTGACCATCCGGGACGCGCTGCACATCGCCGAGGGCGTGCTGGCGGTGCTGGTGAAGGCCCATCCGCTCGGCATCGTCCACCGAGATCTGAAGCCCGAGAACGTGTTCTTGACGTCCAAGGGCGAGGTCAAGGTCCTCGACTTCGGCATCGCGCGCATGCTGGATCAGGAGAAGGATCGCGGCCAGACCCGCACCGGCGTGATCATGGGGACGCCGTCGTTCATGGCGCCGGAGCAGGCGTTGGGGCGGTGGTCGGAGGTGGACGCGCGCACGGACCTGTGGGCGGTCGGTGCGCTGATCTTCCTGCTCGTCAGCGGACGCCTGGTCCACGGTTCGGGGACCGGCAGCGACATGCTGATCCGGGCCGCCACCCGCCCGGCTCCGTCGCTGGCCCGCGTGGCCAAGGCTCCGCTCTCCTTGGTGCGGCTGGTCGATCGTGCGCTGGCGTTCGACCCTCGCCGCCGCTTCCCAGACGCGGCGACCATGCTGGCGGAGCTGCGCGCGGTGCAGCAGGAGGTCGGCCACGGCGGCGTGGTCGAGCGCACCGACACGGGCTCGAAGCCGCCGCCGTCGCCCTACGAGGAGCCGACCATGGTCGGCACGCAGCCGGGGGCCTCGAGCCCCGAGGCGGCCCTCGCATCGGACGTGGAGGTCGAGCTCGGCGAAGAGATCGAGATCGACTCCGCCGAGATCCTGGAGCTCGAGCCCGTACCGCTGCCGCGCGCCGCCAACGGCCCGCCTTCGGCGCCGGAGATCGACTACCCGTCTCCCACCAGCAAGCCGATGTCGCGGCGCGTGAACGCCGAGTCGATCGTGGACGAACGCTTCGCCGAGTCGGTGGCGAAGGCCTATCGGCGCGCGCTGCCAAGAGGGACGACCGAGGACGTCACCGAGCCCATCCGCACGGGGCTCCGCCGCCTGGCGACCCGCGCTCCGGACGCGGCGCTGCGCCTCTTGCTCGCGCTCTGCAGCGCGATCGACGATCCCAAGCAGTCGGACAACGAGCAAGTGCGCGGCGCCTTCGCCAGCGCCATCGTCTCCACGCGCGCGCTGGGCGCGCTGATCGCCAGCTCCGCCAACCCCGGCGTCGACCGCGCGGTCGGCGCGGCGGCCATCGGCAAGCTCCTCGATTTCCTGGGCGACGCCCACGCCGGCGTGGTGCTCGAGAACCTGACCGCCGTTCCAGACGGCGAGCTGAAGGACCTCTTGCGCCGCTATCTGGCCCGCAGCAGCGCCGGCTACGAAGACCAGATCGGCGCGTTGTTCGCCCACGCGCCGGTGGAGCTCGGCGTGGAGCTGGTGCGCGTCCTGCGCAAGATGAACACCGACGGCGCGCGGGCTGCCCTCGGGCTGGCGCTCGACAGCGAGCACCTGGAGGTGCGCAAGGCGGCGGCGGCGACCCTGGGCGTGCGCACCCACTGAATTCGTCGTCCCACACGCACGATTGGTGCGAACATCGGCGCATGCGGGATCGAATCAAGCGTGCGCTCGAAGGCTTCTACGCGTTCGTGGACGAGCCTTTGTACTTGGGATCGCGGCCGCTGCTCTTGCTCTTGCTGGTGCCGCTCGTCTTGGGGCTGATGCAGCCGCTCTGGCACATCGAGATGACGGCCCCGCAGTACCCGAAGGGCTTGTCGCTGCAGATCTTCGCCCACACCTTGGTCGGCGGGCACGACGGCGCCGACATCAAGGAGATCAACATCCTGAACCACTACATCGGCATGCAGAAGCTGGACCGAGCCCTGTTCACCGAGCTCGACTGGTTGCCGTTCGGCTTCGGTGCGCTGGCGCTGCTCCTGGTGCGGGTCGCGGCGCTCGGCAACGTGCGTGCGCTCATCGACCTGTCCGTGCTCGTGACCTACTTCGGCGGATTCTCGGTCTTCCGCTTCGTGCACAAGATGCATGCGTACGGCCACGACCTGTCGCCGGACGCCCCGTTCAAGGTGGAGCCGTTCATGCCCGCGCTCTGGGGCGAGAAACAGGTCGGAAACTTCATGACGCACGCTTACCCGGGGACCGGGACGTATCTCCTGGCGGTGTTCGCGACGGGGGTGGTGGCCGTCACGCTCTACCACCTGATCGTGGGCCGAGCGCGCGCGCAGCGCGAGAGCGCTGCTCGGTCGAGCACCCCCGTGGAGGACTGAATGCGGGTGACGAAGTGGACCCTGCTCCTGGCGGTGCTCTCGGGCTGTCGCGGCTGCGCGGCGGAGCCCGCTCGAGAGAGCGCCGACGCCGCCGACGCAGCGGCGGCAGAGTGCGAGCCGCGCACCACCGAGAAGCTGGGGATCCCGTTCTCGAAGCTCTGCCCCCAGGACCTTCCGCTGGGCGGAGCGCGGTTCGAGCCGTTCTGGATCGCGGCACAGCCCCTCGGGTGCTCGGCGGGTGAGCACGAGACGCTGCGCTGCCCCAGGGTCACACCGCTCCACCACCCGGCCCCCGGCGAGGCGCGCGCGCCAGGTCCCGTCCCGTCGAGCCTGGCAGCGGTGCTCGACGCCAACACGGCGCAGGGCTGGTGCTACATGCGATTCGCGGGCCGCCTGCCCACCCGCGAGGAGCGCGCCCGCGCCGAGGTGACCCTGGGACTGGCCGCGGTGATCGTGGCGAGGTCTGCGGGTGAGCCGCTCCACTTCGAGCTCTCACGCCAGGCAGAGTGGGTGACCGAGACGCCCTGCGAGACACCGAACGTGGCCAACTGCTCCGTCGGCATGTTCCCGAGCGGCGCTCCACGCCCCATCCCCTGGGATGCGATGGTCGCGTGCAGCGGGACGCCGTTCACGGGCGACGCCGGCCGGCCGCTGCTGAGCATCGGGGAGAGCTGTCCCGCGGCGGGCTTCGACTGGGACGCGAGCGGAGGCCTGCTCCCGTGCGCGGTGAGGGGGCCCGTGGAGCGCGGTCCGGTGCTCGGCTTCGCGCTCTCCTGCAAGCCGCCCGCTCCGCCGGAGCGGCACCCGGAGGACGACCCGGCGGCGACCGCCGCGGTGCGCTGCGTGATGCCGGGAACGCTGCGCTAGCGGGTGCGAACGCGGCGCAGTGGGCCGACCTCGGCCGCGAGCTTCGCTTCGCGGGCGACCACCAAACCGCGACGCTTGAGCAGGCGGTAGAGCGTCACCGTGTTGACCCCGGCCCGCGCCGCCGCCTCGCGCACGTTGCCTCCGCACTGGTTCAAGAGGTCGAGCAAGTAGCGCCGCTCGAGCGGCGCCAGCCACTCGTCCCGGAGCTCGAGCAGCGTCTTCTCGCGCTCGCCACCGCGTCTGCTCCGAGCGACCTGCTGCCGGAGCGGGCCCGGCAGATCTTCCGCCGTGATCTCGTCTCCGGCTGCCATCGCCGCGGCGTGCTCCATGCAGTTCCTGAGCTCGCGCAGGTTGCCCGGGAAGTCGTGGGCTTCGAGCGCGGCCAGCGCGTTGGCGGACAGGCGCAGGTCGGGGCGCCCGAGATCCTGCGCAGCCCGGCGGAGGAACGTCTCCGCGATCACCTCCAGGTTGTTCTTGTAAGAGCGCAGCGGAGGCAGCTCCAGCGTGACGACGCCGACGCGGTAGTAGAGGTCCTCGCGGAAGGTTCCGTCTCGGACCATCCCCGGCAGGTGCTTGTGGGTCGCGCAGATCAGGCGCACGTCGATGTGCTTGGGGGCGGCGTTGCTGCCGACCGGCAGGATCTCCCGCGCCTCCAGCACGCGCAGCATCTTCGCCTGGAGCGCCGGAGCCAGGTCACCCACCTCGTCCAGGAACAGCGTGCCCCCGTTGGCCTTCTCCAGCTCGCCGACCTTGTTGAAGGTCGCGCCGGTGAACGCTCCCTTCACGTGCCCGAAGAGCATGCTCTCGAGCAGCTGCTCGGGTATGGCCGCGCAGTTCACCGAGACGAACGGCGCCTCGCTCCGCTTGCTGTTGAAGTGGATGGAGTGCGCCACCAGCTCCTTGCCGGTGCCGCTCTCGCCCTGGATCAGCACCGGGATGTCCGTCCCGGCGACCTGCTCGAGCTGATGCTCCAGCCAGAGCCACTCGGGAGACAGCCCCTTGAGCAAGAAGGGGCGGCGCTTGGCCTTGGCGCCGGCTCGGTACATGTGCGCGCGGCGCAGGAACTTCGCCGCGCTCTTAGCCACCGTGCCGAGCTCGCCCTCCGTCGTCTCGGGGAAGGCGTGCGCCTGTGCGCTCGACACGCTGAGCACGCCGATGGACCGGCGCTGGTACAGAATGGGCACCGCGACGATGGAGCGCACGTCGACCAGGTACTTGGCGTAGTGAGGATCGCGTGACGTGTCGTCCGAGCGGTAGGGCCGGTGATGACGAAACACCCAGAGCGCGATTCCGTCGGGGCGGCCATCGGCCCGGTGCCGGAGCAACAAGCCAGGCACGGTCATCACCACGCCGTCGACGACGTGGAAGTCGAGGCGCAGGGCCTTCTCGGAGTCGTCCCAGACGAACAGCGCGCCGTAGCGGGCGCCGGTGCGTTCCATCGCGGCTTCGAGCACCACGCCCTCGATCTGCTCCTCCGCGGCGGCGTGGAAGCGCTCCTCGAGTGAGTTGCCTAAAGACATATATGAATCGCAATTAGAGCAGTATCAGTTGCACTAAAGCAACATGCCCCTCAGGCTTTCTGCGATTTCTTGGCCATTTCCGTCCGAGGAAGCTTTGGCACGGAGTCTGCGTATGGGGCGGCGTCGTTAGGAGACACCCGATGATCCGCACCCGCTCCCTCAGCCTGTTTTCCCTGCCCTTCGTGCTTTCCCTGGCGGCATGTGCCGCCGAGACGCGCGCTCCCGAGAGCGAGTCGGCGGAGCAGCAGGCCATGTCCGCCGGCGGCCTGGTGGTGAACGAGTGCTCGACCGGGAGCGGCGGCTTCATCGAGCTCTACAACGCGGGCACGGCGACCCTCGATCTGACGAACGATCCGACGAGCTGCTGGTTCGTCGACGACGTCGAGGGCGGCGGCGCCCCGAAGAAGATCACCGACAGCCTGGTGAGCCACGCGGCGTCGTCCACGACCTGCGCGGCGGCGGGACGCGCGGCGACCTGCGCGCTGGTCGCGCCCGGTGAGGTGGTCTGGGTCCCGTACTCCTACGTCAACTCGACCACCGCCGACGCCTGCCGGCTGATCAGCTCCGCGAAGTCCGGTACGACCTGCTCCACGAGCTATGTCGCCGAAGACTCGGGCCCCACGGCGTCGAGCTCGGCCGGGCAGTGCTTCGGTCGGACCGCGGACGGCGGCAACTGGTCGTCCGCCGCGATCACCTGCAGCAAGGGTGCTTCGAACGGCCCCGCGTGCACCGCGGGCGCGGCTTGCGACGACGGGGACGCTTGCACCACCGGCGAGACGCTGTCGGCGAGCTGCGTGTGCACCGGCGGGAGCGCGCTGTCCTGCGACGACGACAACCCCTGCACCGCGGACAGCTGCGACGCAGCCGCCGGCTGCGGCCACGCGCCCGTCGCGGACGGCACCAGCTGCGGCACGGCCATGAGCTGCTCCGCCGGTAGCTGCGTGCCCGATGCGCCTCCGCCCAGCGGCGACGCCCAGATCGTCCAGCAAGGCGCGGCCGACAAGATCCTGCTCCGGGGCACCGTGGTCACCGAGGCCGGCTTCTTCACCGGCGAGGTGCTGGTCGAGGGCGACACCATCACCTGCGTGGACGTGAGCTGCGACGGTGCCGTGCAGCAGATGAGCCCCGGGCCGACGATCGTGGCCACGAACGGCATCATCATGCCGGGCCTGATCGACACCCACAACCACATCCTGTTCGACATCTTCGACGAGTCGGATTGGTCGCCGCCCAAGGTCTACACCAACCACGACCAGTGGCCGAACGACGCCCGCTACAAGGCGATGGTGGACGCCAAGCAGTGGCTGAACGCCGAGTACGGCTCACCGGTCAACGTCAACTGCGAGCTCAACAAGTACGGGGAGCTCAAGGGCCTGATCGCCGGCACCACCAGCATCGCCGGCGCGGCGAACCCCGCCAACAAGGCCTGCTACGGCTCGCTGGCGCGCACCATCGATCAGAGCTCGAACGACCTGGGCTACGACAAGGTCCAGGCCTCGACGCTGTTCCCGAACACCTCGAGCGCCGACGCCATTTGCAAGAACATCGCCACCGACAAGACGGACGCCTTCTTGATCCACATCGGCGAGGGCGTGGACCAGACGGCTCTGAACGAGTTCAACAAGCTCTGGACGGCGCCGACCACCGACGGCTGCCTGCACGCCCCCGAGACCTCCATCGTGCACGGCACGGCCTTCGGCGAGACCGAGTTCGACAAGATGGCCCAGCACGGCATGGGCCTGGTCTGGTCGCCGCGCTCCAACGTGTTCCTGTACGGCTCGGGCACCGACCTCGAGAAGACCACCAACATCCCGCTGGCCCTCTCCAAGGGCATCAACGTGAGCCTGGCGCCCGACTGGTCCATCGGCGGCAGCCAGAACCTGCTCGACGAGCTGCGCTTCGCCAACCAGGTGGACGACGGGGCCTTCGGCGACATCCTGACGGCGAAGAAGCTGTTCGAGATGGTGACGATCAACCCGGCCAAGAACCTCGGCCTGTCCAACGTCATCGGCTCGATCGCCGTGGGCAAGAAGGCCGACCTGCTGGTGATCGGCGGCGACGCCGCCGCCCCCTACGACGCGCTGCTCCAGGCCGAGCCCAGCACGGTCCGCCTGGTGATGGTCGGCGGGCGCACGCTGTACGGCGACTCGGCGCTGGGCGCCCTGGCGCCGGTCGGCCCTGCCTGCGAGGCCCTGCCGGTGTGCGGCGCGAACAAGTTCGTGTGCGTCGCCGAGAACGGCGGCACCGCCAGCAACAAGCTCGGCCAGAGCCTCGCCGACATCGTCAGCGTCCTCTCCACGGAGCTCCAGAGCTACGACGACCAGAACCTGACCTCGTGGGACTTCTCGCCCATCGCTCCGCTGGTCAAGTGCGCTCCTTCCGGCGCGTGAGCCCGCGAAGAGTTTGCGCGAATCCTTCGGCCCGGCGCGCGGCTCACACCGCGTGCCATGGAAATCACGCTCAGGTTCGCAGGAAACAAGCGGGTAGACGCGATCTTCGGTGATCGAGTGGTTCACACCGACCAGGGCCCCGAGCACGGCGGGGAAGGCAGCGCGCCCGAGCCGTTTCAGCTCTTCCTGGCGTCCCTCGCGACCTGCGCTGGAGTCTACGTGCTCGGCTTCTGCCAGGCGCGCGACCTCCCGACCGACGGCATCCAGCTGGTCCAGCGCCACGACTTCTCCGAAGAAGGACGCCTTCGGCGCGTGACCATGCAGATCAGCGTGCCCGCCGACTTCCCGAGCAAGTACGTCCCGGCTCTCGAGCGTGTCGCCGCGAAGTGCACGGTCAAGCGCGTGATCCAGGAGGCGCCGGAGTTCGTGATCGAGGCGAAGGCCAGAGGCAGCGAGACCGCGCTCGACAGAGCGGCGCTCTAGCCTGACTTCTTCTTGCGCTGCGCCAAGCGATTGGCCTGGCGATCGCGCGCGCCTTCCCAGCGGCGGCGGTCCTCGTCGGTTTCGAGCAGGAGCGGTGGGACAGCGCAGGGCTTCCCCGCGTCGTCGATGGCCACGTAGACCAGGTACGCCGAGTTGGTGTGCGTGACCTCGCCGGTGATGGGGTTCTCCGCGTGGACGTGCACGCCGACCTCGACGGAGCTCTTGCCCACGTAGTTCACGCTGGCCTTGCAGCAGAGCAGCTCGCCGACGTGGACGGGTGACACGAACGACATCTCGTCCATGGCGACGGTGACGCAGGGGCGCTGCGCGTGGCGCATGGCCGCGATGCCACCCGTCTCGTCCACCATCTTCATGATCAGCCCGCCGTGGACGTTGCCGTAGGCGTTGGCGTGCTCGGGGAGCATCAGCTGGCAGAGCTCGACCCGTGACGCGCTGACGGGCTTTTGGGGCTTCTCGCTCATGCCGCGCAGCCTAGCCGAAATCAGGGGAGTTTTCGCGACATCACCGCCAGCCCCCGCGCCCAGTTTGGCGTCGAGCCGCGGCATCGGCTAGAGCCGGGGCTTCGAGTGCGGCCCGGGCGATGGACCTCCTCTACTTCGTCATCCTGATCAGCTCGCTGATCTTCGTGCACGAGCTCGGGCACTTCGCTCTGGCCAAGGCCTTCGGCGTGAAGGTGCTCACCTTCAGCCTGGGCTTCGGGCCGAAGATCCTGAAGCTCAGGGGCCGCGAGACGGAGTATTGCATCAGCCTTCTCCCGCTCGGCGGCTACGTGAAGATGCTCGAGGCCTCGAAGAGCGACATCGTGCTCCCCGAGGACCGGCATCGAACCTTCGAGTCGCTGCCCGTCTACAAGCGCATCCTGGTCGTGCTGGCGGGGCCGGTGATGAACCTGGTGTTCCCGATCCTGCTCTACTTCTCCGTCTTCGTGACGGACGGACCGTTCCTGCCGCCGACGGTGGGCGTGGTGCTGCCGGGACACCCGGCGGCCGGCAAGCTCTTGCCGGGCGACCGCATCATGAGCGTGAACGGAGAGGACGTCGGCACCTTCGACGAGCTCAAGCGCATCATCGCCAAGAGCCCGGCACAGCCGCTGCGCTTCCGGGTGTTCCGCGACAACAAACACGTCGAGGTCGAGGTCACCGCGGAGGAGACCATCGAGCGGCGCGAGCTCGACCTCATCGAGCGGGTCGGGACCATCGGCATCCAGCCGAGCGCGCCGGCCGCGGTGATCGGCATCCCGAGCACCGAGTCGCCGGCCTATCGAGCGGGGCTCCGCACCTTCGACGTGGTGACCCACGTGGCGGGGCAACCGGTGCGTCGCTTCCGGGATCTCGACGCGGCCTTCGCCGAAAATCGCGGGGAAACGCTGCCGGTGACCTACCTCCGGCCCGTCACGCTCCCCGGCGCCCTCGGCGGCCTGGCCGAGATGGCCATCTACGAGGCCGGCGTGGTCGCGCTCACACCCGACCCAGCGGGCTCGGATCTGATGAGCCTGACGGGCATCGAGCTGGCAGACCTGTATGCGGCCATCGTCCCCGAAGACAACTACCTGGCGAAGGCGGGGCTCCGGCCCGGTGACAAGATCCTGAAGCTGGACGACGAGGTGCTGCCCGCCTGGTCCACCTTCCGGGAGCGGCTGGTGGCCGCGCCGGATCGCCCGCATCGCATCGACTACCTGTCGGCGAAGGACGGCCGCGAGAAGAGCGGCACCTTCCAGATGCGGCGGGAGGACATCGTGGACGAGCACGGGCAGGCCTTCGCGCGCTACGTGCTCCAAGTGAAGAACTGGCTGCCGCTCGCGCCGGAGGACTTCGTCGCGCACCCGTCCCCGTTCCGCTATGCGCTGTCGAAGGCCGTCGAAGAGACGATCGACGTGACGCGCTTCACTTTGGTCAGCATCGTGCGCCTGATCCAGGGACGCATGAGCCTGAAGACGCTGTCCGGCCCCATCACCATCTACGAGGTGGCGGGCGAGGAAGGCAGGAAGGGCCCCGACTTCTTCGTCTGGGTGATGGCGCTGATCAGCATCAACCTGGGGCTGTTGAACCTGCTGCCGATCCCCGTGCTCGACGGCGGGCACCTGATGTTCTTCACCATAGAAGGCGTGATGCGGCGACCCTTGCCGCTCAGAGTCCGGGAAATCGCCCACATCGTCGGCATGGCGATCCTGTTCGGGCTGATGCTCTTGGCATTCAAGAACGACGTGGAGAAGCGCTGGGACGTGATCGTGGGGCAGATCCGCGACCTGGCGGGATGAGCGCCCCGAGCGGGCGCGCCATCGCCGGCCGCGTGCTCCTGCGCGTGGACAAGGACCGGGCCTACGCGGCAGCCGCGCTGAACGCCGAGCTGGCCCGGCACCCGCAGCTCGACCCGCGGGAGCGCGGGCTGGCCACGGAGCTGACCTACGGCACACTGCGCACGCAGAAGGTGCTCTCGGAGCGGCTTGGGGCGCTCGTTCCGCGGGGCATCGACAAGACCGACCGCACGGTCCGCGCGCACCTCTTGGTGGCCGCCTATCAGATCTTGATGCTCGATCGGGTGCCGCCCTTCGCCGCCGTGGACGCCGCGGTGAACCTGGTCCGCGCCGATCGCGGTGACAAGCTCGCCGGCTTCGCCAACGCGGTGCTGCGCAAGCTCGCCGCCGGCGGACCCCACCTCGACAAGGCTGCGGCGATCCTCGCCAGCGCCCCGGCGTGGCTCCGCGAGCGGCTCGCGCGCGACGTGGGTGAGGACGAGATGCGAGCGCTGCTCGGCGCCGCCGGGGACGAGCCGGCGGTGTGCGTGCGGATCCGCCCCGGGCGCTCGCTGCCAGACTGGCTCGAGCAGGCGGAGCGCGGCCAGGTCTCGCCGCTCGCTCGGCTCACGCGCGGCGAGGGTGATCCGCGCCGCCGCGCCGGCGGCTCCACGGGCTTCGTCGTGCAAGAGGAGGGCGCACAAGTGGTGGCGCTCGCGCTGGGCGCACGGCCCGGCGAGCGCGTGCTCGACGCCTGCGCCGGGCGCGGGCAGAAGACCACGCTTTTCGCCGAGCAGCTCGCCGGCACCGGCGAGCTCTGGGCGAGCGACCTCCACCCAGCGAAGCTCGCCGAGCTCGCCGCCGAGCACCGCCGCCTCGGTCTGCCCGCGCCGAGCACGCGCGCCGCGGACCTGTCGGTGGGCGTGGGTGACCTGCCCTCGGACTTCGACCGCGTCCTGGTGGACGCGCCGTGCAGCGGCAGCGGCACGCTGCGCCGGCGGCCCGAGATCGCGCTGCGGCTCGGTCCCGACGACCCGGAGCGGCTCGGCCAGCTTCAGACCCGCATCCTGCGCCACGCGGCGTCGCTCGCGCGCCCCGGCGGCCGCGTCGTCTACGCCGTGTGCAGCGTGTTTCGCGAGGAGGCCGAGGAGGTGGTCGCGCGCGTCGCCGACCTGCTCGCACCGGTGCCGTTCGACGCACGCGAGCTGGTCGCGCTCGCCGGCAGCGAGGCGACCAGCCTGCGCCTGACGCCGCTCCGGCACGGCACCGACGGCTACTTCGTGGCGTCGCTAGCGCGACGGTGATCAGTCCGTCGTCGCGTCCGTCGTCGCGTCGGTCGCCGCGTCGGTCGTCGCGTCGCTGCCGGCATCGCTCTGTCCGGCGTCGCCGCACTTGCTCGACGAAGGATCGACGTCCACGCCGACCTTGTGCGCCTCGCACTCGTTGCAGTAGCTCTTGCCGTCGCAGCCGCACACGCCGGGGCAGGAGGTGTCGCAGGTGGTCGGTTTGGCGGTGCAGTAGCCGGTCTTGGTCACGCCGCAGACGTCCGAGAAGTCGCAGAACTCGTTCGACTTGCAGAGCACCATCGACTCCAGGCTGCACCAGTTCTTCTGGCCGCCGTCGGTGCAGGCCTTGGGATCGGGGGGCACGGTGGTGGTCTTCCAGACGCCGCCGATGCAGGTGACGATGTCGCAGCCGACGCAGGCGTCGGCACACGTGCCGCAGCTCTGCCCGGCCACGCTGCAGCTCTGCCCTGCAGCCGACAGGGGATCCGCCGGGCAGTTCCCGCTGCCGCCCCCGCCGGTGCCGGCTCCCCCCGAGCCTCCCGCGCCGCCGGCGCCGCCGGTGCTGCTGCTGCCTCCGCCGTCGTCCGAGCCGCACGCGGCGACCAGTAGAAACGCTACCCCCAAGACTCCCCAGAGCTTCATCGATCCCTCCAAACCCGAGTCCGCATACTACAGGACGCCCCGAGCTTCCACGGCTTGCGTCCGGCCCGCCCCGCGCGAATAGTGCCCGCCATGGCAGCGATCACCCTCTCCGGCGCGTTCACCGCCGTCGTGACCCCCTTCAACGACGACCTCTCCGAGATCGACTGGGCCGCCTTCGACGGCCTGATCCAGGCGCAGCTCGCGGGCGGCATCTCCGGCATCGTGCCCTGCGGCACCACCGGCGAGGCGCCGACGCTGAGCGACAGCGAGCAGCGCGAGCTGGTGAAGCGGACCGCGAGCCTGGCCAAGGGCAAGGTCCCCATCTTCGCCGGCACCGGCTCCAACAACACCAAGAAGAGCATCGACGCCTCCAAGGCCGCGCTCGAGGCCGGCGCCGACGGCGTGATGATCGTGATGCCGTACTACAACAAGCCGTCGCAAGAGGGCATGGTGCGCCACGTCCAGGCCATCGCCAAGGAGGTCGGTGGCGCGCCCATCATCCTCTACAACATCCCGGGTCGGACCGGCATCGAGCTCACCGTGGAGAGCACGCTCAAGCTGCTCGACTCGAGCCCGAACGTGGTCGGCATCAAGGACGCCACCGGCAACGTGATGTGGTGCCAGGAGCTGTTGCGCCGGGCGGCGAGTCGCGTGACGCTGCTCTCCGGCGACGACCCGCTGACCTTGCCCATGATGGTGGTGGGTGCGAAGGGCGTGATCAGCGTCACCTCGAACCTGTTGCCGCGGGAGGTCTCGGACGTGTGCGCCGACGCCCTGGCCGGCCGCTGGGAGGAAGCGAAGAAGAAGCACCTGGCGCTCTTGCCGGTTCACCGCGCCATGTTCGTCGAGCCGAATCCGCAGCCGGTGAAGGCCGCGCTGGCGCTCGAGGGCCGCATGAAGCCGGGCGTGCGCTTGCCGCTGGTCGAGGCCAGCGCCGGCTGTCGCGAGGCCGTGTCCCGCGCCCTCGAGGAGTACCGGAAGAAGTGAAGCTCGCTCTCTTCGGCGCCACCGGGCGCATGGGGCTCACGGTGGCGCGCCTGGCGCACGCCGCCGGCGATCAGCTCGTGGGCGCCGTCGCGGCGGCGGACGACCCGAACCTGGGTCGCGACATCGGTGAGCTCGCTGGGCTCGGCACGCTCGGCGTCGCGGTCGGCGCGGACGCGGCGTCGGGCCTGCTCGGCGCCGAGGTGGTCATCGATTTCTCCACGGCCCGAGCCGTCTCGGGCCTGCTTGGCGTCGCGGCGCGGCAGAAGGTGGCGGTGGTCAGCGGGACCACCAACATCGACGCCACGGCCAAGGCGCAGCTCGAGAAGGCCGCGGAGAGCGTTCCGGTGCTCTGGGCGCCGAACATGAGCCTGGGCGTGCAGGTCCTGGCGGAGCTGGTGACGCAGGCGGTGCGCCGCCTGGGCGCCGACTACGACGTCGAGATCGTGGAGATCCACCACAAGAAGAAGGTGGACTCGCCGAGCGGCACGGCCAAGCGCCTGGCGGAGGCCGCCAAGCAGGCGCGCGGGGGCCTGAACGAGATCCACGGCCGCGACGGCGACGTGGGCGCGCGCCCCGCCGACGAGATCGGCGTGTTCGGCGTGCGTGGCGGCGACGTGGTCGGCGATCACACTGTGTACCTGCTCGGGCCCGGCGAGCGCATCGAGCTGTCGCACCGGGCATCGAGCCGCGAGCTGTTCGCGCACGGCGCGCTGCGCGCGGCGCGTTTCCTCGCCGGAAAGCCCGCGAAGCTCTACACCGTGGCGGACGTGCTGGGGTGAACGCGGCGAGGGCGCTCCTCGTCTTCGTCGCCCTCGGGGGCTGCACACCGCCTGCGACCCGCAGCGAGCCCGTCCACGTCGCACCGCCCCCTCCGCGCACGCCGACAGCGCCGCCGGATCCGGCGCTCGCCAGCTTCCGCGACAACCTGGAGCACGCCAAGAGCGACGCCGAGCGCGCCGGCTGGGTGGTCCGCGAGGTCGTCGAGATCCCCGACCACCACGCCGCGCTCGTGATCTACGACCCCTCGCCCGCCAAGGCCCCCGCGTACAAGCTCGCACGCATCGACGCCGTCGGAGCCGGCGCCTATCAGGTGGTCTCCAGCGAGAGCGGCATCGTGGACGTGATGAAGACGCGCTCGGGCTCGCTGCTCTGGGATCTGCGCGGCGACGGCTCGCGGTCCGTGATCATCCACCTGACTCCCTGCGGGGCCAACTGCGGGGTCGCGAAGCCCTTGGTCCTCGAGCTGGACGGCAACGCATTCAAGGCCGCCGCCGTCGCGCCGGAGTGCCCGACCTGCCTGCGCGACGACGACAAAGACGGCGTGCCCGAGCTCGAGCTGCGCCTCGCGTCGCTCACCATCGCTCCCTGCTCGCGCGCCTCCTGCGGTCCGTCGAGCGCCCTCCTGGTCGAGGTGCGGGGGGTCGAGCGATGGAACGGCGCTCGCTACGCCAAGGATCTTGCCGTGCTCGCGCCGCTCTACGCCGAGCGCCGGAAGGCCGCGCAGAAGGACGCCGCTACCGTCAAGAGGACCGGCAACAGGTCCAGGATCTGCCCGCTCAATGCGCTCTCCGTCGCCGCGCGCCTCTACGTGTACAGTCGCCTCACCGGCGAGAGTCGCGGCGACGCCCTCGTCCGCGCCGACGAGGTGATGCGCGGCTGGGACACCAAGGCCTGCTCCACGGAGTACGACCTGCTCGCACCGCCCAAACGCTGGGAGGAGCTCAAGAAGGAGCTCGAGGCTCTCCCGCTTCCCACCCTGGAAGCGAAGTAAGGCGCACCGCGGAACCCGGCGCGCGGTGCGTCGAGGCGCGACGGAGCGCCCGCGGGGTGCGGCGCGGCGCGGCGCTCAGCCGCGCATGCGCTCGCGGAACCGAGCTCGGCCGACCGCGTTCCGGTCACGCGGGCAGGAACAGCCGACCTGTTCGGGGGCGGACGACCGCGTTCCGGTCACGCGGGCAGGAACAGCCGACCTGTCCGGGGGCGGACGACCGGGTTCCGGTCACGCCGACAGGAACAGCCGACCGCGTTCCGGCCACGCCGACACCCGCCGCCCACATCCGCTGCCGAGCTACTTCTTCTTCTCGTCGTCGTCGTCGTCGTCGTCGTCGTCGTCGTCGTCGTCGTCGTCGTCGTCGTCGTCGCCCGCCTTCTTGGGCTCGGCCTTCTTGGGCTCGGCCTTCTTGGGCTCGGCCTTCTTGGGCTCGGCCTTCTTGGGCTCGGCCTTCTTCGCTGGCGGCGGCGCGGGAGACTCGTCGTCGTCGTCGTCGTCATCGTCGTCGTCGTCGTCGTCGTCCGCCTTCTTGGGCGCGGGCTTTTTGGGCTCGGCCTTCTTGGGCTCGGCCTTCTTGGCCGCGCCCTTCTTCGCTGGCGGCGGCGCCGGGGACTCGTCCTCGTCCTCGTCCAGGTCTTCGTCCTCGTCCTCGTCCAGGTCTTCGTCCTCGTCCTCGTCCTCGTCTTCGTCGTCGTACTCGGGCGTGACCCAGCCGGCGGGGTAACGGGTCTTGAACGCCCACCAGATCCCGTAGAAGCCGAGCAACGCACCGGGGATGCTGAGCCACTGGCCCATGGTCAGAAACGGCGTGGGTTCGTGGGTCTGGTGCTCCTTGAAGTACTCGACCACGAAGCGCCCCGGGAAGTAGAGCGCGAAGAACATGGAGATCATCGCGCCGCGGGGGCGCTTCTCCTCGCCCAGCTTCTTGTCCCACACGTAGAGGGCGCCGAGCACGAACAGGCCGAGGGCCACCTCGTAGAGCTGGCTCGGGTGCCGGAGCGGCGGATCCGGCACGCGATCGAAGCGCGGCAAGCGCACACCCCAGGTTCCATCCGTGGGCTTGCCGACGATCTCGGAGTTGAACCAGTTGCCGACGCGTACCAGCGTGGCGCCGAGCGCCGCGGAGTACGAGAAGCGATCCGAGCCTTCCAGGAACGGAATGCCGCGACGCTTGCAGAACAGGTACATCGCGAAGATGAGCCCGAGCACCGCGCCGTGGCTGGCGAGCCCGCCCTCCCAGATCTTGAGCACCCAGAGCGGGTCTCGGAGGGCCTTGTCGAAGTCGTAGAACAGGACGTGCCCGAGCCGGGAGCCGACCAGCACGCCGAGCACGCCGTAGACGATGAAGTCGCCCGCGTCCTCCTCGTCGCCGTCGCCGCGCTTCACCTGCCACTTGAGCAGCCAGAAGCCGCCCAAGAACACCATGACGAAGAGCAAGCTGTACCAGCGCAGCGAAATGGGTCCGAGGCGCGCGAGGATCGGATCGACGTCCCAAGTGAAAGTCGGCACGGGGGCGCGTTTTACCCCGAATCGAGCGCTCGAGATAGGGCGAGATTTCGGCCCAGACTGGGCTCCGCGAGACGGCGAAGCCCGAGTCAGTACCTCACCTTGCGGCTGACCAGCGTCTCGTCCCCGGCCTGAGACGGCTCGGCCCAAGCCGGTCGCGCGACAGCTAGCGGCGCGGCGCTCGGCGGCAGGCCCGGGCTGTGGTCCGAGAGCAGCGCGCTGCCGCTGCCGCTCAGCTCGAGCAGGGCGCCCTCGGGACCCACGCCGAGCAAGGTCAGCGAGCGGAAGCGCGCGCCCGGGCGCAAGGGAGCCGGCAGCCCGTGAAAGCCGACGACGGGAAGTCCCGACTCGGGCTCGAAGCGCAGGGTCAGCGTGCTCGCGCCCCGCTCGGAGCGCACGCGCACGCGCTGGCCTTCGCGCTCCCACGCGGGCGCCGGTAGCTCGACGGTTGGCGCGGCCGCTTCCAGCGCCTCCGCCCGCCAGCCGATGAAGCTCGGCGCGGAGTCGATCACCTTGGGTGCGAAGCGACCTGCCTCGACGAGCGCCCGCGGTACCGGACCCGACGAGGCATCGACGAGGTAGCGAGCGCGACCCGTGTCCGCGTCCAGGTGCAGCGCGAGGCTCAGCCGTTGCGGGCTCTCGGCGGAGAACACCGGCACGTTGGCAGCGACGACCGCCGAGAGCAGCGCCACCGAAGCCGAGAACCCGAGCAGGAAGCGCCGCGGGCGTGCCCCGAGCTGGGTGAGCGCCGGAGCGAGCCCGCCCGCGGCGAGCCAGGCGCAGGCCGCAAACAGCGCGGGGGCGGTCAGGCCGAGGGCATCGTGCGCGAGCAGCAACACCGGGAGCCACAAGAGCAGCGCGACCACGGCGGGCAGCAGCACGACGAGCCCGAGCCGACGGGGATCGCCCCGCGTGACCAGTCCGCCGAGCGCCGCAGCGAGCCAGGGCACGAGGAAGAGGAAGCTCGCCTCGGGCAGCACGGCGAGCGCGCCCCATCCGGCGAAACCGACGCAAGTCCAACCGGCGAGCCATAGCTCCTGCCCGCCCGTCTCGACCAGCGTCAGCGCGAGCAGGCAGAGCGCGACGATGATCGCGGCCAGGCAGAGGAAGAACGGCTGGGGATGCGCCGGGAAGCCGGAGCCCAGCGCTCCTACCGCGGACAGGCTCGCGCCGAGCCCGTAGCCCAGGAGCGTGAGGACGCCGATGATGAGCGGCCAGAGCCCGAAGCTCTTCAGGAAGCGAGTCGCCCGCGCGCCTCGCCGGAAGGCGAGCCCGAGCGCGACCAACCAGAGCACCGTCGCGCCCGCGTGCAGCCAGACCGCGGACGACAGCGGGGCGCGCACCACGCCGAGGCCCAGGACGTCGAAGAAGAGCGCGGGCTGGGCGTCGGAAGACCGCGGGCCGAGCTCGGCAGCGAGCCCGAGCGCGGCGTCCCCGTGGTGCTGGAGCGTCCGGAGCGAGAGGTGATCCAGGTCGTCCTTCGGCGTGTGGTAGCGCCCGAAGCCGCCGATGTTGGCGAGGTTCACGCCAGGCACGCCGGCGCGTTTGAACACGCTGAGGTCGGTGTCGTTGGGCAGCCGCTCGTACACCGCCGGGAACAGCGAGCTCGTCACGGGGCGCCCGCTGGCTCGCGCGAACGCCCCCACCAGCCAGTCGTTCGGCCCGCTGGTCTCGAACAGCAGCGCGGCACCGGACGTGCCGCGGGCCTCGACGTTGACCAACGCCGCGATCTCCTGGCGCGGCAGCTCGTCCCGCACGAAGGCCTCGGCGCCCAACAGGCCGGCCTCCTCGCCGTCGCTGAAGAGCAACATCACCGGCAGGCGCGTCGGCCGGTGCCCGAGAGCGCGGGCGACCTCGAGTAGCGCGGCGATGCCGATGCCGTCGTCCGAGGCGCCGGGGCCCGCCGGCACCGAGTCGTAGTGCGCGGCGAGCAGAACGCGCGGGCCGGGCGGCGCCGGGCGCTCCGCCAGGATGTTCTCGACGAAACCGCAGGCGCCGTAGCGACTGCAAACCGGCGCGCGCTGCACCCGGACGCTCCAGCCGAGCTCCGCGAGGCGCGCCTCGATGCGTTCGAGTACCCGCCGTTGGGCGGCGCTGCCCATCGGGTGTGGGGTCCTCTCGGCCAAGACGCGCTCGAGCACGGCGAAGGCCCGCTCCGCGCTGAACTCTCCGGGCGGAGCGCTGGCGGGCTTCGCTGCCGGTGGCGAGAGTCGCCACTGAACGAGCACGAGGCAGGCGAGGAGCGCCGCGAGCGCTGCACCGGGGAGCCAGCGGAGCGGCGTCACACGCGCACACCGAGCGCCGAGAGCTCCTGGCAGACTGCCGCGGCCCAGCCGCGATTCGCCCGCGGGCTGGCCGGGCTCGGGTGCAGGATGGTCGCGACGCTGACGCCCGCGCCCGCGAGGGCACGAGCGGCTCGCTCTCTGGCGAACGCCCCGACGCCGATCACGAGCTCGGGCTCCAGCGCTCGGACCAGCTCCACCAGCGCCGCATCGCACGCCGCGTAGAGCGGAGCTCGCTCGCGCTCCGGGAGCTTGTCCGGCGTGCGGTTCTTCCCGCTCTCTTCCATGAAGGCCAACGGACAGTAGTTCGCCACGAAGTGCTCTCGGAAGAAGCGCTCCGGTGTGGCGAATTTGTCGCGGAAGAAGCCCCAGAGCCGCGCCCCGCTCACCTCCGAGCGCGGGCACGCGAACCCCTCGACCGGACGCTTCTCGTGCTCGCGCTTCGGCTTCTTCACGCTCGCCTCGATGCCGAGCCAGTCCTTGACCAGCGACACTTCGCCGAACGGCACGCCCGTCTGCGCCATGCCGAAGGGACCCGGGTTCATGCCCAGGAAGACCACGCGCTTCTTCCCGCTGCCGTAGCGCTCCAGGTACTGCTCGTGGGGCAGGCGCGCGTAGGCGAGAGGGTTGTAGACGTGGGTGACCGGAGCCGCGAAGGTGAGCCGGTCCACCCGGCGGCACAAGGTGCGACTGATCTCGAGCAGGCTCACGGCGGCGGAGTCTCTCACACTTCAGGGGCAGCCGAGCTGCGAGAGGCGAGTCGCCGCGAACTTCTCCCTGTCGGCGGACCCGTTGTCGCGGGCCATGTCGCGGGCCTGCGCGAAGAGCGAGCAAGCCCGCGGAGCGTCGCCGGAGCGCTCGGCGCAGGTCGCCAGGTTGAGCAGCGTGCCCAGCGCGGGGTCGAAGCGCATGCTCTCGGCGAACGCCTCGCAGGCTTCGGCGTACTTGCCCTGACCCATCAGCGCGCGGCCTTGCCGGAAGAGCTCTTCGGCGCGCGCGGCGTCGCTGGGGCTCGCTGGGGCAGGCTGCGCCTGGCGGCGCGGTGGCGCCTCGGGTGAAGGTGACGGGTCTGGGGACACCTCCGGCAAGACCACGGTGCTCGGCGCCGACCGGGCAGGATCGCTCGCACAAGCGAGGCCGAGCAGCGCTAGAACGAAGGCGCTGGCAAGTCTAGACTGAGTGCTCATGTCCGCGCGCCCCGGCGACGTCACCATCGTGACCGAGAGCCCGACGGTAGTCGAGTCGGGCCCGCGCTCGGCGCCGCGCCCGGACGAGCGGCTCTTCGCGGATGGAGACCGCATCGTCGGACGCTATCGAGTGGAGGCGCTGCTCGGCCAGGGCGGGTTCGGACAGGTCTACCGGGTGCAAGACGAGCTCGGGGACGGCCGCCCCCTGGCCCTGAAGCTGGCCCGCTTGCACGACGCCGGCTCCCGCGCCGTGGAGATCCTGAAGAGCGAGTTCGCGCTGCTCGCGAGCCTCAAGCACCCCAACCTGGCCGAGGTGCACGACTTCGGTCACGTCCGCCAGGACGTCGCCTACTTCACGCAGCAGCTCGCGCCCGGCGTGCCGCTCAACCAGACCGGGCTCCGCCCCGACGACCCGGAGGCCGTGCCGATCTGGGCGCAGCTGTGCCGCGCGCTCGAGTACCTCCACGGCCGCGGGATCCTGCACCGCGACGTCAAGCCGTCCAACATCCTGGTCGACCAGAGGGCCCGCCAGCTCACGCTGCTCGACTTCGGCATCTCCCGCGCCCTGGGCACGGGGGAAGAGCGGCTCTTGGTCGGCACCTTCGCCTACATGCCGCCGGAGGCCATCTCCGGTGGACCGCTCGACGCCCGCTCGGATCTGTACTCGCTCGGCATCACGCTCTACCGCCAGCTCGCTGGGCGCGTGCCGTTCGAGGGGACGCACTCACAGATCTTGAGCGCGCACATGGCGCGAGTACCCGAGCTGCCGTCGCCCGAGACGGTGAACCCGCAGGTGGCGGCGGTCGTGGAGCGCTTGCTCGCCAAGGAGCCCGGAGCCCGCTACGCCAGCGCGGCCGAGGTGGCGCGGGCCCTCGCCTCGGCCAACGGCAAGGAGCTCGAGGCGGAAGGTGCGGAGTCGCTGGCGAGCTACGTGCTCTCCGGGCGCTTCGTGGGTCACGCCGCGCTGCACGCGCGGCTGCTCGAGCTCGGCTTCGACCTGGAGCCGAGCGCGCACGTGCTCGTGCTCAGCGGCGAGGCGGGCAGCGGGAAATCGCGGCTCTTGCGCGAGGTGCGCCAGCGCGTGCAGCTCGCCTGGCGCACCTTCGTCGAGGTCGAAGTGCGTCGGACCTGGCTGTCCAAGGGCGTGCTCCCCGCCATCGCCCGGGCCGTGATCAACGACGACGTGGCCGCGCGGTTGGACGACGACGATCGACGCGAGCTGGCGCGAGCGCTCCCGGAGCTGCGCAAGCGCGGCGAGCGCATCACCGTCGCCGTCGATCCCGACCGCGCGCGCCAGGCCCGGATAGACGGCCTGGGACGCGCCATCGCGCTGCGCTTCGAGCGAGCGCCGGGTCTCTTGGTGGTCGAAGATCTGCACTGGGCCGACGCCGACGCGCTGGGCCTCATCGCGCAGCTGATCGGCGCGGCTCGACGCAGCAAGGCGCGCACGGCGTTCGTGCTCGCGACCCGGCCGGGCAAGGCCGCCGACGAGCTCTCGAGCCTGCTCGGCGCGGAGCTCCTGACCTGCGACGCCCTCGAGCCAGGGACCAGCGTGCGCCTGATCGAGTCGATGTTCGGGCAGAGCGACCTGCTCGCGGGAACCGAGCTCGGCAAGAGCCTGGCGCGGGCCTCGCACACGGCACAAGAGGTACAGGAGTCGCTGCGCCTCGCCCTCGACGCCGGAGCCATCGTGCGACACGAGGGGAAATGGCAGGTGGTCCGGCCAATCCCGGCGCTCCCGCTCGGAGAGGTCCTGGGGCAGCGGGTGAGCGGTCTGGACGAGGACTGTCGAGCGCTGGCGCTGGGCGTGGCCGTGTTGGGTGGCGAGGCCGTCGCGAGCGCGGCAGGCGCGGTGGCCGAGCTCGACGCGAGCCTGGCCGGCGCCGCCCTTCGGCGGCTGGTGCGCGCCGGCGTGCTCGAAGAGCGCTACGACCGTGAGGGGCGCGCCGCCTACGCCATGCACGACCGGTTCCGGGACGTGGTGCTGGCGGGCGCTCCGGAGCGCGAGCGTGCGCGCGCCTACCTGGCTGCGGGCCGGCACTTGCGCGGCACCGCCGAGGGTGACTTCCGCGTGTTGTTCGAGGCCGCCGACCACTTCGCCCGCGCGCGCGAGCTGAGATTGGCCATCCGTACGGCTGCCGAGGCCGCCAAGCTCGCCGAGAAGAGCGGGCGACCCGACCAGGCCGCGACGGCCGTGGCGCTCGAGATCGGCTGGCAGCGGAGCCTGGGGGAGGTCCCGGCCTCGACCTGGCTGAGGCGCTTCGACCTGTGCCTGCTCGCCGGCATCAAGGAGGGCGCGGACGAAGCCCTGAACGCGCTGCTCGCGCGCCTCGGCGCGCTCGACGCCGCCGAGCGAGTCGCGACGCTGGTCCGCAAGGCTCGGCTCGCGCTCGACCGCGGAGAGGCCGAGGCGGCCCGGCGCGAGGCCGAGCAGGTTCTTGAAGAGGCCACGGCCCTCGGCGACGCCCGCCTGCTGTCCGAGCTGACCTGGGTCCTGGCTCGCGCGGACGAGGTCTACGGTCATCTCGATCGAGCCATCCTGTCCTTCGAGTCCGCGGCGGGTTTCGCTGAGCAGGCGGCCGACGCGCGGCTGGAGGCGCGGGCCTGGCTCGGAGCGTCGCTCTCGGCCATCTTCCTGGGCAAGGCGGGCCAGGCCGGAGGCTACGCGGAGCGCGCGCTGCGCGCGGCGCGCGCGGCACAGGACCCGGTGGCGATGAGCGAGTCCCTGCGCTGCATCGGCAACTCCGCGCGGGAGACCGGCGACATCCCGCGCGCGCTTCGCGTCTACCGCCGCGCGGTGCGCGCTGCGCGCGACGGCGGCAGCCCGGAGAGCGAGGCCAAGGCCTTGAACAACCTGGGCACCGTCTGCCACTGGGCCGGCCTGATCCCCGAGGCGGTGAGCGCGCTCCAGCGCTCGCTCACGCTGAAGGAGCGCCTGGGGCTCAGCGCTTCGGTGCTCCTCACCCGCAACAATCTGGGGGGTATCTACCTCTCGCTCGGGCGCTTCGACGAAGCGCAGCGCGAGCTCTCGGCGGTGATGCAGGTGGCCGGTCAGAACGAGCCGATGGTGGTGGCGCTCGCCCACTCGAATTCGGCGGATCTGCACGCCCTCCGCGGTGAGCTCGACTCGGCCGTGGAGCTGTACCGCTCCGCCCACCGCATGAACCGCTCTCGGTCCAACGCCATGGCGGACTCCCACGCGATGCCTGGCCTGGTGCGCGCGCTGGCGATGCGCGGCGGCCCCGGCGATCTGGAAGAAGCGGGGCGTGTGGCGAACGAGCTCGAGGCGCTCCACGCGGCGAGCGATCTGGCCGAGACTCGCACGCGGTATTTCACCTCTTCTGCCATGCTCCTGGATCGCGTCGGCGATCCCGAAGCGGCGCTCGCCCAGGCGCGGCGCGCGCTCGACGTCGGCGAAGAGCGCCGCCAGCAATTCTCTGACCCGTTCGGCACCGTGCTGGAGGCGCAGTGGATGGAAGCCATCCTGCTCGCACGCCTGGGCCGCACCAGCGCCGCGAAGCGAGCCGCGCAGCGCGCGCGCCAGGAGCTGCTCAAGACCTCGAAGCACGCGGGGGACAAGGCCAGCGTCGCGATTTACCTGGAGGCCAACCCCTTGCACCGCGCCATCGTCGGCGGGCGGCTGGACACGCCGCTGGGGTACACGTGGTTTCCGAGCGAGGTCCCATGACGCGTGGGACTCTGCGAGTTGCAGTCTTCGTGCTCGGCGGCTTGCCCAGCAGTCTGGGGTGCGGTAGCGAGGACTGCAGCGGTGTCCTCATCATGGACACCGTCCATCTCGAGGTCGGAACCCCATTCGTCGCAGCGAGCAAGTGGGAGGTGACCGTTTGTCAGAACTCCAGCTGCGCGACCGCCGAGCTCACCGCCTCGAACCCGCACCACTTCGCCAACGGATTGACGCTCTCGTACGAGCAGGGAACCAGCGGCTGGCGGCTTGGCGTCACGAGGACCGCGGAGTCTCCGAAGGACGGTGACGTCTGGTCTCTCCGGATCGTCGATCAGGCCGGTGGCGTGATCTTCGAGGGTAGCCGCGCCGTGACCTACGAGACGCTGGGTGACGAATGCCAGTACTACAAGAGCGCGAGAGTGATCTTCTGACTCGACTTTCGCTGTCTTGGCACGAGCAGATCGCGATCCGCCACTGAGACCAAGACCCACAAGAATACCGGCGAGGCCGGCGCACTCCCCCGTCAAGTGGGAATTTTCGCCTGGCGCTCCCCGAGTGCGTCTCGACAACAACCTCGACCGAGGTAGGGCGCGGCAGCAAACACGGGGCGCGAATAGAGCGAAACCCGAGGCTGAAGCTGCGATCTCGGGGACCTCACTGTGACGGCGCCTGCCCCAACCCCTTCAGCACCTCGCAGCTCGACGCGTGCCCCCCGCTGCACGCCTTCTCCAGCAGCGGTCGCGCCAGCGTGTCCTTGCCGGCGGCGACGTAGTGCGCGCCCAGCACGCCGCAGGCGTCGGCCCGCCCGGCGTCGCAGGCGCGCGAGAGCAGCGACGTGCCGCGGGCGTCGTCGCGAGGGATGCCGCGCCCCATGAGCAGCAGCGCTCCCAGCCCCGAGCACGCCAGGGCGTCGCCGCCGTCGCACGAGCGCTCGTAGGCCTTGGCCGCGCCCGGCTCGTCCCGGGGCACGCCCTTGCCTCCTGCCAGGATGGTGCCGAGCAGCGTGCAGCTCTCGAGCAGGTTCTTGGCGCAGCTCTGGCGCAGGAGCTCGACCGCGCGGGGCACGTCGCGGGGCACGCCGCTGCCTTCGTACAGGAGCGTGGCGAGGTACGCGCAGGCTGGGGTCTGCCCGCCGGAGCAGCCCTGCTCGAGGAGCTTCGCGCCCTCCGCGGGGTCGGCCTTCGCCAGCATCACCCCGAGCCCCGTGCAGGCGATGGCCACCCCTCCGTCGCAGGCCTTGCGGAACACTCGCGCGGCCCGCTCCGGATCTCCGGCGATGCCTTCGTCCCCGCCGAGCAGCGTCCCGAGCAGGCCGCAGCCGACGGCGTCGCCTTGGTCGCAGGCCTTCTGGTACAGCGCCGCTGCTCGTCCGGGGTTCTTCGCCTCGCCCTCGCCGTGGCGCGCCATGTTGCCGAGCTCGGTGCAGCTCGCGCCGTTGCCGCGATCGCAGCCGCGCGTGAGCAGGGCGCGCGCCCGGGCGGGATCCCGACTGGTGCCGCGGCCATTGCAAAGCATCTCGCCGGCCACCGCGCAGTCCGCGTCGCGGCCGAGCTCGCAGGCGCGGGTGAAAGCGGCCAGCGCCGCGCTCCGGTTGCGCTCGATGCCGAGCCCCTCGAGCAGCGCGGCGCCGAGCAGCCGGCAGCCGTTGGCGTCCTTCGCTTCACAGCTCTCGGTCAGGCGCTCGTGCCCCTTCTTGGCGCTCTCCGGGCCAGCCTCCCCCCGCGAGTACAGGTAGAGGAGCGCGTAGCAGGCCGCGGGCTCCTCGACCCGGCAGGCGGCCTCGCACTCCTGCTCCGACCGACAGAGCCCCGCCTTGCCAGCGCCGGGGCCGGGGCTCGCGGGCCCGCACCCAATTGCCAGCAGGCAGAGCGCGGCGGCGAAGCTTCGGAACATGAGAAAAACTTAGAGCGGCCCGGGCAGGGACGACAAGTCAGCGCTCGGAAACTGAGCTATCGTTCGCGATCCATGGTCAAGGCTGGCGACGAGCTGGACGGCCGCTACCGGCTGATCTCGGAGATCGGCTCGGGCGCCTACGGCGTGGTTTACCGCAGCCGGGATCTCGAGACCCGGGCGGAGGTGGCCATCAAGGTCATGAAGCAGACCCCGGACCCGGAGCTCGCTCGCCGCTACGAGCGCGAGGCTCAGGCGCTGGCGCGCCTCAGGGGGACGGCCGCCATCTTCGTCCACGCCTTCGGGCGCACCCCCACCGGCGCTCCGTACATCGTGATGGAGCTTCTGACGGGTCAGGAGCTCGAGACCTTCTTGGCCGACGCCGAGGCCCGCGGCGGCCAGCTGAAACCGAGCAAGATGCTGGAGATCCTGCGGCCCGTCGCGGCGACGCTGACCGCCGCGCACCTTCAGGGCATCATCCACCGCGATCTCAAGCCCAGCAACGTGTTCATCGTGGACCCGCGCGCGGGAGGCGGAGTGCGCCTGCTCGACTTCGGCCTGGCCAAGATGCTCGGCATCGAGACCTTGACCGCGACCGGCATGGTCGCCGGAACCCCCAGCTACATCGCGCCGGAGGCCTGGCGCGGCAACAAGGACCTCGATCAGCGCATCGACGTCTACTCGCTCGGGGTGCTGGTCTTCCGCTGTCTCTCGGGCGACGTCCCGTTCCCGACCAAGAGCATGCTGGAGCTCTGTCGCTGGGCCACCACCGGCGAGCGGCCGAGCCTCAGGGCCCTCAGAAAGAGCTTGCCGCCGAGCATCGACGTCTGGGTCCAGAAGGCCCTGGCCGTCGATCCGGACGATCGCTTCCAGTCGATCCAGGCCATGTGGAGCTCGCTGGAGTCCATCCTCGCCGAGAGCACGTCGTCGCCGTATTAGAACGACCGGCGCGACGACGGCAAGGGGAACGTGAGCTGCGTGGAACGAGAGCCGCGCGCGTTCTACCGCTGCGTCAAGCCGGACGCCTCGTGACGGTCACTGACACTCGCCGCCGCCCAGGGCGGCCGCGCACGCGGCGGGTGTCTCGCTGGCGCGCGCGGCGTTGATGGCGCGGCAGCGCACGGTGTCGCCCGTCGTCGCCGTCTTGTTCCAGGTGTCGGCGTTCGCCCCCGGCAGCTTGCCGCACTCGGCCAGGCACTTGGTCGAGTCGCCGAAGGTCGCGTCGAACTCGGTCTTGCAGGTCTTCGACACCAGCTGGCAGTAGCCCTCGCAGTTGTCCTTGCCGCAGTGCCCGTCGCCTGCCGGGCCGGCATGCGGGCAGTGCTGGGCGGGGGCGGCGATGGAGTTGTACGAGTGGTACTTCCGGCAGCCGACGGTGTCCTCCACCTGATCGGCGTTCGTGCCCTTGTCGAGGACCGCGCACACCGCCAGGCACTGAGCCTTGCTCTCGTAGACCTGGTTTCCGCCGGTGCAGGCCACGCCGACCAGCTCGCAGAAGTCCTCGCAGTCGGGCGCGTCGCCGGCCGGATCCGCGCAAGCGCTGCTCTTGAAGGCGGCCGCGGCGCAGTGCCCGGTCGGATCCTTGGCGGCGAGGGAGGCGTAGGCGATGCGGCACTCCAGGCTGTCCCCGCTCTTCAGCGTCCCGAGGTCGAAGACCGCGTCCGATCGGAGCCCCGCGCACGCGGCGGCGCAGTCGCTGATGCCCGTGAGCTTGTCCGGACACGCCGCGGAGAGGAGCGTGCAGTACGCTTGGCAGGAGGAGCCGCAGATCTCGGCGCCGAAGGGCCCGGCGGCCTTGCAGTGCGACGCCGGCTCGCCGCTCGAGCCGGCGAGCACGGCCTGCTCGGTGCGGCACTCCAACGAGTTGTCCGCCTTGGTCTCGCCGCTGGGCAGCTTGGCGCAGGTGGCGATGCAGGTCGGGCGATCGGGGTAGGCGGCGATCTTCCCGGTGCAGCTCTGCATCACCTCGTCGCAGTAGACCTTGCACTCCGCGCTCGCCTGCTCGGGCTCTTCGAAGCGGCGCTCCTCGATGCCGGCGATGCTCTGGCAGCCGAGCGCCAGGGCGGAGGCAACGAGCAACCGGCGCATCAGAAGTTGCCTCCGAGCCAGAGCCCGCCGGCGTTCTTGCCGACGCGAGGCGCGACGTGGATCGCGCTCCTTCCGCCGGAGGGGGCCGTCAGGTAGAGCACCGTCCCGCCGACCAGTGCCGCCAAGCCGACGCCGAAGGTGATGTTCGAGAGCGTGGCGGCGTCGCGGGCCTCGTCGGTGAAGGTCACGCCGCGGCGGTCGTTGCAGACGGCGCCGTCGCACAGCTCCTTCGCGTCGGAGTTCTTCGAGATGGCGCGGAGCCCGAAGTACGTCCCGAAGCCGACGCCCACGAGGCCCACACCGCCGACCACGAGCCCGATGGTCCGCTGCGTCTCGCCGGCGGGCTCCTCGTCGGGGGCAGGCGAGGTGGGTGAGGGTGCCGGCGTCACCACCGGCTGAACCGGCGGCTGCTCCGTCGCCGGGGGCGGGACCGCCTCGGACTCCGCCTCGAGCGCGGGGATCTCCACGCTGACGGCGTCGCGCTCCGGACGGACCGTGACCTTCTTCGACCAGCTCCTGGCCCCGGGCGCGCTGGCTTCGATGGCCCACTCGCCGCCGTCCACCGGGACGGAGACGCTCCAGAGATCCTTGGGTACGGGGTTGCCAGCGCGGCGCAGCACGAAGCCTTCGCGCGCGGCGTTCTCTGGCGCGACGCGCAGCTCCAGGCGCGAGAGCCGGTCCTCGAGCGCCGCGGCGCGCTGCTCCCCGGAGGTCGCGCGGTCCGCCTGCCCGGCGGCGCGGGCCTGCGAGGCGCCCTCGCGGAAGGTGGCCCAGGCGCTGGCGAAGCGTCCCGCCTTCTCGTAGCAGTCCGCCAGGTAGAGCAGGGTGCCGATGCCGGGATCGAGCCGCTGGCTCTGCTCGAACTTCGCGCAGGCCGCGCCGTATTTGCCGTCGCTCACGAGCTTGCGCGCCTCGTCGAACAGCGCCTCGGCGGCGACTTTGTTGTCGGCGCTCTGCGCGCGCGCGACGCCGGCGAGCGCGAGCGCGGCGACGGCGAGCGAGCGACGCACCGAGCGGATCATGCCGCGCTCAGCGACGGCCGCCGAACGGGGCGGAAGTGGGCTGCGTGGTCGGCTTGCTCGGGCGCTCGGAGGGGACGACTGCATGGGTGGGAGCACGTCTTGGAGTAGGGGGCGAGGGAGCTGCCACCGCCGCGTCGGCCGCGCTGTCGGCGGGCGCCGGGGCGACGGGTGCCGGCTCGACGGCAGGCGAGGGGTCTCGAGTCGCTGCCGCTGCGGGCTCGGCGACGCGCGGCGGCTCGCCGGCGGGCGCTGCGCTGGGCGTCGCGGTGGCGGTGGTCCGACTGACGCCCCAGGCCACGAGCCCGAGCGCGACGACGGCGCCGGCGGCGAGCGCGGCGATCGGGCGCGAGCGCCGCTCCGGCGGGCTGCTGCTGGAAGCGCCGGTCTTGCCCCAGGAATCCAGGGTCTTCTCCGCGGCTGGCTTGGTCGAGCTGGCCTCGGTCGGCTGGTTCTCGATGGACGACTCGCTCGACACGGCCACCGAGACGTCGCTCGGCACAGGCGGGTTGGTGCGCTCGGTCGCCGTCGGCAGGGACGTCCCGAGCTGCGTGGCGAGCACGCGCCCCGCGCGATCGGCGTGGAGCTTGGAGCCCGGCGCGAAGGGCACCAGGGCGACGCAGAAGTCGGCGACGTTCTGCCACCGGACCCCCCGGTCCTTCGCCAGCGCCTTCGAGATCGCTTCCTGGAGCCCCGCGGGGACGTCATCGCGGAAGTCCGATAGGGGAGGGGGCGTGTCATTGAGCAGCGCGCTGCACAGCGAAGGAATGGACTCCGCCACGTACGGCGGGCGGTTCGCCAGGAGCTGATACAGGATCGCGCCCAGGGACCAGATGTCGGTGCGGGTGTCCACGCTCTTCGCGGAGTGCATCTGCTCCGGCGACATGTAGAGCGGCGAGCCGATCAAGGCGGAGGTCGCGGTCAGCGACAGGTCCGCTGCGGACCCACCCGAGACCGACTTCGAGATCCCGAAGTCCAGCACCTTGACCAGGCGCGTGCCGTCGGCGCGCCGCGCCAGGAACAAGTTCGCGGGCTTCAGGTCACGGTGCACGATGCCGGCGGCGTGGGCCTCGGCCACCGCCTCGCAGGCCTCGAGCAGGTAGCGCACCGCTTCCTCGATGGGGAGCTGGCCGCGCTCACGCAGCTCGTCGCCGAGGTCGTGCCCCTCGAGGTACTCCATCACCATGTAGGGCACGCCGTCTTCGTTGCTGCCCACGTCGAGGACGCGCGCCACGTGCTCGCTCTTGATCTTCACCGCCGCGCGGGCTTCGCGCCGGAAGCGCTCGGCGGCGTCGTTGCGCTTGGCGATCTCCGGCAGCAGGAACTTCACCGCCACGCGCTGATCCAGCTCGAGGTGGCGGGCAGCGACGACGACCCCCATACCGCCCTCGCCGAGCACGCGCTCGACCTCGAACTTGCCGGCGAGCACGTCGCCTGCGCGGACCGGGGCGTTGTCCATGAGCCAGAGTACTTTACGCGAAGGTGCGCGGCCAGGGAACAACCCGACCCGGTCAACCGCCGAGAGGTGTCCGAAATTGGGTCACTGGCAGCATTCGCCCGGTTCCGAAGGACTTTTCGCTGAGCTTGAGCACGATGCCCGCCTGCCAGCGCTTGTGCTCGGCCGCGCGGAGCTGGCTCGCCAGGTGAGTCGCCTCTTCCGGCAGCGTGCCGGGCGGCAGGGGCGATCCCGTGACCAGCGCCTCCAAGATGGGAGAGACGCGGGCGTAGTCGAAGGGGTCGACCTGGTCCGGACGGAGCTCTGCGCTGGGCGCCCGCTCGAAGACGAAGGCCGGGATCACGCCGCGGCCCCCGTCGTAGTGGCGGGCCAGCCGATACACGTCCGGCTTGGTCACGTCGCCGATCACCGCCAGCGTCCCCGCCATGTCGCCGTACAGCGTGCCGTAGCCCAGCGCGAGCTCGGTCTTGTTGCTGGTGTTCAGGAGCAGGCCGCCGCGGCGGTTCACGTGAGCCATCAGGATCATGGCGCGCAAGCGGGCCTGGAGGTTCTCGGCGACCAGCGAGTCGCGCTCTCCCATCACGGCGCCGAGGTCGTGCTCGAGCGCGCCGTGCAGCGACTCGATCGGGTGTGCCACGAGCTCGATGCCCAAGGCAGACGCGAGCTGCTCGGCGCATTGGGTGGAGCGGGGATCGCTGTAACGCGACGGCATCGCGATTGCCGTGACGCGCTCGGCGCCCAGGGCCTCCTTGGCGATGCAAGCGACGAGGCTCGAGTCGATGCCGCCGGAGAGCCCCAGGAACGCCCGTCCGAGGCCGTTCTTCCGCGCGAAACCTCGGACTCCGGAGACCAGCGCCTGGAACATCTCGTGCTCGACCGGTTGGGTCTCGACTTCCTCGGGCGGAGCGCCAGTGTCCACGACGGTGACGCTCTCCGCGAAGCGCGGCAGGCGCGTGAGCAGCTGGCCGTCGCGGGTGACGAAGCTCCCGCCGTCGAAGATCAGCTCGTCGTTGGCGCCGCAGGCGTTGACGTACACCACCGGTACCCGCCGCCGGCGCGTTTGCCCGAGCCTCTGCTCGAAGACCCCGACCCGATACGGGGACGCCGAGATGCACACGAGCAGCTCCGCGCCCGCTGCCTCCAGCTCGGCGCCGGGCGACAGCGGATAGCCCTCGTCCCACAGATCCTCGCAGACCAAGAGCCCGAGCTTCCGGCCGCCGACCTCGACGGGCTCGCAGGGGGGACCAGGCACGAACCAGCGTGGCTCGTGGAAGACGTCGAAGGCCGGCAGCAGGCGCTTGGCGACCCGGTGCCGGACCCGGCCCCCCTCGAGCAGCAACGCCGCGTCGTGGAGACCGGGATGCCCCGGGGTCGCCTCGCCCGAGGCCAGCACGGAGCCGAGCACCAGCGGGACGAGCGCGCGGGTCGCCTCGGCCACCTCGGCGACTGCCGCCGCCGCCGCGTCCACGAACGCCGGATCGCAGAGCAGATCTCGCGGCGGATAGCCGGTGACCGACAGCTCCGGGAACACGCACAGCTCGGCGCCGGCTTCGCCGGCGATCTGAGACGCGCGCACGATGCGACGGACGTTGCCTCCGAAGTCGCCGATGCGCGTGTCGATCTGGGCGATGCCGACGCGCATCACACCTCGGCCGCGATGGCGCCCAGCAGGTTCAGGGCCGCCAGCACCGAGTCGCGGCGCAGGCATACTTCGTCGCCCAGCATGAAGGTTCGGTAGCCGAGCCCGAGCAAGAACGCGACGTCGCTGACGTCGCTGGAGTCCGGCACGGTCCGGCGGGCCAGCGAGCCCAGGATGCGGGAGGCGACGATGGCGTCCGGGTCTGCTTCGGCGATCTGGCGCAGCGCGCCGAGCACCAAGTGCGGTCGCGGCACCTCCACGTAGAGGTCGCCGCGGGCCGCCATCAGCCGACCGTGGCGCTTGCCCTCCCTGGCGACGTAGTCGAGTCCTCGCTGCGACTCGATCTTGCAGACCAGCTCCGCGTCCGGCAGCAACGAGCGGACTTCCTCCGGATCCGAGGGCCGCTCCACGAACGACAGCATCACGCGCTGGAGGCCCACGCGCGCCATTGCGTCGAGGTAAGCGTGGTCGGCGGCGGTGAGCGTGCCCTCGATCTCGAGGGACGGGTCCACGATGTTGACGCTCTCGCCCGGGCCCACGTAGCGCCGGGGCGAGTCGGCCAAGATCAGCCGCTCGCCGTCCACCTCGAGCAGTCGTGCGTGCTCGCGACCGTCGTCGAAGTAGGCGTCGCAGGGGACGTTCACCTTCAGGCGATGGCTGACCCGCACTTCGGTGAACGGCGGCACGGCGCCGCCCACCACGCGCAGCTGCCGGCCCTTGAGATCGACCCAGAGCGGAGGGCCGAGGTCGGCGAGCCGAGCCAGTACGGGCTCGAGCGCCGGCGAAGTGTCGAGCGTTCCGTCGAAGCCGCGGATGGGCATCACGGTGTTCAAGCGGAGCCCGCCGACCAGCGGATGCCGCGCGACCTCGGCGGCGAAGTCGGCGTAGGGCGGGAGGGTGACGATGACGGAGAGCCCCGTCACAGGTCGAGCGTCGCCTTGCAGTACTCGCACACCCAGCGGCCGAACGCCGTGGGCGGCAGGCTGGCCATGCAGTTCGGGCAGTGCAGGACCTTGGGCTTCACCTCTTCGACGATGCGCTTCGCGAGCTCGTCCACCTTCTCCTTGGCGTGGCGGGCGGCCATGTTCTTCTTGAAGTCCTCGAAGCGGCCCCAGGAGCGCGCGACGATGCCCAGCGCGTAGTCGATGGCGCGCTGCTCGTCGTGCACGCGGGCCACCTGCTGGGGGCCCAGGGCCTCGAACCACTGCTGATCCACCTCGTCGCCGGCGCTGCCGGTGGGGCGTCGCAAGAACCAGGTGTTGTACTTCTTGGCCAAGGCTCGCCAGAGCTCGATGGCGTTCTGATCCTGGCTCGCGACGCCGCAGACCTTCTCGATCTCCTTGCCGTGAACGGTCTCGTGCATCGGCGCGTCGCCATACACGATCAAGAAGGGCGGCTCGGCGGCGTTGGGGATGGAGACACGGTTCAACATGTACCAGGCGAACAGGCCATAACCCTCCGGCCCGTCACCACCACCACCCTCGCCGTACAGGGCCTTGAGCTGCTGCTCCAGGTCGTAGCCCTTGGCGAAGCCCGTGACCTGGAGCGGGTAGCGGTCGTAGCGCGCGTCGCCGATGGCCGCGAAGCAGATCTCCAGATCCGGCCGGTACTGGTGCAGCGTCATGTAAAGGAGCGGCAGCCGGTCGAAGATCTCGAACGGCCACCGCGCCATCGAGCCGGTCACGTCCACTGCGACGACGATCGGCGTCTTGCTCTTGCACTCGATGGCGCGCTTGGGATCGACCAGCGCCTCGAGCGGATTCTTCTTGTCCTCGTAGGTGCGGGGCCCGGCGGCCCCGGCGCGGGCCGCCTCGCGTTCGCGATCGGCCTTGTGCGCCGGGTCGAAGTCGTACTTGTCCGAGCCGTACCAGTCCGAGGTGTCCCCGCTCCAGGAGTACATGGGGAGCGAGGATAGCCCTCACATCTTCTGAGTTCCACCCACCGGGACGCCCGCACCGCCAGCCGGGGCGGGGCCCCCGAGCTTCTGGTTCAGCTTCTTCAGCGCGGAGCAGGACCAGACGTTCTTGACCTTCTCTTTGTCGTCCTTGTACCAGCGGCCGTAGTTGTTGCAGCCGTCGCGCAGCTTGGTGAGGCCCAGGGCGGTGTCCTTCTTGTAGTCGGCCGACCCGCGATAGATGAAGTACCCCATGTTGTAGCAGGCCTGGTAGTTGCCGAAGTTACAGGCGCGCTGGAAGAACTCGGCGGTCTTCTTGCCGTCCTGCTTCACCCCGTCGCCCTTCTCGTACATCAGCGCCAGCTCGTAGCAGTCGTTGTTGGAGCGCAGGTAGCAGGCCTTCTCGTGCAGCGTGGCCGCCGTCGCCGGGTCCTTCTTCTCCACGCCGACGCCCTCCTTGTACATCTTGGCCAGGCTGCGGCAACTCATGGTGTTGCCTCGCTCGCAGCTGCCCTTGCGGATGCGCGCGGCCTCTGCCGGGTTCGGCGAGACTCCTTGCCCGGTGGCGTACATGTCGGCCATCGCGTCGCAGGCGGACTCGAGCCGGCCGTTGCAGGCCCGATTGTAGTACTTGAACGCCTCTGCGTCGTTGCGCGCCATGCCGCTGTACCCGCTGCGGTACATCCCGGCGAGGTCGGAGCACGACAGGTAGTGCATCTTGTCGCAGCCCTTGCGGTAGAACTGCACGGCCTTCATCGCGTCCTTCTGGGTGAACGTGCCGTAGCGGTACCACGAGGCCAGCTTGCCACAGACGGTTGCGTCCCCCTTCTCGCACGACTGCGCGAACAGCTCGAGGGCGCGCTCCTTCGGCGAGCTCTTGCAGACCTCCTCCTGGATCAGCTTGCCCAGGTTGTCACAGGCCTTCGAGCTGCCCTGCTCGCAGCCGACCTCGTACAGCCCACACGCCTTCTGCTTGTCCTCCTTCACGCCCTGACCCTGAGCGTAGAGCGCGCCGGTGTCGTTGCAGGAGTCCGCGTAGCCGCCGGAGCACGAGTGCTGGAAGTGGGAGAACGCCTTGGCGTGATCCGTCTTCACTCCCTTGCCCCAGTAGAAGTCCTGTCCGACCTCGTAGCAGGTCCGCGGGTGGCCGGTGCGGCAGCCTCGCTCGAAGTACTGATGAGCCCGGGCGTCGTCCCGGGCCACTCCCTCGCCGTTGCGGTAGAGCTGCCCGATCAAGCGGCAGCCTTCGCCTTCGAACAGGTTGCAGGCCTGCTCGAAGAACTCGAACGCCTTCACCGCGTCGCGCGCCCGGTAGACACCGGACTGGTAGATCTTCCCGAGCTCGACGCAGGCGTACCCGCTCCCTTCCTTGCAGCCCTTCTCGATCTTCACGACGGCGTTGTAGGTGTCCTTCTTGACGCCATAGCCGTAGAGCATCAGGTACCCGAGCCGCGCGCAGCCCTCGGCGCCACCCCACAGATTGCAGGCCTTCTCGTAGAGCTTGGCGGCCTGCTCGTCGTTCTCCTTCTGCTTCTCGCGCTCCATTCCCGCGCCGCGGAAATAGGTGTTGCCGAGCTCCGTGCAGCCGAGCGCGCTGTTCTTCTCGCAGGCGCTCTTGAAGTACTCCATGGCCTTGACACGGTCGAGCCCGGCACCGCGCCCGTCGGCCGAATACAGGATGCCGAGGTGCGCGCAGCCGTCCGGGTTGTCGGCCTTGCAGGCGCGCTGGTAGAGGTTGAACGCCTTCTTGTAGTCCCGGGGCGTGGCCACCCCCTGCTCGTGCATCACGCCGAGCTCGACGCAGCCCTGCGAGAAGCCGCCGTCGCAGGCGCGCTTGAACTGGGCGAAGGCCGTGTCCACGCTCGCCTCGGGCGCCGTGCCCGAGCGGTGCATGCGACCCAGGTGCGAGCAGCCCAGAGCGTCGCCGGCCTTGCACGCCTTCTGGAAGGTCTCGAACGCCTTGAAGCGGTCGGCGGAGACGCCGATGCCGCTCAGGAGGTGTGAGCCGTACTCCGCGCAGGCCGACTCGTCGCCCAGGCCGCACGCCTTCTTGAAGAAGGCGACGGCCTGCATCTGGTCCTTGCCGGCGTTCCGGTAGATGACCGCGAGCTGGGCGCAGCTCTTGGGGTTGTTCTTGTCGCACTGGCCGCGGCACTCGCCCTCGTTCTTGCCCGAGCAAGCAAAGGCCTTGACCGTGGACTGCTTCGCGCACTTCGCGCCGTCCCAGACGAAGCCCGCGCTGCACTCCGGGATCTCGTCGGTCTTCGCGGCCACGCCTTGGGCGTCTTTGGCGGCCTTCTTGGGGGCGCCGAGCGGTCGGAGCTCGAGGCGCAGGAGCGAGCCGCAGCCCTCCGGTGCCTTCTGGGCCTCGGTGCTGGCGGTCTCGCACTTCTCGATGGACCCGTCCTTGTTGGAGACCGAGCGGCTACTCGAGGTCTTGGCTTCGACGCCGGCGCCGAACAAGCCGGCCACCGTGCCCATCTTCGAGCGTTCGCCGGTCTTCACCGCAAAGGCGCCGATGGTCGCCCCGCGCACGAAGTGAGTGGCGCCGTCGCATTCACCCTTGAGCTCGGCGGTGTCCGCATGGGTACGCACCGCCGTGCGCTTGCCGACGATGACCAGACCGATGTCGAGGGTGGTGCCCTTCTGCATGTCGGCGCCCAGCTTCGCGCCGCCCATCGCGAAGATGCCCGGCAGGTTCGCCGCGACCTCGTCCAGAGAGTCGTAGCGAATCAGCTGCTCCTTCTTGTTCACGCCGACGTAGCCGTAGCTGCCCTCGATCGAGCAGTCCTTCAGCATCTTGATGGCGTTCTTCTGGTAGCGGACGACGGCGATGCGGTCGCGGGTCAGGACCTCCAGGTCCGTGCGGTGATCCGGCTCCCAGTCGACGATGAGCGGTTCGGCGTAGGTCGAGACGACGTCTGCTGACTGCCGTCCGGGGATACCGGTGCCGTTGCCGTTCGGGCCCGGCTTGATCCCGCCGCCACCGCAGCCATTCGCACCGACCATCGAGAGTGAGACAGCGGCTGTTGCCGCGAGAAGAACGAACCTCGACATTTGAGCTCCCTTGCCGAAAATAGCCCCTCAACATAAACCGGCCGCGGTCCGGGCAACAAGAGCGTCGGCTGACCGGCGTCACCCGCGATGTGTGTGCTTTGGTCACCCGGGCATGACGGCCAAGGTCTTCAAGCCGAACTCGCGCACGAACCGCTCTCGAAGCCCCCGCTCTTCCAGGTAGTCCGCGACTCGATCTGGGACGAGGCTGCGCCAGTCGCTCCCGCGGGCCATGGCGAGCCGGACCATGGTGCCGGACACGCGCACCTGCTCGCCCGGTTCGAGGAGGCTGACCGGGTGGACTACTCCGTAGTCCTCCGCCATGAGCCCCTTCACCCAGGCATTCGCGGTCACGAAGGCGTCGAGCGGACCCAGGAGCTCCCGCACCATCAGCCGCCAGCGCGGCGGATCGCCGAGGTCCGGGATGTCCACGATGGTCGCCCGGTCCGCGGAGCCCTCGAGCACCAGCTCGAGCATTTCCCGGGTCTCGGCGGCGCTGAACGGGTTGTGGACGTCGAGCTTGTTCGAGCTGCCGATCCCCAGGACGACCTGGTCGGCCGAGCGCAGGAGCGCCCGGATTACCGCGGCGTGCCCCAGGTGCACCGGCTTCCAACGGGCAACCATCGCGATTTTCGCCCAGCGGCGGCGTTCCACGGCCGAGAGCTTGGCACGACTGGCGGCCGCTCGGTTTCTCGGTTACGAGCTTCGGCGTCGCTCGGGGCGCGGCCCCCCACCTCGGTGGAGGGCAGCTGAGACGGACCCGCAAGACCTGATCTGGTTCGGACCAGCGGAGGAATGCGACGACCGGCGGCCCCGGCGTCCCTTCCACCACGAGCGACAGGAAGGACCGCTTCGAAATGCCCGCTTGGACCCTGCCGCTCCGTGGCGCCCAGAACCCCTCGACGCTTCGCGAGGGCACCACGCCTGGCTCCTTCGCCAACCCCGACGACGTCGGCGGACCGCTCGCGTTCTCGTCGCCCGACACGCCCGGCATGCCGGCGCCCAGCGACAAGACCGCGTGGGACTTCCTGCCGGAGGGCTGGAGCCGTGGAGCCGATGGGTTCGCCGTCGCGCCCGCGGGGTTCGTGCCGGTCACCCAGCTCGAGCACGCGCGGCTGGGAGTGGTCACGCCGGAGATGCGCCGAGTCGCCGAGCGGGAGAAGCACCTGAGCCCCGAGCAGGTGCGGAACGAGGTCGCCGCCGGCCGCATGATCATCCCTGCCAACCGCGTGCACCTGGGCTTCGGGCTCGACGCGATGTGCATCGGTCGGGCCAGCCGGACCAAGGTCAACGCGAACCTCGGCGCGTCGCCGGTGTCCAGCGGCACCGACGAGGAGGTCGAGAAGATGCGCTGGAGCGTGCGCTGGGGCGCCGACACGGTGATGGATCTCTCCACCGGCGGCGATCTGGACGCCTGCCGTGACGCCATCATCCGCGCCTCCCGCGTGCCCATCGGCACGGTGCCGATCTACTCGATGATCATCGGGCGCAAGATCGAAGAGCTGAGCGAGGACGTCATCCTCGAGACCCTGCGCCACCAGGCTCGGCAAGGCGTGGACTATTTCACCATCCACGCCGGCGTGCTGCGCGAGCACCTGCCGTTCGTGCAGAAGCGCGTGATCGGCATCGTCAGCCGCGGCGGCTCGCTCTTGGCGAAGTGGATGCTGGTCCACGGCAAGCAGAACCCCATGTACTCGCTGTTCGAGCGCATCTGCGACGTGATGCGCGAGTACGACGTGTCGTTCTCGCTGGGCGACGGCCTCAGGCCCGGCGGGCTCGCCGACGCCAGCGACGAGGCTCAGCTCCGCGAGCTCGAGACCCTGGGGGAGCTGACCGAGCGCGCCTGGCGGAAGGGCGTTCAGGTCATGATCGAGGGGCCGGGGCACGTGCCCTTCGATCAGATCGAGTACAACATGAAGCTAGAGCGGCGCCTCTGCCACGGCGCGCCGTTCTACGTGCTCGGCCCCATCGTCACCGACGTCTTCCCCGGCTACGACCACATCACCAGCTGCATCGGCGCGACCGCCGCGGCGTACCACGGGGCGTCGATGCTCTGCTACGTGACGCCGAAGGAGCACGTGGGCCTGCCCAAGAAGGACGACGTGAAGCAGGGCTGCATCGCCTACAAGATCGCCGCCCACTCCGCCGACGTCGCCCTCGGCATCCCGGGGACCCGCGACTGGGACGACGACCTGACCAAGGCGCGCGCGGCGCTGAACTGGGAGAAACACTTCGAGCTGGCTTTCGACGGCGACTATGCGCGGGCGCTGCACGACGAGGACCTGGACGTGGACACAGATTTTTGCGCGATGTGCGGCCACGACTGGTGCTCGGTGCGCATCTCGAAGGAGATCGTGGAGTTCGCCAGCGGCAAGGCCGAGGGCTTCGAGCGCGAGCGAGTGCTCAAGAGCCCGGCGCTGTCCCCCGAGCAGCGCGCCATGCTGGAGAAGCGCGGCGTGCTGCCGCCGGAGGAGCTCCACCGCCTGGCCAGCAAGACAAAGCAGGCGGTGGCAGCCGAGAGCGGCAAGGCGAGCTGCCACAGCGACTACGTGGACCCGGAAGCCGCTCAGCGCATTCAGCAGGAGAAACTGATCACGTTGCGCAAGAAGGCTCAGCCCGCCGCGCCCTGAAGGGAGCGCCGACCCCTTCGTTCCCCGCGTTTGCTGCTGCGCCCTGCCTCGTGCGGGGTTTCTGTCGAGACCCGCCCAGCGGCGCCAGGCGACGACTCCCACCTGATGGTGGGGGCGCTCCGGCCTCGCCGGCGTTCTCGTGGGTCCCGGTCTCAGTGGCAGCCCGCGATCTGCTCATGCCAAGACAGTGAGAGTCGAGTCAGTCCGCCGCCGCGTCGGCAGGGCAGCTCGCCGCGGTGGCTTCGCAGCCGTCCAGCACGTTCTTGTTGCAGTCGGCGAAGCCGGGCTGGCACTCGTTGGTGCACGTCCCCGCCTGGCAGACCGTGCCCGGGCAGGCGTTCGTGCAGCTCCCGCAGTGCGCCGGATCGGCGTTCTTGTCGGTGCAGACCTCGTCGCAGCAGATGAACCCGCTCGGGCAATTCGCGCACGGCGCGTCCGACTGCACGTCCGAGAGGCCGGAGTCCGTCCCGCCGTCGCCGGCCGGGACGCACTGGTTCTGCGCGTTGCACTCGTAGCCGTCGGCGCACTTGCCACTTGGACTGCAATCGCCGTGCGACAGCGAGCCGCCGAGCTCGTCCTCCGCGCAGCCCGTTGCCAGCGCGACCGCGAGCGCGACCGCCAAACGCCGCTCAGCCACAGCTCCCGTTCGGCATGCAACGCCTCCCCGGCGGGCACTCGGTAGAGCCGCAGACGCAGTAGCCGCCGTCCAGGTTGCAGCTGCCCGGGCTGCCATAGTTGCAGTCGGCAGAGTTGTCGCACTTGCAGACCCCAGCGGAGCAGACGAAGCCGTCCGGACACACCCGACCGCAGGCACCGCAGTTCTGCGGATCGGTGGAGAGCGCGCGGCAGCCCGACGTGCAACACGTGGCGCCGAGCTGACACTTGTCGCCGCCGTTGCAGCTGCAGTTGCCGCTCTTGCAGGTCTCGCCGACCTGGCACTTGGTGGCGTTGCACTCGCAGCTGCGGGGGCCGGAAGCGGCGAGTGGGCACTTGCCGCCGGTCCCGCACTCGGCGTCCGCCGTGCAGCCGCACAGGCCCGTCACGCACGCCTTCAAGTTCGAGGCGGTGCAAGCGTTGGAGCAGGTCCCGCAGTTGTCGGGGTCCGTGGAGGTCGGCTTCTCGCAGCCGTCGTCCGTGACGGGTGGAGGCGGCTGCGAGCAGTCGTCGAAGCCGGACGAGCAGTACGGCGTGCAGAGGCCGTTGGTGCAGTCCAGGGAGAGCACCTTGGCGGTGCTGCAAGTCCGACCGCACAGGCCGCAGTTCATCGGATCCAGGTTGACGTTGGCCTCGCAGCCGTCCGTCTTGCTGCCGTTGCAGTCCCCGTACCCGGAGCTACAGGTGAAGCCGCAGGCGCCTCCGATGCAGGTGGGGACGGAGTTCTCGAAGACCGGGCAGCCGATGTTGCACCCGCTGCAGTGCTGCGGGCTCGTCTGGGTGTTCACGCACTGGCCGCCGCAGTTCACCAGCGGGGGGGTGCAGCTCAGGACGCACTGTCCGGCCTGGCACACCTTGCCGCCGGTGCAGACGGTGCCGCAGGCGCCGCAGTTGGAGTTGTCGGTCTGAGTGTTGACGCATGCGCTGCCGCACTTGGTGAAGCCGGAGTTGCACGCAAAGCTGCAGCTGCTCGACGTGCAGATGGGATACCCGTTCGCCGGCGCCGGGGTGCAGGCGTTGCCGCAGCCACCACAGTTCGGCAGCTGGGTCGGGTTCACGCAAGAAGCGCCGCACTTGAGCAAGCCCGCGTTGCAGGTGAACCCGCAGGCGCCGGCCGAACAGGTCGCCGTGGCGCCGCTGGGCGCAGCGCAGGCGTTGCCGCAGGCGCCGCAGTTCAGCACGTCGGAGCCCGTTGCCACGCATTGCCCGCTGCAGTTGGTGGTGCCGGTCGGGCAGCTCAGCGTGCACACGCCGTTCGAGCAGACCTTCCCCGACCCGCAGGCGGTGCCACACGCCCCGCAGTTGTTGTTGTCGGTCTGCTTGTTCACGCAGGCGTTGCCGCACAGGGAGAGGCCCGAGCCGCAGCTCGCCAGGCAGGTGCCCAGAATGCACGCCATGCTGCCGCCGACCGGAGCAGCCGGACATGCCTTGCCGCAGGCGCTGCAGTTCTCCTTGTCGTTCGAGGTGTTCACGCAGGCACCGTTGCACTTCGCGTAGCCCGTGCTGCACGAGAGGTCGCAAGCGCCGGCAGTACAAGTGGGCATGCCGTTCGCCACACCGGGGCAAGCCGTGCCGCAGCCACCGCAGTTGCTGGGATCGGTCTTCACGTCCACGCACTGGGCGCCGCACTGCGTGGTGCCGGTCGGGCAGATCGACACGCAGGCTCCAGCGGCGCAGAGATCGCCGCCCTTGCAAGCGTTGCCGCAGGCGCCGCAGTTGGTGGGGTCCACCTTGACGTCCACGCACTTGTCTCCGCACTTGGAGAAGCCGGTGTCACAGACGAAGCCGCAGGCGCTGCCGGAGCAAGTCGCCGTGGCGTTGGTTGGCGCAGTGCAAGTCGTGCCGCAGGCGCCGCAGTTTTGTGGGTCGGCCTTGGTGTCGGTGCAGCTCGCGCCGCACTGGGCGAAGCCGGCGTCGCAGGTCACGCCGCACTTGCCGGCGGCGCAGCTCGGCTTGCCGTTCGGCGGGTCGGGACAGGCGTTGCCGCAGCCTCCGCAGTTTTCGACGTCGGTCTGCGGCTCCACGCAGGAAGCGCCGCACTGCGCGAGGCTGCCGCAGCTCGTCGAGCAAGCGCCTGCGTTGCAGACCTCGCCGGTGGCGCAGATCTTCCCGCAGCTGCCGCAGTTGCTCGGGTCGGTCTTGGTGTTCACGCAGCCGGACTCGCCGCACGCGGTGAACCCCGAGTCGCAACTCGCCGAGCACTTGCCGGCGTCGCAGGCGCGCGCGCCGTTGCTCACGGGCGGGCAGGCCTGGGCGCAGGCGCCGCAGTTCTCGGGGTCGCCGCTGGTGTTGACGCAGGTGACGTCACACAGTGTGGCGCTGGCGCCGCAGTCGAGCTTGCAAGCGCCGGCCTCGCAGCCCGCCTGTCCACCCACGGGCGCGCTGCACTCGGTCTTGCAGGCGCCGCAGTTCTTCGGATCTTGGGCGGCGTTCACTTCGCAGCCGTTGACCACGTTGTTGTCGCAGTCCAGAAACCCCAGCGCGCACTGGTTCGTGCACTTCCCGTTCGTGCAAGTGGTGCCCGGACACGCCGCTCCACACGAGCCGCAGTTGAGGTCGCTGGTCTTCAGGTCCACGCACGCGCCGTCGCAGCACGTCTCGTCGGAGGCGCACGCGGCGCAAGGGTCGGCGTCGGTGCCCGCGTCCGTGCCGCCCACGCCGCCGGTGCCCGGCTTCTCTTGCAGCTCGTCGATGGAGACGAAGCAGCTCGCCAGAGCGAGAGCCACGAGCACAGAGAGCACATGGCGCAGAGGTGCGCGCCGCCCGATCACAGCGTTTCAGCGTACCACGTCGAGGGAGCGCGGCTCAATCGCGACGCCTACCGGCAAACGTTGCCGGGGAAGCAGCGCGCACCTTCTGGGCAGTAGGTCGAGCCGCACTGACAGACGTTCGTGGGCCCCTGCTTGGCGCATGCGACGGTCGAGCCACCCATCTGGCAGTCCGCCACTTGCGCGCACATGCACTTGCCATTCTCGCAGGTGAAGCCCGGCGGACACAGGCGACCGCAGGCACCGCAGTTCAGCGGGTCCTGTGCGAGATCGCGACAGCCGACGGACGGGCAACACGTCGTCGCGAAGCTACCGGCCCCGCAGGGCGGGCCGCCGTTGCAGGAGCAGGCGTAGGAAACTTCGTTCCCTGCGTCCGCCGCCTGGGTGCCACCGGTCCCGGACGTGCCTCCACCGCCGGTTGTGCCCCCGACGCTGGTGCCACCACCGCCGACCGTGCCGCCTCCACCGGTGGTTCCCCCGCCGCCGGTGGTTCCTCCGCCGCCGGTGGTGCCACCCGTGCCGCCGGTTCCGCTCGTGCCGCCGGTTCCGCCTCCGCTGCCCACGGCTTTGCACACCTCACCGGGATTGCACAGGTTGCCACCGCACTGGCACACGCTGCCCACGCAGTCCTCTTCGGCGGTCTTCTCTGGAGCACACTGGTAGGCGCTCGCGCAACCGCACGCCTTGAGCGGCAGAGACTGCGGGTCGCAGACCAGGCCGGACGTGGAGTAGGCCTGCAGCGCGCAGTTCGCGCCACAGCCGCCGCAGGTGTTGTCCCCCAAGGCGGTCTCGCAGCCGTTGTCCGTGAAGCCCGTCGGTGGGAAGTTGCAGTTGCTGTAGCCGAGGTCGCAGGTCGAGTTGCAGCTGCCGTTCGAGCACGCGATCGACATCACGTGGTTGTCCTGGCAAGCACGCCCGCACGCGCCGCAGTGCAGCGGGTTGGTCTGGAAGTTTATCTCGCAGCCGTCCGTCAGGACGCCGTTGCAGTTCTGCCACGGGTACTGGCAGCTGATCCCGCAGGTGCCGCCGACGCATGTCGGCGTGCTGTTGGGCCGGTTCGGGCAGACGTTGCCGCAGGCGCCGCAGTTCTGCGGGCTCGTCTGGGTGTTCACGCACTGGCCGCTGCAGTTCACGAGCGGAGGGGTACAGCTCACCACGCACTGGCCGCTCTGACAGACCTTGCCGCTCCCACAGGCGTTGCCACAAGCGCCACAATTGGCGTTGTCCGTCTGCGTGTTCACGCACGCGTTGCCGCACTTGGTGAAGCCGGAGTTGCAGGCGAAGCTGCAAGCGCTGGAGGCGCAGACCGGGTAGCCGTTCGCAGGCGCAGGCGCGCAGTCGTTGCCGCAGCCCCCGCAGTTTGGAAGCTTGGTGGGGTCCACGCAGGCGTTGCCGCACTTGATCAGGGTGCCGGTGCAGTTGAAGCCGCACTGCCCGCCCGAGCAGAACGCCTGCCCGCCGGTCGGAGCCGTGCAGGCGTTGCCGCAGGCGCCGCAGTTGAACACGTCGGAGCCGGTGGAGACGCACTGCCCGCCGCAGTTCGTCGTGCCCCCGGGGCAATTCAGCGTGCACACGCCGTTGGAACAGACCTGGCCGGAGCCGCAAGCATTGCCGCAGGCGCCGCAGTTGGCGTTGTCGGTCTGCTTGTTCACACACGCGCTGCCGCATAGCGAGAGCCCGGTGCCGCAGCTCGGCGTGCACGTCCCGCTGGCGCACGCCATGCTGCCGCCGGTGGGCGCGGCGGGGCAGGCGTTGCCGCAGGCGCCGCAGTTGCTCTTGTCGGTGGCGGTGTTGACGCAGGCGCCGTTGCACTTGGTGTAGCCGTTGCTGCAGGTGAAATCGCAGGCGCCGTTCACGCAGGCGGGGGCGCCGTTCGACACGCCCGGGCACGCCGTGCCGCAGCCGCCGCAGTTGCTGGCGTCGGTCTTGGTGTCCACGCACTGGGTTCCGCACTGGGTCGTGCCGGTGGGGCAGTTCGACACGCACGCCCCGTTGGCGCAGAGCTGGCCGGTGCTGCAAGCCGTCCCGCAGCCGCCGCAGTTGGCGATGTCCGTCTTGGTGTCCACGCACTTGTCACCGCACTTGGCGAAGCCCGTGTCGCAGACGAAGCCACAGGCGCTGGCCGAGCAGGTCGCCGTCGCGTTGGCCGGCGCCGTGCAGCCGTTGCCACAGCTGCCGCAGTTCTGCGCGTCGGTCTTGGTGTCCGTGCACGCGGTGCCGCACTTGGCGAAGCCGGCGTCGCAGGTCACCCCGCAGGCGCCGGCGGCGCAGCTCGCCTTGCCGTTCTGCGGCGCGGGGCAGGCATTGCCGCAACTTCCGCAGTTGCCCACGTCGGTCTGAGGGTTCACGCAGGAAGCTCCGCACTGGGTCATGCTGCCGCAGCTCGTGGAGCAGGCGCCGGCGTTGCACACCTGCCCGGTGGCGCAGATCTTGTCGCAGCCGCCGCAGTGCGCCGGCTCCGTCTGCGTGTTGACGCAGCCGTCCTCGCCGCAGCCCGTGAACCCGGTGTCACAGGAGACGCCGCACGACCCTCCGGAACAAGTGCGCGCGCCGTTGTCGGCCGCGGGGCACGCTTTGGCGCAACCCCCGCAGTTCTCCGGGTCGCCGCTGGTGTCGGTGCAGGTGACGTCGCAGAGCGTCGCTCCAGTCGCGCACTCCAGCGTGCACGCCCCTTTGGTGCATCCCGCTTGTCCACCCACCGGCGCGCTGCACTCGGTCTTGCAGGCGCCGCAGTTCTTCGGGTCGCTGGCGGCGTTCACCTCGCAGCCGTTCACCACGTTGTTGTCGCAGTCCAAGAACCCCAGCGCGCAGGTGTTCGTGCAGGCGGAGCTCACGCAGGTCGTGCCGGGGCACGGGGAGTCGCACGCGCCGCAGTGCTGCGGGCTCGTCTTCAAGCTCACGCACTCGCCGCTGCAGCAGGTCTCGCCCGCGGCGCAGTTGGCGCACGGGTCGGCGTCGCCGGCGTCGTTTCCGCCGCCGCTGCCGCCGGAGCCGAGCTTCACGCACTTGCCGCTATTGCACTCGAACCCCGGCGCGCACTCGCCGTTGTCGTCGCAAGCACCTCCCGCCAGGTACTCGGACAGGTCGTCGGCGGCGCAGCCGGTCTGGGCCAGGGCGTTCCAGAGCACGAACGCCGACAGCGCCGCCAGGAAACGCACGGTCGAGGTTTTGGTCTTGCTCATGCCGTTCTCCTCACCCGCATCCCCCGTTCAGGACGCAGCGTTTCCCAGGGCCACAGAGCACGCCGGCGCAGCGGCACTTGCCCACCTCGCAGGTGCCGCCCGGCCCGCAGTCGGTGTTGCTGTCGCAGATGCAGAGGGAGTCCTGGCAGTCGAAGCCGATGGGGCAGGCCCGCCCGCAGCCGCCGCAGTGCGCGGGGTCGTGAGTCACCACCACGCAGCCAGCGCCGGGACAGCAGGCCGGGATCCCCTGGAAGATGTTGGTGTCGCAGGCGGGGCCACCGTTGCAGGAGCAGCTCTGCGTGATCGCCGTCGGGCTCGACCAGGCCAGGCCGCCGGTGACCCCCGACTTGCACACCTCGCCCGCCGCACAGAACAGGCCACCGCACTTGCACACGCCGCTCGAGTCGCAGCCGTTCACCAGCGCCGTCGGGCTGTCCGTGCAGGCGCTGTCCTGTTTGCAGCCGCAGGTGATGGGCGCCGGGCTGGCCGGGCTGCAGACCAGCGAGGTGCCACTGGTCGCTGCGCAGCCGGCCCCGCAACCCGCGCAGTTGGCGTTGCTCGTGTCGGCCTCGCAGCCGTTGTCCGGCATCGGCGACGGCAGGTTGCCCGCCGCCGGCATCGTGCAGTTCACCTTCCCGAGCTGGCACGTCGAGGTGCAGACGCCGTTGTTGCACTCGAGGGACATGACGCCGTTGTTCGAGCACTGTCGGTTGCAGCGACCGCAGTGGAGCACGTTGGTGTCCACCCGGGTCTCGCAGCCGGCGGCGTTGGGGTTGCAGTCGTCCCAGCCGCTCTCGCACTTGAACCCGCACACTCCGGCGGAGCAGCTCGGAATCGTGTGCGGAGGAGTGGGGCACTGGTTGTTGCAGGTCCCGCAGTGGTTCGGATCGTTCTGCGGGTTCACGCACTGGCCGCCGCAGCTGACCAGCGGGGCGGTGCAGGTCGTGACGCACTGGCCGGCCTGGCACACCTTGCCGCCCGAGCAGGCGTTGCCGCAGGCGCCGCAGTTGTTGTTGTCGATCTGGGTGTTGACGCAGGCCGTGCCGCACTTGGTGTAGCCGCCGTTGCAGCCGAACGTGCACGAGCTCGAAGCGCAGACCGGGTACCCGTTGGCCGGGGCCGGCACGCAGGTGACCCCGCAGCCCCCGCAGTTCGGGAGCTGGGTCGGATTCACGCAGGTGTTGCCGCACTTGATCAGGCCGGAGTTGCAGGTGAAGCCGCAGGTCCCTCCCGTGCAGGAAGCCTGCCCGCCCGTCGGGGCCGAGCAGACGTTGCCGCAGGCGCCGCAGTTCTGCGGGTCGGAGCCGGTGGCCACGCACTGACCGCTGCAATTGGTGGTCCCGGTCGGGCAGCTCACGGTGCAGGCGCCGTTCGAGCAGACCTTGCCGCTCCCGCAGGCGGTGCCGCAGGCGCCGCAGTTCATGTTGTCCGTCTGCGCGTTCACGCATGCGTTGCCGCACAGGGTGAGGCCGGCCGGGCAGGCCTTTACGCAGCTCCCGGTCACGCACGTGACGGAGCCGCCGCTCGGCGGCGTGCAGGCGCTGCCGCAGGCGCCGCAGTTCTGGGCATCGCTCGAGGTGTTGACGCAGGCGCCGTTGCACTTCGTGAAGTTGGTCGCGCAGGTCACGTCGCAGGCGCCGTTCGTACACGCCGGCTGACCGTTCGGGGTGCCGGGACACGCCGTGCCGCAGGCGCCGCAGTTGGCCGGGTCGCTCTTGGTGTCGGTGCAGGCCGCCCCGCACTGGGTCGTCCCGCTGGGGCAGCTCGCCACGCACTTACCCGTCGCGCAGAGCTCGCCGGCGGCGCAGACGTTTCCGCACGCCCCGCAGTTCGTGACGTCGGAGGCAGTGTCCACGCACTTGTTGCCGCACTGCGCGTAGCCGGTGTTGCAGACGAAGCCGCAGCTCTTCGCGGAGCAGATCGCCTGCGCGTTGGCCGGCGCCGTGCACCAGAGCCCGCAGCCTCCGCAGTTGTTCGGGTCGGTGCTGATGTCCACGCACAGGGCGCCGCAGGCCACGAATCCGGCGTCGCAGCTCCCGCCGCACTTGCCGGCGGCGCAGGTCGCCTTGCCGTTCTTCGGGGCGGGGCAGGCGTTGCCGCAGGCGCCGCAATGGTCCACGTCCGCCTGCGGGTCCACGCAAGATGCGCCGCACTGCGTGAGCGACCCGCAGCTCGTGTCGCACTTGCCCACGTTGCACACCTCGCCGGTCGGGCAGAGCGTGCCGCAGGTTCCGCAGTTCGCCGGGTCGGTCTTGGTGTTCACGCAGCCGTCGCTGCCGCAGCTCGTGAAACCTTGGTCGCAGCCGGCCCCGCACTGGCCCGAGGCGCAGGTCCTGAGCCCGTTGGCCACGGCGGGGCACTCGGTGGCGCAGTCCCCGCAGTTGTCGGGATCGCTGGCGACGTCCAGGCAGGAGACGTCGCAGAGCTTCGCCGGAGCGCTGCACTCGAGCGTGCAGACGCCGACCTTGCAGGCGCCGCTGCCGCCGACCGGCGCGCTGCACGCCGCCTTGCAAGCGCCGCAGTTCTTCGGATCCGCCGCCGCGTCCACCTCGCAGCCGTTGGTGACGTTCTGATCGCAGTCCAGGCTCCCGAGCTTGCAGACGTTGGTGCAGGCGCCGCCCTGGCAGGTGGTGCCCGGGCAGGGCTTGCCGCAACCGCCGCAGTGCTCGGAGCTGGTGTTGACGTCCACGCAGGCGCCGTCGCAGCACTTCTCGCCGGCGGCACAGCTCGCGCACGGATCGGCGTCTGCACCGGCGTCGGTCCCATCGGGGAGGCACAGGCCATCGACGCAGTGGTATCCCGTTGCGCACTCCCCGTTCGCGTCGCACTCGCCCTCGGCGAGATAGCTCGACAAGTCGTCGCTGGCGCAGCCGGCCGGCGCGAGCAGCGCCGTCATCGCGAGCGCGAAGACGGCGCCGAGGACGCGGTGCAATCGAGAGGTGATGCGCGCCCGCCCCATGCGAACTCCTAGAAGTGCCCGGAGTAGGCGGCGCTGCACCCGCCCGGAAGACAAACGAAGCCGACGGACGGCGGCTTCTCGCTCTTGCTGCTGCCTTTCGACAGGTCCACGGCCAGGAGCACGCCTCCGGCCACCACCGCCACCGCGCCAACCCCGGCGAAGATGCGGGCCGTCGTCTGCTGGCTCTCCATCTTGTCGAAGGCATCGTGGCGCGCCAGCTGGGTCCGCTCGTTCTTCACGTCCTCCTCGGAGCTCGAGCGCATCATCTCGAACACGGCGGCGCCGCCCAGGGCTACCGCGCCGACCCCGAACGCGGTCCAGGTCATCCAGCTCACTCCGCCGCTCCCCTTGTCGTCCTGGCCGGGACGTGTCGGAGTGGTCGGTCCCGCGGGCTCTTTGGGACCTGCGGCCTCGGCCGCCTTCGGTTGCATCTCCACCGATACGTCCATGGCGCGGTGCGCGGTCAGCTCGAACGACTGCTCAGCGTCCTGGTAGCCCTCGAAAGAGAGCTTCACCCGATGCGTGCCGGGGAGGATCTCGCCGGTCCAGGGCGCGACCCCGACCGGTTGGTCGTCGATGCGAACCGTCGCGCCTTCGATGTTGGAGAGGATGGTGACCTGCTGCCGGCCGCGCTCGGTCTGGAGCTTAGACTCCAGCTCGCCGACCCGCTTCTCCACGTTGGCGCGATCGCTGGCGTCGGTGCTCTGTCGCAGGTACTCGCGGTAGAAGCGCAGCGCGCCCGCCGTGTCCAGGAGCTTGTCGTAGGCGCGAGCGGCGTTGAAGCTCAGGGCCGGGCTCGGGTACTCGCGGTGCGCGTCGAGGAAGGCGTCCACGGCGTCCTTGAAGCGCTCGGCCTTGAAGGCCGCCACGCCGCGCTCGAAGTGCTTCTGCGCCCGGGCCTTGGCGTCCGCGTCGCGCTTCGGCTGGGAGGCGGCGGGCTTCGCCGCCGTTTGGGCGCCGGCGCTCGCCGAAGCCAGGGTCAGCGCGCCGGCGAGCGCGCACCACACGAATCGGTTACCCAAGAAAGCCCGCTCTAACATGGCAAAAGCTCAGAAAGTCTTCAGTTGGTCGAGAGGATCTTTTTCCGGCGGCTTCGGCTTCTCCGCCGGCTTCGCGGTGGTCTCAACCGGCTTGACCGCGGGCTTGGACACCGGCGGCTTGCCCACCGGCTTCTTGCCCGTCGGCGTGGCGACGGGCTCCGCGCTGGCCACCGGCTCGGCACTCGCGGCCGGCTCCGCGCTGGCGGTGACGGCCGGCTCGACCTTGGGCTCGGTCGGCTTCTGCGTCAGCTCGGGTGCCGCGGTCGGCTGCGCCACGGTCGGCTTCTCGGGGGAGGGCGCGGCGGACGGGTTGCCGATGCTCTTCAGTATGACGCCGACGCCGATGCCCAGGACGACGACGGCGGCCACGGCGACGGCGATCCAGGTGGAGCGACCGCGGGCGGGCGTCGCGCCGGAGACCGTCGCGGAGAGCTGCGTCGCGCCGTGTCCGGAGCTGGCAGCAGCCACCGGCGCCGCGTTGACGGTCGGCATCATCGATTGACCCGCGGGGACCGAGTCCGCGGGCCGCTCGATCCAGGAGCTGTGGAGATTCGAGCCCGTGATGTCGTCGGCCACGCTGTGGGCCAGCGCCCAGCGGGCCAGCGCGCCGCCCAGCTCTCGCATGCTGGCCCAGCGCTGATCCGGGTCTTTCTCCAGGCCCTTCGCGATCACGCTCCAGAGCTCGCCGTCCCCGATGCCGAGCTCGGTGATCGGCTTGGGCTTGCCCTCCAGGATGGCGACGACCAGCGCCGTGTAGGTGTTGCCGTTGAAGGGCAAAAGGCCCGTGAGGACCTCGTAGAGCACCACGCACAACGCCCAAATGTCGGTGCGGTGATCGACGTCCAGACCGCGCGCCTGCTCGGGCGACATGTAGGCCGGGCTTCCCATGGCGGCGCCCATCTGAGTGATGCGCTGGTTGTCCTCGCGTTCCAGCTTGGCGATGCCGAAGTCCACGACCTTGGGCTGGGTCTTGCCGTTCTCTTCCTGAGTCAGGAAGATGTTCTCCGGCTTGAGATCGCGGTGCACGATCTTCTTGGCGTGGGCCACCGCCAGGGCATCCGCGATGGGCAGCAGCGTACGGACGGCCCGGAGCGCGGGCATCGGGCCCTTGCGCTTGATGACGGCGCCCAGATCCTCCCCGTTCAGCAGCTCCATCACGATGTACGGGTCGCCCGCCGGGGTCTTGCCGAAGTCCGAGACTCGGACGATGGCCGGGTGCCCCAGGCGGGCGGCGGCCCGGGCCTCCTGGAGCAGGCGGTTGGCCAGCCCCGCGTGCTGGAGCTCCGCGCGGATGAACTTGATGGCGACGTGGATGTCGAGCGCCTCGTTGTGCGCGACCCAGACACTCGCCATGCCGCCTTCTCCCAGCCGGCGCAGCAGGCGGTACTTCTCCCCGATGACCTGGCCCTCGGTATAGGGGTCGAGCTTGCTCGACGACGGCGACACCTTCTGGGTCTCGACCGAGATGGTTTCGGCCGAATCGAGCAGGTCTACTGGAGTCTTGGGCTCCGTCATCCTCAGCCGTGCAAGGTAGCATGTAGGGTGGGAACCAGCGAGATTCGAGCCGGCTTCGAGGGCGCCCCATCGGGCATTTCCCTACATGCACGCGCGTGCCGTCAGTTTGGGCAACGAATCGGCCGCGGAGCTGGCAGCGAGAGGCGAGGCTGCTTCGGGTCGAGGAGCTTCGAGTCCTCACCGTCCAGGCTGCCGCCTCTCCTGCGAAGCTCTCCGGCGAGCGCGTCTCGCACGGTTTGCGTCGCAGTCTCTGCCCGCGGCGCGGGGCGCCCGGGTCCTGCGAAGAGCTCGTCCCCGCCCGTTGCCAGGTAGTCGCTGGTGACGATCGTGACCCGCTCGGCGTCGCCGATCGGCTTGCCGCTCTCGCGCTTCAAGCTCACCACCAGACGGCCACCGTAGCAGCGCGCCCCGACCCGCGCACCGGCGATCGAGATGATGCCGTGGCGCTCGCGCTCGAGGTGTAGAGCGATGACCCGGCCGAGCTCTGCTCCCGTCAGCTCCAGCCTGGTCACCAGGTTGTCGAAGGGCTGACTCTCGTAGAGCTGGCCGTAGGTCAGATCGCCCGCTGGCAGCGGCGCCCGGAGCCCGCCGCCGTTGACGATGGCGACGTCGCTGCCGGGCGCGGCGGCGAGCAGGAGGTCGGCGTACAGGTTGCCGAGGGGTGACTCCGCTGCGTAGTCCTGCCGCACCGCGCGCTTCACTTGCACGCCGAGTCTCTCTGCGCGCTGCGTGGCGGCCGCTTCTCGCCACCCGGCCACGCTGGCAGCGATCCGAGGGTCCTTCCGGGTGGCCACACCCTCGTACGTTCCGGGGACGCAGACCGGGGCTTCGCGGTCGGTGCAGACTTGCCGAGGCGGGAAGAGCTGTCCCGTCACGCTCCGCTTGGCGTCCCCCGGCACCCGGAGGTCGATGCGAGAGAACGCTCGGCCGTAGGCGTACGCCTCCGCGACCGCGATCCCGGAGAAGAAGTGCGCGACCCCGGCGTGGGAGTGCCCGCCGATGATCGCGTCCACGCTTCCCGTCGGGAGCTCCCGCGCCACGCGATTCAGCTCTTGGTCGGCCTCGCAGGCCGTCTCGCTCCGCGGGTCGTCGAAGCGCTGGCAAACGCCCCCAGCATGTGCGAGCACGACTACCGCGCGCGCGCCGCGGGCGCGCAGGTCGGCCGCCTCTCGAGTGATCGCCACCGCCAGCGGACCGACGTCGAGGCCGTTGAAGTACGCGGGCATGACGATGCGCGGAGTCTCGTCGGTGAGCACGCCGACGAGCCCGAGCTTCACGCCGGCGACCTCGAGCAGCACCGAGGCGTGCAGGTTCTGCCACTCCGGGATGCGTCCAGTCCGGGTGTCGATCAGGTTGGCCGCCAGCACGGGGAAGCGCGCCTCGGTCAGCCTGGCCCGGAGCGCGCCCTGCGGGTCCGCGCCCGCGCCCGGCTCCGCGGACCCGGTCGGGCCGAAGTCGAACTCGTGGTTGCCGAGCGCCGCGGCCGAGTATCCCAGGGCGTTGAACGCGGCGATGACCGCGGCGCCTTCGCCCAGGTTCGACTCCAGCGTTCCCTGGAACATGTCGCCGGCGTCCACCAAGAGCACGCCGCCGTCGGCCCTCCGTAGCTCGCGCAGGCGCGCCACGTACCCCGCGAACGCGTCCAGGTGCTCCACGTGGCCGTGGAGATCGTTGGTGCCGACCACGCTGATGACCTTGTCCGCGGTGGCGGGCGCGCGCTCCGGTGCGCGGGCCTCGGGCGCCTTCGGCGGCGGTCCCTCCGCGCACGCCCAGAGCACGCCCAGAGCCAGCAAGGTGGAGCAGAGTGAACGCATCAGTCCAGGGTCAGCTCGTGCCCAGGAGCCCGCGCAGCTGGGCCGGCGCGATGCGGTACTCTTCGTTGCAGTAGTCGCAGGTGATCTCGAGGGTCTGTCCGTGGGAGACGAGCTCCTCCACCTCGGAGCGGTCCAGCGTCGCGAGCACCGAGAGCAGGCGGAGCTCGTCGCACCAGCAGTCGAAGCCGATCGCGCTCTCCTCGAGGCGCGTGTACTCCATGCCGTAGAGGAGCTGCTCGAGCAGCCACTCCGGGCTGAACGCCGCGTCGCGGAGCTGAGCGTCGATGTTCTCGAAGTCGCGGAGCCGCTCCGTCATGACCATGAGCGGTCCGCGTCCGACCTCGGGCAAGAGCTGCACCAGGTAGCCCCCGGCGGCGTAGATGCCGGCGTCATCGAGGAGCGTGCCCACGGCGACCATGCTCACCACTTGCTCGGAGGTCTGCATGTAGGCCATCAGCGCGCGGGACACGTCGCCACCGGGTGGCATCTCCACCACACCTTGGTTGATGCGACCGCCGGGCAGCGTGCGCATGAGCTGAAGCAGCGCCCCGTCCCCAGTGTCCACCGCATCCTGTCCCTCCGGCAGCTGGATCAACCCGCGCGTCATCCCGGAGGGGTGCGAGTCGGCGACCAGGCTGCCGCGTCCGCCGACACCCTTGAGCACGCCTTGCACGCGCAGGTTGGGCGCCATGGTCTCGCGAAACAGCACCGAGCCCGTGATCAGATCGCCGAACGGCTGCGCGGTCGGGCCGCCGGCGTGTTGGGCCTCGAACACGCCGCGCACCGTCCTGGTGGTCTTTGCGACCACGACTCGGAACGCGCCGTCGTTGGTGATCGCGCGAAGCACGCTGTCGCCGCGTTCGGCCATCCTTGCCGAAGGAGTGTAGCGCCACCGGGAAAAATGGCGAGCTGGCTTCAGTTCAGCTTCTGCTTCGGGGGCTCTTCGCCGTCTGCCAGCGCGTCGATGGGCTCGGAGACTCGGTAGCTCTCGTTCAGCCAGTTACCGAGGTCGAGGAGCTTGCAGCGCATGGAGCAAAAGGGGCGCGGCTCGAAGTCAGCGGGCGCGTCGTCGATGAGCTTCTGGCAGGTCGGGCAGACGATCTTCATCTCAGTTGGCGGCGCCCGGGGTGCGGGCACCGATGGCGAAATCGGCCGAGTTGACGTTGGTGTCCGTCCCGTTGGGCTTGCGGGCCGCGGACTGGCTCTTGGGGATGTTCGCGACCGGTGTGGCGCCCTCCAGGAAGGGGTGCGTGGTCGCCGCGCCGCCGTAGGCCATGCTGTCCTTCTTGGTGGTGCCTTCGAACAGTCCGACGCCTCCACCCGCCGCGGCCAGCCCACCCGTGAGCGTGCCGTTCTTCGTGCCCGTGAACATGTCGCCGCCGAGCACGAAGTAGGCGCCCGCGGCGATTGAATCGGCCGCTCCCCCAACCCAGACGTTCGCGGGAGTGCTGCCCGAGGCGGACGAATACTTGAGCGTCCAGCCGCTCAGCGCGGCGGCGCAAGTCCCCTTGTTGTGGAGCTCGACGAGCTCGTCGCTGCCCGTCGTTCCGTCCGGCGACACCTCGTTGATCACGACGCTCGCGCAAGTTGCGCCGCCGGTGCCGCCGGTTCCACCCGTGGCGCCGCCGGTTCCACCCGTGGCGCCGCCGGTTCCACCCGTGGCGCCGCCGCTTCCACCCGTGGCGCCGCCGCTTCCACCCGTGGCGCCGCCGGCTCCCCCCGTGGCGCCGCCGGTTCCACCCGTGGCGCCGCCGGTTCCACCTGTGGCGCCGCCGGTTCCACCTGTGGCGCCGCCGGTTCCACCCGTGGCGCCGCCGGTGCCTCCCTGTGCGCCACCACTGCCACCGCTCGAGCCGCCGGTCCCCCCAGTGCCGCCGCTCCCTCCGCCTCCGCCGCTGGCGCCTCCGCCGCCCGCGGTCCCGCCCATGGCCCCGGTCGCGCCCGTGCCGCCGAAGCCGCCGAAGCCGCCGGCGCCCCCGCCGCCCTGCTGCCCGCCGTCCTTCAGCTTTTCGAATTCGTCCGCGGGGATGAAGTCGTGCTCGGGAAACGAGCACGCCGCCACCACGAGGCCGAGGCCAAACAGCAGTGAGAATCGGGAGCGGGGCACGCGATTCGGAGCTTAGCGCGGCACTGCCGGGTCCGTCACGGCTACTCGATCCCGGGGCGCTGAGGTAGCTTCCCGCCTCCCCATGGCCGAAACGCTGCTCCTGGAAATCGGGACCGAAGAGCTCCCCGCGTCGTTCGTCGCCGCCGGAGTCGAGGCCCTGCCCGCGCTGATTCGTACCAAGCTCGCGGAGCTCCGCCTCGCTCACGGGGAGGTGAAATCGGCCGGTACGCCGCGCCGGCTGGCGGTGTGGGTCGAGCAGGTGGCACTGGAGCAACCGGACCTCGACGAAGAGGTGCTGGGCCCTCCCGCGCGCGTCGCGTTCGACGCCGAGGGGAAGCCGACCAAGGCCGCGCAGGCGTTCGCGCAGAAGCTCGGCATCGAGGTCGGAGCCCTCGCGCGCAAGGACACCGAGAAGGGCGAGTACCTGGTCGGTCGCCGGCGCGAGAAGGGTGCGCCCGCACGCGAGCTCCTGCCGGCGGCGCTCGGTGAGGTGTGCGGGAAGATCCCGTTCAAGAAGTCGATGCGCTGGTCGGACGGCGAGGTCGCCTTCGGTCGCCCGGTGCGCTGGCTCTGTGCGCTGCTGGGCGCCGACGAGCTGGGGCTCTCGTTCGCCGGCGTGCGCTCGGGGCGCACTACCGCCGGGCATCGCTTCCTCGCGCCCGGCGTCCATGCCCTGACCGACGCCAAGTCCTACGTCGCCGAGCTCCGCCAGCGTCACGTGTTCGTGGAGCTGGACGAGCGCCGACGCACCATGGTCGAGCGCCTGCACGCCGCTGCGAAGGCGGCGGGCGGCTCGCTCATCGAGGACGAGTTCCTGGTGGAGGAGAACCTGTCGCTGGTCGAGGAGCCGCACATCGTCACCGGCAGCTTCGACCCGGAGTTCCTGAAGCTGCCGGAGCGCGTGATCCTCGACGTGGCGAAGGGTCACCAGCGCTACTTCGGTGTGCGCGACCCGAGCGGCAAGCTCCTGCCCAAGTACCTGGCAGTGGTCAACACGGCTGAGAAGCCCGACAATGTGCGGCGCGGCAACGACCGCGTGATGCGCGCGCGCCTGGCCGACGCGAAGTTCTTCTACGAGACGGATCTCGCGCACCCGCTCGCCGAGCGGCGCGCGAAGCTCGATGGCGTGGTGTTCCACAAGCGCCTGGGCAGCGTGGGCGACAAGGTGAAGCGCGTCGAGCGGCTGGTGCCGCTCCTGGGCGCAGAGCTCGGGCTACCGGCGGCCACGATCGAGATCGCCGTGGCCGGCGCCGGTCTGGCGAAGTGCGATCTGGTGACCCTGATGGTCGGCGAGCTGCCGGAGTTGCAGGGCGAGATGGGCATGGCCTACGCGCTGGCGCAGGGAGTGAAGCCCGAGGTCGCCCGCGTCATCGCCGAGCACTACCAGCCGCGCGGCGCCGACGATCCCACCGCGCCGAGCGACGCCGCCGCGCTGGTCGGGCTAGCCGATCGCCTGGACACCCTGGTGGGTTGCTTCGCCATCGGCCAGGTCCCGACGGGCGCCGCCGACCCGCTGGCGCTCCGGCGCGCTGCGCTGGGCGTGCTGCGCACCGTGCTCGACAAGAGCTGGGAGCTGTCGCTGTCGGCCTCCGTGGCCAGCGCGTACGCCGCTTACGCGGGGGTGAAGCTCGACGGCGACGTCGCCGAGACCAGCGACAAGCTGCTCGCGTTCTTCAAGCAGAGGCTGCGCGGCTTGCTGGAACAAGAGCTGCCGGCGGACGCGGTGGACGCCTGCCTCGCGGTCCATGCCGACCGCCCTCACGACGTCGCGCTGCGCGCCCGCGCCTTGGCCCAACTCGACGCCCAGGTGCGCGCCTCCGCTGGCGAGGTGTTCAAGCGTGCGGCGAACATCGCCAAGGACGCTCCCGACGGCGAGCCCGTCGCTCCCAGCGAGGTCGTGGCGGAGGTCCACGCCTCGGAAGCGGCGCTCTTCGCCGCATTCGCCGAGCTTCGCAAGAGCACCGGCGCCGCCCAGCAGAGCCGGGACTACCCTGGCGCGCTCGGCGCGATCGCCACCTTCGCGCCGGTCTTGGGGCGCTACTTCGACGACATCCTGGTGATGGCCGAGGAGCCTCGCGTGCGCGAGAACCGCCTCAAGCTGATGCGCCAGATCCACCGCACCTGCTCCGCCATCGCTCACTTCAACCTGCTCGCCGGCTGACGGCCAGAAGAGGGGACCATGCAATCCAACGTCATCACCGCCGTGTTCCTGCCGCTCGCGCTGGGCGTGATCATGCTCGGGCTCGGGCTGTCGCTCACCCTGGCGGACTTCCGTCGCGTGGTCGTCTACCCGCGCGCTGTCATCGTGGGGCTCGCGTGCCAGATGCTCATCCTGCCCGCGGTGTGCTTCGGCATCGCGCGGGGCTTCGGGCTGGCGCCGGAGCTGGCTGTCGGCTTGATGCTGCTCGCGGCCTCGCCGGGAGGCGCGACCGCGAACCTGTTCAGCCACCTGGCCAAGGGTGACGTGGCCCTGAACATCACGCTCACCGCGGTCAACAGCCTGCTCTCGCTGCTCACGCTGCCGTTCATCGTGAACCTCTCGCTGACGGCGTTCATGGGGGAAGGCAAGGCCATTCCGCTGCAGTTCGACAAGGTGCTGCAGGTCTTCGCCATCGTGCTCATTCCGGTCTCGATCGGCATGGTGATTCGCGCCAAGAAGCGCCCGCTGGCCGACGGGCTGGAGAAGCCGGTGCGCATCATGTCGGCGGTGTTCTTGCTCCTGGTGATCGCGTCGGCGGTGCTGAAGGAGCGCGCGAACCTCGGCGACTTCTTCCGCCAGGTCGGGCTCGCGGCCCTGGCCTTCAACCTGGCCAGCATGACCGTCGGCTACTTCGTGCCGCTCCTGATCAAGGTCGAGCGGCGCCAGGCCATCGCCATCGGCATGGAGATCGGCATCCACAACGGCACGCTGGCCATCGCCATCGCGTCGAGCCCGCTCTTGCTCAACAACTCGACCATGGCCATTCCGCCTGCCATCTACAGCCTGATCATGTTCTTCACGGCGGGCGCCTTCGGCTGGCTCGTGTCGCGGCGGGCCCAGGAGCCGGCGGTCGCGGCGGCGCCGGAGGAGTGAGCCCCCGGTTGATCGCGCGGCGCAGCTCGGTGAGCCTCGGGCCTTGGACGTCGCGAGCGAGACCAAGGCCGGCCTGGCCTGGACCGGCGCCGGCAAGACCGTCGTCCAGCTGATCGGATTCGGTGTCGCGCTGGCGCTCGCCCGGCTGCTCACGCCGGCGGACTTCGGGCTCGTCGGCATGGTGGTCGTCGTCAGCGGCTTCCTCGCCGTCTTCTCCGAGATCGGGTTGTCCGCCGCGCTGATCCAGCGCGAGCAGATCGAGGAGCGGCACCGCTCCAGCGTGTTCTGGGCGAACCTGGCGCTCGGCACCGCCCTCGGGCTCGCGCTGTTCGCGGCCGCGCCTGCGCTGGCCACGTTCTACCGGGAGAGCCGCGTGACCTGGATGACGCGGGCGCTCGCCCTGAACTTCGTGCTCGCCCCGCTCGGCATGGTGCAGAGCGCGGTGCTCACCCGAGCGATGCGCTTCGACAAGCTCGCTCTGGCCGAGATCGTCGCCAGCGTCGCGTCGAGCGCCGTGGGTCTCGCGCTGGCGCTCCAGGGGTTCGGGCCGTGGGCCCTGGTGGCGATGCCGCTGGCCTCGACGCTGGGCTCGACCGCAGCGCTGCTCATGCTCTCCGGCTGGCGCCCCCGGCTCGTGCTCCAGCGCTCCGCGCTGGCGGAGCTCTGGGGGTTCAGCTCGCACCTCTTCGGCTACAGCGTGCTCGAGTACTGGGCGCGACAGGTCGACGACCTGCTGATCGGCCGCGTGCTCGGCGCGCGCCCGCTCGGCCTCTACAGCCGCGCCTTCTCGACCATGATGATGCCGGTCACAGAAGTGGGCGCGGTGCTCTCGCGGGTGATGTTCCCGGCGTTCTCCAAGCTACAGCGCGATCCCGCGCGGATTCGTGAGCAATACCTGCGCGTCGTGGCGGTGATCGCGTTCGTGACGTTCCCGGTGCTGTTCGCGCTGTCCGTGCTGTCGGAGCCGTTCATCCGCGTTCTGTACGGCCCGGCGTGGGTCCCGGCGAAGACCGTGCTCTCCATCTACTGCATCGCCGGCGCGTCCCACGCGGTGGGCTCGACGGTCGGCTGGCTCTACATGGCCCTCGGCCGCACCGATCTCCTCTTGCGTTGGGGCCTGTTCGCCGGCTCGCTCACCATCGCGGGCATCGTGCTCGGGATCTGGCTCGGAAGCATCGAGTCGGTGGCCGCCTGCTACGCCGCCGTCTCGGTGCTCGTGCTGTCGGTGCCGCGATTCGCCTGGGTCGGGCGGCTGATCGGCATGAAGGTCTCGGACGTGTTCCGTGCGGTGCGCGGCGCGCTGGGCGCATCCCTCGCGGTCTCGCTCGCGCTCCTCGCGCTCGGACGCCTCACGGCGGGCCTCGCGCCCGCGCTCGACTTCGCCCTGCGCGGCACGCTCGCGCTCGTGATCTACCTGGTCTTGGCGCGCGCCTTCTCCGTCCGAGGCCTCGCCGAGCTGCGTGCAGCGGTTCGGGCGAAGTTCGACGGCGCGCCGGCGGGTAGTTAGCGCCGACGCCCCGTCAACGGTGTCCGGACAGCAACGCGTCGGGCGACACCAAGGAGTCGTGCTCGAAGGCGCAGCGGCCGGGCTCGCAGTGGTTCAGGCCGACCGACAGGTACTTCGAGTAGCCGTCCGCGAAGACCGTGACCACGGTCGGGAAGCGCTCCGCCAGCCGCTTGGCCGCGACGAAGTTCGCGCCGGAGGAGACGCCCACGCAGAAGCCGTGCGCCTCTCCCAGGTGTCGCGCGGCGGCCCGCGCCTCCTCCGTGGACACGCACTCGACCTCGTTGATGGATGGGTGTAGGCCGCCGTTGCCGTCGCTGGCGATGTTGGGGATGAAGCCGTCGCCGATGCCGCCGATGCCGTGGCTACCCGGGGGACCGCCGCTCATCACGGCGGACTCCGTGGGCTCGACGGCCACGAGGCGCAGGTGCGGGAAGCGCGCGCGCAGCCGGCGGCCGGCGCCGATCAAGGTGCCGCCGGTGCCCACGCCGGCCACGAACGCGTCCAGCTCGCCCAGGTGTCGCACCCGGAGCTGCTCGATGATCTCTTCCCCCGTGGTGCGCTCGTGACACTCGACGTTGAGCGGATTGGAGAACTGATCGGGATTGAACCAGCCGTGCTCGGCCGCCAGTTGGTCGCGAATGCGCGCTGCCTCCGCGAAGCTGCCCTGGGCGGAGCACAAGATCACGTCGGCCCCGAGGGAGCGGAGCGCCTGCTTGCGCTCTTCCGTCATGTTTTCCGGCATCACGATCGTGACCGGATGACCCAGCTTGCGCGCGAAGAACGCGATGGCGATGCCGGTGTTGCCGCTGGTCGCCTCCACGATGCGCTGCCCCGGCTGGAGCAAACCCTGACGCCGGCTCTCCTCCAGGACGTACTGGCCGATGCGGTCCTTGATGCTGCCGCAGGGGTTCGTGCACTCCAGCTTGGCGTAGACGCCCTCCACCTTGACCAGTGGCGTCTTGCCGACGGGGCGGTCCACGGCTTGGGTCATCGGTGAATCACGGTCTACCACGCACGGAACGCGTTGGCTTTCCGATGTCTTCGACGCTTCGCGTCGTGCAGGCGTTGCGCCGCGCAATCGACTTCGCGCCCGCGCACTCCTTGCACCCGCTCGCCCGCTCTGCGATGACGCCGCTCAGCATGAGCACGCAGAAGATCATCTACCGGTTCCAGGCTGGCAAAGCGGACGGCAACGGCAACATGAAGCCCCTGCTCGGAGGCAAGGGCGCGGGCCTCGCGGAGATGGCGAACCTCGGCATCCCGGTGCCGCCGGGCTTCACCATCACCACCGAGGTCTGCACGGCCTACAACGCGGCCGGTCAGCAGATGCCCGCGGGGCTCTCGGACGCCGTCGCCGAGAACATGACCTGGCTCGAGAAGGAGCTCGGCAAGAAGTTCGGCGACCCGGGCAACCCGCTCCTGGTCAGCGTGCGCAGCGGCGCGCGCGCCAGCATGCCGGGCATGATGGACACCATCCTGAACCTGGGCCTGAACGACGAGACGGCCAAGGGCCTCGCGGAGCGCACCAAGAACCCGCGCTTCGTCTACGACGCCTACCGGCGTTTCCTCGGCATGTACGGCAGCGTCGTGCTGAACGTGAAGCCGCACGCCTTCCACGAGGCGCTCAACAAGAGCCGCCGCCTGATGGCAAAGGAGCTCGGCATCGAGGTGCCCGAGGACGTCGAGGCCCTGGTCCGCGCCGTCCCCGACAGCCAGCTCAGCGCCGACCTCCTGAAGCAAGTGGTCGAGGACTACAAGCAGGTCATCCTGAAGGCGACGGGCAAGGGCTTCCCCGAGAAGCCCGTCGATCAGCTGATGGGCGCCATCGGCGCCGTGTTCGACAGCTGGATGAACGACCGCGCCATTCTTTATCGCAAGATGCACGGCATCCCCAGCGAGTGGGGCACCGCCGTGAACGTGCAGAGCATGGTGTTCGGCAACCTGGGTGAGACCAGCGCCACCGGCGTTGCCTTCACGCGCGACCCGAGCACCGGCGAGCGGCGCTTCTTCGGCGAGTGGCTGCCGAACGCGCAGGGCGAGGACGTGGTCGCGGGCATCCGCACGCCGCGGCCCATCATGAAGGGGCCGAGCACGGCGGGGCTCTCCCTCGAGGAGTCGCTGCCGGAGAGCTACAAACAGCTCCACGACATCCAGGCCAAGCTCGAAGGTCACTTCCGCGACATGCAGGACATCGAGTTCACCATCGAAGACGGCCGCTTGTTCATGCTCCAGACCCGGAACGGCAAGCGCGCCGCCCGGGCCGAGGTGAAGGTCGCGGTGGACATGTCGAAGGAGGGGCTGATCACCCAGGACGAAGCCGTGCTGCGCGTGGAGGCCGGCCGGCTCGAGCAGCTGCTCTTCCCGTCCATCGACCCGAAGGCCGGAGTGGCCGCCCTCGCCCACGGCCTGGCCGCGTCACCCGGCGCCGTCACCGGCCGCGTGGTGTTCAGCGCGGACGAGGCCGAGAAGCGCGCCGAGAAGGGCGAAGCCGTCATCCTGGTCCGCGTGGAGACCTCTCCGGAGGACCTGCACGGCATGAAGGCCGCGAAGGGCATCCTCACGGCGCGCGGCGGCGCAACCAGCCACGCCGCGGTGGTCGCCCGCGGCATGGGACGGAGCTGCGTCGTCGGCTGCCACAACATCAGCATCGACTACGAGACGCAGATGATGACGGTGCGGCCCGACGGGGGCGAGATCACCATCGTGCGTCTGGGTGACGTGATCACCATCGACGGCTCGAGCGGCTCCGTGTTCCTGGGCGACGTCCCGAAGGTGGAGCCCAAGCTCAGCGGCGAGCTCGAAGAGCTGATGCGCTGGGCCGACGCGGCCCGACGCATGCGCGTGCGCGCCAACGCCGACACGCCCGATCAGGCGAAGAAGGCCCGGGAGCTCGGCGCCGAAGGCATCGGCCTGTGCCGCACCGAGCACATGTTCTTCGAGGACACGCGCATCGCCGCGGTGCGCGAGATGATCCTGGCCGGCGACGTGACGGCGCGGAAGAAGGCCCTCGACAAGCTCCTGCCGTTCCAGATCGAGGACTTCGTCGGCATCTTCCGCGAGATGAAGGGGCTGCCCGTCACGATTCGCTACCTCGACCCGCCGCTGCACGAGTTCTTGCCGCAGCAGCACAGCCAGATCGAGGAGCTGGCCAAGACGATGGGCGTGTCTCCCTCGGATCTCGGTCGCAAGGTGAGCGAGCTCCACGAGTTCAACCCGATGCTTGGCCACCGCGGCGTGCGCTTGACCGTGACCTACCCGGAGATCTGCGCGATGCAGACCCGCGCCATCCTGACCGCCGCCTGCCAGGTCAAGAAGGAGGGCATCGAGGTCCTGCCCGAGATCATGATCCCGCTCTCGCTCAGCAAGAAGGAGCTCGAGCTGATGAAGGCCGTGGTGACCGAGGTCGCCGCAGACGTCTTCAAGGAGCAAGGGGTTCAGGTCAAGTACAAGTACGGCACCATGATCGAGCTGCCGCGCGCGGCGCTCCTGGCGGACAAGGTGGCGGAGGTCGCAGAGTTCTTCTCCTTCGGCACCAACGACCTGACCCAGACCACGCTCGGCCTCTCGCGCGACGACGCCGGGCGCTTCCTGCCGGAGTACGTCGATCAGGGCATCTTGCCCCACGAGCCGTTCGTCTCCCTGGACACCGAAGGCGTGGGCCAGCTGGTGCAGATGGCGGTCGAGCGCGGCAAGAAAGCGCGCCCGGACATCTCGCTCGGCATCTGCGGCGAGCACGGCGGCGATCCGGAGAGCATATTCTTCTTCGACGACGTGGGCCTCGCCTACGTCTCGTGCTCGCCGTTCCGGGTGCCGATCGCGCGCCTCGCGGCCGCGCAGGCCACGCTGCGAAAGCGCGTGAAGGGCGAGCAGGGCCGGACGGTCTGAGGACCGAACCACCCACTTGCGGGCACGTCGCCCCCGGGTGGTCGAGCGGGACGAAGAACTGCCCGTCTACCTCGCAGGCCGGCTGCACCGTGTGCGAGTTCTGAGGCCTGGCTAGTGCGGCTCGGCGGGTTGCGCTAAGCTCCCGCTCGTGCCCCCCAAGGACGACGGGTCGGGGAAGCTTCCGACGTTCTCGCGCAGTGCTCGCGGCATGCTGAGCAAGGCCGAGGACGTGGTGATCGAGAAGGCGAAGGACAACTGCGCCGAGGTCCCGGAGCTCGGCGGTCCCGACGGTGTGTTCCCGGCGCAGCACTGCTCGCACGGCAGCCACGGCTCGCACGGCAGCCACGGCTCGCACGGCAGCCACGGCTCGCACGGCAGCCACGGCTCGCACGGCAGCCACGGCTCGCACGGCAGCCACGGCTCCTGGTGACGCTCACGTCAGTGCTTCAGCCGCCGCCTCGAGCGTCGCGTCGATGTCCGCCTCGGTGTGCGCGACGCTGATGAACGCGGCCTCGAACTGTGAGGCAGGCCAGTACACGCCGCGCTCGAGCAGGCCGCGGTGCCAGCGCCCGAAGCGCTCGCGATCGCACTTGTCGGCGTCGCCCCAGGAGCGCACCGGACCCGGGTGGAAGAACAGCGTGAGCATCGAGCCGACGCGCTGCACGGTCGCCGTCACCCCCGCCTGCTTCACCGCGCTCGCGAGCCCGGCTTCGAGGCGCGCCCCGAGCGTCTCGAGCTTGTCGTAGGCCGCGGGCCCGAGCTCGGCCAGCGTGGCGAGCCCGGCGCTCACCGCCACCGGGTTCCCGCTCAGCGTGCCGGCCTGATACACCGGGCCAAGCGGCGCGATCTTCTGCATCACGTCGCGGCGCCCGCCGTACACGGCCAACGGCATGCCGCCGCCGACGACCTTCCCGAGGCAGGTCAGATCGGGGACGATACCGAAGCGCTCCTGCGCGCCGCCCCGCGCGAGGCGGCAGCCGGTCATCACCTCGTCGAAGATCAGGAGGGCGCCGGCCTCCGTGCACACCGCGCGCAGGGTCTGGAGGAAGCCCGGATCCGGCGGCACGCAGCCCATGTTGCCGACCACCGGCTCCACGATCACCGCAGCGATGCGCGAGCCGGCCTCGTTGAACAGCGCCTTGAGCGCGCCCACGTCGTTGAAGGGCAAGGTCGCCGTGTGCTCGACCACGCTGGCGGGCACGCCGCCGCTGTCCGGGTTGCCGAAGGTTGCCGCGCCGCTGCCGGCCTTGACCAGGAGCGCGTCCGAGTGCCCGTGGTAGCAGCCGTCGAACTTCACGATCGCGTCGCGACCGGTGAAGCCCCGCGCCACGCGCAGCGCGCTCATCGTAGCTTCGGTGCCGCTCGACACGCAGCGCAGCATCTCGATGCTCGGGTAGCGCTCGATCACCGCCTCCGCGAAGCGCACCTCGAGCTCCGTCGGTGCGCCGAACGAGAGCCCGCGCTCGGCGGCCTCTTTCACCGCCGCCACGACCTTCGGGTGGGCGTGGCCCAGGATGGCCGGGCCCCAGGAGCCGACGTAGTCCACGTATTCGCGGCCGTCGGCGTCGGTGAGCCGCGCGCCCTTGGCGCTGGCGATGAAGGGCGGATTGCCGCCCACGGCGCGGTACGCCCGGACGGGGCTGTTGACCCCGCCCGGCAAGAGGCGCTCGGCACGCTTCAGGAGCTCGGTGGATCGCGGTCCGGTCATGCCGGCTGACTACCGCGATTTGCTCCGAGCGTCACGCGGGTGCTCGGGCGCTCGGGTGCTCAGCGAACCACCTTGATGTTGAAGTCTGCGGTGCCCAGGGCGCCCCAGAGCCGGATCCACAGCGGCAGGTAGCTCTCCGTGCCCCGCGAATTCGCGATGCCGCCCAGGTCGATCACGCTCTTCCAGCCGAACCAACCCTGGAGGATCTCCTTGACCCGGCCCTTGGCCTCCAAGTCGTCGCCGCACATGAACACGTCGTGGTCGCCCTTCACCCGGCCCGCGTCCACCATCAGCTCGCAGTTGATGGTGTTGAGGGTCTTCACCACCTTCGCCTTCGGGTGAGCGCGCTGGATCTGCTCGCCCAGCGAGTCGGTGTTGCCGCTGAACAGCGTGGGCGGCATGCCCTTGGAGAAGTCCAGGGGGTTCGAGGTGTCGATCAGGATCTTGCCGTCCAGCGCCGAGCCCGTGGAGCCCAGCGCCTCCAGCGCCCCGGCGCCCAGCGTGCAGTTGAACACCAGCTCTCCGAAGGCCGCCGCGTCCGCGAAGGTCCCGGCGCTTGCCTTGGCCCCCGCCTCCTTGACCCACGCCACGGCCTTCTCGTTGTCGCGCGTGCGCGAGCCCAGCATCACCTCGTGGCCGAGCGCGACCAGCTTCGAGCCGATGGTGGCCCCGACCATTCCCGTACCGAGCACTCCGATCTTCATGCCTCACTTCCTTTCGAGGTCAGGAATAGGCCCCCGCGACCAGGTTCACAATCCCGGCGCTCGGCAACCTTTCGTTAACTCCTGTTCAACGCTAGGATCGGCCGGTGGCCGCCGCGTTTTCCGCGCTCATCCCCTTCCTGGAGGTCGCCGAGCAGCGGAGCTTCCGCAAGGCCGCCGAGCGCCTCGGCGTCAGCACCGCCGCGGTGAGCAAGGCCGTCAGCCGGCTCGAAGCGGAGCTGGGCGTGCCGCTGCTCTCGCGCAGCTCGCGGCACGTGGCCCTCACCGCCGACGGCGCGCTCTACTTCGAGCGCTGCCGCACGGCGGTCACGGAGCTCCGCGCTGCCGCCGAGCTGGTGGGCAAGAGCCGCGACGTGGCGGAGGGCCTGCTCCGCGTCACGCTCTCGCCGGTGCTCGGTCGCGTAGTCGTGCCGCGGCTCGGCGAGCTCTTGTCCCGCCACCCGCGCTTGCGCATCGACCTGTCGGTCACTGACCGCATGCTCTCCCTCGCGCGCGAGGAGGTGGACGTGGCCGTGCGCATCGGCGCTCTCGAAGACTCCACCCTGGTCTCGCGCTCGCTCGGCCGCCCGCTCTGGGCCACCGTCGCCTCTCCCGCCTACCTGGCGCGCCACGGCGTGCCCAAGAGCCAGCGGGATCTGCTCAAGCACAACGCCGTCAAGTTCACGCTGCCCCGCGGCGTGCCCCGCGAGTGGACCTTCAAGCGTTCGCGTAGCGGCCCGTCGCAGACCGTGAAGCTCCCGAGCACCCTGGCCCTCGACAACGGCGAGCTCCTGCTCGCCGCCGCCAATGCGGGCCTCGGCCTGGTGCAGGTCTTCGACTTCATGGTGGCCGACGATCTGCGCGAAGGCCGCCTGGTCGAGGTGCTCTCCGAGCTCGCCACCGAAGGCCCGCCCATCCGCGCGCTGTGCGCGCCCGGCAAGCAGAAGACCGAGAAGGTGCGGGTGTTCCTCTCGCTGGTGGCGGAGGCGTTCGGGAGGGGAGGGTGAGCCCGTCGGGTTTCCGCTCGGCCAGTTCGTCGAGCGACTGTACCCGGGGCGCGTGCTGGGGAAGCGAGCGTTCAAGCGAGTCGAGGGCCTGCGCCTCGAGGTCTTTCGGCGGGCGCCAGAGCGTTCATCGAACCTGCTCTTCGCTGCAGTGAGCCAACAGCTCCGCCCGCGAGCGAAGCCCGAGCCTGGCCAAACCTTCGCGCAGCGCACGGCTCACGCGCGCCGCCGACAGCCCGAGCTCGTAGGCGATGGCGCCGTTCGAGTGACCGGCGGCTGCCAGCGCGAGCACCTCGGCTTGGCTCTGGGTGAGCGCGCGGGAGTGAGCGACCCCGAGCTCGTTGCGTCGAGCCAAGAGGAAGCGCTTGCCGTCGCGTTCCACGGTCTCGACGATGGACCAGCGCCCCGATACCAGCGCACGCCACAACTCGACGGCGCGCTCCGGGGACTCGCGACGCAGCCGTCCGCGGGCGACGCTGATGCGATTCGTCGCCTCCACCAGCTCGTGGAGCGAGCGACGGTCCTGGGCGCAGGGCTCGGCGTGATCGATGCGTCCGGTTGGGGACAGGATTGCCTCGGGCTGCTGGCTGCGCTGGCTGCGCAGCCGGTAGCCCGTGGCCAGGTGCCGGGCGACGCGACCGAGGGTCGCGCGGGTCGTGCGGGGTACGACACGAAGGGTTGGCAAGGTGGCACAAAGTGCCACCCCGCGCCGGTCGAGGCTGTACCCTCGAAGCGCAAGCACGTCTGCGGTCCCGACCTCATAGAGCAACCTCCGCATGCGCGCGCCAGGGGTCGGGCGGATGCTGGGGAGCACCTCGCTCAGCAACACGACCTGCGGCGACGTGGCGTAGATTCGCCGGACTACTGCAGGCCCGTGAGCGCGATTCAGTGCGAACGTCTCCTCGACCCGAGCCTCGGCCATGCCTCGAGTCACCACAGTGCCCGCGCGGAACGCGCTCGGATCGGAGGCATCCACCACGTAGGCGATGATCGGCAGCCGAGAACCGAACACGGTGTCCATGTTCGAAACGATCCCCTCGAGCCACGACAGCTCGCAGGGTTCAGCGGCATACGCCGCTTCGATCACTGACACGAAGTCCCCTCCATCCACCATGGCCGCGATCTTCTCCTCAGCGGCGAGCACAACGCTCGGCGAGCCCCCGCAGGGAACGGACACCCGCCTTCCGATAGACGGCCTGCGTTTGGTTCGCCACGGTCCGCACGCTGGTGCCCCGCATTCGTGCGATCTCGACACCCCGCAACCCCGCCAGCATCAGGAGCGCGACCTCGCGCTCGGCACCGGTGAGATCGGACGGGAGTTGCCATTCGGGGAGCGGTAGCGCGAGCACCACGTGCTCGCGGTCACCCTCGATGCTCATCGCCTCGAGGCCCTTCGGTGTCGCCAGAGCCTTCACTCCGTCTGCTCCTCGCCGCAGTGAGCCAACAGCTCCGCGCGCGAGCGAAGCTCGAGCCTGGCCAGCCCTTCGCGCAGCGCACGGCTCACGCGCGCCGCCGACAGCCCGAGCTCGTAGGCGATGGCGCCGTTCGAGTGACCGGCGGCTGCCAGCGCGAGCACCTCGGCTTGGCTCTGGGTGAGCGCGCGGGCGTGAGCGACCCCCAGCTCGTTGCGTCGAGCCAAGAGGAAGCGCTTGCCGTCGCGTTCCACGGTCTCGACGATGGACCAGCGGCCCGACACGAGCGCGCGCCACAGCTCGACGGCGCGGTCCGGGGACTCGCGGCGCAGTCGCCCGCGGGCGACGCCGATGCGGTTCGTCGCCTCTACCAGCTCGCGGAGCGAGCGGCGGTCCCGGGCGCAGGGCTCGGCGTGCTCCACGCGTCCGGTCGGGGACAGGACGGCCTCGGGCTGCTGGCCGCGCTGGCTACGCAGCCGGTAGCCCGTCGCCAGGTGCCGGGCGACGCGGCCGAGGCTGGCGCGGGTCGTGCGGGGCAGCTCACGCGGGGCCAGCAGGAGGGGACAGAGCATCACTCCGCGCCGGTCGAGGCCGAAGCCTCGAATCCCGACCACGTCCGTGATCCCAAAGCCTTGGACCTCGCCTCGAATGGCGCTGCCCTCGGACGACTCGATGCCGGCCAGCACCTCGCTCAAGAGCGCCACCTGCGGTGACGAGGCGAAGAGCCTCCGGACCACGCTGGCCGGGTACGAGGGCGTACTCGAGAGCATCTGCGCCGGCTGTTCCTCGGGGACGCCTCGCACCGCGACAGCACCTGCACGAAAGGCGCTCGGGTCGGACGCATCCATGACGAAGGCCGAGACCGGTACGCCCATCGCAGCGACCGCGCTCGAGACGATCCCCTCGAGCCACGCCTGCTCGCAAGGCGCAGCGGCATACGCAGCTTCGATCACCGACACGAGGTCCGCCCCCTCCGTCATGCCGCGATCTTCTCCTCCCGCGGCCGGGCGTGCAACGGGGTCCCGAGCGTGGAGCGCATGATCCGAACCCGCACAGTTGCAGTAAAAATTTGACTATGCGGCTTCTCCCGCTGCCCCTCGAGGGGTCGCGAGCACCACACGCGCCGGGGCGTGAGGTAGGATTGCAGGCGGGGACCATGGGTGGTGAGGAACCGAGCGAGCTCGAGCGAGAGATCCGTCGTCGCTTCGACATCGGAGATCTGGCCGGCGCCACCACGGTGGCGCTGCGCGGCTACGGTCCCGAGTTGTTCGGTTTCCTGATGGCGTTCCACCGCGACGAGACGATGGCGTCCGAGGTCTTCTCCGAGGCCAGCGAGCGCATCTGGAAGGGCCTTCCGGGCTTCTCCTGGCAGTCCTCGTTCCGGACCTGGGCCTACGCGGTGACGCGGCGAGCAGCTCTCACCCATCAACGCGACGCGCGCCGGCGCGGGCGCAGGCAGCAGGCCCTGCCGGAGGGTTCGGCGCTGTCCGTCGTTGCCGACCAGGTCAGGAGCGCGACGCTCGAGCACCTGAAAACCGAGACGAAGACGCGCGCGGCGGCACTCCGCGAGTCGCTCCCGCGTGAGGACCAAGAGCTGCTCATCCTGCGCATCGACAAGGGCTTGGCGTGGAACGAGCTCGCTCAGGTGCTTCATGACGGGGACGATCCGCTCGACGCCGAGACGCTGAAACGCGAGGCCGCGCGCTTGCGCAAGCGCTTCCAGCTCGCGAAGGAGAAGTTGCTCGAGCTCGCGCGCCGCGAAGGACTCGTCAGCGGAAAGGAGGCGGAGCCGTGAGCAAGGTCTCCGTCGCCGAAGAGTCCGAGTCGGAGCCCGATCTCGGCTCGGGCGAGGTCAGCACCGACAGCGACGAGGCGTTCCTGCGCGCCGCGGTGCGCGTGGACGAGGTGGCTCCGCCCTCGGAGGAGCCCGATCGCGTTGGCCAGAAGCTGGGCCAGTTCGAGATCGAGGAGGAGCTCGGCCGCGGCGGCATGGGCATCGTCTACGCCGCCGGTGACGCCCGGCTCGGCCGGCGCGTGGCGCTGAAGGTCCTGCCAGTGAGCGTGGCGTCCGATCCCGAGCGACGCGGCCGGCTGCTCCGCGAGGCGCGCGCCGCGTCGGCCATCAGCCATCCGAACATAGCGGCCATCTTCGAGGCGGGCGAGGTGGACGGCAGCGTCTACATCGCGATGGAATACGTCGAAGGCCAGACCGTTCGGCAGCTGCTCGAGCGCGGCCCGCTCGCCCGGGCGGAGGCGGTGCACATCACCAGCGAGATCGCGCGGGCGCTCGTCAAGGCGCACGCGGCGGGCATCGTGCACCGCGACCTCAAGCCCGACAACGTGATGGTCGGCCCCGACGGCGCGGTGAAGATCCTGGACTTCGGCCTGGCGAAGCCGGTCGGATCCCGCGGGCCGGCCATCGAGTCCGTCACCGTGCTCTCCACGGTCGAGGGTCGCATCCTCGGCACCCCGAGCTACATGTCCCCCGAGCAAGCGAAGGGCAAGCAGATCGACGCGCGGAGCGACCTGTTCTCGCTCGGAGTCGTGCTCTACGAGATGCTCTCGGGGCGGCGCCCCTTCAGGGGCGAAGGCACCATGGAGATCCTCATCGCCGTGGATCGCGACGCACCGGCTCGGCTCGACGGCGTGCCGCGTCCCCTCGAGCGGGCCGTGCTCCGCTGTCTCGCGAAGGACCCCGCCGAGCGCTTCGCCAGCGCCCAGGAGCTGATCGTCGCGCTCGACGCTGCGAGCGCCAGCGAGCCTCGTCGCTGGCTGCCGGCTGCGCTCGGCGTGGGGGCCGTCCTGGCGATGGCGCTGCTCGCCTGGCAGCTCGGCCGCGCTGCCCCGGCCGCGGACGCCAGCGTGGCACCGAGCGCTGCCATCAGCCTCGAGCTCACGCGACCAAGGCCCCCCGCCACTCCGACCCCGAGCTCGCCCACGCCGAGCGCCATCCCCCCCGCCGTCTCTGCACCGCCGGTCCCCTCGGTCCGCACACCGGCTGGGAAGATCGTCCCAACCCGCGCGCCGCTCGCGGCCAAGAGCGTCAGCCCCTCTCCGAAGCGCGATCCGCTGAACGAGCAGAAGTGACGCCATCAGTCCGAGGTGCGCTCCCCGCAGGTCGGGTCCGCGTATACCTCGTAGGTTCCGCCGAAGGCGTCGCACGTCCCCCCACCGCTGACCGAGCCCAGAATCCAGGGCGGCCCCGCGCGCCACGTCCCGTCTTCCAGGGTGTCGCTCGGGCGATCGACGTGGATCAGGCAGTCACCGCAGCGGATCCAGGGGCAGTCCCCCGGCGCGCACTCGTGCATGTCCAGAGCCACGCTGCACGAGACCTCGTCGATGGCGTCGATGTAGCCGTCGGCACCCACGCTGACGCAGATGGACTCGCGCGCCGCGGGTTTGTCCTCGCACAGCTCCCACTGGTTGGCCGGGCACCCTTCGCTCGGAACGAGGGCTCCGCGCCCGAGCTGGTGGCGAGGAATGCTCGCGCGGCTCGGCGTCGGCGCAGGCGCCGCGTTCGGCTCGTGCGTGCTGTCCGGAGGCCCGCTCACGGTCCAGAGCTCGCGGTCGTCCCGCTCGTAGCTGCCGCCGCACGCGAAACACGCGGACGCTGCAGCGAGGACGGCAAGACTACGGACGAAGGTGACGTTGGTCATGGTGGCGCTCCTTGCGTTCACTGGGGAAGAAGCCGCCGGAACGAAGTGTGAAGGCGTGCCCGGAGCATTTCTCGCGTGCCGAGGCAAAACCTGACCAAGCCACCGAGGATTTCGCCTCGCGCTGCGGTCCGGCGGGGGGTATCTTCCTCTGGGAGCGGGACGCGGGGATGCGGCGGGCGGTTGCTAGTGCGGTGCTGGTGCTCGCAATGCTGTCTGCGCCGCGGGCAGGCGCTGCGCCTTCGACGGAGGATCGCGCGCTGGCGACCGAGCTGTTCAAGCAAGGGCGCGACCTGATGACCGCCGGCAAGGCAGAGGAGGCCTGCCCGAAGCTGGCGGAGAGCCATCGGCTCGACCCCGGCGGCGGCACGGTCCTGAACCTGGCCCTCTGCTACGAGGCCATCGGGAGGCTCGCGAGCGCGTACAGCGCGTTCAACGACGCGCTCGCCATGGCCCGCCGCGACGAGCGCGACGACCGCGTCACGATCGCGACCGAGCACCTGGCCTCGGTGGAGCCACGCCTCTCGCGGCTGATCATCGAGGTGCCTCCTGGCTCCGAGCTGCCCGAGCTCGAGGTGAGGCGCGATGGATCCGAGGTCGCCCGCGCCGCGTGGGGCTCCGCGATGCCGGTGGACGGCGGCTCGCACGAGATCTCGGTCCGCGCGCCGGGACGACGCCCGTGGTCCGCGACGGTCACCGTCCAGAACGAATCGGACAAGCAGACCGTCGTGGTGCCGCTGCTCGAGGCTGAGCCAGCTCCCGCAACGGCGCCGCCTCCGCCGCTCGCCCCGACCCCGACGCCGGCGCCTGTCGAACGCCCGGTTCCGCAGCAGGGCTCCAACGGAACCACCCAGCGGACGTGGGGGTTCATCGCCGGCGGCGTGGGCGTGCTCGGCCTCGGCGCGGGCACGTATTTCGGGCTCCAGGCGCTGTCGAAGCGCGACGAGAGCGAGGCGCTCTGCAGGCCCAGCTGTACGGTGCGCGGCTCGGAGCTCTCGAAGGAAGCGACCACGAGCGCGGATTGGTCCACCGCGAGCTTCGGGGTGGGGATCGCCGCGCTGGGGCTCGGCGCGTATCTGGTGTTGAGCGCGGGTGACGGCGGCGAGCGAGAGAGGGTCGGCGTCGTGGTCGGGCCAGGGGGCGCGACGGTGCGGGGGAGGTTCTGAGGCCCCTCACGGAGGCGCACACAACCCGAGCGTCCCGAGCGAGTCGTCGAAGGCGACGCAGCCTCCGGCGGCGCAGTCCGAGTCCTGGCAGCAGAACTTCTGGCACATTCCGCTAGTGGCGTCGCAGGTGGAACCAGCGATGCAGTACTCAAGCTTGCTGGGCTCGCAGGCTGCTCCGGCCACACCGATGTTGCCCTCCGCGTAGCACTTGAAACCACCGCCTGCGAAGTCGCAGGCCTCGGCGGCTCCGCAGCCCTGATTGGTGACCGGATTGCAGAGCGCGACGAAGCTCGGATCGAGCAAGCAACCCGCGGGCAACTTGATGGGCTTGCAGAGAGCGTCGAAGTCCGCGCAGCAGTCCCCAAAGGCGGCGCAGGCGGCGTCGCACCGGCACGCGGCGTCGAGGGGGCCAACCGGGAAGGCGTCGAGGCACTTGTCCGTACAGCTCCCGGGTCGCGCGGACGGCGTAGCATCCTCGGGCAGGCAGCCCCCGGGTGTCAGCGCGAGCTGGGTCTCTGCGCCCGCGCGCACGACGATCTCGCGCCGGGTCACGCAGTCGCCTTTGTCTCGGCTCCGGGCTTCGAGCACGTGTTTGCCTGGTATCACGTTGAGGAAGCCGCCTTGTGGGGGGAAGGACGTGGCCGTCGAGCTCTGCTCGCCGGCCGAACCGTAGTAGGCAACCACTTCCGGATCGTGAGGCTTCAGCGAAACCGTCACGCCGGGGAGCCAGAGGTTGGAGCAGTCGTTCAGGTGGAACCAGATGTGGCCCTTCTGCTTGTTGATGGCGGTCTGGTGGGCCATCAAAAAGGCGAAGTCTTCGGGCTTGTAGCTGTTGATAGTCCAGACGAAGGTCCGCGCGCTTCGTGGGTCGAACACGCGCCAGTTCACCCCAGGATAGAAGAGGACCGGTGCGCTGCCGTCGACCCAGATGTACCCCATGGCGCCGTGGTTCACCGAGAGCCGCACGTGGCCAGCCTCGTTCGTCGTGCCCTCGGTGAGGGGCGCGGAGCAGGTCTCGTCCGTGGGCTCGCAGAGCCGGACGACCGCGCCTGGGTCGGGCAGCATTGGCGGCGCCAGCGGGATCCAGCTCGCGATGACGTCGACCTCGAGCTCGTTGACTGGTCCGGGCCACTCCGGGTCGTGGGAGCAGCTCAGGTCCGGCGGGGCATACCCGCAGTCTCTGGCGCAACTCTCGAGGAGACACCCGGTGAACTGGACGGCGGGCAGCACGCCGTTCGGGTGGCGATGCTCGCACTCGAGGTGGCACGCGGAGTCGATGAAGGCGCAGCTCTGCCTGCAGTACAGGAGCGCCAGGCACTCCGTGCTCTCGCCGCATGCGGTGGCCTCGGTGCAGCACTGGGCGTTGCTGCAGGTCGCGCAGAACTCCTTCTCGAAGGGGTATCCGCCGCACTCCACCCCGCAGGTCTCCTTGCATGCACGCGCACGACAGCTCGCCAGCGCCGCGTGCTCGCCCCGAAACGAGCCCTCGTATTGTTGGTGGCACTTCGCGGTGCAGTCCTCGGTGGAGCAAGCCCCGAGGCAAGCGTCGATGGCGGCGCACTCCGGGTCCGCTTTGCAGACCGCGGCCGCGTCGCAGCACTCGGCCCTTAGGCACGCGTCGCACCCGAGCGCCGCGCTCAGCCCCTCGCAGGCCGCTCGTTCCTCCAGGCTCGCCAGCTGCCGGCAGCTCCAGAGCGGCAAGCTCGCCACGCCGGACAGGGCCACCGCGAGGATGCGGCGACGAGTCCGTCCGGCAGCGGCGCCGAGCACGGTCATGGGAGCTGCATCCAATCGCACATGGCGGCGTCCGCTATCCCGCAGCGCCCCAGCGAGCTACAAGTGGCGGGCGCCTGGCAGGGCCCGCCGAAGGGGTACCGCTTCGGCAGGGCTTGCGGCTGCTGGAGACACCCGTACCGGTCGGCGGTGGCGGGGACGCAGACACCCCTCCTCGTAGCCGTGGTCACCTCGCAGACGAGACCCCGGGTGCAGAGCGCCACTGGGCCATCGGTCAGTTCGCCGCACTCCTCGTCCTCGGAGGCGAAGGCGTAGCGCTCGCAGCGAGTCGTGGACGGGTTGCACGCGAGCTGCTCGGGCCAGAGCTCGCAGCCGTCCCGCGCGGCGTCGCAGAGCTCGCCCTCACCGGCGCGACTCTGGCACTGGAAGGTGCTCCCGCACGTGGCGTCCGGAAGGCACGGTGTGTCCGCTCCACACAGGGCCCCCAGGGAATTGTAGGCGACGCACTCGCCGCTGGCGCCGCACGCGCGGCCTCGCTCGCAGTCGGCGTCCTCGAAGCAGGGCTCGCCGAGCGCCGCGGCTTGCTTGCAGGTCCCGCAAGGAGCAGCCGACGGAACGCAGTCCCCCGTCTGGCACTGGTTGCCGCGAAAGCAGAGCGAACCGTCGGGGAGCAGACCCTTCGTGAGGCACTCCCCGGGAGCGCTACGCGTGACCTCCCAGCGTAGCCAGGTCTCGCAGCGCCCGTTCACGTCCTTCGCGGAGAGGTTGGCCTCGACCCTTTCTGCGCAGCCATGGAGACCCTCGGCGGTGAGCGTGCTGCCAGGGCCGAAGCGGGTGCGCTCGCAGAGGAGGGCCTGGCGCAGCACGCACTCCTCTTCGTCGTTGCCGTACTCGCTGGCGAACGTCGCGCTCAGACAGAGCGCCTTGGACTCGCACCAGGTCCGCGCGAGCTTGAGGCAGCCGGCGCGCACAGGGTCCGCCGGGGGCTCGGGTGGGGCATCTCCGCAAGCGGCGGCGAAGAGCCCCGTCCACCCGGCGCAGGCAGCCAGCGCCGCGAGCGCTCTCCAAGAGCCAGTCGCGCTCACCACGCCCACCGATCCGTCGCCGGGTCGTACACCAGCGTCGTTTCCAGCGAGTTGGGGTAAACCCATCCGCCTACCACGTAGATGCGCCCATCCCCTGCCGCTACGGCTCCCATGTACGCGCGAGGCTCTGGCATCGAGGCGGCTGACTGCCAGCCCTTCTCCTTCTCCGCCGGATCGTAGAGCTCGACCGCGGCGCTTTCCTGCCCCGAGGCGTCCCTTCCGCCGAAGCAGAAGACGCGGCCGTCGGGCGCGACCACGGCGGCCGCCGCGCAGCGCGGGAAGTTCAGTGCAGGCAAAGGCTCCCATGTCTTCGTGTCCGGATGGTACGCATCGACAGCGGTCATCCCGAGGGCGGCGCCGGTCTTACAGCCGCCCAGAAAGAGGATGCTCCCGTCCTCGGCGCCCACCGCGACCGCGCCAAAGCGCGGGATGACCTCCGGCGGTGGCGCGGGCTCGGCCGTCCACTTCAGTCCGTCGAAGACGTCGAGGGTCGGAACGATGGTGGGCTCGCCGACGAGCTCGCTGTAACCCCAAGCGGCGTAGATCTTCTCGTCGCGACCGACCGCGACGGCCGGCGCACCGCGCGGGCTCGTGAGCTTCGCCGAGTTAGTCCAGGTCTCCGCGCTGACATCGAGTCGCTCGACCGTGTCGAGGGGGACGTTCAGTCGCTGGCCGCCAATGGCGTGAACCGCGCCACGAAGGTTGACGGCGACCAACACGTCACGGCGCTTCTCGAGGAGCGCGGGCAGGGGAGTCCAGTGGTTGGTGCTTGGATCGTACGCCTCCGAAGCGCCTGTCGGGCTGGGCATGCCGCTGTCCCCGAGCGCCCAGATCCGCTCGTCCGGTCCGACCACGACTCCGTGTCCGGACCGGGGAATGGACATCGGCTGAGGGCTCGTGCACACGCCGCCGAAACACCCGATCCCTTCCCCGCAGGCGCGCCCGCACGCGCCGCAGTGGCTCCAGTCGATCCGCGTGTCGACGCAGGTTCCGGCGCAGCTGTCCAGGCCGGGCGCGCAGTCGTCGAGCGCGCTGTCTTCGCAGGCGAGCAGCGACGCGGCGACGAACGCCATGGCCATGCGCTTCACGAAGCCGTCCGAACCTCCCGAAGCGATCATAGGTGCGCACACGACCTCATGGGAAGACTCTGCGACCGTCACATCATTCGAAATGAGCTCGGCGCAGTTAAGAAATGACTATGCACTGTGCGATGGAGCGGCGCGCGCTTGGTGTCGGTCCACTGCCACCGCGACGTTCACAAAGTGAAGACTGGGCTTCTGCCCGGATGACGGTCGAGGCGACCCGCAAGAGCCCCCAACGTGAACGCCTACACACTCACTGCTCACGCAACCGCTGCTTTGCTCGTTTGTTTCGGGTGCGGTGGCACCCCCGATGCTCACGATCGCGCCGCTCCCGAAACGTCCGGGGTCACCGACATGGCCGTTCCGGCGCGCGACGACGTGCAGTCTTCCTCGTCGGCCTTCTTGGCGCCCCCGCCCTCGGAGGAACGCGGAGTCGTCGTCGCCCGGGGTCAGCTGGAGACCTCGTTCCTGCGGCCGGCGCGTGCCGACGTGTGCATCACGCTCGGCGAGGACGGCAGAGTGCTCGGGATGGACTAGTTCATCTGCGAGCCCCTGAACGACGACGCCAACGGGCCGGTCGCGTACTGCGAAGGCTGCGTGCTCGGGTAACGAATGCGGGCGGATGGCGCGTGGACGCTCGCTGCGCGTGGCGTCGGGCCCACCTGTGGTGCTTTTGCGGGCAGCTACCGGCTGAGTGACCTCACCCGCGACGAAGCCGCCGCGTGCCCTGCTCCGAGCGGCCGCCTCTGCGGTGACGAATTCTGTCCCGAGCAGGGTTACATCTGCGCGAGCAAGATCACGGGCGGTCCGCCGTGGTGCATGTCCCTCGCGGAGTAACGGCGGGCGCTAGGGCTCACCCTTTGCGCCCGAGCTTCGCCTCCAGCTCGCTCACCCGGCGCTCGAGCTCTTCTCTCTGGGCGCGCTCCTGCTCCTTGGCCGCGCGCTCCTGCTCCTTGGCCGCGCGTTCCTGCTCCTTGGCCGCGCGCTCCTGCTCCTTGGCCGCGCGCTCCTGCTCCTTGGCCGCGCGCTCGACCTCGAGCGGGGTCTGCCACCGCTGCGCGAAGCCGGGCTCGTCGGCGATCTCGACGCTCTCGCCGGCGACCCGGACCCAGGCGCCGAGCAGCGGGCTCTCGAAAGGCCCGCCGCCGCGGTACACGCAACGGAAGGGGCCTCCGCGCTCGGCGTGCCAGAGCTGCAAGGGAACGGGGCCTCCGTAGGCGCGCGGCCCCTGGAGCAGCGCGTCCACGACCCACAGCTCTCGGACGCCCGACACGGCGTACTTGTCCTGCACCACCGCGTAGTCCTTGTACGGGTGGCCGGGGCTCACGACCTCGATCGCGAGGCGCGGCACGCTGTGTCCAGGCTTCCACGTGCACAGGCTGGTCAGGCGCGCGTGGCCCGGCGGCGTGGGCTCGACCAGGCAGAGGTCGGGGTCCACGCCGATGCTCGGGCGCTCCTCGATCCAGCGGAACGCGAGGTTGCGCGCGACGATCGCGTCGCGACCGGTGCGCTCCAGCCAGGCCACGAACAACCCCTTCAGGTGCTCGACCAACAGCTCATGGGGGCGTGACTCGGGCACGAGGATCTCCGGGAGCTCCCATGCGTCCGGCACGGACCGCACCTCGTAGCGAAGCTCGATCCGCGCGCTCGTTCCGATACCGCCGACCATCATCGGTAGCTTACCTCGCATGGGGAGCGACTTCACGGGCCGCTCTCGGCCGGCGGATTGCAGACGGCATGCCACTACGTTTCCTCGGGCGATTCGCCTCGCCCGCGACTGGCCGCCGGTGGCGAGCGGTGGCGATCGCCACTTTCACTTCTTCCGAAACTGCCACGGCGCCATGTCCGCCTGGTAGTGCTCGACGTACTCGCCGAGCACGCGGTTCTTGCAGTCGTAACGCACGTACTTGGTGTCGTGCCACGGCTCGCCGTGAGGCATGAAGCCGTGGGCCACCTCGAACTCGGCGTACTTCAAGCTGCCGTCCGGTCGGAGCTCGATCTTCGCGCGTTTCTCGAAGGCGTGGCCGCCGATGCTGCGGGGCTCCTCGAGCGAGAAGGCGCGCAGACGGCCGTTCGGGTGGAGCGCGAACTCCCAGCGCACGAGCACGCCGTCGAGCCGCGCGGCCTCGGCGAGCCAGCCGCCCGCGAGCTTGCCGTCTGGGAACCAGTGCAGGCGCGTGCCTGCGGGGAGCTCCGCGCCGGCGACCGTCACCGGCGTGTCCACCACCGCGCCGGCGAGCGCGCCGCTCGCGTGGAAGCCGACGCTCTCGCCCTTGCGGCAGGCGACGCCGCTGAACGTCGCCGGGCGCGCGAGCTTGCAGTGCTCGAGGTTGCCGCTCGTCGAGAGCACGACCAGATCAGCCGCGCAAGGCACGGTGTCGCCCTTGGCGGTGGTCAAGTCGTGCGGGCGCGCCAGGTGGGTCTGGTAGGGGCGCCCGTCTTCGTAGAAGTGTGTGTAGGCGTCGCGGGCGACGTCGATGCCGAAGAGCGTGGCCGGTTGCGCAACCGTGCAGACCCGGAGGCGGCCCTGCTCGTCGCGCCACACCTCGTGCTTGGCCTTGCAGGTGACCTTGCCGATGCGCTCGTCGCGCGCGGGCGTGGTGGGGGTGAGCGGCACGTCCTGGTGCGGCAGCACGTTGATGAACGGTCGCGGCCCTTTCGGCCGGCGCCTGGCGGGGGGCGCCGGCTCGTCGGGGGGACAGTCCCCGCTCGGCGTGCCTTGGGCAGAGCGCGGCGCCGTCGGCGGGGGCTCACCGACCTCGACGCCGGGCTCCGTGGCGCCGTTCGGTCGTGGCGCGGCGCAGCCCAGGAGCGCGAGCCACGGTACGAGCAGGGAGCGACGCATGGGCGGACTAGCGTACGCCCCGCCACTCGGAGCTGCACGCTCCACGGATCTGCGCGTACCCTGGACCGCGCATGAGCGACCAGGGTGCGGCGCCGGAGCGGCCGGAGGCTCGACCTCGGCTGGATCTGACGACGGAACATCCGCCCGCGGAGGTCGTGGCACGGGTGCGAGCGGCCCTCGTTCGCAGCAGCTCGGTCGTGGGCAAGGCCTTCCCGGGTCGCATCGAGCTGACGGTGCCGCGCCGGGACACACACCTCTGGTCGCCGTGGCTCGCGCTCGACGTGACGCCGACCGAGAGCGGCTCGAGGCTCCACGGTCGGTTCGCGCCTCACCCCCACGTCTGGACCATGTACGTCGGCGCCTGCGCCATCGCGTGCATGGCGACGTTCGGCGCGCTGATCTTCGCGACCGCGCAGTGGATGATGAGTGAGCGGCCTTGGGGGCTCTGGGTGGCTCCGGGGACGGCTCTGATCGCGGCGCTGACCTTCGGCGCGGCGTTCGTCGGTCAAGGACTCAGCACGCAGCAGATGTTCCTGCTCAAGGACTTCCTCAGCCAGGCGCTCGAAGCGGAGGCCGAGCCTGAATGACGGCCGAGCTCGCGGTCACCGGCGCGCTAGGTGGGCTCGGCGCCAACGTGGTCGCCGAGGCCGCGCGGCGCGGCATCGCGGTGCGCGCGCTCACGCGCCGGGAGGCGGCGTTACCGGAGGGGGCGACGGCGATGCGTGGCGACGCGCTCGCGGTCGGAGATCTGGTCCGGCTCACCGATGGCGCCGCCGCGCTCGTGCACGCGGTGAACGTGAGCTTCAGCGCGGACTGGGAGCGCAGCGTGACCGGGCTTCTCGACACGGCCATCGAGGCGTGCCGCCGCACCGGAGCGCGCCTCGTCTACCCGGGCAACGTCTGGGTGTTCGGCCGCGGCCTTCCGGGCAAGCGCTACGACGAACGCGAGCCTCACGCACCCAGCTCGAGCAAGGGCCGAACGCGCGCGGCCAACGAGGCGACGCTGCGCGGCTCGGGCGTGTCCTACAGCGTGGTGCGCTTGCCGGAGTTCTATGGCCCGCACGTGACCACGCTGACGGGACCTCCGCTCCGCAACATCGCGCAGGGCAAGACCGCGCGCTGGTTCGGCGATCCGGAGCTCGAAATCGAGCTCGTGTACATGCCCGACGCCGCTCGCTTGCTAGTGGACGTCGCAACCGACGCGAGCGCCGCGAACGAGGTCTTTCACCTCCCCGGCGCCGGCGCGATAACGCCGCACGCCTTCTTCAGCGAAGCGATTCGCCAGTCAGGCGGGCGGGGGAAGCTCCAGGCACTCCCGACCTGGGTCGTGCGCGCGGCGGGTGTGCTGTCCCCGAGCGCCCGCGGTTTCGCCGACATCCTGCACCTGTGGGAAGACCCGATCCTGCTCGACGGGGGAAAGGCGAGAGCGCGCTTCGACCTCCGCCCGACCCCGTACTCCGAAGGCCTCGAACGCACCCTGGCCTGGCTCCGCGAGAACCCCGACGTGAAGATGCACTACTGACCTCAGGGGTCCGCGCCCTTCAGGTAGCGGTAGCCAGCCGGGATCAGCGTGGGATCGTCGGTGACCGGATTCGCGGGGTCGATCGGCGGCCACGCCAGCGCGCCGAACCAGGCGGGCTTCTCCGTCAGGAACAAGCTCGGCGGAAGCGCCGCCGGCGTGATCGTCCAATCCTGGGCGCTCTTCACCGACGACCAGTTGCCTTCGATGAGCGTGGTGCCGTAGCTGGTGTCGTCGCGATCGACGTAGAGATCCCGAGGCCCGCCGTCGCTGTTCGGGATCGCGTCCGGCGGGTGCGTGCCGGAGAAACCCTGGTTGCCGACGTCGGGGAAGCCCAGGCGGTAGAGCGTGGTCTCGTCCAGATCCGACGACACGCTCTTGTCCAAAAACTCGTGGGTCGCCGGCTTGCCGACCTCGCCCAGGACGTTGCCGACCAGCGAGTAGTACAGGTTGCGGCGGTCGATCTGCACGGCGATGCGATCCTTGGCGTTGGTCCAGGCGTTCTTGCCCGTGAGCAGGTTGCGGAAGAGCACCGTGTGCGAGCTGCTGCCGTGGTAGGCATCGGAGCCGAATTTCCCCACGACGTTCCCCTCCACCAGCGTGTACTGCTGGTGCGGGCTGTGGTTGGTGCCGATGTCGGCGGCCATGATGCCGTGGTTGGGCGAGGTCGGCGGATCCGTGTAGTAGGAGTCGACGCAGTAGTTGTACGCGACGACGTTTCCGAAGCCGCCCGAGTAGTTCGCGCCCGCGCCGCCGTCGCCGAGCACGATGGCCGGGAAGCCCGCGGCCACCGCCACGTTGTCCACGACCAGGCTCCAGCTCACGTCCGTGAGCAGATCCAGCGCCTCGGAGTTCGGCCCGCCGTTGCTCTGGTCGTGCAGGTAGTTCTTCCGGAGCTCCACGTGTCCCGACCAGGTGACGACGACCGTCTTTGCGGGCATGTCGCTGAACTCGCAGCCGGCCACCCACACGTTCCAGGCGTTCTCGATCTGGATGAACTGAGCGGGGTTGCTGCCGTTCCCCTTGAACTTGATGCGCTCGATGCCGGCGTTTTGGGTGACGCCCGGATAGAAGGCGAGCTCGGGCTTGCGGGTGAAATCCACGGGAACGGGCGGGCGTACCGTGACCGACGTCGCCGTCTTCGACTCGACGTAGTGCAGCGAGGCGCGGTGCCGCCCCACGAACCCGCTCTTGGTCCACACCAAATCTGGATCGTCCTCCTCGCTCACCGTCACCATGTTGCCGACTTCCATCTTGCTGGTGTCCGCCACGCTGATGCTGGTGGAGCCTCGCGTCGCGCCGCCGCTGATCGACATCCGGTAGTCGGCGTTCGCTTTCGGGGGCGGCCACGGCCCGAGCGAGCCGATGCGCACGGCAGAGCTCCCGGACGTCAGGAGCTCGGTCGCTGCCCCGGCCCCCCGCAAGGTGATCGCCGACTTGATGACCAGCGTGCCGTCAATCAGGTACTTGCCCGCCGGCACCGACACGACCTGTCCGTCCGGGCAGGCGTCGATGGCCGCCTGAATGGCGGCGACGGCGCTGGTGGCGCCGGTGGTGTCGGCGCCGTAGGGCGCCTTCGTCACGTCCGCGCAGATCGTCTCGCGCGCCGGGATGCCGCCTTCTACGCCCGCCATCTGCCACGTCCCCGGCAGGGGCAGGCGGTCGTCGGGGATGACGCCGCTGATGCTGCCGCCGCCCACTCCGCCCGCCCCGGCTGCGCCGCTGCCGCCGCTGCCGCCCGCGCCCCCAACGCCTCCGGACGCGCCAGTGCCGCCGCCGCCACCGTTCGCGCCGCTACCGCCGCCGCCGTCTTCTCCGCCGCACCCTGCCAGCGTCAGGGTCAAAGCTGCCACGAGCATCGTGCGTAACGACGACTTCGACGTCGACATCCGGGACCTCCGCGGGAAAGGATAGCAGGGCGACCCACGTCGGGAGCCGATCGATGCGCCAAAAGCTGGAACGCTTCGCCCTGATCCACGTCCTGTCCCGCTTGCCGGACAGAGCGCTCGTACGCATCGCCGGTGGCAAGCCGGTGGTCTTCGAGGGGCGGACGCTGAACCCGCTCTTTCAGGCGATGATGTACTTCAACCGAACGCCGAAAATGGAGCGCCTGCCGCCCGCGGCCGCGCGCCGCGTGCTCGCGCGGTTGGTTCAGGTCACCCAAGCCGACGAGCTGCCGATGGCGGCCGTGCACGAAGAGCGGGTGCCCGTGCAGGGCGGCAGCATCCGCGTGCGCTGCCTCACTCCGCCGGGGCTGGGCGCGCGCTCGCCCGGCATCGTCTGGCTCCACGGCGGCGGCCACGTGATCGGCGACATCGACGACTCCGACCGCACCGTGCGCTACGTCGCGACGCGCACCGGGTGTCGCCTGGTGAATGTCGAGTACCGCTGCGCCCCCGAGCACAAGTTCCCGACCCCCGCCGAGGACTGCATCGCCGCCTACCGCTGGGTGCTGGACAACGCCGAGCGGCTCGGCCTGGAGCCGAGTCGCCTCGCCGTGATGGGTGACTCCGCTGGCGGGAACCTGGCCGCCGTGGTGTCCCTGGCCGCGCGCGACCGTGGCTTCGCGCTGCCCGCGGTGCAGTGCCTCATCTATCCGGTGGTGGACCTGCGCCAGCTCTCGAAATCCCTCACGACCTTCGGCACTGGCTTCGGGCTGACGAAGCCGCTGATCGAGTGGTTCGCTCGGCACTACATCCGGACTGACGCCGATCGCAGCGATCCGCTGGCGTCCCCGCTCCTGGCCGAGAGCCACGCGGGGCTTCCGCCGGCCATCGTCACCGTCGCGGGGTTCGATCCGCTGCACGACGAAGGGGTCGAATACGCGGAGAAGCTGAAGGAGGCCGGCGTGCCGGTGACCCTCGTGCGCCACGACGACCTCACCCACGCCTGGGTCACGATGACGGCGACGCCGCCGGGTCGCGCGGCCATGGACGAGACCTGCGCGCTCGTGCGACGAGCGTTGTCGTCATGACCCCCAAGCACTCGGTGCTCCTCGTCGGCGGCACCGGCCGCACCGGAGGAAGCGTCCTCGCCCAGCTGCTCCAGCGCGGCGTCGCCGTGTGCGCCATCGTCCGATCCGCGGCGAGGCTGCCCGAGGGGGTGGCAGGCAACCCGCTGCTGACGGTCGTCGAGGCCGACCTGCTCTCGCTCGGGACCGCCGAGCTTCGGCGCCATCTCGAGGGCTGCGACACCGTGATCTCCTGCCTCGGTCACACCCTCACCCTCCGGGGCATCTTCGGGCCGCCGTTCGACGTCGTCGTCGGCGCAGTCTCCCGCCTGGCGCGCGCTGTCGAGGAGTCGCAGCCGCCCGCGCCGGTGCGCTTCATCGTCATGACCAGCGTCTCGGTCAATCGGTCCGACAAGGCAGACACCCGTCGTGGTGCGTTCGAGCGGTTGCTCCTCTGGGTGCTGCGTGGCCTCGTGCCGCCGGCCAGAGACAACCAGCGCGCCGCCGACTATTGCGTCCGAGAGATCGGGCCGAGCAGCCGGGCCGTCGAGTGGGTCGTCGTTCGGCCGGACACGCTCCTCGAGGGCGACGTCACCGAGTACCGCACGAGCGAGGAGCTCGTGAGCAGTCTCTTCAGGCCTGCCCAGACGAACATGGCGAACGTCGCGCACTTCATCTGCGAGCTCACGACCGACGACGAGACGTGGAAGCGCTGGCGCGGTGGGATGCCGGTGATCGTCAACGCGGTGGGGTAGGGTTGACAGCTCACTTGACCTCGGGCGGCGGAGGCGCGACCGAGGTCACCGTGGTGAACGACCCGGTGTGCGCGCCAGCGTCGACGCGTTGGCCCGGCAGGAACGCCGCGGGGTAGGTCGTCAGCGTCCCGTCGTTGCTCACCGAGACCGCGCTCACGTAGAGGTGCGCGATGGGGCGCCCGTTGGTCGGCTGCGAGCCGGCATGCCGGGCTTCCCAGAGATCGGCGGGTCCACGGCGGCTGTTGAAGAGCAGGAAGTAGTACGTGCCTTCGGGCGTGACGATGGCGCTGTCGCCGAAGCGAGGCCACGAGTTGGTGAGCCCGAGGCCGTGGAACACCGGGGCGCTCTGGTCGGCGCTGCCCGGCGCCGCGTTGGCGCTGATGGCCACGGCCGGCTTGCTGCCGTCGGCGGGCATCACCCAGATGCTGGCCGTCTCCTCGTCGTAGCCGCCGCGACCAGGAGCGCTCTTCATGAACGCGAGCAGCTTGCCGTCGCGAGACCAGTGCGGGAACGTTTCGTTCTCGGGAGTCGAGCTGGCCGACGGCACCGGCTCGGGCGTGCCGAACACGGCCTTCTGACCCTTCTCGAGCGTGACGGAGATCTGCCAGAGGTCCGCGTTCCCGCCGGCGTTCCAGCCGGTCGGCGCGTGGTAGCCGTCGATCATGCTGTCGCTGGCGACGTACGCGATGCGCTGACCGTCCGGCGACAGCGCGGGCGTCGCGACCAGCATTTCTTCGATGTCCTTGGGGGAGTTGCCGGTCGCCGGCGGCCCGATGCCGAGCGTGGCCTCGGGCGCGTCGACCTGAAGCACTGCCAGCCTACCGGCGGTCGCGCTGCCCGGGCCGGTCACCGCCGCCACGAAGCGGCCGCTCTGGTCGCTCCACTTGTCGCGAGCCGTGGTGGGGACCATCAGGCTCTGGGAGCCGAGCAATGACAGCGCGCTCGGCGTCACGACCGGGGAGGGCGCTCCGGCGGGCGCCCCGGCCTTGGGCCGCACGACCTCGAGCTTCCAGCTCCCGATCGAGGTTTGCAGGATGAAGTCCTGACCGTCTGGGCTGGTGGCGTGACAGCCGAAGCACTCGCCTTGATTGCGCTTCACCAGGGTCTGAGGCTTCGCGCCCACGGCCAGTCGCTGAAGGGAGAACTCGGCGTCCGACGCCTCGTCCGTGATCTGCCAGTAGGTGACGTCCGGCGCCTGCGTGTTTCGGAGCAAGCGCAGCGTCCCGCTGGTGGCGCCGTTCGGAGCGCTCGCCCCGGCGGAAGCGTAGACGATGTTCCAATGAACCTCGAGCGTCGTCCCAGCCGGTCCGGCGCACTTTGCCGCATCCCAGAGCGCGGTAGGTGCGTGGATGGTCCACCACGAGCCACTCACCGCGCTGTCAGCATGGGCCTGCTCCGCCGGCTCGGGCTTCCGCGTGATCCGCGCGGTCTGGTTGCCGACGGTGAGCTCGAGCCGCGCGAGGGCGGGCAGCTCGTCGGTGTGGACCAGGAATGTGGGCGTCGGCCAACCCTCGGGCAGGAGCGCGCCGGAGGGTGGGTCGAACACGAACGGGGCGGCCGCGCCGTGAGGGTGGTCGAAGATCGCGGAGTCGCTCGAGGACAGGCCGCTCTCCAGGAAGCCGGCCGCGAAGGTCGCAGTGCAGGTCGCCGCTCCGCCGCCGACTCCGCCCGCACCGCCGAGACCGCCGATGCTGCCGACCCCGCCGGTTCCGCCAGCGCCGGCTGCGCCGCCGCTCGGGCCTTCGCCCACGCTCAGCGTGTCGGCGCTTTCGGCGCAGGCCGCCAGGCCCGCTGCACCCATCGCGATCACCAGCGAAACCCACGAGCTTGTCATCGAGTTCATGTTGCCTCCGTCTCACGACTGCTCAGAGCAGGCGGCGTGCCAGGCGGAAGGCACGAAGATCTGCGCGGGAGGCTGTGCGCGCTCGCGGCCTCGAGGCCGCTGCTTGCGAAGTCGAAGCCGCTCAGCGCAGGCCGAGCTTGCTCAGCAGGCGACCGAAGTAGGTGCGGTCGAGGCCCGCCAGACGAGCGGCCAGGGTCTGGTTGCCGCCAGTGTGCGCGAGCATGGCCTCCACGTACTTGCGAGAGAAGCGATCGACGAGCTCGTCCTTCTGCTCGGCGTACGGCCGGTGCACGTCCACGGCTTCCTCCAGCGCGAGATCCACCAGCGCACCGCGCGGGCGCGTGGCCTCGGGCAGGACGCCCAGCGCCGCGTAGGCCTGGACCGCGTTGCGGAGCTCACGGGCGTTGCCTGGCCAGGGGCGAGCCTTCAGCTGCTCGAGGATCGCCGGCGGCAGCTCCTCGGCTCCCAGCTGGGCGGCGAATCCCTGCGCGAGCAGGGCGATGTCCTCGGGCCGCGCGCGCAGCGGCGGCACCGTGATGCGGACCACGGCAAGCCGGTAGAAGAGATCCTCGCGGAAACGCCCGGTTCGCACCTCTTCGCCCAGGTCTCGGTTGGTGGCGGCGAGCACGCGCACCCGTACGGTCTCGACACGATCGGCGCCGACCGGGCGCACCTCGCCGGTCTCCAGGGCACGCAGCAACATCGGCTGGACCTCGACGGGCAGCTCGCCGATCTCGTCCAAGAACAGCGTGCCGCCGTCCGCCGACTGGAAGGCGCCGCGGCGGCTCTCGGTGGCTCCGGTGAACGCGCCCTTCTTGTGGCCGAACAGCTCGCTGGCGACCAGGTCGCGGGGGATGGCGCCGCAGTTCAGCACCACCAGCGGGCCATGGTCGACTCGGGAGCCGGCATGAACCGCCCGCGCGATCACCTCCTTGCCCACCCCCGACTCGCCCTCGATGAGCACGGTCGTGAGCGAACCTTCGAGCCGGGTCAGGACTGCGAAGAGTCGGCGCATGCTGGCCGAGATGCCGTGGACGCCGCGGTACTCGCTGCCTTCGTAGTCTCCTCCGGCCAAGAGCGCGTCGGTGTCCGGCAAGAGCGCCACCGTCGCGCTCCCCAGCTTGATCTGCGCGCCCAGGCTCAGCGTGGCCCGCTCGATGCGCTGGCCCAGGTAGAACACGCCATTGCGACTGCCGAGGTCGCGGATCGCGACTCCCTCCGGGACCAGCTCCAGCTCCGCGTGGGCGCGGGAGACCGTCGGCGCGTTGATCAGCACGTCGGAGCCCGCGCCCGAGCCGATGCGGCAGTGACCCGCCGACAGCACGTAGCGCGCCGGCTTGGCCGGAGCGTCCAGCACCTGCACCACGACACCCACCGGCGCGCGCGGTCGCGGCGGACCGTCCGCGTGCAGCGTGACGGTGGACGTCTCTTGCGACACCGGCTCGACTATACCTGCGGCGAAGCGGGGCTGCATCGGCTATCCTCCCGAGCGTGCGTTGGGAGTGGATCGTCCTCTTGTGGATTCCGGGTTGCTCCCTGGACTGGTCGCGCTCGGAGCCGGGCGACGCGGGCAGCAGCGGAGCAGCGGGCGGCAGCGGTGGTAGCGTGGGTGGGGCGGGAGCGGGCGGCAGCGCCGCCAGCACCACCGGCGGGTCGGGCGGCGCTCCCGGGGGTGGCAGCGGTGGCGTTCCCGGTGGTGGCAGCGGTGGCGCTCCCGGTGGTGGCAGCGGCGGGGCGGGTGGCGTCGCCTGCGACACCGCGGCGTGCGTGGGGCTCGAGTGCGGTGCGGCTCATCCGTGCGGCGACATCACCCAGACGTGCTGCATGGAGCCGAAGAACTGCGCTGAGCCCGCCAGCGCGAGGGTCGTCAAGAAGTACTGCGTGCCGTCGGGCTGCTGGGACGGGACCTGGCTGCACTGCGGCGACGCGGTTTGTGGCGACCAGTGCGCGTCGTACGGCCTGACCTGCTGCAAGCCCGACGCCGTCTGCAAGCCGAGCTGCACGTGAGCCGGCGCGGCGACCACTCGGTGTGATCGCCGCGCCGCAGTCCCTCACTTCGCCTCGCCGGTCGAAGGCGCCGGCACGTAGCTGCAGGCTCCCATCAGGCCGTCGATGTCGGCGCCCTGCACGCAGTCGATGCTCAGGCCCTTCGGGCTCGGGCACGCCGGCACGGGGAGCGGGCACTTCTGGGCGTACGCCTTGTAGAGGTCCAGGTAGGCGATGGTGGCCTTGGAAGAGCCCGAAGCGACCGGCACCGGGCAGCCCATGGTCGTGGGGACCACCGTGCCGTCGCAGACGATCGCGCCCGCGGAGGCGATGTTGCAGCTCCGCGCCTCGGCCAGGAGCGTGGCGAGCTCCTGCGCCGTCTCCCCGCACCAGTCCGGGACGACGCACCAGCCGAACGCCTCCTTGCACGCCTCGGCGCTCTTGAAGAGCGAGCCGCAGTCCGGACCGAAGCACTGGCAGCCGTGAAGCTCGGTGCAGGTCGAGCCGTTCCAGGTGTACCCGAGCAGGGTCTTGCAGCTCTCGTCCGACTTCACGGCCTGAGCGTCGCAGGGGTTCGACACGGGAGGCGGCGGCTTGCAGTTGGTGTCCGCGGGGTCACAGGGCGGAACCGTGGGGTCCTCGCCGGCGCAGTTGGTGTCCGCGGGATCGCACTTCGCTGCCGGGTCGACCTTGTACGCCTGGCGCAGGCTCGACCCGCCATCGTCGGCGGAGCAGGCGGTCAGGGACACGAACGCGATACACACGGCGCTGAACGAGACGAGGCGGGTCATGGTGGTTCTCCTTTTCGGGTGGCGAACCGGACATGAGCAACGTCGGTGCCAACGCAAAACGCCGTTGTTTTCCTGCGTCGTCGTGCTGCCGAGCGGCCTTGGCGCCGACGGCAGCGGCCTCGAAGCCGCTACCTCACTTGCTGTAGGGGTTGTCCGGAGGCGACCAACCCGCGACCGGCGGCTTCGATGGCGTCGAGGGAGCGGGCTTCGGTTTCTCGTTCACCGGCGCAGGGGGCGCGGGCGGTCGTGGCCCGGGCGGCGGCGGTGCGCTGACGACGAGTGAGGGCGCGCTGCTCGCCGCGGGTGCGGGCGCGCTGCTCGCCGCGGGTGCGGGCGCACTGCTGGCGACTGCTTCGGGCGCGGTCTCGGCGACCGTTGCGGGCGCGCTGCTCGCCGCGGGTGCGGGCGCGCTGGCGCTCGGCGCGGCTGGCTCGCTGGCGGCCGTCGCTGCCGCCGGCTCGGGCGTGCTCGAGCTCGAGCCCAGCACCGCCAGCGCCGTAGCCAGCCCCGCGGCGCCGAGGCCACCCAGGACCCAAGGGAGACGAGAGCGCGCCGGGGCAGCGGCCGGGGAGTGCGCGAAGCTCGGCTGGGTCGCCTCTGCGGGCGAGCCGACGGGCAACGTGTCGGGGACCGCGGAGACCTGGCCCAGCGGCGTCGGTGGCGGCTCGACCTCGTCGAGCTCCGCGCGCAAGAGAGTCGTCGTCTCCTTGCTGAGCGTCGCGGTCTCCGCAGTCTGGGGCTCGGGCATGCTCGCGGTGACCTCGTCGTGCGCTTCGACGCGCTCGCCCTTGGTGCACGACCGGATGAGTGCCTGGCGCTCGGCGAGCTCCGGCCCCAGGCAGTCCTTGAGGAACGCGGCGACGTCCGCGTGCGAGCACGAGAGCCCCGCGCGGCGCGCGGCCTGCTCCAGATCCGCCGCGAATTCTCCAGCCGAAGGATAGCGGCGGGTTCGATCTCGCTCCAGCGAACGCGCGGTGGGGGCGTCGAACCAGACCCCGAGGCTGGGCCGAAGCTCCGACACCAGGGGCACCGCCTGGGTGCGGATCAGCGAGAGCGTCTCCACGTCCGTCTTGCCGCGGAAGAGCTTCTTCCCCGCGAGCTGCTCCCAGAGCACCACGCCCATCCCGAACACGTCGCTGCGCGCGTCGAGGATCTGGTCGGCGACGTATTCGGGCGCCATGTAGCTGAGCTTGCCCTTGAGGACCCCCGTCGCCGTCGCGTTGACGTTGTGATGCAGCACCTTCGCGATGCCGAAGTCTGCGATGCGCGCCACGCCATCGGTGCCGATCAAGATGTTGTGGGGCGATACGTCGCGATGGACGACGCCGAGGGGCTTGCCGTTCTCGTCGGTCAGCTCGTGGGCCGCGTGCAGGCCAGCGCAAGCGTCCAGGATCACGCGAACGGCGATGGCCGCGGGAACGGGCTGCCCGTTCTTGCGCGCCTCTTGCGTCAGGTGCGAGAGCGACGAGCCGTCCACGTAGTCCATGGCCAGGAGCAGCTCTCCGTCCCGCTCCTCGACGTCGAGCACGCTCACCACGTTGGTGTGGTGGATGCGGCTCGCGAGCAACGCCTCGGCGACCAGCATGGCCCTGAAGCCGGGTTGCTGGATCAGGTGCGGGTGCGCGCGCTTGATCGCCACCAGGCGCCAGAACCCAGCGGCGCCGCGCACGCGACCGACGTACACCGTCGCCATTCCGCCGGAGGCGATCTTGGCCAGGAGCTCGTAGCGTGACTCGACCACTAGAAGCCCACACCCACGCTGGCGGTGGCGCCGCTCGGAATTGGCGTGACGGCGACGTTCGCGCCTTCGGAGCGCCAGCGTACGGCGAACAGACCCACGCCGGCGGTGACCAACGCCGCGATGCCGGTGGCGGCGAAGAGCACGTTGGTCCGCGTCTGGGCCGACTTGCCGTCCCTCTCGAGCTCGGCGTCGGTGCGCCCGCCGGACACGAAGTCGTCGTGCTTGGCGCGAGTGTCCAGCCCCGACCAGGTGCTCGCCGCCCCGAGCGCGACGCTCGCCCCGACGCCGACCCAGAACCACGTGGGCGAGAGCCCGCGCGACGCTTCGGCTGGCGGGGCCGGCGCGGCCGGCGGGGCCCCTGCCGGCTCGACGGGCGCAGCCGCGGGCGCCTCGGGCGGCGTGGTCGACGGTGCTGCGGGTGGCGAAGCAGGCTCGGCGCAGGTCGCGTCGACCTCGAGCTTCGCTCCGGCCGTCACCGTGACCGTGCGAGTCTCTCGTCCCGAAGGGCAATCCCACGAGACGTGATGCTCGCCCAGCGAGACCACGCCGGCCTCGGGCCAAGGGGCCGAGTCGAGCTCGGCGGCGCAGCTGCTCGTGCCGGAGCACTTCACCCTCACGCTGCCTACGCTGGCGCCGAACTTCGAGCGGGCCTTCGCGGCGAGGGTGGAGACTTCGCCGCTGGTCCCTGCGCGCTCCGCGCGGGCGGCGAGCAGCATGGAGAGCACGGGCAGCCCGGCGTCGGCCGCCGCGCGCAGCGCGGAGCCCAGGGCCAGGTCGCTGGCCTCGAGCTCGTCCGCGCGCGCGAACCAGAACGCTGCCGCCTCTTTGTCGCCGGCCTTCCAGGCAGAAGTAGCTCGCTGATACGCTTCCCTGGGGCTCGAGATGCTCGCCAGGTCCGCCGGCGGCGCCGCCATCGCAGCGGGCGCGCCGAAGAGGCATGCCGTCAGAGCGAGGAGTCGGAGTCGCTGCACTGCCCGGCTAGGGTATCTTGCGGGCAAAGGCGCTGCAAACTCGGCAGCGATCGCTGTGCTCACCTGTACGGCCTGCTCTCGAACGCCGCGTCGGAGTACGAAATCGCGGCCCGCAACGCCTCGGCGATTGCACGCGCGTCCGAGACCAGGCCGTCGCGAGAGAGCTCGTGCGCGCCGTGGGAGGCACGAGCCTGGAAGCCCAGTGAGCGGAGGGTGCCGGGGAGGGGAGTCGGCCGCGGGGCACCTTGGGCGTCGAACAGGATGCGGGTCTCGAGCCGTGTGCCCTCGATCACGATGCGCGCCTCCACTCGCGACCCACGTTCCGCGTGGGACAGCCTGAGCGCGCTCTCGTCGAAGCGCGCGCCGAGCGCCAGCGCCGCTTCGCGCCACGCGGCGATCAGCGTGCGGAGCCAGGCGCCCGAGCGCGCCGCCGAGAGCGCAGAGAGCTGCCGGCCCAGGCGTTCGAGGGCCGCTTCGATCCGAGCCGTTTCGCACTCCGAGTCGGGCGACGAGAGCTCGAAGCAAGCGTCCGAGAGGCGCGCGCACCAGCTGTCCGGGACGGTCGCGAGCGCGGTGTAGACGACGCGAAAGGTCATCCGCGCCAGGTGCTCGTTGGGCGTCGAGGGCGCGATGTGGCGACCGAACGCGATCATCGCCGCCGCCTCACGCGCGACCTCGAGCTCGGAGAAGCCGAGCCAGAGCGGTGGATCGATGCCGACTCGCAGCGACGTGCCCGCCCCAGAACGCGCGACATCCATGTGCCGACATCCTGGCGTGATCGTCGCCAGGGTGCCACGCGTCGGCCGTGCGCCTGCCCGCCACCCCAATCTAGACCACCGGCAACCGCACCGGCTTTGCGCCTTCCTTCTCGCGGAGCTGGCGCCAGTAACAGTGCTGGTTGTCCTTCGACAGCTTGTTCTGCGAGAAGCTGGTCCAGGTGCATCCTCCGCGACACACCTCGGCGTAGTCGCAGGTCCGGCAGAAGCCGCCGAGCTGCTCCAGCGAGAACTCGCGGTTGTAGGCGAAGCCGCCCTCGCGAAGCCAGATGTCCCTGAGCGACGTGCTCCTGACGTTCCCCTCCACGAACACGTCTTCCCCGTTCGCCGCCGAGGGCAGCGAGAGGCAACCCTTGATGTTGCCGTTGCTCTCGATGCCGATGATCGAGCAGCCCGCAGGGCAGCCGGTCCAGAACGGGATGGAGTCCTTCGGGTCGCGCAGGCGCTCCTCGGGCTCGCCGTAGTATCCGACGTCGTGCCCGGGGTAGACGCGCGGCTGCTTGCCGTCGCGGCACATCGCGGCGATGCGCGGCACCAGATCGAGCATGTCTTCCGGCAAGAGCGCCAGCTCGCGGTGGTCGCCCAGATTCCCGGTCGGCGTGCCGAGCTGGATCTGCCAGCGCTCGACGCCGTGCTCGGCGAGCAGCTCGCGGAGCGCCTCGAGCTCACCCTTGTTCTTGTCGTAGACGGTGGTCACCGCGCTGACGACGAGCCCGTGCTTCTTCGCGACGGCGAACGCCCCGAGCACCTTGCCGAACAGGCCCTTCGAGTGACGCAGGTAGTCATGGCTCGCTTCGAAGCCGTCCAGGCTGAAGGCGACGCTCTCGAGACCCACGACCTTCGCGGTGTGCGCGGTCTGGTCGGTCCACTCGAGCCCGTTCGAGATCATGCCCACCTTGATGCCGTGCTCCACCAGGCGCTGGGCGAGCAAGGGCCAGTCTCGGCGCAGGAGCGGCTCGCCACCACCCAGCGTCACGAAGCGGCAGCCGAGCTCGGCGAGCTCGTCGGCGAGCTTCAGCAGCTCGGCGAGCGACAGCTCGTCGGGTCGCGGCTTGCCGGCGCGCGAGCCGCAGTGCAGGCAGCTCAGGTTGCAGCGGAGCGAGAGCTCCCAAACCGCGACCCTGGGAACGAATCCGTACTTCCTGAGCAGCTTGATCATGCTCGCCTCCGGAACACGACAGACCCGAGCGAACGATACGCCTCGACCCTGGTGTGTCCAGGCGGCGCAGTCCGCGTCGTGCGCAAACGCTGCGCACTTGCGCGCGCGACCGGCGCGGCACGCGGCAGCGCGGGTGGTACGCTGAGCATCTCGACGAAATCGAGGTCGTCATGGCGGACAACCCGCACGCGAGACTCGTTCGACAATATCTGGAAGACGCCTGCGCGAGGCTCGACCAGAAGAAGAGGCCGCGCCCTTGGCCGACGTTCGTGCGAGCGGCGCTGGCGGCGCCGTTTGCCGTCGGCGTGGGTCTCGCCTTCGTGAGCTGCGGAGGAAACAGCGAGAGCGATCCGCTCCAGGAAGTCTGCGACGACAACAAGGACAACGACGCGGACGGCAAGATCGACTGCGCCGACTCGGACTGCGCCAGCGCCACGAACTGCATCGGAACCAAGTACGGCATTCCGATGGAGACCATCTGCAACGACAACAAGGACAACGACAGCGACGGCAAGATCGACTGCGCCGACTCGGACTGCTCGACGTCGCCGAACTGCGGGGGAGCTCTGTACGGGATCCCCGGCCTCGAGACGAACTGCGAAGACGACCAGGACAACGACTTCGACGGGCTGATCGATTGCGCCGACCCGGACTGTGCCATGGCGCCGAACTGCGGCGGCACGGACTACGGCATTCCGATGGAGACGAACTGCGCCGACACGCTCGACAACGACGGCGACACCCTCGTGGACTGCCTCGACCCCGACTGCGCGACGGCGCCCAATTGCGCCGGTGGCAAATACGGGATCCCGACCGAGACCGCCTGCGACGACAAGGTCGACAACGACGGCGACAACCTCGTGGACTGCCTCGATCCCGACTGCAACGGCAGCCCGAACTGCGGCGGCGCGTTGTACGGCATGCCCTTCGAGGCGGCCTGCAGCGACGGCAAGGACAACGACTTCGACGGGCTGACGGACTGCAAGGATCCGGACTGTTCCCAGGATCCGTACTGCAAGTAGCTCGGCTGGACCTGCCTTCAGTAGCGCGAGCCGGCCGTCTCTCGAAGGGGACTGCCACGGGCTGTTCCGTCCTGACTACGACGGTCGTCCGCACGGCGTCGAGGGCGATCGCTCGAAGGCTGCGGCTGTGAGCCGCATGGGTTGATTTCTTAAACCCATTGTTTAAAACTCCGACCCATGCCACTGCGGGCGCGGCGAGCGGAGGTCGAGCTTCGGCGGCTCGCAAGAAGCTCGCCAGCGGTCCTGGTCCACGGTCCCCGACAGTGCGGCAAGACCACGTTGGTCCGGAGCGTCCTACCGGACTGGCACCACGTCGACCTGGAGCGACCGCGGGACATCGCGCTCTTGCGAGCCGATCTGGAAGGCTGGCTGGACAATCACTCGGAGCGGGTCTGCATCGACGAGGCCCAACGCCTGCCGGAGCTGTTCCCTGCCCTGCGGCACGCCATCGACGCCCGGGGCCGCAAGGCTCGTTTCGTGTTGCTCGGCTCGGCCAGTCCGAGCTTGATGCGCACCGCCGCCGAGTCCTTGGCAGGCCGGCTAGCGCTGCTGGAGCTGACGCCGTTCTTGGCTGCGGAGCTAGCGGGAAACCGCGCGGGGCGCGGCCGCTGGTTCTGGGGCGGCTTCCCTCCCGTGTGGGCACGCCGCTCGAGCCGCGAGCGCGTCGAGTGGCTCGACGACTACCTGACGGCGGTGCTCGAGCGAGATCTCCCGGCGCTCGGCATCGGGCTGCCGCCCGCGCGGCTCCGGAAGCTGGTGGAGATGCTCGTGCACGTTCACGGCAACCTGCTGAACGTGTCGGATCTGGCCCGCTCGCTCGGCGTCTCCGTGCCCACCGTGAGCCGCGATCTCGACGTGCTCGAGGGGCTGTTCGTCACGCGGCGCCTGCAGCCCTTCCACGCCAACATCCAGAAGCGCTTGACCAAGTCCCCCAAGATCTACCTGCGCGACACCGGGCTGCTGCACGTCTTGGGGGGGCTCCGAACGCCCCCGGAGCTCGAGACCTGGAGCCGACGCGGCGCTTCGTTCGAGGGGCTGGTGATCGAGGAGATCGCGGCCCTCGCCCGGGAGCGCTGCGTTCGGCCCGGCCTGTTCTTCTGGCGGACCGAGGCGGGCGGCGAGGTGGACCTCCTGATCACGGACGGACGACGCGTCGTCCCGATCGAGATCAAGCTGGGCTCGGCCATCGATCACCACGCGCTGCGAGGGCTCCGCCAGTGCTTGGCCGACCTGGGAGTTGCGCGCGGGTACGTGGTAATGGGTAGCGGTGAGCGCACCCGGCTCGGTCGAGACATCGAGCTCGTCCCCTGGCAGGACGTCGTCGAAAGACGCTTCGACTTCGGGCTCGGGGGGCGCGCTCGATGAGGCGCGGCGCGCCGCTGCTCCTCGCGCTCGTCTGGAGGCCGAGCTGGTGCTGCGGGCCCTCCCGGCGGCGCTCGAGCGGGTCCGCGAGGCTCTCTGACCGCCGCACCGAGGCGCACCGCGCGCTGACCTCCGTCACTCCTGCACGCGCCGCGAGCGATCTCGCCCTGCCCCAACTCCTGGAGGGGGAGATGTCAAGAATGGTTCTTCGCGTGGCCAGGGCCCACGACGCAGTTCGCGCGTCGGGCGGTTGGCTAGCAGTCACGGAGTAGCGCTCGGGGCTGGCGCCTTTCCAGGTACGCGAGTCTGGCGGCGCTGATCGAGACGGCGTGTCGCGGTGCGGAGACGATGAGCTGCTGATGGCGTGCTGAGAGTAGATGTCCGTGCCTGTCCGATTAGGGCGGCACGATCCTCCTGGAAGGGCCTCTTGGGTCCATGGCTTCAGTAGATGCTCCGAGGACGCACAACCTCGCATGGGGACCTCCGCTGCGCGTACAGGGGGCCAGTTGGGGCATGGGTGCTTGTCCTCGAAGTTTTTGGGAGCCGCCGGCGAGCATTCGCTCCATCTGCACCGAGAGCGCGAGTGGCGAGCAGCTACTTCGCGTCTGTCGTGCAGTGCTTGGCCGGGTCGTACTCCTCCTTTTTCTTCCAGATCGCCAGGGTGGCCGAAGCGATGCGACGTGCAATCGTCAGGCGGGCGAGCGGTGGCTTGGAGTTCTGCAGCAGCCGGTCGTAGTCGCGGCGCAGCGGGTGATCGGTCTGGGCGATGACGCTGAGCGCCGCGCCTTTGAATATGGCCTTCAGCAGGGGATTGCGGTTGCGGTTGAGGCCGCGGGTGTGGGCGACCTGACGGCGCACCCAGCGCTGGCTCCGCTCGTCGCGCTCGTAGTCCGACGAGCTGCGCGTGACGATGCCGAGGCCGCAGTACCCGAAGAAGTCGCGCTTCGTGGAAAAGCGGAACGGCGTGACGACGATCGCGACGATGTACGCTGCGCGCACCGGGCCGATACCTGGCAGCGTCGTCAGCCGGCGCACCTCCGCATGCTCCCGTGCTTGCTCGAGCAGCCATATCTCCGCCTGTTCGCGGACTTCGCACAGACCGTCGAGCTCGGTCGACAGCAGCTGAGCCATGCGCGCTCGGGCCGGCGGCAGCTTCGGCAGCCACTGATCTCGGGTATCCGGGTCGTAGATCTCGTTGCCCATGCCGTGGATGCCCCGAGAGCGATACAGCGCATTGAGCCTGAGCTTCGTGCGGACCACGTCGGCAGTAGTGACCCGATGAGCTCGCACCGCCTCGCGCAGCTGCGTGAAGCGGCCGCGCGCCTTGAAAACGACGTTCTCGAGGTCGCCCTTGCGGAGCTTCGAGGCGAGATTCCAGGCATCGATGGAGTCGTTCTTCGCTCCGGCATGCTTGTCGGGCTGGACCACCACGAGCTCCGCCACGTGCGGCTCCAGGACCTCGCAGAGCCATTCGCTGAGGGTGCCCTCCTCCATGCACAGGCGACGCTGTCCGGGAATGGTGCGAACGAAGTCGATCAGCACTTTCGCGTTCGTCTCGAGCGTTTGCTCGCGTAACTGACGGCCTGCCGAGCCCATCACCGCGAACGTGCAAGTTTGCGAATGCGCGTCGAGTCCTATATAGCGATCCATCGGTGTCCTCCTTGGTGGCTGTTTCGGTTTGCACTTGAGGCAGTACCACCACCGGAGGACGCCGGTCGCAGAGCACGCGTTCCAGGCGATGGGCGCTCAGCCACACAGTCAGCGCGAGCACTCTGAGAACAGCTGAACCGAGCGTTCCAACCGCCACCCCCGTCTTATGCCTCGCCGGTGCTCCTCGCGCTTCGCGCTCGTGCGCGCCGGCGGTCTTCCCCAAATTCGGGCTTCGCCCGAATGGGGAAGACGGAACGTCCCGAGCTCGCCGCGTCTTCGCTCGCCGACACGCGCGGTGTTCCTGGTCTGGCATGTCGTTGCGCTAAAGGTTCAAGTCCCTGATGACCACAAGGCCCGGTCTGGGGCTCAGTGCTTGCCGCCGCCGGCCGGCGCCCCCCTCCACTCGAGCACCGTCACGCGCAGCGCCGGATTTCGGGTGACGATCACGCCTTGCCCGGAGACGAAGAACGCCGCCACGGGCGCGTCGTACTCGAGCGCGGTGGTGCCGTCGGCCGACCACCGCCAGACGCCGCGGCGGAAGATCACGACCGGGTCCTCGCGCTGGGCATCCAACCGTGCGGCGAGCTCGCCAGTCGGCAAGAGGACGCGGCCCGAGGTCGGATCGACGGCTGGGATCCCCTTGGGTCGACGGACGATGGGCAGGCCGCGCTCGAGGCGCGAGCCGTAGCTCTCGATGACGTCCTCGCGGAGAACCAGCACGCCTCCGGGGCGAGGCGCGAGCAGCCCGTCTCCGTAGTGTGGCCCCGGGTGCCCGCCGGGACCGCTCCGGGTGCTCGCGGCTCCGGGTAGCTTCGTCGACGCCACGACCTGCCTCGAGTCGCGACTGAACCCGCGGAGCACGTAGCTCTGCTCGCCTCGCGAGAGTGACCAGACGGTGTCGTCCTGAAGCAGGACCTGCGCGCTCGGGACCCACTCGTCCACGAGGGGCTCGCGGATCCGGTGCGAGCCCACCACGGTGCCGGTCGGTAGCTCGAGCACCTGGATCTCACCCCCCTTGCGGTCCGGAAGCTGGGTGGCGACGGCAGCGAATCCGCCGTCCGCGGTCGCCGCCGTCCCCGAGCCTTCGACCCGGAGGGTGCGCTGCACGACCAACTCCGTGTCGAGGAAGTAGACGGGCTCGCCGGAGTCGCGATCGGAGTCGGGTTCGTTGACCACGACGACCGCACCGCGGTCACTCGCGACGGCGCGCACGAAGCTGCCCGACGTGGGCACCTGGACGTCACGCACCACCTTCAACGTCGCCAGGTCGATCTCGTACAGTCGCGCTTGCCCGCTTGCCGCCCTCCCGGCGATCAGCACGCTCCCCCGAGGCCGCGTGGCCGATGGTGAGCGAAACGGTGCAGCGCTCCAGGTGTGCGTCACGTCCTCGAAGACTCTGCTGTTCAGTGTCGGGCGCTCGCTCCCCGGCGCGAGCACCGGTGCCGTCGGGTCCGTGGCCGACGGGACGACCGAACGCGGCGCAGCGCTGGACTGCAGCGCAGACGGACACGCTCCATCGGCGTTCGTGATGCCGGGACCCGACGGACGGCAGGCCAGCGTGGTCGCTGCGGCGAGCGCGAGCCAGGTGAAGTGCCCTGCGCTGCGCATCACTGCTCCCTCCGCGGGCGAAAGACGCCGTCGACGTCGTGATCGTAAGGGCGTGAGGACGTTCGAAACTGCCCGAAGCGATCCCAGTACCCCCATTCGCCGCTCTTCTCGTTGTGCAGCCACGCCGTGCGTTGCGACCCACCAAGCGTGGGGTCTCCACCTCCGCCCCAGGACGAATCGACGGTGAGCACCCTCACCGCGGGCTGGGCCCCACCCGAGCTGCCTCTCGTGACGAACCGATCGGGTACCTGCTTTCCGAGCACCGTCATCTCGCCAGTGGGCGGCAGGCGTCTGAGCTCGTTCGATCGGACGATGACGTTGTGGTCTCTTCCCTCCGCGTCCGGCTTCAAGCGAACGATGTCTCCGGTTCGCGCAACGGAGAGGTCCGTCGAAACGCGCCGCAACCGACTCTCGTTCTGGAACAGGACGTTCCCGGCGTCCTTCTCGAAGTATCGGTCCATGCGCGCTGCCTGGCTTCCGTTTCCGCGCGAGTGCAGGAATGCTCGGAGCGTGTAGCCTCGGCAATCGAGTCCGATACCGTACGCCCCCATCACCAAGCGGACGGCCTGCTCTGGTGGCAGGTCGGGGCGTTGTCTCAGGAGCTCCCGGGCGGCACCCGCGTCGAGTAGCGCCTGCGTGATGATGCGGATGTCCTCGGGGGTGCCTCGCGTCGAGGTAGCTGCCAGCGCATGCGGAGCAAGCTTGGCGAAGCGCTCGGGTCCCACGGCCTTCTTGATGGCGGCCAGGTATGCGCCCTTCTGCTGGTCCGAGACGCCGTGGAGTGATCGAAACGCGGGGGACACCCGGACGCTCTTGCCGTCGACCTGGTACTCAGCGAGCATCCGCCGCCTGAGCTCGTCGAGGCGGGTGCCCACCGACTCCGGGTTGCGCCGCTCGGCCAGCTGGACGACCGCGGGGCTCTCCGTCCTGGGAGTGGGCGTCCGCTTGGCCACGGTGTTCCGGGTCGCGCTCTCGGCGACCCAATCGCGAATCGCTGCAGAAGTCCCGGCGGTGACTCGTCGCAGGCTCTCGGACATGCGACCCCTTTCGGGCGCGACCTCACGGCAGTTGCGGGGAACTTTTGCTGGGATGTTCCGGTGAAGAACGCGGAACTGCGCCGTGCGCTCCGCGAGGGGAGCGAGCAAGAGCGTGCTTTTTGGATTGCCCGGACCATGACGGAGGCGCAGTACGCGGACGTCTGGCAGTACCTCTCGCTTCGCGACGCCGTCCTTCCGTGAACTGGTCCGCGAGCTCAAGCCCACCCATCCCATCCCGGCGGCCACGGGGTGCGGCTTCTCGCCGGAACCTACGTTCCACTACCGTGTGCAGTCCCGCTGCCCCCTGCACGCGGTCTTTCACTCCTGCACGCGACGCGAGCGATCGTTGAGCAAGGCTCGCCACGCCTCGATGCGGTTCTTCGCGTGCTCGGGCCACTTCTTCCTGGAGAGCCGCCCGAGCAGGTGCGGCGTGTGATCGCCGGCGCGGCTGCGCTCGCCGAAGACCTCGGCCGCGGCCTCCAGTGACTCGTAGGCTTTGTCCGGGTCGCCCGACTCGATGTAGTACCAGGCCTGCGTGAGCAGGTAGTGCTGGCGGGGCTCGGCCTCTTGCACGCTGATGCCGGCGGCCTCCATCAGCTTGGCGTGCGCGGTCTCGAGATCGCGACGGGCGAGCGAGATCTGGCAGGAGAGCAGCTTCGACTCGATGATGCCCCAGGGGTCGCGCATCTGGTTGTAGACGTTCGAGGAGATCTCCGCGTGGATCTCGGCCATGTCGAGGTCGTCGGTGTCGATGCCGATCATGGCGAGCAGGCGCTCGCAGGCGGCGTGGCCGCGGGGGGTGCGCAGCGCCTCGAAGGAGGAGAGGGCCTCCAGCGCGCCGAGCTCGGCGCTGTAGAAGTTCATCAGCCGGTGCTCGACGTGGGAGAGCGAGGCGTTGGCCTGGGCGATGCCCAGGCGGTAGCCGGCCTTCTCGAACTCCGCGCGGGCCTCGAGCGTGAGCCGGCGCGCGCGCTCCGTGACGCCCTCGGAGTGATCGATCCAGGAGAGCAGGAGCAGGCACTGCCCGCGGCCCAGGGGCTGGCCGAGCTCGGCGAAGTGCTGCTCGCCGGCGCGGATGACCTGGCGTCCGCGGTCGTAGTTGCCGAGCAGGTACTCGATCTCGCCGATCACCGCCTCGCACTGCGCCATGCCCAGCACGTTGCCGAGCTCGGTGAAGATCTCGTGGGCGCGGGAGGCGAGATCCGCGCCCTCCACGCTGTCGCCCTTCTCGCTGGCCAGGTGCCCGAGCAGGCGCAGGATGTGGGCCTGGTTCTCCTTGTCGCCCAGCTCCTCGAAGGCGTGACGGGCGATCTCGGCGTGGGTGGAGGCCTCCTCCGGCTTGCCCAGGTGGCGCAGGGCCTCTGCCGACCAGCGGTGCTTGAGCGCGAGGTTCCTGCCCTCGAGGTGCCCCTTGAGCAGCTCCAGATCGCCGAGGGTCGAGAGCGGCTCGCGGGCGGTGTTCCAGGCGTTCGCGAGCCAGTCGAAGATGAGCTTCGCGGCGAGCTCCGGCTCGTTCGCGTAGAGCATGTTGGCCGCGCGCTGGCGCACGATGCGCCGCTGGTTGGAGAGCGGGTGCTCGCCCAGCGCATCCGAGGCGGCCACGAAGATGTCGCGGGCGTCCTGCCGCTCCATCAGCTGCGCCAGGAGGTGCTCCTGCAACAGCGCGTGGGGCCAGTTGTAGCGACCGGCGCCGCGCGGCAGGATGATTTCCGCGTTCTGGAGGCTGACGATGGCGTCGTCCGCGGGGAGCCCGAGCTTCAGCAGGAGCGAGTGCAGCACGTTGCGCCGAATGTCGCCGCCCAGGGTCGCCACGGCGTAGGCGGCGAGGCGGTGGCCTTCGGGCATCGCCTGCACCCGGCTGTCCCACAGCTCCGCCGTGGTCTGCGGGCGTACGGTCAGCACCTCTTCCGGGACGCGATAGACGCCGTCCTGGATCTGCATGTTGCCGGCCAGGGCCCAGGCGTGGAGCTGCTGAAGCGCGAACAGCGGGTTGCCGCGGCTGCGTCGCGCTGCCTCTTGCACGGAGGCGTCGTCCAGCGGCAACGAGGCGCGCAGGAGCGCGGCGGTGGTGTCCGGCTCCAGCGGCTGCACGTCGATGACGATGCCGTTCATTGCCTCGCGGAGCTGGCGCAGCTGCTCGGCCTGCGGGGTGCCGAGCTGCACGTCCTCGGAGCGCACGGTGGCGACCATGACGATGCGCTGGTCGGGCTCCTCCTGGTGGACGCGGAGCAGGCCCTCGAAGGTCGTCTGGCCGGAGTTGTGCAGGTCGTCCAAGAAGAACAGCAGCGGGCGGCCACGGGCGATGCGGCGGAGCGTGTAACGGATGACGAGCCGGCGCGTCTCGAAGCTGTCGAGCGTGAAGCGGATGCCGCTGGGTCCCACCGGTTGATCGGGCCCGAGGGGGCGGATCCACTCCGCCGCGCCGGCGACCCAGGCGCGGCCGTTCTTGTCGTCGGCGCTCACGCGCCAGCGCAAGAGCAGGGACTTTTCGATGGTGTTGCGATCCGTGCGCTCGAAGTTGAAGTACTGCGTGACGCCGCCGAGCATGCCGTCGAGGGGGCTGCGGATGCGCCGGTAGCGGGCGCGCACCGGGATCATCGTGCCTTCCTCTTGCACGACCTCGCACAGCCACTCGGCGATGCGGCTCTTCCCGACGCCGGCCGGGCCGACCAGGATGATCAAGCGATGCGGCTCGCCGATGCCCTCGATGACCTCGTCGCAGACCTCGCGCAGCACGTGCCGAACGTCGTCGCGGCCGACCAGCGGGCTTGGCCGGATGCTCAAGAGGCCCGGCGCGCGTTGCGGTGCGGCGGGCGCCAGGCCCTCGGTCTTGCCGCGCGGCGGTCCGGTCTGGCGCGTGGTCGGAGCCGGCGGGCTCGCTGCTTTGTGCGGCAGCGGCGGGAAGGTGAACACCTCCGGATCCACGTCCGGGTCGGGGCGCCAGGCGCTCCAGGCGGCGCGCGCCTCGGACGCGAACTCCCAGCGGTCCCAGGGCCGCTTGGCGAGCAAGCGCTTCACGAAGGCGGTGACCTGCTCGGGGGCTGGAATGGCCAGGCGCAGCTCCGGCACCTTCTCGAAGGCGTGCAGGCGCAAGAGCTCCTTCGGATCTCCGCTGAACACGCTGCGGCCCGAGAGCAGCTTGAACAAGATGCAGCCGAGGGCGTAGAGGTCCGTCGCGCCGCAGACGTGGTGCATCTCGTGCTGGATCTGCTCGGGCGCCATGTAGCCCGGCGTGCCCGCGCCGGCGTGAGGCGCGAACTCCATGGGCTTGGCGCCGTCGAGGCGCTCGTCGTGCGGGTCCTGCCGGAGCCAGGCCAGGCCGAAGTCCAGGATGTGGATCTTCGGCGGGTGTCCCGGCACCTCTTCGACCAGGACGTTCGAGGGCTTCAGATCGCCGTGGATGATGCCGCGGGCGTGGGCGTGGGCCAGGGCGCCCAGGATCTGATCGAGCACGTGCCAGATCAGCTCGAAGCGGTTGGCCGTCTGGGACAGATCGTGGAGCGAGACCCCCGTCACCAGATCCATGGTCAAGAACGGCGTGCCGTCCTTGAGCTGGCCGAAATCCTGCGCGCGCACGATGCACGGGTGGTCCAAGGCGGCGAGCGCGCGCGCCTCCTTGTAGAACCACATGATGTACTCGGCGGCGAGCTTGCTCTCCGGCGGGATGACTCGCTTGAGGGCGACCTCTTGGCCCGTGGCGATGTCCTTGCAACGGTACACGATGCCCATGCCGCCCTCGCCGAGGACGCCGATGACCTCGTAGCGATCGGCGAGCACGTGCCCGGGCAGCACCGGGCTCGGAGTGCCGAGCGGCGTGATCTCGTGCATCGACACGCTGAGGATGGAGCCCTCCTTCAACGAAGCTGCGCTCGGGATGCTGGGCGGGGCGCTGTCGTGATCGCTCTCGGGCTCCGGCTCGGCCGGAGGTGGGCTCCCCGAGAGATGCGAAGCGGCGTTCGGCACACCGTTGCTGGCCGGTGGACGTGACGTCTCGGAGGGGTCGGAGCCTTTGGGAATGGACGCGCCAGCCGCTGATGCGGGCTTGCCTCGCGCGTCGCCGCCGTTGGACATCGCTTTTGCTCTCTACTCCGACTCGACCCGGACCCGCAGACGCTCTCGAGCTCCCCCGGGAACCCGCGAGCGCGCGAGTGTATTCACCGAAATCCCCGCGTCGAGGGCCCGGGGCAAGGCTCCAAGCCTAGCTGATTTCCCGTGTGCTTGCAGCAGCTTACGCGCCCGGTAGAAAGCCGGGCAAAGGCGGCAGGCGGCTTTCCGCGCAGCGGGATCGGGCTTATGGCCTCCGCCACCATGACCGCGGCCCGCACCCACCATCAACCGCCCCTCGCCGAGACCGACCCCGAGATCGCGCAGCTCATCGCCGCGGAGGAGGTCCGCGAGACCGACAAGCTGCGGCTGATCCCCAGCGAGAACTACGTCTCTCGCGCGGTGCTCGAGGCGACCGGCTCGGTGCTGACCAACAAGTACTCCGAGGGCTACGCCGGCAAGCGCTACTACGAGGGTCAGCAGATCGTCGACCAGGTCGAGGAGCTGGCCATCGCGCGGGTGAAGCAGCTCTTCGGGGCCGAGCACGTGAACGTGCAACCCTACAGCGGCAGCCCCGCGAACCTGGCCGTGTACCTGGCGTTCTGCCAGCCCCACGACACCATCATGGGGCTCGGTCTGCCGGCGGGCGGGCACCTGACCCACGGCCACACCGTCAGCATCACGGGCAAGTACTTCAAGAGCGTGCCCTACGGGGTGCGGCAGAGCGACCACCGCATCGATCTCGATCAGGTGCGCGCCTTGGCCCGGGAGCACAAGCCGAAGATCATCTGGTGCGGGACCACCGCGTATCCGCGCACCCTGCCGTTCGCGGAGTTCCGCGAGATCGCCGACGAGGTCGGGGCCAAGCTCTGCGCGGACATCGCGCACATCGCGGGCCTGGTCGCCGGCGGAGCGCATCCTTCGCCCATGGGCATCGCGGACGTGGTGACGACCACCACGCACAAGACGCTGCGAGGCCCTCGCGGCGGCATGATCCTGTGCAAGGCGGAACACGCGAAGGACATCGACCGCGCGGTGTTCCCGGGCTTGCAGGGCGGCCCGCACAACCACACCACCGCGGGCATCGCCGTGGCCGCGAAAGAGGCGATGGCGCCGGCGTTCAAGGCCTACGCGGGTCGCGTGGTCGAAAACGCCAAGGTGCTGGCCGAAGCGCTCGCGAGCCGCGGCTTCCGCCTGGTCACCGGCGGGACCGACAACCACCTGGTGCTGGTGGACCTCACGCCCAAGAACATCACCGGCAAGGTCGCGGCAAAGGCGCTCGATCGCGCGGGGATCGTCGGCAACTACAACTCGATCCCCTTCGACCCGCGAAAACCCTTCGACCCGTCGGGCTTCCGCATCGGGACTCCCGCCGTCACCTCGCGGGGTATGGGCAAGGACGAGATGCTGAAGCTGGCCGCCTGGATGGACCAGGTGGTCGCCGCGCCGGACGACGAGAAGCTGCTCGAGCGCGTCGCAGCCGAGGTCAAGGAGCTCTGCAAGGGCTTCCCGCCGCCGGGCATCGCGGTGTGAGCATGACGAGTCGCGCGGGGGTCGTCGCGCTGGGGCTCGCGCTCGCCGGTTGCGCCGGCGAAGACGACGCCGAGCCCGGGTTCTCGTTCGTCGCGGCGACCTTCAACACCGGAACGAGCGAGGGGATGGGGCACGACGCGCCGCCGGACGACGGCTACGGCTCGGCGCAGGCGAAGCTCTCCGACACCCACTACGGCGACGGCCTCGCGTGGCAAGCGGTGGTGGACGACACGCGGGCCTGGTTCGGCGAGACCACCATCGACGTGGTCGGCTTCCAGGAGATCTTCCACTCCGACGAGTGCGCCACCATTCCGGCGGAGGCGAAGTCGGGCTTCGTGTGCGAGAGCTGGAAGGCCGGCGATCCCACGGTGGCGCAGCTGATCCTGGGTCCTGATTGGCAGATCGCTTGTCACCAGGGTCACGCCGACAAGTGCCTGGCGGTCAAGAAGAGCTTCGGCAGCATCCAGGGTTGCAGCGCGGATCTGTGCCTGGACGGCCTCCCGGGCGGCGAGATCAGCGGCTGCGGCAAGGGCTCGCGGATCGGACGCGCGGTCATCGAGCTCGCGAAGGGCGGCACGCTCACCGTGGTGAACGTGCACGGCTCGTCGGGCATCGCCCAGGACGACCAGGACTGCCGCGTGAAGCAGTTCGAGCAAGTGTTCGTCGACCTGGGCGACGGCGCGCCCGCGGCGAACGGCGCGCGCAACGTGATCCTCGGCGACTTCAACACCGACCCGGGGCGCATGGCCGACTTCGACGAGAGCGCGGCCCTGGCGAACCAGCACGCCGGGCAGGGGAAGGCCTTCCACTTCGTGACGGAGGTCGGTGCAGAGGCGACACCCACCTACTCGCTATTCAACATCGACCACGTCCTGAGCGACGCCTTCGGCGGGAGCTGCTGGGTCGCGGGACTCAGCGACGGGCACGCGCCGGTGAGCGGAATCGTCTACTTCGACCACAAGCCGCACGTCTGCAAGCTGGCCGAGCGCTGAAGGTGCGCTTCCCACCTGCGCGCATCCGCGCACACATCCTGCTTCTCATCTGCTCGCGCCGAGGCAGGCGACCGCTCGGCTCTGCGTAAGACGGGACGCCCATTCGAGGCGATTCCCAGGTAGGCTGAAGCTGGCACCGATGCGTCCGGGATCCGCGCCCACGCGTCCTCAGAAGGTTGGGGACTACCTGCTCGAGCGTCTGCTCGGAGTCGGTGGCATGGCGGAAGTGTTCGTGGCGCACCGTCACGGAGCGCACGGCTTCCAGAAGCGCGTGGCGATCAAGCGCATCTTGCCCCAGCTCGCGCACGACCCGCGGCTGGTCGCGATGTTCTGCGACGAGGCGAGGATCCAGGCCGCGCTCAGTCATCCCTGCCTGGTCGAGATCTTCGACTTCGGCGAGCACGACGGCCAGCCCTTCATCGCGCTGGAGTACGTCGATGGACTGTCTGGTGCCGAGCTCATCGCGCGGGTCGCGGCGCGCCGGCGGACGGTGGATCTGGCGCCTGCCTTGTACATCGTGCGCGAGGTGCTCCAGGCACTCTCCTACGTGCACGAAGCGCGGGACGAAGACGGTCGTGCCCTCGGCATCGTGCACCGCGACGTCGCGCCCTCGAACATCCTGATCGGTCGCATGGGGCAGGTGAAGCTCGGCGACTTCGGCATCGTCCGCTCGACCAGCATCGACGCGCGCACCGTTCCGGGCGAGCTGAAGGGCAAGATCGGCTACGTCTCGCCCGAGCAGGCGCTGGGCATGCCCCTCGACGGCCGGAGCGATCTGTTCTCGCTCACCATCGTGCTGGCCGAGCTCTTGATGTGCCGGCCGCTCTTCGTCGGCGAGAACGAGCTCGACGTGCTCGAGAGCCTGCACGGCGGCAACCTCCAGCGGCTGCGCAGCGAAGGCGCGCACATCCCGGCGGAGATCCGCGAAATCTTGTGGAAGGGCCTCTCGCGCTGGCCGGAGCAGCGCTACCAGACCGCCCGGGAGCTCTGCGACGCGGTCGAGGCGGCGGCGCGGAAGCTCGGCCTCACGCTGGGCGCGCACGTGCTGTCGGAGTGGCTCGAGGATCTCGGCCTGGTCGCCCTGTCCAGCAGCGTGCGGCAGAAGCCGTCGTCGTTGCCGGGCCGAGCCCGGGTGCCGAGCGAGGAGGCGTTCCTGGAGTCGGTCACGCTGACGCCGGGCGAGAGCGAGCCACCCCCGGCGTCGATCCTGGACGCGATCCGCGAGCTCTGCCCTCAGAACGACCACGGCGTGCCGGCCGAGCTGGCGCACGCGGTGAGCGCCTCGCCGGTGGTGAGCGCCGCGCCGGCGGTGAGCTACCGCATCCAGCGCCCGGGCGGGGCGGTGATGGGTCCGTTCCGCTTGGCCGGGGTGCTCGAGATGCTGGCGACGGGACGGCTGTCCATCGACGGTGGCGTGTCGCGCAACGGCGGCGCGTTCTTGCCCGTGCCTTCCATGATCGAGCTCGGGCGCATGCTGGCGCGTCCGGCCTATCGCTTCCACGAGCCCATCGCGCTCTACACCAAGGAGCGCTGGGCGGTGCGCCTCGAGCACACGCCGGAGCTGGTGTTCGACGTCGCGCGCCGCGGGCGCACCGGCATGCTGTGTGCGCGCCGCGGTAGCGAACAGGTGCGCCTCTGGTTCGTGGACGGCGCCCCGGTGTTCTCCTCGTCCACCGATCCGCGCGAGCTGCTCGGCGAGCGCCTGGTCGAAGCGGACGGGCTGCCCCGGAGCCACGTCGAGGACGCGGTCGAGGCCGCCTGGCGCAGCGGCGAGCCCCTCGGCAAGCTGCTGATCGAGCGCGGCTTCTGCAGCGCGCAGCGCGTCGAGGCCGCCCTGCGTGAACAGACCTGGCGGCGGCTGGTCTCCCTGTTCCGCTTCCGCGTGGGCGAGCTGTCGTTCGTCGGGGGCGCGCGGCACGGCGAAGGGGCGCTCTCGTTCCCCTCGCCGATGGCATTCGTCACCAGCGCGCTGCTCTCGGCCTACGCCGCGGACGAGATCGCGTCCGTGCTCGAGACCGTCGAGCGCATGGGCAGCTTGGGACCCGCCCCGGGCGCGAGCGCCGCGCAGCACACCCTGGGTCTGCCGCCGGCGGAGTCGGCGGCGCTCGACGTGGCGCGCTTCGGCGGATCGCTGCGCGCTCTGATGCAAGAAGGCGTGAAGAGCGGCGCGTTCGACGCGCGCGCCGCCCGGCGTGCGGTGCTGGTCGGTTTGGCGTCCGGCGTGCTGCTCTGGCAGCCCTGACTCAGCGCTGAAACTCGTACACCGAGCCCAGGCCGAGCAGGCTCGTGAGCTCGTCCAGCGCGGTCAGCCCCTCGGCGTGGAGGCTCGGATCCGCCAGGTCCGAGAGCGCGAGGCGATCCCGATAGTGCTTCTCGACCCACTCGAAGAGCCCCCGCTCGAGCGCTTCGTCCAGGAACACCCGCGGCCGGATCGCTCCGCGTTCCTCTTCGGTCAGCGGCACGCCCAGGCGCAGGCAGGCCGGGCCGCCGCCGTTCTTCATGGAAGCGTTCACGTCCACGAAGACCACGCGATCGACGGGGGTGGGCTCGGCGACCAGCCGGTCCAGGAAGCGCCGCGCGGGCGCCGAGCTCTCGGCTTCTTTGGGGGCGACCAGCGCCAGCCTGCCGCCCGCGAGCGCGCACAGCTCGCTGTTGAACAAATACGTCGAGACGGCGTCGGCGAGGGGGACGTCGGACTCCCGCGCCAGGGCGACGACCAGCTCCGCGCCGAGCCTCTCGCGCAAGGTGTCGATCACCGCTTCGGGGTCCACGAAGGCCCGCTCGTGCAGCATCAAGAAACCGTTCAGTCCGACCGCCAGCACGTCGGTGTGGAAGGCGCCGGCGTCGATCCCGCGCGGATCTTGCTGTGGGAACAGGGTCTGCGCGTCCGACAGACAGTGGAGCCGGGCCAGCGCCTGGCTCGCCTCGAGCGTCTGGCGCGCCGGGTGCCGGCGGGGGAGCGGCGCCTCGCGGAGCGCGCTCCGTCCCCAGGCGAACAGGTGCGCCGCGCCTCGAGAGGTCTCGAGCCGGAGGTGGTTCGCGGCGCCCTCGTCGGCGAACAGGTCGCCAGACGGGAGCGGCTCGTGCACCACGAAGCTTCGCTCGTCCGCGAAGATGCTCCGGAGCACCCGCAGCGTGGTCGGCGCCTCGAGGCTCCGGTGGAACAGGCTCGAGAGGTTCGCCACCGTGAGGTGTACGCGGCCGTCGGCGCAATCCGCGGAAGGTGCCACCGTCGCCGCATTGGCCGTCCACATGGCCGAGGCACTGCTGACCAGACGCAGGAGTCGGGCGTCGTCCGTGTTGGCCGCTCGCGCGATCACCTCCGCGTCCGTGCCGGAGAAGCCCAGTCGGCGCAGCGCACGGACATCCGGGCGCGGCTGCGGGGGCAGCACGGCTTGCGGTACGCCCAGGTCGCGGACCAGGCGCATCTTCGCCAGACCCTCCAGAGCCGCGGCCTTCGGGTTGCCGACCCGTCCCGCGTGCTCGGTCGCAGCGAGGTTTCCCGGCGAGAGCCCGGCGTAGCTGTGGGTCGGTCCCGGTAGCCCGTCGAAGCAGCACACGCCGAGCGCGCTCATCAACACCCGCTCGGCGCGATCACGAACGCCGGGTCACCGAGATCGTCGGTCACGTTGCCGGCGCTGCCGAACTCCTTGTTCGACCAGGGATCGAAGCCCATCAGGCTCTGCTCGGTCCAGCCGTTGGTCGAGTTGATGAAGCCGTTCTGCGTCAGATCGTTGGTCAGCGGTTTGCCCGGCTCCCCTGCGTTGGCGAACGGCGGCGCCGCCGGCGTGGGGTTCAGCGTGCAACCGCCGAAGTCGCAGATGAAGTTGAGATCGCAGGTGCCTTCGTCCACGTAACCGCCGTGCTTGTTGACGCTGGCGAACACCACCGGGAAAGCCTGCCCGTTCTTCGTAGCCGTCTTGCACGGGCTGCACCCTGGCAGCGAGCCGCAGGTGGTGCTCTTCTCGCACAGCGTGCCCTGGTGCGAGATGGCACGCAGCGCCAGGATCCCCGCCGGCGGCGGCGTCTTCGGATCGATGACGGCGCCGAACACCTCGTCGTCGCCGACGTGGCCGTTCGCGCCGCAGTCCTTCTCGAACAGCACCACGTACCAGAGCGCCAGCTTGGTCGCGTCCGCCGGGTGCGGGGTCGCGCGGAAGAGCACGCCGTGCCGCGGGCACTTGTCGTCCGGCGCGATGGAGTAATACGGGTAGTAGGCCTGCGCGAGCGCCAGTTCCGTGGCGTCGTCGAGCCCGTCTCCGTCCAGATCCGAGAAGGCGGCGTCGCTGCCAGCGTCGGTCGGGATGGTCCCGCCGCTGCCCGCGCTGCCGCCGCTCGAGGCTCCGCCGGTCGCGCCCGCGCTGCCGCCGCTCGAAGCTCCGCCGGTCGCGCCCGCGCTGCCGGCCGCACCGCCGCTCCCCGATGCGGGGCTCTCCTCGCTCTCGCCGCAAGCGACGGCCAAGCAGAGCAGGAGGAGCGGAGCGCGGGTCATGGTGAAGCAGGATACCGCGAGGACAGGGCGGCGGCACTCGTTTCGCTAGAGGCGATGACGCGGCAGCCGGCCTATAGTCTCCGGGCTTGTCCACCGTTCGGCTCTACTTCGAAGATCCCCTGCGCTTCGACTTCGAGGCCGTCGTCGTCGCGCACGCCGAGCACTCGGGCCGCCCGTCGCTCCTGCTCGACCAGAGCGCGTTCTACCCCGAGGGCGGCGGTCAGCTGCCGGACTCGGGCGAGCTCGCTGGGCTCGCGGTGATCGACGTGCAGGTGGACGACTCGGGCCAGGTTCACCACGTGCTCGCGGGAGAGCTGCCGCCGCTGGGCGCCCGGGTCGCGGGGCAGGTGCTACGGCCGCGACGGCGCCTGCACATGGCGGAGCACAGCGCGCAGCACATCCTCTCTCGCGCGCTGGTCGAGGTCGCCGGTGCGGAGACCGTGTCCGCTCGGCTCGGCGAGAGCGCGTGCACCATCGACGTCGATCGCGCCGATCTGGACGAGCGCCGCCTCGCGGAGGCCGAGAGCCTGGCCACCTCCATCGTCGAAGCCGACGTGCCGATCCGGGCGTTCTTCCCCGAGCCCGAGGAGCTTCGCGCGCTGCCGCTCCGGCGCGCGCCGAAGGTGGACGAGTCGATCCGCGTGGTGGCGATCGGAGACTTCGACGTCACTCCGTGCGGGGGCACTCACTGCACGCACGCCGCGCAGATTGGCGTCGTGCGCGTCGTCGGCTCGGAGCGCTACAAGGGAGGGACGCGCGTGACGTTCAGCGCCGGGGCGCGCGCCCGCGAGCTGCTCGCCGGGGAGTCCGCGGCGCTGCGCGGGTTGGGCCGGAGCTTCAGCTGCGGTCCCGCCGAGGTCGGCACGGCAGTGGAGCGGCTGCGGCGCGAGCTGGAGGCCGCTCGCGGAGAGCTCGGCAGGACCCGCGCCGAGCTGGCGGAGAAGAGCGCCCGGGAGCTGGTCGAGGGTGCGCTCGGCCGCGGCGAGAGCTGCGTCGTCGGCTCGCTCCCCGGCGCCAGCGTCGAGCTCCTGCGCACGGTCGGCGCTCGCGTCACCGAGCGGCCGGAGGCCGTGGCCATCCTGGCAGGAGGCGGCGAGGACGGAGTGCCCGTTTTCGTCGCGCGCGGCGCCGCGAGCTCCTTCGATTGCGGGGCCTTCGTCAAGGAGCTGGCGCGGCGCACCGGCGGGCGTGGCGGCGGGCGCCCGGAGCGGGCCGAAGGGCGGCTGCCGGCCGGCGCTGATTTCGAAGCCACGGCCCGCGCGATCGTCGCCGCTTGAGCTCAGGCCACGCGAGCGAGCGCGCGCTCCAGCTCTTCCCAGCTGGTGATCCGGTCGAGCCGCGGGTGGGTCAGGCCCAGGCTCTTGGCGCGCTTTCCTCCGACCCACACTCGGGCTTCGCTCGGAAGCTCGCGCAGGATCCAGCCGATGTCTTCCTGCACGCCTTCGACCTCGGCGCTGGCGGAGACGCTGACGCCCACGATGCGCGCGCCGGCCGCCTTGGCCGCCGCGACGATCTGATCCGGCGGCGAGTCCACGCCCAGCACCCGCGGCGTGGCGCCCGAGAGGGCCAAGTAGAGCGCCGCCATCTCCATGCCGAGCGCGTGCTGCTCACCCGGCAGCGTGGCGAGCAACACGACCGGGTCGCGCACCACGCCTTCGTAGGCCGCCAGCATCAGGCGGAGCTGAGTCGAGAGCACCGAGCTCAACATGTGCTCGTGCCGGATCTCGAGCTTGTGGGTCGCCCAGGCTTCGCCCACGCGCTCCACCAACGGCGCGCACACCTCGACGACGAAGCGCTTGGGTCCCAAGGTCGCCATGCTCTGCCGGAGCTCGACCAGAAGACCCGGTAGGTCGTCCTGCTCGAGCCGCGCCATCAGCGACTCGACCGACGAAGGCGCCGAAGAGGCGCTGAGCCCCGTGCTCGCCGCCGACGCGAGCAGGTCCGAGAGCTCGTCGCGGGTCCGCGTCACGACCTCTCCGGCGCGGTAGCCGGCCTTCAGCGTGCGAGCCACCAGCATCAAGCGCTCGACGTGCTCCTGCGAGTACACGCGCACGCCCGCCGGGTTGCGTTCGGGTTTCGGGAACCCGTAGCGGCGCTCCCACATTCGGAGCGTGTCCGACGACAGTCCGGTCAGGCGAGACGCGACGCGAATCGAGTAGCCCGACCGGGCGCCATTGCCTGCGACCCGCATGACCATGGATTTTCGCTTAGTTCCCGCGCCCCCCCCGTCAAGCCGGGTTTGACCGCGGAAGAGGCCTCGGGGATGCTTTGCGGAGCATGCGGGCGTGGCGGCTCTCGGCAGCGCTGGTTTTCGGGCTTTCGCTGGCGAGCGCCTGCGGCGGCAGCGATTCCGCGGACGAGGGCCATTCCGGTGCCGGCGGAAGCCCGAGCGGCGGCGGGGCCGGGGCGGTGGGCGGCAGCGGAGGCAAGCCCTCCGGTGGCGGGGGCTTCTCCGCGACCGGTGGCCAGCTCGAGGCTGGGACGGACGCCGACTCGGGCGCGAAGCTCGGGCCGCCGTATCCCATCGTGCTCTGCCACGGGTTCTTCGGCTTCGAGAAGTTCGCGGGCCTCGATGCCATCACCTATTTCTACCAGGTGAAGCAGGAGCTGGGCGCGAAGGGCGAGCCGCTGGTGTTCACGCCCGCCGTGGATCCGTTCAACGACTCGACCTACCGCGGCGCGCAGCTCTTGGCGGAGATCGAGAGCATCCTCTCGCAGACCGGTCACGCCAAGGTCAACCTGATCGGGCACTCACAGGGCGGGCTCGACGCGCGCGTGGTCGCGCACGACAGGCCCGATCTGATCGCGAGCGTGACCACCATCGCCACGCCACACCAGGGCACGCCGATGGCCGACGTCTTGCTCGGTCTGGTGTCGGACCCGGGCGCGCAGGAGCTGGTGGACTGGCTCGTGAAGCAGCTGGGCTACGCGCTCTGGGACGCCGCGGGCAAGAAGACCTCCATCTGGAAGCCCCTCGAGCTGTTCTCGAAACCGGGTATCACCGCGTTCAATCAGCAGTACACCGACCGCGCGGCGGTGCGTTATTGGTCGCTCACCGGTCGCAGCGACTTCAAGCTGGCCGAGATGGACTGCAAGCCGGACGAGAAGGTGCCCTTCGTCGAGAAGTGGAACTTCGAGACCGACCCCATCGATCCGCTGTTCCTGATCAGCGAGGCCTACCTGGACGGCGGCCTCGGGCAGCCCGACGCCAACGACGGGCTGGTGCGGGTGAAGGACGCGCGCTGGGGCACGTTCCTGGGCTGCGTTCCCGCCGACCACCTGGACGAGGTCGGCCAGCTCTTCGGCGACTCGGCCGGTATCGGCAACCAGTTCGCCCACAAAGAGCTGTACGTCGAGCTGGCGAAGTACCTGCGCGCGCAGGGGCTGTGATCAGGCCAGCACCACGTCGAAGGTGACGCTGTACTCCTTGGCGCCGCTCGGCCCGATGCTCTCGACCAGCGGCATGATCAGCGAGTCTTTCACGAAGGCGTCCGACGCGATCCACGGGTCGCCCTGGAAGTAGAGCTGGGTGGTCAGCGACGTCCCCTCCGGGTGGCTCACCTTGTAGTGGATGTGGCGTGGCCGGTAGGTGCTGCCGTTCAGGTAGAGCCCGGGCAAGATGGTGGTGAGCTCGTAGCGCCCCTGCGCGTCGGTCTTCATCCGACCGCGGAGCACGTAGCCCGTGTTGTCGTAGGCGCCGGCGTCGTCCGCCTGCCAGATGTCGACCTCGGCGTCGGCCAGCGGGGTGACGCAGTCGCAGCCGTAGACCGTGCCGCTGACCCGGAGCAGGGTGCCGGGCTTGCCGTCGGTGATGTCGGCGCGGAAGGGCGCGTCGGCTTTGTAATAGGGGCCCAGGATGTTGTCGTCCGTGATCTTGCAGCCGGGCGTGGGCGTGAGCTTGCACGAAGCCACGTTGCCGCCGGTGCCCCCGCTCGCGGCGCCCCCGCTCGCGGCGCCTCCGCTCGAAGTGCCTCCGCTCGACGCGCCCCCACTCGACGCGCCGCCGCTGCCGCCGCCCGCTGCGCCGCCGCTGCCGTTCTTCGCCTCGCTCTGACTGCTCCCCCCGCAGCCGATGGCGACCACGCTCCCGGCGAGCGCGCCGAGGGCGCCGCGACGACTGACCGTTCTCTCGCTCTGCATGTCCGGAGCATGACGCGCGGCGGGTCCCGCGGCCATTAGAATGATGAGAACCCGTCGTTCTACAATCTCGAACGAAGCTTGCGGGGCGACCGGGCCGCCTTCGGCGCGGGAGCGCGAGGCGCTGCGCCGAGCGCGGCCTCGACGCGCTCGATGACCTCGGCGGTGAAGCTCGCCTGCGCGTCTTCGGCGCGGCAGGCCGCGTACACGGCCGTCTCGGGCACCGGCGCCGGAGGCAGGCGCCTGAGCCGGCCAGCCGCGAGCTCGGCGTGGGCCACCACGTCCGGCAGCACACACACGAATCGACCCGAGAGCGCGACGCGGAGGTTCGTCGAGAGCATCGTGATCTGGAAGCCCACCTTGCGCGGCACCTCGACGGGCCAGCCGTCCATGGGTGTGCCGCGGTCACCGATGGCGGCGACGCTGAAGTCGTGCTCGACCACGGCCGGCAGGTTCACGCCCTTGGCGCCGAACAGCGGGTGCCCTTTGCCGCAGTAGAGCGAGTTCGTCAGCGAGCCGATGCGCCGGCACTCGATGCCGGGCATCGCGGTCGCGTCGTAGTAGAAGGCAACCTCGATCTGTCCGCTCACCAGCTGCCGGTTGGCGTCCTTGGACGAGAGAGTCGTCATGCACGGCACCACGGCCGGCCTCTCCTTCTGCAGCGAGAGCAGCGCGGGCAGCACGAAGTAGTCGGTGAGCACGCCGAGGGAGGCCACGCGGTAGTCACCCGTGAAGTCGTGGGAGAGCACGCCGTGCATCGCGTGCTCCAGCGAAGTCACGCTGCGGCGGATGGCCTCGAGCAGGCGCTGGCCGGCCCGGTTCAGCGTGATGCGTCGGGAGCCGCGCACGAAGAGCTCCTCACCGAGCGTCTCCTCGACCAGCTTCACGCTGCGAGAGAGCGCTGAGGGGCTCACGTGCAGGCGCCCCGCGGCGGTCGGCAGGTGCTCGGTCTCTGCGACGGCGCGGAACGCCGGGATCCACGGCCAGATCAGCTGGAGCTTCTTGGCGGGGTCGGCGCTCACAGCGTCTTCGCGTTCTTGGCGGTCTCCACCGCTTTCTCCAGCGCGCGCGGGCTGAACCCCACCAGGATCTGCCCCATCACGTCGATCACCGGGATGGAGGCGCCGGCCATCTTCACGCGCTCGAGCTTCTTCTGCATCTCGGCCTGCGCGGCCTCGTCGGCGTCCACGTCTTTCTCGATCACCGTCACGCCGCGCTGCTTCAGGTAGGCGGCCGCGTCGTGACACGGCTTGCACCAGTCGGCGCCGTAGACGATGGCGACCACCTTGTTGGCGGCGACCTTCGGCGTGGGCGCGGGCCCCGGCCCCGCCGAGCCCGACGCGACGGCGGAGGCGGGCGCCGAGGCGCTCGGCGGCGGCGCCAGCGCTTCGAGGCGGGCCTTGCGCCGGCTCGCGCCCTTCTCGTCCCACTCACTGCGCGAGATCACCTTCACCGGGTAGGTGCCGTCCGGGCCCTTCTTCGAGAGGTCGGCCACGTAAACCAGCTTGCCGGTGCCTTCTTCACGCGTGGTGTCGACCACGCGCACCTCGGCGCGCCCCGGCTCGGGCACGTCGGGGACCTTCTGCACCACGTGGAAGTCGCCCTTGTCGTCGATCCAGGTCAAGAGCAGGCTCGGAGTGTCGTCCTTGACCTCCAGCGGAGGCAGCTCGCTCTTGGTCGGCTTCGCGCCGGTCGTGTCCTCGCCGCTCGGAGCGTCGGGCTTCCCCTTGCACGCGCCCGCCAGGACCAGCGGCAGCGCGCACAGGCAGAAGAGGAGAAGGGCCCGCCAACGACGCATCATCTTCAAACGCACTCCGGATCCGACCGCTCATTTCTAGCACGTGATCCGGAGGGGCCGACAAATGCCGAGATTTCCCGCGTCATCCCTCGGTCGTGCTGCTGCGGAGCTCGTCGGCGAGCTTCACCCACTCGGCCACGAGCTGCTCGACCTTGCCGGCGAGGCCGCGCTCTTGCTTCGCCCACTCGTGCAGCTTCTCCCAGTCGCCCTCGGGGGGCGACCTGAGCTTGGCCCGAAGCTCCTCCAGGTCCTTCTCGCCGCGTGAGACCAGGTCCTCGAGCTCGCCGACTCGGCGCCGCTTCTTCTCCAGCTCCCGCGCCGCGGCCTGGCGTTCCCGATGGCGCGCGGCGCCGCTCGCCTCCGCGGCCGCGCGCGCCTTGCGCTCGTTCGCGGCGCGTACGGCGTCGCCTTCGCGCTCGACGCGGGCCCGGCGCTCGAGCATCGCGGTCCAGTCGCGAAATCCGCCCTCGTACACGTCCAGCTCGCCGTCGTGGAACGCCAGCGTGCGCGTGGTCACCGTCTGGAGGAAGCGCCGGTCGTGGGACACCAGGAGCACCGTGCCTTCGAAGCCCACCAAGGCCTCCTCCAGGATCTCCGCGGCCGGGATGTCCAGGTGGTTGGTCGGCTCGTCGAGGAACAGCAGGTTCTTCGGCTCGAGCAGCATCTTCGCCAGCGCCAGGCGCGTGCGCTCGCCGCCCGACAGGCTCGCGACCTGGCGAAAAGGGTCGTCCCCGTAGAAGCGGAAGCGCGCCAGGTACTGGCGCGCGCCGTCCGCGTTCAGATCGCCGCGCACGCTGCGCACCTCTTCGATGCAGCTCTTCTGTGCATCGAGGCTGCCCAAGTGCTGGTCGAAGTAGCCCTCGAACAGGTTGGTGCCGCGCCGCACGGCACCCGTGTCTTCGGGCAGCCCCAATCCGGCAATCAGCTTCAGCAGCGTGCTCTTGCCGGAGCCGTTCGGTCCGACGATACCGACGCGATCCCCGCGGCGCACGAGCAGATCGACGCCGTCGAACAGCCGGCGCCCCCCGCGGGACGCGCCGAGCCCTTTGCACTCGAGCACGATGTCGCCGCTGCGTGGCGCGTCGGCGAAGCGAAAGCGCACGCGCTCGGCGCGCGCCCAGACGTCTTCGGGTCGCTCGACCTTGTCGAGCTTCTCCAGCATCTTGCGCCGGGACTGGGCTTGCTTGGTCTTCTGCCCCGCGATGTTCTTGCGGATGAAGTCCTCGGTCTTGGCGACGAAGGCCGCCTGCTCCTCCGCCAGCGCGCGCTCTCGCTCGAGATCGACGGCGCGTTCGTCGTGGTACTCGGTGTAGTGCAGCGGGTAGACGCGGAACGTGGTGCGCCCGAGCTCCATCGTGATGGGGCAGACGTTGTCGAGGAACGCGCGGTCGTGGGACACCACGAGCGCGGCGCTCTTCTGGGCGGTGAGCCAGCCCTCCAGCCACTGGATGGTGTCCAGGTCCAGGTGATTGGTCGGCTCGTCGAGAAGCAGCAGCTCGGGCTCCGTCGCCAGCACCGCGCCCAGGTTCAAGCGCCCACGCTCGCCGCCGGACAAGCTGCCGACGTCGCGCTCGAGATCCGCCGCCGAGAAGCCGAGCCGGGTCGCGATGGTCGCGACCCGCTGTTCGAGCGTGTCGGCGCCCGCCGCGTGGTAGCGGTCCATGGCCTTGGCGAGGGCGTCCAGGGCCGCCTCCGTACCGCTCGCGGCCGCGTGCTGGGCGTCGTGGAGCGCGTGGCGCAGCTGGACCAAGTCCGAGAAGCCGCCCATCAGCGCGTCCATCAGGCTGCCGGAGCGGAGCGTCTCGTGGCTCTGACGGTAGAAGCCCAGGCTGGCGCCCTTCTCCAAGAGCACGCTGCCGCGGTCGGCGTGGAGCTCCCCGCAGATGAGGCGGAGCAGCGTGGTCTTGCCGGCGCCGTTCGGAGCCACCAGCGCCGCACGCTCGCCGGCGTTCAGCCGAAAGGTGACGCCGGAGAACAGCGGATCGACGTAGCCGAAGCCGAGATCTGCGACTTCGAGGATCGACACGGCGGGCCGCTAGCGCTGCACCGGCTCCTGGACCTCGCCCAGGACTTCCTCGTCCGGCCCCACGATCCTGACCAGCTCCCCGCGGTGCTTCCGCGACAGGTCACGGGCCTTCTTGAGCTGACCCTTCTTGAAGACTGCGTTGACGGCGTCGCGGTCCGCCGCCTTCCACTTCGCGGTCGCTGCTGCGCTCAAGCGGACGATCTGCATGGTGCTCCGGGGCGCGAGCCTAGTCGGTTCCGCTGGCATGTCCAGCTCACCCCAGCCGCCCGTCGATGATCTCCGCGGCCCTCAGCGCCAGCGCCATGATGGTGAGCTGCGGGTTCACGCCCAGGCTCGAAGGGATGGCGCTGCCGTCGGTGACGTACACACCGGGGGTGTCGAAGGACTCGTGGCTCGGGTCGATGGCGCCGCGCTCCGGGCTCGTGCCCATGCGACAGGTGCCCAGCGGGTGGAACGCCGTCACCTCGAAGTCTCCCGGGCGCAGGCGCATCTTCTTCAGCCGAGCGAGGCCAGCCTCGGAGGCGAGCTCGTCGCAGCCGTGAACCAAGGGCAATACACGCCGGGCGCCGGCGCGCAAGAACACTTCGCTCAGGATCTCGATGCCGCGCTGCATGCGGGCGGTGTCCTTCCGCGAGAGGTTGTAGAAGATGAGCGGGCTGCCTCTCGGACCCTGGCGCACCTCGCCCCGGCTCTCGTCCTGGATCATGAAGCCGAAGGTCGCGAGGTTCATGAAGCGGTCCATCAGGTGCATGAAGCGCCGCCCGACCCAGGGCACGCCGAGGGCCGTGATGTCGATGGGGGTCGAGCCGCCCTCGAACATCAGGCCCTCTTCGGCCCACTGGTCGATGGAGTAGCTCTGGGGGATGCCGCGCGACATGTCGATGGTCTCGGTGAACTCGGCCATCACCTTCGCCGCCGGGTGGATCGAGAGGTTCTTGCCGAGCCACGGCGAGCGCACGCACACGCCGCTCCGGCGCAACAGGAGCGGCGTGGAGAACGCTCCAGCCGCCACCACCACCGCCTGGGCGCGCACCGAGAGCCGCCGGCCGGACGCGAGACGTCCGCTGACGCCGCGTGCGCGACCGCGCGTCACGTCGACGCGCTCCACCCGAGCGCCGGTCACGAGCTGGGCGCCGCGCTTCAGCGCCTCGGGGACGTAGCTCACGTCGGTGGAGCGCTTGGCGCCGGTCGGACAACCGAAGCAGCACACGCCTTGCCCGTCGCAGTCGGGCGCGTTGCGCCGGAGCGGGCCGTGCGCGAGCCCCATGAGCTGGGCGCCCCGCGCGATGACTCGCGCCGGTCCTCCCAGGTGTTCCGCCGGCGCCTCCGCCACCCCGAGCATCTGCTCCACGCGCTCGTAGTAGGGACCGAGCGTGGCTGCGGAGATCTCGCCCAGGCCGTGCTGCTCCGCCCAGAGCCGGAAGGTGTGTGCTGGCGTGCGATAGCACGTGCCCGAGTTGATGACGGTGCTGCCGCCCACGGCGCGGCCCGCCCAGACCGGCGCGGCAACGTTGCCGAGCGCGATGGTGGTGCCGCGACCGAGGTACATCTTCTGGAACGCCGGCTGCGCCCGGGCGGCGAAGCTGTCGCGCCGGTGGTAGTCCCCGTCCTCCAGCATCAGCACCGCGCGCCCGCGCCGGGCGAGCTCGTAGGCGGCCGCCGCGCCGCCCGCGCCGGTCCCGACGACCACGACGTCGCACTCGAGCTCGAGGTCCTCGTCGATCTCGCGGCCGTTCGTCACCTGCTCCATGAAGCGCTCGCGCTCGGGCTTGGGAGGCTCGACCGAGTAGCGACAGCCGACCTCGGCGAACACGCGCGGGTCGTCGAAGTGCGCGGCCTTGAGCGGCGTCACCACCGCGCGCAGGAGCCAGCGCAACCCGCGCGGCCCGGCCTGGCTCCAGGCCTCGAGCGCCGCCATGCGCTCCTCGCCGGAGAGCCGAGAGAACGGCCGACCCCGTCGTCCGAGCGTCGAAGCCTCCACCGCCCACAGGCTCGCGCGTACGCCGCGGAAGAAGGTCTCACCCTGGCGCGAGGCGAAGCGCTCGAGCCGTGCCACGCTCTCCAGATCCCCACCGGGGATGCGGCCGCTGAAGGGCAGCACGGCCTGGGCGAGCGCGAGCGCGATGCGGCGTTCGGCGTCCGAGAACTGGGGCTCGTCGGTTGGGGACACGTGCTGGTGAGCGGCAGGATAGCTCAACAGCCGAGCGGCTCGCTCCAGCGTTCGGGCGTCCTCGACCATGGCGCCGCCAGCGTCTAGTCTCGCTCGATGGTGGCTCTCCTCGCGCGCGCTTCGTTCGGGCTCCTGGCGATCTGCCTGACGGCGGGCTGCGGCGGAGACGATTCGGGTGGGTCGGGTCAGCCGCTGCCGGACGCGGGCCTGGAGGACTCGTCCGCCTCCGACGCGGGTGACGCCGGCGAGGACTCGACGCCTCCGGACGGCGACCTGCCCGACGACGGCTCGACGCCGCTCGACGCGCCGCCCGACGCAAGCAGCCCCTGCACAAAGTCTCCGGCGGAGTGCGCGCTCGACGACGAGCAGGCCGCGTCGGACCAGATGGACTCCGTGGCGGGCGACGAGGTCGCGCTCCGCCAGTTCTTGACGGCGGTGCCGAAGGGAGGAGACCTGCACAACCACCTGTCCGGTGCGGTCTATGCCGAGACGTACCTCGACTGGGCCAAGACGGAGGGCGGGTACTGCATCAACAAGAGCACCCTCGCGCTCTCGACCTCGTGCAGCAACACCTCGACCACCTCGCCCGTTCCGACGCCTGCCGACGCCTTGTTCCTGCCCGTGGTCCGCGCCTGGTCGATGCTGGACTTCGTCCCGGGCGCCGAGACGGGCCACGACCACTTCTTCGCGACCTTCGGCAAGTTCGGCGCCATCTCCGGACCCGCGCACCACGCCAAGGGTCTGGCGGACGTGATGAAGCGCGCCGACAGCGAGAACGTGCTGTACATCGAGCCGATGCTGTTCTCGAACTCGAACGCCAGCAGCTGGGGGTCGAGCGTCTGGACCGGCGGCACGCTGACCACCGCGGATCTGCCGGCTTTCCACGCGGCGCTCCTGGCTTCGAGCGGCTACGGCGCCGCCGTGCAGGCCATCCTCACCGACATCCAGAGCTCGGAGTCTGGCGCGCTGAACCTGCTCGGCTGCAAGGGCGCGAACCCCCAGAGCGCTTGCCGCGTGGGCGCGCGCTACATGGTCTACATCTCGCGCAGCGGCGGCGGTCCCAGCGTCTTCGCGCAGATGGTCGCGGCGTTCGAGGCGGCGAAGACGGAGCCGCGCTTGGTCGCGTTGAACCTGGTCGGCCCCGAGGACGGCTCCACCGCCCTCAGCTCCTACGACCGCTCGATGGCCATGCTGGGTTACCTGCACGACGCGTACGCCGGAAAGAGCCCGCTGCACGTCACCCTGCACGCCGGCGAGCTCACCGAGAAGTACCTGCCCTCCGGCTACGCCATCTCCCAGATCGATCACATCCGCAAGGCCGTGCAGGTGGCGCGCGCGGAGCGGATTGGACACGGACTGGACGTGCTCGGGGAATCGAACCCCACTGCGCTGCTCGCCGAGCTGAAGCAACTTGGCGTGATGATCGAGATCGGGCTCAGCAGCAACGTGCAGATCCTCGAGGTCAGCGGCCCGGCCCACCCGCTGGCGACCTACCTGAAGAGCGGCGTGCCCGTCGCCCTCGCGACCGACGACCAGGGCGTGTCGCGCTCCAGCATGGCGGGGGAGTACCTGCGCGCCGTCCAGGACCAGAAGCTCGACTACAAGACGCTGAAGTCGATGGCGCGCACGAGCCTGGAGAAGTCGTTCCTCCCCGGCGCGAGCTTATGGACGTCGATGGACACGCTCCAGGCGGTGCCTGCCTGCGCGCCCACGCCGACCAGCTACTTCGGCGACGACCCCGCGCCGGCCACCTGTCAGACCCACCTCGGCGGAAGCGCCAAGGCGACCGCGCAGTGGGAGCTCGAGCGGCGCTTTCGCGAGTTCGAGTCCAAGCAGTAGGGGCTCTGTTTCGCCTCTACGTACCAGGTCCCAGCCGCCAGGCGAGCACGCGTGTCTGCACCGCCTCGCGGAACATGCAGGTGACCTGACCGTCCTCCGACGCCACGAAGACCACGCTGCCAGGATGCTCGGCGGCGTAGGTCGCCCCGGCGCGGTGACGCACCCCTCGACTGCCCAGATCGACGGGCTGAGCCGTCACGCCTTCACTGTCGAGCGCCTCGTCGACCGTGGCGGTGTGACCCACGGGCAAGATCACTCCGAACGCGACCAGCGCCAGCGCGCGATTGAGCAGGGTCGCGCCGTCGATCCCAGTCAGCGCCCCCAGCTCTTCGACGACGCGCTCCGCCTCCGTGAGGAAGGCGTTGCGAAGCAGCTCGCCAAAGGCGCGGGCGTCACTGCTCTGCGGAGGCTCGGACGACCTGCGCGAGCCAACCTCGGGCCAGAACGGGCGCGACGGCGGGGCGGAGTCCCGCCTCCGCTCGATGTGCCGCGCCAGCCGCAGCAATGCGGCCAACGACGAGTCGCCCACCATCCTGTAGGTGGCCGACTCGGCCGCTGACGGCTGCTCTTCCGGAGCGATGATCAGGATGCCTCCCCGACCGTGTGCTGCCATCTCACGTACGAGCGAGCGAATGGCGTCGAGATAGTCCGCGACGCCCGGCTCTTCCAGTCCGGCAGCCCGAGCATTCTCCTCCAGGGCGAGCCTGACTGGACCGGCGGAGAACAAGACGTCCTCGCCGCCGGTGAGGATCGCGCCGCGCTCGTAGCCGAGCAAGAGGTCGCGGCCGTTGCGTATGGACAGGCAGCCGGGCCGGGCCGCGACGATCTTCAGGAATGGATCCCGATCCACGTTGAGGCCTTCGCGGGCAAGGCCGGTGATGGCGAGGTGCGCCTCGTCGAGCACGTGGACCGCGGAGTAGATCCGGCGATCGAGCCCGGCGACCGCAAGCTTCGCGAACTCCGGGATGCTGAAGGGCCGAGGTGCGTCGAAACGATGGACCTTCCACTGGTAGAGAGACGCGGCTCCCGACTCGGCACCCTCGGGCAGCACGACGTCGCCCTCGCTCCGACCGAGCAAGACTACGCCCACCGGGTTGCGCTCGCCCTCGTGGGTCTCGAGACCGGCGAAGAAGACGGTCGTGAGCAGGTGGACGAGCAAGTCGTCGTCCACCTCCCCCAAACAGCAGCTCCTGGATACCGCCCGATGCCGCAACACTGGCACCAGCGCTGGCGGGAACACGTGTGCACCGAGCTCGCCAGTCGTGGGCATGGGACTAACCCGAGTGGGGCGAGCTCGGCTCGTCCGATGATCCGAGGAGCGTCGCGGCCACGGACTCGAGGTCGCTCAGATCGAAGGGCTTGCGCAGCAGGACGGCCCTGCGCCCGAGCGCTCGGACCTGCGCCGGGATGCGCTCATCTCGGAGCGCGGTCATCACGATGACCGCGGCGCCTACGCCGGCGGTGCGCGCCGTGGCCATCGCCTGAAGACCGCTCATCCACGGCATCGCGATGTCCGTGACGACGAGCGCGAAGGGACCCTCGTCGGCCAGCTTCTCGATGAGCTCGGCGCCGCTCCCGGCGCTCACCACGTCCGCCCCCAAGTCGGCGAGCGCCTCGGCCACGGCGTCGAGCAGCTCGGGGTCGTCGTCTGCCACCAGGATCCGCGCGTAAGCACGGCCCGTGCCGGGCGCGAGCTCGTGTGCCCGTCCCGGAAATATCGACTGCGCCCCATGCAGGGTGTTCGCGGCGTGAGGGCGACCGCGCACTCCCTGCGCGGGTCGAGAGGTCGTCGAGTCTCGGATCCCCCATGCAGAAGTCCCGGATCGGGCCTGCGGGGTGATGCCTGGCACACGATCACGCGGCGCGCAGGAGTTGCGCGAAGGTGCCGCTGGCGAGCGGCATGCCTCTTGTACCCATCGCCGGCATGAAGCTCCGGCTCCGGGCCAAGCAGCTCTGGCGCGGGTTTGCGCCGGCTGTTGGGCTGCTGGCGGTCGTGCTCGGCGGCGGCGTGCTCGTCGGCTGGTGGGGCGACCTCGCCGCGCTGCGCGCCCCCGTTCCGGGCGCTCCAGCGATGAAGCCCAACACGGCGCTGATGTTCGTGCTGTGCGGGCTCGCGCTCTTCTCGCGTGGTCGCGCGGAGCCCAGCGTGCGCCACGAGCGAGCGGGCATCGCCCCTGCTCTGATCGCGCTCGCGATTGCGGCTGCGACACTGTTCGAGCACGCGGCGGGCGTCGAGCTGGGTATCGACGGCCTGGTCGCGGGCGCTTCGTCCGGAGCGCCCTCGCCCAGCACCGCTTCGGCCTTTCTGCTCCTGAGCGTCGCGCTGCTCCTGCCTAGAGCCCCGGACCGCCGTCGCGCCATGCTGGTCGAGGCACTCGCGCTAATTGCGGCGACGAACGCCATGCTCGCGCTGCTCGGCTTCTCGCTGGGGGTGGTGTTCTTCGACGCGGAGGTTCGCTTGCCCGTCGCCATCGGTATGGCGCCGCACAGCGCTGCCGGGCTCCTGCTGCTCGCGGCGGGTGTGCTCGTCGCCCGGCGCGACGCGGTGCTGACGAGCCTCCTGACCAGCAGGGGCTCCGGCGGCGAAGTGGCTCGGCGCCTGCTGCTCGTCGCGCTCGTGACCATTCCGGTCACGACGGTCGCGGCCTTTGCGCTGGAGCGGCGCGGCTGGTGGCCGACACCGGGCGCGGCGGTCGTGGCCGCGACGACGAGCGCCATGGTGCTGGTCCTGGCCCTTCGGATCACCGGCCGCCGCCTCGACGCCGTGGAGTCCCAGCGCACGCGCCTGGCCGCAGATCTCCAGCGCGCCATGGCGGAGAGCGCGCGGCTCGCGGCGCTGGTCACGTCCGCCGACGACGCCATCATCGCCGAGAGCCCCGAGGGCGTCGTGCTCGACTGGAACCAAGGCGCCGAGCGCCTGTACGGCTGGAGCGCGGCCGAGATGCTGGGCCGTTCGATCGACGCGATCATCCCCGAGGAAGACCGTGCGGTGCGGCGCGACCTCCGCGAGCGCGCCGCCGCGGGCGTCGTCATGCGCGGCCTCGAGTGCGTGATCGTCAACAAGAACGGCGGGCGCATCCCGGTCTCGCTGACGCTGTCCCCGATCGGCGACGAGGCCGGCAGCGTGAGCTCCATTTCGCGCGATCTGACCGAGGTGAAGGCGGCGCAGGCCGTACTGGCCAAATCCGGCGAGCTCTTCGCCGAGGTCGCCCGCGCCAACTTGCTGGTGACCGAAGCCACTGCCGCGATGCCCGAGACCGGTCTGCCGCGCGTGCTTGAGGTGATCGCCGAGCAGGCCCGCAAGCTCACGGGAGCCGAGCTCGCGGGGGTCGGCCTGGGCGCGCGGGCTCCCTTCCAGCACTGGGTCCGGGTCGGAGCGGCTGCGGAGCAAGGCAGTGACGAGCATCCGCTGCTCGCCGCCTCTGCCGAGCTGGGCGAGATCGTACGCGTGGCGAACGTGCGCGAGGATCCGCGCTTTCGCGACGGAGTCCCGGAGCACTCGCAGATCGAGAGCCTGATGGGCATCCCGGTCAGATACCGCGGGGAAATCACCGGACACCTGTGCTTGGCCAACAAGCACGGTGGTGGGGGCTTCAGCGCTCAGGACCAGAGCGCCGTGGAGCTGATCGCGGCCCACGTCGGCGCCGCCATCGAGGCTTCGCGGCTCTACGAGCGCGAGGCGATCCAGCGCGCCCGTCTGGAGTCGATCGTCGCGCAGCTGCCGGTGGGCGTAGTCGTCATCGATGCACAGGCCCAACTGGTGCTGCAGAACCAGGCATCACTCGAGCTGGCGAAGAGCATTCGACCCATGGTGCACGACGTGCGCTTGCCGTCCGGCGAGGCGCTGCCAGCCGAAGACCATCCGGTGATCCGCGCGCTACGGACCGGCGAGCGCATCGCGTCTCAGGAGCTCAAGCTCGAGCTCGGCTCGGGGGAGCAGGTGCCCATCCTCGCCAGCGCCGCCCCAGTGCGCAGCGGTGACGAGATCGTCGGAGCCGTCACCGCCTTCCGCGACATTCGGGCCATCAAGGAGCTCGAGCGCATGCGGGAAGAGTGGGCCTCGGTCATCGCCCACGACATGCGGCAGCCGGTGAACAGCATCTGGCTCAACAGCGATCTCCTGAAGGGGGCGCCTCTGTCCCAGCGCGAGCAGAACCAAGTGGCCCGCATCCGTCGCGCCGCGGAGCGGCTCAATCGCATGGTCGAAGACCTCCTCGACATCTCTCAGGTCGAGTCGCGTCATCTCGCGCTCTGCCGGGAGCCGCTCCGGCTCGGCTCGGCGCTCGCCGAGGCGCTGGCGGGCGTGCCGGACATCGGCGCACGCTGTCAGCTGGAGCTCGACGACGCCGAGCTGCTGGTGCTGGCCGACTCGGTGCGGTTCCAACAAATCCTCGAGAACCTGCTGTCCAACGCCGAGAAGTACGGGGAGCCCGGCACACCGGTGGTCGTGCGCAGCCGGCGCGAGCAGAGTCAGGTCGTGATCAGCGTCGAGAATCGCGGGCCGGGCATCTTGCCCGACGAGCTCCGCACGCTGTTCGAGCGCTTCTCACGCGCCCGCTCGGCGCACGCCGGCCCGGCGCGGGGCCTGGGACTTGGCCTCTACATCTGTCGCGGCCTCGTCGAGGCCCACGGCGGCCGCATCTGGGTGGAGAGCGTGCCCGGCGGCACCACCACGTTCCACTTCACGCTGCCCATCGCGCTGGAGGCCGAGCTGGCCCAGACCATGGCGCACGCTCGGGCCAGCTGACGGGCGCGGTCTCCGTCAGGCCTTGGGTCCGAAGGCCGTGACCACGAAGCCGCCGCCCTTCTCGTCGACGTGCATCTCCAAGAGGCCGCGGCGCTGCGCGTCCTCGAGCAGATCGTTGAACGTCCGGTAGCCGTGGAAGCGCTCCGAGAAGCTGGGTCGCTTGCGCTTGAGCACCTGCTTGACCATCGAGCCGTGCACCGAGCCATCCCGATCGGAAAACAGCGCCTCCACGGTCTCGAGCACGAGCTCGAGCGCCTCGGTCTGGCGCTGATCGACGCTCTTCTCGCTCTTGTCCGGGTCGCCTGCCGCGGCCGGCGTCGAGACGCGCGCCGGAGGTGGCGGTGGGGGCTTGGGCTGGGGGCGCTTCTCCTTCTCGCGCCGCTGCTCGCGCTTCGCGCGCACCAGGTCGTCGTAGTAGATGAACTCGTCGCAGTTCTCGATCAAGAGGTCGCTCGAGCTGTTCTTCACGCCGAGCCCGATCACTCGCTTGTTGTTCTCGCGCAGCTTCGAGACCAACGGCGAGAAGTCGCTGTCCCCCGACACGATCACGAACACGTCGACGTGCGACTTCGTGTAGCACAGGTCGAGTGCGTCCACGACGAGCCGGATGTCGGCGGAGTTCTTCCCCGAGTACGAGACGTGGGGGATCTCGATGAGCTCGAACGAGGCCTCGTGCAGCATGCGCTTGGAAGACTTGTAGCGGTCCCAGTCCGCGTAGGCGCGCTTGACCACGACCTTGCCTTTGTCCAGCAGGCGCTCGAGCACGAAGTTGACGTCGAAGTCCTCGTACTTTGCGTCGCGGACTCCGATCGCTACGTTCTCGAAGTCGCAGAAGATCGCCATGTTGAGGGTGTCGTCGAGTCGTTCGGTCACGGGCGCACCATAGCCCGACTTGCGGCGCTCGGCGCCAGGCAGTGCTTCCGTCTGCGCCGCATGGGCTTCCCGCCGGACGCGATCTGAGCGAAGCTCGGGCCATGTTCCACGGCATGGGAAGGGCAGCCGTGCTCGCAGCCGTGCTCGCCGGCTGCAGCAGCAGCTCGACCAACGAGCCGTCCGGGACGTGCGAGTCCGGCGCGACGCGGAGCTGCATCGGGCCGGCGCAGTGCAAGGGCGGACAGTCCTGCGGTGCCAACGGGAAGTGGGAGGCGTGCGCGTGCGGCGCCGGCGGGGGCGGCGGTGCAGCCGGCAGCGGCGCGACCAGTGGCGGCGGCGGCACCAGCGGCGGCGGGGGCAGTGGCGGCAGCGGCGGCAGCGGCGGAACGAGCGGCGGCAGCGGCGGCGGTGGCGGCGGCACCGCGGGGCCGGCAGCCGGCTACCTGTTCTGGGGCAAGGACGCGGGGGACTTCGCCATCGTTCCGGTGGATGCTGCCGGCCTCACCGGCAGCGCTGTGACCGGCGCCGTGGCGGGCTGCGCGCCGCGCGCGCTGGTCGGCGACGGCTCGACTAGCGCGCTCTACTTGTTCTGCACCACCAACAACGGGGCAAACGTCTACTTCGTCGAGCCGGCTACCCTCCAGGTCGAGACCACCACAGTGACCCCTCTGGCCAAGACCGGGCTGGTGGCCGTGGCCTTCGACTGGGTCGACCCCGGCAGCTACCACGTGCTCTGGCAGCCGGCCGTCGGATCGGATGGCACGGTCCGCGAAGAGCTCAAGCAAGGGAGCGGCTCGAGCGATTCCAGCATGTCGCCGCCCACCGGGATGCGCGGGACCTTCATCGACGCCAAGAAGGAGTTCGTGCTCTGGTCGAGCGCTGGAGCGTGCGTGCGCACGAGCTACGGCTCGTTCAACACGAACACCACGCTGGCGGCCTTTGGTGGGCTGTTGTGCCGTTCGCTCGTGCTCGACGGGAGCGTCTGGCGCATGGCCTGGGGCTCGGAGGCGAACGACAGCGCGAAGATCTGTACCTTCGCCGCCGAGCCGGCGGACGCGACGGTCCCAAGCGGAACCGGCTGGACCGCCGACACCTGCAAAGACTTCTCGTACACCGGCAGCGGCTGGCGCTTCCGCGGCTACTTGCCCAAGCCGTGAGGTCGCGGCCCGCGCGGCCGCGAGCTACGAGGCTTCGCGCTGCTGGTAAGTGCCGTGCTTGACCAGGAACTGGCCGTCGTGGAACGCGCTGGGGCTGACCTCGCGGATGCCGTCGGCGCTCATCTCCAGGATGCGGCTGGCGACGCGGTCGACCATGTTGCGGTCGTGCGTCACGAAGACGCACGTGCCCTGATACACGCTGAGCGCCTCGGTGAGCGCGCGGATCGACTCCAGATCCAGGTGATTGGTCGGCTCGTCCAGCAGTAGGACGTTCGGCTCGGCGAGCATCAGCTTGGCCAGGAGCAGCCGCACGGTCTCTCCACCCGAGAGCACCTTGGTGGGCTTCATCGGCTCTTCCTTCTTGAACAAGAGCTTGCCGAACAGCGCGCGGAGGTTCTCCTCGTCGGCCTTGCTGTTGAAGCTCCACAGCCACGAGTGCGCCGTCTGGTCGGAGCGCGGCAGGATCTCGGAGTGCTCCTGCGGCATGTACTCGACGCGAGCCTCGTAGCCCCAGCTGACCGTGCCGGCGTCGGGCTCGAGATCGCCAGTGAGCATGCGCAGCATGCTGGTCTTGCCGATGCCGTTGGGACCCACCAGCGCGATCTTGTCGCCCCGCATCACGCTCAGGTTGAAGCCCTTGCAGATGCTGATGCGGTCGAACGCCTTGCACAGATTCTGCACGCTCAGCACGCTGCGCCCGCTGGCTCGCGCCTGCTCGAAGCGGATGAAGGGTCGCTGGATGTTGGACCGCTTCAGATCGACCATCGCCCGCTTCTCGCGCTCCGCGTGCTTCTCGCGAGATTTGACCTGGGTCGCGCGCGTGCCCGCGCCGAAGCGCCGCACGAACTCCTGGAGCTGGTCGATCTTCTCTTGCCGAGCCGCGTTGGCGAGCTCGACCCCGGTGCGGGCCTCGGCCTTCGCCCGGACCATGTCGTCGTAGTCGCCCGGGTAGACGATGATGCTCTCGTAGTCCACGTCGGCGATCTTGGTGCAGACGGCGTTGACGAAATGCCGGTCGTGGCTGATGACCACGAGCGCGCCGTCGTATTCGGTGAGGAAGCTCTCGAGCCAGCGGATGCTGGCGATGTCGAGGCTGTTGGTGGGCTCGTCGAGCAGCAGGCTGTCGGGCTTGCCGAACAGCGCCTTGGCAAGGAGCACGCGCACGCGGTCGCCGCCCTGGAGCACCTCGAGCTTCTGCTCGTGGAGCTCTGCGGGGATGCCGAGGCCCACGAGCAGCGTGGTGGCCTCGCCTTCGGCGGTGTACCCGTCGTGCTCGGCGATGGTCATCTCGAGCTCGCCGAGCAGCATGCCCTCGTCGTCGTCGAGGTCGTTGCCCTTGGCCAGGAGCTCTTCTTTCTTCGAGAGCGCTGCCCAGAGGGCCTGGTGACCGGAGAGGACCACGTCGAGGATGCGCTGATCGGCGTAGGTCGAGTGGTCCTGCTCGAGGACCCCGAGGCGGCCTCGGATCGAGACGCTCCCGTTGACCGGCTCGAGCTCCTTCGAGAGGATCTTCATGAAAGTCGACTTGCCAGCGCCGTTCGGCCCAGTGAGTCCGTAGCGCTCTCCGTCGTTGAACGTGACGTTCACGCGGTCGAAGAGCACCCGCTCTCCGAAGCTCATCGATATTTCGTGTGCGGTGATCATGCTCGTGCGCCTCAGGTTTCCGCTCGTCGCGGCGGGCCCTTGGGGCCGACGGTCGAAGCTTGCGTCCCGGACCAGCGGCGCTCGAGGTCGAGCGCTGGGAGGAGCCGGGCAACGCGAGGGGCGCGGAACCTAGCAGAAGTTCGGCCGCCGCGCCCCAAATTCTTGCCGGCCTCGGACAATGGGGCACCGGGGAGGCAGCCTGCGCCGCGCGCCGACGGGGCGGTGTACGGGTCAGCGCTCGCGTATCCTCGCTCGAGTGGAGAACGAGGGCCCGACCGTCGTCGAGACTCCCGCTGCAGGAGCCAAGGGCGGGGCGGGCCACGATGACCCTTCGGTGTCGCCGACGGGCGGCGTTCGTGAGCCCTCCACCACTCAGCTGCCGAGTCCGGAGACGGTCCTGCTCACCGCCGAAATCGAGCAGACGCGCCGGATGGCGATCACGGGCACGCTGTTCAACATCGTCGGTCTAGCCAGCTGGCCGCTCGTTGGAGGCGATCGCACTGCCAAGACCATTGCGACCGTCGGGCTCGCGGGCGCGGCGGTCAACAACGCGTGGCTCTGGTACGTGGCGTCCGACGTGCGCCGTTATGCCCAACGCACGCTGATCGTCTATTTCGCACTGTCGGCGATCCTGAACACCGGCATCATCTACTACCTCGGCGTGTTCGGGCCGATTCTGGTCATGTTCGTGCTGAACTTGTACGCCGCGTGCCTCGGCTACGATCGGCGGGTCGCGCTGGTGACTTTGGCCGGCAGCGTCGTGCCCTATGTCCTGCTAGCCGGCTCCGTCGCAATCGGATGGCTTCCCGACCCCGGCTTGATCACGGCGACGCCGCACATCGGGACCGTGGGGCGGAGCATCGTCGTATTCTGCTTCGCCGCATTTCTCGGCCTCGTCTACGCACAGGCGCGACGCACGCGGGAGCTGATGGTCGAGTCTCTGGTGCAGCGAGACGAGGCCGTCCGCAGAGCCTCGCACCGAGAGGCGCTCTTCCTCGAAGCGCGGCAGGATCTCGAGCGCGCGCTGCATGGGGGCGGTCTCGGTCGATTCACCGACCAGACGCTCGGCTCGTACAAGCTCGGCGCCGTGCTCGGGCGCGGCGGCATGGGTGAGGTGTACGCGGCCACCCACGTCGCCGATGGGCGGCCCGCGGCCGTCAAGATGCTGCTGCCGGAGGTGATCGCGCGACCGAACTACGCACGGAGGTTTCTGCGCGAAGCCAGGATCGCTTCCTCGCTCGACTCGCCGCATGTGGTGCGCGTGTTCGAGGTCGGTGACGAGTCGGCGCCGTTGCCGTACCTGGCCATGGAGCGACTCGACGGCGAGGCCCTCGCCCAGATCCTGCGACGGGAGGAGCGGCTGGCGCCCAGGCTGGTGATCGACATGGTGCGACAGGTGGGACGAGGCCTGAGCGCGGCAACCCTCGCGGGGATCGTCCACCGCGACCTCAAGCCGCAGAATCTGTTCTTGTCGCGGGGTGAGGTCACGGTCTGGAAGATCCTCGACTTCGGCGTGTCCAAGCTGACGGACGGTGGCGGAACACTCACGCAAGGCGAGGTCGTCGGCACGCCGCAGTACATGGCGCCCGAGCAAGCGCAGTCCGCCGATGTCGGCCCGCGTGCCGATCTCTACGGGTTGGGCGCGATCGCGTACCGCGCGCTCACGGGACACCCACCCTTCCCGGCGCGCGACATCGCGGACGTCATGCTCGCCGTCATCACGGAGATGCCCACTCGTCCGAGTCTGCTCGCGCCGCTCCCCCCTGACGTGGACTTGGTGTTGGCCATCGCAATGGCGAAGGCGCCGGGCGATCGCTTCGAGTCCGGGGAAGAGCTCGCGGTCGCGCTCGAGGCGGCGCTGGCAGGCCGGCTGGACAGCGCGTTGCGCGGACGTGGGGTGAAGCTCCTCGAAGAGCTGCCGTGGAGCGAACCTGGGGCCGTCTCGCGTCGCCGTCGAAGGCCGCGCCGTGCCTGACCTGGCCCGAGCGGCCACTCGACTGAAAGGTAGCTCGGGTCCGCGGCGTTCCACCCCCGTGGGAAAGCGCTCGGTCGTCGCCGTCTCCCTGGCCCTCACTCTGGGCTGGGCGACGCGCCCGGTGCTCGCCGCGGAGACGCCCCGCGTGGCAGCCGAGGCGACCATCGCCACTGGGCCGAGCGCGCCTCCGGTTAGGGGCGAGCTCTGGTCCCGGATCTCGGTCAAAGTCGACGGAGGCGTCGCGATCGTGCCCGGGCAGTCCTTGGGAGGTTATGCACGCCTGGGCGCTGACCTCGCGCTCAGCGCGGACCCCGCGCGCGCCCGATGGGTCTGGGGGATCTGGGACGCGTACGAGGGTTGGTTCGGCGACGACGCCGGCGGCTTCGCGATTCCGTTCGTGTTCTTCGCCGGGTATCGAGCGCCGCCTTTCGTGGCGACCCTGGGTGGTGGCTTGAACCTGCTCACGATCGACCACCTCGCGGACGACACCGGCGCTGGCATCCTCTCGCCGCGCGGGGAGGTTCGCCTCGGCCTCGACTTCGGCCGGGCGTTCGTGCTCGCCACCTCGGAGGTTCAACGCCGGTGGATGTGGGGCCGCGACGACATCACGCTCGTCCAAGCCGGCATCGCGGTCGGGTACGGCACGCCGTTCGAGCAGCGTGCCGAGCCGGCGCGCTGAGTGGCGGCGTTCGACCTACTGCTGCGAGTCGTGGACGCGGTGTTCGGCATCGACTTGCAGGACGTCGAGCGAGCGAAGGTAATCGTCGCAGAGCGGGCCGGGCTGTCCGCGCGCGACGCGATTCACGTCGCCGTGATTGGGACCCTGCGGGTTCGAGTCCCGCACGGCAAAGGTTGGCCACCACCCGGAAGCGAGTCTTGCGTGGCCCTACGACCGCGAGAGCGGGAAGGAAGGCTGCGAAGCGTAGACAGCGAGGGCGTGGGCCGCGTGATCGAGCTTCGAGAGAGTGAACGTTGTCGAAGCTGGCGTGGTGCAAGACATCGCCGGCAACATCGATGCGCCGCGAGGCGGCGAGACCGCGAACGATGGTGAGGACTGAGGCACCGGCACGAAGGCGAGAGCCGCCGGCAACAGCAACTCCCCGCACCACAGTTCGTCCTCAGGGCTAGGCGCGGAGATTCGACCGGAGTCCAAGAGCGCGGCATGCGTCCGAGGGTCCCCCAGGAACCCAAGAGACCCCATCGTCTCCGGGGCGCTGCGCGTCAGCGCCACCGGTACCGTCGAGCCAAGGGACAACCGAAGCGAAGCGGGACGGCCGGTGGGGAGTCGGAGTCGCACATAGTACCGAAGAAGCGGGGACAGTCGCCCGAACGACCCCGCGGAGGGAAGGAGCGGCCGGGTCACGGAACCGTTTGGAGGAAAGAATGACCGGGACACCGAATCCGGAATCAGTCTCAACGAAAATCGAACGGATAGCGAAACGCGCGAGGGAGATGCGCGGCGTGGGACTGAACACGCTCGCGCATTTCATCGACATCGATTGGCTACGCGAAGCGCATCGGCGCACTCGCAAGGATGGCGCCTCGGGCGTCGATGGACGGACTGCGGAAGAATATGCGGCGAATTTGGAGGGTAACCTCCGCTCGCTGCTCGACCGCGCGAAGTCCGGCGACGCCTATCGCGCGCCCCCCGTGCGGCGTGTGCACATCCCGAAACCGGGTGGGTCGAAGACTCGCCCGATCGGCATCCCCACCTTCGAGGACAAGGTCCTTCAACGGGCGGTGATGATGGTGCTCGAAGCTGTGTACGAGCAGGACTTCTTGGACTGCTCGTTCGGGTTTCGGCCGGGGCGCGGCGCACACGACGCACTGTACATGCTGCGTGAGAGCCTGATGTCGATGGCTGGGGGCTGGGTGCTCGAAGCGGACATCGAGAGCTTTTTCGATTCCGTGGACCGCACCAAGCTCCGAGAAATCCTCGAGCGGAGGGTGCGCGATGGGGTGCTTTTGCGACTCATCGGCAAGTGGCTGAATGCTGGTGTGATGGAGGACGGGCATGTCTACCGCCCGGACTCCGGCACGCCGCAAGGTGGAGTGATCTCGCCACTCCTGGCGAACGTCTACCTGCACGAGGTGCTCGACGAATGGTTCGAGTGTCAGGTCAAGCCACGGCTGAAAGGCCGTGCGGTTTTGATCCGATACGCGGATGACTTCGTCATCGTCTTCGAGCGGGAAGAGGACGCTCGTCGCGTTCTGGACGTACTGCCAAAGCGATTTGGCAAGTACAACCTACGCCTCCACCCAGAGAAGACCCGGCTGGTTCCGTTCCGCAGGCCGCCTCGGCGTCGAGTCCCTCGTGGACCCGACCATCGGCGGCCGGGGACCTTCAACCTGCTCGGCTTCACGCACTTCTGGTGTCGGTCACGGAAGGGCTTCTGGGTTGTACTGAGGAAAACCGAGACATCCCGCCTCAGCCGGGCGCTCAAGGGCATCTCGCTCTGGTTGCGCCAGAACCGGCACGAGCCGATTCGCAGACAGCATCGAGCGCTGGTGAAGAAGGTCAGCGGCCACTACGCGTACTACGGTGTCACCGGGAACTACTTGGCGCTGGACTCGTTCCGGTACTGGGTCCGGGTGCTGTGGTGCAAGTGGTTGTCGCGTCGTTCCAACACCAGCGGCGGAATGCAGGCGATGAACGTGCTGTTGGAAGCGTACCCGCTTCCTCGGCCGGTCATCTCGCATGCGATCTGATCAAGCGCAGTGAACCCGTGGCCTGACGAGCCGGATGCAGGAAATCTGCACGTCCGGATCCGTGGGAGCCCTGGAGGAGCAATCCTCCAGGGCCACCCGGCGCCGTGATCGGGCAAAGCCCGGCCGCGGTGCCGGACAGGGGGTCCCATGTCTCGGAAGCCCACTCACTCGCGCGTCATCGAAGCTCGGGCGCGCGCCATGCGCTTCGCGCAAACGCCTACGGAAGAGACGCTGTGGCAGGCGCTCCGCGGCGGGAAGCTTGGCGTGGTCGTCCGCCGCCAGTACGTCATCGGCCAGTACATCGCGGACTTCGCCGTGCCCTCGGCGCGGCTCGCGATTGAAGTCGATGGCGCGTATCACGCCGCACGGCGGGCCGCCGACGCGCGGCGGGACCGCGAGCTCGGGCGCCGCGGGTGGCGCGTGCTGCACCTGCCGGCGGAGCTGGTGGCCAACGATCTGGCGCAAGCAGTCGCGCTCGTGCGCGCGGCGCTCGCTTCCGCGTGAACAAAAGCAAAGAGGCAGCACCCTCGCGGGCGCTGCCTCTTCGTTACGCTAGTGCGCTTCAGCTCCAGCTGCGCGGTTGACCGTTGCCGCTCGCATGCGCGGGAGGCGAAATGTCCTTGGCGCGGTCGCCGAGGATGGTCGCCTTGCGGTTGATCCAGCGCTCGCGGTCGTAGTTGTCGAGGTTCTTGTTGAGCACGACCTGGAAGCAGGCGGCGTTGCCCTGGCGGGCGATGATCGACGACCAGGCGAGGAAGAAGTGCCAGATGCGGTACCAGCGCTCGCCGTAGGCCTTGAGGACCGCGTCCTTGTTGCTGATCCAGTTGTCGTGCCAGCGGCGGATGGTCCAGCCGTAGTGGGTGGAGACGTTCTCCACGCTGTGGGTCTCCCAGCCGGCCTTCTCCATCGCCTTCAGCATCGGCGCGGGCGGTAGGCTCGCGTCGGCTCCCGGGAAGATGTACTTGCCCATGAACATGATCCAGATCATGTCCTCGGCGCGCATGCCGCGGCGCAGGCCCGTCCACTGGAGCAGGAACAGGCCCTCGTCGGTGAGCAGGTCGCGGACCTGCTCGTAGAAGCTGACCAGGTTCTTCACGCCGACGTGCTCGACCATCTCGAGCGAGACGATCTTGTCGAACTTCTGGTTCGGGATGTCGCGGTAGTCCTTGCACAGGATGCGCGCGGTCTTCTCCAGGCCCCAGTCGGCGATGCGCTTGTTGCCGAACTCGGTCTGGTTCTTCGAGATCGTCACGCCGGTGGAGTCGACGCCGTAGTACTTGGCGGCGTGGCGGGCGAGGGTGCCCCAGCCACAGCCGATGTCGAGCAGGCGCTCGCCGGCGTCGAGCTGGAGCTTGCGGCACACCAGGTTCATCTTGTTGTCCTGCGCTTGCTCCAGCGACTCGCCGCGGTTCTCGAAGAACGCGCAGGTGTAGACCATGCGCTCGCCGAGGAACCAACCGAAGAAGTCGTTGCCGCGGTCGTAGTGCTCGCGGACGATGCGCTCGTCCTGGCTCTTGGAGTGGATCAGGGCCTCGGGCACGAAGTGGGTGAAGGCCCACTTGAAGTGATCCTGCGTCAGCGTGTTGGTGACGTACTGGTGGCGGTTCTCGAGGAACTCGTAGATGTCGCCCGGAATGTCGATGTCCCCGTCGAAGTAGGCCTCGTACAGGTGCGCCATCGGCATCCGCTTGTTGGCGTACTTCTGGGCGAGCTTCTTGTCGTTGAAGACGATGTGGTCGGTGAGCTTGGGCATTGGGAGCAGGGCCTTTCGAGAGGGTCGCGGACCATACTCATGTACGGCGCGGGCGCATCTCTTCATTTGATGTGCCGCAAAAACCTCGCAATTATCGGGGTAGTTCCGGTCCTGGGTGTCCGCGCTGGGAACAGACTGCCGGCCGGCCGGGCGGGTTCAAGGCCCGCGCCGGGCGGCGTATGCTCTCGCGTCGCGCCGGGCGGAACCGGCGGGAGGCACCCCCACATGCGACCTTGGGCAAACACCACCATCACCTGCACTGCAACGCTCGCGCTCGCGCTCCTGGCCTGCAAGAAGGAGAGCGCGCCGTCACCTGCGGCCACCGAGACCAAGCCGGTCGCAACGGCGGCGGCCACGGCCCCAGGCCCGGAGGCGACCGGCGCTGCCTCGACCGGTGCCGCGAAGGGGCCGAGCTTCAAGGTCTCGGAGGTCCCCGACATCCCGAGCGAGAAGTCGAACCCGCCGCAAGGCACCGAGTGGGATCAGGGCGTGGCGGTGAACACGCAGGGCGCCAATTCCCGCGCCAAACGTTGCAGCATGCACGTGCTCCGCGAGTGGCTGCGCATCTACTGCTCCGGCAAGATCACGGGCTACGAGAAGAAGGAAGACTTCGGCGAGCTCCAGCACGACTACTTCGAGCAGATCGTGCAGGGGAAGTATGCCTCCTTCGTGATCCGGCTGAAGAAGGGCAAGAACCAGAAGATCCGCATCTGCCGGGAGGGGGACAGGGCGTCCCTCTTCGTGAGCTGGCCGCCGTCCACGGACAAACCGAAGAACATCGCGCTCGGCCAAGGACCGGAGTGCGACGGCTCCGACTGGGGCGCGGGCTACGGCAAGGCCGGCGGCCAGGCGATGAAGGCGGGGCCCGCGGCGGGCGCCGACGGCCCCGACCTCGCAGCGCTCAAGGCCGCCGACGACGCAGCAGCCAAGGAGTGCAAGGGCGGCAACACCGACGCCTGCTGGTTCTACTGCGGCGCCGCGAGCTGCAACTGACCCGGGACGGTCATTCCGCGGGCGGAACCGTGTCCCGGGGCCGCAAGAGCCAGGCGGCGACGGCGCGGATCGACTCCACCAGACCGATGGTGATGTACATGCCGAGCAGCCAGATCAGCACGAAGTGCGGCCTGAGGATGTGACTGACCGCCAGGCTCGAGCCCATCACGAACAGCACGAACAGGATCGACGCGGTGTTCAGCCGCAGATCCTTGAACGAGCGGAAGCGCACGTTCGAGACCATGAGCAGCGCGACGACCACCGTGACGCCGAAGAATGCCAGCGTGTTCTGCTCCGAGCCAAGCGTGCCTCCCACGGCCGAGTCGGCGACGGCGAGGGAGATGAGCACACCCGAGGCCGGCGGGGAGGGCAGACCCACGATGTACTTGCCGGGTTTGACCGGTGCGCCGCTCGGGGCGGACGACAGAACGTTGAAGCGCGCCAGACGCGCAGCGGCGCAGGCCACGTAGAGGAACGCGACCAAGAGGCCCGGGATCGGGTGGCGGTGCAGCACCCACTGGTAGACGAGCAGCGCGGGGGCGACGCCGAAGGAGACCAGATCCGCCAGCGAGTCGAGCTGTAGGCCGAACGCGCTCTGCGTCTTGGTCAGGCGCGCGACGCGGCCGTCGAGCAGATCGAACAGCATCGCGAACATCAGGAGCACCGCGGCGCGGTGGAAGTCCTCGACCTCGGCTCCCGGCTTGGCGCAGATCCGGATGGCGTTGAAGCCGCAGAACACGGCCGCCATCGTGATCATGTTCGGCAAGACGAAGAGCGTCTTACGTAAGTCGAGCCGCCGGCGGCGCTCCCCTCCCTTTCGGGCCCTCAGCTTCACGCCTCCGAAGCTAGCTGCGACGGCGCGCCTCGTCCAGAATGGGGCGAGCGGCGTTCACCCCAACATCCGTGCCAAGGTCCCCCGCAGGTTGGAGCCCCGGAGTTTTTGGCCCGAGGCCACGGCGAATTCTAGACTTTCCCCGATGCGGAGCCTTCTGTCCCAAGTCCGGCGTCGCGCCCTGGGCGCCGCGCTCCTCCCGTGCGCACTCTTTGCCGTCGCCTGCGGCGGCGGTAACAAGGAGACGCTCGAGAAGCGCGTGGCGAACCTGCAAGAGGAGCTGACGCGCGTGCAGAACACGAACGACCGATTGGCGGAGCGGGTCCAAGCGCTCGAGATCGTCGGGATGCGCGCGCCGAAGGCGGCGCCCGAGGCGGCCCCCGAGGCGGCCCCCGCCGCCGAGCCCGGGTCGGAACGCGTCGCCCGGCCGACGCTGAAGGTGGTGAAGCTCGCGCCCGGCGCTACGGCGCCCGCCGGCGAGCCCGAGGCCGAAACGCCGGCCGCGGAGGACGAGAAGGGTCCCCGGCCGGTGATCAAGGACCACGGCGTTCGCGCTCCGGCCTGGGCCAAGCCGCCCGCGCCCCGTGCGACCGGGGCGCCCATGGGCCAGAATGCGGGAGCTCGCCGCCCCGCTCCACAGGGGACTTGAACATGCGCAAGGGACCGAGGGCTTTTTGGTGTGCCGCGACGCTGCTCGGCGTCGCGCTGGTGAGCCCGCGCGCGCCCGCGCAGGAAACGGGAGGCGGCGGCGAAGGGAGTGGGCAGGTCCAGGTCGCCCCTGCGCAGACCACGACGACGACCTACACCACACCGCCGCCGGGGTTCCCACAACCGGGTGCGGGTGACCCGAACGAGCACCTGCCGTCGAGCTCGCGCCCGACGATGGACCCGACCAAGGGCGACGGCTTCGATCTCGGCCGCGGCTCCGCGGGCGCCGGCTCGGTCCGCGGCGCGAAGGGCTCGAGCGCGGTGCTCGGTCAGGGCGGCGCCATGCGCGTGCCGTCGTTCCACACCGTGCGTCGCGGCGACACTCTTTGGGATCTGTCGGGCTACTACTACGGCAACTCCTGGAACTGGCCGAAGGTCTGGAGCTACAACCCGCAGGTCTCCAACCCGCACTGGATCTACCCCGGCGATCAAGTGCGCATGAAGCAGGGCGGAGACATTCGCGACGCTGGGACGCTCGGGGAAGGCGGAGGGATGGTCGATCGCCGCGCGGCCGTGCCGCGCGACACCGTGTTCCTGCGCAGCGCCGGCTACATCGACGACCCCAAGCGCCAGGTGAAGGGCGAGCTGCTCGGATCGCGCGAGGACCAGATGCTGCTCTCCGAAGGCAACCACGTCTACCTCCAGATCAAGAAGGGCGTGGACGTCGTTCCCGGGCAGAAGCTCACCATCTTCACCACGGTGCGGAAGCCGGCGGCGGTGAAGGGGGCCCGCCGGCCGCCGGGTCAGATCATCGCCATCAAGGGCACGGTGCGGGTCGATCAGTGGGACTCGAAGAAGCGAATCGCCCGCGGCGAGATCGTCGAGTCCACCGACGCCATCGAGCGCGGCGCGCTGGTCGGCGAAGTGGGCCGGCGCATCGACGTGGTTCCGCCCAAGCCTTCCCGCGTGAATCGCTGGGCGCGGGTCCTGACCAGCATCTACCCCCACGAGTTCATGGGGCAGAACCAGGTGGTGTTCATCGACCGCGGCACGGAGGACGGGCTGTCCGCCGGCAACCGACTGTTCGTGGTGGCCAAGGGCGATGCTTGGCGCGCCTCGCTCAAGACGGCGGCGCGTAGCGCGAGGGATCGCATGCGCACCGACGTGGCAGAGTGGGCGGCCGTCGAGACGACGCCGCTCAAGGGCAGCGAGAAGGACTTCCCCGAAGAGATCGTCGGTGAGCTGCGCGTGCTGCGCGCCAACAAGTACAGCTCCGTCTGCCTGGTCACGGTCTCGCACCGCGAGATCGAGCCCGGTGATCGAGCTGTGGCCCGCAAGGGCTTCTAGCCCTCTGCGAACACGAAAGGCACCGCTACCACCAGCGCGGCGCTCGCGGGGCCGAAGCTCCAGGCCCGCACCTCGCCGGCGACACAGCTCGCGAGCCCCGGGTAGTCTGGCGGGCTCGCGCCCGCCTTGACCGCGGTGACGCCGCCGTTCGCCTCGATGGTGAAGGTCACGCTGAGCCTCACGGTGCTCGCCGCGCCCTCCTTGCGCTTGGCGAGCGCGGGCTCCCAGCAGCGCTCCTTCACCTCGTGCCGGTGGCGCGCGACCACCGCCTGGATCTCGGCGGGGCTCCGCGCGCTCGCTTCCGGCTCGGGCTCGGCGCTCGAGAGCGAGGCCGCGGCCGCGGGTGTGGGAGCGGGGGGGGCCGCGCGCGCGATGGGAGGTTTGGGCGGCGGTGTGGGCTCCGGCGCGGGCGTGCTCGGGTTGGGCGCTGGTGCTGCGGCCGCCGGGACGGACGCGGGCTCGCCGTGGATTGAAGTCGGCTCCGGCTGCTTCGCCAGCTGCCAGGCGCCGACGGCGACGGCGACGCCCGCCGCCAGCGCCAAGGCGGCGACGGCGAGGCCACGGCGCGAGCCGCTGTCGCGTCGGGGAGGGAGCTCGCCCGATGGTGCCCGTCGCACCTGCTCGCGCACCCGCGGCAGCAGTCGCTCCAGGTACACCAGGTCCGGGTCTGGTGCGCCAGAGCGGTCCCAGAGGTAGTCACCCGCCACGCTCGCCTCCCTCCCCCAGGCGCTTCCTGAGGAGCTTCAGCCCTCGGCCCAGCTTCACCCGCACGTAGCCTTCGGTCAGGCCCAGGCGCTCGGCAATCTCCGGTCCCGTCATGCCCTCCACGAAGCGCAGCACCAGGAGCTCCGCGTGGCCCTCGGGCAGGGCCTGGATCTCGCGCAAGATGCCCAGCGCCCGCTCGTCCAGTGAAACCACCCCGAGCGCGCGTTCGTCGGGCTCGCGGATCGGCGCCGTCCGGCGCGCGACGTCGATCGCGCGATTGCGAGCGATGGCCGCCAGCCAGGTCGGGAACGCCAGCGGGACGCGCAGCGAGCCGAGCCGCGTGAGCACCGTCACGAACACGTCGTGGAGGACGTCCCGGGCCTGCTCAGGCGAGACCCGGGCCAGGGCGATGCCCCGTACCGTCGGCTCGAACTGGTCGTACAGCTGGGCGAACGCCGCGCGGTCTCCCTGCTGGGCGGCCTCGACCAGCGGGACGAACGCCGGCGCTGCCTCGGCGGCAGGCGCCTCCTGGCCGGGTTCTGCTCGGGCCACCACGATCCTCACGAGGGATTGGACGTGGCAGGGGCCAGGAACGTTATCGAAGGCCCCCATCCCCTGGATTTTCCTGCCTCGGAGCGCTCGGGTGTTGCCGGTCGGCGGCGCCGCGCGTAGAGCCCACCCCGGCGGAGAGCCGCTCTGTCGTCCCGCCCCTTCGCAGCGTGTAGGATCCAGGCTCGGGTATGAGAAACCGCGTGTTCTTCCCGCAACGAGCCCTCGACCAGCTGATGGCCGCCGATCGCGTCGATCTCGTGGGGAGCGAGCTGGTGGTCAAGGCAGAGGGCCGGAAGTACCGCGTGGTGGAGGCCGTCCGGGTCCTGAAAGAGGTGACGGGCGGGCTGGACGAGCACGAGCTCGTCGGCAAAGTGAAGTCCATGAGCTTCATGACCGAGCTCGGGGCCGAGATCCTGGACACCTCGATGGTGCTCGGGGACCTCGCCTACGAGGTCGTCCCGGGCTTCGCCGGGACACCGATCGGGACGTTCGCCGAGCATCGCGCCGTCAGCGTCCCCCCGGGCGACGGCCCCATCCCCAGCAGCGACGAGGAGATGCTCTCCGAGTACCTCGCGCGCTTCACCGAGTGACGATGGAAGGCATCGCGACCGCAGCGTTCTATCTCGGCGCCGCCGCTTATGCGGCTGCGGCGATCCTGTTCTTTCTCGATCTGGCGCGGCGTCAGGGGTCTGCACCCGCGGCGGCCTCGGCCCCGGTGGCGCTCGGGGTCGGCGCTCTGCTGCACGCCGTCCACGTGGTCAGCGCCAGCCTCTTCTCGCGCATCTGTCCGGTGGAGTCGCTGCACTTCTCGCTCAGCTTGTCCGCGCTGATCCTCGCCGGCGTCTACCTGGGACTGCGCTCGCGTTTCCGGCTGCAGGCCGTCGGCGCCGTGGTGGCTCCGCTCGCGCTCACCTTCCTGATCGGCGCGCAGTTCGTCGGCGCCGAGCAGAGCTCCATCGCTGGCGTGTCGAGGCAGCTGCTCATCCTGCACATCACCGCGAACCTGGCCGGAGTCGGCCTGTTCATGCTGGCCGGGGCCGCGGGCGCCTTCTATCTGGTGCAGGAGCGCAGCCTGAAGGAGAAGCGCCCCACCTGGATCACCGCCAAGCTGCCCCCGCTCGACGCCTTGGACCGCACGGAGCACCGCCTGCTCCTGACCGGGTTTCCCCTGCTGACCTTCGGCGTGGTCACCGGCGGCTTCTTCGTGAGTCGCATCGGCGCCGCCGGTGGCGCCGAGATCCTGCGCGCAGCGCTGGGCTACGCCACCTGGATCCTCTTGGCAGCCGTGTTGGTGATGCGCGCGGCGGCGGGCTGGCGCGGGCGCCGCTCGGCGTACGGCACGCTGGCGGGCGTGATGTGCGTCACCGCCGTCATCGTGCTCTACGCCATCAAGAGCAGCGGGGGCCCGGGATGATCGTCGTCGTCGGCCTCTCGCATCGCACCGCCCCCATTGCCGTGCGCGAGAAGATCGCGCTGCCCAAGGCGGAGCTCCCCCGCGTGCTGACGCAGCTCGTCGAGCGCAAGAGCGTGGGCGAGGCGATGCTGATTTCGACCTGCAACCGCGTCGAGCTCGTCAGCGCGGGACGTCGCGGCCCGGCGTCCGACCTGGCGGAGGTCGGCCAGGACGCCGTCGAGGGACTGTCGGCGCTCGCTCCCGGCGTGCGCCCCCACCTCTACGTCCACGAAGGCATGGACGCGGTGCGCCACCTGTTCCGCGTGGCCGCCTCCCTCGACTCGCTGGTGCTCGGCGAGCCTCAGATCTTGGGACAAGTGAAGGACGCGTTCGAGACCGCGCGCGTCGCCGGTACCATCGGCGGCTGCCTGCACCGCACCGTGCCGCGGGCCATCCGCGCCGCCAAGCGCGTGCGAACCGAGACCCAGCTCGGTGCCGGGCAGGTCTCCGTTCCCAGCGTCTCCGTCGATCTGGCCCGGCAGATCTTCGGCGAGCTGCGGGGCCGCACGGTCGTCCTCTTGGGCTCCGGCGAGATGGCGGAGACGGTGGCCAAGCTGCTCAAGAACGCCGGCACGCGGCTCCTGGTGGTCGGTCGCAACGAGGCGCGCGTGGGCGTCTTGGCCGCCGCCGTGGGCGGTGAGCCGCGGGGGTGGACCGAGCTCGCCGCTGCCCTGACCGAGGCCGACGTCGTCATCACCAGCACCAGCGCCCCAGGTTTCGTGGTGGACTACGACCTGATCTCGGGCATCCGCAAGAAGCGCCGCGGCCGCAACCTGTTCTTCATCGACCTGGCCGTGCCGCGCGACGTCGATCCGCGGGTCGAGAGCCTGAACGAGGTCTTCCTCTACAACATCGACGATTTCGAGCGCGTGGTCGGCGAGACGCGGCAGAGCCGCGCGCGCGAGGCGGAGCACGCCGAGCGCATCGTGGTCGAGGAGATGGCGGGCTGGGAGCGCTGGGCCGAGACCACGCAGATCACGCCGGTGGTGGTAGCGCTCCGGGCGCGGCTCGGCCGTTACCTCCACGCCGAGCTGGACAAGAGCCTGAAGAACCGCCTCAAGCACCTGGGTGCCGAGGAGCGCGCTGCCCTCGAGACCATGCTGGACGCCGCGCTGAACAAGATGCTGCACGCGCCGACCGCGCACCTCCGGCACGTGGTGACCGACAAGGACTACGAGAGCTACCGCGTGGAACAGCTGATGAGCGCGCTGACCGAGCTGTTCGAGCTGGACGCGGAGCCCCAGGCCGTGTCATCGACGCCGTCGCGGCCACCGGCGGCGACCGAGGCGGAGAACGCCGAGCAGTCGGAGCGCCGCGCCACCGGAACCAACGGAAAATGACCCAGAAGCTCGTCGTCGCCACGCGCAAGAGCCAGCTCGCGCTCGCGCAGGCCCGCGCCTTCATGCGCGCCCTCGAAGCCCGACACCCGGGCCTCGTGATCGAAGAGAAGCACGTGGTGACCACGGGCGACCGCATCCAGGACCGCGCGCTCTCCGAGATCGGCGGCAAGGGGCTGTTCATCAAGGAGATCGAAGAGGCCCTGCTCGACGGGAGCGCCGACATCGCCATCCACTCCCTCAAGGACGTGCCGGCGGAGCTCGCGCCCTCGCTGGCCATCGGCTGCGTGCCCATGCGCGAGGACCCTCGCGACGTGATCGTGACGCGCACCGGCCAGAAGCTCGCGGAGCTGCCCGCTGGGGCGAAGCTCGGCACCTCGTCGTTGCGCCGCAAGGTCCAGTTCGCGGCGGCGCGACCCGATCTCGAGATCGTCCCGCTGCGCGGCAACGTGGACACGCGGCTGCGCAAGTGCAGCGAGGGCGTCGTGGACGCCATCGTGCTGGCGTGCGCGGGGCTCAACCGCTTGGGCCTCGGAGAGCGCGCGACCGAGCACATCGAGCCCGAGCTGTCCTTGCCCGCGGTGGGGCAGGGGGCCCTGGCCATCGAGATGCGCGCCGGCGACGACGCGACTCGGGCGCTGCTCGCGCCCCTCGCGCACGCCGAGACCAGCATCGCGGTCGCCGCCGAGCGAGGCGTGATGCGAGCGGTGGAGGGCAGCTGCCAGCTGCCGATCGCCGCGTTCGCGGTCCGCGCGGGGCAGGAGCTCTGGCTCCGCGCGCTGCTCGCCGAGCCCGATGGCTCGAAGCTGCGCCGGAACGAGGGTCGCGTCGCCTATCCGAAGGACGAGGCCGAGGCGGAGCGCTTCGGCTTCGAGCTCGGAAAGGCGCTCCGGGCGAGCTGATGCTGCGGCGCCGGGTAGCGCAGGCGCTCGAGCGCGGCGCGCTCGGCGGACCGGTCGCGCGCACGCTCGGGTCGCTCTGGGCGCGGGCCGCCGATTCAGCGCGGCCCGTTCGCCTGCCCCCAGGGGTCCGCGTCGTCGGCGTGGGCGGAGCCACCCTCGGGGGGTCCGGCAAGACCCCGCTCGTGTTGGCCCTGGCTCGCGAGCTCGCGCGAACGCGTCGCGTCGCGGTGGTGGCCAGCGCGTATTCCGCCCGCGTCCGCGCGCCGCGAGTCGTGCGGCCGAGCGACGACGTCGGGCTGGTCGGCGACGAGGCGCTCTGGCTCGCGCGCGCGCTGCCGAACGTGCCAGTGGTCGTCGGCAAGGATCGCACCGAGGCGCTCGCGCTCGCGGCGCGGGACGTCGAGCTGGTGATCGTGGACGGGCTCTTGCAGGCTCGCCCCGAGCGGCTCGCGTGCTCGCTGCTCGTGCTCGACGAGCGCCAGCCGTGGGGCAGCGGGCGCTGCCCGCCGGCAGGGGATTTGCGCGCAGCGCCCGGCGAGCTCTTGGCTCGGGCCGACGCGGTGGTGATGCCGCGCGGGTCGCTCCTGGGTGCGAGGACCGACCAGGGCGAGCTGCTCTCGGTGGCGGCGCTCCGTGGGCGGCGCTTGGGACTCGCGCTGGCCATTGCCCGACCCGAACGGGTCCTTCGCGATCTGCGCGCGCAGGGCGTGGAGCCCGAGCTGGTGGCGACGCAGGCCGACCACGGACGCTTCCCAGCGCCCCACGCCAGCGACGTCGAGGCCTGGCTCACCACCCCGAAGTGCGCGACCAAGCTCGGGTCACGGCACGGTGGCGCGCCGGTCTGGGTCCTGGAGCGGCCGCTGATCGTGCCGCCTGCGCTGCTCGGGCTCGTGCTCGGCTCCGGCGAGGCGAGCCAGGAGAGGGCGAGCCTCGCCTCGCCCGGGGTTTCGTGCGAAACTCTCTCGCCTTCCCCGGGCAGGTAGACAGGAGACTCCGCGATGATTCGAGGTCGCTTCGCCGCCGTGTTGTTTTTGGGCACGATCGCCTTCGCGGGCTCCGCGCTGGCGGCGCCGCAGTACGCGCGCCTCTCGTACACCGCGGATCCGCAGAACAGCGTGGCGGTGGCCTGGAACACCACCGCGAACACCAGCGGCGAGGTCCAGTACGGCACCGCCTCGGGCAGCTACACCAAGACGGTGACGGCCAAGACGACCCAGGCCAACGCGGGTCTCGGTTACATCCACGAGGCGGAGCTCACCGGCCTCACGCCCAACACCAAGTACTATTACATCGCGGGCGCCACGGCGGACGGCTTCACGGGCGAGGCGAGCTTCACGACCGGGCCCGTTCCCGACCCGAGCTGCGGCAGCGTCAAGTTCTCGTTCCTCGCCGACAACCGCCCCGACCCGATCTTCGGCGGCGGCGAGAACTGGCCGCAGATCATGGGCCAGGCCGCGAATCACAAGCCGGCTTTCATGCTCAACGGCGGGGACCTGGTGATCGACGGCGACAAGATCGATCAATGGCTCAAGCTCCTGGGCTGGACCTCTCCGGTCGCCAAGAGCATCCCGTTCATGCCCGCGATGGGCAACCACGACACCGGGCCCGGCGCGGGAGACGGCGCGAACTACAACCAGATCTTCGCGCTGCCGCGCTCCACCGGCCCGAACGGCAGCAACACCGAGGACTACTACTACTTCACCTACGCCAACGCGATCTTCGTCTCGCTGAACACGGAGAACCACAAGACCGGCAGCATCCCGTTCGCCGATCAGGCGGCGTGGCTCGATGGCGTGCTGACCGCCAACCCCAAGAAGTGGAAGTTCGTGTACTTCCACAAGCCCGTCTACACCACGGGCACGGCCGTCTCTCACCCGCCCAACGAAGAGAAGCAGAACGCGGCCTTCGTGCCGGTGTTCGACAAGCACCACGTGGACGTCGTCTTCCAGAGCCACAACCACTGGTACGAGCGCTTCGAGCCGAGCGCCTGCGCGACCAAGGGCAACCCGGGCTCGTCGAACCCGTGCTCCGTGGGTGCCACGAACTTCGCGCAAGGCACGGTCTACATCGTGAGCGGCGGCGCGGGCGCGTTCACCGTCCCGGCGTTCCTGTGCGGCAACACGGCGGGGCGGGCCAAGTGCCTCGACCCGCACCACTACGTGCTGGTCGACATCAAGAACGAGACGATGAAGGTCGAGACCTGGGGGGCGTTCCCGCAGGCGAACCAGGTCATCGACACGATCACCGTGACCAAGGTCCCCGATCCGCTGTGCGGCACGCCGCCGGATGCGGGGGTGGACTCCGGGAGCGGCGGCGCTGCCGGCGGCGGCGGCTCCGCCGGGGCGAGCGGCAGCGCTGGCTCGGCCGGCAGCGCGCCGGACGCCTCCGTCGGCGGGGCGTCGAGCGGCGGCGGCGCGGGCGTGTCGAGCGGCGGGGCGTCGAGCGGCGGGGCGTCGAGCGGCGGGGCGTCGAGCGGCGGGGCGTCGAGCGGCGGCGCGAAGTCCGGCGACTCCGGTGACGACGGCGGCTGCGGCTGTCGCACCGCCGGCTCGGCGTCGGGGCCCGCGGCGCTCCTCTTGCTCTCGGGCCTCGGGCTAGCGCTGGCTCGACGGCGCCGGCGCGACTGAGTCGTCGGTCCGGACGACGAGGCGCTCGAGCAGCGCGTAGTCGGTCTGCTTCACCTCGCGCTCCCTGAGCTCCTTGGCCAGGCGTTCCATCTCCTCGGCGGCGCGGGTCCGCCGGATCACCACCCGGTACCCGGAGAGATCGCCACTGCACGCCGGGGCTCCGGCATCCGCCGGCTCCCCGCCCGAGCTCTTGCAGTACGCCTCGAGGTCGGCCCGGCTGAGCTTCGCGTCGAAGCTGCGCTCGAGCTCGGCCTTCAGGGCCTGAGCCAGCGCAGCGCGGATCTTTGCCGCCACCTCTGCCTTGCCGAGCGCTCCCTTCTGCTTGCCCTCTTCGGCGAACAGCAGATCGAGCACCAGGCGCTTCTCGAGAAGCCCTCGGCGGACCTCGCCGGCGGTCTTGCCGTAGGTCTCACGCTCGAACTCGTGCAGGCGGCCGAGCAGGAAGCGAAGCTCACTGGCCCGCGCTTCGCTCTCGCCGACCCGAACCACCACCGGATCCGGACCGGCGTCAGTGGCCTGCGAGTCCGCCCCGAGGCTCAGCACGAGCGCGGCGACGGGGAGGAGGCTCCGGGAGCGCATGGCGCTCAGGGTATCAGAGCGAGCGCCGCCGGCGACCGAGCGCGAGAGCCAGCGCGAACGCCAGCGCGGCCGAGCCTCCGGCGCGACGCCCCGGCGTGGAGCACCCGCAGCCGCTCTCCTCCTCCGTCTCGGCGCCGGCGCTCCCGCCGCCGCCGCCGCCATCGATGGGCGCGATCCCCGAGTCCCCCCATTGTCCACCGCTACCGCCGCCGCCGCCGGCCCCCGCGTCGCTTCCGCCGGCCCCCGCGTCGCTGCCCGCATCGCTCGCACCCAGGCACGGGTTCGTGTCGCCCAGATCGAAGGCCTTCGCGATGAACACCGCCGCTTGAGCGCGGAGGATCTCGCTGTCGGGACAGAACTCGGTGGGCGAACAACCCGCGGTCACGCAGTTGGTCTTCAGCGCTTCCACGTGGCCGTAGGCGATGTGCGACGCCGGCACGTCGGTGAAGCTGGGCGTGGCTGGGGCGAGGAGCGCGAACCCAGCGCCTTTGGCGACGAAGACCGCCGCATGAGCGCGGGTGGCCGGTGCTTCGGGACAGAACATGCCGGCGCTGCAGCCGAGCGAGATCCCGGAGTCCGCGGCGGTCTCGATCTCCTTGAAGAACGGGTGCGTCGTCGGGACGTCCGAGAAGGTCGGCTGCGCCGGGGTCACCAGCGGGAGCTTGGCCGCGCGCACCACCAGCGTGACCAGCGCCGCCCGCGAGAGCTCACAAGTCGGACAGAACAGCAGGGGGTTCGCCTGACAGCCTTGGGTGACGCCCGCCGAGTACAGCGCTTCGGCCTCGACGGCGCCCGCGCTCCCCGGCGGCAGGTCCTTGAAGGTCGCGTTCTCGGCGCCGCTCACCGTTGCCGGGGTGCAAGGATCCAGGATCCCATCCGTCGGCGTCGCACCGGCGGACGCGGCGGCGGTCGACAGCCCGAGCGCCAGGGCCAGCGAGGGGAGCGGCTTGGGCATCGGTTCCCAGAGTATCAGGAGCCGAGCGGGCTGCACCCCCGCGCGCGCCCGGGTTTTCCGCAGCCGATCGGGGGTCCATTCAGGGCCCATCCCCGTGGTAGGCTGCGCGCCATGTTTCTCCGGCGCTCACTCTTCCCGCTCCTCTGCTCGGTGGCCGTCGCCGCGCCGCTCGCTGTCGGCGCGCTCGGCTGTGACAACAAGCCCCCGCCCAAGGTCGCCGCCGTCAAGGCCGGCGACATGCCCGAGGGTGGCGATTGGACCGGCGTCTACTACGACCAGACCAACGGCTACCTGCACGCAGTGAAAGAAGGCGACACGGTCAGCGCCAAGTGGCGCACTACTGCTGGCGACGCCTGGGGCGAGCTCAGCGGCAAGGTGACCGGCGATCTGCTCAAGTTCGAGTGGAAGGAACACCGCATCGGCATGGTGGGACCCACCGCCACGCGCAGCGGACGAGGCTACTTCAAGTACACCGTTCCGAAGGCCGACGAGGCGCACGTCATCAAGGGCGAGTGGGGGCTCGGCACGGACGAGACCGGTATGAAATGGGAGGGCGTGAAGCAGCTCAACCGCAAGCCCGATCCCAACTCCGTGATGCCGGACGAGATCGAAGGTCGCGGCCAGGGAGGGGGCTGGGACGACACTCCAGGCGGCAAGCCCGAGGGTGGCGGCAGCTCGGGCGGGGGCGAAGAGAAGAAAGACGACATGCCCCCCGCGGTCGAGTGAGCATGAGCAAGGAAGCAGCTTCGGGCCTCCAGTTCGAAGAACCTCCGATTTTCGAGCGCGGCGCGCCGGGGCGCAGCGGCGCCAGCCTGCCGGAGCTCGACGTGCCGGCCGTGGACGTCGCGCGGGTTCTGGGCGGGCTCGCGCGCAAGAATCCCGCCGGGTTGCCGGAGGTGAGCGAGCCCGAGGCCTTCCGCCATTTCGTGCGCCTCTCGCAGTGGAACTTCTCGATCGACACCCAGTTCTACCCGCTGGGCTCGTGCACGATGAAGTTCAACCCGAAGGTGAACGAGTGGGCGGCGAGGCTGGAAGGTTTCGCGCAGCTCCACCCGCACACCCCGGAGCACCTCGCCCAGGGGGCGCTCGAGCTCATGGTTCGGCTCCAGGACTTGCTCGCGGAAATCGCCGGGATGGACGGCGTGAACCTTCAGCCTGCTGCGGGTGCCCAAGGCGAGCTGACGGGCCTGATGATGATCCGCGCGTTCCACACCGCCGAGGGACGCGCGCCCAAGAAGGTCTTCATCCCCGACAGCGCGCACGGCACGAACCCCGCGAGCTCCACCCTGAACGGTTACGAGAGCGTGGCCTTCCCCGCCGGCAGCGCGGGGGTGGTCGAACCGGAGACGCTGGCGCGGGCGCTCGAGGCGGCGGGCGGCGACGTCGCCGGGCTGATGCTCACCAACCCGAACACGCTCGGCTTGTACGAGAGCGCGATGCCGAAGCTCACCGCTCTGGTTCACGACAAGGGCGGGCTCGTCTACGGCGACGGAGCGAACATGAACGCCGTGCTCGGCCGCGCACGCCCGGGGGACATCGGCGTGGACGTGATGCAGTACAACCTGCACAAGACCTTCACCACGCCGCACGGTGGCGGCGGACCGGGCTCGGGCCCGGTGGCGTTCAAGCAGAAGCTCGCGCCTTTCCAGCCGTCGCCGGTGGTGCTGCGTCGAGGGGAGAGCTACGGCGTCGAGTGGGACCGCCCCCAGAGCATCGGTCGAGTGCGCTCCTTCTTCGGCAACTTCGGCATGATGGTCCGCGCCTACGCCTATATTCGAGAGCTCGGCGCGTCGGGGCTCGCCGGTGTCAGCGACATGGCGGTGCTGAACGCCAACTACGTCGCGGCGCGCCTCGCCAGCGTGTTGCCGATTGCGTTCCCGACGCCGCCGCTCCACGAGGCGGTGTTCACCGACAGGGAGCTGGAAGCCGAGACCGGCGTGAAGACCCTCGATCTGGCCAAGCGCCTCATCGACTACGGGTTTCACCCGCCCACCGTCTACTTTCCCCTGGTCGTGCGCGGCGCGCTGATGGTCGAGCCCACGGAGACCGAGACCAAGCAGACCCTGGACTCGTTCGCCGACGCGGTCGCGGCCATCGTGCGCGAGGCGAAGGAGACGCCCGAGCTGGTGAAGAGCGCGCCGCACGACACCCGGCATCGACGCCTGGACGAGGCCCGCGCCGCGCGCCAGCCGCGCTTGCGCTGGACCAAGCAGGACTAGGCGCCGTGACCGCGCCGTGGAGCTCGCTGGCGCTGGCTCTGGCCTGTTCGGCCGTCGCCTGCGCCAAGGCCCAGACCGCGCGCCCCTGTCCAGAGGCGCGCGACACGCGCTGCATGACGCGGGTCAGCTGCTCCTACGACGAGGCGCGGGACTGCGAGGTCTGCCACTGCTCGCCGCCGACGCCGGAGCCCGTGCAGTCGTCCAAGTAGGGGAGAGGCTCAGCCCCGGCGCACGGCCTCGATCGCGTCGAGTAGGGCTTCGAGCGTGAACGGCTTGGGCAAGAACACGACCCGGGGTCGTTCTCGGAGCTCGGCGGCGACGTCGTCTGCCGAGTAGCCGCTCGCCAGGACCACGGGCAGGCCAGGCGCGATCTGCTCGAGCTCTCGGAGCACCTCGACGCCCGACAGGTCCCCCATGGTCAGGTCGAGGATCACCACCTCGATCCGCGCTCGCTCTGCCCGGAGCGTTGCCAGGCCGGATCTGCCGTCCTCGGCGGTGAGCACCCGGAAGCCGGACTGCTCGAGCAGGCGTCGACTCACGTTGCGGATGGCGGGCTCGTCGTCCACGACCAGCACCGTTGCGCCGTCCCCTTGGGCCGAGGGCGTGGGGGTGGCGCGGTCCCGTGGCTCGGCGCGGGCGGCGGTGCGAGGGAAGTGGACTCGGAACGTGGTGCCTCGCCCCGGCGAGCTCTCGAGCTCGATGGCGCCCCGATGCCCCCGCACGATGCCCAACGTCGCGGCCAGGCCGAGCCCGCGTCCGGTCGCCTTGGTGGTGAAGAACGGGTCGAAGACGCGCCGCTTGGTCTGCTCGTCCATGCCGCGCCCGGTGTCCGTCACCTCCAGGAAGACGTACTCGCCGGCAGGCAGGTCGTCGTCGACGTAGGTTCGGGCCAGCTCCGCGCGGCCGAGCTGTCGCACGCCAGTGCGCACGTGCACCGCGCCCACTCGGTCCAAGGCGTCGGAGGCGTTCAAGATCAGGTTCATCACGACCTGGTGAATCTGCGCCGGGTCGGCCTCGATGGGCGGCACGTCCGCGAGCTCCAGGCCCAGGGTGGCGCGCTTCGAGACCACCGTGGACAAGAGCTCCGCCATCTCCCGCACAGCTGCCGAGAGGCTGAGCGGCTTCCGATCCACGCTGCCGCGGCCCGCGTAGGTGAGCATCTGCCGGGTCAGCTCGGCAGCGCGCTGAGCGGCGGTCTCCACGGCGTTCAGGCACTCGAGGGCGTCGCCGCCCGCGTCGAGCTCGAGCCGAGCCAGGCGGGCGTTGCCCAGGATGGCCGCCAGCAAGTTGTTGAAGTCGTGCGCCACCCCGCCGGCCATCAAGCCCAGGCTCTCCAGCTTCTGCGCGTGTCGCATCTGCTCTTCGAGCGAGCGCACGCGCTCTTCGGCGCGCCTGCGCTCGCTGACGTCGAGGAAGGTGACCACCGCGCTCGAGACCTGGCCGCTCTGGAGGTCTTTGACCGGCACGGCGCGGAAGACAGCCCACGAGACCTCTCCGTCCGGGCGCTTCACGCCGATGGTGTGCGGCGGCGGCTGCTCTCCGGTGACCAACGCCTGGGTCACGGGGTAGTGCTCCGCCGGACAGTGAGTGCCGTCCTCGTGGATGGTCTCCGGATCGAAGTCCCGGGTATAGCGCTGCGCCAGCTCGTCCTGAGAGAGCCCGAGCACGCGCAGCGCCTCGGCGTTGGCGTGGGTGATCGCGCCGTCCGCTCGGACGTTGACGACGCCGCCGGGGATCGCCTCCAAGATGCGGCGGTTCAGCTCGAGCGCGGCCTGGAGCGCCAGCTCCTTCTCGTGCAGGTCGGTCACGTCCACCGATAGGCCACGCAACACCGGGCCGTCGAGCATCGCGGAGAGCAGGAGTTGCCGGATCACCCCGTCTTTGGCGCGCAAGGTCACGCCGAATGCGCTCACCGAGCCGGTCTCTGCGAGCTCGGTCAGGAGACGCTGGCGTTGCCCCGGGTCGACGTAGAAATCGAGGATGTTCTCGCCAATCAGCGCGTCCGGTTGGTCGAACCCCGCGGCGCGGGCCAGGGCGGCGTTGGCGAAGCGGATCGTGCCGTCGAGCTGCACCTCGAACACGCCGACGGGCCCCTGCTCGAGGATGCCCGCATAGCGCCGCGCGACCGCGACCAGCTCGTCGTCCCCATCCCGGCTCAAGGCATCCTCCGACCTCAAGCTACACGGACTTCGGCGGAGAGGGCGGGATTCGAACCCGCGGTACCCTTACGGGTACACATGATTTCCAATCATGCACCTTCGGCCTCTCGGTCACCTCTCCAGGTGGGGACCCCCGAGCGCTTGCGCTCAGGAGTCCGAGCCGTCGAGCTCGACCGGGTTCACCCGTTTGGTTGACCGATCGAGACGACGACCCAGGCTCGCAGCGGAGAGAGTGGGATTCGAACCCACGGTACCCGTCAGGGTACGCCTGATTTCGAATCAGGTACCTTCGGCCGCTCGGTCATCTCTCCGCGGCGGACTCTGGCAGCCGATTTCCCGTCTGTCAACGTCGTCCGGGTGGGGCCGGTGGCCCGGGCTTTCGCCGAGGAAAACGCCAGTTTCGCGCCGCCCGCTTCGCCCGCGCGGCGCGCCGTTCTATGCCTCGAACGTGGTGCGTCCCCGCCGGACCTACAAGAAGAGCGAGGCCAGCCGACAGCAGGTGCTCGACGCCGCGATCCGCGCGCTCGCGGAGCACGGCTACGCCCGGACCAGCGTGAGCGACATCGCCGAGGCGGCCGGCATGAGCAAGGGCGCGGTCCACTACCACTTCGAGAGCAAGGACGACCTGATCGCGCAGGTGCTGGTGCGCTGCGCGGAGGTGATGCGTGAGCGAGTGAGGGCGGCGTGGGACGCGCCCGGCGAGCCCGCGGAGAAGATCCGGCGGGCGCTCCGAGAGATGCGCGCCGCGCGCACTGGGGGCAGCGCCGAGCTGCGCGTGCTCGCGGATCTGATGGCGCAGGGCATCTACGAGCCCAAACTCAGGAAGGCCCTCTCCGCCATGTTCGAAGCCAACCGGGAAGAGGTGCACAGACACCTCGAGCAGAGCTTCCGAGAGCTCTCCCTCGTTCCGCGGGTGCCCCTGCACGTGATGCCGCGACTGGTGATTGGCATCCTCGACGGGCTGGCGCTCCACGACTTCTTCGACCCGATGAGCCCCGACGACGAGGACGTCCTGCAAGCGGCCCTCGAAACCATCGCCCTGTCGCTGATCCAGGTGTGACGGCCTCCCGGGCGCAGCTGCGCCCGCGGCTTTTCCTCGCCAGCCGCCGGCGAGCCGAGATTTTCCCGTGGATTTTGCCCCATTGACACGGCGCGCCATCGTGCTTAAAAACAATCCAACCGGCCAGTTTTTATTGGAGGCCCCATGTTCGACGCCATCTTCTCCAGCTTTGGCCCCCTCGGTTCGGCGCTCGCGCTGCTCGCCATCGTCGCGCCCGTGTTCGCCATTGCCGCGGTCGAGACGCTGCGCCTGGCGCGCCCCACCTGGCCCGGCTCGCTGCTGGAGCGAGCTGGGGGCCTCGGTCGGCTCCGTCCGTGGATTGCCGGCTCGAGCGAGCGAGGCGATAGTCCCAGGTCTGATGCGTGGCGCGGTCCCTCGGGTGTTTCTGTTCGCGTTCGGTCTGTCTGGGGCCGCTTGGGCGCAGGTGCCGCCGCCCAACGTCGCTCCCGGTAGCCCGCTGCCGCCAGCCGAAGCGCCGCCCGCGGAGGAGAAGAAACCCGAGGCGGATGCTGCTCCGCCCCCCGGCGCGCCCGCACCCGGCGCTCCGGCGCCCGCACCCGGCGCTCCCCCACCCGCTGAGCCTGCGCCCGAGGCTGCGCCGCCTCCCGCTGAAGCTCCGCCGCCTGCGCCGCCTCCACCCTTGGCGCCCGCGCCGGTGATCATTCCGCCCGTGATGCCCGCGTACCCACCTGGGACGATGGACGCGGCTCCGCCGAAGAAGTCCGCACCGCCGCCGCCGGAGACGACGCTCGGCTTCGAGCTCGCCGGCGGCGTGGTCGGACGTCTGGGCGGCAGCAGCGACTTCGACCTGAACCGCGAGGAGTCCGGAGGCTTCGTGTTCGGACCCAGCGTGTGGCTCGCGCCGAGCCGGCTCTGGTCCGTGGGCCTCGGCTACGAGCGCACCGGCCTGGGAGTGGACCGCTCTGCACCGGGCGAGAACAGCGTGGACGTGAAGCGTGACCTCGACGCGCTCTGGCTCCGAGGGCGCGCCTATCCGTGGCGCACGGACTCCGTCGGGCTGTTCGTCGGGCTCGGGCTCGGGGCCTCGTGGCAGCACGTCGAGGGGACCGGCACCCGGGACAGCGGCGGGTTCGTGCGCCCGCCCGAGCCGTTCTCTTGCAGCGGCAGCGACGGGCCCGGATTCGCCCTCGGCGGCGGTCTCGGGCTCGACGTGGAGATGTCGCCGAGCTTCGCCTTCATCACCGGCCTGAACGCCGCAGCGCACCGCCAGACCGGCGACGTCGTCGAGAGCTGCGCGCCTGGCTCGGGGTCCATCACCTCGCTCGGCGCGCAGATCGGCTTTACGTACCGACTCGACCTGGACGAGAGCGACCGCGGGCGGGCCAAGCGCGGGTCGCGGTCGCTCGCCAAGAGGTGAGCTAGGCCCGGTAGTTCGGCGCTTCTTCCGTGATGATCACGTCGTGGACGTGGCTCTCCTTGAGCCCGGCGCCGGTGATGCGGATGAACTTGGCGTTCTTCCTGAGCTCGGCCACGGTACGCGAGCCGGTGTAGCCCATGCCGGAGCGCAGCCCGCCGACCAGCTGATCGATGACGGAGCGTAGCGAGCCTCGGTGCGGCACGCGGCCCTCGATGCCCTCGGGGACCAGCTTCTCGTCCGCTGTGCCGGCCTGGCCGTAGCGATCCTTGCTGCCGCGCTTCATGGCGCCGAGCGAGCCCATGCCGCGGTACACCTTGTAGCTGCGGCCTTGGTACAGGACCATCTCGCCGGGTGACTCGTCGGTGCCCGCGAACAGCGAGCCGATCATCACCGACGAGGCACCGGCGGCGATGGCCTTGGTCACGTCGCCCGAGAACTTCACCCCACCGTCGGCGATGACGGGGACGTCGTGCCGATCGGCGACACGCACGCAGTCCGCGATGGCCGTCACCTGGGGCACGCCGATGCCGGCGATGATCCGGGTGGTGCAGATGCTACCGGGGCCGATCCCCACCTTCACCGCGTCCACGCCGGCCTCGATTAGCGCTTCCGTGGCCTCCGCCGTGGCGATGTTCCCCGCTACGAGCTGCACGTTCGGGTGTCGCTTCTTGAAGGCGCGCGCGGCGTCGATCACGCCCTTCGTGTGCCCGTGCGCGGTGTCGACGACGACCAGATCTGCGCCCGCCTCGACCAACAGGTCGGCGCGCTCCACGGCCTCGGGTCCGGGGCCGATGGCCGCCCCGACGCGCAGGCGCCCGCGCTCGTCCTTCACGGCGCTCGGGTTGCGCTCGGCCTGGAGCAGGTCCTTGATGGTGATGAGCCCCACCAGCTTCTTGCCCTCGACCACCAGGAGCTTCTCGATGCGGTGCTTGTGCAAGAGCTGGCGGGCAGCGTCGTTGCTCACGCCCGCCTTCACCGTGACGAGCTCGGTGGTCATCAGCGCGCTGACCGGCTGATCGAGGTTCTTCTCGAAGCGGATGTCGCGGGCGGTCAGGATGCCGACCGGCGTGTCGCCCTCCACCACCGGCACGCCGGAGATGTCGTTGTCGTGCATGACGGCCAGCGCTTCGCGCAGCGACTGAGACGGGTGCACGGTGACCGGATCGGTGATGATGCCGCTCTCGGCGCGCTTGACTCGGTCCACCTCCGCGGCCTGGTCACGCGGCGGCAGGTTCTTGTGGATGATGCCGATGCCCCCTTCGCGCGCGATGGTCACCGCGGCGCGGGCCTCGGTCACCGAATCCATCGCCGCGCTGACCAGCGGGATGTTCAGCTCGATGCCGCGCGTCACGCGCGTCTTCACGTCCACCTGGGCCGGCAGCACGTCGCTGTACGCCGGCACGAGCATGACGTCGTCGAACGTCAGGCACTCTCGGAGCTCACCGTCAAGCATGCGGCAGCATACCCTCCGGGGCGGCGCCTCGGAAGGGCGGCGCCGGGCCCGGCGGGCCGGGAAGCTCAGGGTTCTTGCGCGGCCGCCTGGGCCCTGTACATTTCAGCTGCCTCCCGGGAGCCACACATGAAGCGCACCGCCTGCGTGTTGGGGATCGTCTGGTTCAGCGTGGGCTGCGGTAGCGGAGAACGCTACGACGTGCCCGAGACCCGCACCGCCGTGGGGCGCGTCATCGACGGTCAGGTCGACGAGACCGACAAGGCCGCGATCGGTCTGGCCATCAACATCTTCAACGCCTACTTCATGGGGCACTGCAGCGGCACGTTGATCGCTCCAAACCTGGTCTTGACCGCTCGACATTGCGTGGCGCTCACCTCGGGCGGCGGGCCGCAAGGCAGCGTGATCTGCGGGCAGACGAACTTCTCCAACACCGGCACCGGATCCATCTTCCGCATCACGACCGAGACGGTGCGCCCCGAGCAGGACGGGCCGGAGTTCTACAAGGGGACTGGCACGGTCGTCGTGCCCAAGGAGTCGACCGACATCTGCGGCAACGACGTCGCGCTGATCATGCTCGAGGGTGCGGGCATCCCGGCTAGCGTCACCAAGCCCATCATTCCCCGCATCGACTCGCGCCCCGAGCCCGGCGAGAAGTACGCGGCCGTCGGCTACGGGCTCACCGATCCCAGCGACCAGAGCTCGAGCGGCACGCGCATGCGGCGCGACGGCCTCGAGGTGAATTGCGTCGGCACCGACTGCGCGGGCTACAGCCTGGCCACCGAGTGGATCGGCGGGGAGGGCACCTGTCCCGGTGACTCCGGCGGGCCGGCGCTCGACGACAAGGGCCGCGTGATGGGCGTGCTGTCGCGCGGGCCGCAACCCTGCGGCAACGCGACCTACGGCGACGTCAGTCAGTGGAAGGACATGATCATCGCGGCGGCCTTGGATGCCGCCGCGCAGGGGGGCTACGAGCCGCCGTTCTGGGCCACCACCGGATCGAGCTGGCCGCCTCCGGCGGAGCCGGATGGAGGCGCGGAGGTCGATGCCGGAACCAACCCTGCCGGGCAGGCGTGCAGCGCCACGGCGCCGTGCACGGGCGGTTACCTGTGTTACTCGGCCAGCGGCGGCGACAGCGGTTTGTGCGTGGCGCCCTGCGACCCCGCCGCGCCGGCCTGCGGCGCCGGGTCGAGCTGCGACGCGAACCTGAAGGCCTGCGTTCCCCAGTCGAATCCGGCGACGAACGCCGACTCCGGGGACAGCGGCGGCTGCGCCGCGAGCGGACCCGCGAAGCCCGTGCCTTGGGTGTTCGGCGCGCTCGCCCTGGGCTGGCTCGCTGCCCGCCGCCGGCGCCGGGGCTAGGCTAGACTCCTCTGCCTTGAGCGCTCGAGGACACGCGGACCACGACGACCATGGCCACGGTCACGGCCATGGCCACGAGCACTGGTCCACGCCGTCGCGCGCGCTCGGCCTCGCCCTGGGTCTGACCGCCAGCTTCATGCTGGTCGAGCTCGTCGGCGGGCTGGTGAGCGGCAGCCTCGCGCTGCTCGCCGACGCCGGTCACATGCTGGCCGACGCCGGCGCGCTGGCGCTGGCCCTGGCCGCGCAGCGCTGGGCGGCGCGCCCTCGGACGGAGCGCTCCACCTTCGGCCTGCGTCGCGCCGAGGTGCTCGCCGCGTTCGTCAACGGCATCGCGCTCGCGGTCACGGCGCTCTGGGTCGTCAAGGAGGCCGTCGAACGCTGGTTCGCCCCGTCCGAGATCCGCGCCGACGTGATGCTGGCGATCGCCGGGGCCGGCCTGGTGGTGAACCTGATCGTGGCGGGCATCCTGATGCGCGCACAGCGCGAGAGCCTCAACGTGCGGGCGGCTTTCGCGCACGTTGCCACCGACGCTCTGGGCTCGGTGGCCGCGCTGATCGCCGGCGCGGCGGTGCTCCTCTTCGGGATGAAGCGCGCGGACCCGGCGCTGTCGGTGCTGATCGCGGCGCTAGTGGCTTACAGCGGATGGCGCGTGCTACGGGAGACGACGACCATCCTGCTCGAGGCCACGCCCACGCACCTGGACGTCCCGGCGATCGAGGCAGCCATCCGAGCTTGCCCCGGGGTGGGCGAGCTCCACGACCTGCACGTCTGGCGCATCTCGGACCGCTTCGACGCGCTGACCGTGCACGTCACGCTCGAGCGTGGCTCGCATGGCGTCGAGGTGTGTCGGGCGGTGGCGGACAAGCTCCGCGCGGAGTTCGGGCTCGAGCACGTCACGATTCAGCCCGAAGCGCCGCCGCCGGAAGCGGTGGTCAGCGTGCGCGCGAGCCGCCACGGCGCGCCCATCACCAAGGGTGGCTGAGCCGGCGAAGCGCTCGGGAAATTCCGGCGTTTCCCCCTCCCCACCCGGCCCCGGCCCCATGGTACCGTAGCGGTCCGATGCTGAAGACGGATGAGGATCTCGAGGGGCTTCTGACCAGGCTCGAACGGCACTACGAGCGGCTCGAAAACGGGACCTTCCTGGTGGCCGTGGGCTCCAACCTGGCGCCCGTCGCGCTGCGCGTCGCGACGCCCGTGCTCGTGGCGCAAGTCGCAATCGGCGAGTCACCGAGCGGCGACCCAGCGCTGGAGGCGCAGGTGTTCCGCAAGCTCTTGCAGCTAAACGCCACCGACCTCTTGCACGCGGCCTACGCGCTGGAAGACGGGCGCATCGTGCTGATCGCGGCGCTGGAGCTCGAAAACCTCGACCACAACGAGCTCGAAGCCGTGCTCGCGGACATGGGCATGGCGCAGTCGAAACACGTCGGCATGTTGCGCGAACTGATGAAGAAGTAGGCCTCGCTGGAGCAACGACCATGGGAATTTTCGCGCGCCTCGCCAGACTCATCAAATCCAATTTGAACGACCTGATCAGCCGCTCCGAGGACCCGGAGAAGATGCTGAATCAGATCGTCATCGACATGAACGCGCAGCTGATCGAGGCCAAGAAGCAGGTCGCCGCCTCGATCGCCGACGAGAAGAAGCTGGCCAAACAAGCCGAGCAAGAAGCAGCGACGGCAGCCGAGTGGGAGCGCCGCGCGATGATGGCCGTGCGCGCTGGGGACGACAACCTGGCGAAAGAAGGGCTGGCCCGCAAGAAGGAGCACGAGCAACTCGCCGAGCAGTACAAGCTCCAGTGGCAGAAACAGAAGCAGTCCGTCGACTCGCTCAAGCTCGCGCTCAGGGCGCTGAACACCAAGATCGAGGAGGCGAAGCGCAAGAAGAACCTGCTGATCGCCAGGAAGAAGCGCGCGGAGGCCCAGAAGCAGATTCAAGAGACGATGAGCGGGCTCAAGAACGCCAGTGCCTTCGAGGCGTTCGACCAGATGGAGCAGCGCATCAACCAGATCGAGGCCGAGGCCGAGGCGGGCGCCGAGATCGCGGAGGAGTACAGCGGCGATGTCCTGGCGACGAAGTTCGCTCAGCTGGAGCAGACCGCGGGCGCGGACTCCGACCTCGAGTCCCTCAAGCGCAAGATGGGCATCCTGCCGCCGGAGGCGCCGCCCCCGGCGCGCGAGGCCGTGCGGGTCGAGCACAAGGCCGAGGAGGAGGCCTTGCCCGAGCTCGACGCAGCGGAACAGGAGGAGCTGGCCCGCGCGCTCGCCGACCTGGAAGCGCAGGAACAGGCGGAGCTGCGGATGAAGCGATGAAGGCGTCGATCCTCGCGCTCGGTCTGCTCTCCGTCTTGGCTACCACAGCGCAGGCGCTGGCCGCCGGTCGGACCCTCGAAGCCATCCCGATGGCCGGCACCAAGCTCCGTATCGACGGCGATCTGCGCGAGTGGCCCGGCAAGATGGCGGACCTCGCGCAGTCGGTTCAGGGCTCCGCCGACGCTGCTTCTGGCCACGTGGGCTACGACGACTCGAACCTGTACGTCGCGCTTCGCACCTCCGACAAGACACTGGTGCGCACCTCCGGCTACGGCGCAGGCGAAGATCACGCGTCGCTGGTGATCGCGTTCCCGACCGGCAAGGGCGGGTACACCACGGAGGAGCTGCTGCTGTTCCACGGTGATCCGGGCAAGGTCGCCGGCTCGGTGCGCACCAAGTCCGGCGCCGTGAGCGGCGCCACGCTGGTCGAGGCGCCCAGCAAGACCGGTTTCGTCATCGAGGCGAAGATCCCTTGGAGCGCATTCTCGCGTGGGAGCACGGTGCGCGTGGGCCTGCGCGGCGCCTTGCGCTACACGGACTCGGACAGTCCGGGCTCCGTGAAGGGTGTGATCGCCACCGGCACCGGCAGCGGTGGCTCGCTGCCGCCGCTCTTGCTCGAGGGCGAGCAGGGCCTGGAGCTGAACCTGGTGCGCGGCAAGGGTCTTCCGGCCACGCCGGCCCGACAGGCGTTCGGAGACCTGACGGGCGACAAGATGCTGGAGCGAGTCGCCGTGTACGGCGGCTTCCTGACCATCGTCGGGCCGCACTACAAGGGCGGGAACCAGTTCTACTTCGGCGAGCTCGGCGTGTCCGACGCCAGCATGGTGACGCGGCTCGAGGTGCGCGACCTCGACGGCGACAAGAAGGACGAGATCCTGATTCAGAAGCGCATCGGCGCTTCCGACAAGTACCGCGAGGTCGTGCAGATCCTGAAGATCGGCAGCGACGACGCGCCCTGGGCGGCGTTCTCCCACGAGATCGCCATCGTCACGGAGAAGGGGAAGATCGAGAACGAGGTCAGCCTCTCGACCAAGGGCAAGCTGCCGACCATCGAAGTCGCTCAGGGCAAGGCCGACGGCTTCGAGCCCGACACCTACGCCGAGCCGACCTCCGGTGACATGCCCGGCGCCTTGTTGCCCTGGGAGAGCGTGAAGAGCCGGACCTTCCAGTGGGACGGCAAGCAGTTCAGCAAGATCGACGAGGGCACGCAGACGCCCAAGGCTGGTGGGAAGAAGCCCGGGAAGAAGGCCGCGCCTGCCGGCCCGCCGCAGCCTCCCGCGCCGCGCCCGCCCACCGCAGACGAGATGCTCGACCGGCTGTACGCGCTGTACCGCAAGGATCGCAAGGTCGGCGCCAAGGCGCCGCGTTTCGACTTCGTCACCGACGTGGCCGCAGGCTCGGAGACCGAGCGCGTGCTGGTGCACGACAAGGACATCGTGGTGTTCGGCAAGGGCTATCGCGGCGGCACCACGTACTCGTTCATCACGATCGGAGTGGCGGATCCCAAGGACATCCTGGACGTCACGGCGCGGGATCTGACCGGCGACGGCAAGGCGGAGATCATCGTGCGCGCGCTGCTCCACGCCAAGGCCAGCAAGGAGCTCGGTGGAGACGTCGTCGATCGCTACGCGCTGTTCGTGTACCAGCCGACCGAGAGCGGCGTGCGCCGCATCTTCGCGGCCGAGACGGGGCGAGCGCTGAAGGAAAACCGCGTCGTCGGCTCCATCGCGTTCATCCCGGACAAGGCGGGCGTGCGCATCGAGCTGCGACCCGGGCGGGCCATCGGCTGGAGCGAGAAGACCTATCCGTTCCCGCCGGACACCACGGCCGCGGGCGGGCTCGAGCCCTTGCTCCTGCCGTGGGGCGACTCGAGCGGGCGCAAGTACAAGTTCGACGGGAACGGCTTCGCGCTGAGGTGAGCGAGCCCACACTCGGGCTTCGCCGTCTTGCCATGAGCAGATCGCGATCCGCCGCCGAGACCAAGACCCACGAGAGAACCGGCGAACGCGCTTCCCGAGAGCCACAGGGCTCATGATTGGTCACATCTCTGGCGGTGCCGCCTCGGATCGGGAGAGAACCGCCAAGACGCCAGAAAGTACGCCAAGTTCGCCAGGAAGAAACTCATTCTAGAGATTCGAAGGTTCAGAAATCTCTGACTTGGCGAACTTGGCGCCCTTGGCGTCTCGGCGGTTTTCTGAGGGTCCAGGCGCCGCGGGCGAAACACGGCGCGCCAAAGGCGAGAGCCAGGTCAGAAGTCGATGAAGGCGCCGAAGGTGAGCCCGAGCTCGCGCTGTTCGAAGTCCCGCTCCTGCGTGCAAGGGCTGGGATCCGTGCTCGAGCACGGATCCCGCTCGAGCTCGGCCGTGCCGCTCACGCTGGCCTCGAACATCCCGCCCAGCAGGAGGCCAAAGTGGTCGAGCGGCTTGAAGGCGAGGAGCACCTCGCCGCCGGGCAAGATCGCCGTGTAGCTCTGCGTGGTGCCGCCGAAATCGAGCGACGTTCGGGCGTAAGCGATGCCGCCGCGAAGCCAGATGGACGTGGAGCCGGACACCGGCAAGGCTGCGCCAACGCGGGCCCCGACCATGAGGAAAGTCCCGAAGTAGTCGTTGTCCGAGTAGCTGAGCAGGCCGCCGATGGAGATCGGCGGGGCCACGAAGTAGTGCAGGCCCAAGCGTGCGTGGCTGCCGAACGGACCCAGGAACGGCGTGAACAGGCCGAACTGCTGGTTGGTCACGGCGTCGGAGCCCTCGAACTCCAGGCGCTGGTTCGAGTAGCCCCCCAGGTGCTCGAGCGAGAGCACGAAGGAGCCCTTGCTGCCCAGGGCGTTGCCCTCTTGGGCCAGGGCGCTACCCGCCGCGACCCAAGTGGCCACGCCGAGCAGAGTGGCCGTGCCCAAACGCGCGAGCGAGCTCAATAGAACTCTCCCATGATGCCGGCGGTGAGGCCGTAGGTGCGGTAGTAGGGGTCGCCGTCGCCGCTGCCGGCGAGGTGGAAGTCGGCGTGGGGGCCCACCAGGATGCCCACGTGCGGCGCCGGGAAGAGCACGACGTAGCCCTCGCCGCCCACGCTGAAGGCCTGCTGCGAGTCGTCCTCCGAGAACGCGAACAGGGCGCCGGGTCCCACACGCACCCAGTAGCCAAAGCGCCCTTCCTTCTCCGTCCCGCCGTAGCCGATGCGAGGCCGAAGCTGCAGCACGGTCGCCGAGACCTCCTCGTCGCTGCCGCCGAGGTCGTATTCGAAGCGAGTCGCTCCGAGCAAGGCGCCGAAGCTCAGCCCCGAGGAGCTCACGCTGAACAGGCCGAGGCCGGCCCAATACAGCGGGTGGAAGCCGGTCGCCTCGTAGCTGCCCCCGTCGTCGTCGAACTTCTGGTTCTGGAAGCCGAAGATCCGCTCCACGCTGAGGATGAGCTCGTCGCGCTGACCGAAGCGGCTGTCTTGGGCTGCCGCCGGGCTTGCCGAGAGGCCGAGCGCCAAGGCGACGGCGCTACCCGCCAGCGCGGCGATCCCCTTCTGCGACCCCATTCCCGGAATGGAACACGGCTCGCGGGTCCTCGTCAAATTCGGCGCGCGCCCCGCTCCGGGGAGCATGCAGGGAAGGGAGGCTACGCCGTCGTGGTGCGGCGGACCGGGATGATCTGCACCCGGCGGCTCGCGCCTTCGCCGTCGCTCTTCGTGACCACACCCTCGAACTTGGCGAGGGCCAGGTGCACGACGCGGCGGTCCCGGGGGTTCATCGGCTCGAAGGTGATGATCTTGCCCTGCTCCACCGCTTGCTTGCCCAGGCGTCGCGCCATGCTGGCGAGGGAGTTGTCGCGGCGGCTGCGGTAGCCCTCGGCGTCCACCAGCACGTGCCGCTTCTCGAGCCCCGAGCGGTTGACCACGCGGTGGGTCAAGAATTGCAGGGCCATCAAGACCTGACCCTTCTTGCCGATGATGCGGCCGGCGTCGGGTCCCGCGATCTCGATGGAGATCTCGGGGCTCTCGTCGTCGTCCTTGGGGCGACGCAGACGGACTCGGCAGTCCATCTCCATCTCCTTGACGACCTGCGCCACGAACTCGAGCGCCTGCATGGCGCGCTCATCGTCCTCGGGAAGGTAGTCCGGCTCGCCGTTTCCGCGAGCCCTGCGCCGCCGACGTGGGGCGCCTTCGCCCTCCGCGGAGGCTTCCGCCCCGTCCGCTTCGTCGCCTTCGCCTTCGCCGTCGCCGTCGTCGCCGTCGGCATCTTCCTGATCGTCCGCCCACTCTTGGTCGAGCTCTTGCTCCGAGTCGCTCATTTGACTGGCCTTTCCATGGAGAGTGAAACGAGAGCCTCAGCTACTCGCTTCCTCCTTGATCTTCACGCCGATCTCCCGGCTTTTTTTTTCCGCTTCGCTCTTCAGCGTTTGGCGCTTCACGTAAGACTCGACGATCTGCTGCTGCGCGATGGTCAAGAGGCCGTTGGTGAACATGTAGACACCGAGGCCCGACGGCAGGAACAGCATGAAGACCGTGAACATCGCCGGCATGAAGTACAGCATCATCTTCTGCTGCATCGGGTCGCCCTGCATCGGCATCAGCTTCTGCTGAGCGAAGTTGGTGGCGCCGATGATGAAGGGCAGAATGAAGAAGCGATCCGGCTGCGACAGGTCCGGGAACCAGAGGAACGGGATGTTGAACAGCTCCACGGCGGTCTGCAGCGTCGTGTAGAGCGCGAACCAGACCGGCATGCTCGCGAGCTGGGGCAGGCAGCCCTTCAGCGGGTTCACGTTGTGCTTCCGCCAGAGCTCCATCTGCGCCAGGCCCTTGGCCTGGGCGTCGTCCTTGAACTTCTCGGTGATGGCGTCGAGCTCGGGCTTCAGCTCGCGCATCTTGATCATGCTCTTGATGCTGGGCACGGCCAGCGGGAACAGGAGCACGCGCGCCGCGAGAGTCAGCAGGATGATGGCGATGCCCCAGTTCGGCAGGATCGAGTGGACCTTGAGCAGGAACGCCACGAGCACCTTGGCGATGACGCTGAAGAAGCCGAGGTCGATCAGCTCGGTCAGGTCCCGCTTGCCGCCGCCGACTCCCGCCAGGACGTCGCGCTCCTTCGGGCCCACGTAGGTCAGCACCGCGTAGCGCGCGCTCTCCTTGGGGCCGAGCTCGACCGGCGCCCAAGCGAGGCGCGCTCGGTACATCGCACCGGCGCCCGGGTCCGAGCTCTTGGCCTTGAACCGAGAGACGTCCCAGCGGTCCTCGATCTGGAGCTGGCAGGTGGGCTTCGCGTCCCCCGGCGCCGCGACGGGCGCGATGGCATGGGAGAAGTAGGCGTTCGAGACGGCGGCGTATGCCGGGGGCTCCTTGGTCTCGTACCAGTCCCCCTGGTTCAATGGGCCCGAGAAGCCCTCGCCCTTGAAGCTGTCCGGCTCGAAATCCGGCGGGCGCATCCGGGTCGCCTTGTTCGCCTCCGACACGCACTCGACGTGCGTGATGAAGGGGCTCACGGCGAACATGCCGCTCTCGACTTCCTTGTTGGTACGCCAGGCGTCGGTGTGCACGGTCAGCGCGTGCTTGAGCTTCTTGTCCGCGAGGTTGGTGACGGTGGCCTCGGCCTCGAGCTCGTACGGATGCTCGGTGGCGCGCACGACGCGCCGGACCTCGACCTTCGCGTCGCGGTACACCAGCTCGCAGCTCTTGCCGTCCGCCTTCACCAGCTCGTAGTCGACCTCGTCGAAATCCAGCTGCCAGTCGTCGGCCGGGTGGAAGCGCTCGTTGCGGAAGTGGAAGCGGAGCTGCCGGCGGAGCTCCACGTCCGGCGTGGTGGAGAGATCGATCGACTTGCCCTTCTGCCGGTACTTGGCGGTGACCAGGTAGAAGTGCTTCAGCGAGGCGCCTTGGGTGGTCACCTGCGCGTGGAAGCGCGGCCCCCAGATGTCACACAGCTGCTCGGGCTTGCGCTCCGCCGGCAGCGCCGTACCCTCGAACTTCAGCGGCTGCTGCTCGGACGACCCTTCGCCGAACAGCTTCGGCAAGAAGGTGACCGCCAAGAGCACGGTGAGGCCGATGAACAGCCACCGCGCGATACCGCTTCGTTCCATGGAGTGCTCGGGGGGCGAGGGAGTTCTTCGGGAGCTCAGGCGGAATCAGCCGCTTGATCGCGCCTTTCGGGCGCGCCGCTGCCGGTCGGGTCGGCGGGAGGGAGTGCCGCATCGGGGTGGCCCTCCGGCAGAGGCGGCGGATCGTATCCACCCGGATGGAACGGATGGCAACGGGAAAGGCGCCGGAGGGTGAGCCAGCTGCCCTTGGCCGCCCCGTGCAGCTCGATGCAGCGCAGGCCGTAGCGCGAGCAGGACGGGTGGAAGCGGCAGACGTTGCCGAGCAGCGGCGAAAGCGTGAGCTGGTAGGCGCGGATCAGCAGGATCAGGAACCGCGCGATCATGGGCCCCGGGAGTCTCGCGCCTTTTCGCGGGCTCCGCCAGCCTCGGAGCCCGGGGCGGAGGGAGCAGCGGCGCGGCGCGCTCGGTCGGCGCGGGCGTCCTCCGTGCGCTTTTGGAGCACTCGGGCGACGGCCTGCCACTCGGCCACGACGTCGGCCAGCACTGCGTCGCCGGTGCTTCGCTTGACGATCACCACGACGTCGAGGTCGGCGCCGAAGAGCTCCGGCGTGGCGCGAAAAGCCTCGCGAATCAGCCGCTTCGCGCGGTTTCGTACCACCGCGCAGCCGACCTTGCGCGAGACCACGATGCCGAGTCGGGCGCCGTCCTGCTCGGCGCGCGCGCTCAGCAGCAGCACGAACCCAGGCGTGGAGACTCGCCGCGCCGTGCGCTGGATCTCCTGGTACTCCGCTCGCTTGCGCACCCGGCGGGTGGGCGGGACCCGACCTCGGGGTCGGAGCACTACTTCTTGTAGGTGGAGACGGCGAGACGCCACCGCCCCTTGCGACGGCGGCTCTTGAGAACGTCGCGCCCGCCCTTGGTGCTGTTGCGCTTGCGGAACCCGTGAGTTCGGGCGCGGCTGGTGTTGCTCGGCTGGAAAGTGCGCTTCATGGCGATACCCGCTTGGCTGCGGTGGGAGTCTGCCCCGGCTGGCCGGGCTGGGCCCGGAGGTCGAGGGGCCGGGAGTCAGCCACGCGCCCGGCTCCTAGTCAAGCCTGTCGCGAGACCCCTGGATTTCTGCGCAGGACCGCACGGTCCGCTTGCCCCGTCCTCAGCCGGGTGATAGTCCGTCGCCTCCCATGCGCGACAACATCCGCCTCGTGTCATCGGCCGGCACCGGTTTCACCTATTACACCACCAAGAACAAGCGCACGCAGACCGCGAAGCTCGAGCTGAAGAAGTACGACCCGGTCGCGCGCAAGCACGTGGTGTTCAAAGAAGCCAAGATGCCGCCTCACTCGAAGTGAGCGCGCGTCGAACCCAGAGCTAGCCCTACGGTTCGAGGGGCGCGCGCAGCCCGGTCGGATCCGGTGAGCGCCGCGCCCCCGCCAAGTCCGCCCGGACGGCCGCAGAAGAAATGCGCCACGGCGCCACGAACGCACGGCGCCCGACTTCTTTCGTTGGACCTGACGGGGACCCTCCGACCTAGAAGTCCTGAGCAGGTCCTGGGATCAACGCTCGGTGGAACAGGAGCATCGCAGCGGGCGAGGCGCTCTCGGGGTCTGACACCAAGATCTTCTTGTTCTTCTTCATTCGTGGCGTCCGTGGCGTCGTTGCGTCGTGGCGCAAATTCTCAGGTACCGAGACGCGTCAGAGCGCGCGCGCCCCGCCGGGACGCGCGCGCCGTTCGGCTCGGCCCGAGCTACTCGCCGCTCAGGATCTTGAACTCCACGCGCCGGTTCTTCGCGCGGGCTTCTTTGCTGTCGTTCGGGACCAAGGGCTTCGTCTCACCGAAGCCCTCGCTCTCGAGCCGCGACTGCGCGATGCCCTTGCCGGTCAAGTAGCGCATGCAGCTGGCCGCGCGGTCCTTGCTGAGCTTCATGTTCATGGCGTCGGCGCCGACGTCGTCGGTGTGACCGTACACGCCGATCTTGAGCGCGGGCCGCGCCTTCATCAGCGCCACGACCTCGTCGAGGATCGGGAAGCTCACCGCCTTGATGACGGCCTTGCCGGTCTCGAACTGGATGGGCTCGAGCAGCGCGACCTCGCCGTCCTCGGTGACTTTGGTCAGGCCGGGGCAGCCGTTCTTCTCTGCGATCTTGTTCTTGAGACCGGGCTCGAGCGGGCAGCGATCCTCGGTGTCGGGGATCTTGTCGTTGTCCGCGTCGTCCTCCGGGCAACCGTCGCTGTCGGCGATGCCGTCCTTGTCCTCGGGGTTGTCCGGGCAGGCGTCCGCCGTGTCGGGGATGCCGTCGTTGTCGCGATCGGAGCCCGCGGGGCAGCCGTCGCTCGGCTCCGGCGGCTTGCCGTCCTCCGGCACGTCCGGGCACTTGTCGATGTCGTCCGGATAGCCGTCCTTGTCGCGGTCCGAGGCGTAGTCGTCGACGTCCGGCCGGACGCGCACCTTCTTGTCCGGCGACTTCGGCTCGAAGTCGCTGATGTTCAAGTAGTGGCCGATGGAGACGAGCACGCGCAGATCCGGCGCGCCGTAGCCGCCGGTGAAGCGCGTGCCGGCGCCCATCATGGCCCAGGTCTTCTGCTTCTCACCCAGGCCGAATCGTGCCTGCGCCAGCCACTCGAACGCGGTGTTGTGCGCGCTCATGAAGGTGCTCTCGCCACCGGCCTTGGCGATGCCCGTGGTGCCGAAGATCTCGCCGCCCAGCCGGACGCGCCCGCTCCTGAGCGGGAAGTAGATGCCGCCGGCGAGCCTCATCTCGCTGGCCAGGTAGAGGTCGCCTTCCTGGCCGCCGATCGAGCGCTCGGGGCGGAAGTGCGGGCCCAGGTGGCCGGCGATCAGGAACTTGCCGGCGTCGTACTCCGTGGAGCCGAAGATCCAGCCCGTGGTCTGGTCGTCGCTGGTGAACGACTGCGGATCACCGGTGGGGGCCCAGAGGGCGCCGCCGAAGCCCAGGCGGAACTTGCGGTTGTTCGACTCGTAGGCCTTCACGCGCGCGTCGAGGCGAAGATCGTGGATGGTGAGCTTGCGCACGTCGAGGCCGTCGCTGGAGACTCCCCGCGTGGACGGGTCTTCGCCGGTGAACTGGTAAAAGGCGATGGGGAGCGCGACGTTGAAGCTGGCGCGGCCTGCGAGCTCCATGCCCACGCTCAGGTAGTCGATGATCTGGCCCTGGACCGGGTTCTGGATGCGCTCCTGCACCGTGCCGTTGTCGGTGACGGAGGTGTCGCGCAGCGGATTGAGCGTGTAGCCGAGGGCCATCATCCCGTAGAAGCGCGAGCGCTCCGCCATGTACGGGCGCCAGACCATGAAGCCGTCGTCCGGCGCGCCGGAGATCTGCGCGCGGTCGAGGTACCAGGTCCGGGTCTGGGCGGCCGCGGGGGCAGCCGTTGCCAGGGTTGCGAGCCCGGCCAAGAGGGCCAAGCCCTGCTTCGCGAAACGGGAGCCGGGAACAGCGAGAGTATGGAGGAAATCCAGCATGCGCACCCCGGCGGAAGCTACTCCGAGGGGCCGGCCATTGAAAGGAAGAATGCCCAGCCAGGCGGTTTTCCACGCGGGTTTTCAGCGCAGATCGGCGAAGACCTCGGTGACCCAGACGCCGTCGGGTCCGGTCACCGCGGCGATGCCCACCGAGTCGTAGCGACGCTCGAGCAGGTTCCCGCGGTGCGACGGGCTGGCCCAGATCGCTCGGTGCGCTCGCTCGGGGCTGGCCGCCCGGGCGACGTTCTCGCCGAATGCGGAGGGCTCGAGGCCCAGCGCTTCGAGGCGGGTCTTCACCGTCCCCTTGCCCACGTCGTGCCCGAGTGTCCGCTTGTCGCGCATCGCCTCGGCGTGCTCTCGGGCCGCCCGGTCCAGGTCCGCGTTCCGGGTCAACACGCCCACCCCTTCGGAGCGGCGCGCCGCGTTGACCATGGCGAACAGCGCTGCTGCAGGGTCCGCGACGCCGCGCCCAGCGTCCTCACCGGGAGCTCGGCTCGCGTGGAAGGCGGCTGGTGGGGTCGTGTCGGCGTGGATCAATGCCTCCAGCACGGGCCGCGGACCCTTGTCGATCTCCGCGAGCACCTGTACGAGCCAGGTGCCGGGGCTGCTCGGCGCGAAGCGCGCGCGGATCACCTTTCCGTCCAGCGAGGTCGGGAGCGCGCGGGGGGCGCCGTGGGGGCCGAGCACGACCACCTTGGCGTCGTGTGCAGTGACCAACATGCTGGCGGTCACGTCCACCCACTGGCCGGTGCGCGCGCGCACGGGGAGACGCTCCAGGTCGGCGAGCGCGTCGACGGCGACCAGGGTCACCGCCTCCTTTCCGGCTGCCTCGACGTGGGCGGCCCCGCAGCTGCGCTGGCCGCCGTCGCCGAAGCCGGCGAGCCAGCGCTGAGCGCGAGCACGCGTGTCCGCGGCGTCGAGCGCCGGTCCCGAATACGACCACGAGCGCGGCCATACATGCGGTGAGCCCGCGGTTCTGAGCTGATGGGCGAGCTCCGCTGGCTCCAGGGCGGGCTCGGTTTCGGCGCGCTCCGCCAGCCGCTGGGCGACCCGATCGAGCGCCGCGTCTTGGCGCGCGCAGAGCTCACCCAGCGTCCGAGCGAGGCCTTGGGCAGCGCTCGGCTCGGGCGAAAGCGTCACTTCTTGCCATCCCCCGCTGGCGCTGGCCGGTCCTGCATCGGACGCACGTGCGCCGGCCTGGTCGAGGTCCGGCGCCTCGAGCGCTGGCAGCGCAGGTTCTCTGGGCGCGCAGGCCCCGAGCCCGGTGAGGACGCAGAGGACGAGCCCGACGACGCGCACGCCCGAGAGCCTAGCCGGGCTCGCCGCCGGGCGGCGGATCTCGGCGGAAATTGCCGTGAAGTCGACCCCAAAGGGGCCCCCTGGTACGCTGGAAGCTGCCCGGGCGCGCATGAATCGGTTCTCGACAGCGGCGAAGGTTGGGGTGTTCGCGATCGTGACCGTGATCGCGAGCGTCTTCATCTACCGCTTCGTGAGCAAGCAGACCGCCGGCTCCGGGGGCTACGTCGTCTGGGCGCTGCTCAACGACGCGACCGGCATCCCGAAGAACTCCCAGGTCAAGGTCGCGGGCATTCCCATCGGGCAGGTCGAGAGCATTCGGCTCCAGGACGGCAAGGCGCGCATCGACATCCGCGTGCGCCCCGACGTTCCGCTCTACGAGGACGCCGCTGTCGCCAAGACCAGCTCCAGCCTGCTCGGCGAGTACTTCCTCGCCGTGGCGCCGGGCACCGAGGGCAAGCCGCAGCTCCAGAACGGAGACCGGATCAACGCGGTCATCGAGGCGGCGACCACCGATCAAATCCTGAAGGACGTCGCCGACATCACCAAGCAGGTGAAGAAGGTCGCCGACAGCCTGGCCGGCTCCATCGGCACCAAGAAGGGCGAGGAGAACCTCAAGGACACGCTGCAGAACCTGGCGGAGGTCACCGAGGCGCTCAACCAGACGGTGCGAGAGAACCGCGGCACCATCAAGAGCATCCTGAACAACGTCGAGCGCATAACCGCCAAGGGCGAGCCGGAGATCGATCGCATTCTGGAGAACGTTCGGGTCACCACCAAGGACGTGCGCGAGCTCCTGCAGAAGGGTGAAGAAGGCAAGGCTTCCCCGGGAGAAGTCCGTCAGATCATCGAGCGCGTGAACAACGCCAGCGTGAACCTGGAGAAGAGCCTCTCCAACATCGAGAAGGTCAGCGGCCGGCTCGAGCGCGGCGAGGGCACCCTCGGCCGCTTGACCAAGGACGAGAAGCTGATCGATGAGGTCGAAGGCGTCGTCGAAGGTGTCGGGGAGTTCGTGGGTGGCGTCAACCGCCTGCAGACCATCGTCGCGCTGCGCACCGACTACCAGTTCCTCTCCAGCACGGTGAAGAGCTACGTCGAGCTGCGCCTGCAGCCGCGCGAGGACAAGTACTACTCGATCGAGGTGGTGAACGACCCCCGCGGGCTCACGCGCTTCGAGCAGATCGACGTGGACACCACCAACCCGAACGACCCACCGCACTACCGCGAGGTCCGCACCGTCACCACCAACTCGTTCCGCTTCTCGCTGCAGTTCGCCCAGCGCATGGGTCCGTTCGTCGGGCGCTTCGGCATCAAGGAGTCCACCGGTGGCGTCGGCCTCGACACGCTGCTGTTCGACGACCGGTTCGAGCTGCGCCAGGACTTGTTCGGCTTCGGTGAGGTCATCTTGCCGCGCTGGCGCGTCTCGCTCGGCTACGAGTTCGTCTCGCGCCTCTGGCTCTTGGCCGGCATCGACGACATCTTGAGCCCCGACCGGCGCGACTACTTCATCGGCCTGCAGCTGAAGTTCAACGACGAGGATCTCAAGACGATCCTGCCGTTTGCGCCGGGACCGTGAGACCTCTTTAGCGCCGGCGCGTCCTCTGCCGCCGGCTCAATCCAGGGTCAAGCTCAGGCCCAGCATCGGAATGAACGTGTGCACCGTCGCCTCGACGTCCGTCTCCCTCACGCTGAGCGGTGCGTACATGAGCCTCGCTACGAGACCCAAGCTGAGCTCCTTGCCGACGAAGCGATCGTAGCCCACACCGATCAGGTAGCCGAAACCGCTGGGATCGGGCGACGGGTCGCCGCCGTCGTAGCCTTCGGCGCTCTCGCCGTCCTTGTCGACGTTGAGCTCCGAGGGGCCTGCGGCGAAGAACACTCGGGGGCCTTCGCCACGGGTCAGGTAGCAGTCGATGTGCGGTCCCCAGAACACCTGGTCGATGTCGACACCAGTCATGTCGATCGGACCGGATCGCTCGTCGCGCGCGGCGACGGCGTGGGCTCGGTCGATGGCCAGCATGCCGCCGAGCGTGCACGTCTCGGTGATTGCGCCGCCGGCCGCGAAGGACCACGACAACGTCGTCGCGCTGACGCGCCGATCGCTCCTGCCCTCGGCGCGTCCGTAGGCGGCGAGCCGGCCGATCCCGAGGTCGAAGCGCCCGCGAAACCCCTCGTGGTGGTAGGCGGAGGCGCGACGCTGCTCCTGCTTCGCGGCTCGGGTCTCCACCGCCCACGCGGACTCGGGCTGAACGAGCCCGAGCAGGATCGACAGCGCGAGCCCGCGCTTCATTCGGGGCGCGTCCTGCGCCGCGAGCCACGGCGCCCGAGCCAGAGGCCGAACAGCGAGCCGAAGGCCAAGGCCGTGTTCGAGCCCGTGAAGAGCGGGCCGCGGCAGGGAGGGTTCACGCTGTTCTCGGTCGAGAGCTGGTTCACGACGGTGGTCTGGGTCGCGTGCGGCGCGAGCTTCCTGTCGACCTTCAACGCGTTCTGCGACAGCTCGAGCTCGAGCCGGGTCAGCCAGACGTCTCCCGGCGCCATTCCGACCAGCGCAGCCGCGAGATCCGTCCACTTTTCGCACTCGAGCTCCTGCTTGGACACCTGCGCGGCGTTCAGCGGGTCGCACTTCGTGGGGTCCACGGGGTCGCAGTCGTCGATCACCTCGAGGCCGTAGTCGAGGGCGGCGAGCGCCGCCACGCAGCTCGTCGGAGAGTCCTCGTTCGCTCTGGCTTGTGCGAAGTAGAGCTCGCCGAGGCGCTGGACGCCGCCGCCCCAGTACGACGGTTGGTCGCCCGCGTTGAACGACGCCGTGCCGCTGCTCGGCGTTTGCAGCGTGATCCTGAACGCATCCCTCGCGGCGAAGGGCGTGATGTAAGAGGCGCCCTCGGCCTTGGCGAGGGTCGCGCCGCGCAGCGCGGCGTAGTTCGAGCTCCCGGCCGCGTAGTCCCAGACCAGTTGCTCGGTCGGCACAACGAGCTCCTGCAAGCTCGGGATCGCGTAGCGGGCCGTTCCGATGACGTACAGGGTCATCGGCACGCGCTCGCCGGCACCGGTGCCCGCGAGCCGCATGGGCAGCTCTGGATCGCCGCCGGGCGTGATCACGCGCACGGGTGTCATGGCTTCTGCGCCCGCGCCGGGCAAGAGCCGCAGCGCGATGAAGTCGAAGCCCTCGGCGACGTAGTCCGCGATGATCGGGCGTACCGCGTCCGGGACGACGTAGCCGTGCTTCTCGAGCCAGCTCTCCAGCGCCTTCGGATCCGTCGAGGACAGCGTCACGGTCTCGTAGGGGCCGACACTTCCGTGGTGGACCACCGTCACCGTCGGCGGAGCGACCTGGCCGCCGCCCGCCGAGACCTCGCTGCTGCTGTCCGAGGAGCAGCCGCTCTCGTCTGGCTCCGCCTCTGCGCACACGGGCTCGATCTCGTAGACGCGGGTCGAGGTGAAGGCGTCGAGGGCCTCGAACCAGGCGTCGGTGCTGCTCTCGAGGTACGCGCCCTTCTTCACTGGCAACACCCAGGAGAACTCGCCGGGTGGACCGTCGAAGGCGAGCTGGTGCCAGAGCACGGTGCGTTCGGGGCTGATCGCAAAGGCCACCTTGTGGCCGCTCACCGTCGTCTTGTCGCTGGTTGGCCCGTAGAACGGCGCGGCGCACGCCTGGGCGGCGCGCGGCGCGAGGGCGGGTACCAGCGAGATTCCGGCAGCGAGAAGGATCGGGGCGAATCGCATGAGCTCCTCCGAGTGGAGCGGGGAGCAACGACCGTGCCGGAGCGGCGTCGGCAGCGCTTGCCCGACTCTAGCCCTGTTTCCGTCGGTTTGTGCCAGCTTGTGTCGCCGCCGAGCGCGCGTGGAGCGATCCCGTGACAGCCCTGCCGGAGTGACGGCGCTGCCGCCTGACGCGCTTGGCGGTCGGGGCGGACTCGCGCAGCGCCCGCAAGAGCTGGGGTCCCGGCGCGCCGGGCATCGAGCGATCGAGCAGGATGACGTCAGCCGGCTCGCGCGCCAGCTCCGCGAGCGCAGCCGCGCCGTCGCTCGCGGTGCGTACCCGATGCTGCGCCGAGAGGACGGACGGTCCGCTCGCCGCGTCGGGCACCGGTCGAGCTGCGGGCCCAGCGCCTCGGATCTGGCAGACTACGGGGGTGGGCCCCAGCAGAGTCTCGTGCGCTGCACTGTCGTTGCTCTTGCTGAGCGCCGCGTGCGGAGACGACTCCGCGCTACCCACTCAGTCCACCAAGTGTCGAGCGCTCGGCTGGATCGCGGAGACGGACGCCGAAATCGGCGTTGATTCGCTGGTCATGCTGGATGCCGCCGGCGAGCTCGCCGCCCGGACGGCGACGAGCGAGGTCATCGCGGCGCGCAAGGCCGACGTGTCGGCGAGCGAGCTCGCGGTCTACGGCCTGCTGCTCGAACAGGCCAAGCCCCCGTTCGCAGCGGCGTCGCTCGAGGGCGTGCTGCCAAACGCCGGCACGCCCGACCCGAAGATGCCTGCGCCAATGAACCCGAGCGGCGGCAGCCTGATCGAAGCCTGCCTGCAGGCGGCCCTCGACTGCCAGACTCCGCCCGAGTGCGAGAGCTACGCGAGCGCCACCGACAGCTGGGGCTTCGTGCTCACACACCAGGCGGTTTGGCTCCTGTTCGCGCATTGGCGCTCGTGCTCCGTGCCGGTGGACCTGGAGGCTCGGCGCCGATCGGTGGCGGCGAGCATCGTCAAAGAGGCGGCCATGGACCCCACCCCGGGAGACCTGTACGCCGAGCGGCTGGCGGTGCTGGGGCACCTGGGCTTCGGCCAGAGTTACGACCCCACGTGGATCACCTCGCTCCGCGCGCAGGCTCAGCCCTCGGGGTGCATCCGCGCGGTGGAGCACGGTGAATGCAGCACCCACACCACCTCGCTCGCCGTGCTGGCGCTGACACACGCCGGCGACATCGAGGAGTGCCGCTGACGCAACGCCCACACACGCGGACCGCGAACCCTCGCGAGAGCACGGTGCGCTCTTGCGGCTCGATCCGGCTCCCGAGCCTCACGTGACGACGCTGTAACTTTTCGCTCAGCTCGGAAAGCGCTGCCGGCCGCGAGACCGATGTCGGTTGTTGAGTGACAGCGTGTGTGCCGCACGGGTACTGTAGTCAAAGCTGGGCCGCGTTTTGTCGGCCTGTGCCGTGACCCCGGAGGGCCCGAAATGGCGAGAAAGACCAAGCGGAGCGCGAAGGCCGTCCTGGCGCTGGCCGTGTCCCTGGCGACGGGGTTGTACGCAGGTTGCACAGGCACCATCACCGAGCCCGGAGCGCGGGACGGCGAGGTCGGGCCCGGCGGCACGCCCGCCAGCAAGGACCAAGACGCCGTCGCGCCCGCGGCCCGCGTGTCGCGGCTGACCCACCAGCAGTGGCAGAACAGCGTACGGGATCTGTTCGGCATCCCGGCCTCGACGCCCATCGAGGCCGAGCTGCCGCAAGACCCGAAGACCGCGGGCTACCTTTTCGACAACGACGCTCAGTCGCTGAGCGTCGACCAGGCACTCTGGGGCGCCTATCAGCGCGGGGCCGACGCGGTGGTGGAGCTGGTCGTGGGCGACGCGGCGCTGTTCGCGAAGCTCCTTCCTCCAGACACCGGTGATCCCGATCAGAGGGCTCGCACGTTGATCGACGAGCTCGGCAGCCGGGCCTATCGACGACCGCTCGCGCAGGCCGAGAAGGACGAGCTGTTCGAGGTCTACCAGGGCGCTGCGGCGCTCTTTTCTGGAGTACCGGCGCTCGAGGCCGGCGTGCGACTGGTGCTGCAGGCGCTCTTGCAGTCGCCGTTCTTCTTGTACCGCATCGAGTCGAGCACGAAGGTGGTGAACGGCGTCGTGCCGCTGGACGGCTACGAGATGGCCAGCCGGCTCTCGTACACGCTCCTCGACACCATGCCGGATGCGAAGCTGTTCGCCGCGGCAGCCGCCGGCGAGCTGTCGAGCGTCGCCAACGTCGAGGCGCAGGCGCGCCGGCTGCTCGACGATCCGCGCGCGGCAAACGTGATCGCCGCGTTCCACCACGCGCTGTTCGACGGGGACAAGATCGAGAGCATCAAGCCGCTGCCAGCGCTCTTCCCGGACGTCTCGACGGAGCTCGCCGCCGCGGCGATCGAGGAGAACGAGCGCTTCGTGCGCGACCAATTCGCGCAGGGTGGAGGCTTCCGCGAGCTCCTGACCTCGACGACGACGTTCGTGAACGCCGACCTGGCCCAGATCTACGGCCTCAGCGGCGGCTTCGGCCCGAGCTTCCAGAAGGTGGAGCTCGACCCCAAGAAGCGCCGCGGGATCTTCACCCAGATCGGCTTCTTGGCCGCCAACGCCACCTCCGCCGATCCCGATCCGATTCACCGGGGGGCCTACCTGGCGCGGCGCATCGCCTGCCTGCCGGTCAGCGCGCCGCCCGAGGCGGTCGAGCCGCTGCCGGCGGCGGCCGAGGGCACCACCAACCGCGAGAACGTCGCGTCCTACACCGAGAAGGAGGGCAGCGTCTGTGCTGGTTGTCACAAGGACCACATCAACCCGTTCGGGTTCGCCTTCGAGAGCTACGACGCGGTGGGGGCGTGGCGCGACCAAGACAACGGCCACCCCGTCGACTCGTCCGCCTCGCCGCTGATCGACGAGATCCCCACGTCCGTCTCCGGCGCCGTCGAGCTGGCCGAGAAGCTGGCGGCCAGCCCAGGCGTGCACGAGTGCTACGCGAAACACTGGCTCGAGTACGCCTTCGGGCGCAAGCGCACGGTGGGCGATCAGAAGACGATTCGAGACGTCGGCGAGCTCAGCCGCAGCGGTGGCAGCATCAAGGACGTCATCGCGAAGCTGACCGTCAGCCGAGCGTTCATGAATCGCAGCAAGGAGGAGCTCCCATGAAGATCTCGCGCCGACTTCTGCTGAAGGGTCTGGGCGGCGTCGCCCTCACGCTCCCGGTCCTCGAGTCGCTGGGCGGTCGGGAGGCCAAGGCGGCCAACGAGGTGCTGCCGTTCGCCATCTTCCTGCGCCAGGCGAACGGAGTCGCGGCCGCGACGTCGAGCGGTGTCCTGGGCGCGGAGCCCGAGCGCTTCTGGCCCAAGAACCTCGGGGCGCTCACGGCGGAGAACGTGAGCGGTCGCGCGCTCGAGGAGCTCGAGCCGTATCTGGACCGATTGCTGGTGGTCAAGAACGTCAACATGAAGGGCTACGACTTCGGCGACGGTCATGCCCGTGGAGCGCTTCAGGGTTTGACCGCACGCGGGCCGACGGTCGACGGGGCAGCCGGCGACTCCGAAGCGGCCGGCGAGAGCATCGACCACCGCATCGGGCGCGAGCTGAACCCGGGCGGCCGCGACTCGCTGTTCCTGTACTCCGGCAAGAGCGGCGGCTGGCTCGGCGGTCCGTGCATCTCCTACCGCGGCCCGGCGCAGCGGCGTTCCGCGCTGCACAACCCGTGGACCGCCTACCAGACCATCGTCGGCGGAGACACCAGCCTGTCGCCGGAGGCCCGCGCCGAGATCGTCGGGCGGCAGAAGAGCGTGAACGACCTGGTGCGCGGCCAGCTCCAGAGCCTCATGGCCCGGCCGGAGCTGTCGTCGAACGACAAGCAGCGCCTGCAACTGCACTTCGACAGCGTGCGCGACCTGGAGGTCGCGCTCACCTGCCGCCTGACCAAGGACAAGGAGCTCCTGCTCCAGGGTGAGTCCGCCGGCTACGACAGCGCAGACGGCAACGAGGTGCTGTCGACCGCCCGCCTGCACATCGACATCGCCGCGCTGGCGCTCGCCTGCGGCTACACGCGCTCGGTCGCCATTCAGATCGGCAGCGGCAACGACGGCAGCACGCGCTATCCCGACCCGGACAGCGGTGGGCTGATGGCGGACAACTTCCACTACATCTCGCATCGGCGCAAATCCCACGACTCGAGCGGGACCGTCATCGACGGCTCGGATCTGCTGCACAGCAAGGTCGACCGTCACTTCGCGCAGCTCTTCAAGTACCTGCTCGACCGGCTGAGTGCGTACGACATGCCGAGCGGCAAGCCGCTCCTGCACCACGGAGTCGCGGTCTGGTACAACGACAACTCCGCTGGTCCGTCTCACGGCGCGACGAACGTGCCCTTCGTGCTGGCCGGCAGCGCGGGCGGATTCCTGAAGCAGGGCCAGTACCTCGAGGCCGACAGCGACCCGAAGAGCTTGAACCACGCGCGGATGCTCGGCACCATCGGCAGCGCTGCGGGCCTGCGCAAGCAGAGCGGCGACCTGATCGACGACTTCGGCGACCCCGCGCTCCCGCGCGGTGTGCTCCCCGCCTTGATCGCCTAGGAGGCTTTTTCGCGCATCCCGGGATTCGGCTTGACAGGTGCGCCGCTCGGGGCCACCGATTGAGGCTCAGGGATGTCGGAGATCGACCGCGAGAGCCTGAAGGAGCGGGTGGGGACCGTGCTCCGGCAGAGGTACACCCTGGACGGTCTGCTCGACGTCGGCGGCATGGCCGCGGTCTACGTGGGGACGCACCGCAACGGACGGCGCGTCGCCATCAAGATCTTGCACGGGAAGTTCGCGGCGAGCTCCGACATCTGTCAGCGCTTCCTGCGCGAGGGCTACGTGGCCAACGCCGTCGAGCACCCGGGGGCCGTGGCCGTGCTCGACGACGACAAGGCCGAGGACGGCGCGCCGTTCCTTGTGATGGAGCTCCTGAAGGGGGTCACCCTCCAGGAGCGCATCGAGGAGGTCGGCGCCTTGCCCCCGGAAGAGGCGCTCTACGTGGTGGACCAGGTGCTCGACGTGCTCGCTGCCGCTCACGAGAAGGGCATCGTGCACCGCGACATCAAGCCCGCGAACGTGTTCTTGACCCGCGACGGTCCGATCAAGGTGCTCGACTTCGGCCTCGCCCGGATGCGTCGCGAGTCCTTCTCCGTGGATCCGACTCGCGACGGGCTCGTGCTCGGCACGCCGAGCTTCATCGCGCCGGAGCAGGCCAGAGGTCAGAACGACCTGGTGGACTGGCGCACGGACATCTGGTCCGTCGGCGCCATCGCCTACACCTCGCTCACCGGTCGTTACGTGCACGAGGAGTCGACCAGCGTGAAGCGGTTGGTCGCGGCAGCGACCAAGCCGGCGCCCAGCATCGCGGCGGCGCTCCCCGATCTGGCCAGGCACGTCGTCGGGCTGGTGGACACCGCGCTGGCGTTCGACAAGGAGCAGCGCTTCCAGACCGCGCGGCTGATGCAACGGGCGACGCGCGCTGCTTACCAGGCCATGATGAGCGGACCGGTCAGCGACGAAGGCATCAGCACCAAGCCCTCCTGGGCGGATGGTCCGTCCACCGATCCGGAGCGGCGCATCGGCGGGCTCGCCAGCGTGACCCTGATCTCGGAGCAGCCGGCCGACGCCGGCGCTCACTCCATCGACGTCAGCTTCGAGGAGGCGATCCCGCTGGTCTCGCCCCAGAAGCCCAAGGTGTCGCCGGAGCCCACGCTGATCTCCGGCAACCCCGACGCGGACGTGGTCACCGACAGCATGATCGCCAGCGCAGAGGTCGTCACCGAGAGCATGCTCGTGGACTCCGGCGTGATGAAGTCCACCGACCCGGGCGGGCCGGTGTTCGAGGACTCGAAGAAAGAGTCCAAGTAGCGACTACTTCTCGCGCGGGCCCGGGCCACCGAACGTGCTGTGCCCGGCACACAGCGCCTTCGAGTAGGCGAGGCGCTTGGCCTCCTCCGGGCCGAAGGTCTGCGCGAGATCCGCCTCGAAGGCGCCCATCTCCCCGGTCAGGCCCCAGAACAGGTCGAACACGGCGTGTTGTTCCTTGCCCGGGACGGGGGGCGGCTTCTGGCCGGCGCGGATCTCGGAGACGAGTCGCATCGCCTCGCTCACGCTGGCGCCCTCTTGCTTTCGCATCGCGTCCACTACCACGTGCGTGCAGGTGTCCGGTCCCAACACGTCCACCACGTCGGCGTTGCCGATGGCCTTGGCGCAAAGCGGCCGAATGGTCTTCCAGATGCGCTCGTAGGAGCGCTTGTAGGCGGCGTCGATGGGCTCGACGTCGTCGGGCGCGAGCCCCAGCTCCTCCAGCCGCTCCGGACCGGGCTTCCAGCCGTCCGGCTTGAAGCACGGATGGCGGTATTTGATGGTGCCGTCCTTGGCGAGCTCGCTCCAGTCTTGCTGGTCCAGATCGAACTCGTGGCGACCGCGGGCCGCGCCGCCGTCGGTGCGCTTGGCCAGCTCGCGCTCGGCGCTCGAGAGCTGCTCCTCCAGCTTCGTCTTCTCCTTCTCGATGCCCTTCAGGCGCCGGTTCAGCTCGGAGATGTCGCGCGCCAGGTTCTCGTTGGCGGTCGCCAGCGCTCCGCCCGCCGAGCCCTCGAGGCTCTCTTCGGCGTCGGCCAGCTCCTCCGGGCTCACCTTCTTGGCCCCGGGTCCGAGCTTGCCGGCCTCCCCCGCAGAGAGCCCGACGCGCTCCCCGGCGTGGGAGAGCTGCACCTTGCCTTCGTACACCGTCACCACCGCCACCGCCGCGAGCGCTGCGCTGCCCGCCGCCACCGCCAAGTCCCTGCGCTTCATCTCGTGCTCTCCCTTCGGGGCCGCCGTGCCCACGCGCACCCGGAAACAGGTGCCCAGGACGCTGACGTCGCCTGCAGGGGTTTTCACGACGAACGGGCCGCCGGGTTCCACGCGGTAGAACACTTCGCCGGCGGCCTGGCTGATTTCACGCCCGCGCCAGTCGATCTTGGCGCCGGCCTCCAATACGGCCGTGGCCTCGTTGCCGAGCCGGAGCTCGGTGCGCTCGCGGGCCAGGTGGCCGCCGCTGCTCACCGGGCGCATCGAGAACCAGAGCAGCACCGCCGCCGCTGCCGCGACGAGCACGCTGGCGACGGCCAGGGTCGGGCCGCGGCGGCGCCGCGGGGCCCGCTCCTCGAGCGCGCGCTCGACGACGCGCTCCGCGAATCCCTGCGGCGGCTCGTCGACGGGCCAGGCCTCCTCCAAGCGGTCGCGGTCCATCAGCGGTCCTCCTTGAAATCCGCGAGGGCTCCTTGGAGCTTCTCGCGCGCGCGAAACACGCGGGTCTTGATCGTCCCGACCGGAGCGCCCAGCGCCTCGGCGATGTCTTTCAGCGAAAAGTCGTGGAACTCCGCCAGCACGAAGGCCGCGCGCTGATCGTCGGGCAGCGCTTCGATGGCCCGCGCCAGAGCAGCTCGGAGCTCTAGCTGGCGCGCCAGACGCTCCGGCGAGCTCGTGTCGCTGGCGACGTCGGGGACCACCGGCTCGGGTCGCCTCTTCTTCCTGGCGTCGAGGGCCAGCCGGGTCGCGATGGTGAGCAGCCAGGTCGAGACCCGCGCCGGACCGTCCGGGTCGAAGCCCGGCAGGGCACGGAAGGCCCGGAGGAAGGTCTCCTGGGCGAGATCTTCGACCTCCCGGCCGCGGCCCATGAGCCGGGAGAGCAGCGCGAAGACCGGGCGCTCGTAGCGCACCACGAAGGCGCGGAAGGCGATCGGGTCCCCGTTCCGCGCTCGGGCCAGCGTGGCCGGATCGAGCTCGCGCCCTGGCACCGCCGGCGCTGCCTCGCCCGAGAGAGCCATGGCCGCCATCATCCCGCCGTTCCACGAGCCGGGGCGGGAAAGGTTCCGGCCCTCAGTAATCGGCCCAGCCGAGCACCTTCGCTGCGACCAGGGCCGCCTGGGCCTCCTTGTCGCCGACCGCGCGCTCGGCCGGGCGGGGCGCGGTGATGCGCGAGAGCGCCTGGCCGACCGTCACGCGGTCGGCCGCCAGCGCCGGTACCATGCGCAGTGAGACGGGGACGGTGCCGACCTCGATGGGATCGAAGGCGGTGTAGTGCCGGGGCCCTGGCGCCAGCGGGGTCTCGGCAATCGGCAAGAGCGCGCGCGGCTCCCCCCCCGCCTGCACGATGGCGCCGGCCATGATCGGGCTCGCCAGGTCGAGATCGAGCGGGAACTCCACGTGCCCAGGATCCGTGCCCCGGTAGAACACCGCCGACCCCCGCTTCCAGCCGCAGAGCGCCGCCACGCGGTCGCGTCCCTGGTCGCGGATGGCTCGGAACACGTCGACGGCCTCGACGTAGCCCAGGCCGACGACGGTGTCGCCGAGGCGCCCGCCGAAGCGTGACAGCGAGCCGAGGGCGGTGTCGAGCTGCTCCCGGCTGATCGCTCGCCGGCGGACCAGGTACTCGCCGAGCAACTCGCTCCGATCGGTGGAGGCGACGTGGTGCAGGCGACCCGCGCGGAGGTAGAGCTCCTTGCGTTGCGGGGCGCCCGTGCGGTCGGCGCGCTCGACGAACAGCGCGCCCGTCTCGCGCTCGCGGCGCATCTGTGCCAGGACCTCCATCATCGGAGTGTCGCCGAGCAACGCGCGGTAGTCCGGCGTGCCGGGAGCGTGCAGGTCGCGCGTGGTCTGCGTGGTCGAGGGCAAGAGGTGGCGCGCCAGCTCGACGTGCTCGCGGATCCTGCAGAAGGGACCGTCGCCGAATGCGACCTCGTCGTCTCCCATCAGCTCGCCGGTCGCGACCAGCTCCAAGAGGCGCGGCAGGCTCAGGGCCTCGAGCACGCGTCCGTCGGTGCGCCGGACCCGCGACACCTCGACGTTTTGGGCTGGGCGAGCGGGCGCTGCGCCCAGGCGCGGGGCAATGGGCGGGGTGCGCCGCCCGGAGACCGGAACCGGGGGAACGGACTCGGGCATCTTCTCCGGGCTGGGCGTGGCCCGGCGCGCGACGGCGCGCATGCGATCGACGCTGTCCTTGATCTGGCGCGCGAGCCGCTTCGAGTCACCCGCCTCGCGGACCAGGTTGGCGAGCTCGAAGCGGAGTTCCTTCGCGCTGGGGAGCTCATAGGGCCCGAGCGCTTCGGCGAGCTCGTCCCCCGTCGCGAAGCGATCCGAGGGCGCGCGCGCCAGCGCGCGCTCGCAGACCGCGAACAGCCCGGGGGGCATCAGCGCCGACTGGCTGCGGAGCGGCTCGATGTTCGCGTCGCGGATGGCGAGCAGCACCGCCAGCTGCCCGCTGCCCGGGAAGACGCGCTCGCCGAGTAGCATCTCGCCCAGGATGGCCGCCAGCGCGAACAAGTCCGCTCGATGGTCGAAGGGCTCGCCGGCGATCTGCTCCGGCGCCAGGTAGCCGAACTTGCCCTTCAGGCCCGGATCGCCCGACGGCGGGCGGACCTGCTCGCTCACCCGCGCGATGCCGAAATCGCCGAGCTTCACCTCGCCGTCGATCGACAGGTACACGTTCGACGGAGTCACGTCCCGGTGCACGATGCCCAAGGGGATGCCGTCGGCGTTCTGAGCGGCGTGGACCGCGGACAGCGCCGCCGCCAGGCAGCGCGTGATGTAGACCGAAACGCCGAGCGGGAGGCGTCGCTGCTCGCTCTCGGCGTGCCGGAGCAGGCGATACAGATCGACGCCCTCGACGTACTCCATGGCCAGATAGGGCTCGTTGCCAACCATGCCGGCGCCGAACACCGTGACCACGTTCTGGTGGGAGATGGCGCGATTGAGCTCGGCTTCGTGGTCCAGCACGTCGAACTGGCTCTCGTTCCGCCCCGCGAGCAGGCGCTTCACCACCAGCTTGGGTGCCGGCAAGAGGCCCGTCTTCGGACGCGCCAGGAACACCTCCGCGCTGCCCCCGACGGCGATGCGCCGCTCGAGCACGAAGGGGCCGAACGGCGTGGCAGGCTCTCGGGCGTCCCCGCTCATGCTCGCGAGCCATTATGCGGTCTCCCAGGCCTTGGGCGCCACCCGTGTTTTGCGCTAGAGATCGCCCCTGTGTCGCGTCTTTTCGCACTGCTGGCTCCCATCGCGCTCGCGGCAGTGACTCACTTCGCGACGACGAGCTGCAAGCGCGCCCCCGCGGCGCCGTCCGGGCCGCCAACGACACCGACCTTGCGCGTGTTCGTGGTGACCAGCCTCGCCGGCGCGCTGGAGCCCTGCGGCTGCGTGAAGGACATGCTGGGCGGCATCGATCACGCCGCCGCGTTGACCCGGGCGAAGCGCGACTCGGCCTCGTCGACGCTCTTCGTCGGCGCGGGCCCGACGCTGTTCATCGACCCCGCGTTGAAGGACGACCAGCGCACGCAGACCATGTGGAAGGCCGAGGCCATCGCGGAGTCGCTCAGGGACATGGGGCTCAGCGCTTGGGCGCCCGGCGCCAACGACTGGGCCGCCGGCGCGGCCGAGCTCGACCGCCTGCGCCGCACTGCGGGCGCGGCACTGCTCGCTGCGAACCTGGCCGGCCAGAGCGGAGGCGCCCAGAGCGTGAAGGTCGTCGAAGCCGGCGGCCACAAGGTCGGCATCGTCGGCGTATCGCTCCCCTTGCAGTCCGGTGTCGCGCCCGCGGGTGTCGAGGTCATGGACGCGAAGACGGCGCTCGAGGAGGCCAGGAAGTCGCTGGACGCGCAGGGCGCGCAGATCCGCATCGCGCTGGTCGCCATGCCACGCGGCGAGGCGCTGCGGCTCATCGAGACGGTGGGCGGATTCCAGCTGCTGGTGGTCGGTAAGCCCGTGGACCGCGGCGAGGTCAACGACGGCCCCGTGCCGCCCGCGGTGCTGGGCGAGACGCTGGTCGTGCAGACGCCGAACCACCTGCAAGGCGTGGCCATCGTGGACCTGTTCGTGCGCGGTGACGATGTTCGCTTCAAGGACGGCTCGGGCCTGGCGGAGGCGGAGAAGCGCGACAATCTTCGCCGGCGCCTCGGAGATCTGGACCGCCTGATCGCCGAGGCGGAGAAGCCGGGCAGCGCGGTGCGTGCAGAGGATCTCGCCGCGCGGCGCAAGGACCGCGAGGCCCTGCGGCGCGAGCTCGAGCAGCACAAGGCTCCCGAGGTGCCGGCAGAGGGCAGCTTCTTCCGCTACGAGCTCGCGGAGGTTCGCGAGAGCCTCGGTGAAGACGCCGCCGTGGCCGCGCGCCTGAAGGCCTACTACAAGCGGGTGAACGACCACAACAAGACGGCGTTCGCCGATCGCAGACCGGCGCCGGTGGCGGAGGGCAAGAGCGGCTACCTGGGCGCCGAAAAGTGCGTCAACTGCCATGGCGAAGAGCACAAGTTCTGGTCGAGCACGCCCCACGCGACGGCCTACGCGCCGCTCGAGCGCCAGGACAAGCAGTTCAATCTGGATTGCGTCGGCTGTCACGTGACCGGCTACGACAAGCCGGGCGGCTCCACGGTCACGCACGTCGAGGGCCTGAAGAACATCCAGTGCGAGGTGTGCCACGGCCCGAGCTCTCGTCACGCGGACTCGCCCAACGACAAGAGCCTGATCATCCGGGCGCCCGCCAAGACCTTCTGCGCCACGGAGTGTCACCACCCGCCGCACGTCGGGAGCGACTGGAAAGTGGAGCACGCCTGGCCGCGCATCATCGGCCCCGGCCACGGCATGTGATCAGAGCGCCGCGGTCTCCAAGAACCGACCCCGACGGTAGCTCAGCACGTAGACCGCCGCGAAGGCCACGTAGGTCCAGGCGATGACCTGCCACAAGCGAGCGAGCGGAAGGCCCAGGCCGAACACGACGAGCCACGCCGCGGGCAGCTGGAAGGCGAAGACGACGGCGCTGTCGAGGCCCAGGGTCTGCTTGGTCGCTCCCGCTCCCTGGATGGCAGCTCCGAGCACGATGCCGATCCCGAGCCCGACGTAGCTGAACCCGACGGCGGCGACGTAGCTCTGTCCGACGTCGATGACCCGCGCGTCGCGATCGAAGAAGGCGATGATGTCGTGGCCGAACGCGCGATAGGCGAGGGCGAGCAGCGCCATCATGGTGGCGTTGTAGAGCGCGGCGTACCAGCCGCTCTGCCGGGCGCGCTCCGGAGTGCCCGCGCCAAGGTTCTGGCCGACGAAGGTCTGCGCCGCGCTGCCCCAGCCCAGGCCGACGAACAGCGCCATTGTCTCGAGCCGGAATACGATGCCGAGGGCGGTGGTGGCGGACTGATCGCTGGAGGTCGTGTACGCCCTGGCCACCAGCGAGTGCATGACCAGCATGGCCGCGATGCGCACGACCAGCTGAGTGCTCGAGGGCCAACCCACCCTCCACAGCGAGCTCATCGCGGGCAAGTCCGGCCGAGCTCGGGAGTCTTTGCCGAACAGACCGAAGCGGCGGGTCAGGATCAACCAGAGCGGGATCAGCACCACGACGCGGGCGAGCACGGTCGCCCAGGCGGCGCCCATCAGCTCCAAGCGCGGCAGGCCCAGCGCGCGCGCGATGGGCGGGCCCCAGCTGAACACGGCGGGCGCCTCGCCCGGGCCGTAGACCAGGAGCACCGCGAACAGGAAGTTCAGGACGTTGGCAGCCACCAGGAGCGAGGCCGGAGTCTTGCTGCTGCCGAGCGCGCGTTGCAGCGTGGTCAGGTGCAAGAGCAGGAAGATGGTGAAGCTCCCCCCGAGCATCACGCTCAGGTACTCGGCTCCCAGCTCCGCTACGCGCCCCTTCGCGCCCACGACGTCGGCCAAGAGGAAGCGCGCGCCGAGCACTCCGGCGAGCGCGAACGCCAGGCTCAGGCCGAGCACCAGGAGCAGCGACTGCCACGCCGCGGCGCGTACGCCGGCCACGTCGCCTGCGCCTTGCCTGCGGCTGACGATCGCGCCGGTGGCGACGCTCAGCCCGTAGCTCACGATGGTGCCGAGCGCAGCGAGCTGATCGCAGATCCCGATGGCGCCCAGGGCTGGGCCGGCGGTCTCGTGCGGCAAGCGCGAGATCAGGTAGGCGTCCACCAGGTTGAACGTGACCTGGAGTCCCATGCCCAGCGCCAGAGGCGCGCCGAAGCGCGCGACCTCGAAGGGGATGGCCCCTTTCCGGATGCGCTCGCCACCGTCAGTCATCGCAAGTCCTGGCTCGCTCGAAGCAGGTGTCGGGGACTCGCCGTCGTTTGCGCAGGAGCGCCGTCTCTTCGACGAAACGCGTGGTGACCGGGTCGTGGTAGCCGCTCGGGGCTGCTTCCCGCCCGAGGCCGTACCAGCGCGACACCCGCGCCATGAGCAGCTCGCGCACCCACTTGCCGAGGAGCGACGCGAGCATGACCAGCGGATCGTGGGCGTCAGCGTCCTGCACGAAGTGGAGCTCTCCGACGCCTGGGAAGCGATAGGCGCTGCGCGCGCGCTCCTGCTCGAGCACCACGTGCAGGTAGCCCGCGAGGGGGCCGAAGAAGCGGGAGTAGTCGCCCATGCCGCCGACCTTGCCGCACACCGCGAACACGTCGGCGCCGGCGCGCTCTCGGTGGGCCAGAACGAGCTCCTCCATCGCGTGCAGGTCGCAGTGGAAGCGGTTCTTGCCCGCGTCTTTGGCCACGTTCAGCCGCTCCGTGCAGATGACGCTGCTCTTCGCCGAGATCAGCTTCACGCCCCGACGTTCGAGCTGACCCAGCACTCGTGACGCGCTCGACACGAGCTCGGCGTCGGCGACGAACGCTTCGCTCTCGAAGGCCCAACACTGGCTCTCCACGTGAGACGGGCACGGCGCGCGCAAGCGCGACTGCCCTTCCAGCGAGAGCTCCTCGAACAGCGCATTCGGTCCGGTGGCCCCGGGGTGGAGCGCCCGCGCCCACGCCTCGCCCAGCGCGACGTCGGCGTGCGACATGCGCTCCTTGCTGTCGCCGATCAGCTCGGCGATGGCCTTCGGCAGCTTGCGCCCGAGCAGGCGCTCGCCGCGCTCGTCCACCTCCGCCAGGACGGCGGTGACCACCAGCGGCCCGAGCCGCGCGCCCAGCCCGTTCTCGTCGGTGCCGATGCGAAACCGGGCAGCCACGGGGGCGGAGTGTATGTCAGCGCGCCCTCACTTGCATGCTTCGTAGCAGCAGGCCCGGGGCTCGCTGGAGCGCTCGGTCTTGGTGCGCTTGGAGCTGAATGCGGCGTTCGGCGTGCGGCCCGGAGGTTTGAGGCGCTTGCCTTCCGGTCGTGGGTTGAGAGGCGACCGCAGTGATGCGCGAACACTTACATTGACGAAGACGGAACTTCGTGGAGAATCGACAACGATGGGGGCGCGTTTGCGCATCCGCTGGAGGGAGCCATGCATGAGCCGCAGAGCCGCAGAGCCGCAGAGCCGCAGAATGGCCGATGGGTCCTCGCCGCCGTCATCGTTCTGATGGTGGCGCTCGCGCCTTCTCGTGCTCTCGGGCAGATCAACGTCGCGCTGACCGAACCCGGCGGGTGGACAGTTCGATTGGGGCGCGTTCCGTATCAACGTCGATGCCATCCGCAACATCCAGCCGGGGCTCTTGCCGCACCAGTCCCTCCCGGGAGCGGCGATCGACGCGCTGGACCTCAGCACCCACGAGTACTTCCACGCCCTGCAGGTCGCGTGGGGGCGAGAGGTCCCGACCAGCAACGTCCACATCAACGGCTTCATCAGCGAGGGGCTCACCTCGTCCGTCGAGCACAACCTCTGCCTCGCCGGCTTCCCCGGCGCGAGTGGCTACCCGGCGACGGACGTCCGCCGTACCTGTGTCTCGGCGGGGAAGCTGGAGACGAAGCCGAAATCCCGGGGGCCTTACACCAGCGACGAGCTGTTCACGATCCCCGCGCTGGACATGCTGAAACGCGAGTACGAGTCGGCGCTGTTCTGGCGGTACCTGCAGGAGCAGTTCTCGTACACGGTGGGGCAGCCTCCTCATCCGTCGGGACCCCCCTCTGGAATCGAGCGCAAGACCTCGACGCTCGACCAGCGCTCATCGGACGAAGGTATCGATCTGGTCGGCCAGATGTTCCTCGGTTTCGCGGAGCAGTCCTCCGCCAAGCTCTCGACACCCACGGCCATCAACAAGGTGCTCACCGGTCTCCTGGGCCGGAGCCTCGGCGATGCCATGTTCGACTTCCACACCGCGCTGGTGCTCAAGGAGTACACGGACACCGACCCGCGCTGGCGCTTCGAGTGGACGCACGGCTACGGGTTCCACAGCGCCATCCCGCTCTCGGACGGTAAGCCGTTCGTGATCGGTCCGCAGCTCACCAACAACACCTGCGACGTTGCCCTCAACGACCCCTGCGACAATTTGCCGCGAGCGTTCCGAATCATCGACACCTGGCAGCCCGGGCCGACGAAGAAGGAGCTCCCGGCGGGTGCCGGCGTCTCGAGCGTTCAGCCGGCCGGCGTCGGAGCGCGCGGTGCCGCGTTCCTGTCGGTGCGACCTGCGCCGGGTTGGGTCGGCAAGAAGCTCTACTTCCGGCGGAGGTGCTCCCGGAGTCCAACGGGCCTCGCATCCGGGTGTTTCTGAATCGACCGCCAGTCGTCCACCCAGCTCGTCCCCAAGCCGGTTTGTCAGCTCGGATCGGACGGCGAGTGTCCAGGGTGCAGCTCTCGACCGGCTCGCTCTTCTTCGGCGTCCCGGTGACGGTCGGGGCGAGCACGGAGGAAGTCGTCGGGTGGTCAGCGGCGGCTGGGGTCCGTCGAACTTCACCTGGTCGTTCGGCCCGGTCTCGGAGCAGCTCGCCATCGTCGATCCCGTTCAGGCGACTCCGGCGTTCGCGGGCAACAAGTTCGCGCGCAAGAAGTTCCTGGTGAAGCTGAGCTACCGCGATGCGGAGAACCACCCCATCCCGCTGCAGAACGTGTCCCCGAGGACTATGACGTCAGCGTGCCCAACTGCGCGGCGGCTGGCACGACGGGCTGCAAGCTGGAGCCGTGGGTGGACTTCTACCCGTTTCGCTGACGGGCGGGAACGTGCTGATGGTCACGTCGCTGCCGGCGGCGTTCTACCCGGCAGTCGCGAGCGATCTGGACCTCCAGGTATCCATCAACGGCACCAAGGCGTCGGCGCCCGGAGCGATCAAGATCGGGCTCGGGTCGGAGGCCGTCGTGTTGGCCCTCGACCGGAGCGGCAGCATGCTGGGCGATCGACTCGAAGCGGCCAAGGTCGCTGCACAGGTTCTGGTCGACTCCTTCGCCCCTGCGAGCGGATTCCCGACCACTTCCGCGGGCGTCGTCACGTACGGGAACGACGCCACCACGCTGCCGATCGGGCCGAGTGGCATGGAGTTCGTCGGGGTCGGCAACGTGGCCGCGATCAAGTCGGAGATCGGGAAGGTCTCCGCATTTGGCGCGACCAGCATCGGCGACGGGCTGCTCGAGGCGCAGTCCCTGTTGGCGCTCCGCTACGACCCGCCCGCGACGCTGACCGCGGACCGCCATCTGATCGTCGTGCTGTCTGACGGCAAGAACCCGCCGCCGCCGATCCAGCTGCATACCACCTCGCAGCCCAACCACCCGCGGGCGACGGCAACGGTCCGTGGCCGAGTCTCCCCTGGGCAGGAAGCCGCGCGGCGGAGTGCCCGGCCTCCGGCTCCCCGTCGTTTCGAGCATCGCCTTCGGACAGGACGCCGACCTCTCGGAGCTCGATCACCTGGCGCGGCTCACCGACGGTACCCTGGTGTACGCGCCGAATCCGCCGACGTCGCTCGCGCTCGCGACCCTCGATGTCTCCGACGCGATGCTCTCGGCCTACGGAACCAGCTCCTGTTTCGAGCGGGTCGTGTCGCGGCGCGCGGTTGGCGGGCGGCTCCGTTGTCTTTCCCGTCGATGCTGGCGCGCACGAGCTGCGGGTGACCGTCGTCTCGACGGAGGCCGAGGTCGCAAAGGCAAGCTCGTCTCGCCGTCAGGCAACGAGTACGTGCCACTGCTGGTGAACGCCGCCGAATCCACGGCGACCTACCGTGTCCCAGATCCGGAAGCAGGGTCGGATGGCCTTCACTCGACCGGGGGAGAGACGTCGGAGCCGAACGTGCTGGTCGAAGCCAGCCTCGACTCCGAGGCGCAGATGTTCGCGACCGTGGACGTGGCAGACGTCTTGCCTCTTGGTGACGCGGGCGGCGCGGGTGAGCTCACCGCATGGGTGGGCTTGGACGTGGCGCTGCGCGCCGTGGTCATCGACCAAGCGCCCCTCACTCGCTGTGTCGTCGACGCGACGGTGACGCTCCCGACGAGGTGACGCGTGTCGCGCTGCGTCTCCACGACGACGGCAAGCACGAAGATGGCCGTGTCGGAGATGGCATCTTCGGAGTGCCGTTCCACCAGACCAGCCTCCCGGGCATGTACGCGGTTCGGCTCTTCGCCACCTGCGCAGTGGAGCCGGGCGACGCTCGAGTCGTTCGAGAGCGGCAGCAGGCGTTCGTGCTGGCGCGGCTGCCGGATCTCGACGCCGACGGCCTCCCGGATCGCTGGCAGCTCCGCTACGGGCCAGCGGTGGAAGCGGACTCGGACGTGGACCGGGATGGCCTGACAGCGGCCGGCGAGTTCCAGGCCGCAACGAACCCGCCCCTCAGCGACACTGACGGCGGCGGTGAAGCGGATGGGTCCGAGGTCGCAGCGGGCAGGATCCGCGCGATCCGTCCGACGACGCGATTGACTCGCCGGTCGTTGACCCACGAGCAGGGAACGGGTGGTGTTCCTTCCCGCGGGCATGGGCGCGGCGGAGACCGCCCTGACCGTCGAGCGTGCCGGGGACGAGCGTGGCCCCTTCGTTCCGGTCCTTGGCGCTCGAGATGGAGAGTCGCCGTTCGTGGTGGTCCCCGCGCCGAACGGTCAGCGCGTCTGCTATCGCATGCGCGCCGAGCGTGGACCCGTGATCAGCGGCTGGTCGGACGTCGAGTGCGCGACGCCCAACGTCGATCCGGTCCCGCCGGTCGTGCGCGTCACGAGCGGCCGGGTAGTGTCTCGAACCCGCGACGTGAGCCTGGAGCTCGAGCTCGAGGATCCCAGCTCGGCTACCCACGTCCACCTGACCGTCGAGCTCGGAACCGTGGTCTCCGGCGTGGTCGAGCTGCGCTACTCGTTCGCCGGCACGCCCATCGACAGCGTGGCGTGGCAACCGGCGGTAGCCCACTTGGACCTCCGCCTACCAGACGTCCCGGCAGGAGAGATCCACGTGCAAGCGCGCGACCTCGCCGGAAACGTCAGCAAGGTAGTGAGGATCGGGTTCCGCCGCTTGCTCGACAGCCGCGTCGATCGGGCGATCGCCGACGAGGAACGCGCCGAAGACCAGCTCGATGCCGGCGATCTTGCTGCAGCCAAGGCAGAGATCGTGGCCTCGCTGCTGAAGCTCGACGAAGCCGTGTTGGCCTCCCTCGCGCGGCTGTCCCAGTCGAAAGGCGCGAACCTGGACGAGGTGCACGTGCTCACGAGACTGGTGAAGGTGAAGACGCTGAAGCTGACCTGTGTCGCGCTGCTGAAGGCAAAGACCCTTCACCTCGCCAACCAGCGACTCCAGGAGGCGCTCGCCCTCGAGCTCGAGCTCGCCGAGTTTGCCGAGGAGCGGGGCTGCCGCTGTGAGACGTTGGGCGTGTCTCGGCACCGCAACCGCGCTCGCGTGCCTGAGCTGCGGCGAATCGGCCGACAGTAACGGCGATGGCGGAACTGGCGGCGCGCCGCCGAGTTGCTTCGATCTGGTGTTGACACCGGCGGTGCTGGTGAGCCTGGCCGTTGGCACTGGGTTTCGGACGCGCTCCCTGCCGCGCTCTTCTCCAGCCCCGGCGGCCTGAGCGTCGCATGGGTCGCGTATCGCTTCCAGCCGGAAGGGAAGACAGGCAAGTATACCTCGGAAGCGACGGAGCAACTCGTACTTCACGACCGTCGCTCCTGACGGTGCCGTATCGCATGAGACCTACGCGCTGCTGCCTGACAGCGCCCTGTTCCCCGAGGGCGAGATCAGCTCGGTCGCCGCGAGTCCCGACGGAACACTCGCGGTGGGATACGGGTTCCGAGAGGCAGGGATCTGGCGTCAAGAGGTAGCCTTGCTTCGAGCTGGTGAGGGCGAGCCCTTCGCGCGCGTGAAACTCCCGACCGCAAGCGCGGCAGACGACGTGGGCTTCCAAACGCACGCCGCCTGGGATGGCGAAGCGTTCGCGATGCACGCCTACGGCATCCCGCCGCAGTTCAGCCTGTTCGTGGCGAGGGTCAGCGCCGAAGGAGAGTTGCTGCTCCCGTTCACGCGCTACGGGGAGACCGTCAACGTCGGCTACGGCCCGCTGGGGCACAAGACGGCTACCAGCGCGGAGAGCGGGCGGAGCTATGTCCTCGATGGTGGGTACTCGGTCTTGCTGAGTGGGCACCTCCGCGATGGTGACCGGCTGCCCGGAACCGAGGGCGGCGCGAAGGTGGTCGACATCGAAGACGTCTTCGTGGGTGGCACGACTCCCGTGGCGGTTGCGGCGGACCCGACGGGCGCGTGGCTTTCGGCCAAAGCGGGAGGTGCTGAGCTGGCCATCCCCGTTCAGCGCACGAACCTGGACGGCGCTCCGCAAGGTCCACCGCTCTTGCTCGACCCATTCGTTGGCGGCGGGATCGTGAGTATGGCGATGCTCCCGCTGTCAGATTCGTTGGTCTTGTTGCTGGGGTCGGGGACCAACATTCATCGACAAGATCTCGCGGGCGGCAAGCTGAGCAAGCCCGTGGCGCTTCTCGACGGGACCAAGTGGGGGGACATCGACATCCGCCAGATGTCCGCCGTCCAGTGGAACGGCGAGACCTGGCTCACTTATCACCAGGCATCGTACGCGATCCACGTCCGTCTGCTGAAGGCCACGCCAGGATGCGTGTACGTCGCCGAGCCGCCCGGCTTGCCCGACGGGACTTGACCGATTGCACGCCTTTCGCCGCGGGTGTTCGTCGATGCGACGCGCCCCAACTCGGAGCGACGCGAGGGAAGCGATGCGCCGGAAAAGACCGGCAGAGGTCCGGTCGAGACGTCCCACGCCGCTCGGGCGGTCGTTGCGGGCGCTGCCCGCGCTATGTCAGCGCGCCCTCACTTGCATGCTTCGTAGCAGCAGGCCCGGGGCTCGCTGGAGCGCTCGGTCTTGGTGCGCTTGGAGCTGAACGCGGCGTTCGGCGTGGCCTTGCGGCGCCCTTTCGCGGGCGTCTTCTTCAGGCCCATCGGGCACTCGGCGAACGGCGGCGGCGCCGCGTGGGAGATCGAGGTCGGGGCCTCGAAGCAGAACAACGGCTCCGCGTTCTGGCAGGGGACCGGGGGGGAGGCTGACGGGACCTTGGCGCACCAGGCGTAGCAGCACTGCCTCACGCTGGCTTCGAGCGAGGGATCGCGCTTGGCGCCTTTGGGCGGCGCCTCGAACGCCCCGGCCTCCCTGGCCTCCGGGCGCCGCGGCAGCTTGTCTGGGCAGCTCTTGGCGCCGAGCTCCGAGAGCGCGATGCACAGGGCCTCGCGCGTCAGATCGCGACCGTTGCACTTGACCGCCGGCGCTCCCGACTTCGCCTTGGCGGGTGCTTGGTCCAGGTCTTCGACGGACTCGTCCTTGCTCTTGGCCTTCGGCTTCGGCTGCTCCTCGGGTTCGGGCTCTCTTCGGGCCGCTTCCTTCGGCTCCCACTCGAGCCACTCGCCCTCCGGTGGTGGGTTGACCCGGCGCTCCGAGGTGCAGGCGAGCGCCACGAGCAAGAGCCCCGAGCTCCATCGACTGGCGCTGCTCTGCCTCACACCTCGGGCCACGTCTCGGACTCTCTCGCGACAATCGCAGCAAATCAACCGGGTGCTGATCTTCCCACGTCATCCGGCGCTCGCGATCCCCGGCAAGGGCGCGACCGCCCGCGGGCGCCGAGGTTCTTCCTGACTGGGTCCAGCGCGCGGAAGCTCCGACGGGAGCAAGCCAACCTCCTGCCGGGCCGGGTCAACACCTACAGTTTGGGACCGCTCACGCTGAGCGAGATCGGGGATGATCTCGACGAGTAGCGCTTGCTCTCCACAAGGGCGCTGCCGGACATCTACGCGACGCGCGACGAGCTCGAGCGGAAGAAGACCTTGCGCTCCTACGTCTCGAGTTACTCGAGGGAAGAGGTGCAAGCCGAAGCGCTGACGCGCAACGTGGAAGGCTTCGCGCGCTTTCTGCGAGTTGCCGCGGTCGACTCGGGGCACTTCTTGGACCCAAATCGCCGGCCGCCGTTCCGCGCTCGACGGTCCAGCGTTTCTTCGTCACAGGCCCTGTCCTGGTAGAAACGGACCTCGAACTGCGCGTTTCCCGTGCCTTGCACGAGGGAAGCTTGAAGATCGACTTCGTCCCCGGCGGCCGCCTTCTCGTTCACGACGAAGAAGTCCTCCTCCGTGGTACAGAGCTGACCCTCGATCGGGCGGTGGGAGTTCGAGTCCGCCGCGATGAGATTCGCCGCCGCGCTGTTGCCCAGGAGATTCAGCTTCGTCGGGTCGTTGGGCTCACCTGGCCGGTGGAGTGGACTGTCCGTGCAAGTTGCCGCCCCAGCACGCCACGCTGCCGTCCGCGCGGACTGCGCAGGCGTGATCCAGGCCGATGTCCATCTGCACGAAGCGACCGGAGGGCGGCTGGCGAAGCTGCGGGTAGCGCCCCGTACACTCGAGGGTCCCGTCGCGGTGGATGACACAAGTGGAAGTATCCCCGCAGTGGACCTCTTGGGCGATCTGATTGTGGAGGTGGCCGAAGGTGTCCGGCGCACCCCAGCAGGCCACGACGTCGTCCACGTTGCGCGCGCACGAGTGCTGCGTCCCGCTCGCAACGGAGACGAAAGCGCCGGGGGGCGGCGTCGCTTGCCCGTCGCCGTTCAGCCCCCAGCAGGCCAGCGTGCCGTCTCGCCGGATGGCACAAGCATGTGTCCCCGAGAGCGCGACCTCGCGGAACTTGCCCTGCGGCGGATCCGTCATCCCGTAGCTCGGCTCGCCCCAGCAGGCGAGCGCGCCGTCGAGTCGAACGGCGCAGGCGTTCCCGCCCCACACGGAGACGCGCGAATACCGTCCCGCCGGGAACGCGCCGACCCCCATCAGCTCTTCCTTGGGCCAGCAGGTGAGCGTCCCGTCGCGCTCGAGCCCGCAGGCCGAGGTCGACACGTCCACGTCGGCAAACACCTTGTCCGGAATGATGTCGCTGATCGGCATGATGTTGCCCCAGCAGCTCAGGTGCCCGGCTGCGTCCAGCAAGCACGATTTTCCGGCGCCCGCTGACACCCGCGGGTAGCCCGAGTACGGGGGCCCGGAGTCCACACGCCCGTCGTCGATGGGGCTGCGGCTGCACGCGACTCCGGCCGCTGCCAGCAGGCACACGAGAATGGTCCTGGATGCCATCATTCGACTCCTTTGTTCCCCGGAGCGCGGGACTTGTACTTGACTGTCAGCTTGTATTTCGACTTGCAGGTGCCGCCGGGCTTCATGCGGATCCCCACGAACAGGCGCCGGTACTTGGGGTCGGGGCACGGGGCCGTGCAGCCGCCTCCACCGGGAATGGAGAAGGTAAAGGTGTCGGATTGCAGGGCCTGTTCTGGAGGCGTGTTCAGCGGTGGGTAGACCTGCCGGCTCGGTGCGCAGGTCTGGATCTGCCCTTCTTCGAAGTCACAGGCCTTGTCCTGGTAGAAACGGACCTCGAACTGCGCGTTTCCGCCCGTGAGTTCCGCCTGAAAATCGACTTCGTCCCCGGCAGCCGCCTTCTCGTTCACGACGAAGAAGTCCTCCTCGGTGGTACAGAGCCCTCCCTCGATCGGGCGGTGGAAGTTCGAGCCCGCCGCGATGAGATTCGCGGCCGCGCTGTTGCCCAGGAGATTCAGCTTCGTCGGGTCGTTGGGCTCCAGCTCGCTGCCCCGGCCGAAGCCGTACTCACCGAAGGCACGTCGCACCTTCTCGTCGATCTCCAGGCTGGTCGCGGGCCACTCGGTCTTCGCGAGCTGTTTGGCGTTGCCGGCCAGGATCTCGATGAAGTCATGGAAGGTCTTGGCGTGATTCTTCGAGTCGATCAGGGTGTAGAGCAAGAGCCTCCTCAGCCGCTCGAATCCCACCCGCTCCTTGTCCTTCTGCGGCACGCCCACTGGGTCGTACAGGGCGTCCTTCGGGCTCCCGCCGGCCGTCTCTGCGACGTTCGTCTTGGCCCAGGAGTGGCCACCCGTCACCAGCAGCCGGCAGACCGCCCCGACGAGCGTGCTCTTCTCCTCGTAGTCGTCATCGGTCGGCCGTAGGCCGGACCAGTGGGAGAAGCGGAACGGCTTGACCGGCCAGTCCGTGGGCGAGCTCTCCTTGGGGTTGAAGAGGTTCGGGTACCCAGGCTTCGTGAGATTCAACGCGTCCTTGTAACTGCCTGCCCAGAACGAGAACTCGGGGTGGCCCATGACCGGGTCGCTGTAGCCGAGGTGCGGCGGGTGGTTGACCGGATCGGCCTCCCACTCGTCCTTCATGTCGCGCAGCGCGGCTGCCGCGAAGCAGTCGGCGATGCCCTCGCCGATGGACTTCTCCTCGGTCTGGTTCGCTGCGTGAGGAAGAGTGTCGCGGTACACGGAATGACCGAACTCGTGGGCGAGCACCATCGGGTCGGCAGCGGTCTTGAAGTGCGGGCCACCGCTCATGACGAAGATGACGCCGTTCTCGTCTCCCATCGGCGTCTTCAGCTTGCTGAAGGCAGCCCCCACGGTTGCTCCGCCAGGGTCCTTGGTCGTGCGCCAGGCAACGAACCTCGCCGGCTGGCCGCTGCCCTCGCGGGTGGCGTAGCCGGCCTTCTTGAAGAACCGCAGCGTGCGCTCGCCCCAATAGTGGATGTTCACGGCTTCCGGCACGAGCGGATCGGTCCCGACCCAGACGTTGTCGTCGTCGATGAAGGTCCTGCCCGCGTCGAATCCCGGCCCGACCGTCGGGTCATCGCGGAACGTCACGATGTCGTTCGCGTTCACCATGCGATCCCCGAGCCACTCGTTGCACGAGACCATCGCGAAGAACGACGGAGAGTGGAGCGGGAAGTGCGTCGTCGAGAAGCGTCGCAAGATCAGATCGGTGTCCGGCCCCTGTCCATCCTCAGCTCCGCACATCACGGCCTGCATGATCGCTTCGCCGACGAACAGACTGGGAGTGGCGAGCTCGTGTGGCACGAGTCCCACGTGAAGAGTCGGGATCTTGCCGAAGGGGATGACCTCCACCGGCTCTCCCGTCGCTGCGTCCACCAGGACTTCCGCCAGCTCTCGCTGCACGGCGTCGTTGGTGACGACCCGGACGGAATAGGCGATGCGGTCGTTGCCCCGTCGAACCTCTGACGCGCGGCGCGCTCCGCTGATGAACCCGGGGAGTCGTAGGACGACCAAGGGGACCGGATCGTCGGGAGCGAGGACCGGAACCGCGACCTGATCGGCCAGGGCCGACAGCGCGGTCTCGATGGCTTCGGCCGGCGCGATCTCCACCTCGGGCGGCTCCAGATCGGGTTGGAAGGTGCTGACCACCCTGCTGATTGCAGTGCCGCTCGCGTCCAGGTGGATGGACACGCGGCCGCCGCGCACCACGGCGGTGACTCCTCGCGTGAAGCGTTGCTCGAACGCCATCACCCGTCGCCGCAGATCGCCGTCCAGCGGCTCGAGCAGGTCGCGGGCGGGCTCGACCCCGAGGAGCGCCGAGAGCTCGGCGCTGGCGGCGAAGTGGCGGATCAGGCGCGCCCGCTCCGCGTAGAGGCGCGTGGCGATCGCGGGAGGGATGGGACGCGCCGCGGCTCGCCCGAGCCACAGGCTCGCCCACCGGCTCAGCCCAGGGATGGGAACCGGCGGCTCCCACTCGATGGTGCGGACGTTGTCACCCGTCTGATCTGCCGTGGCGGGGGGGGGGGGTAGCGGACGCCGGGCGCACGGCCAGGAGCGGGACGAACAGACCAGCGCCAACCCACGCCCAACGTCCATGCTTCATCGCCGCCTCCGATGTCAATCCGCCCTGGAGTGGGAGTGTAGCGCCCGAGCTGGCTCTCGATCCATGTGCGAATTCGCACACGCTGTGGTCGGCTGTGGCAGCTACCGCGTTTCTCGCTCGCAGAGGCGCTCTCCGGAGCTGTGATCGGCGACCGACTCGCGGGGCCTCACCCTGCGGAGCAGCCAGCCCGCGCGCGGCAAGTCGGCTGGTGCCCGCGCGGGCGGCGACTCCGTTCCACGAGCTTCTCGCGCTCCTGCTTGCGCTTGCGCTCATCCTCGACCTTCTCGGCGCGGAGCTCCGCCTGCGCCTCTTTTCCGGCCGCCTCCCAGAGCCGCCAGATATCCTCCTTCTCGAGCTCCGCGACGCCCGGCACGAGCTCCGCTCCCGTGACCTTCTCGTAGACCTTGGTGAGCTCGATGGCGCGCTTCAGCGCCTGCTGCCGCCTCGCTGCGCTCGGGCCGTCCACGCGCTCGGAGTGACTCTGGTCGAGCTCCTTTCTCAGCACCGTCAAGGCAACCGTCCGCAGCGCGTCCTTGTGCCGCTGCACGGCGGGAGGCACGCGGCGACCGAGGTCGCGGGCGACGCAGATCAGATCGACTCGCGCGATGCAGTCCGCGAGCTCGAGGAGCTGCACCAAGGCGCGGGCGTACTCGCGGCTCTGGGCGTCACCTGGGGAGGTGGGAGACGCCAAGCGCTCCAGCTCGAAGCGGGCGCCCTTGGCGTAGGCCTGATCCGCCGCCGCGAGCACCGCCCGCGTGAGCGCGGCCTGCGCGTTCAGCCGGGCCTCTTCGGTCTGCCAGGGCTCGGCCACGACGCTGGCCAGCTCGTCCAGCCCCTGGCTCCGGGTCACCCGGCGCCGGTGGAGCTCGTCCAAGAGCTCTCGGGCAGCGCCTGCGCTCGAGTCCAGGCGAATCAGCGCCTGGGCCTCGGAGCGCGCGTCGGCCTCGCGCCCGGCGGCGAGCAGCGTCACGGCGCGGTCGATGCTGGGCGCCTTGGCGCCCCACGAGAGGCCCATGCCGAGCAGCGCCGCCAGCGCCGTGCCGAAGGCGAGCGCCAGGCGGCGAGGGTTTCGCGCCGGGGCGAGCAGCGTGAGCTCCGCCGTGCCGACGCCGGCGGCGACGGCCGCCCCGAGCGCCAGCGGGCCGAGCAGGGGCAGGTTGCCATGGGCGATGAACCAGGCGTCGCGGCTGGCATACACCAAGAGCGTGACGAAACCCAAGGCGCCGGTGGTGGCTCCGGCGCCGAAGCTGAGCCAACGCCGCCGCGCGATGGGCTCGAAGTCGCTGTGCTCGAGCACGTGGCCGTCGTGGACCGACACGTCCACGAAGCCCGGGCGCTGCGCGAGCGAATAGGCGACGCGCACCACCGAGCTCGCGAGCTTCTGCACGCGGATCGACTCGATGCGATCGAGCCGGGTGTCGACTGGCGCCAGGAGCTTCGCGGGGCAGGCCTCCGGCGCGAGCTCCGAGTCCGACTCGAGCTCGCCCGGCAGGCTCACGTTCGGCGCGTCGAAGTCGGCAGGCTCGAGCAGCCTCGCGTAGGTGTCGGGGCCACGCGGATCGTCGCTGACGACCGCCTGGCGGAGCTCGCTCGTGACGGTCAGGCGGGCGAGCACGCGGCCGCTGCCGTTGCACGTCGGGCAGCCGATCCCGTGACCTTCACAGCCGGCGCACGGGCTCTCACGGCGAGACGCCGCCTCGAGCTCGCTCGGGTCCTCTGCCCACACCTCGGCGAGGCTCGGGTCGGGCAGCGGAGACAGGAAGGAGCTCGCGCCCGGGATCGCCGGCTCGGTGACCAGCACCGCCTGCCGCCGGCGGATGCGGTTGAGCGCTCGCACCAGCGTCCGCCGCTCGAGGGTCGTGCCGGTCACGCAGGCCCGAAACGCCGCGCCCGAGAGCCCGCGGCGGCTCGCGGCCTCGGCCGCCCGATCGACGGCGACCCCGACGTTCACCGGGGCCTCGAGCTCGTGAGGTGCCCGGTACGGACTCGTGGGTCGTCCGCCACCCATGGCAGAGAGCTTAGCCCACTGCCTCGACGCGTTCAGCCGCCGGCGACCGGCGGGATCACCGCGACGACGTCGCCGGCAGAAATCGGGTCACCGGCGTCGGCGAAGGTCTCGTTGATGGCGAAGCGAACGCCCGTCAGTCGCCCCTCGAGCTCGGGGCGGGCGGTCAGCAGGCAGCGCACGAAGCCGCTGAGGTCGCGCACGCCGTCGGCGAGCGCGAGCTCCTCTTCGGCCCGTCCCACCAGGTCGCGCACGCCGGCGAAGTAGAGCACGCGCACCGTGTTCATCGCTTCTGCTCGAGGTACCGGCGGAGCCCGTCGCTGACGCTGAGCAGGTTCGGGGTGATCTTCTTCACCAGGATGTCCTCCACCGCGGACGCGACCCGCTTGGACAGGAGCTTCGGCACGCCCTTGAGCTTCGCGCCGTCGATGACGAGCTCGCCGCGGATCTCGAGCCGCGTCTTGCCGTCGGACTCCACGAAGTGGTTCTTGCCCGCGCAGGACACGGCCTCGGTGAAGGCGTGGGTCTCGATGCGCCAGCTGCAGGTCCAGTCGTCCTCGTTCCAGCTGGCGTAGTCCGACCAGCTCAGCATGCTCTCGCTCAGGAAGGCGCGGGCGGCCGCAGGGATCTCGCCGCCGCCGTGCCACTCGTTCAGGAGCTCGGTGCGCTTGCCCTCGTCCTTCCGGGTCTTGACCTCGATGCGGCGGATGTTCGGCAGAAACTCCACCAGATCGACCAGGTGGTCGCGGTAGGTCGCGAAGACCAGAGGGCGCGGATACGAGAGGCTGGCGTCGGCGCTGAGGAGCATTCACAGGCCGTAGGCGAATCCGAGCGACGGCGCAATCACCGGCGCGAAGTCCGGCAGCATGGCGCGGCCGGCGACCTCGATGACCATCGCCGCCTCCGGCGACACGGCATAGTGCACGCCGACACCCGCGCCCGCGAAGAACTGCCCGCTGGTCTTGTAGACGTCGAGCTTGTGCTTGCGCCGGCCGCCGACCCCGTCGTCCTCGAGCACCTCGGTCGAGAGGCGGGCGGACACCTCCGCCAGGCCGCCGTTCGCCAGCACGTAGGGGCGGACGCCTGCTCGTGCGAAGGGATCGTTCCCGAGCCAATAAGCGCCTCGCGCCTCGGCGTGGAAGGGCATGTACTTCTTGCCGCCGGCCCGCTCCGGGGTTCCGGCGAAGGCGTAGCCGACCCGCGCGCCGAGCGTCAGCGCGGTGCCGATCAGGCGATCGTACCCGGCCAGCACTCGCATCGAGCCGAGCCCGACGCCGCCCTTCAGGGTGTTGCCGTCGCCGGCGAGCGGCGTCCCAGTGTAGGGCACGTCACCCTTGAAGTAGCAGGCCAGCGTGCCCTCCTGCTGGGCCTTCGGGCTGCAAGCGTCCGACACGTTGGAGAGCACGGTGAGGTCCGGCGAGAAGCCGAGCGACAGCCAGTTTCGCTTGCGCGGCTTGTCGTCCTTCGGCTCCTCGTCTTCCTTCGGCTTCTCCAGGCTGGATTCGTCCACGCAGGCGAGGTTCACGCAGACCTTGGCGCCGGGGCAGTCGTCGTTGGTCTCGCAGGAGAGTCCCTGCACCGGCCGCGGGCAACCCTCCGGCGGAACGCTGCCGGGCAGCGACGGCTGGCGCCCGCTGATGGCGGCCTTGAGCTTCACCTTGCGCGGCTCGGCCTCCGAGCCCGCGCTGGCGACGCGGTCCAGGTTCGAGTCGAACGCGGTCACGAAGTAGACGAGCTCGCCCTCCTTCTCCACCGCCGCGCAAGGGATGAGCCCGCCGAACCCGCCCTTGTGCTTGGCGATGGGCAGCTCCCGCCACTCCGAGTCGGCCGGGCTCTTGTAGCGAACCACGACACGCGACACCTTCACACCGCTCGGCACCTTCACGTAGACCGGGACCGGGTGAAACGTCGCCTGCTCGCTCCACGGCTGCTCCTCGAGCACGGCGACGCTGGCGCTGCCGGCTGGCGCGGGCGCCTCGCCCGCGCCTTTCGTCTCGGCTTTGGCCCTGTCGAAGGCCTTCTGGACGTCGGCGGTCAGGTAGGCGCTCTGCGGCTTGGCCTTGGGGTCCGCCTCCAACATCTTCTTGAACGCGGCGACCGCGTCTTCGTGAGCCGACAGCCCGGCGGAGTACACCGTGCCCAGCGCCCCGTAGATCGCCGCGAAGGTGTCCTTGCTGCACTTGCCCTTTTCGCAGCTCTCCAGCGCGCTGCGCAGCTTCGCCACGGCGGTGCTCATGTTGGTGGCGAGGTAGTCCTCCTCCATCGCCTCGCGGATGACCTTCTTGGCTTGATCGTCGGCCTTGGCCGCGAGGCACAGTGGAGCTAGCAGGAAGCAAGCGGCGAGGACGGATCGGGCCAGTCGCGCCGAGGCAGGGGCAGACATTTTCTGGCGAATGCTAGCCTCGACTCGGGCGGTCTTGCCATGATCAGACGACCCTTGGGTGTCACCATCATCGATGGCTGGCGAAAACCCACGGAAACTGCCGGCGGGACCGGCGGATGCCTCCTCATTCCGAGCCCCACATCGCCCATGGTAGAAGCACGCTCTCTCGGAGGGCGTCGATGTCGGACGAAAAGCACAAGCTCGGTAAGGACGTGTACATCGCCTTGGCGGCCGTGGGCTGGGCGGACGGAAACCTGGACTCGGAAGAGGCGGATGCCATCGTCCGGACCGCCATGGACGAGGGGCTCGGGCTGGCCGAGGTCGAGGAGATCGAGAAGGCCACGAAGTTCCCGGTGGAGCTCGGCGAGATCGACCGCCGCGGCATGTCCAAGGAGGACAAGCTCTTCGTCTACGCGGTGGCTTCGTGGATGACCTGGCTCGACGGTGACGTGAGCGAGGCGGAGGTCGCCGCGCTGGCGAAGCTCGGCGACGCGCTGAAGATCCCCGAGAAGCCCCGGGAGCACGCCGACGCCATCATGCGCGAGGTCGCGCACCAGTCCGAGGACATCCGCCCGATGCGCTACGACCTCGGTGCGCTCCGGCGCATCATCCACGAGCGCCTGGAGGGGGCGCGCGCCGCCCGGGGCGGCGAGCAGCAGAGCGAGGGCTGAGCTGGTGCGTCCGAAGCTCCTGGCTGCGTCTCTTTTGGCGGCAGCGGCGTGCGCTGGCTGCAAGAAGGAGCCGGCTCCTCCTGCGCCGCCGTCAAGCGCGTCGTCGTCGGCGGCGCTCCCAGCGCCGAGCGCGTCGGCTCCCAGCGCGGCCACCCCCGCGGGAGACAGCGCCGGCGTGGTGCGCCTCCCGGCGGAAGTCGGCGCCGGCGACGAGCTCGGCTACTCGGTGGGCAGTGTGGGCGATCGCGTGGTGGTCACCTCGTTCAAGCGCAGAGGAAAGACCGAGGACTCCCACCCGGGCTCGGTGTTCGTGTTCAAGGACAGCGGAGGAAAGCTCGAGCTCGAGGCCGAGCTCGTCGCTCCTGGCTCGCACCAGCTCGGCAACGCCGTGGCCTTCGACGGCAGCGTGATCCTGGCCGGAGCCCTCTACGACGACGGCAAGAGCAAGGAGACGGGTGCCGCCTACGTGTTTTCCCGGGATGACAAGGGCTGGTCCAAGGGCGAAAAGCTCAGCGCGAGTGACGCGAAGAAGGACGACTCTTTCGGCATCGGCGTGGCGCTCGCCGGCTCGACGCTGGTCGTCGGCAACAGCCGCGAGGCGGGCGGCGCGCTCTACGGCTTCGAGCGCGGGAAAGCCGGCTTCGGGTTGAAGCAGACGCTGCCCTTCAAGCACCAGAACGGCCCGGCGGAGGTGATCTCCGCGTCCGGGGACCTGGTGGTGGTGGGCGCACCCTACTCGGGCAAGCTGAACGAGCAGGGCTTGGTGATCGTCTACCGGCGCGGCAAGGCCGGCTTCGAGCAGGTCGCCGAGCTCGTCGAGACGGAGGCCGCGGAGACGCAGCACTTCGGCAGCACCGTGACGGTGGCGGGAACGACCCTGGCCGCGACCAGCGACAAGCAGATCAGCCTGTTCAGCGAGACCGACGGGGCCTGGAAGGAGAGCGCGCGCTTCACGCCGCCGCTCACCACCGGGCTCGCCGACGCCGCTCTGGCCCTCGGCGACGGCCTCTTGGCCGTGGGCTTCCCGCTGGTCGAGGCGGGACGCGTGCTGCTCTACAAGAAGCGGGACGGCGGCTGGAAGCTCGAGCGGACCGTCACGGCGCCGGACGGCAAGAACGAGGACTGGTTCGGCTACTCGTTGGCGATCTCGAACGAGCGCCTGGTGATCGGCGCGCCGCTCGTCGCCGAGCGTACGGGCGCGGCCTACGTGCTGAGGCTGTGAGTCGGGCCTTCTGATTCGGGTCGAGCCCGGGTCAGTTGCAGCGCCAGATGTAGCTGGTCAGAAAGCTCGACTGCGAGCAGGTCTGGCCGCTGGTCGTGCAGGTGCCGTTCGGCTTGCAGATCTCGCGCTCCCACTGGCCACCGCACGTGCTCTGGCACTTGAGCGTGGTGTAGGCGTTGGCCTGCTGCGAGAAGGTGCCGCAGCAGATCTGACCACCGCTGCAGTCCTCGGGCCCGTCGCAGCTGACGGTGGTGGCGTCGCAGTTGGCGCCGGTGCACGCGCAGGGCGTGGCCTTCGGCGTGCAGTACTCCTGCCCCGGGTTCAAGAGGCAGCAGTTTTGTGCGGCCGAGCAGACGATGACGTTGGGACTGTTGTCGCAGTAGACCTCGCCCGGAATGCCGCCGTCGGCGCTGACGCCGCCGGTGCCGCCCACGCTCGCATCGGTGATGCCGCCGGTGCCGCCGGCCGCAGTGCCGCCCGTTCCACCGCTGCCGCCGGCCGCAGTGCCGCCGGTGCCGCCACCGCCGGTGCCGCCGGTGCCGGTGCCGCCGCATTTCGTGGGCGTGCCCACGCCGAACTGCGAGGGATCGACGCAGCCCACGCCGATGAAGGTGTCGAGGACGCCGCACATGCCGCTCGGCTTGCAGCAGCCTTGCAGGGTCAGGCCCTGGACGGTCTGCGGCGGGCAGGTCGGATCGAGCTTGCCCTCCTGTCCGAGCTCGATGCACTGCCCACCGATGAAGCTCGAGCTGATGCCGCACTTGTCGCCGACGCAGCACGAGTCGACCTGGCCGATGGGGACGCTGGGGGGCGGGCAGAGCTCGCCGCCGCAGACCACGCCCGTTCCACCCGTCGCGCCGGTGCCGGCGACGTTGCCCGTGCCGCCCGTCGGCCCAGTGCCGGCGACGTTACCAGTTCCACCCATGTTGCCGCTGCCGCCGTCGGTGATGCCGCCGCCGGTGCCGCCGATGATGGTGCCGCCGGCGCCGCTCGAACCGCCGGCGCTGGCGTCCGGCCCCTGGTAGTCGATGTCGGTGACGCCGCCGCAGGCCACGAAGACCGCGAACGGAAGTGAGAACAGGGAGAATCGCAGGGCACGCATCTCGGCTCCATGCGAGCGGGGAGGGCGCGCTCGCGGCCGGAAGACTACGCCAAAAGCTCGGTCTTCGCGACGGGGTAGCCGCTGGGACGCTGGACCGCGTAGGAAAGCGCCAAAATCTCGATCAGGACCACGCGGTACACTTGGTGGACGTCGTCCACGTCCACTTCGTCGGCGTGCGCTTCCAGGGTGGCGTCCACGTGCTCGTGGACGAACTCCACCAGGTCCGGCTGCTCCATGCCGATGACGTCGTCGCTGTCGAGCGCCTCCGCCGGATCCGCCCGCCGCAGCTCCTCGTCCAGGGTCAGGAGCTCCTCGGTGGCCGTGAGCTCGTCTTCGCGGATCTCCGAGACGTGCTCGCCGTGGATCTTCTCGAACGAGAGCCACACCGCCAGGGCCAGGAAGTAGCCCAGCGCCAGCGCAGTCTCGTCCAGCGGCTTGCCCAGCGTCTCCGCGACGCGCGCTGCGAGCGCCGGCTGGCTGCGCTCGAAGCGCTCGAACGCCGCGTCGAGCTGCTCACGCGCCGCGTCGTCGTCGTCCGCCAAGCTCTCGCGCACGGAGTCGAGCGCGTGAGTCGGAACCCGCGCGTACGAGGGGACGGGACGGATGGCTGAGCTACGGACCCACACTCTACGGCTCGTTCTAGCACGCCGACCGGCGCCGCAACCCCAAATTTGCTCGCCTCACACTTGTCTTCGACCTGTCGCTGGCCGAGATTCCGTGCGCTTCGCCGAGACTTGACGCGTGGTGCCGAACGAAGAGAACCAGGGGCCCGAGGGGACGCCCGAGGGTGACGCAGCCGAGCCGCCCGTGCGGGCTCTGCGGCGCGTGCGGCGGTGGATGCTCTGGGCGCTGGCGCTCTTGCCGGTCTTCCTGCTCGGCGCATACTTCCTCGATCGCGCGCGCCACTCCGAACGCGCGCTCCGCGGTGTCATGCTCGGGGAGACCCACGTAGGCGGCATGTCGGCGGCCGAGGTGGAGCGCGTGGCCGGCGAGCTGGGCGTGAAGCTCGGCGAGCACCCGCTTCGGATCCGCGTGCGCGGCGCAGAGCTCGAGCTCGAGCCGAAGAAGCTCGCGCTCCGGATCGACGCCCCGGAGACCGCGCGCCGAGCGCTCGCTCTCGGAAGGGGCGCGGGGTTCTGGTCGGAGCTTCGCTTCTGGGTCGCGCGTTGGTCCGCGCCCGCTCACCTGACCCCCGCTGCCGAAGTCGACCGGAGCGCGCTCTTGGCGTCTTTCGACGAGTGGGAGCGGCGTCATGTGGACCTGCCGTTCAGCGGCGGTGTGCGCGTGGAGGGCGGCGCGGTGGTCGCCGATCCACCGCGCAAGGGCCACGTCATCGACCGCGAGCGCGCGACGGAGGAGCTGGTGACCGCACTCGCGACCTGGCCGCGAGGCATGCTGGAGCTCCCGCTCGCGGAGCGGGAGGCGTTCACGGTCGCCGGCGCCGTCGAGGCCGCAGTGACGCGAGCCTCCGGGCTGGTGAGCGAAGCCATCACCCTGACCGCGGAGGGTGAGCTCTCGTTTCGCTTCGAGAAGGACGACGCCCTACGCGCGCTGAGGAGCGGCGAGCCGACGCCCGCCGAGCCGCGCGTAGCGCTCGGCTTCGACGCCGGCGTCGTCGAGGAGAAGCTCGCCCCGCTCAGGGCCAAGCTGGAGGCGCCGCCCCAGGACGCGCGCTTCGTGGTCGAAGGGCAGGACCGCGTGCGCATCGACCCGGGAAAGAACGGCACGCTGCTCAGCTCGGCGAAGGTGGCTCGGGCGCTGCTCGAAGCCGCCGCGACGCCCACGCGCAGCGGGCCTTTGCCGCTGGACAAGGGCGCCCCTCCCGAGGTGACGACGGAGGCGCTCGAGGCCCTGAAGATCACCAAGCTGGTGGGCCGATTCACCACGCATCATCCTTGCTGCCAGCCGCGCGTGGACAACATCCACCGCATCGCGGACATGCTGCGGGGCCAGGTGGTGAAGCCCGGCGACAGCTTCAGCGTGAACGCTCTGGTTGGGCCCCGGACCGCGAAGAACGGCTTCAAGCCCGCGCCCACCATCGAAGAGGGGGAGATGGTGGACTCGCTGGGCGGTGGCGTGAGCCAGTTCGCGACGACGCTCTTCAACGCGCTCTTCCTGGCGGGCTACGACATCCTGGAGCGAGCTCCCCACACCTTCTGGTTCGCGCGCTACCCCATGGGCAGGGACGCGACGCTCTCATGGCCCAAGCCCGACGTGGCGTTCCGGAACGACACCGAAGCCGGCGCGTTGATCTGGACGGAGTACGGCGACGACCACATCACGGTGAAGATCTTCGGCGACACCGGCGGGCGCAAGGTCCGCTTCAAGGTGAGCCCCCAGCAGAACCTGGTGAAGCCCCCCATCGAGTACATCCCGGACCTGACCCAGCCACCGGAGAAGGACAAGACGATGGAGGCAGGTCAGATCGGCTGGACCGTATTCGTCACCCGCGAGATCGAGCTCGGGGACGGGACCAAGAAGGAAGAGAAGCGGAAGGTCGTCTACAAGCCGCGCACGCGCCGCGTGATCGTGCATCCGTGCAAGGTGCCGAAGGGCGAGCCGGGGCACACCGGCGAGAAGTGCCCGGAGCCGGACGGGGGAGAGGCGCCCGCCGAGCCGGCCGAGTGAGTCACTCCACGACGACCAGCTCGAGCTCGAGCGTCACGCGCTCGGCGCCGCGGAGGAGCACGACCTTCACGCGCTCGCCCGGCTTGCGGCCGTCCAGCAGGTTGTAGAGATCGTCGTAGTCCTTGACGGGCTCGTCGGCGACTCCCACCACCACGTCGCCGAGCGTGAGCCCGTCGGCGCTGCGTCCCAGCCCGCGCACTCCTGCCTTGTCGGCGGGGGACCCCGGGATCACGGCGAGCACGACCACGCCCGGCAAGCCCAGCCGGCGCTCGATGCGGCGCTGCGGGTCGATCTGCACGCCGAGCCCCACCTGCTCGACTCGTCCCTTCTCGACGAGCTGTGGCACGACGCGCCGGATGGTCTCCACCGGTACGGCGAAGCCGATGCCCGCCGAGGCCCCGCTCTTGGAGAAGATCATGGTGTTCATGCCGATCAGGCGCCCGGCGCTGTCGAGGAGCGGTCCGCCGGAGTTACCGGGGTTGATGGCGGCGTCGGTCTGGATCATGTCGCGGATGGTCACGCCCCCGACGCCCTCGACCTCGCGGCCCAAGGCGCTCACGACACCGGTGGTGAGCGTGTGATCGAGGCCGAACGGATTGCCGATGGCGATGGCCTTCTGACCCACGCGCAGCTTGCTCGCGGGCGGCGGGAGCACGATGGGCGTGAGCTCTGGCGCCGGCGCTTGGATGCGCAACACGGCGATGTCCTTGCGCGGCTCGCTGCCCACGACCTGCGCCGCATAGGTCTTCTGGCTCTGGAGGGTGACCGTGAGAGCGCGCGCGTTGGCCACCACATGGAAGTTCGTCACGATGTGCCCCTTCGTGTCCCACACGAAGCCGGTGCCGGCGCCGGAAGGCACTTCGGTCGCGCGTCCCGCCCAGTAGTCCACGACGAGCTGCTTCTGAGTCACGAACACCGCGCTCGGAGAGACGCGTTCGAACACCTCGATGCTGTTGCGCTCGTCTTCGGTGCGGAAGTCGGCCGGCAAAGCTGGCGCCGGGGGCGGGACTGACGCTGGCGGAGGCGGGGGCGGGGCGGCCGTGGCGGGCTCGGAGGGTGAGCTCGTGGCCGCCTCGCCCGACGAACGGCAGCTCGGAGCGAGGCAGAGCGCGAAGGCGATGACCAAGCCGGCTCGAATGCTGGGGCTCATGGCGGCGGATGATAGTTGGGCTCGCGCCGTTCGGCTCGCTCGGATTGACGCGACCCCGCCGCGGAACGACCCTCGGGTCTTGCCCCGCAACGTCATCTTCGTCGCCCCGTTCCCGTCGCCCGCGACGATGCGCTTCGTGCGCGCCGTGTCCCGGCTCGACGACGTGCGCCTGCTCGGGATCGTGCACACGCCGCCGCCCGCCGAGGAAGGCCCCGTCTACCACGACATGGTTCGGGTGACCGAGCCGACCAGCTTGAGCGACGTGCTCGAAGGCGTCGAGATCCTGAGCCGGAGGCACGGCGCTCCGTTCCGCATCGTCGGCATCCTGGAGATGATGTTGGTGACGCTGGCGCACGCCCGCGCGCGCTACGGAGTGGCCGGCACCGACCCGAAGACGGCGCAGCTGTTCCGCGAGAAGGCACGGATGAAGGACGCGCTCCGCGCGGCCGGCCTGCCCGTGGCGCGCCACCGGCTGCTCGGCTCGGAAGAGGGCGCCCGGGACTTCGCGGCCGAGGTCGGTTTTCCCATGATCCTGAAGCCGCCCGCGGGCATGGGCGCGAAGGCGACGTTCCGGGTCTCGTCGTGGGACGAGCTCTTGCGCGCGCTCCAGGGGCTCGGCGTCGGGCCCGGCTCACCCGTGCTCGCCGAGGAGATGCTGCGAGGCAGCGAGCACAGCTTCGAGACCATCACCATCGGCGGCGAGCCGCGGGTGTTCTCGATCTCGAATTACCAGCCGGGCTGCCTCGAGGTGCTGGAGACGCCGTGGATCCAGTGGGCCTGCGTGCTGCCGCGAGAGGTGGACACGCCGCTCGCGGCGCGCGCCAAGGAGCTGGGCTTCGCTGCCGTGCGCGCCCTGGGTCTCGAAGACGGCATGACCCACATGGAGTGGTTCCAGCGCAGCGACGGCTCGCTGGCCATCGGCGAGATCGCGGCCCGCCCGCCGGGCGCGCAGCTGTTGCACATGACCGGGGTCGTCCACGACATCGACGTGTACCGCGCCTGGGCGCGGGCGGTCGTGGACGGGGAGCTGGACGCTCCCTGGGAGCGCAGGTGGGCAGCCGGCTGCGCCTACGTGCGGGGCATGGGTCGCGGGCGCGTGGTGGCGGTCACCGGCGTGCACGAGACCCACGAGGCGGTCGGAAAGTACCTGGTCGAAGCCAGGCTCCCGAGCATCGGCGCCCAGAAGAACGACAGCTACGAAGGCGACGGCTACGTGATCGTGCGCCACGAGAGCACTGCGAAGGTCCAGGAGCTGATCGCGACCATCCTCCGGACCTTGAAGATCCACTACGCGGATTGAGCGCGCCCTTCACGAACGCCAAGGCTTCGCCGTCGCGGTGAAGCCGTACCAAAGCTGCTCGTGTTCGGCGAAGCCGCGCTCCGCGGCGAGGGCCTGGAGCTCGACGCCGTACGAGAGCTGCCGGAGCTCCGCAGCCTGGAACAGCGTCCAGGCTTCGTGTCGGTCGAACCAGGTCCCGTGGTGCGAGCAAACGTCGAGTCGCACGCGGACGCCGTGCTGGTCTTCGGTCGTCATCAGGGCCACGAGCTCGGCCGCGCAGTCCGGACACTCGAGGCGCGGGTCGTTGGTCACCGAGGCCGGCGCTCGATAAGCGGGGCCCGTCGCCGCGGTGGAGAGCTGCTCCGCTCCCGCGTCGAGCGCGAGGAGGGTCTGGCGCGCGAGCTCGGAGAGCGTGCCTCGGATGAGCGACTGGCAGCCGCGATTGTCGAGCCAGATCCCAGAGCAGCGCGGGCACTCGCGGATCGCCATGTCCGGTGCCTGGCGAAGGCAGAGCGCCACGCGACAACGAGGGCAAGCAGTGGAGCCGATCACGCTCCTCACGAGAGCGCGATTTCGCGGGCTGAGCAACCTTGGCTCCTGGTTCAGCCCCGCCGATCGTGCGAAGCTCGGGCGCCGGATGAGCTCCCGAGCGTTGACGGATGGGGCGCGATCCTTCGGTTTGACCGAGGTCGCGGGGCGCATCGCCGGGGTGCGCTGGCGCTGCTGCTCCGCGGGCAGCGCGTCGCGCTCCGACGCCCCATCGTCGCCGAGTCCGAGCGCGGCCACCGGGCCATGCTGTTCGACGACGGGCTCAAGCCGACGACCGGCTGCACACGCTCGAGCTCTTCGACTTGGGCGCCGACCCGGGTGAGAACGAGAACCTCGCCGACTCCCGCCCCGCGGACGCGGCCGAGCGTCGCGCTCGGCTCGATGCGTTCTTCGCGGCGCGGCGCTCGAGGCGGTAGTCGGCGCCCGCGCTCGAGCACGGGCAAGGCGGTCCGAGTCACCCCGACACCAGCGGACTTCGGGTGGAAACCTACATCGTCCTCGTGTCATCCTTCTCGTGTGCGGGACGGGAGGAGTTCGATGCCATCGAAGCTCAGGATCCATTCGCTCGTCATCTCTTCCGTGGCTGCGGCAGCCTTCTTCGCCGGCGCGTGCGGGTCTGACGGGGGAAAAGCCAATGACACTGGCAAGTGCACCCAAGGCGACACGCGCGCTTGCCTCGGCCCCGGCCAGTGCAACGGCGCGCAGAGCTGCGTCACGAACGGGGTTTGGAGCGCGTGTGACTGCGGGGGCGTGGGCGGCGCCGCGGGAGTTGGCGGCGGAGCGACAGGCGGTGCTGCTGGGGGCGGCGGTGCAGGTGGTAGCGCGGGCACCAGCGCGGGAGGCAGCTCCGGCGATTCCGGGACAGGATGCACGAGCGGCCCGAACGATGACATGGACCAAGACGGCTTCACGGTCGCTGCAGGTGACTGCAACGACTGCGACGACGAAGTGGGGCCTGGCGCCATCGAGGTCGGCGGCAACGCGAAGGACGACGACTGCAACGGTCAGATCGACGAAGCGTTCGTGCCCTGCGACGACACGGTTGCCCTCGACGAGAAGGACTCGCTCACGGCGGCGAAGAGCATCGAGCTCTGCAAGAAGGCCACGGGGCAGAAGGATTGGGGCCTGGTGAGCGCGAAGTGGGTGCTGCCGGACGGCATCGCGGTCCCGACGACGAACGAGGCGGAGTTCCATCTCGGACACGGCGTGCTCGGCGCGTTCGGAGCGAGCGGCAAGGTGCAGGCAGGCAAGAAGCTGCTTGCTCTGTCGAGCGGCACCGCGCGCCAGCCGAGCGACGCTGGCTACCTCAGCCCTTCCGGCTGGGACAAAGGCATCACCTCGGGCAGCCCCGCGGGTTTCCCGAAGGAGTCACCCGCGTGCCCGGCCGTGATCCCGGGCGCTCCACACGACGGAGTCGCGCTGGAGGTCGAGGTGCGGGTGCCGACGAACGCCGTCGGCTTCAGCTTCGACTCGGCCTTCTACACGTTCGAGTGGCCCGATTACGTGTGTGGCACGTATGGCGACTTCTTCCTCGCGCTCCTGTCCCCGATCCCGAGCGGGCAGAAGGATGCCAATGTGCTGTTCGATGCGCAGGGCAACCCGATGAGCGTGAACTCGGTGCTGATCGACGTGTGCTCCTGTACGGGCGGCCCGCCCTGCACCGCGGGCGGCAAGACCTACTCCTGCGCGCAGGGGGCGACCTTGCTCGCCGGCACTGGCTTCGAGGGTCATGCCGCGACGGGCTGGATGGTCACGACCGTTCCGGCGAGCGGCGGCACGACGGTGACCATGCGCTTCACGGTCTACGACTCGGGCGACGGGCTGCTCGACTCGACTGCACTCGTCGACAACTGGACCTGGATCACCTCGGGTCCGGCACCCGCCGGGCCGACGACGAAGGTCAAGCCCTGAGAAGCGGCGGGTAGATGAGCTGGGATCGCTGAACCTGCGAGCAGACCGGCGCTCAGCTCGACAACTGCGGCTGGTGCTTCGTCGATCCGTCGCAAGGTGTCGGCACCCCGGCGCTCGTCGAGAGCTGCTCTCCGCCGCGTCAGCTGATCTTCAGCGGTATCGACGCCCCGAAGTCGGGCGCCACGCTCTCTGGCGTGCGTCGACGCGCCGTGAGTTGGATCCGGAACCGCGCCTCGCGCCCCCGACAGCACCCGGACGAAGCCCTCGCGCCCAGGGCGCGAACGTGAGCCTTGCAGCACCCGAAGCTCAGGTGTATGTCGAACGTATGTCGCAGAAGCAGTCGACCACGGTGCGGTTGGATGCGGAGGACGTGGAGGCGCTGGCACGTGCGCGAGCGGATGGCCTCTCGTCCTCCGAGCTGATCCGGCGCGGCCTGCGCCTGGTCGCGGCGAAGTACTACCGGGGCAAGCGGAGACCACCTTCCACGGGGCTCTTCGTCTCGACCTCTGAGAGCCTCGGTGGCGAAGCTCTGCTGTTCAAAAAGACCCGGCGCTGATGGCGCGCGCGCTCGTCGCGGACACGGGAGGGCTATTGCGTGCGCTGGCCAAGAGGCCGGACGGCAAGCCGACGTGGCCGAAGTTCGAGGTGGCGCTGCGAAGCGCATCCCGCGTAGTCGTGCCGGCGCTGGTGCTCGCGGAGGTCGATCATTTCCTTCGCGACCACCGGCCCGCGATGCACCGCTTGCTGGAGGAGATCTTCGATCCGGCGACCGCGTACGAGTACGAACCGCCGGACATTCACGACATCCTGCGCGCGCTGGTGTTCGATCGGAAGTTCGCGAGCCTGGAGCTGGGCATCGTGGACGCGAGCGTAGCCGTGGTGGCCGAGCGGCGGCGCATCTATCGCGTGCTCACCATCGACCGCGACGACTTCGGACCGCTGAGAGTGGGTGACCGCTTCGAGCTCGAGCTCGAGCTAGTGCCGTGATCGCGCGTGCGGCGTCGGACGCACCGTAGCGGCCCGCTGCGCCTCATCCAGCTTCCCCTCGCCGGTCGCGCGCCCCGGCCCAAAGTGTTCCCCGCGAGTTGACCCGACCGACGCGACCTCGAGCCGGCCACCCGGCTTCAGCCGCGCTCTGCACGCGCCGCCGGGGCTACCCGCCGTCGGCCGTGCCGCCGTCAGCTGGCGGCGGCCAGTCTATCGAAACCAAGTACGCGCTGTTCGAACCACCATCTGGTTTGAGCACCCAAATTCCAACGATGCCCTTCGTGATCGGTTGCGCGTACAGCACCCAGTCCACCGGTTGGCGAAGGCGCTGGATTGCGCCGCCTGCCTTCTGAAACCAGACGGGTGCTGACGCTTGCCACGCTAGGTCTGTGTCTGGCGTGGGAGTGCTTGTTTCTTGAAAAGAATGCCAAAGCACGACGTCGCCGACAGCCCGCGTGAAGGTCTTCAGACCCGGCTTAGTGGGGGAGTCGAACGTGACACGGGTCTCTTTCCCGGACGCGACGTCGAGTCGGTAGATCTCACTGCCCGCGATAGGCTGGAAGAAAGTGCTCTTTTCACCGCCCGGTCCCGGGTGGCGAAGATCCGACCACACGATGGTCTTGCCGTCGTCCGAGATCCCTCCCATCGCCGCTCCGTTCTGCGTGTCGCCGACGGGGCTGATCTGGCCCTTGTCGAAGTCGATGAGGTCAATCCACCCTTCGCCGGCGCAAGTGGCGAACCCGGTTTCGCTGCCCTCCATGAAGAAGCAGCCACCGCCCGACACCATCTTCAGCTCGCCGTTCCGAACGTCGAACCGATAGAAGCGGCTCGGGGGCGCGTGGTCCCAGTACAGGTACGGTCCAGCGAAAGCTGTCGTGCCCGAACCGTCGCCTGCCTGGAGCTTCGGTGCCGCCCAAACCAGCTTGCGTTCTCCCGTCGTGAGGTCCCGCACGACCATGATTGTCTGATCAGGCTTCGAGATTGCATAGAACGTCCGCTTGCCGGCGAGAGAAGGGAGTGCGGCGCCGAATGAGCCTGGCCAGTCCTGGCCGTCGTCAACGAGATACTCGACGCCGGATGCTAGGTGGACGGCCTGCACGCGCCCAGGAGCCACCTGAAAGACGGCCCAGTCATCGTTGGCGCGCGGGCGCCGTGGCGAGATGCCGTCGGGCTCCGAGCTCGAGATCACCTTGCAGCGCACTCCGCAGTCGACCTTCAGCGCCGGGCCGGGCGGAAGCACCGGGAAGCTCGCCGGTGTGGTCTTATGCCAGACCGGGTCCCACGGTGGCACCGGGTTGTCGCCGGGCGCATCGCCGGGCGCGCCACCGGTGGCAAGCACGTCAGCGTCGGCGTCCGCGGCCGCGTCCGGCTCGTGGCTCTCGACTCGCTGGTTGCCGCACGCACCGAAGCTCGTGAGTGCCACGTACACTGCTGCCGCGCCGCCAGCGGCTGCAAGGAGCTTCTTCACGGCCCGACCCACGCGATCTCGACTCGTCCGCCGGGCTTCAGCCGCGCTCGGAATGGTCCGCTCTGCTCGCTGAGGACCCAGTCGCCGACATCGTGCTTGCCCGCGGGCGTCAGCGTGGCCCCAAGCGACACCGCGTCTTCCTTGTTCCCCAAGAGGCCGCCAGGGACGAGGTAGGACACGCTGCCGGTCGACTTGACGCCCCGAATCACGCCTTGAGCCTTCAGGCTGTCGTGTACGGCCAGCACTCCGTCGCCGTTCCACCGGAGCCGTATCAACGCGAGCCCGCGCGCGAGCTCGATCTCTCGACCGTCGAAGGCGAGCCTGCGCGGGAGGTCCGGCCCGCAGAATGCGCCGCAACCGGCCTTGTCGAGCACCGCGCACTTCTTGGAGTGCGCCGCCGAGGTGCTGCGCGGCACCAGAGTCCACCCGCTCGGGGTCGACTCGAGGAAGCCCTCGCTCGCGATTTCGAGAACGCCCTCCGAGCTCGTCCGGAGCAGAGCGGCCCCCGCCGTCGTCGCGACGACCCACTGGCCTTCGCCGACGCCCACCAAGTCCGGGGGCACGCCGCAGACATCCACGGGTGCGCCCAGCGCGGTCGATGAGGCGGTTCCCCCGAGCATCCTGCTGATCCCGGCGTCCGTGGCCGCTGCGAGCAGCCCATCTTGCTCCGCGAGCGCCCGGACTGGAGAGCCCAGCGGAATCGAGGTGATCTTCTCGGCCTTGCCGGAGAGCAGCGTCCAAAGGTCCACGTCATTGCCCCGCGCCACCCAGAGCGAGGAGCCTTCGAGAGCGATGTCGCTCGCTCCGGTGCCCGGGAGCTGGGCGAGCGCGGCCGACGTCTCGGACAGCCTCGCGCGGCACGTGCTGTCGCAGAGCGCGCCGGGCGCCCGCCACCACTCGGTTCCCGTGGCGCAGCGGCGCGCCTCCGTCCCGTCCTCGCAGCGAGGGAAGGACGCTGCGAGCGTCCTGGGGTCAGCATCGACCCAGCCGCCGCCTTCGGCGATGCGCACGCTGTGCGTTACCTGATCCGATGCTCCGATCTGGCCGACGGTCCACCACAGCGCCTGGCCGCTGGCGCCGCTGGCCAGCAACATGGAACCGCGGTCAATCGCCTGGCTTCCCGGCGGGAGCGCCACGTCGCGCGCGATGCGAGAGGCATCGCTGACGCCCACGCGCAAGGACCAGACGTCGCTGTGCGCGACGCCCCACGCGTCGGCGCCGCCTGCGTAGATCAGCCCAGCGCCCTGAGCATCCCATCCGAGAAACGGTCCCGAGCGACGCGGGAACGGCTCGCCTGTCAGCCCCGTGTCTGCAATCGTCCCGCTGCGCCAGTCGATCGCCACGACGTCGCCGCGCAGCTCCGTACCGTCATGGCCCCCAGCTCTGTACAGGGCGGTGTCGAAGAGCGCGTAGCCCGCGCCGCTGCGCCCTGGCAGGGAAGGATCCACGGGGAGCTCGGTCCACTCGAAGGTCTCGAGGTCGAGGACACGGAGCCACGCCGCTGTTTCAGCGTCCGGCTCGCCAAACGCGACAATGGCGTTGCTCCCGGTCTCCAGGAACACGTCGGCGAGCGCAGTACCCGGCAGAGCGGTGCCCGTCCGGGTCACGACATAGCGCGCTCGCGCCCCCGTCGTGCTCGCGGCGCTCAGTGCCCACAGCCGGTCGGCTCGTCCCGTCGCGCCGGATCCGGCCACGAGCACGAGCCCCGGACGCGCGCCGTGACGCGCGCCGCCCGCGGCCTCGGGGGCGAGCACCGCGAGGCGCCAGGGAACGGGTCCAGAGGCGATGGCCGCCCCTGCGGGCGCTGCTCCGCCGGCCGCGATGCCGAGCCCGCCGCAGTCCCCTGAAACCAGGCAGTCCAGCCCGCCGAGGATGCTCCCGTCCGGCGACGTGACCTGAATCGGCTGAGCTCGCCCGCCGGCTCCGAAGCGAAGCAGCGCCGCGAGCGTCAGGTCGCCGGCGCGCACGAGCACGGAGTCGCGGTCCAGCGACTGGAAGCAAATCCAGGGCGGCCAGCAGCCAGGGCCATACGCCATGTGGATGGCGTCCGACGCCGGTGAAGCGTTCACGAAATCCGGGCAGGTCGGATCCTGGTTGATGGCCAGGTGGGGCTCGATTGGCTGGATGAAGCGCTCCGTGAAGGTGGTGCGGAGGTTCCCGGCCCGTTCGTTGCCGACTTGAAGCGGCACTGTCGCGCCTGTAGTGGACTCGCGATCCGGGTTCGGATCCGCCTGATTGCCGACCACGCGGGTGAGCTGGGGGTGAGCCGGGTAACGGTGCGGCTTCGCGTCGGTGTCGACGGGCTTTCCATCCGCGCCGGTCAAGCTCAGGAACGTCCGCGTCGCGAACGTGAAGCGCAGCCCCGGCTTCGTTTTCAGGTATGGCTTCTTGGTGACGATGTCGATCCCGGTACTGAGCCAGTCGGAGGGGAAGTGTGCAGGGTACGTCTTCGCTTCCTGCACCCAGGCCCACGACATGTCGTAGGGCTTGGGCCAGAACGCCGGGTCTGACGGCGGACAGCTCGCGGAGGGCCCGATCGGGCAGATGACTGGTGGCGGAACCCCCGCGCGCGCCGGAAGCGGTCGACAATACGGTTGGCCCGCGAGCGTCTCGTGCGCGCAGCCTTTCCGTTCGACCCGTAGCCACTGCCTTCCAGTGTCGGGAAAGGAAGGCAGCGGCGACACCTGCCTGCAAGAGCCAGTCTCTCGGTCCAAACAGGCCGCCTTCCCTGTAGAACCAAACTCGGGGCAACCGCAGCGCCGGGCATCGAGCAGCACGGGCTGAGCTTGCTCGAGCGTTGCCTTCAACCGGTCGACGTAAGTGGAGCTCGTGCCGGTGAGCGCCGGATCGTTCGCGCTCACTCCGCGCGCGGGCGTGACTGACAGGAACACCTCGTTCTTGCCGAACAAGCCGAGGGGTGGACAGGGGTCACCCTGGACCTCGTCGGGTTCGGTCGTGTCCTCCTTCATCGCCGAGGCTTCGTACGGATCGCACAGCGTGCCTCGCGTCAGGAAGCCAGGGTTCTTCTCGCTCGGCGTGTAGCTGCCGAGGAGCGGGTCGTTCTGCTGGGCGTAGCTCGCGAATGCAGGCGAACCGGTTCCCGGGAAGCTCGCCCTTTCGCCCCATTCGTTCACGTTCGCGAACTTCTCCGCCACGACGCCGGGCGTGGAAGGGCAGAAGTCGGCGCCGTTCAGCTGGCCGTCCGAGTCCGTGTCGGCCCAACCGCGCCGCTTGTAGTCCACCGCAAAGCCTGGCCCGGATTGGTACCCGGTCGCGGCCAAGGCGGGGAAGCCTTTGCCGCCCACATACAGGTCCCGCAGCTCCGAGGGATCGCAGTCGTTGCCCGCGCCGTCGCCGTCGCTGTCGAGGTGAGCTCCCAGGAAGAATGGCGGCTTCTTTCCCGGGCATAGGTCGCTGTGGTTCGGAACGCCGTCGCCGTCGGAGTCCAGCGTGGTGCTGTCCAGGCCCGCCATGATGTGCCGCAACGGGCTCGAACACCCGGGCGAGCTGCAACCCGGAGGGAGATTGCCCGCCAGCCCCTGGCCCGTCCCGCAGAAGTTGCTCCCGCTCTGAATGGAAGCTCCCGGGTACAACTGACCAATCGAGCCGATGAACTTCGACGGCCCGCTCGTGTTCTTTCGCGCAAGGCATGCACTCGCGGGCGGCGAGTCCGCAGATGGCGGAGGATTGCAGTTGATGTCCCGCAGGCTCTTGACCGTCGGGCACGCGGTCGGGTCGGAGGGTGCAGCGGCGCAGGCCGGGAATGCCGTCGGGTCGCAGGCGCACACCGCGGCGTACATGGCGGTGTAGCCCTGGCACAGCTCATCCCTGTCGGAAACGAGCGGGTTGGCCGACGGGTCGATGACCGCACCCACGTTGGTTGGGACTGGCTTGTCCTGGGCGGTGGGGTAGGCCCAGTGGAGCACGGGGTTGACGACGAGTGCCCCCGTCTTGGTGGTCTTCTCAACGGCCTCGTAGACGTCAACCCAACCGGAGCAGCCGAAGAGCGCGCAGATCGCCCCTGCGATTGGGTCTAGGACTTGACCCTTCTGCCTTCCCCAGGTTCCGTCTGGCGGGTTCAGGTAGTAGTGGTGCTTTCCCCACGACGCGAACACGATGGGGTGCGTAGCGGAGCCGTTCACCGTGCCGAGTCGGAGGGTCTCGACTTGGGCGGGGGGCCTGCACTCGATCAAGCGGAAGTATGGGAAGAGAACTTGGTCTATCAGGTCGGTTGCGACCGAGCACGAAAGCGCCGAGCTGTCGGTGCCCGCAAGGTCCCGGTGCCAGCCTTCGACACGAAGGAGCTGCGCCTCGGTGCGCCCGTCCGACCCGGTGACCAACTCCACTTCGACCTCGATGGACATCGAGTCCCCATCGTGCTTGTTCTCGCCTTGTCCGCAGTAGCCGATCGGCACGGGTACGTTGGGGATGTACACGACATTGTCGAAGTAGCCGCCATCCTTGCCGAAGAACGTTCCGTACTTGATGTGCACCACGTTCGGGTTCGCGCCGTCGGGATAGGCGTTGAACACGGTGAATGGCTCGCGTCCGCCTGGAAACTTGATGTCGACGGCCAGCGCCGGCTCATCGGGCGTGAAGTGAAGCTGCGGCGCAAAGCAATCCGCGAGCGCCGACTCGATCTCGTCGTCGAGACCGTCGTCGTCCTCGTCGATGCTGCACTCCCACGGCTGCGGCGTTGCACGGTGGGGAACCCAAGGAGAATGGTGTAGGGGACATACCCCGTTTCCGCCCAGGAGCTTCCCGGCCCGCGCGACGCCCGGTGTCAGGACCGCAAGCACGGCGGCGGCCAGGGCAAGCCAAACCAGCAGGCGCCGCAAGCGTGCTGCGTGCTGCGTGCTGCGTGCTGCGTGCTGCGTGCTGCGTGCTGCGTGCTGCGTGCTGCGTGCTGCGTGCTGCGTGCTGCGTGAGCATGAGCCGACCCTCCCGGTTGGTACGATCGACGCTATCGAGTCGAGCGCGCGCCGGTCAAGCTGGGCACGCTCGCATGTCCGCGCGGGTGCGCGCTTCCCCGACATGACCTTGCGTCATGTTCGTCCCCGCACTTGCGTAGCCCTCGCGGTACGTTGGGCAGCGGAGCGCGCAGCCTGTCGAGCCGCGCGAGGTAGGCTCGCGTCCGCCGGTCGACGCGCCCTGAGTTGGACCCCGAGCGCGCCTCACGCCCCCGACAACACCCGGAGCTGCGAGCTCTCCACCCAGGCCTCCGTCGAGCCCCACTCCACGCGCACCAGCTGGCCGCGGCGCTCGCGCACGAAGAGGCTCGTGCCCTCGGGCATGGAGACGTGCTCGGGCACGCCGCCCTTCTGCACCAGCGGCTTGCCGGTCTCGTCCAGCAGGCGCGCATCGCCGACCACCACCACGGCGGGGCGCGAGCTCAGGCGGAAGTGCCGCGCGCCGAGCGCGAGCGAGCCGCACACGCAGAGCAGCATTGCGCCGGCGCTGGCCACGATGGTCGCGGCCAGGCGGCGCCGCTCGACGCGATAGGCAAAGCGCGCGCCGAGGCCCAGCGAGGCCAGGAGCGAGCCGAGGGCGGCGAGCGCGGCCCACGCGCTCTCCGGCAAGAGCGCGACCAGCGCGCGGGAGAGCGTGGTCTTGGCGATCACGGGCTCGGCGCCCTCGCGGGCGCGGCGCCGGGCGATCTCGCCGCGCACGCGCTCCAGGGCACGCTCGGCGTCGGCGTCGTCCGGACGCAAGAGCAGGCTCTCCTCGAGCGCAGCGACGGCGCGGCCCAGATCGCCGGGGCGCGCGACCGGCGAGCGCGCGCGGGCCACGTAGGCGGCGGCTCGGTTGTAGCTGGCGTCGGCGTGGCTGAAGCCGCTGTCCGCCAGCGACTCCAGGCGATCGATGGCGTCGTCGTAGGCGCCGCGCTCCAGGCTCTGCACCGCCTCGGCGAAGGCCTTCTCCTGAGCTGCGTCGGCTCGGCCCGGCGACGGTGAGCAGAGCAGCGCGCCGGCGAGCACCAAAGCGATCGCTCGCCCTCTCATGCGCCGCGCCCCAGCGCCTTCACGATCTTCGCGGCGCGCTCGACTAGCTCTTCGGCGCCCGTCGCCTCGGCGGCGCCGGTGAAGCGCAGGTCGTCGCAGCGCTCGAGCAGGGTCACGACGTTCTCGCAGAGGCCCGCGTCGAGGCCGCGCGCTTCGAGCTCGTTCGCGAGCTCGGCCTTCAGCACCGCGCGAGCGCCGAGACCGGTCGCGCCCTCCACGGCGAGCAGCACGGCCTTCTCGGCCTGGCTGGCGGCGCGGCCCGCGTCGCCCTGCCCGAGGGCGGCGCGCGCGTCGGCGAGGGCGCGCGCAGCCAGCGAGCCGTGGCTCTGCTTCTGCTCTCGCCAGCGCGTGCTCAGGCGCTTGCTCAGCTGTCGGCCGGCACCGGCCATCACCACGCCGAGGGGCGCCAGGAACACCACCGGCCAGAACCAGCCCGCGTCCGTCAGCGGCGCTCGCGCTGCCGGTGCGCCGCCCAGCACCTTGCGCGGCGCGAGGGCACCAGCCAGTGCGTCGTCAGCCGCCGGCTCGACCGGTGCTTTGCCCGGACGAACCTTGATGCTTCCGAGCGCTGCCTTCGCGATGTCGTAGGACTCCCTCTCGGGGTCCCAATACGGAAGCGTGAGCTCGCCGAGATCGACGTCGCCCGGAGTGTCGATGCGCACGACGTAGGTGTACTTGCGCCAGCCGCCGACGCGCGAGCCGCGGGGCTCGATCTCCTCCACCGTCGTGGGCTCGAGCCAGGTCACCCCGGTCTGCTGCGGCGTCTTGAGCGCGAGCGGCAGGTTGCCGGTGCCCTCGAGCTTGGCCACCACGCTGACGGCGTCTCCGGCCGCGATCTCCCGGGGCTCGATGTTGGCGGAGAGCGCGAAGCGCCCGACGTCACCCGGCTTGTAGCCGGCTGGGCGTCCCTGAAGCGGGGGCTCGACCACGTCGATGGCGATGGGGACGCTCGTGCGAACCAGGCCTTTGTGCGCGCCAGAGCTGGGGTAGCCGCGCCCCTCGAAGCCCATGCGCATGGCGCCGATGGTCAGCCTGCCGGTGCGGATGGGGAACAGCGCGAGCTCGCGGATCTTCTTCGCGTGCCAGATCTCGTCGCCGATGGGCACGCGGTGCATCGTCTCTGCGTAGGAGCTCTCCAGGATGGTCTGGGCCAGGAACGCCTCGCGGCTCGGCTCCGAGGTGTTGGTCTCGCGAAACGGTCCGCGGCCGCCGTAGGCGAAGATCTTCAGCGTGATCTGCTCGCCGACGACGGCTCGGGTCGGCGTGGCGACGGCGCGCAGGAACGCAACCGGCTCTTCGGGCTGCATCACCCTGAGCTCCTCGGGGAAGGGCGGCAGGTCCTGCGGCGGCGGGTCGTCGCCGAGCAGCCCCGGGATCTGAGGCAAGCCGAAGCCGAAGGGATCGAGCGGATCGCGGTGGCGCGGGCGCGGTGACGTGCCCGGCGGCACGATCTGGACTTCGATCACGTCGCCGCTCGAGCGCTGGGTGCCGATGAGGACACTCGGTGGTCCGATGCGGAAGCGGCCGGTCTTCGACCCCGTGAGGGTCCAGGTGGCGCTGATACCGAAGCGTTGCAGGAAGCTGCCGCCCTGAAGCGTGACCTGCTGCTGCATCGCGACGCTGGGACCGTGGACGGTGAAGCCTGACGGCACGGGCAGCGACGGACTCTGCGGCAGCGTGGAGCCCTTGTCCGTCATCGCCGTCAGGGTGACGGTGAAGGTCTCGCCGGCCTCGACGTGTCGGCTCGAGATCTGGGTCTTCAGCGTCGCGGTGGCCTGAGCCAGCCCGCTCTGCGAGAGCGCGAGCAGCGCGACCAGGAGGCAGAGCGAGACGAAGAGCCTCACTTGTCCTCCATTCCCGTCCGCGTCTGGCGCTGAAGCGCGCGGTTCCGCGCCGCCTGCTGCTGCAAGGTCGGCGCGCGCTCGAGCATGTCGAGCATGCGCTCGTCCTGGTTGATGCTGGAGCTCTCCTGCTGATCCGGCGGCGCTCCCGCGTCGGGCTGATCCTGCGGCCCCGCGCCCGAGTCGTTGCCGGCCTCCTGACCGCCGTCCTGATCGGCGCTCTGGCTCTGGCCGTCGTCGCCGGAGTCGCGTCCGCTGTCGCTGCCGCCGTCTGGGCCGCCGCCGTCGTCGCTCGCGTCGTCACCCGCGTCCGGCGAGCTGCCGTCGCCGCCCTCCGGGTTCTGGTCCTCGCTCGCGTCGCTCGAGTCGGGCTCGGCCTCTTGGCTCGCGTCCTGCTTCGCCTCCTCGTCCTCGGCGCGGCGCAGCGCGATGGCGCGGTTCCAGGCGGCGTCCCGCCCGATGCCGTCGCCGGCGTCGTCCGGCAGACCCGGGATCAGCTTCAGCGCGCGGTCGTAATGGTTGACCGCGACGCGGTAGCGACGGCGCAGGAACTCCAGGTTGCCGGCCAGGTAGTGGGCGCGGGCGCGGAGATCGATCGCCACCTTCTGATCGAGCGCGACCAGCTCCACGATTTTCAGCGCGCAGTCCACCTGGTCGCTGCGCTCGGCCAGCGCTGCTTCTTCTGCCGGCGTGAGCCCGGCGTCGCCCGCGGACTCCTCGTCGCCGAAGCGCTTGCCGAACGTCTCCGCGATCTCGAACAAACCCAGGGCCAGATCGAAGCTCGCGTTCGAGCGCTGGCGGAGCCCGTCGTTAGTGCCGATCTGCCCCTGCTCGCACTTGCCGGTCGCCAGGTACTCCGCGAGCAGGCCCACGGCGGCCTGCGCGTCGCCGGCGTCGAGGGCGGCGATGGCCTCGTCCACCCGAGGCGCGTTGCGCTCGAAGAGACGATCGACTCCGCCGTCGCAGCCCAGGGGCAGAGCGAGGGGAAGCGCCGCTCCCGCCGCGACGGCCGCCAGGGTCTTGCGCTTGCGCTTCACCCGGGTCTTGTGCGGCGGCGGCGGCACCTGGGTCGGACGCGGGCGCCGCGGCGTCTCGGGGATGAACGTCTCGGCGAGCAGCAGGCCGAGCGAGAGCAGGAGCGGCCACAGATAGACGTCGGCGTACACCGTCTCCACGCGCTCGCTGAGCTCGCCGGTCATCATCTTGCGCAGCGAGGCGGCGATGGCGCGGATGCCGGTGGCGCCGGCCTCGCTCCGGGCGACGTTGCCGCCGCTCGCCGCGGCGATCTTGCCGAGCTGGGCCTCTCCCGCCGCGGAGAGCTGCGTGGTCACCGGCTTGCCTTCGGAGTCGGTGCGCCAGCCGCTGATCTCGCCGGCCTCGTTCACCTCCGGCAGCGGCTCGGGAGTGCGCCCGCCGATCTGGACGACGTGGACGGTGACCCCGTCCTGCGCCGCGGCCTGCGCCACGCTCACCGGATCGCCCTCGAGGTCCTCGCCGTCCGTGACCAGGACGATCACCTTCTTGTGGGAGCGCGACAGCGGGTCCCGACCGAACAGCTCCCGCGCGGACTCCAGCGCGCGGGCGATGGCGGTCCCACCCACCGGCATGTCGTTCGGCGTGAGCTGCCGGAAGAACTGCGCGACCGCGCTGCCGTCGCTGGTCATCGGGAAGGCCATGGGCTCGCCGGCGAAGGCCACCGCTGCGAAGCGGGCGCCCGGCAGGTCGGCGATCAGCTGCGCCACCTCGGTCTTGGCCCGAGCGATGCGCGACGGCTTCACGTCGCGCGCGTGCATGCTCTTCGAGTAGTCGAGCACAACGATCACGTCGAGGTTGGTCGCCGGGATGATGCGCGTGCCACGGCCGTATTGCGGTTGCGCGGCCGCGAAGAACCCGAACGCGACCGCCAGCACGAGGAGCGCGCCCTTGAAGGCGCGACGCGCGCTGGGCTTGGCGGTGAGCAGGCCCTCGACCAGCTTCTCGTCGCCGAAGCGGCGCACCGAGCGGATCAGGAGCAGCCCGCCGGTCACCAGGAGCACCGCCACCACGACCGCGAGGCCGGTCCCGAACAGCCAGAGCGGCTGGGCGAACTTCACGGGAACCTCCTGAGCAGCAGCGCGCGCAGGATGGCGTCCAGGGCGATCAGGAGCACGCCGGGCAGGAGCAGGAACCGGTACATGTCCTCGAAGCTGGCGATGCTGGCCTCGAAGCGCGTCTTCTCCAGCTTGTCGAGCACGTCGTGGAAGCTCTCCTGGAGCTTGGTCGCATCGCTGGCCACGTAGGTCTCGCCACCGGTCTCCTCCGCGAGCTTCTTCAAGAGCTCGGGGTTCACCGGGAAGGGCACCGTGACGTAGCGCGGCTGGCCGAACAGATCGAAGCCGTCCTGCACCTCGGCGACCTCGCCGCTGCCGATCTGGATGGTGAAGAGCTTCGCGCCGACCAGCTTGGCCAGGTGAGCCGAGTACTCTGGCGAGATCTGCCCTGCGTTGTTGTCGCCGTCGGTCAGCAGCATGACCGCCTTGCTGCGGGCCTGGCTGCGGCGCAGCCGCGCGACCGCGACGCCGGTCGCGTCGCCGATGGCCGTGGCGCTGCCGTCGATGAGCTTGAGCGCCATCTTGGAGACCAGCGCGTCGAGCAGGTGGTAGTCCAGCGTGGGAGGCGAGAGCACGTAGGCTTCTTTGCCGAACACCACCACGCCGATGCGATCGGTCTTGCGCCGCGAGATGAAGTCGCGGATGACGGCCTTCGCCACGTCCAGGCGGGTCGGACGGATGCGCCGATCGCGCTCCCGCGGCATGAACTTCTGCAAGTTCTCGGGCACGTTGTCGATCACGGCCTGCATCGACCCGGACAGATCCAGGACCAGCACGATGTCGATGCCGCGCTCGTCGGTGATCTCCGGGTGCAACGTGTTGATGGGCCGGGCGAGCGCCAGGATGAACAACCCGACGCCGACGGAGCGGAACACGCCCGGCACGTCGCGCAGCCACACGTGCCAGCCCACCGGGCCTAGGGTGAAGGGCAAGAGCGTCCCCACCCGGAGCCGCGGCGTGCGCCGGTCCTCTCCCCAGGTGGCGCGCCAGAACACCAATGGCACCAGGACCAGGAGCGGCAAGAACCACCAGTTCTGCCAGCTCGCGTTCAAGAGCTCCGGCCCTCGCGCGATGGCGGGGTAGGCGATGCCCGCGCCGAGCGCGCCGATCAGCGCCAGCGTCACCACGCCGATGCGCTGCCACAGGCGCGAGCGCGGACCCGGCGCGCGGGGCCCAGGACGGCGCGGCGACGGCGGAGCCTTGGGCGGCGTCATGGCGCACCAGCTCCTTGTCCAGGCTGCGCCTCGGGCGGAGGCGGCGGGGTAGCGCTGGGCGGCGGCAGCGGCGGTTCGGTGATCAGCGGGACCGTGCGCCGAACGATTTGCTCGGCGCGCGCCAGAGCCTCCTCGCACTCCTCGGCGCTGGGCGTGAGGCGGGCGAACTTCACCAGATCTGCGTGGCGCAGCGAGGCCTCGATCTCCGGCAGCACCACGATGGGTGGCACCACCCGGCGCAGCACGCTCATCATCTCGCGGGTCGTGCTCTCCAGCCCGTCGAAGCCATAGCGATCGCCGCAGTACTTGCGCACGATGTGGGAGACGCGGGCGTAGTGCTCGGCGTAGCGCTCGTTCTTGATCAGCTCGCGTGCGCGCAGATCACCCAGCTCCTCGAAGGCCACCTCCCACGGGGGGCGCGGCGGCGGCGGCGGCGGGACGGGCTTCGGCCGGGCGCGCCAGCGGCCGATGAGCCACGCCACCAGCGCACCGACGAGCAGAGCCACCAGCGCCGCGAGCGTGACCTGCTTGGCCGCGGTCCAGACCTCGCGCTCCGGACGCGGCGGCGGGTTGTCCTTGGGCTGAGCGTCGGGCGTGCTCGCGATGGGGTCGTCGATCACGATGCTGTGCGGTGCGGTGCACAGCGTGACGAGCTCGCCGCTGGCGCGAGCGATGGCGATGGGCAACGGCGGCAGCTCCAGCACGCTGCGGCCTGGCTTCGGTGGCAGGGCCACGACCGGCACCTTCACCGTGCTCTTCGCCGTGTCCCCGCTGGGCGTGACCTGGATGCTCGGTCCCGCGCCGCCGTCCGCGTCCGGGATGGCGAAGCCCGCGCGCTCGAGCGCCCGGGCGGCGTCGCTCTCCAGCTCGATACGAAAGCCGTTCGGCAGGACGGTCTCGCCCTTGCCGTGCTCGACCACCACCTCGAGGGTGGCGGCCCAGCCGCTGGTGCCCTTGTCCGGGAAGCGCTCCTCCAGCTTCGGACGAGGCTTGCCCTCCGGCCAGCGCTCGATGCAGGTCGCCGTCACGCGCTCCGGCGCGCCCGTGCCGGCGTCCGCCAGCCCGTGCGACGACCACGCGCACAAGGCCCAGAGCAGGCGCCGAGCTCTCACGGGCGGGGCTGCCTCCGGCGGGGTGCGCTCTCTCCGTTCATCCCTGCGAAGCTCCTCGGAAAAACCGGCGCTTGCTATAGCTCGACCCGCTTCGGGGAGACAATCTCGGCGCCATGCGTATTCCGACGCGCGGGATCGACCGGGGGTTTAGCATGGGCGCATGGCTGGGCGCCTGCGCACACGGCTCGAGCAGCTGGGTTTCCGGCTGCGCGAGCCCGTCGGCAACTTCGCCCTGCTCGGCCTGATCCGCGAGGCGCCGTTCGCGCTGCCGTCGGCCTATCTCGACCTGCTCCGGGCCACCAACGGCGGGGCCGGGAGCGTGCGCGGGCTGCCGGTGCCGGGTCTTGGCGCCATCTACCTGACTCCGGCCGAGCAGGTGCTCTCGGAGCACCGCGGCTGGGGCGTGGACGAGCACGCGCCGGATCAGCTCCTGTTCGCGACGGACGGAGAAGGCCGCTTCTACCTGTTTGACGACAGCCCCGCCGGTCGCGTGCGGATCTGCCGCAGCGCCGAGGTGCCGAACCCGGCGTCGTGGCAGGTCGCCTGCGAGAGCTTCGACGAGCTCGTCGCCGCGCTCGGGGCGCCGCCGGAGCCGGAGGCCCCGTGAATTCGAGCGCGCGTCAGAGGCACGGCCCGGGGTTGCACGAGCAGTAGTTGCCGGCGCAGTGGCCGCCCGCACAGGGACACTCCCCCGCCAGGCCGCAATTGGCCGTGCAGCTCACCGTTCCGCCGCACCCGTCCGACGCCGTGCCAGCGCACTGGCTCGAGGGGCAAGGATCGGGGTTCGGCACGCAGGCGGTACACACGTTGTTGGTACAGGTGCTCGGCGCGGTGCAGGTGCCGCAGTTGAGCGTTCCCCCGCAGCCGTTGGGGATGCTGCCGCAGTTCTTGCCTTGAGCGGCGCAGCTGGTCGGCGTGCAGCCGCAGACGTTGGCGGTGCCGCCGCCGCCGCAGGTGTTGGGGCTCGTGCAGGTGCCGCAGCTCAGGTTGCCGCCGCAGCCGTTGGAGATGGTGCCGCAGTTCTTGCCCTGGGCCGCGCAGCTGGTCGGCGTGCAGCCGCAGACGTTGGCGGTGCCACCGCCGCCGCAGGTGTTGGGGCTGGTGCAGCTGCCGCAGCTCAGGTTGCCGCCGCAGCCGTTGGGAATGCTGCCGCAATTCTTGCCTTGCGCGGAGCAGGTCGTGGCCGTGCAACCGCAGACGTTGGCGGTGCCGCCGCCGCCGCAGGTGTTGGGGCTGGTGCAAGTGCCGCAGCTCAGGTTGCCGCCGCAACCGTTGGGAATGCTGCCGCAGTTCTTGCCTTCGGCCGCGCAGCTGGTCGGCGTGCAACCGCAGACATTCGCCGTTCCGCCGCCGCCACAGGTGTCCGGGCTGGAGCAGCTGCCGCAGGAGAGCGTCTTGCCGCAGCCGTCGGAGATGGTGCCGCAGTTCTTGCCCGCGGCGGCGCACGACGTCGGCACGCAAGGGTTCGAGCCGCACTTGTTGGCGCCGCCGCCGCCGCACGACTGGCCGCTGGGGCAGGAGCCGCAGCTCACGGTGCCGCCACAGCCGTCGGAGATCGTGCCGCAGTCCGCGCCGACGTCCGCGCACTTGGTTGGCGTGCAGCCGCACTGGTTGTTGGTGCACACCTGCGGCAGCTGGCAGCTGCCGCACACGATGTTGTTGCCGCAGCCGTCGGAGATGGTGCCGCAGGCGGCGCCCTGCTGGGCGCAGGTCTTGGGCGTGCAGCCGCAGGCGTTGGCCGCGCCGCCGCCGCCGCACGTCTCCGGCGCCGTGCAGGTCCCGCAGTCGAGGACTTTGTCGCATCCGTCGGACACCGTTCCGCAGCTCGCCGCCAGATCGGCGCAGGTCTTCGGCAGGCAGGGCGTGGTCCCGCAGCGGTTCGGCCCGCTCCCGCCGCAGAACAGCCCCGGCTCGCACTCGCCGCAGTCGAGGCTGTCGCCGCAGCCGTCCGGGATGCTGCCGCACTCGGCGTTCGTGGCCTTGCAGCTCACGGGTACGCAGCCGCCGGCGTCGCCGCCGTCGGTGGAGATCTGCCCGTCCGTGCCCGCGTCGCCGCTCTGCCCGGCGTCGTTCTGCCCGCTCGGCGAGCCCTTGAGGTCGTCCAGGGACGAGAGGCTGCACGAGGCCGCGAGCACGGCGGCGAAAGTGGACGCGAGCGCTCCGAGCACGACGCGCTTCGACGACGAACCCATCCGGACATACTACGCCGCGGCGAGCACGTTGGCCAGTTGCTCAGCGCCGCAGTCGCCGCGCGCGCCGCGCGAACAGATCGCGCAGCGGCTTCACGTACGGTTGATCGGTGCGGATCACCACGTGATCGAGGCCGAGCTTCCGGAACAGCTTGACGTGCTCCGCGCGCATGGCGCGCATCTGGTGCGCGTAGTGAGCGCGCACCCGCGGGCTCGAGGTGTCCACCAGGACGCTCTCGCCGGTCTCGAAGTCCTCGAAGGTCGCCAGGCCCACGTCGGGGAGCTCCTCGTCGCGCGGATCGAGCAAGAGGCACGGGATCACGTCGTGCCGGGCCGCCGCCAGTGCCAGCGCGCGCTCGTAGCCGCTGGCGTAGAAGTCCGAGAGCACGAAGGCCACGCTGCGGCGGCGGGCCACGTTGTACAGCGTCTCGAGCGCGACCCCCAGATCCGTGCCGGTGCGCTCCGGCTTCGCGCCCAGGATCTCGCGCACCACGCGCATCACGTGCTTCTGCCCCTTCTTCGGCGGCACGATCTTCTCGATCTGGTCGCTGGTCAGGATCAGCCCCACGCGGTCGTTGTGTTTGATGGCGCTGAAGGCGCACAGCGCCGCCACCTCGGCCGCCAGTGCGGCCTTGCTGGAGCGCCGGGTGCCGAAGCTCTCGCTGGCCGATAGATCGACCACCAGCATCACGGTCATCTCGCGCTCTTCGACGAACACCTTGACGTAGGTGTCGTTCATGCGCGCGCTGACGTTCCAGTCGATGCTGCGCACGTCGTCGCCGGGCTGGTACTGGCGCACCTCGCGAAAGGCCAGGCCCTGGCCCTTGAACACCGAAGTGTAGTTCCCCGACAGCTGCTCGGTCGCGAGCCGGTTCGTCGTGATCTCGATCTTGCGCAGGGCCTTGATCAGCTCTTTGGGGATCATGGCGAGAGCTCCAGCTTGGCGCTCTCGTACTCGCGACGCAGGCGCGCGACCAGCTCGGCGGCGCTGGTCACTTCGTGGAGCACGCCGATGCCCTGGCCCGAGCCCCAGATGTCGCGCCAAGCCTTGGTGCGGCCGGACCCGAAGCTCATCTTCGAGGGGTCGCTCGGCGGCAAGGCGTCCGGGTCCAGGCCAGCGGCGGCGATGGACGAGCGCAGGTAGTTGCCGTGTACGCCGGTGAACAGGTTCGTGTAGACGATGTCCGCCGCCTTCGACTCGACGATGGCCTGCTTGTAGGAGTCCGGGGCGTTGGCCTCCCGCGTGGCGATGAACGCGGAGCCGACGTAGGCGAGGTCGGCGCCCAGGGCGCGAGCCGCGAGCACCGAGCGTCCGTTGGCGATGGCGCCCGCCAGCACCAGCGGGCCCTGCCAGAATTGTCGGATCTCCTGCACCAGCGCGAAGGGCGAGAGCGTGCCTGCGTGCCCGCCCGCCCCGGCGGCCACCGCGATCAGGCCGTCGGCGCCCTTCTCCAGCGCCTTCTTGGCGTGGGTGATGTGGATGATGTCGTGCAGCACGATGCCGCCGTAGTCGCGGACCGCGCGGTTCACGTCCTCGCGGGCGCCGAGCGAGGTGATCACGATGGGCACGCGGTGTTTCACGCACAGCTCGAGGTCGTGCGAGAGTCGATCGTTCGATTTGTGGACGATCTGGTTGACCGCGAACGGCGCGGAAGGCGCCTCCGGGTGCGCCGCGTCCCACTCCGCGAGCTCGCGCGTGATGCGGCCGAGCCACTCGTCCAAGAGCTCCGGCGGACGGGCGTTCAGAGCCGGAAAAGCGCCGACGATGCCGGCCTTGCACTGCGCGAGCACCAGCTCGGGCGTGGAGATGATGAAGAGCGGTGCGCCGATCACGGGCAGGGCGAGGCGGCCCTCGAGGAGCTTGGGGAGTGACATCGCGCGGGGAGGCAAGGCTAGCTGACGGGTCGGTCCGTATCGAATGGAATCGCAGCATGCGGAGGCCCCTCCGTCATCCCTCACTCGCAGGCGGCCGTGAAGTCATCCTTCGGCGCTGGGATGCGCGCCTTGCCGGTAGCGAAGAACGACTGCATGAAGCACGAGTATTGGTACTTCACGTCGTCGCGCCGCGAGTAGATGGCGTGGCCGTCGAGCGTCTCCCCGGGCAACGCCTTGGGCGCGAACTGAAGCACCGCACCGGTGTAGGCCGTCCCGCTCTCGCTCTTCAGGTTGTTCTCCAGCGGAAGCGACACGATGCCGTCGAGGTCGGCCAGCCCGAGGGCGTCCTGCATGCTCGTCCACTGGGCCTCGCCCGCCTGCGGGTGGCCGTAGGCGAGAGCCATGGCGTCGTAGGTCTCGGTGGCGAAGTACGAGTCCTGCGGCGCGCAGGGCTCGTAGATGGACCGCACCGGATGGCCTTCGAGCGGGCGCCGAGCGATGCGCCCCACGTACACGACGGGATCGGCGGCTTCGAGCGCCGCCGCGCCCAGGCCGATCACCGGGTGCACGAAGGACAGCGGCTCCGTCCCCGCCAGCACGAGCTTGATCAGCGCCGGGAACTTCCCGCCGGACAGCGGCGTGTGGAAGATGAAGTGCGTCCAGTGGCCACCGGCGCCCGTCGGAACCAGCGCGCGGAGCTGAGGTAGCGTGGCGCCGACGATGTTGGTGTACATGCCGCCCATCGACTGGCCGGTCACGCCGATCTTGTCCACGTCGAAGCGGAAGTGCGTCGCCCCGGCCGGCAGCGTCGGGCCGGTGCAGGCACCCAGGGCGCTCGGCGAGATCTCGAGCTTCTCCAGCGCCTCGAGGAACAGCCCGAGCTCGAGCGACCCCTGGCGGAAGGTGTCGCGGATCGCCGCCATGTTGTTGGCGTTGATGTAGGCCGTCTCGCTGGCTCCCGGGAGGCGCTCGGGGTTCAGCGGCATGGCCATGCCCGCCATGGCGAAGCCGCGCCCCGCGTACGGGAACGCTGGCCCGAGAGCCGGGCCCGGCTTGCCGTCGTCGGCGACCGGTCGAACCATCGCGATGCTGAAGCCACCGGAGCCGTGGATGTTGAGCAACAGGGGATAGCCCTTGGCCGGCATCTCCGACTTCGGCAGCACGATCTTGAAAGGAGCCTTCTCCTGGCGCTGCTCGACCGGCAGGCCAGATGCGCCGATGACGAAGCGCCCGTCGCTGTTGAACGGGGGTTTCCCGGTCTGAAACTGGGGGTATTCGACGCTCCCTGCGAGAATGCACAAGTCGGTGACCTCCGGGTCGTCGTAGATGGCAAGATCCGCCAGCGTCACGTCGTACTTGGCGACGACCTGGGTCGTCAGCTCGGCGAGCTCGCGTACCACGTCGCCGGTGGTGAACAGCGTCGCGGCGGCCACGTTGCCCGGGTCGATCTGGAGCGTGGCGAGCGTCTCCCAGAGCGGAGCGAAGGTGGTGTCGGCTCGCTTCTCGGCCTCGCCGGCGGGCGCGCGCTTGGCGAGGCGAGCCAAGACGGGGGGCACACCCAGCGGATTGCCGGCATCATCGTTCGCCGACCGCAGCACGACTGCGGCGTAGCTCGTATCGGGCCGGAGCACGAAGCCCGGCCGGGGCGCCACCGAGAGCAGGTGCTCGGGCACGTAAGGGTCCGCTGGCGTCGTCTGCGCGACGACGGGGAAGAGGCGGCCGCGTTCCGGCGAGCCCGGGTCCACGTCGAGCAACAAGATCGACGAGCCCGAGTCCGCGGCCACGACGTCGTCCAAGCTGCGCGGCGCGAGCGGGCCGTCGAAGCGGAAGTACACCACCGGAATGGTGGGAAATCCCCGCGCCTCGTGGGCGCTCTCCACGAAGCCGTCCACGATCCCCACCGCGTTGGGGTTCGGATAGCCCGTCACCTCCGGGTGGCCGTCGGCGTCCGTGCGCAAGTCGCTGGGGTAGGGCGCGTCGAAGAACTGAGCCGGATCGGACAGGTCGGCGCCGAGCTCGAACACGAGGCGCGTGCCCGGCTCGCCGGCCTCGGTTGCGGCGTCGTCTCCGCCGCAAGCGACCAAGAAGAGCGCCAGGAACGCCGGGGAGAGCCTCATCGATCCAGACGATAGCTCGCCTCGACCGGGTCCCGCCAGCGGGTCAGTCGTCGTCCGACGACACGATCGTCTCGAGATCAGCCAGATCGGACTTCGCCGACCGCAGCTTGCCGAAGGCCTCTTCGATGACCCGGCTCACCGTGGTCTTGTCGGCGCGCGGCGCCTGCAACAGCTCGCCGAGCAGGCGCTCGAGGTCCGCTTCCGCAGAAGCGACGTCGCGCTGGGCCCGCTCGATGCTGTTCAGGAGGAGTTCTTTGTTGCGCATCGCCGACCTCTCGCCCGACTCACACGGTCGGCAGGTTGTCCAAGTTGTTCTCGTTCGCGGCGTCGTTGGTGGTCACCAGGCCGGTGCCAGAGATGACACGGACGTACTTCCGTCGCTCCGCTTGCTTGACGTAGTAGCTGGACTTGTTGCCGTTGATGTCCTTGATGACGTCGGCTGTGCGCCGCGGTGACCACGGTTGTCCGGGGTTGCACAGCGCGACGATCTTTCCGGCGCGGTCCTTCTTCGTCATCCTGACTTGGCGATCCATGCTGTTTTCTCCAGGCAACGCGGCCAATGGCCGGCCTGCACTCACATCGGAGTGCGAAATCGATGTCGCTCGTGCTTCGACACCACGGGCTCCTTGGAAGCTCCGGAGTGAATGCGAGCCGGACTCTCGACCCGCAACATATACGCCTTGGAAGCGTTCGGCGCAACCCGCGCGCGCGTCACGATTGCATCAGCGGAGCCGGTTTCGACGACCGAATGCGGTCATTTGGAGGATGCGTCGGCTTTGCTCAGGCCACCGCAGGCTCTAGGCTGCCCGTGTGATGCGACGGTTCCGAAGGGTCTGCGTCTACTGCGGCTCGAGCAACTTGGTGGACGAGCGCTGGCGAGTGGTCGCGCGCGGCATGGCCGAGTGCCTGGCGCGACGCGGGATCGGCGTGGTGTTCGGCGGCGGCAGCATCGGCCTGATGGGCAGCCTGGCCGACGCGGCGCTCGCCGCTGGCGCCGAGGTCATCGGCGTGATCCCCAGGAAGCTCTTGGACCTCGAGCTCGGGCACCGAGGCGTGACCGAGCTCGTGGTGGTCGAGACGATGCACGAGCGCAAGCACCGCATGGCCGAGCTCAGCGACGCCTTCGTCGCGCTGCCCGGGGGCTGGGGCACGCTGGAGGAGATCTTCGAGGTGACGACCTGGACGCAGCTCGGCTACCACGAGAAGCCGGTGGGGTTGCTCAACGCCGACGGCTTCTACGACGGGCTCCTCGCCTTCCTCGACAGCGCCTGCGAGCTCGGCTTCATCCGCCCCCAACACCGGCCGATCCTGCAAGCTGCTCTGGACCCGGACGCGCTCCTCGAGCGGCTGGCGAAGGCCCCGCTGCCCCATCTCGATGGCGCTGTGCTGCGCGGTCCCGCGGGTCCGTGACTGTCGCACTAGCACCTGGCGACGCCGGCGTGCGAAGCTCCGTGCGGCCATGACCCGCCGCGGTGACCGAAGCACGCTCAAAGCCCGCGCCGCTCGAGCCGCGCTCAAAGCCCTCGGTGGTTGGCGCTTCGTCGGAGAGATCCCCGAGCCGCGGCGCGCGGTGTGCCTGGCGGTGCCCCACACCGACAACATGGACGGCCTGTTGCTCGTGCTCCTGGCGCAGTCGGCGGGGATGGCCATCTCGTGGATGGTCAAGGACGCCTGGGGAAAGCCGCCCGCGGGGTTGGTGGTCCGCGCCGTGGGTGGCGTACCGATCGACCGCTCCAAGGCCAACGGCATGGTGGGGCAGATGACCGAGGAGCTCGCGCGCCGGGAGGATTTCTACCTGGTCATTCCGCCGGAGGGCACGCGCAGCCGCACCGAGTACTGGAAGTCCGGCTTCTACCGCATCGCCCTCGGCGCCAAGGTCCCGGTGGTGCCGGGGTTCCTCGACTACCGTCACAAGGAGGGCGGCTTCGGTCCGCCCATCGAGTTGACGGGCGACGTGCGCGCCGACATGGACGTCATCCGCGCGTTCTACGAGAAGCAGCGCCCCGAGCCGCGGCACCCGGAGAAATTCGGTCCCATTCGGCTGCGTGAAGAAGCCGAATAGGGCGGCTCACTCTCCATCGCGGTGACGTCCACCACGTCGGCGTGGCCGCGGGTCTCGACCTCGATCTTGCCGAGCAGGGTTGCCACGGGGCCCGAGTCTACTTCCTCGCGGCGTTCACTCGCACGCCGCCAGCTCGCCCGCGGGCTTCGGGACTCGCGGCAGGCCAGCGGCGAGGCTCTCGAGAAAGCACTGGTATTGATGCTTCGGCGCCTCGGTCTGGAACACGACCTCGTGGCCGTCTTCGACTCCGTCCTCCGGGTGCTGCACGACGACCGCCGTGGCCTTGGGCTTGCCGCCGGCGCTCACGTTGCCGGCGGCCGGGAGCGCGATCTGAGCGCGACCGGAGAAGGCGATGACTTCCTCAAGGTGCGGCAGGTCGGCGAGCTCGGGCGTCGCGGCGTCGAGGGACTCGCCGGCGAGATCGAGCCCCAGCGAGAGGCTGGTCGCGTTGGCGATGCTCGGCATGATGTAGTGATCGACGATACCCTGGAGCAAGAGCACGTGTCGCGGCGCTCCCGCGGCGGGCTCGTGCACGACGGCCCGGCCGTACGCCGGCGGATCGGCGGGCTCGGCCGCCCATTGGAACAGCGAAAGCGCGGGGTCGCTCTCCGAGAGCGAGTGCTTACCGGCCACGCCCAGGAGCAGCTCGGCGAAGCCCTTCACCGGCACCGGCTTCTGCTTGTAGAGCACGTTCTCGATCCAGCTTCCACCGGCACCGCTCAGGATCCCCGCGCGGAACATCGGCTCAATCGCGAGCACCAGCGGTGCGATGGTCGCGCCCATGGAGTGGCCCATGAGCGCGAGCGCGTTCGCGTCGAGCTTGGCCGGCCCGCCGCTCGTGACCAGGTCCGGGCAGCTCGCGGCGTCGATCGCGAGCTTCGCGAGCACGCGGGCCTGGAGCGCGATCTCGGCGGCCGACTGGCGCACGTTGTCGCGCAGCGCCGCGGGGTTGGTCACGTTGAACATCAGGAACTGCTCGTCGCCACCGGTCACGTTGCGCAGGCCGCCGTGGGGGCCGTCGACGCTGACTCCGGCCCAGCCGGCGCGAGCGAACTGCAAGGCCGGGCCCGTCCCGGGGGCGATGGCCGCGCCGCCGGGCGTGGCCCGCACGCCGCGATCGACCAGCGGGCGATCGCCGCCGCCACCGGTACGGCTCATGATCACCACCGGGAAGCCCGCCGCCGGCATGGCCCGCCGGGGCAGCGTGACCACGATGCGAGCCGTCTCCTTTCCCTGCAAGAGCGGTGTCCCGTCCGGCGAGAGCTGCCACTCGCCGCCCTCCTCCTTGAAGGGCGGCGCGCCAGCCTGGAACACCGGCATCTCGAGCGTGCTCTCGAACACGCAGAAGTCCGGGAACACTTCCTTGGCCGCGAACGCCGCGACGCTCGGCGGCGGCGCCGCGAGCATCGCCTCTCGGACCGCGCCGAGGTCCCGCGTCGGGTCGTCGGTCGTGAACGCGGCGAGCCCGGCCAGCTCCGCCTTCGGGACGCCGAACGCGTCGAGCGCGCTGACCGCGGCCCGATGCTCGTCGAAGGCCGCCTCGCTCATGCCGTCCGGGAGCTCGTCGCGCAGGATGCGCTGGAGCGAAGTGGGCACGCCAAGCCGCGCGCCGCTCGTGTCTCGGACCTCCCGCGTGACGACGGCGGCGTAGCGCGTGTTGGCTCGGAGCGAGATGCCCTGGAGCGGCACGAGCGAGAGCAGGTTGGGAGCTGCGAAGGGTCCGGCGTCTTCCGCGAAGCGCACCCGGACCGGGAGCCGCCGCCCGCGGTCCGGGGAGGCGTCGTCGACGTCCATCAAGAAGACCCGAGCGTCGCCGGCGATGCTCTCCGCAAAGTCGCTCTCGACCTCGGGATCGAGCGCGCCGTCGAAGCTCAGGAAGATCCCGGCGGTGGTGCCGAAGCCGCGAGCGTCGCGCTCGAGGAGCGCGCGCAGCTTCTCCAGGAACACGGACGCCGTCGGGTTCGGGAACTCCGAAAGGAGCGGCCGCCCGTCGGGGCCCTGCCGGGTCGCGTCCGGGAACGGCGCCGAGAAGAATCCGCCGGCCAGCGTGTAGTCCGCGAGCACCCGCGTGCCGCCGCTGTCGCCGGGCTCGCGGTCGTCCGAGGGCGAGCACGCGCACGCGAGCGCTGCCACCAGCATGATCGAACCAGCCGTCGCCCCGCGCACGCTCCGAGCCTACCACGTGATAGGTTCGGTGCCCGTGGCGGAGTCCGAGAGCTACGCGCGGCTTCGAAGGGCGCTCGCCGGCGAGAGACTGCCGGCGGCGTTCGTGGACCTGGACGCGCTCGATCGCAATCTCGAGCGACACATGGCGCGCGTCGGCGCCCGACACAAGACCCTGCGCGTCGCCAGCAAGTCGGTGCGCGTCGTCGCCGTGTTGCGCCGCCTGCTCGGGCGAGGAAGCCCCACGCTCCGCGGGCTGATGTGCTTCGCCGCGCGCGAGGCCGAGTTCCTCGCCAAGGCGGGCTTCGACGACCTGCTCGTCGCTTACCCGGTCTGGCAAGAGAGCGATCTCGACGCGGCGGCTCGCCTGGCTCGGGAGGGGAAGATCATCCGCCTGGCGGCCGATTGTCGCGAGGGCGTCGAACGCGTGGCGCGCCGCGCGAACGAGCACGGCGTGACGCTGGGGGTAGTGCTGTGTGTGGACATGAGCCTGCGCGGGCTCGGCGGTCGCGTACACCTGGGCGTGCGCCGCTCACCGCTCCACAGCCCGGACCAGGTGCTCGCGCTGGCGAGGTACGTCCGCGACAGTCGGGGCGTTCGCCTCGACGGCCTGCTCGCCTACGAGGCGCAGATCGCCGGCCTCGGCGACGACAGCCCGTTCGAGCCGTGGCAGAACCCGCTGAAGGGCGCCATCCGTCGCGTCTCCGCGCGCGAGATCGCGGGGCGGCGCCGCGCCATGGTCGAAGCGCTGGAACGGGACGGGTTCAGCCTGCCGCTCGTGAACGGCGGCGGCACCGGCTCCCTCGACACCACCCTGGAGGAGAGCAGCGTGACCGAGGTCACCGCTGGCTCCGGCTTCTTCAAGCCGCACCTGTTCGACTACTACAAGAGCCGACACGTGCGCTCCCTCGAACCGGCGAGCTTCTTCGCGCTCGAGGTCACGCGCAGGCCCGCGCCGGACATGGTGACCTGTCTCGGCGGCGGCTACGTCGCGTCGGGCGCTCCCGGACCCGACAAGGTGCCGCTCCCGTGGCTGCCGCGCGGCCTCGCGCTCTTGCCCCACGAGATGTGCGGCGAGGTGCAGACGCCGCTCGCGCTCGGGCCCGGAGTCCAGGTCGCTCTCGGCGACCCCATCGTATTTCGTCCCGCCAAGGCCGGCGAGCCGTTCGAGCGCTTCACGGAAGTGCTGCTGCTCTCCGGCGACCGAGTCGTGGATCGCGTGCCGACCTACCGCGGCGAAGGTTTGTGCTTCTTCTGACGGCGCTACTGCGCGCAGCAGGCGGGAACGTAGTTGCCCACGCCGTAGCCGGGCAGCTGCTTGCATCCGCCGGGCATGGTGCTGCCGAGGGTGCACGCGCGACCGACCGCGCCCAAGCCCTTCTGCGTACACAGCGCATCGAACCCCGAGTAGCGCGTGCAGCCCGCTGGGCAACAGAAGTTGTTCGTGTGCTTCCACAGGCAACCCGCGATGTCGGGACCCGGGTATTCGCTCCCGACCGGCGTCCCGCTGCAGGTGACGGAGAAGCGCGGACCTCCGCAGCTCGGCTTGCCACAGGTCGAGCAATCGCTCCCGTTCGGCGTGCAGCCCGCGCTCGGCGACAGCGAGGGGCTCTTCAGCGTCGGACAGCTGGCCGTGCACGCCGCGCACGAGCCGCTCTGGCAGGTCGTGTCTCCCGTGCAAGTTCCGCAGAGGGCGCCGCAGCCATCGGAGCCGCAGCTCTTGCCCGTGCAGTTGGGTGTGCAGGCGGGGTAGCAGCCGGAGGTGTCGTGGAAGCAGCCGGCGCTGCACTTCAGCGTTCCCGCCTGGTTGTAGAGCGAGCAGGTCGCCCCGCCGAGATCGGCCCCGTCGCACTGCTCGAAGCCGTTCTTCTTGCCGTCCCCGCAGATGGCGCTCGCCCCGCCGGTCCCTCCGCTGCCGCCGAAGCCCCCGCTGCCGCCGGTTGCTCCGCTGCCACCAGTCGCTCCGCTGCCACCGGTCGCTCCGCTGCCACCGGTCGCTCCGCTGCCGCCGAAGCCCCCGCTGCCACCGGTTGCTCCGCTGCCAGCGGTTGCCCCGCTACCACCGGTTGCCCCGCTACCACCGGTTGCCCCGCTGCCGCTGGCGCCCCCGCTGCCGCTGGCGCCCCCGCTGCCGCTGGCGCCCCCGCTGCCGCTGGCGCCTCCGCCGCCGCTGGCGCCTCCGCCACCGCTGGCGCCGCTGGCGCCCCCGCTCGAGGCATCTGCCCCGGCGTCCGGGAGCGCACCACCGGAGCTGCCCGAGCCGCTACAGGCCAGAGCGGCCAGCACGGCGAGCCAGGCAAGGGGCTTTCGTAGATCCATGCCGCGACTCCTACGCTCGCCGAGGGCAAAAGTTCCCCGCTCACCTCCACACGAATCAGCTATTTTCCGGCGAATGGTCGCTGAGCCCAAGCCCGAGTGGATCGAACGGATCGAGGCCGAGCACGCGCAGCTCAGGCAGCTCCTGGAGGCGCTCGAGGCGAAGCTCGGCGCCGACGAGTCGAGCCCCGTCGCCTGGGGCGCCAGCGTGTGTGAGACCCTCGATGCCATCATCCCGGTGCTCGAGCGGCACTTCGCGCGCGAGGAGGCGGCGATCGCTCCGGACGCCGCCGCCAGCGTCTTCCCCAAGCTCGCGAAGAACCTCGGGATCCTGAACCGGCACCACCCCCGCCTGCTGGCCGCCTTTCGTGACGCCGCCGGGCTGCTCGGAACGCCCGACCTCGACGCGGAGAAGGTGGAGGAGGTAACGCGGCGCGTTCGTGCCAGCATCGAGGCCATGCGCGACCACGAGCGGGCCGAGGCGGAGCTGTTCGATCTGGTCGAGCTCCCAGAGTGAGCAGCTGCGCGTGGGCTCGGACATGAGCCGCGATACCCCGCTCCCCGACCGGCTCGTGATCTTCGACGGGGTCTGCGGGCTCTGCGATCGGACGGTTCAGTTCCTGCTCGACCACGACACCGACCGTTCGCTCTACTTCACCACGATGAAGGGCACGACGGCGGCCCGCGTGCGCGCGCGGCACCCCGAGCTCGAGGGCGTCGACAGCATCGCGTTCGTCGAGCGGAGCGGCGACTCGGAGAGAGTCTACCTGCGCTCCAGAGCGGTCTTCCGCATCGCGACCTACCTCGATCCCGGCGTCCGTTGGCTGCGAGTTTTCGGTGTCGTCCCCGAGCGCGTGGCGGATCTAGGCTACGACCTGGTCGCGTCGCTCCGTTATCGGCTCTTCGGCAAGCTCGAGGCCTGCCGCGTCCCGGACCCCTCGGTGCGCGAGCGCTTCCTCGGTTGACGTCAGCAGATGCTCGAAGAGCCCGTCGCCGCGGTGGCCACCGAGTCGGCCGAGCCGTATGCCTGTCCCAGCTGGCCGAGCATCGCGAGCCAGGCGTTGCCCGAGGCCGCCAAGGCTTCGAAGATGCCGCCTGCCGCTCCCGCAGCCGCGTTGCACGCGAAGTCGTTCCAGTTGGTCGGATCCGAGCTGGGAGTGCCGCCCGCGATCACCACGGTGGCGGCGATGAGCTTCTTGGCCTTGGTGAGCTCCAGCGAGAGCCAGGTCCCGCCCACCGTGCCGAGCGCGCCGCCGTAGCTGGCGATGGCGGCGAAGCGCTCGATGGCCTCGATGGCCAGGTTCGCCTCGGCCTCGTACTGCTGGATGTCGATGCCCTCGCCGCCGCCGTCCTCGAGCACGCCGAGCAGCGAGCCGGTCTTCGGCTCGACGTACCAGAACGCCACCGGCGTACCGGCGGCCGGCACGATGCGGTGAGCGTTGGTGTAGCCCGCCATCGCCACGCGCCAGCGCTCGTCGAGCGCCGGAGCGATGCCGGGCACGGCCGCCGAGATGTCCTGGAATGGCTCGAGCAGGGCCAGCGGCTTGCCGGCCAGCGCGCTCCTGGTGTTGGTCGGGAAGAGCTTCTCTTCGATCAGGGCGATGCGCGCGGTGGCCTCCAGACCTGCGACCAGCGCTTCGCGGCCTCCCGCGACCGCGGCACGGTGCGCGCCGAGCGGGATCACGTCCACGCGCTTCTGCACGCGTTTCGCGTCGAGCGGTGCGAGGTTGAACAGCACCGCGCGCAGCCCGGTCGGGAACAGCAGGCCGCCCGCAGGATTCGACAGCGGCGAGTGCAGCGCGAAGCACGCCGCCGCGTGGGAGGGCGGCGTCTTCAGCAAGGCCTCGTAGATCGCGGGTGTGTCGCCGGCCTTGGCGGCCTTCCACAGCGGCTCTAGGCCCAGCCGGGCCGTGATCAGGTCGTCCAGCACCACGGCCGCGGTCGGTGGCGCACCCTCGAAACGCACCTCGGTCACGCCGATGAGCGAGTGCTCGACCTGGTCGAAGAGGGACGCGGGGGTGCCCGGCAAGATCTCACGCACGCCGGAGACCACGCGCGTCACTTCGTCGTCACCGAGCTTCAGCGTGAGCAAGATGCCGCCGATCCGCACCGGGGGGACCAGCTCGGTGGCGGGCGGCACGTCGTAAGTCCCGCTGCCCGAGACGCTGCCCCCCGTCAGGCTCACCTTCACGTTGCGCTTGGCGGGACCCTGGGCCGGAGCGTCGTAGCGCAGGAGGTACGAGCTCTGCTGTCGCGCCTTCACGTACGCCAGCGTCTGCGTGCTGGCGGCGCTCTGGTCGGCCACCGAGAACACCGCACCGCCGGTGAGCTTGGCCATCTGGTCCAGCGTGGCCTGGGCAAAGCTGCCAACCTTCAAGAACACCGCCGGCGGTGCCTCCCCCAGCGCCGCCAATAGCTCGTCGTCCGGCGTGTCGGTCGCGTCGCCGTCGGTGATGAAGACGATGACCGAGGAGCCCATGCCGGCGGCCTCCGAGAGCGCGAGCCACAGGTCGGAGCCGAGCCCAGACTGCGCCAGGGCCGCGTCGTACACGTCCTGGGCGCTGCCCGACCAGACGCCCGCATTGGGGCTACCGCCGACGGTGTGGATGCGGAAGCTCGCTCCCGGCTCGCTGGCGAGCACGCTGGTCGCGATGTCCTTCAGCAGCGTGGCGGCTGGCACGCCCTGGAACTCCGCCGGCAGGCTCGTCGACTTGTCGAGCACGAACAGAACGCGGGGCGGCGGTGACTTGTTCTCGAGCAAGTTGAACGCCGGCGCAGCTCCTTCCTCTTCGAGCACGAAGGCGGAGGCGGGCAGGCCCTGCACGCTGGCGCCGCCCGCGTCCAAGGCCGAGACCCGGACCGACACCTGGGCGAAGCGCGTGGCGTTGGGCGCGGCCGTGATGCTCTTCACGCTCCCGAGCTTCTGCGCATCGGCGGGCGTGGTGTCGAGCTCGGTGCCGTTGAACGTGACCTTGCCCGCGTAGTCCACGACCAGCACGTCGCCCGAGCGGGTCAGCGCCGAGCCCGCATAGGTGTGCGCTTCGCGCTCGGCGTCGCTCATGTCGGGGCCGCGCAGCGCCAAGGTCGGGATGAAAGAGCGGAGGTTCTCCAGCTTCTCCGGCAGCACCTGAGAGATGTCCTCGGGCGGGACCATGAACACGTAGAGCGAGCGTCCGATCACGTCCTCGAAGGCGAGCTCGGCGCTCACCAGCGGCACGGGAGTCTTCGGGGCGGCCGTGGTCACGACCGAGAGCGTGGCGCTGAGCTTGGGCAGCGCCTTGGCCTCGGCGATGTTGCCGGGCTGGTTGGGCGTGCCGGAGTCACCGAAGGCGATCCCTGGCAGCACCACGTTACAGAGCTTGGTCTGCCCGGCGACCTCGACGGCGACCACGGGCATGCCGAAGGGTTGATCGAAGGAGAAGGGCGCTACCGCCAGGGTCGCGGGCAGCTTCGCCAGGATCTCCGCTGCGAGCGCCTTGGCCTGTGCGCCGTCGGCGTCGAGCTGCACGACGGGTGCCGGTTTGGTCTGACCCAGGAGCTCGAGCCAGCGGGAGACCTCCGCGTCCGTGGCTGCGGGAGAGAACGGGCGCTCGACGGTGCGCAGCAGCACCTTCTTCACCCAGTCGGGGTCGGCAGGCATGCTGGCGAGCCTCACCTGCGCGGGAAACCCGGCCTTGGTGAACAGCTCTGCAAGCAGCTCCGCCTTGTCGCGCGCCGTGCCGGTGCCCGAGCGCAGCGTGCCGCGCGACCCCCAGGCGCGCTCCACGTAGCTGCCGAAGTCCTCGGGCTGCGACGGCAGCGTCGCGATGCGGTCCCGCACGAGCGCGAAGATTGCCTCAGCGTCCTTCCCTGCGACCAGACGCTCGGCCTCCGCGATCAGATGATCGGGGCTCTTGCGGAGCGCGCTCTGGATCTCGCGCCAGACACCGAACGGCACGTCGGGTCCGGTGCCGCCGGTGCCGCCGGTGCCGCCGATGCCGCCGGTGCCGCCGCCGCCTTCGTCATCTCCACCGCAAGCGGCGGCGAGCAGAGCGAGCTGGAGGAACACGCGACGATTGAGGTCGAGCTTCATGGGTTCGAGAGAGGTAGTACGAACGTTCGCGTTCGCATCTCCCCTCGGGATGAAATCGCAGTGATCCTGGGCCAATGCGCCGACACTTTCGTGCGGCCAGCCAGCCGATCGGCGCCCGTCAGAGCGACGACACGCGCGTCATCAGCCGACCGCACAGGTCCGAGCCGGTGTCTCGCGCCCGTTCCAGCGTGAGCCCCTGGCGAAACAGCTCCGCCGAGGTGGTCTCGTCGCCAGTGACCAGATGACAGATGCCGAGCAGCTCGTAGTCCTGCGGCTCGGCGTGCTGCGACACCAGCTCGGTGAGCGGTGCGATGGCGGAACGGTGAGCCTCGATCAACTTCTCGCTCTTCGGACCGCTGTGCTTGGCGAGGATCAGGAGCTTGAGCGCTTGGCGCTGATCCTCGGGGCGGTTGGCGCGGAACTCGGGCAGCTCGAAGAGTGCCCGGTAGGCGTCGTTCGCACCGTCCGCGTCGCCGCTGCGAGCGAGGGTGACCGCTTCCTTGACCCGAGCGACCAGGATGTCTTTGCTCATGACGTGGAGGAGACTAACACGGCGCTCGGGTCAGCTCGCGCCGAACAGCGCCTTCACCCCGGGCCTGCCCATGACGATGAACGTGAAGACGCCGAGCAAGGTCCCGAGCGGCACACTCGTGCACATCAGGGCGGAAGCGACGAAGATGAGCAGGCGCCGCTTGCGGTTGCGCAGGCCCGAGGCCGCGAGGAAGTGGATGACGAAGAGCGCCGCCATGAAGATCCCCACGATCACGCCCATCACGAGGGTCGCGCCCGCCGCCACCGCCGCGCCCGTCGGATCGGCGCCGCTGCTGGTCGCGCTCACGCCGAAGATGCCGCCCAGCAACACGAAGTAACCGATGACGCCCAGGGTGCTGCAACCGAGCAGAGCGCTCCAGACGTAGTGCAGAACCGAGAGCAGATTGAGGTCGCTCTCGTCCTTGGCGCTCGGGGCGTACGGATTGCCAGGGAAGGGGCCGGGGTGCATTGCGCAAGAGCATACCCGACTCGAGGGACGTGTCGTGCAGTCGTCGCCGCGGCTCACGCGGGGCTTGCCCGAGCACGAGGAATGGCTCGACGACGAGAAGTACTGGGCGATGTGACGCTGGCGCGTCGTTGCCCTCAGAATCCAGGGTTGTCCACCAGGAACGCCTCCTCCGCGGGCGTCGTCTTCCGGCTCAGGATCGCGTTCCGGTGCGGGAAACGTCCGAACTTCGCCACGACCTCGACGTGGCGTCGTGCGTAGTCGCGGGCGAACTCGAAGAACCCCAAGTTCTGCGGGCTTCTCGTGCGTGCGCGCTCGACGAGCGCCTCGAACTTGGCGAGCATGTACTCCTGGATCGTCGAGCTCTCGACGTGCATCAGGGGCACGTAGAGGAACATGCGGCGCACCGTCGGAAGCGCCTCGTCGTGCTCGTATTCGCGGATTGCTGCCAGCGAGACCGCGAGGGCGAGCGGGTCGTGGGAGTACATGCGCGGGGTGTCGCGGTACATGTTCCGGGGCAGCTGATCGAGCAGGATGACGAGGGCGAGCAGGCCGTACGGCGCGCTCCGATAGGCTGCCATCACGTCGTCCAGGCGCCGGCCGTCCGCGGTGGTCTCGCGCAAGAGCGGCTCGAATCGGGTCCTGATGTCCGCGTCGGTCGCCGGGTCCTTCCCGTACCAGCGTCGATAGCAGGTGCGGAATGGCTCCGCGGCGCGGTCCAACGGGGCAGCGTCGTCGAGCGTGGAGAACCAGTACTGGAGGATCGTCGCGGCGTGTTGCAGCTCGTTCGGCTTCGTCGTCATCACCACGAAGACGGCGGCGCCGATCGAAGGACGCAGGAATTCGATCCGCTCCGACCGCGCAGGTGGTGCCTCCTGCAACCTCGCGGTTGGCAGTCGGCGAAGACGCGAGTGCTCCGAGTGCCAACCGTAGGTAGCGAGGCGCCAACCGCGGCTTGGCAGAAGTCAGCGGGGAATTCCGCTGCTACCCTCACACACATCATGCAACGAGGTGTGCTCGGGCTCTGCGCGATCGTTCTCTTCTCCAGCTTCGCGTCCAGCGCGCGAGCGGCGGACAAGTGGACCACCCCGCACCCCGGAGTGCGCCATCTGTATCGGACCAGCAGCACGCCGTGGCGGATCTTCGCGCTCGAGATCGATCTCTGCGCGCAGGGCGTGAGCCTCCGCGCGACTCAGTCGAGCGAGCGCAAGCGGACGGTGTCGAGCTTCGCCAAGCTGGTCGGCGCCGAGGCGGCCGTGAACGGAGACTTCTTCTCGTTCTCGACCTACGGCACGAGCGGCCTCGCGATGGGCAAGGGCGTGAAATGGTCGGACACCGCCGACGGCACCAGCGAGGGGTTCGTGGCGTTCGGCCCCGACCGGCACCTGCTGTCGCCGCTGAAGAGCGTCGTCAACCCGCCCGCGAGCTGGATGCGCGAGGTCGTGAGCGGCAAGCCCCAGGTGGTGACCGACGGCGTCGCTCAGGCCACGAACCCGACCGAGTTCTGCAGCACGCGCCACCCGCGAACGGCCGCTGGCATCAGCAAGGACGGGCGCAAGCTGATCCTCGCGGTGGTGGACGGTCGCACCAGCATCAGCGTGGGCATGCGCTGCACCGAGCTCGGCAGCCTGATGAAGGGACTCGGAGCCTGGAACGCGCTCAACCTGGACGGCGGCGGTTCGAGCGCGATGTACGTGTCCGGAGCCGGAACGGTGAACGACCCCTCGGACGGCGTGGAGCGCGTCGTCGCCAACCACCTGGGCGTCTTCGCAACCGGGAGCGGCGAGCCGGGCTCCTGCGATCGGACCTGGGAAGAGTCGGCGCTGGACGCGTTGGACTCGAGCACGACGACGGACGTGAACGGCGACGGGCGAGCCGACCTGTGTGCGCGCGGCGGCGCCGGCGTGACTTGCTCGCTCTCGACGGGATCGGCCTTCGCCGCCCCGATCAGCGGGCCGGCGCTCTCGGACGCCAGCGGCTGGAACGACGAGAGCAACTGGAGCACCCTCCGCATGGGGGACATCGACGGAGACGGCCTCGCCGACCTCTGCGCGCGAGCCAACGACGGTGTCCACTGCTGGCTCTCCGACGGTAAAGGTTTCCCGACCAAGGTCAGCGGTCCCGCGCTCGCCGACGCCCAAGGCTGGAACGGCGCCCAGTACTACGGGACCTTGCGCCTGGCGGACGTCACCGGCGACGGCAAGGACGATCTGTGCGCGCGCTCCAGCGCCGACTTCCGCTGCTACCCGTCCACCGGCACGGGCTTCGGTGCGCCAATCGTCACGACGGCGCTCTCCGACGCCAACGGCTTCGACGAGCCGAGCCAGTACGGGACCCTGCGCATGGGCGACATCGACGGAGACGGTCGGGTGGACGTCTGCGCGCGGGCCGCGGCCGGAATGCGATGCTATCGCTCGCAGGCGAGCGGATTCGCAGCGGCGATCGACGGCCCGGCCTGGAGCGACGCTTCGGGTTGGGGGTTCGTCGGGTACTGGAGCACGATTCGTCTCGTGGACGTCGACGCGGACGGCAAGGCGGATCTCTGCGCGCGTGGCGCGAAGGGCCTGGTCTGTCACCTGTCGAACGGCAACGGCTTCGGCGCCGCAGTGACCGGTCCGGCGTGGAGCGACGACAGCGGCTGGTCGCGCCACAAGCACTACTCGACGCTGCGCTTCGCCGATCTCGACGGTGACGGAGATCTCGACGTCTGCGCGCGCGCGGCCAAGGGCATCGTGTGCGCGCCCTGGGAGGGCTCCGGCTTCGGCGCCGCTATCGACGGCCCGGCGCTCTCGGACGCGGCGGGCTTCGGCGCGCTCCGCTTCTACCAGACCATCCGGATGCTGGACCTGAACTCGGACGGCAAGGCCGATCTCTGCGCGCGGGCGAGCGCCGGCATGCGCTGCTACCTGTCGAGCGGCAACGCCTTCGGCGCCGAGATCGTGGGTCCCGCGTGGGCCGACGCCACGAACTGGGACGAGCCCCGCTACTTCTCGACCATCCGCGGAGCGGGCCCGCTGGGTGGTCCGGGTGGAAGTGGTGGCACCGGCGGTACGGGCGGCGCGTCGGGAAACGGTGGAGTCAGCAGCGGTGGCGTTGCGGGTCTTGCTGGAGGTGGCGGCTCGAGCGGTGCGCCCGGCGCGGCAGGGACTACGGCCAGCGGCGGCGCGAGCTCGTCCGGCGGCGGCGCGAGCTCGTCCGGCGGCGGCGCTGGGGAGAGCGGTTCGGGCGGCGCAGAGCCGCAGGCTGGCAGCGACGAGGGCGGCGGCTGCGGCTGCCGTACCGGGACCGGGAGCTCACCGCTCGCGGCCTTCGGCGCGCTCGGGCTCCTCGCGCTGGCCCTGCGACGGCGGTCGTCGGCGCTTCGCCCGGGTCAGTCGGCGCGCAGCACGAAGTGCTCGAGCTCGAGGTCGTAGTAGCGGTCGGTACGCCCGAGATGCTTCATGCCGAGCCGGCGGGCGACGGCCTGGGAGCGCTGGTTGGGCGACTCCACGACGGCGTGCAGCTCGCGCAGGTTCAGCTGGGTGAACCCGCGTTGGACGAGCGCGCGGCCCGCCTCGGTGGCGAAGCCTCTCCCCCAGTGCCGGCGCGCCAGGTGCCAGCCGATCTCGATGTCCGTGCCGAGAGCGCCGTTCGTGCCCGAGGTGGGGAGTGGCTTGAGCAGGACGGCTCCGACCAGCTCCCCGCTGCTCTTGTCGAACAGCGGCCACGAGCCGAGCCCGTGGCGGAGCCTGGCGTTGCGCGACGCGACCTCCAGCAGCCGTGTGCGCATCTCGTCCAGCGTCTGCGCGGGCCCGGTGCCGATGTAGCGGACCACCTCGGGGTCGCCATAAATGGCGAATGCGCCCTCGAGGTGCAACTCGGGATCCCACTCGTGCGCGACCAGTCGCTCGGTTTCGAACGCATCCACGCTCCGGACGCTACCGCGCCGGCGTCAGTCGTCAACCGAGGTCGCTTCGCTCGAAGGCGACACGATCGACGTGCGTGCGCTGAAGGCCCCCATCCACTCTGTGGGCACGGGCGCCAGCCGCGGAGGCGGCAAAACGGCTGCGTTGACGGGAGCGGTGACTCGCCGTGGGCGTTCGCGGTAACGTCTCGACGTGGCCAGGACGCGCGTGATCGGTGCCTTCGCGGCGACGATCGCCGTCTCGGTCGCGGGACTCACGGCCTGCAAGCAGAAGGACACGAGCCAGAGCCCCATCGGTTCTGCGCCCCTGAAGCCCAGCGCGCTCCCGAGCGCCAGCTCGTCCGCACCTGCCGAGTGGACTTTGCCGAGCGTGAAGTCGGAGGAGCGGGACGAAGCTCCGGATGCGCCCCACGTGGACGGCGGCGCGTTCAAGGCCGGCACGCTCAGCGACATCGGGCCGGCCGGGCCCGCCAGCGCGAGCCGCTTCGGTGTCGTGATGATCAGCAAGCGTGACGAGGTGGTGCTGGCTCCGCCCGGGAAGACCAAGGGCTCGTTCAAGGGCATCACCCTGGTCGCGAGCTCGTTCGCCGAGAAGGCGCCGCCCCCCGCCATCGCCGGCGAATACGCGTACTTCGTCTCCAACGGCAAGCTGGCGCGGCGTCGCGTCCCCACGCTGGGGCCAGTGGAGGTGCTGGGCGACGCGCGGGACCACACCCGGGTCGCAGCGCTGCCGGCGACGGAGAGTCGTCCCGCTGCCGCCGCTTTCATCGTCAACCCGGACAAGCCCACGGGGAGCGCCACGGCCATGCTCTGGGTCGAGGGTGGAGACATCGTGCGGCTCTCACCCGACGGAACGGGCGCGAGTAGCGTGTCCATGGCCGAGAGCGGGGGCGAGGTCCTCGTCGCGGTCCTCGACGGGCGCACCGGCATGACGCCGGTCCACGTGCGCAAGGTTCAGTTCGTGGACAAGCGGCCAGCGCTCGGAGAGAACGTCGTCGCCTGGGTGGCGGGGCCGGCGCAGCCCACGACCGAGCTCACGCTGCTCGCGACCGACAAGGACGCCTGGATCTTCTCGCCGCTCGAGCGGGAGACGACGCGCTTCGGTCTCGCCGCGGTGCACATCGGCGGCACACCGAAGATGGGCTCGCCGGTCGAGTGGCGCATGTACCCGAACGGAGTCGATCCGGCGCCGGTGGCAGCCGTGCACGCCTGCGGTCGGGAGCTCCTAGTCTACACGCGACCGTCCACGGAGGCACCCGGCGCCGAGCAGGAGCTGCACCTGGCCGCGAGCGGCGACTCCGGTCTCGAAAGCTCGGACGTCCTGGCGAAGGCCCCGGGCATCCAAGCGCTCACGGCGAGCGGAGACGCGGACTCGCTCCTGGTCGTGTACGGCCATAGCTCGCGCACCTGGGCACTGAGCGTGCCGTGTCCGCACCCACCGAAGAGCAAGTGACCTCAGTCGGCAACGGGCCCGGCGCCGACCCACACGGTCCGCTCCGTAGGCTCCGTGCCTGGCGCAGGACAGGGTCTGAGCACGTATCGCTTGCAGGTGAGCTCGCAGGAGTCGCACTCGAACGGTGTCGTCAGGGCCGGCGGGCCCCCGTCGGCGTTCTCTTCGTACGCGGTGAGCCCCGCGCGGAGCAAGCCGCTGCAGCGAGGGCACAGTAGGCGCTCGCGCTGCTCAGAACCTGACATCCAACCTCACTGCGGGTGCGCGCACGCCGTCGGCGGCCGCGGCAACCGACACGGTGGCCTCCGCTGGACCGAGCACACGTCTCGGGCTCGCGAATCCCCATACGGCGAAAGTCACTCCTGCGAGCTGGGCGGTCCCGGCCATCACCAGCGCCCACGGGTTGCCCGAGTCCAGCGTGAGCCACGGTCCCGCTAGTGGGATCGCCAGCCGACCGGAGTCCTCTCCGAAGCTCTGGGCGACGGCTCCTCCCACGCATACGGCGTAGCTCCCGCCGAACAACACTCCGCCCGCGCGGACCGCGCGCCACTCCGGCTCCGACCGCGCTTCCGCCGAGGCCTGGCTGGCTTCGGGGATCGGAGCACCCGTCAGGTCGGCGACCACCAGCGTCAGCGGGAGCAGCAGGCCCGGCGTCACGCCCGAAGGGTACCAGCTGGGGCGGCGCTGTCGACGTCAGGTAGCGCGCAACTGCTCGTTGCGCCGAGCCGATGAGGGACCATGTCGGTCTCACCCGCGTCGCGCGAGCCACGAATTCGAAGCCACGATCCACAGACGCCTGAAGGCCCAGTGGTCCCTGCCCGGGGCCGCGCGGGGTCTCCGTCGGCCTCCTCACCAGCTCGAGACGGAACCGTCGGGAGCTTGGTCGCCCGTGTTTCCAAGCCGAAACAGGTGGCCCCGTCCGAATCCGTCGCTCGCCGCAGGCTGGATCGGTTCATGGCCGAGACCGCTGGGCCCTATCGGATCGGTGGCGAGACCGTCAGCGTCGCCCCCCACTTCCGTATGACGGGCGGGTATGGGCCATCGCGCGAAGTCGCCTTACGCCGCATCGAACACGCCCTCGGCCCCGACGACTTCCGGAAGCTCGCCTTCGTCGCGGGACGGGTGACCTCGGGCAAGGGCACTCCCAACGAAGTCCGCACGCTCACTCAGGCCCTCATCGATCGAGGAGCAGCTGGGGCGTTCGTCACAGGTTCCGAGGAAGCCGCGATTAGGAAGATGATGTGGGAGCACGGGATCGGCATGGACTGCTCCGGGTACGTCTTCCAGGCGTTCTTGAGCGTGCGTGCAAACGCAGCGGGAACGCCGGCGTCTCCGAGCACGTATTCCGTCGGGTCGCTCGAACGTCATCAGCTGCCGTCCCCCGGCCTTCGCAGAGTGCTGCCTTCCGAGGCCCGGGCCGGGGATCTGTTCATCCTCTCCGGCAACCCTGGTCACAAGACCATCGTCCACTCGAATCGCGAGGTGGTCACTACGGACCGGAAGCTGAACGTGAGCGGCCGCGTCATCCCCGAGACGTTCCTGCGCGCTGGCTTTCCCGACGGGTATCCTGCCACGCTGCGTGTCTTCGAGGTGGACTCGTCGTGGGGTGCAGGCGAGGCGGGGCACCCGGAGGCGGGCGTGAAGCGCGAGCTGTGGGTGCAGAACCAAGCCAACGGTCTGTGGGGCTACTGGAACAACGACGGCGCCTTCCGCGTCAGCGCGGGCCCCTACGACCATGCGATTGACGGCGTCTATCGCGGAAAGGACGAGCCCTGATGGCACCGCTTCGAGTCATCCTCACGTTGGTGGCTGCCACGCTGATCCTCGCCCCGAACGCGGCCTGGGCCAGGCCCACTCCCGCGCCGGGGCACGAGCTTTCCACCGTGAGCCTCGCGGTCCGCCACGCGACGTCGGCAGCTCCCTGGGCCTCGCCGACCGCCGAGCACCCACTCGGAACCGTCTTGGTTGCCTCCCTGGACGAGCCCCTGCGCACGAGCTCCCTCGACCCACCTTCCCGCGAGCGCATCCCTACCGTCCGCGAGATCGACGTCGCCCGTGGTGACATCATGGCTACGCAGCGGCTTGCGAAGAGCGTCACCGGATACGGCCTTCGTATCGCTGCCACTCCGCGCGGCGCCATCGTGATCTCCGGCGGCTCGGACGAAGACTACTCGCCGGCACGAATCTGGATCCTGGATCGAAGACTTCGCGTCAAGACATCGCTGGCGTTGGGTCGCGACGCAACCGACGGCAACGCCAGCGCCGACGGCGACACGGCCGTCTTGGGTTACCGCTTCTGGACGACGATCAACGGCGAACAGCGGCACCGGGAGGGAGTCGAAACCTTCAGCCTGTCGAGCGGGGCCCGCCTTGGGCGGACGGCGTTCGACCAGGGGCCGATGCCTCCGCGCGGCGAACGCTGGTCGCAGGTCGTTGCCAGCGGGTCGCGCGTCTACCTGCTCTCGCGGGGGGCCGGCATCGACGTGTACGCGTTCGCACCCAGCCTTCGCCGCCTTTTCGCGCAGTACCACCGCAAGATGTCGGACGAGTTCCGATGGGATGGACACGCCGCGCTCGTCGTCGGCATGCGCGGTGTGGTCGTTGCGGGTGACGACTGGGCCACGCACCTGTCCCGGGATCTCTCCCGGGAGGCACTCGTCGCCGCTTGGCCCGAGGAAGGGCTCGGCAACGACCGCGTGCAGCCGGCCCAGGGCAGCGCGGACGGGGCGACGGGGAGGTTGCTCCTCGACACGGGGTTCGTCGCCCCGACCCTGACGTCGCTACCGGAGCGCGTCGCCCAGTTCAGCCGCGAACCGTACTGTCCGCGTGGTACGTGCGAGGACGCCGTGCGCCCCTACTTCGACGACGAGCCCGTCGCGGCGTTCTGGCTCGCCGGTCGCGCGACGATCGTGACACGGGGCACTGCACTCCGGATCGTGGTCGTCGATCCCTGACTGACCTCCGGCCACCGCGGCCCCGTCGGGGCTTCCGCCATCACGACATCGGACCTCATCGCTGGGGTATGCGGGTGCCCGAGGCGCCTGGTATGCTCTCGCTCTTGCCATGAAGCGAATCGTTCTCGGTTGGGGGGCGCTGGCTTGGTTGGTGGTCGCGGCGTGCACCTCGGAGTCGACCAACGTCGCAGCCGCGGGAGGGACCGGGGGTGCCGCGGGTGCGAGCGGCGGAGGTGGTGGCAGCGGCGGCAGCGGCGGCGGCGTCACGGGAGGCGCTGGCGGTGGCGGCGGCGACGCCGCGACCTCCACGTGCACCGACGGGAAGAAGAACGGCGACGAGACCGACCAGGACTGCGGCGGGGGCTGTGGGCCTTGCGACAACGGCAAGGGCTGCAAGTCCGGCGCCGACTGCAACAGCAAGGTCTGTGACAAGAACCAATCCACCTGCAGCCCGCCGGACTGTACCGACGGCCAGACCAACGGTCAGGAGACGGCTCAGGACTGCGGCGGGCCCGCCTGCCCGAAGTGTGCCGACGGGAAGGCTTGCAGCGCGGGCTCGGACTGCGGGAGCGCCGTGTGCATCGCGAACATCTGCGCGACGCCCACCTGCGGCGATGGGGCGAAGAACGGCGACGAGACCGGCGTCGACTGCGGCGGCGCCTGCGTCACCTCGCAGAGCAAGACGTGCAAGGACGGCGACGGCTGTGTGGCCGCTGCGGACTGCCAGAGCGGGATCTGCATCGGCATACCCAAGACCTGCGCGGCACCGACCTGCGTGGACGGCGTCAAGAACGGCGGCGAGACCGATCTGAACTGCGGCGGGGGATCGTGTCCCGAGTGCGAGGACGGCAAGCAGTGCCTCGCCGCCGGCGACTGTACCAGCGGCGTGTGCACCGGCAACGTCTGCCAGGTGCCGAAGTGCGACGACACGGTGAAGAACGGCAGCGAAACCGACCAGGATTGTGGCTCTGCGTGCCCGAAGTGCGCCGACACCAAGGTCTGCGCGGCGGCGACCGACTGCCAGAGCGGCGTCTGTCTGGGCAACAAGTGTCAGGCGCCGACTTGCGCCGACGCAGTGCAGAACGGCACCGAGACTGGAGTGGACTGCGGCGGAAGCTGCAGCAAGGGCTGCGCCATCGGCGCGGACTGCACGGTCGGTGCCGACTGCTCGAGCGGCCTCTGCGCCAGCCAGAAGTGCGTGCGCTGGGCGAAGGACTTTGCGACCAGCAACTGGGAGACAGCCGTCGGCTTCGCCATGAGCGGCAGCGGGCGAACCGCCATCTCGGGATACCACTCCGGACCCGATCTCGACTTCGGAACTGGAAAGTTGAACGCCGGCTCCGACTCCAATGCGTTCGTCGCGGTGCACGACTCCGCGGGGTCACCGGTCTGGGCTCGCACCATCGGCCCCTCGGGCCAGTTCGAGGCCGCCGTAGCCGTGGCGATGGACGGCGCTGACGACGTGTACGCGCTCGTCCTGTACTCCGGCGAGCTCGACCTCGGCACTGCGGTCTGTCCCAAGCTGACGGTGAGCAGCTCGCCTTACGGCATGGCGGTGGTGAAGCTCGCGGCTGCAGATGGCGCGTGCATCGGTCAGACCTCGTTGCTCGGCGGTGTCGCGACGTGGGTGCAGCTGGACTCCTGGAAGCCGGGTGGCATCGCGGTCAACGCCGCTGGGGTCGTGGCCGTGACCGGTGCCGTGGTCACCAGCGGACCGGACACCGACATCTTCGTCGCCCGCATCGACGGCGGCAACGTCTGGCAGAAGACCTTCGCGAGCCCGGCGACCAACGATGCCGGGCTCTCGGTCGGCCTGAACGCGGCCGGCGACGTGTTCGTCACGGGCTACTTCCGCGACAACATCGACATCACCAGTCCGGCGCTGACGGCCGTCGGCGGACACGACCTGTTCGTCGCGCGGCTCGCGGCCTCGAACGGCGCGACGGTCTGGGCAAAGAGATGGGGCTGCGCCAACACGGCGCAAGGGTACGGGCCCGACCGCGGCGTCGCGTTGCTCGTCGATCCGAACGACGACGTCTTCGTGGGAGGCGCGGTCATCCCGGGCGCCTGCGACCTGGGCAACGGGACGCCCTTCGGTGGCGTGGGGGAGTCCGACGCCTTCGTCGCGAAGTACAAGGGGACCGACGGGAGCTACCTCTGGCACGCCTTCGCAGGGAGCAGCAGCGTGGACGCCGTGGGCGCCCTCGCGCTGAGCCCCGGCGGCAACTTGGTGCTCGGCGGACACACCAGCGGCTCCAGCATGAGCTTCGGCGAAGCCGTCGGCGCCGGCGGGTCCATCGACGGGTTCATCGTGATGCTCGGGCCGAACGGCCAGCACATCGACTCGCTCACGCTGTCGGGCGCCGGTGAGGAGCGCGTGGTGGGACTGGGCTTCAATCCGAAGGGGGGGCTGGTCGCCTACGGTGTCCACCAGAAGGACACGAACGTCGGCTTCGGATCACTGCTCGCGGGCAACAACGTCTACGACTTGTTCCTGGTGAGCTACGGCTCGACGCTGCCCTGACTTCGAGTCCCGCCCATGATGTGAGCTCGAAGCGCAGCTCGACCGTCACGCGGATGGGGTGCTCGGGCGCCGGCGGCCGCCTTGACCACAATCGTTCGAGCGGTGCCCCTGATGCAGTCGGAGAGGAATTGCTGGGCCTCGGCTAGCCGGAGCAGCGTGGTGCTCGCATGAGTGAAGCCGCGCGAGGGTGGGCTGCACGCCGCCCAGGGGCGGGACGCGGCCGCCGCGCTGTGCGCCCCGGCGCTCAGCTGCCGCGTCTGCGCCTCGGACCACCGGGCTTCCGGGTGCGACGCAGGACGAAGAGCCCGAGCCACGTGCCGAACGCGACGACCCCGGTGGAGTCGCTGGAGCGCGATAGACGACATCCGCCCTCGCCACCGCCCCCCGAGCGCGTGCCGCTGCGCTTCTGGAACCACTCGCCAGGCGCGACCGCCACCTGAAACCGACCCACGCCTCCGCTCGTGTGCTCGACCTTCAAGTAGTACTTGCCGTCGATGCCCGGCGTGTGGAGCTCGACGCGGGCGCGCCCGTCCGGCTGCGCGTCGCTTTCGAGCTCCGTCGCGCCGTCGGTGTCGTAGAGCGTCAGACGGGTCGCCATCGGTCCCGCGTCGTTTGCGATCAGCCCGCCGGTCATCGCGACGTACCAACCCTTCTTGTACCCGTTGAACTCGAGCCAGACCACGTCACCCGGGTGATCGATGCTGACCCACACGGGAGTGAGATCATTGCGTACCTGGACCGCTCCTGCGGGGGACTGCGGCATGGCGAAGCGGCCTTGCGCCTTCAACGTCAGCGAGGCTTCACGCCTGAACGACGACAAGGGAGCTGCCGGGTCCGCGCCGCCCGGGTCGTCACCAACTCCGATCGGATCGACGGTGGCGCCACCGGGATTCAGGGCGAGGACGTCGAGTGTGTAGTCGCCGTCCTCCACCACGTCCGCGATGACGGCAGTGTAGACGCCGTCCTCGGGCTGCTCGTCGGGCGCTTGACCGTCGTCTCGGAAGGCAACCCCGTGCGGCGCGGCCCCGGCTACGCTGCTCGTGAGCGTGCCCGTCACGGAGGCGCCGAGCACCGGCTGTGGTGCCGCCAGCCGAGCGCGCACGAACCAGGGCTCCGGATACTGCTTCCCGCCCACTGTATCCACAGAGAGCGAGAGGCGAGAGTCGCTCCGCGCCCAGATGTGGCGGTCGCCGGTGGAGGTCGATTGCGGCACCAGGCGCGGCGTGTACTTGCCCACCACGGGGCTGGCGATCACGTAGGAAGCGCCTTCCAGAGAAGGCTCGTAGCTGATCCCCGGAGGCAGGTTGGCCGGCGTGACCACGCCGGCGTCCGGGGTAACCAGCTCGAACACCGCCTTGTCGCCTTCCTTCCACGAAGCGCGGAACACGGTCGCTCCGTCTCGCTCGGAGAGCTCCGTCGGCGCCTCCAGCGGCGCGTTGCTCGAGGACGCGGGGTAGAGGCGCACGCCCACCGGCTCCTGCATCTTCAGCTCGGCTTCGATCAGGGGCTGGGACCAGCCCTTGGCGTTCCGGTGCGCGCCGCCTGTCTGGCGGGCCACGTCCTGCATCACGGACGAGCCGGCGTCCCGAACGGCGACGGTGAAGACCGGGATGTTCAGTCCGACGAGCTGACCCAACAGCCACGACTGAGTGGCCACCTCTCCGTCGGAAATCGCCACCACGTACTGGCTGTTGCCGATGGCGGAGCCCTCGAGCAGCAGGTCTCGCGCCTTCATCAGCGCCGCGTCGAGGCTGGTGTTGCCCGCCGGCGGGTTCTTCGCGAGGGCGTCGATGGCGGCGTTGATCTGCGCGCGCGCAGGAGCCTCTCCGCCCAGGGGGATCTTGGTCGGTGGAACCACGACCGTCACGTCGCTGGCAAACTCGAGCACGGCGATCGTGGTGCCGGCCGGCGCGCTGGTCACGTAGTCTTTTGCCGCTGCGACCGCGAGGCTCACCAACGGCACGTTGAGCGCGTTGGGTTTGGCCATGCTCGCCGAGCGGTCGATGGCCAGCACCGCGTAGTCGCCATCCATGATGATGGCCTGAAAGCAGCTCCCGTCGAACGTCGGGTACTTCAGCTTCGCTGGCACGCCTCCTTCCGCGATGGACGGAAAGCCGACGAACGCCGGCGAGCTCCGCGCCTCCCGCGCCAGGAGCTCCCGCGTAGGTCCTTCCACCAGCAGCCGCCACGCCGACTTCTGATAGTGGCGATAGTGCGCGGTCCGCCACTGGGCGGTCTCCGTGTTCGGCGCTCCCTTCGGCGGCGGATCGAGCTTGTCGCAGGTCAGGTACTTCGTGCGCTGATCGGGCGCGGGCGAAGTGATCTCCTTGAGCGTCCACGCCGGGTGATCTTCTCCGGTGTAGTCGGTGTCCAGGCTCAGCGCGGTGATACTGTGTGGATTCCCCATCAACGACTGGACCTGTACGTCGCACGGCCGGGGACGCAGGTAGGGCGGTTCGTTGGGCACCGCCTCTTGCGGCTCCGTGTACTCGTCGCGCAGGAACAGACCGTAGTGGCCGAACTCGTGCGCGAGCACCTTGCCGAAGACCGCCGCGCCGTACTGGTGCGCTGGGCCACCGCCGATCGGGTCGATCTCCCGGAACATGCGGATCTGTCCAGAGTCTTCGCGGAGCGCGCCCAGGGCGGCGTTCGCGCGCCCCTTTGCCTCGGCAACGACGTCCGCCTTGCCCCAGTTCCGTCGCTTGTCGAACACGAAGACCTTGCAGACCTTGAAGCGACCCTCGGTCGCCTCGTAGATCGTGTCCGCGAAGGAGCGCAGACCGGTCTCCAAGTACGCGCGATCGCCCTGACCTGCCGCGGTCTCGCTGATCTTCCAGCTGACGCTCATGACGAGGTCCACGGAGTCGTTCCGGATGGACCGTAGGCGATGCCGCTCCGCGCGGGCCAGGCCCGGAGACAGGGCAACGAGAACGAGCGAAGCCGTCAGAGGGCGTGTCCACCGCGCGAACATGGAACCAGAGACTAGCCAAATCAGTGCGTCCCACCAATCGGCAGAGGAACGATCGAGCTCTCGAGCACCACGAGCGCTGGGCTACGGTGCGCGTCGTCGCGCCGGGCCAGGGCGAGCGAGCTCGGACGAAAGCGAGCGCCGCGCCCTTGGACATTGGCCTTTGGCAGGGGGTTGCTGTCGTGATTGTGGCCGCCGGTGTCAGGCCGAAGGGCGCTACACTCGGGCATGCGGTCCATCCTCCCCGCTCTGGCGCTCGTCGCGGTATCCGGCACCGCCCGAGCCTACGACGCGAACCACGTCTTCATCACCAACCGTGGTGGCAACAACGTGCTCGAGCTGGACGAGAACCTCACCTACGTGAAGAGCTGGTTCGACGGCGCGGGGCTCAGCGTGCCGAACGGTATGGCCTTCGATCCGTCGGACCGCATCTACGTCGCGGACACCGGCAACGACCGCATCGTGGTGTTCGACGCCGCGGGCACGCAGGTCACCACCTGGAGCACCGCGGCGGTGCTCGCACCGCAGGTGGAGAGCCTGAACTTCAACGCCGCCGGCCGGTTGTTCGCCAGCGCGAACCCCGGCAACGGCACCGTCGCGAGCTGGAAGAACGACGGCGGCGATCAACAGGTGCTGGTCAGCGACAGCTCCTACGTGAGCCTCGGTAACGTCAACTTCTCCATGAAGGGCAACGTGCTGCTCGCCGACTTCTCGGGGACGCGCGGCGTGCGGGAGCTGAACCCCACGACGGGCGCGCTCATTCAGGAGTTCGGGCAAGGCAGCAGCAAACACGAGGACATGGTCGTCGACGCCGACGACAACGTCTTCGTCTCCGCCTTCACGCAGAACAAGGTGCTCAAGTTCGACGCGGCGCGGAACCTGGTGGGCACCTACTCGCCGCCCGGCTTGGTGCAGCCCACCGGCATCGTGCTGACCGCTGGCTGTCACCTGCTCGTCGCCTCGTTCGGCACCCACGAGGTCTTCGAGCTCGCCTACGACGGTACGTTCATCAAGAAATTCACGGTGCCGGGGCTCTCACTCCCGGAGAGCCTGGTGATCGCGAAGCTCTCGGTGGCCGGCTCCATCTCCATCGGCAGCCCGGTGCCCGACTGCTCGGGGCCGGATGCTGGAGCCGGCGGGACCGGCGGCGCCGGAGGCAGCGCCGGCGGCGGCGGCTCCGGCGGGTCGAGCGCCAGCGGCGGCGCTGCCGGCGCACCTGGTGGTGGCGCTGGCGCGGGCGGGAGCGGCGGAGGCAACGCCGGCACCGGCGCGGCCGGCGGATCGGGTGGCGCTTCGAGCGGCGGCGCGCCCGCGAACGGCGGGACGACCTCCGAGGACGACGGCGGCTGCGGTTGTCGCACGCGCCCGCGTGGCGCGGGCGTCGGCGCATGGGCGCTCGGTCTGCTCTTCGGGTTCGTGGCGCGCCGGCGCAGGCGACGCTCCCCGCCTTCGCCCCCATGAGCGCCGTCGAGCGGACGTCATCGAGAGGGGACGCCCTCGGGAGCGAGTGTCGTGCTCCGCTCCGAGCACGCTTCGCCTTCACGCGGCGACTGTCGCCGACCCGCGAGGCTCGCGCGCGGGCGGGCGCGAGCTCCCCGCCCGCACCCTACTCGACAGGTACGCGATCTCCTCATGCCGCGCCCGCAGGGCGTCGTCCGCCCAACGCACGGCCCCATCCAGCTCGCCTCCGGCCGTCTCGCGCCAGCGCTCCAGGACACGCCGAGCGAAGGTCCAGAAGCGGAGCTCGTTCTTCTCGATTGCCAAGACGAGGGCTGCGTTCGCGTTCATGCACGGAGCGTGGGTCGCGCGGTCGCATTCGTCGAACAGCAAATATTTCAGCGATCCATAGAGAGAACGGATGGTCGCGCGGACGAGCGACGCTCACATGTAGCGCATCGACACGGTCAAAGTGTAGTCGCCCTTGACGACGCGAAACGCCGCTGCCGCGAACTTCGGCGGGCCGAAGGTCGAAGGAGGTGCGTTGCGCGAGAAGGCGAAGCCCTCGCGCGGGATACCCAGGAAGGTGTTCAGCACCTTGTCCGAGTTCTCGTCATGGAACAGCGCCACGGCATAGGTGCCGGGCGCAACGCCCGCGAATCGGCACGTTCCACGTCGGCTCGCGACCTTGACGATGTCCCCCCTCAGCGCGTGCTCGCCGTCGGGGAAGTGCTTGTCCGAGGCGAACAGCGCGCACACGACCTGTCCCTTGTCGTTGCGGAGCCCCGTGGCGACCACGGTCACCACGCTCGGGGCCGGAGGTGGCGCGGCGATGCCCGCGTCTGCCAAGAGCGTTATCGCCAGGGCAAAGAGCAGGACCCGTTCACGCATGGCGGACCTCTATCGTAGGCAGGTGACAGACGTCCATGAGCCAGGCGACGAAGCGCGCGCGTGCGTCGTATCGCGCGATTTCCCTGCCGATTCCGGCGGCGCGCGCCTTCAGCGCGGCGTCCTCGAAGGCCCGCGAGACCGCTCGCTTCACCTCGGCGGCGCGCAAGGTCCCCGCTCGCAGCAAGATCCCGACACCGGCTCGCGCCATGGCGTCCATCGCCAGGTACTGATCGAGATTCGAGGCGATTCCCACCACCGGTTTGCCCGCTGCCAGCGCCTGGTAGCCCGTGGTGCTGCCGCCGTTGGAGACGACCACCGCGGCTCGACTCGCGGCGAGCTCACCCGGAAGGAGCTCTGCCCAGCGCACGTTGGACGGCGGCGAGGTGAGCTCCGTGCGCCCGGCCGTGGCCACCACGACCTGCACGGGCAGGTCCGCCAGCGCTTCGAGCACCAGCGGCAGGCGCTGCACCTTGCCGGAGGAGCCCAGCGTGACGTAGACCACCGGCCGGGCGGGATCGAGCTCCGCCCACCACCCCGGCGGTGCGCCGGGAGGCTGCCAGGGAATGGCGCCCAGGTAGTGCTCGTTTTGCCGCTTCTGCCGCAGCGGCGCGAGCACCGGCACGTCGGGGAACAACGCGTGGTCCCCGTCGAGCAGGAGCTCGAACAGGTCTTGGATGTCGGCGACGCCATGCCGGCGCCGCACTGCGCGGAACGGCTCGGCGAAGTGGGCGAACACCTTGGGCAGCGCACGCGGAAAGTAGCGCTCCGCGCGCGCCACTCCGACCAGTGAAACGATGGGATGGTCCGGCATGGGGATACGGTCTCGCACGGCGTGGGGGCTCCAGTAGGCGTTGATCAGGTTTGCATACGGCACCTTCGCCAGGCGCGCGCTGATGGCCAGGGACGGGCGCAAGTCCCCGACCACCACGTCCGGCCTGACCCGGGCCAGCACCTCGCGATCCTCTTCGATGGCGGCTTCCAGGCTACGGACGTCGTGGAAGGGTCGCCCCTCGTCCACGGCACGGAGCACCTTGTCCGCCGGCGGGCTCGTCACCGAGATGCGTTCGGCGACGAGCCCGTCGAAGACCAGCGGGTCGAAGCGGGAGGCCGCGAAGACCACTCGCACCTCCGGCGGCACGGCGCGAGCCAGCACCGCGAGGCGGACGACCTGCGCCAGGGTCACGCTCTCCGACACGAAGAGCGCGGTGAGGTCAGCCACTCGAGCCCCGCGCCTCACTTGGTGCTCTGGACGGCCCCGACCGTCCACGACTTGGCGTCGACAGCGAGGAGCTGGAACGCGTTGCTCGTGCCTCCGAGCTTGCCAGCGGCGATGCCGAAGGTGCGCTGACCTGCGGCGATGGTGAGCGGGAACTCGGCGACGGTCGCGGGTGAGCTGGTGGCCGCGACACCCAAGGTGAGCGCGCCAGGGTCGAGACTCAGGCCCTCGGCGGGCGAAGCGTCCTCGTACTTCACGTTCGCGAGCACCTTCGTGGTGACGTTCCCCCCCGACGCGGGGCCGATGTCCACCGCAGGGGCGTTACCGCTCGCGTGGACCACGCGCACCCGGCCCTTCGCGGAGTCATCGAGGGCGAAGCCCTCCTGGAGCGCGATCAATCCGAACGTGGGGGTGGTGGCGGTGAGCTCGCCGGCGGCGATGGCCAGGTACGATTGCCCGGCCTCCAGCGCCGGGGTCGTTGCGCTGGCCGCGGGCGCGGCGGAGGGCTTCGGCGTCGGGCCGGCCTGGGCCGGGAAGAAGTCGAGCGAATACGTCCCAGGCGGGACCTGGAGCGGCGCCATGGCGCCGAAGCCGGCGTTGTCCACGAGCTCGGTCGTGCCCGAGTAGATGTCCACGTTCCCGGCGTCGGGCGAGGCGTGCAGCGCGTACACGCGAGGGTTCTGCTTGATCGCCACCGTCGCGCCCCCCGAGGGGAGCACAGCGATGAGCTGGAAGCCCGCCTCCTCGCGCGCGAGCTTGCCGAGCTGACCGGCCGCGATCACGAAGAGCTCGGCGCCAGCGGGGAGCGGCGGCGTCGTGAACGCGGTGACCGTCTTCCCTCCCGCCGCGATGCCCACCTGAGCCGCCGCACCGGCGGGTAGGTCCACACCGCTCGCGCCGGTGTCTGCGAAGCGCGCGAGCCCCTCGATCTCGGCGTTGGCTGGGTCGTCGTTGCCGACGTCGATGTCCACCGTCGGCGCGTCGAAGCTCGCATGCACGATGCGGACTCGGGCGTTGCCGGAAGCCGGAGCGCCAAAGCCCTCCTCGAGCGCGAGCACGCGGAACCCGTCCTCGTCCTTGGAGGAGCCGATGTCGCCGGCTGCGATTGCCGTGTACTTCTCGTTCGCCGCGAGGGACAGCTCGGGTGTGGTGAACACGGGTGCTCCGCTAGCGGGTGAGCCAGCTGCACGAATGTCGATTTCGAGCTTGCCGGGCGGCAGCTCCAGGTAGTCGGTCGCCTTGCCGTAGGCCAGGTTCGTGACGATGGGCGTCGAGCCCCCCGCGGGATAGAGATCGACCGCCGGCGCCGAAGACGAGGCATGCACCACGCGGAGCTTCGCCATCTGTGTTCCGCCGTCTCCGCCACCGGTTCCGGCCATGCCCGCCATGCCCCCGGTGCCGCCGGTGCCGCCGGTGCCGCCGACCGAGCCGCCCGAGCCGCCTGAGCCGCCGTTGCCACCCCCGCCATCGTCGTCGTCACCACAGCCCGCAAGAGCGAGGGCCGAGGCCGCCAGGATTGCCGACAAGATGAAGATATTGCTGATGAAACCTTGGTTCTTGCGCGCGCGAGAAAGCATGCTCACCTCCGAATTAATGTCTAATCTAAACTTAGACATTAATTCGTCAACCCCCGGGGCACACCGGGTCCTGCCGAAGCGAGGGGTCAGGGCGGCACGATCCTCCTGGGAGGGCCTGTTGAGGCCATCGCTTCAGTAGATGCATCGAGGGCGCACGACCTCGCGGGGGGACCTCCGCCGCGCGTACAGGGGGCCAGTTGGGGCATGGGTGCTTGTCCTCGAAGCTCTCGGGAGTCGCCGGCGAGCGTTCGCTCCACCTGCACCAAAAGCGCGGCATCCACGCGAGATTGTGGCGCCGGAGGCGAGCGCAACGCGTGTCAGCGCTCGCCATGGGTCGCGGCCCAACTACGCTGCCGCGGTCCGCTCACGGCGGCGCGCCGTCGACCTCGACGATCCGGAAACTCACGCGGGCGTTCAGGTCGGGACGCTTCGGCGCGAGCGGCCGCTTCGCGGAGTAGCTTTTGACGCGGAGGGCACCGGGGCGCACTCGCAGGGCCACGAGCCGACGGCGCACGGCCTCCGCTCGCGCTCTTCCGAGCCCGCCGAGTCGCTCGGACGAATCGGCGTGCCCTTCGATTTCCACGACGAAGGGATGCGCGCGGAGCACCTCCGCGACTGCGTCCAGCGTGGTCTCCGAGTCCGTGCTCAACGCGGCGCTCTCCGGGGCGAACGGAATCACGGTGAGGATCATCGGCGTGGATTCGCCGTAGATGGGCACGAGAGCCGCCGCGTCGATCTGCGGGCCGTCCAGAGACGCATCCGCCACGACCGATTCGCTCGCGTCCGCGAGCCGCTCGGGCCCTGCGTCGCTCGGAGCCTTCTGGCCTTGCTGGGCCGTCCCGGGCCGTGGCGCGGGCGAGCAGGCCGCCGCCCCGAGAGTCACCGTGAACGCGAGCTGCGCGGCGCGAGAGAGGCGTACCGACGGAGCGCGAAGCTCCGGCACGTCGCGGAGCGGCTCCGAAGCAGCGCAGAACGGACAGGTCGGGTGTCCGTCGCGCAGGTGACGCGAGCAGCTCCTGCACGGCCGGAGCGCGCGGCTCACGGCACCTCGACCACCTCGAACACCCGCCGGACGATCTGCTCCGCGGTGACCTCTTCGGCCTCAGCCTCATACGAGAGGACCATGCGGTGGCGGAGCACGTCGGGCCCGATGGCCTTCACGTCTTCGGGGGTGACGTAGCCGCGGTGGCGGAGGAAGGCGTGGGCGCGGGCGGCGAGGTTCAGCGCGATGCTAGCGCGGGGGCTCGCGCCGTATTCGATCAGGGGGGCGAGCTCCTTCATGCCCTTCTTCTGCGGCTCTCGCGTCGCGAAGACCACGTCCACGATGTAGTCCTTCACGCGGTCGTCCATGTAGACCTCGCGCACGACCTTGCGGGCTTCCTTGAGCTGGTCCGGGGTGGTGGTCTGCTTGACCGTCGCCTGCACGACGCCCGTCATGCGATCCATGATCGAGCGCTCTTCCTCCCGGCTCGGGTAGCCGACCTTGATCATGAGCAAGAAGCGATCGATCTGCGCCTCCGGCAGCGGGTAGGTGCCCTCCTGCTCGATGGGGTTCTGCGTGGCCATGACCACGAACGGGTCGGGGAGCTTGTGCGTGGTGTCGCCGATGGTGACCTGGTGCTCCTGCATCGCCTCGAGCAAGGCGCTCTGCACCTTGGCCGGAGCGCGATTGATCTCGTCGGCCAGCACCAGATTCGCGAAGATGGGGCCGAGCTTGCTGGAGAACTCGCCGCGCTTCTGGTCGTAGATGACCGTGCCGATGAGATCGGCGGGCAGGAGATCGGGCGTGAACTGGACGCGCGAGAAGCTGGCGTGGATGGCCTCGCAGACCGTGCGCACCGTCAGCGTCTTGGCCAGACCCGGCACGCCCTCGAGCAGCACGTGACCGCCCGCGAGCAGGCCGATCAGGATGCGCTCGATCATGTAGCTCTGGCCGACGATGACCTTGCCGACCTCGGCCATCAGGTCGTCGATGAAGGCGCTCTCCTTCGCGACCAGCTCGTTCAGTGCGCGGACGTCCTGCATGAATCCTCGGGCCTGGGCCTATACCGCGACCGGCGAGCCCGAGACAATCGGGCTGACTGGGGCATTCCCCGGGGTACGTCGCAGCACCGGTGATTCAGGGGCACTGAAGGCCGGCGCCGCCGGTGAGGTAGCCGGCCACGACCTTGACCTTCGACGCCGCCGCCGTCGATCCGGCCCACGAGGTGCTGAGCCGCTGGCAGGTCTTGGTGAAGTGCGCCATCGAGACCTCGACGTCGCCGGGGCTCACGTTGGCGAACAGTCCGATGCCCGAGGTGCTGGTCACGGTGAGGTTCGTGTCCGGGACGTTGCTCGCGTTCAGGTAGAAGGGACCGGAGCCGGACTTCGGCGTGATCGAGTTGGTCACGTTGTCCTGACCCGTGAAGCTGCCCGGCGCGCCCTGGAACGCGGTGGTCAAGATGTGGCCCTTCGTCGGGTCGATGGTGATGCCGACCAGCGACGCCAGCGCGTTCGCCTCGGCAACCGTCGGCGCCATGAACTGGCCGACGCTCATCGGGCCGGCCACCGTCTTTACCGTGACCAGCGTCGGCAGGAAGCTCGCCTTGGTGTACTCGAGCAACACCTCCGCATTCGCGGGCACGCCGCTCAATGCGTAGGCGCCGGTCGTGTCCGTCTTCACGCAGGTCACCGCGGGGTTCTGGTAGAGGCAGACCTGGAGATCCGAGACTGCAGCGCCGCTCACCAGGCCGACGATGCTGCCGGTGATGGTCGTGGTCCCCGCGTCGCTCGTGGTGCCGCCGGTGCCGCCGGTGCCGCCGCCGTCCGCGCCGCCGGTGCCGCCGCCGCCGTCCGCGCCGCTGGCTCCGCCCGAGCCGCCGGCACCGCCGGTTGCACCGCTGCCGCCGCTGCCGCCCATGCCACCGCTGCCGCCGCCGTCGCTCCCGGCGCTGCCGCCGAAGCCGGCCGAGCCGCCGCCTCCCGTGGTGTCTTCCGAGGCTGCGCACGCGCCGAGCGCGAGCAGTGAGCCGAGCACGCAGGCCGGCGCCAACACGAACAGGCGTTTCATCGTCGTAGGGTCGCTTTCTGTGCTGCTCGCGTTCAACGACGGCAGCGTTGGGGGATGTTGACCGTGAGCTGGGTCCGGTCCGTCTTCAGCCGGCACTCGTCCTTGGCCTTCTGGCAGGCGCCGATCTCGGTGCGAAGCTTTACCGCAAACTCGTCGCGCTCGGCGACGAAGAAGCGATCCTTCTCCGAGCGACCCGGCCACTCGATCTCCCAGATGCCGACGCCCAGCTCGAGCTTCTGCACCTGAGTGCCGTCCTTCGGCAGCGCGACCTGCTGGGCCTCGCGCCGGTCCTTGCTGGCGACGTCGTTGCCTGCCACGGGCTTCAAGGTCAACGTGGTCGAGGAGTCCGCGGCCTGCCGCGTGGGCACGCAGGAGAGCTTCTGCTGCTCCACCTTGGCTGTGCAGGCGGTGACGCGGGTGGCTTCGTGCGACAGGCTGACGGTGCCGCGGCGCAGAGGCTCGAGCGAGCTCGGGGGCTGTTGCCCCGCGGCAGACACCAACGGCAACGCGACGATGGCAGCTAGGATCGTGGCTTTCAGCACGCGCATGGATGGTCCCTCCAGCGATGGGGCCGGCCGACCGCCGGCTCGATGGCGGAACGGCCCGGACGGCCGTCCCGACCCACGTTGGACGCACTAACCGCGCGGCCTCTTCACGCGGATTTCGGCCTGGCGCAACCCCGCGGGGGATGTTCCCAGAATGACTCCGCTTTCGCGGAGGCGAGGGCGATGCTAGCCCCATGCACGATGCAGGTGGGTCGGCTCCGAGGGCTCCTCGCGCTGCTCGAGTGGCTCGGGCCCTGGGCGCCGCCCCGGGCGCTGCCGCGCGGGATCCGGCGGGAGACTTGGGTCCTTCGCGAGGGCGATGTCCCGGGCCGCCGCGCGCGCTCGAAGGGCTCGCGGCCGAGGTCGGGCCAGCCCACGCGACTCGAAGCGCGGGTGTTCCAGCCTCGGGGCGAGCGCTCGGGTACCTTCCTGGTCGCGCCCGGGCTGCACTTCGACGGGCCCGACGACCCGCGGCTCGAGCGCTTCTGTCGCATCCTGGCGCACGCCGGCTTCCGCGTGGTGGCGCCAATCCTGCCCACCTACGCCGAGCTCGTCGTGCACGGGTCCGCCGTCGACGATCTCGAGCTCGTCGCGAAGGAGCTCGGCCGACACCTCGAGCCGGGCGAGCGCTTCACGCTGTTCAGCATCTCGTTCGGCTCGTGGCCCGCGCTGGCGGTCGCGGCTCGCCTGCCGGAGCACGTCGATGCCGTGGTCACCTTCGGCGGCTACGCGGACTTCGACGCTGCGGTACGCTTCTGCGTCGACGGCGTGATGCGGCGGCCGGAAGGGGACGTGCAGCTCGCGAGCGATCCGCTGAACCCGCCGGCGTTGTTCCTGAACCTGTTGCCGTGGCTCGAAGTGCCGGAGCGCGATCACGCCCCTCTGGCCGAAGCCTGGCGCGAGATGACCTACCGGACCTGGGGGCGCATGGAGCTCAAGGCGCCGGGACGGCTCGCGCCGTTCGCCGAGGCGTTGCTCGAACGCGTGCCGGAAGCGCAACGCGACTTGTTTCTGCTTGGCTGTGGTGTGCGACCCGGCGGCCCCGGCCTGGTGGAGGCCGCCCTCGCGCGCGCCGCCGAGGCCATCCACTTCGCGAGCCCGCGGCCCGCGCTGGGCGAGCTGGCGTGTCCGCTGGTGGTGTGTCACGGCCGCGACGACGACGTGATCCCCTGGAACGAAGCCGAGAAGTTGCACGCTGCGGTGGCCGGGCGCGTGCCCTCGCGGCTCCTGCTGACGGGTTTGTACGGCCACACCGCTGCCGGTCGCCCGACGCCGGCGGCCCTGGCGCGGGAGGCGGGGACGCTGCTCGAGATCGCGCGCGTGCTCGCCGCAGGCGGGCGGGTGCGCGAGCTGTTCTGACTCGACTTTCGCTGTCTTGGCACGAGCAGACGACCGAAGGAAGCACCCTCGGGTGTCGCGATCCGCCGCTGAGGTCGAGACCCAAGAGAACACCGGCGAGGCCGGCGCACTCCCGCCGCCAGGTGGGAGTTGTCGCCGAGCGTCTCCTGTCCGCGTCCCGACAAGAACCCTGAAGAACGCAGGGCGTGGCTGCGAACGCAGGGCGCCGAAGAGCAAGACCCGAGTCCGAACGGTCGACGCAACGGAGGTCACGGGGTAATACCGGAGCATGCGAGGCATCCTATTGGGGCTCTTGGTTGGACTCGGGGCGGCGGTGGCCTGCGGCGGCTCCACCTCGAGCGACGGCAAGTCCGGGGGTGCCGGCGGCAGCGGAGGCGCCACCACGGGTGGGACCAGCAGCGGCGGCAGCAGCAGCGGCGGCAGCAGCAGCGGCGGCAGCAGCGCGGGCGGCACCGGCAACGTCTCGGGCCTGACGGCATGCAGCGCGCCGGGGACCTGCGAGCTCTTCGCCACCAACTGCTGCGGCGGTTATTGCGACCCGAACGCGCCCCTCGGCGGCTTCACTGCCGTGAACGAGACCAAGCTGAACGAATTCGAGGCCGCGCTCTGCCCCGGCGACATCGCGTGTCCGGGTTGCGTCTCCTTCGACAACCCCAACTACCTGGCGCTGTGTCGAGCGGGACAGTGCACCGCCGTCAACCTGCGCGACGACTCGCTCAGTGCCTGTCAGTCGGACTCGGACTGCCGCGTGCGCTGGGGCAGCGACTGCTGCGAGGACTGTGGCGGCGGGAACCCCGATCAGCTCGTCGCTTACAACAAGGACAAGAGCCTCGAGGCCGAGGTGTGCAACCCGAACGATGGCGCGTGCCCGCCCTGTGCGCCGCCGCCCTACCCGAAGTCCATCCTGCCCTACTGTGGCCCCGACGGGCACTGCACGTACACCATCGTCGGGCCCTGACTCAGCTGTCGTCGTCCAGATCGGTCACGTACCAGCGCTCGGGATTGGCCAGCGTGCGCGCGAGCTCTGCGGAGGCCGAGTCGTAGAACAACACGCGTTCCTGCTCGCGCGGGCTGAAGCCACGGCTTCGGAGCAGCTCGCCGATCTCCGCCGAGGCGAGGCACATGAACGAAGCGCTCGACGCGCCGTCGGCGCGGAGGCGGGGGAGCAAGAGATCGAGCAGCGGCCCGAGCGAGGCCTGGTCGCCGAACAGATCGCGGATGTGCGCAGTCGTCCCTTGCGTCTCGACCACGGCGTACGCGGCGAGCACGCGAGCTTCGCCTCTCCGCGTGAGCGTGGCGAAGCGGCGCCGCCCGCGATGCCCCCCGAGGAAGCGCCAGCGGAGCAGCGCTGCGCCGCGCCAAGAGACGACGTCGTACTCGCATTTGCAGCGCTGCCACAGCTCGTCGAAGCGCGCGTCCGGTTCGTCAGCGAGGTCGAGGCGGTAGAGTAGGGCCGTGCGCAGTCGCCGCGGAGCGAGCCAGAGCGAGAGCGCTCGGTCGAGCAGCACGCCGCCGGCGGACGCGAGCGGCGTGGCGCCCAGGTACCGCTCCAGGTAGGGCCGATGACGCAGCACGCGCGCGAAGCGGGTCACGGGACCGAGCGCGGCGTAGCCGGCGCGGCGGAACACCCCGCGCGCCTTCGCGTTGGGGAAGCCGTAGGCGAAGTCGTGGCCGACCAAGGCGAGGCGGCGCCCCTCGCGCACCAGCGAGAGCGCCGGGCCGAGCGCCCGGTGCGCGGGGGCGACCGCCAGATCCACCAGGTGTCCCGCCGAGCGCTGCTCGGTCCCCACCTGAAAGCGGCGCCGAGCGATGCCGGCGGTCCCCACGATCACGGGGTCGGCTCCTGCGATGGCGGCGTCGAGCACGAGCACCCGAGCCGGCGGGTCCGGCGCGGCCTCGTACACCCAGTCGCAGCGAGCCCGCGAGTCCATCGCGAGCGTGAGGTTCTCTTGCCAGATCCGCGCGACGTCGCCGGCGACCGACCGCGGCTCCGCCTCGCGCACGGCGTAGGTCGCCGGGCTCTTCATGCGCCCTTCTTCACCTCGACGAAGCGCACGATGGCTTCGATCGAGTCGAGATTCTCCGGCAAGAGCTCGGAGTCTTCGATGCTGATGCCGTGCTCCTGCTCCAGGAACGAAACCAGCTCGAGCACGCCCGTCGAGTCCACGACGCCGAGATCGCGCAGTGATGCGTCGTCGGGCAGCTCTTGGCCGTCGGCGAGGTAGAAGTTCGCTCGGATGAACGCGCGGAGCGACTGTCGGACGTCGGTCATTGGAGTCCCACCTTGATGATCTTCCCGTTCGAGCTCTTGGGGAGCGAGTCCACGATCTGCACGTACTTCGGCACCATGAAGCCCTCGAGCCGCTTCTGGCACTCGCGGGTGACGTCGGCGGGCCGGAGCTCGGCGCCGCGCTCCAGGGCGACGAACGCTTTGACCGCCTGCCCCAGGATCTCGTCCGGCACACCGATCACCGCGGCCTCCTTGACGCCGGGGATGGCCGAGAGCGCCCGCTCCACCTCCCTGGGCGCCACCTTCTCGCCGCGGGTCTTGATGATGTCGTCCATGCGGCCGACGAAGTAGAGGAAGCCTTCGGCGTCGAGCTTCGCGTAGTCGCCGGTGTAGAGCACGAGCTCGCCGGGCAGCGGGCCCGGGCGCAGCTTCTTGGCGGTCTCCACCGGTTTGTCCCAGTAACCGCGCATCACCGTGGCTCCGCGCACCACCAGCTGACCGACCACGCCGGGACCCACCCGCCGGTCGTTCTCGTCCACGATCCAGAGCTCCGTGTTCGGGATGGCGATGCCCACGCTGTCCGGCTTCTCGTCGAGCATCTCCGGTGGCAGGTACGAGACCCGCTTGCACTCGGTGAGCCCGTACATGGAGAAGATGCGCGCGCCGGGGAACAGGCGGCGGATGGCCGCGATGTGCTTCGCCTCGAGGGCGGCGGCGGTGTTGGTCACGAAGCGCACGCTCCGGAGGTCGAAGTCTTCGGTGCCCTTCAGCTCTGCCAGCATCGCGTAGAGCGTGGGCACGCCGGGGAAGCCGGTCACGCACTCGGCTCCGACCGTCTTCAGCACCTCTGCCGGGTAGGCAAACGAGCGCAGCAGCACCAGGCGCGCGCCCAGCCTGAAGCACATGATCATCTGGTAGAGCCCGTAGTCGAACGACAGCGGCAGCACGCCGAGGACGACGTCGTCTTCGCGCATACCCAGGTAGGTGCTGATGGACGTGGCCGCCGTCAGCATGTTCCGGTGCGTCAGCATCACGCCCTTGGGATCGCCGGTGGAGCCGGAGGTATAGATGATCGCGGCGAGGTCTACGTCGATCGCCGAGCGCAGGGGCGGCTCCTGCTCCGGCTCCGGGCGGAGGGCGTCGGCCCACGCCACTGCGTTCGGGACGGCGTCGAGGGAGCCGACGCGACCGCTGACCACGACCGTGCGAAGGTACGGGCAGGCTCGGACCACGTCGGCGATGCTCCCGAGCGAACGCTGATCCACGATCAGCGCGCTGGGCCGGCAGTCGGACAAGAGGTAAGCGAGCTTGTCCGGTTTCGTCTGCGTGCCGACGATGCTCACCACGGCGTTGGCCTTCAGCACGGCCCAGAAGGCGATGGCGGCTTCGGCCCCGTTGTCCACGTAGACGATCACGCGGTCGCCCCGCACGACTCCGCGGCGCAGGAGGGCGTGAGCGAGCGCGTTCGAGGCGCGCTCCAGCGCGTCGTAGCTGTAGCGCTGGCGATCGCAGATCAGGGCGATCTTGTCGGGCGCGCGCCGGGCCGAGCTCCGGAGGTAGTCGTGCAGGAGCGGTACGGCGGACTGAAGCTCGGTCATGGCGGCACCCGTTCGATCAGCGTGGAGAGCTCGACCGGGGCGTGCTGGGGCGGCGAGCGGATGAGCTGCTCGTGCAAGAGCTGTGTCGAGAGCACGCCCACAACGGCCATGTTGTCGGTGTTCGAGAAGCGTTCGCCGCGGTGCTCGCGGCACTTCGCCCAAAGCCGGGAAACCACCGCCGGATCGAAGACGCCGGACGCGGCCAGCGCCGACGGGCTCATCGCCCAGTCGATCCAATCGGGCGCGCCCTCCGCCACGAACGCGGCGGCGTCGGGAGCGCGGTACGGCTGCTTCACGCGCCGGACGATCTCGGCCGGAACCAGCTCCTTCGCCATGCGCTTGAGCACGTGCTTCTCGTCGAGCACCGAGAGCTTCGCCGAGTCGGGCAAGGAGGCCGCGAGCTCGATCACGTCGCGGTCGAGGAAGGGGAAGCGACCTTCTACCGAGTGGGCCATGAGCATGCGGTCGCCCTGCGACGAGAGCAGGTAACCGGCGAGCAGCGTGCGCATCTCCAGGTACTGGTCCTGCGCGAGGGGCGACCAGGTTGGAAGGTCCGGTGGCAGCGACGACAAGAGCTCGCTCACGACGTCGCGGTCCACGCGGGCGGCCAGCTCCGGGGTCAAGAGTCGGCGCAGCGCGCGCGTCGTGCGCCAGCGCGTCTGGTGTGCGAAGCCCGCCTGGTGCGCGGCAGCCAGGTCCTGCCCGAAGAAGTGCTCCGCCATGCGACGTTGCGCCACCGGCGAACGGCCGAGGTAGGGGTACAGGCGCTCGAGCAGCCGCGGCCGCTGCTTCGACTCGGGACGCTTGGCCCAGAAGCGGCGGATCTTGCCCTCGCGGAACAGGTCGTAGCCGGCGAAGACCTCGTCGGCGCCCTCGCCGGTCAGCACGACCTTGATTCCCGCGCGCCGGACCTCGCGCGAGAGCAGGAACAGCGGCGCGGGCGCGGTGCGCAAGAGTGGGCGTTCGGCGTGGCGCACGACGTCGGGGAAAGCCCGGGCGATGTCCGACGCCGAGACCGTGAGCCGATGGTGGGTCGAGCCCAAGCGCTCGGCCATCAGGCTCTGGTAGGCCGTCTCGTCGTATTCGGCGTCCTCGAAGCGGATGGAGAAGGTGTGGAAGCCCTCGCCCTTCGCCCGCTGGCCCAGCGCCGCGACCAGCGAGCTGTCCAGCCCGCCGGAGAGGTAGCTCCCCACCGGTACGTCAGCGCGCAGCGTGCGCAACGTGGTGGCGTGCGTCAGCGCGTCGCTCACCTGCGCCAGGCTGTCCTCGATGCTCGGTCGCTCGGAGCGCAGCGACGGAGCGAAGCGAGGGGTCCACCAGGCGCGGTCAGTCACCTCTCCACCTGCGTAGACTCGCACGTGCCCGGGCTCCAGCTCGCTCACGTCCAGGAACACAGTGCGCGGGCTCACGCTGCTCCAGAAGGTGAAGGTCTGCTCGATGCCGACGGGGTCGAGCTCGCGCACGATGGCCGGCTCGGCCGCGAAGAGCGCCTTGACCTCGCTGGCGAAGTACAGGCGCCCGGCGTGCGTGAGGTAGTGCAGCGGGCGCACGCCCATGCGATCGCGGCACAAGACCAGGCGGCGCTCCAGGCCGTCCCAGAGGGCGAAGGCCCACTGCCCGTTGAAGCGATGGAAGGCCTCTTCGCCCCACTCTCGCCAGGCGACGAGCAGCACCTCGGTGTCGCTCTGGGTGCGGAAGCGGTGGCCGCGGGCGGCGAGCGCCTCGCGCAGCTCGACGTAGTCGTAGAGCTCGCCGTTGTACACGACGACCTGCGAGCCGAGCTCGTCGAGCATGGGCTGCTGCCCCGACGCGAGGTCGATGACCGAGAGCCGCGCGTGGCCCAGCGCGGCTTCTCCGTCGCGGAACAGGCCGAGCTCATCGGGTCCGCGGTGGCGCAGCGCGCCGATCATCCGCAGCATGGCGTCACGCCCGGGCGGCCGGAGCCCGGGAGCGAGGTTCACGATGCCGGCGATCCCGCACACGCTAGCCTCCGGCCAAGAGCAGCGGCTCGGCTCTCAGGTACTGTGCGACGCGACGCTTCTGCTCGATGTCGCGGTACACGCGCTCGATCTGCTCCGCGGCGAGACCGAGCGCCGCGCCGACCTCCACTGGGGCGATCTGGTGGTCGTGCCCGTACAGGCACAGATCCATCTTGTCGTAGGGCAGACAGAAGAAGAACTCCTCCTGCGTCTGTGCCATCGAGAAGGTGTCGGTGGTGGGAGGACGCGAGCGGATCTCATCCGGCACACCCAAGTACTCGGCCAGGGCGTAGACCTGCGTCTTGTACAGGTGGGCGATGGGCTTCAGATCGGAGGCGCCGTCGCCCTGCTTGACGAAGAAGCCCTGATCGAGCTCGAGACGGTTCGGAGTTCCGGCGACCGCGTAGCGCAGCCGATCCGCGTGGTGGTACTCGAGCATCTTGCGGACGCGCTGCTTGAAGTTGGTGGCTGCCACCAGCTCCAGGTAGGCGGTGCTCGACATGCGCGCGCTCTGCTGCACGCCGGTCGGGCTCTCGATGTTCAGACGCGTCACGCTCAGGCGGTCGCCGTCCAGGAGCGACGGCAGGGTCAGGCGCAGGCGGTAGCCCGGCCCGAACTCCGGGAAGACTCTACGCACGGCCTCCTCCTGGCGGCGGTAGCAGCCGGCCGCGGCCAGGATGGGCTCCGCGTCCTCGAGCAGCGTCGGGATGCCCAGCACCTCGGCGAGCTGCCGGGCCAGGCGCAGCGAGTCCGGCGAGGAGTCGCGTTCGGGCATCAACAGGCCGAGCGTCTGCTCCGGGCCGAGGGCCCGCGCCGAGAGCGCCGCGACCACGGAGCTGTCGACGCCGCCGGACAGGCCGAGCACGGCACCCTTGCGCCGGAGCACGTCGCGCACGCTCGTCCGGATGAACTCGACGATCTGCTCCGTGACGGCGCGGGGATCGATGGCGAGGACGTGTCGGGAGAACGTCACTGCTCGGCGCGGTGCAGCGACCGTGCCAGCGAACAAGGCGCCGATTTGTCGGGCCAACTGCCGAGTGCGGGCGCAATTCCTGCCGCGGAAGCGTGGGAGCGCGCAGGCTTGGTTGGCCCGAGGGGCGAATCGTGCGAAATTTCGTGCATGCGGCGACCTTGGACGGCTCTCCTGACCGTGGGCGCTCTCGGAGCAATGTTTGCCGCGTGCAGCGCCGGCGGCGACGGCGGCAGCGCCGGCAGCGGGGCGAGCGCGGGCACCGGGCAGGGCGGCAGCTCGGCGAGCGGAGGCTCGTCGAGCGGAGGCGCCGCGGGCATCGCGGGCGGCGGCACCTCGAGCGGTGGTGCGGCGGGCGGCGGCGCCGTCGGCGGTTCTTCGAGCGGAGGTAGCTCCGGCGGTGGCGCGGGCGACGCCGGTATTCCCGACGTCTCCTTCAGCTACGACGGTCCGGTGGACGACGACGCTGGCGGGGACGCCTGCGCCGCGGTCACCGTGAAGGCCGAGCTCGTGCCGCTCGACCTCTACGTGGTGCTCGACCGCTCGGGCTCGATGGTCAACCCCGCGCTCGGCCCGCTGCGCTGGCCGCCGGTGCGCGACGCGCTGAACGCCTTCTTCCAGAGCGCGAACACCGCCGGCATCGGCATCGCGCTCACGATGTTCGCGCACCCGACGAAGAGTCAGTGCTTGCCCGCGAGCTACGCCACGCCGCTGGTGGCCATGGCGCCGCTGCCGGGGAGCGCGAGCGGCCACGCGCTCACGCTGCAGTCCACCATGAACACCCACGCACCCGTGCTCGGCGTGGGGACGCCGACGCAGTCGGCGCTGACCGGCGCCGTCACCTTCGCGAAGGCCCACAAGAACGCGAACCCGTCGCACAGCGTGGCCATCGTGCTGGCCACCGACGGCCTGCCTGGGGCCGCCGGCTGCACCGGCGAGACTGCGGCCGGGGTTCAGGCGGCTGCCGCCGCTGGCTTCGCCGGCACGCCGTCGATTCGCACCTTCGTGATCGGCATCGATCCGGACACCACCATGTCCAGCAACCTGAACTCCTGGGCGACCGCGGGCGGCGGCCAGGCCTTCGACGTCGCGACGGCGGGCGGCTCGGCGCAGTTCCTGGCGGCCATGAAGAACATCCAGGGCAAGCTGATCGGCTGTACGTTCGGCATGCCCAAGTCGGACGCGGGGATCATCGAGCCCTCGAAGGTCAAGGTGCTCTACACGCCGGGCTCGGGCGCGCCGTCCGCGCTGCCCAAGGTCAACGACAAGACGGCGTGCAGCGGCCCGGGTTGGTTCTACGACAACAACGCGAACCCCACGACCATCGAGCTGTGCCCCGGCTCCTGCACCACGATTCAGGCGGACCCCAACGGCAAGATCGACATCGAGCTCGGCTGCCTGGGCTCCTGATCACTCCACTCCGAAGAGCGCGGCGAGGGCCGACGAAGTCAGGCCGATGGTCACGAACGCGCCGACCATCCAGCCCAGGCCGAGGAGCAGCCCCAGGACCGAGCGCCGCGTCTTGGTGAAGTGAAACGGCAAGCAGAGCGGGCCGAACAGCACGATGGCGCTCCAGAAGCTCGCGTCGGTCCAGGCGCGGCCGAGGCGCTCGTCGTCCAGGCGGCGGAGGTCGCGCCGCACGATCCACCAAGGCACGACGATGCCGAGCCCGAGCTCGATGCTGAGCAGGAGGACGGACACGACTCAGGGGGCCGAGACGGTCTTCATGAGGTCTTTGAACGCGGCCTCTTCGTTCGGCTGCGGGGCTCCGCCGCGGCGGAAGAGCGAGGCCTTCTTCGCGTCCGTCTCACACTTGGCGGCCTTACCGAAGGCGGAGAGCGGTTCGTCGATGGGTTGCTTGGACGCGACGGCCTTGCCGACCTCGTCGATGGCCTTCGCCAGCGGCTCGCAGCCCGAGCTCGCCTCGGGGAGCTCCAGCGCCTTGGGGTCGTTGCAGCAGCTGGCGCGGATCATGCCGAACGCCGCCATCTCGTACCAACCGAGCTTGGCGAACAGCTGCTGCGCTTCGGTCGGAGCTCCGCCGGCCGCGCCCTGCACCACGGCGACGCGCAGCTTCTCGCCGCCCGCTCGCGGATCGACCTCGGCGCAGAGCCAGGTCAGGTCGGGCGCCTTCTTGAAGGTGTCCTTGGGGAAGTAGGCGGCCACGCAGCTGAGCGAGCGGTCCACGCCACCTTCGCCCTCGCTCTCGCCGGTCACGGCGACCTCGCCCAGGCTCACCGCCGAGGGCGCGACCGCGGCGCCGGTCTCCTGCGGGGCGGCGGTGGTGATGACCGTGACCTTGGGCCGCGAACGCCAGGCCGAGACGCCCCAGGCCGCGCCCAGACCGAGCACGGCGGCGACCGCGGCAAAGACGAGGGGAGTCGAGGTCTTCTTGCGCGCTGCGACCTCCGTCGGCATCGACTTCGAGAACGGCGGCGCGCCGGACACCGGGGCGGGGGGCGGCACACTGCCGCTCGAGCCGGGTAGCCCCGGCGGCAGCGGCGGCGGGCGGCTCATCATGCTGGAGTGACTGGAGCCGTCGCCCGCGTGATCGGCGAACCAGCGCGCCAGCTCGCGGCGGAGCGGCTGGAGCGTGTCGCTGCGCTTGGACGGATCGGCGGCGAGTGAGTGAAAGAGCGCCGCGCGCAGCACCGGATCGTCGATGCCGGCGGCGCCGACCTCGTCCTCCGACATGTACCCCACCGCCGCGGGGTCCTTGCCGGTGAGCATGCGGTAGAGGAGCGCCCCGGCGGCCCAGGAGTCGTCGGCCACGGAGGGCGGACCGGCCTCGCCGCGCTCCGGCGAGCGATAGGTCGAGAGCGCCAGCAGCGATGGCGCGAAGGTGACGACGGGCCTCGGCCGCGCCTCCGGCTCCATCACCACCGCGGCGGGGCGCAGGAAGCCGTGCGCCGCGCCCGCTTGGTGCAGCGCCAGGAGCGCGTCGAGGATCCTGAGCGCGAAGCGCACCGCGTCCACCTTGGACAGGCGCGACGCCCCGTCCGTGAACGCCTCGACCGAGAGCCCAGGGACGTACTGAGCCAATAAGACGTCACGCTCGCCGTGCGCCACCAGCCCGACCACGACGCCCAGGTGCGGGTGCTGCACGGCGACCGCGGGCCGGAGCGCGTCGGCCTCTGCCAGCTGCACCTCGAAGACCAAGAGCCGATCTTTCGACTCCTGATCGGTGGCCAGGAACGCCGGACCCGCCTCCGCGAAGGCAACGGGCTCGTCGATGCGGAAGCGATCCGCGATCACCACCCCGGGCTCGAGCGCCGTTTTTGGGTCCACCTCGGGTCGAGGTTTGTCACTTCCCCGGGGGGCCGTAAAGGGCAGACGCGGGTCAAACGGGTAAATCTGCGCTAGATCGTCGCCCACCATGGCGGGTGTTCAGGTATCGAGTCGGTTCCTCGCGGGAGTGTGCTGTTTGGGCGCCCTCTCCGGTTGTGGCGGTGACGACGGGGGCGGCGGCGGGACCAAGGACATCGCGTTCGCGGAGCCTGGCAGCCTGAGCAGCAGCGCCGGCAAGGGCAGCTTCCGCTTCGGTGCGGCCAGCGCCGCGACCCAGATCGAGGACCAGAACACCAACACCGACTGGTACGTGTTCACCCAGCCGAAGGCGCAGGGCGGCCTCGGTCACGGCAGCTTCGTCGGCGAGGCGGCCAAGGGCTACACGAAGGCCCTGGAGGACGTCGCGCTGATCTCCAGTCTGGGCCTCGACTCGTATCGCTTCAGCATCGAGTGGGCGCGGGTCGAGCCGAAGCGCGATCAGATCGACGAGGCGGCGCTCACCCACTACGGAAAATTCATCGACGCGCTCCTCGCCGCGGGGATTCGGCCGGTGATCACCCTGCACCACTTCTCGAACCCGGTCTGGGTGGACGACCCGCGCGACATCGAGTGCGTGAACGGTCCGACGGATCAGAACTTGTGTGGCTTCGGCCACCCGCAGGGCGGCGCGCTGGTGATCGAGGAATTCGCGGAGCACGCCAAGCTCGTCGCCGAGCGCTTCGGGGATCGGGTCGACGACTGGGGCACGGTGAACGAGCCCATCAACTACCTGGTGGCCTCCCACATGGTCGGCGCGTTCCCGCCGGGGAAGAGCTACCTGACGGCCCTGGTGGACAAGTTCGTGCCGGTGGTGAAGGACTACGCCGCGGGTCATGTGGCGGCCTACGACGCCCTCAAGGCGGCGGATCAGAAGGACGCGGACGGCGACGGAGAGGTCGCCAGCGTGGGGCTCTCGCTGGCGGTCGCCGACTGGGTGCCTTCCCGGCTGGGCAAGCCCAGCGACGACCCGGAGGACGTCGCTGCGCGGGATCGCCTCGAGCTGTTCTTCCACCACCTGTTCGTCGACGCGTTGATCGAAGGGGGCTTCGACAACGACCTCGACGGCAAGCTCGAGGAGAGCCTTCCCGCGTTCAAGGGCAAGCTCGACTGGCTCGGGCTCCAGTACTACTTCCGCGCCGGAGTCACCGGCAAGGGCGGGCTCTTGACGGCCCTCGGCCTCACGCCCTGCTTCAGCACCTTCGACTTCGGGGCCTGCGTGGAGCCCATCGATCCGAGCTACTGCGTGCCCACCATGGGCTACGAGCACTACCCGCCGGGCCTGGAGAGGCTGCTCGGGGTCTTCTCGAAGCGCTACCCCGGGCTCCCGCTCGTGGTGAGCGAAAGCGGGATCGCCACCGAGCTCGGGGAGCGACGCGCGGAGAACATCGTCCGCGCCCTCGAGCACATCGACGCCGCGCGCAAGTCCGGCGTGGACGTGCGCGGTTATTACCACTGGTCGCTCTACGACAACTTCGAGTGGGCCGAGGGCTTCGTGCCGCGCTTTGGGCTCTACCACACGGACTACCAGACCTATGAGCGCACACCGACCCTGGGCGCGGACGTGCTCGGGCAGATCAGCAAGGGGCGCAAGCTGAGCGGCGCGCTGCGCGCGAAGCACGGCGGTACCGGACCGATGACGACCGAAGGCACGCCGCCGGACGAAGGCGCCTGCGAGAAGTACTGATCAACTCCCGTGGGAGCAGCCCCTGAGCAACGCGTGCAGCGTGCGGTGGATCGGGGTCGGCAAGCCGTGCCGTTCGCCGCGTACCGCCACCGCGCCCTGCAAGGCGTCCGCCTCCGTCGCGCGCCCGGCCACCACGTCCTGAAGCATGCTCGGCTCGGTGTCGGCGAACATGCCGCGCGTGATGGCCAGCATGGCGTCGATGGCGTGCTCTCCGAGATCGACGCCTTCGCTCTGGGCGACCAGCACGATCTCGCGCATGGCGTCCCGGATCAGCGCCTCCAGGGCCGGGACCGCCAGCACGTCGCCGGCGTTCTTGCGGGTCAGCGCGCACACGCCGTTGAAGGGCGCGTTCCAGAGCAGCTTGGTCCACAGCACGCGACCCAGGTCGTCCTCCGCGGCGCAGGGGAAGCTGGCGTCGAGCTCGGTCGCCAGCGCGCGCACGCGCTCGAGCTGATCGCCGGACAGCGGCGCGATGGTCATCATGCCGCCGGCGCGCACGCGCACTCGCCCCGGGGTGACGAGCGAGGCCGCGAGCTGCGCCACTCCGCCGACGACGTGCTCGGAGCCGATCACGCCGGCGAGCTCGCGCTCGGAGTCCAGGCCGTTCAAGAGCGGGATGGCGACGCCGTGCTCGCCCAGCGCCGCGCCGGTGCCCGCGGCGACGTCGGCGAGCGCGGAGGCCTTCACGGCCACCAGCGCCAGATCGAAGCCCTGGCCGCGCGCCTCGCCGACGTCGTCGATCACGGCCCCGTGCGCCTCGAGCTCGTTGCCGTCGGGCGTCTCGACCCGGAGCCCTCGCTCGCGGATCGCCGCGCCGTTCTCGCGCCGCGCGACGAAGGTGACGGCATGCCCGCCCAAGGCGAGCTTGGCGCCGAACCACCCGCCGACCGCCCCGGTTCCGACGATGAGGACCTTCATGCCCGCGAGGCAACACCGGCTGCGGCCGAGGGACAAGCTGGGCGAGCGCGCTAGCCTTTCCTTCATGGTTGCCCCGACGGTCAGCGAGCTCCTGGGTCGAGCCGGGGCGGCGGTTCACGTCATCGAGCGCACCGCCGCCGGCGCGCCGGGCAAGGTGCTCGCGCAGCTCGCCGCGCTCGCGCCCTGGCTGAGCATCGCGACCGCGCGAGCCGCCGACGCGCGGTGTCCGCGCGTGCGGGTCGAGGGCGTCAGGCCACACGGGGAGATCACGTTCCTCGGCCCCGTCGAGGGGCGCCAGCTCGAGCCTTTCGTCTGGCTGTTGCACGAGCTCTCGAGCGGGGAGCCGAGCTACGAGACTCCGGCGACCGCGGCCCTGCTGTCCGAGCTCGAGCGCAATCTGGCGCTGACCTTGGCCGTCAGCGCGACCTGCCCGTACTGTCCGGCTCTGGCGTCCACGGTGCTGCGCTTCGCTCAGGCGTCGCCACGCATCGACGTGGTCATCGCGCGGGCCGATCTGGGGTGTCTGACCGGTCCTGTGCGCAGCGTGCCGACCCTGCTCGCGGATGGCGTGGTGGTGGCCAAAGGCCCAGTCGGCGAGTACGCCCTGGCGCAGAAGCTGCTAGCCGCTGGAGTCTGATGCCGCGTTTTGCGGGGTTTTCGCCGCGTGCGCCGCGCGGCTGCCCGAAAAGCAGACCCGCGCGCCGCTGGGTGGCAAAATCGCCGAGTCATGTCTCGGGCCAGGTCCATTGGGCTGCTCGCAGCGCTCGCGCTCTGTGCCGCGCCGGCGCTCGCGCAAGAAGGTGCCGCTCCGCCAGCCGCCGCTCAGCCGAAGGCGCAGAAGACGGTGGTCGTGGTCGCGGACGCGTTCGACGACGAGACGGAGAACGCGAAGTTGCGCGCCAAGGTGTTCGACGCCTGTCGCGAGCGCGGCCTGACGCCGGACGGCAAGGCCGACGTGAAGGGCGCCGCCGAGCAAGGCGGCGCGATGCAGGAGGGCCGCGTGGTCGCGGACGCCGGCCCGCTCGACGGCGTGCGCAAAGCGGTCGGGGCAGCCGTCCTGGTCCGCATCTCCAAGGACGCGGACGGCGTGCGCGTGCTCGTGATCCGCGACGGCGACGCGAAGAGCAAGGTCGTCGCGAACGCCGACGCTGCTCTCGCCGCCGTGGGGGAGTTGCTCGGCGGCCCGGCGAAACCCGCGGCTACCGCCGCCGCCCCGGCAGCGGGCGCACCAGAGACCGCGCCGTCCGAGGGGATCTCCGCGGGCTTCATCCTCAAGCGCCCGAAGAAGGACGACGAGCCCGACTACGGGGATCCGAAGGTGCTCGCCAAGGGGTGGCAGGACCGCGGCGGCGCGCGCGTGAGCTACGGCGCGCACGCAATGGCCACCGGACTCATCATCCCGAACACGCTGTATCCGGGAACCAACCCGGAGACCAACGAGCTCGAGATCGGGAAGGCCACGACCTACGGCGTGGGCCTCGGGCTCGGCCTCGATCTCTCGGTGATGTACCTGCCGCTGCCCGAGCCGGCCAGCGGCTCGACGTCGTGGGCGGCGTTTCGAGCCGGCATCCGCCTCGACGCGAGCGGGCTCTACGTGCGACCGCCGCTGAAGTACACCTACAAGGTCGACACCACGACCGGACAGGTGACGGGTCGCGACACCAAGTACGACAACGTCGGCTACATCTACGGCGTGCTGCCCTTCCAGCTCGGCGTGCACTTCGGGTTCGGCGACTTCCGCCTGCCCACCTTGTGGCGCGGCATCGTGCTCGGCGTCGCCTACTCGCCGGCCGTGATCTTCTCGCTCAAGGTCGGGGAGAAGGAGGACGCGGTGGACTCCGTGTTCAACTACGGCGGTTTCGAGCTCTCGGCGGACATCACCAAGCTCGAGGTGGGAGGAGGGTCGCAGCCGCAGGTGAGGCTCAGCGCCCTGGTGCTGCCGAGGGTGAACGACGAGGTCCCCTGGCTGGCGTCGTTCGGCGTCGGCGCGGTCTGGTATTGAGATGAAGCTCCGTGCGGGAACCAGCGGCTTCTCCTACTCCGAGTGGCGGGGCGCCTTCTACCCGGAGGGAATGCCCGCGGACGCGATGCTCGGCTACTACTCCAGCCGGCTCGGCAGCGTCGAGGTCAACAACACCTTCTACCGCATGCCGAGCCCCGCGGTCCTCGCCGGTTGGGCCGGCGCGACCCCGCCAGAGTTCCGCTTCGCGGTGAAGGCCTCGCGGCGCATCACACACCTGTCGAAGCTCCGGAACGTCGCCGATCCCGTCACCTTCCTCGCCAAGACGCTGAGCGGGCTCGGCGCCAAGCTCGGCGTGGTGCTGTACCAGCTGCCCCCGGTGCTCCGGCGGGACGACGCCTTGCTGCGGGACTTCCTCGCGCTCTTGCCGAGCGAGCAGCGCGCGGCGCTCGAGGTCCGGCACGCCTCCTGGCTCGACGACGCGGTCTACTCGCTGCTCCGCGACAAGAACGTCGCGCTGGTCGCCGGGGATCCGGAGGAGGGCGGTCCGGTCGTGCCCCTCGAGCCGACGGCCGACTTCGGCTACCTGCGCCTGCGCGCCGAGGACTACTCCGACGCCGACCTCGGCGCGTGGCACGCGCGTCTCGCCGCGCAGCCGTGGCACGAGGTGTTCGCGTTCTTCAAGCACGAGACGAAGGGCCCAGAGTTCGCGCTGCGTCTGTCGGCGCTGGCCGAGGGCCGCGCGCGTCCCGGCGTCGCGAAGCCCAAGGCGAGCCCGGCGCGCGGGAGCGGGCGGAAGAGGACGGCGTAGGGCGCGCCGGTTACCGAAGCGCCAGCGACCGCCATGGGCTCTTGGGATCCGCCAGCAGCTCGTCGGCCGCCTCGCGCGCCTCCTCGGCGTCGCCCATCCACAGCTCGCGCCCCATGCGCCGGCGGTCCGCGGTTGCGATCGATCCGAGTGTTTGACATGGGTGACGACTCGGATAACGTGGTGCATTGGGAGGTGTGCGCGTGAGACGTTGGGCGTGGCTTTCGGGTGTGCTCTTGGTTTGGACGGCAGGGTGCGGGGGTGACGACGGTGGCGGAGGTTCGGGCGGCAGCGCGACCGGCGGCGCAGGTGGCAGCACCGGCGGCGCAGCTGGCTCGGCCACCGGCGGCGCAGCTGGCTCGGCCACCGGCGGCGCAGGTGGCAGCACCGGCGGCGCAGCGGGGTCGGCCACCGGCGGTGCGGGCGGCAGCACCGGCGGCGCAGGCGGCAGCGCTGGGTCCAGCGGCACCGCCTGCAAAGGCGAGCCTTACTCGGCCAGCTGCAAGATGAACGACGGCAGCAGCTGCATCGACTACCACGGCGCGACTTGGACCTTCGACATCGTGAAGCAGGGCTGTGAAGTCGGGGGCAAGGCCACCGTGAGCACCACGAAGTGCGCCCTCACCGGGACCGTCGGCGGCTGCGAGCACTACATCGCCGCGGGGACCTGCGACGTCACACACTACTTCGCGCCCGTGACGACGGGCGTGGCGCAATCGACCTGCACCGGGAGCGGCGGCACGTTCTATCCGCCGTGAGCGTGGCTCTGGCCGCCGGCTCGCGAGCGACTGCCGCCGCCGGCGGTTCAGCGCGCGGTCCGCTTCTTCCGCTTGCCCTCCCGAGCGGCCTCGGCGAGCAGCTGCTCGAGCGTAGGCAGCAGCAGCTTGCGCCGCAGCAGCACCACCAGCTGCTCCGACAGCGCCGTCGCCTGATCGGCGAGGGCGTCGAGCTCGTCGCCGGCCAGCGGGATGACGCCGGCGCGGAACAGCGCGAGCTCCGTGCGCACCAGCTCGCGGATCGCTCGGGCGTAGTCCGCGAGGATCGCCGTGGGGAGCATCTCCGGCGCGAGCCCCACGCGACGCGCTCGCCCCAGCACGCGCAGGATGGCCAGATCGTCCCCGCGGTACGTCTTCTGGTCGCCGCGCCCCGTCGGCGTGACCAGCCCGACCCCCTCGAGCCAGTCGAGCTCCGCGCCCGCGACGCCGGAGGAGACGAGCTCGGCGCGGGTGCGCGCCGCCTCGGGCGTCTCGCGCTCGACGAACTGAGAGATGGCCGCGGCGGTGGCCAGATCGCCGGCGTCGTCGCCGACCTTGTCGAGCACTTCCTTGATGATCTTGAGGGGCAAGAAGCGCTCCTGCTGGAGGCGCTTGATGGTGCGGATGCGCTCGACGGTGGAGGGGGCATACCACGACATGTTGCGCCCGGTGCGCGCCACGGGCTCGGGCAGGAGCCCCTCCCGGAGGTAGTGTTTCACCGTCGCCACCGGGACGCCGCTCTGCTTGGCCAGCGCGGAGATCTTGAGCGGCCGCGGCTCTGGTGTGTTCTTGGGCTTGGACATCTCGGCCCGAAAGAGGGAGCCCATGCTAGCTCGGCGGACCGACGCGCGGCTATACTCGGACGCTCACGACGGGGTACGCCATGAAGCATCCGCTGTTCGCTCCGGCACTCGGCTCGCTGCTCTTCACGGTCGCGCTCTCGGCGCGCGCCGCGGACTTCTACGTGGATCCGGCCAGCGGCAGCGCCGCCGGCGACGGCAGCGCGGCGAAGCCCTGGAAGACGCTGGAGGAGGTGATCGCCGCGGGGCTCTTCGGCTCGGCGGTGAAGGCGGGCGACACCGTGCACCTCCTGACCGGTTTCCACGGCGAGATGATGGTGAGCGGCGGCAGCTACTCGCCGCCCATCAGCGTCGTGGCGGGCGCCGGCCAGAGCCCGAAGCTCCGGCGCGCGCGCTTCAGCAACACCAGCGGCTGGCTGCTCCGCGGCGTGTCGGTGAGCCCGTCCCACGGCGGCACGGGCACCGGGTCCATCACCATGGTCGAGATCCAGACCAGCTCCTCCAAGGTGACCGTGGAGGACTCGGAGGTCTTCAGCGTGGCGGACGCCAGCGGCTGGGGCGCAACGGAGTGGCTGGCGGCGCACAGCGGCGTCTCCGTCCGCGGCGCCGAGTCCGTCGTGCGCGGGAACAAGATCAGGAACGTGCGCTTCGGTATCAGCGCCGACGCCGCGAAGGTGATGATCGACGGCAACGTGGTCGAGAACTTCTCCGCCGACGGCCTGCGCGGGCTCGGCGACGATCAGACCTTTCAGTACAACCTGGTCAAGAACTCGTATCTGGACGACTCGCTGGACTCGAACCACGACGACGGCTTCCAGAGCTGGTCGGTCGGACCCGGCGGCGTGGGGACCGGCGAGGTCAAGAACATGACCCTGCGCGGCAACGTGATCATCAACTCCGAGAACCCGGCGCAGCCGCTCAAGGGCACGCTGCAAGGGATCGGGTGCTTCGACGGCACCTTCGTGGGCTGGGTGGTGGAGAACAACGTGGTCATCACCAACCACTGGCACGGCATCTCGCTCTACGGCGCCCGCGACTCGCGCATCGTCAACAACACCGTGATCGACACCGACGACGCCAAGCCCGGCCCGCCCTGGATCATGGTGAACGACCACAAAAACGGCACGCCGAGCCAGAACGTGGTGGTGCGCAACAACCTGGCCACGGACTACGACGTCAAGGGCACCAACGTGACCCAAGACCACAACGTCACACTCAGCGGCACGTTCGCGGGCTACTTCGTCAACCCGTCGGCGCCGGCCTGGGACCTCCGGCTCTTGAAGACTTCACCCGCCGTGGACCAGGGCTCCACCGATCTCGCGCCACCTCTCGACGCCGACAAGATCCAGCGGCCTCAAGGCGCCGGCATCGACCTCGGCGCCTACGAGTGGCACGACCCGAGCGTCGTCCCCACCGGCGGAACCGGCGGCGGCGGCGGTGCCGCCGGCGGCGCGGGCGGCAGCGCGGGCGCGGGCGCGAGCACGAGCGGCGGCTCCGGCGGTGGCGGCGGCGCAGGCGCGACCGCAGGCGGCGCGGGCGCGGGCGCGGGCGGTTCACCAGCGAGCGGCGGCAAGGGCGCGAAGGACGACGGTGGCGACGACGGCGGCTGCGGCTGCCGCGTCCCGGGCTCGCAGCGCGAGCCGTCGCTGCACGCCGGGCTCCTGCTTTCGGCGCTCGCGTTCGGAGCGCTCCGGCGGCGGCGCCCGGCCAAATAGCATCGCGGTGGCGCTGCCCCGCAGCGTGACGTCAGAACCCGAAGTCTGGCGACGCCGTGGACCTTGGTTTGGCAGCAGCCCCGCGAACCGCCGGGGCGGGCTGAACGGGTTGCTGTCCGGACTTGGTCGGAGCGAGGCCTCTACCCGACGTAGCCTGCGGCGGCTTGATGGCCACTGGGTCCCGCGGCGATCCGGCGCTCGCCGTCGAAGCTGGCGGAGTTGGGCTCTCGAGGGGGGCCGTTCGAATCGCGGGCGTCGGCTCGTCCGGAGCTTTGACCGCCTCGATCCCGGGTTCGTCTGCAGGCGCGCGGACGACGGCGAACGCGCCGGCCGCGATGACGACCAGGATGAACGCCGCTGCCGCCATCCACACCCACTTGGGCCGCTGGGCACCGGCCGCGACTGTCTCCTGCCGAGTCAGCCGGGGGTCCCGATTGCCGGTCTCCTGCGGACGCTCCGTGTGCTGGTCATCGGGAGGCGGAGTCGTCGAATTGATCTCGACCTTGACCTCCGCGAAATCGGCCTCGAGCCAGCTCGAGCGTAGCGACGCCCCGCAGGCGTCCTCGCGGGTGCCGTGCTCGTAGCCCCAGAGTGCCAGCGCTTCTCCGAACGCGCGCATCGACTCCCAGCGATCGTCTGGGGATTTCTTGAGACCTCGGTCGAGCAAGCGCCATAGCTCGACGTTGCCGGCCCGGAGATCGACCGTGGGCGTCGGTTGGTCGTTGATGATGGAGTTGAGAAGGGCGTGGTAGTTGTCCGCCTTGAACGGCACCGCTCCGGTCAGAGCCTCGTAGAGCATCACGCTGAAGCTCCAGATGTCGGTCCGCGCGTCGACCTCGGCGCCTCGGGCCTGCTCGGGCGACATGTAGTCCGGCGTTCCCACGACTGCGCCCTTGGCCGTGAGTCGCCGATCGACGTCCGTCTGCCGAGCGATACCGAAGTCCAGCAGCTTCGGCTGCACGCGCCCGAGCTCGTCCGAAGCCACGAACACGTTCTCCGGCTTGACGTCCCGGTGAACGATTCCGGCGCTGTGCGCCGTGTGAAGCGCGTCAGCGATGGGCAGGAGCAGCTGCACGACCCGCGGGCCGGTGAGGCGTCCCTCCCGTTGGATCAACTCGAAGAGCGACTCGCCATGCAAGAGCTCCATGGCGACGAACGGGTCGGCGCGTTCGGTCTGACCGAAATCGAACACCCTCACGATGGCGGGGTGGCGAAAGCGCGCGGCGGCCCGGGCTTCCTGAAGCAGGCGCTCCGTCTGGGACGGTGCAGCGCCGGGCTCCAGGTAGATGATCTTGAGCGCGGCGTGGGTGTCCAGGAGCGAATCGTGGGCTACCCAGACCCGCGCAAAGCCGCCCTGCCCCAGCGGTCGCACCAGGTGATAGCGCTCCCGGATGACTTCACCGGGCCGGTAGCGGTCTTCCGCTCCGGCGCTCGATTCACCGTAAGGCGTGGCTCGGCGGGCAGGGCCCATGTGAATTCGAGATCATGCCCGCGGCCCGATTTGCTGGCAACCGGACCCCGGCTAAGGCTGGAAACGCACGCCCTTCGACGTGAGCGCAGCACCCGTGCGGCCGCCCCAGACCACCAGCTCTTGTCCGGTCCAGACGGCCGCGCCCCAGGCATGGTCCTCCGCGCTCGGCCAGTCCCCGACGCCGGTCCACTTCGGCGTGGCGGCGCTGGCGTCGTAGATCCCGCCGTTGCGGAAATACGTCCCGGTGGCGGTCATGCCTCCGACGAGCAGCACGACCTGGTCGGCGACTCGAGCGCTCCACCCGGTGTGGCGTTGCGGCGCTGCGCGAGCGGCCGGCGCTCCGGTGATCGCAAGCGCACTCCAAGTCCCTTGGTAAGCGGCGCCGTCGGCCTTCGCGTTGTTGTCGTCGCGGCCGCCCCAAACCCAAAAGCGGGTCCCGTCCCAGGCCCCGAACGACGCGAAGCGCCCGCTCGGCCCTTTGCCCGCAGCGGACCAGACGCCGGTGGTGACCGTCGCGCGGTGGGCCTCGTCGCTCTTGGTCGTGCCCGCGACGCGCCCGCCGTACACGTAGAGCTCGTCGGCGGAGTTGGCCCACGCGAACTCGGACCGCGCGCTGGGCTCCGTGCTCACAGTCGTCCACAGCTTCGTGCCGAGGTCGAGCACGTGCGTTCCCGCGACCGGCTTGTTGGCGCTGTCCCAGCCACCCCAGAGCAGCACCTTCTCGCCCTTCCTTGCCATGACCGGGGCGCGCCGAGCCTTCGGCGCGTCGGGGACGGGCTGCCAGGTCTTCGAGGTCGGGTCGAAGATGGCCCCGTCTGCGTAGTCTGCCGTCCCTGCTGCGTCCCCGCCGCCCATCACGAGCACGGAGCCGCCGAGGTCCAAGGCAGTCGCCAGAACGCGCGGGGACGGCGCGCCGGACCCGGCGGGGACCAGCGTCCAGCCCGACTGCTGCGCCTCCATGGGGTCGTACAGCGCCGAGTCCCCGAGGGCAGTCCCGGTTGCATCGGCGCCACCGAAGATGAACACCCGGGAGCCCGTCCAGGCGTGCGCCGTCTTGTCGCGCGGGACGAAGCTCGTCGCGCTCATCGCGACCCAGCCGCTCGAACACTTGCCGAAGTTGCAGGCCCGACCCTTCGGGCAAGCGGAGCCACACGCTCCGCAGTGGCTCGGATCGCTCAGGACATCCACGCACGCGCCGCTGCAACAGCTGGCGTTGCACACGCCGCACCCAGCGTCGCTAGCATCGGCTCCGGAGTCGCCACCGCTGCCCGCGGATCCGGCCATGGCCCCCGAGCCACTCGAACCGCCGGCGCCTCCCACTCCTCCCGAGGCTGCCCCGCCATCGGAGCCACCGAAGCCCGAGCCGGCTGCGCCGGTGCCGGCGCCTCCGGTCCCGACGATCTCGTAGTCGTCGCTGAGCGGCGGGCAAGCTGCTGCGAACAGCGCGAGCGCGATGAGTGCGGCGCGCATCTAGAATCTCCCTGCCACGCCAGCGCCACCGGGTCCGAGCCAGGGTAGGACGCCGGTCCTCGGTCGAGCGTCGTCCCGAACCACGAAGAGCAGCACCGCCGCCGAGGCGAGCCCCGCCGCCCCCACTCCGTAGCCGACCCACGCCGCCGTGCGGTGCGTCCGAAATGAATCGAGCGCGTCCTGCTGCGACGGCGGGCACTTTTCGTCGTCGCACGCTTCGTCGAGACGGCTGCGTTTCTGCTGGGCCGACAGCCCAAAGCCGACGCCCGTGGCCATGCCCGCGACGCCGATGCCTGCGGCGACGAAGGCGAGAGTCCGGCGCGAGGAGCCAGAGCGCTGCGCGGCGGGTGGAGGCTCGCCATCGGCGCTCGAGCTTGCCCCGGCGTCCAGCGGCACGAGCGACAGCTCGATGTCTGCCGCGCTGCCTTCGGCGACGGTCACACGCTTCAGGATGCGGGAGACACCCGCGACGCGGGCATCGAGCTCGTGCTGGCCCGGGTCCACCGTACGCAGCACGCCGATCAGCTCCTGGGGAACTCGCTTGCCGTCGAGGGTGACCACCAGCGACTCCGAGTCGGCGCCTGGCCCGCTGACGCGAACGCGAATTCTCGGGATGCGCTTGCGCAGGACCTCGACCTCCTGCGCCGCGTCGGCGACGGCCGCGCGGAACACGTCCGGCGCATCAGGTGGAAGCGGTGCACGGCGCGTGCTTTCGTAGCGTTCGTTGGCCTCGATCAGACGTCCCAATTTCGCCAAGATGCGTGCCTGCCAGATCGAGATGGTCGGGGCGGAGACGAGCCTGTGGGCTCGGTCGATCAAATCGAGAGCGCGCGCGTAGTCTCCCGCATCGTGGGCAGCCACGGCGTCCCGTGCCAGCTCCCGGGCCGCGTTTCGGGTCTCCTCGGTGGTCGGAGGCTCCGGCTCTGCACCCGCCGGGGCGGAGAGCGCGAGTCCCGCCACCAGCAGAAGACAAGATGTGAAACCGTCCGGACGCATGAGAGGAGCTTCTCAGGCTAGCGTCGAGGACGCGAGCGGCCAAGTGGGAGCGGCCGACACCCGGCAAAACCCCGAGCAGCGCAGCGGTCGGCGCGCGCGCGGCTCAGAATTCGTACAAGTACTTCGCCACGCCGACCGCCGTCATGAAGAAGTCCTTGGCGTTCTCCGGGGGCGCGGGCTCGTTGCAGCGCACGTACATCCGGCTCTTCATCTCGTAGCTCTTGCCGCCGATGAGCTTGGGGAAGGTGACCATCTTCTCAGAGGTCACGTCGGCGTAGCCGGAGTCCTTGGCCAGGGAGGTGGCGCCGAGCTCCGCGAACTGGTCGGCCTGCTTGGTGCTCGGCAGGGACGTGCCAGCCTGGTCGGCGGTCTCGCCGATGTCCGCCAGCGTGTCGCCTTGACCCTCGCAGGCCCCGAGCGCCGTCTGCCAGACGGCGAGCCGGGTCTGGTCCATGACGCGGATCTTCGTGGCCTGATAGCGGAGCGCCGCCCACACGCAGGCGAGCATCACGACCATGAACGCCGCGACCACCGCCGCCTCCACCATCGCCGCGCCGCGCTCGCGGCGTCTCCGGGCCCTGAACCTCGCCTGCATGTCGGCGGAGGTGTGCAAGGGCTCTGCCACGCCGCGCTGGGCCAGAATCGCGGCCGAGACGCCCGAAGCGCCTGACGCTCCAGCCGCGCGCCGCGGGCGCCTCGGCCCCGAGAATTGCGGGGGTTCGGCTGCGCCGAGCGGCTTCCGGAGTGTCACGACATGTCGCTGACACTCGGCGTGCCGATCTCGCCCGCGGTGCACCCACCCGTCGAACGCTCGCAGCGCCCTCGCTCTGACCGCCCGACCCTGTCGGCCCCATGCCGGGCCGGCCGAGTGACGCATGGTATCCTGCGCATGGAACGCGCCGTGCTTGGAGGCGCCGGCAGGTCAGATGGGACTCGCTCGTTCGTTGCGACTGCTGCTCGTGCTCGGGCTCGGCTCGGCCGGCTGCGCTGCGCCTGCGGACCCCGGGGAGGACATCGACTCCGTCGAGCTCGGCGCCACCAGCTCGGGCCTCCGCGCCAGCAAGTGGGTGAAGCTGTGGAGCGATCTGCCGAAGGAGCGCGGCGGAACGGCGCACTTCCGCGCCTGCGCCGGCGACTCTTTCAAGTTCACGCTCTCGTTCCGCAACATGGGCTCCGCCATTTGGCGTGACGTTCCTGGTCGCGGCGAAGAGGCGGGCAGCGACGTGTTCCTGGAGACGGCGAACGGCAAGAAGGACGGGCTGACCGGCAAGACGCGCTTCAGCTTGCGCTGGAACGCCAACGACTGGGTGCGCGGCGACAGGAAGGCCAAGGAGTGCACGATGAACCGCGGCTGTCGCCGCACCCGCGCCGTGCACGACGGCATCAAGGCCCGCGCTCCCGCGAAGCCCGGCATCTACAAGTCGCGCTGGCGCCTGCGGGACTACAGCGAGGCCTGGGGCAAACCTCAGGGCTTCGGCCCGAAGGCGGAGGTCCGCGTGCGCGTCGAGCAGTGCCCGGCTCCGGGCGAGTGCGCCTGCAAGGTCGCGTGCTCGGACGGAACGGGCACCACGCTCTTGCTCATGGGCGGCAGCGAGGCGACCTGCAAGACGGAGGCGCAGCTCAACTGTCTGCCCTACGAGGTCACCAGCCACGACTTGGGAGAGTGCAACACGGGCGGCGCGGGAGGGAGCGGCGGGACGTCGGCGACGAACCCCGACGAGGTGAACGCCGAGGCTCCGCCGGACGGGCCTGGCTTCTGGATCACGGACTCCGAGCTCGCGTCCGGTGGCTCGGGCGGTAGCGGCGGGACAGGCGGCTCGAGCGCGGCGGGCGGCGCGGCCGGAGCCGAGTGGTGGGGCGGAGAGGACGATCCCGGCGTCGGCACCGACGATCTGATCGACGACCCGGACTACCAGCCCGACGGCTTCGACGGCGTGGCGGAGGACGTCTCCGGCGGAGTCGTTCCGGCCGACGAGGGCTGCTCCTTCGCGGCGCCGCACCGGGGCTCGGCGCCGCTCGCGCTCGCGGGCCTGCTCGTGCTCGGAGCGCTGCTCCGCCGGCGCTCGGGTCAGAACGCGAGCTGAAAGCGCGTCTGGGCACCACCCGGACGCGGCGCGATGGCCAGGCTCGCGGCGGGTCGCTCCGGGGCGCGCTCGTCGCGCGACGAGAGGTAGAAATAGAGCGCGCCGCCGAAGGCCAGTGCCCCGATGGCCAGCGAGACGTCGGCCCGGGTGAAGTCCGCGCGGACCGCGTCCACGTCGTCCTGGGCGCACTCCCCCTTGCACGCCTTCAAGTCGCTGCGGCCGCGCAGGCCGCGAATGCCGAAGTACGAGAAGCTCACCAGCCCCACGGCGCCGACCCCCGCGAGCACCCAGCTCGTCACGGGAGGGCCCGCGCGCTCTTGTCGGGAGCTGCCCAGGGGCTCGAGGGCTATGGAGAGCCTTCGACTCTTCTCGCCCTCGCGGATCGTCAACGTCTGCTCGGCGGGAGCGTGGCCGGGAGCCTCGAAGCGGAACACCCGCTGGCCCGGGTCCACCTCCAGGGCGGCGCCGGTCAACGACTCCGCGAGCACCTCGTCGTCGACCAGGACGCGGACGTCCGAGAGCTCCGCGTCACCGGTGCGCGCGACCACCACCACGGTGGGCATGCCGCGCTCGACCTCGGTGAGCCAGCTCGTACAGTCCGCGCGGAGCAGGGCAGGGCACTCCGGCTCGACGCAGACCAGGAGCTTCTTGCGCGAAGCGCGCAGCTTGCCTGCGTTCTTGTCGTTCTGCGCCGACTCGTAGGCGCGCAGGCAGGTGGCCTTGTCCGCGGCTCGCGCCGCTCCCGACCAGGCAACCAGAGCGGCGATCGACAACGCCAGCGTCGCGAGCCTCGGCCCCATGTGCCCTCGGTTATTCACCGCCCGCCGACGGGCCGCAAGGACCCTCGAGCCTGCTTTGGCTGCGGAGCGTCGGTCGCGGTAGAGTCCGAGCGGGCATGGCCGACGTGACCGAAACTCGCCAGGGCCCCGAGCAAGGCTCGGGCTCGCGGCCCGTCGTCGGTGTGGTCGTCGTGTTCTCCGAAGAGCACCCGGTGCCGGCGCCGCGGCTCCACGCCGTCACCTCGCGCGTTCGCCTCGGCCGAGACGAAGGCGTGGCCCTCCAGCTCGACGACTCGCAGGTGTCGCGGGAGCACGCCGAGCTCGCGCCGGCCGCGGGAGGCGTCAGCGTGACCGATCTCGGCAGCCGCAACGGCACCTTCGTGGACGAGCAGCGGGTCGGCGAGGCAGGCGCAGTGGCCCCGATCGGCTCGTGCATCCGCTGCGGCAAGACGCTGCTCGCGGTCGTCGAGGACGTGGAGCTGTTCCGCAAGCACGCGCCCTCCATGCGCCCGCCGTTGGTCGGTAGCGCGCGGCTGTCGGAGGTGAGCCGGCTGGTCGCCACCGTCGCGCCGTTCGCCCACCCCGTGTTGGTGCTCGGGGAGACGGGCACGGGCAAGGAGCGCGTGGCCGAAGCGGTGCACCTGGCCAGCGGGCGCGCGGGGCCGTTCGTCCCGGTGAACTCCAGCGCCATCCCCGCCGAGCTGGTCGAGTCCGAGCTCTTCGGCCACGCCAAGGGCGCGTTCTCCGGCTCGCACCAGGCGCGCACGGGACTGTTCCGCTCGGCGGACGGCGGCACGCTCTTCCTGGACGAGATCGCGGATCTGCCGCTGGCAGCCCAGGCCAAGCTCCTGCGCACGCTCGAGACCGGAGAGGTGCGCGGGGTCGGCGAGGACCGCGCGAGCACCGTGGACGTGCGCGTCGTCTCGGCCACGAATGCCGATCTCGACTCGCTGGTGCAGAGCGTTCGCTTTCGCGCCGACCTCCTGCACCGCATCGCGACCTGGCGCATCACCTTGCCGCCGCTGCGCGAGCGGACCGAAGACGTGCCGTTGCTCGCGGCGTTCTTCCTGCCGCCGGGCTCGCCCGGGTTCTCGGTTGAGGCGATGGCGAAGCTCCTGCTCTGGCGCTGGCCGGGCAACGTGCGCGAGCTGCGCGCCGCGGTGCTCACGGCCGCGGCCCGCGCGGGCGCCGACCGCGCGGGCCAGATCCTGGTGGCCCACCTGCCGCCGGAGATCGTGGCGGGTGGGGCGCGCGCCAAAGCACCGGGGTTGGACCCAGACGCAGTGTTCCGAACGCGGGTCGAGACCGCGCTCGCGCTCCGCGAGGGAAACGTCGCGCAGGTCGCCCGGGACCTCGGCTGTGGCCGCGCCTGGCTCTACCAGGAAATCAAACGCCTGGGCGTCGACGTGAACGCCCACCGCAAGCGATGAGCTGGACGAGAGCCTTCGCTTTGCTCGCGTCGGGCGCCCTCGGCGCGTGCAACGTCTTCTTCTCCCTCGACGACTACGCGGCGCCGGAGCTCGCTTCCTGTTCGAGCTGCGCCGCGGCCCGCTGCCAGTGTGCACCCAAGGCCCCGGCGGGCTTCGACCACGCGCGCCTGCGTCTCGCTGCCAAGACCGCGGACGTGTGTCCCGCCGGCACCGTCGCCGGAGTGGCGATGGGGCAGGGGGCGAAGGACGACGGCTGCGCTTGTGGCTGCGACAGTCCGGCGCCGGGCGCAGCCTGCGGCCTGGCGATCTTCGCGGGCAAGGGCTGCCAGGGTTCCCCCGCCGAGAGCATCACGGGCCAGAGCTGCACGGCGCTCGCCTCGAGCAGCGGCGACAAGTCGGCGGCGGTCCTGCCCGCCGCGGGTGCGATCTGCCCGGCGCAGGCGGAGCCCCGCCCGCCGGAGTTCACGAAGCGCGTCCTCGCCTGCCTCGATCAGCTCCCCGACGCCGCCGGCTGTGACGAGCGCACCACCTGCACCGCCGCGCTCGACCCGCCGTTCGACCCCTCGCCGTGCATCGTGGCCAAGCCCGGCGCGAGCGCAGCGTGCCCGGACAGCTACTCTCACCAATACACGTTTGCCACCGGCTTCGACGATCAGCGAAACTGCGACGGCTCGGCGTGCGCGTGCAGCCCGCCCGAGTGCCCCGACACGACCGTGACCTTGTGTCAGGACGCGGCTTGCCAGAACGCCTGCGGACTCTCCGCCCAGAGCTTCACCAACTGCAAGGACTTCGCCGGGCTCACCCACGGCCGCGTGGACTTCGACGGCAAGACGAAGGGCGCGTGCGCGCCGAGCGGCGAGGCCACGTCGTCCGGATCGCTCACGCCCAAGGGCTCGGTGGTGGTGTGCTGTCGGGGGGCGCTCTGAGGGCTGGTTTCCGGGCGGTTGGGCCGCCCCCAGCGTCCGTGGCACACTGAACGCGTCATGCGCTGGCTGGTCCGCCGCGCCTCGCTGCTGCTCGCGCTGCTCTCCGGCTGCGCCGGTGACGGCGCGCCTGCCGGCCAGAGCTCGGCAGACGCCGCGGCTCCGACGGATCCCGCCTGCTCGGAGTCCGCCGTGTTCTCTCGGTTGCTGGACGGCAGTTGCGTCACCGGCGCCGTCTGCGACATTCGCGTTCAGTTCCAGTGCGAGCCGGGAGTGAAGTACGTGACTGGTCTCCGGGAGTACGCCTGCTCTTGCCCGACCGGAGCCTGGGAGTGCACTTTCACTGGTGGCAGTCTCAGCCTCAATTCGTGCCCGGACGCCGGCGCCGACTGATTCCGTCGCCGGATTCGAGTACCATCGAGGCATGCGCGCGCTCGGCTTGCTCGCTCTGGTGGTCGGTTGCGGTGGAGGTGACGACGGCGGCGGCGGGGCCGCGTCGAGCTACGGCGGGCACGACCTCGGGGGCCTGAGCGAGAGCTGCGAGGGCGTCGCCGGCCTGACCGGGGATGCGCTGCTCGCCCAAAAGACCGACCAGGTCGCCGCGACGCTCGGCTACGTCACGGCGTCCGGGGACAAGGTCTCGCCCACCGCGCTCACGCTCGATCTGACCTGGCCCGCCGCGCCGGTGGCCACCTGCTTCCCCGCTCACAACGAGGCCGCCGTGACCGCCGAGCCCCGCGTGGGGATCCGAGGCGTGGGCATGCGCTTCGTCACCGCGGACGGCAAGTTCGACGAGACCCTCGACGCCACCGCCTGGCTGACGTCGACGAGCGGAGTGCCGAGCTTTCCGCTGGTGGTCGGCGTGACCACGCGGAGCGCCTTGAAGGGAAGCTGGGAGCCTTTCCCCGACTACGGAGCCGCCGGCAGCACCCTCGCCTTCGTGAACCGCCTGACCGGCGCGACCTCCGCGCAGAGCGGCGGCAACATCAACATGACCGCGGCGACGCTCGACGAGCTCCGCGCCGGCGTGTTCCGGTCGGGCTTCGCGATGGCGCTCTGGCCCGTGGCGAATCCCTGACCCGGCCTGCGCTGCATCGAGCGATGCGCGGTCGGCGAGTTACAGCCCGCAGGCCGACTTGTCGACGGTCACTTCTTCGAGCGCGCCGCTCGTTTCGAGCGTGAACTTCGTGCAGGTCGAGCCGTCGGTGGCGTGCCAGATCTTCTTGCCGCCCTCTTCCTTCTGAGGCTTCCCGACCTTGGCCTCGAACGCCGCGATCTTCTTGTCCATCGGGTCGTTCATCTTCTTCATGTCGTTGAGCTCGGCCTCGTAGGCCGCCTGCACGTCCTTGGTCTTGAGCGTGACGGCAGCGGCCCCGCCGCCCCTTGCCGCTGCGGACGCTGCGGACGCCGAGCCCGCCGGCGCGCTGCCGCTCGCTTCCTTGTTGCAGCCGCACAAACCCGTCAGAGCCACACTGAACACGACGCCCACTGCAAGGCGAACGCGCATTCCGATTGCCGTCTTCATGTTTCGCCCCCTTTCCGAGCGCCACCATCGTGCGCAGCGCGACGGGATGCAAGCCCGATTTCTCTCGTGGCCGTTCGCGTCGAGCCGCGCTCGGGCGGCTCCGTGGGGAGCGCGCTCGGCTCGGGGGCGTTCGTGGCCATGGGTCGCGCAGAATGGCTGCAGATTCGGGGGCCTGACTCAGCGCCCGACGAGCACGCCGAACACTCCGCTTCGGGTGATCCAACCGTTCAGGCCGCCGCGGTTGTTCCCGATCAGGTAGCGTTCGCCTTGCACGGCGTGGATCAGGTGCAGGTACTCCTGGCCGCGCACGCGGCAGAGGACGATGTCGCCGCTGGTCAAGGCGCGGTCGCCGAGCGGGGCGACCGTCACGCGCTGCCCGCTCTCGATCAGACCGCGCATGCTGCCGCCACGCGGGCAGAAGCTCAGCGTCTCGCCCGCCCGGAGCCGCGCGATGTAGCCGCTGGCCCAGCCCATCACGCCACCTCCGGACTCTCGAGGCGGAAGAAGCGCCGAGCCGTCGCGGTCGAGGACTCGGCCACGGCCGACTCGCTCCGGCCCGTGACGGCGGCGACCGCCGCGAGCACCAGCGGAAGAAACGCGGGCTCGTTGCGGCGGCCCGCGCTTCTGGGCGCGCCACGCGGCAACAGGAACGGCGCGTCGGTCTCCAGCATCAGGCGGTCGGGTGGGAAACGCGGTGCCGCGCGTCTCAGAGCGCCGCCGCGGCGCTCGTCGCTGATCCAGCCGGTGATGCCGATGTGGCAGTCGAGCTCCAGGTAGCGCTCGAGCTCGGCCTCGTCGCCGGTGAAGCAGTGCACGACCGCGCCCCCGAGCGCGGGCCGGTGCTCGCGCAGGATGGAGACGAAGTCGTCGTGTGCGGCGCGCTCGTGCAGGAACACGGGCAGCCCGAGCTCGACCGCGAGCCCGAGCTGCGCGGCGAACGCGCGCCGCTGCGTGTCCCTCGGCGAGAAGTCTCGATCGTAGTCGAGGCCGCACTCGCCGATGGCGACCACGACGCGCCGGCCGGCCAGGTCGCGGACGGCTGCCAGCTCGCGCAGCGTCGCCGGCGCCTCGCGATCGAAGCTCCGCGCGTCGTGCGGGTGGACGCCGGCGGTCGCGCTCAGATCCGAGTGCGCGCGGGCGAGATCCACGGCGGCGCGGCTGCCGGGCACGCTGGTGCCCGTCAGGATCTGGTGCACGACGCCGGCCGCCCGGGCCCGCGCCAGCACGGCCTCGCGGTCCCGAGCGAACTGCCGGTGCGTGAGGTTCACGCCGATCTCGATCAGCTCGTTCATCATCGCGCCTCCGCGCTGGCCACGGCTGGGGACGGGAGCGCGTACTCGGGGTAGAGCGCCGCCACGATCAGGTCGCGGTAGACCTCGGGCGCCCAGGCGATGCGTTGCAGCATGTTGCTCCTCGGGATTGGAACGTAGACCCATTGCGTGTCGGGCACGGAGCCCGCGCGCGGTCGCACCGTGCGGTGCAGGCGCCCACGCGTCCAGGCGAGGAGCACCAGACACTCGGTGGTGCGTCTGCGGAGCAGCAAGAGCTCCTGCTGCACCTCGGCCATGGGCTCGGTCCAGCGCTGGCGCAGGCGCCGTTTCAGGGTGAGGCTCTGGGCAACCAGAGCACGGATGTCGGCGCGCAGGCGCGCGCGATCGACGCAAGCGGGCGTCGGGTTCGTAGATGGAGTCGTATTGTCTGAGCTCATTGTCTCTTTCTCATGGGGCAAAAGGTCTGGGGGAGATCGCGGGCGCGGGCGCGGGCGTGCTCGCGGCTCGGAGGCCCGCGCGTCGAACGGCACGCCCGTGTCCGGCGTGCGCGACGGCGACCTCGGTTGCGGGGGCTCGGATCGAACGAGCGTCTCCGGGAGGCTATCCCGGCGTAGGGGCCACTCCTACTACCCCGCTCTGCACGCGCGAGAGCGCGCACGCACGCGACGAGCGTAGCGGACGCGGGGCACGTGTGAACCGCGAATCGAGCGCCCGGGCTCATCGCGAAGGGGGTCGCGGCGCACCGGGTTTTCTCTGGAAATCTAGCTGAATTCTGCGGTCTAAGAGCCTGTCACTTCCAATCGCTGGATGAGCCCATGTTAGGCGCCCAGGTGGCTTCGGTCAAGGCAGCCCGCTCGAGATTGGCGAGGGTCGAGTCAGAAACACTCCGGCTTCGGCACCTTCACGCGCCCCGTGTAGGTGAACGGCGGGTCGCAGGGATCCTTGGGCTTGGCTCCGGCGGGCACCTTCACACCGGGCTTCGCAGTCGCGGTCGCGCTCGTGGTCGCGAGCGGAGCAGGCTCAGCCGGTGCGCTCGGTGAAATTGGCGGATCGACCGCTGCCGTGGGCAGTGCGCTCGGCGTCGTCACTGCGGCGGCGGGTCCGATCGCGCTCGCGGGGGTTGTCTCCGCGCCTCTCCCTCGGGCCGCGAGCACCACCAGCACTATGGCGCAGAACAGGACCGCTCCGAGGAGCGAGCCGCCTAGCGCCAGCCACAGGCGGTCGCGGGGCTTCGCCGGCTCCTCGGGCGAGGAGCGCATCGCCGTCATGTCACTGGTGACGAGCGAGGTGCTCTCGGGGGCGTCGCTGTGCTCGGTCGAGACGGCGGTCGCTGCGCTGCGTGAGGAGACCGGTGCCGAGCGAGGCTCCGGGAGCGTCTGATCGCCGGCCTCGATGCGAGCCACGCGCTCGGCGCGCTCGGCTTGCGTCTGGCCCGCCACCCGCTCCACCCACTCGGCGACCGCGCGCTACGAGGCCGGCGAGAGCGCATGCTCCACCGCCAGCGCGAAGTCCCGCGCCGACTGGAATCGCCGCGACGGGTCGACCGCGATGGCCTGCATGACCACGGCGTCGAGCTCCGCCGGCACCTCGGCCGCGAGCTCGCGCACCGAGTGCTTCGCCCCGGCGCTCACCAGCTGGAAGGTATGGGCGTCGTTCGCGCCCTGGAACAGCCGGCGCCCCGTCAAGAGCTCCCAGGCCATCACGCCGGTGGAGTAGACGTCGGTGCGGCGATCCACCTCCGCGCCCGTGATCTGCTCCGGCGACATGTACGCCGCCTTGCCCTTGACCTCGCCGGCGCGGGTCGTGGCCAGGCGTTCCGCCGCGTGAGCGATGCCGAAGTCGAGGACCCGCGCGAGGCCATCGGCGCCCACCATCACGTTCTGCGGCGAGACGTCGCGGTGCACGATCGAGAGCGGGGCGCCGGTCTCGCTCTTGGCCTCGTGGGCGGCGTGCAGGCCCGTCAACGCGCCCACCAAGATCGCGCTGGCGATGTCCAGCGGGATGCGCCGCCCCGCCAGCGCCTCCGTGCGCGAGAGGGCTGACAGCGACTCGCCCGCCACGTAATCGAGCACGATGAAGAGCTCGGTGGGCAGCGACACCACGTCGAGGATCGGCACGACGTTCGGGTGTCGGACCCGCGCGGCGAGCCGAGCCTCGTCGAGGAACATCGACACGAACTCCGGCTCGAGCGCCAGGTGCGGGTGCAAGCGCTTGATGGCGACGATGCGCGAGAAGCCCACCGGCCCCACCATGCGCCCGAGGTGCACCTGGGCCATGCCGCCCTGGGCGATGGACTCGAACAGGAGGTAGCGACCGACGCGCTCCGGCTCGGCTCTGGCAGGGGGCAGCGTCGCCGAGCTACTCACGCTCGCACCTCGAAGGCACCGACCCGAGCTTAGCACCCTCGCCCCCCGGCCGGGTCCGGTGTCGGAGGACATGTCAGACACTGTCAACGCCGAATACAGCGGTAAAAATGCTGATTTCGACGTTGGCCGTGTCAGCGAGAGGACGCGCCCCGGGTGGGAAAACCAGCGCAATTGCCGCCACTGTCGTTGGAACGGCACCTGCAATCCCACCTGCCCGGAGGTCTGTCGTCATGTTGCGTCACCGGCTCGCCGTGCTGTCTCGCTGGTTCTTGGGACTGAGCCTGATCGTCGTGGCGACGCTCGCGGGTTGTGCCGTGCCGCTCGGCGGGGACGAGCACGAGGCCTGCGAGCTCGAGCCGCAGGCCATCGCCTCGACGCCCCAGGGCCTCGAGGAGGAAGAGGTCGGCACGGTGCAAGAGGAGCTCTCGAGCCACTCCTGCAAGATGTCCGGGGCCAAGGGCTACAGCTCGGGAAGTGCGTTCGACATCAAGGTCGTCACCGTGGACGGCAAGAAGGTCGAGTGGAAGACGGCCAACGCCTACCTGCGCATGGCCGAAGCGGCAGCCAAGGACGGCGTGCAGATCCGCATCGTGAGCGGGTTCCGCAGCAATGCGGAGCAGCAGTACCTGTACAGCTGCTACAAGAACTGCAGCTGCAACAGCTGCAACCTGGCCGCCCCTCCAGGCTACAGCAACCACCAGAGCGGGCACGCCCTCGACTTGAACACCAGCGCGGGCGGCGTCTACAACTGGCTGTCGAAGCACGGCGGCAAGTTTGGCTTCAAGCGCACCGTCCCGAGCGAGGCCTGGCACTGGGAGTGGTGGGGTGACGACGCGGGTGTGGGTCCCTGCAACGGTCCCACGCTCAAGGCCAAGGTCACCAAGCGCTGGAGCAACGCCAAGCGCTACCGCGGCAAGAAGGCGCACTACGCCGTGTGCGCGGGCGAGGACTTCAAGTACAGCTTCACCTTCAAGAACAAGGGCACCGCGACCTGGCACGACGTGGACGGCCGCGGCAAGAAGGTGGGCAGCGACGTCTTCCTGGTCACGGCCAGCGGCAAGACGGACAAGCTCACGGGTCGGAAGCGCTTCTCGGTCGACCTCAACAAGAACGCGCACGTCCACGGGGACCGCAAGGCCAAGGACTGCAGCAGCAAGAACGGCTGCCGGCGCACTACCTTCATCAAGGGCGCCATCGAGGCGACCGCGCCGAAGAAGCCGGGCGTCTACACCACGCGCTGGCGCCTGCGCGACTACAGCAAGGCCTGGGGCAAGAAGTCGAAGGGCTTCGGGCCGAAGGTGGAGCTCAAGTTCAAGGTCGTGAGCTGCGAGCAGCCCAAGGCCGAGTGCGGGTGCCGCGTATGGTGCACCGACGGCAAGAGCCAGAAGCTCTCGGCCAGCATCTCGACCGCGGCGATGTGCAAGGCCGTCGGTGACACGGCGTGCAAGCCGGCCGCCTACCTGGATCACAGCTTCCAGGCCTGCGCGAGCACGGGCACCGGCGGGAGCGGAGGCAGCGCAGCCGGCGGGGCGGCGACCGGCGGCGGTAGCGACGAGCCGGAGCCTGGCGACGAATCGGCCGAGGGCGACGAGGCGAGCAGCGCTTCATCCGCCGACGAGTTGCCCGAGGCGGAGAGCAGCGCGAGCGACGAGGGCGACGAGAACGACGACAACGGTATCGAGTCCGCGGACGAGGAAGAGGACGGCGTCGGTACGGAAGAGCCCGACGACGCCGACTTCGAGGATGACGGCTACCCCGGCTACGACGAGACGGACGCGACGACGGCGGAGGCAGCCGGCTGCTCGCTGTCGCGTCCGAACGGGGGCGCGCCGCTGGGGCTCGGGTTCCTGGGTGTGCTCGCGGCGACACTGCTCGTGCGCCGGCGCCGAGGCGCGCAGAGCCGTCGAGCTCCGCTGGCAGTCCTGGGCATGATTGCGCTGCTCTTCATCGGCTGCAGCGCCGACACGTCGGTGCCCGCCCGGCGCGCGACGCTCGAGGGCGACTCGCCGCTCGTGGGGCTCTTCCACGACGCGGAGACGGAGACCGGCGTTCCGGCGGAGATGCTGGCGACGCTGTCCTGGCTTCAGGCGCGCCTGAGCATGAATCTGACGGCGCCCGACGCCGAGTCCCACGGCGCGCCGCGGGAGCAAGGTTTGATGGCGATCGGGACCGGCGGCCTCAGAACGCTCGACGAGGTCGCCAACGCCGCGAGCCTCGCGCCGAGCGAGGTGGCGACGGACCCCCGCGCCAACGTGCGCGCCGCCGCGCGCTGGCTCGCCGCCGAGGCGAGGCGTCAGGGGCTCACTCCGGCGGCGGACCGTGACTGGGCGCCGGTCCTCCGGGCCTGGGGCGGTGACGACGTGTCTGCCGGCGTGCTGCGCCTGCTCTCCACTGGCTGGGAAGGCAGCGACGACGAGGGCCGCGGCGTGTCGGTCGGCGGCAGCGAAGCCGAGCTCGATCCGGAGCAGAGCGGAATCGGCAGCGTGCAGCAGGGGCTCGGCTACCCGGGTGGCAAGTGGAGCCCCGCGGCTCCTGGCAACTACACCAACGCCAGTCGCGGCGCCTCGCAGATCAACTACGTCGTGATCCACACCATCCAGGGCTCCTACGCCGGCGCCATCAGCTGGTTCAAGAACCCTTCCGCCAAGGTCAGCTCGCACTACGTGGTGCGCTCGCACGACGGCGCGGTCACGCAGATGGTGGACGACCGCGACATCGCCTGGCACGACGGCTGCTTCAACACCAACTCCATCGGCATCGAGCACGAGGGGTTCGTGAGCGCTCCGGGCAAGTGGTACACGGAGGAGATGTACCGGTCGAGCGCCCGCCTCACGGCGTGGCTCTCCGACAAGTACGGCATCCCGAAGGATCGCAAGCACATCCTCGGTCACGCCGAGACGCCGGACTGCAGCGATCACACCGACCCGGGCTCCGGCTGGAACTGGGGCCTCTACATGAAGCTCGTGAAGAACGGCGGCAAGCTCGAGACGCTGAAGGCCAAGAGCGTCAAGAAGTGGAGCAACGCCCGGCGCTATCGCGGCAAGAACGCGGACTACGTGGCCTGCGCCGGCGACGACGTGAAGCTGTCGTTCACTTTCAAGAACGTCGGGAGCGCCATCTGGCACGACATCGAGGGCCGGGGCACGAAGGTCGGCAGCGACGTCTTCCTGGTGACGACGAGCGGCAAGGCGGACGCGCTCACCGGGCGCAAGCGCTTCAGCCTGCGGAACAACTTGAACCAACACGTCCACGGCGACCGGAAGGCCAAGAACTGCAGCACCAAGAACGGCTGCCGCAAGACCACCTTCGTCGCCGGCGGCATGAAGGCCAAGGCGCCGGGCAAGCCGGGCGTCTACCACTCGCGCTGGCGCCTCCGGGATTACAGCAAGGCCTGGGGCAAGAAGTCGAAGGGCTTCGGGCCCAAGGTGGACCTCAGCCTGAAGGTGGTGAAGTGCGATCAGCCGAAGGGTGAGTGCGGCTGCCGCGTGTGGTGCAGCGACGGCAAGAGCGACAAGCTCGCGGCCAGCATCGACAGCGCGGCGGCGTGCAAGTCGGTGGCACAGACCTACTGCTCGCCGGACAAGCTCCTCTCCCACAGCTTCCAGGCCTGCGCGCCGAGCGGCGACCAGGCCTCCGGCGGCGGCGAGGGCGGCGCGAGCGGCGCCGACGAGGGAGCCGCCGGCGCGGGCGGCGAAGGCGGCGCGAGCTCGGAGCCTCCCCAGGGAGCAGCCGGCGCCGGCGGCGCGGCTGGCGAGATCTCCGAGCCCGCCGAGGGCAGCGAAGACGACGACAACGGCTACGAGGTCGAGGACAGCGAGGACGATCCGGACGTCTTGCCGGTGGAAGACGACGCCGACTTCAGCGATGACGGCTTCGACGGCGACGAGGACTCGATGCCCGATCTGGACTCCAGTGCGGGAGGCTGCGCGATCGGCCCGGCGAGCCGCCCGGCCCACGCGCCGCTCCTCGCGCTCCTGGCAGCTGGCGCAGTCGTCGGTCTCCGGCGGCGCGACCGGAAGGGAGGCCTGTGATGTTGCCTCGGCTCACTCTACTCGCGCTCAGCGCCGTCGCCGTGTCCTCGCTCTCGACGCTCGGGTGCACCGCGGAGGTGGCGAACGAAGAGCTCGGCCAGCGCCAGGAAGCGCTCAGCGCGCCGAAGAAGGCCTTCTGCTCGATCCCGGTGGAGGGGCGCGGCCAGAAGGCGATGGAGACCGACTACATCCCGCACGTCATCACCTGCGAGAACGGCGGGGCCGACCTCGAGGCGCTCAAGGCGCAGGCCATCGCCGCCCGCTCCGTCGCGTATTACTCGATGCTCACCAAGGGCAGCATCTGCGACAGCCAGGGCTGCCAGGTGTACGGCTGCGGCGCGACGCCCTCGGAGAAGGCCAAGCGCGCCGCCCGCGAGACGGCGGGCATGTACCTCTCGCACGGCGGGACGCTCACCTACGCGTTCTACGTCGCCGGCGACTCGGGCGCGTCGGGCCCCGCATGCAAGGACTACGGCGGCTCCACCAGCCACTACGTCACCTACAACTGGGGCAAGACCGGCAAGCAGGTCGAGCAGACGTCCCTGGGTTACATCGGGCCTCCGGGCTTCGGTCAGAACCGCGGCTGCATGAGCCAGTGGGGAGCGCGCTGTCTGGAGAAGGCGCGCGACTTCAACTACCTCGAGATCTTGCGCTTCTACTACGGGCAGGACATCAAGCTGAGCCAGGCCGAGGGCGACTGCGTGCCCGACACCAAGACGCTGCGCGCCAAGCTCACGAAGAAGTGGAGCAACGCCAAGCGCTACCGCGGCAAGCAGGCGGACTACGTGGTGTGCGCCGAGCAGCCCTTCCGCATGACGTTCTCGTTCAAGAACACCGGCAGCGCCACCTGGCGCGACGTGAAGCAGCGCGGCAAGAGCATGGGCTCGGACGTGTTCCTGGTGACCGCCAGCGGCAAGACCGACGCGCTCACCGGACGCAAGCGCTACAGCCTGCGCAACAACGCCAACGCGGAGGTGCGCGGTGACCACAAGGCGCCGAACTGCATCAGCAAGGACGGCTGCCGCAAGACGCGCTTCGTGGCGGGCGGCATGGACGCGGTCGCGCCCAAGAAGCCCGGGGTCTATCGGTCGCGCTGGCGCCTGCGCGACTACAGCAAGCACTGGGGCAAGAAGAGCCACGGCTTCGGCCCCAAGGTCGAGCTCAGCGTCAAGGTCGTCTCCTGCGAGCAGAAGCAGAAGGAGTGCGGCTGCCGCGCGTGGTGCACCGACGGCAAGAGCCACAAGCTCGCCGCCAGCATCGACAGCGCCTCGGCCTGCAAGTCCGTGGCCGAGACCTTCTGCGGCCCGGGCAAGTACCTGGACCACGGCTTCAGCGCGTGCCCGAGCGAGTCGCCGGTGGGCGGCGCGGAAGCGGATCCGGAAACCGAGCCGAACGCGGGCAGCGAGCCGGAGCCGGTGCCGGAGCCTGGTGCGGGGGGCGCCTCGGGCGGGGGGCAGAGCGAGCCTTCTGCCTCGAACGAGGAGCTCGAGGACGAGGAGATCGACAACGGTCTCGAGCCCGACCAAGGCGACGACGGTGACGAGGACTTCGTCGAGGAAGAGGACGACACCGACTTCAGCGACGACGGCTTCGACGGCAGCGAGGAAGGCGGAGTCATCCCCTACGACCAGGGCTGCGCCGTTTCGACCGCCGGGGCCGGCTCCGGCGGCTGGCTGGGGCTCGGGGGGCTCCTCCTCGGTCTGGCGGCGCTTGCGCGCCGACGTGGTGCAAAGACCCGAAGCGAATACACTGAGTGAAGGAGGCGACGATGCGATGGTCCATGCTGGTGCTCACGACGTCTCTCTGTGCCGCTGCGTGCGGTGGTGGCGACGGCGGTGGCAGCGGGCCGCCCGGAGCGGTCGGCGGTAGTGGCGGCGGCGGCGGCGCGCTTCCCGACGCCGACCTCCCCGAGAGCTACGCGCCGGAGCCCGGCGTGTGCCGTCCGCTATGCTGCGCCGACTCGGACTGCGGCGGCACCGAGAAGTGCGAGCCCTTCGATCCAAAGGCAGGCACCCTTGGCGTCTGCTCCGCCGGCTGGGCCGGCGAGGCGGGCACCGCGGATCCCGACGCCGGCACCCCGAGCTTCCCCCAGAGTTGCTGGACGCTGAACACGCCCGAGTGCAACCCGCTCACCAACGAGTCCTGCGCTGCCGGTGGCGCCTGCGACATCGGGGGCATGGGCGACCCCGACACGAAGCCCGTCGTGGCCTGCTACTACGACGACAACACGCAGGGGCCGGGCGAGGTCTGCGACAACGTGGAAGGCCCGTTCTGCGTGCCAGGGTTCCACTGCGTGCCGAAGTGACTCGGGCGCCTGGTGAGCGACACATTTTCTCGACCCGCGCTGTGCAGGCGCGTACCCTCCGCTTCGGGGCGGTTGTCGCGAGGAGGGCCCATGACCACCGACGAGAGCAAGGAACGACGCGCTTCGGATCCGGGCGAGGACGCAGAGGAAGCGAAGGGCGCCGAGGACGCGGACGCGAAGGCCGCAGACGCGAAGCCCGCGGACGCGAAGGACGTGGACGCGGAGGACGCGGACGCGAAGGACGCGAAGGCTGAGGACGCGGAGGCCGACGACGCGAAGGCCGACGACGCGAAGGCCGAGGACGCGAAGGCCGAGGACGCGAAGGCTGAGCCCGAGGCGCCGGCGGCGAAAGCGATCGAGCGCGAAGACGACGACGACGAAGACGACGACGAAGACGACGAAGACGACGAAGACGACGAAGACGACGAGGTCGAAGCGAAAGCGGAGCCGAGGAAGAAGTCCGCCGAGCCCGAGCCGAAGGCGAAGCGTGACGCGCCCGCGCGGGCGCGCCCAGAACCGGACGAGCCGCGAGGCCCGTCGACCTCGATGTGGATCGTCGCAGTCGGTGCGGCGGCGCTCTTGGGCTGGTACTTCATGGAGAGCTCGGACCCCTCCGTGAACCCCACGCCTTCGTCGAAGCCCCTGACTCAGCCCAGCCCGCCGCCAGAGCCACCCAAGCAGGTGACGCCGGCGCCCGCGCCAACGCCGACGCCGATCGTCGAAGCCGTGCCCGCTCCGAGCGCGGAGCCTTCGCCCGCTGCCACCGTGGCCCCTGCTGCCGTCGAGAGCGCAGCGGCCCCAAAGCCAGCGGAGCCCGCGCCGGCTGCCGGCGGTGAGGGCGCGTTCGATCGCGCGGCGGCGCTGAAGGCGCTCGCCCAGAGCGGCGCGAAGGCCGGGCGTTGTCGCTCGGCGGAAGCTCCCGCCGGAGCGGCGACCGTGGCCGTGACCTTCGAGCCGAGCGGCAAGGTTCAGAGCGCGAAGATCAACGCGATGCCGTACGCGGGGACGCTGACCGCCAAGTGCGTCACCACGAAAATCGCGGAGACGACCGTGACGCCATTCGCCGGCGCCCCGCAGACGGTGTCGGTGCAGGTTCAGCTGTACTGAGCTTTGGGCTCACTAATCCGCCGCTGCGATTCCGGCGAGCGCCGAGAGCTCTTCGCTGGTGGACGACTTCACTTGCCAGGCTGCATGTCCCGGAAGAAGCAGGTGGTGCCGCCGCTCGAGGAGGCCTGCGCCGCCGAGGGCGCCGAACCTCGCTAGCCTCGCGCCATGGTGCTCGACGCCGAAGGGCGCGCCGTCGATTTCGGTAGGACCGCCGACGACTACGACCGGCATCAGCCTGGCTTCCCTGCCTCGTTTGCGCGCTGCCTGCTGGGTGCCATCACCCCTGCGGCCAAGGCCCCATCGAGAGCGGAGCGTCCGAGCGATCCGGCAAGCTCGGCTCGAGCTCCACGCGGTGCTCCTCGTAGCCGTAGGCCGTCGGCGTGAGCTCGATGATCGAGTGCAGGGGGATGGGGACGTGGGGGCACTCTTCTTGGGGGCGCCCGGTGAGGTAGCCGTACAGCGCGCGGACGATGGCCTGATGGGCGACCAGCAGGATGGGGTGACGCTGGCGCTCGATGTCCACGATGATGGGCTCCAGGCGCTGGATCACGTCGGAGTAGGACTCGCCGCGGGGGTAGCGGTAGCGGAACTTGTCGGCGCTGCGCGCGCGGTACTCGTCGGGGAGGTCGCGCTTGATCTCCTCGTAGGTCATGCCGTCGCAGATGCCGGCGTCGATCTCGTCGAGCGCGCGGCGCGCGATCGGGCGGATCCCGAGCTGAGATGCAGTCTGGATGGAACGCTTGAGCGTGCTCGTCCAGACGACCAGACGGTCCACCTTGGGCTGGCGGAGCATGAACTCCGCGAGGCTGCGCGCGTAGGCAAAGCCGCGCGGCGAGAGATCGCTGTCGCCGCCGATGCGGTCTTCCGTGTTGAACACGCTCTCACCGTGCCGAGTGAGCCAGATCTTGCGACGCGCTGGGTGGATGTTCATCAGGAAGAACATCAGGCGCGCGCTGAAGTAGCCCGCCATGCGGTTCACGACGACCTGCCGGCCCTCGTCGATGATCTTGACGTAGCTCTTGTCGGGTTCGTCCACCGGCTCGTAGTTGCGCTCGTACAGCGCGATGCGCTCGCGGAAGTCCCTCACGGCCTCTTCCGGGTCCACGTCCAGGTAGTCCGGGGAGCGCAGCTTGTTGTCGCGGACGTTGCGCTCGACGACCGCCTGGTCCTCGCAGATGCTCTCGATGAAGACGACCTGGATGCCCACGGCATGGCAGCGGCGCCAGATGGCGTCCCGGCGTGCTCTCTCGATGTTGGTGGCGTCGTAGATGGCGACATCTCCGCCGTCGTGCAGCCACCACATCATGTCGTCGAGCGCCCGCATCGCGATGGCCTCGCGCAGCTCGCTGTTCGTCGTGTCGTCCGGGTCGAAGAAGCTCGCGGGCTGGCGGGCCCCGACCTGCGAGCGGCGGTACTCGCCCACGTTGAAGGTGCGCGTCGAGTACCCCAGCCAGGAGAGGTAGCGGGCGATCTTGCGCGCGATGTAGGTCTTGCCGCGCGCCGGCAGGCCCACCATCACCAGGACGTGCTTGGGCAGCTCGTGGCCTTCGAAGATCACCTTCGGGCTCCGTCGGTGGTCATTTGCCGAGCTCGTCGCAGCGGGCGAGCTCGCTCGCGTTGTTGGCGAACTGCACGCACTCGAGCTGCGCCCGCGAGCCGTGCGACATGCAGCGGTCCACGGTGTTCTTCTGCTCCTTGCTGTTCACCCGTCCGAGCTCCTTGTTGCGCAGCTCGTTGACGCGGATGGTCATCTGCACGCACTCGGCGCGGCTGAGCTCGCCGCTCGCCTCCGCCTCCGCCGAGCCCAGCTTGTCGCAGGCAGGCAGGAGAGAAAGCGCGACGATCAGCGCGAGACGCACGGCGTCGATCTTGTCGGTGGAACCCGTGCCAGTCAACTTGAGGCGCGGCACCCCCTGGCGCGCAGCGGGGCTTTTCCCTACGCTCTGGCGCATGCTGGCGCGGTCGATCGGGGTAGTGTGCTTTTTGGGGTGCGTCGGGCTCTTCGGCTGCGGCGAAGACGACGAGGAGGTTGCTGCCGGTACCGGCGGCAGCTCGGGCAGCGGCGGGGCCGCGGGCGCCGGGGGCAGCGGCGGCAGCGCAGGTGTTCCGGCGAAGGGCGAGTTTCTGAGCATCGAGCCCGGGGGCGAGACCATCTGCTCGCGCGGCACGCCGTTCCGCTACTTCGTCGCCGGCGGCGATCCGAAGAAGTTGGTCATCGACTTCCGAGGCGGCGGCGCCTGCTGGAACCAGCTCACCTGCTCGATCTCGGACGCCATCTTCTCGCCGGAGGCGCCGACGGAGGCGCAGGCCAAAGCGGCGCTCGGGGGCGCTGCGGGCGGCATCTACCGGCTCGACGACAGCAAGAACCCGGTGGCAGGATGGACTCTGGTCCACATTCCCTATTGCACTGGCGACGTGCACTGGGGTGACGCCGTCAAGGACTACGCAGCCGATCTGAAGATCCACCACAAGGGCTTCGTCAACGCGCAGACGGTGCTGAAGTGGATCTTCGAGCGCTACGAGCCCGAGCAGATCCTGGTCACGGGTTGCAGCGCGGGCGCCTACGGCGCGATTGGCCACGCGCCCTACGTCGCCGACAAGTACCCGAACGCGAAGATCACCGTGGTGGCGGACTCGGGCTGCGGCGTAGTCAGCGACAGCTTCTTCAAAGACAGCTTCCCCAACTGGAACGCGCAGATCCCGCAGCAAGTGCCCGATCTCGCGGGTAAGGACATCACCACGCTGACGATAGTGGACCTCTACGCCGCCATCGTGAAGCACTACCCGAAGCTGCGCATCGCCGAGCAGACCACGGCCTTCGACAAGGACCAGACCTCCTACTACACGGCCATGGGCGGTGTTGCGTCGGACTGGTCGGGCAAGATGCAGCAGACCTTGGCGGACATCAGCGCTGCCGCGCCGGGCTTTCGCTACTACCTCTCGCCGGGGCCGCTGCACTGCCTGCACCCGTACGACTCGATGTTCGAGCGCAAGAGCGAGGGTAAGGCCTACGTGGACTGGCTGAGCGAAATGCTGAACGGAGCTTCGCCACCGGCCAGCGTGGGTTGTACCGCGACCAGCTGCAAGCAGGACCCGGTCTGCGACGCCTGCAAGGCCGGCTCGGGGCTGCCGGAGTGCAGCTGGTGCGACGGCTGGACCGGACAGTAGCGGCGCTCAGCGCACGCAGTTGCGGCCGGCGTGCTTGGCTTCGTACAAGCGAGCATCGGCCAGAGCCACCAGCGCCGTCGCATCGCTCGCGTCGGGCGGCAGCTCCGCGACCCCTACCGACACGGTGAAGCGACGCAGGCCGCCGCGCTCGCGGGCGACGTGCTCGCGTAGTGCCTCCAGGAGCACCAACGCGGCGCTCTTCGAGGTCTCCGGCAGGATGAGCAAGAACTCCTCGCCGCCCCAGCGCGCCACGCAGTCGGTCTTGCGGACGCGCGACGTCAGGTCGTCGGCGAACGCCTTCAGCACGTCGTCTCCGGTCTGATGCCCGTGCTCGTCGTTGATGCGCTTGAAGTGGTCGAGGTCCAGCATGGCGAGCGAAAAGCTGCGGCCGGTGCGCCGTGAACGCGCGATCTCCTCCGTCAACCGCGCCTGCACGTGGCGCCGGTTGAAGAGCCCGGTCAGCGCGTCGCGGCTCGCGAGCTCGCGGAGCTGCTCTTCGCTCGCGCGCAAGGCGGCCTCGATGCGTCGGGCGTGGCTCACGTCGCGGTAGCTCCAAACGCGCCCGATGACGTCGCCGCCCAGCCACTGGGGCCGGCTCGAGCGCTCGATGCTGCGGCCGTCGCGCAGCTCGATCAGGTCGGTCCGCTCCGAGCTGGGCTCCGCCGAGAGCTGGCGCGCTCGCGCCACGAACCCCTCGGGGTCCACGGTCTGCTCGGCCAGGTAGCGCAGGCGCGGGCCCCCGTCGCCCGCCGGTCCGAGCAGCTCCTTCGGCACGCCCCAGATCTCCACGAAGCGTTGGTTGTGCGCGATCACGCTCCCGCTCGTGTCCACCGCCAGGATCCCCTCACCGGTTGCGTCGAAGGCGGCCTGCAGCAACGAGTAAGACTCCGCGAGCTGTTTCTCGCTCTCGCGCCGTCGCTTGAGCTCGAGCGACAGCGACACCAGGCTGGCCAGGTAGCTCGCCGTGTTCTGCTCGTCGGTGAGGAAATCGCGCTCGCCGCCGACGTGCTCGTGGCACAAGACGCCCACTACCCGACCGCCGGAGCGGATGGGCGCGTCGAGCATCGCTCCGATGCCGAGCGCGCTGAGGTAGCTCTGGCTGAACTCCGAGGTCCGGGGGTCGGTGTGCGCGTCGGACGCGGCGATCACCTCCTCGGAGCAGAGCGCAGCGAAGTAGCGGGGGTAGTCTCCGGCGGCGAGCTCGATACCCCGGCTGTGGTGGCCCGTGGTGCGCTCGAACAGGTCCTCGCACACGATCTTGGAGCGTGCCTCGTCGAACAGCCACACGCTGGCCCGCGTCACGTCCAGGGCCGACACTGCGGTTTCCGTGATGGCCCGGAGCGCCCCGTCCAGATCCGACTCGTGGTGTCGCCAGCTCGCTGCGATCTGGAGCAGGGCGGCCTGCTGGCGCTGAACCCGAGAGGGCAGCGACACGGGACCGGTGGACATCGGCGCGAAGCTAACACGGGTCAGGGCTCGGGCACGACGACGCGGCCGTCGGCGCCAAAGCCGAGCGGCGCGTAGCGCAAGCGCCGGTCAGCGCCGACCTCGGGAGCTCGCTTGGTGTGATAGAAGATCGCGCGAGCGCCGTCGCGGCCCGTCGAGACGCTGTTGTGTCCCGGCGCGTAGAGCTCCAGAGCCTCGTCCGTCTTCAAAATCGGGTTGTTCGGGTAGCGCTGGTAGGGGCCCAGGGGAGCGTCGGACTCAGCCACGCCGATGGCGTAGCTCGTGCTCATGTAGATGTTCCCCGAGTACATCAGGTGGTAGCGCCCCGCGTGCTGCTCCACCCAGGCGCCTTCGACGATCAGGCCCTCCCAGCCCTCGCTGGGCGCGAGCACCAGCTTCGGTGCCACGTCGTCCAAGGTCGTGTAGTCGAGCATCGGCGTCGCGTAGATCTTGCTGGTCGGGTCGTAGGCAGAGAAGAACAGGGTGAGCTCCCCCGCGTCGTCGAGCACGAAGGCGTCGATGGCGCGTTCATCGAAGTCCAGAGGCTTCTCGCCGAGAGCTCCGTTGCCCACGTGACCGTAGCCGTCGCCGACCAGCGGGTGCTCGAACACGTCCACGAACGGTCCGAGCGGAGAGCTGGCCTTGGCGACGCCGATGCGCAGATTGGCGGTGATGTACAGATAGAAGCTGCCGTCGGGTGCAAGCTGCACGTGCGGGGCCCAGACTCCTTGCCCTGCGTTCCAAGAGCCGGGAGTCGGCTTCCACACGGCGCCGCCGAAGGTCCAGGTCTCGAGGTCGTCGCTGTGCCACACGCGCAGCTCGTCGGGAGCGTTGGTGGCGTAGAGGTACCAGGTTCCGCCGACCTGGATCACGTGTGGATCGGCGACGTCTCCGTCGGTGGGGAGCTCGATCAACCGGTGCGGGGAGCCTACTTCGCCCGGGCCGCGCTCGTCCGCTCCACAAGCGAGCACACCGAGCGCCAACAGCAAGCAGGAGCGGGACACCTACGGATCGTTACACGAAGGTGGGCTCGAGCTCACTTCGTTCCGTTCGAGGTGGGCACCCAGGCCGCCCACCACGCCCAGTTCCAGTAGTCGTCGCAAGCGCCGCTCACGAACGAGCGGAGGTTGTGAACTTGCAGGGGTTCTGGTGCCATCACCGTCTTGCTCTCACCCATCCCGACGTGGGTGCCGGGGTCGCCCGGTCCGACGTTGAACACGAGTTTGAAGTCGTCCGGAGGCTGGCCGCCGCAGCCGGTGCCACCAATCGGACAACCCAAGGGGACCTCCGTGATCGCCAGCGGCGCGTCGGAGTTGTCGATCTGCCCGTCGGTGCCGGCGAAGTACAGCCTCCCGCTCGCCGACACGGGGTTCTGCTCCCCGCCCCAGCTCGGCACGTTCTTGACGCTGATCTGACTGGTGCAGTCACCCCAAGCGGGGGAGAGCGCGTACTTGACCGACACGAATGCGTTCTCGGGCACCCACAGCTCGAGGTCCTTCGCGCTCACGCTGACCGTGGCGAACATCGGCATGCAGTCGGCGTTGGGCGGACAGGTGTCGAGGACGAAGACGTTCTTGCTCGTCTTCGCCACGCGACCCGTCGCTTGCCATTGGACCGGCGCACTCATGCTGCAGGCCGGCCCGCTCTCGCCGATGCTCGGCTCGATCGTCACCTCCAGCGTGTCGTAGGTCCGACCGCACCCGACAGCGCCGGCGGCGCCTGCGATGCCGCCCATCCCACCGCCGGCCACGCCGCCACCGAAGCCGGCCGCGCCGCCCATGCCGCCTCCCCCCGAGCCGCCGCCTGCACCGCCGCCGCCGAAGGCGCCGGCGCCACCGCTGCCGCCGCCACCGCCCGCGCTCGAGTCTTGTTCGACCGAGCCGCCGCAGGCGGCGACGAGGGTCGCGAGGACGACGAAGCTGACTTTGCGCATCATACCCGACACGTTCAGCAAGACACGTGCCGAGCGATGAGGGCGGGATTGCCGCCGACTGGCTCGGCGTCGTTGGCACAAGCTGCGCCAGCTCGCATCAGGGTGCGATCTGGATCCCCTGCACCGTGCCGCCGCTCACTGCGGCCTCCAGCACCTTCGAAGCTGGGCTCTGGTTGGCGGTCGCGAGGTCGCTGGTGACGTAGACGTCCTTCTGCGTGTCCGTGACCAGGTCGCCTCGCACGAACACGCGAGTGCTGTCCTTGGAGAACACGACGTCGTCCACGTCGAACGTGGTGGAGGTCGGCGCACCGAGGAGCAGCGTGGCGCCCGGTGTGCCGGACGAGGGCACGACCCACGCGCCAAAGGCGTTGTCCACGGCCCCGCTGCCCACGGGCCAGTCAGCGACGACCCCCAGCTTGGTGCCGTCTGGGCTCCAGCTGATCGCGCTGAAGAACGAGGGTCCGTAGCTCACGCCGCTCGCCGGAGCGGCGGTGACGCTGGTCACCGCGGCGGCGGTGGTCTGTGCCAGATCGAGGACCAGCACCTGGTAGACGCCCGCGGTCGGAGTGTCACAGCTGAACGCGAGCTTGGTGCCCGCAGCGTTGAAGCCGAAGGTCCCGACCTCCGCGTCCACGGTGCCGCCGGTGTTCTTGAGCGCGGTGCCCGGCACCTGTTCCCGGCCCGTCCCGGTGGCGCTGGCTCGGTACAGCCGGAACGAGTCGTCCACCTGGAAGTCGCTGGTGAAGTAGATCCGGTTCTGGGAGTCCCAGCCCAGGCGGTCCTGCACGTCCTTGGTGCCCGCGGAGCCGCCGAGCTCGGCCTGAGTGACGATCTCGACCGGGGAAGGCGAGGCGGCGAGCGCGTCCACGACCCACAGGCCGTAGACCCCGTTCGTCACCATGTCACCGGTGTAGGCGATGTATGCGTTGCTGGTCGAGACGCTGAACGCCCACGCGAACTCGGTCACGCCCAGCGAGGTCGCAGGCGTCTGGCTCAGCCGCTTGGGAGCCGTGCCGCCGGCGGCCGGGACCACGTAGAGCGACATGACGTTGTCCATGTCGCCTTCGGCGGTGTAGGCAATCCACTTGCCGTCCGGGGACCAGGCGATGCTCTCGATGGGCCGATTAGCCGCGGGCATGGTCGCGACGCTGGTCGGCGAGCCGCTGCCGTCCTTCGCGTAGACGTTCAGGACCGGGTTGCTGGTTGCGGTGTCGCGTCCGGCCACCGCCACTTTGGTGCCGTCGGGAGAAGGAGCGACATCGTAGACGTTGTTGCCACCGGCGAGGCCCGACAGCGCCAGGAGGCCCTTGGTCGTGCCTTGGAAGGCCCCGACCTGCTCCTTGCCGGCCGTGTCGAAGTCACCCCAGAAGTAGACCTCCGGAGAGGCCACGGTGCTGCCGCCCGTGCCGCCGGTGGCGCCGCCTGTGCCGCCGGTGGCGCCGCCGACTCCTCCGCCACCGAAGCCACCGCCGAAGCCGCCGCTGCCGCCGGTGGCACCCGTGCCGCCGCCGCTGCCGCCGCTGCTGCCTTCGCTGCCGCAGCCGGGCAGCGCCAGAGCGATCAGTCCGAGAGCCGTGAACGAGACGCGCAGGGAACGCAGGGTCATGCTGGTGCTCCTTTCGAGCGGAACGGAGCTCGCCGGTAGCAGAGGTCTGGTGCGCTCGCAACGAGAGCAAGTGCGCCCACTGGATCGAACCATTTGCGCGGCATCCTCCGGCGCCCTAGCCTTCCGGCGCCGTGTACTTCCAAGACCTGATCCTGACTCTGCAACGCTTCTGGGCCGAGCGTGGCTGCTCGGTCGTGCAGCCGTACAACTCCGAGGTCGGCGCCGGCACGTACAACCCCGCCACCTTCTTGCGCTCGCTGGGGCCGGAGCCCTGGAACGTCGCGTTCGTCGAGCCGTCGCGACGTCCGACCGACGGCCGCTACGGCGAGAACCCGAACCGGCTGCAGCAGTTTCATCAGTTCCAAGTGATCTTGAAGCCGAGCCCCCTCGACATCCAAGACCTGTACCTCGAGTCCTTGGTCGCCTTGGGCACCAACCCGCTGGAGCACGACGTGCGCTTCATCGAGGACGACTGGGAGAGCCCGACGCTCGGGGCTTGGGGGCTCGGTTGGCAGGTGTGGCTGGACGGCCTCGAGATCAGCCAGTTCACCTACTTCCAGCAGTGCGGCGGCTTCGACTGCAAGCCCGTGAGCGGCGAGCTGACCTACGGCCTGGAGCGCATCGCCATGTACCTTCAGGACGTGGACAACGTATACGACCTGGCCTTCGACGCCCGGGTGAAATACGGCGAAATCTACCAGCGCGCCGAGTGGGAGTGGAGCACGTACAACTTCGAGGAGGCGGACGTCAAAGCGCACTTCGCGACCTTCGACCACAGCGAAGCAGAGGCCAGGCGCCTGCTCGAGCGTGACGAAGACCCGCTGAAGAAGCTCGTCTTGCCCGCCTACGACCACGTGGTGAAGGCTGCGCACGCCTTCAACGTGCTCGACGCCCGCGGCGCCATCGGCGTCACCGAGCGCCAGCGCTACATCTTGAGGGTGCGCACGCTGGCTCGGGCGGTGGCGCAGGGTTGGATGGCGCAGCGGGAGGCGCTGGGCTTCCCCCTGCTCCGGAGCGCGGCCAAGGCCGCGGAGTGAGTCAGGAGCAGTCGCTCGTCTCGCAGTGGCAGTCGAGGCAGCCGTGCGTCGCGCAGGTGCCGCAGCTCTTCTCGAGCTGCTTCCTGAGCGCCTCGCGCGCGCGAAACACCCGCACGCCGGCGTTGTTGGCAGAGATCCCGACCCGCGCGGCGAAGTCCTTCACGCTCCGCCCCTCGAGCTCGACGCTGCGTAGCGCCTCGGCGTACTCGTCCTTCAGCGTCGGCAAGAGCGCCGTGACGCAGGCGCACACCGCCTGCTGGAGCTCCTCGTCGCTCGGCGGCTCTGGCTCTTGAGCCAAGGCGTCGAGGGCGCGGGCCTCCGACCCACGGCTGCGGTAGTGATCCGCCAGGGCGTTGCGCAGCAGCCGGTAGAACCAGGCCACCGCGGACTCGCCCTCGCGCACCCCCCCCGCGCGCTCGATGCCGCGCACGAATGCCTTCTGCAAGATCTCTTCGGCCAGCTCGCGGCTCCGCGTGCGGCGCTCGAGGAAGGCGAGGAAGCTCCGGTGATTGTCCACGAGGGCCCGCACGACCTCGGTCGAGTCGTCGCGGCGCGCGTCTTCGTTCATCCCAGGATTCATGGGGGAAGGTCGGGGGCGCCGCAACCCGATCGTCGCGGCGCCCCCGCTCCGGTTCAGCAGCCGCAGGTCGGCGGGCAGTCGCAACGCTCCCCGCACCCGCAGCTCGTCCCGCAGCAGCAGCGGGTCTTTGCGGGAGGGGTCGCCTCGCTCCGTTTGCAGTCGCAGCTCTGGGCGTGACAGGGGTTGCAGCTACAGGCGCTCGAGGTCTTGGGCTTTTCGTTCATCGAATCCGTCCTTTCGACCGTGCTGACGGGTGGGGTGTCGGGGCATTACAGCGAAGTTGCGCTATGCTCTGGCAGCGATGGGGAAGCTGGTCCGTTTCACCCTGGGCGGGCTGCTGGTCGTGGCCGGTTGTACCAACGACTACGAAGAGTTCAGCTTCGGCGACGCGGGCGCGGGCGGGTCGGCGGGCGCCGGCAACGTCTCGGGAGCCGGCGGCGCTGGCAACGCCTCGGGAGCCGGCGGCGCTGGCAACGCCTCGGGAGCCGGCGGGGGCGCCGGCGATTGTGGGACCTGCCCGCCGGGCATGGTCTGCGAGAACCAACGCTGCCGCTGCACCGCAGCGACGCAGTGCGGCTCGGGCGCAGACGTCGAGTGCAGCGGAGAGGGGCGCTGCGTCTGCGACGGCGATCAGTGTCGCCCCGGCGAGGTTTGCGAGCCCGGGGGCAACGGTCCTCGCTGCTCGTGTAACGGTGGGCAAGACTGCAGCAACAACCAGATCTGCTGCGCGAGCGGCTGCGCCAGTCCCTGGAGCAGCGAGGAGAACTGCGGCGCTTGCGGCCGGGCCTGCGGCGCGGGCCAGCAGTGCATCGCAGGCAACTGCGTCGGCTGAGGCGCTACTCGGCGCGGTCGAGGCCCTGCTGGTGCATGGCCTCGAGCACGGCGAGCACCTCCTGCACGTGCACCGCCGGATCCACCTCGGGAAAGATGCGGCGGATGATGCCCTTGGCGTCGATGATGAACGTGGTGCGGGAGGCGTAGCCCTTGGCGTTCCGCGTCACGCCGTAGGCGTCGAGCAGGCGCCCGTCGGTGTCGCTGAGCAGCGGGAAGGGCAGCGCGTGGTTCTTCTTGAAGGCCGCGTGAGACTCGACACTGTCGAGAGACACGCCCAGCACGTGCGCGCCGGTAGCCTGCAGGCGCTGCCACTCGTCGCGAAACGCACAGGCCTCGCGGGTACAGCCGGGCGTGCCGTCCTTGGGGTAGAAGTAGAGCACCACCGGGCGGCCGCGGAACTCGCTCAGCTTGCGCAGCGCACCCGTCTCGTCCGGCGCGGAGAAGTCCGGCGCCACGCTGATGGGCTCCAGGTGGGAGGTCCCTCGAGCCGGCGGCGTGCTTGGGGTACATGCTGGGCCGAGCGCCAAGAGCAGCATCAGGAACCAGCGCGACATGGGGCAGGCGTAGTGCCGGCGTGCGAGCGCGGCAAGCAGCTCAGCCGAGCCAGACCATGGTGAAGGCGTCGCCGCCGTCGTCGGGCTCCGCAGCTCGGGCCCGGCGCACGTGGGCGGCCGCCGACAGGTGCGCGCGCACGGCGAGCTTCAGCGCGCCGGTGCCGTGGCCGTGCAGCACGTAGCCGACCTGCTCGCCCTCGCGCAGCAGTCGATCGACGAAGGCGTCCACGGCGTCTAGGGCCTCGTCCACGCGCTGGCCTCGGAGGTCGAGCGTGTTGTGCGAGGTGCGCACGGGAACGAAGCCGTCCTGTATCGCCAGGCTGCTCTTCTCGGCGGGCCTAGTGGGCTTCTTGGCGCTCTTGGCCTGGCCTCGGGCGAGCTCGACCTCGTCCAGCCGCACGCTGAGCTTCAGCACGCCCGCCATCACTCGGACCTGTCCCTTGCTCGGGGCCTCCAGCACCTCGGCGGTCTGGCCGAGCTTGGTGAGGAAGACGCGGGCGCCGGGCACGAGGTCCGCCTGGCGCGCGGGTCGGTGCTCGGATTGGGCCGGCTCGAGCGCACGCTTGGCGCTCTCGAGCGCGCTGCCGACCGCGACCTGGCCGGCGGCGGCGTTGACGCTCTTCTCGACCTGCCTCAGCTCGTCGCGGCTCAGCTCGCCACGGCCGACGCGCTTCTTGGCCAAGCTGAGCTCGGCGCGAGCGCGTTGCACCTCTCCGAGCAGCTCGCGGGACTCGGCCGCCAGGCGCGCGCGCTCTTCCTCGCGCGCCTTCTTGCGCTCGGCCTCGATCTCCGCGCGGAGCTGGCGTTGCTTGCGCAGCTCCTCCTCGGCCTCGAGCTTCGCAGCTTCCAGCGCGCTGCGCTCCGCCTGGAGCTTCTGCACCAGCTCCTCGCGGTCGAGGGCGCGCTCCGGCAAGAGGGCCTGCGCGCGCTCCACTACCGACGCAGGCACGCCGTAGCGCGCGGCCACCGCCAGCGCGCTGGAGGCGCCGGGCACGCCGATGGTCAGGCGGAACGTCGGCGCCATGCGCGCGAGGTCGAAGCCCACGGAGGCGTTGACCAGGGGCCCGCCCGAGGCGCCGAGCTCTTTCAATCGCTCGTAGTGGGTGGTGACCGCCACGGCAGCGCCGCGCGCGACCAGCGCTTCGAGCACCGCGGCGGCGAGCGCCGAGCCTTCTTCCGGATCGGTCCCGGCGGCGACCTCGTCCAGCAGCACCAGCGCACGGTCCCCCGCGCGTTCGAGGATGGAGGCCAAGTTCTTGACGTGGGCGCTGAAGGTCGAGAGCGAGTAGAGGATGGACTGCTCGTCGCCGACGTCGGTGAGCACCGGCTCGAAGAAGCCCATCTCCGAGCCAGCCTCGGCCGGCACCGGGATCCCGGCGCGCACCATCCAGGCCGCGAGACCCAGGGCCTTGAGCGCGACCGTCTTGCCGCCGGCGTTGGGGCCGGAGACGACCAGCGCGCGACCCGCGTCGAGCGTGATGTCGTTCGGCACCACGTCGATGCCCTGGATGAGGAGCAGGGGGTGGCGCATCCCGATCAGCCGAGCGCGCGGGACCTCGCTGGGCGAGAGCGCTGCGCTCCGAGTCTCCGCCGCGAAGCGGCAGAGCGCGGCCAAGCAGTCCGCGGTGACGCAGGCCTCGAGCGCGACTTCGAGCGCCGGCGAGTGCCGCTCGACCTCCGCCGAGAGCGCCGCCAGCACGCGCGCCACCTCGCGTTCGACCTCGGCCTCCGCGACCTTGAGCCGGTTGCCGAGCTGGGTCGCCTCCTCGGGCTCGACGTAGAGCGTGGCGCCCGACGCGCTCGAGCCGAGCACGATGCCCTTCACGCGCAGGTGCGCGTCGGAGCGCACGGGCAGCACGAAGCGCCCGTCGTGCTCCGTCCAGTACTGGTCGCGCAACACCTCGGAGTAGCGGCGCATCAGCTGCGAGAGCTTCGAGCCGAGCTCGCGCCGCACTTCGGCCACGCGTCGCCGCGCGTCGCGAAGCGCTGGGGAGGCCGCGTCGGCGACGCTCCCGTCGGCCTCGATGGCCGCCGCGAGCGCATCGCCCAGCGCGTCGAGCTCCGGATCGCTGTCGAGCGCCGCGGCGAGCGCCGGGTGACGCTCTCGTTCCGAGCGTGCATAGGCTCGGAGCGTACGGGTGGCGCCGACCAAGAGGCCGATGTCGCGCAGCTCCTCGCCGCTCGCGACGCTGCCCTTGGCGACGCGGCGCAAGGCCTGCTCGAGGTCGGGCAGGCTGCGCGCTGGCACCGGCGCGTCGTCTGCGAACGCGTCCAGGGCTTCGGCGGTGAGCGTCATGCGCGCGCGCGCTTCTGGGAGCGTCGGCGCGGGTGCGAGCGCTCGCAGGCGCTCCGCCGCGGTGGCGGACAGGCAGGCACCGGCCAGGTGCTCGAGCAGGTGGACCCACTCGAGGTCGTGGGCCGTTCGCTGCTCCCTGGGAGTGCTCTGCTCCTCGTCCACGGCGGGCGCCCTATGGCATGGCCGAATCAGCGCCGCCAGCTCCCGCCCCGCGTTGCGGATTCTCCTGGAATCGACGATCTTGCGGCAGCGCGCGATGCAGACCCAGGAAGGCCTCCCCGACGCCCGCGAGCGCGTGGTCGGTTCGTACGTGCTGAAGCGCCGCTTGGGCAGCGGGGCCATGGGAGAGGTCTGGCTCGGCTGGCACCGCTACACGGAGAGCCTGGCCGCGGTGAAGCTGCTCAAGGAGCACCCGGCGTTGCGCGGTCGGGCGCGGCGCTTCTTCGATCGCGAGCGTCGCATCATCGGTCGCCTGTCGCACCCGAACGTGATCAGCCTGTACGAGGTCGGGCCGGACCACATCGCGATGGCGTACGTGGACGGTCCGAACTTGGCCCAACGTGTGATGAACGGCATCGAGCCGACGTTGGCGATCTCCTACGCGCTGCAGATCGCGTCGGCCCTGTCCCACGCCCACGCGCTCGGCGTGGTGCACCGCGACGTGAAGCCCGGCAACATCTTCATCGACGGCAAGGGCAACGCGTTCCTGGGCGACTTCGGCCTGGCGACGTTGACCGAGGAAGACGCCGACGCGCGTTCCCTCCGGGCCGGTACCCCCGGGTACATGCCGCCGGAGCAGCTCCGGGGCGCGGGGGTGGGGCCTGCCGCGGATCAGTTCGCGCTCGGACGCACGTTGCTCGAGATGCTGGCGGGGGGCCCCGTTTCGCCGCACCTCGAGCAGGCTCTGAGTCAGTTGCCGGCGGAGACGCCTGCCGAGCTCCGCGCGATCTTGGAGACCGCCTGCGCGCCCGAGGCCGACCAGCGCTTTCGCAGCATGGAGGAGCTCTCCCTCGCCCTGAGGCGCATCTCGTTCGACGCGGGCGCGCCGCCGCTGCGTCTGGCACCGGAGCTGAGGGTGAGGGCGCCCTTCGCATGGTGCAGCGCGCCGAGCCGGGTCGAGCGCGTGTCGCACGACGTCGCGCGGGCGGACTACGAGATGGGGCAGATCGAGCGCACCGGGCTCGTGCAGACGGGTGCAGCGCGCCGCCTGCTGGCGAACGCGGGACTGGAGAAGCTCGGGTTTTCCATGTACGCGCACGAGAGCCGGCTCGGCAGCGTCGCCGACTCCGCCGTGCTCGCCCGCGCCAGCGACATCGTGGTGTTGGTGCACGGCACTCTGTGTACCCGCAAGGTCTGGTCGGCGGTCGCGGCGAACATCTGTCGCAGTCGGCCTCAGGTGATCGTGCTCGCCCCCGACGTGCTGGGCTCCGGCGAGTCGACCTGGGACCCGAAGGCTCCGCCGGAGTGTTTCACCACGCAGGCGCTGGTCAGCACGCTGGAGAGCTGGCTCGAGATCTTGGGCGTACGCGAGCTGCCCACCGTGTTGGTCGCGCACTCCGCGTCTGCGACGGCGTTGCTCGGCGTGTCGGACGAGCGCTTCGGCGAGCGCACCTCGCGCGTCGCCGTCACGCCGGTCTTCCCCCCTGCCTCGCTGCGCCTGCGCTGGGGGCTCCGGGCCGTCGCGGTGTTGCTCCTGGTGCTGGGACGCGTGGACTTCCTCCGGCGCTGGCTCGGTCGCGCTGCGTTCCTGCTCGGCCCGGCGACGCGCACGTACACGCGCGTCGAGCGCGAGCGCATGCTGGAGCAGTTCCTGCAGGTGCCCGCGCCGGTGCTGGCGCGCTTCTGTCGCTCGCTGGCGGACGCCCGCCCCGAGCCGGCGGATCGTCTGGACCGCTGCGCCATCGTCGTCGCGAAGGACGACCCGGTGGCGCCGGAGGCCGAAGTCCTCGAGACCCTGGACGCGCTGGGCTTCCCCCGCCGCAGCGTGCACCGCATCACGGGCTCCGGGCACGTCCCCCACATGGAGAGCGACGAGCACCCCGAGTGGACGCTGCGCAACTTCGACGAGCTGGCGCGCATCGCCGAGTCGATGTTGATGTCCGCTCGCGAGGGAGCGCCGTCGAGCACCGTCATCGCGAGCACCGTGCTGGTCTCGAGCGACGCGGAGAGCGACGCGAGCGGGCCCGATGCGCCTCACCCGACGCCCGGTGGGGAGGCCTGAGTTGGCGAAACAGCCTGGTGAAATCCAAGTTCAGCGCGTCACCCCCGGCGTCGTGCTCACGCGCATGCGCGGCCATGCGACGCTCGAGCACTTCGCCCCGATCAAGTCGGCGGTGGACGCGGAGCTCGAAGGGGGCGGCCGCCCGGCAGTGTTTCACGACTGGGAAGCCATGACCGGGTACGACAGCGCCGTACGCGTGGCGATGGCCGACTGGTATCGCGGCGTGGAGGACCGAGTCGCCGAGGTGCACGTGCTCGCGTCGAACCGGATGGTCGCGATGGGCGTCGCCGTGGTGGCGCTGGCCGTGGGCGCCCGGATCCAGAGCCACGCGTCGCGCGCGAGCTTCGAGCGGGCGCTCGGCGAAGCGAAGCGCCGGGCCTGACGGGCGGCGCTTCCGCCGCGCTCGACCTCACACGGCTCGGGACGTCGGACCCTGCGCAACGCCTGCGTCGAGCCGCCGGGCCGCGCCGCGGTCTTGACTGGCGCTCGCCCACGCGCCAGCGTCGGGGGGTGACCGATTCGCCCGACGCACCGCCGTCCCAGCAGACGCCGCTTCGGATCGGCATGGTGGCCGCGCCCACCCGCACCTCGCTCGGGGGCGGGGAAGCCGCCCAGCCGGTGATGCGCGCGCGCCTCCACGCATTCTGCGCCGCGCTGACGCGGTGCAGCGGCCTGCCCGCCGAAGGTCGGGACTTCGACGATTACCCCAGCCTGCTCGAAGCCATGTCGGCGGGAGCGCTGGATCTGGCCTGGCTCCCGCCGATCGTGGCGATGCGCGCGGCGGCCGGCGGGCGCTCGCTGCCCATCGTGTTGCCGGTGCGGCGCGGGGTCTCGAGCTTCCACTCCGCCCTGTTCACCACCGTCGGCTCCGCGGTTCAGCGTCCGCCGGACCTGAACGGCGTGCGCGCCGCCTGGGTCGATCGGCAGAGCGCCTCCGGCTACCTTTTGATCCGCGCCGCGCTACGCGCGCAGGGCGTGGACCTCGAGCAGGCCTTCTCCGAGGAGCACTTCTTCGGCTCCCACGAGGCCGTGGTGCGCGCCGTGCTCGCGGGCACCGCGGACGTGGGGGCGACCTTCCTGCATCACGACGCGAGCGGCACGGGCGTCTGGCGGGCGGGCTGGGGGGACGCAAACGTGCACATCGTCGCGCGGGTCGGCCCGATCCCCTCCGACGTGATCGCCGCGGGGATTCACGTCCCGGTGTCGCAAATCCGTGCGGTGCAGCGCGTGCTCACCGCGGAGGGTCAGCCGGAGCTGGCCGCCGCTGCCAGCGTGTTGATGGAAGCCGACAGGTTCGTCGTTGCCGAGTCGGCGCACCTGAAGCCTCTGGAAGACTTGCTCGACTTCCTGGAGGACGCAGCGCGGCCCTGGCACTCGATGCTGCCGCCGCCGAACGCGCGGGTGGCCGAGCACGGAGATTGACCCGCGCTGACCTGGGCAGCGGGGTCACACAGCCCGCACGCTGACCTCGACGCTGCGGAAGCCGAGCGCTCGCAGCAGGTCCTCGACGCTGCGGCGCGCGCTCGCCCCGGCCTTGTTCAAGATGCCCGCCTCGCGGGCGGCCGACGCCAGCTCCTTCTCGGCGCGCGCGCGCGCGTCGCTCTCGAGGCGCGGGTTGTGCTTGGCCAAGAGGTCGGTCTTGCGGCTGTGTACGTAGGTACGCTCGCTGTCGAGCCGTGCGCTGAAGATCTTCGGCGCCGGCAGCGTGACGCGTACGCTGCCGGTCTGGCGATCGACGTGCACGTCGTCTTCGTCGAGGTTCTCCAGGTCCACGCCGGCGACCACGTCACCGGCCACCACCAAGAGCAGCGAGTCCTCGGCCTCGAACAGCCCGTACGCACGGGTCTGCTGGTCCTTCACGTCCATGACGCGCTCGAGGTGGTACTCGGCGCTCTCGAGCCGTGACAGCTCGCGGATGGAGGTCACCACGTTGGGGCTCGGGCGCACGATGGTGACGGACCGCGTCGCACGCGGCAGCAGGAGCGGCGGAGAGACGTCGAGCTTCTGGCTCGCGATCCCGAGGCCCACCCCAAGAGCGAGCACCGCAGACAAGAGCACCGCTCCGAGTCCGCGACCACGTTTCACTTCGGCGTTCATGCGCCAAAGGTAGCGCGCGAGCGGGTTCTGTCGACGTGACAGCCGGGCCGCACCCCGCGAAGCGGGATTCGCGCCGCGCTCACTCGGCGGCGGGTTGGCTCGATTCCGGCCAGGAAAGCCCGAGCATCGGCTCGCGTCGTCCGATGCGCAACGCCACCTTCACTCCCGAGCGCGTCGCGTCCGTGTCGAGCGCTGCGGCCAGCCCGAGCAGGTTCTCGCACACGCGCGCGCTGACCGCGTCCGACACGCTGAGGATGATCTCACCGCCGCTGCTCTTGCCGAGCCGCGCGAGCAGACCTCGAGCCAGCACGCTGCGCGCGGCAAACGCCGCCGCGTCCGTCCGGTCGTTGGCGACGATCACGGTCTTGTCGAGCCGCCAGCCGGTGGCTTCCAGCCGGGCGATGCGGTTGGCCACCTGCGTCACCAGCGAGGTCGGCTCCCCTTCGTAGTGTTGCGCGACCACCGCGAGGTCACCCCCGCGGCTCGGCTGGAGCCACCTGGGCCAGCTCGCACCGAACTCGATCACTACCAGCGTCGCGTCTCGCATGAACCGGGGGATAGGTCGTCAGCGCCGAAGTGGCCAAAAACTGAGCCAACATCGGGCTGGCGGCCGGGCCGAAACGGCGTAGGCTCCGCCCATGACTTTGCGGGGAATCTCGGGCCTATCGCTGACTTTTGCGGCTCTCGCGCTGGCCTGCGCGGCCGACGATTCGGGCGACCTGGGCAGCGGGGGCAGCGCCGGCTTCGGCGGCGTGGTCACCGGAGGCACTGGGGGCGGAGGCGCCGGCGGCACGGGGGGCGGCAGCGGGGGCGCGACGGGCGGCAGCGGCGGAGCGACAGGCGGCGCGGCCGGTGCCGCTGGCTCCAGCGGTGGCATGGCCGGGGCCAGCGGGGGTGGCAGCGGCGGCACGGGGGGCGGCAGCGGGGGAGCGACGGGTGGGAGCGGCGGAGCGTCGGGCGGCGCGGGTGGCAGCGGTGGCAGCACGGGCGGCGGCGGTGGCAGCACGGGCGGCAGCGGCGGCAGCACGGGCGGCAGCGGTGGTGCAAGCGGCGGCAGCGGCGGTTCCGGTGACACCACGCCTCCGACCGTCACCGCCACCACGCCTGCGCCCACGACCACCGGCGTCGCGAAGGGCTCGAACGTGGCGGTCACCTTCGGCGAGGCCATGCAGGTCGCCTCGATCACGACCAGCACTTCGGGCACGAGCTGCACCGGGACGATCCAGGTCTCGTCGGACAACTTCACGACCTGCGTGGCGATGAGCGCGCAGCCGGTGGCGAGTGCCGGGAACACCGTGTTCACCGTGACTCCCTCCGGCGGGCTCGCGAGCCTGGGCGCCTACAAGGTCCGGGTGACCACCGCCGCGAAAGACGCGTCGGGCAACGCCCTCGCCGCCGTGTACACGGCGGCCGATGCGTTCACGGTCCGGTACTTCCACACCATCACCATCGACGGCGTGAACGACTTCGCGGCCAACGAGACCTTCACGACCTCGTCCGCGGGCTACAGCGGCTACCTGGCATGGGACAACGCCTACCTCTACGTCGGCATGTCCGGGGCGGACGTCGGCGCGAACAGCGCCACCAAGTGGCTCTTGCTCTACTTCTCGGGCACTCCCGGCACGACCACTGGTGTGACCTACAACACGCAGCAGCCCACGCTGCCATTCAGTGCTCGGTGGCACGCTCGCTGGCGCACCAACAACAGCTACACCAACGCGCAGCTCTGGAGCGGCTCCGCGTGGGGCGAGGCATCGTGGGACTTCACCGGCGACGTCTACCAAGCGGGCACGTTCGTCGAGATGCGCGTGCCGCTGGTGGACATCGGCTCCCCGACCACGCTGTCGCTGCACATGGGCATGCTCAACGAGCAGGGCAGCGTCGAGGCCACGTATGCCGCAGTGCCCTCGTCCTCCCACGCGAACGGCTACGATCCGAACTTCGGCAAGTACCTCGAGCTCGCGCTCACCGGCTCGGTCGCGCCGAACGCCTCCCCAGTGAAGCCCTAGGCAAGACTGCTCGAGCCGAGCCTAGTGCAGCTGGCTCTGCTCGCTGAGCAGGCGCTCGAGCTCGGCGACGCTGCCGGCGTCGAAGCGTCCGGCCTCGCACAGGATGGCCCAGTCCGTGAGGTGCTCGAGCGCGTGTCGCCCGCGGTCGCCTTCGTGCAGGCGAGCGACGCGGTACGGCGCGTTGAGCAGCGTGGCCTCGACCTCTCCCGGGCCCCGCGCGTGGACCTGGAACCACAGGTGCTCGCGATCGGAGTCGTCCTCGGCGCCGTCCACGGGGTAGCCGAGCTTGACCAGGAACAGCCACTTGTCCTGCCCGCCGAAGCCATCGAACAGCCGAAGGAAGCGCGGGAGCCGCTCGCTCGCGAGCAGCGCCATGCGCTCCGTCTCCGCGGACGACACGTAGAGCAACGGGTTCTGCTCGAGCACGGGCACGTACACCGCGAGGCTCTGGTACTTGGTCCCGAACAGCGCCCTCTTCGGCGCGAACAGGATGGCGCGCGCGCCGCGGTGGGCCTCGTCGCGGTCCTTCTCGCCACCGGGCGTGTCGTCGCGCACCTTGCCGAGCCCCTCCGACCAGGGCAGCCAGGTGAGGTCGATGTCTTGCCCGACGGCGAACGCCTCTCCCGGCTCCGGCAGACCCCGCTCCAGGAACATGGCGGCGACCGAGTTCATCAGCTCGCCGACGAGACCGGCTCGTTCGCCCGGCACGTCGAGGGCGTCGAGCTCGACCAGCCCGCAGCGATCCAGACCGTGGGTGTGGAGCCAGTGGAGCGCGGCGCCCGGCTCGGCGACGTCGTGAATGGAGAACAGCGCGACGGGCGAGGGCGGGATTTGGGTCTCGGCGAGCTCGCGAAGCCACGCGCCCGGGTGCGGCCGGTAGGCGTTGACGTCGAGCACCAGGATGGCCTCCGGCGCCAGCGCGAAGAGCAAGCGCGCCTGGGCGTGGTAGTCGGCGAGCGGGTTCGCAGCGAAGCCCATGCTCACGCACACCGCCCAGGTCGCGTGACGCCCGTCGTTCAGGTCGCGTGCCGTCACGCCCCGCCACGGGACGCCATCCGTCAGCATGCCGTGCGGCGCCGGCTCCAGCCAGGCGCGCGCGAGCGCGGGCTCGGACCTTCCCCGGACCGCGAGCTCGATCTCCAGCTCCCAGAGCGCTCCTTCGTGCTCGGGTGCCACCGGCGCTGCGTGCGTGACGCCGAGCTCCGCTCGTTCGAGCGACGCGAGCGCGTCGCTCAGGGAGAGCGCGCCCGAGCCCTCCGGCAAGATGGCCAGGAGGTCCGAATCCGGCGGATCCTCCAGCAACCGGGCGAGCTCGGGCGGAATCTGGGCCACGCCGCCTCGCGACTAACACGGGTCGGTGAGCCACACCACCGTCGCCCCCCAGCCACCTCGGGTGGCCGGCGCGTCGCGGAACTCGGCGACCAAAGGGTGGGTGGAGAGCACCTGGCGCACGCGGGAGCGCTGGAATCCCGTGCCACGGCCGTGGATCAGGCGGACCTCGCGGAAGCCCTTCTCGTGCGCCGCCTCCAGGTACGACTCGACCACGCTGGGGATGTCCCGGGGCGCGAAGCCGTGCAGATCGATGCTGTCCTCGATCTCGAGGACGGCGGGCGGGTCTTCGTCTTCTTCCGGCCCGCTCACTTCTTCGCGCTGCGTCGCCGCGCGGCGACCTTCTTCTCGACGGGAGGGGCCTCTTCGGCGCGACTCTTGACCGGAGGCTTCGGCGCCTCGGTGCTGTTGGCCACGCGCTCCTGAGCCTCCGCCAGGCTCTTCTTCAAGGCCTCGAACAGGTCGATGATCTGCGCGCGCGGGGCCTCGGGCGCCACCGTGATCTCCTGGCCCGCCACCTTCTTCTCCACGGCGGCGCGCACGCGCTCCTCGTAGCTGTCCTTGTATTTCTCGGCAGCGAAGCTCTCGCTGGTCAGCTGTTCGATCAGCTTCTCGGCCAACTCGCGCTCGATGTCGCTGAAGGTGAAGCGCGCGCCCGTGTCGATCTCGCCGAAGCTGCGCACCTCGTTCTGATAGTAGAGCTGGTGCAGCACCAAGCCGTCCTTGTCGTACGGGCGGATCAGGACCAGTTGCTCCTTGCCGCGCCCGGCCCAACGCCCCACGGCCACGACGCCCTTCTTCTTCATGCACTCGCCGAGCAGCTGATAGGGCTTGTCTCCGCCCTTGTCCGGGCCGAGGTAGTAGCTCTTCTCGACCTGCACGAAGTCCACGCTGTGGAGGGGCACGAACTCCGTGATCTCGATCGAGTTGCTGCGCTCGCTCTCCAGCGCCTTCAGTTCTTCGTCGCTGAAGCGCACGTACTGGCCGCGGGACCATTCGTAGCCCTTCACAGTGGCCTCTCGCTCCACGACCTCGTTGTCCACCGGGCACAGGTACTGCTGCTTCAGGCGGCTGCCGCACTTGTCGTGCAGCATGTTGAAGCGGACCTGCTCGCTCGAAGCGGAGGTGTAGAGCTTGACCGGGATGGCGACCAAGCCGAAGGAGATGGTCCCAGAGGAGATGGCGCGCGCAGCCATGGAGCGCCCATGGTATCGGCGTGATCCTGACGCCAGGAAACATTGTGGCGAAGGAACCCGCCGCGGGCTGAACGTGGGTGCAGGGCGAGAGCTCGGCTATGCTCGCCCGGGTGTCGGCCAGGCCGCCCAGCTACGAGGCATTCGGCTTCCTGGGCTCCGGGGGCCTCGGGCGCGTGTACCGCGGGGTGCACCACCCCTCCGGAACCCCGTTGCGCTCGAGACGCTGCGCGGCGATCGGGTTGCTCGCCGCGTTCGCGTGCGCGGACTCCCGGGACACCGAGTGCGCGCGTCCGGCCGTCGCGGCGTTCCTGCGAGCCTTCGCCGACTGCCCCCACGAGAAGCTGATGACGCTGTGGATGCTCCGCGAGCTGCCGCCGCGCCTCGAGGCGCGGGGCCTGTCCGACGAGGCGCGCGCCGTGCGAGCCGTCGATCAGGAGCTCCGCGAGAACATCGCTCGAGGGTTCGCCGAGCCCGCCGAGGAGCCGAGCTAGTGGCGTCGCGCCGCCGCCCCGAGTCGAGCGACCAGAGCCCGCTCGGCCGCTACCGCGAGAAGCGCGATCCGGCCACGACGCCCGAGCCGTTCGCCCCCGCGCCGGCGCTCGCTCGGGCCACCAGCGTGGGGCGCTTCGTGGTTCACCGCCACTCGGCGACCCGCGAGCACTACGACCTGCGCCTGGAGATCGGCGGCACGCTGAAGAGCTTCGCGGTGCCCAAGGGGCCGAGCCTCGATCCCGAAGAGAAGCGCCTGGCGGTGAACACCGAAGATCACCCGCTCGAGTACCTGGAGTTCGAGGCCGTGATCCCCGACGGCAACTACGGCGCGGGGCCCATGATCGTGTGGGATCGCGGCCGCGTGCGCTACCTGGAGGGTAGCGCCGAGGAAGGGGTCGCCCGGGGCAAGATCGACTTCGTGCTCTCGGGGTTCAAGCTCGCCGGGCGCTTTGCGCTGGTGCACACCGGAGCCCGTCGCGGCCCGAACGAGCAGAACCATTGGCTCCTGATCAAGAAGGCCGATGCACACGCGCGCGCTGGAGACGGCGTGGCAGTGCACGACCCGCGCAGCGTGCTGTCGGGGCTCAGCATCGAGGAGCTCGGGTCGCTGGCGGAGCTCAGGCGCAGCATCGAGGAGCAGGCCGCGAGCCTGGGCGCACCGCTCGGTCAGGTCGACGCGCGCTCGCTCCGGCCCATGCTGTGCGCGCTCGAGGGCGCGTCGCTGGACGACGCGAGCCGGCTCTACGAGCTGAAGCTCGACGGCGCCCGCGTGGTGGCTCAGAAGAGCGGCTCGACCGTCGTGCTGCGCTACCGCAACGGCCGCATCTGCACGCAGACCTTCCCCGAGATTGCCCAAGCGGTGGCCAAGCTGCCCGCCGAGCGCTGCGTGCTGGACGGTGAGGTAGTGGCCTTCGACGACGGCGGTAAGCCGCGCTTCCAACGCCTGGCGCCGCGGCTGATGAGCGTTCGCCCGGAGGAGGTGCTGCGGGTCACCGCCGAGATCCCCGTCGCGTACCTGGTGTTCGACGTGCTCGAGCTGGGCCCGCGAACGCTGGTCTCGCTGCCGCTCCGGGTGCGCAAGCAGCTGCTCGCGGCGCTGGTTCGAGGGCGCGGATTGGTACGGGCGCTCGATCACTTGGAGGGCCACGGCCGCGCGCTCTACGACTTCTGCCGGGCGGAGCACCTGGAAGGAGTGGTGAGCAAGCGCAGCGACTCACCCTATCGTCCCGGGCCGCGCCGCACGGGTGACTGGGTGAAGATCAAGTGCGAGCGCGACGAGGAGCTGGTGGTGGTCGGCTGGGAAGAGGGCCGCGGGGCGCGTCGGGCGCTCGGTGCGCTCTGCCTGGCCAGCTACGAGCAGGGAGAGCTGGTGCTGCGCGGCAAGGTGGGGAGCGGCCTGGACGGCCCCACCTTGAGAGCGCTCGAAACGCGGCTCGCGCCGCTCGAAGTCCCGGAGAGCCCGGCGCGCGGCGAGCCCGGCCGGACCCGCGGGGCGGTCCACCACGTGAGACCGGAGCTGGTGGTGAACGTGCGCTTCGTCGGTTGGAGCGACGACGGGCACCTGCGCGAGCCGGTGTTCCGCGGCGTGCGCGACGATGTCCCGCCGAGCGCGTGCACCGTGGCTCCGCCGGGCGGCGAGCGCCTGGACCCGGCCAGCTTGCCCGAGGCTGCCGCGCTGTCGACCCGTGTGGCGCTCACCAATCGCGACAAGGTGTTCTGGCCGGAGCAGGGCTACACCAAGGGCAACCTGCTCGACTATTACGCCAGCGTCGCCCCCGTTCTATTGCCCTTCCTGCGCGATCGGCCGGTCATCTTGGTGCGTTATCCCGACGGCATCGGGGGCAAGAGCTTCTACCAGTGGCGCCCGCCGGAGGGCGCGCCGGCCTGGATCCGCACGCTCGAGCTGCGCGACGAGGAAGATCGCGAGGCCCGCGGCGACAAGAGCGTGTTCCTGATCGATTCCCTCGACGCGCTCCTCTACATCGTGAACCTGGGCTGCATTCCCCTGCACGTCCTGGCGAGCCGGGCCGGCGATCTGGACCATGGGGACTTCTTCACCATCGACTTCGACATCGGCGACGGCAGCTTCCGCGATGCCGTCCTGTTGATGCTCTCGCTGCGTGATTTGCTCACGGAGGCGGGCCTGGTGGGGTTTCCGAAGACCAGCGGTCAGACCGGGCTCCACGTGCTGGTGCCCGTGGGGCCGCGGGTCCCCTTCGCGGTGACCAAGGTGCTGGCAGAGCTGTTCGGCCGCCTACTGGAGGCTCGGCACCCGAAGATCGCCACCACCGAGCGGCGCGTGGACCGGCGAGGCCCGCGGGTGTTCGTGGACACGGGACAGACCGGGCGCTCGCGGGCCATCGTCGCGCCGTACTCCGTGCGCGCGGTCTCCGGAGCCACCGTGTCCACCCCGCTCGTCTGGGAGGAAGTGAACTTGGCGCTCGACCCGAGGCGCTTCGACATCACGACGCTGCCCGCGCGCCTGGCCCAGCGCGGCGATCCGATGGCGACCTTGCTCGACGCTCGTCCCGACGTCGCCGCCGCCGTCGCGGCGATCGAGCAGATGGTTAAGGTCTGACTCCCTCGTTCACTGGCAGTCGTACGTGGTGGCGATGGGCCAGCAGAACCTGGTGAACGAGTTGCACTCGTACTTGGGCGGGCAGTCTTTGGGGGCGTCGCAGGCGTGGGTGCAGATGAACGGGTTCGAGAGCTCGCCGAAGGCCATGCACAGGTTGCCCTGGCACTCCTCGCCCGCCTGGCCGTCGCCGGTGGCGACGCAGCAGCCGCCGATCGGCGTCGAGCCGGACGTCCACTGCTGGGCCGGGATGCAGGTCGGGGATCCGCTGGGCACGCACTCGCCGGCGGCGGTGTCGCACTTCATGTTCGGCGCAGCGTTGCAGCTCGTGTCTTGGGTCGTGCAGGAGTCGCTGCACATCTTCACGCCGCCGAAGTCGCGGCAGTTGCGGTACCGGCACTCGGAGTCCGACGTGCAGCAGTAGCCGCTCGGGAGCGAGCCGTGCACGCCCGGCCCGGTCACGCCTCCGGCGCTGCCGCCGCTGCTCGAGCCGCCGCTGCTGGAGCCGCCGCTCGAGGCCCCGCCGCTCGTCGCGCTTCCGGAGCCGGCGGCGCCCCCAGAGCCCGGGCCCTCGCCCACGGTCTGGCCCTGGCAGCCCAGGGCGAAGAGCAGGAGCAGCGGCAGGGCGCGGGCGGTCACGTCCGGAATGTGGCACGCGGGGGTGGGCGACCGCCAGCGGCGGCCGCCGGTCGGCGCTGGTCAGACGGCCGACTCGGCGTTCCCGCGGACCACGGCGCGCTCGCGGCGAGCCTTCGCGCGCTGGGTGAAGAGGGCGTCCAGCTTCGCGGTCGCGAACATCCCGCCGAGCATCGCCGCCACGAACGCCAGCACCGTGGGCGCACCGGTTCCCAGCGAGACCAGGCCGGGGCCTGGGCAGAACCCGCCGACGCCCCAGCCGACGCCGAAGAGCGCCGCGCCGGCCAGGAGCTTCACGTCCAGGTCGCGCCGGGTGGGCAGGGAGAAGCTCGGCGTGAGCAGCGGCGAGCTCCGCCGCTTGACCAGGCGGTAGGCGACGAAGTGCACGGCGATGGCGCCGGCCATCACGACCATCAGGCTCGCGTCCCAGCGCCCGAGTGGATCCAGAAAGCCGACGACTTTGCTCGGCTGCGTCATGCCGCTCACGGCGAGCCCGACGCCGAACACCAGACCGGCGAACAGAGAGACCAGAAGCTGCTTGGATTCGCGTTTCATGTGTTTGCCTCTCAACCAGCGCCCAGCATGCGGAGCAAGGTCACCGTACCCATACCGGCGCCGATGAAGGTGACGGTCGCAGCCAGCGATCGCACCGAGAGCCTGCTCAACCCGCACACGCCGTGGCCGCTGGTGCAGCCGTTACCCAGGCGCGTGCCCGCGCCGACCAACAGGCCCGCGGCGATCGCGAACCCGATGCCGCGAGGCGAGCTGCCGAAGCTGGCTGGGGACAGCGCCCAAGCGGCGGCGCCAGCGATCACCAGTCCGGTGATGAATGCCGCGCGCCACGACACGTCACCGCGCGTGGGGAAGAGCAGTCCGCCGATCAGGCCGCTGATGCCTGCGACCTTGCCGAGCACGAGCAGCAGGATCGAGGCCGAGAGCCCGATCAGGGCTCCACCTGCGAGTGCGCTCCAGGGTGTGAAGTCGTGCATGTCGCTCCCCCAGTGCACGCAGCGTGCCGAGCGCGATCCGCCGAGAAACGCGCGGCGTGCGCGATGCCTGAAACATCCGCGTTTCACCGGTTTCGAGCGAGCGTTTCGCGCTGCGGCTGGTTTTGGCGGACAAGCCCGGGAAAGCGCCCGAACCTGCGCGTCCACGCCGCTGGCACGCGGCTCGCAGTGGCGAGCGCTCATGATCATCGTCGCCGTCATCTTGGCTCTGCTCGTGGGGGTGTCGCTCGGCCTGCTCGGTGGGGGAGGCTCGATCCTCACGGTGCCGATCCTTCGCTACGTTCTGGGCATGGAGGCGCACCGCGCGGTGGCGCTCTCGCTCTTGGTGGTGGGGACGACCAGCCTGGCCGCGCTGATCCCTCACGCTCGAAAGGGACGCGTCCGCTGGCGCACGGCGCTGATCTTCGGCGCGGCGGGGATGGTCGGGGCGTTCCTGGCTGGGCGCGTTGCACACCTGATTCCGGCCGTGCTCCTGCTCGTGGCGTTCGGGGTGATGATGCTCGTGACCGCAGTCGCCATGTTGCGCGGTCGAAGCAGCGTCAGCGCTCCCGCCCAGCGCGAGCTCCCGGTCGCCAAGGTGCTGGGCGAAGGCTTGGTCGTGGGCGCCGTTACCGGTCTGGTCGGCGCGGGTGGCGGGTTCCTCGTCGTGCCCGCGCTGGTGATTCTCGGCGGCCTGCCAATGGAAGTCGCCGTGGGCACGTCGCTGGTGGTCATCGCCATGAAGTCCTTCGCGGGGTTCGCCGGGTTCTTGGGGCACACTCCCATCGACTGGACGCTGGCCGCCTGGGTGAGCGGCGCCGCGGTGGTCGGCAGCTTCGCCGGCGGAGCTCTCGCGGACCGCATCTCGCCAGCGCGGCTGCGCAGCGCGTTCGGTTGGTTCGTGGTCGCGATGGCGTTCTTCATCCTCGGCCAGGAGCTGCCGCGGGCCTTCGGCCTGGTGCCGTCCGTGGTCCTGGCGGTGGGTCTCGCGGTCGTGGGCACTGCCCTCGCTGCCGCCGGAAAGCAGCTGTTCTCGCGCGCAAAGGCCGCCTCGATGCTGGCGTCCGGCGCCGCGGCGGCGGAGTAGGTGCGAATCCTTTTCGCACCTGGCGGCTCGTATGCTGAAACGACCGAGAGGAAACGATGAAACGCGAAGTCCAGGCCTTTTTCGACCAGCGCACCTTCACGCTCAGCTACGTCGTCTGGGACGAAGAGACACGAGACGCGGTGGTGATCGACGCGGTGCTCGACTACGAGCCGGTCGGCTCCTACACGTGGACCGAGTCGGTCGATCAGATCTCGACCTTCGTGCGGGAGAAGGGGCTGAAGCTGCACTACGCGCTCGAGACCCACGCCCACGCCGATCACCTGTCGGGCGCTCAGCTGCTGCGCCGTCGCTTCGACGCTCGAGTCGTGATCGGCGAGCGCATCCGCGAGGTGCAGGAGGTCTTCAAGAACGTGTTCGACTTGGGGCCCGACTTCGCCGTGGACGGCAGTCAGTTCGACCAGCTGGTGAAGGACGGCGAGGTTTTTCACGCGGGTAGCCTCCCCATCGAGGTCATCGCCACGCCGGGTCACACCCCCGGCTGCGTGAGCTACCAGATCGGGGACGCAGTGTTCACCGGTGACGCGCTGTTCATGGAGGACTACGGCACCGGACGTACCGACTTCCCGAAGGGCTCGGCGGAGGCGCTGTACGACTCGATCCAGAAGCTCTATGCCCTGCCGGACTCGACGAGGGTGTTCGTCGGGCACGACTACCTGCCGAACGGTCGGAAAGTGAAGTGGGAGACCACCATCGGAGCTTCGAAGCGCCTGAACGTGCAGCTCAACGCGGCGACGAGCCGGGAAGAGTTCGTCAAGATGCGTACCGAGCGCGACAAGGGTCTGGCCGCTCCCAAGCTGCTCTTCCCCAGCGTTCAGGTGAACGTCAACGCCGGCAAGCTGCCGGAGCCCCGGCCGAACGGCATCCGCTACCTGGCGACTCCCCTGAACTTCCTGCGCAAGGCGGACGAGCTCGGCGAGCCGATCGGCTGGAAGTGAGCGACTCGTGCCCGTAATCGTCCACACCACCGACCTCTCCGGCGACGACTCGGCAGCCTTCGCCCACGCCGTGGCCCTGGCGGCGCGGCGCGGCGCGAAGCTCTGCAGTGTGCACGCCTGCACCGGCCCTGCGCCGGAGCGGGGCTTCCCCGATGCCACGCGCTTGCTCGAGAGCTGGCGCTCGGAGCGCGAGCCCGTCGCCCACGAGGCGATGCTCCACCAGTGCTGCGATGACGTCACCGACACGCTGCTAGACGCGCTCCGGCGCGTGGAACCCGAGCTGGTGGTCACGGCGACTCACGGCAGGACCGGCGTGGCGCGCATCTTCTCCGAGAGCGTCGCGGAGTCGGTGGCGCGCAACGTGAAGGTCCCCACGCTGATCGTGCCGCTCGCCGGCGACGGCTTCGTGGACCCCGCGACCGGGGCAGTTCGGCTAGGCCGCGTGCTGGTCCCCGTGGGTAACGCCGGCGACGCCGAGCGTGGCCTCCGGGCGGCGGTCTGGCTGCTCGAGCTGGCGGCGGTGGGCGACGCCGAGATCGTGCTGCTCCACGTGGACGACGGCACCCCGATGCCCGCAGTGACGCTACCGGAGGGGGTGACCACGCGCGTGCGCCTGGCCAAGGGTGCGCTCGAGGACGCCATCGTCGAGGCGGCGAAGAGCGAGCGCGCCTGTGTGATCGTGATGGCCACGCACGGCCACGACAGCATGTCGGACGTGCTGTTCGGCAGCCACACCGAGCGAGTGCTCGGCGCCGCCGGCTGTCCCATCCTGTCGGTGCCCCTGGCGTGAAACGTGAAACATGCTAGAAACGCCGGTGTGAAACGCGATGCCGAGCCGTCGGGGTCGTTGCCTGCCCTGGCGCTGACCGAGGCCGCGGGCGCGGCGCTGGTGCTGGATCGCGAGCTCTCGGTGGTGCTGGCCACGGAGTCCGCCGAGCGCCTACTGGGCCCAGTGAAGCTGGGCGTCTCGGCGCCGAAGCTGCTCTGCGCCGAGGGCGCGAAGCGGCCCATCGCCGAGGCCCTGGTCGCGGGGCGTTCGGTGCGCGCCGTGATCCCCAAGCCCCGACCCGCCGACGGCGAGCGGCTCTTGGAGGTGCGCTCACTCCCGCTGCGGCACGACGGCGAGCTCTCGGGCTGGCTGCTCCTGCTCGAGGACGCCGGCCCCGCCGACGAAGGCGCCGTGGAGTTTCACGGCATGTGGGCGCGCACCGCCAGCATGAAGCACGTGTTCCACGTCATCGAGCAGGTGGCTGCCGACGACGTCACCGTGCTGGTGCGAGGCGAGACCGGCAGCGGCAAGGAGCTGGTCGCGCGGGCGCTGCACACGCTCTCGCGGCGCAGCGCAGGGCCGTTCCGAGCGCTCAACTGCGCAGCGCTACCCGGTAACCTGCTGGAGAGCGAGCTCTTCGGTCATGTGCGGGGCGCGTTCACCGGCGCCGTGAAGGACACGCCGGGCCACATTCAGCTGGCGCACGGCGGCACGCTCTTCCTGGACGAGATCGCGGAGATGCCCCTGGACCTCCAGGCAAAGCTCTTGCGCGTGATCGAGACGCGGAGCGTGATTCCGGTCGGGGCGCGAGAGCCGATTCCGGTGGACGTTCGCATCGTGTCCGCCACGCACCGCTCGCTCCGCGCCGAAGTCGAGGCCGGACGCTTTCGAGCGGATCTGATGTACCGCTTGCGCGTCATCCCGATCTTCCTGCCGCCGCTGCGCGAACGACGCGAGGACATCGTGCTGATCGCGAATCAGCTGATCGCGCAGGCGAACGAGGGCGCGCGGCGGCGCATCGAGCGCATCGCTCCCGCCGCGGAGGCGGTGCTCACGCGCTACGACTGGCCCGGCAACGTGCGCGAGCTGCGGAACGTCTTGGCCTATGCCTACGCCATCGGCAAAGGCCCCATCCTCCTGCCCAGCGAGCTGCCCTGGGAGCTCTCGGAGCCGAAGCTCGAAGACCGCGGCGAAGGCAGCGAGAGCATCGCTCGGAGGAGCGGCGAGCTGGACGCCGAAGGCCAGCGCATTCTGGCCGTGCTCGAGCGGGCCGGCGGCAGCAAGAGCCGCGCTGCCAAGGTCTTGGGCATGAGCCGCGTCACGCTCTGGCGCCGGCTCAAGGCACTGGGCATCGAAGGCTGACGACGCAGACATTGCGCACCTCTCTCTGCCTGGTGCTGGGATCATCCCGGTACTCAGAGTGCGACAGGAGGCGAGGATGCGACGTTTGCTTTTGCTGGGTGTGGTTTCTGCTCTGGCGCTCGCGGGCTGTGGAGGCGACGACGACGGAGGGGGTGGCAGCGGCGGTAGCGGCACGGGCGGCAGTGGCACCGGCGGCAGCGGCACCGGCGGCAGCGGCACCGGCGGCAGCGCTGGCTCCGGCGGCGCGGCGGGCACTGGCGGCGCGGCGGGCAGCGGCGGCGCGGCGGGCAGCGGCGGCGCGGCGGGCAGCGGCGGCGCGGCGGGCAGCGGCACCGGCGGCAGCGGCACGGGCGGCAGCGGCACCGGCGGCAGCGGCACCGGCGGCAGCGGCACCGGCGGCAGCGGCACGGGCGGCAGCGGCACCGGCGGCGGCAGCGGTGCGTTCTGGCCCGCGGCTTACAACGCGAGCTGCACGCCGGCGAAGAGCTCCCCGGGCAATCACAGCGGCTTCTCCGGCATGGAGTGCGTGAACTGCCACAAGCAGGGCGGCACGGCTTCCGGCAAGAACTGGCAGTTCGGCGGCGTGGTCTGGAGCAGCGCGGCTGCCACCGACGGGGCGCCCAACGTCGAGGTCGGCGTGAAGGACGGCACGAACTTCATCTACGCCTGCACCGACAGCAAGGGGTTCTTCTTCGCGGACACCAAGAACACCACGGCCCCGAACTGGGCGACGGCGGAGATCCGCATCCGCTCGGCGACGGGCGAGAAGACCATGCTGACCAAGGCGGTCCAGGCCGGCACCTGCAACGCCTCGGCCTGCCACGCCGGCACGACGAAGCTGGTCAAGCCCTGACGGTCAGGCCGGCTGCTGGTGCTCCGGCAGCGTCTTCAGGAACGGCGCGCGCAGGGCCTCGATGTGATCGTCGATGCGCTCTTCGCTCCAGTCGGCGGTCGAAATCGGAGGCAAGAACACGATCTTCACCTCAGCCGGCTGGAGCAGCAGGCTGGAGCGCTTCCAGACGTTCTGAAGGCCGATGGTGACCATCGGCACGACGGGCAGCCGCGTCTCGAGCGCCATGTGGACGATGCCCTTCTTGAACGGGAGCAGGCGCCCGCTGTCGGAGCGGGTGCCCTCCGGCAAGATGCACAGGTGGAGGCCGTGCTCGCGAATGAAACGGGCCGTTTTGCGGAGCGCGGCCTTCGCGCGCTCGGTCCGCTGCCGGTCCACGAACACGTGCCCGGCGAGCCACCAGGCCTGCCCGTAGAAGGGGTATAAGAAGACCTCCTTCTTGGCCACGCCCACCGTGCCTCGCGGCGTCAGCCAGATGGTGGTGAAGGCGTCCAGTATCGAGGTGTGATTGCAGGCGTAGATGGCCGGGCGCGCGGCGCTGACGTTCTCGAGCCCCTCCACGGTGACTCGACAACCCGTCCACCACAGGACCGTGCGGCCGATGGCAGTGCCGAAGGCGTTGGTGACGTAGATGCGGCCCACGCGCCATGGCAGGAGCACGAGCAAGAGCGGCGTCATCGCCGCGACGAGCAAGCCGACCGACACCAAGCCGAGCCCGACGCGGAGCAGGCTCTGGGCGCGGTGCAGCATGGAAGAGCCCTCTTACCACCTCCCTTCGCCGGCAGGGGCGGGCGCGATAAGATCGGGCGAACATGAGCCAAGCGCCGAAGCTCGCCCTCGCCTGCGGGGCGCTCACGCTGTTTTCGTTCGCCAACTTCGCCAGCTCCGAGCCCAGTCCACCGGTGGTGAGGTTCCCGGTGGAGCAGCCGGTCGCGCTCTCGGCGCGCGTCGCCCTGCTCGAACAGAAGGTCCATGCCCTCGAGCAACGTCTGAAGGCGCACGAGGCTGCCCACAAGGCCACGCCGCCAACGGGTGTTCTGGCCGACCCTTGCGAGCCTCCGTACACCGTGGACCCCCAAGGCATGCGCATCCCGAAGTGGGATTGTCTCTAGCCTAGGCCGAGTAGTCGGCGCACTTCACAAGAGGCATCGTTCGACCTCGTCGACGCTCGGGGCCTTCATCGCGCACTCCCACTGGGCACGAGACACCTTGGTGCTGCACTTGGCGAAATCGGTCGAGCCCGCGGCCTTCAGGCGCGCGCTCTGCTTGGTGCGCTCGAGCTCGTCATCGCTGACGCCGCGGCGTTCTTGCCTGACGAGCAGCTCGGTGTAGTGGTCGAGGAGCTGGTTGCACTCGTCTGGGTCGAGCGGCCTGCCGCAGCCCGCGAGCATGCCGAGCAGCGACGCGCAGAGGGTCAGTCGAAGCAATCCTCCACGACCTCCTTGCTCGTCTTCGCGTTGCGGACGCATGTCATCGCTTTCTCGGTGATGCGGCGGCCGACGCACTCCTTCAGCATCGACTCTCTCACGCTCTTCTTGGTGGCTTCGATCTCGTCGGCCACCGCCTGCGCGTTGCCGGGGTTCTTCTTCTCGAGCTCGAGCCGCGCGACGCGCTCGACGATCTCCTCGCACTCCGCCTCCGAGGCGGGATGACCGCAGCCCATCGCTCCGAACGCGGCGGCCACGATGGCGGTCGAGACGCGACGGAGCAGGCTTCGAGACATCGGGGGGTGGGCTTATCCCGAAGGGAGGTCGTTTTCAAAGGGCGCAGAAATCTGGACGAGTGTACAGGTCTTGCTAGGCTTGACCCAATGTCCAGGACGCGTGAGGCCGCGGCGGAAGCCGTGACGCCGGAGCTGTTGCTCCGCAAGGCCACACTCGCCCGCACGTCCGGCCTTCGGGCCAAGTACGCCCTCCGCGCGCTGGATCGGGGTGGCCGCATCAGCCGCACCACTCGGGCGATGCTGCTCAGACAGCTCTACCTGTCGCACATGGAAGCGCGGCGTTTCGAAGAGGCGCTGGGCGTCGCGCAGCAGATCGTGAGCCTCGACGTGATGCCGGACGTGGCGCGTCAAGACGCCGCGAGGGCTTGCCTGGGCCTCGGCGATCAGGACGGCGCCGTCGCGCACCTCAGGCTGGCGAGTCGCGTGAGCCCGCCCTCTCGCCGCGCGTTCCACCTCTGGACGCTGGGCAGCGTGCTGTACCTGGCGGGGCGCTACCGCGACGCGATCGGAGCGCTGTCGCGGGCTTGTCGCTGGGGTACGACGGACCGACCGCTCTATCAAGCGCAGCTGGCCCTGTCGCGGCTGGCCGGCGGCGAGGCCCTCGACCCAGCGGAGGTCCGCGGGCTCCGGGAGCGACTGGCAGACGCGCCCTGCGGCCAGGGCTACGGGCAGTTCGTGCTCGGGGAGCTGGCCTTCCACGAAGGGGACTTCGAAGCGGCTCGCCAGTACCTCCAGGGCTTCGTCCGCCGCTCCACCGGGGGCCGGGTCGCGCTCGCGGTGGCGCTGAACGGGGAAATCGCGCGGGCGCGGCGCCTTCTCGGCAGAATCCGCAGGAAGAAGAAGAAGAACGAGTGACCCGGCCTCCACACCGGGCGTGCTCGGCACTAGACTAGGCGAAGCTCGATGCCGCGCGTCCGCTGGACACCGTTCTCAATCGTGCTGCTCGCGCTGACGGCCTGGTCCGTCGGCGCCGAAGCGGCGGAGAATGCCTGCACCGTCGTGGGAGCGGCGGTCGACGCCGGCGGCGGTGACGCCTTCACCCGAGCGCTCTCGAAGGGGCCTGGCTACGCCGCGCTGGCCGCGCTGGTCGGAGGGCTACTGGTCAGCCTCACGCCCTGCGTCTACCCGATGATCGCCGTGACGGTCAGCGTGTTCGGCGCGCGGGAGGCGCGCAGCCGGGCGCAAGGTGTCCTGCTCTCGCTGGCCTTCGTGCTGGGCATCGTGGCCATGTTCGTGCCGCTCGGGCTGGTCGCGGGCCTGACCGGCGGCATGTTCGGCGCGGTGCTGCAGAGCAAGTGGGTCATCGTCGGCATCAGCGTGCTCTTCCTGGCCATGGCGGCCAGCATGTTCGGCGCGTTCGAGTTCACGCTGCCTTCTTCTCTCACCAACAAGCTGGCGACGGTCGGCGGCATCGGCATGAAGGGCGCGTTCGTGCTCGGGCTGGTCTGCGGGGTGATCGCCGCCCCGTGCACCGGTCCCGTGCTCACCGGCATCCTGACCTGGATCGCGAAGACGCAGAGCGCCGGCCTCGGTGCGCTGGCCATGGCCGCCTTCGCCCTCGGCCTCGGCGCGCCGTTCTTCCTCGTCGGTGCCTTCGCGGTTCAGCTGCCGAAGAGCGGACGCTGGATGGTGCACGTGAAGTCGCTCCTGGGCGTCGTGCTGGTCGTGGTCGCGCTCTGGTTCCTGGCCTCGGCGTTCCCCGCCATGACCCGGCTGGTGGTCCCAAGCTCGACCTTCCTCGCGGTCGCGGCGGGCGCCGTGCTCTTGGGCCTTCTGCTCGGGGCGGTGCACCGCTCGTTCGAGGAGCCCGGCGCTGCGGCGAAGGCGCGCAAGGGCCTGGGCATTCTGCTGACCACGTTGGGAGCCTTCGCGTTCATCGCCGGGCTCTCCAAGCCCTCTCGCACGTTGGCCTGGGAAGAGCTCAGCGTGGCGGATGCGCGTGCCAAGGCGGCGACGGAGAAGCGGCCGCTCCTGCTGGACTTCACCGCGGCCTGGTGCGGTGCCTGCAAGGAGCTGGACAAGCACACCTTCAGCGAGGAGAGCGTGGCGCAAGAAGCTGGGCGATTCGTCGCCGTCAAGGTCGACGCGACCGACGACGAAGATCCGGTGGTCGCCGCCACCATGAAGGAGCACAAAGTCGTGGGCCTGCCGACCGTGCTCGTCTACGACTCCAGGGGAGCCGAGGCGGTGCGCTGCACCGACTTCGTCGCGGCGAAGCCGTTCCTCGAAGCCATCAAGAGCGTGAACTGAACCGGGTCCGGAGCTCGGCTGCCCGAGCCCCGAACACGCGGTGATTCAGGGCTCGAAATCGCTCGGAGGCTTGGGCTTGTCGGGCGGAGGCGCCGGCGGCTTCTCGGCCGGGGGCTTCTTTTCGCCGCCCTTCTTCTCGCCGCCCTTCTTTTCGGGCTTGTCGGGCTCGGGCTCGGGGGGCGGCGGCTCGGCGGGGGGCGGCGGCGCGTCGAACTGCCCGGTGTCGGTCTGCGCGGCGTCGGAGATCTTCTTCGCGGTCGACTTGGCGGCGTCGGCCACCTCGTCGGCACGAGCCTGCATCAGCGGGATGAGCTTCTTGGCGTCGTCGAGGTTCTTGCGGACCTCCGCCTTCTTCTTCGGCCCGCCCTTGCGGAAGGCCGTGTCCACGGCCTGCTCCAGGGCCAGGATCTGTCCGTTCGCCTGCTCGAGCGCCTTACGCGCCTTCTTCATGCGCACGTGCAGCTTGGCCGCGCTCTTGGCGGCGGCCTCCATCGCATCGACGAGTGCCTTGTCGTCGCCCTCGAGGTCCTTGCCCTTCACGCTGATCTTCGCGCTCGGGTCGTCGTCGTCGTCGAGGCCCTCGAGCTCCATCTTGACCCCGGTGCCGGCCGCGGCGAGCTCTTCCAAACGCTTGCCGAGCTTCTTGCCGAGCATGGTGGCGGAGGTGCCCTCGTCGAGCTTGGCCTTGGAAGCCAGGGTCGCGCGGATCTCCTTCTCGGAGGCCGGGGCCTTCGCGAGGTCGATCTGCATGTCGTAGAGGTTCGTGAAGAACTCGTCGAAGGTCGGATCGCCGCTCTGGTACCGCTGCCCTTGCGAGACCGCGGAGGGACCGGGGCTCCCCAGGATTCCGCAGCCGGTCGTGGCAGCGACGCTCGTCGCGGCGATCGGCAAGATGCAGGTGGAAAGGCAGAGGGTGATGGCGCCGCTCCGGCGCTGGATTCGATTTCTCAGGGACATGTGAGCGTGGCTCCCCAAAGCTCGTGGGTCTTGCCCTTCAGCACCAAGAAGAGTGAGAGGGCCTTTTCTCCCCGGACCATTACTACGCCTTGGCCCGCGTTGGCTTCTTCGGGTGACAGGGTAATGGGGTCTCCCACCGGAACCAGGTCAAAACCCAGGGTTTGGATGCGGACCTGGCGCCTCCCGGCGGCCCCTTCGGTCCACTGGAGCAGCCAGCGGCCGTTGCTCAGGCCCTCCACCGCCGGCGAGATGGCGTCGGCGCCCAGGCCCCCCGGGGGAGTGGCGAAGCTCTGCGCGCTCTTGGGCGTGGCCCCGGCAGGGGCGGTCCCCACCTGGAGCGTCCAGTAGGAATTGTCCGTCGGGCGACCCGCGAAGGAGACCAGGGTACCGCGCTCGTTGGCGGCGATGCTCGGGGTGCCGACCTGGGGCTTGGAGCTCACCTCGGTCAGCTCGCTCTTCTTCTCACCGGCGTCGTCGATGAGCCCGACCACGATCGATCCCCCCAGCCCGCCGCGGCGCGCCGTCACCGCGAAACCTCCCCCGGGCAGCGCGACAGGGCGCGGATCGGTCACCTTGTCGCTGGGGCTCGCCCAGATCGTGGCCGGCTCCCCGGAGGCTGCCCGGCGCGCGAGCCCCGCGTCGCTCCAGCCCAGGGTGAGCTTGCCCTTGCCGTCGAGGGTGCGCGGCGACCGGAAGCCGCGATCCTCCTGGTCCACCACGAACGCGAGGTCGCCCTGCATAGCGAGCGGAACGACGCTCGCTATGCCGCGCTCCGTCTTCTGGCGAAACGGTCGCTCGACCGCCAAGCTGGTGGGGTCCACGGTCATGCCTTCGGCCTCACGCTCGGACGCGGCGTAGCCCACGGCGAATTTTGCCCCGCCGGCGACTGCCGCCGTCACCGGCACGACGGACGGCAAGACCGAAGGCGCCAGGCGCGCCGCGCTCTTGTCGAGCTTGCACGGCAAAATGCGACCGCTGCCCTGCGCTCCGGCAGCCGACGAGCCGCTCGCAGCGGGGTTCGCCTCGTCCTTCGAGGAGCGGAGCAGCAGCGCGACGACGCCGACCACTCCGATGAGCCCGAGCCCGCCCACCGCGAGGGATGCCAGCAGCAGAACCGGGCTCTTCTTTGCGGCTGGCTGCACGACGGGGGGGCCCGGTGTCGCGTACGCCGTGGGCAACATGCGCCCTGGGCTCGGCATCGCGCCCGCGCGCATCTCAGCGTCGAGGTCGTCGCTCCAAGAGGGCAACGGCGCCAGAGCCCGCGGGTTGGTGGGCACCTCCGCCGAGATCGGAGCTGGCTCTTCGCTGTGCTTCACCTGGATCACCGGGGCCACCGGCGCGGCCACGATCGGCGTCGGTGCGGCGGGTTCGGCGGCGGGCAGCGGCGCCGCCGGGACTCCGCGCGGTGGTGGCGGTACCGCACCTGGGGGTCGCAGCGTCGCGGTGGACGAGAGCTGCGCTCCTTCGACCAGCGTCGGTTGCGCCGGGCGGGGAGCCGGCGGTGGGGGAGGCGGTGGAGGTGCGCCCGCGCCCACCAGCCCGGGTGGAGCCACGGGCACGCGCGCGGCGGGCTTCATGCTCTTGCCCATGAGCTTCGCGGCCGCCTCGCGGGTCTGGTACGCTTGATAGCGATCGACTGGCGGCGGGGGAGGGTCGGTGAGGAGCGGGTCCGAGCCCGGGTCCACCGCCTTCTCGAGCTTGTCCTTGGGGAGGATGTTCGCGAGCTCGGCGACCTGGCAGGCGGGAAGCCACTGCTTCCAGCCGCCGCGCCATACCAGCGTGTAGTGCGGTAGCGTGGCGGTCGAGAGTGACGACAAGAGCTCCCACTCGTCCACGATGCTGACCACGCCGTCGGCGTCGGCCCAGTGCCAGCTCTCCGCCTCGTCCTCGCTCACTGAGAGCGGTTTCCCATTTTCCGCACCGTGCAGCAATTCCGTAGCGTCCGCCGTGCTCTCGGCCTGGGAATTCAGGCGATCCGGCGCTCAGCGCGACGCGAGCGCGATGCACGCGACGGCGACCACGCGTGCGCCTGCGGCTCTGAGCGCCTCGAGGCAGGCAACCGCGGTGGCGCCGGTGGTGATCACGTCGTCGACCAGCACGACGGGCCTTCCGCCGAGCCGTTCGCCGGAGCTCGGCGCGAAGGCCCCGACCACGTTCTCACGCCGCTTGCTCTCATCGAGGCGGGCCTGCTGCAGCGTCGGGCGGACGCGACAGAGCGCGCGTGCGCTCGAACGTCTCCCCGCAGACCGGGCGAGCGCTCCCGCCAGGAGGGCAGCTTGATCGTAGCCCCGCTCCGCCAGTCGCGAGCGGTGGAGCGGCACCGGCACGAACAGGGTGCCCGGCTCCCGGCTGGCGTGCTTCAAAGCGTCGAGCCCGATCAAGGATGCCAGCGGCTCCGCCAGGTCAGGGCGGGCCTCGTACTTGAAGCGCTGAATGGCACGGCTGAGTGGTGCACGGTAGGTGGCGGCCGCGAGCACCGGCGCCCCCGAGAGCACCCGGGCCCCGGGGGGCTCGAGCAGCCCGCGACACTCTGGGCAGAGCCCGCGCGTCGATGACTCCCCACAGGCCGCGCAGTCACGCGGGGCGATCAGATCCAGGAGCGCGGACAGGAGCGGCCACACGCCACCTCATCGGGCAGGCAACCGCCGAGTTGCTCAGAACCTGCCGTTCACTCCGAGCCAGGCGCCGCGGACTGCCGCCCGCGAGTTGGACCTCACGTCCTCGAGCTTCGTGCTGCCCGCCATGCTCATGGCCAGGCCGCCACCGAAGCAGACCGCGCCCGCCGCGTACATCGGGATCAGCACGCTGGCCTTGTCGAGCTTGCTGGGCGCTTGCGACCCCGAGACCAGGATCGCCGTGGCGCCGACGATGCCCAGGACGCCGACTGCCATCAACAACGTGCCGGTCGTGCCGAGGCCCTCGGAGCCGGTCCTCACCTTGAGTCGGCGCGGCTCGCTGCGCATCTCGAAGAGCATGCTCTCGTTCGAGATCTCCACGCCCTCGACCTCGATGCGGTAGCTGCCCGGCGGCAGCTGAAATCCGAGCGGCGTCTTGCCGAGCTTCACGAAGTCGCTGTCCGCGGGGGCGGCGGTCGCGGTCGGCCCGAGGCGCGCCACGAACACGTTGACCGGCTTACCCTCGCTCGTGACCTCCACGCTCGCGCCCGGCCCGAAGGGCGCGAGGGCGGCGCCTGCAGGCGCGCTCGGCCCGGGCGGGGGCGCAGCGACGGGCACCTGTGCCCACGCCGGCGTGAGCCAGCCGAGGCAGGCCGAGAGCGCGAGCAACGTCCTCAGCCGAGGCCGAGGAGCTTGTTCATCGAGAGCTCGTCCGCAGGCGTGAACGGATACTGGTCGAAGTCGCCGCTCGTCACCCACTTGAACGAGTGTACGTTGAGCTCCTTCGGTTCGCCAGCGGCGATCCGGCACTCGTACAGGTAGAGGTCCACCGTGTAGTGCTCGTATGGGTGGCTCACGAAGCTGATGAGCTGACCGGGCTGCACCTCGACGCCGAGGCGGTGCTTGACCTCTCGCCGCAGCGCATCGGCGTCCGTCTCCCCGTCCTCGACGCGCCCACCCGGGAACTCCCAGAGCAGCGGTAACACCGCGGTCGGCCGGCGCTGGGTGATCAGGTAGTTCCCGTCTCGTTCGATGACGGCAGCCACCACGCGGATCGTGCGAGGACCGGACATTCTTCGTCTGCTCCGGTCCGGATCAGAAGTCGACGCGGAACAGCTGCTGCCCCATCAGCAGGATGTCGCCGCGCTGCACCTGTTGCTCGTGGCCCAGGCGCACGAACGTGCCGTTCGAGCTGCCCACGTCGGTCAGGTACATCTTGCCGTCCGCGCCGCGCGCGATGCGACAGTGCAGGCCAGAGACGTAACCGTCCTCCGAGAACAGGATGTCGCCGCGCTCGCGGCCGAGGTGCACTCCGCGCTCCGGGATGGGGAAGGCGTTACCGGACGTGTCGCGGCCGATCACCAGGGAAAGGCGGCCAATGTAGCCCTTCGCCGGGCTGCCGAAGCGTTCCACGCCGTCCGGGGAGGGCGCGGCGGGCTTGAGCTCCTCGAGCCGCACGATCTCCTGCCCGATGCGGAAGATGTCGTTGTAGGCGAGGGCCCAGGGCTCGTTCGGCTTGATCTTCAGGTACACGCCGTTCAGCGAGTTCTCGTCCTTCACGAACAGCTGGTTGTTGCGGCGCGTGAACGTCGCGTGGCGCGGCGAGAGGTAGCTGTCGCCAGCGAAGATGGAGCCGGTGTCCCGCCCGCAGGTGACCGTCGGGGCGTCGGGCAGCTTGTAGGTACCGGCCTCGGTGCCGTCGGCACGCAGCGCGGTGAACACGACGCTCGGGCCGCCACCGGCAGCGGCCGCGGGCGCAGCCGCTGCTGCCGCAGGAGCGGGCACCGAACCGCTGAGCGCGCCGACATTGTAGCCGCACGACGCGCAGAAGCGGTTGTTCGGCGGGTTCTTGTGGCCGCACTGCGGGCAGGTGACGATGTCTCCCGCTGCGGCAGGCGCAGGAGCAGGAGTCGCCGCCGGAGTGACCGGCACGGCCACGGGGACGGGCGCTGGGGCCGGCGCAGGCGCGGCTGCCGACCGCGGCGCGGGCGCGGCTGCCGGAGTCGGCGTGGCGGCGCGCGGCGCTTGCGCCGCGACACCATGCGGCGGCGTCTGCGGCGAAAACGGCTTGGGCGCCGCGCCGCGTGGCAGCTCGGCACCACAACCGAGGCAGAACTTGTAGTGGTCCTGGTTTTCCTTGCTGCACTTCGGACAGGTGATCACTGAGGAGCTCCCCGGGGCGTTCGCGATGCCGGTACCGCGCCGCGTCTTTGCTGGTAACTGCGCGATTATCCACGCCCATCGGTAGGGGTCAAGGATCGTGGTCCGGCAGGGCGCAGGGGGCGACCAGCGCGCAAAAACCGGCCGGATCAGGGGGTCAGGTGGGCGAGCGCCTCGCGCAGCAGATCGGCCAGGGGGTGCTTTCCGACCCGGTCGCCGAGCGCGCGAACGGCGCGGTCGGCCTCGGCAGAGCGGTAGCCCATGTTGGTCAGCGCGAACGTCAGCTTGCGCGCGTCGTCGTCGCCAGCGGCCGCGCGTGGCGCCGGGCCCGGCGCCGCCCCGCCGACCTTCGGTAGCTTCTCGCGCAGCTCGAGCACCAGTCGCTCGGCCGTCTTCTTGCCGATCCCGGGCACGCGCGAGAGGCGTCCCAGGTCCTCGGCCTCCACGGCTCGCGACAGCTCCTCGATGGGCAGCGCGCTCAGCACCCCGAGCGCGGTTTTGGGTCCGACGTTCGGCACGCCGATCAAGAGCCGAAACACCCGCCTCTCCTGCTCGCTCGGGAAGCCGAACAGGTTCAGCGAGTCCTCGCGCACGTGGGTGTGGATGAACAGCACCACGTGGTCGGGGCCGTTCGACTCGGCCCGGCCGCGCGCCCCAACCGGCGTGGTCACCTCGTAACCCACCCCGGCGACGTCGATCACGAGCTCGCCGCTCGCGTCGTCGTGCGCCACTACTCCAGACAGCCTTCCGATCATCGCTCCTCAGTCGATCTTCGCGCCCTGCGCGATCCAGCGCCGGACGACGTCACGATCTTCGGCGCAGAGCACGCCACTGCCCTGCGGCATGCTGTCTCCGCAGGGCTCGCCCGACTTCGCCTTGGGCTGCGCCGTGCAGGCGAGACCCGCGGCGTTGTGGCAGCCATCCATCTTGAGCATCAGGAAGCTCTGGCTCGGATCGGCGGGCTCCACCAGGTCCATCGCAGGAGCGGTCTTGGACGGTACGTTGGCGATGCCGTCGATGACCTGCTGGTACAGGGCGACGTCGATGACCGTGGTCGTGTCGCTCTTCTTCGGCCCCAAGTACAGGCCGGCTGCGCTCGATGATTGTGAGCCGTGGCACACGCTCGACAACCCGCACGAGCGCCGGAAGAGCGGGAACACGTCGTTCGCGAAGCTGACGGAAGGGGTGGCCAGATCGAGACCGGCGTAGTCGATGGGGCAGCTGGGCGCTTCGCACGCGGCGGTTGCTTCGTCGTCGCCGCCGCAGGAGACGGCTGCGATCGAGCACCCGAACAGCGCTGCGAGCAGCTTCGGTGTCATCGTCCGCCCGAAAGCTAGAGCCTTTGGGCGCTCCCGGCCACCCGAACCTAGGCGGCCGCGCGGTGGCGTGCTACGAGGCGCGCGTGTTGCGCTTCGGCATCGGCGTGTTGGCGCTCTCTGCGCTGCTCTCCCTCGGGTCCTGCGGAGGCTCGTCGAGCGAGACGCCGTTTCCCCTCGAGCCCGACCTGTCGCGGCTCGACGGCGGCCCGACCGGGCAGGCGCGCTACATCGTGTATTCCGGCGACAAGCAGCGGTCGCCCGAGGGCGAGGGGACGCCCCAACCAGAAGAGCCGGACGAGCCCCCGCCGCCCGCCAAGTGAGCGTCAGAACGTGCCGCTCACGGCCAGGCCGGTGAAACCCCGTCCGACAACCGGGTCGACCCGGGGCAGAAGGCGGCGTTTGGGCGCGAGCGCGGTGTTCGCTTCCCCGCCCTTGGGCTTCGAGAGGAAGTACCAGACGAGCCCGCCCGCTGCGATGGCGACGCCGCCGACGGTGACCACACCCCATGTGGTCTGGCGACTGCGCGCGTCGTTGCCTTCTTCCACCAACTTGGGCGGGCAGTTGCTGCGACCGCCGCACTTGTCCTCGATGTCGCTGACGTCCCCGGCCGCGCCCAGATAGAGCACGCCGCCGATGATGGCGATCACGCCGCCGGCGCCCGCGACGATCAGCGGAGTCAGCGGACGCTTGCCCCCGGTGTCCGGCTCCGGTGTCGAAGCCGGCTGACCATCGGGTTTCTGAGCCGTGGGACCCGTGCCGGGTCCAGGACCAGCCGTGGGGTTGTTCGCCTCCTGGGCGATCTTCTCGTTCAGGCCTTCGATGCGGCGCGCGATCTGGTCGCGCTGCGGCGAGCTCGGCTGCCGCGCCAGGTAGGTCTCCAGCGCCACGATGGCGTGCCGCTTCTGGTTGTTCAGCTCGTACGCCCGGGCCAGGTTGAGCAGCAGCGCGTGGGCGGTGCAGTCCCGGCGGTACGCATCGTCCCAGTACGAGATGGCGCGGTTGTAGTCGCCCTCCTCGAACGAGGCCTGCCCCGCTTGGAACGCGCCCTTCGCACCGGCCACGTCGCCCTCCGTCGGCGTCTTCTCGCAGGGCGGGATCGGCTTGGGGGCGTCTTCGGCACGCGCCAAGCCGGGTGTGAGCCCGACGGCAGCAGCCAGGAGGAGGTGGCGGGGAGCGCGCATGGCGGTCAGAGGTCTGGTCGATAGCATAGTGGCAGCCCGGGCCAGACCTCAATCTTCGTGAGGCCCTCGTCCCGAAACCCACCGACCGCCGTCACCCGAGCGTGACCCAGAGGCTTGTGCCGCGCCCGCATCCGGGGTCAAGTTTGCCGCCGTGGGACGGGTCGAGCCGAGAGTACTGGGTTGGGCGAGCGCGCTCCTGCTGCTCCTGGGGCTCCTCGTCCTGGCGCCGGAAGGGGCGCGAGCCCAGGCTGGAAAGGCCGTTTCCGCGCGCAAGCTGGAGCTGATCCGGGAGCGCATGGAGAAGGGGCAGGCGCTGTTCGTCGCCGGCGACTACGCGAGCGCCGCCAAGGTGTTCGAGGCGGGGCACGCCGAGCAGCCTTACGCCGCGTTCTTGTTCAACGCCGGCGTCTGCTACCAGAAGCTCGGTCAGATCGACCCGGCTCTGCAGAAGTTTCGCGACTACCTCGCGGCCGATCCCAACGCACCGGACGCGGCAAAGGTGAGGGGGCGCATCGCCGCCCTCGAGGCCTCGAAGGGCATCGCCCCGACCCCGACCCCGGAGACGGACGCGGGAGTGGAGGACGGGGGCGACGAGGGCGGCAGCGACGCGGCACCGCCCGCCCCCCAGCCGCCGCCGACCCTGACGCCGGACACGGCGGAGTCGATGAAGTCGCTGGCTCTGATCGAGACCGAGCCGCCCGGCGCCCTGATCAAGCTCTACGCCCGCTCGACGGAGTCGGCCCCTCCGTACAAGCTCGGCGCGCAGAATCCGGGTTGGCAGGAGATCACCAGCGCGCGCTCTCCAGCGAACCTGACGCTCGAGGTGGGCAGCTACCACGTCGTGGTCGAACCCTACCTCGACTTCAAGGCCTGCGACGCCGCCGTCGAGGTCAAGCGCGCGAAGGTGTTCCACTTCCGAGCCAACCTCTCGCAGGGCGAGTTCATGAGCTTCCTGCGCGTGTCGGCCAACGTGCTCGGCGGCTACGTGTTCATCGACGACGACCGGCGCGCGCGGCCGCCTTGGGGAACCACTCCGCACGGCGAGCTCGTCTCCAGCGGGACGCACTCGCTGTTGGTCGAGGCCCCCGGCTTCGAGCCCTACCACCAGAAGCTCGAGCTCGGCCGAGGGGAGCAGAAGGAGCTCGAGGTCAAGCTCGTGCGGGTCGGCTACGGCTACGTGCGGATCGACGGCAACGCCCCCGAGCTGAAGGTCTCGTTCGACGAGAAACCGGCGGGGGTCTGGCGCTCCGGCGAGGCGCCGCTCGCGGTGAAAGCCGACGCCGGTCAGCACAAGCTCACCATCAAGGCCAGCGGCTACAAGACCTACGAGGAAGTCGTCACGGTGCCCGCGGGGCAGGTGCTGCCGCTGCACGCGGACATGATCCAGAAGTACCCCCGCGGCGCGGCCTGGACGCAGGCGGTGATCGGCGCCGTGTTCCTGGGCGCGGGCGTGTTTCTGGGGATCCAATCCGACAACCTCCACGAGGAGCTGGAGAACGATCGCAAGGCCGGCGTTCTGGAGCAGGAGGACGAGCGGGTCAGCCGTGGACGCATCTTCGCGATCGGGGCGAACGCGGGCTTCGCCATCGGCGGCATCCTGGGTGCCTTCGCCACCTACAACTTCATCAAGGACCCGCTGCCGGAGTCCCGCGCCGTGAAGGACCAGCCGGTGGAGTTCAACGACCCGCGCAAGCAACGTCCCACGGCGAAGCTCCGGGCGCCGACCCGCGTGGCCGTGCCACAGCCGCGGTCGCGCCCGCGCCAGGCGCCGTTCTCGATTGGGCTCTCGCCGGGTCCCGCGGGGCTGTCGCTCGGAGGGCGTTTCTGATGTCCCGTGTGGCGATGGTGCTGGCGGTTGCCGTGGCCTCGGGCGTGGCCGCTTGTTCTTGGGCGCGCTTCGACGACGTGAGCGACAACGCCCCGGTCCTGCTCTTCACGAAGCCCAGCAACGTCAGCTACGGGTTCGGCTCCAGCGTCGCCAGCGGCGAGGTGGACGGGTTCTATCGCGTCTACGTCGGCGCCTCGCCAGGCCGCACCGGCGGCGCGGAGTTCGAGCTCGGACCCGGGCAAGGCGCCAGCGCCGACGCCGTCCGCAGCGGCCACTGCGGGCTCGGCTGCACGCTGGCCAAGAGCGCCGCGCCGCTCCGGCGAGCCACGCTCGAGGCCAAGGAGCACACGCTCTGCTTCGCCGAAGGGCTCGGCACGGGCGGCGGCCAGAAGCCCCTCGGGATCCAGATCCAGTGCGCCGGCGAGCCCGCCTACCTGAGCACGAACGAGCTGCCGGCCGGCTCGCAGCTGACCGCGGAGTCGGCCAAGTACCTCTCCCTCGCGGCGCCCGCGGTTGACTTCCCCATCTTGCTCGCGGGCACGCCGGCTCATCAGGTCGACGTGGGCGGCACGCTCGTGGACCAGCCCGCCGCGGCGTGGTTCTACGCGTCGCAGTCGCAGACCCCCGTGGTGCTCGATCCCGGGTCCGGCGCCCAAGGGACGTTCGGCTCCGCGCTCGCGGTGGTGAGCATGGGCGGCGCCCAGTGGCTCGCAGTCGGGGAGCCCGGCCAGGGTCGCGTCTACCTGTTCGACTCGAGCGGCGCGCTCGCAGGCTGCTTGGCCCCCAACATTGCTGGCTTCGGCCGCACGCTCGCGGCGGGGCGGGTGGACAAGGACGCCGATCAGGAGCTCCTGGTCGCTTCGGACGCCAAGGTGCACGTGCTGAGCGGCGCCGTGCTCGCGAGCTCGGCGCCCGCTGGCTGCGGCGCGCTGCCGGCGGGGGCGGAGATCGTGGCGCTCTCGTGCCGCACCACCTCCGACCTCGATGGTTGCGGGAGCAGTCAGTTCGGCGCCGCGTTGGCGGTGGCGGACTTCGACCGTGACGACGACGGCGAGGTGCTGGTGGGTGCGCCCGGGATGGGCGTTCGCGATGCCAGCCAGGGTGGAGCCGTGTTCGTGTTCGACGTCGAGCCCGAGCACCCCGACTGGATGCTGGAGGCGCGCTTCGTCTCCAGCGCAGAGTCCGGTGATCGGCTCGGCACCGCCATCGGCGTGGTGCGCCAGCCGGACCGGGACGTGTTCGTCGCCGGCGCGCCCGGCAACGGCAAAGCGGCGCTGTTCTTCTGTTCGAAGCTACTCCAGGGCGCTCGCGGCGCCCGCTGCGACTGAACGTACGGCCGGAGGCTTTCGTCATGATGCTGCCCGAGCGCAAACAGATCCTGGTCGTGGACGACGAGCCCAACTTGAGACGCGTGCTCTCGGCGCAGCTCGCGCGGGACGGCTACGACGTGCACACCGCCGACGACGGCGAGCAGGCGCTGGCATTGCTCGCGGAGAACCACATCGACCTGGTGATCACCGATCTGCGCATGCCGAAGATGGACGGCATGGAGCTGTTGCGCCGTGCAGTCGCCCTCGACGGCGAGTTGCCCGTGGTGATGATCACGGCGCACGGCACCGTGGACAACGCGGTCGAGGCGCTGAAGACCGGGGCCTTCGACTACATCACCAAGCCCTTCGATCAGTCCGAGGTCCGGACCATCGTCAAGAAGGCGCTGCGCACCCGAGACCTGTCCTCCACCGAGGTCACGGCCAGCTCCGAGGCGCATCCGCCGGCCGGTGCCCGCTACGGCATCATCGGCCAGAGCGCCGGGATCCAGGAGCTGTATGCCGTGCTCGAGCGGGTGGCCGACACGCCGACGACGGTGCTCGTCTCCGGCGAGAGCGGGACGGGCAAGGAGCTGGTGGCGCGGGCGCTGCACGAGAACTCCTCGCGCCGCGACAAGCCCTTCATCAAGGTCAACTGCGCCGCCATTCCCCGCGACCTGATGGAGAGCGAGCTGTTCGGCTACGAGCGCGGCGCCTTCACCGGCGCGGTGGGTAGCAAGCCTGGCCGCTTCGAGCTGGCGACGGGCGGCACGCTGTTCCTGGACGAGATCGGCAACATTCCCATCGAGATGCAGGTCAAGCTCTTGCGCGCGCTGCAAGAGCACGAGTTCGAGCGCGTCGGCGGCATCAAGACCATCCGCGTGGACGTGCGCTTGGTCGCGGCCACCAACAGCGATCTGAAGAAGGAGATCGCCGCGGGGGCTTTCCGGGAGGACCTGTACTACCGCTTGAACGTGGTCTCGATCCGCTTGCCGCCGCTGCGCGAGCGCCGCGAGGACATTTCGGCCCTGGTGGGCCACTTCGTGGAGAAGTTCAACGCCCGGCTGAAGAAGAGCGTGAAGGGGCTCGACGCGGAGGCGGAGCAGCTCCTGCTCGCTTACCCCTGGCCTGGCAACATCCGCGAGCTCGAGAACCTGGTGGAGCGCGCGGTGCTGTTCTGTGATCGCAGTCACATCTCCGTGGCGGATCTGCCGCCGGAGGTGCAGCGCGGCGAGGCGCCGCGGGCGTCGACCCCTTCGGAGCCGCCGCCGGCGCTGGAGGCCTCGCCGACCGACGGGCTGAAGGAGCAAGTGAAGGCCGCGATGAGCCGGCTCGAGCGCGAGCTGATCTTGAAGGCGCTCGACCAGACTCACAACAACGTGACCCACGCCGCGCGCCTGCTCAAGATTTCGCGCAAAGGCCTGCAGCTCAAGATGAAGGAGCTCGGACTGCGCGAGAAGGACGAGAGCCGCGACCCATGAGCCGGGCGTTCGCTGGGAGCGAACGCGTGGGGCTCTGGCTGGCGCTCGGGCTGTCCTGCCTCGGGTGCAAAGGCAAGGGCGAGGGCGGCCCGGAGCCGACTTCGAGCGCCGCACCCAGCGGGTCGCTCGGGCCGCCGCCCGCGCCACCGCCGCCGAAGAAGGGCATGGTGTGGGTCCACGGCGGGGCGCTCGTCGCGGGCACGCCACCCGACGCCTACCCGCGCCTCGCGGACGAAGAGATGCCGGGCGAGCAGCTGATCTTGCACGGCTTCTACATGGACGTGTTCCCGTTCCCGAACGAGGAGGGCGCCATCCCGCGCACCAACGTCACCCACGCCGAGGCAGCGGCGCTGTGCGAGGAGAAGGACAAGCGCCTGTGCAGCGAGCTCGAGTGGGAACGCGCGTGCAAGGGGCCGAGCAACTTCACCTACGAGTACGGCAACGCGCACAAGCCCGAGCGCTGCGGGACCGGGAGCCCGTCGGCGATGCGCCCCACCGGCTTCCTGGTCGGCTGCAAGAGTGAGTTCGGCGTGCGCGACATGCACGGCGGAGTGTGGGAGTGGACGGACAGCCCTTGGGGCCGCGGCTCGGAGCGCGCGTTGATCTCGCTGCGCGGCGGCAACGCTCCGCAGGGCGAGCTGGTCGGGCGTTGCGCGAACGCCATCGGACGCTCGGCGGAGACCCGCGCGGCGAACATCGGCTTCCGCTGCTGCGCCGGCCCGAAGAACGAGTCCGAGGTGGTGCTCAACGTCGTGCGCGGTGACAAGCTCGACCCCCGAATCTCGCCCGACAAGGAGCTCGCGGCAGCGGCGCTCGCGCTCTTGCCCGAGGAGGCCAAGAAGGACATCGGCGACCAGAAGGGCTTTCGCTTCGAGCGCGAGTGGATCTGGCGGCCGATCGGCAACGAGGAGCTGCGGGTGCTGAGCGGCTGCTCGGGCCTGGCGGTGAAGCCGGCGTGCGGCATCCTGCTCTTGCGTTCGACGCTGACGGCGCCGAAGGTGCTCGCGTGGGTGTCGAGCGGGCACTGGGCGCCGATGCTGCACATGGACACCGATCCGCGGGACATTTGGCTGTTCGGCGGGGACGAGCTCGGGCAGTTCCGCCGCCAGGTGGGCTATGTGTGGGGGCACGTGAGCGTGGGGCCGAAGGAGCGCAAAGTGCCGCGCCCCAAGAAGAAGAAGAAGTAGGGAAACGTGCGCGCCTGACGCGCCGTGCCAGCCCCCCGACCGGCTCCTGTTGAGAAGCGGCCGAGGCGAGTGCAGAATTGTCGCATCATGAAGGGTCGACTCGCTCTTGGCTTGGCGGTGCTGCTCGGCACCAGCCTCGTGACGCTCACGTTCGCGGGCTGCGCCGGAGGTGACGAAGCGTCCTCCGCCAGCGGTGGCGGCGGCGGCACCGGCGCAAAGGATGCCGGTACCGGCGCCACGGGTGGCAGCGGTGGAGGCAGCGGTGGCTCCGGCGCGAGCGGAGGCAGCGGTGGCTCCGGCGGTGGCGGCGGCACGGGCGGAGCAGCAGGCGCAGCGGGCGCGGCCGGCGGCGGCGGTCAGGGCGGCACCGACGGCGGCAGCGACGGCAGCGCCGGCACCGGCGGTGACGACGGCGGCACGGACGCGGGGCCTTGCGCGACCGGATGTCCGTCGGGGTACAAGGACATCGACAACAACCCCCTCACCGGCACCTGCGGCTGCGAGTACCAGTGCCCGAAGTGGCCCGCGGACACGGTCGATCCCATCGACGCGAACTTCAGCGACGACAACTGCGACGGCGGCGACGGCATGGTCGAGCAGTGCGTCTACGTATCGGGCGCCAACGGCAACGACACCACCGGCTCTGGCACTCGCGACAACCCGATGAAGACCATCACCGCGGCGATCGCCAAGGCCAAGGCCAACCCGGTGCCGGCGGTCTGCCTCTCCGGCGACACGTACAACGAGGCCGTGACCGTCGAGAGCGGCATCAGCGTGTACGGCGGCTTCGACGAATACGACGCGAACTTCAAGTTCCGCCGCTCGGCCTCCGCGACCACCATCGTGCAGGCCCAAGGCACCGTGTTCCAGGCGCCCAAGATCGACGTGGACACGCACATCGAGGGCATGACCATCAAGGCGCAGACGCCCTCCGGCAACGGCGCCAGCACCTACGGCGTGCGACTCGTGGACGGCAACGGCAAGCTGTACGTGCGCTTCAACGACATCCAGGCCGGTCCCGGCACCACGGGCTCGCTCGGCGCGGACGGCGTAGCGCCTTCGAGCTCCACGGCACCTGGCGGCATCGTCGGCTCCGCCGGTGGCGAGAAGTGCGGCAGCTGCGGCGGCGGTGGCCCGGCTCCGACCTGCGCCGAGCCCGGCGGCAAGGGCGGCGACGGCGGCGGCGAAGGCCTGTACGGCGTGAAGGGCGACGACGGCGCGAACGGAGGCGGCACGGGTGGGCCCGGCGCGTCGCCCAACGGCTGCCTTCCCGCGCTGTCCGATCCCGGGAACCCCGGTGGGGCGGGGCAGAAGGGCGCGAACGGCTCGCCGGGTCAGGCGGGCCAGGGCGGCGCGAACCTGGGCAGCGCCGTCGGCGGTGCCTACGTACCGCGCGCGGGCCTCGCCGGTCAGAACGGCACCAACGGCAAGGGCGGCGGCGGCGGCGGCGGCGGCGGCGGCGGCTCCGGCGGCGGGCTGTGCTTCGGCTATTGGGACAAGGGTGGCGGCGGTGGCTCCGGCGGCTGCGGCGGCCTGGGCGGCAACGGCGGCAAGGGCGGCGGCGGCGGCGGCGGTAGCTTCGGCGTGTTCGCGGCGTCCGGCGCCAACATCATCGTGACCAACAACACCATCACCACCGCCAAGGGCGGCAACGGCGGCAAGGGCGGCGACGCTGGTGCGTGGCAGAGCGGCGGCGGCCCCGGCGGCGGCGGCAACAACAGCGACGACAGCGGCTCCGGCGGTCCCGGCGGATCGGGTGGCAACGGCGGCGCCGGCGCGCCCGGTGGCGGCGGTGGCGGCGGCCCGAGCGCGTGCCTGGGCTACAGCAGCGCGCTGGTCGCGCACACGTTCAGTCAGAACTCCTGCACCACGGGTCTGCCGGGCTCCGGCGGCCCGGGCGGCAGCGGCGGCAACCCCGGTAGCGACGGCAGCGCCGGTCCCAAGGTGCAGGTCCCGACGAACTGAGGTGGGCTCAGGGCTCGGCGCACAGGCCGTCGATGCGCGCGACCAGGGTCTTGTCGCGCCGAGCCAGATTACCCATCTCGCGGCGCAGACGCGACGCCGCGATGGGATCCTGCTTCTCCATGGCGTCCGCCAGCGTCCGCAGCGAGCGGGCGGTTTCGTCGAACGCGAGCGAGTATTCCTTGAGCGTCCTTCCGAGCGCGTCATCGCCCTTCGAGTGCGCTTCGACGTCCCGCGCCAGGCGCTCGTAGCGGCCGGCCAGCTCTCGGTGACTCGCCGGCGTCGCGCCTCCGGCGTCGTGGGCTGCCGCGATCTCGCCGAGCGCGCCGTTCACCCGAACCGCCAGGCGCCGGCATTCGCCCACGCGACGGAAGTAGCCACAGCCCGACAGGAGCGAGAGCGCGAGGAGCGCGGTCACGGCGAAGCGGGCGAGCATCTGGCCCGGAAGTACTCGTACTTTCCCTGGCTGTCACCTGTCTCGGGTTAAGCTTCGCGCGCGATGCCGCGAATGTCTCTCGTAGCCTTCGCCACTTTGTTTGGGCTCCTGGCCTGCGAGGAGCGCCCGCCGACCCCGGGCCGACCGGACGAGCCGCCGCGTCCTCCCAAGCTCGATCTGGACGCGGCGCTCGGGGAAGTGGCCGATGCCGGCGACTTCGACGCCTCCGCCGAGGCGAAGAGGCTCGTGGCCGAGCTCCGGAGCGCCAAGCTCGACGTGGCACCGCGCCGCGTGCCGACCCAGCGCTTGGCCTTCGGCAAGGATCGCCTGGCCCAGCTCACGGACTCCGAGCTCGTGATCCGCGACACCAAGGACATGAAGGAGGTCGGCCGCTTGCCGGTGACCGGGCCGCGTCGCGTGGCCGCGCTCTCCGATGGCAGCCTGCTGGTCGCGGGGCAGAGCGACGTCTGGCACGTGCCGAAGGACCCCAAGAAGGCGCAGCGTTACTCGCGCTTGCCACTGTTCCCGGACTCGCTGCTCCTCGGCGATCGCCGGGACAAGAAGAAGCTGTGGGTCCATCACGGCATCGACCCCACGCTGTACCCGTACGAGCTCGGGGAGGCGGGGCGGCTCGAGACCCTCGACTTCATCGAGCTCGAAGCGGCCGACCAGAAAGCGTTCGCGCTGCTCAAGGACGGCTCCTACGTGTTCACCGCCAGAGACAAGCTCGTGCGCTTCTTCCCGGGTGGGAAGCGCTGGTCCTTGGCGCTGCCGGCGGGCGCCGAGATCTGGCGCATCTCGACCACGCGGCGTCTGGACGAGCTCTGGCTCGTGCGCAGCGACGGCAAGCTCGAGCTCGCGCAGCTCGGCGAAGGCGCCTTGAGCGTGAAGAAGACGCTGGAGCTGCCAGGGACCTTCGACGTCGCGAGCAGCGACACCGAGATCGCGCTGCTCCGGCTCGAGACCAGCACCAGCGCCGCGCCCGGTGACGCCGCGCTGCCGCCGCGTTCGTGGAAGCTCTTGGTGCTCGACGCGGACGGCAAGGAGCAGATGTCCACTGAATTGCCACTGGATCCCGCCACCGCGACCGAAGACTGGGTGCGCGAAGTGACCAAGAACCGCGCCGTGGTCCTGTCACCTTCCGGTAGCCTGGTCGCCGTCGGCGGGCCGAGCTGGCTGGGCGTTTGGAGTTACAAGGACAAGCGGCAGGTTCTGGCTCCTTGAGCGTCGGCTTCGCGAATCATCCGGTGTGGTCTAGGATCGGCGCTCTTCCTCCGCACAGATGACGAGCCCTCCCGACGACCGGCCCACGGCCTTGGATTCGCCCCTCGGGGGCGTGCTCCCCGAGGCCGAGGGCGAGCTCTCCGACGACTTGGTCGGAGTGACGCTGCAGAATACCTACCGGCTGGAGCGCGTCATTGGCGAGGGAGGGATGGGCCGGGTGTACGAGGCGCACCACACGCGCATCGCGGGTAAGCGCTTCGCCGTGAAGGTGATCCGCGCCGAGATGGCGGGCAGCCCCGAGGTGCGCGCGCGCTTCCATCGCGAGGCCGACGCCGCGGCCAGCATCTCTCACCCGAACGTGGTGGCGGTTCAGGATTTCGGCTACGCCGAAGACGGTCGCCCCTACCTGGTCTGCGAGTACCTCGAGGGGAAGAACCTCGGGGACGTGATCAAGGAGCGGGGCATGCTGCCGCTCGAGCTCGCCGCGCACCTGGCGCGCAAGGTGGCCCAGGGCGTCGCGGCGGCGCACGCCCAAGGCGTCATTCACCGCGATCTGAAGCCCGACAACGTCCACCTGATCGGCTCGCCCGAGCGCCCGGAGGTGAAGGTGCTCGACTTCGGGCTGTCGCGCTTCATCGAGGCCTCCGGCAACAGCGTGACTCGCACTGGAATCGCCATGGGCACGCCCTCGTTCATGGCGCCGGAGCAGGCCCGCGGGGAGCGCGTCGATCAGCGCGCGGACGTCTACGGCGTGGGCGCCATTATCTACAACTGCCTGACTGGAAGGCCGCCTTTCGCCGAGGAGTCGGTGCAACAGACGATGCTGGCCGTGATGACCGGCGAGCCGACGCGACCACGGCTCGTCAATCCGGATATACCGGAGGAGCTCGAGCTGGTGGTCCAACGCGCCATGGCCAGCGACCCGGCAGAGCGCTACCAGACCATGGAGGAGCTCGAGGTCGCGCTCTCGCACTTCGACGCGCCGCGCGGCGAGGAGCCGAACCGCCCGCCGCGTCGCCAGCTCTTGTCGCGCACCGGCTCGCTCACCGAAGACTCGGACGTGGGCTCGGCGCGCCCTCAGGTCCTGCTCCTGGCGGTGCTCGGTCTGCTCGCGGGGTTGCTCGGCCTCATAACCACCGTGCACGGCCTGCCGGAGCTGCTGGGTCGTCGCGCGCTGTCCGCGTCCGAGTTCTGGCTGGTGCTCGCAGTGGTGGTCGGGACGCTGCTCACGCCGGGAGTGCTCACCGCGCGCTGGTTTTGGCGCCGCTACTGGAACAACAGCGTCAAGATGCTGGAGCTGCTGCCGCGGCTGCGCGGGCCCGTGGTCGGCGCGATCGCCTCTTACGGCCTCGTGGTGCTCCTGGGGCGAACCGCCGACGCCGTGGCTCAACACGCCTGGGGTAGCGGCGCGTTCAGTTACTCCGGGTGGGCAGGCTTCGGCCCGATCTTGAGCGCCATCGGCGTGGTCGCAGCGGCCAGCATCGTGCTGCGCCGCCGGCTCTTGGAGAGCGCGACCGGGAGCTTCGGCCGCGTGCTTGCCGGTCCGGTGCTCACGACCGCCGCCATCGTGGTCTCGCTGGGCCTCTTGCACCTGGGGCAGAGGGCGCGCGCGAAGCTCCCTGCCCCGGCTCCCGTCCCGAGCGCGGAGGTCGGCAAGCCGCCGGAGCCCGAGACAAAACCCGCCGAGAAAGCGCCGGCCTCGGCGGCTTCTGCGCCCGTGGAGGCGGTGCAGGGCGGCTCGATTCGGGGTCCCCGGGCGCCCGCGGAGGAGGTGCGGGCCGCGGCCGAGCGCGGCGTAGACGCCTTGCTCCCGCTCCGCGAACGCTACCCCGACGATCCCGCCGTCCTCGAGCCGCTCGTGCTCGCGTTGGGCGGCTCGACCGAGGGCCTGCCGCGCGCGATGGGCGAGCTCGATCAGCTGTTCCGCGTCGCGCCCGAGAGAGTAGCGGACAAGACGTTGGGCGCGTTGGTGGTGAAGGCAGCGCTCTCGCCAGGGGAGGCCTCGACGCGGGCGCTCGACGTGATGGGGCAGCGCATGGGCACGCTCGGCGCCGACATGCTCTTCGATCTGATGGTGACCAGCGTGCCGTTGCGCCAAGCGGCGCGCGAGCGCTTGGACGATCCGAAGGTCAAGCAGCAGTTCACTCCCGCGCTGGCCATCGCCTTCGAGCTCCGGACCGCGAAGACCTGCGAAGACCGCCTGCCGCTGCTCGAACGCGCCAAGCAACACGGCGACGCACGCTCGGTCTCCGTCCTGATTGGCCTCGGCTCCGGCGCCAAGCGCGGCTGCGGGCCGAAGAAGAACAAGCCCTGCCCGCCGGCCTGCGTCGCCGAGGCCGCGCGCTTCAAGGACGCAGCGCTCAACTTGCAGGCCAAGCTCAACGCAAAGAAGCGTTGAGTCAGCTCGCCCGGAGCTCCGCGACGCGCCGGCGCAACGTCTGCCAGCTGAGGCCCGAGACCAGCCAGGCGACGGCCGAAAAGCCCACCACCAGACCCAGGCGCAGGCCCAGACCGAGGGGGGCCGCTCGCCCCATTCCGAGCGCGAAGCTACCGAGCGCCGCGCCGGCCACGACCACCCCGAGGGCGCGCGCCACCGGCAGGCGGGCAGGGTGGACTCGTCGCGCCAGCGCCGAGGCCACCAGCGAGCCGGCGATGGCGCCCGCCAGCAGCGCCAGCGCCGCGCCGGTCGGACCCAGACGGGGCACGGCGAGCGGCATCAGGGCGAGGGAGAGTGCGGCGTTCACGGCCGCCGCTCCCAGCCAGAGGCGGGTGCGCTTGGCGAGCTCGCCGGGGATGCCGGCGACGCGTTGCACGCCCTCCGCCACGTCCACGAACAGGAGCGCGGGCACGATGATGGCCCCGCTCGCGTAGGCCGGCGCGAACCAACCGAAGAGCTCGGGCGCCAGCACCGCGATCGCGAACGTCATGACGCCGAACAGCGCGGCGTAGGCGCGTAGAAAGTCGGCGATGGCGGCCCTGGCGCCGGCGTCGCCGCTCAGGCGGTACGCCAGGGGCTCGAGGGTCAGGTTCAGCGCCACGTTGGACAGGGCGACCGGCGCGGCGAAGCGCGCGGCGACGTCGTAGCAGCCGGCGTCGAACAGGGTCGCCAGCCTCGCGATGACGACGCGATCGACGCTGCGCACGGCGATGAGCAGGTGGAAGACACCGAGCGGAAACCCGATGGCGAAGAGCGCGCGCAGCGTCTCCGCGCGCATCCGGCCGGCGAGCAGACCGCGACTCGGGTAAAAGAGCACCGAGAGCGCGACGAGCTGCGCCACGACCCGCGCCGCGAGCAGTCCGAACAGATCCAGGCGCGTGAGCAGGGCGAGCGCCAGGAACAGCGCGTTCTCGCCGACCGTGAGCAGGCCCAGGCTGCCGGCCACCAGGCGGTGGCGTTCGACCGAGCGCAGGTAGTCGGAGAGAGCGCGGGCGAGCGCACCGAGCAGCACGGACGCGCCGAGCAGCGGCGCGTAGCGGGCCGCGTCCGGCGATCCGGTCAGCAGCAGCGACAGCGGCCCTGCGAAGAGCACCAACAGCCCTGCCACCGTCAGCCCGAGCGCGATGCGCAGTCCCGCCACCGTCTTGAACAGCGACAGCCGCTCGGCCTCGTTCCCTTCGCCGGCCAGGCGCAGCGCCGCCTCGCCCAGCCCGAAGTCCGCGAGCACGATGTACGCGATCAGGGTCGCGCTCGAGAGCGTGGCGAACATGCCGAGCTCCGCAGGGGGAACGGCGCGCGCGAGCACGGGCAAGACCGCGATGGAGCTGAGGCGCGCTACCACCAGGCCCAGGCCGTAGGCGCCGACGGTGCCGCCGATCTGCCGGGCGCGTGACATCTGGCTCACGCCGCGCCGCACGCCCGCGATGCGCTTGGTGCCGGAACGTGACGCGCCGCCGCGTGGACCGGGTCCGTCTCTCGGGTGTCGGTCGCGCCGAAGCGCGGCGTCCCGTCGGGGCGGTAGCGGAGCTCGAGCAGCCCGCGCATCAGGCTGCGGCGCGCGCGCGTGCGCAGCGGATCGAGGGCGGGGATGGCCCCGAGCGCCGCGCGCAGCACCTCGGCGGCCAGGCGCCAGCGGGGCGGCAGATCGATCTCAGGATGCTTTTCGCGCAGCCCGAGCAGCGCCCGCACGTGGTCGAGGTGCCGGTGCGCCCAGGCACGGCGCTCGGGGGGCGTCACCCGCGCGGGGTCGAAGCCCGGGTGGTCCACGTAGAGCTCCTGTTGCAGGCGCTTCACCTCGTGGTGCGTGAGCAAGTCCGTGTCCACCACGCACTTGTCGAAGAGCCGGAGGTCGTCGAAGCCGTGAGGCAGGACGCGCAGGCTCTTGTGCTCGTGGATCTTCTCCGCGAAGTAGGTCTTCGGCAGCGGTGCCAGCATGGTGATCTGGATGTGCTCGGGCGCGAGCTTCTCCAGCATCCGGCGCGTCTCGCCCACCGTGTCGCGGGTCTCGTCCAGCCCCCCGACCATGGTGTAGGCCCAGGTCTTGATGCCCGCTTGCTTGGCCCAGGCGAACGCCTGCTCGCACTCGGACACGGTGGTGCGCTTGTTCATGGTTCGATCGAGCAGGATCTGCGAGCCCGATTCCATGCCGAAGCGCAGCTGCTCGCAGCCGGCCTCGGCCATCACGGCCAAGAGCTCGGGGCTCACCGTGTCCACGCGACTGTTGCACGACCAGCCCAGGCCGAGGCGGCGGTCGCTCATCTTCCGACACAGCTCGGTCACCCAGCGCGAGTCGAAGGTGAATGTGTCGTCGCAGAACCAGATGCCGTCGATGCCGTGGCGCTGCTTCAGCCACTCGAGCTCCGAGACGACGTTGTCCGTGGAGCGGATGCGCACCTTCTTGCCGTGGATGTGGTCGAGCACCGGCTGGCAGTAGCTGCAGTCCCAGGGGCAGCCGCGGGAGGTGATCATGGTGAGCACCCGGCGACCGAACAGGTAGGAGTGCCCCATCGCGGCGATGTAGGCGTCAACGGTGTCGTAGCGCGAGCGATCGGGGAAGGGCAGGCTGTCGAGATCTGCGACCCTGGGCACCTCGGGATCGAAGCGGAGCTCGCCGCTCAGGCGGTGAGCGACCCCGGGCAACGCGGCGCTCTGCCGGTGCTCGATCTGGTCGAGCAGGCGCGGGAAGGAGAGATCCCCGTCTCCGACCACCGCCGCGTCCACCCACTCGTCGCTCGCGACCTCCAAGGGGTAGAGCGTCGCGTGCGGTCCTCCCATCACGACCTTGGCGCCGAAGCGCCGCTTCACTTCGCGGGCCAGCCGCAGGGTCTGCGGGTAGGTGACGCTCATCACGGTGAAGCCGACGACGTCGGGGGCGAAGCGCTCCAGCGCCGGCCAGAGGTGGGCTGGCGAGCGCGTGAAGGCCGTGTCGAGCACCCGCACCCTGTGCCCCGCGCGCTCGGCCGCCTCGGCCACGTACAGGAGGCCGAGGGACATCTCCGAGTCCCGCGACAGGATCGGGTTCACCAGTGCGACGTCGAGCGCCATGAGCGGGCCCACCGATGGTGGCAGCGCTCGCCCTCTCGGACAAGCGCGGGTTCAGGGGCCGGTTGGGACTGCCAAGCGGAGCGCGAGCGCTGGACTCGTCGAGAGCACCAAGAGCGCCTGCCGGTTCCGCCAGGACCAGGTGTCTTCTCGGGTCTCGGTCTCCTCTCCGTAGAGCTCCCGCAACGTCGCCAGTACCTTCGCGCGGGCGCGCGCGTCGTCCAGCACGCACTCGATGCTGGACACCTTGGAGGCCGCCCCGAGCTCCAGCGTACAGGTGGCAGGTTCGTCGAAGACGCGGGTGCGCGCGCGGCCGTCGGGCCCTTCCAGCCCGGGCAGCGCCGCCCGGGCCTCTTGCAGCGTGCTGCCGAGCCGGACGCCGGCGAGGCCGCCCGGCACGTAGGCGCGCTCGTCGCGGGTGAGCTTCCAGACCAGCGCCGCGAGCAGCAGCGCCACCGCGATCGCACCGACCGAGCGCGCGAGTCGCGGCTCGGTGCTCTTCATCGCGCGAAGATCGCTTTCACCGAGGGTCGCGTCATCACGTACAGCTCGACGACCGGCAGGACCAGCGCGACCAAGCTGCCGAACAAGCCCCCGACCACGCCGCCGATGGCCCCGCCCCGCTCGACCGCGCTGCCGCTCGAGCCGAGCTCCCAGAGCGCCGGGTAGAGGAGCGCGACCGCCACGATCTGCCCGACGACCGCGTGACTGATGGCGCCAACGGCGTGCGCCAGCGTCAGCGTCCGACCCCAGGGGACGGCGCGCACCACGCCGACGCCGGCCACGATCAGACCCGCCGCGAGCAACGTCCCGAGCGCCAGCGAGAGGTAGGTCCAGGCGCCCAGCCAACCATCCCACAAGAGCTCCTGCACCCGGCGCGAGGCCGGGTCGCTCGCGATGAAGCGCGTGATCAAGGTCAGCGGTGCGGCGCCGAGCCCGAACACTCCGAGCGCGCACTGCGCGATGCCGAGCAGCCTGAGCCCCGAGCTCGGCGGCGGCGGCGGCGGCGGCGGCGCGGGAGGGGGCTGGAAGCCTGCGGGGTCCACGCGCGGAGCATAGCCGAGCGCGGCCTCGGCGGTGAGCCGAGCCCTGGAATCACCAGTGCTGTCTGGTCATGATCAGATCTCGATCCGCCACTGATGCGTGAGTGCGCACGCGGCGGTCAAAGCCGTTTCGACCGAACGGAAGGTCGCGAGGCGTCTGCTGCCGCCAGCGGAGCGCGAACTAGGGACACCCCTAGCGGCTCGCCCGCATGCAAAACAGCATGGGTGTGCCCGCACCGCACTGGCGGTTCGGCGCCCGCGACTTCTCCTCGTAGCCTTTGGGGCAGCTGGGGTCGCAGCTGTAGAAGTGGCTCCCGCAGCTCTTGACGCAGAAGCTCTGGAGCGCGCCGTCGGAGCCGCACTGCCGGCTCGGTGCCCGCGACGCGGTGTGGAAGCCCTCGCCACAGCTGCCGCACTCGTATTTGGTCGGGGCGGGCTCGTGCTTGGGGCCCGTCTGTCGGTCGCAGCTGTCGAAGGTGCAGTCGTCGCCGTCGTCGATCTCGACGGGGTCGTGGGTGACTTCCCCGGTTCGCGGGTCGCAGGCGTCCTTGGTGCAGGCGTCCTGATCGTCCACCAGCACGGGCTCGTGGACGGCGCCGCGGGCCGAGTCGCAGGAGTCGCGGGTGCAGGCGTTGCCGTCGTCCACGTTCGGCGGCGTGCCCGGAACGCACTGGCCCTTGCCGTTGCAGGTGGCGACGCCGTCGCAGACCGTCTCGTTGTCGCAGCTGGTTCCGGCTGGCGTGAGCAAGAGCACACACTTCGCGTCGCGGCACTCCTCCTCGGTGCAGGGGTTGTCATCGGCGCAGTCGCTGCTCGTGGCGCACTGCTCCCGCGTCTCCGACTTCTTCTGCAGCGGAGCCTCCTGCTTCTTCTGGCAACCGTCGCAGGCGCTGGCGCTGCCGAGGAGCAAGAGGGGCACGAGCCAGCGCATGGGGGCATGGTAGGCCAGCCGCGTGCTCACGGGGGTGCCTTCAGGCAGCACCGATGCGGAGCAGGGCTTCGCGCGCGGCTGCGTGCCCCAGGCGCATGTAGCGGGGCCACTCCCGGCGATCGAGGAAGGTGTCGTAGAAGCGCGCGCCGCGCACCTCGGCGTAGGGCACCGGGTGCAGGAGCACCAGCCGGTCGCCCAGGGCGCGCGCGTGCTCGCGCGCCAGCTCCAGGTAGACCGACCAGCGGAGCTGGCTGCTGGCCCGGAGGATCGACCAGGTCTCGTCCATCCAGCCGCTGACGTCTTCGCCGGCGAAGTCCGGCGGCATGTACGAGTTGATGCCGACCACCAGGTCCAGAGGCTCTTCGTCGGCGAGGGGGCGGGTCGGGAAGATGTCCACGACGCCGCCGTCGCCGAACTCGTGGGCGCCCATGCGCACGGGCTCGACGAAGATGGGGATGGAGATGGCCGCGCGCACTGCGCGCGCCAGAACGAGGTCCGGCGTCGCCTTCGTGCCGACGTACCTGAGCTCGTTCGTGTCCACGTTCCAGAGCACCACGGACAGCGGCACACGCGTCTCCCCGAGCTTCATGGCGCCGAAGCGCCGGAGGTAGGTCTGCTCCAGCGCCTCCCCGTGCAACAGCCCGCCGAAGCCGCGGAAGCGCCGGAGCGGGGCGCGGAGCACGTCCCTCCATTTCGGATCGAGGTAGTCGCGGGTGCCGAGCTCGAGCCAGAACTTCGCCATCGCTTCGGCGTCGAGCCCCGCGGCCCAGAGCGAGGCGAACAACATCGAGCCGGAGCACGCCGAGAGCGCCGCCGCTTCGAGCCCCGCTTCTTCGAAGGCCCGCCGCACGCCGCAGAGCGCGGCAGTGGCGCCGCTGCCGCCGGAGGCGACCACGGCGATGCGCTTGCCTCGCAGCTTGGGGACGTCGAACGGATCGAGGGGGCCGAACACGCTCCCCGCCGGCGGCGCTGGCTCGGGCAGCGCCAGCGGCGACAGGGCCCGGGCCGCGCGGGCCACGAAGCCGGCGTCGGCGCGCACGGCGCTCAGCAGATCGCGCGCCCAATCCGTGGCCCCGAACACCAAGCGGAGGTTGTTGGGCTCGAGCAAGTCGCTCGGTCGTCGCATGGCTCCTCGTCAGCGCGCATGGGCCACGACGTGGCGGCGCGGGCGTCTGGGCTTCGGGCGCTCGGCCTCGGGTGGCTCGCCTTCGCCGCGGCCCACGAAGCTGTCCATGGAGGCGTTCAGGCCCAGCGCGTCGGCGGCCAGGTCCATCACCGGCACCGGCACCAGGCGGAAGAGCGGGATGCTGTAGACGATGCGCGGCATCAGCACCCGTGCCTGGTTCTTCTCGATGGCGCGCACGACGGCCTGCGCCACGTCCTCCGGCTTCAGGATGGGCAAGAGCGCTGAGAAGCGCGTGCGCACGCCGGCGAACATTCCCGTGTCGACGTAGTACGGGCAGACGACGGTGGTCTTGACGCGGGAGTGGAGCTTCCTGAGCTCGAGGCGCAACGCCTCGTGGAAGCCGAAGGCGGCGAACTTGCTGGCGCAGTAGTCCGTGAGGCCCGCCACGCCGACCAGGCCCGCTGCCGACGAGATCGTGACCAGGTGGCCCTGGTTCGCCATCACCATGTCGGGCAAGAAGGCCTTCGCGGTCCAGAAGTGCGCCAGCGTGTTGACCTGGAGCGTGCGCTCGATCTCCTCGTCGGTGAGCTCCAGGAACGGCTTGCCGGAGACGATCCCGGCGTTGTTCACCAGCACGTCGATGGAGCCGCCCCGCTGCTTGAGCTCCCGCGCAGCGTCGTAGACCGCCACCCGGTCGGCGACGTCGCAGAGCTGGCCCTCGGCGCTGCCTCCCGCTCGCTCGAGGCGCCGAAGCGTGGCCTCCAGGCGAGCAGGGTCGCGGCCCCAGACCACGACGTGAGCCCCCTTCTGCGCGAGCTTGCTCGCGATGATCTCCCCGATACCGCGGGTCCCGCCGGTCACGAGAACCCGCTTTGCGTTGACGCGGGTCATGCCCAGAGCTGGGCAAGAAGCGCGCCGGTGACAATCCTCGACCGTCCGTGCGCTCGCGGCGCATTCCTTGCGATCTCGGCGCGCGGACGCGCAGCGAGGTCGCGTCAGGCCCGCGCCAGCAGCCAGTCCGAGAGCGGCGCGAACACGCGTTCCTGCGCCAGGCGGCTGATGAACAGATCGGCGTGGGCGAACCAGGTCTCGTCGTCGCCCACGCCGAGCTCGGTCTTGTGCTCGGAGCCGATGACCTCGAGGGCGCTCCGCGCGGCCGCCGGTGGGACGATGCCGTCGCGGTTCGCGACCACGCACAAGAGCGGGCGGTCGATGCCCCGCAGCGCTTCGGTGACGTTGACGCCGTCCACCATCAGATCGCCGGACTTGAACCAGCGGGAGATCTCCGCGTTCAGCTTGGGGATCGGGTCTTCGACGGTCTTGACCAGCTCGTCGGCCCGGGACAGATCGACGATCGACGTGTTCATGTAGATCGAGAGCAGACCCGGAGCCCGGGCGGCGACCAGCGGCAGGACGAGGCCTACCACGCTGCGCGTGCCCGACACGCGCAGGCGGCGAACGACCGCGGGGGAAGAGAAGGCCAGGCGCAGGAGCGGGTGCGCGTCTCGCCAGCGCAGCGGCGCGCCGATGCCGACCACCGAGCCGATGCCATGGGTCTCGGGGTGGTGGGCGAGGTAGGCGAACACGTAGGTGCCGCCCAGGCTGCAACCGACGACGTCCACGCGCTCGGCGCGCGTCTCGGTGTGGGAGCGTACGTGGGCGATGGCGGTCGCCAGGTCCTCGAGTGCGAGCACGCGGAAGCCGACATCCCGCGGCCCACCCTCGGAGCGTGACTCGCCCTGACCGCGCAGGTTGCTCGTCCAGACCTCGAAGCCGCGCTGCACCAGGAACTCGATCAACGAGGGCCCGTTCGGGTGGAAGCCGAGCGGAGTCGTGTTCATGCAGTAGCCGGGGACCAGCAGCACCGGACGCCGCCCCCGTGCCGGGCCGCCCTCCGCACAGTAGCGGCGCACGTCCAGTACCCACCCGCTGCTCTTGGGCCAGTGTCGCTCGATTTTCATGCTGCCCATTTCGGGGGTGGAGCGTCCGTCTTGCGGGCCCGCTCGGGGAAGATCTGACGCAATAGCCAGCCTTGGGCGAATTGTCGGCGCTCCGCCGTGGCCAGAGCGTCCACGGTGCGCCCGAGCACGGCGGTTGCCAAGAGAACGATCACGCCCGTCGTGACCCACATGAACGTCAGCGCGGGCATGGGGTGAAAGGGGGCCGCCCAGGGATTGACCACCATCTTGTCCCCCTCGAAGCTGTAGGACGCCGGCAGCCAACCCGCGAGCTGGAGCAACATCGGCACGCTGATGCCCGCGAGAGCGAGCCCGACGATGGCCATGCGCAGCACGCGGTCCGCCCGCGAGTTGACGATCAACACCACCGCGCAGGCCAAGACCAGCGTCGAGCTGACGATCAGGGGCCCGAACACCACCGACGTGGCGGACGCCCCGCCGATGGCCAGCGCGCTGGTCAGGAGCGTGTGCGCCCGCGAAGCGCGTCCGGTGCGAGCGGTGCGCCACACCGCCACCATGGTGGCGACGGCGAGGACGAAGAACGGCAGCCCCAGGCGGTAGTCTCGCGGCTGCATCCAGAGCGCCAGCGGCGAGAAGGCCCAGGCTGCCAGGATGGCGAGCCAGGCCATGCGTGCGGCGCGGCGGCGCACCTTCGCGCGCTCGAGCGCCAGCTCCTCCTCGGCCGCGGGGGGCAGCACGTCGGGCACGCGGGTGACGATGCGCGCGAGCATCGCCAGGGCCGCCGCGTGGGTTGGGTCGAGCGCCAGCGCGGCGTTGAGCTCTCGCAGCGCGTTCACCCGCTGCTCGACCTCGCCCGCGGGGCCCTCCCCCGCGAGGATGCGCTCCGCCGAGACCACGTGCTCGTGGGCGAGCTGACGCCGCCGCTCCACGTCGCGGTCGCCGTCGAGGAAACGCTCGAGCGCATCCGAGAGCTCACGGGCGCTGTGATAGCGCTGGCTCGGGTCGAGGGCTGTCGCGCGCTCGCACAGCTCGTCGAGCTCGGGAGGGATGTCGAAGTCGGGGCGGCGCCGGCTGGGGCGCGGGTCGGAGCTGCCGGTGACCGTGGCGTTGACGAGGTCGTTCAAGGTCCGGCGCGCGTGGAGCGGCTCGAGCGCCAAGATCTCGAACAGAATGGCGCCGAGCGCGTACACGTCCGAGCGCGCGTCGAGCTGGTCGTTCTCCCCACGCACTTGCTCCGGTGACATGTAGCCCGGGGTGCCGACCATGGCGCCCACCACGGTGCTCGGCACCAAGTCGCGGTCGAGATCGGCCGGAGTGATCGGGGGCACGAAGGGCGCCTGGCTCGCCGGGGCTTCTTCGTCTTCGGCCTCGACGGCCTTGGCCACCCCCCAATCGAGCACGTTGACCTCGCCGAACTCGCCCAGGATCACGTTGCCCGGCTTCAGATCGCGATGGATGACGCCGCGGCTGTGGGCGTAGGCCAGGGCCTGACACACGGACGCGAAGGCCGTCAGCAGCCTGCGCCTGGAGTAGCGCTTCTCGACGTGAGGATCGCGCCGTCCGAGGGCCGCGACGATCTCCTCGAGCGTCAGGCCGTAGACGCGCTTCATCGTGAAGTAGAGCGAGCCGTCCTCTTTGAGCCCGACGTCGTACACGGGAACGACCCCGGGGTGCTCGAGGCGACCCTGGATCTTCGCCTCCTGCTCGAAGCGCAGCACCAGCTCCTCTCTCGGCCCGTGCTCGGGGCGGAGCTGCTTGACCGCCACCGTCCTGCCGATGCGACGATCGCGGCACGCGAAGACCTCGCCCATGCCGCCGCTGCCGAGGCGCTTCTCGACGGCGTAGCGCTCGTCGAACAAGCGCGCCGCGAGCCGCGCCAGCTGCGCTTGCCGGGGACCCGACTTGGTCTCCGGGGCGGGCGTGCCGCCGCGCGGGAGCGTGCCCTTGTCGAGCTCGGTGTCCGTGCCGCGTACGAGCGTCGCGGTCTCGTCCGGGCGGGGGTCCGCGTCGTCCGCGCTCACGCCCTGAGCATATCGCACCCGTGTGAGCGCCGAGCGGTGTATCCTGTGCGCCTTCATGCTGCGCTTCATCCGCACGGTCGCCGTCTGCTCGCTTCCGCTTCTGGTCGCCTGTGCGGCCAGTGAGGACGTCGGCGACGAGGGTGTGGGTGGCGCCGCGAGTGGTGGATTCGGGGGCACGACCTCCGGCGGCGCGAGCGGATTCGGCGGCGCGGGCGCGACGGGCGGCGGCGGGGCGCCCGGCGGCAGCGGCGGCGCGCCGCCGAACGGCGGCAGCGGCGGCGTGCCGAGCGGTGGAAGCGGCGGTGCGCTCGGCGGCAGCGGCGGTGTCGGCGGCGCGGGCTCTGGAGGCGTCGGCGCGACCGGGGGCGCGGGCGCCAGCGGTGGCAGTGGCGGCGGCACTTCTTGCGCGGTGGTCGGCTGCGCCGACGGCAGCGAGAGCGGCGCCGGCTGCTCCGCCGCGCGGGTCGTCGGCCGGCCGAGCGCCGCAAAGCTGGGTGGCTTTCAGGTCACCGCCAACACCTGCAGCGCCGCCAACGACGTGAGCGGCTACGACGCCACGAGCTGCAAGGACCAGGGGCGCGACCGCTCCTGGCGCCTGTACCTGAAGAAGTTCGAGAAGCTCGACGTGCTCTTGACCCAAGGCGCGAAGTGCTCGAGCGCGACGAGCTGGGAGCGCGTCTTCAAGATCTACTCGGGCACGAGCTGCACCGATCAGAGCTGCGGGAAGAAGCACCTGTGCGCGAACACCGGCGCCGGTACCTGGGGCACGAGCTTCGTGGCCCCAGAAGACGGCTGGTACGTGATCGTCGTGGACGGCAAGAACGGCCCCGGCGCGGGAGACGACAGCGGGGAGTTCACGCTCACGCTGAGCCTCCTGTGCGTGTTCGGCGGCTGCGAGTGCTGAAGGCGCTCAGCGCGCGTCGTCCAGACCGCGCCGGAGGAAGGCGAGCAACGCGCGTCGCCGCTCGGGCGTCAGCTCGAAGCTCCGCGCGTCGGCGTCGAACGTCTTGGGCGCGATGCCCAGACCCTGGCCCGAGCCCTTGGCGTAGAAGTCGACGACCTCCTCCAGCGTGCCAAAGCCGCCGTTGTGAAAGTAGGGAGCGGTGCGCGAGAGCCGTCGGAGCGCCGGCACCTTGAAGGCGTGCTCGTGCTCGGCGCGCCCCGTGACCGCGCCGCGCCCGCGGTCCGCGTCGAGCGTGCGCGCGCCCGGACGCGCCGGGACGCCGATCGCCGTGAGCTCGGCTCTCGTGAAGCGGGGCGGCTCCGCGCCCGAGGTGAGCGGCAGCCGGTGACAGCGGCTGCAGCGCGCCTCGCCGAAGAACACGTCGAAGCCGGCCAGCTCCTCGGGGCCGAGGGCTTTGCGATCGCCGCGCACGTAGCGGTCGAACGGCGTGTCGTCCGCGATCAACGTGCGCTCGAGCTCGGCGAGCGCGTCGACCAAGCTCGCCTGGGTCGGTCCATCCGGGTAGAGCTCGCGAAAGCGCCGCACGAGCTCGGCGTCGCCGGCCACGCGCGTCACGATCTCGGGCCAGCTGCCGCCCATGTCGCTCTCGACGGCGATCTCGACCTGGCGCGCCAGCGTGCTGGCGCGTCCGTCCCAGAAGAACATCGGCTCGTAAGCGATGTTGAGGAGGCCCGGCACGTCGCGCTCGAGCCGCCGTCCGTCGAAGCGCCGCGGGCGCTCCCGACCGGCAGAGAACCCCTGAGCCTCGCGGTGGCAGCTCGCGCAGCTGAGCTTCCCGTTCTTGCTCAGGCGCTTGTCGTGGAACACCAGCTTGCCCAGCTCGGCGCGACGGGGGTCGGGCGCCGCGCCGGGCAGGCGCGGGAACGTCGCCACGCTCACCCGCTCGGCGTACGGCTCGCGCGCGGTCGCGTGGCGGGGCGCGAAGGGTGGCGGGAGCACCGTGCCGCGCGCGGCGAACAGGCCGCGCAGCTCCGCGCCGAGCTCCGCGCTCTTGGCCAGCCCCTCGAGCTTGTCGTCGAGCGGCGCGGCGGGCGCTGCCTCGCGGGCGTCGAGCCAGCGCTCGAACCCGGTGGTCGCGCGCTCGAGCGCCGCCGGATCCGCGGCCAACTTTGCCACCTCGCGCGAGTAGCGGACCAGAGCGCGCCCGCCTTCGAGGGCGTCGATGCGCGCCTCTTCGCGGCTCTCGCCGGCGGAGCCGTCGAGCAGCGTTCCCCAGCGAAAGACCCCGCGATTGAGTGCGTCCGCCAGCTTGTGCGCGCGCAGCGACAGGGTCTTCGCTTCGCCGGGCGCGAGCAGAGACGCGGGTTTGGTGCGGCTCAGCGAGCGCTCCAGGGCCTCCCAAGCCGGGGGCTCTTCGTGGAGCGCGGCGGCGAGGGGCGCGAGCCCAAGGTCGGCGGGGAACTCGTCGGCTTCGTCCGGCGGCTCCAGCGTGGACGAGTGCGTCAGGAGGGTGGCGATGGGCAAGAGGCGGCGCCAGGCCCGGCGGAGCTCGAGGTAGGCCAGGCGAGCTTCGCGCGCGTCTCGTGCCTTCGCCGCCCGCTCGATACGCTCGAGCTCCTTCGCCACGGACTCCGCGTCCGCGATGGCGAGCCGGCGGATCCCGTCGGGCTCGGCTGGCGCCGTGCTCTTGGGTGACGAGGCGGTTCCGGGAGTGTGACGTTCCTCCGGCGCGCGGCAAGCCGAGAGCACCAGGCAGGCTGCCACGAGGCTCGGGAGCGGCGCTTTCACGCCCACGGTGTATGCTCTCGGCCGGAGACTCGCCAGCATGAAAGTCGCTCCTGCCAAGCTCGCGTGCGCCGTGTTCTTGACGGCGGTCATCGGCTGCTCGTCTTCCGACGAGGGCTCCGAGCCGACCGTGGTGCGCCCCGACGACTCGGTGGCCGCGGCGGCGCGCGAGAGCTGCCAGTTCCAGGTCGGCGCGTTGGCGCAGGACACGCTGGGCAAGTCGGAGCCCATCGGCAAGCAGATCCCAATCGATCACATCTTCGTGCTGATGATGGAGAACCGCTCCTTCGACCACTACTTCTCCAAGCTCCCCGAGTACGGCGTCACCGACGTGACGGTCGCCGACGAGTCGTTCACGAACCTCGACCAGAACGGCAAGCCCGTGAGCTGGTTCCACGAGACGAAGTACTGCGTGGAAGATCCTTCGCACGGCTGGAAGGGCACCCACCGCCAGTGGAACGGCGGCAAGAACGACGGGTTCGTGATCGACAACGAGCCCGACGGCCGGCGGGCGATGGGCTACTTCGACGCCTCCGACCTGCCTTTCTACTACGCGCTCGCCAAGGAGTTCGCCATCGGCGACCGGAACCACTCGTCGCTGCTCGGCCCCACCTGGCCGAACCGCATGTACCTCTACAGCGGGACCAGCCACGGGTTGACCCAGAACACCCTTCCGACCGGCGTGACCATCGCGAACGTGTTCGCCGCGCTCGTGGAGAAGCAGGTCGAGTGGAAGGTGTACCGCAGCAATCTGCCGCCCGCGGCCATGTTCATCAAGACCTGGCTCGAGAGCATCAAGGGCTGCGGCGATCCGGAAGCGGGACCCTGTCGCCTGGCCGAGTTCGAGGACCTGTTCGGCGATCTCGAGACGGGCAACCTGCCCCCCGTCACCTTCATCGACCCGGAGTATTCGACCGGCATCGACGAGACCAGCGAGCACCCGCCGGGCAACCCGCACCACGGCCAGAACTTCGTCTGGCGCGTCGTGGACGCGCTGACCAAGAGCCCGATCTGGAAGCGCAGCGCGCTCTTCATCACCTACGACGAGCACGGCGGCTTCGCCGATCACGTCCCGCCGCCGCCCGCTTGCCACCCGGGGGACGACGACCCGGCGGATCAGAGCGACGGCACCTTCGACCGCCTGGGCTTCCGCGTCCCGCTGTTCGTGATCTCCCCGTTCGCGAAGAAGGGCTACGTCTCCCACGTGGTCCGCGACCACACGGCGGTGCTGCGCTTCATCCAGGCCCGGCACGGCATCGGCGCGTTCACCCGGCGGGACGCAAACTCCGACGCGCTGATGGACCTGTTCGACTTCGACGGCGCCCCCCACGCCACGCCGCCCGCCTTCCCCCAGCCGGTGATCGACCCGGCGAAGGTGGCCGAGTGCAAGGCGGATTTCCCGGGCGGCGGCTAGTCAGCTCAATGTGACGCGAACCCGCTGTCGATGAGCTCGCAGCTGCCCTTGGCGAGCCAGGTCGAGAAGCAGTGGGCTACGGCGGTCTGCGAATACGCCTGCACGATGAGCGCGCCGTGGCGCTGAGCCGCCGGGATCTCGTTCATGGGGTTCTGCACCAAGATACGTGTGGCCTTCTCGCCTCCCGGTGCGAAGCTCATGTTGTCGCTGGCCGGCAAGCCGAGCTCGGCCATGCCCGCGACCGGATGCTGCGTGGGTAGCGCCAGGCCGGCGCCGAACGCGCGCGCCCACTGGTCACTGGAGGGCTCGGGGATGACCGGATCGGCGATGGCCTGCATGAACAGCGCCGGACGCGGTCGCGCCGCGCGATCTTCGACCCTGAGCGCGTAGGCGAGGGGATCGGCCCCGTCGAGCACGACCTCCGCCAGGCCGAGCAGCGTCTCTTTCTCGGGCGTCGGGCGGTTCACGATGTTGGCCACCAGCGCGGCGAACAGCCCCTTCGACACGATCTCCGGGTAGCCGCCGGCGGCGACGAACAGGCCTGCGGCGTTCACGTTCTTGGTGGTCGCGAACGTCATGCTGCCGGAGATGCCGCCGAGCGAGAGGCCCATGTAGAACCCCTTCGAAGCATCGAGCGCGTCCTTGACGCTCAGCGCCGGCTCGAGCGCGGCGTTCAGCGCGGCGATGCCGGTGAACACCGCCTGGTGATCGGCGACCGCCTGGCGGAAGTTGTCGCGCGTCTTGGCGAGGTCGGAAAAGTCCACGAAGTCGAGGTCGCTGCCGCCCGCGCCCCCGGCTCGGTCGCCGTGGTACGGCAGGTCGATGGCCACGAAGGCGAAGCCCGCCTCCGCGAGCGGCTTCGCCAGCTGGAAGAAGTCGGTCTTGTTCTGGCCGCCGCCGTGCTGGAACAGCACGAACGGGAAGGGCGCGCTGCCCTTGGCCGGCAGCGCCACCACGAAGCCGGGCTTGGTGACCCCGGTGGCGATCGGCACGCCGTCGGCTCCGCGCTGGATCACGCCTGCGGCGTCGGCGTACGCCGGCAGCTCCAGCAGCCCGCTGGCTGCGGTAGGTGCCAAGGATGGCGCGACGTCGGCGGGCGGCGCCGCGGACCCGAAGCTCGCCAGCGGGCGCGCCTCGACCTTGGCCACCTTCAGCACCGGCGTGGCGGCGACCTGCTCGTACAAGTGGAGCAAGTCTTCGGCGGTGGTCGCGACGCGGAAGGGCAGCGCCAGCGCTGCGTCGGTGCCCGAGGGGAGCGACTGCTTCGCGGCGGCGTAGGCCGCGGTCGAGCCGCAAGCGGGCAGCGCGCGCGCGCCGGAGACGGCGCTTTCGCCGACCACCAGCACGACGTCGCTCACCCCGGGCGGGACCGGATCGCGCGGCTGCACCACGAGCGTCAGGCCGTCCTCCGACAACGTCGTGGAGAACGGCGTGCCGAGGTCCGCCGGCGCTTCGCCGGGCTTGGCGCCGAAGAACCAGAGCTGGCTCGCGTCCACGCTGGAGGCCGCGGCGTCGAGCGGCAAGACTAGCGTTGGCCGCGCCGGCCAGCCGTCCACCAGCTCGAGCTGCTCGGCCCATTTCGGCTTCACCTCCGCCACCATCCCCAGCGCGAAGTCGCCGGCGGGAGGCGAGAGCTTCTCGCCCTTCTGCCAGGCCGGTGTCGGGAACGCCAACACCTTCGAGGCGTCGGCGCAGGCTCCTTCGCCGGGCGTCGCGTCGTCGGAGCCGCCGCAGCCCAACACGGGCAGCGCCAGCACGAGGGTCCAGGTTCGAGATGGAAGCATGGCGCGAGCGTGCAGCAAGCCGGGCTCGGGAGCCAGGGACTTGCAGCGCCGTGCGAAAACCGAGAGCCTTGGCGCCGATGTCGGAGCAGGCGGAGGTCGAAGCGGAGGCGCCGCTCGAAGAGCCCGCGCCGGCGCCCATCACCACGCCCGAGCCCGACCCCGTGACGCCAGCGAGCGCGGATCCGCCGATCGCGCCGTTCTTGAGCGGAGCAGAGCTCGTGCGCCGACTCGCGGCTGCCAAGGACGAGGGCGTGATCGAAGAGGTCTGTAGCCGAGCGGAGAAGCAGCTGGCCGCCGAGGACGCCCACGCGGCGAAGCTCGACGCCAGGGCCACGGCGTTGTTCGCGGCCGCGGGTTTCTCGATGACCGTCGCCTTTTCCTTCGGTGGGTGGGCGCTCCTGGACAACGCTCGGAAGGTCCCCAGCGGGCAGCTCATCGCCGTGGCGTTCGTGTTCGTGCTCGCCCTGGGCGTGGCGACGAGCGCGTTCGCGCTGCGCGCGCTGCTCCTGACCTTCGGCCAGAAGTTCCCGGACGAGCGCGACATCTTTCGTCCCGAAGCGCTGGCCAAGACCAAGATCCAGTACAAAAGGTACATCGCCGTTCACCTGTGGCTCGTCTGGCAGGACCGCTTCGAGCGCAACGAGCGCCGGGCCGGCTTGATCAGGACCGGGCAGTTCCTGTTCGTGGGCTTTTTGGCTGCGATCTTCCTGTTGTCGATCCTGACCACGACCAGCGCGATCTCACGGAGCCCGGACCCGGCACCTCAGAAGAGCGGAAACCCCTGACCCAGATGGCAGACGACAAGCCCCAGGACGAAGAAGAAGAGCTCGTGCCCTCGCCGGGCCGGCCGCGCTACGGCAAGGCCCCGCGCAAGAAGGCGGCTCGCCGCAAGAAGGTGGCCAAGAAGAGCGCGCCGAAGCGGCAGAAGAAGAAGGCGAAGAAGAAGTCGCGCGCCCGCTGACGCGCTCAGCAGATCCGCGGCAGCTGCTCGCCCGAGAGCTCGGTCAAGACCCGGGTGCCGCCGACAGCGGAGCGCAGGCACACGAAGCCTGGTCGCTCCGCGCTGACGTGACCGATGCTCGAGGCGCGGGCGCCCCGCGGGTGGCTGCGCAGGGCGGCCAGCGCGGCGGCGTGCTCGTCCTCGGGCACGACGGCCACCAGCTTGCCTTCGTTGGCCAGGTGCAGCGGGTCGAAGCCCAGGAGCTCGCAGGTGGCGTTCACCTCCGGGTGGATCGGGAGCTGGCTCTCGTCCAGCGTGAAGCCGACCCGCGAGGCCCGCGCGATCTCGTGCAAGACGCCGGTGAGCCCGCCGCGCGTCGGATCGCGGAGCACGCGCGTCCCCGGCGCGGCGGAGAGCAGGCGCTCCGCCAGATCCCCGAGCGGCGCACAGTCGCTGACCACGCTGGTCTCGATGCCGCTGCGCTGGCTCATCACCGCGATGCCGTGATCGCCGAGCGTGCCGCTGACCAGCACCCGATCGCCGGGTCGCGCCCCGGACACGCTGATGGCGCGTCCCTCCGGCACGAACCCCACGCCGGTCGTGACGATGAACACGCCGTCGCCGCTGCCGCGCTCGACCACCTTGGTGTCGCCGGCCACCAGCGCCACGCCCGCCTCGCGCGCCGTGTCCCGCATCGATGCGACCAACCGCGCGAGCTCGGCCAGCGCCAGGCCTTCCTCCAGGATGAAGGCCGCGGAGATGTAGGCCGGACGCGCCCCGACGCAGGCCAGATCGTTGACCGTGCCGGCGACGGCGAGGCGACCCAGATCGCCCCCGGGGAAGAAGCGCGGCTTGACCACGAAGGCGTCGGTGGTGAGCGCGATGCGCCCGGGCTCCGCGCCCAGCACGGCGGAGTCTTCCAGCGCGCCGAGCACCGGGCTGTCGAAGGCCGGCAGGAACACCTGGCGCAGCAGCTCCGCGGCCAGCGTGCCGCCGCCGCCGTGCCCGATCACGACCCGATCGTAGTCGCGGAAGGGCAGGGGACAGGCGCCCAGCTCGTCGTCGTCCGGCGCGCTCATTCGGCGACTCGCGGGAGGTGGCGCCCGTAGGCGTAGTAGGCGGCGCAGGCGCCCTCCGACGACACCATGGTCGCGCCGAGCGGATGCTCGGGCGTACACGCGCGGCCGAAGGCCGGACAGTCCAGCGGTTTCTTCAAGCCGCACAGGACCTGTCCACTGAAACACTCCGGCGACTCCGCGGTCTCGATGGCCGTAACCGAGAGCTCCCGCTCCGCGTCGTAGCGCCGGTACTCCGGCGAGAGCTCGAGCCCGCTCTGGGGGATCTTGCCGATGCCGCGCCACTTGCGGTCGCAGGTCACGAACACCTGGGCCAGGAGCTCGCGGGCCTTGGCGTTGCCGCCGCGGGTCACGGCCCTCCGGTACTGGATCTCCACCTCGGAGCGCCCGCTCTCGAGCTGCTCCACCGTCGCCAAGAGGCCCTCCAGCAAATCGACCGGCTCGAACCCCGTGATCACGATCGGCACGCGGTGGCGCTCGGCGATGGGCTCGTACTCCCCGGTGCCCATCACCGTGCAGACGTGCCCCGGCCCCAGGAAGGCCTGCACGCGGTTGTCCTCTGTCGCCAGGATGGCGGTCAGCGCCGGCGGGACCCTCACGTGGGACACCAGCGCGAAGAAGTTGTCGAGGCCGCGCCGCTTGGCGGTGAGCAGCGCCTGCGCGTTGGCCGGGGCGGTGGTCTCGAAGCCGATGGCGAAGAACACCACGCGGCGCCCGGGGTTCTCGGCGGCGATGCTCAGCGCGTCCAGCGGCGAGAGCACCACGCGCACGTCCGCGCCGCGCGCCTTGTGCGCGAGCAGATCGCCCCGCGACCCGGGCACGCGCAGCATGTCGCCGTAGGAGCAGAACACCACGTCGGGCTCGGCGGCGATGGCGTGCGCGCGGTCGATGGTCTCGAGCGGGGTCACGCACACCGGGCAGCCAGGGCCGTGCACGAGCTCGAGCTCCGGGGGCAAGAGCTGGTCCACGCCGTAGCGGACGATGGAGTGCGTCTGCCCGCCGCACACCTCCATCACCACCCAGGGTCGGGTCACGCGCCGGCGGAGGGCGCGGGCCAGCGTCTCCACCGCCTCGCGCTGCCGGTATTCGGCCAGGTACTTCACTCGCCGCGCTCCGAGGCCGCGTCGAGCTCGCGCAGGAGCTCGAAGGTCCGCGCTGCCTCCGCCTCCGAGATGCGCGTCAGCGCGAAGCCGACGTGGACCAGCACCCAATCCCCGGGCTTCGCGTCCGGCACGTGGGCCAAGCACACGTTCTGCTTCACGCCGCCGAACTCGACGCGCCCCATCAAGAGGTCGGCGTCGGAGTCGTCCACCGCCACCACGCGTCCAGGAACGCCTAGGCACATGCCGCGTCTCCTCGCGCATCGCGGGCCGCCAGCGCGTGGAGCTGCCCCAAGGCGAGGCCGCCGTCGTTGGGCGGCACCTGGCGGTGGCAGCGCGGCGCGAGGCCGCGCGCGGGCAGCCGGCGCAGCAGGGACTCGGTCAGCACGCGGTTCACGAACACGCCTCCCGATAGCACGACCTGGGCCGTGCCGTGCTCGCGGGCCAACGCCTCGCACGTGCGCGCAGTTGCTTCGGCCAGCGACTCGTGGAATCGCCGGGCCAAGAGCGAGGCCGGCGCGCTCTGCTCCGCCAGCGCTCGGAACATCGGGGCTGGATCCAGGAGCCAGGGCGTCCGGCTCGTGTCCACGGTGAGCTCGTACAGCACGCCGTCGTCCTCGACGCTGCTGGCCAGAGCTTCCAGGCCCATCGCCGCCTGGCCCTCGAAGCCCTGACGCTGCACTCCGCCCGCCAGCGCCGCCACCGCGTCGAACAGGCGTCCCACGCTCGACGTCACAGGGCAGTGTACGTTCCGCCGCAGGAGCTCCGTGACCGCCCGCCGCGCCGAGGCTTCGACGCCCGCGAGCGCCGGCACGTCCTCCGGGTCCACGCCGGCGTGGAGCAGGTGAGCCACGCCCATGCGCCAGGGCTCGCGGGCGGCACGGTCACCGCCCGGCATCCCCACCGGGGTCAGGTGCGCGGCGCGCCGGCTCGCGCACGCGTCGCCGACGAGAAACTCACCGCCCCACGCCGCGCCGTCGTGCCCGAGGCCCACGCCGTCGAAGGTGACACCGATGGCCGGACCCGTGACCTCGGCGTCGCACAGCGCGCTGGCGAAGTGCGCGTGGTGATGCTGCACGGCCACGAGCTCGGCGCCCGTCTCTTCCGCGAAGCGCATGGCCCACTGCGTCGAGACGTAGTCCGGGTGCAGATCGCACACCACGCGCTCTGGGATCACGCCGAACAGGCGGCGGTACAGCGTCAGCATGCGCTCGAAGTCGTCCTGCGCCGCGGGGTCGTCCAGATCGCCGATGTGCGCGCTCGGCAGCGCCAGCTCGCCGATGCCCAGCGCGAAGACGTTCTTGAGCTGACCGCCCACCGCCAGCGTGGGCCGCGCCAGCGGCAGCGGAAGACGCACGGCGCGGGGCGCGTAGCCGCGTGCCCGGCGCAAGAACAGCGGAGCGCCGGCGACGACGCGCAGCACGGAGTCGTCCACCCGGACGGCGATCGGGCGATCGTGGGCCAAGAAGAGATCGGCGATCGCCGACAGGCGCGCCCGCGCGTCTCCGTCCTCCGTGGCCATCGGCTCCTCGGAGCGGTTTCCGCTGGTCATCACCAGCGGGATGCCGCCCACCGCCCGCATCAACAGGTCATGGAGCGGCGTGTACGGCAAGAGCACGCCCAGCTCCGCCAGCCCCGGCGCGACCAGGCTCGAGACACTGCTGTCCGGTCGCCGCCGGCAGAGCACGATGGGTCGCTCCCGGGACTCCAAGAGCGCGCGCTCCTTGGGGTCGAGCGAGAGCTCCCGCTCGGCGCTGGCCGCGTCCGCCAGCATCACGGCGAAGGGCTTGTCGTCTCGGAGCTTGCGCTCCCGGAGGCGCGCCACCGCGGCGTCGCTCCGCGCGTCGCAGGCGAGCTGGTAGCCGCCCAGGCTCTTGAGCGCGACGACTCCCCCGCCCAGCAGGCACGCCGCCACCTCCTGGAGCGGCCGCTCCAGCTTCGGGCCGCAGTCGGCGCAGGCGATGGGCTCGGCGTGAAAGCGCCGGTCGTTCGGGTCTTCGTACTCGTGCCGGCAGCGCTCGCACATCGGGAAGGCCGCCAGCGTCGTCTGCGCGCGGTCGTAGGGCGAGCCGGTGATGACCGACAGGCGCGGCCCGCAGCGCGTGCAGTTCGTGAACGCATAGCCGAAGCGGCGCCCGGTCGGATCCCGGATCTCCCTCAGGCAGTCCTCGCAGGTGGCCACGTCGGGCGCCATCAGCACCACGTCCGCGGTGCGCGAGTCACTCTCGCGGATGACGAAGCCGCCTTCCCCCGTGGTCGGGAGCGGCCGGATCTCGACGGCGCTCACCTGCGCCAGGACCGGTGCCCGCGCCGTCAGCGCAGCAGCGAAAGCGTCGAGCGCCGGCTCCGCCCCCTCCACCTCGATGCGCACCCTCGCGCCGGCGTTCGAGACGAAGCCGGCGAGCCCGAGCTCGGAGGCCAGCGCGTGCACGAAGGGACGAAAGCCGACGCCTTGGACGACACCGCTCACCTCGACGGCCCAGCGTGGCATGGCGCCACGATAGCGTGCCGCTCAGTCGCTCACGATGTTCTTGAAGCGGCGCAGGTACTCGACGAAACGCGGGCTCACGTCCCGCACGGTCAGCTCGGCCGGCGAGAGGGGGGGCGAAGAGGTCGGCCAATCGCGCGGTGCTCACGGCTCGAGATACACCTCGAGCAGGTCGACGTCTGCATATTCGGATGGCGTCAAGAGGGCCAGCCGAACGCGGAGCGCCTGCGTCCCCGCCGGAGACGTCGCGGTGAGCACCGGATCGGCGTTGTACTGCCAGGCGTCCGTCGCCCACTTCACGGAAGAAAAGCCGATCTCCTTGTCGGCCCCGTCCATGAACAGAACTTGCGTCTCGCCCAGACTCCCGGCGTTTCGCGTGGTGGTGTGGATTCGGTAGACGCGTCCAGGCTGCGCCGTCACCGGCGGCGTGACCGCGTACACGCCGGGGAAGGCGCAGCTCGGCACGAAACCCGTGCTGTGCAGGCGCAGGTTCCAGCTGCCGCCGCCGGGCGCGGGATAGTTGTCGCGCGCGACCGACCAGGACGTGTCGGTCGGGCAGTTCTGCCAGCTGACCCACCCGCTGGGGAAGTCGCCCGGTGACTCGAAGCTGTTCTGGTAGATGGGCGGACAGTTCGCCGGGCTGCACCCGCACATGTTCGCGACGCCGAGGCCGCCGCAGGTCTTGGGCGCCGCGCACGTCCCGCAGGACAGCGTGCCGCCGCAGCCGTCGGGGATGCTGCCGCACTCCTTGCCCTGGGCGGCACAGGTCGTCGGCTCGCACGCGCAGACGTTGGCCGTGCCCCCGGCGCCGCACTTCTTGCCGGTCGGGCAGGTGCCGCACGCGAGCGTGCCGCCGCAGCCATCGGGGATGTTGCCGCAGTCCTTGCCTTGAGCGGCGCACGTCGTCGGCACGCAGCCGCACACGTTCGCCTGCCCCGAGGCGCCGCAGATCTTCGGCGCGGGGCACACGCCGCAGTCGAGCGCCTTGCCGCACCCATCCCCGATGGCGCCGCACTCGGCGCCCAGCGTCGCACAGGTCGACGGCGTGCAGGTGCCCTCCCCGCACTTGTTGGGACCGGCAGCGCCGCAGTTTTGCCCGGTCGGACAGGTCCCGCAGTTGATGATGGCGCTGCAACCGTTGCCGACGTCTCCGCAGTTCGCGCCGAGGTCGGCGCACGTCTTCGGCGTGCACGCCCAGGCGCCGTCGCCGAGCGTGTGCGCGTCCGCGTCGGAGCCGGCGTCGCCGACGCCGGTCGGCGGATCGGCGGCCGCGCTCTCCACGCCCAGGCAGCTCGCCACCGAGAGCGAGAGCCCTGCGAGGCCGACTACCGCGAGCGCGAGGCGGCGGAGCATCGGAGGCATCCTAACCCGCGCGTCGCAGGGATGCCATGGACGGCGTGCTCCTACTTCACTCGGTACGAGTAGGACGTTCAAGCGTGCCTCGTCTACGGGCGCCGTTTGGTCGCGCACGAGCACCTGGAGGTCCTGGTCGACACCTGCGTATCGGGGAAGGTTGGCCGGGTAGGTGAACCGCGCGCCGAAACGTGCGACCCTCTCTCTCGGGTTCTGGCGGAGGTCTCTCACATGCACAAGGCACTCGTGGTGTTCGGGGCGATCGCCATGGCGGTCGCGTGTGGAGCGTCGGGCGGCGACGCCGGGGTCGGCAGCGGCGGCGCGACCGGCACCGGCGCCAGCGGCAGCGGCGCGAGCGCGGGCGTGGGCGGCGGCGCGAGCTGCAGTCCCGCCTGTCCGAGCGGGCAGTACTGCGCGAGCTCGGGCAGCTGCGTCCCGGGCTGCGACGAGGACGGTGACTGCTCCGGCGCGGCGCCGTACTGCGACACCGCGACCCACCAGTGCGGCGAGTGCGCCCAAGACTCGAGCTGCGGCGCCGGCGAGATCTGCAAGAGCGGCAGCTGCGTCGAGGGCTGCTCCGCATCGCAGCCGTGCACCGACAGCGCGAAGACGTGCTGCAACGGAGCCTGCCTCGCGCTGGACGCCGACCCGAAGAACTGCGGAGCGTGCGGCACCGCTTGTCCGACCTTCACCAACGCAGAGAGCGCCTGCGAAGCCGGCGCGTGCAAGATGGGCACCTGTGCCGGTGGCTACGCCGACTGCAACGGTGACGCGAAGGACGGCTGCGAGACCAGCGGGACCTGCGCGTGTACGCCGGGCGCGACCCAGCCCTGCTACGAGGGCCCAGCCGGCACCGAGGGCGTCGGCAAGTGCGTGGGCGGGACCAAGACCTGCAACGCCACGGGCACGGCCTACGGTCCTTGCGCGGGGCAGGTCCTGCCGGGCAAGGAAGTCTGCGCGAACGGCGCGGACGAGGACTGCAACGGCACGGCCGACGACGTCGTCGACGTGGACAAGGACGGCTGGACCGAATGCGACGGGGACTGCTGCGAGACGCCGGCGCAGTGCTCCAAGCCGGAGGCAGTCAATCCCGGCGCCTTCGAGTACCCCGGCAACACGGTGGACGACGACTGCGATCCGGGCACGCCCGACACGCAGCCGAGCGCGTGCAGCACGGCCGCCCTCTTCAGCGGGGTCAAGCCGGAGGACGTCGCCAAGGCGATCGATCTCTGTCAGTTCACCACGGAGAACCCGCCTCCCGCCCAGAAGAAGTGGGGCGTGATCAGCGCCGAGTTCCTGCTCGCGAACGGCGCTACGCCGAGCGCGGCCCAGCTCGCGAACTTCCAGAGCTGGCAGGCCGCGGTGCTCCAGAACTACGGCACGGGCGGCATCGTGCCGAAGAACGGTCCGACCTTCGCCGGCATCTCCTCGGGCAGGATGCGGGACGAGAACGATCCGGGCTACGCCGGGGTGAGCTCGGCGATGGGCGTCGGGAGCCAGCCCCCGGCCGCGTACCTGGCGGCCCACGCGGGCGCGCTGCCGGCCTCGCAAGGCTGCTCGGGCAATTGTCCGCCGGGCAGCGGCGCCAACGATCCGATCAACGTGCGCCTCAAGATCCGCGTGCCGACCAACGCCAAGTCGTTCTCGTACCAGTTCCGGTTCTTCTCCTACGAATACTGGTCCTGGCAGTGCACGAGCTTCAACGACTTCTACCTCGCGCTCTTGCAGACGGGCGCGGCCGGCATCCCCGCCGACAAGAACATCTCCTTCGACTCGCTCAAGAACCCCGTCAGCGTCAACAACGGCTTCTTCGACGTGTGCCAGGTGAAGGGCTGCAACACCTGCCCGGGCGGCACCGGCGAGCTCGCCGGCACGGGGATGGGCACCACGGGCGGCGGCACCGTCTGGCTGACCACCACGGCGCCCGTCGTGCCGGGCGAGGTCATGCAGATCGAGTTCATGGTCTTCGACGTCTCCGATCAGATCCTCGACTCGCTCACCATCCTCGACAACTTCCAGTGGAGCATCGACCCGTCGAGCGTCGGGACGCACTCCTGATTGGCCCGAGCCAGGACGAGCCGAGCTCGCGCCGAGCAGAGGTTCGGTTGCGACCCGGTCCTGCCCCTCCGTGTTGCTACCGAAGCAGCGGCGTTTCGTGAGGCGCGGTGCCTGCCGGGCCGAGAGTGCGGGTACTCGTACTCCAGCGCTCATGCACCGCGTCGTCTCGTTCGCTGGGCTGGCCCTGCTCCTGGCGGCCTGTAGTGGCTCGTCGTTCTCCTCGTCCGGCGCAGGTGGCGCCGCGGGCGCAGGCGGTGGCGGCGGGACTCCGGCAGGTGGCGCCAGCGGCGCCGGGAGTGGTGGAGCGCCCACCAGCTGCGTCGACGACGGAAGCTGCGCTCCTCCCAACCCCTATTGTGACAAGTCCGCTCAGACCTGCGTGAAGTGCCTGGGCCACGGCAACTGCTCCGATCCCGGCGCGCCCTTCTGCGATCCGGCGACGCACAGCTGCGTGGGTTGCGTCGAGCCCGGCGACTGCCCGAGCGGCAACTGCAACCAGACGACGAAGACCTGCGTCGTGGGCTGCGAAAACGCCTCGCAGTGCTCGAAACCGAAGGCGTTCTGCGACCCGAGCAGCAAGACCTGTGTCGCCTGCCTCGTGGCTGGCGATTGTGGCGCCGCCTTCTCCACTTGCACGAGCGGCAAATGCGGCTGCCTCGGCGAAATGGCGCGCTGCGGCTCGGAGTGCATCGACACCGCCCTCGACCCTTCGAACTGCGGCGCGTGTGGGGTGAAGTGCGGCTCCGCTCAGACCTGTACGGGGGGCAAGTGCGTGTGCCGCCCCGGGCTCAGCCTGTGCGCCGGCGCTTGCGTGGACACGAGCTCCGACCCGAGCGCCTGTGGAGGCTGCGGAAAGCCCTGCGCCTCGGGCGAGAGTTGCGACAACGGGAGCTGCAGCGGAGGGAGCAGCTGCGACGGCGGCAAGCAGAGCTGCAGCAAAGGGTCGGGCATCGCTTGTGTCGATACGGGCAAGAGCCCGCTCGACTGCGGCAACTGCGGGACGGCTTGCCTCGCGGACCAGATCTGCGTCGATGGCAAGTGCACCCACTACGAGCCTGCGACGCCGTGCAACAGCTGTCCCTGCGCGTCGTGTCCGACCTCGACCGGCAGCGCGAGCACCTGCTGCATGGTCGGAGGCGCTCCGTCGTGCGTGGTCGGCTCGAGTTGCCCAGGGAACTGAAGCAGCGCTCAAGTGGGCTCGACTCGCCCATTCGCCTGCCACTCCACTAGCGCGTCCCGACTCAGCGCAGGGCGTGGTCGCGCGCTCGAGGGCTCAGAAGCTCCAGGTCGCCGTGCCGCGCGCACCGCTCGGCCCGGTCGCGGCTCTGATCGGCGACACCAAGAGCAAGATGCCACCGCCGACGGCCAGGCCACCCCCGACGGCCATCAGGAGGACGCCTCCAGCCATGCTGTCGCCCGCCGAGCTCTCCTGGCGACGTGCTCGTCTGCACCATCCTCAGCTGTGGCAAAGACAAGGACTGCGGTGACGGTTGCGGCCCATGCCTCATCGTGGGCGGCATCGGCGTCTGCACGGGCTACAACACCGACACGTAGACGCTCGTGCGGATGCCAAGCGACGTTGACGTGCGTCAATGAGTGTCGCGCAGCTCCGTGTGTAGGTCCCCGTCTGCCTGCTCGCATGTCAGCACGGACTACCGGCTCGCGCGCCGCGCGGCCTGGGCCCGGGCCGATGCTCGCGCGCACGGGCGGAGGGGACGCGTCGTTTCGAGCCTGGCACGCGAGGGCGACCCCGAAGGTCAGCCGTCTCGATGTCAGCCGCCCTGTCTGCGCCCCTCGAAGTGACAGAGGAAGTCTGCGAGTACGAATCCCGACGAGGCGGACGATGCCAGCGTGAGGCCGTTGCAGAGCGACCGCGAGCTCCCCGAAGTCTTTGTCCAACGTACGACGGGGAATCACGGCCTGCGTCCAGGGCGAGTGCGAGGTCGGGCAATGGCAGTACTGCGACAATCCACAACACTTGTGAGTCGCCGGACAGTCGGCTGGCTCGTCACATTCGAGGCGATGAGACCTGCGCGGGCACGCCTGCTCCCGTGGCACACAATCGATCGTGCCTGGCTCCTCCGCACCCGGACTCATTCTTCCCGGGGTGTCGCAACACACTTCGGATTGCAGAACACAGGTCCTGTCTCCGCAGTACACGCGGTACCTGCCACTGGGGAGGCCACGCCTTGCGAGCTGAATCGACTGAGCGCTCAGGAGAGCCACGCGACCCCGACCCCCGGAGTCAGCGTGCTGGCGGTAGAGAAGGACCAGGCCAATCACGATGCAGGCGGCCGTCGCGCCGATGACGACAAACGCGCGCCTGCCCATCCGCCGAGTATGCCAAAGGGCAGTCGCCACTGCCCGCGGGCCTCTGCCGCGCGACTCAGCGCACCCTGACCCACGTCCCCGCGCCGCGCGCATCCCCCGAGCGCACGCCGTGCCAGGTCTCCGGCACCACCGGGTCGGTCCACTCGAAGAGCCAGCGGGCGTCGCGCGGGGAGAGGTTCACGCAGCCGCCGCTCTTCGGCTCGCCGAAGCGATCGTGCCAGTAGGCCGCGTGCAAGGCGAAGGGCATGTGTTGTCCTGCCTCCCCTCGCGTCGCTTCGCTCCGCGGTCCCCTCCAAGCCCGGTGCGCGCGAGCGGTGGCGGAGTGCCAAGACCACCCACGTCTTGCCGATGCTCGCGCGCACGCGGGCGGAGGGGACGCGTCGCCGCGAGTCTGGCGCGTCTTTTTTGCTGCCCGCGGCGCGTCCTTCACGGACACCTGGCACTAGGGCGACTGGGTCGGGTGATAGTCGAACCGCGCCAGCGCGATTCCTGGGTTCGGCCCATCCTCTGCCCACGCCACGAGCAGACCAGTTCCCGACGGCGATGAGACGACGCTCGGCTTGCCCGTTACCGGGCGCTCGAGGCTCTTCGATCCGAGTGGGATGCACCATTCATCCGTCAAGTCGATGTTCACGCGGGGCAGCTTCGCACCGAGATCGGTCCAAACTACGGCGACTGCCCGTCCTCCCACGGCGTCCGCGTCGAGCTCCCCCTGCCAGGAACCGGGCTGCACCAGGGACTGGCAGTCCAGCCCCGAACTTGGGGGAATCCTCCTATGAATCCTGGGATAGCCGCCGCCGCTGAACACAACCCATTGGCCCTCGGGGTGTGGAGCCATCTCGAAATGTGGGGGCGCACTGAGCAGGATGCTCAGGTACTTCGGGACTTCCGCGAGGAGCATCGGTGCCGCGGAGACCCGAAAGAACCCGACGTGCGGGGTGGCTTCAGTCGTGCACCCTCCTGGAACGGCAACGTGGTAGCCCGGCGTTGCGACCAACCACTCGGTGCCTGCGGCGACGGCTCGCGTGGACGTGCCGCCCGGACCACACCCGATCTCGACAGCCTGCGAAGGGCCCGTTGTGGGGAACAAGGTCAAGCGCGCGCTCGCGCTACTGGACCCTTGCGTCCCAACGAGCTGAGCTGACGGTCCGAGCGAAACAAAACGCGCTTCGCCGGCAATCTCCGAGAGCGTCCCGACGTAATCTGCATCCGGCGAGACGCTGCGCGCGAGCCACGAGCTGCCACTTTTCGAAGCAAGCACGCTGAAGTGGTCGCCGGGTGCCGGTCCGACGGCGTGGTGGCCAGACAGAGCCGCATCCGTGAGGGTGAGGTGCGACTGCAGCGCGGCGCCACTCGGCGGCCAGTTGCTCCACGGTTCGAGACCCATGTGCCTGATTTGATGCGGTGCGGAGTTTCCGGCCGCGGCCTGCCGCCTCAGCACCAGAGCGATGCGATGGCCGTCGACGGAGGCGAGCACCAGCTCTGGCATCGAGTCGACGAATCCAAGCGGTGTCTGAAGCAGAACAACCGGCTCCACCAGCATCAGCGCCGGCGCAGGCGCGCCGTCGGAGGCGTCGGTTCCAATACTTCCTGCTGCGCCATCCAGCGTGGTGTCGGCGCCGGCATCTGGTACCGGAAGCACCGAGCCACTTCCCCCACTGCCTGCGACCGAGGCGTCATCCGCGCAGCACGCGGCCCCTCCTGCGCCGCTCGTCGCTGGTCGCGGACCGACGTCGCTCATTTCGCTTCGCGCGCCGCACGAGACGATGAGCACCGCCGTCAGTGCGAGGTTCGGTCCGGTGCGAGGCACATACGGCAGAGTACACCGGTCGCGTGGAGATCAGGGACGCCGTCGCGCGCGGGAGTCGTCCCCCCTCCGCTCGCGTCGCTCGGCCCTCCAATCCTCGGTGATGGCTCTATTCGGTCGACGGCAAGGGCGCTCTCGGGATCTTGAGCCGACCTCGAGCTCGGCACATTCCGCTCCTGCAAACCTTGGACGGGCACTCCGAATCGTCGTCGCAGAACTGCCGTTGCCCGACCTCGCACTCGCCAAGCATGCAGGCCGTGACTCCCCGCCCGCTACAACACTTGTGAGAAGCTGGACAGTCGGCTGGCTCGTCACATTCGATGCGATGAGATCCACGCCGGCACGCTCGATCCCGTGGCACACAATCGACCGTGCCTGGCTCCGCGCTGAAACTCATTCCTCCTGGGGTGTCGCAACACACGTGGGACTGCAGAACACAGGTCATGTCTCCGCAGTACACGCGGTACCTGCCACTGGGGAGGCCACGCCTTGCGAGCTGAATCGACTGAGCGCTCAGGAGAGCCACGCGACTCCGGCCCCGAGAGCCGGCGTGCTGGCGGTAGAGAAGGACCAGGCCAATCACGATGCAGGCGGCCGTCGCGCCGATGACGACAAACGCGCGCCTCCCCATCCGCCGAGTATGCCAAAGGGCAGTCGCCACTGCCCGCGGGCCTCTGCCGCGCGACTCAGCGCACCCTGACCCACGTCCCCGCGCCGCGCGCATCCCCCGAGCGCACGCCGTGCCAGGTCTCCGGCACCACCGGGTCGGTCCACTCGAAGAGCCAGCGGGCGTCGCGCGGGGAGAGGTTCACGCAGCCGCCGCTCTTCGGCTCGCCGAAGCGATCGTGCCAGTAGGCCGCGTGCAAGGCGAAGGGCATGTGGAAGAACTGCGTGAAGGGGACCTCGGAGAGGTAGTAGCTCTTGCGCTCGGGGTCCGGCGTCATGGTCGTGGAGCGGTGCTTCCACTCGATGCGGAAGGTGCCGGTGGGCGTGGTGAACTTCGCGCGGGCGCCTTCTTCGCGCTTGTAGCCGTTGGCGCCGGGGGAGATCAGCGTGGCGAAGATGGCGCGCTCGCCTTCGTAGGCCACCAGCGTGCCCTTGAAGATGCTGATGTCGATCCACTTCTCGCCGTTCGCGAGGGCGAAGCCGCGGGGTGGGCGCTCCTCGACCAGGGTGGCGTCTTTCTCACGCATCCAGTAGCCGTCGCTGGTCTCGAGGTAGCGCGTGCGGCGCTCCTTCCGGTAGCGGCCGGTCAGGCCCACCGCGGCCAGGCGTGGCCAGGCGTCCTTGGTCTCGAGCACCGCGCCGGGCGAGGTGTCCTCGCGGAAGCCCGCGAGCGGATCGGGGTCGTCCGGGTTGGGCTCCTCGACGCTGAGCTCGTCCTCGAAGCTCACGGGCGTCAGATCCGAGGCGGTGGCGGCCACGCGGTACTTCGGCTTCGCGTCGTGGCGCACGAAGGCCAGGGGCAGACGCACGCGCTCGCCGTCGACGAGCACGCCGGCGTAGCTCGAGGGCTCGAGCGGGACCAGCTTGTCCTTCGGCGCGACCAAGAGGTCGTCGGTCAAGACCCAGCTCCGGCCGTCGGCCACGAACTCGTCGGTCCAGGCGATGGCGGAGCGGGCTGGGATCCACTTGGCGAAGGGGCGAGTCTCCTGGGGCGCGCTCGCCAGGGACCAGGGCGAGAGCGCTCCCGAAGCGAGGATGGGCGGCGGCTCGCCCTTGGCTGCCGCGAGCTCGACGTCGCGCAGCGCGGCGGGGACGCGACCCGGATCACGGCCTTCGGCCTTGGCGCTGCGCAGCTTCTCCAAGCGCGCGAGGTGCGCGTCGAGCTCGAACTCGGTCTGGCGCTGCTCGGCGGCCGTCGGCAGCTTGCGGTAGAGCAAGCCCTCGCGGGAGGTGCTCCAGCGGAAGGGCGTGGCGCTGTCGAACTTGCCGTGGTGAGCGCGCTTGGCGGCGAGCAGCGGGTGCGACTCCACGTCGAGGGTCGTGCTCGGATCGAGACAGACGTAGCCCTCCGGCTCGACGCCGTACCAACCCCGGACGCAACCTTCGGTGCCCGCGGGTTTGGCGTCGCGAAGCGGCACGACCGCGCCGACGTGGAGCACGCCGATCTCCGGGCTCGTCGGGCGCGGGCTCTGGCGCACGAACACCCGCGACGACAGCGCGCCGATGCGCGGCGGCGGCTCGCTCACCGAAGCGCTGGCGGGGGCGGCCTCGTCGCTGGGAGCGGCCTCGCTAGCCGGCGCCTCGGGAGGGGCGGGCTGGGTCGCCGGGATCGGCGGCGACGGCGCACGCCGGCACGCGACGAGCGCGAGCGTCGAGACGAAGGCGAGCCGAGCGCCGGGAGACACGGCGCGAATATCGGGGAGAAGCCGGGAAGAGGCCCAGAAAGCCGCGGGCTGCTGGCACGCCCGATGCACAGCTCGACTGTGCCAAATCGCTCCCAGGCAGTGATCCGCCCGTCGAACGGAGATCCCCCATGAAAACCCTGGCCCACGCAGGCTCGCTCATCACGGTAGTGGCGCTGGTGCTCGCCGGTTGCGGTGGCACACCCGAGGAGTCGGGCGGTTCGATCACGCCCCACGCCCCGGGCGGGCCCAAGCCCAGCCAGCCCCTCACGCCGGGCAAGCCCGTGACCACCCAGCTCTCGCCCGGGGACGCCGCCGAGCTCGAGAAGCTCCAGCAGGAGCTGGCCGCGGTCGCGAACCTCGACGCCCAGGGCTTCGCGGCGAAGTACGCCGTGCCCTTCAGCGCGTCCCTCGACTACTCGCCGCTCTCGGCCGCCGGCCTGGACTTGATCCAGAAGTCGGCGCTCGCCCTGCCCAGCGCGGAACAGAGCGCGCTCGGCAAGCACGGCTTCGTGATCAGCGAGAACCGGCGCTTCCCCAGCTTCGTCTACGGCTACCAGACCATCTACCTGGAAGATCTGCCGGTGTACGTGTCGGCGGACTCCATCCTGTACGCGGTTCACCAGTCCTACGACGCGCTCCTGATGCAGGTGGAGCTGTACTCGCTGGTCCCGACGCTGACGCGCTTGCTCGGGAACATGCGCGCCGAGCTCGGGCAAGGCGCGGGCAGCGCCCTCGGTGCGGAGGCGCGCGCGGACGCCGACCTCTACCTCGCCGTGGCGCTGAGCCTGCTCGGCGGCAAGCTCGTCGATCCGGTGGCTGGCGCCGCGAAGGCAGAGGTCAAGACGCTCTACGACAAGGCGGTCGCCGCGCAGGGTGAGGAACAGGTCGTGCTGTTCGACGCCCAGCGGCACCTGGACTTCTCGCAGTTCGAGCCGCGCGGGCACTACACCGATCTCCCGGAGCTCGAGCAGTACTTCCGCGCCATGATGTGGCTCGGGCGCATCGACTTCCGCATCCTGGAGACGCAGGAGGACGGCAGCCAGGTCTTCCACCGCCGGCAGCTCGAGGGTGCGTACGCGCTCCGGGCCCTGATGCCCGAGCAGTCGCTCGCGGACTGGAAGCGGGTCGACGACACCATCGGCGCCTTCGTCGGTGAGCACGACAGCATGGTGGTGCCGGAGCTCGACGCGCTGCTCGCGGATCTCGGCCTGGGCAGCTCCAAGGACCTCGCGCAGGCGACGGACGCGGCCATCGCCCAGGCGGTCGTCAAGGGAGGTTACGGAACTCAGCGCATCTCCAGCCACATCATGATCAACGGCCTGGGCAGCGGCACGCTGCCGCTGAGCAGCTCGTTCCTGCTGTTCGGCCAGCGCTACGTGCTCGACAGCCACGTGTTCAGCAACGTGGTCTACGACCGGGTGCAGAAGGGCACGCAGTTCCGCATGCTGCCGGATCCGCTCGACGCGGCCTTCGCGGCCTTCGGCAACGATCAGGCCGGCTTGCTCCTCGCCCCCGAGCTCGAGCAGTGGAAGTACGCCCCGGATCTGGCCTCGATGCGCGTGCTCGCCGACGCCCACCCCGCCGAGTATTGGGAGGGCAACCTGTACAACCTGTGGCTGGGCATGCTGCGCACGCTCCGGCCGAGCGCCGATGTGAAGAGCCCGAAGACCGTGGGCCTGCCAGCGGTGACCGGCACGGAGGCCTGGGGACGTCGCCTGCTCAACACGGAGCTGGCGTCGTGGGCCGAGCTCCGGCACGACACCATTCCTCTACGCCAAGCAGTCGTACACCGGCGGCGCTTCCTGCGAGTTCCCCGACGCCTACGTCGAGCCCTACCCGGAGTTCTTCGCCAAGCTCGGCGCCTTCGCCACCAAGGGCGCGACCCTGATCGGCGGGCTCGACTTCGGGCAGTACTCCTCGCTCGGGACGCACGTCCAGGCCTACTTCGAGAACCTGTCCTTCGTGGCGGCGACCCTGGGCAAGATGGCCGAGAACCAGCGGAGCGGCGCGCCGCACTCCGCGGAGCAGATGGCGTTCATCAACGACGCGGTAGTGGTCAACGAAGGCTGCGGCGATCCGTTCTTCGAGTCCGGCTGGTACAAGAAGCTGTTCTACGACGCGAGCCGAGGGCTGAAGCTCGATCCGATCGTGGCGGACGTTCACACCCAGCCCACCGACCCCGGCGGGGCGATGGTCGGCAACGTGCTCCACGTCGGCACGGGAATGCCCCGACTGATGGTCGTGACGGTGGACACCTGCACCGGGCCCCGCGCCTACGCCGGCCTGGTCTCCAGCTACTTCCAGCACCTGACGTCGAACTTCGAGCGCCTCACCGACGAGGAGTGGTCTGCGAAGATCCAGGCTCAGACTCCGCCCGAGGTGCCCTGGATGAAGGACATCGTCGTGCGCTGACCCGAGTGCTCAGCGACGACTTTCATTTTCTTTCAGGGTCGCTCGCAGGCGGTCGGCTCGGTATCTTGAGGAATCATGCGACGATTCGCCTGCCTCACGTCCGCAACGCTGCTCCTGTCCGCCACCGCCAGCGCGGGGACGTGGAGCATCCAGTCTCAGCCGCTCGCCACCACCCTCGCGAACGTGCAGCCCGACGTGGCCATCGATGGGGACGTCGCGCTCTGGCTCTGGAGCTCGCTACACCGGAGCGGAGCGACCTGGACGCTGAAGAGCCTCGGGGCTCCGTCGCTCAAAGGCATCGGCGAAGCGCTGGCGATTGACGGCACGCGCGCGGCGCTCGGCGCGCCGGAGGAGGCATCGCTGGCCGGCGCCGTCGCAACGCTGACCTGGAACGGAACGAGCTGGCAAGCGGAGAGCACGTTGACGCTGACGCCGGCCGTTGCCGGCGCTCGCTTCGGCAAGAGCGTGGGTCTCTCCGGCGACACGCTGGTGGTGGCTGCGCCGGAGGTCAAGGTCGGCAACTTCGCGCAGGCTGGCTCGGTCTACGTCTACGTCCGCAGCGGGGGCAGCTGGGTGCAGCAAGGCGTGCTCACCAGTCCGACGCCGAGCACGTCTCAGCGTTGGGGCACGTACATCGACATCGACGGCGACCGCATCGTCGTGGGTGCCGCGCCCGGTGCGGCGCACGTCTTCTCCCGAACCGGCACCAGCTGGGCGCTCGAAGCGACGCTGACGCCACCGAGCAGCAAGAGCAGCGCCGGCTTCGGCATTCCGGTCGAGCTCGACGCCGGTCGCATCGCGGTCGGCACGGGCGGTGACACCTGGGTGGTGACCTTCGCGCTGAGCGGCTCGACCTGGAGCCCGGAGGCGGAGATCGACGCGCCTGGCGTCTCGGGCCTGCTCTCCCTCGCGCTGAGCGGCGACTCGATCGCCGTCGGCCGGGCCTACACCGGTGGCGTCGAGACCTACGCACGCAAGGCGGGCGCGTGGGTCCACGAACAAGCGCTGTCCGTCCCGGTCCAGGGTCAGCTCGGCACGCGGCTCGACATGGATGGGAACACGCTGATCGCGCAGCACCTCCAGAACTCGGGCGGCTCGAACACGGCGTGGATCTTCGTGCGCTCGGCGTGCGGCGCCGGGTGCAGCTGCACCGGGTCCGGCCAGTGTGACACGGGCGATTGCGTGAGCGGCGTGTGCTGCGTCGGCTGCGGCCCCGCGGACGCAGGCAGCGACGGGTCAGCGGGGAGCGGCGGCGCGGCGGGAAGCTCGGGCACCGGTGGCGGGTCGGGAAGCGGCGGAGCGGGTGGCAGCGCCGGCGGCGCCAGCGGCTCGCCCGGCGGCGGCAGCGGCGGCGCGACCGGCACCGGCGCGTCGAGCGGCGCCGACGCCTCGGCCGAAGCGGGGCTCGGAACGTCGTCGAGCTCGAGCTCCGGCTGCGGTTGTCGCGTGGACAAGCGCGGGACGGAGCGCGCGTGGTGGGCGCATGTCGCGGTCGCTCTGCTCCTGGCGCTGCGCAGGACGAGCCCGTCGCAACGGCGCCGCGTCTCTGGCATCATGAGGCGATGAAGCGGGCTGTCGCGCTGGGTGCTGCGCTCTCCTTGCTCGGTCTCGCGTCCGGGGCTCGCGCCGAGCCGGTGACGTCGATCTCGCAGTACGGCGTCACCTGGACGTTCGACAAGGCCTACGAGTCGGGCAAGTTCGCCAGCGGCGATCACTGGGTAGTGGGTCCGGTCACCGTGGTCTCCGTCTCGCCGGCGCCCACGGGGACGCGCCACGGCTCGGCGCTGAATCCCATGGGCGGCCGACAGGGCTACGACTCCCGCGGCGGTGCCTACGACACCACGGACGCGGTGTCGTTTCCCAAGACGCTCGCCGCCGACTCGTCGCTGGTGTCCAGCGTGAGCAAGCCCGAGGGCATCGACCCCAAGAACGTCGGGCCGTTGCAGTCCCAGGCCGTCCTCACCGTGGTGGGGGCGGCGCTGCCGGCGACGGCGCTCCGACCCGCCTACGCGGGCACGTTCAAGCAGCACCTCGACACCCAGCAGATCGACTGGTCGCTTCTGCCCAAGCTGCCCGCGCCGAGCTCGAAGCCGAACGGCGCCGAGCTCCTGAAGATGGCGGACCGCCCGCGCATGGACCACCTGAGCTCCTGGGAGATCCAGCACAGCTGCGCGGAGGACAACTGGTTCAACGGCGCCGGTGCCCACGCCTGCTACGGCCGAGAGGTCTCGACCTACGTCAGCGACGCCGCGCTCTACGTCCTGCTCGACACTCCCGAGCGCGACGAGCTCGTCGTCTCGATGATCCAGCACGGCATCGACAACTACGGCGTGCTGAAGTCCGGCGGCAACTGGGCGGCGAACGGCGGGCACCACAGCGGCCGCAAGTGGCCCATCGTGTTCGCCGCGCGCTTGCTCGGGGACTGCGATCTGCTGAAGGTCGGCCTGGACTACGACGACAGCCACTTCGGCGAGGACGGCCAGACCTACGCGGGGGCGAACGGAAAGGCCTTGTTCGGCTGGGACTGCGGGCCCAACCAGACTTACTTCCAGAACGGCTGCTCCGGTTCGGGCGCGAAGGACTGCCGCGACCCGGCGAAGCTCTCGGACGGCTGCGAGGACTACCGCAACTGCTGCACCAGCGGCTACTGGGTGGGGCAGATGCTCTCGACCTTGATGCTGCACTCGAAGAAGCTCTGGGCCCACGATCCGTACTTCGACTACGTCGATCGCTGGATGAGCGGCGACGTCCAGGGCGGCGGCTCCGCGTCGAGCGCGTTCGTCGGCGACATGTGGAAGACGTACCGCAACAACCTGCCGACCGGCTCCGACGCCGAGCCGACCTGCACGCCCGGCACGGGCGGTTCGGGCGGGAGCGGCACCGGCGCGGCCGGCGGGGCCGCGGGCAACTCGACCGGCGGAGGCGGGGTCCCCGGCAGCGGCGGGAGCTCGACCGGGGGAGGGGCGGGCAAAGCTCCGGCGAGGGACGACGACGGCGGCTGCGGCTGCCGCACCTCGCCTGCGCGGGGCGCGCTCGGAGCAGTGCTCGGGCTCGCGCTGCTCGGGCTCTGGTCGGCACGCAGGCGGAAGACCGCGGCGTAGCGTCGCCTCCGCCGGCTCAGTTCGGGCAGAGCTCGCTCGGTACCTCGCAGTTGGCGATCACGCAGGGGGTGAGGCTGCCGCAGCTCGGGTTCTGGAAGCAGGCGATGCAGGCGGAGCTCGTGCTCGGCGTGCTGTTGCAGCCCTCCAGGCAGTCGCTCATCGACATGCCCGTGCAGCAGTTGGTGAGGGTCTGGCAGCTGGCGTTGCAGTCGATGCCCGAGCCGCCCCCGCTGCCCCCGCCGCCACCACCACCACCGCTGGCCACCGTTCCGCAGGCGCCGCTCTGACACGCCGCGTTCCACTGGCACGAGCCCAGGCTCGTGTTGCACGAGCCGCTCGCCGTCTTGGTGCCCAAGCTACCGCTGCACGAGTCCGATCCGTCACCGAACGTGATGGAGCTGCCGCTGATGGACCCCTGGTACGCCGCGCCGCTGGGCGTGCAGGACATCGAGAAGCTGCACCCGCTCTGCGAGATGGTGCAGGCGGTGTCCGGGCAGGTCCCGCTCAGCGTCCAGCTGCCGGAGTAGTCGGGGCAGTTGCCCCCGCCGCCGCCCGTGGAGCTGCCGGAGCTGCACCCCAAGAGCCCAACCACGACCAAGACGACCCAGCGCGTCGCGTTCATGTCCGACCGCCTACCACCGCAGGCGAAGCTCGCCAATTCAGGGCGGCGGAGGCCGTGCGCAGAGTCTGCGCACGAGGCACCTCACGCTCGGCGGAACTTGCAGCGCGGGCAGCGCGAGCCGGTCGCTTCGACCAAGAGCGACATGCCGGTGCAAGTCGGACACTTCTCGATGTCCTTGAAGGTCGCGGCGAGCCCGCACTTGCCGCACTCACCCCGGTGCAAACCCGCGCCCGCGCCGTCGTGGACGAAGCGCCACTCCGCGCCGCACTTGGGACAGGCGCGCAGGCGCGCGGCCGCTGCTGAAGCTGCCGCCTCCGCTGCCGCGGCAGCCGCGGCGGCGTCGCGCGCCGCCTTCTCGGCCTCGACGATGCGGTCCTGCGAACGGCGCTCGTTCTCGGCGATGGCCTTGCGGCTCTGGTCGCGGCACTCGTACGAGCAGTACACGCCCTCGATGGCGCTCGAGAACATGCCGATCTTCTTGTCGCACTGCACGCAGACCTTGGCCATCGATGCGCTCCCGGCTCGGGACGCGGAGCCGCGCCCCGAGAGCACGATACGCCCTCACGCGGGGATGGCCCAATCTCCGAGGGCGGTCCGCACTCCAGACTGGCCAGGGGGCGGGCGGGGAGGACTCGCAGTCGGGAATTCCCGATGTCCGCGACGCGCTCGCGACACGGCGGCACTCCGACGTCCCTGTCGGAACTCGACGCTCCCGTCGGCGCGCGGAGGGCCGTACGCTGAGGACCATGAAGCGGTCGAAGACCCAGCGCATGGCGATGGTTCTCGCGGCGTTCGCCGGGGTGCCGGTGGTGTCGACCTCCTCGTGTGCTTCGGCCGACGAATCGGACGGCGTCTTCAGCACGCCGAGTGACGCCGGCAAGGATGTGAAGGTCGACGCCGCGAGCAGCGGAGGGGAGACCGGCTCGGGCGGGGGCAGCGGCGGAACCGGTACGAGCGGCGGCGCCGGCGGGAGCGGAGGGACCAGCGCGGGCACCTGCAATCCCCAGACTTGCCCGACACCAGCGTCGCCCGCGGTCAAGTGCTGCGTGACACAGAACGGTCCGTGCGGGGTCGACTACCAGCAAGGCGCGGGTTGTCAGGTGCCGAGCAGCGGCGACATCTGAGCAAGCTCGGTCGTGCGTTTGCGACGAGCAGGACGCGGACTGGTGCGCTGAATCGCGCCGCGGAGGCGCCCCTGTCCGTCAAGACCTCGGCCTCGCTGACGATTCCCGTCGTTCTGCGCGCCGCCGTCAGCGCTTGCGCTCGCTGGCTCTCCGCCGGCGCATGAGCAGCAGCAGCGCGAACGACCCGAGCAGCGCGTGCCAGGGGCGAGGCCCGCCCGCGCCGGCGCGACAGCCGCAGCCGCCCTCGTCGCCGGACTCGGTGACTCCACCCTTGTTGGCGCCAACGCCGCCGCCTGCGCCAGTGCTCGCGGAGCTGCCTCCGCTGCCGATCACCAGCCCGCCGCTTCCGGCGCCGCCGTCGCTCGCGCCGCCGCTGCCGCCGGTGCCGCTGCTCGGCGCGCACTGCCCCAGGCTGCAGCTCTGGCCCGCCGGGCACACCACGCCGCCGCAGGCGTCGGCGCAAGTCCCGTCGCTCTGGCAGTACTGGCCCGCTGGGCAGGTCTTGCCTGCACAGGCGGCGGGCGTGCAGAGCCCGCTCGCCTCGCACTGCTCGCCGGTGGCGCAGCCCGCGCACTGGCACTGATCGATGCAAGCTCCGGCGGTGCAGACCTGGCTCGAGTCGCAGGTGATGGCGAGGCAAGGATCGACGCAGTTGCCCGCGATACAGGCCTGGCCCTTCGGGCAGCTCGCGCCCGAGCACGGATCCAGGCAGGTCCCGCCGACGCACTTCGAGCCTTCGGGGCACGTCACCGTGAGGCACGCGGGATCGACGCACACACCCTTGTCGGGCTTGCAGGCCTTGTTGACGGGGCAGTTGAACTCGCCGCCGCCGCACTTGGGCACGCACACTCCGTTGTCGCAGACCTGCCCGGTGGGGCAGATGTCTCCGTCGTCCACCGAGCCGTTGCAGTCGTTGTCGAAGCCGTCGCACTTCTCGGCGGAGGGCTCGACGAGCGGCACGCAGGTGAGCGTCCCGCTCTGGCACTGGTTGGTGCCGTCCGCGCAGACGCCGGGTTTGCCGGTCTGGCACTTCCCTCCGCCGCCCGAGCACGAGATGCCGGTCACGAACGTGGTCAGATCGTCGAAGTCGTTGTCGCCGCCGCTGAGCAGGTCCTCCCACCCGAAGTAGAAGGCCTTGGGGGTCACCGTGCTGTTGTAGATCAGCAGGTGAATGAACGGGTTCGCCTGGCTGCCGTCCGGGTTGTACTTCTTCTCGCTGTAGAAGATGGCGGCGTTGTTGGTGACGGTCGCGCAGCTGCCGGTGGCTTGATAGAAGCCGATGGTCCCGCCCAGGTAGGCCGGGTCCTTCTTGATGTCGAGCGTCTTGACGGTACCGACACCGTCGTTGCAGCTCAGGAACTCGTGGTGGTCGCTGAGCGGCGGCTTCTGCCCGGTCACGTTGTACCAACCGAAGGAGTTCTTGTAGCCCGCGTTGCGCTGGAGCACCTCGAAGGTCAGCCCGCAGCTCGGCGTGAAGGTCTCGGGGGTCGTCGCGGCGTCGTTCAGCGCGTTGATGGCCTCCCCGCGGCCCGTGAACAGGCCTTGCAGGCTGCCCCCGACCGGGATGGGCGTGCCGTCCGGTTGCGACAGCGCGGCGGCGGCGTGGGTCCAGAGCAAGACGGGCAGGGCCCAGGCGGCGCGCTTCATGCCCCGATGCTACCCGGTCTCGGTGGGGCCCGCGAGCCGCCCTCTACGTCGGGCGCGTGTGACCACCGAAGGCCGCGCGCATCGCCTCGGCAAGATGGCACGAAGGTAGTCCCAGGTGCTCGTCTCTGCGGCTCCTGCCGCGACGAAGGGCGCTTCGTCCGCGAGCAGGCGGGCGAGCTCGTCGGTCGCCGTCGGCGGTGCATCGCGCTCCAGAGCGAGGAGTCGAGCGAGCTCCCGCTCCAGTGCGTCGTCGCGCTTGTCCGACGGAGCGAGTGTCGCATGCCGGCGCTCCCCGGTGCGCGCTGGAACTTGCCCGGCGGAAGCTGCGCGGTCGCGATCGATGGAGATCCGTCCGAGTGCGCAGCATACTCGGGCACGTCGGATGAGCGCCCCCCCCGAAACCAGTCCGGCGGACTCGATCGTCGGCAGCGTGCTGGCCGAGCGCTACCGCCTGGACGAGCTGCTCGGCGAGGGTGCCATGGGCAGGGTGTACGCCGCCGAGCACGTGCTGATGAGGAAGCGCGTGGCGGTCAAGGTGCTGCGCCCAGAGCTGTGCGACACGAAGGACGTCGTCGCGCGCTTCGAGCGGGAGGCGATGGCCACCGCGAACATCGAGCACCCGAACATCGCCGCTGCCACCGACTGCGGCAAGCTCCCCGACGGCTCGCTGTTTCTGGTTCTCGAGCTCGTGCAGGGCAGGTCGTTGCGCGACGAGATCGCGGCCGGAGCCATGCCTGTGCCGCGAGCGCTGCACATCGCTCGGCAGACTGCCAGCGCGCTCGCGGCTGCACACGCGCTCGGCATCGTGCACCGCGACCTCAAGCCCGAGAACGTGATGCTCGTCACGCAGGGCGAGGATTCGGACTTCGTCAAGATGCTCGACTTCGGCCTCGCCAAGCTCACCGACGGCGCGGCGGGAGGGGCCGCGCCCGGAGCACGCGCCCCCGCTCCACTCACCAGAGTCGGCGTCGTGCACGGAACTCCCGAGTACATGCCGCCGGAGCAGGCCCTCGGCCTCAGCGTGGACCATCGTGCCGATCTGTACGCGCTCGGCGTGATCACGTACGAGCTCTTGAGCGGCGTGCGCCCGTTCAGCGCCGAGAGTGACGCTGGCCTCCTCGGCCAGCAGCTCTCCAAGGTCGCGCCACCCTTCTCGGAACGCGTGCCCGGACTGGAGATCCCGGAGCGAGTCGAGCAGGTGGTGCGTCGACTGCTCGCCAAGGAAGTCAGCGCCCGCTTTCAGACGGCCCAGGAGGTCGAGCAGGCCTTCGACGAGCTGCTGCGACCGGCAGCCGTTGCCGAGCCCGACGGCGCTCCCACGGCGATCCTCGGCACTGCGGCCGAGCTCTACGGCTCGGTCGCGGCGCCGGCGGCTCCGCTGCCGGAGCCCGCGCCACCAGCGCAGGGGCCGGGCGGCACGCTGCTCCTGGACGAGGGCCGCACCCGGGAGGTCGCCGAGCGCGTGGCGGAGGTGCGCGCCAGAGAGGCCGCTCGGAGCGCGCCGTCCGCGCCCGCAAGAGCCTCGGCTTGGAAGCGCGCGGCGACCACCGCGTCCGATGAGGTTGCCGGGGTTTGCGACATCATCGACGAGAGACGGGCGCGGCTCCCCGAAGCCATCCGTGAGCCGTTGCGCAACGTGCCGGCGCGTGCCCTCCTGGCCGTCGCGGCGCTGCTGGTCGCGATCCCAATCGGGCTCGCATGGCTCGTCGCGGCGTGGTCGGGTTGGCCCTCCGCTCGGCCGGTGGCGCAGAGTGCGGCGCTCCCCGCCGATCCCGCGCCGGGGCCCGATCCCGTGCTCGCGGAGCTCGCAGCGGCCAAGCAAGAGGGGCACTCGGCGCTCGAAAAGCTCGCCGAGCGTCACCCGGAGCACGCGCGCGTCGCTTTCGAGCTCGCGCAGAGTCACGCGGCCCGCAACGAGCACTCCTCCGCCGTCGCCAGCTTGGGACGAGCGCTCTCTGCCGACGCCAAGCTGAGCGCGGAGCCCGTCTCCAGCGTCCTGCTCGGCGCCGCCGCGCGCCAGCGCGACAGCGCGAGCGCGGCGCTCGCGCTCCTCGAAGGCCCGATGGGAGCAGCGGGAGCCGCCATCATCTACGACCTGTCCGTCGACCAGAAGGTGCAGGCTTCCACGCGGACGCGCGCGCAGAAGTGGGTCGTGCAGTCGCCGGCTTTCCTGAAGGTCGCGCCGCCGAACATCGAGGTCGCCGCCAAGCTGCGCTACGCCAAGTCGTGCGCCGACAGGCACAAGCTCTTGCCCCGAGCGGGCGAGGTGGGTGACCGCCGGGCGCTCGCCTACCTGAAGATCATGAACGCTCGCAGCGGGTGTGGGCGGCGCAGTCGAGACGACTGCTTCCCGTGCCTGCGCAAGGACGCGGCGCTGGAGCAGGCCATCTTGGCCGTCGAGAAGCGCATGGGCGACGGGCCGTGACAGTGCGCCCGCGCGCCAATTTTGGCCCCGAGGGTCCTCGTGGTGGTGGGCACGGTCGTTCCGTGCAGCCGCCGCCTCCCGGGAAGTCTTGCGCGGGGGCCGGCGGTGCGCGTGAGGTCTGCGCAAACGACCGCGAGCGCGGGCGTGGCTCGCGGATTGGGAGCGCACCAGTCGCAGAGATAATCCGCGATATTGCATGCGTGCGCCGGCGATCCGCGGGACGGTCGCGGTGCTCGGGTTCGGAAGGCACGAATCGTGCCCCTCGCGCCCAGTGAACCCTCGACGGAAGTCCGGAGGTCCGCATGAAAGCGCGCTTCGCCCTCACCGGCCTGCTCACGTCACTCGTCAATCTCGCGCTGCACTCGCTCGTCTACTTCCTCCTGCTCAAGCAGTTCTTCGCTGCCCACCCCGCCGGCACGGAGGAGTTCCAGCGCCAGCTGGTCAAGGGCCCGGACCACATGGTGCTGTGGGCGTTGGCGTTGTCGGCGCTGGCGTTTGGTTACTTCATCACGACAGTCGTGCACTGGTCGGGGGCGAAGAACTGGAGCGGAGGACTGAGAGCTGGCGCGATCATGGGGACCCTGTTCTGGGCCGGGGTCAACTTCGGACTGTACGCGTCGTCGAACAACTTCTCGCTCGCAGGAACGCTGGCCGACCTGGCTTGCAGCGCCCTGTGCATGACCCTCTCGGCGGGATTCGCGGCGTGGCTGCTGCACTCGGGGCAGCGCCCGCACGAGGCGACTACACGCCGGGAGCCGGTCATGACGACGCTCACGTGAGCGAATGTCGCATCAGCCTGGACAGGCGTGGCTCGGGACGGGTCGCGCACGGGCAGGCCCTCGAGTCGCTCGGTCTGCACCTCGATGTCGGTACCATGCCTCAGCCCACTCATCTCTCCGGGAGAGAGCCGCTTCCCGCTTGGAGCCCCGGCCATCGCCCGGCCGCCGTGTCAGAATGGCTCGTGGCTGGCTGGTCTCGATTCGCTGCGCTTCTCGCGCTGAGCGGCGCGTGGAACGCCTGCGAGCCGGCGGGGCCCGTGCGCTCCGCGGAAGCGGACGCGAGCGACTCTGGCATGGGCGGAGGGTCAGAGGCTGGCCCCGACGCCGGGCCGGCACCGAGATGGCTCGCCTACGTGACCTCAGGATCGAGCACACCCGAGCTTCGCTTGCTCGACGTCGCCGCGCCCGGCAAGCCGCCGGTCTCGCTCCAGGAGGGCGCCGTCGATCTGCGCTGGACGAAGGACGGCCGCTGGCTGTTGGCGGAGCTCTACGGGAAGCGGAGCGCCTTGATCGACTTCTCGGCCTCGACCCCGGGGCCCGTGCTCCCGCTCGAGCTCGCCGGCGCAGGCGTTCATGGCTGCGTCCCGGCGCAGAGCTCGAAGCGCCTCGCCTGCCTGCTGGACGAGGGGACGGCCCAGGCGCCAGCCCTCGTCGATCTCAGCGGAGCCAAGCCGGTCGTGATCAAGGTCACGGGCCCGACATTCCTCGCGAGCTCGTATCCCTTCACGGGTTGGTCCCCCGACAGCCGCTACGCGCTCTACCTGGCACCCAGCGGCAACGCGTACCAGCTTTTGGTCGCCGACGCCGAAGCGACGGCGCCCAGCGCGACACTCATCAGCTCCTCGGTCGTCGGGCTGAAGGTGTCGCCGGATTCGAAGTTCCTGGCGTACGGCGTGGAGGCGCCCTCCCCGGGTTTCTTTCTCCGCAATCTGGCGTCGGGCAGCTCCAGTCAGATCTCCGGCGATCCGGTGTCTTTCTGGTCCCTCGGGTGGACGACGCAGGGCACCGCCATCGTCTACGGCGGGGCGGCGGGGCTCGTCGCCTACGCTCCCGCCACCGCTCAATCCGTGGTGGTCCACCCGGGATCGGTGGGCACGCTGATGGTGTCCCCCGATGGGACGCGCGCCGCGTTCTTCGCCTACGGCGAGCTCGCACACACGCTGCTCGACACCCAGTTCTTCCCGCCCCAAAAGCTCGGCACGCTCCCAGGAACCCCGTTGTGTTGGTCGCCTCCCTGTCGCTTTCTCGCTGTGCTCGATGCGCCGCTGCTGTCGCTCGTCGATCTCCAGGCGCCGGCGCTGCCACCCAAGGCTTTGTCGTCGGGGAACCTGCCTCCCAGCGACTGCGAGTTTCAGGGCGAGCTCGGCTTGACCTGGTACTCCCACCTCGGCAATCCAGTCCTCGGCGTCGCGACCAGCCCCGCATGGGAAGGCACGGCGCTCGACGCAAAGACGGGCCCCTTCGCGACGGCAACCTTCAGCTGGTCGTCCGATCTCGCGCTCCTCGCCTTCCGCGACGCGGACTCCGGCTGGCTCACGTTGGCCGAGCACTTCCCGAATCCCACCCTCGTGGAGCTGACAGGTGTGTCGGCCAGCGCTTTCGCGTTCCGCCCCTGAGTCGCTCGGCCACCAATCCCGGCGTTGATCACGCCCTCGCTGCGGCAGGGGAAGTCTGCGTCCCGCGTCCCGGGGTTCAGGCCGCACGGCCGCGCAGGTACGCGACGCTGCCAGGCAAGTCGCTGATCAGCCGCAGCAGGATGTCCATCGCCGCCGTCTGAACGTTGCGGCCGGACTCCCAACGGGAAACCGTGTTCGCGCCGAGGCGCAGGAGTCGCGCCAGGTCGCTCTGCTTGAGATCGAACTGCGCACGGATGGCGCGGATCTCGTCGCCTGAGAGCAGACCGTGCTTCTTCCGGTAGATTCCGATCGCGTCCTCGTGGAGCCGCTTGGCCTCCGGAACCCCGGTCGTTGCTCGCCGCGCTTCGCGCGGCTGCGGGCCGCCTGCCCCCTCCAAATCGGTGCTCGCGCCGGCGTTGCGCGAAGGAAGATGTTGCTCGGCTGGATGCGGGACGCTGAAGAGGAAGCTGCCTTGGGCCGGCGCCGCGCGCCGATGGAGGGGGCGCGGCGTTCCGAGCTTGTCGCGTCCAAGACCGTGGCGACGCTGGACGGCGTGCTCTGAGCTCAGAAGGCGACGCTGAGCGCGACTCCGCGCGCGCGCCGGTTCGAGGTCGGAACCGCTGCAGCGTCGGGGGGTGCGAAGCGTGAGCGGGAGCCGAGGTGAGTGATGAGACCGTCGGTGGTCAGAACGAGGCCGGGTACTCCGAACAGCAGCACGGCAGCGCTAAGGTAAGCTGCGCAGCCAGCCGCGGTGGGCCCGCGGCCGCAGCCCTCGGTCAATTGCGGAACTAGAAGGAACGCGCCGAATGCGAGGATGCCCACGCCTACGCCCATCTCGCCGCTCCCGGGATGGCTCACGTCCGAGATGTCGCCCCGATTCAGCGCCAGCGGTGCGAGCCTCAGCGACATCACCGTGTCTCCTTGCACGCACTGGGCTGACCCGCCCGAGGGTTCGACACAGACGCGCTCCCATCCGATCCGTCCGTAAAAGGTCGACGAACCTCCCACTCGGGTATCCGGAGTGAGCTTCCCGGTCAGCTCTTCGCCGCTCTCGAGCTCGACGATCACGTCCCGCCCGATGGGCGCTTCGCTGAAGCCGATGCTCGACTGGTCGACCCGAATCGTCCGAGCATCGCTCTCGAGGATCCTCCCCTCCACACGCCGGCCGTCGCGGAGGGTCACCGTGGCGGAGCTCGAGCAGGCGCAGAGCGCAAGCGCGGCAAGCGTTGCCGCCGGCGTTGTCCGCGTGTGCCCTCGCACGCATCGAGGCTGCCAGTCGTTACGTCTTGGGTCCAGTGTCGTCTCCTGTCCCGTCCCAGCGACCACCATCAAATCTCGGAGTAGGGTCCGGGCACGCAGCGCCCGTACTGGGGAGAGCAGCCCGTGAAGCCGAGCGCCAGGCAGTCGACCTTCTCGATGCGGCCCGCGTTGCACACGACGACGCTGTTGCCGTCGCAGGTCGAGTCGGCCCAGGCCTCGTCGTCCGGGTTGCACTCGGCGGCGATGCCGCAGAAGTGCGCGGTGTCGTAGGCGCCGGGCACCGTTTGGCAGGTGAAGCCGGCTCCGACCTCGCTGCAGGCGATGCTGTGGCTCCGCTCGCCGACGCAAGCCGTCAGCGTGTTCGCCGCGCAGCCGGTGCCGACGAGCATGCCGGGGCCCGCATGGCTGGTCTGGCAGCCCGCGCCCGCGCCGAAGCAGCTCACGTAGTCGCCGTACGCGTCGGGCCCACACTCGAGGCCCACGTCCGCACAGCGAAGGCCGCTGACCACATGGCCGTCCTCGCAGTCCATCGGCCGGCCGCCCTCGCACTGCATGGTGAACGTGCTCGAGTCGCTCCAAGCGCTGTTGCTCTGCTTCGCCGGCGAGCGCGAAGAAGCGCGCACGGAGTAGGTCTGCTGCGTTCCGGTACATGGGAGTCTCGCCACCACGCTCAGACAACTCCGAGCCGGAATCGTTCGCGAGCTGTGCCGGCTCACGCCTTCGCCGGCGGTCGGAGGCTCGCCCGCGGCCCGATCAAGACATAGGTCTTCATCTCGCCCTTGCCCTTCACCTCTATCGTCCCGCGCGGCTCGAAGTGGAACTGCGTGCGCAGGCGCTCGTAGGTGCGCTCCGTCACCTGAATGGTTCCCGGCTCCGCGTGCGCCTCCATTCTCGCGGCGGTGTTCACGGTGTCGCCCCAGAGGTCGTAGGAGAACTTCTTGGTGCCGATGACGCCGGCCACGACGGGGCCGCTGTTGATGCCGATGCGGACGCGGATGGGCTCGCCGGTCGGGGCTTGGAAACCTTGGGCCACGTCGCGGAGCTCCAGGGCCATTTGAGCCACGGCGACGGCGTGATCCTTGCGCGGCGTGGGCACGCCGGCCACGGCCATGTAGGCGTCGCCGATGGTCTTGATCTTCTCCAGGCCGTACTTCTCGGTGAGCGCGTCGAGCTTCGAGAAGATGTCGTTCAGCATCTCGACCAGCTTGGTCGGCGCCATCTTGGCGCTGAGCGGGGTGAAGCCGACCAGATCGACGAACAGCACCGTGGCCTCCAGGAAGCCCTCGGCGATGGCGGACTGCTCGCGCTTGAGCTGCTCGACGATGGACTCGGGAAGAATGTTGAGCAGGAGCTGCTCGGCGGCCTCGCGCTCGCGGCTGAGCTCCCAGCGGGCGCGGTGCTCGCGGCGCCGGAGCTGATCGGCGAGGTGGGTGCCCACGGAGGTGATGACCGCGGCGGTGGTGACCAGGAACAGGCCTTCGACGAGCCAGCCGGCGTCGTCGGGGCGGAAGCGGGCCAGGCCGGCGGCCAGGTACATGGCGAGGACCACGCCGAGCACGCTCAGGATCTGCTTCAGCGTGTAGGGGAAGGCCCAGCCCGTGAACACGACGAACAGGACCAGGGTGCCCACGTCGGCGCCGCCGGCCAGGCCGTAGCGCAGCACGGGTAGCACGGTGTAGGCGGCGTTGCCGATGGTAAGCACCACCGAGAGCGAGAAGGCCCAGCGCTCGAGTTTGTCCACGTAGCTCAGCGCGGCGAAGAGCAGCGCGAAAGACACTGCTACGGCCCGCGCGATCGCAGCCTCCTTGATCGGGCCGACCCCGAAGGCCACCAGGACGGCCAAGGCCAGCCCGTGGACGGCCGCGTAGACCGTGCCGGCGATGCGCAGGCGGCGGAAGATCAGCGCGCGGACGTCGGTCGCGAAGCCCTGGTCCAGCCCGAGCGGGATCCCCGGGCGGACCACCACCGAGCGCACGGAGGCGGGGAACAGCTCGGAGGTGGGAACGGGCGGCACTGGGAAGGGCTCCCCTCGTCGCTTATCACAGGGCCCAAAAGTTGGCCGATTTGGCCGCGAGCTGGGAGTAGTGGAGGGCCCCCGCGTGTCCCCATGAGCCCTCGTATCGAGCCGGAGCTGGTCGCCCTGCGCAAACAGGCGGAGGAGTCGGCGCAGAGCCGCAAGGAACGGGTCACCACCTGCCACCTCCTGGCGGCCATCGCGGCGCGCCCGAGCGTCGCGGCGGATCTCTTGAACGAGCGGCGCCTGAACGACGAGACGCTGCTCAAGGCGGCGCGGGCGGCGACCGACGACCAGAACGACGCGGTCCGGAGCGCCCTCCAGCGAGCTCGGGAGATCGCGGCGCGCATGGGCGGCGTCGAAGCCGGTGGGCTGCACCTCCTGATCGCGCTGGTCAGCGATCGCCATACGGCCGCGCACCGCGCGCTGGATCAGCACGGCGTGGACCTGGGCCGGCTCCGCGCCGCGGCGATGAGCGCGGGCCTCGGGTTCGTGGGGCGACGTCGCACGGCGCCGCGCCGCGAGGTCGTCGAGGAGGAGCCGAAGGCTCGTGCCGCGGCGCGGGTGCCGAGCGGCACCACCATCCCGATGTTTCCGCCAGCTTCCGAGAAGAAGCCGGCGCGGCAGGGCACGGCGACCTTGGTGCGCGATCCACACATGCCGAGCGAGCCGCCGCCGCCCGCGCCGGAGCCGGCGAGCGTCGAGCGCCGGGCGGCGCCGAAGAAGCGCGCGCGCCCCGCCGAAGGCGAGCGCTTCGCGCTGGATCCGCAGAAGTTCCCCACGCTGTGCGGGCTCGGCAGGAACCTGACCCTGGCCGCGGCGCGCCACGAGCTCGATCCGGTGGTCGGCAGGAGCGTCGAGATCGACCAGGCGCTGGACGTCCTGGCCAAGCGCCACGGCAACAACCCCTGCCTGATCGGAGTGGCGGGGGTGGGCAAGACCAGCGTCGCGCGCGGCATCGCCCAGCGCATCGCCGACGCCGACTCGGTGCTGTCCCTCGACGACCGCATCATCGTGGAGATCCCGCTGAGCGAGCTGATCGCCGGCACGGGCGTGCGCGGCGCGCTGGCGTCGCGGCTCGGGTCGCTGCGCAAAGAGGTGGCCGCCAGCGGCAACCGCGTGGTGCTGTTCTTCGACGAGCTCCACCAGCTCTTCGCCGGTGACGCCGCCGAGGAGATCGGCGCCGAGCTCAAGCTGGCCCTCGCCAAGGGGGAGCTGCCCTGCATCGGCGCGACGACGCGGGAGGACTACGCGAAGATCATCGAGCGAGACGCGGCCCTGGCGCGGCGCTTCAGCGTGGTCGAGATCGACGAGCCGAGCCGCGAGGACGCCTACCTGGTGCTGGAGGCGCTCTCCGAGAAGCTCTCGCTCCACCATCACGTGGGCTACGACCCCGCGGCGCTCGCGCTCACCATCGGCTGGAGCGTGCGCTACCTGCCGGGGCGGGCGCTGCCCGACAAGGCGGTGAGCATCGTCGATCTCGCGGGCGCGCGCACGCGACGCCGGGGAGGGGAGCTGGTCACGCCGGAGGCCGTCGCCGAGGTGGTCGCCGAGCTCGCCGACATGCCGGTCGAGCGCCTGCTCGAGACCGACGCCGATCGCTTCCTGCGCCTGGAGGAGATCGTGGCCGAGCGGGTGGTCGGCCACGCCGAGGCCATCCGGCGCATCGCGCGCATCTTGCGGCGGAACGCCGCGGGCCTGGGCTCGAAGCGCCCCATCGGGACGTTCCTCCTGCTCGGACCCACCGGCGTGGGAAAGACCGAGACGGCCAAGGCCGTGGCGGAGGTGCTGTTCCACTCCGAGGGCGCGATGACGCGGCTCGACCTGTCGGAGTTCAGCGAGCCGCACTCGATCGCGCGGCTGATCGGCGCGCCGCCGGGCTACGTGGGGCACGACGCCGGCGGCTATCTGACGGAGGCCGTGCGCCGCCGCCCCTACCAGGTCGTGCTCCTGGACGAGATCGAGAAGGCCCACCCCGAGGTGCTGGTGAGCTTCCTCGCGGTGTTCGACGAGGGCCGGCTGACGGACGGGCGCGGCCGGACGGTGGACTTCACCAACACCGTGATCCTGATGACCTCGAACCTCGGTGCTAACGAGGCGGGGAGCGCGCCCAAGCGCAAGGTCGGCTTCGGCGCCGAGAGCGGGCCGGACACGAACGAGGTCGAGAAGCGGGTGACGGCGGCGGCGCGGGCCGCGCTGGCCCCGGAGCTCTACAACCGCATCGACGAGGTGCTGGTGATGAGCCCCCTCGGCCGGAGCGAGGTGCGCGAGATCGCCCGGCGCCTGCTCGAGGGCGTGAGCCGCACGCTCGAGCGCCAGCGCGGCGTGCGGCTCGAAGTCGAGGACGCGGCCATCGACTTGCTCCTCGACGCCGGCGGGTTCGAGCCGACGCTGGGCGCGCGCCCCATGAAGCGCACCATCGCCCGGCTGGTCGAGGCGCCGCTGGCCGAGCAGATCTTGCAGGGCAAGCTCGGCTCCGGCGACGTCGCGTTCCTGACGGTGGACGGCGGCGAGCTCGGCATCGACGTCTTGTCGAGCGCGGCGGAGTGAGGCGCCGGCGCCTCAGCGCTCGCCTTCGACTGGAAGTGATCTTCGGTTTGCGCCGCGCTTCGATCGTGGTCGCAGAATGAAGAAGTCCATGGAACGAGACACGTTCCGTCGAGTCTCATCGTGATCAGAGCGCCGCGCTTTCGCGTGATCGTCTCCACTGACGGGTGAGGACACATGGCCAGAAACGCTCCACAAATCAATGCAATTCTTGAGCACAGAATGATGTAATACACTGAGATTGCTTGTGTAAATCAATTCTGCTATTCATTCTGTCGTGCCCCGATTGGATGCCGAGGAAAAGCGCCGACAGCTCATCGGGTACCTGATGAGTAGAGGTCCAGCGAGCGCCAGAGAGCTGCTCGCGCATCTGCGCGTGAGCCAACCCGCGGTCTCACGACTGATCGCCTCCGTGAGCGACGAGATCTTGGTCGTCGGAAAGGCGCGAGCGACCCGCTACGCAGCACGTCGCCGCATCCCACGCGTCGGCGATCGCGTGGTCATCTACGAGGTGGACGAACGGGGCGGCTCTCGTGAATGCGCAGTTCTGCACGCGCAGGGCTCGACCGGCTTCTTCGTCGAAGCTCGTGTCACCGAGGTCGAGCAGGCGTTCCACGGCGACCTGCCGTATTTTCTCGACGGCATGCGCCCCGCCGGATTCCTGGGACGCTCCGTGCCCAAGCAGCATCCCGAGCTCGAGCTTCCGGCGGACGTTCGAATGTGGTCTGCCGACCAGTGCCTGAGCTACCTCACACGTTTCGGTTGGAACCTGTCGGGCAGCTTCATCCTCGGTGAAGAGGCGTTTCGACTCTTCCTGCGCAACACCGAGAGCCCTCCGAGCCTCGTGGCACGCTCGGACCGCGCACGAGAGTACCCACGCCTCGCCGAGGCTGCGCTTCAGGGGGGCACGCCGGGCTCGTCAGCGGTCGGCGAACAGCCGAAATTCCTCACGCAGCGCACGCCCGGGCCAGTCGACGTGCTCGTCAAGTTCTCGCCCCGGATCACCGATGCCACGACGCGGCGCAGCGCAGATCTCCTCGTATGCGAGCACATCGCCCACGAAGTGCTCCGCGACCACGGCCAGGGCGCAGCGAGCTCCGAGCTCGTCGTTGCCGACGGCCGCATGTTTCTGGAGGTCGAACGCTTCGACAGGCTGCCAGGCGGCGGACGGCGCGGCCTGATCTCGTTTCTGGCGCTCGACGCCCAGCTCCTGGGGCGCTTGCAGAGCTGGAGCGACAGCGCGCACGCCCTCCACGCGCGGGGGCTCATCGACGCGAGCATTCGCGATTCCATCCGTTGGCTCGAGCTCTTCGGCGGCCTCATCGCCAACACCGACATGCACCTCGGCAACCTGAGCCTCTTCATGCGGGGCACACGCGTCACCGCACTCGCTCCAGCCTACGACATGCTCCCCATGCGCTACGCGCCGCGCGACGGCCACGGAACGGACATGGCCTTCGAGCCACCGCTGCCGAGCCCGGCTGACGCTCCACTCTTCCCCGGGGCGCGGCGCGCCGCATTCGACCTGTGGCAACGCATCGCAAGCCACGAGTCCATCTCGCCCGAGCTCCAGGGCGTTGGCCGGGCCAATGCGGAGAAGCTTGATAAGATGGAGGGCATCGAGCGCCGGCTGCCCTAGCTCCTTCGTCTCTCGACTCCGGTCCAGCGCGGCAGGCCCCGACGACCTCACTTCGGTGCGGGACGCGCGTGCGTCTCCGCCGGAATCGTGAAGTGAAAGGTGCTCCCTTCGCCCACGGTGTGCCCGCTCCAGACGGACCACGACCTGGCCGCCGTGCGGGCAGAACTCGAGCGCGTTGCTCAGCAGATTGGTGAGAACCTGGGCCAGGGCTTCCCGTTGCTTTGGCTCCAGCTTGGCATGCTCCGCCAGAGTCTGCTTCTGGCGCGGGCCGCCTTCGGCGCCATCACCAGGCAAGCGACGGACACTGTCAGGGACAGAAAGAGGAGCGCCCGTCGCGCCGCAGCCCTTTCGCTCCTCGAGCGGCGCGGCGTCATCGAGCGCGGTCCCGACCCGCGCCTCGCCGACGATGGCTTCGCCGAGCGCGAGCCGGAGCTCGCCGCCCTCGCCACCGCCGCCGTCACCGGCAACCCACCCGCGGGGCCCGAGCACCGCCAGCGTCCCCCCATCGCGTTGCCCGAGCACGGCGAGCGCTCCGTCTCCGGCCTCTCCGCCCGCGAGGACGGCTTCTCCGTGCACGCCGCCACCACCGCTCCCGCCGGCGACGCCCGCGCTCGCGAGACGCTCCGCGCCCCTTCGGGCATCGTGAAGCGCGTCAAGTACGTCCTGTGCCCGCCGCTCGCCCAGGACCGTGTGCGCCGGCTCGGCAGCGGGCTCGTCCGCATCCTGCTGAAACGTGCGTTCTCCGACGGCACCACGGCCATCGACCTCGACCCGCTCTCCCTGCTCTGTCGGCTCGCAGCCTCGGTCCCACGAGTTGCGCATGATGGATCGCACGCTATCGCGACGGAGCTCGCTGCCTGCTCCGCGCGGGAACAAATCAACTTCCTCGAACGAGAATTTCGGGCGGAGTTCAGGCGCACCTGCGCGGCCGGGTGCGCGAGCGGGTACGGTGTCGACGTCGTGTGCTGCCAAGGGAAGTGCGACGCGTCGCGCGTCCTACCTCACGAGCTCGTCACGAGATCGGGCAACTCGTTGCCCGCGATGTCCTCGCCCGCTGCATGCTTCCGGAGCACATCCCCGATCTGCTCCAGCGCGGCGCAGAGCCCGGCAAGCGGCTCCCCGATCGAGAAGCCACGGTCAATCTCGGCGGTCACGCTCTTCCAGAACTCTGGCGTGGTCGCGCCTCCAATCCCCGAGCCCGCGTGCACGGCGGAACGACCTTCGTCGAACGAAACGTAGAGCAGCACGGCGGTGTCTTCTCGTGTGCGGTGCATGCCGAACGACTCGAACAATTGGTCTGCGCGGTCACTCGCTGTCGTGCCCTGCGGGGAGGTGCGTTCGACGTGCACGCGCACCTCCCCGCGATGTCCCTTCTCTGCCGCTGCGATTGCGTCGTTGAGCTCCTGTCGAGCGACCTGATCGAACATGCTTCTGCCTCGCGAACGCTGGTTGCCCCGGGACAGAGTAGTCGAGATGGGCCCGCGGCGCAGCGATTGGACGCCGTGGGACGTCAGCGTATGATGACGTTCGGCTCGCCTGGAAGGGGCGACTCTGTGCGAGCGATCGCTGGACAGAGACGGTCGGCTGACTCCAACGTCACAGGGGGGCTTGCACATGGACCTCCGTTCTCGCGTGATCTCGTCGGCTGCTGGTTCTTCGGCCGCTGCGAGACCATGCGGCTGGTGGAGCAGGCACGTCGCGCGCCTCGTTTCGGCATGAGGGCCTGGCCACGGCGAGCGATCCTCGTTCACCGCAGGCTCGCCGCGGTGCGGCGGGAGCGCGAGGTGCTCCGGGAATACGCGGGCGAAGACGAAGCCGAGCTCTTCGCGGTGGCGGTGGAGACCTTCTTTGGCTCGGCTGCGCGCGAGCCTTGCCGTTCAGGTGTTTCACCGCGGCCGAGCTGCGCTCCCAACACCGTGATCCTGATGACCTAGAACCTCGGTGCGGGCGAGGCGGGGAGCGCGCCCAAGCGCAAGGTCGGCTTCGGCGCCGAGAGCGCGCCGGACACGAACGAGGGCGAGAAGCGGGTGACGGCGGCGGCGCGGGCCACGTTGGCGCCGGAGTTCTACAACCGCATCGACGAGGTGCTGGTGATGAGCCCCCCAAGGCGTCGTCGACGAACATGGGCGGATCCGCGGCCGGCAGGGGACGAAGGCGGCGACCTCCTCGCCACCCACGGTGGTTCGCCCGTAGCGTCCGGCACGCCGCTGGCCGAGCAGATCTTGCAGGGCAAGCTGGGATCCGGCGACGTCGCGTTTCTGACTGTGGACGGCGGCGAGCTCGGCATCGACGTCTTGTCGAGTGCGGTGGAGTGCCTCCGGCCGGGAAGCTCTCGACAGCGCGCGAGTCGTGTCTGCTATCCTCGGCGACCGAGGTCGATGGCTGCGCTCCGCATCTTGCTCTCGGCAGCCTTCCTGGTCGCGCTGGGCGCAGCGCCGGCGCGGGCGGCACCGCCGACACGGCTGAACGTAGTCGTGGTGCTCGACGTGTCGCTCAGCATGCGCGACAACGACCCCGACTACCTGGCCCGGCTCGCCGCCCGCTTGCTCTCGGATCTGACCGACGCGCGCGACAAGGTGACGCTGGTCAGCTTCGGCAGTGGAGCCAAGAAGATCCTGAGCGCCGGCGGCGACGCGCACGACGCGCTCCAGAAGGCCCTCGACGGCGTGGTGCCCGCGGACAAGTGTACCGACTACGCCAGCGGCCTGGGCGCTGCGGCGGCGGAGCTGTCGGGTCCGCAGCCGGCGGGCGAGCGGCGCCTGGTCGTGTTCCTCACCGACGGTGAGTACCACCCCGCGAAGGATCCCGCCGAAGGCTGCACCCCGGCCACGCGCTTCGAGAACCCGAAGCTCGCCGACGAGGACCGAGCTCGCTTCGAGAAGGGCGTCCTCGACGCGGCATCGCGGCTCTCGGCGGCGCACGCCAAGGTCTTCGTGGTCGGGCTCGGCGGCGCCTTCGACAAGGCGAAGCGCTCGCGCGCGCTGCTCGACGAGGTGGCCAAGCGCACCGGCGGGCGCTTCCTCGCCGCCACCAGCGCCGATCGCGTGCCCGAGCTCTTCACCGACGTGTTCGCGACGCTGGTCGGCGCCCCGGTGTTCAAGCCGGCGCCGGCCGGCGTCGTCAGCATCGACGTCCCGCCCGACGCCGAGCAGCTCCACCTGGTGGCGCGCGTGGACGATCCGAGCGGCGGCGTCGAGGTCACTCGGGGCGGCACGAAGCTGCCGTTCGGCAAGCCGGCGAATCAGGTCTCGGGCCCGACGCTGCGCCTCGAGCGCGGCAAGCGACCGCGCGGCTACGCCGTGGTCTGGCTCGGCAAGCCCGATCCGGGGGTGATCGAGCTGCGGCCGACGTCGAGCAAGGGCCCGCTCGCCGTCTGGGCCATCGCCGACGTGGGCACCTCGCTCCGCATCGAGAAGCTCCCCGCCGTCGTGCCGGAGACGGCGTCGCTCTCGGGGCTGGTCGCGCTGCGCAGCGGGCAAGGCAAGCCGGTGGCGCGCGATCCGAGCTACCTCGGCAAGGTGACGTTCCACGTCGAGCTCGCCGGCTCGCCGCCCCGCGCGCTGCCTGCCGCTGGTCGCGAAACGGCCGCCTTCGACTTCGGCAAGCTGGCGCCGCGCGCCGCGCCCTACGTGCTCTCGGCGCGCGCCGAGCACGAAGAGGGCTTCTTGCAGGTCGAGCCGGTGAAGCTCGAGGTGCGCGTCATCCACCAGATCCCGCTCGCCGTGGAGCTGACGCCGCTCGCCTTCGACACCATGGCCGAGCCCGGCGTGGTCGCGCGCGTCACGGCGCGGGTCGTCGCTCCCGCCAAGCTGCCCGCGGACGTCCGGCTCGACCTGGTGCTGCCGGAGGACGCCCGCAAGGATCTTCGGGTCGAGCCGCCGACGCTCGCCTTCGGGCCCGAGCGGCGCGAGCAGGTGCTGAGCTTCAGCTTCGCGGAGCCCGAGAGCTTGCGCGGCACCGATCGCCGCTATCGCGGCGAGCTCGCCGCCGTCGTCTCCGCCGAGCAGCAAGGGCTGGTCAGCGCCGGCGTGCGCTGGACCGCACCCGTGGACGGCACGCTGCGCGCGTGGACGCTCGGGCGCTGGCTTCGCGAGTACCGCTGGCAGCTCGGGCTCGGCCTCGGCGTGCTGTGGCTCTTGCTCTGGCTCTTGGGCCGCGCGCTCGCCGCGAAGTTCCCGCCCAAGGCGCGCATCCACCACATGGAGGTGGGCGAGCCGTTCGAGAGCGACTCGCTGATCAAGCGCCACGCCCGGCGGGGCGCCTACCGCAGCGCGCGCTTCCGCTTCCCGCTCGGCAAGAAGGCCAAGCCCCTGGTGTCCTTCGTGGCCACCGGCTCGGGCTTCGAGGTGCGCCCCGAGGGCGCAGCCGTCACCGAGCTGGGCATCGAGCCCGCGACCGAGAAGCGGCAGCCCTTCCGCGGCAGCTGGGAGCAGCGCTATCGACTCGGAGATCGCTACGAGGTCTGGCTGACCCGTTCTTGAGGTGTTTTCTGGCATCGAGCCGCGGAAGGTCGCGGTAAGCTGCCCGCTCTCACCTTCGAGCGGGGAGTCGAATGATCCAGAAGATGAAGATCCCGCCGCACCTGTTCATCGGGCTCGGCGGCTGTGGCAGCAAGATCGTCAACGAGATCGCGCGCAAGCTCAAGCGACGCAAGGAAGAGTACGCGCGCTACGCGGACCTCGTTCACTTCTTCGCCTTCGACACCGATCAGCACGAGCTGAAGCAGGCCGAGAGCGTGGACGTTCGCGTGCCGATCTCGAACTTCGACAAACGCGCGTTCGTGGCCCACGCCTTCGGCGAGCGCGGCGCCCCGGAGGATCCGTTGTTCACCTCCTGGTGGCCGGAGTATTACCTGCCGCGGGACGTGGCCGGGGCCGGCGCGGGTCAGATCCGCATCGAGTCGCGGCTCTCGACCTACTTCACCCTGAAGTTCAAGCCCGAGGTCTTCGCCGCGCTCGAGCAGGCGGTGGGCCGCTCCTACGGCATCGACTCGCGCTTCCGCGATCAGGACAAGGCGCCGATGGTGCACATCTACGCGAGCCTCGCCGGGGGCACCGGCAGCGGCGCGTTCCTGCCCATCGCGCACGTGCTGTTCGACCTGTTCCGCGAGCACGCCCGCCCGATCATGGTGAGCACGCTGGTCTTGCCCGCCGTGTTCCGCCGCGCCGGCCTGCCGGCGCAGCAGCTCGACAAGATCATGGCCAACGGCTACGCGGCGCTGATGGAGCTCGAGCACATGCAGGCCGCGAGCGACGACGAGCCCGTCGAGTTCCAGTACGACCCCCGGGCCAAGGAGCGTCAGGTCGTGCGGCGCCGCGCCTTCGACCAGATCTACCTGGTGGACGACATCGGCGCGGGGCGCGAGGTGATCACCGACACGCGGCAGGTGTTTCAGGCCATCGCCGACAGCGCCTACTCCCAGATCTTCAGCGACATCCTGGGGCGGCAGTCGTCCACCGCGGACAACGACGAGCGGGAGATGGGGGTCACCGACCACCAGAAGTACACCAAGCGCTACGGCAGCTTCGGCCTCAGCGTGCTGGCCGTCCCGGACGACGACATCCTCTCCTACTGCGCGCACCGCTTCGCCGTCGAGGCGCTGAACAACACCTTCGCGCTGCCGGCGGAGGCCGAGCCGGAGGCCACGTCCCACAGCGATCGCGAGCGGCGCGATCAGGAGTTCGTGCGCTCGCTGCTCGCCAGGGCGAACCTGCCCGGGGAGACCGGCGGGTTCTACCGCCGCATCGTGGACGGCTGCGACGGCAACCCCGAGCTGCAAGGCGCGGTGGACCGCTTCCTGCGCAGCCTGGACACGGAGCTCGTGAAGCGCCTGGAGCGGCACATCGTGCTGCCGCGCTGGAACGAGGAGAAGCTGCTCGAGTACGACGAGGATCCCGAGAGCGTGCGCATCGAGATGCCCAAGCGCCTGGAGGCCTGGAAGAAGGCGGCGGCCGACGCGCGCGTGAAGATCGATCAGGAGGCCGGCTTCATCGCCAAAGAGGTGGAGGGCGATCAGCACGAGCACAGCTTCGGCCAGCTACTCGGCGACAAGGGGCCGATCTTCGAGCGCCTGTTCCTGATCCGCGTCGCCGCCGCGCTCCGCGAGCGGCAGGCGCGCGCTCGGGCCGCGGAGACCGCGGCGGAGCAGGTGCTGCGCGGGCTCGACGCGGGGTACATGCAGTGGGTGCAGCGCCTGACCGACGCGGCGCCGAAGACCGTGATCGAATACGTGCGCGGCAACGACTACGGGCGCGAGGTCGTGCCCGAGTTCATGGCCTGGTACCGGAACTCCATGGAAGGACCCGACGCCACGCGCCTCGGGGCGTCCGGCGTCGTGGATTTGTGCGAGGACCTCTTGCGCGCCCTCGAGACGCGCAAGGACCGGCTGGGCACGCTGTTCGCCGAGCTCACCAACATCCGCGCCAAGCTCGAGGCGGCGGCGGACGAGCTGCGCCGCTACGGCGTGCGCCGCGACGAGGGCGGGCTCTCCAACGACCACGTGCTCGACGTCGAGCTCTACCAGAACTTCGAGGACCCGAGCGCATTCCGCATGTGGCACTGGGTGTTCGAGCGCCGGGAGAACCCGGCCGCGGACTACGATCCGAGCAAGATCTTCCCTGCCGTGCAGAAGGCGTATTCGACGGTGCAGCACGCTCGCCACATGAGCGCCGCCGTGAGCGAGGCGCTGGTCGAGATCGGCAGCCAGACCTGGCGCGAGCGCATCCTCGGCAAGGACGAGCCGCGCGGTCTGGACGAGATGGGCCTCGAGCTCTCGTCCGCATTGCAGGAGGAGGCGCGCCTGTCCCTGGCCTGGGCCAAGCTGCGCAAGCACCACGGGGACGCCGCGAGCCACAGCTTCCGCGCCCACCGGCAAGACTGGGAGATCGCGATGGAGTCGGTCACGACCGCCCAGATCGACGACTACATCCGGCACAAGGTGCACTTCGCGGCCAAGAAGTGCGCGCCCTTCCTACGTCTCCGTCGCGAGGAGCGCGCGACGGGCATCGAGCCCAAGCGCTACGTTTCGTCCCACCCGACCTACCTGGACGACGCGCGCCTGGCGGCGGCGCTGCTCGAGAACGAGCGCTTCCCCATCAAGGGCGGAGACGTGCTGCGCACCGACGACCCCAAGCGGGTCACGTTCTACTGGAGCGAGCTCGGCATGCCGCTCTACCGGCTCGAGAGCATGGACGACCACTACGACCGCTACCACGACGTGAAGCGGGACGAGCTGTCGCGCGGCAAGGTCTACCGCTGGCGGGATCTGCCCTTCCAGCCGAAGCACGCCGCCTCCCACGCCGAGCACTGCGAGGGGCGGAAGGTCCCCGACATCCCGCTCCACATCGACAAACGCTGGGAGGGCGCGCCGGACGAGTTCGCGTGCCTGGCGGACGTCGCGCCGAAGGCCGTGGTCGCCAATCACGGCCGCAAGGCCTGGCTCGAGCAGCGCGATCAGGTGCGGACCACGCGGGCTGCGGAGGAGCTCGTGTCGTTCGTGTGGGCGCAGTGCTTCGCGCTCGTGACCCGGACTCCGGAGGGCGAGCTCCGCTTCGCCAACGACGACATCCCGGATCGGGACCGCACGCTGGGCAAGTTCCGCGACGCGGCCTTCGCGCGCTTCAGCGACGCCAAGCTCGCCATCCGCGAGTGGTTGGTGCAGGTCATCGACGAGCGGCAGAAGAAGTTCGTGGACGACCGCGACCGCGACGGCGCCAAGAGCCTGGTGGGCGCTCACGTTGAGGAGCTCAAGCGCCTGAGGCTACAGCTCGAGGGCAAAGAGCAGGCGTTCGTCGAGCAAGAGCTCGCCGCCGCCGAGCAGGCGCTCGACGCGCTGCTCTCGAAGATGTAAGTGGCGTCTTGAGCCGGGTTGCGAGCCCCACCATCGTCCTCGGTCTCGGGACGTTCGGCTGCGAAGTCGTGGAGCGCCTGCGCCCGCTGTCGGACGCACGCACGATCCTGCTCGAAGCCGACGCTGCGAAGCCCGCGGGGGAGCACGTTGCGCGCGCGGTCGAGAGCGCGGAGAGCTTGCTCGGGCTGTCCGGGCTGATCGAGAGCCGGGAGCCCGGCGACGACCGGCGTCCGGCGCTCGATTTGTTCGTGGTCGCCGACCTCGGCGAGCCGGAGGTGGCCGAGGGGGTCCCCGATCTGGTGCGCGAGCTGGGGCAGCGGCTCGAGAAGCGCTTCAGCCACATCTTCGGCGGCCACGATCAACCGAACCTCACGCTGTCACCGGTGCTGGCGCTCACTGGCTCGCGCTCGGGGCAGAGCCCCACCGGCGCCGCGCGAGCGCTCGGACGCATCGAGGCCGAGGCGTTCGCGGGCGGGCCGGCCGGGGGTCAGGTCCCGCCGCCCGTGCCGCGGGTGTTCGTGGTGGAGCAGCAGACGAGCCGCTACGAGCTCTCGCAGGCGGAGCTGACCAGCACGGTGGTGAGCTTCCTCTCGCTCCTCTTGCGCTCCTCGCTCCGGCAAGAGGAGCCCATCCGCGGGTTCTTGCGCGGGCCTCCGGAGCAGCTGCGGGATCGGCGCGTGTTCGCCTCGTTCGGCTGCGCCACGCTGGAGCTGTGCCTGGAGCGCTACTGCGTCGCCCAAGGCGCCGCCGATCTCGTGGAGAGCATGCGGGAGGTCCCGAGCACGGGGGCGGCCGCCGGTGCCGCGCGCGCGCACCGGCTCGTGCCCGCGGCGGCGGATCTCGAGAGCTCCATCCAGAAGCACGACTCCGGCGGCGATCTGATCGAGCTCCTGCGCGCGCAGGCGCCCCACATCGACTACCCCGGCATCGATTGGCACCACACGCCGGAGCAGATCCGCGATTTGAGCTACGGCTGGGGTTGGTACGAGGCGCTGGAGAGCAACGTAGACTCGCTGGTGCGCCGGCTCGACGACTCGGAGATGGACGAGCTCAGCCGGGTCGCGGACGAGCGCGGGCAAGCGCTCTCGCGGCGCCTGCTCGACGACGCACGGAGCGCCATTCGGGAGCTGGAGCGCTCCGGTCCCCACGGCTGGGCGGCGGCGCTCCGGCTGGCGGAGCAGCTCCACGCCCGCGCCGAGCGCGAGACGCGCAGCCTCGAGAAGCAGCTGCGGGGCGAGCGGCTGCCGCCGTTTCCGAAACCCGACGCGGTGGAGGCAGCCTTCCGCGCGCTGCGCGAGGAGAGCACGCTCCGGCCGCGCCCCGTGCGCCTGTGGGTCTTCGGCGCGCTCGGGGCGCTGGTCGCCGCTGCGCTGCTCTCGTTCTTGCCGAAGTGGGTGCTGGTCGCGCTCCTCTGGCGCCGCGTGCCGCTCACGACCCTCGAGCCTTCGGCGAGCAGCATCGCGGTGACCGGGCCGGCCGCGTACCTGGTCGAGCTGCCCTGGGTGTTTGCCTGGCTCCTCATCGCCATCGGTGCGGGCCTCGGGTTCTGGCTCAGCCGCTACCGGAAGAAGCGCCACGAGGCGCTGCTCGCCGCGCGGGACTCGCTCGAGGCCGCGGTCACCCGCTTCCTGACCGACGCCGTCGCGCCGTCCATCTTGGGGTACTACGAAGCCCGGCTGCGCTTCGTGATGCGAGCCTGGGCGCTGCGCGGCCTGTCGCGGCTGAAGGACGCCGCTTCGCGCGAGATCGATCGCCTCACCGGCATCAGCGCCGCGCTCGCGCGCCTGAGCCGGGAGCTCGGCGCCGAGGCGCGCCGCGTGGAGGCGGAGCGCTCCGGCGGCGAGGGCGGTGATCTCCTGTATCGCACCCGCGTCTCGCCGGAGCTCCTGACCTCGACCTATCGAGCCGTGCGCCCCGCCGCCGATCTCGCCGAGAGGCTCTTCGAGCAGTCGCTCGCCGACACCGGCGCCGGCGAAGGCGAGGTGCCGGCCTACCTCCTGCCGGAGAACCTGGTGGCGGTGGTGGAGCCCCACGTCCAGCCGTCGGGGAGCGTGCTCGAAGAGCACGCCGGTCCTTCGGTGGTCGAGTTCGTGCGCGAGCTATCCGGCAAGCTCGGGGTGCCGCTCGAGATCCGCGGCTTCGACGAGAGCAGCGCGGAGCGGAGCTACCTGTTCGCGCCCGAGTGGGCCATGGGGCCGCTGGCCGCTGCGCGCGACGCCCTGCGCTCCCTGCCCGAGCCCCTCCCGCACGCCGACGCCGATCGCGTGCACCTGGTGACCGTGCGCACCGCCCTGACCCGTTCGAGCATCGTCGTGCTCGCGGAGGCGGCGCCATGAGCAAGCTCTTCGACCTCTTGGTCAGGCTCTACACGTTCTCGCCGCTGCTCGGCACGGTGCTCCAGACCGCGCTGACGCTCGCCATCGCCACCTTCGTGGGCCGGCGCGTGCTCGCAGCGCTCCGGGAGCGATCGAAGCGCCTGTCGCCCGGTCCGGTCCTCTTGTTCGCGGCGCTCCTCACTGCGCTCGGGTTCTGCGCGCTGCTCGCCTACCTCGCGGCGACGGGCCGCTCGTTCGAGCAGGCGCTCGTCGAGTGGCTGACGGGCGCGGAGGGCGTTCCCATCGAGAAGCTCGGCGCGCACCGGCATCCGGTGGTGCTGGGCATCGCGTACATGCTGCTCTACTCCGTGTTCGTGCTGGTGGCGCTGGTCACCGCGTGGCTCCTGGGCCTCACGCGCGGGGACGGCGGCGTCGCGCGTGAGGTCGAGGCTGAGCTCGGCACGTCCTACGCGGAGCGCTTCTACAGGCTCGCCGGGCACATCGAGGCCGGCGCCGCCGAGGCGCGCTTCTACGCCTGGAACAAGCCGCTCCTCAGGTTCCTGCGCTGGGTACAGTACCTGAGCTTGCCGGCGGCGGTGACCGGCGCCATCGCGCCGCCCGTCTGGGCGGTCCTCGCCATCGTGATCGAAGGCGTGGCCTTGAACCTGGTCCTGCCTCCGAAGCCGCCGGAGGAGAAGGCGAGGAAGAAGGCCGCAGTGCCCGCGCTCGAGGCCGGCGTCCGCGACTCCGAGCAGCTGGTGAGGGCGCTCTCCGCCGATCCGCGCGGGCCTCGCCTGGAGGTGCGGGACGGGGGATTTCTGCCGGGCAACGGCGAGCACCGCGCCGCACGCACTCGCGTCGCGGAGGAGAGCGCAATGCTCGGCGACGTGATCGAAGAGCTCGGCATCGAGGGCTTCTACGTTCACCAGGAGGCGGCGGTCGAGGCCATCCTGGGCGGCAAGAACGTGCTGATGGAGACGGCGCCGGCGAGCGGGCGCCGTACGCTCTGCGATCTGCTCGCGATGCGCGCGGTGCTGCTCGAGGGCGGCAGCGTGCTGTACCTGTCGCCGGACGCCGCCGAGAGCGCGCGGCGCGCCAGCGCCTTCCGCGAGATCGCCCGGCGCTCGGGCTGGCGCTGGGCCATTCACCTCCACGATCTGGCCAGCTCGGGGCGCCGCGGCCTCGACCTCCGGGCGCGCCAGCCGCAGATCGTGTTCGCGACGCCGGAGGAGCTGCACCAAGATCTCTGCGCCAAGCGCCAGGAGTGGGACGCATTCCTCTGGGGGCTCTCTCTGGTCGTGGCCATCGACCTCGATCGCTACGCGGGCGCGACCGGCGCGAACCTCATGTATGTGATGCGGCGTCTGCACCGCGCCGCAGCGCTCGAGGGTGGCAAGCCGAGGGTGCTGTGCACGGTGGCGCCCTACGGTCCGGACGTGCTCGGCTTCTGCGAGCGCCTGATGGGCGCGTCGCTCTCGGTGGTGGGGCCCGAATCCGACAGCCGCGGCGCGCCGCCGCAGCAGGTGCTGGTGGCGCGGCCCCAGGCCGCGGCGGAGCTCCACCCCGCGGTCGCCGCGCGGGGCGTCGCCATCGCCTGCGGCTACGCCGCCGAGAGCTGGGGCTTCGGCTCGGTGCTCTCGAGCTTCGAGCAGGAGCAGCAGGTGAACCGCGTCCTTCTCACCTGGGGCAAGGCGGTGATCAACCCCGGCGACGACTCCCAGCTGCGCCTGGACTCGGCCGAGGCCCTCGTCACTCGGCTCTCGGCCGGGAAGGCGGCGATGCTCGGTTTCTTCACCCGTCACGCGGGCCGGAGCGCCATCGGCGTGTTCAGCGCGGCCGCCGAGGAGGTCGGAGCGCGCCGCGCCGGACCCACCGAGGTCGAGCTGCCGTTCGGCGGCTTCGAGAAGCCCAAGGCCGAGGCGAAGCCCGAACCGGAGGCGAGCAAGAAGGACGAAGAGGACGAGGCCGAGGAGACCGACGAGGCGAGCGAGGCGCCGGCGCTGGTGGTGCGCGCCGATCGCATGGTGGACATCTGGATCCCGGATCCGGATCCGATGAGCCAACTCCTCGGGCGGCACCCCGTGTGGCTGCACCCGCAGTCGCTGCACCCGATGCTCGGTCTCGGCTCGAGCCTGGTGGCGACGCCGGACAACCTCGAGCTCGCCGAACGACACCTGCGCTGCGCCGTGGCGGAGGCCCCGCTCCTCGCCAGCGAGGCCCTGCGGGACTTCCCGGCCCAAGCGGTGGCGCGTCTGGTCGAGGCCGGAGGAGCGGCGGGGGTGACGAACCGCCGGCGTCGCCTCCTCTGCACCGACGGCACGGTTCGGGAGGACCAGGAGCTGGCGCTCAGGTCCGAGCTCGCGTCGCGTGGCAGCACGCTCGCGGCGAGCACGGACACTGGGACCCTGGTCGATCGCGCCGACGGTGAGGTCGTCCTCTGCACGGACCGCGCGCGCATCGCCGCCGTGGCCTATCCCGGAAGGGTGTCGATCGTCGGCGGGCGGCGCTACCGGGTGCTCCTGCCCGACGAGCAACCCGAGCTCGAGCGCGGCCTGCTCTACGCGGAGCCCGAGCGCCGGCGTCTGGTCACCTCCCGGGTGCGCCGGCTCGCCTTCGAGCTGTCCGGGCAGGGCAACGAGCTTCACCTGGGCGGGGGCTCGAGTGTGCGCTTCCACCAGCCGCGCGTCGACCTCGTGGAGACCGTCCTCGGTGTCCGCATCGCCCACGAAGCGCGCGCGAGCGCCGACGAGCTGTCCTATCCGAAGCCCATCGAGGTGCGCTTTCCCACCAGGGTCGCGGCGCTCCACCTGCCGGGTGCGCGCCCCGAGGCGTTGCACGCCCTCGAGCACCTGGTGCGCGCCACGCTGCCGGCCTTCGTGCGTCACGCCGAGGACGACCTCGACGTGACCTGGCGCGGAGGGGACGATCCCGCGCTGGTGTTGGTCGATCGCCATCCGGGAGAGGTCGGCTTCGCTCGCGTAGTGACCAGCGAGGTGCTGCGCCACGTGCTGTTCTGGAGCCGAGAGATCGCGCGGGAGTGCGGCGGAGGCGCAGCGTGCGAGCGAGACGACGGCTGTCGTCTGTGCGTGGCCGACGTCTGCCTCTCACCGCGGGACGAAGCGCGCCCCTCGAAGCGCGCCGTGCTCGCGCTGCTCGGCGAAGTGTTGGGGTAGGCGCGAGTGCCGCAGTGACGAGAGCCGGATGCTCGGTCACGACGCTGGCGAGCGTCGCCGTCGCCCGGCCCGCGCTCCCGGGTGGGCAGGTCGATGGCTTCAGTGATGCGGCTCTGGAAATGTGCGCACACGTGGGTGGAGCGCGCAGCGATCTTCCCAGTGCCTCTGATTGGGTGTGGATCCAGCGTCCGGCCTCGGGATACTTTGAAACGGGAGGCATCGGTGGAGCACTGGCACGCGGCTAGCACGCACGCACGCACGCACGCACTACGTGGCTCATCATCGCAGCCCTGCTGACAGCGGTGTTCGTGGGTTGCGGGAACGACCCAGCGCCGGGCGAGGCCGGTGCTGCGAAGCAGGCCATCCAGGCCAGCGAGCTTCCTGTCACCCTGCAGGTGCCCGTGGAATGCGGAACGGGTCAGCTGACCTCGGTTCCCTTCAATCACGATGCTCCCAACGGCGCCTTCACGATGCACTATCAGTCCGCAAGGGGGATCACGGTCCTGCCGGGCACGCTCATCGGAATGCCTGACCTTTCGACGGTCCTGGCCATCGATTGCCCTGGCGTTGCCCAGACGAACCAGCTGAAGTTCATCAACCCGAAGTCCGGCGCGGTGGTCAAGACGCTGTCTCTCGGCTTGCCGGGGAAGATTTGGCAGGGGTTTGCGGTCCGAGGGGACCGCGGAGACGTGCTAGGGCTGGAGGCGAGCGCAAGCCTCACGGGGACCTATCGAGTTCACAGCATTCACGTCGATGGCGCCGGACAGAACCCCGTCACTGAGCTCTTCTCCGTGGCAGCTGCCGGTGATCAGCGAGTTGCCGTGGGCATTGGATGGAACGCCGACGACGACCTCGTGAGCATCTTGGTCAACGCCAACCCCGACCGTATCGAGCGACGGACCGAGAGCGGGGGGCTTCCCGGTGCAGGCACACTCCCTGCCGTGACCCCCATCAGCCTGTTGGCGTGCCCGTTGTTCCTCGGAACCGAGCAGACCTCCGTACCGGCCGGTCTCGCTGTAAGCGGACGGAGTGAGATCTTCGCCTGCAACGAGAGCTTCGCGCCTTCCCCCAGCGACGATGACGTCGCCCTACTGCAGTTGTTTCCCGACCAGTCGGGCGACACGGACGTCTCCTCCGAGCTCACGGGGCTGCTCTACGACCTGGAATGCGACTCGATCACGTTCGCCGATCAGAGCCGGACGGTCATCTGGGCGCTGACGCGTGACGGCAGGCACATACGTGCATTTGAGGTGTCCGCCGCTACCTGTGCCAACGCCGGCGCGCCTGCCGGGCAGAAGCAGGATCTCTTTTCGCCCGGCGGGGCTCCGAACCCGAAGTTCAGCGCGATCTGCTCCACGCTCCTGACCGACGTGGACGCAGACGGCATCCTCGACTGCTGGGAGTTGCTCGGCGGCATCGACTGGGACCTCGACGGAACCCTGGGCTACGTCTTCCCGACCGGGATGAAGCCCACCGTGACGACCCAGGACATCTATGTTGAAATCGACTACATGGCCGGTCACAATCCGACCGGTGGTTCGTTCAACGACGCTGCTGGCGTCGATCCGATCACGAAGGTCAAGCAGGCCTTTGCGAATGCGCCGCCATTCTACGCCGCCACCGACATCCTCAAGCTCCTCCCGATAAGTCGCGTCTTGCATGTCGTGGTGGATGAGGAGCTCGCGCACGGGATTTCCATGACCTTCGCCGGCGAGTGCACCGGTCCGCCCGCATTTGGCTCCTCTGACTTCGATCTGATCAAGAAGGCCCACTTCGGAACGGTCGCGGAGCGCGCGACCCCGGACTTCGCGACCAAGCTGAGGCCCGCCAAGGCCGCAGTCTTCCGCTACAACCTCTGGGTTCACGGTCTCTACGGGAAGGGGAGCCAGAGCGGCTGTGGGGAGCTCGGTGGGAACGACTTCGTCGTTTCGATGCCGGGTGAGGGCGTCACCGACAAGGGCACCAAATGGTACTACGACGAGCCGGCGGGGGCGTTCATGCACGAGCTGGGGCACACGCTGCTCCTGCAGCACGGCGGAGGCGACCCCATCAACTTCAAGCCGAACTACCCGAGCGTGATGAACTACAGCTTCTCGGACGACAACCTCACCAAGCGACGTCTGGACTATTCGCGCACGGCATTGATGGACTTGGACGAAGTGAAGCTGGACGAGAGCAAAGGCCTTCCCGGGTTTCCTTCAGACTCGACAGGCGCGGTCGGGAAAACCATGGTCATCGACTGCACAGGTCTGCCGAAGCCGTGCAACTCGAGCGCCAAGTTTACCTTCCCAAGTACCGATTGGAATCAGAACGGCACAAGTGATGGCCTCATTTCGCCTGCGGACGTCAATGGCGACGCGAGCCTTTCCAGCAAGCTCAAGGGCTACGACGACTGGTCGAACATCCGCATCAACTTCCACGACACGTTCGAGGTCCTGGACGGAATCAGGTTGAACGTGCCCGCGGAGACGCCTCGCCCGGCGTTCTTCGACGACGCGGACATGGACGGCATTGGTCTCGGGCAGGACAACTGCTCGCCGCTGTACAATCCCGACCAGACCGACAGCGATGGCGATGGGATCGGTGATGCCTGCGACACCGCGGAGCCGATTGCATGGCCGATGTTCCACCGCGGCGCCGAGCACGCGGGGCGCGTGGGCGTTGCCGGGCCTGGGAGCCCGAAGGTTGCCTGGAGCTACGAAGCGAAGAAGGCCATCGAGAGCTCCGCCGCCATCGCGAACGACGGCTCCGTCTTTGTGGGGTCTCGCGACCGGCGGCTCTACGCGCTCTCGAGGACCGGGCAGCTCCTCTGGTCATTCCAGACCGGTGGCGCCGTCGAATCGACCCCCGCCTTGCGCTACCTGACCGCGATCTACGTGACCTCACGGGACGGCAAGCTCTACCAACTCAGCTGGGGTGGGACCCCTGCGTGGACCTTCGACACCGGCGCGCCAATCTCCTCTTCGCCGACTTTGGGCACCGACGAGACTGCCTACTTTGGAGCGGACAATGGCGTCGTGTACGCCGTCAGCTCTTCAGGTAGCCTGAAGTGGAGCGTGGCCACCGGCGCCAAGGTGCAGTCCTCGCCTGCGGTCGCCACGAACGGTACCGTCTACGTCGGCTCGCACGATCAGCATCTGTACGCGATCAGCCCGACCGGAGCTGTCCTCTGGAAGCGAGCTTTGGGCGGGCACCTGCGTTCGTCTCCCGCCCTGGGGGCAGATGGATTGATCGTCATCGGCACCAGCAAGGGCGAGCTCCACGCGGTCAGTCCAAGAGGCGCGATCCTGTGGACGTACGACGCCAAGTCTCGCATCGACTCCTCTCCGGCGATTGGCGCCGGCGGAACAATCTACTTCGGCACGCACGGCGGCCGGCTCGTGGCGCTGAGCTCCAGCGGTTCACTCGAGTGGAGCTTCCAGTGCCCCGCGCAGATCGACTCCTCCCCGGCGGTGGACCGAACGGGCCACGTGTTCTTCGGCTCCGACGACGGGCTCTTGCGCGCCCTAACGCCTGGTGGAACGCTGCTCTGGAGTCTGGACACACAAGGCGACGTGAATTCGTCGCCCGCCATCGACAGCACGGGGCGAGTGTGTGTGGGCTCGAGGTCCGGGCGCTTGCTCGTGGTGGGCTCGCCATGATCCCGGCTTGGTCGTGCGCGCTGCTGATCGCGTCATGCAACACGGCGCAGCCCGTCATGCCAGAGCCCGAGCCGGCGGACCTGGACGATAGTCGCTTCCCGCCGGACCCGGATAGTCCAGTCATGGCGCCGGAGCTGAAGCGGGAGGCAGAGTACTGTGTCGGGTTCCGCGGACCGGCGGACTGCCCGCGAGATCGGTGTTGGTGGAAACCCAACCTGGGCGGGTGCCAGATGGCGCCGTGCCCGGCGCTCTCGGTCGAGCGCTGCAGCCGGGTGGATTGCGAAGTGATGACCGGCTGCAATGGCGAAGACCAGTGCATTCAACGGGCCGATCCACATCCCGAGTGCGGAGCCGAGGGGTACTACGCGGGCGGCCCGTGCTGCCCGGGTTTGGTCCGGCGCTGCGGGTTCGCGGTGGACGGCGGTGTCTGTGATGGATACTCCGAGTTCCACATGCCGTGGTGTCTACCCTGTGGCGACGGGAAGTGCAGCGGCCCGCTCGAGAACAAGTGTAGTTGTCCGGAGGACTGCAAATGAAGAAACACTGCCTCAGTTTCCGGCACGTGCTTGCCGTCGCGATCACGGTCGCAGGCGTCGCCGGTTGCGACCGCGAAGCGCCGGATGAGCAGGCGACAGGCAGCAAGACGCAAACGCTGACCACTTGCGCGACCAAGCCGAACGAAGGCGCCTGCGGTGCCTGCATCGCGGCGCAGTGCTGCTCCGAGTGGACCTCGTGCCAGAGCGCGGAGTGCGCCAAGGGCGGACCCGCGGGCAGCGGCGAGCTCTTCTGCCATCGCAGCTGCTTGGCCGAGCCTGGCGCCACGGAAGCGGGGTGTGACGCCAAGTGCCTGAGCCCGGGGAAGGCGTCGCTCGCGCCTTCCACGGTTGCGATCGTGGAATGCATCGCGTCGAAGTGCTCGGGCGCGTGCCCGAACAGCTGAGCTGAATCTCGAGAAGGGGCGATCACCGGGACGGCGGGCGTCACGGTCGCTCGGCCGCCGCGGCGCGAACTCCGCTTCAGCGGCATGCGCCGCCGTAGCGAACCTCCGGCGCCGGCGGCTCCTCACCGACGACGCGCAGCTCGGCCGCGCTCCGAGCCGGGCCCCGCGCAGCGCCGAAGCTGTGCTCACCGGCGGGGAAGCTGCCGGCTCGCACCTCGTCCACGTAGGCCGCCGTGGCCGACACCACGGCCTCGCCCAGCTCGGCGAAGCGCTTGACGAACTTGGGCGCGAGATCGCGATACATCCCCAGGAAGTCGTAGCAAACCAGCACCTGGCCGTCGCAGTGGGGGCCGGCGCCGATGCCGATGGTGGGCACGTCCACGGCCTCCGTGATGCGCCGTGCGAGCTCGCTGGGGATCCCCTCGAGCACGATGGCGTAGGCCCCGGCCTGCTCCAGGGCCCGGGCGTCGGCGATCACTCGCAGCGCGTCGTCCTCCGCTTTGCCCTGCACGCGGAACCCGCCCATGGCGTGCACGCTCTGGGGCATGAGCCCCACGTGGCCCATGACGGGGATGCCGACGCTGGTGATGCGGTGCACGTGCTCCGCGACGATCTCTCCGCCCTCGAGCTTCACGGCCTCGACGCTGCCCTCCTTCATCAGCTTGCCGGCGGCCTCGAGCGCCTTCTCCGGCGAGACCTGGAAGCTCATGAAGGGCATGTCGCCGACGACCTGCGCTCGGCGCGTGCCGCGAGCGACGGCACGTCCGTGGTAGCAGATCTCGTCCAGCGTGACCGGCAGCGTGTTGGGCAAGCCCTGCACCACCATGCCCAACGAGTCACCCACGAGCAGGATGTCGGCGCCGCCTTCGTCGAGCAGTCGCGCCATCGTCGCGTCGTACGCCGTCAGCATCGCGATCTTCGGACCGCTCCGCTTGCGTGCACGAACCCCGGGGACCGTTACCTTTTCGTTCTTCATGACCACCTCCGTCGCCGCCCGTTCGGGTCGGCGCAGTCGGCCGCGTTGTCGTCTCGATGTGTCGAAGCTCGCTTTCGATGGTGCCGCCCCGCCGGAACGGGTGCAGCCCTCGGGCGGGCTTCGATGCCCGAAGCATAGCGCAGAGTTGGGTCCTGCCAAAGCCGCGCTCAACGGAGCAGGCCGCGCCGCCGTCGCAGGCGTAGGCCCAGCGCGGCGAGGATCCCGAGCCACGCGCCCGCGACCCGGGCCCGCGGCACGCCGCAACCGCAGCCACCCTCATCCTCGGCGGGCGTCGTGCCGCCGCTCGTGCCGCCGGAGCTCGCGCCGGCATCGCCAGCGGTGCCGCCGCTGCTCGTGCCGCCGGTGCCCGCGCTCCCGCTCGTGCCTGCGCTTCCGCCTCCGCCGCTCGGCGCGCCGCCGCCCCCGCCGCTGCCGCCCGTCGGGCCCGTGGCGATGCACGCCTTGAGCTCGTCGAAGGCGGGCTTGCGCTGCCAGTTGTCGGCGTAGCTGCCGTCGGGATCGTGGGTGCGCAGCGCGAGCCCCCAGTGGATGTCGGGCCAGAGCCCGTTCGGGTGCTCCTCGCTGAGCTCGTAGATGAAGGTCCGCTGCCACCAGCTGCGCTGGTTCTGCGCCTGTATCACCCGCTCGGTGTACTTGCGCTGCGCCTCGAGCTCGGTCGCGTTGCCCACCGTCGCCTCGCGCCCGGTCTCGGTGATCCAGACCGGGAGGCCGGCGAAGCCCTTTGCGTTCTGGACCTCGCGCACACTGAGCGGGCCTTCCCAGACCACCGTATTGCCGACCTTCAGCACGCGGTGCGACTCGAGCTTGTTGTAGAAGCTGTCCTTGCCGACGCCGGCGTTCGCGTCGTCCTCGGGGAACGAGGCGTAGATGTGCCAGCTGATGGCGTCGAGATCCGAGCCGCGGGCTGCGAGGGCCGCCTCCAGGTACACGTCGTATTTGTCGCCGATGGTCGCGAGCTCCGGGCCCACGATCAGGCAGCTCGGGCAGCCCTGCTTGATGGCGTCCACCGCCGGGATGAACGCGCTGTCGATCCACTGCTGCATCGTGCCTTCGAAGAAGTCGCCGAGGTTCGGCTCGTTCCAGGTTCCCCAGGCCGCGACCCGCCCGTCCGCGTAGCGCTGCGTGGCCGCCAGCACGAAGGCCTTGTAAGCGGCGGCGTCCGGCACGTCGTTGTTGAAGCCGTCGCCCTTGGTGTTGCCCTGGCTCGCCCACTGGGGGGTGTAGCCGATGGTGGCGAACACCTTCAAGTTCCGCGCCTTGGCCGCGTCGATCACCGCGTCGAACGCGCTCCAGTCGTAGTTGCCCTTCTGCGGCTCGCCGATGTCCCAGTTGAAGTCGATGCGGATCCACTCACCGCCGAGCTCGTTCGCCAGGTCGAGCGTGTCGCTCGGCGGTAGGTGGACGTTCATGCCGATGGCGGCAGCCATACACACGGCGGAGAAGGCCATGCCCGAGTCTCGCATCGTTCGGCCCGCAGAGCGACGGGGGTCGGTCGCGGTGCGCTGAGCCTGCAAGACTTCACTGCCATTTCTTCGAGGGTGCTCGTGCGCCTTTGCGTGAACCCGAAAATGAGGCGACACTCCCGGTCATGCAGAGGCGCATCGACTACCTCGTCCCGGCGGTGGTGCTCGCGATCGGTCTGGGCGGCGCGGCCGTTTCCTGCGGCTCCGACGACGACGGCGGCGGCAGCGGAGGCCAGAGCAGCGGCGGCGCGGCGAGCGGCGGCGCGGCGGGTGGGGGCAGCGGCGGCACCAGCGCGGGCGGCTCGAGCGGCGCGGGCGGCGCGGCGAGCGGCGGCGCGAGCGGTGCCGGCGGCGCGAGCGGCGGCGGGGGCACTGGCGTGGGCGGCGCGGGCACCGGTGGCGGCGGCGCCGGCATCCCTCCGGACAAGCAGAACCTCAGGGTCGCCTTCTTCGGCGACACCAGCAGCGGCACCAACTTCAAGAACGTGCTCGGTGTGGCCATGGCCGACAAGGCCGACTTCATCCTCGGCGGCGGCGACTACGACTACAGCTACAACCCGAGCGCCTGGCTCACGGCGATGAACAGCGTGGTGGGGGCCGACTACCCGATCTTCGGCGCGGTGGGCAACCACGACCACACCACCTGGGAGCCCTACGCGACCGAGTACAAGAGCCGCATGCAGAAGGCGGGCATCGCGCCCGACGACCCGGACTTCACCGACGAGAAGTTCTCGATCGTCTACCGCGGCATCAAGATCGTGTTCGTCGGCCAGAACGGCAAGAACACGGAGTTCGCCGACTACATCAAGGCGCAGTTCGCAACCGACGACCACATCTGGCGCCTGTGCGTCTGGCACAAGAACCAGCAGGCGATGCAGGTCGGCGGCAAGGGCAACGAGATGGGCTGGGGCGTGTACGAGAACTGCCGCGACGCCGGCGCCATCATCCTGACCGCCCACGAGCACTCGTACCACCGCACCCGGACCCTCACGGACATGACCAACCAGGTCGTGGACTCGACCTGCTCGGATCCCAAGAAGGTCTGCGTCGGCCCCGGCCGCACCTTCGCCGTGGTGTCCGGCCTGGGCGGGAACAGCGTGCGCGATCAGGAGCGCTGCCTGCCCTCCACCTTCCCCTACGGCTGCAAGCAGGAGTGGGGCTTCATCTACACCAGCAACCAGAACGCCACCTACGGCACGGTGTTCATCGATTTCTACGTGAACGGCGATCCCAAGCAGGCCAAGGCGTACTTCAAGAACGTCCAGAATCAGATCGTCGACGAGTTCGACATCACCAAGGACTGAGCGTCGCCGGCGCTGCACCGCTTCGCCGCGCTCGTCTGGGAGCGGTTCGAAAGCGCGTCGCCGTTCGCCCGCCTGCTCTGGGTGGTCGCGGCAGCCGTCGCGGCGCACGCCACCGTGCTCGGCGGCGGGCTGATCTGGCTCGACCACGCGCACCTGGGCGCGAGGCTCGCGCTCCGCCCGCCTGCGGAGTGGGCTGAGCTCTTTCGGCAGCCCTTCGCCGGCACCGGCTACTACCGTCCGCTGACAGCGCTCTCGCTCTCGCTCGACGCGCTCGCCGGGAGCACGGCGCTCTATCACACCGTCAACCTGGCGCTGCACGCCGCTGCCGCGGCGCTCTTGCTCTTCGCCGCCTCGGCGCTCGGGGCGAGCCGCCGGGCCGCCACGCTGGGCGCGCTGCTGTTCGCGGTCCACCCCATCGGCTCGCTGGTCGCCGGCGCCATCGCCTTCCGCTCCGAGGCGCTGGTCGCCTGCGGCCTGTTCGGTCTGATCGTCGCGCACCGCCGGGAGCGCCCGGTGTGGGCGGTGCTCTGCCTGCTCGTCGCCGGCCTCTCGAAGGAGACGGGCCTCGCGCTCGCGCCGCTCTTCCTCGTGGCCCTCGCGCTCGGGCCCGGACGCCGCTCGGGCCTCTGGCTGCTCGGCGCCGAAGCGCTCGCCCTCGCGCTCGCGCTGGGCCTGCGCCTCGGCTTCGCCCCGGCCTGGAGCGCGCGCTTCCCCGAGCTCGTCGCCGGGCAAGCCGTGGGCACGCGCCTCGGCGCGTTCGCCAAGAGCGCCGGAGCAGTGCTCCTCCCCGTCGATCGCAGCATCTGTGACGCCTTTCCGATCACGGAGCTCGCCGCGCCGCTCGCGCTCGCCGGCGGCCTGCTCGCGCTCGGGCTGTGTCTGCTCGGCTGGCGCGGGCGGACGCTGGGCCTCTTGTGCGTGCTCTCGACGCTGCCTTCGCTCCAGCTCGTGCCGACGCTGCGCTGGTGGTCGCCGCACTACCTGTACCTGCCCGCGGGCCTCTTCCTGGTGCTCGTGGCCGAGCGCCTGGAGCAGCGCGGCGCGCGGGCGTACGCGGTCGCGGTCTGTCTGGTGCCGCTGCTCGGCGCCCTCTCCTGGAAGGACGGCCGTCGCTACCGCAGCGACGAGACGCTCTGGCGCCCCGAGGTCACCCGCGAGCCGGCTTGCCGTGAGGGACACTTCTACCTGGCCGAAGCCGCGCGCGCTCGACGCGACTCGGTCGCCGCGCTGCTCCACTACGAAGCGGCGCTCCGCTCGCGACCGGGAGTGCTCGCCTTCGTCGATCTGGACGCGACGCTCACCAACCAGGGGCTCGTACTCTTCGCTCAGGGCCGCTGGGCGGAGGCCCGCGAGGCGTTCGAGGCCGCGCTCGAGCGGACCCCCGACGAGCTCGGCCGGCGCAAGCTCCGCCACGATCTCGCGGCGGTTTCCCTCGCCAGCGGGGACGCGCCCCGCGCGCTCCGGGAGCTCGAGGAGGAGATCCGCCGCCCCGACGCGCTCCGAGAGTCGCTGCTCCTGCACCAGAAGGCGCGCCAGGCCCTCGAGGCTCACCAGCTCCGGTGAACCGAGAAGCTCTTCTGGCGGGTGTCGATGCTGAGGAACGAGATCTCGCCCTGGGAGCACGAGCCGCTGTTCAGGAACAGGCGGTCACCGTGCTCCGCGCGGGTCGCCAGGTGGGTGTGACCGGTGACGACCACGTCCGCGCTGCGCAGGCGCGCGACCTCCACCGCCCAGCGCTGGAAGGTGCAGCTCCCCGCGTCCATGCTGGCGCCGCCGCGCGCGCCGTCGAGTCTTTGCAGCTGCCGGTACACCGCGCCGAAGCCGAAGCGGCGGACCCAGGCGCCGACCCAGACCCCCAGCTCGCTCAGCCAGCGCGCGTGCTTCACCACCAGATCGTTCTGGTGGCCGTGGGTGAACAGCAGGCGCACGCCGTCGGCGTGGAAACTGAGCTCTTCGGGGACACCTCGCGCCATCGCCACGATGTCGTGGTTGCCGTGCACGTAGGCGTACGCGGGCCGCTCGAAGCGCCGCGCGATCTCCGCATGCGCCTCGCGCGCCGCACCCAGCTCGACGAGCGGGCTGCCCGGCAGCGCGCCGGTGAGGGTCTCCCAGACGTCGCCGAGCAACACCACACGCTCGAAGTTCCGCTCGAGAAAGCGGAGAAAACGCAGGAATTCGCCGTCGTCGTGGCCAAACGAATCCGTCGGGCCACCGGCGCCCAAGTGCAGATCCGAGATGACCGCGATCTTCATGCCCAACACTTCCATAGCTCGAACGAGCGTTCCGGCAAGCGGCTTCGCGCCGCTCTGACAGCGATGTCAGGGGACGCCTGACTATGACATCCGAGTCATGCGTCGATCGCCCTCGACTCGCGGGCCAGAAAGCGGCGCACGCTTCTTGCCACTGCTATGCTTCGCAGCGCTCGCCGGATCTTTCTCAGTGCTCGAATAGTCGGACACGGGTTGGCTCGGGCGGGCGTTTCGGAGGTCAGTTAGATATGCGTTTCAGGAACATGGCTTTTGGCTTGGCATGTCTCACCGCCTTGTCCGCCGTCGTGGTGGGCTGCGGTGACGACGACGACGACAAGAAGGGCACCGGTGGAACTTCCTCCGGTGGTACCGGCGGTGGCAGCGGTGGCAGCGCCGGCTCGTCCGGTGGCAGCGCCGGCTCGTCCGGTGGCAGCGCCGGCTCGTCCGGTGGCAGCGCCGGCTCGTCCGGTGGCAGCGCCGGCTCCGATGGTGGTGGCGCCGCGGGGACGGACGGCGGTAGCGACGCAGCGACGGACTGAGTCGAGCCTCTGCGTCCCTTCGCTGCGAGCCGGTCTCGCGGTGACGAGTCCACTCTGCGGCGTCCTTCGGGGCGCCGCAGCTTTTTTTGCGGCCGATTGACGCGCGTCACCTCGCTCCGGTGGCGCCCGGGGCTAAGATTCGCCTCGCGGCATGCTGCGCATCGCCCTGCTCTCCTTGGCCCACGATCGCGGCAAGCTCGTCGCGTCGCTCTGCGGCGTCGCCTTCGCGGCCACCTTGGTGTTCGCCCAGGTGGGTCTGTACGCCGGCTTCCTCCAGAGCTCGAGCGCGGTCATCCGCCACGTCGGTGGCGACGTGTGGGTGATGGCCAAGGGCACCGCGGTGGTGGACAACGGCGAGCGGCTATCGGCCGGCAGCCGCGAGATCGCCTCCGCGCACCCTTGCGTCGAACGCGTGCGCGGGGTGGTGCTCTCGTTCCAGGCGTTGCGCAAGCCCAACGGCTCGCTCGAGGCGGTGCAGATCGTCGGCTTCGAGCCGAGCCCGAAGTACGTCCTGCCGTGGGCGATGGCGCGCGGGTTGCCCCAGGACCTGCACGCGCCGATGCGAGTGGCGGTGGATCGCCTGGACGTGGACAAGCTCGCCATCGACGGCGATCCGATCGGCGCCGAGCTCGGCATCGGTCGCGAGTCGGTGCGGGTGGCAGCTGTCACCGACGGCATTCGCGCCTTCACCCTGGCGCCCTACGTGTTCGCGGAGCTGGACACCGCGCGGCGCTTGACCCTGCTCGGCGCCGATCAGGTCTTCTATTGGGTGCTCGACCTGGCGCGACCCGAGTGCGCCTCGGACGTGGTCGCGAGCGTCGGCCGGCACCCGGATCTGGTCGCGCGCAGCACCGACGAGTTCCGGGAAATGACCGAGGAATACTGGGTGGCCGGCTCCGGCGCGGGCACCGCCCTCGGGTTCAGCGCGCTGCTCGGTCTGGTGGTGGGGGTGGTCATCGTGGGGCAGACGCTGTACGCGGTGACCAAGGAGCACTTGAAGGAGCTCGCCACGCTGAAGGCCATCGGCGCCTCGCCGGCGGAGATCGTCAGCTTCGTGGGCTGGCAGGCCGCGTTCCTGGCGGTCGTCGGCGGTGGGCTGGGCCTGCTCATGGCGTTCGGCGTGCGAGACTGGGCGGTGGACTACGGGCTCTCGATCGTGCTCTCGGGTCCCGTGCTCGGCCTGGGTTGCACCGCCGTCTTGGCGATGTGCGCGGTCGCGAGCCTGTGGAGCGTGCGTGCCGTGCTGGCGCTCGAAGCCGCGGAGGTGTTCCGGTGAGCCGCGTGCTGGTGCGCTGCGAAGCGCTCGCGAAGACCTTCGGTGAAGGCGAGCTCGCGACGCCCGTGCTGAAGGGCATCGCCATGGAGGTCTTCGCGGGCGAGCTGGTGCTCTTGATGGGCCCGTCCGGCTCCGGCAAGACGACGCTGATCTCGATCCTGGCCGGCCTCTTGCGGCCGACGGGCGGGCAGGTCGAGCTCTGCGGGGCGCGCATCTCGGAGCAGCACGAAGCGGAGGTGACCCGCGTCAGGAGACGCCACCTGGGCTTCGTCTTCCAGAGCTACAACCTGTTCCCCGCGCTCAGCGCGCTGGACAACATCGCGGAGGTGCTGAAGCTCAAGGGCCTGCCGGCGCGGGAGGCGAAGGAGCGCGCGAGCCGAGCGCTGACCGACGTCGGCCTGGGCGAGCGGCTGCACCACCGGCCAGGGGAGCTCTCCGGCGGCCAGAAGCAGCGCGTCGCAATCGCGCGGGCGCTGGCGGGCGATCCGGCGCTGGTGATGGGGGACGAGGTCACCGCGGCCCTGGACACGCACACCGCGCTCCACGTGCTCGAGATCCTGCGCCGGCAGGTCAGCTCGGAGCGCGGCATCCTGCTCGTGACCCACGACCGCCGGCTCGAGCAGTTCGCGGATCGCGTGATCGAGATCGAGGACGGCCGGATTTCCCGCATCGTCCCCGGCGGTGCCCGCGCGGGGGAGGCGGCATGAAGCGTCGCACCGTGATCGTCGCCGGGATCCTGGTGGTGACGGCGGCGCTGGGCCTCTGGCTGCACGGCCGCGCGACGGCCGAGACGGCCCCGGTCGAGGCCGGTGAGGTCGGCGAGCGCATCGTCGCGCGCGCGGTGGTCGTGCCCGTGGACGGTATCGCCCAGATCCGTCCGCGCACCGACGGTCGCGTGGTCAAGGTGTTCGTCCGCGAGGGGCAGAGCGTGAAGGCCGGCGATCTTCTGGCCGAGATCGAGCCCGAGATCGTCGAGAGCGAGGTGGCGCGCCGCGAAGCGGAGCTCGACAGCTTGCGGGGCAGCGCGGCCAGCGTGGCTCAAGGCGCGCGTCCGGAGGAGCTCTCCGCGGCCGAGGCCGAGCTGCGCGCCACCAAGGAAGAGCTCGCGCTGGCGGAGACGCGCGCGGTCCGGGAGCAGAAGCTCGCCGACCGCGGGGTGAGCCCGGCGGCGGCAGCCGACGAGGCGAAGCGTGCGCTCGGCGTCGCGCGAGCGCGGGTCGAGGCGGCGGAGGCTCGCGTGCGCTTGGCCAAGGCCGGCGGCCGGCGGAGCGAGGTGAGCTCGGCGAACGCCCGCGTGCGCGCGGCGAAGGCGGCCGTCTCCCAGGCCAAACAGGAGCTCGACAAGACGCGGGTCACCGCGCCCATCGACGGCGTCGTGCTGGCGCGCCGGGTGGATCCGGGGGACGTGATCGCCGGTTCCGGCGCGGGCGTCGGGGCGCCGTCCTTCGAGATCGCGGACGCCTCGCGCATCGAGCTCCAGATGGAGGTCGAGGAGGTGGACTCGTCGCGCCTGGTGCCGGGCCTCGCGGTGAAGGTCTCGCCGCCGGGCAAGCCGGAGCAACTCGGCACCGGCACCGTGACGCGGGTCGGCGCGCAGCTCGAGCGGCGCAGCATCGGCGCGTTCGACGCGCGCGAGCGCGGCGAGGGCTGGGTGCGGGTCGCCTGGGTGGACGTGCGCTGGGAGGCGGGCCGGCTGATGCCCCTCGGGCAGCGAGTGGAGGTCGTCGCCGATCTGCCGCCGCGCCAGGTCAGCGCGCGCGTGCCGCGGGGCGCGGTCCGGATCCGAGAGGGTCGCGCGACCGTCGAGGTGGTGACGGCGCTGGGCTTCCGCGAGACCGCCGTCGAGCTCGGCGCCGCCGACGACAGCCACGTCGAGGTGCGCGGACTGCCGGCCGGCGCGCGGGTTCGCACGCGGCGCTGAGACGCGTTAGCCTGGCGAGCCCATGCCCGAGTCCATCACGCTCTACGGTTTCGGAGACGACGATCGCAGCGGCAAGGTGCGCTGGACGGCGCGGGAGCTGGGCCTCGAGATCGAGGAGGTCGGCGTGCGGCCCGGAGACAACCGGAAGCCACCCTACACGGAGCTGAACCCCTTCGCGCACATCCCCACGGTGAAGTTCCGCGGTGAGATCCTCACCGAGAGCACGGCGATCTGCCACACGCTGGCGGAGGCCTTCGACGAGCCGAAGCTCTGGGTGGCGCGCGGCGAGCCGGAGCGGCGCGGCTACCTGTTCTGGCTGGCGGCGTTCGGCGAGACGCTGGAGGCGCGGCTGGTGGAGTGCGCGGTGAGCCGCGCGGGGATCCTGGGGCCGGAGTACTTCGCGCTCCACGAGAAGGGCCTGCGCTTCAAGCTCGGCGTGGTCGCCGAGCGGCTGCCGCGCGAGGGGTACCTGTGCGGCGAGCGCTTCAGCGTCGCCGACGTGCTGGGCGGCTACAGCCTCAGGCTCGCGGTCCAGTGCGGGCTGATCGAGCGCGCGAAGGTCGAGCCGTACCTCGGGCGCCTGGTCGCGCGCCCGGCGGCGGTCCAGAGTCGCGTCTTCGCGAGCCTCGCCGCCTGAGCCTCACTTGCCGTTCTTGGTCGCGAGCTGCACCAGCGTCGTGTTGTACGGGTCGTAGCCCGAGCTCTTGTCGACGACCTTCATCGTCCGCGGATCGACGATGATGCCCAAGGGCAAGCCGTTCGACCCGGGCCCCTGGAAGCTGAAGGCGGGATCCGCCGCGACGCTCCAGCCCTGGGCCTTGAAGGTGTTCTTCCAGCTCTCCGCGTGCTTGAGCTGAGCCGGGTTCCCCAGCTTGTCCTCGATGACCAAGACCAGGACCTCGATGCCCTTCTGCGTCCAGCCGCCGGACATGTGCCCGTTCAGCGCCGAGGCCTCGGTCTGGCAGGCCCCGCACCAGAGCGCGGCCTGGGACAGGAACAAGGCGTTCACTCCCCGGGTGCCGTCGCAGTCGAAGTAGTCGCTGATCGAGATCGTGGTCGGCGTCGCCGAGCCCTTCACGTAGCCCTGCCAGGAGAGCTTTGGATCGACGACCTTGCCCACGGAGACGCCGTAAGGACCGCTCGGATAGACGCAGTTGGTGCCGCCTGTCGGCCCGCCTCCAGCGCCGCCGCTCGCGGTCGCGCCGCCGCTACCCGTGCTCGGGGCGCCGCCGCTGGAGCTGCTGCCGCCGCCGCTCGGGGCGCCGCCGTTCGAGCTGCCGCCGCCGTTCGGGCTACCGCCGCCGCCGGGGTTCGGCTCGCCCCCGCCGCCGGCTGTCGGCGGGGGGTTGGGAGGCGGCGGTGGGTCACCCGGAGGGCCGCAAGACTCCACGCAGCCGACCTTGTCGCCGGTCGAGCAGACGCAAGCGGCAATGCACCCCGTGCACGCCGAGCACCCGCTCTCGGGCTGGCAGCCCGGCGTGCCCACCCCGCCACCCGCTCCTATGGCGCTCTGCTCCTCCTCTCCGACGCCCGTCGCTTGTGCGCAGGCCGCGAGCACGAGGCCCGCCACGATGGCGATCGCCGGCGTCCGCTTGCTGATCGCCGCCATCGCCCCATTGACCCGGCTCGCGGGCGGGCTTGCAGATTTTTCTAGCGACGCTGCCTGCGCCCGACCCGGCGGACGGCGACCGGGCCGAGGAAGCCCGGGGCCAGGTGGTATGCTGGCCGTGTGCCCGAGCTCTTCTACCACGACGCCTTGCGGGCGCTGTCCCAGGCCGGCGCGCGTTTCGTAGTGGTGGGGGGCGTCGCCGTGAACCTGCAAGGCGTGCCACGCCCGACGGCAGATCTCGACATCGCCATCGAGCTCAGCGCTGAAAACGTTCGCGCCGTCGCCGACGCCTTCATGGGCATCGGCCTCAGGCCAAGGCTTCCGGAGCCGCCGGAGCGCCTCGCGGAGCCGGACACGCTGAGGGACTGGGTCGAGAACCGAAACCTGAAGGCGTACACCTTCCAAGACCCGAACAACCCCTTGCGGAACGCCGACATCCTGGTGAGCTCCCCGGTGCCGTATGAGGAGCTCGAGCGTACCGCGGACGTCATCGAAGCCCTCGGCCTCCGCGTCCGCATCGCGTCCATCAGCGCCCTCTTGCGGATGAAGGCGGTGGCCGGCCGTGAGCAGGACCTGGCGGACATCGACGCGCTCGAGAGGATCTTGAAGGACGAATGACCGACTCGGGCGACCCGCGCCGAAGAGGCTACCGGCATGTCCACACCCTGGAGGAGCTGCGCGCCTACAGGGCGCTCCCGGCGGAGCAGAAGCTCGAGTGGCTGCACGCCATCTGGAGACTGAACGTCGATTTCCTCCCCGAGCGCGCGCGGAAGCTCCACGAGCGCTTCAGGAAGGGCGACATCTGACTCGACCTTCAGTGCGCCAAGCCACCGTTCCGGCAACGACGTCTGCGAAGGCGGGTGGGCAAGAACCCCGGACGCGACCCCGGCGTGCTTGGAAGCGTATTCCGAGTGGAACGCTTGCCTGTGTGCTCCTCCACTGGGTCAGTGCCCGTAGCGCCGTGGCTGGCCCGCCCGACGAGCCGACCCCTCGTCCGAGGGCGGTGCTTGCCGGCGGAGGTCCAATCTTCGGTGCGTTCGTCATCAACGGCTTCCCCTCGGGCGACGGGTACTACGAGGAAGCGAGCGCACCCCGATCCGTTGGTGCTTTCGCGCGTGCCCGCTTCTTGGCCACGGAAGGAGTCGGCGTGGGAGTCGCCCCCTCCTACGAGTGGGTCTTCGATACCGAGGTCGGCGAGGTTCGAGTCCGCAGCTTGGCAGTCCCGATCGAGGTGACCGGACGCGTCGTTCGGCTCGGGAGCGGCGGGCTGTGGCTCCTCGGCGGGTTCGGCTACTCCCGCTCGTGGCACGAAGATCAGCGAGCGGCCAGGGGCGCGACGGTCGTCGCGAGCGGGTGGACCCTGCAATTGGGCCCCGAGCTCTGGTTTCCCGTGTCGGCGCGCGTCGGCGCGTTCTTCAACGTCATCGCGCGCTTCGACAACGCGTACTTTCAGAACGGCTGGGAGCAGATCGACGGAGCGAACGTCTACGGCGGCGGGCTGCTCGTGCGAGCGGGCGTGGAGGCGGAGCTGCTGAAGCTCTGACCTGGGAGTCGCTTCAGCGCCGAGGCCTGCGCCCGACCCGGCGGACGGCGATCAGGCCGAGGAGCACCAGGACCCCGTAAGAGGGCGTGCCCGAGCCTCCGCCGACCCGGCAGCCGCAGCCGCCTTCGTCGCCCGCCTCGTCCGAGGCGGAGGGCCCGGCGTCTGCGGCGCCGGTGCCGAGGCCGGTGCCGGAGAGGGCTACCTTCAAGAAGCGCTCGTCCGGATCGTTGGTCACCAGGGTGAGCACGCTCGAGAGCTTGCCCGACTTGTCCGGCGAAAACTTCACGCTGTAGGTCGCCGATTTCTGCGACTCGATCAGGACCTCGGTGGTCGGGGTCGAGAAGGCCTTGGGCGCCGTGGAGTCGAAGAAGCCGGTGGCCCGGGCCTTGGCCTCCCCCACGTTCGCCAGGGTGAAGGTCAGCGTCTTGTCCTCGCCGACCTTCACGCTGCCGAAGTCGAGCGACTCCACGACGTCTTCGAGATCCGGCAAGGGCACGTGCACGCGCACGGCGTCGAACACGTAGTCCTGCTTGCCGATGTCGAACGACACCGGGATGTCCACGACCGGGATGTTGAAGTCCTTGCCCAGCACCTCGATGAAGAAGGTGGGGATCAGGTGCAGCGTGCCCGAGTAGTCCACGCGGCCTTCGGGGAACACGTCGTACTCGACGAAGGCGCCGCCGGGGAACGCGCGCTGGGTCGTGCCGTCCTGCTTGGTGATCGGCGGCTCGGTGACCTTGGCCGGCTCGATGCGGATGCGTTCGGTCTGGTACTTCGCGGTGAGATCGCCCGAGATGTCCAGGGCCACGCCGCCTTTGCTGATCTGGCTCGGGATCCCCAGCATGTCGAGCAGGTTGACCTCGAACATGCGGAGCTTCGGGCTCGACCCGGTGGCCGTGGCCACGTCCGGCGCGAACGCCCAGGGCGCGAAATTCGTCTCCGCCTTCAGGTGAAAGTCGATCTGCGGCACGTAGGGGATGTCGCCCTCCCACTTCACCGGCACGCCGATCACCGAGACGTCCAGCTTGGCCTTGGCGCCGAGCTCCAGGCCGTAGTCGAACTTCAGGAGGCCGTGCGTGCCGCCCGGCGTGGCCAGCGTCATCGCCTCCGGCCAGGTCGTCTGGAGCGCACCGTCCATCTCGACCGTTGTGCTGGCGGGGATCTTCAGGAAGAAGCGCACCTGAAGATCGCTGCCCTGCGGCACCCAGCCGGTGTCGAAGTCGAAAGCGATCGGCAGCTTGACGGTCTTGGCGTAGGAGAGCTTCGCGCTCGTACACTCCAGGTCGGTGGCGCTGCAGTACTCGGCCAGCACGTCCCAAGGGCCCGCGCCGGCGTCGGCGCCGGCGTCGGCGAGCGCCGACCCAGTCCAGGTCAGAGCGGCGAGCGTGGTCCCAGTCAGCGTCCGTCGAAGCCCGAGCACGGCGCTCAGGCTACCACGATTTCTCCGCCGGGACCCCGCGCGCTATTCTTGCCGAATGGATTTGGCAAGGGCGATCTCGGCCGCGGCGCTCGGCGCTTGCCTGGTGGGGTGCGGAGGGGACGACGACGCTGGCAGCGAGAGCCAGAAGTTCGAGTACCCGAAGGACGGCGAGCTGCGCTTGAACCAGCTGCAAGCCAAGGGCTCGCACAACAGCTACCACGTCGAGGCCGAGGGCATGACCGTGGCCGCGCTGAAGTACACTCACCTGCCGCTCGGGCAGCAGCTGGCCGAGCAGGGCGTGCGCCAGTTCGAGCTCGACACGCGCTGGGACGAAGAGAGCGGTGAGCACTACGTGATCCACATTCCCGTCATCGACGAGCAGTCGAACTGCCGGCGCTTCGTCGACTGTCTCGCGGCGCTCGCCAGCTGGTCGAAGAAGAACCCGGCCCACCACCCGATCTTCGTGCAGGTCGAGCCCAAGGACGGCCTGCCGGCGGATCCCGAGGAGCGCTTCAGCGCCCTCGAGGCGGAGATCCTGTCGAAGTGGTCGAAGGACCGCATCATCAAGCCCGACGACGTGCGCGGCGGCGCGGCCACGCTGCGCGAAGCCATCGTCACGAGCGGCTGGCCCACGCTGGGCGAGGTGCGCGGCAAGATCCTGTTCTTCGTGGACGAGAGCGGTCCCTGGCGCGCGGCCTACACCCGCGGTGAGAAGAACCTGGACGGTCGGCTGATGTTCGTCGACTCGGAGCCGGGCGCCGACTTCGAGGCGACCTACGTGCTGAACGATCCGACCTCGGCCGCGATTGGCGAGGCGGTGAAGCAGGGCTTCATCGTGCGCACGCGCGCCGATTCCGACAACGTCGAGCCCTTCGCCGGGGACACCAGCAAGCGCGACGCGGCGCTCGCCAGCGGCGCGCAGCTGGTCAGCACGGACTACCCCGCGCCCGTTCAGGGCGTGGACTACGTGGTGGAGATCCCCGGCGGCACCCCGTCGCGCTGCAACCCGATGGTGGGCCCGGCGGGCTGCACGTCGGAGGACGTCGAGAACCCGAAATTCATCCACTAGCTCCCGGTCCGGTTTGAACGAAGCCGAGGCGTGGGCTAAAGGTTCCCCTCTTCCGTGAGCGCATCCGAGGCCGAAATCGAAGTGCGAGTCCGCCGCTGGGACACGCTGGGCATGATCGTCAGCATCGCCTGCGTGGCGCACTGCATCGCGGTCCCCCTCGTGCTCGGCCTGCTCCCGGCGTTCGGGCTCTCGTTCCTGGCGAAGGACGGCCTGCACGAGGTGCTGGCGGTGGTCGTGCTCTTGGTGGCCATCCTGGCGTTCGCTCCGGGCTACCGGGTGCACCGGCTGCGGCACGTGCCAGCGCTCGGTGCCGCGGGCGTGACGCTGCTCTCGGGGGCGGCGTTCGCCCCGGGGCTCTCGCTCGTGGTCGAGTCCGCGATGACGGCCCTCGGCGGGACGGTGCTGGTAGCCGCCCACGTCCTGAACCGGCGCGCGCTCACGCGCACGCACGTGCACTCGCACTAGCCTCTACTCGGGAGCTCAGCTCGGAGTTGCTTCCAGCGCGCGGCGGTACCGCTCGCGCCTGAGCTGGTCCGAGAGGATCTCGTAGGCCTCGTCGAGGACCTCGAGGATGAGGTCGACCTCGTCGCGTAGGTTCGCGGTGCTGGCGGTCAGGATGCGGCTCGGCTCGAACTCGCGCCGGAGCTCGGTGTAGGCGCGCTGCACGTCGTAGCTGGTCGCGCTCTTGCCGACGCCGAGCAGCGCGAAGTAGTCGCCCTCCTCCACCAGCGCCTTGCGCGCCAGGATGCGCGAGCGGAGGGCCTGCTCGTCCAGCGCGTCGTAGGCGCGCGGCCCCTCGGCCTTTCGCGGGCCCGGGCTCGCTGCCGGCGCGAGCGCCTCGAGCACGCCGAGCTGGACCAAGGCGTAGAGCACGGCGGGCAGGTCGGGCTTGGAGCCGGCGCCCAGCACCTCGCCGAGCGTGGCGGCCTTGGCTCGGGTGACCAGCGTGCCCTCCTCCGGCGCGAGCGCGCACTCGCCGAGCAGCGCAGGGTTGGGCCCGTCCACCAGCCGCGCCCGCGCGCCGCCGAGCCGGGCCAAGGCCTCGTCCGGGGAGACGATGCGCCGCACGATCTCGACGTACACCTCGGCTCCAGTGGCGCCGCCGAACACCGCAGGCTCCGCCTGGAGGCGCGCGGGCACGTCCACCTCGAGTCCCGCGGCCCCAGCCGTCATCTCGAGCACGCGACCAACCAGCCACTCGGCGTGCGCGCGGAGCACCGGCCAGAGCTCGTCCTGACGCAGGTGTCCGTGTGCGATGAGCGCGGCGCCGGCGTGGCGCCCGAACGGCGGCAGCTTGTGCCCCAGCGACTTCTGCACGTCCGGAGCGAGCGTCCCCCGCTCGGTGAGGAAGGCAACCAGCGATTCGTTGGCGATGCCCGACGCGGCGGTCACGAAGTCTCCGTCGCGCAGCACCACGCGGCGGATGCCGGCGTCGCTCTCGAACGCCACGGCCCCGGAGAAGCGCGAGCGAATGGCGCGCGCCAGGCCGAGCGCGCTGTCGCCGCGCCCGAGGGCCTGCGGGATCTCGAGCGGGACCGACTTCGGCGGCTCCGGGATCGAGGTGGGCGGCGCGCCCGCTTGCGTGACGCGACCGAGGCGGAGACCTTCCGGAGTCGGCGCGGGCGGGAGCGGTGTCGGCCGGAGCACCGCCGTGTGAACTTCGTGCTCGCGGCCGCTGGTGGGCTTCGCCTCCACACTGGTCATGGCGCTGAGCGCGCTCATGGGCGGCGGCCAACTCGGGGGCTCCGGCGGGCGGGTGGGGACCGCGGGTGGCGTCTTCGGCGGCTCTTCCGCCTCGGGCGGTGGGCGCAGATCGAGCGGTGGCATCTCCACCGAGTCCCGGCGCGGAGGCGCCGCCGTGGGGCCCGCAGCCCCGCGCAGGTCGGGCCCCGGCGCGGTCACCCCGAGCAGCGCTCCGACACCGGTGCCGGCGCCGGTTCGCGCACCCGCACCGGTGCCGACCCCGGTGTGCAGACCAGTACGGCCGCCGCCGCCCGAGGCCGAGCCGCCGCCGGTGCCGGTGCCGCCGCCCTCGTCGCCATCGTCTTCGTCGACATCGAGGGGCTCGTCGAGCGCCGACAGCACGTCCGCTGGCAGCACGGCGTCCACCTCGGCTTCGGGAGTCAGCCGGATCGACGCCGGCACGCGCACCGAGCCCTCGGGGCCCCCCACGCGCTGCTCGGCGCGGGCCAGGATCCCCTCGAGCTCCGCGCTGATCTCGGACTGCGGGATCTGGCGCCCGAGCGCTGCGCGGGTCACCTCCGGCTCGACGCCGAAGCCCAGCGGGATGGGCTGCGGCAGGCTCGGCGCTGGTGACGGCATCGAGCTCGAGCGCATCGGTGGGCCCGATGAGTGGGCCGGCGGCAGCGAGCTCGGGCCCGAGCTCGGGATGGGGGAGGGCTTGGCGGGCGCACGCGGCGGGGTCGTCGACGCGACCTGCGGGCTCGGCACGCTGGGCGGGTGCTGGGCGCTCGGCGGCGTCGGCGGGCTCGGCGTGATCGCCACGTTCGGCGCGCTGGGCGCGGGTGGTCGCGCGGAGTCGGCGCGGGGCAGCGACGCGGGCGGACGGCTCGACGGTCCGCTCATCGCGCGCGCGGGCTCGGGGTTCGAGGGCGGACCGATCAGGGCCTCGACCTTGCGGAGCAGGCCGAACGTGTCGACCGGGCGCACGAAGAACCCGCTCGACTCGTGGAAGACTTCGTCGCGCAGCTCGTCGAGCGTGCGGCTAGGTTGACCGAAGAACACGATGTCGACCTGGTTGCCGCCGGGCACCTCGCGCAGTCGGCGGACCTGCTCGAGCGCCGGTGCGGCGTCCACGTCGCACAAGATCAGCGCGGGCTTCTGCACCGAGACCCGCCCGACCAGTAGTGCCAGCGGCACCTCGACCACCGAGTAGCCGCGGTTTCTGAGGGCGCTCATCAGCCGCTCGGCTTCCGCCGAGGCGTCACTCATGAAGATGAGCTGCTCTTCGCGCGACGAGCTGGGTTCGCCGCCCGAGAATTCTGATCCCACGGTGGCTCGCAGTCTACGTTAGACCCGGGCCCCTCCGCGACCTCTTGGCCGGAATCAGGCCGGCGGGTCGTCCTCGGCCGCGGGGGTACCCCCGCGTTTACCCGCGAGCGCTGCGCCGATGGCGGCGCCGGCGCGAGGCCACCAGCCCGCAGAAATCACGGCCACGACGACGAAGCCGACCACGAACGCCTCACCGGGCGTCAGCCCGAGCATGCCCCTTCGATAACGCGCTACCCTGGCCCTCCGCAATGCCCACGCACCGGCGCTACGTGATTGGCCTGGGCTCGAACATGGGGGACCGCCTGACTCAGCTCGAGCGCGGGCTTCGCCGTCTCGCGGAGCTGGGCCGGCTCGGCGCCCGATCGGCGGTGTACGAATCCGACGCCTGGGGCGGGCCGGAGCAGGGTCCCTTTCTGAACGCCGCGGTCGCCCTGGACGCTGACCCAGACCCTCGGCAACTGCTCGGCGGCCTGCTCGAAATCGAGCGAAAGCTCGGTCGGGAGCGCCGCGAACGCTGGGGCCCCCGGACGCTGGACCTCGACATCCTCTGGGGACAGGGACTCTGGCTGGTGGAGCCCGGTCTCTCGGTCCCCCACGAGCGGCTCGCCGAGCGGACTTTCGCCCTGCGGCCCCTGCTCGACGTCGAGCCCGGCGCGGACGCGCCGCCTGGGCAGGAGGCGTATGCCGTCGCACTGGGGCGCCTGACGAGCCCCGCGCTGCGCCGGCTGCGCGAACCCCCGGATTGGGCGAAAGACGTAGAAATTCCAGAGCCTCCGCCTCATCACGCACTGCGCTAGACACGCCGGACGCGAGGTGGTACTTCGCGCGCGCCGTCGGCCAGGGCCCGAGTGCGTGGCAGTAGCTCCCTCGGTCTCCAACCCGATTCGGCGGATTCGGACAAACCGATGATCGGAAATCCCATGCTCGGCGCCGCGATGAGCGGGGGGATCAGCATCGACTTCGACAAGACCTTCGTCTTGCAGATGTGCATCTTCGTGGTGCTCATCCTGGTTCTCAAGCCGCTGCTGTTCGACCCCGTACTGAAGGTCTTCGAAGAGCGCGAGAAGCGCACCGACGGCGCGCGTGCCGAGGCCCGGACGATGCAGGAGGAGGCCGGCCAGCTCTTGCGGCGCTACGAGGCCGAGCTCGAGAAGATCCACCGCGTCGCCGCCGAGGAACGCGATCACCTGCGCGCCGAGACCACGAAGCTCGAGGCGGAGATCCTGCGCGAGGCCCGCGCCGTCTCGACGCGGGTGGTGGAGGATGGGCGCAAGAAGATCGAGGCGGAAATCGGCGCGATTCGCGTCGATCTCGGCCGGCAGACGGAGCAGATCGCGGGCGCGGTCGCGACGCGCGTGCTCGGCCGGGAGGTGAGCTGATGAAGCGCGTCCAGCTGCTCGTACCCGCGCTCCTGGCGGCGCTCGCGCTGCTCTTCACCAGCGCGGCCTGGGCCGAGAAGTCCGCGCCGGCCGCTGCCACCGCAGCTCACGGTTCGCCGGACGCGGAGGGGGCACACGGCGAGGACCACGGTCCGGGGCCCATCAACTGGTTCTACGGCATGCTCGCGGAGACCGACACCCAGGAGCCGAACCTGCTGTTCCGCCCCAAGGGGATGCAGCCGCCGCTCGGCGCGATGCTGCTCAACACGGCCATCCTCTTCTACGTGATCTTCCGGGTGGGCCGCCGCCCGCTGACCGACGCGCTCAAGAAGCGCAAGGCCGCGATCATGCAAGGCATGGACGACGCCGCGCGCATGAAGGAAGAAGCAGCGGACCGCCTCGCCGACTACGAGGAGAAGCTCGCTCACATCGACGAGGAGGTCGAGCGCCTCAAGCGCGAGATGCGCGAAGCCGGCCAGGCGGAGCGCGCTCGGATCCTGGCGGAGGCCAAGGAGCGCAGCCTGCGCATGGAGCGCGACGCACGCATCCTGATCGAGCAGGAGCTCAAGGCAGCTCGCCAGGACCTGATACGCGAGGCCGTCGAAGGCGCGGTGAAGACCGCGGGGGAGCGGCTGACCAAGGAGATCGGCGCTGCGGACCACGCGCGTCTGGCAGACGAGTACCTGGCCGCGCTCGACAAGGCCGTCGTCACCAAGGGAGGTCAGGCGTGATCAGCTCCGCCGTCATCGAACGCTACGCCCGCGCCATCTTCGAGCTCGGGGTCGAGACCGGCCAGCTCACCCAGCTGACCGACCAGGTTCGCCAGTTCGCCGCGGTCTACGCCTCGAGCCGCGAGCTGCGCATGGTGGGCGAGAACCCGCTCATCCCCGAAGAGCAGCGCGATGCCGTGATCAAGGAGGTGGGCACGCGCCTCGGCCTGACGGAGCTCGGGCTGAACGCCGTTCGCCTGCTGGCGCAGCGGCGCCGGCTCTCCGCCTTGCAGGACGTCGCCAAGCGGCTCGGCGGCCTGGCCGACGAGAAGGCCGGGATCGTCCGTGCCAAGGTCGTCACCGCGGCGCCGATGACGGAGGACTTCTACTCCAAGCTCGCGCAGAAGCTCGAGGCCAAGACCCGCATGAAGGTGGTCATCGAGCGCGCGCAAGACCCGAGCTTGATCGCCGGCGTGGTGACCAAGATCGGGGACAACACCATCGACGGGAGCTTGAAGGGGCGGTTGCAGGCTTTGGAGAGGTCTTTGCTCCAGGCTTGAAGATTTAGGAAAAATACCATGCAGCTCAGCGCCGACGAAATCAGCCAAATCATCAAGAAGCAGATCCAGAACTTCGATCGCGCCGCCGTGGTCACCGAGACGGGGACGGTGCTCACCAGCGGTGACGGCATCGCGCGCGTCCATGGCCTGGAAGGCGCCATGTCCGGCGAGCTGGTCGAGTTCCCGGGCGGCATCTTCGGCCTGGTGCTCAACCTGGAGCAGGACAACGTCGGCATCGCGGTGCTCGGCGACGCGACCGCGGTGAAGGAAGGTGACACCGTCAAGCGCACCGGCCGCATCGCCGAGGTCCCCGTCGGCGAGGCCGTGATGGGCCGCGTGGTGAACGCGCTCGGTCAGCCCATCGACGGCAAGGGCCCCATCGAGAGCAATCAGCGCCGCCGCATCGAGATCAAGGCGCCGGGCATCATCGGTCGCCAGCCGGTGAAGGAGCCGCTCCAGACCGGGCTCAAGGCCATCGACGCCATGATCCCCATCGGCCGCGGCCAGCGCGAGCTCATCATCGGCGACCGCCAGACCGGCAAGACGGCCATCGCCATCGACACCATCATCAACCAGAAGGGCAAGGACGTCTTCTGCGTCTACGTCGCCATCGGGCAGAAGGCCTCGACCGTGGCGCAGGTGGTCGAGAAGCTGAAGGCCCACGGCGCCATGGACTACACCACGGTGGTCATGGCCACGGCGACCGAGACGGCGCCGCTCCAGTTCCTGGCGCCGTACACCGGCGTGACCATCGGCGAGTACTTCCGCGACAGCGGCCGCCACGCCCTCTGCATCTACGACGACCTCTCGAAGCAAGCCGTCGCCTACCGCCAGATGTCCCTGCTCTTGCGCCGCCCACCGGGCCGCGAGGCGTATCCGGGCGACGTGTTCTACATCCACTCGCGCCTGCTCGAGCGCGCCGCCAAGCTGGCTCACCGCTGGTTCGTGGTGAAGAAGGGTCAGACGGTTCCCCCGGGCGACTGGAGCTTCAAGGGCGTGGACGGCAAGACGCACCTCGGCGAGGAGGGCAAGCACGAAGCCGAGAAGTCGCTCGGGGAGCAGAGCAACAAGGACGAGCTCGAGGTCGCCCGCGATCCGTACTCCGGTGGCTCCTTGACCGCGCTGCCCATCATCGAGACCCAGGCGGGCGACGTCTCGGCGTACATCCCCACCAACGTGATCTCCATCACGGACGGTCAGATCTTCCTGGAAGGCGACCTGTTCTACTCGGGCGTGCGCCCGGCCATCAACGTCGGCATCAGCGTCAGCCGCGTGGGCGGCAACGCCCAGATCAAGGCGATGAAGAAGTACGCCGGCACGCTGCGCCTGGATCTGGCGCAGTTCCGCGAGATGGCGGCCTTCGCGCAGTTCGCCAGCGATCTGGACGCCTCGACCCGGGCGCAGCTCGAGCGCGGGCAGCGCCTCACCGAGCTGCTCAAGCAGGGCCAATACGTGCCGCTGCCGGTCGAGAAGCAGGTGGTCATCGTCTACGCGGGCACCGGCGGCTTCGTGGACAAGCTGCCCGTCGAGTCGCTCAAGGAGTTCGAGCAGGAGCTGTACCGTCACATCGACGAGAAGCACCCCGACCTGTGGAGCGACATCCGTGACAAGCGCGAGATCACCGACGAGATCAAGAAGAAGCTCGACAAGGTGCTGAAGAAATTCGTGAAGAATTTCGTCGCCAGCGCCGAAGAGGAATGAGCCGGGAGCGCAGGCGTGGCCAACCTCAAAGCGATTCGTAAGCGCATCAGCTCCGTCAAGAGCACGCAGAAGATCACGCGCGCCATGAAGATGGTGGCCGGCGCGCGGCTGAATCGCGCTCAGCAGCGGATCCTGGCGCTCCGTCCGTACGCCGTGAAGACCGGCCACGTTCTCGCGGAGGTCACGGCAGCGGCGAACCGGCGCCTGGAAGAAGGCGGCGGCAGCGGCGTGGACGCGGACCATCCGCTCCTGGCTCGCCGGGCCGAGAACAACGTTCTCATCCTGGTGATCACCAGCGATCGCGGTCTGTGCGGCGCGTTCAACACCAACATCCTCAGGCTCGCAGAGCGCCAGTGGCGCGAGCGCGAAGCGCAGGGGCAAAAGGTGCAGATCGCCGTCATCGGGCGCAAAGGGCGCGACTACTTCAAGCGCCGCAACGCGCCGGTGATGCACGTCTTCTCCGGCATCTGGGACCGGCTCGACCTCGAGCAAGCGCGCACCGTGGCGCGGGTGGTGCTGAAGCCGTTCCTGTCGGGCGAAGTGGACGCGATTCTGCTGGTGTACAACGAGTTCAAGAGCGCGATGACCCAGCGTGTGGTCTGCGAACCGCTCTTCCCCTTGCCCATCACGGAGGTCGAGGAGGCGGCGGAGCCGGCGCTCGAGCGCGAGTTCATCTTCGAGCCGAACAAGGAAGCGTTGCTCGAGCGCTTGGTTCCCATGTACGTCGAGATCAGCGTGCTTCGCTCGCTGCTCGAGAGCATGGCCAGCGAGCTCGGCGCCCGTATGACCGCGATGGACTCGGCGACCAAGAACGCCGCCGAGATGATCGACCGGTTGACGCTCAGCTACAACCGCGCCCGCCAGGCCGCGATCACCACCGAGCTCATGGAGATCATCGGTGGCGCCGAGGCCCTGAAGGGCTGATTCCCGGTCCTCCCGGCGGAAAACTGGCCCTCTCGGCGCGCCGGTGGGAAATACCGGAGGCCTTGCCTCGGCTGAATGGCCTGGGCCCGGCGCGAACCTAGGAAAACCAGCATGTGCGGCATCGTCGGCTACGTCGGACCCAAGAAGGCTGCTCCCATCCTGCTCGACGGGCTCAGGCGGCTCGAGTACCGCGGCTACGACTCGGCAGGCCTAGCCGTGCACGACGGCTCCCAGATCGAGATCGTGCGCGCGGCGGGCAAGCTCGAGAACCTGGCGAACGCGCTGGAGCACCACGCCGTAGGCGGCAGCACGGGCCTCGGGCACACGCGCTGGGCGACGCACGGGCGGCCCAGCGAGCAGAACGCCCACCCGCACGCCGCCGGTGACGTCGCGGTCGTGCACAACGGCATCATCGAGAACTACCTGGAGCTGAAGCACGAGCTCGAGGCGAGCGGCGTGCGCTTCACCAGTGACACGGACACCGAGATCGTGGCGCACCTGATCAACGGCGCGCTCACGGCCGGAGCGCCTGGCCTGTTCGCGGCGATGCGGCAGGCGCTCGGCCAGGTTCGGGGCGCCTACGCGCTAGCGGCCATCTCCCGCCGCGAGCCGGACCGCATCGTGATCGCCAAGAGCGCGTCGCCGCTGGTGGTGGGTATCGGCGACGGCGAGACCCTGTGCGGCAGCGACATCCCGGCGCTGCTCGGCAGCACGCGCAAGATGCTGTTCCTGGAGGACGGCGAGATGGCGGAGCTCACCTCCGGCGGCGTGCGCATCGAGACCTTGGCTGGCGCCCGGGTGGAGCGCGCGCCGAAACACATCGACTGGAGCGCGGTGCAGGCCGAGAAGGGCGGCTTCAAGCACTTCATGCTCAAGGAGATCTTCGAGCAGCCGCGCGCGGTGGAGGACACGCTGCGCGGGCGCATCAGCCTGGCGGACGGCGACGTCGTCGAAGGCGAGCTGGGGCTGGCCGCCGAGGCCGCGCGGAACATCGAACGTGTCGTGCTGGTGGCCTGTGGCACCAGCCACCACGCCGCGCTCGTTGGCCACTACTGGCTCGAGCAGCTCGCCCGGGTCCCCGCTCACACCGAGCTGGCCAGCGAGGTGCGCTACCGCGAGCCGGTGTTCGGACCCAAGGATCTGGTGATCGCCGTCAGCCAATCCGGCGAGACCGCCGACACGCTGGCCGCGGTGAAGTCCGCTCGTGAAGGCGGCGCCCGCGTGCTCGCCATCGCCAACGTGCTCGACAGCGCCATCCCTCGCGTGAGCCACGGCTCGCTCTACACCCACGCGGGCCCCGAGATCGGCGTGGCCTCGACCAAGTGCTTCACCACGCAGCTGGTCGCGCTGCTCCTGCTCTCGGTCTACCTGGGCCGGCGTCGGGGCACGCTGGACGCCGAGCGCGGTCGCGCGGTGCTCCAGGCGCTGCTCGAGCTGCCGAACGACATGCGCTGGGCGCTGGCGCGCAAGAGCGAAATCCACAAGGTCGCGCGCCACTGGTACAACGCCGACCACATGCTGTTCCTGGGCCGCGGGCTCGGCTACCCCATCGCGCTCGAGGGCGCGCTGAAGCTCAAGGAGATCAGCTACGCCCACGCCGAAGGCTACGCCGCCGGCGAGATGAAGCACGGGCCGATCGCGCTCATCGACGAGCACATGCCCGTGGTGGTGGTGATGCCCGAGGACCGGCAGTACGAGAAGACGCTGTCGAACGTGCAGGAGGTCCGCGCCCGCGACGGCCAGGTCATCGCCATCGCCACCGAGGGCGACCAGGAGGCCAAGCGCATGGCGCAGTTCGTGCTCGAGCTGCCCAAGATGCCGGAGGTCACGCAGCCCATCGCCGCCGTGGTGCCGCTGCAGTTGCTCGCGTATTACATCGCGGATCTGAAGGGCACGGACGTCGATCAGCCGCGCAACTTGGCGAAGACGGTCACGGTGGAGTGACGGAGCGCCCAGCATGGCCGTGTGTGCAGCCTGCGACCAGCGCACTTCCTATCCACGATTCTGGCGCTCGACGTTCGGCAATTTCCGTCGAAACATGACCGAGCGGCCCAAGATCTCGCCGCTGGTCACCTGCCCGCACTGCGGCGCCGACAACGCGCAGCGCATGAGCTACGCCTTGGCTCAGGTCGTCGGCATCGCCGCGGTCGTGGTGCTGTCCTTCGTGGCGGTCGCACCGGTCTTCGGGACGAACCCCATGCTGCTCGTGGGGCTCGCGCTCTAGTTGGTCTTCGACTACGTATGGTGGACGCGGGTGACACGCCTGGAGCGGATCTGAAGCGTCATCCCAGGCGCCGCTTGGCTTCCCGCACGCCCGCCGCCGCGTCCACGCCGTGCGGGCAGGCGCTGCTGCAGGCACTGCAGCTCAAGCAAGCGTCGGACCAGCGCTCGTCCGGGGGAAGCTCCGCGTAGTGCGTGCGCGCCCGGTCGTGCCAGCCGTACTCGCGGTCGTACATCGAGAACTGGAGCACGTGTGGGATGGCGACGCCGGTCGGGCACGCCGCCGTACAAGCGTCGCCGCAGCCACGGCAGTACTCGGGGCTGAGCGCCACGGCGTACTCTTCGAGCAGCGCGCGGTCTTCGGCGCCGAGCTTCTCCTTCACCGCGCCGGCGGCCAGATCCTGCGCGCTCTCGTCGGTGCCGATCTTCGAGTGCACCACCGAGGTCACCGCCTCCTGCTCCAGCACCCAGCGCAGGTTGGCCTGGAAGATCGAGTAGCGGCTCTTGGCGTAGCCCTCCGGGATGCGGTCCCCGCCGGGCTGCGACTTCATCACCACCACGCCGATGTCCTTCTGCTTGGCCTTGGCCAGGAGCGCAGGCAGCCCCGCGTCGGCGAAGTCGAGCACGTTCATCTTCACGAGCAGCATGTCGAACGCGCCTTTGTCGATGGCGTGGGCGAGGATCTTGGCGCGGTCGGCGTGGTGCGACGTGGCGCCGAAGAAGCGCACCTTGCCGGCCTTCTTCGCCTCCTCCATCGCCAGGTAGAGCTCCGGGTTGTCCAGGCGGTTCAGGCCGTTGTCGGGGATCTTGTGCCCGCCGCCCAGCCAGTGGAGCTGCATGATGTCCACGTGATCGACGCCCAGCCGGCCCAGGCTCTTGTCCAGTGAAGCCAAGATCTCGGCCTTGCTGTCGCCCGCGCCGGCGTCCCACTTCGTGCCGATGATCAGCTTCTCGCGCAGTCCCGGGCTCGACTTGAGCGCGCGCCGGATCACCTTCTCGCTGTCGCCGTAACAGATGGAGGTGTCGATGTAGTTCATCCCCTTGTCCACCGCGCGCACGATGGGCTCCGGACCCTTGAGCCCGCCGGCACCGATGCCGACCACCGAGATCTCGAGGCCAGTGCGCCCGAGGCGCCGGCGCGCGCTGACGGTCGCGGTCGCGTCGGCCATGCCTGGCCGGTCCTCGACGATGGGCGCGCCGGGGATGGGGCGCCGCCGGTACAGGTAGAGGCCTCCCGCGGCTCCGGCGCCGAGCACGCCCGCGCCGGCCAGGACCCGCAGGAAGCGACGGCGATCGATCACTGGAACTCCTGCTCGCTGACCAGCAGGCCCAACGCTCCGGCGCCCGCGCCCGAGGTCTGCCCCGCGCCGTCCGCGCCGCCCGTGGCGGCGATGGTGGCGACCTTGATGTTCCCACCGGTGCGCGCGGGCTTCGTGCCTTTCCACGCGATGCCGATGCTGGGCCCACCGGCGCCGCCGCCGCCGTGCCCGCCGTTGCCGCCCTTGGCGCCGCCGGCGCCGGCGCACGCTCCGGCTCCACCGGGCGCGCCGCTCGAGCCGCTGCCGCCGAGCTGTCCGACGCCGCCCGCGCCGCCCTTGCCGCCGTTCACGGAGACGAAGTCGGAGTCGGTGATGGTCACACCGGACTCGAACACGACCAACGCGATGCTGGCGCCGCCCCCTTTGCCGCCCTCGCCGCCGATGCCGCCGCAGCCGCCGCTGCCACCGCCGCCACCCGACGCGCCGGTGGGAGGATTGGGTCCGGTGGTTCCGCAGGAAGACGGCGCTTTGGCTGCGCCGCCGCCGCCGCCGCCCTGTCCGTTGCCTCCGTTGGTGCCGAACCCGCCGGCGCTCGAGATCCATCCGCTCGCCGTGACCTTGCCCGGGCTCTTGCTGCCCTCGCCGTTCGGGCCGTCCGCCCCGGCCTTGCCGGGCTTGCCGGCGCCCACAGTGCCGCAGCTCCAGCCGCCCGGCAGGGTCGGATCCTCGCCGACGCCGCCCAGCCCGCCGCCCAGGTTGGGCTCACCGTCGGTGCCGGAGCCGGCTGTGCCGGTGCCCACGCCCGCGACGCCGCCCCAGCCGCCCGTGCTCTCCGGGAAGCCGCAGCCGCTCACCGTCTGGGCGCCGCCCTTCGGATCGGCGTTGCACTGGTTCTTGCCGGGGTTGCCGTTCTTGCCGGAGTCCGCGACGCCCGGCGTGGTGTAGCCGGCGACGCCGGTCGCGCCGGTCCCCGCCGTCACCTTCAAGCGCCTGAGCTTCACGTTCTTGGAGCTGCCCACCACGATGCCCATGCTCCCGGCCCCCGGCGAGGTGGCGTTCGCCGCGGTGACGTCGAAGTCTTCGATGCTGGTGCCGATGACGAGATCCTGGATCTCGATCACGCCGTTGCTGGGGCCCAAGAGCTGTGTCTTCGTGCCGCTCTGGTAGTCCCAGGTATCGCAGTCGAAGCCGCCGTACAGCGACACGCCGTCCGTGAACGAGTCGAGGGTGAGCTGCCCGTCGAAGGAGCCGGAGGTGGCGCAGGCGTAGACGCGCTTCTTCTCGTTCGCGGCGACGCCGATGGCCTGGTCGATGCTCTTGTAGGGCTTGGCTCGCGTGCCGTTGCCGTCGATGTCGTCGCCCTTCGGTGAGACGAACACGGCGAAGCTCTCGTGGATGACGCAGGCGTCTTCCGACGGCGCCTTGGTGGCGTCGCAGCCCGGACCGCCGCCGCCGAAGTTGCTGAGGCCGCCGCTGCCGGAGGCGTTGCCGCTGCCGCCGTTGCCGGAGGCGTTGCCGCTGCCGCCGTTGCCGCTGCCGCCGCCGAAGTTGGGGTTGTTCGGCGAGTAGCCGCCGCCGCGCTTCGAGCCGCAGGCGAGCGTGGCGACGCCGGCCGTGATCAGGATGGAGAGCGCGAAGCGGGCTCCGAGGCGCATGCGGCCAGTATACTGGCGCCGTGCAGCTCTCGCTCGTCGTCCTGCTCGCGGTCCTGGCGCTCGGGCTTTTTGCCGGCGTGCTCTTGGTGAGCCAGGTGGCGGGTACCGCGCTCCGGCAGGCGCTGTCGATGGCTCGCCTCGCCGCGCGACCGGAGCGACCCATCGGGGAGCTGACCTCCGGCCCGCGCCGCGTGCAGGGCTTCGCCGGCCTTGCGACCAGCCAGAGCGACCGCGAGGTCCTGCTCACCAGCCCCATCAGCGGGCGGCCCTGCCTGGCCTACGAGCTCGAGCTCAGCGTGGACGGGAAGCGTTGTTACAGCGAGAGGCAAGCGCTCCCCTGCGTGCTGCGCGACGGCTCCGGCGAGCTCGAGCTGCCGCTGCCGAGCGCGGAGCTCGTGCTCGAGCGGGGCGAGACCTGGCGCGGCGTGCTGGAGTCCGCGCCGCCGCCCGGCCTCTCGCCCGCCCTGCTCCAGAAGCTGATCTCCGCCAAGAACGCCTTCGTGCAGCGCGAGCGGCTCGCCCCGGACGCCGCCGCCGATCTGAGCGTGCGCAGCGTCGGCAGCGGCGACGTGCTCCACGTGACGGGCGAGGTGATCCAAGGTGGTCAGAGCGTCTCCTTGATGGCGGGGCGGCAGGTGTGCGTGTCGGACCGACCTTTCGCGGAAGTAGCGAAGAGAGAAGGTTTGTTCGCCGTCGGCGGCGTGGCGCTGGCGCTCTTCGTCGTCAGCGTGGTGGTGGCGGTGGCGACGGCCATCCTCGGCAAGAGCTGACTCGCCTTGACGAAGGGCCGCTCGTTCGGAATCCTCGTGGGTCTCATGGCGTCCCGATCCACCGCGCTCCCGCTCTTCCTCGTCGTGCTCGCCGCTTGCGGCGGTCAGAAGGCCCAAGGCTCCGAGGCGAGCACTCCGGGCATGAAGGAGAAGTCCTCCGAGCCCGCCACGGCGGAGGCCAAGCCCGACGCCAGCTCGAAGGAGCAAGCGGAAGACGAGAAGGCATCGAGCGAGCTGCCCAAGGAGTGCGCGAAGAAGGACGACAAGCTGTGCGTGCCGCCGGTCGCCTTCGTGAACCGCCTCTGCCAGGGCAACTTCCCCAGCGTGGCCCTCGCCTTGTTCAAGAAGGAGACGCCCTGGACCCGCGGCTACCTGACGCGCAAGACCAAGGCCTGGAACGCCTCCGGCGGCGCCGCCTCCAGCGACGAGCTCGAGTTCGACGAGGAGGTGCTGGTGCTCCGGCATCGGGCCGCGGATCTCGGCGGCATGCAAGTCAGCGGAGCGGGCGGCGGGTTCGACGCCCTGCGCTGGAACGGCTCCTGCGTCACCCTCGCCAAGGAAGAGCTCACCCTCAGCACGCCGCCCAAGGCCAAGAACTCCCGCGTCGAGTGGCGCTTGATCGACGACAAGATGCGCGAGGCGATGCGCAACGATCCGAAGCTCGACAAGGCCTACAAGGACCGGCAGAAGGAGTGCAAAGGCGCCACCATGGGCACGGTGAGCGACAAGTGCGTCAAGTTCGACAACGCGCTCTCCGACGCCATCGTGAGCTACGTGCGTGGCGGCGGCGACGTGGGGAAGCCGGAGCGGTTGCCGTAGTTTCCCGTCAGGGGCGGAAGTACTTCAGCCTGACCTTGCTGACGCGCGTGCGCGCGAGCGCACCCACCTCGTCGAACAGGCGCGTCAGCGCTGCCGGCTGCTCTTTCGGGTTGGTCCAGTGCAAGCTGTGGACGCGCGCGCGCCCTGACTGCGGATCCGGCCACTCGAGCAGCAGCAGGTAGGACTTGGCGTCGCGGACCTGGACGTCGGTCTCGGGGGCTGAGGCTGTCTGCAAGCTGCCTGCGCGGACGGTCGCCCAAAGCGCGGCGAGGTCTTGCGCGTCCAGCGCGGCCGTGCCCGACTCCACGCGCTCTTCGGATTGGATGCGCCGCACGCGGAGCTCGGCTCCGCCCGAGCGCTCCTCGACCTCGACCACCTCCGAGAGGCCATCGGGATCGAGCGAGGCCTTCACCGCCACGATGCGACGACCGGCGTTCGGAGCGGCATCGGCTCTCGGGGGCGAGCTCGCAGCCGCCGCTGTCGGAGCGGATGCGCTGGGCACCACCTCGACGGCGGGACGGCTGCAACCACAAGCCAGCGCCAAGCACCAGCAAGCGCGTCGGCAGGCCACGCTGGAGAAGCTAGCATGTCGCCCGGTGCGACGAGCCGCGAGGCGGCCGTGCGCGTGCGTGTGCTACCGTGGTGGCGAAGGAGCAGACGTGGGTAACCACCGGCGCAACGGCCGATCAGCGATGGCCGTCATCGCGGCATCGGGTGCCGCCATGCTCGCCGCCTGCTCTGCCGACGAAGAGGTCGCGGAAGTCGGTTGTGCGGTCGAGTTGGATCCGCAGTCGTCCGAGCCGACGGCTACTCCGAGCCCGGGCAACCCCTCGGGCTGTCCGCCGCAGCCGACCGAGGCCTGCCCGGGGAGCGCTGCCGAGTGCGCCTATGCGCTGTCGTGTCAGTCTCAACCGGTCACCGTCAGCTACGGGTGCGACGTCGGCCCTCAGCTCTTGGAGCAGCCGTGCAGCATGCCCTTCGACTACTGCCCGGCGGCCAAGCTCCTCTGCGATCCGATCGGGGCCGATGGAACCTCCCTCTGGCGTCGCATCGGGGGGACCGACGAGCCCCCGGGCTGCCCCTGGGAGCGTCCGGCCGCCGGCTCCGAGTGCTTCACGGGGCACTATGGTCAACAGCGCTGTGGCTACTGGTGCGATCGACAGACCAAGGCGACCTGGACGGTGGCGACGTGCGCAGCCGAGGCTTCGACGCAGGGCAAGTGGCGCTATGACGACGCCTGCTGTGGGTGACCCAGCGCTCTCGACTCTCGACTCGCACGTCGAGCGGCTGCTCGCGTTCTGCGTGCGTGTGGGAGCTCCGCCGCCGCCGTGGAGAGCGTGTCTGGTGCTCGAGACCCGAGATCCGCGCGTGAAGTACCAGAGCGGGCCCGTCCACGGGTGGGCGCTGCCCGCCGAGGCGCTGTGCCCCGTTTCGCGCTTCGAGGAGCGCTTTCGAAGTCTGCTCACCGCCGGGTACTCCTGGATCAACCTGTCGGCGTATGGCCTGTTTCGCGGGGACTTGATCATCGGCGTCGAGCTGCCGAACGAGCCGGGCGGCGTGCCGCCAGGCCGGACCTCCGTCAACTACTCGGGCCCCGCGCTCGATCCCACAGGCAAGCCGAGCTGGGCGCTGCACCTCTGGCTCACCGCGTGAGACGCAGGATCGACGGTCAGCGACTCTGTTACGCTCCACCGCGATGATCTCCGCCGGTGAGCTCTCGCTCGTTCCCGACATCACGGGGCTCCGCCGTCTGACTCGCGCGCTGGCGATGCTCGAGGCGATCCTGTCGCCCGACTGGGAGTTTCGCTCCTGAATTTGGTTTATCATGCGCCATGGTCAGCGCGCGGCTCGGCAAGCTCTTCATCGCGGCGTCGTGCTTGGGTCTCGGCCTCGGCACGCTCTTCGTTCCGAGTTGCTCGGCGGGCGGGGGCGGCGGGGGCCCGGCCGGTGGCGGGGCGGGCGCGTTCGGCGGAGCAGCGGGTGACGCCAGCGTCGACCAGGCCCAGAGCGGCGGCAGCGGCGGCAGCGGCGGCAGCTCCGGCGACGGCGGCATCAACCTGGACGCCATTTCGAGCGACGGTTGCGCCGCCAAGTGCTCGAGCGACTTCCACAAGGTGCTGAGCTGCAACGGCGTCGAGCTCCAGAAGTGCAGCGGGGACCAGGGCTGCGATCCGACCAGCGGCAAGTGCGAGAACGCCTGCAGCGTCGCGGAGAAGACCAAGCAGAGCGTCGGCTGCGAGTACTTCCCCACCTTCATGGAGATGAACGACTCGAGCTTCTGGCAGGGCAACCAGATCTGCTTCGCGGTGATCGTCGCCAACACCTGGGACACGCCCGCCAAGGTCAGCGTGGCGCTGAACGGCGCCGCTCTCGACATCGACAAATACGCCTACGTACCCCAGGGCTCGGGTCCCTCGCTCACGCTCTCGCCGACCAGCGTCACCAGCGGCATCGCTCCCGGCGGCGTGGCCATCCTGTTCCTGGCCGGCGCCCAGGGCACGGAGAAGGCGCACTGCCCGGTGCCCTCGGCCATGACGGTCGGTCCCATGGTCCAAGGTACGGGCAAGGGGCACTCCTTCCACCTGAAGACGGACGTGCCGGTGGTCGCCTACCAGATCGCGCCCTACGGCGGCGGCAACGCCGCGGTCACGGGAGCCTCGTTGCTGATCCCCACCAGCGCCTGGGACGTGAACTACATCGGCGTGAACGCCTACAAGTACGGCATCGCGCCGCCCAGCATGAACATCATCGCGCGCGAGAACGCGACGCAGGTGACCCTGGTTCCGGTCGCGGCGGTCAGCGGCGGCGGAGGCTTGCCCAGCGGCCCCGTCAACACGCCGCTCAGCTTCACGCTGAACGCCGGTGAGATGGCGCAGTTCTCGCAGAACGCCGAGCTCACCGGCAGCGTGATCTCGTCCGACAAGCCCATCGGCCTGATGGGCGGGCAGAAGTCGCTCAACGTACCGGTCGGGGTGTCCTACGCCGACCACGCCGAGCAGATGATCCCCCCGGTGCGCGCCATGGGCAGCGAATACGTCGGCGTGATGCACCGCCAGCGCAAGACGGAGCCCGCGGTCTGGCGGCTGGTGGGAGCCGTGGACGGCACCACGCTGAGTTGGACCGGCGCCGTCACCGGTCCGGCCACGCTGAACCGCGGCGAGGTCGCCGAGCTCCAGACCTCGACACCCTTCGTGGTGAAGAGCCAGGACGACCTGCACCCGTTCATGCTCTTCCAGCTCATGACCGGCTCGACCTTCCTCGCCGAGATGAGCGGCTACGGCGACGCGGACTTCGTGCTGATGGTCCCGCCGCAGCAGTACATGCCGCGCTACGTGTTCTTCGCCGATCCGACCTACCCGGAGACGAACCTGGTGCTGGTGCGCGCCAAAGTGGACGGGAAGTTCGCGGACGTGTTCCTGGACTGCTCCGGCGTGGTCTCCGGCTGGCAGCCCCTGGGCGACTACGAGTGGACGCGCGTCGATCTGATGACCGGCAACTTCCAGCCCGTGGGCAACTGCTCGACGGGCCGCCACGAGATGTGGTCCGACGGCCCCTTCGGCGTCACCGTCTGGGGCTGGGGCACGCCGCTGACCACCAGCTTCACCAGCAACGTCTCCTACGGCTACCCGGCCGGCATGAACATCGTGCCGATCAACAAGGTCGTGGTACCGCCGATCCCGAAGTAGGCGCCCCAGGCGCGCACCCCTCCGGCTACTCGTTCTTCCCCACCCAGGCCAGGTTGACGTACTCCATCGACTCGACGTGGCTCGGGTCACCGATGGGCAGGCCCTTGGCCAGCGCGCGCAGCACGTCCATCGGGGCCACGACGCCGGCCAAGGTGCCGTCCTCGTTCATGACCAGCGCGCGGTGAACGTCTTCGTTGACCATCAAGCGCACCGCCAGCATCAACGGATCCGTGGTGCGAACCGCGAGCACGATGTGGGTCATCAGGTCGCCGACCACTGCCTCGCGGTCCTTGGGGTAGTTGCGCGCGTCGAGCAGATCGGTCTTCGAGACCACGCCGACCACGCTCTTGTCCTCGCCGAGCACCGGCGCGCCGTGAACGCGGTGTCGGGTCAGCGTCTCCGCTGCCTCCCGCGCGCTCGTGTCCGCGTGCAGGTAGACCAGGTGCGACGTCATGACCTCGGACACCCGCACGATCTCGGTGGTCATGCTCTGGATCTTGCGGCCAGGGGGTCGGGCAGACAAGGCACCTCGACGCCGCAGGTGGGCGAGGTAACATGCGGCGATGGTCACCGAAGTCGCTGCGGAGCTGGGCAAGATCGCGGTTTCCAAGCTCGCGGAGGTGAAGCCGGAGGACGCTGCGAAAGCTTTGCGCACGCTGCGCGGCGGCGCCGTCCTCCTGGTGCCGGGTGCCGGAGCGTTCGCGCTCGGCATCGCCGTCGGCGCGGGCCTCGGGGTGCTCTTCGCGCCGCGTTCGGGACGCGAGACGCGCGGCGCCATCCGCGACGCCGTGCGCGGCAAGCTCCGCGCGCTGCGCGAGCGGCGGCTCTCGCGCTAGCTCAGCGCGGCGTGACGACCACGATGGCGCCGCGGCGCTCGACCCGGGCGCCGTGGGCTTCGGCCAGCGAGACCAGCGCTTCGTAGGGGCGTACCTGGCGTAGGTCGGCGTTCACGCGACCAGCGAGGTCGCCGTCGGCGATCATCGCGAAGCCGCCGGCGTCGGCGAGCAGGCGCAGCGCTTCCTCGAGCTCCGCGTTCGCGAAGCGAACCGTGACGCGCTCGCGCCGGCCGAGCGGGCGCTCGACGGGCGGCGGCTCGCCGATGGTCTTCGGCTGCCAGCGCGCGCCGAGCTCGGTGAGCCGGCGGGACTCCGCCTCCCCGGCGCGGTCCCGCGAGACGACCTCGGCGATGGCGGAATCCAGCGATCGATCGGCTGGGCCGAGCTCGGGCTCGGGTCGCTCCCCGCGCTCGGCAGCGCAGCCGGCGAGCGCGAGCAGGAGCCAGAGCGAGCGCGCCACGCCAGCAGTCTAGCCGTGGATCACTTCGGCGCCATGCGCAGCGCGCCGTCGAGCCGGATGGTCTCGCCGTTCAGCATCGGGTTGTCCACGATGGACAAGACCAGTCGCGCGTACTCCGCGGGGCGGCCGAGGCGCGGGGGGAAAGGCACAGTGGCCTCCAGGCTCTTCCGCGCTTCCTCCGGCAGGCCGGCCATCATCGGCGTGTCGAACAAGCCGGGGGCGATGCACACGACGCGGATGCCGGTGCGAGACAGCTCGCGCGCCACCGGTAGCGTCATGCCGGAGACGCCGGCCTTGGACGCGCTGTAGGCGACCTGCCCGATCTGCCCGTCGAAGGCCGCGATGCTCGCGGTGGTCACGATCACGCCGCGCTCGCCCTCGTCGCTCGGCGCGTTGTCCTGCATCGCGTGGGCGGTCAGGCGCATCATGTTGAACATGCCGACCAGGTTGACGTTCACCGTGAGCGCGAACAGATCGAACGGGAACGGACCGCCCTTGCTGACCAGACGCCCGGCGGTGCCGATGCCGGCGCAGCCGACCGCGACGTGCAGGCCGCCGAGGTCGTTCTTGGCAGTGGCGATCGCCGCCAGCATCTGCGGCTCGCTGGTCACGTCGGTCTCCGCGAAGCGGGCCGCCGCGCCGAGCTCCTTGGCCAGCGCCTCGCCCATCTCGGCGTTCTTGTCGGCGATCACCACCTTGGCGCCGGCGCCGACCAGCGCGCGCACCGTCGCGGCTCCCAGCCCCGATGCTCCCCCAGTGACGAGTGCAACCTTGCCTTTAGCTTCCACGTGAGCCTCCTGCCCGGGCTTTGCGGGCGGCCGAGTCTAGGTCTTCCGCCAGACAGCGCCCAGGTCGAAAGCTGCGAGCTCGCGCAGCGCGCCGACGTGCGCGCCGGAGATCCGGAGCTGCCCCACGACCCCGAGGGACAAGGTGGTGGTCACGTCGCGCGGGTTGCCGGAGCTGGTCAGCGCCGGCTTCCGAGCGAGCCCCGGGCTCGCGGCCGTCAGCATGCCGAGCTGCGCCGCGCTCGGGCCCGCCCCGACGGCGCGGGCGAAGTCCAGCATCAAGGCGAAGCGCCCGCGTTCGCGGCGGTACTCGACCTCGGCGCGCGGGCGCGTGGCGACGCGCAGCTCGTGACCCGGGCGCGAGAAGATGGCCGCGAGCTCCTTGGCGATCTGCTCGAGGTGCACGGCGCCTTCCACCACCACGAGCTCCGCGGCCTCGCCGCCCCAGGCCGGGTCGCCGCCGCCCCCGCCGCTCGCGTTCGACAGGCCCAGGTGAGACAGGCGCCCGCTCGGCAGCGAGTCGAGGAGCTTCTGCGCGACGCCGGGCGCGCCCCAAGCGCCCGCGTCCTTGCCCGTGCGCAGCACGACCCAACCCATGCTGCCGGCGTCGAACTTCAGCGCGCCGGGCCGCGGCTTGTGCAGGAACTCGCCGAGCCAGCTCACGTCGGTCTCGCCGGCCTCGAAGGCGCGCAGCGCGTCCTTCAAGTCCGACGCCGCGCGCACCTCGACGCGATCGAGCAAGGCGGCGCCGCGGGCGGCGTTCGGGTTGCGCTTCAGCACCAGCTGATCTCTGGCGAGCTCGGCGACGAAGGCACCGGTGCCGTCGGGGCGAGTGCGGGAGAAGGCTCGCGGCACGATCGCGCTGAGGGGGCTCGCGAGCCCGGTCGCCACCACCACCGGGTCGGCGTGTGTGAAGGTGAATGCGAGCGCGTCCTTGGGATCCGGCGCGGGCTTGCCGAGCGGCGCGAGCAGGCCCGCCGCGCCCGCGCGCTCCGCGCGGGCCAGGGAGAAGAGCACGTCCCGTCCGTCCATCGCCACGCCGCGCGCGGAGACCAGGTTCGGGCGCAAAGCGACGCGCGTCCCGCCCTTCACCGGTTCGGGAAGCCCGGCCGCCAGCGCGGGGTAGGGGCGCCCGGCAGGATCGAGCGCATACAGCGGATCGGCTACGGCCGCGCCAAACAGCGCGGCGACGGCGTCGTCCACTGCATGGGGGTCGAGGCCGTCGAGGGGCCACGGCAGCTTGAGCTTGAGCGTGCCGCCGTAGGGCTTGCGTCCGAGCGCGAAGGCCGAGCTCGCAACGGTGAGCGCGGCGACGAAGGCGCGGCGCCCGAGCACCGTCATCGGAGCACCCAGAGCTCGCCTGGTGTCGCCACCAACACGGCTGCGAGCCCCGAGCCGTCGGCGGGACAGGCGGCAAGCGCCCGCACGCCGGTCGGCACCGCGACGCGCAGTCGCTCGACCAACTTGCCGTCGTCTTGCCAAGTGTGGACGACCAACGCGTCACCAGACTCGTCCAGCGTGTCGCTGCTGCTCAAGATCTCGGGTTGCCCGTCACCATCCAGGTCGCCGACCGCGAGCTGCGCGCCGGCAGCCTCGAGTCGCGCGCTGCGGCCCGCGTCGTCGCGCAACAGAACACTGCTCTCGTTGAAGACCCGGAGCGCCCGCACCTGCCGCGGTTTGCCGTCGCGTCCGAGCACCGTCGCGCCCGCCATGGCGTCTCCAGGCTTCTCCATCCGTGCGACCTTCGGCGCTTCGTCGCCCTTGCTGCAGGCCTCGATTTCCGGCCGAATGCTCGTGCCGAGGACCTTGGAGCAGCCCCCGGCGGGCCAAGGCAGGCGTCGACCGAGCTTCTCCTTCAGCGCGAAGCTCGCGTCCAGGCGGACCGCGTCCAGCCGGTCCGTCAGCCCGATGTCCACCCAGCGGCCCGGCTCGATGGCAGCGCTTCCGATCGGCTCGCGGAGCGGCGCCCGCGAGAGGGGCGAAAGCTGCGTCCAGGCCACGGTCGCGGAGGCGACGAAGCGGCCCGCGCGCACGCGGCCCAGCTGCGCGCGAGAGCGCCCCACCAGCACCGCCTCCAGCGAGCCGTCGCCGTTCAGATCGCCGCAGGCGACGGCCACCGGGCTCTGCTCGCCGGTTCCGGCCTTGTCGGTACGCTTGGCGACCAGCGGGACGGGGGGGAAGAACGTGCGCAGCTCGGCGTCGAGGCGGCGGCTGGCGAAGGCGTGGGCGCGCGGGTTCGGCTCCGGATCGCGCACGCGGTCCCAGAAGCTCTTGGGCACCGGGTAGACGTCGGCCGTGAGCCTGACCTCGCCGCGCTGGATCTCGGGGACGAGGTGGACCAGCGTTCCCGATCGAGCCGCCAGCGTGCGCGCGCGCGCGAGGGTGGCGGCCTCGCTGGAGCTCTTCAGTCCCAGCGCGCCGGCCGTGACGCTGAGCAAGCGGGCGGCGAGCTGCGCAGCGTCGGCCAGCTTGGCATCGGCGGCGAGCGGCGCTGCTACCACCAGGGCGTCGGCGGGCAGCTTGCCCAACGCCTCCTTGAGCTCGCAGCCGAGCTCGGAGAGGGCGCTCGCCCGACCGGTCGTGCAGGCCCGCGGGGCCTCCGCAGGGGTGGGCGCCGGGGCCGCGCCCTTGTCGGGCTGGGCGCGGCTCGGCGGCGCCAATGAGGCGCACAGGGCGACAGCCGCCAGTTGGAGCCGGGTCTTTCGCCGCATCTCGTGTCCTCGGCCCCGGGGCGGGGCCGCCACCCCCGAAAACGGGGCGCCCCTGAGCATAAACGAGCCTCCCCGGAGCCATCCTATGATATCGATGTCTCGGCTTGGCCCCCCGACTTCTGCTCGTCATTGCTTCGCTGGCCTGGCTAGTCGCGTTCTTGTCCCCGGCGCGGGCCGAGGCGCAGTGCGTCGACGAGGCGCTGAAGGAGCAGCTCATCGGAAAGCGGGCCTACCGCGGGGTCGTCCCGCGCCTGTTCAAGAAGGCGCTCCGGCACGAGCTGTCCCCGATGGGTGGTTGGTATGCGGCGGACCTCGCCGACGGCGCGCCGGTCTACGGCGGCGCCTACACCTTCCACTTCACCGAGGACCTGGGCCTCGAAGCCTCGTACTTTCGCACCCGTCAGAAGTACGGCCTCCTGCAGGCCATCATCGATCGGCAGCAGGGCCTGGTGCAGTTCCAGGAGTCGCCGGAGGAGGACGTCCAGCTGTTCCTGGGCCACCTGATCTGGTCGATGGCCTACGGCAAGGTGCGCTGGTTTGGCGGAGCCATCCACCGCTTCGACTTCTACCTGTCGCTCGGCGGCGGCGCGACGGACACCAGCGAGTCCGGCGGCCTCGGCCTCACCGGCTCGGGCGGCTTCGGCCTCAAGTTCTACTTGGCCCAGTGGCTGGCCTTCCGCCTCGACGCCCGCGATCACGTGCGAAATCATCGCGCTCCCTTCGCCGTCGAGAAGATCGTAAACGACGTGTCGCTCATGGGCGGGCTGAGCGTGTTCTTCCCGTTCTCGAGCTGACGCTGGCTCGCCTCCGGCGGGCCCAACGGTGACCTCATGAGAACCCTCGTCTTGTTGCGGCACGGTCAGAGCCAGTGGAACAAGGAAAACCGCTTCACCGGCTGGGTGGACGTTCCCCTCAGCGTGGAAGGGGTGGCCGAGGCCGAGAACGCCGGGAAGCTGCTCAGAGCGGAGGGCTTCAGCTTCGACCGCGCCTACACCTCGTACCTGAAGCGGGCCATCAAGACGCTGTGGATCGCCCTCGAAGAGCTGGACCAGATGTGGATCCCCGTCCAGAACAGCTGGCGGCTCAACGAGCGCATGTACGGCGCGCTGCAAGGGCTGAACAAGGTCGAGACCGTGCAGAAGCACGGCGAGCAGCAGGTCAAGATCTGGCGGCGCAGCTACGACATCCCTCCACCCGCGATGGATGAGAGCGACGTCGGCTGGCCGGGGAACGATCCGCGCTACCGGTCGCTCGCTCCGAGCGAGCTCCCGAAGACGGAGTGCTTGAAGGACACGGTCGAGCGCTTCCTGCCGTATTGGGAGTCGGACATCGCGCCGGCGCTCCGCTGCGGCGAGCGGGTGATCATCGTGGCTCACGGCAACAGTCTGCGTGCGCTGGTCAAGCACCTGGACGCGGTGAGCGAGGCGGACATCGTCGAGCTGAACATCCCGACCGGCATCCCGCTCGTCTACGAGCTCGACGAGGATCTGAGACCGATCAAGAGCCGCTACCTCGGTGACCCGGAGGCAGCTGCTCGTGCCGCGGCGGCGGTCGCCGCTCAGCTCAAGGGATGAACGACGGGCCGCCGCCCCTCGCGCTCGGCGCGTCGCCCGCGGAGCGTGCCGCTCGCTACCGCGACGTGCTCACGACCATCCGCTCGCTGCTCGAGGGCGAGGACGACTGGATCGCCGGCCTCGCGACCGTGGTCGCCGAGCTCCACGCCGGCTTCGAGTACTTCGACTGGACCGGCGTCTACCGGCTGGTCCGGCCCGATCTGCTGGTGATCGGCCCCTACCAGGGCGGCCACGGCTGCCTGCGCATCGCCATCGAGCGGGGCGTGTGCGGCGCGGCGGCGCGCACCCGGGCCACTCAGCTCGTGCCGGACGTCGGCCAGTTCCCCGACCACATCGCGTGCTCCGCGCTCACGCGCTCCGAGATCGTCGTGCCCATCGTGGCGCCGAACGGGCGTCTGCTCGGCGTGCTCGACGTGGACTCGAACCGCCTCGCGGCGTTCGGCGAAGTGGACCGCGAGCACCTGGAAGAGCTCTGCCTGCTGCTCGGTCGCCAGTTCGAAGCCGCGCCGAATCTTTGAGCTTTCGCCGAGCTGTCGCCGCGCACGGCGGTGAGACTAGACTCGCCCTGGTGTCGGACACCCCTCCCAGCATCTCCGGCCCGCTCGCCTGCGGGCTCCGGGACGTGGCGGCCGAGCTGGTCGGTGCGGAGGTCGTCGAGCGCGCGCTCGACCGCCTCTCGGGAGAGCTCCGCACGCGCTACCAGACGGCCACGGCGGTGGAGTGGATGCCCATCGACGTGATGGAAGAGGCGTTCTCGGCTATCGCCGCGGAGCTCGGGACCGACGTCGCTTCGCTGCACGAGCGGGTAGCGACGGTAAGCATCGAGCGGACCTTTCGCACGGTCTGGCGCATGCTGCTGCGTCTGACCACGGACAAGGCACTGGTGAGTCGCACACCGAGCGTGTTCGCCCGCTCCTACAACCGCGGCAGGCTGGTCGCAGAGATCCCGAGGCCCGGCCGTGGGGAGATCACCCTGCTCGACTGGCCCAACGTGCCCGCCTGGCCGCAGCGCGCCACCAGGATCGGCATCGCCACCGTTCTCCGGCTCGCCGGCAGGAATGACGTGCGGGTGGACTTCGCGCCGACCGCGACGGGCGCGCGCTACGTGGCCACCTGGCGCTGAGCGTCAGCCGAGCCGGCGGCGTCGCCCCAGCGCCAAGAGGCCCAAGCCCAGGAGCGACAGGCCCGCGAGCGGAGACCCTGTCGCGACGCCGCAGCCGCCGCCGCCGCCGGGCTGGAGCCCGCTCGCGCTCGCGCCGCCTGCGCCGCCTGCGCCTGCCCCAGTGCCACCCGTGCCGTTGCCGCCGAAATCCGAGCCTCCGCTCCCGCCAGGTGGAGGCCAGCCGTGCTTCTGGTTCCAGTCCGCGAGAAGCGCGTCGATCTTCGCCGTGTTGTCGACCAGCGTGAGCTTCCCGCCGCTCGGCGGGTACTCCTCGATGTCCTCGGCCCAGGGCATGGTGCTGTCCCAAACCGGCCAAGCTGTGCCGTCGAGCGCGACCTGGCGGTCGTCGGGGAGGATCATGCCGCGCTTTCCTCCGCAGGTGACGCGCTGAACCGCCAGCGCGTAGGCCGGCACCGCCGGCTCGCCCGGCGCCGCGCGGAAGATCGGGTCCTCCGTCATCTCCGCCGGCGAAATGGTGGTGTAGAGCCGGGTCAGGTAGGGCCACTTGTCGAGCAAGCTCTTGGCGTGCACCGCCGGATCGATGATCCGCGTCTGAAGCGCAGCGGCGAACTCGGCGGCGTTCCACTTGGCCTGGTCGATGGCCGCAGCGTTGCAGCTCAGGCACCCGTAGAAGTCGTAGTCCTGCATGCCCGGAGGCACCGGCAGGTAGTCGGCCAGAATGCCGGCGATCAGCGGGTGGCCGTAGCTGCACTGGAAGCCGACCGTGCAGGTCAGCAAGCCCTGTTTCGAGAGCTCGTCCGCGACCTTCTCCGGCGTGATGCCCTGGAAGGGCGCGGCGTTCCAGGCGGAGCTCCACACTCCCGCGGAGCTCACGACGCTGCTCGAGCCAGCGTATTCGGTGACGAAGGCCTTGCCGTTGGCGACGGCGCTGTCGGCAGCGCGGCTGACCAACTCCTTGTAGTTCTGGCCCAGCGAGAGCCAATTGAGCCGCACCGGGTTGAGCTTCAGGTGCTTGTAGTTCTCGGGAACGACGCGGTCGTCACCCAGGAAGAACGCGCGCACGGCCATGTCCTCCGTCGCAGCGACGCGGGTCAGCTTGAGCGGCACGCAGGGCTCGTTGCCCGTGTACTTGAAGACCAGCGGGTGGATCTCGTCGAGCCCCGCTCCAGCAGTCAGCTTGATGGCGACGAACACGTAGTTCTTGACCACGTAGTCACCGAGGATCTGCGGCGCGCTGGGGATGTTCTGGTAGTTGTTGTTTTGCAGCCAGTCCACCACCTCGGTGGCGGTCCCGCCCTTCAGCACCACCACCTCGAAGGCGCCGACGGTCTTCTCGAACACGACCTGTGGACCGCCGCCGCCGCCCGCCGCCCCCCCGGAGCCGGACACTCCGCCGTCGAAGCTCAACGCGCCCCCACTGCCGCCGCCGCAGGAGTCGTTCTGCGTCTGCATGGCGTAGGTGGGCACCGTGGCCCCGAGCATCTGCGTGAACAGGGGCTGCGAGCCGACGGTCACATCGGGCACGTCCGGCATCGGCACCACCCAGGCGAAGCGCTCGGCGGAGCCCTGGTACTGGATCTGCACGTGGGCTTCGACCGTCTGCCCGTCGAGGACGAACAGGATGTTCTCCCCCGACTGGTCCACCGGCATCGCCTGCGGCCCGGTGTCGCAAAAGGTCCCGCCGCAGGCGTCCGCGGCGCGAGGCCCCAGCGCCGCAGCAGCGGCCAAACACACGACCAGATGACGTTTCATGCTCTCTTCCCCCGCGTTGCTCAGCGCTGCCGCCGCCGGCGAATCAATCCCAGACCCGCCGCCGCCAGGAAGGCCGCCGCGGCGGAGAACGGGTGCTTACCCGCGACGCCGCAGCCGGGCGTCCCAGCCGACTCGAACACGTCGCCGGTGCGGCTCGCCGCGCCCTGGGTCGCGGGGGTCTCGCAGGTGACCTTGTTCTTGGCGTTCCAGGCGCCGAGCCGCTCGGCGATCACCGGGCCGTTGTCCACCAGCGTGATCTTGTCGCCGCCGAGCGGGAACTCCTCGATCTGATCTGCCCAAGGCATCGTGCTGTCCCAGACGGGCCAGGTCTGCGTGGACTTGTCGAAGGCGATGTTGCGGCCGTCGGTGAGCTCCATGGTCGTGGCGCCGCAGCAGTTGGTGTGCCGCACGGCGATGGCGCCAGGCTGCACCGGTTCGAGTCCCGGCTGCGGGTGGAACATCGGATCCTCGGTCATCTCGGAGGGCGAGATGGTGGTGAACATGCGGGTCAGGTACGGCCACTTCGTGACGATGTCGCGCGCGTGCTCCGCCGGGGCCTGGATGCGCAGCTGGAAGTCGGCGGCGAACTCGTTCGCGTTCCACTTCGTCTGGTCGATCTGGTCCTGGTAGGTCGTGAGCGAGCCGTAGAACTCCACCGGCGTGAGGCCGGGCGGGACGGGTAGGTACTCGCTGAGCAGTGGCTTCAGCAGCGGGTGCGAGTACTGGCAGTCTTCCTGGGGGTCGTAGCGGTAGCTGTAGCAGCTGATGAGCCCCATCTGCTCCAGCTTGGCAACCACCAGGGTGGGGTCGATACCGGCGAAGACCTGGGAATTCCACGCCGAATTGTAGAACGAGAAGCTGCTCACGACGCTGCTCGGGCCGGCGTATTCGGTGACGAACGCCCTGCCGTTGGCCACCGGGCTGTCCACCGCGCGCGACACGGCCTGAGTGTAGTTCTGCCCCATGCTGGACCAGTCGATGCGGGCGGGGTTGAGCGTGACGTGTTTGTAGTTCGTGGGCACGACCCGGTCGTCGCCCAGGAAGAACGTGCGCACGCCCATGTCCTCGGTGGCCGCGACGGCCGTGAGCTTCAGCGGCACACAAGGTTCGTTGCCTTCGTAGCGGAACACCAGCGGGTGGATCTCGTTGCTGTTGGCGCCAGCGGTGAGCTTGATGGCGACGAACACGTACGCTTGATTGACGTAGCTCTTCAGGAGCTCCGGCGCGGTCGGGATGTTCTGGTAGGCGTTGTCGGCGAGCCACTTGCTCACCTCTTCCGCGGTGCCGCCCTGGAGCACCACGACCTCGAAGGCGCCCACCGTCTTCTCGTACACGACCTGCGGACCGCCCGCGTCCTTCGCGCCGCCGGAGCCGCCCATGCCCATGGCGCCGCCGGCTCCTGCCGACGTTCCGAAGTCGTTCGCGCTCGGGTCCTCGCAGACGTCGGTCTGCTGCGTGAAGCCGTAGGTCGGCACCGTGCCTTGCAGGAGCGCGTCGAACAGCAGCGCCGAGCCGACCTGCACGTCGGGCACCTTCGGCATCGGGACGATCCAGGCGAAGCGCTCGGCCGCGCCTTGGTATTGGATCTGCACGTGAGCCTCGACGTATTTGCCGTCCATCACGAACAGCACGTTCTCGCCCGACTGATCGACGGGCATGGCCTGGGGACCGGAGTCGCAGAAGGTGCCGCCGCAGGCCTGCGCCTGCTGGGCCTCGGCGGCGATCATCAGAGCGAGGGCGGAGGCGGCGATGAAGAGCTGACGCGGACGCATGGGGATGCCAACGATGCAACAGGAGTGCCACAGCGCTGCCTAGTGATTTCAGTCAGTTGAGCCGATTTGAGCCGGCGCAAGATGGCACATGGCTCAGCCGTTGGTGGGGCCCCCGCACTTTCCCGGCAGGTAGTCCGAGCCGCATTCGCAGGCGCAGTAGTCCTGTGCGGGCCCCGCCGGCTGCTGGCAGCTCGGCACCACCGGCAGCGACACGCTGCCCGTCGAGAAATTCCCGTAGAGCTCGGTCACCTGGACCTCCAGGCGGTAGCTCTCGCCGTCCAGCCCGCGCCCGCCTTCCCCGGGGCACAGCGGCAGGTGGACCACATTGTACATGTCGAGCGGGTCGGGCTGCTTCAGGCTCGGGTCGTCCTTCGTCGTGACCATCGGCGCGGTGCGGTCGGCCTCCACGATCAGAGCGTCTGTCGTCGGATCGAACAGCCGGCCGACGAGCTCGGCGGTGTCCGTCCCGAGCCCGCCGACGCGCGCTCCGATGCGGGCCCAGTGCCCACCTTGGGGCGCCGCCCAGAGCTCGAGCTCGGCGCCCGGCTCGAGCAGCGTGTAGCCGGCGCCTTCGGCCGTGTAGAGGTAGGCCTGCACGCTCAGCGTCCCGGCCTCGCCACCGCCACTGCCGCCCGTCCCACCGGGGCGGTCCGAGGAATCGCAGCCCGTGCTGCCCGCGAGGACCAACGCGAGCGCGAACAGGCGCGGCATCAGAAGCAGTTCTTGTCGCTCGCGCCTTTGGGCCAGTAGTACACGAACGCGTTGCAGTGCTCCTGGTACTCGACGAAGCCGCCGAAGGTGAAGCAACAGTCGTCGTTCGGATCGCCGCATTCGTTGGCCAGCGCCGAGAAGTCGCACGACCATGTGATGCCACCGTTTTGCACGATGGGCACGTTCAGGTCCTTGGCGAAGGGTGGCTCGTCCCAGACCAGGCTCTCGTAGAACTGAGCGCCCGTGCCGTTCGTCGGCTCCCAGGCGCTCATGGTGAACTTGTCGCCGCGGCTGTGGAAGTGGCCGTTGGCGGCGGCGACCGTGACCGGCCCGTCCTGTCCGATCTTGCAGGTCGCCTCGAAGGTCTTGCCCTTGTCGCCGGGGCAGACGCGGATGTTCTGGTTGGTCGCGAAGAGAGTGCCCATCTCGTGCTCCACGGACGACTGCTCTTGCCCGTAGAAGTTGACGACGACCTTGCCGTGAGTCGGGGTCTTCTGCGTGCTCCCGTTCACGTAGTGGGTCTGGAGCATGAGCTTTTCGCCGGGCTCGAAGCGCAAGGCCACTCCGTCCGGCAGGTTCCAGTCTTCCACGGCGCCGCCGGACTGGCTGTTCGTGACCAGCGGCCAGTCCGACCAGTTGACGCTCTTCCAGCACTCACCGCCCTTGACGACGTCGCCGTCCTTGCCGTCGAGCCCCTTGATGGTCTTCACGCGGAAGACGTTCATGTGGTGGGTGCCGTCGTTCTGCGCGAGCGTGATGCGGTTCACGTAGACGGGCTCGTCCCCTGGGACCTCGAAGAAGTAGCAGTCCTGGATCTCCTCCCCCTGAGCCACGTCGAAGGTCCCGGTCGTCCACTGCCAGCCGTTGGGCCCGGGGTCGGGGAGGGTCACGTCCGCCGGCGGCTTCTCCCCCGGATCGTCGTTGCCGCAGCCTGAGAGCGCGAGGGCGCCGAGGAGCGTGATGCACTGAATACGCACAGCCCAAACCTCCATCATCGCTCCCGAGCGAAGAGCAATCAGCATACCAGAGGGGAAACCTCGAACAACGTGCGGGACCTCGCCGCCGCGCTGTCACGAGCTGGCACAACCGTCGGGCATTCCGATCCGGATCCCTGCTCGGCTCGGCGGACCACGGCGCCCGGCCCGCCCCGACCCCAGAAACCAGGGACTATTTGGGGAATTTCCCGCCACCCGCGCGCCCCGGGCCGCGTGGTACCCTCGGTCCCCAGCCATGCGCCGGAAAGCCCTGCTCGCTTCGGTCGTCTTGCTCACCGTGCTCTTTGCCCTGGTCGCCTTCGCGCAGCCCAAGAAGGGTGCCGCGCCGAAGGAGGCCGACAAGAAGGCCGCCGAGAAGGACGACAAGTCCAAAGACAAAGAGGAGGCCGACGCCGCGCCGGCCACGCCGCCCGGGGCAGCAGCGAGCGATCTCGGGGACCCGCCGCCGAAACAGCCCGACCGACCCGACGAGAAGAGCAAGCCGTCGCCGCTCAACCCCCGGGCCAACGAGTTCCCGGACGGCGGCGCCGCTCCGGCACCTGCGGAGTACGACCGCCTGCTCGGAGACATCGCGGCCTTGCGCAGCCGGGTCGCGGCGCTCACCACCACGCTGTTCAAGAGCAAGCTCAAGGTGCTGGTGCAGACCGAGGGCGACAACGCCCGCATCAGCAAGTTCGTCATCACGCTCGACGACGGCGTGGTCTTCGTCGCCGGAGATCGCTTCAGCGCGGACGACGAGAAGGCCGTGTACGAGCACGCCGTGGCTCCAGGGCACCACATCCTGGGCGTCGAGATCGAGCGCGTGGACGCGCGCGGACGCGAGTACAAGACCTGGCAGAACACGAAGATGAGCATCGTCGTGCCGGAGAGCAAAACCGTCGAGGCGCTGGTCGAGCTCGAGGACGATTCGGACATGGCCGTGGACTTCCCGGACGACCAGGACGGCGAATACGAGCTCAACGTGACGCTCCGGGCCCGGGTGGTGGACTGATGCGGCGACCGCTGGTCATCGCCGCTCTCTTTGCTGCTTCGACTGGGCTCGCCGCGGGCGCGTGGGCGCAGCCAAAGGGCAAGCCAGGCAAGCCGGCTGGGGCCGACCCGTACGGTGACGACTCGGCCAAGCTCGAAGAGAAGAAGCCCGCCGACGCCAAGAAGGACGAGCCGAAGAAGGACGAGAAGGCTGCCGAGACCGCGGGGGAGAAGAAGTCGGAAGGCGAGGGTTCGACGGAGACGCCGGCAGAGGCGCCGGCGGAGGCTCAGCCCAGCGCCGGAAAGCCCGACACGCGCTCGGAGGGGATGAAAGCCTACCAGAAGGCCCTCGAGAAGCGGAAGCTCAGCGCCACCGCGCCGCTCAGCGCTCAGCGCTTGCGCGACGAGCTCGGCCCCATCGAGGAGAAGATCGCGAACGGTCGTCGCGACGAGGCCATCGGCGATCTCGTGTACTTCGTCGAGCAGCCTCGCTTCGAGCCGTTCGCGAGCGGTCCCGAGGGGCGCGCCATGCTCTTCCTGCTCGGCGACGCGCTCGGTCGGGCAGGGGCCTACGAACCGGCCCGTGGCTACCTGACGCGGCTGCTCGGCGGCGACCCGAAGGACACCAACTACCGCCGCGCGGCGCGCACGCTGGTCGAGCTCGGTCTGGTGAGCGATCAGCTCGACGTTTTCTTGAAGGATCTGGAGAAGGTCCCGGCGAACGCGCCCGAGGAGCTGCGCGGGGACATCGCCTACCTGAAAGGGCGGGCGCTCGAGCGCAAGAAGGACCGCACGGGCGCCCTGGCCGCGTACGCCGCGGTGTCGCCGAAGTCGCGCTTCTGGGCGCAGGCGACCTACCTCTCGGGTTTGATCGAGGTCGAGCGCGGGCAGCTCAAGAAGGGCGAGAACCTGTTTTGCAAGGTCGCGGACCCGAAGCGCACGCCCAAGAAAGCGCCGCTCTTCGGCGGCAGCGACTTCTTCCGCGTGCGCGATCTTGCGCGGCTGGGCCTGGGACGGGTGGCTCACGAGCAGTACCGCTTCGACGACGCCCGCTACTACTACTACCTGGTGCCGAAGGACTCGGACCGCCTGCCGGAGGCGCTCTACGAGGCCTCGACCACACGCTACGAGGCCAAGGACTACGAGGGTGCGCGGGAGCTGATGAACGAGCTCCGCGTGATGAAGATCAACCACCCCTACGAGGACGAGGCCTGGCTGCTCGACGCCTACATCGATCTGGCCACCTGCAAGTTCTTCCGCGCCGACGCCAAGCTGCGCGAGTTCCTGAAGCGCTACGATCCGGTGCGCGACGCCGCGCGCCGCATCTCGAAGGACGACACGGCGGTCAAGCGTTTGGTCGAGACCGTGCGCGAGGGCTCGGATCCTGCCGCTGCGAACCTCGGCATCGACGCCGGCGTGGCGCGGACGCTGGGCGCGCTGATGCGCATCGACAGCGGCTACGGTACGGCCTCCCGCCGCCTGGGACAGCTGGACGTGCAGCTGTCCGGGCTGCGTGGCGCGATGGGCGACCTGGACGAGGCGGCGCGCAAGCTGGCCACGCCGAAGGCCATCCGCCCGCAAGCCGCCGGCCCCATCGGCGACACCATCCCCGACAAGATCGAGCGCATCGAGGCGCAGATCGCCGAGGTCCGCCGCCTGATGCGCGAGGCCGAGCGCTCGAGCGGCGCGAACAAGTCGCAGCTCGAGGATCTGAAGAAGCAGCTCGAGGCGCTGGAGATCCGCGCGCGCGCGGGCCGCACGGCCATCACGCCGGCGACCGCTGCGGCCATGAAGGCCACCACCGACGTGGATCTCATGGGCGTCATCCAGAAGGACCGCGAGCGGGCCGCCGCGCTCCACCAGGAGGCGTCGAAGACGCGTGAGAAGGTGGAAGCTCAGCAAATCACGCTGGCCAAGGACGCGCTCGTGCGCCTCGACCGGCGCCTGTCGCGCCTGCTCCGCCGGGCGCGCCTCGGCCGCATCGAGACGGTGCTCGGCGAGAAGCGCTCGCTGGAAGTGGAGATCGAGGCCCTCTCCCAAGGGCTCTTGCCCCAGACCGTGGTGGACTCGCTCAGGGCCGAGCGCTGGCTCGGAAACGACGAGGAGTACTGGCCCTTCGACGGCGAGGACTGGGAAGACGAATACGTGGGCGGTGAGGGGCTGCGCTAGGAGCCTGTCGGGCAATTCGGCAGTCCCTGAAACAGGAGCCAGGGGACAGGCAACAGGCAACCGGGAATGGGGCTCGCGGTGCCAGGCTACGGGCGACTGCGTGGCTCGAGACGCCCGCTCGACGGCGGAGCGTGGCTCGCCTGATCGAGCGGTGCGGCTGGCCAGCACCTGAGGCGTTGCTCGGCGAAGCCAACGAGCTGGCGGCCCTCTTGGGCGCTTCGGCACGCACTGCGTGTGCCCGTGGCGCCAAGGCCATCGCGCCGTGCAAACCCGCGTGAGCCGCGGGATGAGATGCGCCGCTGTGCGGGCGTTCCACGCGTCCGGACCGTCGCCTGTTGCCAGTTGCCTGTCCCCTGGCCCCTGTTGAGCGGCGGCCCGCGCCGCCGTTTGCGAACGATGGCCTTCTTCTGCCCGACAGGCTCCTAGTCCGACTCGCTCGCGTCCACCGCCGCGTCCGGCTCTGGCTGCCCGCCGTAGCCGCCGGCCGGCGCGCTGAGGCAGGGCTCCGCGCCGGAGTAGCCCGCGGAGCCGCCGGCGGGCATGCCGAGGCAAGGTTCCGGACCGCCGCCCGTGCCACCCAGCGGCGGCTCCAGGCACGGCTGCGGCGTGCCGCCCGTGCCGCCGCTGCCGCCCGCGGCGGCGTCGCCCTTGTCCTTGTCGGTCTCGCCGCCGCAGTTGGCGCTGGAGACGACCAGGCCCGCGCTCGCGAGCGCAGCCGCCACGAAGCGCGCGCGTCGCGAGAGAATCAGCCGTTTCGCGTCGTCGTCGCTCATCCGAGCCTCACTTCACGAGCTGGGTGCAGCCCGAGAAGATCTCGACCTTGGCGTCCTTGGCCTTGGAGAGATCCTCGCAGGCTTTGCCGATCAGCTCGACCTGAGTCTCGCCCTTGAAGTCCCAGCACGGCGAGGTGGCGCAGGTGTCGTTCGGATCCGAGCGCTTGGGGATGGTCTCGGTCTTGCCGTCGAGGGTCAGGTTCACGTTGGTCTTGTTCTTGTCCACCACCTCGCCGGGCGGCGGGGTCGGGATGTCGAACAGGCAGCCCAGGGCCTTGCCGCGGATCTGCTCGATGGAGGTAGCGAGCACGTCGGCGTTGAAGGTGCCCTTCGAGAGATCGATGTGGCACGGCTTGGCCGGAGCCGCGCCGGTCTGGCTGAACGTCAGCGTCTTGTCGCAGTCCGTGGGCACCGTCTCCGGCGAGCCGCTCACCGCGTAGGTGCTGAGCGCGAGCAGCATGTTGTACGGTGCGGTCGCGTAGGCGCCCTGCTTCGCGCCCGTGCTGTCCGAGCCTGGGACGCCGATGATGAAGGTGTTGACCGGTTTCGCGGGGTCGTCGTGGTGCTTCTTGATCAGCGCATTGACGGTGTCCGGGTACTCCCAGTCGTTGCAGGCGCCGTCGGAGTAGCCCGGGCGCGGCGGGTTCGACACCGACGTGCACGAGAAGCCGCCGTCCGTCAGCAGGATGAGCACGCGACGGTCGATGGTCTGCGCGCCGAGCGCGGCGTAACCCGCGACCAGCGCGTCGTAGATGGGCGAGGAGTCCGAGGGGTCGTTGCTCAGCGGCCCGTTGGCCACCAGGTAGTCGTAGATGCTCTTGCGCACCCCGCCTTGGTTGCTCTTCTGCGTGCCCGAGTCGCTGATCTGCACCTGCGGCAGGAACGAGACGCCGCAGGCGACGCCGTTGGGGAGCACGATGGAGCAGAAGTCCTGGCACAGGCAGTAGGGCGCCGTGCTGAAGCTGCCCGGGAAGCGCACCAGTCCGAGGGAGGTGTTGTCGAAGGCGTCCTTGTCGATGGCGGTGACGGTCGCGAGCTGCGCGGTGCCCCACTTCTGGCTCTGGGACATGCTGGCGCTGCCGTCGACCACGAACAGGAGCGCAGCGGAGGCCTGCTTCGCCTCCTGGCTGTATTTGGCGCAGGCCGCGTCGGGGTCGAGCCCGCCGGAGCCGCCGCCGCCGCCGGTGACCAGCCCGCCGCTGCCGCTGGAGCCGTCCGGCGCGCCACCGGAGCCGCCGAGCGAGATCCCTCCGCTGCCGCCGCCGCCGGAGCCGCCGCCGCTGTCCGACGCGGCGCACGCGCTCGCGACGAAGCCCCCGAGCGCCAAAGACAGACCAAGCGTGAGCAGCAGCGATCGCATTCCCGAGCCTCCGAAGGAGCAAGCCTATCACGTTGGCGTGACGCCGCGAGCCCGCTACTTCTTCGCGAGCCACGCCTCGGCGATGGCGCGAAGCTCCGGCACCGAGCCGCGGCCGAGCTCCGACACGCGCTCCCGCGTCGGCTTGCCCAGCTTCTGTCGCGCGCGACCGACGGCCTCACGGTGCGGCCATTCGTCCGGGACGCGCCCGAGATCCCCGAGCAGGACCAGGACGAGCTCCCAGTCGCTCGGGAAGAAGTCGTCGAGCTCGACCAGCGCGATGGTCTGCGCCCGCCGATCCGGGTCCGATAGCGCCCGCGCCCAGGTCGAGCGCATCGCGTCGTCGAGCGGACGACGCTTTTCCACAACCAAGCGCCAGAGCGCGTTCAACGCCAAGCGGCGCACGTTCGGGTCGGAGTCTCCGGCGGCGGCGAGCACGGCGAGCTCCACCGCGTCGCTGAAGGTGAGCGCGGAGCCCGGACGCGTGAGCGAGAGCCACGCGAGCGAGTCGAGGGCCTCGGCGCGCACCTTCGCCTCGGCGTCGCCGGCGAGCCGGGCCAGGAGCTCCGACGCGCTCGATGCGGGGCCGAAGCGCAGCGCGCGCGCCGCGCCCAGCCGGTACTCCGCGCGGCACTCGCGGCTGAGCTCGGCGATCTTCTTCTCCGCCTCGTCTGCCCCGAGCAGCGTCACGAGCTGGGCCCTGGCGTCGCCGGCGAGCTTCTGGTCGGCGAGGTTCGCCAGCAAGTCGGGCACGATGCTCGTGTCCTTCTGGCGCGCGAGGGTGCTTCCCGCGACCAGCTCGAGCTCGGGTGGACCGTCTCGGAGCGCCTTCTTCAAGAGGTAACGAGCGAGGGGGTCGTCGCTCCTGAGCGTGGCGAGCACGTCGCGCCCGTGCTCGTCGCTCGCGTCCGGCAGCCTGCCGTCGAGCCATGAGAGCGCGGCGCAGCTGCCGCGCTCCGGGTCGAGCTCGACGAGGAGCGCGAACGCGACCGGGAAGCGCGGTGCCAGATCGGCCAGGCGCCCGAAGGCCTCGGGGCCGCGGGCGACGATCCCGAAGAGTGGGGACTGCGCGAGCGACACCAGGGTGGCGTGCGGCGGAGCCTGGTCCTGATCGTCGCGGGCCCGAGCCAGCGCCTCGTAGGCCAGCTCCGGGTAAGGCGCGTAGGCCGCTTCGAGAGACTTCCTGACCGCGGGGAATGGATTGCGAAGCATCAGCGCTTGCTTCGGCGGCGCCCAGCCGTCCAGCTGCTTTGCGTCGCCTGGCTTCTCCAAGCGTGTCATCAGGGCCGCGGACAGCCCGCGTTCGCGCGCGGTCGGTGCCTCGACCGCCAGCTCGCGCAGCCGTTTCAGGGCGCCTGCTCCGCGAGCGAGGAGCTTCGCCCGTCGGGCGGCGAACGCGTCTGCGGGCGCTGCCGCGAGCTCCGCGAGCTCTCGGCCGATGGCGTCCTTCGGTGGGACCGCCGGAGCCGGGCTCGGGGTCGCGCAGCGGCTGGCGGGGGGCGTCTCGGGCAGGGCCGCCAGGACCACGAGCGTGGAGCAGGTCGCCTGCACGGGGGCCCGGCCCGGAGGTCCAGCGTCGCGCTCCGGGGCTCGCGCAGGCTTGGGCGCGGGTGTCTCGCCGCCGCAGGCTACGACGAGCGCGAGCAGGACGAACGCCAGTCCCTTCATTCAGCGCTCGACGACGTGTTTGTCGCTCAGGTGCCAGTCGTCGAAGCGCTTCTCGAACTCGACGTGTCCGACCACGCCCTCGACCGGGAAGCGGAACTCGATGCGTGCCTTGGTGGCGCTCGCGGCGAGCTTCGTGATCTCGAAGTAGGGCAGCTTCTTCTTCTCGGCCTCTTCTTTGGGGACGTAGACCACCTTCGAGCCGAAGATGCTGAGCTCCGGCTTGTCGCTCACCACGTCGTTGTCGATCAACTTCAGCGGGTCACGTCCGGGCTGCTCGCGGTGCCAGAACGGAGCGAGCAGGTCGAGGTCCAGGACCTTCTGGAGCATCTTGGACTTCGCCGCCGCACCGACCGCCACGGGTTTGCCGTCGTCCAGCAACATCTCGCAGGTGTCGTCCAGCCGCGTGCCCTTCTTGGCGACCCGCACCTGAATGAAGTCACCCATGCCCCAGCCGATGCGCACGCCGCTCTGTTCGCACTCCTTGAACGAGCCGCCGGTGCGCGGAGGCGCGTCCTTGCAGTCGGCAAACAAGGCGATGAACGCCTCGCGCGCTACGTCGCGCTCGATCTTCTTGCCAGCGAGCGTGACGCAGTCCGGCGCATTGCGCAGGTCGTCGAGCCAGACGTCCACGACCTTGCCGCCGCAGAGCTCGACGTGGAACGGCCCGACCTCGACGAACTCCGTCGTGTCGTGCTTCGACGTGGACTTCACCGGCAGCCCGTGCTGCTCGAGCTCGGCGCGGCTCTCACCGATGCGGATCGGCCCGAGGGCGACGCCGGGCTGGATCGCGATGGGGCACTCTCCGGTCCGCGGAGCCGCGATGCTGGTGAGGGTCGCCGGGGACGGCGCGGCGGAGGGCCCGCTCGGGCCGGCCTCCGAAGGGGCAGGCTTGGAGCAAGCGCCGAGACACAGGGCGATGCAGCAGCTGAGAACGAGGCGCGACATTGGCTCTTCTCGAGTATCCACTTCAGGCGCGAAATCTGCGCGGGTTCGTCAGTTGGACGTGTGAGCCCTCGGAAAGTTGCCGGTGACTCTCCTGGGCACTCGCCACTCCTGCCTGCCAAGACAGCCCACGTCGAGACTAGCATCCCCGCGTGGTCGCTCTGCTCGGCTCCAGCCCGTTCCTCTTGCTGATGGTGGTGGCGGGCCTCGGCTACCTGCTCGGCAAGGTGCAGGTCGGTGGTTTCGGTCTCGGTGTCGCCGCGGTGCTGTTCGTGGGTCTCGGCGTCGGCGCGCTCGACGAGACGCTCAAGCTTCCGGAGCTCGTGTTTCAGCTCGGCCTGATCCTGTTCGTCTACACCGTGGGGCTGTCGAGCGGACCAGGCTTCTTCGCCGCGCTGCGCGCGCGTGGTCTGCGTGACAACCTGCTGGTCGTCGGATGCGTGGCGCTTGCTGGCGTGGCCATGGTGCTGGCCGCGCGCCTGCTGGGCATCAAGGGCACCTACGCCGCGGGGCTCTTCGCCGGTGGCCTGACCAACACGCCCGCGCTGGCGGCGGTGCTCGACTATTCGCGCGACCACGCGCGGGGTGAGGCCGCGCTCATCGAGCCGGTCATCGCTTACTCCGTGGCCTACCCCATGGGGGTGCTCGGGGTGTTGATCGTCATCTACGCGCTGCAGCGTGCGTTCCGCACGGACTACGCCGCCGAAGCCCGGGCTGCCCAGGGCACCGGGCTGGTCCCCGAGGAGATCGTGGACGTCACTCTGCGTGTCACCCAGACGGACTTCGTCGGGCGCACGCTGGGCGATCTTCAGGCGGAGTTCGGCTGGCCGGTGGTGTTCAGCCGGCACCGGCACGGCGACGACGTGCTCCTGGCCAAGCGCACCACGCGCCTGTCGGAGGGTGATCTGCTCAGCGTGATCGGCAGCAAGAAGAGCACGCGGGAGGTCACCGAGATCCTGGGGGAGCCGAGCGCCGAGCCTCTGCTCAGGGATCGCAGCGTGATCGACTTTCGCCGCGTGTTCGTCTCCAGTCACGAGGCCGTGGGCAAGAAGATCCGGGAGCTGTCGCTGCCCCAACGCTTCGGCGCGGTCTTGACCCGCGTGCGCCGCGGGGACGTGGACTTCCTCGCACGGGCCGACATGGAGCTCGAACCCGGCGATCGCGTACGCGTGGTGGCCCCCGCCGAGCGCATCAAGGACGTGAGCGCGTTCTTCGGCGACTCGATGAAGGCGCTGTCCGAGATCGACGTCGGCGTGTTCGGGCTGGGCGTGGCGCTCGGGCTCCTGCTCGGGATGGTCCCCCTGCCGCTGCCGGGTGGGCTCAGCTTCAAGCTCGGGTTGGCAGGAGGTCCGCTGATCGCGGGGCTGGTGCTCGGCGCGCTCGGGCGCAGCGGTCCCGTGGTCTGGCACATGCCCTACAACGCGAACCTCACGCTCCGTCAGTTCGGTCTGATCCTGTTCTTGGCCGGCGTGGGCACTCGCTCCGGCGGAGCGTTCGTGCACACGCTCTCGAGCGGCAGCGGGCTCGTGCTATTCGCGGTCGGCGTGGCGCTGACCGTGCTGGTTGCCGGCTCGGCGCTCCTCGTCGGGCACAAGCTCTTGAAGGTCCCGATGGGCCTCATGATCGGCATCGTCTCCGGACTGCACACGCAGCCGGCGGTGCTCGCGTTCTCGTCCGAGCAGGCGAAGAACGAGCTGCCCAACGTCGGCTACGCCACCGTCTACCCGATGGCGACGGTCGCGAAGATCGTGGCGGCGCAGCTGATCGTGGCATTCCTGCCCTGACCGGACGCCAGCGCAATTCACGCGCCGCGCGGGCACGCTCACGCAGAACTCTCCCTCTGCCCTCCAGTGCCTCGCTGACTTGGGTGGTGCGCGTTGCGGCACGTCGCTTGCTTGATGGGTCGGCATGAGGAAGCATCGAATTCGATGCCTCTTCACCCTGGGACCATCGATCTTCGTCCTGGCGATGGTTCACGCGTGCGGAGGCGGCGACTCCGGGAATGACCCAGCCGGGGTGGGCGGCAGCGCCGGTCAGGCCGCCCAGCCCGACGCCGCACCCGTGGGAGGCGCGAGCGGCTTGCCGCCGAAGGGGTCGGTGGACACCAGCACTTGCACCCCCGAGTACTGCTTCGAGACCGACGGGAAGCTCAACTGCATCCCGATGTACTGCCTAGTCGTCGGTCCGACGATGCCGTCACCTGTAGGGAAGTAGCGTCTGACGCAGTGCGCGTGGCCAATGTGCGTCGCGCGCGCACACATGGAACACAGGGGACGAACACCGACGTTCTGGTAACCTGCCTCCTTGGGGTAACCGGAGGTCGGCGATGAAGCGGCTCGCAACGTGGCTCAGTTTGCTCGGCACTGTGCTGTTGGGTTCGGCAGCGATGAACGCCTGCGGCGGCGATGACGACGGCGGCGCAACAGGCAGCGGCGGGAAGCAGGACGCCGGTGGCGACGCGGGCTCCGGTGGGGCCAGCGGCGGCAGCGGTGGCGCCGGCGGCAGCGGCGGCACGAGCGCGACCGGCGGCAGCGGGGCCACCGATGGAGGCGGCTGCAACACCGGCGAGCTCGAGTGCGACGGCGCCTGCATCGACCCCCAGACCAACAACACCAACTGCGGCAGCTGTGGCAACGCCTGCTCCGGCGGCAGCGCCTGCCAGGCAGGCCAGTGTGTCTGTCCCACGGGGCAGGAGCTCTGCAACGGGCAGTGCGTGGACACCCAGTCGAGCCCCGCCAACTGCGGCTCGTGCGGCAACGCCTGCACCTCGGCGCAGGTTTGCTCGGCCGGTCAGTGCGCGGACAACTGCGCGACCGGCCAGACGGCCTGCAGCGGGGCCTGCGTGAACACGCAGACGGACAACGCGAACTGCGGCAGCTGCGGCACGGCCTGCGCCGGCGGCAGCACCTGCAACGCCGGGCAGTGCACCTGCGCGAGCGGGCAGACGCTCTGCAACAACGCTTGCGTGAACACGCAGACGGACAACGCGAACTGCGGGACCTGTGGCACGGCGTGCACCGGCGGCAAGGCCTGCGCCGCCGGCGCCTGCAACTGCCCCTCGGGACAGACCACCTGCAACAACCAGTGCACCAACACCCAGACCGACGCCGCGAACTGCGGCACCTGTGGCACCGCCTGCGCCACCGGTCAGGTCTGCTCCGCCGGTCAGTGCACCGCCAATTGCACGGGAGGCACGACGAAGTGCGGCAACTCCTGCGTGAACCTCCAAACCGACACGGCCAACTGCGGCACCTGCGGCACCGCCTGTGCCGCAGGCCAGACCTGCACGACTGGCAGCTGCACTTGCCCGAGCGGAGGCACGTTGTGCAGCGGGACCTGCGTCAACACGCAGACCAGCAACACCCACTGCGGGGCCTGCGGCAACGCCTGCACCGGCGGCAAGACTTGCAGCGCCGGCGCCTGCAACTGCCCGTCGGGTCAGACCAGCTGCAGCAACACCTGCGTGAACACGCAGACCAGCAACTCGAACTGCGGCACCTGCGGCACCGTCTGTCCTTCGGGTTCGACGTGTACCAGTGGCGCCTGCGTGTGCGGCGGCGGGCAGACGCTGTGCAGCGGGGCCTGCGTGAACACGCAGACCAGCAACACTCACTGCGGCACATGCGGCACCGCCTGCACCGGCGGTGCCACCTGCACGGCCGGTGTCTGCGTGAAGGCGGCGGTGTGCGGCGACGGCACCATCGACACCGGCGAGCACTGCGACGACGGTAACAAGTCGAACCTCGATGGCTGCGACTCGAACTGCAAGTACGAGATGTTCACCCGCTTGTACGACGCGGACATCGTGCGCGGGACGGTGCCGGCCTTCTGTCACTACCAGGCGAATCGCCTGGGGCAGGCCCTCACCAGCACGGCCGCCAGCCAGATCAACACGTCGCTCCAGGAGGGGATCGACGATGGCACGACGAACGTGCTGGTCCAGGCGTTGGGGCTGGACGACCTCAAAGGGGACAACGACCCGGCGCTGGAGCTCGGCATCGTGACGGGCTTCCTCGATCCGGCGAAGGGCGCCTGGCCCGGCAACGGTGCGGCTTCGCTCGATTGGTGGTTCAAGCTCGACGCGAACCAGGTGGACGCGAACAACCTGCCCACCGGCAAGCTGACCAACGGCGCGCTGGCCGCCACCGTGCTCACCGCCGGACCGAGCCAGGTGAACCTGACCTTGTTGCTCTCCGGCAGCCCAGCGGTGCTTCAGATGCGCGACGCCAAGATCCGGGCAGCCACCGCCGGCACGGACAACGTGCCGGCGCCGCCCCCCTCGACTCTAGCGTCCGGCCTGGTCGTGTTCCCCGAGGTCAACGCCAACGGCACCAACCAGGGGCTGTGCGGCGCGATCACCGTGGACTCGCTGTCCAAGATCCCGATCCCGGAGGCGCTCACGACCGGCGCGGGCGCGTGCCAGAGCTGCACCGGTTCCAAGGTGTACACCTATTGTGGCGCCAATCAGCCGGTCGGCGCCAACTGCAACTCTCTGCTCGACGCGCTCGTGGGGGGCTGCAAGGTCAACTTCATCGTGAACTGCGCCGTTACCGTCATCAACCCCACCCAACCCGACGTGCCGAAGGCCGGCGGCTCGCTGACCGCGCTCTCGAACCAGGGTGCGGTGAACAAAGTGCCGAGCGCGCAGAGCTCCGGAAACATGGATGCGTACTCGTCGTTCCTGACCTTCCGGGCGCGCCGCGCGCACGCCACCGGAAAGCAGTAGGTCCATCACTCGGCGGTCTGGTCGCGACCCCGCCCGAGCTGCACCAGCCCGTGGCGGGTCACCGCCCCGGGCCGAGGGGCCGCGCGGCCGGCCATGCGGTGCCGCGCCACGTAGGCGCAGTACTCGATGCCCGTTCGGGCGGCCTCCAGCGGCGAGAGACCGTGGAAGCTCGGCCAGAAGTAGTTGCAGCTGCCGCAGGGGTCGAGGTCTCGCCGCTTCCCCGCCCGGTGGTGCGCCCGGTACTTCCTGGCTTCCGGGTGGTTGTAGGCCTCGAGCACGCTGGTCTGGTTCAGATCGGCCCAGCCGTATTGCCCGTCCTGGTCCATGCAGCACAGCGTGACTCGCCCGCTGGCGAGGACGTCCAGGCGGGTGACGTGCTCGCAGCCGTAGCTCGGCACCGGCAGGCCGCTCGGGATGTCCCCCTTGTAGTTGAACAGCCCGACGATGAAGGCCTGCACGCCCCGCTCCCGGCAGTAGCGCGCGAACTCGTCCTGTTCGCTCAGCGTGGTGTCGCCGAGACGCGTCATGCGAAAGGTGAGCTTCCGAGCGACGCGGTTTCTGCGCGTGGGTTCGGTCAGGTAGGCCAGGTTCTGAAGCGTGCGCTCGAGGGGGATGCCCATCAGCTGCCGGTACCGGCCGGGGTCGAGCGTGTTCACGCTCACGTACAGGTGATCGATGCCGAGACCCAGCAGGGCATCGATCTTGTGCGGCGTCATGCCGTGGCCGTTGGTGTAGAGGCGCAGCTTGGTGTCGGGCAGGCGGCGGCGGATCAGCTCGAGCCGCTCCAGGATGCGCGGATCGGCGAAAGGGTCGCCCTGGAGGAAGGGCTCGATGGCGGGCAACGGGAACTCGCGGCAGTCCTCGACGATCTTCTCGAACAACCCCTGGTCCATCGGCCCTTTGTCGCGGGCGAGGGCGTTGTTCGGACAGAACAGGCACTTCGCGTTGCAGTGGTTGGTGGTCTCGACGGACACCAATCGCGGGTGCTCGAGCGCGGTTTGCTTGCCGAGCATGGCGCGCCCGGACCGTGACACGACGTCACCCCGGCGAGCAAGCCGGCGCCCGTCACTCGCAGAAGACGTGGGTGGGAGCGCCTTCCGGATCGGGGAAGTCGCTGACGCACCAGCTGTCGTGTTCCGCGGGGCAGACGCAGGCGCAGGCCTGATCTTTCTTCTCGTAGCAGAGCCCGTTGCCGAGCCAGGGGCAGGGGAGCGTCGGGTTCTGGGCGTGCGAAAAGCCCGGCTCGCACTCGCCCAGCGGGCTCTTCGGAAAGCCCGGCTTCGACCCGGCGCCCCCGGCCGCGCTCGGGCTGCCTCCCGAGGCGTAGCCGCTGCCAGTCTCGCGCTCGACCTGCCCACCGCAGGCCGAGGAGAACGCCAAGAGACACGCCACCGACCCGAGCGCGTACCACCACATGAGCGATGAGTCGTCCGGGGGCGCCCGCCGGATCGGTCACCAGGCGAGCGCGGCGGCCCCGCCCTTCTCCAGCTTGAGCCACAGCGCGCGGGCGGCGCCGTCGTAGAACCAGCCGCTCGGTCGGGCCTCGAGATCGGCGCGGCTGGACGCTTGCTCCAGCGCTGCGCCGTCGAGGGACACGCCGCTCGGGGGGACCCCGACCCGGACGCGCGCCCAGACCGGCAGCGCGCGGCGCGAGAGCGTCAGCGTGCCGGTGCTGGTGCCGAGCGTCGTGGTCTGCTCGTCGGCGTCGTGGAGCTCGAAGCTGGAGGCGTTCGGGCCGGGGAACACCAGGAGCGTCAGGTGGCCGGCGTGCGCCGGCGTGCCGATGCCGGTCACGTCGCTCCGGGTGTCGAGCGGGATGATGGCGCCTTCCCGCACGTAGAGCGGGAGCCTGGCGCGGTCCGGCTGGGAGACCGCGCCCAGCGTCTGCCCGCCGTCGAGCCAGTCGCTCTCGAGCTTCCACCAGTCGAGCCAGCGCGCCCCGCTCGGCAGCGGGACGTCCCGCGTCCCGGTCGCATCCAGGATGGGCGCCACCAGGAACGCCTCCCCGAGCTGATAGCGGTAGTCGGCGGGCCAGCTGGCTTCGTCGCCGATGGGCCGCATCGGGGTCGGGGCGCCGCCCAGCGCCTGCTCCGACAGCGAGAAGAAGAACGGCACGAGCTCGTGGTGCAGCGTGGCCCAGTAGCGGTAGAGGGCGACGGTCTCGTCGGCGTGATCGGGCACCGTCCACGGTGTGATGTTCGCGCGGCCGTGGAGCTGCATGAACGGCATCATCGCGCCCGCCGCCGTCCAGCGCGCGAACACCAGCGTGTCGAACGGGATGTCGGGACCGAGCAGCCCTTCGTCGTCGCGGTCCAGGTAGCCGCCGATGTCGGAGCCGATGGTCGAGTAGCCCGCCTTGGCGGAGCGGAACAGGTGATCGAGCGCGTCGGCGAGCCCGACGAAGTCGCGCCGGTTGTCGCCCACCCAGCCCACCGGCGCGTGCTCCGGCCGGGCGAAGAAGCGGCCGGGGAAGCCGTAGGAGCGATCGTAGGGCCGCACCATTGTGACGAACTCGTCACCGCGCCTCTGGCGCCCGTAGGCGAAGAAGTCGCGGTAGTACTCCTCCGAGTACTCCTGCTTCGTCTTCTCTCCGGCGGCCGTGACGATGGGCGTGGTGGAGACGTATTCGTCGCCGAAGTCGAGCTTCCAGCCGTCGAGGCCCTGGGCGTAGAGCGGGTCCTGCTGCTCGTGCCACCACGCGACGGCCTTCGGGTTGAAGAAGTCGAGGGCGGCGCCGCTGCCCTTCCACCACTGGTAGCGTTCGGCTTCGTTGACGAAGAAGCCGCAGCGTTCGCCCTCCTCGAGGTTGGGGCTCGGACCCACGTAGCTGTCGCCCCCCGGCTCGAAGTCGTAGCCGGTCACGTTGACCATCTGCGTGATCCAGAGCACGACGCGGATGTCGTCGGCGTGGAGCTCCTCGACCAAGCCGGAGAAGGCCGGGTAGCGCTCCGGGTGCGGGACGAAGGTGTTGTAGTGGGTCTCCCAGGGGCTATCGAGCACCACGGCGCCGACCGGGATGTCGCGGTCCCGGAAGCCCTTGACGAACGCGCGGGTGTCCTCCGCGCTCGAGATGTCCTTGCTGATCCAGGGCTCGAACGCCCAGCGCGGCGTCGAGAGCGCCGGGGTGGGGACGGACTTCTCGGGGAGGTTGCACGGGTCGCGCTCTGTGGGCGCGGAGTCTTCGCCGCCGCAGGCCGTGAGCATCGAGAGAGGGAGCAGTGCGCCGGCGAGCCTCATCCGGAGAAGGTTAGCGCACAAAACACACGCGGCGCCCGTCCTACGAGCGCCGCGTGCCGCGTCCGAACGCGGGGGAAGGCTCACTTCGCCGGGCAGATCGTGAAGTGGTTCGTCTTCGGCGCGACCGCGCCCTTGCCGATGCTCACCTTCTTCGCCGTCGCGCCCGAGTCGAGCTGCAGGTCGAAGCGGATGCAGGTGTCCTTCGGCGCGCGGAAGTCGAAGCCGTCGATGTGACCCATGGTGTGGAAGCGGAAGATCACCTCACCACCGGTGCCGCGCTTGATGCGATCACCGAACTCGGTGCGCGAGGGGTGCACCTTGCCGATCGGCTTCTGCACGCCCTTCACGCGCCCGCGGAACTCGTGGAGCTTCTTCGCGGTGGTGGTGCGGACCTTCCAGATGCCGGCGGCGTTGCGCCAGATCCAGAAGCCGGCGGGGGCGCCCGGCTCGAGCCCGCTCGGGCGGCCTTCCCCAACGCCGGCGCCCGTCTCTTCCGGCATGCCCGGGGTGGCTGGCGGGTCCTCGACCGGCAGCTGCTTCGGCAGTGGGGTCGCGACCGCGGCTGGATCCTCCGAATCGGCCGGGATGTCCGCATTCGGATCGTCGACGGCCGGCGCGGGGGTCGGCGCAGCGGTGCCGGTCGCGGCGGGCGTCGCGGCGGGCGTCGCGGCCGGGGCCGCCGCGGGGGTCGCCGCTGGGGCCGGCTGAGCCGGAGCCGGGTTGTTGTGGACCACGCAGCCGACGCCAACGGTCGACGCGATCATGAAGAAACCAAGCAGAGCACTACGCAAATGCATCACATTCCTCCCAAACTGAGCCCGAGGCGCGGGAATCATGCCTCGGGCGTTTGACGGAGGGGAAGCGCGGAATGTGCAATCGCCGAACTAGCCCGGCAAGCGCGGCATGGCCCCGGTATCTCTGGGCATTTTCACAGGGACACGGCCCAGGTCGTCCACTCCTCGTCGAACTGCACCGGCAAGACGAGGTCCCAGGCGGCTTCCGTCACGCAGCGCTCGAGCAGCGGATCCTTGAGCCCGCCGAGCTCGACCCGGGTCACATCCACGACCTCGGCGAACGTCGTCTCCAGCGAGATGCTCGCCGTCCCCGGCTTTCCGCCGCAGGCGACGAAGCTCTTTCCGAGCTCGTCTCGCAGCCACTTGTCGCGGTCGAGCGGTCGAGCGCGCCCGCTCGTGCTCGTCGCGCCCATGCGCACGCTGGCAAGTCCGCTGCCGAAGCCTTGGCCGCTGCCGCCCGACCAGTCGAGACCCTCGGTGGACGGGCGTACGCCGGGCTCGATGGCCAGGTAGCTGGTGACCGGGCTCACCGCGCCGCCGTGCATCGCGAGCTTCATCATCTCCGGCTCGCTCAGCTCGTCGAGCAACTGACTGCCGAACACCAGCGACGCCCAGCGCTTACCCGCGGCGACGTCCGCGTGGATCACGCGTCGCACGGGCTTCGACCAGAGCTCGCCCTCGACCCGCAGCCAGCTCACGTCCTTGTCGGTGAACAGCAGCCGCTCGAAGCCTTGCCCCTCGTCGAGCAGCTCGGGCCGCTCGGTGATGGTCCCCACCTCCAGATCGGGTGAGTAGAGCTTCAGGTGATCGACGCGCAGCGGACGCGCCCACTCCTCGTAGACCTCACGCATCTGCTTCTTGTCGTCGGCGTCGTCGCTGGCGCCCGCTCGCCAGACCAGACCTCCAGTCGAGCGGATCGCCGGTGCCCAGGCGTGCTCGTCGTCGCGCGACAGCGACACCGCGTAGTCGCGCAAGACCCCCAGGTGCACCACCGCGCCGCTCGCGCCGACGGCGGCCCGGATCCGCTCGGGCTTGAGCGCCGAGCGCACCAGCGCGTCGCTGGTGAGCACGAGCCGGCGGGGCTTGCCCAGAGCAGTGCCGGCGAGGATCTTCTCTGCTTCGGCCAATGCCTGGTCTACCGCGCTGCCGTTCTTCTGCTCGATGGGCAGCGCCGTCAGATCGCGCCGCGCGCGCTCCGCCGACACCAGCTTGCCGTAGCGGCGGTGCACCACGCGATCGAAGGTGAGCACCTCCACCTCGGCGTCGCGGAAGTGGCTCAGGTAGGCGGCCGCGGCGGCTTTTTGTGCGTCGAGCAGGGCGTCGGGAACGGAGCGCGAGGCGTCGAGCACCACCACGATCTGCGCGCCCTTCGGTACGCTGGCGACGCGTGGAGCGGCCTCGACCGAGAAGTGGGTGACGAAGCGCTTGCCCGTGGCTGCCACGCCGAGCTCGCCCCCGAGGGGCTCGCTGGTCTTGGGGACCAGCCCGAGCTCGGTGCTCGCGTCGAGCGCCGGGGTGAGCCTCGCTCCTGGCCCAGCCGCCTTGCCGTCGAGCAGCAGCTTGTCACCGCGGCTCGGCGCGGCGAGCTCGAGCTCCGCCCGCAGCGCGGGCGTGCCGAGCCCATCCAGGACGTAACGGTGTGCGCCGTCCTTGTACTCGGTGGGTGCGAGCAACGTGTACTCGATGGTCTTGGAGTCCTTGGGTGCGACCGGGAAGACCTGAAGCAGGAGCTGGCCCTGCGAGCGCCATGACAACAGGGCGGGATCCTTTGGGTAGTAGCCGCCGATCCCGGTGAGCTCCTTGTACCTGGCTGCGGCCGCTTCGGCCTCCATCAGCTCTCCGGCGAACCACTTAGGACGCCCTCCGAGCGAGCCCAGAGTCTTGAGGCCGGTGGCGGCAGCGCCAGCCGGGGTCGAGATCCAGAACATTGCCTGATCGTGGCGAGCACCTTGGTTTTCCACGCGGCGACGCACGCGAAGCTCGACGTACCCTCGGTGCAGGCTGGCGCGCACCTCGTGGCTCCGCTCGTAGACCTTTTCGCTGCGGGTCCCTTGGACCTCGTCGTGGGCGCCCGCGGGGGTCGCGAGGAGACAAACTGCCAGCGAAACCGAGCCAGAGCGCAAGTTCACGCCGGCATGGACAGCCGGGCCTGCGGCGAGTTCCCGCCGCTGATACACTGCTGGAAGGTGGCCTCGGTTCGCATCCTCCTCTGGTCGGTCGGCGCGCTCGTCGTGGCGTGTGGCCTCCAGCAGGGTGGGGACGCGAACCCGGACCCGGATGGCGGCGCGGGCACCGGGGGCAGCGTGTCGTCCACCGGCGGCGCCTGGAGCAGCGGCGGGGCGGCGGGCGCCGACGCATCTCTGGGCGGCGCGGCCGGCTCCTCACCCGACGCAGCAGCGGGCAGCGCGGGGGCTGCCGGCGCCGCCGGCGCGGGCGGCACCACCGCCTCTGGCGGTGCGGCGGGCGCCGGCGGGCTCGGTACCGGTGGCGGTGGCGCCGCGTGCTCGGCGACGGGCACGAGCTGTTCCGGCGACCTGGCGTGCTGTAGTGGCCTGTGCGGTCCCAGCGTCGCGTCCGACGTGAACGACTGCATCACTCCGGGCAAGTGCGCGGAGTGCGACGACGACTTGGCGTGCGCGAGCGGCCGTTGCGACGCCTGCAAATGCGAGCCCCAGCAGATCCCGGGGACCAACTGCAACGAGAAGAGCGACTGCGTGAGCGACCTGTGCGGTCCTCGCCCCATCGCCGACGTGAACGACTGCAACACGTACGGCAAGTGTGCCGAGTGCGACGACGACGGAGCCTGCATGAGCGGTCGCTGCGACGCCTGCAAGTGCGAGCCGAAGCAGGCCTTCGGAGCCGCCTGCAACGAGGAGAGCGACTGCACGAGCGACCTGTGCGGCCCGAAGGGAGCCCCGGACGCCAGCGACTGCAACGTGTACGGCAAGTGCGCCGAGTGCGACGACGACGTGGCGTGCGCGAGCGGCCGTTGCGACGCCTGCAAGTGCGAGCCCAAGCTCGCGAATGGCGCGGGTTGCAACGAGGACAGCGACTGCACGAACGGCTGGTGCAGCGCCGGGAAATGCAAGTGACCCGCCGACCGGCGCCGTGGTACGCTCGCGCTCCGTCGTGAGCCGATTTCGCCGCTGGGTCGCCGCCCCCCTGTTCTTGATCGCCCTGAGCCCCGGGGTCGTCTCGGCGCAGGACTCCCCCTCCACCCCGGCCGCCGCCAGCGACAAGGGTCGCATCAAGCCCAAGGGCGAGCGGCAGATCGGCGCGCGCGAGCGGCCCACGGTCAAGAAGAAGAAGGAGAAGAAGCAATCCGAGAAGCGCGAGGTACGCCTCTCTCTTCAGATCCCCGAGCGGCTGCGTGCCGCGCTGATGAAGAAGATCGACCAGCGCATCGCCAAGAACCAGGCCAAGACCAAGAAGCTCCGCCTGGACGCGATGAAGCTGCTCGACAAGTTCATCAACGAGTCTCCGGACGACGAGCCCGAGATGGCCGAGGCGCTGATGCGCATGGGCGAGCTCGAGTGGGAGGACTCCCGCGAGCAGTTCCTGGTCAAGTTCACCGAGTGGGAGAAGAAGCCGACGGACCAGCGTGGCGATCCTCCGAACCCAGACTTCTCGCGGCCGCGCTCGCGCTTCTTGCGCGTGCTCAAGAACTACAAGACCTTCGATCAGTACGATCTGGCGCTCTACGTCGACGGCTTCATGGCCAACGAGGAGGCCAAGTTCGAGGAGGCGCTCGGCCGCTTCAACAAGATCATCGAGTGGTTCCCCCGGAGTCGCTTCATCCCGGACGCCCACATGGTGCGGGCCGAGTTCGAGTTCACCAAGGAGTTTCCCAACTTCGAGACCGCGTACAAGGAGTACGAGGAGGTCCTCAAGTACAAGGACAACGAGCTCTACGACCTGGCGCTGTTCAAGAGCGCCTGGTGCCTGTGGCGCATGGACCGCCCGGACGAGGCGGCCAAGCGCTTCCTCGCGGTGTTCAAGGCCACGGCGGAGGGTGGCGCGCGCCGCGACGGCAAGAAGCAGTCGGAGATCGACGAGCTGCAGGCCGAGGCGCTCAAGAACCTGGTCGCGGTCTTCGTCGAGGACGAGAAGAACCGCGCCGAGGACATGCACAAGTTCCTGGTCAAGGCGGGCGGAGACAAGTTCGCCGGACGCATCGTGCGTGCCTTGGCGGAGGCGCTCTACGACCAGTCGCACTACGAGCGTGGCATCGAGGCCTACCGCCTATTGCTCAAGCTCGAGCCGATGGCCCCCGACGCCTACAAGTACGGCCTCGCCGTCGCCCAGGGTCACTCCACCATGGAGAACTGGGGCAAGCTCCAGGAGGACTACCGGTGGTTGCTCAAGGAGTACGTGCCGCCGGATCCGAAGAGCAAGCAGAAGCCAGGCGCTTGGGTGAAAGCCCACAATGCCGCCACCGTCGCCGCCGCCTCGGCGGCCATCGAGAAGCAGCTGCGTGACGACGCCGTGGGGCTCCACGCCAAGGCACAGGCGGACAAGACCAGCAAGGGCGAGTACAAGGGCGCGGTCGGTCTGTACGAGGTCTATCTGACGCGCTTCGCTCGCGGCAAGGAGGCCTACGAGGTCCACTACAACCTCGCCGAGATCTCCTTCTACCACCTGGAGGACGCCAACAAGGCCGCCGACAACTACATGGCGGCCGTGCGGCTCGACCCGAAGGGCCCGCGCTCGCGCGACGCGCTCTACAACGCCCTCGCCGCCCTCGAGTACGCTCGCTACAAGGAGCTCGACGCCAACAAGGCCGCCGGCAAGAAGCAGCAAGAGACCGCCACCGACAAGAAGCTCACGGAGGCGATGGAGCTCTACATCAAGACCTACCCGAACGACCCGGACATCCCGGAGCTGTTGTTCCGGCAGGGCAAGCTCTACTACGACTACGAGATCTACGATCCTGCGGTGCGGCAGTTCGGCCTGTTGGTGGAGAAGTATCCGCGCGGAAAGTACGCCGAAGGTGCCGGCGAGCTCATCCTCGACAGCTTCAACAAGAGCCGTGACTACCAGAACATCGAGACCTGGGCGCGCCGCCTGAAGACGGCACCCGCGTTCATGGCGCCGGACAAGCAGAAGCGCCTGAACGGCCTGATCGTCGTCGCGGTGTTCAAGCAGGGCGAGCAGCTGGCGGAGGCCGGCAAGCACGACCAGGCGGCGTCGGCGTACCTGCGAGCTGCCAAGGAGTTCCCCACGGAGCCCCGCGCCGCGCAGGCTGCCGTGAACGCCGAGGTCGAAGCCAAGAAGGGCGGCGATCTCGAGACGATGAAGGCTGCCGTGGCCATCCTGATCTCCGACCACCGCCAGCGCGAGGAAGCGGCGCAGGGCGCCTGGATCGCCGCCAACACGTTCCAAGAGGTGGGTCTGTTCAGCGAAGCGGCGGACTACCACGACGTCGTCGCCGAGAACTTCCCCAAGTCGCAGCACCACAAGGACGCGGCGTTCAACTCGGTGCTGCTCCGCACCACGGTCGGTGAGACGCAGAAGGCCATCGACAGCGGCAACCGCTTCCGCAAGACCTACCCCCGGGACGAGAGCACCGAGGAGGTCACCTTCCTGATGGGAAAGGCCTACGAGAAGGCCGAGAAGTGGAAGGATGCCGCCGGCATCTACGAGCGCTACACGGGCAACGCCAAGACGCCGAGCGGGCAGATCGAGGCCTACGTGCGGCTCGCCACCGTGCGCGTGAAGCTGGGGGAAGAGAAGAGCGCCGGCACTGCGCTGTCGCGCGCCATGGACACCTACAAGCAGCGCAAGGGCCAGCTCGACGACAGCGGCAAGTACTTCGCGGCCAAGGCCAAGTACATGCAAGGCGAGCGCATCCTGGCCGAGTTCGAGGCCGTCAAGATCGAAGGCGACGTCAAGCAGCTGAAGGACCGGCTGAAGAAGAAGGGCGAGCTCTTGAAGAAGGCCGCGGACACCTTCCTGGGCACGGCCGAGATGGCCGTCGCGGAGTGGACGACCGCGTCGCTCTACCAGATCGGCTTCACTTACGAGACCTTCACCAAGTCGCTGTTGAATTCGCCGCCGCCGCCCAGCTTGGGCAAGGACGACCAGGAGCTCTACAAGCAGCAGATCGACGAGTTCGTCGTGCCCATCGAGGAGCGAGCCCTCGAGGCCTACGAGAGCGGCTGGAAGAAGGCGCTCGAGCTCGGCATCTTCAACAGCTGGACGGCCAAGATGCGCGCCGCGCTCGGTCGCTTGAACTCGGAGCTCTACCCGCCGCTGAAGGAGATCGGCTTCGAGCTTCAGAGCAAGGGTCCCTCGCCGCTGCCGGCGCTGATCGATGGCACTCGGCGCACCAAGGAGAACCGCAGCGAGCCCTACCTGATTCCGCCCCCCGAGCTTCCCGAGAAGAAGGACAAGGACGAGAAGAAGGACGAGAAGAAAGACGAGAAGAAGGGCGACAAGAAGGCCAAGGACGAGAAGAAGGACGAGAAGAGCGCCGACAAGAAGCCCGACGAAGAGAAGAAGGACGAGAAGGCGGACGAGAAGCCCACGCTCACGGGCAAGGGCGTGAAGAAGGGGGGTAAGAAGTGACCGGCAGGGTCTCGCTCCGCTCCCGCCTCTGCCTCGCGGCGGTCATAGCGCTCTTCGCCTTGGCTTGCGGAGGCTCCGCCAAGGTCAAGCAGGCGCCGGCGCTGCCCCCGGCCAACCCGCAGGCGCTCGGCAAGATGGCGCAGGCGGTGCAGAGCGCGAACGAGAAGCAGAAGGCGATCGCCCTCCTCCGCGACGCGGTCAAGATCGATCCGAACCTGTGGGAGGCCCGCTACAACCTGGGCGTGCTCCTGGCGCAGGTGGGCGACCTGACCGACGCCGAGCTCGAGCTCTCGAAGGCGCAGGCGCTGGCCCCGAACGCCGAGGACGTGGTCGTCGCCCTGGGCGAGGTCAGGCGGCGTCTCGAGGACCCGAAGGGCGCCGTCTCCGTGCTGGAGCCGTTCTGCAAGGCGAACCCCAAGGCGGTCGCGGCTCGCATCGAGCTGGTGAGCGCGCTGCGCGAGGCCGGCGAGGTGGAGCTGGCGATTCGCTACGCCCGTGAGGTGCTGGTCCGGCGCTCCAACGACCCGAACGCTCTGGCGGAGCTCGCCATGAGCCACCTCGAGCGCGGTGAGGTCGACGCGGCGGAGCTGTTGGTCAAGGAAGCCGAGAAAGCGGCGCCCAACAACGCCATCGTGGCGCGCACCTCGGGGTTGGTCTCGCTCAAGCGTGGGGACGACGCGGTGGCGTTCAGGCAGTTCGCCAAGGCGAGCGAGCTCGACCCGAAAGACACGACCGCGCGGCTCAACACCGGCACAGTGCTGCTCCAGGCCGGCATCTACGACAAGGCCGTCGAAGAGTTCCGCGGCGTGCTCGCGGTGAACCCCGACGACACCATGGCGGGCGTCGGCTTGGCCGCGGCGCTGCGCGGCACCGGCAGCCGCGACAAGCAGGGGCCCTATCTGGAGGCCGAGAAGATCCTGAAGCAGGTGCTCGAGCGCGAGCCCAAGAACGTGTCCGCGCTGTTCAACCTGGGCGTGCTCTACGCGGACTTCTTGAAGAAGCCGGCCGAAGCCAAGCCGCACCTGACGAAGTTCCTGGACTTGTCACCCAAGAGCCATCCCGCCCGGCCCGAGGCCCAGAAAATCTTGAGCGGGACGAAGTAGCGCCCCGCTCACTTGATCGGGGGCGGCAGGTCGGGGACGCACTCGATCGACACCGATGTGCTCGAGGGAGCCCACGCCAGGCTCAGCGGATCGAACTGGAGCCCCGCCGGAGAGGTGATCTTGCTCATGTTGGTGAAATCGGCCTGCGTCACCACGCCTTGGTAGTCCATGACCGCGAGCAGGCCCTTGCCGTGCACCGAGACGAACTCGCCGAGCTCCTTCGACCAGTCGTTGGTCCAGGGGATGCGGAACCCGCAGAAGACCACCACGTCCCACTCCTGCGCGAGCAGCGCAGCGTTGCCCTTGTACTTCGCCGGCAGGTCTTTGCCCTCATACGAGAGCTCGGCGGGCAAGGGGTTGTCGATGATACCGCCGGGCTTGCACAGGTACTCGTCGCCGAACGCGAGCACCTTCGGCGGGGTCTTGGTCTGACCCAGGTAGCCGGTGACGTTGAAGGCCGCGAGGAGCTGCGGCAGGCGCGTCGAGTCGCACCAGGCGATGACATGTCCTTTGCCCCAGCGGTCCATGGCGAAGACGCGATGGTTCTGCCCGCCCACGTTGATGAAGCCTTCGCCGTCCACCTGGAACCCGGGCAGGATGGAGATGGCGCACGACTGCTGGGTGTCGATGCTGAATTCGAGCTTGCCGCAGGCGCAGCCAGGGTCACCCGGGACGCCGCCGTCCGGGCAGGAGAGCGCGTCGCTCGGGGAGTCCGGCAGCGACACGTCGAGGCCGACGCCGCCGCCGCTGCCGCCGCTCGGGTAGCCCCCGCTGCCGCCGGCGCTCGAGCCCCCGACGCCGCCCGTCCCGCTGCTCGTACCGCCCGCCCCAGCGGGACCGCCGCCAGAGTCGCTGGTGCCACCGCAGCCGTAGCCCGGGAGCGCCGCCAGAGTCAGCCCCGCCAACGCCAATACCCACCAGCCTGCGCCCATGCTCCCAGGAGTAGCAGCGAATCCCGAAGTGTTCTACCGACACGGCGTGGAACCGGGGAAGCTCCCGTCGCTCTCCAGCTACCTCGAGCGCTTGCCGCGGGGGCTGGACTCGTACCCGGACGTCGTGGTCAAGGCGTCGGTGTACCGCGACTCGCTCGCATCCCTCTCGCTCGACGATTGCCTCGGCGTGCTGCCGGACGAGCTGCGCGAGCTCGTCACGCACCCGCTGCCGGTCACCGCCTGGGTGCCGGAGGTGCGCTCGCTCTCGATCCTGATCGCGGTCCGGGACCGGCATTTTCCCCAGACCGAGGCCGGCGTCGACGCCTACGAGGAGTGGGTCTTCGAGCGCAACTACCGCTTGCTGCGCCGCCCGCTCTACCGCGCGCTCTTCATGTTGTTGAGCCCCGAGCGCCTGATCTCGGGAGTGGAGCGGCGGTGGAGCGCGTTCCGGCGTGGGACCTCTCTCCGGGTCGTCGAGCGCTCCGAGGGGCGAGCGGACCTCGCCATCACTCATCCCGAGAACCTGTTCGACCACACCGTGCGGCGGGGGATGTGCGGCGCGTTCCGAGCGGCATCGGTAGCGGCTGGGGCCCGCGACGTGACCGCGGAGGTCGTGGACGTGGCAGAGCGCGAGACTCGGGTCCGCGTCTGCTGGCGCTAGGGCCCCTTCATTTTTCCACCCGCCTCTCGCCCCTGCCTCCACTGAGCCCGCAGCCGAGGAGAGGCAGGCCAGATGAAGACCGGGAAAACCAGGGGAATGGTGGGCTTTTTGCGGTTCGGCGCGGTGATGGCGCTGCTCTCGGGCCTCGGGGCGGCCTGCGCCAGCTCGGAGGACGAGCTCGGGGCGAACCAGCCGGGAGGCCCCAAGATCGACTTCTGCTCGACCGGCGGCGACGGCTTCACCTGCAGCGGCGCGGTCGCCGTCGACTGCTCGGACAAGAGCAAGAAGGTGGACTGCGCGGCGCAGGGAAAGACCTGTCATCAGGGAGTCGGCTGCGTCACCTGCACTCCGGGTACGGGGAGCTGCGAGAACGGCAAGGCCAGCGTGTGCCGCCCGGACGGGGCGGGCTACCTGAGCTACGACTGCGACGAAGCTCAGGGCATGGCCTGCACGCCCGGGGGCTGCATGGGCGCCTGCGCCTGGGGCTCACTCGGGTCGAGCTACCTCGGCTGTGACTACTACCCGACAGTGACGCTGAACAACGGGCTCTGGAAGGGCTTCGAGTTCGCCGTGGTGGTCTCCAACGTGGGCCAGAAGCCCGCCAACGTGCTGATCACCAAGGGCAGCGAAGAGGTCCAGAAGCTCACCCTCGAGCCGGGCAAGCTCGAGGTCGTGCGCCTGCCCTGGGTCAAGGAGCTCAAAGGGCCCGACCCGAACTTCATGGGTCAGCCCCAGCCGCCGGGCAACAGCTCGCTGGTGAAGCAGGGCGCGTACCGCGTGCGCAGCGACCAGCCCATTGCCGCCTACCAGTTCAACCCCCTCGACTACGAGATCGACCCCATCCCAGCCGACTGCCCCGATCCTGCGGACTCTCCCGGCTGCTTCTCGTACTCGAACGACGCCTCGCTGCTCCTGCCGGCGCACATGCTCAGGGAGCGCTACACCGTGGCGACCTGGCCGACCTTGGGCTGCAAGGCGGCGTTTTACACCATCACCGCCACGCACGACGACACGGAGGTCCAACTGAAGACGCGCGGGAACATCGTCCCCGGGGGCGGGTTCGACTCCACGGGTCAAGGTTACGCCAAGCTGAACAAGGGCGACGTGCTCCAGATGATCTCGACGCCCACCGGCGGCCCCTTCTGCTTCGACTCGCCTGGCAGCGACGTTACGGGCTCGGTGGTCGACGCCTCCAAGCCCGTGCAGGTCATCGCCGGCCACGGCTGCGCCAACATCCCCGCCCCGGAGACTCAGGCCTGCGACCACATCGAAGAGGTGATGTTCCCCGACGAGACCCTGGGCAAGGAGTACGTCGTCGCGCCACCAGCCACGCCGAGCGGTCCGAACCCGGAGGCGCAGCAGACTCTGCGGATCATCGCGGTGCAGGACGACACCGAGGTCAGCTTCGACCCGCCCGGCGTCCACGAAACCATCGTGATTGGTCGGAACAGCCCGCCCATCGAGCTCCGCTACCTGCGGGACAGCGTGCGCGTCAAGGCCGACAAGCCGCTGATCGTCGCGCAGTTCATGCAGGGCACGGACAAGAACGGGGACGAGAGCGTGAGCGGCGATCCGGCGCAGTCGATGGCCATTCCTACCGGGCAGTACCGGAACGAGTACACCTTCCTCGCTCCGGAGAACTACACCTCGAGCTGGGTCGACGTCGTCGCCAGGGTGGGCGCCAAGGTTCAGGTCGACGAGCAGGTCGTGAGCGACTTCGCGCCCATCGGCGAGAGCGGCTGGGGAGTGGCCCACGTGAAGCTCGGACCGGGCAGCGTTCACCACGCGAAGGCCGAGAAGGCCTTCGGCATCACCGTCTACGGCTACGGCGACTGGACCAGCTACATGTACCCGGGCGGCCTGAACCTGGGGACCATCAACCCGAGCGTGAAGTAGCTCACTGGATCTGCACGAGCTGATACAGGGTGTAGTCCCAGGCGTAGAGCTTCTTGGCGACCGAGTCGAAGCCGAGGCCGTAGGAGCTGGTGCTGGTGCCGTAGTTCGCCAGGATGTCCGCGTAAGGCGTCGTGCCAGCCGGGTTGCACACGTAGTAGACCTCGCTCTTGTTCCCCTTGAAGTAGAGGAAGTCCGCGGTGCCGTCGCCGTTGGTGTCGTGCGCGTGAATGGCGTTCGAGTAGCTCGAGGTGGCCAGGTCGAAGGCGTTGGTGATCAGCGTGACCGTCTTGGTCGTCCGGTCGACGCGCACCAGGCGCTTGTTCGTGCCGCAGGCGGTGTAGAAGTACTTGTCGTCCACTGCCAGGCCGCTGCAGTAGGCCTCGCCGGTGAAGGTGCCCTCCGCCGTCGCCGTGTTGGGGAAGGTCGGCGGCGCGGCGTTGGCGGACCAGAGCTCGTGGTTCGCGGTCGCCAGGGACTCGGTGGTCATCAGGTAGACCTTGCCCTTGTAGGTCACGCCCGAACGGATGTAGTCGCCCGGAACCTGCGGGAAGGTCACGAAGTCCTGGGCGGCCCAGTTCGCGCCGGGGATCAGCTTGTAGACGTAGCCCGTGGTCCCCGTCAGCGTGTACTCGTTCGTGAACGGATCGTTGCCGTTCATGAACATGTTGTAGCCGAGCCACGACGTGGAGACGCCGGGCGCGGTCTGCTGGATCCACGTCCCCTTGCTCATGCGCCAGAGCGTGCTGGTGTTGCCCAGGTACACGTAGCCGTTCGGATCCTGATCGGCGGCCACGTAGTACCAGAGCCCGCTCGGTCCGGCGACCTTGGTCACGCCGCCGCCCAACATGCCGCCGGTCCCGGGGGCGCACGGCGGGGTGATCACCGTGAAGCCCCAGGTGGGCTTGGTGACGGGCTTCGAGCACTTGCTGTCCGTCAAGCCGGTCACGTCCACCGTGACGACCTCACCCGCCGGGAAGGTGATCCCGGGGTTGATGTTCATGGTCTTGTTGGAGTTCGTCCAGGTGACCGCCGAGTTCGGGGCGGTGAACGTGAGGTTGGTGCCCTTGTTGCCGGTGACCTTGACGGTCCAACCGGTGGTCAGGACCGGCACGTCGAAGTCGGCGCTCAGCGTGGGCTTGAGCGTGCTCGTGGTGGCGCCGTTGCCCGGCGTCAGGGTCACCGCGCTGGCCGAGAACGTCGTGCAGTCCACCTCCGCCAGCGTGATCACCAGCGGGTTCGACAGCGGGGCCGTGCCGGAATTCAGCTTGCCGACGTAGAAGAAGTAGGTGGTCCCGCTGGTGACGTTCAGGCTGCCGCTGGTCGAGGTGAGCGAATAGTCCTTGAGCCCGATGCAGGTGAGCGGGCTGCCCACCGTTCCGCAGGTGCCGCTGGAGACCGCCACCACGTAGTAAGAGCTCAGCGGCTTCTCGACGGTGAACTCCAGGCTGCCGGTGAAGCCGGCCTGGTAGACGAGCACCAGGTCGGGGCCCATCACCGTATAGGTGGAGGTGGAGCAGCTGGAGGGGATCGGGCTCAGGTAGTCGTTCTTCGTGGCGGTCCAGTTGATGGTGTTCTTGCCGGCCTTGATCGGCACGACTCCGCCGCAGTCTTCACCCGTCAGGTTACCGGCGACGCAGGAGTAGTTGCTGCCGCTCTGCTCGCACTTCTGCCCTAGCGGGCAGGTGGTGGCGACTTGCCAGTCCTGACAGCCGTTGATGCCGACCTTGCACTCCTGAATCAGGTTGGCGTTGCACTTCTTCTCGTTCAGCGTGGGACAAGGATTCGTGCAAATGCCCTCGCATTTGGCCTTGCCCGCCCCGGCCAGCTTGCAGAACTTGCTGGTCGCCGAGCAGTCCTCGGTGGCCGTCCAGTCCAGGCAGCCGTTGGTGTCCGTGGAGCAGGTGGACAGCACGTTGCCCACGCAGTTCTGCGTGCCGACGGCGCTGCACTTGTTGTTGCATGCAAACGTGCACTTCGCCACGCCGCCCGGGGTCGTGCAGGACTGGCCCTGCGCCGCGCAGTCAGTGGTGGTCACCAGCGCGAGACAGCCATCGGCGCCTTGCTCGCACGTGCGCAGCACGTTGCCGCTGCACTGGGTGTCGCCGGCCTTGCTGCACTGGTTGTTGCAGGCCGCGCCGCACACGGCGATGCCGCTGGTGGCATCGCAACTCTGTCCCTTCGCCGTGCAGTCGTCGATCTGCTTCCACTCGTTGCAACCCTTGGCGGCGTTCTTCTGGCAAATCTCGATGGCGCCGGCGTTGCACTGAGTGCCGCCGATAGTCGGGCAGGCGTCGACGCAGGTCGAGGTGCAAGCCGCGTTGCCGCCCGTCGCATCGCACTGCCCGCCGCTCAGAGCGCAGTCGGCGGTCTGAGCCCAAGCGCGGCAGCCCGAGGCCCCTTGTGTGCAAGTCTGGAGCACCGTCCCCTGGCACTGCGTGTCGCCCACGTTGACGCAGGTGTCGGTGCAGCAGGTGTTGGGGTCGAGCTGGCAGCTGGTGGCTTGGCACGACAGCGCGCCGCCCTTGAAGCCGAGGATCTGGCAGGTGATTCCCCCCAAGTCCTTGCCGTCGCAGGCCTCGGCTCCGTCCTTCACGCCGTTGCCGCAGGTGCCGCCCTGGTTCCCGCTGTCACCACCGGAAGCGCAAGCGACCAGGACATACCCACACAGCGCGGCGAACACCGCTGCCAAAGCTCGTTTCACGATAAGCCTCCTAGCCCGACCAACCCCAAGCGTAGCTCAGGCGCCGGGGCCCTAGCAGCGCCCGCACGATCCGGCAATGGTTTCCGAGGCTCAGGCCCCGTGGGAGCGCAGCGCGAGGACGCGCTGGAGCAGCTTCTGGCCTGCGCCGCTGGTGGCGGCGGGCGCCTGGCGGACGGCGTGCTCGGCCTCGGCGCCGATGGCAGAGAGCGCCCGAGCGTCCCGCTCCAGGGCCTGCTCGACGGCGTCGGGCGCCCAGCGCCCGAGGTCTTCCAGCGACTCTGCAATGCGCGGCAGGAGCGCGGTCACGACCCGCTGCGACGGGTAGCTCCGAGACAGCCCGAGCACCAAGCGCCAGTTCACGCCGGCGGCAGCCTCGAGCAGCTGCTCCCGCGCCGTGTGGCCGACGAGGGGCAAGAGACCTTCCAAGAGCAGGTCGAGGCGCGAGACGGGCTCGGCTGCCCAGCGAGGCACCAGGCGTCGCCGGCGCAGGTCGTCCAGCAGGGCGTCCCGGCGCGCCTCCCCGACGCGACTCAGGAAGCGCGCGAAGAACGGCTCGAGCGCCGGAGCGGACAATGTGCCTTGGGCGAGCGCGTCGAGCGCCGGGCTCGGTTCGGCGCCGGCCTTCTCGGCGGCAAAGACGGCGGCAGCCACCAGGAGGCCCGCGCGCGTGGCGTGCTCCACTTCCGTCGCGAGCGCGACCGCCCTTCGAGCCACGCTCTCCGGATCGCGGGCGACGGCGTTCTCCAAGAGGTCGAGCGCGAGCTCGATCTCACCGGCGAGCGCCAGGGCTGCATCGACGGCCACACCTCCGGGAAGCTCCAGCGCGCAGAGCGTCTTGCGCAGCGAAGGAGAGGCCAGGGACGGCCTCTCGCCGACGAGCGCGAGCAAGCGCCCGAGCCGTGGGTCCAGCGCGGGCGCGCGGTCCGGTCGCGACGTGAGCAGCCAGAGCAGGGTGGGCAAGGCCCGAGCTGCAGCCGCGTCACAATCGAGCGCGCCTGCCCGTGCGCGCTCGAGCAGCGAGAACAGCAGGCGTTCCACCTCGGGGGCGTGGGCGGGGAGGCGCGCGCGCAGCGCCAACACGCCGAGCGAAGCCAGATCGCCGTCGTTCCAGGGAATGCCGGCGACCGGCGCGCAGTCCGTTGCGAGCAGGCGTTCGATCCCGGCGAGCGCCGCCAGCGAAGGCTCGTCACCCTGCCCGTAGAGCGCGATGCACGCCGCATGGCACACGGGCGGTGGCTCGCTCAGCTTTGCGGCGAGGAGCGGCGCCGACGCTTCTTCGTGCAGGTAGTGATCCTGCAGCGCGAGGGCGAAGAGCAGGCTGGAGATCACCCTCGGGTCGCGCTCCCGGTCGAGCGCCCGTGCGAGCGCTCTCTGCACGCGCGCCGCGGAGTGCGCGAACCACGACACGCACATGGCCGCGTTGCTGCGCACCAGAGGGTCTGGGTCCGCGAGCAGCGTGAGGAGCGCTGGCAGGGCGTGCTCCACCGCGGCGTAGCGCTCGGCGAGGGCCGGCGCGCGATCGAAGTAGCCGCTGAGCAGCGGCGCCTCGAGGTCGAACCCTTGGAGCGCCCAGTGGGCGGAGACCGGAACGCACAGGTCGCTCAAGAGCCGGACCAGGAACGCGCGCTCCGGGGCGGCGGGGTCGCAGGCTTGCTCGACCAGCGCACCGACGTCCAGAGCGCACAGCTGGTCGAGCCCCCGGAGGAGGTGGGCGCGAGCATCCGCGCGGATCGCCGCGTCGCCGGCGCGGAGGTCGGTGAGCGCGCGGGGCGCGAGCCTCTGGCTCGGAGTCCGAGCGCCGTCGCGCTCGAGCTTGGCGGCGAGCCTGGGGTAGCGGCGCGCGAGCAGCGGGCGATTCGGCCTGCCGTCGAGGCACATGCCCTCATCCTCCCCGAACGGCGCGTCGTCGATCTCGACGTCCGGCAGTCGCGCCAGGAAGTCGTCGCAACCGGTGCGCTCGAGCCAGGCCGCGCGGGCCGCGGACAAGAGCTCCGGCAGCTCCGGGGTACGCTCCCACTCGAGCTCGGCCAGGCTGTCCGGGTCGGCGAGCACCCGAGCGAAGGCGCCCGGGCCCTGGGCGATCAGCCAGGCACGAAGCTCCGCGAAGCGCTGCTCGGAGCAGGTTCCGAGCACGAGGTAGGCGGCTCCTGCGAGCTCGGCCCGGTCCGACAGCGCGAGCTTCTGCTCGAGCTCGTGCTGAAAGCCAAACAGGGCGGCGTCTTCGAGCTCGACCAGGAGCGCGCCGAGTGAGTCGGCGAACTGTCCGCGCGTTTCGCGGGCTCGGTCGATGAGCTGCCAGAACCGGGGCTCGTCCAAGGTCCCTCAGCGCTTCTGGAACAGGAGCAGGTAGTTGAAGCCGCGCAGGAAGAAGCCGCCTTCGTCGGCTGCCTTGCGGTAGTTGCCCATCTGCAGGGTCTTGTTGTGGCGGGCCACGGCGACGATGTCGTGGGGAGTGAAGTGCCGCTTGGCCAGCTCGAACAGCTCGAACCCCAGCGGCCAGAAGCCCTTGTCCTTCTTGAAGACGTCGCACACGTAGATGGCCAGCATGCGCTCTGCCCTCAGCACGCGCGCACACTCGTCGAGCACCAGGCGCATGGCGCGCTGGTACCGACCGTCGGCCTTGAGCTTCCCGATGCAGCGCTCGTCATCGGAGTATTCGAGGTTGTCCGCGTAGGGCGGGTCCATGAAGATCAGATCGATGCTCTTGGCTTTGAGCGGCAGGCTGCGGGCGTCGGCGGCCTGGATGTCCGGGCGTGTCGGCGAGAGGTCGAAGCCCAGGCCGTTGCGTCCGAGATCGCGACACACGTCCAGAGTCGTGCCGCTGCCGCAGAAAGGGTCGAGGACCTCGTCACCGGGCTTGCTGAAGCGGTGGACGACGTTCCAGACCACGTAGCTCGGCGTCGCGCCGCGGAACGCCGAGCTGCCCTGCTGCTCGTTGCCGTAGTGCTGCGACGGATACTCCCAGAGCGTGGTGACCTCGGGCCTGAGCGGCGGCTTGACCAGGCGGGGACGGCGGGACGTTCGGGAGCGCATGACGATCGAGCGAAGGCTACTCCCCCCGGGCTCAGGCCGCCTCGCGCTCGACGCGGGCCATGGCGCGCGTGCGCGCGCGGCTGGCCCACCAGGCGATGGAACGGAAGACCACGAACATGAGCGCGGCCGCTCCGGCGGAGAACGCGCACCCGAAACAGGTCTCCATGCCGAAAGAGCCTAGCGCGGCGATGGCGGCGCGTCAGGCCTCGGTGGAGGTCTCGGCCTCGTGGGCGGTGCGCGCCGCGTCGGCGTCGGGCCGCCTGGGCAGCAGCGCCGCGCCCAGCCCCAGCCCGCCGATCGCCGCGACACCCGAGCCGACCAGGACCGCGAGCTTCGCGGTCTCGAGCGTGGCTCCCGCGGGGAAGGCCAGCCCCGCCACGAACAGCGACATGGTGAAGCCGATGCCCCCGACCAGGCCGACGACCAGCACGCCGCTCCAGCGAACGCCGCGGGGGAGCATGGCGAGCCCGGCCCGCGCGGCGAGCCACGACGCGCCGGCGATGCCGATGGTCTTGCCGGCGACCAGGCCCAGCGAGATGCCCAGGAAGAGCAGCACGCCGTTGCCCGAGATCGACACCCCGGACAGCGCGACGCCCGCGTTGGCGAGGGCGAACATGGGCATGATGCCGAAGGCGACGCTGCCGTGGAACTGGCGCTCCAGCCGCTCCACGGGGGAGCCCTCCTCGCCCGTCCAGGCGCGCACCGGCGTCATCAAGCCGACGGCGACGCCGGCCAGCGTGGGGTGGACGCCCGCCCGGTACGCACCGGACCAGACCACCAGCGCCGGCACGACGTAGGCCAGGGGCGCACGCACGCCGAACCCCTGCATGACGACGATGCCGGCGATGCCAGCGCCGGCCAGCGCGAAGCCGAGTGGCTCGAGCCCCGACGAGTAGAACACGGCGATCACGATGATCGCTCCCACGTCGTCGATGACCGCGAGGGCCAAGAGGAGGACCCGCAACGCAGGTGGAACCCGGCGCCCGAGCAGCGCCAGCACGCCCACGGCGAAGGCGATGTCCGTAGCCATCGGAATGCCCCAGCCTCGCGCCGTGTCGTGCCCGTGGTTCAGGCTGGCGAATATTGCGGCGGGGACGAGCATGCCGCCGAGCGCAGCGACCAGCGGCAGCGCCGCGCGCTTGAGCTGGCTCAGCTCGCCTTGGTGCATCTCGCGACGGATCTCCAGCCCGACGACGAAGAAGAAGATCGTCATCAAGCCGTCGTTGATCCAGAAGTGAAGATCGCGCTCGAAATGGAACGGCCCGACCTTGAGCCCGATGGGCGTGTGCCAGAGCGCGCTGTAGGCGCTGCTCCAAGGGGAGTTCGCCCAGACGAGGGCGATGACGGCCACGCTCAAGAGCAGGATCCCGCTCGCGGCTTCGATGGCCAGGAAGCGCTCGACCGGGCGCAGGATGCGGCGCGCGATGCGGCGCGCGGGACGCCAGGTCCCCGGCTGGCGGGTGCTGGTGGCAGACGTGTCGGTGATGGACGGGGTGGACATCGACGCTCGCGTTCTCCGCGCGGCTGGCGGCCCGACCAGCCCAATCCTGCAGCGGCGCCTCCGCTGCACCCGTTCGAACCACCACTATTTGGGCTTGGACCGTATCGGGTCAAGCCTCATCTGGAGGGAAAATCGAGGCCCCGCGCCACTTCTCGTCGCGCAGGGCCCGATTCTGGCTCGACGCCGCGCTCAGTTGCAGAACCAGTTGTTGCTCACGCACACGCACTGCAGGCCGCCCCAGGTACAGACCTGGCCGGCACCGAGGTTGCAGCTGCTGCCCGGCTGGGGTGGTGCCGTGGGGCAGGAGCTTCCCCCACCGCAGGACCACTGGCCGTTGTTGCAAGTGCATTGCGCGTTGCCGTACATGCAGCGGATCCCCGAGAGCACGCCGCAGCTACCGGTCGGCTGGGTCGTGGGACAGGTCCCGCAGTCCCAGTCGCCGTTGAAGCACATGCACTGCTCTGTGCCGTAGAAGCACTGCGGGGTGTCGTTCCCGAAGCTGTTGCAGTTGGAGTCGTTCGCCGGCTTGTTCGTCGGGCACGGGTCGCAGTCCCAGCTGCCACCGAAGCACGTGCACTGGTTGTTGCCGAACGTGCAGTTCATCAGCGGGTTCTGACACTGACTGCCGCCCTGCGGCTGCGCAGTGGGACAGGTCGCCGTGCCGCCGCCAGTGCCGCCGGTGCCGCCGGTCGCGCCACCAGTGCCGCCGGTCGCGCCACCAGTGCCGCCGGTCGCGCCACCAGTGCCGCCGGTGCCAGCGGACGCGCCCGCGGCGCCGCCAGTCACCGAGCCCGCGGTGCCGCCGGTCGCCGAGCCAGCGGTGCCACCGGTCGCCGAGCCCGCAGTGCCACCGGTCGCCGAGCCCGCGGTGCCGCCGGTCGCCGAGCCCGCGCTGCCACCGGTCGCCGAGCCCGCCGTCCCGCCGGCCGCCGCGCCCGCGGTGCCGCCGCTGCCACCTTTGCCGCCGCCGGTGCCACCCTTGCCGCCGGTCGAGCTGGCGTCCTCTTCACTGTCGCCGCCGCAGGCCGTCGCGACCAGCATCGCCGCGAACACGCTCGCGAGTCCCATTCGAGAAAGCTTCGCCATCCAATCCTCCTACCCGCGCAGGAAGGTAGCGCGAAAGCGCCTCCCGGCAAAATCCAGAAGCAGCAGCGAAGCTCCGTGCCACCCGGGCCTGGCGCGGAGCTTCGGCGCGCTTGGCTCAGTTACAGAACCAGTCGTTGTTCACGCACGTGCACTGCAGCCCGCCCCAGGTGCAGATCTGGCCCGTCGGGGCGTTGCACGTGCTGCCGGGGCTGGGCGGGTTCGTGGGGCAGCCGGGCTGGCTCGTGCACTGCCACTGGCCGTTGTTGCAGGTGCACTGGGCGGTGCCATAGAGGCAACGCATGCCGGTCAGGGCCCCGCAGCTGCCCGTCGGCTGGGCGCTCGGACAGGTCCCGCAATCCCAGGTGAAGTTGTAGCACATGCACTGCTCGCTTCCGTAGAAGCACTGGGCGCCCGTCGATTGACACGCCGCCGGGGTGTTGGGCTTGGAGCCGGGGCAGGGATCGCAGTCCCACTGGCCGCCGAAGCACGTGCACTGCTGGTTGCCGTAGGTGCAGTTGGTGAGCGGAGTGACGCCCGTACACTGACTGTTGTCCTGCGGCTGACTGCTCGGGCAGGCCGCGGTGCCGCCTCCCGTCCCGCCGGTTCCACCGGTCGCGCCGCCGGTTCCGCCGGTTGCGCCGCCGGTGCCACCGGTTGCGCCGCCGGTTCCGCCGGTCGCCGCGCCGCCCGCGCCGGCCATGCTGCCGCCCGCGCCGGCCGAGCTGCCTCCCGCGCCGGCCATGCTGCCGCCTGCGCCGCCCGCGCCGGCCGCGCTGCCGCCCGCACCAGCCGTGCTGCCGCCGGAGCCGCCGCTCGCGCCGCCCGAACCGCCGCTGCCGCCCTTGCCGCCGCCGGTGCCTCCAGTGGATTTACTCTCTTCTTCGCTGTCACCACCGCACGCGACTGCGACCATCATCGCCGCGAGCACGGTCGCGATACTCGTCTTCGTGAGCTTTGCCATCACCGCCTCCTGCCCAAGCCCGAGGAGCTTAGCCCGTCGAGGCCCACCAGCGCCACCCCGCAGCCGGCCACATCCGTCCGGAATGACCCGGAATTGTCCCGCAGGTTTGACTCGGTCGCGGTCCTTCTGCCAAACCTTCCGGGCTCGTCGCGGCCTCTTCGAGCGTTTGGCCGAAGACCGGAGCACCCGAAATGTTCGGACCCCACTCGAGAATCCCTGCCGCCATCGCGCTGGTCGCGTCGGGCCTCGGGCTCACCTTCGCTTCGAGCTCGACCCTCGACTACGCTGCGCACCTCGATCGCCGCCTCCACGATCTGCACTGCAGCTTCGTGCCCGGCGCCCCCCCGACGGACGCCGCCGAGGCGTGTCGCACGGCGATGTACAGCCCGTACGCGGCCTTCTTTCGCGACAAGTACTGGGGCGGGATCCCGATCTCGCTGTTCGCGCTCGGCGCCTTCGCGTTCTTCGCCGGTTTCGCGCTCTACCTGCTCTTGGCCGGCGATCGGGCGCCCCGCCGCGCGGTGGGCTTCTTTGCCTGCGTCGGCGTCACCCCGCTCCTGGTGTCGGCGGTGATGGCGGTCATCAGCGCGACGCAGCTCGGATCGTTCTGCAAGACCTGCATCGGCATCTACATCGCGTCGTTCCTGCTCGCGCTCGGCGCCCTGCTCGGCGCGCTCGGGCTCCGGCGCGACGCGCACGTCGATGCACCGGTTCGGCCGCAGGGCAGCTGGCTCGTCCCGCTCGCGTTCCTGCCGGCGCTGGGCGCCGTCTGCCTGGTACCCGCGGCCGTCTACGCCAGCACCGTCCCGGACCACCGACCCTACCTCGACAAGTGCGGCACGCTGAAGAAGGACCCGGTCGCCGGCGACTCGCTCTTGCGGATGACCGGCACGAAGCCGGTCAAGCCGGCGCTGTTCTTCGAAGACCCGCTGTGCCCCACTTGCCGGGCGTTTCACCAGCGCTTGGACGCCGAGGGTGTGCTCGAACGCCTGGACGTACAGCTGGCGCTGTTCCCGCTCGACAGCGAGTGCAACTGGATGCTCTCGACCGCCATGCACCCAGGCGCGTGTGTGGTCAGCAAGGCGGTGATCTGCGGCAAGGATCGCGCGCGTCAGGTGCTGGAGTGGGCCTACGACGAGCAAGACGCGCTGACCCGCGCAGGCAAGGCGGGGGCTCCCACGCTGCGCGCGTTGCTCGAGAAGCGCTGGGGCGCCGGCACGCTCGAGTGCATCGACTCGAACGAGACCAAGCAGACCCTGAACAAGCACCTGCACTTCGCCGCGGACAACGCCGTCGCCGTGTCCACGCCCCAGGTTTTCCTGGGAAAGCAGCGGATCTGCGACGAGGACACGGACATGGGGCTGCGCTACACGTTGCGCATCTTGGCCCCGGAGGTGGTCGAGTGAGCAGCATGGCTCGGGTCATCGCGCCGGCGGCGGGAGCGATCGTGACCCTGCTCACCCTGGGCGGGCTGTCCCTGTCGGTCAGCGCGGGCGTCAAGAGCGCGGGGCAACGCCTGACCACGCCCGAGGCGGAGAAGCCCAAGGTGGCGACGGCGGAACACGCCGAGGTGCCGTATTGCACACCGCGCTTCAAGCAGGTGCTGGAGCGCGTGCTGCACTCCTGCGGGCTGTCCGGCGGGGAGAACCGCAGGGGCTGCAAGCCGGCGGACGTGAAGACCTTCGCTTCGATCGACGACAAGGACTTCATCGAGCTGTTCACCCCGCTCAAGGAGCGGGGCGGCGTCGTGCTGTTCGACACCGCCAAAGACGAGCTCGACGCGGAGGCGAAGAAGCTCCTCACCGACCGCTGGACCGATCGGAAGGGAGCACGCTACTTCTTCGTGGTCGCCCGCGCGTCGAAGACCGGATCGGCCGACAAGAATCGGGCGCTCTCGCACCGCCGCGCCAACTCGATCATGTATTTCCTGAAGGAGATCTCCAAAGATCCGGAGATCGAGAAGAAAGTGGGGCTGCTCTGGCTCGGCAACGAGTTCGCGCAGCTGCCGAAGGAGTACTGCACGTGGCCGAACTCCCGCGCCGGGAAGAAGTGCGACGACGAATCCATCAACCGCTCGGCGTTCGTGTCGTGGGTGGACTGCCGCTTGTAGCGCTCGGCGCGCTGCTCGCCGTCGCCTGCACCGAGGACAAGAAGCGCGAGCCCAGCGCGACCGGTCAGCGCAGCCAGGCGGTGGCGGCGACCGCCGAGCCCGCGAAGAGCGCGGCGCCGTCGGCCGCGCCGGCGCTGCCGAAGAAGCCGCCACGGAAGCTGTGCGCCGGCGAGCTGGGGAAACCCGGGCGCAAGCTGCCCGAAAAGGCCATCTCCCGGGCCAAGGCCGCCGGCGAAAAGGACCTCCCGGCGAAGCTCGCGGGGAGCGCCGGGGCCTGGACCTGGGTGAACTTCTGGGCGGCCTGGTGCGTTCCCTGCAAGGAGGAGATGCCGCGGCTGCTCGGCTTCGAGAAGAAGCTGGGACAGAAGCTCCGGCTCGTGTTCGTCACCCTCGACGACGACCCGCGTCAGCTCGACGAGTTCCTCGCGGCTCAGCCTCAAGGCGGCGTGCGCGCCAGCTACTGGCTGAAGGAGGGCAAGGAGCGGCAGGAGTGGCTCGAGGCCGCGGAGATCGAGGAGGATCCCGAGCTCCCGACGCACCTGCTCCTGGACCCGGAGGGCAAGGTGCGCTGTCGGGTCAAGGGCGCGGTCGAGGACTCGGACTTCGCGTCGCTCGCCGAGATCGTCGGGGGCTGAGCGATGGCGCGCGTTGCGCTGCTGACCGGTGCGACAGGAGCCATCGGCCGGGCGATCGCCCGAGGGCTCGGCCGCGAGCCGGGCGTCGAGCTGGTCCTCGTCGTGCGCGACCGCGCGCGGGGCGAGCGCCTCGTCGGGGAGCTCGCCGCCGAGGGCCTGACTGCCCGGCTCGAGGTCGCGGACCTGTCTCGCAAAGCCGCGGTGCGTGAGCTGGCCGAGCGCTGGGAGGGCCCGCTCCACGTCCTGGTGAACAACGCGGCCGTCGCGCCGCTGGCGCGGGAAGAGACCCCCGAGGGCATCGAGCGCCAGCTCGCCACCAACGTGCTCGGTTACCTCTGGACGACCGAGTTGCTCCGCCCCGCCCTGCGCCTGGGCGCGCGCGACGCCGGTGAGGCCCGCGTCGTCAACGTCGCGAGCTATTGGGCGGGTGACCTCGCGCTCGACGATCTGGAGTTTCGGCGGCGCCGTTACGACAACGACAGCGCCTACCGGCAGTCGAAGCAGGCCAACCGCATGCTGACGCTGGTACACGCCGACATGCTCGCGCCCGATCAAGTCAGCGTGAACGCGTGTCACCCCGGCGACGTGAATTCGACCCTGTCGAACGCGCTGGGATTCGGCGGCAGCGAGAGCCCCGAGCACGGCGCCGACACGCCGGTCTGGCTCGCCGTCAGCGCCGACCTCCGCGGCGTGACCGGGGGTTACTTCGAGCGGCGCGCTCCGGCGCGCTGCCGCTTCGCGAGCGACCGAGCGGGCATCGCGGAGCTCTACCAGCGCTGCGCGGGGTACTGAGATGCGTTCACTCGAGCTCGAGCTGCCGCGCTTCCTGGAGGCGCCGCTTCGTGCGGGTCACCCCTGGGTGTACCGCGACCACGTCCCGCGGGAGTTTCGCGCGCCCGCGGGCGCCGTGGTGCGCATTCGAGCCGGCAGCTTCACGGCGTTCGCCCTCTGGGATGCCACGTCGCAGATCGCGCTCCGGGTGTACTCGACCCGGGAAGCACCGAGCGCCGCCTGGGTGACCGAGCGCGTGCGGCAGGCCTGGGAGCTGCGCGCGCTGGTGCGGTCCGAGCGCACCTCGGCGTTCCGCTGGATCTTCGGCGAGGGCGACGGGCTGCCGGGCGTCGTCGTCGATCTCTACGGCCGCTTCGCGGTCATCGCGCTTTACGCCGAGGGTCTCGAGCAAATCGCGGACTGGGTGGCACAGGCCCTGCGGGAGACGACGGAGCTCTCGGGCGTCGTCCGGCGCAAGCGCGAGTCCGAGGAGCGCCTGGAGCTGGTCTGGGGTCGAAAGCCGCCGCCCGACCTGCTGGTCGAAGAGCACGGCGTGCGGCTGCGAGCGGACCTCGAGCTCGGCCAGAAGACCGGGCTGTTCCTGGACCACCGGGAGAATCGCCGCTACCTAGGCACGCTCTCCGCGGGCCGGAGCGTCCTGAATCTGTTCTCGTACACCGGTGCGTTCTCGCTCCATGCCGCGCGGGGCGGCGCCAGCCGCGTGACGAGCGTCGACGTGGCGGCGCGCGCCATGGACACCGCCCGGGAGAACTTCCGGCTCAACGGCCTCGACGCCGACGCCCACGACTTCGTCGTCGCCGACGTGTTCGAGTACCTCGAGCAAGCGCGCCGCGCGGGAAAGACGTGGGACCTGGTGATCTCCGACCCGCCCAGCTTCGCGCGCAGCAAGCAGCAGCAGAAGCAGGCGCTCCGGGCCTACGCCAAGCTCAACTCGATGGGCCTGTGCGTGACCGCGCCCGGTGGCCTGTACGCGGCGGCGAGCTGCACCTCGCAGGTCGGGCCGGACGCGTTTCGGCAGACCTTGGCCGAAGCCGCCGAGCGCGCCAAGCGGCGCCTCCAGATCATCCACGAGGCGGGGCAACCGCCGGATCACCCGGTGCTCGCCCAGCACCTCGAGGGCAGGTACCTCAAGTTCGTGGTGGGGCGAGCGCTAACGCCGGCGTGACAAAAGGAAGAAACCGCACCGGCGGCGGGGTGGACGTCCGTCGCGGGTGCGGCTCTTCGGGACTCGGGATCGGCTCGGGCTTCAGGCGCCGAGCGCGCCACCTCCTTGGCTCTTGGCGACCGGCTCACGGTTAGCGCGACGCTTCGTCGGGCTTTCTTTGGGCTTGGTTCTCATCGGGCTTGGCTTGTCTTGTTTTTTGGGGACGAGCGCGTCGAGACGGCTTGCCGTGGGTCGGTGCGGTTTTCGTAGCGGTGAATTCGGGCGGGAGGTCAGTTGAGCTGGGCGAGCACCTCCGTTCTGCTGCCGTCTGGGCGGTCCATCGAGGCGATGACCACGTGCTGGCCGGCGCTCATGCGCACGCCGGCGTTCACTCGAGCCTCGGTGGAGGGAGCTTTGGGGACGCGCACGCTCTTCCTGACGTCGAAGCGGAGCGGGGCGGACGCGCCGCGACCCTCGCGGTGCACGGAGATCCGCCACTCGGCGTCGCCAACCTGCGTGTCGATGCGGGACGACGAGCCGAGCTCGCCGAGGGGGAGCGTGAAGCGCTCGATGCGAGCGGGCGAGCCGGCGACGATCTCGCGGATCTCGATGGAGACCATGGTTGGGCTCGAGGTGCTCGCAACGGCTGCGGGTGCCGGACGTGTCGGGGGTGCCGGCGCCTTCAGCTGCGCGGGGACTCGCGGGCGCGAGTAGGCGGCAGGCTTCGTCGCTGGCGGCGGGAAGCGGCGGGACCAGGGCAAGACGTCGGGCTCGCGCGCCGGCGCCACTGCGGAGCGCGGGGGGGGAGGGTCCGCATGGGCGTCGGGCGCGCCGAGCGAGAGGGCGGCGAAAGCCAACGGGGCTGCCAGTGACGACACGATGTGGACCGGGCGAATGCTCATTCAGTGCTCCTTGGTTGCGTGATTTCGACTAGAGCAACGCCCGTGCCACGCCGCGGTCATCGCGCAATGCGCGGGAAATCGCGGAAACTCGCCCGCGCTGCGCCGCGCCGAATTGTCACGCTGTCGCCGGCCCGCGGCGCGCGCTGACGGGCTGGCAAAGTGCTGCTCAGAACACGTAGCGCAGCGAAACGCCGCCGGTCCAGGCCAGCGCCTGCTCGCCGCCGCGATCACGCCCGAGCACGTCCTGGTAGTTCTTCACGCCGCCGTTCAGCGCCAACGCCATGTGCGGATTCACTTGGTACCACTCCAGGCCGAGCTGCCCGCCCCAGTACAGGCCGAGGCGGTCGGCGTTGCGGTAGCCATAGTAGAAGAGCACGTCCTCGCTGATCTCGGCGGCGCCCGCGCTGCCCTGCACGTAGATGCCGAAGCGATCCGTCGGCTTGACGGTGAGGCGCAGGCCGCCACCGAAGCCGTACAGCGCATAGGTGCGCGGGTCCGGCGGGCGGTTCGCGTAGGAGGTATTCGAGAACACCAAGTCACCTTCGGCGAACACCATCAGGAACGACAGCGGCTCGAAGCCGAAGTGCAGATGGAACCAGGGTGAGGTGGGGGAGACGTTCTTCAGCGGGCCCAGGTGCCCCATGGCCCCGATGGTGGACTCGACCACGAAGCCGTGTCCGCGGGGCGGAGGCGGCGGCGCCTCTTCCTGGTCGTCGGCCTCCACCTGATCCCGGCCAGCTTGCGGGTCGCTCGAGAGCCAGGTGTCGATCTCCGCCTCGGTCATCTGGCGGCGCTCGGGCTCGTCGGCGGCCCGGGACTGCCCGGCCCCGAGCGCGAGCGAGAGCGCCGAGAGCGGGACCAACGCGAGACGGGAGAGGCGCGGCATACGAGGCGGGCCGCACGTTAGCGCGCCCGCCCCCGGCCGTCATCGGGCTTGTCCGGGGACAAAAAGCCGAAGCCCCACGCCTTCTGCGGCGCGGGGCCTCGCTTCGGCCCATTACGGGCCGTTCGTCGGGCTCACTGAGTCTTGGCGCGGTAGTGGATGCCGCAGCGGTAATAGGTACCTTGGATGTTGGCGTCCTTGCTCGAGGCGCTGAGCTTCACGATCAGCTTCGACTGGCCCGTCGGGGTAGTGAGCTGGCTCAGGACCGCGTCCTGCGTCGCGGTCTCCACGATCGAGCCGCCGGTGACCGCGGAGCCGTCCTCCTTCAGCAGGGCCACGGTGAAGTTGCGCAGGCCCGAGCCCGAGCGCTCCGCGCCGCACGCCACCGACACCGTCTCCCAGGCCGTCGACGGCACGTTCGCCGAGAAGTGATCGACGTCCGTGGTGCTGGTGATGTCGCCCTCGATGAAGTAGCTGCCGGGCTGCGAGGTGGCTACGGTGAGGGCCTCCGCCGTGCCCAGCGTGTCGTTCGCCGACTCGTTCTTCTCGACGGGGTTGCCCGCGCCGAAGCCCGACAGGTCGAAGTAGAAGTCGTTGCTGCCGGTCGGGCTCGCCGCGCGCTTGTAGAACGCGACGTACTCCTTGCCCGCGATCAGCGGCACGTCGATGCTCTGGCCCTGGCTCGACTTGGTGTCCTTCTTGGAGAAGTCCACCTTGGCCAGGACCACGGTCGGCGCGGCCTTCTCCGCGATCCAGATCTCGCTCGGCGAGGTCGTGGAGCCGTTGCCGTCCACGCCGCCCTCCTGGGTGTAGAGGCTGCCGTTCAGGCGGCTGCCGCTGGCGACGGTGATGTCCGTCGGCACGGTGAAGCCGTAGGCGTCCACGTCCGTCGCGCTGCCGAAGGTCCCCATCACGGTCGTCAGGTAGTAGCTGCCGGCCTGGTTGGGGTTCTTCTTGTAGGTGAGCGGAGTGGCCTGAGTCTCGTTCTCGTTCGGCTCGACCTCTTTCACCTCGCCCTGGTCGGTGAATTTGATCTCCGTGATGTACATGCTGTAGTTCTTCTTGGTGATCTTGGCGACGGGCGCGCAGTTCGACGCCCCGCCCTTCTCCCAAGCGGTGCACTCGACCACGCGCACGTAGTAGGTGCCGTCCGCCGGCAGCACGGTCATCAGGAACGGGTCGTTGCTGGTGCGCGGGTTCGGATCGTCCTGCTCGGCGATCTTCTTGCCCGTCGAGTCGTACATCGTGATCACGAGATCGACGTAGGTCGGGTCGAACTTGTCCGTGCCGGTCTTGGCGGCGGTGATGATTTGCAGAGCCTGGCCCGCCTTGCCGTCGAACTTGTACCAGTCCTGATCCGTGGCGGCCGGATCGAGCGCGCCCGCTACCGAGTCGTTCTGCGGATCGGTGCCGATCTTGGTCTGCGTCGCCGTCTCCTTGGTGTCGTTGCCGTCGGGCTTCGCGCCGCCCGTGCCGCCCGCGCCGCCGGTGCCGCCCGCGCCGCCGGTGGTCCCTCCGGCGCCGCCGACGCCACCGCCGACGCCGCCCGCGCCGCCGATGGGCCCGCCGCCGATGCCGCCCGAGCCGCCGCTGCCGCCGGTGCTGGAGCTGCCGCCGCCGTCGTCACCGCCGCAGGCGGTCACGGTCGTGAGCCAGCCCGCGCTGGCGATCAGAAGTGCAAGAGAGGTCCTGGTCTTCGAAGTCATGTTCAATCCCCGTTCGGTTGTCGTGGCGCGGCGGCGTCGTCCCCGAGCACCTTCGCGGCCGGGCAGCATAGAGGGGCGCCGCAGCTTTTCAAGGCGAGCGGGTTTCTCGCGCCCCGACGCGGATTTACCCGCGTCTGGACGCACGTGGGTCCGGCGGCAGGTCCCGCTCAGCCCATGAAGTCGCGCTTGGCGCTGAGGCTGAAGAGGGGGAGGCCGGCTTGCCGAATCGTCTCCGCGCCGCCCTCTTCTCGGTCGACGACGGCGAGGATGCCGATCACCTTCGCCCCCACCGCCTCGAGCGCCTGCACGGCCTTCAGGCTCGAGCCGCCGGTGGTGATCACGTCCTCGAGCAGGGCGACCCGCAGCCCGGGGCGGAGCGACTTGTCGCCCTCGACCAGCTTGGCGCTGCCGTGGTCCTTGCGCTCCTTGCGCACGTAGAGCGCAGGCAGCGGCCGACCCGCCTGGAAGCTCACCAGGCTGACCGCGCTCGCCAAGGGGCAGCCGCCGAGCTCGACTCCGCCGACGGCGTCGCACTCGGGGAGCTCCGCCAGGGCTTGGAACATCAGCTCACCCACGAGCGCGTGGCCCTCGGCGGTGAGCACGCTCTGCTTGCAGTCGATGAAGAAGTCGCTCTCGCGACCGGAGGCGAGGATGACCTTCTTCTTTTCGAAGCTGCGCTCGCGGAGCAGCGCCACGAGCCGCTGACGCTTGCCCTCGTCGATCACGAGCGCTTCGCCTTCTTCTTCCCTCGAACGCCCTTGCCCAGCGCGGGCACGACCGGCGCGGGCGGTCCCGCGGGCGGATCCGCCGCCGCGATCGGGACCGAGACCTGCGCTGGCGGGGGCGCCGGTGCGGGCTTCGCGGCCGCGGGCGCCGTCGCCGGCTTGGGGGTCGCGGTCAACGCGGGCTTCGCCTTCACGCCGCTGAAGCTCTCGCCGACCCGTCGCGTGGGCACCACCGCAGCGCGGCGCGGCGCGGTGGGCTCGCCCTCCGTGCGCACGCTGCCGCGCACGAGCGCGCCATCGGCGATGCCGATGCGCGGCGCGACAAGATCGCCGACGACGCGGGCGCCGCGCTCCAGCATCACGGCTTCGCTGCCGGTCAGGTCGCCGGCGACCTGGCCGGCCACCAGGATCTGCGCGCCGCTGACGCTGCCGTTCACGGCGCCGTCTTCGCCGATGGCCACGTCGCCGTCCACCTGGACGTCGCCCTCGACCCGGCCACGGATCTCGATGGAACCGGCGCCGCGGACGTTGCCGCGGACCGCAGTGCCCTGCCCGATGATGGTTGCTGCCGCCATCGCCCCGTCACACGTCCATGTCGACGCTGCCCTTGAACGAGGCACCGTCCGCGATGGTGAAGCGCGCCGACTTCACGTCGCCCACCAGACGACCGCCGGCCTGGATGTCGACGCGCTCCTGCGCGGAGACGTTGCCCGTGACCTGCCCGGCGATGGTCACCGAGCTCGCCGTGAGGTCGGCCTCGACGACGCCGGCCGAGCCCACGGAGACTGCGTCCGTCGTGGTCAGCGTACCGCGCACCGTGCCGTGGACGACGACCTCGTCGTCCCCCGTGAGCTCGCCTTCGATGGTGAGCCCCTCTCCAATCACCGTTCCCGCCATGGTCGCTCCAGCTTCGGCGGCTCAGCGCCGCCCTTCGAGTTCCAGAGTGAAGTCCGTGTCGAGCCGAACGTCGACTCGCGAGCCCGGCTCGATGGTCACGCTCGAGCCCTTGAGGTCCCCGCGCACCTCCGCGCCGGAGCGCACGATGATCGGGCCCTGGCAGCTCACGTCGCCGCGCAGGCGGCCTGTTACTTCGAGCGCGGCGCCGCTCACGTCGCCGTCCACGCTGCCGCCCGAGCCGATCTCGACCGGCCCGGAGACCGCGACGTCACCGCTCAGCGTGCCCTCGACGCGAAGGCCGCCGCTGCCGGAGACCCTCCCGGTGAGCTGGGAGCGAGCGCCGATCACGCTGGTGTCCGAGGTGTGCCGCGCCATGAATGCGGGCGCACGCTAATACAGGCCGGCCGGGCTGTCACCACGGGGAAAAGCGTGGAGAATATCAGCGCCGCGCCGCCAGGATCTCTCCCGCGCGGTTCACCGTGGCGTAGAGCCCGCGGGCGTAGAGCTCGCGCTGCCGCGAAGCGTCCAGGTCTCCGGGCCGTCCGGCCGTGGCGGCCGCCAGCAGGATGGCCGCGGACACGCTCACGTTCAGGCTCTCCACGAAGCCCCGCATCGGGATGCGCACGGAGCGGCTCGCAGCGCTGGCGAGCGCCTGCGAGATGCCGTCGTGCTCGTTGCCGAGCACCAGGCACAAACGCGGCAACCTCGCGAGGTCCTCCGGGCGGAGCTCGCCCTGCGGGTGCGTCGCGACGAGCTCGAAGCCCCGATCTCGGAGGGCGGTGACGGCCTCGTCCGGGCTGGCGTGCCGCGTCACGTCCACCCAGCGCTCGGTGCCCTTGGCCACGCCGCCGGAGACCAGGAACTCCTCGTGGCGCGGGACGACGTGCACGCAAGAGACGCCGAAGGCATCGGCGGAGCGCAGGATGGCGGCGCCGTTGTGGGGGTCGTGCGGCGCGTCCATCAGCAGGGTGACGCTGTCGAGCCGTCCAGCGATGACCTCCCCGAGCCGCGCTCGCCGCGCCTCGAGCACCAACGGCTCGAGCAGCTCGATCACCTGCTCCGCGCTCCACTCGGGGCCCCAGGGCAGGGCTGGGGCGCTCGGCGCGAAGACGCCTTCGGACTCGCGGCGCATGCTCAGCCGAGGGGCTGCCCGAGCGCCGCGGCGACCTTGCGCACGTCGCTCATCATCTCGGTGAACATGTCGAAGGTCAGGGCCTGGGGCCCGTCCGACAGCGCCTTGCTCGGATTGGGGTGGACCTCGACGATCACGCCGTCCACGCCCGTGGCGGCGGCGGCGCGCGCCATCGGCGCGACCGCCTTGGCGACGCCGGTGCCGTGCGACGGATCGACGACGATGGGCAGGTGGGTGATGGCTCGGAGCAGAGGCAACACCCCGAGGTCGAGCGTGTTGCGGGTCAGCGTCTCGTAGGTGCGAATGCCGCGCTCGCAGAGCATCACCTGGTAGTTGCCCCGGGACACGATGTATTCGGCGGCCATCAGCCACTCGTTCACCGTGCTGGCGATGCCGCGCTTGAGCATGACCGGCTTGCCCAGAGCGCCCACGGCCTCGAGCAGCGAGAAGTTCTGCATGTTGCGCGCGCCGATTTGCAGGATGTCGGCGTGCTCGGCCACGACCTTCAGCGTCTCGGTGTCCTTCACCTCCGTGATCACCGGCATGCCGGTGGCTCGTCGCGCCTCGGCGAGGAGCGCGAGCCCTTCTTCGCGCAGGCCTTGGAAGTCGTAAGGGCTGGTGCGGGGCTTGAACGCGCCGCCGCGCAGGATGCGGGCGCCCTGCTCGCGCACGTGCCGGGCGGTCGAGAGCACTTGCTCGCGACTCTCCACCGAGCACGGCCCCGCCATCACCACGAGAGCGCCGCCGCCGATCTTCACGCCGCCGACGTCGATCACCGTGTCGTCGGGCTTGACCTCGCGGCTCACCAGCTTCCACGGCTTGCTGACGGCGACGGCTTCCTGCACGCCCGGCAGCCGGTTGAACAGCGCCGGATCCACCGCGCCCTTGTTGCCGGTGATGCCGATGGCGACCCGCACCGCGCCCGGGATCTCGTTGGGCGTGAAGCCCAGCTCGCGGATGCGGTCGCAGACGCCGCGGACCTGGTCCGGCGTGGCGTTCGAGCTCATCACGATCAGCATGGGCGGGCCTCCGAAGGGGGCGGATCCTCTAGCACGGGTGCCCCGCGCCATGGGCCGAGGACCGCGAAAACCTGCGGTAATTGCCCGCGCCCGGGCCTGACCCGTTCCGCCGCGGCGCGGCCGTGCTTATGTTTCGCGCTCACCCCCGGAAACCCTCATGGCATCCAAGAACGTCCAACATTTCAACGACGTCAATTTCGACCAAGAAGTCCTGAAAGCCGACAAGCCCGTGCTGGTCGACTTCACGGCGACCTGGTGCGGCCCCTGCAAAGCGCTGGCCCCCATCGTCGATCAGCTCGCCGACGAGCTGGGCGAGAACGTGAAGGTGGGCAAGCTCGACATCGACGAGTCCCCCGTGACCGCTGGCAAGCTCGGCATCCGCGGCGTCCCCACCGTGATGGTGTTCAAGAACGGTCAGCGCGCGGCGCAGCACGTCGGGCTGACGACCAAGGCGAAGCTGAAGGAGCTCATCGGCGTCTGAAACGCCGGCGTTTCCTGATTGCCGTTCACCTGGTGACCGCCGTGGCGCAGCTCGCCCCGGCGCTCGCGTGGGCTGCGCTCTTCCCCTGGTGGCTCGCCCTCGGCCTCACGCTCGGGGCATGGGCGCTGACCGCGCGGCGGGTGCATCGGCTGTTCGGGGATCCGCGTAGGCCGCGCTGGGTCACGCGGCTGGTGGACGAGCCCGTGTTCCTGCACTGGGGCGCGGGCCTCTTGGCCCTGCCGCTGTTCTGCGTGGGCGCGCTCGGGCTCGGCGCTGCGTCGCTCGGCGGCTGTGCGCCCGCGGCGGGGCCCATCGGCCTGGCGGCGAGCCTTCCCCAGGCGGCGCTGGCTGCCTTCGGCTCGGGTCTCTGCATCGCGGGCTGGGGGCTCTGGGGCCGGCGGCGCTTCGTGCGGAAGCGCACGATCGAGGTGCCGATCCGGCGCTTGCACCGCGATCTGGACGGCTACCGCGTCGTGCAACTCTCGGATCTGCACATCGGAAGCTACGACGACGTGCGGCGCGGGCTCGAGTGGGCGCGCGCGGCCAACGCGCTCGCGCCGGATCTGATCGTCGTGACCGGGGATCTGGTGACGAGCGGCACCGCCTACTACGAGGACGTCGCCGAGGTGATTGGCGCGCTCCGCGCCAAGGACGGCGTGTTCGTGGTCATGGGCAACCACGACCAGTGGGACAACGCGGCGCTCACCCGGGCGGTCGAAGCCCGAGGCCCGCGCGTGCTCAAGAACGAGCACGTGCGCATCGAGCGCGGCGCCGGCGCGTTCATCCTGGCGGGGGTCGACGACGCCTACAGCGGCAGCGACGACATCGAGCGCACGCTGGCGGGTCGCCCCGAGGAGCTTCCCACGCTGCTCCTCGCCCACTACCCGGACTTCTTCCGCGAGGCGGCGGAGCACGGCGTGGAGCTGACGCTGAGCGGCCACACCCACGGCGGGCAGTTCGGCGTGCCGTTCCTGGCCGATCGCCTCAACCTGGCGGGCGCGCTCGGTCAAGCCTCGCGGGGGCTCTACCGGAGCGGCGAGAGCGCGCTCTACGTGAACGCCGGGCTGGGCACCACGGGACCTCCGATCCGCCTGGGCGTGGCTCCCGAGATCGCGGTCCTGGTGCTCGGGGCGGGCGAACCGGAGTAACATCGCCGGCGACGATGCGCGCTTCTCCGACCACCCGACGGGCTCTGCGCTGGGCCGGCGTCCTCGCAGGCGGCGCGCTCTGGGTGGCCGCCTGCAGCCGGGCACAGGGCCCGGCCCGCCCGCGGGATTCGCTGCTCGACACCGCGCGGGCGCAGGGCACGTTCGCGTCGCCCGCTACCTGGCGCTACCACCCGCGCAGCGAAGCGCCGCTCTTGGCTCGGGTCGAGCTCTCGGACGGCACGTTGCTCTACGCCGGCGAGCGCGGCGAGCGCTGGCAGTTCGACAAGAAGAACGGGAGCGTCCGCGCGGCGGCGCGTCTGGCGCCGGAGCCGCTGATCGCGATCCTGCACCTGGACGACGGCGGCTGGCTGTTCGTGGGCCAGAGCGGAACCGGCTACGAGTCCCGCGAGCCGCTCGGTCCGTTCGTGCGCACGAGCGCTCCGGTGGACAAGCTGGCGCGCGTCAGCGCCGCGGGCACGAGCGTGGTCGGCATCACCCGCGAGGGTCAGCTCGTGCAGAGCCCCGACGCTGGCGCGACCTGGAAGCCGGTGGGCCCCGACGGCACTCGCTTCGTGGACGTGATGCTCGCCGACTCGAAGAAGGGTCTGGCGCTGGCGGTGCCGGAGGCGTTGTTCGAGACCAAAGACGGCGGCCAGAGCTGGGGCAAGCTCGACACGCCGAGCATGGGGGCGCTGGCGCTCGGCTGGGACGACCAGGCCGGCGTCGCCGTGCAGACCGCCATGAAGTGGAGCCGCTGGGATGCCGCGGGCGGCACCTTCCCGGATCTGGGGCGCGTGCCGGCGAAGGGTCGCTTCAAGCTGGCGGCTCGCCCTTCCCGGGGACCCGACGCGGGCGCGCTCGCCGAGGGGCGCGCCGTGGTGCTCGGCGGGGAGTACCTGGAGGCGGCGCGCGAAGAAGGGACCGGGTCTAGCTCGAGCTGGCGCACGGGCGGTGAACGCTGGCTGCTCTGGCGTGGCCCCGTGGGCGGGCTCCTCAAGTCGAGCTCGCTCGAGGCCGCCAGCGGCTGCCAGGCGGTGCGCATCGCCGGCTCCGGCCGCCACGTCTACCTCGCCTGCTCGCGCAGCGGAGCCGGGGTCAACCAGAGCATCTCGATCCACAAGAGCATCGACTCGGCGAAGAGCTTCGAGCGGGACAGCTACGCGCTCGAAGGGCGTATCGGCGAGCTCGCTCTCGCGGTCGGCGCGAACGGCGCGCTGGCCGTGACCGGGATCTGCGCGCAGCACACCACCTCCCGAGGCTGCCTGCCGCAGGGCATTCACCATCGTCGCGTGGCGCAAGTGGACGCGGGCGCGGAGGGCGGAGCCCCGAAGCTGGACGCCGGGGCGAAGCACGCCGACGCGGGCACCGGCGCCAAGGGCAAGAAGGACGGCGGCGCCGACGACCGAGAGTGGGAGCTCGCGCCGTCCGCCACACCGTCGCTCAAGGGCTCGGCGTTGGCGATGGCGTACTCTCCGGATGGCCGCACGCTCCTGGCAGTGGGGCGTCGCACCAAGGACACCGGGCTCGCCGTCTTCGTCTCCAAGGACGGCGGGGAGTCGTTCCAGGGTCGCGAGCTCGAGCAGGTCCAAGGAGGCTTCGACGAGCCGCCTGCCGTGGAGGACCACTGGGCCCGCCCGCCGCCGACTCCGGTCACCAACATCGGCTCGATCGGGCCGGCGGAGGACGGCACCTTCGCCTTGGTGTTGAAGAGCAGTGGCGCCCCGACCGTCGTGGTGGTGGACGACGAGGGGCGCGTGATCTCGCTCTCGCGGGCGCCTGGCGAGGCGAACAACGTCGGTGCCGTCGGCACCCGCGCCGTCGCCTTCTCCGACACCTCGCGGATGGCGTGGGAGTCGCTGGACGGCGGCGCGACCTGGGACCCCATCGGCCGTCTGCCCGTCAGCATGTGCAAGCCCGGCTCCTACGGCTGCACCTCCACGGTACGCTGCCACGTCGGCGGCTGCGTCATCGGCAACGAGCTGTCGCGGGTCGGCTGGCGCGGGCAGTCCGACGACGACCAGGGCGTGTTCACACCCAGCGAATCGGGGATGGGCGACGTCTTCGATCGCAAGCTGCGCACGCCGTTCGCCTGCACTCTGGACGAGAAGCCGTGGGCGGTCCTGGAAGCCGTGGCCGGTCCTCCGACCGCGAACCAGGCCGCCATCGGCAAGGTCGCCTGGTTCGCCCTGGCGCAGGACGCCCGCAAGGCCAGCGCCAGCGTCTACCACGGTCACGGTGGGACGAAGCCACGCGTGGAGACGGTGCAGTTGCTCGCGCCGGCCGTCAAGCCGAGCGACGTCGCGTTCGCGGCGAGCGCGCAGGTGGAGGGGGCCGCCGCGCTGCGCTACTCCGCGCCCGAGAGCGGCATCACCTCGCTGAAGAACGTCGAAGTCAGCTGGGACAACCTGGTCGAGGGCAAGGTGGTGCGCCAGCGCATCGCCGACGCGGGGCCGGCGGGCGTGAACGACTACTCGCGCACCGGGTTCGGTGCGCAGCGCGCGCAGTACAACCTGCTCAGCATCGGGAGCGGGGGCATCTACTTGCGCATCCACTACTCGCAAGGGGAGTCACAGCCCACTCTCTTCCTGGACGGGCGCGGCACCACCAGCGTGCCCGAGGTGCGCTGGCCCGGTTCGTCACCGTATGGAACCCGCACGGAGATGGCCCACGTCGGCGGCGCCCACGTCCCGGTGATGATGGTCGGCTCCGGCGCGGCGCTGGTCCGCGCGCGCAGGGACGGCAACGGCTGGGCGTTCGATGCCTTCGCGACCGGGCTCGCCGAGCCGACGCGCTTCGGGCTGACCCAGGCGCGCGATCTGGCCTACTCCAAGGGGGTCGCGGGGCTCCAGGTCACCGTCTGGGACAGCGAGGGCACGCGTCGGGAGAACCTCTTGTTCCCGTTCCGTGCGAGCGGCGCGGTGACGGACCCGCCCATTGCGCTTCCGACGCAGATCGACTCCGGCGACAAACCCAATCGCTGCGGCAGCGCTCACAAGAGCGACACGCCGCGTGTCGTCGTGCCCTACCAGGGAGGCACGCGCCACCCGATCGTCGTCACGGACACCACGGAGCCGATGCGCGTGCTGCTGACCGGGCAGGCGGTCATGCACGGCACACCCAAGGAACCTTGCACGGCGGCCTTCGACGCCGAGGTCGTCAACATCGACCCGAGCATGGGTACGCCGGAGCAGGAGCGAGCCATCATCGTGATGGACGACCTGGAGCGCTCGTGGATCTTCCGCACGACCTACGGCACGATGGGTGAAGCGCGGGTCGAGTACCGCGTGATGAGCTGCCGCTTCGACCCCAGCCTGGAGCCGCCCGCAGAGATCTTCGGGCACCCGGGCACGCGCGTGCGCCGGGCCAAATGATCCAGCGCCGATCCCAGCGGCAGGCCAGGTGGACGCGGCGCAGGGGACGCGTTAGGCCTGCCGCCGATGATCCCGCGTTACGCGCCCAAGGAGATCGCCGAGCTCTGGTCGGATCGGAACCGCTACGCGGTTTGGCTCGAGGTCGAGCTGTGCGCGTGCGAAGCGATGGAAGCAGCAGGGGTGGTGCCGGCGGGCACGGCAGCGGAGCTCCGTGCGCTGGGCCTTCGCCCCGACCCGGACGAGATCGACCGCATCGAGAAGACCACGCGCCACGACGTGATCGCGTTCCTGACGCACGTCGAGGAGAAGGCCGGCGCTCCGGCGCGCTGGCTGCACCGCGGAATGACCTCGAACGACGTGCTCGACTCGAGCTTCGCGGTGCTGCTCACCCAGGCCACGGATCTCCTGCTTTCGCGGGCGGACCGCCTGGTCTCCGCGCTCGGCCGCCGCGCGGAGGAGCACGTGAAGACGCCGATCATCGGCCGCTCCCACGGCATCCACGCCGAGCCCGTCACCTTCGGCATCGTCCTCGCCGGCCACCTGGCGGAGGTGAAGCGCGGCCGCGCCCGGCTTCGCGCCGCGCGGGCCGAGATCGCCGTCGGCAAGATCGCGGGCGCCGTCGGGACCTACGCGCACCTGTCGCCGGAGATCGAGCGCGCCGCCCTGGCAAAGCTCGGCCTCGAACCGGAGACGGTGGCGACCCAGGTCGTGGCGCGGGATCGTCACGCCGCCTTTTTCTCCGCGGCGGCGCTCCTGGCGGCGGCCATCGAGCGCCTCGCCACGAACATCCGGCACTGGCAACGCACGGAGGTGGGCGAAGCGGAGGAGCAGTTCGCGAAGGGGCAGAAGGGTTCGAGCGCGATGCCCCACAAGCGCAACCCCATCCTGAGCGAGAACCTCTGCGGCCTGGCCCGCGTGGTGCGCGCGGCCGTGGTCCCGGCGCTGGAGAACGTCGCGCTCTGGCACGAGCGGGACATCTCCCACTCGAGCGTCGAGCGCATGATCGCCCCCGACGTCACCGCGACGCTCGGCTTCATGCTGGAGCGAGCGGCGTCGGTGGTCGAAGGACTGATGGTCTACCCGGAGCGCATGCGCCAGAACTTGGAGCGCTCGGGTGGCCTCTTCTTCAGCGAGGCGGTGATGCTGGAGCTGGTCGGGAAGGGGCTGGCGCGACAGCGCGCCTACGAGCTGGTGCAGCGGAACGCCATGGCGGCGTTCTCCGGTAGCGGGGACTTCAAGTCCCTCTTGCTCGCGGACGCAGAGCTCACGGCGCTGCTCGGAGCTGCCGAGATCGAGCGTTGCTTCGACCTCGACCACGCCCTGCGCTTTGCCGAGACCTTGGTGGCTCGGGCGCTCGCGGCCGAGTAGCCGAAAATTGGCCTGGAGGCCCGGTATGGCGCTAACCGACACCTCCCACCATGCCGATCCTGACCCGCGCGGAGCTGGCGCGTTACCCCGGAAACAACCCCACCGAGCAGGCGCTCGCTCAGCATTCGGAGCAGGCACCGCGAGCGAAGGCCTTGCCGATCCGCCGACTCTCGCCGAGCAGCGGCGCCGTCTCGCTGCCGCGGGTGCTGGACCTCCGGCCCTTTCCGGGTCGCGATCGCACCGAGCGCGTGATGGCCTGGTTGGTCGCCCACACGCCGCGCGCGGCGAGCTGGTCCGACGAGTCGCTCCGCGAGCTGTCCGAGCGCATCGCTGCGAGCGGACGCGTCGTCGAGTGAGGGCCCTGAGCGCGGCGCTCGCGGCCTGCCTCTTCGCCGCCGGGCCCGCGCGCGCGGCCGGCGAGGTGGACGTGGCCGTGGGCCCCGGCGTGGCGACCAGCGGGGGCGACGACTGGAGCGGCGACGGCGCCATCCCGTCGGCGGCGCTGCGCTTGGCCTATCGCTTTCCCGTCGGCTTGGCGCCCGTGTTCGTGGGGCGCGAGGGTTACGCGCAGGTCGATCAGCGCTTGCTCACGCTGGTGTCGCTCGGCGTTCAGGGTTGGCTCGACCTCGACGGCGTGCAGCCTTACGCCCGGGTGGCGTGGGCGCACCAGCACGAGGAGTCCTGGGCTTTCGCCAAGGAAGAGCCGTTCGGCGTGCTGTTCGGAGTCGGGCGTGGGATCCGTCACCGAGGCGGGCTCGACCTCGGAGTCGGAGCCGACGTGCCCGTCGCCGGCTCGAAGCGCTTGCGCTGGTTCCTCTTCGGCGAAGCGTGGCTCGACTGGCTGTTCGCCAGCGAGGCGCCGGGTCCAGCCTACTACGCCGGCGGCAGCGTCGGCGTCGGGCTCGACTGGGCGCCATGAGCTGGCGAGCAGGACTCTTCGCGCTCCTGCTCCCCGTCGGGGCGTGCGTCCACGTCGATGAGCTCGATGACTACGCGTGCCCCGACGGCGGGACGTCGCTCGACTACGCGAGCTTCGGCGAGCCCTTCCTGGAGAGGTGGTGCAACTCGTGCCACTCCGCGGGCGAAGGGGACCGCCAGGGCGCGCCGGCCGACGTGCGCTTCGACTCGGTCGAAGAAGTGCGGCGCTGGCGCGAGCGCATCTTCGCCCGGTCGGCGCTCGGCAACGATTCCATGCCGCCCGGATTGGGCGATCCGCCGACGGCAGAGCGTCGCCGGCTGGCGGAGTGGCTCGCCTGCGGCGCCCCGTGAAGAAAACGGCGAGCGCGCCCCCCGGTCCGCGCTCGCCTTCCCCCGAGCTCTGCGCTTACTTGATGCCGAGCTCGTTCCGCACGGCGATCAGGCGCTCGACGGCCTGCATGACCGCGGGGCCGGTCACCGTGTGGCTCACCGACACCGGCACCACGTGTGCGGCGCGGGTCAAGAGGCGCTTGTAGTCCTCCGTGTCGATCAGCTTGCGAAGCTGCGCCACGGAGCCCTCCACCAACATGTACCCTGCCTGCTTGGAGAGCTCGCCGACCTCGGTGATCCCGACCTTGAACTCCTCGATGTTCCCCTTGGACTTCTGGTCCTGGAAGAAGCCGATGGCGCCCTGAAACACCGAGAGTCCCATGGTCTCGCGACCCGGGAACACCGCTCCCCACGTGGTCAAGATGGATGCATCTGCCATTTCTCGAATCCCACCCTTTCTGGTGGCGGCGGGACCTCCGCCGCAGCGCCGGAGCATCGGGGCGCGCTGAGCCGATCGCAAGCTGTACAGGTGAGTCGGTGATATGTTGACTAGATGAGGGGACCGTCCAAGTCGAGTCTGGTGCTGCTCGTCGCGCTGGCGTCGGCGTGTGCAGAGGACGAGCCGTCGGGCGTCGCCGGCGGCGGGGCCGGCGGAACCTCTGCCGGCGGAGGCGGCACGGGTGGCACGCCGAGCGGAGGCACGGGCGGCGGAGGGGCCGGCGTTGGCGGAGGAGCCGGCGTGGGCGGAGGAGCCGGCGTGGGCGGAGGAGCCGGCGCCGCGACCGGGGGCAGCGGCGGGGGCGACGCAGGCGCCCAGAGCTGCAAGACCGGCAAGGAGACCTTCCACTACGTGGTGTCCTCCTCGGAGCAGTTCAAGCGCATCGCGCTGCCACTCGACGTGGGGGTCGAGTACCGGCGGGTCGAGCTGACCTTCGGTTACACGCCCGCGGCCTGGAGCCCGACCTGTTACAACCCCGCCGCTGGCGGCTCGACGAAGAGCGGGTTTCCCGCGTTCGAGTCCCTGGTCGCGCTCAAGCGCGGCTCCCATTGGTGCAAGGGGGGCAACCTGTTCGAGCTGACGCTCCAGGGGCCGGCGCCGGGGCACGGCGCGAGCAACAAGGCGCAGGCGGAGACCTACTACAAGCAGCAGTACCACTCCGGGAGCGGCTGCGGCACGACGGACGTGGAGGCGAAGCTGTTCGCTGGCACGCACGGCATCAGCGTGGGTGCCAAGTACAGCGCCACGGTGGTGTTCGACGCGGAGCAGGGGACGCTCAGCGCCGACCTCGGCCCCACGCAGCACCAGGGCGCGATCCCTGCTTCAGCCAAGCTGGTCGCGAATAACGGTGACACCTGGTACGTGGTGCTCAGCTTCGATGGCGGCTCCCTGGAGTGCTACGACGCCTCAGGTCAGGAAGACCCGACCGCGCCGTGCTGCTGGCTCCCCAGCTTCGGCTGGGTGTTCGACGACCTGACGTGGAAGATCTGCGCCTGACGCCGCTCAGCGGCGCCGCCGCAGCGTGCCAACGGGCCTCGTGCCGGAGCGCGGCGGCGACTCGCTCATCGCTTCGAGCACATCCATCGCGGTGATGAGCCCCGCGAGCCGCCCGTCCGGGCCCACGACCACGAAGAAGTCGCGGTTCTCGTCGAGCAGTGAAGTGTGAACGGCGCCGAGCGTAGCTGTCTCCGGCATGAACCGACCGCCGGAGCGAGCGGCGTCGAGGGCAGTCGCGGTCTCGAGCGCCACCGGACCGAGGCGGTGCGCGAACGAGAGCGCGTCCGACGGGGTGACGATGCCCAGCGGTCGCCGCCGCTCGTCCACGACGACCGCCAGCATTGCTCCCGGCCGGAGCAGCAACTCGGCCGTCTGCGCGAGCGGCGTATTCGCGGTGACGACCGTTGGGAACCGCATCGAGCTCGACACCGGAGCGTCGATCTCGGAGTCGTCCGGTTCCTGAAGGCCGGTCGCCCGCGCTCTCCACGCGGTCTGTCCCATGCTCTGGGTCATCTTCCTCTCCTCCTCCGTGGCAGCGCCGCAAGGGGCGCGACAAGATCCAGCCAGCAAGAGCCGTTCCAGCCCACATTCGCCGTTCGTGCCAGCTCTCGGCCGCGATCGGCCGTCGCAAGACGCCGCACTGGTGCGCAATGCGGCGTGGGCTCGGGCGTGATGCCGCCGCTTCTTCGCCGTGCTCGCCTCCGCCGGCTTGGCATGCCGCGTGCTCGAGGTCCAGCATGCCGTCGCACTACCACTCCAATCGGGTGAGGCCGTGATGCGGTCCGCGAGAACCGAGCGGGTGCTCAGGCTCGTCCCCCCTCGGACACACGCCGCTCCGGTTCCACCCAGCGACGCCGAGCCGGTCGTCTCGCAACGTCGGCCCATCGAGCGATTCGCGCAGTACGCCTTGCGTGAGGTCATCGCGCGCGGCGGAATGGCCACCGTGTGGCGGGCCAGCGCTCCCGACGGCACGGAGGTCGCGCTCAAGCGCATGCTGCCTTCCCTGGCCGAGAGCCCGCGGGCGGTGCTCATGTTCTCCGACGAGGCGCTCCTGGGCATGCGGCTCGATCACCCGCGCCTGGTTCACACCTTCGAGCTCGGCGTGTTCGAGAACGAACCCTTCATGGTCATGGAGCTGGTGGACGGCCCCTCCATGTCGGACGTGCTGAGCCGTTCCGTCACGCTGATGCGTCCCGCGGCGGCAGTCTACGTCGTCGAGCAGCTGCTCGAAGGGCTGTCCGCTCTCCACACCATCCTCGACGACGACGGCGTCGAGGCCGGAGTGGTCCACCGCGACGTCTCGCCCAACAACCTGCTCGTGACCTGGGACGGAGAGGTGAAGCTGGGGGACTTCGGGATTGCTCTGGTCACTCGCGGCGGCACGCCACACGCGCCCGGCGTGTTGCAGGGGAAGGTCGGTTACATGGCGCCGGAGCAGCTGGCCGGTGACGCGCTCGATGCGCGCGCGGATCTGTTCGCCGCTGGGGTGGTGCTCCTGGAGCTGTTGACGGGGCGCCGGGCCTTCGCCCGCGACCACGAGCTCGCGACGCTGGCCGCCAACTACGCCGGGTATTCGAGGAGCCTCGACGGCAGCTTGCCTGGCCCGCTCGCGCGGATCATCCGGACGGCGCTGGCGCAGCACCGCGAGGAGCGCTTTCCTTCGGCGCGGGCGTTCGCCGCCGCCCTCGGAGAGGCGCGGGCGGAGCTCTCGCTCGGCGCGGGACGAGAGCAGCTGGTGCAGTTCTTGGGGGAGATCGCGGGCACGCTTCGTCCCGGCTTGCGGACCACCGTGCGTTCGGCGACCGGCGCTCGGCAGAGCGCCGACCACCGATCGTCACTGCCTGCCGGCGCGGGGCTGGCATCCCGCATGGCAGGTCGAATCGCACGCGACGCGCGCTCACTGGCGACCGGACGCCGAACGCTCTGCCGTGCTTCGGAGGCACCCGGGCTGGCTCGCCAGCGAGAGCTCTTCGCCTACCGATTCGGCGAGCCCCCGTGCTTGCCCCAGCGGGCGCTCTTGACACCAGCCGCGACGCGGGCCGTGCTGACTCGGCTCGCGCGCCGGCGGGCCTCCGGCCTCTTGGTCGCGCGCTCCGGCGACCGGGAGATGCGCGTCTTCTTCGACGACGGAGCCCCGGTGTTCATCGCGTCGAGCGAGCACGAGCACCTGCTCGGTGAGCGCCTGGTTCGGCTGGGCCACCTCTCCGCGTCAGAGGTCGAGCTGGCCGTCGAACGAGCGGCGCGCTGGGACTGCCCGTTGGGCGAAGCGCTGGTCGACATGGGGTTCGTCAGCGCCCGCCTCGTGTTCCACGAAATCATGGAGCAGATGCGCGCGCGACTCCGCGACCTGGGAACGTGGTCCGGAGGTGAGCTCGGGTTCGTCGAGCAGGCGCGACCTGGCGTGTCCGCGGTTCGACTGTGCCCGTCCGACTTCGAGCTCCCGCTCGGCGGTGCTTGATGCAAACTGCGACACTGGCTCGAGGTTCGACCCCGGCTTACGCTGTGCACGGGGTGGGCCAGGGTGCCATGACTTCTCGACCTACGCTCCTCGTCGTCGATGATGACGACGCGATCCGGGAGGCGCTCGCGGAGGTGTTGAGCGACGAGGGCTACTCGGTCGTGACGCGGCGAGGTGGCCATGAAGCGCTCGACTACCTCCGCCGAGGGCACCGGCCCAGCGTGATCATCCTGGATCTGTGGATGCCGCAGATGGACGGTTGGCGCCTCAGGCGTGAGCTCCTGGCGGACCCCGAGCTCGAGCACATTCCCGTAGTCGTGCTGACCGCAGCGTCGAGCGACGCTCCAGAGCCACAACGTGTCGCAGGGGTCCTCAGGAAGCCAGTGGCGTTGCAGGCGCTGCTGGGACTGATCGAGGCGACCCGCTCGTGACGGGAGACCGAGTCGCAGTGCAGGAAGCCACGGCCGTTGCGCCCGGAAGGCCGATGACCAATGGTTCCAGTGTGACCCCCGAGAGCCGCAGCGCCCCGGGCAGGGCAGGGGCCCCCGCCACCATCCTGGTCGTCGAGGATGACGAAGACACGCGTTCGGCGCTCTGCGACACGCTCGCGGATCTGGGCCACGTGCCGCTTCCTCGCCCCGACGGAGCAGCGGCGCTCCGCGAGCTCGACGACGCCGAGTTCGACCTGGTCTTGACCGACATGAAGATGCCCGGGATCGACGGCATCCAACTGTGTCGCCAGTTGGTGGGCGATCGGCCCAGCGTGCCGGTGGTGGTGATGACGGCCTTCGGCGACGTCGACGCTGCGGTCGGTGCGTTGCGCGCCGGGGCGTTCGATTTCATCACCAAGCCGGTGAGCCTGGCCCAGCTCGACGCCACCGTGACCAAGGCGCTGGAGCGAGAGCGCGCGAGCCCGGTGGTCCTGCGCCTAGAGCCGCTCGAGCCGGTCGAAGCCACCACTCACGGGCTGCTCGGGCCGAGCAGCCTGATGGCGAAGGTGCGGGATCAGCTGACGCGGGTAGCCGCCACCAACTCGACCGTGCTGGTCACCGGCGAGAGCGGGACCGGAAAGGAGATCGCGTCACGCGCCATCCATCAAGGGAGCGATCGGCGGGATGGACCCTTCGTGGCGGTGAGCTGTGCCGCGGTCCCGCACGACATCCTCGAGTCCGAGCTGTTCGGGCACGCCAGGGGCGCGTTCACGGGGGCCTCCGAGGCGCGAGTCGGGCTGTTCCAACGAGCCCACGGCGGCACGCTGTTCCTGGACGAGATCGGCGACATGCCCCTCGACCTGCAGCCCAAGCTCTTGCGGGCGCTCGAGGAGCGGCTGATCCGCCCGGTGGGCTCCGCGCAAGAAGTCGAGTGCGACGTGCGTATCGTCGCGGCGACCAACAAGAACCTCCAGCACGCCGCCCGGCTCGGTCAGTTCCGGGAGGACCTCTACTTCCGCATCAAGGTGCTCCACATCCACATGCCGCCGCTGCGCGAGCGCGGGGCCGAGGACGTTCTGGCGCTGGCCCGGCACTTCCTGGAGAGCTCCAGCGGCGTGCCCTACGTGCTGGCTCCCGAGGCGGAGCGATTGCTGGTGAGCTACCACTGGCCCGGCAACGTGCGCGAGCTCGAGAACACGTTGAACGCCGCCATGGCGCTGGCGGAGGGTGGCCGCATCGGCTTCGAGGAGCTGCCGACCGCGGTGCGCTCGCCCCGAAAGGCGGGTAGGTCCGAGCTCCTCGACGTGACCTCCCTCGAGGAGGTCGAGCGGCGGCACATTCAAGTGGTGCTGCGCGCGGTGGGGGGAAACAAGGTGCAGGCCGCGCGCAGGCTGGGGATCGATCGCGCCACCTTGTACCGGAAGCTCGAGCGTCTAGGGCTCGAGCGTGAGCGCCGCTGAGCTTCTGCGCTCACACTCGGGTCTCGGTCCGGGCCCTCCGCGCCGCGTCGGTGACGCCGTACTGCTTCAGCTTGCGGTAGAGCGTGCTGCGGTCCACTCCGAGCAGCTGCGAGGCCCGCGCGCGGTTGCCGCCGACCGACTTGAGGACGGACAGAATGTAGCTCTGCTCGACCGCGGCCAATGGCAAGAGCTCGCTCTCGTCCGCCTCTCGGGCGCAGGGCTCGGGCCGCAGCTCTGCAGGCAGGTCGGCGGCGCGGATGTGGTCGTGCCGCGCGTTGGCCATGGCTGCGACGATACAGTGCTCGAGCTCGCGCACGTTGCCGGGCCAGGAGTGTGCCAGCAAGGCACGGGCCGCGCCCGGAGTCAGCCCGACGATCGGTCGCGACGTGCTCGCCGCGCGGTGGATGAACTGTTGAGCGAGCAGGAGCACGTCTCGCCCCCGATCGCGGAGCGGTGGCACGCGAACCTGGAGCACGTTCAGGCGGAAGTACAGGTCCTCGCGAAAGCGCCCCTCGGTCACCTCGCGCTCGAGGCTCTTGCCGGTGGCGGCGATGACGCGAGCGTCGAACGCCACTTCGCGAGAATGTCCGAGCGGGCGCACCGTGCGCTGTTGCAGCGCGCGGAGGAGCTTCGCCTGGAGGTCCAGAGGCATGTCGCCGATCTCGTCCAGGAAGATGCAGCCGCCCGATGCCTGGACCAAAAGCCCATCCCGATCGCGCGTCGCGTCGGTGAACGCTCCCTTCATGTGTCCGAAGAACTCGCTCTCCAGGAGCTGCCTGGGGATGGAGGAGCAGTTCACGGCGACGAACGGCTGCCCGTTACGGCGGCTCCGAGCGTGGATGGTGCGGGCGACGACCTCCTTGCCGGTCCCGCTCTCACCGCTGATCAGCACCGTGACGTCCGACGCCGTCACTCGGGCGAGGCGCTTCTTCAGCTGCTGCATCGCCGGGCTTTCGCCGGTGAGCTCCACCGTGTGCGGGAGACCCTCGCTGGTGGCGCGCAGGCGGTCGAGCTCTCGGCAGAGGGCGCTCTCCTCGAGCACCGCCGTGAGGCGCTCCAACACGACCTCCGGGTCGTCGCCATCCGGCACGAAGTCCGACGCGCGGGCGCGCAGGGCCTTCTGCGCGTCGTGCAGCCCGCCGCCTTGGGACAGGACCACGGTCTCCGAAGCCAGGCGGGTCTGCCGGACGTGGCTACAAGCGGCGAAGGGGTCGCGCCCTCCAGGCGCGATCAGGGCGACGTCGAAGCTGCCACAGACACCTTCCAAGCTCGACACGCGAACCACGTCGAAGCGTCGAGTCACCGCCGCCAACACCGCCGGCGCGACTCGATTCGCCTCGTCGAACAGGAGGATCGTCTTCGCCACTGCATCGTAGGCTCCCACCCCACGCCGCCCAGCGCAACGGACGCAGGGCGCGACATGTCGCAGATTGCGATCCACGAAGAAGCGCGATTGCGCGATGGAATTCCCGGGTCGCAGCTTGGCACGAAGCGTGCTCGGTCTTAGGTCGATGAGTCGGGAGGGTGTGAGCTCAATCGCTACCGCCCAGCGTCGTCGCGGCGTGCTCGTCGTAGGGTCGAGCGCGCCCGATGCACTCGGCGCAGAACACCACGGCGCCCCCTCGGGCAGGCAGTCTCAGTCCGTGCGTCGCTCCGCAGGCGGCGCAGGCGTCGAATCCCGGCGAGCCCGGCAGCGCCCCTGCCTCTCTGAGGTCGCGGCGCGTCACGACGCCGGAGAGGCGGCCGAGCTCGTCGAGGACCGGCAGGCAGCCGACGCCGCAGCCGAGCATCGTTTCGGCTGCCGCGTCGATGCTCGCACCGGGCGTGACGAACACGAACGGCGACTGCATGCGCGAAGAGACGAGCTCGTCGTCGGCTGCGCTGGCGAGATCGCACTGGCAGATGACGCCCACGAGCGCCTGCTCCGAGGTGACCATCAGGTGATGGACACCCCAAGCTTCCGCCAAGCAGCGCGCCTCCTCGGCGGAGTCGTCGGCGCCGACCACGACCGGCCACGTCTGCATCACGTCTTGTACGCGGGTCATGGCCAGCACCCAGTGCAAGCGGCGTACCCGTGTGATCCGGGCGGAGTGGTGCGCGCGCGCTCGAGTCCAGACGTGGCAGGGCGACGCATGTGGCGTTTTCCCACTCTGCGCGGGACGCCATGAACCGTCGCGCCCGCCGCCGGGGACCGGTGCCGGCGCCGCCGCCACGCGACGTGCTTCCGCCGCGGGAGCTCTTGCGCACCCTGCGGGCCTTTCGTAGCGGCGACTTCGGCGCCTCGGTGCCGGCGGTCTACACGGGCGTCGCCGGCGAGATCGCCGACGAGCTGAACCAGGTCATCGAGCTCAGCCGCGCGCTCAGCGAGGAGCTCTCCAGGGTCAGCAAGGTCGTCGGCAAAGAGGGGAAGGTCGGCGTGCGCGCCTCCCTGGGGGACCTCGGCGGATCGTGGTCCTCCTCGGTCAGCTCGGTCAACGAGTTGATCGAGGATCTGGTGCGCCCGACGACCGAGGTCGGGCGCGTGATTGGCGCGTTCGCTGCGGGCGATCTGAGCCAGACCATGCCGCTGGAGTTCGATGGGCGCCCGCTGCGCGGAGAGTTCCTGCGCACCGCAAAGACCGTGAACGGGATGCTGGAACAGCTGGGATCCTTCGCCAGCGAGGTGACCCGGGTGGCCCGCGAGGTCGGCACGGAGGGCAAGCTGGGGGGCCAGGCCAGGGTGCGCGGCGCGGCCGGGACCTGGAAGGACCTGACCGACAGCGTCAACTTGATGGCGAGGAACCTCACCGGGCAGGTGCGAAACATCGCCGGCGTGACCACCGCGGTGGCGCGGGGTGATCTGACCAAGAAGATCACCGTCGACGTCAAGGGCGAGATCTTGGAGCTGAAGAACACCATCAACACCATGGTGGATCAGCTCAACTCGTTCGCGAGTGAGGTGACGCGCGTGGCGCGCGAGGTCGGCACCGAGGGCAAGCTCGGCGGTCAGGCCGAGGTGCCGGACGTGAGCGGCACCTGGAAGGATCTGACCGACAGCGTGAACTTCATGGCCGGCAATTTGACCACTCAGGTGCGGAACATCGCGGAGGTCACCACCGCGGTGGCACGGGGTGACCTGTCCAGGAAGATCGCAGTGGACGTCAAGGGCGAGATCTTGGAGCTGAAGAACACCATCAACACCATGGTGGACCAGCTCAACTCGTTCGCGAGTGAGGTGACGCGCGTAGCGCGCGAAGTCGGCACCGAAGGCGAGCTGGGCGGGCAAGCCGAGGTTCCGGGGGCCGCCGGCACCTGGCGCGACCTGACCGACAGCGTCAATCAGCTCGCGGCCAACCTGACCACGCAAGTCCGCGCCATCGGCGACGTGGCCACGGCGGTGACCAAGGGAGATCTCAACCGTTACGTCACCGTCGAGGCTTCGGGAGAGGTCGCGACGCTCAAAGACAACATCAACGAGATGATCCGGAACCTGAAGGAGACGACGCAGAAGACCACCGAGCAAGACTGGCTGAAGACGAACCTGGCGCGCTTCACCCGCATGCTCCAAGGGCAGCGCGACCTGGTGGCGGTCGCGCGCCAAACGCTGTCGGAGCTGGCGCCGCTCGTGTCGGCGCAACACGGCGTCGTCTACCTGACCGAGATGGACGGGCACGGAGAGGTGCGGCTGAAGCTGCTCGCGAGCTACGGTTGCGCCGATTCGGCGCGCCCCGCCCTCTCTCTTGGCGAGGGGCTGATCGGCCAGGTGGCGCTGGAGAAGCGCACGCTCGTCGTCGACCCCGTTCCCGAAGGCTACGCCACCGTGCGATCGGGGCTCGGAGAGGCCCCGCCCCGGAGCTTGACGGTTCTGCCAGTCTTGTTCGAAGGGCGGGTCAACGCCGTGGTCGAGCTGGGGTCCTTCCGCTCGTTCAGCGACATCCATCAGGTCTTCCTCGCCCAGCTCACCGAGAGCATCGGCATCGTCATCAACACCATCTCCGCGAGCATGCGCACCGAGGCGTTGCTCCAGCAGTCGCAGTCGCTGACCCGCGAGCTGCAGATCCAGCAGGAGGAGCTGCGTCAGACCAACGATCGCCTGGAGCTTCAGGCAGCTACCCTGCGCGAGTCGGAGGAGCGCCTGAAACAGCAACAGGAGGCGCTCCAGGTCACCAACGAGCAGCTAGAGGACAAGGCAGAGTTGCTCGAGCTGAAGAACCGCGAGGTCGAGCTGGCCAAGGCGGAGATCGAGGAGAAAGCGGAGCAGCTGGCGCTAGCCAGCAGATACAAGTCCGAGTTTCTGGCCAACATGTCCCATGAGCTTCGCACTCCGCTCAACAGCCTGCTCATTCTCTCGACGATGTTGGCTGAGAACGCCGAAGGTACGCTGAGTGCCAAGCAGGTGGAGTTCGCTCGGACGATCTGCGCCTCCGGCACCGACCTCCTCGAGCTGATCAACGACATCTTGGACCTCTCCAAAGTCGAGTCGGGTACCGTGGCCATTCGACCCGGCGAGGTCGTGCTCGCGGAGCTCAAGGAGCACGTGGAGAAGAACTTCCGCCACGTGGCCGAGCAGCGCGCTCTCGAGTTCCAGGTCGAGCTGGGCGCGGGGCTCCCGGCGCTGATGACGACCGACGAGCAGCGGCTCCAGCAGGTACTGAAGAACCTCCTGTCCAACGCCTTCAAGTTCACCGAGCGCGGGAGCGTTCGCCTGGTGGTAGGCGCACAGAGCTCGGGCTGGACGCCGGGTCACGAGACGCTCGACGCCGCCGACACCGTCATCGCCTTTGCCGTCTCGGACACGGGGATCGGCATTCCCGAGAGCAAGCAGCGCATCATCTTCGAGGCGTTTCAGCAGTCCGACGGCACGACCGTCAGGCGCTACGGTGGGACGGGGCTCGGTCTATCCATCAGCCGGGAAATCGCGCGCTTGCTGGGCGGGGAGATCCGCGTGTCCAGCAAGCCCGAGGTGGGCAGCACGTTCACGTTCTACCTGCCTCGCCTCTACTCGACTCCCCCTGCCGTCGTCCGTCAGGAGCGCACCCGCGCGCGCTCACCGGCCGTATTCTCTGCGGAGGCGGTGCGCCTGCCGGCGAGCCGCCTCGACGACCTTCGCAGCCTGTCGCCGGGCGATCCCGCCGTACTGATCGTCGACGACGACGTCGAGATCGCCCATCTCGCCTTGGACGTGGCACATCGCCACGGCTCGAAGGCCGTCGTGGCGAGTGACTGCTCCGCCGCCCTGGCGTTGCTCGGGAAGGTCAACCTCTCCGCAGTGGTGCTCGGTTTCCCGGACTCCGATGCCTGGGCCGTGCTCGACCGGCTGAAGCACGACGCCGAGCTGCGACGGGTCCCGGTGGCGGTGTTCGCAGGCGAGGACGCTCGGGCACGGGCCCTGGCGCTGGGCGCTGCCTGCTTCTCGGCCAAGCCCGTCGACGGGTCTCGGGTGGAGGACGCGGTCGCGCGCATGCTCGAGCTGTCGGCGCGCACCCCAAAGCGCTTGTTGCTCCTCGGTGGCGACTCCGGTTGGGGCGGGCACCTGCGGGAGCTCCTGGGAGGGCAAGACGTGGAGGTCGAGGTGGCCGAAGGCGGCGAGCTCGCCGACGGCTGGGACCCCGAGTGTCGGGTGGTCCGCGTGCAAGGGGAGGTGGCTGAAGTCTTGGAGGGGCTCTCGAACGGGGGCGCGGCGCGAGGCGTTCCGACGATTCTGCACGTGGACCGGACCCCGTCGGAGGGTGAGCGCCAGCTCCTCAGGCGAATGGCGCTGCCGTTCGGTGTGCGCTTCGCCTCGAGCGAGGCGGCGCTGCTCGGCCTCTCATGCATCTTCCTGCACAGGCCGGAGGCGACGCTCAATCCCCTTCAGCGTACGCTGCTGGAGTCGAGCCGTCGATTGGTGGAGGAGCTGGACGGAGCAGAAGTGCTCGTGGTCGACGACGACGTCCGGAACATCTTCGCCGTCACCAGCGTGCTGGAGCGCCACCGAGCGCGAGTGGTGTATGCTGACAACGGACGGGACGGTCTGGCACTCCTGGATGAGCACCCGGAGGTGCGGGCCGTCCTGATGGACATCATGATGCCCGAGATGGACGGCTACGACGTGATCCGTCGGATACGCCAGCAGACGGCGCACGCGGCGCTCCCCGTGATCGCCCTCACGGCCAAGGCCATGCGCGCCGACCGCGAGAAGTGCCTGCAGGCCGGCGCCAGCGACTACATCGCAAAACCCGTGAACGTGGAGCATCTGCTCTCGACCCTGAGGGTCTGGCTCTCGCAATGACCGAGCGTGAGGTCGAGCCCGTCGACATTCTGGTCGTGGACGACCGACCGGAGGACTTGCTCGCACTCGGTGAGACCCTGAACGTCCCGCACTACCGCTTGGCCCTGGTGGACTCGCCCCGGGAGGCGCTGAAGCACCTCCTGGAGCGGGATTTCGCCGTGATCTTGCTGGACGTTCGGATGCCGGAGATCGACGGCTTCGAGCTGGCTCGGCTGATCCGCGAACGAGATCGGACCAGCGTCACGCCCATCATCTTCCTGACCGGCGCCGACGCGAACCCGGGGCAGATCTACAAGGGCTACGCGGCGGGCGCCGTGGACTACCTGCAGAAGCCCGTCGATCGCGACGTGCTCCGCGCAAAGGTGGGGATCTTCGCCGAGCTCTACCGCAAGGACCTGCGCATCGCGCAGCAAGCCCGGGCGCTGCTCGAGGCGGGCCGGCGAGAGCGGGAGCTGAAGCTGGCCGAGCTCCGGGTGCTCGCCGAGAGGCGCTACGCCAACCTGGCCGAGGCGATTCCCGAGCTGGTGGTGACGTTGGATGCGGCGGGCTCGCTGGAGTACTGCAACCGGCGCTGGCAGGAGTACACCGGGCTCTCGGCCGACGAGTCGCGAGGCGAGGGCTGGGTGGTCGCCATTCACCCGGACGACAAGAAGCGCGCCATCCGCGCCTGGGAGCAGTCGCTGGCGTCCGGGGAGGTGCTGGAGGTCGAGTGCCGCCTGAAGCGGGGCTTCGACGGTGCGATGCGCTGGCACACCTGCCGCGCGCTCCCCGAGCGAGACGAGGACGGAAGCGTCACGGGTTGGCTCGGGACCTACTCGGACTCGGAGGATCTGAAGCAGGCGATCCGAGCCCGCGACGAGTTCCTGTCGATCGCCTCCCACGAGCTCCGGACCCCGCTGACGGCGCTGAAGCTCAGGCTGGAGAGCTTGGCGCACACGTCGGCACCCGACGAGCGCGCGCAGCGCAAGCTGGACGGCGCGATCCGACAGACCGAGCGGCTCGAGCGATTGATCGACCACCTGCTGGATGCCTCGCGGATCACCGCCGGCCATCTGGTGCTCGAGCGCGACACGGTGTGTTTGGACGAGGTGGTCCGCGAGGTCCTGGAGCGCGCGCGGGAGCAGCCCGGCACCGGCGGCCAGGCCTTCGAGCTGGCCCTGGACAGCGACGTGACCGGGCTCTGGGACCGGCTACGCATCGAACAGGTCGTGGACAATCTGGTCAGCAACGCGCTCAAGTACGGCGCGGGCAAGCCGATTAGGGTGTCGGCGCGGTCGCGCGGCGAGGTCGCGGAGCTCTTGGTCGAGGACCGCGGGATAGGCATCGAGCCCGTGGACTTGTCGCGCATCTTCGATCAGTTCGAGCGCGGCGCCTCCAGCCGAGGGCGCAGTGGCATCGGCATGGGCCTGTACATCACGCGCCAGATCGTGCACGCGCACGGCGGTGACATCGACGTCGTGAGCCGTCCCGGCGAGGGCTCGGAGTTCCGCGTGGTCTTGCCCAAGCGGCCGCGGCCCGTGACGCCGGCGCGCTGAATGGCCTAAGCTCCTTGCGTGGCGCTCCGTGCTCGGCTGCTCTCTGCGCTCGTCGTGTTCTGGTCGCTGCCTCTCCGCGCGGAGCCCGACCGCCCGCTGGAGATCGCGGAGGACCCCGAGCAGCCGACTCAGGTGGGGTACCACGGCGGCGACGCGCCGCCGCCTTCGCATCCGCGCCGCCGCGGGCACTTCCCCGAGGGTCTGTTCTTGCCCGTCGGGCTCGGCGTCGCCGGGGCGGCTCATCCCAACCTGCCCACCGCGGTGAGCTTCGGCGCCGAGGCGAGCGTCGTGGCCTTCCCGGTCGGACACGGCAACTGGGTCGGCGCCTACTCCGACCTCTACCTCGAGCCCAAGAACGAGCTCACCCGTGCCTCGCTCGGCCTCGAAGCGGGGTTCATCTTCATCGGCGTGGACGGTGGTCTGCTGATGCAAGCCTCCGAGAGCGGAACGCACTGGGGGGGAGTGGTCCGACCCATGTTCACGCTGGGGTTTCTGAGCGTGTTCGCGCGCTGGGGTTGGCTGAAGGGCGACGAGGACTTCCGCGAGATCGGCTGCCTGGTGAAGTTCCCGATTCACCTCATGGAGCTCGACCTGGACGAGCCACCTCCGGCACCGCCTGCGCCGCGCCGGTGAGCAGGGCGCGCTCTTCGACCAAGCCGAGCGCGGCCCTCCTCAGCACGACCATCGCGATGACCCCGACGTGCCAGGGCCGAAGGCCGCTCGACTCGTCGCCGTAGACGGGCCGCACTGGGACTTCGGCGACGCGAAACGCGCCTTGCGAGAGCAGTCCCAAGAGATCGTTCGGGTATCCGAAGCGCGGCCACACGGCTCCGAGATCGAGGCGCTCCAGGGCGGCGCGGCTGATGGCCGTGTAGCCGCACTGCGTGTCGTCCACGTCGAGGCCCGTCGCCGCGCGGGTCAGCGAGGAGAGCGCTCGGCTCCCCCAGCGGCGCAGTCGCGGCATGTCCATGGCGGAGGGGTGCAGGAAGCGATTGCCCTTCACGTAGTCGGCCCGTCCTCCCGTGATGGGCTCCAGCACCCGCGGCAGATCCTCCGGATCCATCTGGGCGTCGCCGGCCATCACCGCCACGACGTCCGCGCCGGCGGCGAGCGCGCGGAGGTACCCGGTGGCGATGGCGGCCCCGACGCCGCGGTTCTCGTCGTGCCGCACGAGCCTGACCCGTGGGTCCCCGACGGACGCCGCCGCCTCCGCGGTTCGATCCGGGCTGGCGTCGTCCACGACCACGATCGAGTCGACGAAGCCCGGGATGCCGCGCAGGGTCCGCGGGAGCAGGCGCTCCTCCCGATAGGCCGGCACCACGACCGCGACGCGTGCTCCCTGGAACATGAAGAACCAGTCGCTAGCGTGGATTGTCGATGACGTCCATTGGGTTCGCGGCACATTCGCGCTAGATCCGCCCCGCCTTGAAGCGTCGGCGCCTGCTCGGGCTGGCCGTGGTGGCCATCCTCCTCGTACCCGCCGGGTGGTTCGCCTGGTCGTGGCGCCGCTTCCCGAGCGACCGCACGCCGGAGGGTGCCTACCTGCGCGTGGTGCGAGCGGTGAACTTGGGGCGGCCCGAGGAGTTCTTCGCCTACACCGAGACCCAGACCCAGCACGCCTGCTACACGATACGCACCTATCGCAAGCAGGCGAGGGATCGGGTGCTCGAGGCGTACCCCGAGCCCGAGCGCACCCGGCTCAGCGAGGCCTACGCTGCCGAGGCCCTGGCGCCCGACGGCGCCGACGTGTTCGCGCTGCACGCTCGACAGCGCGGCTGGATCGATCGACTGCGCAAGGATCTGTCCGGGGTCGCCAAGATCGAGGTCGTGGGGGAGCGCGCCACCGTCGAGACCGTGAAGGGCACGCGCTACCCGTTTCGCAGGCGCGAGAACGGGATCTGGGGGCTGACGCTGTTCTCGGCCGTGCTGCACGCGGAGGCGGAGAAGGCCGCCCGCGACGCGGCGCTGATCGAGAAGAACGCCGCGGACTACCTGCGCGTCCGTGAGCAAGAGCGGGCATCGGGCGGCGACGGCGGCTGAATTGCGATCTCACGCTCGACCCGGGTATCCTGAGAGGGCGTGTCGTCAGCCGAGCCCGAACCCCCGCCGAGTGAGGACGCTCCCGAGGGAGCGTCCCAAGAGGCGTCGCCCAGCGCGGCAGACGAGACGGTGGACGGCCTGTTGCGCCGCTTCCTCAGCCTGCCGCCGATCCAGGTCACGGCGCCGCCACCGCCGGATCCGCTGATTGATCGCAACGCCTCGACGCTGCCCGCGCCGGGCAAGACCCCGAACCTGACCAGCTTCGACGAGAAGCTCGCCGACGTCGAGCCGCTGCTCGCCACCACCAACTGGGAAGGCGTCGTCGAGGTGCTGTCGAAGCAGGAGACCTTGCCGCCTCCGCTGGCCTTGCTCTACGCGGTCGCGCTCAAGGAGCGCGGTGCCAAGGGCGACCCCGAAGGGCTGGCGATTCGCTCGGTCGCGGCGCTCCTGTGCGTGCCGGAAACCAGCGAGACGGCGCTCGTCGTCGCCAAGCGCCTGCTCCGGACCAATCCCGTCACCTGGCAGACGCGTCGCGCGCCGTCGGCGAAGGTCTCCATCGGCATCGCTCTGGCCGTCGCGGTGCTCGGCGCGCTGCTCGGGTTCTTGCTCGGCCCGGGAGCGCCGGTGTTCCGCTAACGGGGCTCTCGAGTCTTCGCGTCCTCGTAGCACTGGCCGGCGGGCTTCCCCAGCTCGACGGGCAGACCTTCGGCACGCCATCCGGGGGTCATGCGTCCGAAGGCGTCACGGCTGCCCTCCCAGCCGGTGAACAGGTTGGCCACGTCGGTGTAGCCGGCCTGCACCAGCATCTCTGCGGCGCGCAGCGAGCGCTGGCCCGAGCGGCACCCCATCACGAGCTTTTCGTTCTTGCCGAAGCAACGCTGCATCACCTCGAGGAACTCCGGGTTCGGCACCATGCCGGCGCCACCCGCGTGGAGCAGCGGCACGTTGAAGGAACCCGGTGGATGCCCGGCCTCGAACTCGGGCTCGCTGCGCACATCCACGTAGACGGCTCCTGCTTCGAGCAAGGCTCGGGTTTCCTGAGGCGATACGCTCTTGACGCTCACGGTTTCCTCCGGTTCGCGCCCGGAACGTAGTCCCGACCTCGGCGCTCGGCTAGGCTCCTTCCCCGGAGCGAGCTTTGACCCTGCGCATCGTGCCCTTGGGGGGCCTTGGCGAGATTGGCATGAACTGCCTCGCCATCGAGCAGTCCGACGGCATCTTGGTGGTGGACGCGGGCACCAGCTTTCCCCACGACGACCTGGGCATCGACGTCTTCCACCCGGATTTCTCCTGGCTCTTCCAGAACGCCGAGCGCGTGGCGGGCGTCTTCCTCACTCACGGCCACGAAGACCACATCGGCGCGCTGCCCTACCTGCTCGACGGCCTGGACGTCCCGGTGTTCGGGCCCCCCCACGCTCTGGGGTTGGCCAAGCGGCGCCTGGCGGAGCACGACTTCGCCGCCCACGAGCTCGACCTCAACGAGGTGCGCGCCGGCTCGCTGACCCGAGTCGGCCCCTTCGAGGTCGAGGCCATCCGGGTCGCACACTCCATCGTCGAGGCGAGCGCGCTGTGCATCGAGACCGCCGAGGGATTCGTGCTGCACAGCGGCGACTTCAACTTCGACGCCGATCCGCCCGACGGTGAGCCCAGCGACGAAGCGCGCCTGGCGGCGATCGGAGCGCGCGGCGTCGAACTCCTGCTCAGCGACAGCACCAACATCGACACCCCCGAGCGCGCAGGCTCCGAACGCGCCGTGGGCGCGGCGCTCGAGCGTATCGTGTCCGCCGCCTCCGGGCGCGTCGTCGTCGCGCTCTTCGCCAGCAACATCCAGCGTCTGATCCTCCTGGGCGAGATCGCCCAGCGGACCGGGCGCAAGCTCTGCCTGCTCGGGCGCAGCCTGAGCTCCCAACGGGAGATCGCCACCGCCATCGAGCGTCTGGCCTGGCCCAGCAACCTGGTGGTGGCGCCGGAGGACTTGCAGAGCCTGCCGCGAAGCCGGGTGCTGGTGCTGGCGGGCGGCACGCAGGCGGAGCCGAACAGCGCCATGAGCCGGCTCGCCGCGGGGGCGCACCCCTACCTCTCGCTGGATGAAGGGGACAGCGTGGTGTTCTCCTCGCGCGTGATCCCGGGCAACGAGCGCGTCGTACTCGCGCTGATGAACGATCTGTTGCGGCGCGGCGTGGTGCTCCACACGCGCTTCACCGATCCGGACGTGCACACCAGCGGCCACGCGGGCCGCTCCGAGCAACGCCGCATGCTCGAGCTGACGGCGCCGCGGGCGTTCCTGCCGGTTCACGGGACGCTGGCCCACCTCAGGAGTCACGCCGAGCTGGCCCGCGAGATGGGCGTAGAGCGAACGCTGGTGGTCGAGAACGGGCAGGCCGTGCGCTTCTCCCGCGAGCACGGCCTTGCGCTGGACGAACGCGTCCAGTCCGGGCGCGTCGCGGTGGCGCCCGGCGGCGCGCCGCTGAGCGCGGAGACGCTCAAGCGGCGCGCCGAGCTCGGACGATCGGGGATCGTCTGCGTCAGCGCCGTCATCGACGACGAAGGCGAGGCCGAGGTCGCGCCCTGCGTAGTGGCGCGGGGGGTACCGCTGGTGGACGGCGACGACGCGGCACTCGGCAGCATCGCGCGGGACGTGCTGGCGGCGCTTTCTCGCGTGCGCGGCTGGCGCAACGTACAACTGGAGGACGAGGTCCGGCGCGCGGTCCGTCGCCGGGTCGCCGACATTTCGGGCGCTCGGCCGGTGGTGGAGGTCCTGCTGCTCCGGCGGGAGCGTTGAGCTAGGCTGCGCGGACGATGAGTTGGCGCAAGCGGCCGATCATCGCCAGTGAGAGTCGAGCACGAGCCACGCCCAACGTAGGGTTCCGCTGCGCGCGCGACGCCGATCGAGAGGCGCCCCTCTTCAGTTGCAGTGGTCCTCTTGCCCTGCTGGTGCGGCGTAGCAACCGTAGGCGCAAATGACCTGTCCGGTCGTCTGCTGGTTGTTGCAGGTGTAGAGCGTGTTCAATGCGTTGCCGCTGAGCGGAACCGCCAGGTTCGAGCCACAAGCGACGCCGTTGTAGGGATTGTTCATGCAGGGGTTGCTCGCGCTGTTCTCGCAGTAGTCGGGCTGCCCAACGGCGCCGGCGTGACATCCGTAGGGACACGTCACGCTTCCTGCCGTCGTGTTGCCGGAGCACAAGTACAGCTTCTTCGAGTCGGCTGTCGCGGACAGGTTCTCCCCGCAGGCGTATCCGTCAGGGTAGGGGTTGCAGCCGCAGGGATCGCTGCACTTCTTGCACAGACACGTCTTGGAACCCGAGCTACCCGTCCCACAGCCTGTAGTCGTGTCGTACCCGGCATTCACGCACGCGGTCTTGCACACGCTCGTCGTGTACGTGCCGCCGGAACAGTACGCGAGCGTGGATGAGTCGATGCAATAACTGGCAGTGCAGCCCGAGCTGCCACCCCCTCCGCCGCTGCCCGAGCTTCCTCCGCTCGCGGTGCCACCGGAGCCGCCTCCACCAGACCCGCCGACTCCACCGAATCCGCCGCTGCCACCGAATCCGCCGCTGCCGCCGCCGAATTCGCTGCTGCCGCCGCCGAATCCGCTGCTGCCGCCTCCACCAGACCAGCCGCCGCCGCCGAATCCGCCGCCGTCGGAGCCGCCACCGCCGGTTCCCGCGCCCGCCGCGCCGCCGGACGCCTCGGGACCGCTCGACGAAAAGCAGCCCGTGGTGGCAACTACGAAGAGAGGCGCAACCGAAAGAACGCCATGAGCCATTGGGCGCCAACCCCTTGCCGCCATTCCCAAGCTCCCTGCGAGTATCCTCGTTGGACCCCAGCGAAGCGTCAACCTCAAACAGAGGCTGGCTAGAATTCACCGATTCGATTACTCAGAGGTCACCGCACAGAGGTGACATGGAGGGAACGCGGCAATCGCGGGTACTTCGGTTCTGCGCATGGACGTGCTTTGCCGTGCAGACTGGCTGCGCTTCGATGTTCCTCAATGGAGGACGCTTCGCCGACGGGAGCGAGAAGGGCCGCGTCATCGCGAAGTACAAGGTCGAGAGTTGCGTCGGCACCGATGGCTCGCCGATGCAGGCACCGGACGCCGAGTACTGGTTGCTGAAGGAGCCTTCCGGGGCCCTCGCCCTCGCGGAGATGGACGCGCGCGGCGAGGGTACGGTCATCACCAACACTTGGGCGAGTGCAGATGGTGATCACTTCTTCACGTGGGTGATGAGCTCCGGCTGGGAATTCGTGATTCCGCGCGACCTGAACCAAGCAGGCACTCGCATCGTCTACGTAGGTGTCGCCAACACGAAGTCGGGCGAAGTAACGAAGCCCACGAGCGCGCCCAGCGCCAAGTGCGCGATGCCCCGGAGCGATGCAGCGACGGCCGGCGCCGGGGTCCCCGTGGTCGGCCCAGCCCCGGCCCCAGCCCCTGCCTCGCCTCCCACTCCGCCTGCCGCGTCTGCCGCGGAGGGTCCCACGGCCGCACCTGCAAGCGGAGACAAGACCTGCTTCCCAGCGTGTCGTGCTGGGTTCACCTGCGTTGGCGGCGCTTGTGTGAGCGCGTGCAACCCGCCGTGCGCCGCGAGCGAGACGTGCACGGAAGGCGGGGAGTGTGTCCCAAGGGGCGGAGCCGCCGCGCCGGTGCCGGCGCCGGCGCCGAGCCCCGCGCCGGCACCCACCCCCGCGCCAGCGCCGCGACCTGCACCGGCGGTCAAGGAGCCTGCACCGGCGGTCAAGGAGCCTGCACCGGCGGTCAAGGAGCCTGCACCGGCGGTCAAGGAGCCTGCACCGGCTGCTCCCGAGCCGGCCGATCAACCCAAACCAGCGGGACATCCCCAGCCCACGGTGGAGTCGCAGCGGGAAGGGGAAGGGGTCCATGGTCATCTGTTGATTGCGCCGGGTCTAGGCCTCGGACTCGCGCTGGGGGACGCCATGGACCCCGTGCCCCAGTCGGACTTGATCGCATCCCCGGGGTTAGGCCTCTCCCTCGACGCGGGCTTTGGACTCTCGCGCGCTCTGGTGTTGGGGCTTTGGGCTGAGGCGTCGTTCTACGGGGCAGGAGACACCGGTTGCGTCGCAGGTCCCGGTGTCGACTCGCAGTGCATCACAACCTTGTTCGGCGTGGGCCCACAGCTCTCCTATTTCGTTCCTAGTCGAGGCAGGAGTCGTCCTTGGTTCGGGGCGGGCCTCGGGTATCGCTGGTTACGACAAGCACGCATCGACTCGGCTGGAGGGGCCGAGGCCGCTCGCGTCGAGGTGCTAAGCGGGTTCGAGCTCTTGCGAGCTCAAGGTGGAATCGACTTCAAGGCCTCGAATCACGCGTGGATCGGGCCATACCTCGTGTTCAGCGTCGGCACCTACACCGAGTACTCGATCGATGGCGACCAGCTCGCCTGCGGCGGATCGGGCAACTGCGCCCTCCAGCCGGTGAGCGAGTCCGGGGAAATCGAATCGGATGCGCGAGGCACCCACCAGTACGTCTTTCTCGGTGCACGGGTTCTGTTCGACTTCTTGGGACGGGCTTCCACCGGCACCGCGGCGAGGGAGTGAGCAATGAAGCTGACGACACTGGCGATCACCTTCGGCATGGCCTTGTCGAGCACTCTCGCGCGTGCGCAGGAGTGCGTCCCGAAGTGCCGCACGGGTTACACATGCTCGGCAGGGAAGTGCATCGCCGCCGCGCCGGCATGCGATCCTGCGTGTGCCGCCCACGAGCTTTGCTCGCCCCAAGGGAAGTGCGTGTCGGCGTGCAACCCCCCTTGCCCGGCGGGCGAAGTGTGCACACCTGAAGCGCAGTGCGTGTCCGCGTGCAACCCGCCTTGTGCTGCCGGTGAAGAGTGCAACGCATCGGGAACCTGTCAGGCCGCGGCGTCGGCTCCCGCGCCTCCACCGGCCCCAGCGCCTGCCGCCGCGGCTCCACCCACGTCTCCGTCCGAGCCGGCGCCACCGGTCGTACAGGCCGCTCCTGCGCAACACCCCGGTTTCCTACAGGCGGGCGTGCTGATCGGCCGATACTCTTACTCTGGCGAGTGGGACAACGGTGACTCGATCGAAGGCTCGGGAATGGCGTATGGAGTCGAAGCCGCTGGTGGGCTCCAGACGTCACCCAAGTTTCGAGTGGGTGCCGGCCTTCAGTTCTTCAGCATGCCGGACCCCGAAGGCACCAGAAACGGCCAGAGCGCGAACACCGACACTGGGAAGGGTGGTGTGGTGGGCGCCTATCTCGCGTGGGGTGGGAACGGTGGGCTGCTCGTCGACGGCATCTTCGGTTACGGAGGGTCTGGCACCGAAGACGCTTTCGGCGGGTGGGGGCCGGGGCTATTTCCGGGGATCGGCTATCAAGCCGCGGGGCCGCTTCGTTTCACGATAGGCGGACGTTTCTATGTGATGGCGACCGAAGCAGACAGCGGAGAGAGCGGCACGTTCACCGGCTTCCAAGTAGTCGCGAGCATGGGCTCATTCTGAGCAGCGAGGGCCTAGATTTGACCCCGACTACCAACTAGGCTGGACACCTGCTGGCTACGGAGTGCGGGCCGGTGGGAGGGTCAATCGAGCGGTGAGGAAGCTTTTCGCAATTTCGGTGTTGTTCATCGGCTGTGTTTCATCGAGCTCGGGCGACGATTCGGGCGGAATCGGAAACTACCAAAGCTGTACTCAGGACTCGCAGTGCCCGTCAGGTGAGGGGTGTGACACCGAAGGCGGCAGCCTGTCGCTCGGGTACTGCACGCCGCTCTGTGACACCGACAGCCAGTGCCCGACGGGTTTCGATTGCCCCAGCGGGACCAAGAATCAGCCGGGCGAGTGCGACGAGGTCGGCTCTCACTCCGGTCGCGGGATCTGCGACCAATTCGACGGCGCTCACGGACCAACGACGTGCAAGGGTTCTGGCGGCGGCGGCTCGGGCGGAAACGGCAGCCTATCCTCGTGCAACTCGGACTCGCAGTGCCCCACCGGCCAAGGCTGCGACACCGAGGGCGGACAGCTTTCGCCGGGGTACTGCACGCCCCTCTGCGACAGCGACGCTCAGTGCCCTTCTGGATTTGCGTGTCCGGGGTTGGTCCCGGGTCAACCCGGAGAGTGCGACGAGGTCGGATCCCACTCCGGCCGTGGCATCTGCGATCAATACGATGGTGTGAATGGTCCGACGACGTGCGCCGGGAGCAGTGGCGGCTCCGGCGGCGGCGGGGGTGGCCTTCCTCCCGGACCGGTCAGCTCGGCCTGCCAGAGCTGTGGCCTCTCCAGCTGTTCGGCCGAGGTCAGTGCCTGCTCCAGCGACTCGACGTGCCAGAGTTGCGTGTTCGTCGATGTCAGCGGTTCTGGGTGTCCGACCAACCCGGCCGTCCAGGCGTTGCTCGCCTGTGCGTGCAGCAAGTGCGCCTCCGCGTGTGCTGCTTACTGCGGAGAGCAGTAGTTACTCGGTGCCTGAGCGCCGGCACTCGACCGCGTCGTGGCGCGTGGCGTGGTCATGCGTGCGCGGCTGGCGCAACGTACAACTGGAGGACGAGGTCCGGCGCGCGGTCCGTCGCCGGGTCGCCGACATTTCGGGCGCTCGGCCGGTGGTGGAGGTCCTGCTGCTCCGGCGGGAGCGTTGAGCTAGGCTGCGCGGACGATGTTTCGCGCCTCCCTGCTCGCGTTCGCGCTGGCCATCTCGGCCTGCAACTCCGATCCGCCCCGGGAGCCCAAGAGCAGCCCGGCGTCCCCCGCGAGCCCCGCGACGCAACGTGACGACAGCTCGTTTCGCCACCCGGCGGCGGAGCGGGTGGTGGCGATCGGGGATCTGCACGGCGATCTCGCGGCGACGAAGAAAGCGCTGGTCCTGGCTGGCGCCATCGACGAGAAGGACGAGTGGGTCGGGGGCAAGCTGGTGGTGGTGCAAACCGGCGATCTGCTCGATCGCGGCGACGACGAGCCGGACATCCTGGATCTGCTCGCCAGGGTGCAGGAGCGCGCGCGCAAGGCAGGCGGCGCGCTTCACGTCTTGAACGGCAACCACGAGGTGATGAACGTCGCCGGGGACTTCCGCTACGTCACCGCCGACGGTTTCCGCGACTACAAGGACGCGCCCCTGGTGGGACAGCGCGGCAAGCAAGCGGTGCTCCTGCCGGAGGAGCAGCGCGGACGCGCCGCGGCGTTCCTGCCGGGCGGAGAGGTCGCGAAGAAGCTGGCGGAGCGCCCGGTGGTAGTCGTGGTCGGCGACACGGTGTTCGCTCACGGCGGCGTCCTGCCCGGGCACGTCCGTTACGGCATCGGCAAGCTCAACGACGAGACGCGACGCTGGATGTCGGGTGAGACCCAGCGACCGCCGGAGATCCTGGTGGGTGACACGGCCCCGATCTGGACCCGGGAGTACTCCGACGGCGAGCCGTCTTCGCGGGCGTGTAGCGCGCTCGAGACGGTGCTCGGGGACCTCGGCGTCCGGCGCATGGTGGTCGGCCACACGGTGCAGAAGAACGGCGTCAGCAGCGCGTGCGGCGACAAGGTGTGGCGCATCGACGTCGGTATGGCCAGGCACTACGGCGGGCGGGCCGCGGTGCTGGAGATCCGCGGGCAGAGCGTGCGCGCGCTGGGTGACGGCGCCGGGCCGGCCACCGCCCCGACTCCGAGCGGGTCGGCCGCGCCGGCGGTCAGCGCGTCGGGCGCCCGAGGGCGATGAGCAAGGCTGACTTCCTTGCGACGAGCGCTTTGCGCTGCACGCGGCCTGGCGAGGCCCTGTCCCACGCCGATGCGTCGGCGACACGAATTGACGGACGTGCTGGTCTCTTCCGGGGCGCCCCCCCTCGCGTGGCGTTCACTCCAGCGCGGTCGCGTCTGCACAGCAACGGAATCCCACGTCGTCGTCGGTGTTGGACCTGCCCATGTGGTCGTCGCTTTGGCAGCGCGTGAACTCCTGCGAGGAGCCGACGCCGCCCCCACGGAGCCGGCAGCTCACACCCGGGCCTTCTGCATCCGTCTTGCAGGAGTCTTCCCACTCCCGGACGTTGCCGCTCATGTCGTGCAGACCGGCGTAGCCGCCCTCGCAGCCGCCCCACCCCGCCATCCAGACCTTCTTGGTGGGCATGGGGTACTCGGCGGTCATGCAAGGCCACTCCTGGAAGGTCTTCCCGTAAGGGTAGGACTGCTGGCCGCCTCTGCTGCACGCGAAGTACCACTCGCTCGAAGCAGCGCTCGCGAACTTGTCATAGGGGGCAGTCCCGCCCCCGATGGCGCCGCACAGCCGCTTGCCCGCCCACTCGCAGTAGGCGCGGGCGTCGCACCAATCGACCCACCGGCGCGGGTACAGCGAGCGCGGGGTCGAGGTGAGCTCCTCGTAAGTCGTGTTCCACGAGCACGTCCCGGTCTGCGGCGGCGGCGACGTGTCGAGGAAGTCGGCGTAGTTGTGCTCCGTGACCTCGGTGGAGTCGATGCAGTACCAGCCCGTGGGGGTCTCGATGGCCACCATCTCCGGACCTGGCCCCGAGGGACAGAAGACCGGCAGCCCCGCGTCCCCGGCGCCGCCCCCCGTGCCGCCGCCGCCGCTGCCCGCCGCGCCGGCCGCGCCGCCGGATCCGCCTGCCACGACGATGATCGTCTCGGTCCGACCCGAGCAGGCCACGCTCGTGGAGAGCCCCAGGACGACCAACAAGAGACGGCGCATCTCAGCCTCCTCCATCCAGGTAGGCGTCGCGATACTGGAGCGCCCACTCCCTCGCCTCGGCGCACTCGGACGCCTTGTCCTGGAGCTCCGGGCTCAGCGAGCCGACCTTCCCGCACATCAGGAAGTCGTCGGCGGCACACGATGCGTCCGAGCGGTGGCCGAGCGAGAGGATGTGCCCGAGCTCATGGGCGAGCACCAGGTGCTTCCGGGTCTTCAGGTTCTCGAGGCCGACGACGACGAAGCCGGCCTCGCTACAGCCCGAGTCCTCCGGATCGCACGCGACATCGACCAGCGGTTCGATGTCGTTGCACACCGCCGGCTGGACCGTCCAGTTGAAGATCACGCGCGGCAGGTCGCTCCGGACGCCAGGCAGGTCCACGGCCTTCTTGTCGAGCTGAAACATGCGGTTCTGGATGCCCGGGAACTTGTCGCAAATCGGCACTTCGGCTCGGCCGTCGGGTCGATAGAGCTCGAAGAGCTCCTTGCTCACGCGGAGCTCGTGGAAGGACACGAGCCGGAACTGGATGCCGCAGACGTCGAAGATGTCGTCGGGCAGGAGGAAGGTGCTGCCGGCCCTGCGCGCGGTTTGCCCCGTTTGCAATGTGCTCCTGTGGGTCCACTGCGCCTGGATCTGGTTGAGTATTCCGCCGGGGCGTGTGAACCGCTGGCGCTCGGCCCGCCATCGATCGTCCCACAAGACGCCCTGCTCTTCGGCACCGAACGTCGCGCGCATGATCGCCTCGTACTCCGGCTTCGGGTACTCCGGCAGGATCAGGATGGCCTGGATGGGCACGATCAAAACGTTGGACGCGACGCGGAACCTGGTGACGTTCGACGCCAGGACGGTGCTCGAGTTGGCGCGCACCTTCGAGACCCTGACCGTAGAGGTGAAGTAACCGAACCTGGCGCCGTGCAGCTCCCAGGGCATCTGCACCGGATCCGGGCCCGGAGTCCATTGCCCGTCCGAGGTCGGCCAGGTGTGCAGGAGCTGTTGCCCCGTGGAGCTCGACGGGCTGAGAGCATCGTTCCCGGCGGCGATGACGTAGAGCAACGGAGCGCCAGTTACGTTCACCTCAGTGTCGAAGGAAGTATACGCCCACTTCGCGCTGTCGACGCGCTTCGCGGATTCGGCGAAGGGTTGTTCGACCAGCAAGACGTCCTCCGTCAGGACCGGGTTGTCATGCTGCACCTCGATGCAGTTGCAGCTCGGGTTCTCGTCGGTCTGGTTGTCAGCCGCGACGGTCTCCGAAGGCTGGCAACCGCACGCGACCATCACAAACGCAAGTGCAACCCCCCCCCTGCAATGTTCGTGCTTGCATGAAGAACTCCTCCCTGCCCCGAGGCTACGCGAGGCTGAGAGGACCATCAACCGGGCCGAAGATGGAACGGCGATTTGGGTGCAGGAGTACTCCGACGGCGAGCCGTCTTCGCGGGCGTGTAGCGCGCTCGAGACGGTGCTCGGGGACCTCGGCGTCCGGCGCATGGTGGTCGGCCACACGGTGCAGAAAAACGGCGTCAGCAGCGCGTGCGGCGACAAGGTGTGGCGCATCGACGTCGGTATGGCCCGGCACTACGGCGGGCGGGCCGCGGTGCTGGAGATCCGCGGGCAGAGCGTGCGCGCGCTGGGTGACGGCGCCGGGCCGGCCACCGCCCCGACTCCGAGCGGGTCGGCCGCGCCGGCGGTCAGCGCGTCGGGCGCGCCAAGGCGATGAGCAAGGCTTCTTGCACGCCGTCGGGCGCGGGCTCCCCGTCGGCGAGCATGCGCAGCATGATCTGACGGCCCTGGCCCGACACGATGGCCACGCGCAGCGCGCGCATCGGCTCGAGCGCGGTCTGCGGGCTCCCGACCGTGGTCGGCGGGCCTTGCCCGCTGGGGATCGAGGGCGCCATCAGCTCCTCCGCGGTCATCACCACGGTGTGCTCCGGCGCCTCCCGGCTCGGCGGAGGCGCGGGGCGGACGTTGGTCAGCGTCCGGTCGAGCCCGTCGCTCATCACGCTGGGCGGGCGCGGGCGGTCGGCGGGCACCTTGAGGACCTCCGGAGTGGGGACGTCGGTGATGGAGTCCGCGGCGGCGCGCTCCGCCGCGAGCTCCGGGGGATCGGTCTGACAGGCTTCGAGCAGCGCCGAGTCCGGCGCAACGTGCGAGGTCAGCTCGTCCGGCGGGATGCGATACGGCGCGGTCTGGAGCATGTTCTTGTTTGGCCGCGAGGCGGCTGCGGCGAGCTGGATCTTCTCCGGCGCGAGCGGCTGCGTCGTCGACGCGGGGCTGGGCACCGCCACCGGAGGGCGGCTCGCGCGGCGGGGCGGCAGCGGGCGGTGCTCGAGCTCCGAGAGCACTCGCCCGAGGGCGTAGGCGCGATCGTGCCGGCCCTCGTTGGTCGCGGTCTGCATCGCGGTGTGCAGCCACTTCAGCGTCTGCTCGCGACTGCCCCGGATCCACATCGCCACGGCGGTCTCGAGCGCCCAGCGCACGTCCGCCGAGTCGTCGGGCTGCGGCTCGACCGTCGCCTCGAAGAAGTCGCGGTCGCTGCTCATCCCGAGATCATTACACCCGTTCGAACAGCGTGGCGATGCCCTGTCCCACGCCGATGCACAGGGAGGCGAGCCCGAGCTTGGCCTTCTCGTCCGCCTTCATGACGCCGAGCAGCGTGGCCACGATGCGCGCCCCGGAGGCGCCGATGGGATGGCCGAGCGCGATGGCTCCGCCCCGGACGTTGACGCGTGCGGGGTCGAGATCGAGCCCCCGGAGGCAGGCCAGGCTCTGGGCCGCGAAGGCCTCGTTCAGCTCGACGACGTCCAGGTTGGGGACGCGCAGGCCGACCCGAGAGAGCAGCTTCTTGGTCGCCGGGATCGGGCCTTCGCCCATGTAGCTCGGATCCACGCCGGCCGTCGCCGAGCCCGCCCAGCGCGCCAGCGGCGTGAGGCCCAGCTCCTTCACCACGGCCTCGGACGCGAGCAGCACCGCCGCCGAGCCGTCGTTGAGCGGAGACGAGTTGCCGGCCGTGACCGAGCCGCCCTCGCGGAACGCCGCCGGCAGCTTGGCGAGCGCCGCGAGCGAGCTGTCGGGGCGCACGCACTCGTCTCGCTCGAACACCACGGACGCGCCCTTCTTCTGCGGGATCTCCAGCGGCGCGAGCTCGCCGGCGAATGCGTTCGCCTCCCATGCGGCCGCGGCCTTCTGGTGCGAGGCGAGGGCGAACTGATCCTGCTCCTCTCGGGTGATGCCGTACTTCTTGGCGACGTTCTCCGCGGTCTCGCCCATGCCGATGAGCTCGAAGCGCTGCTTCATGCGCGGGTTCGGGTAGCGCCAGCCGAGCGTGGTGTCGTAGAGCGCCGGCGGCGTGCGCGGGAACGCCTCCTCGGGTTTGGGCATGGAGTAAGGCGCGCGGGTCATGCTCTCCACGCCGCCGCCGATGGCGACCTCGACCTCGCCCAGCGCGATCATGCGCGCGGCGTCGTTGATGGCCTCGAGGCCCGAGCCGCACAGGCGGTTCACAGTCACCGCCGGGACGTCGTAGGGCAGGTTCGCCAGCAGCGCCGCCATGCGCGCCACGTTGCGGTTGTCCTCTCCGGCCTGGTTGGTCGCGCCGAACACCACCTGATCGAGGCGCTCGCACAGCGCCGGCTGGCGCTTCACCAGCGCGGCCACGACGTGCGCGGCCAGATCGTCGGAGCGAACGGACGCGAGCGCGCCCTTGAACCGGCCGATGGGACTGCGGACCGCGTCGACCACGAACACCGCGGGGGTAGCCATGGCGGGACTCTAGGGCATTTTCCCGGTACAGTCGCCGCCATGCCGACCCCGCCGCCCTGGGACGTGTGGCCGTACCATCGGCCTGGCTCCGCCGTGACCTTTCCGCGCGACGAAGGCTGGCACCGGCTGCTCCCGGGCCGCGTCGCGAACCCCGCGCTCTCCGAGATGGAATGGGTGTACCTGAACGCTCACGTCGAGGAGCAGGGGGGTGCGGGCCGGCGCTTCAGCGTGTTCGTCGCTTATTTCACCCAGGGGCTGCGCTTCATGGTGGTGCGCGCGTTCGACGCGACGGACCGCTTCGTCGCGGACTGGACCGGAACCGCCTGGGGCATCCTGCGTGCCTCGCCGGACGTGTTGGACCTCTCGTTCAAGCACGGCGGAGGGACCGACGCCTGGGCCACGCGGCGCGACGCGAGCGGCGCCTTCGTGCCGTTTTCGTCGGATCTCGACGCGGTGGACGACGCCGGTCACTTCTCGGTGAAGCTAGGAATCGTGAACCGGAAGCGGCCTTACGAGGCGGGCGGCAAGGGGTACCTGCCGTTCGGCCGGCGCGGCGCGTTCTACTACTACTCGCTCACTCGCCTCGACGTCCAAGGCACGCTCGAGCTCGACAAGCCCGGCGGCGGCCGCGAGACCGTCGCGGTCAAGGGCGTCGGCTGGTACGACCACCAGTGGGGACCGTTCTACGTCACGCCCATCCGCAACCGGAACCTGGAGCAGTACGAGTGGATGAGCATCCAGCTCGACTCCGGCGACGAGCTGTTGCTCACCACGGTCTGGGAGTCGAACGGCTCGACGCCGAGCTTGCCCGCCTACGGTGGCGCCGGATTGATTCGCGCCAACGGCACCTTCGACAAGCTGGTCGGCGCCGAGCGCTGGAAGCGCACGAAGTTCTGGCGCTCTCCGGAGCAGCACGCCGTGTACTCGGCGGGCTGGACCTTCGACGCGCCGGAGTGGGGCGCGTCCCTCGAGATCGCCCCGCGTTACCACGATCAGCTCACGCCGCTGGTGGACGCTCCGCCGCCAAACCTGCTCGGCGCCATGAGTCGGCTGTTCGAGGGTTGGGCGAACTGGCTGGGCGAGTTCTGGGAGGGGACGTGTCGCGTCACGGGGACCTTCGCCGGCCAGCCGGCGACTGGCACCGCGTTCGCGGAGCTGGTGAAGCGCTACGAGGATCCCGAGTTCCACATCCGCCTGGCGCGCAACGATCCCGACCTCACGGTGCTCGAGTGGCGGGTGGAGAACCCGGACGAGCAGGTGCCGCTGACCTTCCGCTTCTTCCTGGAGCGCGAGGACGGCACGCCCCTGGTCGATCAGGACGGGCTCGACATCCCCGTGATGATCCTCGACGACCCGACCCTCCCCAAGAACGAGCCGCTGATCGCGCGCGTGGTCGCGAAGAGCCTGGACGGCGCGCTCTCGGGGATGGCCTCGGCGGACGTGCGCCTGCGCTGAGGCTTCAGCCCTTCGCGGCGCGGCCGTCGAGCCGCGTGCGCGTCTCGCCACGCACCAGATCTCGGACGTAGCTCGTGGCCAGGAAGTCGTGAGGGAAGCCCAGCTCGATGCGGCTCACCTCGTCCAGCCGAGCGAGCTCCTCGCCGCTCAGCGAGACCTCGCTCGCGCCGAGCGAGTCGACGAGCTGCTCGACCTTGCGCGCCCCGACGATGGGCAGGAAGCGATAACCCTGGGCGCGCACCCAGGCCAGCGCCACCTGCGTGGAGGTCGTGCCCAGCCGGTCCGCCACCTCGTCTACGGCCCGCGCGATGGCGAGCGGCCGGTCGCCGAGACGTCCGCGCTGCTCGTTGCCTTGCCTGCGGAGCGAGTCGTTCTCCACGCCGGAGCGCGTGTACTTGCCGGTCAGGACCCCCGCACCGAGCGGTCCCCAGGCCAGGACGCTCAGGTCGAAGGCCTCGGCCATCGGCAACAGGTCGCGCTCCGGCGCGCGCTGGAGCAGGCTGTACTCGATCTGCAAGCCGACGAAGGCGGTGAGCCCGCGCAGCTCCGCCAGCACGTTGGACGCGGAGACCACCCAGGCGGGCGCGTCGCTCACCCCCACGTAGAGCACCTTGCCGGAGCGCACCAGATCGTCGAGGGCGCGCATGGTCTCCTGGTAGGGCGTGTAGTCGTCCCAGGCGTGGACCCAGAGCAGATCGACGAAGTCGGTGCCGAGGCGCCGCAGGCTGGCCTCCACCGAGTGCACGAGGTTCTTCCGATGATTGCCTGCGGCGTTGGGATCCGCCGGGTCCATCGAGAGCGTGTACTTCGTGGCGACCACCATGCGGTTGCGCTTGCCGGCCAGCCAGCGCCCGACGATCTCCTCGGTCTGACCGCCGTGGTACTTGTTGGCCGTGTCCAGGAAGTTGCCGCCGACCTCGGCGTAGGCGTCGAGCACGCGGTGACTGGTCGCCTCGTCCGCGCCGAAGCCCCATGCGTCTCCGAAGCTCATGGTGCCCAGGCAGATCTCGGAGACCTTGAGCCCCGACTTTCCGAGCAGGCGATAACGCAGCATGGTGGTCCTCCTCCGTGAGCCCCCTTCGTGGGGGCGGCGACGGCCCGCGTCAACCGTGGAAACAGGCCGAATCACGCGGCGGTTGCGCGGGCGCCGGACCTTCCGCCATCCTGTTCGGGGCAATGGACACGCTGCTGGTCCTGGCGCAGCTCTCGGCTGACGAGGAGCGAGTCCTCGCCGCCATCGCGGCGACCAGCAAGCTGGAGCTGGTGACCTGCTCCAAGGTCGAGTCCGCCATCGGTTGGCTGGACAGCCGGAGGCCCCGGGTCCTGGTGTTCAAGGCCGACCTGGTCGGCGCCGAGCGCTTCTGTCAGACCGTGCGCTCGAAGCCGGAGCTCGCCAGCACGCCGCTCATCGCGCTGGTCTCGGACCTCTCGGATCCGTTCATCGAGAAGCTCTACGCCATGGGGGTGGACGACGCGATCCCGGATCGCTTCGGTCCCGGCTTCGTCACCCGCCTGCGCCGGCTGCCGGATCGCATCGCTCAGCCGCCCAAGCGCGGCGTCGCCGTGGTGGCGGAGCCGGACCGCGACCGCTGCAACGTGGTGGGGCGCGTCCTGGGCAACGCCGGCTACCAGGTCAAGAACGCCCTCGACGCGATGTCGCTCGCCTATTACGTGCAGCAGCACAAGCCGCGGCTGGTGGTGAGCAGCGTCGAGATCGGGCCGCCGCGGGAGCTGATCCGCGAAGCGCGCCGGCGGGGCTACGCCGCGCCGTGGATCGTGACGGCACGCCGGCGCGATCTGCCGCGCTACGCCGAGGCGCTCGGCGGGCTCGAGCGCGTCTCCGTCGTCGCAGCGACCAGCTGGCCCGAGGTGGTGCTCTACGCGGCCAACGAGCTGACCCGCGCCGAGGAAGAGCCCGCGCGCTCGGAGAAGCGCCACCTGTATGCGACGACGGTGCTGTTCCGCTCGGCGGGAGACGAGTCCGACGAGCTGGGCTTCAGCTACAACGTCAGCCCGCGCGGGATCTTCGTGCGGACGCTGGCGCCGCCCGAAGGCGAGCGCGTTTGGCTCGAGCTGCGCCCGCCGAAGAGCCGCCAGCGCGTCCGGCTCGAAGGGCGGGTGACCTGGCGCCGGCCCTACGTGCCCACCGCCGCGGCGACGGGTCCGCCGGGCTTTGGCGTGCAGATCTCGGGGGGGCTCTCCGACGGCGTCGCCCAGTGGAGCGAACAGGTGCGGGCCTTTTCGGCGTCCGCCCAAGCGTCCCGCCTCTCGGTGCGGAGGCTGCACACGGCGCGTCTGAGCGACGCCCGCACCAGCGGCGAGTACATGCTGATCGAGGTGCCTTCGGAGTCGGGGGTGCCGGTCCTGTCCGCGGTCGGGGAGCGGCGCAGCGTGCCGCCGACCGCGGAGGCCATCGACGACGAGTGGGAGCGCCTGACGGACGGCACGGGGAGCGCTCCGCCCGACGCGAACGAGGAGGCCTCGGTCGTCGACGAAGCGTCCGCGCTGGCGGCGCCCCCGCTGCCCGACTTCGGTGACGACGTCGCCGAAGCGCTGCCCGACTTCAGCGACGATACCGACGACGAGCCCGAAGCAGCGGAGCCGCAGCGTGGGGAGGGCTCCACTGCGCCAGCGTCGCTGCCCACCGTGCGTCCGCGCCAGACGGGCCTGCGCTCGGTGCTCGGGCCGATGGCCATTGGCCTGACCGCCGGGGCGCTGGCCGCCGGCGTCTACTTCGCGCTGTCGGGGCCGGCACCCGAGCGTGCGCCTCGGCCGGCGGTCGCTCGGGTGGCTCCGGCGCCGTCGGTGCCGCGTGTCGAAGCGCCTCCGCCTTCCGTGGCGGCGCCCCAGCCACCCGTCGAAGCGCGGAGCGCGTCATCGAGCTCCGCGGTGCCACCCGCGCCGAGCGCCGCCGAGCCCGCGCCACCCGACGTCAGCGGGCTGAACTGGGACCAGGGCTATTTGACGGTGCGCTCCGACGGCGACGAAGACGTGTACGCCACGGGTTTCCGCATCGGACGCACCAACCAGCACAACCTGTCGAAGTGCGGGCTGCGCTGGGTACGGCTCGGTCGCGGCGATCCGCCGCGCTGGGTCTCGCCCGGAAGGACCGTGGACGTGAAGTGTCGCGCCGTCACGCTGATCGACCTGGCCGCCGAGTGACTCGCCCGAGGTTGACCCGCGCGCGTCGAACCGGGAACATCCGCCCGTGGCGCAGCGCAGAGTATTGATACTGGGTGGTGGTTTGTCGGCGCTCTCGGCCGGTGTGCACCTGTTGCAGGAAGGCGGGGCCGCAGCGTTCGACGTGACCGTGCTCTGCATGGAGCATCGCCTGGGGGGCAAGGCCGCCAGCTGGCGCCTGCCCGACAACCGCTACATGGAGGTCGGGTTCCACGGCGTGTTCGGCTACTACCGCGAGCTCCAGACGCTGCTCGCCCGCGCGGGCCATCCGGTGACCGACCCGCGCTGGTTCACCTCGAACGAAGGCGTCCACCTGATGTACGAGGCCGGCGCGCGCGCGGTGAACCGCCTCGACATCCCAGCCGGCCCCCTCGACGTGGGAGCGTTCTTCAACAGCGGGTTCGTCGGCTACCAGGGGATGAGCTTCCCGGAGAAGCTTGCAGCCGCGCGCTGGATGGCGAAGACGGGAGCCAAGCTGTTGCTCGGCACGGTCGCGCCGGAGCTCGACGAGCACTCGTTCACGGCCCACTGCGTCGGGACCGGCCTGGACATCGAGCTGACCCGGAAGAGCTGGTTCAAGTACGTGCTCGATCTGGCCTTCAACTTCCCGGCGGAGGGCTCGGCCTACGTGGGTATGTACGGCTTCCAGCGGCTGATGGGACCGGAGAGCTCGCTCGTCTACTACCTGAACGGCCCGCTCAGCGAGGTCATCGTCGCGCCCATCGCGCGGCTCTTCGTCTCCCTCGGCGGCAAGATCGAGTTCTGCACCAAGGCCACGCGCATCGAGCTCGACCCGAGCAGCCGAGAGGTCACCGAGATCGGGACGAAGCCCATGGCGGCGGTGCAGCCGCTGGCGGGCGCCGTCGATCACGTGCTGCCCATCGCCATGGCCGGCAGCTACTCCCTGGAGGAGAACCCGTATCCGGTCGGCGATCCCGCGCCGGCGTCCACGGGCAGCGAGCGCGTGTGGCGGCGAGGCACCGACTTCGATCAGGTGATCTCGGCGCTGCCGGTGGACAGCCTGCGCACGCTGCTCTCGACCACTTCGGATTTCGACCAGGCGGTCCTGGGAGTGCCCCAGCTCCGGGCGCTCTGGGCGTTGCGCAGCGTCGCGTCGCTCTCGCTCAGGCTCTGGCTGCCGCAGAAGGTGATGCCCTCGGACTACGCGACGGTGGTGATGGGGACGCCGCAACCGTGCGCGACGCTGATCGACTACACGAATCGCGTGAGTGAGCTGGCCAATGGCACCTGGGGCTCGGTGATCGAGCTCGAGGGGCAGGAGGGGCTGCACGCCGGCCTCTCGGACCAGGCCATCGTGCGCGAGTGCCTCGAGAACCTGGCCGGACTACCGTTCGTCGATCGGACCAAGCTCGACGTGGACCAGGTGCTCGCTCAGACGAACGGCAACAAGTGGCTGTTCCGCCGCAACACGGCCCAGCACATGCGCTACCTGCTGATGGATCCCGGACACTGGAAGTACCGGCCGCGTCAGGACGCGCGGCCGTACGCGAACCTCACGCTCACCGGCGACTGGGTGAACGGCACGCAGCCGACGGCCAGCATGGAGGCCGCGGTGCGCACCGGCCGGGTCGCGGCGACGCTGCTCCGGGCGGACGCGGGGCTGCCGGCGCCGGTGGCCTGATTCACGATTTCTCCATCCTCGCAATGACATCCGTCAACTGATACGCTCCACGAGATGATCGGCCGGGGTCCCGACCCGCTCTCGGCGGAGGAGCGAGCCAAGGAGCTGCTCAAGCCACGGCCGCGCAGCCTGCCCATCGCGCCGTACGCGCCGACCGCGCTGCGGCGCCTGCCGCTGGCGGACAGCGCGCGGGACGTCGATCGGGCCTGGCGTCCCATCTACGCGGTCTGGGAGATCACACTGGCCTGCGATCTGGCGTGCCGCCACTGCGGCTCGCGCGCCGGCCACGCGCGACGCGAGGAGCTCAGCACGGCCGAGTGCCTCGACCTGGTGCGCCAGATGGCCCGGCTAGGCGTGAAGGAAGTCACCGTGATCGGCGGCGAGGCGTACCTGCGCGACGACTGGCTGGAGATCATCGCGGAGATCCGCGCCACCGGGATGACCGCGACCATGACCACCGGGGGACGCGGCATCACCCCGGAGCGGGCGCAGGCGGCAGCGAAGGCCGGCCTCCAGAGCGCGAGCGTCTCCATCGACGGCTGCGAGGTCACGCACGACCGGCTGCGCGGCGTCCCGGGCTCCCATCGTGCGGCCCACGAAGCGCTGAAGAACCTGCGCCAGGCGGGCGTGAAAGTGTCGGCCAACACGCAGATCAACCGGCTCAGCATGCCGGACATGCCAGACGTGCTCGAGACCATCGCCAAGGCCGGCGCGCACAGCTGGCAGATCCAGCTCACCGTCCCGATGGGACGGGCCGCCGACGAGCCGGACGTGTTGCTCGAGCCCTACCACCTGCTCGAGCTGTTCCCGATGCTCGCGAGCTTGAAGCAGCGCTGCGACGAGCTCGGCGTGCGGCTCTGGCCCGGCAACAACGTGGGCTACTTCGGGCCGTACGAGACGGTGTTCCGCGGCACCATGCCCCGCGGGCACCTGGCCTCCTGCGGCGCCGGGCGTTCCACGCTCGGCATCGAGGCCGACGGCGCCATCAAGGGCTGTCCGTCGCTGCCCACCGATGCCTGGACCGGCGGCAACATCCGCGACGCCTCGCTCCAGGACATCTGGGAGCGCGCCGAGCCGCTGCGCTACACGCGCGACCGCACGGTGGCGGATCTCTGGGGGTTCTGCCAGAGCTGCTACTACGCCGACGAGTGCCGGGCCGGCTGCACCTGGACCTCGTTCACGTTCTTCCGCAAGGCGGGCAACAACCCCTATTGCCACCACCGGGCGCTGGAGCTCCAGCGCCAGGGAAAGCGCGAGCGATTGGTGCAGCGGGATCCCGCGCCTGGGGAACCGTTCGACTACGGCGGGTTCGAGCTGATCGTCGAGGACGATCCGAATGGAGGAGACCGAGCATGAGCCATCTAATCCCTTGTCCCGAGTGCCAGCGCCACGTGCGCGTGCACGAGAACGCCTGCCCGTTCTGTCGTGCTTCGCTCGACCTCGGGTCCACGCCAGAACCGGCGTTGCCGACGCGCCGGCTCGGGCGCTCGGCGCTGTTCGCCTTCGGCGCGACCTTGGCGGCGAGCTTGGCGGCGACGGCCTGCGGCGGCGAGAGCGACGACGGTGGCAGCGGCGGCTCCGGCGGCAGCACGGGTGGCTCCGGCGGCTCCGCGACGGGCGGCAGCTCCGGCACCGGTGGCTCGGCAGGTGGCAGCGGCGGCAACGCCGGCAGCGGCGGAGCAGCGGGCAGCGCGGGCAGCGGCAGCGGCGGCTTCGCCGGCGCCGCCCCGCTCTACGGCATGCCCGCGGACGCCGGTGACGACGGCGCGAACACCGGCGGGGGCGGTGGCGGACAGCCGCTCTACGGAGCGCCGCCGCCTCCGCCTTGATCAGCGCTTGATCCAGCCCACCCGGAAGCGCCAGCGCGTCGGTCCGACGCGATCCCAGCTCGTACGGTAGGGCGTGCGCCCCAGCATCGCGATGATGGTGTCGCTCCAGCCCGTGATGAGATCCGGGATCCCCGGCGGCAGGTCTGGGTCGTCGAGCTCGCCGATCAGGTGATCGGGGTGCTCCTCGACCACCGTGAACGTGCCCACGGTCGTCTGCCGTGACCACACGCTGGCGGCGCGATTGAAGACCAGCGCCGGCGTCGCGAACTTGAGGAACACCCGGTAGATGACGTGGATCTGGTAGCGCGCGGCCATGCTGCCCAGATCCCTGAGCTCTTCCTCCGAGCTCTTGGTCGCCGCGCAGAACGCCTGCATCAGCTCGTGCAGGTTGCGGCGCGGGTACCACGAGCTGGCGTAGATGTCGCCGCGGTAGAACTCTCGCCCCTCCGGCGTCATGCCGTCCTCCACGCGGCGCCACAGCTCGCTTCGGTCACGCTGGAGCGGGGCGACGTAGGAGAGGAGGGTGTAGCCCTTGACCTCCCCGGGGTGCGCGCTCGTCGGCATCGTCACTCTGCGGGTACGGGTCCGGCGTCCGTCCAGCGGTAGAACCCGAGCCCGACCTTCTTGCCGACGCGCCCAGCGCGCACCATCTGACGCAAGATCGCCGGCGGCCGGAACTGCTCGCCCAGCTCCGAGTGCAGGTGCTCGAGGATCGCCAGGCGCACGTCGAGCCCTACCAGATCGGTGAGCTTCAGCGGTCCCATCGGGTGGCGGTAGCCGAGCTCCATCGCTCGGTCGATGTCCTGGGCGCTGGCGACGCCCGCCTCGAGCATGCGCATCGCCTCTGCTCCCAGGACCACGCCGAGCCGGCTGGTGGCGAAGCCGGGGAAGTCGCGCACCACGATGGGCTCCTTGCCGAGCTGCTGGGCGAGCCCCAGCGCTCGCTCGACCGAGGCCTCGCTGGTGCCGAGCCCGCGCACGATCTCGAGCAGCGGCATCACCGGGGGCGGGTTGAAGAAGTGCAGGCCGATGGTGCGCTCCGGCACTGCGCAGCGCTGGCCCAGCTCGGTGATCGAGAGGCTCGAGGTGTTCGAGCCGAGCAGGGCATGGCCCGGCGCGAGCTCCCGGACCTCGGTGAAGAGCTTCACCTTGAGGTCCATCGACTCCGGCGCCGCCTCGACCACCACGTCGGCGTCGCGACAGGCTCGGCCGAGGTCGATCGAGCTCGAGAGCCGCCCCAGGCAAGCGCTCTGTTCGGCCTCGGTCAGCTTGCCTTTGGCCACCAGCTTGCCGAGTTGGGCCGTCACGTCGGCGACGGCTCGCTCGAGCTGGGTCGAGGACACGTCGTAGAGCCGGGCCTCGAGCCCGCGCTGCACCGCGAGCTGCGCGATGCCGCGGCCCATGGTGCCGGTCCCCAAGACGGCGATGCTCCGGATCGGTTCGGTCATGGCTTCTCTATACGGCGTAGGCGCGTCCAGCGATGTCGTCGTCGCAGGTCACGCACTTCTTCGGCACGTGCTCGCGATGGTAGACCTGCGCGCAGGTCGGGCAGAGCCGGGCGTCGCGCTCGAACGAGATGGGCTTGTCGCTGGCGGCGCAGTGACGTCCGGCGATCTGGAGGTTCTCGACCGCGACGCTCTCGCCGTCGCTCTCCTTGGGCTCGGGGAGCGCCTCGGCGTCGCTGCCCTTGACGTCCATGACGTCGGGGATGCGGAGCACGCCCTCCTTGAGGATCCACGCCGCAGCGTGGGGGTGGCTTCCGAGCGGCACGGCCAGCGTCACGTCGTCGGTCTCGAGCAGGAGCTTTCCGCGTTCGATACGGATGCGCGTGAGATCGCACCAGGCTACGCGCAAGAGCTCCGTGCCACGCTCCAGGGCGACGCCGGCGGCGCCGACGCGGATCGGATCGCCTCCCACGTCGCTGAACCAGAGCGCTGCCCCGAGGGTGAGCGCGCCGCCCGCGACCAGGTACTGCGCCCACGGCAAGGCGGGCTCGCGAATCCACTGCCCGTAGACGCCGGCGCCCAGGGCCAGCGCGCCGGCCATGCCCCCCAGGCCGGAGTAGAGCGAGCTCTGGGTCTGCGAGGGCTGGAAGCGGCGCTCCTTGCGCGGCTCGCGCGCCTTGTCGCGCTTCGGGCCTTTCTTCTTGTCTCTCTTCTTCTCGGCCATCTGCTTGGGGCGCGCAGCGTAATTCATGCGCGGCGGATGCGTAAGATCCGGAGTTGCCAGTTGTCGGGCCGGGGCCAAAACTAGGGGGGTCTTGTCCTCCGCCATCGTCCCGCTGCTGCTTTTCGTCGCGTATTTCGCGATTCAGATCTGGCTCCTGCCCCGGCTGGGCGTGTCCACCTGAATGGTGCCCGACCCGCGTCGGTCGACGCGGAAGCAGAAGACTCGCGACTGTGGGCCCTAATCACGCTCTGCGTGTAGCCTCGACGCGAGGCCTCCGCAGCGGGGTCGTCGCGGAGTCGAAGTAGTGCGTGGAAGTCGGCTGGTCCTGTTTTCGCTGCCGCTGATCACGGTCTTCGTGATCGCCTTCGCGCTGTTCGTGGTCGGTGCACCCCGGCCCTACGTCGGGGCTCGCGTGTACGGCGGACCGACCGAGGGCGCCTCGCGCCTGTCCTTGCGGCTGGCGCTGGTCGAGCGCTTCGTCGAGATCGAAGGGCCCGCACGGACCGGCGAGGTCAGCGTCGAGGCGCTGCTCGCCGATGGACGCAGGGCGAGCGCTCGCGCCACGCCGGACGAGATGGGCGTGGCCAGCGTCACGCTCGACGCGGGAGCGCCGATCCGCGGACCGGTGACCCTGACCGTCACCGGCCGGGACGGCCTGTTGGCCCATGGGAGCGTGTCGCTCTCAGGCGCCGACTGGGCCGCGCGCGCAGTGGAGCGCGGCGGCTTCTTCGCCGGGCAGAAGAGCGGCGCGCTCGGGATCCGCGTCGCGCCGGCGCGTGGAGCGATCGCCGTGCCCTTCCCGGAGGCGCTCGTGATCGAGGTCAGGGGGCCGGCCGGTGCGGAGCGCGGCGCAGAGGTCGTGGTCGAGGCGGACGGCGCCGACGTGACCCAAGCGCCGCGGCCCACCGACGCGAGCGGCCGCACCAGCGTCACGTTGGCGCCACGCACCCACCTGGTCTCCCTCACCGTGAAGGCCTCGAACGCCGCCGGCGCAGCCGGGGACTTCACCGGGTTCGTCCCCGTCACCGCGGGTGCGCTGCGAGCCACGCTCCAAGAGGGGCAGCTCCGGGTGGAGTCGCCGATCGAGCGTGACGTCGCGTACTACTCGCTCATCAGCGAGACCGAGCGACTGAGCGGAGGCGCCGTGGCCCTGAGCCCGGATCAGCGCGGTGCCTCGGTGGGCTTGGTCGCGCTCCCACCGCTGCCGCCGGGGCGGCTCTGGGCCGTGGTCTCCGGCGAGCCGGAGCTGGACACGGCGTCCACGGTGGGCTGGCCCATCGGTGCGCCGAGCCCGCTCGATGCCGAGCCCCCCCGGGCGCGCGCGGTGCCCGACCGCCTGCACCTGGACGGCCTGCGCCTGGGCTTCGCCAAGGACGCCGAGCGCCGGCAGAAGGCGCGCTACCTCGCGCTCGGGTTCACGCTGCTCGCGGGCTTGCTCGCGGCCGCCTTGCTGGTCCGGGAAGGCCGGCGCTCCGCCCGCGAGCTGGACGCGCACCTGCGTGAGGCCGGGGCCGACGCGGAAGAGCGCACCGAGCTCGCGCCATCCCGCTGGCTCGGCGTCGCGGTCGCGATCTTGTGCGTCGGCATGGGGTTCGCGGTGGTCCTGCTCGTCGCCATGTATCGGATTTGATAGCCTGCGCCCACGTTGCGCACCCTGGTTGCCCTGCTCCTGTCCTCCGCGTTGGCAGCCTGCGCCGCGGGCGGTGCCTCGCCGGCCTCGGCCGCCCCCGGCAAGAAGGCCGCGGCGAAGGCCGCTCCGCCGGGCCGCCCCGCGCGCCCAGCGAGCATCGGCGCCGCCAACGCCGACCGCGTGAAGAAGGCCTGGGAGGTCGCCGCCGGCGGCTTCGGCCGCGCCGTCGCGGTCAGCACGCGACTCGGCAAGATAGCCTCTGCCAACAAGGAGGGCGTCGAGCTGTTCGAGCTCGGCACCGGCAGGTCGCTGGGGAAGGTGCAGCGCTGTCGCGACGTGGTGCGCGGTGGGCTCGCGTTCCACGGCGCCGATCTGGTGATCGTGTGCGAGAAGTCCGTCGTGCTGATCGACGCCGCGAAGCGCACGTCGAGACCGGACCCGGCGGTCCACGCCTCGCGCGTCACCGCCGCCGCTCTCGTGGGCTCGCGTCTGGTGCTGGGCCACTACGACGGCGTGATCCGCATCTACGGGCTCGACGGCTCCGCCGGCGCCGAGGTCCGCGTGCCCGGCCCGCCCATCGACGTGAAGAGCCTGGCCCTGACCCGCGACGGCTCGCGGCTCGCGGTGGCCTGGGTGCAGGGCTCCGTGTGGTGGTGGGAGATCACCAAGCCCGACGCGCCCCACGACCTGGTGCGCAACGACGGGGAGTCGGACGCGCTCGCCTTCAGCGACGACGGCGCGCTCCTGGCGGAGGAGGGCGCCCCGAACACCACCACCCTGTGGGAGCTCGGCGCGACCTCGACCGCCAAGGCGAAGCTCAAGAACGGCAACTGGGTGAAGCGCATCTTGTTCACCCGCGACGGGAAGTGGCTGGTGCGGGCCGGCTCCGACGGCCTCGAGCTCGCCGAGATCTCCGGTCCCAAACGCATCGCCCTGGACACCCGAGACCCGGTGGAGGACGCCGCCCTCGACGAGAGCGGCTCGGTGCTCGCCGCCGTCGATCGCCAGGGCCGACTCACGGCCTGGATGGTGCGTTGAGCCCATGACCCTCGCAGCCGGTGAGCCAGCTCCTGACTTCACCCTGGACGATCACCTGGGACGTGCCTGGCGGCTCGCCGACGCGCTGGCTCGGGGCCCGATCGTGCTCTTCTTCTACCCGAAGGACGACACCCCGGTGTGCACCGTCGAGGTCTGCGCCTTTCGCGACCAACACGAGGTGTTCCTCGGTCGCGGCGCCCAGGTGGTCGGCGTGAGCTCCGACGGGGTGGCCTCTCACAAGAGCTTCGCCGGTCGACACGACCTGCCGTACACCCTGCTCGCGGACCCAGGTGGGCGGGTCCGTGCGCTGTATGGGGTCAAGAAGACCCTGGGTTTCTTCGATGGCCGGGTCACTTTCGTCATCAACCGGAACGGCCGGGTCGCCCACGTTCACACCTCGGCCCTGAACGCCAAGAGCCACGTGGTCGCTGCCCTCGCCGCGCTCGAGCGGCTGGGCTGAGGCCTGGCAGATCTTCGGCGCCGCTCGCGCGTCCAAGGGGGAGCGAGGGCGCCATGGACCCAGCGGCCCCGGACCCAGAGCAGGAGAAGAAAGCCATGACTCGCCGACAGTTGCGCATCGTCGTCGCCGCGCTGGCCACCGTCACCTTGCTGCTCGGGGTCGCCGCCGCCGGCGCCCGCAGCCCCCACTGGCGCCGGCCACCGCCGCCCCGAGTCCCCGCGTTTTCGCTCTCGTTGGAGGACGGGGCCGGTCGCTCCCTGAGCACCTTCAACCACCAGGGGGCGACCTGGGTCCTGGGGGAGGAGGGCGAGCGCTACGTAGTCGTGGTCCGCAATCCCACCTCCGAGCGAGTCGAGGCCGTGGTCAGCGTGGACGGGCGTGACGTGCTGAGCGGCCAGAGCGCCGATTTCCGCCGCCACCGCGGCTACATCGTGCCGGCCTTCGGCAGCGTCCGCATCGAAGGCTTCCGCCAGAGCCTCGACGAGGTGGCGACGTTCCGCTTCACCGATCCCGGTAACAGCTACTCGTCGCGCATGGGCACGCCGCAAAACGTGGGCGTGATCGGCGTGGCCTTCTTCCGCGAGCGCGTGCGCGAGCAAGCCTTCGCGGTTCCCGAGGACGAGGGGCGCTTCGAGCGGCGCCGCCCCGCACCACCGCGCAAGAGCGCGGCCCCGAGCGCGGGCTCGGCCGGGCGCTCGCGCGACCGAGCTGCGGAGAGCGACAGCAACATCGGAACCGAATACGGTGAGTCGCGCACGAGCCGCGTCGTCCAGGTGTCTTTCGAGCGCGCGTCTTCGACTCCGGCCCGCGTCCTGACCCTTCGCTACGACGACGCGGACGGCCTCGAGGCCCGCGGCATCGACGTGTTCCGGCGCTTCCGCCCCACGCGTCCGACGCCGCGCCCGTTCCCGCAGCCGTTCGCGCAGGGCGGCTTCGCGCCGCCGCCGCCTTGATCGAGTTGCTCCTACGGACAGGTCAAGCGCCAGGCGTCCAGGTCCCAGGTCTTGATCAGCGTCGAGAAGCCCGTGATGCTGCTCTGCCCGCACACCGCGCTCTTCTTGGCGGCTCCCTGGCTCGACTGATCCACGTACTCGACGTGGAACACGGCCTTCTGGGCCTGGATGAACGGCGCGAGCAGCGCGCACTCCTTGTAGGAGAGGCACTCCTCGTTCAGCGCCCAGTCGAAGTGCGAGAGGAGCTCGGGCACCAGCTCGAGCGCGTTCTTCAGGCCCGCCGACAGGCCCCGGGCGTGGGCTTCGGCGGCCAGGAACTGGTTGTAGTCGAGCTGGTCCGCCTCGGTGAGGGGGAAGCCGGAGTCGTTCGCGTAGCCGTCCACGTTGTCCGGCTCGACGCCGTCGCACTTCTTCTGCACCGCCAGGTCCAGGCGCTTCTTCATCACGCTGCGCACGTTCGCCGAGCGCACGTCGAGCCAGTTCTCCCCGGGCCAGCCGGCGAGCCCTTTGCCGTAGTCGCTGGCAGCGAACGCGCCCGCGTCTGGTCGCCAGTCCTCGCGGCTGCCGGCGCTGAAGTAGCAGATCACGACGCGCCCCTTGGCGCGGAGCGCGTCGATCACGGTTTGGTTGGCCTCGAACAAGTCGATGTCGAACATCGCGGCGTCCACCGAGGTGTCGATGCTGCCCGTGAGCTGCCACTGCCAGGTCGTGCCGGGCTTCGGCTGCCAGACGCTGGTCGCGCCACCGCCGCCGCCGGCGCCGCCGCTCGGGCCGCCACCGCCGCCCGCGCTCCCGCCGCTTCCACCGGCTCCGCCGCCGTTCGTCGTTCCGCCGCTCGAACCGCCGCCGCTCTGAGCGCCGCCGCTGCTCTGCCCGCCGGCGCCGCCCGAGCCGGCACCGCCGCTCTGGGCGCCGCCACCCCCGCTGCTCCCGCCGCCGGCGTCCGACTCGCCGCACGAGAGGGCCGCGAGGCCGAGAAGAACCGCCATCCACGCCGCGTGCCGCATTCGGAGATTCTACCGTATGCTCTCGGGTCATGGGACTCGATGGCGCGCTCGCCCGCTACCTCAGCGTCGCGCGCGCCGAGCCCTTCGACCAGGAGGCCGCGAAGAGCGCGGCTTCGGAGCTGCTCTCGGCGGCCGCGAGCGCTTCGCCCGCCCAGAGCGGAGAGGCGCTGTCGGCCTTGGCCGCCGACGTCGCGCGGGACGCGGAGTCTCTGGTGCTCAGCGCCGTGATGGCCGGCGCGCTGATCGAGCGTGGCGCTCCTGGTGAAGCGCTGGAAAGAGTGCTGTTCCCCCGCCTGCAGACCTGGCTGGCCGAGAGCGTGGTCCTGCTCGACGCGCTCCTGGCCGAGCACCCACTAGCTGCCGGTGAACAGTCGGTCGACGACGAGCTGGACGAGAACGAGTGGGTCGGGACCCGCCTGAGCGAGGAGCGGCCTTGGGCCCTGATCGGCGACACCTACCTGCCGGCCGTCGCGCTGCTCGGCGCGAGCCCAAAGGCCCGCCGCGGCGAGCGCGCCCTGCTGCCGGCGCTGCGTCGCCTCGAGCCTTACCACCCCGGGGCGTCGTGGCTGCGGCAGATGCTCGACGTCCTAGACGACGAGCCGCTCGTCGTCATCGACGTGGCCGCGCGCAGGGGCTCTGAGGGCAGCATGAGCGGCGTGGCCAGCAACTTCGAGCTGTTCGTGCTGATCGCGGACGCAGCAGCCGGCGAGCTCGGCCTGCCGCGACCACCGGAAGCCGCGGTGCGCTGTCTCTCGGGGCAGGGTGCGCAGGACTCCGGCATCGTGGTCGAGGCGGCGTTCAACGCCTACGCCTACTCGGCGCTCGGCGCGGCCTGCAAGCTGCCCGACGCGAGCGACTACGGCGGTTCCGCGCACTGGATCTGGGGCGAGGGGGAGCCCTGGGAGATCCCTGCGCTCGAAGGCACGCGCGTGGTGCTGATCGGGCCGCCCTCCTACGCCCGGCTGGTCCCCGCGCAGCGGACCTTCGCGTCGCTCCGAGCGCGGCTCGACCTGAGGCCCATGGCTCGCGACGAAGTGGACGCATGGATCGCGCGCATCGTGCGGGCAAACGCCAACTAGGGTCCCCACTCGGGCAGCACTGGCGTATTCTCCAGGGATGGCGGGCGGTGAGCGCGGGCAGCTCGTCTTTCTCGACGTGGCCGAGCGGGCGCTGGTCGCCGACGCGCTGAGCCTCCTCGCCTCGATCGATCCAGCGGAGGCCGAGCTCCTGCGCCAGAACCTCGAGCGCCTGGCGCGAGCCGCCGAGCTGGTGGAGCAGAGCCCGTCGATCCCCCGCTCGTGGGAGTCGCGCCGCCTCACCTCACACTCTGGCGAGACGCTGCTCGATCTGCTGTGCGAGGTGCCCGAGTGGGACCTGGACCTTCACTTGCCGGTCCGCGTGATCTTCGGGCGCGCCTACCTGGTGGCGAAGATCAACTTCCTGAAGGGCGTCTGCTACGGCCTGGAGGCCGTGGCGGCGCCGGCGGAGCTGCGTGAGCGCGCGGAGGTCGAGCTGGGGCAGTCGATCTACTCCAAGCTCGGGGAGGAGCTCTTCACCTCCATCGTGACCGACGCCGGAGGCGACCGTCGCGTCAAGGTGGCGGCGGGGCGAGCGTTGTTGCGCGTCTGGGAGGATCGCCTGTCCACCGAGATCGACGACTTCGCGCCGGTCTTGGAGTCGGTCTGGGCGGCGCGGAACAAGATCCGCCCCGTGCTCGGGACGACCCTGGGGACCCACGAGTTCTTCCGCTTGCTCCACGAGTGCCGCGACACGCGCTTCCTGGAGTACTTCGAGGGCGACGTGCCGGAGGAGCAGCTCCAGGCCTTCGAGGAGTTCCTGTTCGGCCTCTCCTTCGAGCAGCTCGGGGAGGTGCGCGAGAGGATGCAGACCGAGAACGCCAGCACCATCTCCCACGAGCAGGCGCGGGCTGGCCTGCCGCCGTCGTGGCTGCCTCGCGCCACGGGACCGCAGGCGCTCTACACCAGCTACAAGAAGCGCAAGGTGAAGGCGCAGTACCGCGTGCTCACTCTGGCGCCGGGTCCCAAGCGGACCGCAGAGGAGTTCGTGATGACCGCGTTCTTGTCGCGGGAGGGCTGAGTCAAGGCTCGCAGCAGACGGTGACGGGCGAGCTCGGCGCGACGCTGCCGGACTTCTGTCCCCCGGTCGCAGAGCACCCTCCCTGGAGGTTCCAGTCCGAGTAGCGCGCGGCCCTGACCCCGGTCGCCGCCGTGCAGCCCGCGCTCGGCGCGGGCGACGCCGTCGGTCCGTCGTTGCAGCTGACGACCTGGTGAACGTCTGCCTTTCCGCCGACGCAACTCACGGACGGGAGCCCGCAGGTGCACGCGGAGCAAGCGCGAGTGTCCGCGAAATTCTCGTGGACCAGCCTCTTGCTCGAGTAGGGGCCGGCAGGGCAGCTCGAGTCTCCGCTGGCATAGACGCACCAGCGCGCGGTGGTGCCGGCCTTGGGCAGGCAAGACTCGGTCGGATCCGTGCAGATGCCCTGGGGCGCTGCCGTACAGCCCACGGTCTTCTCGGCCCACGCGGGCGACTCCGGGGTGATCGACCCGCCGCTCGGCGTGCACGACGTCCCGAGCTTCAGGCTCGGCGCCGAGACGGCGACGTAGTTGTACGCGGCGCCGAAGTCGACGCAGGTGTCGGAGACCTTCTTGGTGTTCGCCGTAGTCTGGCAACCCGCCGATGCGTACATGCTCACGCTCACCTCGCACTTCACCGAGCTCGTGTTGCACTTGCAGCCTTCGCAAGTGTGCCCGGTACCGGTGAGCCCTGAGTAGGCCACGAACGCCTGCGTGCCGAGCGGGCTCGCGCACGACACTGCTCCGGCCGGACCCGAGTGGGCCACGACCGGACCCTTCCAGCCGGCCGGCGCTGCCTTGCACTCGTGGGTGCTGGAGTCACAGAGCTCCGAGCCGGCGTCGCCCGCTTGGCCTCCCGTGCCGCCGAGACCACCCGAACCCGCGTCCCCTCCCGCGCCGCCGGCGCCGCCGGCGCCCGAGCCGCCTCCCGAGCCTGAAGCTGCGCCGCTTCCGGCCTGTCCCCCGGTACCGGGACCGTCGTTGGTCGTCGACGAAGAACAGCCGAGCGCCGCGAGGCACGAGGCCAGGACCAGGAGTGAGCCGACACGCATGACTCCGAGTCTAGATCGGGGTCAGTGGCGCGGCGAGCCGCCCTTCAGGCGCTCGGCTTCGGCAGCACGGCGCGCTGGAAGATCTGAGTCAGCGCGCGGATCATCGGCTCGACGTCGGCGGTCGCCGCCATCTCGCGGCAAGAGTGCATGCTGAGCATCGGGTTGCCCACGTCCACGGTGCGGATGCCCATGGCGGCGGCGGAAATGGGCCCGATGGTGCTGCCGCAAGGCATGTCGTTGCGGGAGACGAAGCGCTGCGGCGTGGTGCCCGCCTCGCGGCAGGCCAGCTCGAACACCGCGGCGCTCGGGCCGTCAGTGGCGTAGGACTGGTTCGCGTTCACCTTGATCACCGGGCCCTTGCCCAGCTTCGGCGCGTGCTGCTTGTCGTGCTTGTCGGCGTAGTTCGGGTGCACGGCGTGGGCCATGTCGGCGCTGACCAAGAGCGAGCGGGCGAAGGCGCGGCTGGTCGCGTCGCGACCCGCGTCGCGGTACGAGCCGGCGATGCGGTCGAGCACGCTCGACAGGAAGCGGCTCTTGGCGCCGGCCGCGCTCTGGCTGCCGACCTCTTCGTGATCGTACAGGGCGATCACGCGCGTGACGGCGCCGGCAGAGCCGGCGGCCAACAGCGCGGTGGTGGCCGCGTGGCACGACGCCAGGTTGTCCAGGCGGGGGGCGAACACGAGCTCCTCGCGCTCGCCGCCGAGCCGCGCGGGCGTCAAATCGTACAAGCACAGGTCGAAGCCGACGATCTCGGCGGCGTCCACGGAGAGCGCCTCGGCGAGCAGCGCGCCGAGACCGCGCTTTTCGTCCTTGTCGCCCAGGCCCAGGAGCGGCACGAGGTGGTTCTGCGCGTTCAGCTGCGGTCCGGCGGAGTTGACGTCCCGGTTCAGGTGAATCGCGACGTTGGGGATGCGGCAGAGCGCGCGGTCGAAGCGCACGAGCCGCGTCTCTCCGCTCTGGAGTGTCAAGCGGCCCGCCAGCGACAGATCGCGATCGAGCCAGGTGTGCCAGATCACGCCGCCGTACACCTCGACCCCGAGCTGCCGGTAGCCGTTCGTCGAGACGTCGGGAACGGGCTTGACCCGCAAGTTGGGCGAGTCGGTGTGAGCGCCGACCAGCGCGAACCCGGCGTGCGAGGGCGGCTCACTGCCTGCGACGAACGCGACCAGCGTGCCGCCGCCGCGCACCACGTAGTGCTTGCCACCCGGGTCGATTTGCCAGGCTTCCCGCTCGTCGAGCTCCGAAAAGCCCCCGTCGCGCAGCCGGCGCGCGACCTCTTCCACGGCGTGGTAGGGCGTGGGACAAGCGTCGATGAACGCCATCAGGTCGCGGGCTCGGTTCTGTTCGGCGGTCTCCGACATGCTGCGACTATACAGCCAATTTCCCAGGGGGCCCGGCTATACTCCCGGGCCGTGCTCGCGCGTGACATCCGCCTCGAAGGCTTCACCACCGACGACTGGGTGCGGCTCGCGGAGGTGTTTCGCTCGGCGCGTCCGAGCGCCGAGCTCGATGATCCGGCGGAGCGCGGCGAGGAGCCGTCCGGGAGCGCCGAGGCCGCCGCGGCGCGGGCCAGCGCGGGCGGCCGCCGTCGCGGCGGCGTCATCGCCGTCAGCGCCGGCGGCAAGCTGAAGAAGCTCGTCGGTACCGAGCTCGGTCGCCTGGACCTCGCCGCGGAGCCGTGGCCGGAACCGCTCGACGCGCTGGCCGAGCGCTACGGCTGTCGCTGGGCCGCGCAGATCGAGCGCGGAGCCCTCGACGACCTGATGGAGCGGTTCGCCGGGCGCCTGCGCCGCGACCACGACGCGCTCGGCCAGATGCTGCTCTTCGTCAACGTGCTGCGCGAGCTCGAGACCGAAGGGCGCCTGGCCGTGTGGCCCTGGAAGATCAATGCCTGGCCGATGCCTCACGAGGGGGTGCTGCTCAGAGCGTTCGACGCCCTGTGCCCGGACGGAAAGTCGATGATGCTCGGCGTGTTCCGTCAGGGGGAGCTCTACACGTGTCTCGTTGCGCGGCGCAAAGGCGCGGGCTTCGACCTGATCCTGGGGCCGGATCGGCTGCGCTCGGAGATGGGCCTCGTGGCAGGGGACTTCCGCCGCGACTACCGCCACCTGTCACGCGCGGCGGAGCAAGCGGCAGGTCCCATCGCGCTCGGCTGCTTCGGTGAGCTCGACACGCTGCGCGCGCTCGTGGACAAGCCCGTTCCCGGGGCCTGGGCGGCCGCCGTCGCCGCTCGCGACGTGATCCTGGCTCCGGCGGTGCCGGCCGTGGCGCTGCCGCTGGGGATCGACGTCGGGCGTGCGGCCATCGTCGCGGTGCGTGGTTTCGCGGAGCGCATGGGGGCCGGGGCCTGGCTCAGCGCGGACGGACCGCTGGGGCCGACGCTGTCGCGAGTTCGCGAGATGGCGCACACTCCGAAGGACGTTCGACAGCTGCTCGGGTTCGACCCCATCGAGCTCTTGCGCAGGCTATTTTCTCGCGGGGGCGCGGAGTAGCGTGGCTCGGAGCGGGCGCATCCGTCGCCGCCTATCGCTGGCCATCGGCCTGACCGCGCTCATCCCCATGCTCGGCGCGATCTGGATGGCGCGCAGCATGGTGCGTCAGACCGCTTCGCGCTTCTACCTGCCGGAGATCGGCACGCGGCTCGACCAGTCCCTGGGGCTCTACCAGGAGCTGGCGCGTTCAGTGAAGGCCTCGATGCGAAACGCCGCCGCCGCCATCGCGGCCGGCGCTGCCCTGCGCAAAGCGACCGCCGCAGGCGAGGCCGACGCCACCAAGGACGAGCTCTCGAAGGAGCTCGGGAAGTACCCAGGGCTGGTCTCGCTGAGCGTGTACTCGGCGGACGGCAAGCTCTTGGCCAGCGTCGATCGCGGGACGCCGCTCGACCCGGTCAAGGAGAACCGGCTCGAGGTCACGCGTTACCTCGGCGAGGAGGCCCCCCCGCCCGACACCGGGAACGAGCAGTACGACCCCGAGGAACCGCCGGAGAACGACGCGGCCGCTCCCGAAGAGCCCGACGCACCCCGCGCGGCGAAGCTCGTGGCGGTGTTCGCGGCGGACAAGGCCCGCTTCGAGGAGCTGGAGGGCATGAGCCAGTTCGTCGACACCTACAAACAAATCGAGCAGCGGCGCGAGATCGACGAAGAGAGCTACGTGTACTCGTTCGCGGCGCTGCTCGGGATCACCATCATCGCGGCGTTCGGCGTCGGAACCCTGCTCGCGCGAGGGGTTTCTTCCCGCATCGGCGGGCTTGCCGCCGCCACCAAGCGGGTCGGTGCGGGCGATCTGGCCATCCGCGTGCCGGAGACCGGGAGCGACGAGATCGCCGATCTGGCCCGGGCCTTCAATCGCATGCTGGGCGAGGTCGAGGCCAGCCGTGCGCGCATCGAGTACCTGCAACGCATCGGCGCCTGGCAAGAGATGGCGCGACGCCTGGCGCACGAGATCAAGAACCCGCTCACGCCGATCCAGCTCGCGGTGCAGGAGGTACACCGTCGCTACGAGGGCGAAGACGACAAATACAGGAAGCTGCTCGACACCACCCGGGAGGTCGTCGAGGACGAAGTCGGGACGTTGCGTCGCCTGGTCGGCGAGTTCTCGAGCTTCGCTCGGCTGCCCCAGGCCCAGCTCGAGAAGGCGGACCTGGCGGAGTTCCTGCGCGAGCAGCGCGAGCGCATCAGCGTGGTGGACGACGAGGGGATGCTGGATTCCGAGGCGCCTCTCGCGCACGGGGCCGTGCTCCCGCGCGGGGTCGAGCTCGAGTTCGAGCTGCCGGAGGGCGTCGCCGAGGCTCACATCGATCGGCAGATGCTCCGGCGCGCGCTGCTCAATCTGATCCGCAACGCCGGCCAGGCCATCGCGGGAGCAGGTCGGGGCGAGGGACGCGTGCTGGTCCGGCTGGAACGGAAGGGCGAGCAGTGGTCGATCGACGTGGACGACGACGGGCCGGGGATCCCGGCGGAAATGCGCCAGAGCGTCTTCGATCCGTATTTCACCACGAAGACCGAGGGCACGGGCCTCGGCCTGGCCATCGTGAAGAAGATCATCATGGAGCACGGCGGCAGCATCGCCGCGGAGTCGAGCTCGTTCGGGGGCGCCCGGATGCGCGTGACCTTGCCGGTTGCGGGTACCTCGGCCGCGCACGCGGCGCTCGAGGCACGACAGTGGCAAGGGCCGCCGTCCTCGGCTAGACCGAAGCCGGACAGTGAGCCCCGAGCGAAATAGCGAGGACGCGAGCCCCCGGCGGGCGTGGCTCACGCTCGCGCTGGTCATCGCGGTCAGCCTCATCTTCGGGCTGGTCGTCTTGCCGCGCCTCCCCGGCGGCAAGGCGAACGCGTTCGAGGGACAGCCGGCGCCGGACTTCGAGCTCGAGGTCATCTCGGGAGGCGACGCCGGGAACCGGCTGCGCCTGACCCATCTGGCCGGCAAGGCCGTCGTCCTCGACTTCTGGGCCAGCTGGTGCGGACCGTGCCGGCAGCAGGCGCCCATCATCGAGGAGCTCGCGCGCACCGCCGGCGCGGACGTGGCGGTCGTCGGCGTGAACACGAGCGACGAGCGTGACAGCGCGCTCGCCTTCGTGAAGTCCGCGTCCCTGAGCTACGCCATGGTGTTCGACGAGGGTACCCGGGTGGCTCAGGCCTACGGTGTGCGAAACCTCCCCACCATGGTCGTGGTCGACAAGAGCGGGAAGATCGTCGCAGTTCGCAACCGGGTCGTGCGGGGCGAGGAGCTTCGGAGGCTGGTGGACGACGCCCTGCGACGCTGACCCTGGCGCGCAGCTTGGTCCTTTGGCACGCTACCGGGGTCATGAGCGAACGCATCGAGTCCTTCGAGGAGTTCTGGCCCTTCTACGTGCGGCAGCACTCCAAGCGGCTGACGCGACAAATGCACTTCGTCGGCACCACGGTCGCCGTCGGCTGCGCCGCACTGGGCCTCTTGAGCCGAAGGCGCTGGCTCTTGTTGGCAGCGCCGGTCGTGGGTTACGGCCCGGCCTGGCTCTCGCACTTCCTGGTCGAGAAGAACCGTCCGGCGACCTTCAGCTACCCGACCTGGAGCCTGGCGGCCGATTTCATCATGTGGGGCAAGATGCTCGCCGGAACGATGGACGACGAGGTGGCGGCGGTGCTCGAGGTGGAGCGTGCCCGGGCGGCGGAGGTGAACGTGCGCACGAACATGGCCACCGACGGCACGCTCAACTGAGTCTGGACGCTCCTTTACCGTTGACGAACCGGCAGCGCCGTCGCACAAAGCCGAGATGGCTCGCATGGTGCAGTGCGTGAAGCTCGGCCGCGAAGCGGAGGGTCTCGAGAAGCCTCCGTTCAAAGGGGAGCTCGGGCAGAAGGTCTTCGATACCGTGTCCAAGGAAGCTTGGCGCATGTGGCTCGAGCACTCGAAGATGATCATCAACGAGTTTCGGCTCGACCTCACCAGCGAGCAGGGGCAACGGGTGTGGATGACGGAGCTCGAGCGCTTCTTCTACGGCGAAGGCTCGGCGCTGCCGCCCGAGTTCAAGCCCCATGGCTGAGCGATGAGCCCGCTGTTCCGGGGCGCGGCCCTCTGCCTCCTGGCAGCGGCGTGCGCGTCGAAGCCGCCGCCGCCGCCCGTCATCGAGACTCAGGAGGCACAGGTCGGGCCCAAGAAGAGCGCGAGCGAGACACCGGACGAGACCAGACCGACGCCCGCGGTGGCGCAGTCACCCGGTGGCCCAGCGCCGGCGCCGACGCCGCTCGCCGGCGCCGAGACCGGTCCGAGCGCCGCGCCACAGGTGAAGCTGCTCGAGCCGGGAGCCGAGCCGCGCCGGGCGCTGCGCCACAGCTTCGGCAAGGGCAAGCAGCTCCTCGGCATGAAGGCCAAGACCCGCGTCAAGGGCGCGAACCTGCCGCTGCCGACCATCTCCTTGAGCGCGCCCATGGAGGCGCAGATCGTCGAAGTGAACAAGGCCGGCGAAGCCCGTTTCAAGTTCCAGGCCGGTCCGTTCAAGAGCGGCACCGGCGCGGGCGGCGGCGTGGCCGGCGCGCTCGGCAGCCTGATGGGCGGCGGCGGCGGTGCGCCCGAGAAGATCGCCGGCTGGGGCTGGCTCACCAACCGCGGCGTGATGAAGGAGTTCCACGTTGAGGAAGGCGCCACGGACGGCGACGCTCCCGTCGAGACCGGCGACCCCTTCCCCGAAGAAGCCGTGGGCGTCGGGGCCAGCTGGGAGGTCACCAGCGTGGTGCAGGAAAAGGATGGCCCGGTGCAGCAGGTCAGCGTCTACGAGCTGACGAAGCTCGACAAGAAGGCGGCCCACACCAAGTTGACCCGGACGCAGACTCCGGTCGGGCAGGGCGACGGCGCAGCGGTCGCGAAGAGCAGCGGCGAGCTGGTGTTCCGCTTCGGCGAGGTGTACCCGACCGGGCGGTTGGAGATGACCCGCAACATGAGCCTGGCGCTGCCGGGGCTGGAGGGCTCGTCGATTCAGCTCGCTTCCGAGGTCGTGATCTCGAAGCGCTGATCACACCAGCAGCTGCTCGAGCAACTCCAGGTTCTCGCGCTCGGCTTCGTCGATCTCGCCGTCCACGGCGATCATCTGCTTGGCGGTGTCCAAGAAGATCTTCTTGTGCGCCCGGGGGATCTTGTTCGGATCGACCTCCTCGGCGCGCGGCGGCTTCTTCAGCCACTGCTCGACCTGCTTCTTCTCGTCGGCGTCGAGCTCGAGCTTGCCGACCAGCTTTCGCACCATCGCCCGCTCGCTGTCCTTCACTTCCAGATCTGCCCAAGCGAAGGCGCAGACGAACTTGAGGAGGAGAAGGCGCTCTTCCTTCTTCAACTTCTGCATGGCGCCGAGGGTAGTAGCCCCCTCGCGGGCCGGCGAGGGGAATTCTCCGACCCGTAACGGCCGGCATTCGCACTCGATTTCGGCGGCCAGCGGCCGCGGGATTTGCCGAGGCTCGGGGGCGTCTGCTACCGAATCGGTCCGCCGCGCCATGCTCCGCCCGCTCGCCATCATCGTTTCGGCCATCTTGCTCTCGCGCCCGGAGCTCGCGCGGGACGAGGCGGAGCGCTTCGCGAAGATCGTGCAAGACGAGGCGAAGACCCGCGGCTTCGACCCGCTCACCATGGTGGCCATCGTCCACAGCGAGAGCGGCTGGCACCCCGACGTCATCGCGCCGAATCGTGAGGACTACGGGCTCGGGCAAATCCGCGCGCGCTTCGTGGGCGCGTGCAAGAACGACGCGGATCCGCGCGACGACCCGAGCCCCGAGTGCCGCGCCGTGAAGCAGTCGCTGCTCGACGCCGAGACGAACCTACGCACCATGGGGCAGCTCATCAGCGACAACAGGAAGCTGTGCCTGGACAAGGCCAAGAGCGCGGCCTTGCCCCGTTGGCTCGCGAGCTACCAGGGTCTGAATTTCCCGAAGCAGAAGCGCTGGTGCGTGCCCGGAGAGAAGACCTGGCGCGTGATCAAGTACCGCGAGCGGCTGCTGCGCGAGGCCGGCAAGCCGAAGCCGCCGGCCAAGCGCTGAAGAGCATCAGAAGCGAACGGCGACCGTCGCGGTCCCGCCGGCCTTGACCGTGGTGCCCGACGCCTTGCGGCCGTGCTCGGGGTGGATGAACACCACCGAGTGCGGTCCGGCGCTGACCTTGAGCCCGACCAGCGGCGTGGAGCCCACCGGGCGGCCGTCGAGCACGACGCTCGCCACCGGGATCGAGTTGATGTTCAGCGTCCCGCCGCCCGTCGCCTCTTCGGCGATGGCCTTCTTGGCGTCCAGCTTCGCCTCGGCCTTGGTCGCCTCGGGCTTCTTCGCGTCCTTCTTCTCGGGCGCGCGCGCGCGGCTCTCGCTGGCGGGAGCGGGCGCCGCCGCCTGCACCGGCGCCAGGTCGTCCAGCGACGTGGCCTTCGCCTCGGCCTTCTGCTCGGGGGCCGGCGCGCTCGCGGCGTTGGCGGGCACCAGGTCGATGTGCAGCGCGGCTTCGGCGCCGCGCTCGACGGCGACGGCGCGCGCCGCGGTCGCCGCGAAGCCGGGGGCGTCGGCGCTCACGAAGTGCGTCCCCGCGCCGAGGTTGGTGAGCCGGCAGGGAGCGCTCTCGCACTTGACCACACCGTCGACGAACACGCGCAAGCCGTCGATCTTCGCCCCTCCGGGACCCGAGGCCGTGACGGCGACGCTGCCGGTGCCGGCCGAGCCGAGGCCCAGCGCGGAGCTGCCCTTGACCGCGGCGAAGCCGAGCGCGCCGAACACGCCGAGCGACGCCACGGCCGCTACGGCCCAGAGGCCCGCGCGGCTCTTCTTCGCTGGTGCGACCGCAGGCGGAGGCACGCTCGCGGCGGTGGGCATCAAGCTGTGCGCGCGGCTCGCGGGGACGGTCTCCTGGGGAGCGACCGGACGTGACGCCGGCGGCGGCGCGCTCGGCGGCACGTACGCGCGGACGGGACCCGAGCCCGCGGCCAGGCTGGCAGCCGCCGATGCACGAGACGCCCTGGAGCTGACGGGCGCATGCACGACGGGCTGCTCTTCTTCATCCGTGTACACGGGAGGGAGCGCGGGCGCGCTCTCCATCTCCATGGGCTTGCTCGGCGGCGCGACGTTGCGCAGCGAGGGCGGAGGGAGCGGCACCGGCGGGAGCTTCGTGGCGCTCGGGGTCGAGGGCTTTGCCGCGACGGGCGCGGAGTGCTTGCCAGAGCTCGGCGCGGAGGGCAGCGGCGGGAGCTTCGCTGCGCTCGGCGGCGGCGCGGCGCGCCGGCTCGGCGGAGGCGTCGGGAGCGCGGGACGCGGCGCCGAGAGCGCCGGGCGCGACGTGACCGGCGCGAGCATCGGCGACTGCATGGCGACGGTCGGTCCCTCGTCCACGTAGTCGTCGTCCACCGGGCGGATGGGCTCGAGCGGTGCCGGCGAGGCCTCCGGCGAAGTCGCGAGTAGCTCCTCGACGTCGAGCTCCTCCGGCGGCGCGACGTGCGCGCCGCGCGCGCTGGGCGGCGGCGGCTTCACGCTCGGCGGTGGCTTTCGCAAGCTGGGCGGAGGGGGAACCACACGCGCCGACGGCGGCGCACCTTTGAGCAGGCTGGCCGCCGCTGTCGCCGGTGCCATGAAGCGCGGCGCCGGCAGTGCCGTGTCGGACTTCTTCAGGTCCGGAAAAAGAACGTCGAGGCTCGGTTTCTCGTTCGAAGGTGACGAATTGAGGTCGGCCATGTGCTCCCTTTCGCCCGACCGGCTGTCCGGAACGGCGGCGAGACAATACACGCTGACCCCGATGGACGCACGAAGGATCCCGCAATGGATGCGCGGTTTTGGCAGGCGGTGTTGCAGCCGGCCGGTAAGGTTCCAGTGACACGCTGTGCGGAGTGCGACCTGGGATTACATCGGTCCACATGCAGCGCCGGCGTTCGAGCTCACGCCGCGGCGCTATCCTGTGCGCAGAGGAACGTCGCCGATGGATCTCCGCGTGATGCTCGAGAAGTGTGAACGTGAACAATGGCGCGTGGGTGATCTCGATTGGAACAAGCAGCCGCGCGAGATGAGTCGCGCGGACGAGATCGCCATCGTGCAGTACTTCACCGACATGGCCGGCATCGAGCGCTTGGCCGGCGCGCTCTTCGCTCAGCAGATGAAGAACGCGGACGACGAGGTGCTCCGGCGCATCTTCGCGACCTTCGTCAAGGACGAGGTGCGGCACGCGCACGCCGCGCAGATGCTCGCCGACTTCTACGACGTGCACCACTACAAGACCTACGAGCCCAACCCCGCGCTGGTCAGGTTCACTCCGCACTTCGTGAACGCGGTCCGTCACCTCTCACCCGAGATCGCGAACGCCTACATCACCGGCGGCGAGCTGGTGCTCGACGTGGCCCTCTTGCGCTCGATCAACGACTACGTCGGCGACGAGATGAGCGCGAGCGCCATGGAGCTCATCAACCGCGACGAGTCGCGACACATCGCGATGGATTTTCGAATGACCGAGTACTACTCGTCGCCGGAGTATCGCGAGAAGCTGAAGAACCGGCCACGGCAGCCGCTCGGCCAGCGCGTCAAGGGCGCCTGGGCGCTCGCCGGCGTCATGTATCACGCGGCTCCGTTCTTCAAGAGCGTGTTCTTCGAGCCCATGAGCCTGACGGATCCCAGCGGACGCCGCATCCGCGAGGCGTTCAAGCGCATGCAGATCCTCGGCACCAAGCCCGGGGTGGCGGAGCACCCCTTCACCCGCTTCATGCAGGCGCTCCAGGACCTGTACAACGATCACCCGGTGGCGCGGCTGGTCTTCGGGCGGCTGATCGAGCGCATCGTCGGCATCGACCGCTCCCTCTTGGCGCGGCTCTACACCGAGAGCGACCGAAAGCGCGCCGCGAGGATGAGCTTCGACGAGCTGGCCGAGGACGCGCTCTCCGCGAAGTACGCGGCTTGAAGGCCTACTGGCAGGCGTTGACCTTGCAGGTCCCGCTGACGCAGCTCTCGCTGTAGCAGACCTGGCTGCCGCCGCAGGGGCCGCCGTTCTTTTGCAGCGCCACGCAGGTGCCGCCGTCGCAGCGGCTGTAAGGAGCGCAGTGGTCGCTGTCGAGCACCTTCACGCAGGGCTGCCCGGGACCGGGCAGCGCCTTGCACGTGCCGTCGAGCGCGGCGCCGTCGCAGTACTCGCCGATCGGGCACATGCTCGGGACGGCCAGGCGCTTGCAAGCCGCACCGGAGCCGACTCGCGCCGCGCACTTGCCGGAGGCGGGGGGCGGGGCGTCGTAGACGCACGACAGATCCGTCGCGCAGAGCGTCCCGTCCTGGAACGCGCAGGTGTCGCCGGCCTTGCCGGCGAACACTTCGGTGAGCGCCTTGCAGGTGCCGGCCTGCTTGGCGGCGTCGTCGTCGCCGACGCAGAACAGCGTGGGCCCGCACTCCGGCTGGACGCCGCCGCCGCAGGGCTCACCCACCGCGCCGGGCTTGACGCAAGCCTGGGTGGCGTCGCCGCACACCAGGCCGTCCTGGCAGTCGTCGTCCTGCTTGCAGGCCCCGCCGGCCGCCAAGCGCTCGGTGCACTTGCCGGGACAGGCGCCGTCGAGCTTGCAGAACGCCGTGCCCTTGCAGTCGAGGTCGTAGCTGCAGTCCTCGCCCACGGCTGCGCTGCCTTCTGCCGCCGCGTCGCAGTTGTCGCTCAGACGATTCGCGAGCTCCGCGCAGCTCCGGGCCGCGATGTCCTCGAGGCACTTGGCCGCCATGGCGCCGTCGTATTTGACCTTGCCGGAGGCGACCGCCGCCGCGAGCTGGCCGATCTCGGCGTTCTTGACCCGCTCCTCGCTGATCTTCAGGCAGTCCTCGCCGTTCGTGAAGAACTGGAACAGGTCGCCGAAGCACTTCTGGTAGAGCGCACACTGCGCCTTGGCCACCTCCGCGGGGAGCTCGTCGATGCTCACCGTCTTGGCACCACCTCCGCCGTCGTCGCTCGAACCGCCACAGGCGGCGAACAGGAAGCCTGGAAGAACGAGCAGAGCCGAGAGCGAAGCTTTGCGCATGACCGAAATCCACCTCCGGGCGGGAGCGAGCCCGCACGAGAACGAGTGTAGCGCCCGAGCCCTCTCGGGTACACTTCGGGGCGTGGCAAACCCTTCGTCAACAGGCCAGGTGGAAGCCCGGGTCGTCGAGCTCGAGGTGCGGTACACCCACCAGGACCGCGCGCTCGCGGAGCTGAGCGACGTCGTGTACCGGCAGCAGCAGGTCATCGACCAGCTCGAGCGCAGGCTGAAGCTCCTGGAGAAGCGCCTGGTCGAGGTGGGTGAAGCGCCGGCGCCGCGGGATCCGAAGGACGAGGTGCCGCCGCATTATTGAGGGCGCGCACCGTCTCGGATCAGACTCGGGTTTCGCTCTTTCGCGCCCCGTGTTTGCCGCCGCGACCTGCCTCCGTCGAGGTTGTTGTCGAGACGCACTCGGGGAGCGTCAGGCCAAAATTCCTACCTGACGGGGAAAGTGCGCCGGCCTCGCCGGTGTTCTCGTGGGTCTTGGTCTCAGTGGCGGATCGCGATCTGCTCGTGCCAAGACAGCGAAAGTCGAGTCAGAGCTCGAGCAGCCAGCCCTGGTCGGTGCCGGGCTCGTCGTACGACTGCGGCTCGGGCACGCCTCCCCAGAGCAGCGCCCGCTTCCCGTCGCCGAACGCCGTGAACGTCGCCTGGCTCCGGGCGGGCGGAGCGCATTCGTCCGTCGGCAGAGGGCCCCAGGTGTCGGTGGCGAGGTCGTAGACGCCTCCCGTGGCGACGGAGGACACCTTCTCCCTCCCGCCCCAGACGACGAGCTTCGTGCCGAGCACCGCGGCGTAGTGTGAGTACCGCGGCGAAGGAGCGTCGGCGGTGGTCATGGACTTCCAGGTGCCGGTGACGGTGGAGTACCGGGCGCCGTCCGCGCGAGCGCCGGTGTCGTCGTAGCCGCCCCAGGCGATGAACTCGCTCGTGGAGGCCGACCAGGTCAGGCTGGCGCCTTCGCGAGCCGAAGGGGCACCTGTGGAAGGCATCTCCCACCAGTCGGCCAAGACCGGATCATAACCGTAGCCCGGAATCGCCCCCGCGCCGAAGCCGAACGCCGCGGGTCCGACATCAGTCCCGCCGCGTGCCAGCGCTCTGGGTTCGGAGAGCGACGTCGGAAGAGGCGCTTTCCCCGCGACTCCGATCCAACTTCCGGTCGCGGGGTCGAACAGCGCAGCGTCTGACAGAGTTCCTCCGAGATCGGGATTCAGTCCGCCCCACACCAACCAGCGGCCACCGGCTGCGCCCGACAGCGCGTAGTACCTGGGTGGAAGCAGTGCACCAGGATTGGGAAGCGCCGACCACACGTCTGTCTCGAGGTTCAGCGACGCCCCGTCATTGACTGGTGGCGCCGCGTACGCACCACCACCAAAGACCAAGAGTCGGTTACCGAGAACATCGACCGCGTGTGCACCACGTGGGGACGGTGCCCCAGCCGCCGGCAACGCGATTGACGTTCCATTCGAGAACACGCGCCAGCCGCCCTCAGGGAATTCGCCTGGCTCGGCGCCTGCACCACCCCAGATGAGGATCTGGTCGGTCCAACGGGCCGCGCCGTGGCCTTGACGGTAGCTTCCACCCGCAGGAACGGCCAAGCGCGTCCAGTGTTTGCCGGCACACTCGATAGCTGGTGTGCCCGAAGTACCGCCCGAGCCGACGCCTCCGGTTGCACCCGACCCGCCGTCTCCGCCGGCAGCGCCACCGCTGCCGCCCGCAGGATCGCGAGCGGTCTGCCCGCAGCCGACGGCCGCCAGGAAGGCCAGCGCCGCTGTCACCTCGAGCTTCACCGTGATCGCCTCGAGCAAAGCGACTTGTCGACCTCGACGGCTTCGGGCGTGTTGTCGCACTTCAGCCGCGACATGAGCTGGCGCTGGGCGTCGATCTCGCAGCACACCTGGTCGCACCAGTCCTCCAGGATCACGTCGGGCTCCGGGCAGCCGCCGAGCGGACGAAACCGCGCATCGGGAGGGGACTGCTGGATCTGACAGCACACGGTGCACTTCTGATCCGGCAGGATGTCTCCGCCGCCCAGCAAGCAGACGCCAGCCTGCTCCCAAGACTTCTCGCTCCCGTTCTGACAGCACGAGTATTCCATGGAGACCGGACCTGGATCTTCCCCGTAGATGTAGGTTGGAGCGTACGGGTTCTGCGCGCTGATCCGGCCGATCGCGCGGTTGAAGGTCCAGAAACGGGCGGCGAAGTCGCGCGCTGCTGCCCTCGCGGTCGAGCACTGAAATGCGTCGAGGCCGTGGTCGTTTGCTGGAGCTGGGCGCATCAGGTTTCCTGGGGCGCTACTGTGCCCCGATCCCAGCAGGACATGCCCGAGCTCGTGGGCGACGAGGTTGCTGGGCGGTGAGGCGTCCGCTCGGTCGATCTCGAAGGTCGCCGAACCCACTACCCAGTTGCCCCAGAAGTTCGAGCAGGCGAGATAGCCGAACTCGGCGAACACGGGGCTGAGGTCGGTGACCAGCAATTTCCTTCCGTGCTGGCCAACGGCACCTTCAATCAGGTTGTTTCGCTCGCTGTCGGCGTCATAGAAATGCCGTGCGCCCGCGTAGCAGTACTGCTCGAACTGCTTCGGCGCGTCGAACATGAACGCCGCCACGACCTGGAACTGGATGCCGCACTGGGTCCAGACGTCGTCCGGGGGATCGTAGTATGCAGTCGGGTCCTCCGACTCGAACTTCGTCCATGGCCACATGGTCGGCTCTGGAAACCAGAAGCTCGATTCGCCCCAGTCGGCGGGCCAGTTCGTGGTCCGCGAACCCTGGAATGGAATGAAGTCGAACAGCGCCGCGGCGCGCGTTCGGAAGTCCTGCCACTGCGGGTCGCCGGCGGCGGGGTAGTTCTTGCGCCACGCGATGACGACGACGGGGACCACCAGAACATCGTCGGCGAGCTTGAACCAAGTGGATGGTCCGCTCGGACCACTGTACGCGAGCGTGGCGGCGTACAGGCCGCCCGGCACCAGGTTGCCGCTGCGCATGGCCCACTTCAGCCAGCCTGCCTCATCGGGGGTCTGGTACCCGCCGTAGCCATGGAGCGAGTCACCGCGGATCGGCGTCTGCCAGTCGTCGATGCTGTTCCACGACGGCTCCGCGAACTCGAACGTTCGGAGGTGGCCGCCGGCGAAAGGGGAGCTCGAGTAGACGTGCGAATACGTTCCAGCCGCGAACATCCAGCGGCCCGGCGGCGCGGAGTACCAGCCTTCGAACCATGGGTTGTCGCGGTTGACGACGATCGGACTGCTGAGAGTCCCACTCCCCCAACTCGAGATGTGCTCGGTCTTCACGCCGACCTGACCATCGTTCCAGCCGCCCAGGCAAAGCGCGGCTGCCAGGATGCCAAGTTTCAAACCAACGTCGCTGCTAACTAGGGTGCTGCGTGCTGCGTGCTGCGTGCTGCGTGCTGCGTGCTGCGTGCTGCGTGCTGCGTGGGCATGAGCCGACCTCCCCGTTGGTGCGATCAACCGTATCGCGCTGGAGCCGCGAGCGTCAAGGCGTCGGCGGACGACTTCGTCGTTGAAGTGCGCGCCTGTGCCACATGACGTTTGGTTACATTCTCTCGGTGCATCAACCGAGCAACCCGCGCTCTCGGAAATACGCGATCGCGTCCGTCAGCGTCTCGCGGAGCGGACGGTAGGTGGCGCCGAGCTCACGCTCCGAGCGCTTGGCCGAGAAGAAGCAGGGGCGCGTGCTGTACTCGAAGAAGCTCCGCGTCAGGAGCGGCTCCTTGCCGGTGCGGCGCGCCGCCACCTCCATCGCCTTCACGACGCCGCGGGCCAGGCCGGAGGGGATCTTCACGTAGCGGCGCGAACGCCCGACCGCGTCGTCCACGGCCTGCATGAACTCCAGCGCGGTGAGGTTGTGCGCGGTGGCGACGTAGCGCTGCCCGGCGCGCCCCTTCTCCGCGGCGAGCACGTGTACCTCCGCGGCGTCGCGCACGTCCACGTAGCTGGCGCCGGCGTCCATGTAGACCGGCGGGCCACCTTGCAGCGTGTTGATGATGAGCTTGCCGCTCGGGGTCGGCGTGATGTCGCCGGGGCCCAGCACCACGCCCGGGCACACGACCCGCACGTCGAGGCCCCAGCGCGCGAAATCTTCGGCGAGCTCCCGGCTGTGGTACTTCGAGCGGCTGTAGGGGAAGTCGAGGTCCCAGGCCTCGTACGTCGTGGTCTCGTCGGCCAGGCCACCGACGGGCGGTCGGCCGAGCGACACGATGCTGGCGGTGTAGATCACGCGGGCGACCCCCGCGCGTCGCGCGGCCTCCAGCATGTTGAAGGTGCCGCTCATGTTGACCCGGTACATGTCGGAGGGGTCCGGCGCCCAGGCTTTGTAGATGGCGGCGGCGTGGAACACCGTGTCCTGTCCCGCCACCGCCCGCTCGCAGGCCTCGCGGTCCAGCACGTTGCCTCGCACCACCTCGACGTCGAGCCCGCGGAGGTTGTCGGTGGGCTCGTTGCCGAGGGCGAGCACGCGCACGCGCACGCCTCGCGCGCTGAGCGCGCGCACGATGGAGCTGCCGAGGAAGCCGCAGCCTCCGGTGACCAAAACCGATTTCATCGGGACCTCAGAAACGCCAGGTGCCGTCCACGCCGCCCGGCCGCACGCCCACCGACCAGGTGGCGCTCTCCTTCGTCGTCTTTTCGCCAGAGAGGATCAAGTAGATCCCGACGCCGCCGGCCACCGCCGCCACACCGAAGGCGACGTTGGCCAGGGTGCGATTCTGGATGGCCCGGTCGCGCGCGTCGGCGTCGGTCTTGCCCGAGTCGTCGAAGTCGCTCTTGGACGAGAGCGTCTGGATGCCGAAATAGGTGCCGGCGCCCGCGGCGACCACGCCGGCCCCGAGCGCGACCCAGCCCCAGGTGCAGGTGGAGCAGCCGGTCGGCTTGGGTGCCGGGGTGTCCTTCGCGGGCGCAGCCGCCGGAGCGGGGGCCTCCCCGACGGGCTTCAGCTCGGCAGCGGCGCTCCCCGCCGCCAGATCCGAGCCCTCGACTTCTACCGTCGTGGTGCTGCCCGCTTTGAGCACCACGGCCTGCTCGGAAGCGGTGCCGTCGCGGCGCTTGATCGCGAGCTTGTGCGAGCCCGGCGCGAGGTGGAAGCGCGTCGGGACCGGCGCGTCCACCACGTGCGCCACGCTGACCGTGGCGCCGATGGGCTTCTCGACGAAGACGTAGCCGAGCATGGGCTTGAGCACGGCCAGGCGCGCGCGGGCCGCTTTCGCTCGGCCGTCGTCCAGGCCCTCCGCGTTCAGCGCGCTCTCGAACGCGTCCGCTGCCCGCGCGGGCTCGTTGGCCTTCTCCCAGGCGAGCGCGGCGTTGTACTTGGTCGCCGGGTGCGGCTTGACCCGATAGGCCTCTTCGAACGCCGCGGCCGCGCCGGCGTAGTCCTTCTTCTCGAACGCGGAGCGAGCCTTCGCGTCCAGGTCGGCAGCCTCGTCGGCCCGCGCCGTCGCGGCCCCGAGCAGAGGTACGAGCGCGAGCACGGCGCACAGGGAGAGGGTGCGGGTCATTCCTCTCCTCAGTTGCCAATCAGCGTGACGCTGTCTCTGTGCGCAAGAGCGCCTGGCGGGCCAGTGCGCGAGCGAAGCGAGCCCGCGACGAGCGAAGCGAATCGCGTCGGGGGTCCGGGGGCTTGCCCCCGGCGGACGACCCTTGGAAGTGCCCGGAGGGGCAGGACTACGGTGGGGGTGGGTGGGCGGGACATCTAATAGGGCGTTGGCGCGAGCCCGGGGAGCTCCGCGGGCTTGTTCGAGTCTCTCACGACTTTGCCCGGGGGTGCAGCCGGGGCCGCTTTCTTGGGTTCCGCGAAGCTCAGGGTGGCGGTGCTCGCGTCCTTTGCGATCTTGGCGCTGGCCTTCCGCTGGTCTTCCGCCAAGGCCTCGAGCTCCAGGCCGTCGCCCCGCTCCGCGCTCCCGAGCACGAGCTTCACTCCGCGCGCTGGTGTGTCGATCGGGATGCTCTTGCCGTTGACCTTCAAGCTCTTGATGGCGGCGTTGGCCTCGATGCTCAGCGGAGTAGCCGTGGCGGCGGCGGGGGCAGGGGCGGGAGCGGGCTCCGCCTGCGGCGTCGCTGCGCTCGCGGGTGCCGTCGCCGCCATGGCGGGAGGTTCGCTCGGGGAAGGCTGCCGCTTTCCGAGCTGCCACGACACCACGCCGATGGCGACAGCCGCGGCGAGGCCGCCGAGCGCGAGCAGCGCTCGAGCGGCGGTGCGAGCCCGGGGTGGCTCCGCCGCCGGTTCGACCTGGCTCGCGCGCAGGCTCGAGGCCGAGATGGCGCTGGTGGTCTCTTCGGCAGCGGCGCGGGCCGTGCCGACGCTGGGCGTGCCCGTGTCCGCTGCCGCCCGAGCCGCAGCGGCGCCCAGCTTGGCCAGGCTGCTCCGGAGCTTGATCACCCGGCTCACCTGCTCGCGCCGCGCCTCGATCTTGGTGCTGGCGGTCGCTTGGACGAACTCGCCGACCTCGTTCGGGTCGGCCAGCCCGCCCACGGTCTTCCACGCCTCGACGACGCGCCTGCGCAGCTCGGCGGCGCTCGGAATGCGCGCCTCGACGTCCATGGTCAAAGCGTCCGCGACCAGCTGATCGAGCTCCTTCGGGAGGTCCGGCCGGACGCTCCCGACGCGCGGCGGCGGCTCGTTCACGATCTTGAGCAGGGTCGCGACCTGATCCTGCTCCCGGTACAGGCGCTGCCCCGCCAGGACCTCCCAGAGCACCACGCCGGCGGCCCAGACGTCGCAGCGCCGATCGACCTTCTTCCCCAGGGCCTGCTCCGGCGCCATGTAGGCCACCTTGCCCTTGATGATGCCGGAGCTCGTGACGTTGACCCGTCCGGCGGCCTTGGCCACGCCGAAGTCGGTCAGGCGGCTGACGCCGTCCGCGCCGACCAGGATGTTCTGCGGGCTGAAGTCGCGGTGCACTAGCTCGAGCAGCTCGCCGTCGTCGTTCCTGAGCTCGTGAGCGGCGTGCAAGCCTGCAAGTGCGTCGACCAGGATGCGCCCCGCGATGGGCAGGGGCAGCATCCCGCCACCCGCGCGCACCGCGCGGTGCAGACCGCTGAGCGTGTCCCCCTCCACGTACTCCATCACCAGGAACACGCCCTGCGGTCCGTCGCCGACCTCGACCACCGGCACCACGTTCGGGTGGCGGATGCGCACGGCGAGCTTCGCCTCCTCCACCATCGACACGGTGGTCTCTCGGCCCTCCGCCTGCATGAACGGATGCATCAGCTTCAGCGCCACCTCGCGGTGGACGTCCCCGACCACCGCGACGCGCGCCAGGTAGACCGTCGCCATGCCCCCGGTGCCGATGGGGAGCAGCAGCTCGTAACGACCCACGCGCTCCGGGAAGGACGGCGCAGAGTCGTCAGCGGTCATGGGACGGTCACAGAGTACCACGATTTAGTCTAGTATCTCGGCCCCCAAACATGTCCGCGATCGATCACGAAAAAGTCGCCGGCGAGGCGCTCGAGCTGTTCAAGGCGCTGCTCCGCATCGACACCACCAACCCGCCCGGCAACGAGCGACCCGCGGCGGACCTGCTCGCGCGCTTGTTCGAGCGCGAGGGCATCGAGTTCTCCGTGCTCGAGAGCGAGCCCACCCGCGCCAGCATCGTCGCGCGCCTGCGCGGCAGCGGCGAAGCCGGGCCGCTGCTCTTGAACGGGCACCTGGACGTGGTCCCTGCGGATCCCGAGCACTGGAGCCACCCGCCGTTCGAGGCGGTCGAGGCCGACGGCTGCGTGTGGGGCCGCGGCGCCATCGACATGAAGAACATGGTCGCCATGAGCGCGATGACGCTGGTGGCGCTCAAGCGCTCCGGCGCTCCGCTCCGCCGCGACGTGATCTTCGCTGGCGTGGCCGACGAAGAGGCCGGCTCCAACAAGGGCGCGCTCTTCTTGGTGCAGCAGCACCCCGAGCTGGTGCGGGCCGAGTTCGTCCTCAACGAGGTCGGCGGCCACACGCTGCACATGGGCTCGTCGCGCTTCTACCCGGTGCAGGTGTCGGAGAAAGGCATCTGCTGGTTCGAGCTGGTGGCGAGCGGCGATCCCGGCCACGGCTCGATGCCGCACCCGAACAACGCCGTGGTCAAGCTCAGCCGGGCCATCGCGGCGCTCGGCACGACCCGCCTGCCGCAGCGCGTGACTCCGGTGGTCGAGACCTTCCTGCGCACCCTCGCCCGCGGCGCGCCCTTCCCGCAGAAGAAGCTCCTGCCGCTGATGCTCGAGCCGCGCCTCGCCGGCTTCCTGCTCGACACCCTGGAGCGGCAGAACCCGGACCAGGCCCGCGGCATCAACGCCATGCTGCGCAACACCGTCTCGCCCACCATCCTGCGGGCGGGGCGCAAGGTGAACGTGATTCCGTCGGAGGCCCGGGCGGAGCTCGACGGGCGCGTCGTGCCCGGCACCAGCGTCGGTGAGTTCTTGGCGGAGGTGCAGGAGGTCATCGGGCGCGACCTTCGCCTGAACGTCCTCGAGCAGCACGACGGCACGGTCTTCGAGACCCACACGCCGCTCTACGACGCCATCGTGAAGGCGGTCGGGCGCCACGACCCGGGCGGCACCGTGGTGCCGTACATGATCCCGGGCTTCACCGACTCGTTCGCCTACGCGCGCCTCGGCGCCACCTGCTACGGGTTTTCCCCGGTGCGCCTGCCGCCGGATCTGAACTTCACGCGCATGTACCACGGTCACGACGAGCGCATCCCGGTGGACGGCTTCACCTGGGGCTTCGGCGTGCTCTCGGAGCTGGTGCGCGACTTCTGTCTCGAGGAGGGCTGACGTGTCGAACAAGACCCTGGCCGTGACCGATCGCATCCACGACTACCTGCTCCGAACCACGGTGCGCGAGCCGGCCGTTCTGGCAGAGCTCCGCGAAGAGACGATGCGCCTGCCCATGGCGCGCATGCAGATCGCGCCGGAGCAAGGCCAGCTCATGGGTCTCTTGGTCGAGCTCTGCTCGGCGAAGCGCGCCATCGAGGTCGGCGTCTTCACCGGCTACAGCGCCATCGCGGTGGCCCTGGCCCTGCCCGACGACGGACGCCTGATCGCCTGCGACGTGAACGAGGAGTGGACCAGCATCGCGCGGCGCTACTTCGGCCGCGCCGGCGTCGAGCACAAGATCGAGCTCCGTCTCCGGCCCGCGCTCGAGACCCTGGACGAGCTGCTCGCGCGCGGGCAGGCCGGCACCTTCGACTTCGCCTTCATCGACGCCGACAAGGAGAACTACGCGGAGTACTACGAGCGCTGCCTGAGCTTGCTCCGGGTAGGCGGTCTCGTCGCGGTGGACAACGCGCTCTGGAGCGGCGACGTCGCAGATCCCGAGAAGGACGACGCCGAGACGCAGGCCATCCGCGCGCTGAACCAGAAGGTGGCGGCCGACCCGCGCGTGACGATGAGCCTCCTGCCCATCGGGGACGGGCTGCTCTTGGCAAGGAAGAGGTAGGCTCAGCTCGCCTTCAGCTCGCTCGGCATCGCCCAGTCGATGAGCTCGAAGTACTGCAAGCGCTGGGCGTCGCTCACGTCTTTCCAGGCCGCGCCCAAGAACTCGTGGAAGAGCTGCACGGCGAGGGCGCCCGCGCCGTGGCCCTCGGGCGCGCCGGGACGCTCGCTCTCCCAGCTGGCCTGATCGCAGGCGCTCTGGCGGAGCTCCGACGCGCGAGCCTGCCCGAGCCCCACGAAGCGGTAGGCCACGGCGCCGGCGGCCTGAGCGGGCACGCGGGCCGCGTCGCGCGGCGCGGCGACGGCGTCGAGGGTGAGCACCGCGCTCGAGGCGGCGTAGTGCGCGCCGAGCGCCGCGAAGCGCACGACCACCGCGTCCGCGTGGGCGTCGATGGGGGTGGCTTGGCGCGGCTCGAATTCGAGCGACTGCCGCACGGCGTCCGCGGTGGCGCGCTCCAGCGGTAAGAGCGCGGAGAACAGCTCGGCGCGGGCTTTCGCCACTGCCGCCGCGTCCGCGCGACCGAGCACGTAGGCGTCGAGCGTCGCGAGCGCGTGCAACACGGGAGCGCGGGCAGAGGGCGGCGCGCACACGCCGATGGCGTGGGCGCTCACGCTGGCACACAGGTGGAGCAGGCCCTTGTGGGCGGCGCTGCCGGGCGGGGCGCGCCCGAGCGCGCGCTCGAAGGCCGGCGGCGCCACGCCGGTGAGCTGATCCGAAGGCAGGACCAGCGGGAGCGCGCGGAGCTTCGCCATGCGTCTGTCGGCTCACTCCACGCCGCGCAGGTCGCGCGCGTGAAAGCCCATCAGGAACAGCAGCGTGTCCAGCCGCTCGTGGTGGTTCAGGCTCATGTCCGCCACCTCTTGCAGCTTGGGCTTGGCGCGGAACGCGATGCCCAGGCCGGCCGCCTTGAGCATCAGCATGTCGTTGGCGCCGTCGCCGATGGCGACCGTCTGCTCGAGCCGACAGCCGTACACCTTGGACATGTCGCGCAGCACCTGGCACTTGCGCTCGCCGTCCACGATGGAGCCCTGCACGCGCCCGGTGAGCACGCCGTTTTGCACTTCGAGCTCGTTGGAGAAGGCGAAATCGAGGCCGAAGCGCTGCTTGAGCGGCTCGACGAAGAAGTCGAAGCCGCCGCTCACCAGCCCCACGCGGAAGCCCAGGCTCTTGAGGATGCGCACGAAGCGCTCGGCGCCGGGCGTGAGCTCGAAGCGCGAGGCCAGCTCCCGGGCGCGGTCCATGCTCAGGCCCTCGAGCAGCTTCACGCGCTCGGCGAGCGCGCTCTTGAAGTCGAGCTCGCCGCGCATGGCGCGGGCGGTGATGGCCGCCACCTGCTCCTTGACCCCGACCAGGCCCGCGAGCTCGTCGATGAACTCGCCCTTCACGAAGGTGGAGTCCACGTCCATGACGACCATCCGCTTGCTTTTCCGGTAGATGTCGTCGCGCTGCACCGCCAGGTCGATGCCCAGCGAGGCGCCGAGCTCCAGGAACGCGCCCCGGAGCTCCGCCAGCTCCTCGTGTTTGAGCTGGGGACCCGGCGGCAGGTCCGCCAGGAGCTCGAGCCCGTCCAGATCGTCGTCGCTGAGCGAGCGGATCTCGAGGATGTTCATGCCGCGCGCGGCCATGCTCCGGGTGATGCTCGCGACCGCCTTGCCGTCCGCCAGCTGGCCCAGCACCGTCACGCACAGGCCGCTCGGGGCCAGCGCCTCGCGGGCGGTCGTGCTGGGCTCGAACTTGGTGACCTCGAGCCGGAGACCGGCCTCGGAGGCGAAGAACAAGATCTCGCGCAGCGCTGCGGAGCCCGGCGGTGTCTCCACGATCGCCGACAGCGTCAGGTAGCCGTGGAGCACGCTCTGCCCGATGTCCACGAGCACGGCGTTCTCCTTGGCGACGATCTCCGCGATGCGGGCCGTCACACCCGGACGGTCGGGGCCTGCGACGTGGAACACGATGCGGTCGTTCGGGTGCTTCTGGGGCATGGTCTGGCGCGGCAGGTGATAGGACTTCCGCTGCCGGTTGGCAAACGCCTGGCTTGACCCTGCGGCGCCGCTGCTCGAAAGTCCTGCGCGAAGGGTTCTCCCATGCGCACGACCTGTCTGGCCTCAGTGGTTCTGTTCTCGGCGCTCCTCGCCTGCAAGAAGGACCCGCCGCCGCCGCCGCAGGCCACGGCGGAAGCGCCGCCGCCGCCGCCCGCGGCGGAGGCTCCGCCGGAGGAGAAGATCGCCGACTTCAAGGGGACCTACGTCTCCAACTGGGGCAAGGCGAAGTGCACACAGGTGAAGCGCAACGTGAACTGCCTGTACGCGGGCAAGAGCGGCTCGATGGACTGCAAGGTCATCGGCGAGAAGGACCTGGAGTGCGAGTGGGAGGAGCCGGGCGCCAGCGGCAAGGCGAAGCTCGCCAAGAAGGACGACGGCAAGATCTCCGGGACCTGGGGCAACGGCTCGAGCGCGACCAACGGCGGGGCGTGGGTGTTCAAGCCGGTGGCGGAATGAGAGTCACGGCTTCGGCACTTTCCTGAGCTCGCCGGTGCTGGTCGCGAACACGACGTCGTAAGGCGCGTCCGCCAGGGCCGACGGGCCCGACTCCTGCGGTGCGATCTGCGTCACCACGCCGCCGCCGGCCGCGACCACGAACACGCCGCCGCCGTCGTAGCCTTGGCTCTCGTCGCCACGGGCGGCCCAGGCGATGTGGGGGCTCGACTTGAAACGGATCAGCGGGCCGATGCTCTTGAACCCGGAGGCGAGCTGCTTCTCCGCGCTGCCTGCGCCGTCGCAGCTCGCGCCCGAGAGCGCGCGCGACCAGACGCTGCCTTCGCCGCGGGTGAAGTAGAAGTTGGCCGCGTCCGCCGCCAGGCCCATCGCGTCGGTGACGGGCGTCAGGAGCGCGCTCGCGCGGGTGCCGCCGCCGGTCGGCATCACCCAGATCGCCCCACCCGTGATCCAGTAGACGCAGGCCCCGCTGGCCACGACGGCGCCGCCGGTCTCGGCGTCCGTGTTGGTACCGTTGAAAAGCGGGGTGCCGGTCTGCACGCCGGAGGCGAGCCCGAAGCGCGCGAGGCCCACGCTGTGGGTGGCGTCCGTGTCGAAGGTCACGTAGGCGAAGCCGTCGGTGGCCGCGTAGAGGCCGCGGGCGCCCAGCAGCGACTGACTCGGGATGGTGATTTCTTCCTTGGCGCCGCCGGCCTTGGTCGTGCGTACCAGGCTGGCCGAGTCTCCGGTGTTGCGACCGCCGACGACGAACAAGAACGAGGAGGTCGACGGCGCGACGATCGCCCGCGGCTTCTCCAGGACCGGTGGCAAGGTCTCCGGCGTGCCGCCGGCGACGCTCACGCGGATCAGCGGCGCGTCCGCCGAGTCGGCGCGAGAGTGGTAGACGTCCGTCTCGTCCACGCCGAGCACCAGCGGCGGTGTCCCCGACCAGAGCTTCTGGACCGGGAACTTCACCGGGTCGTAGGCGACGTAGCCGGCGCTTCCTCCGCTGCCGCCGCTTCCTCCTCCGCCGCCTGCGCCGCCGCTTGCGCCGGTTCCGCCGCCTGCGCCGCCGCTGCCGCCGCCGCCACCGCTGCCCGCGGCCCCGCCGCTGCCGCCCGTCTGATCGATGCGGGACTCGTCCAGCGTCTTCAGGCAGGCCGTTGCCAGCAGGGAGCACGCGGCGAGACAGGCTCCAAGGCGAGCTCGAGCACCGGCCGACATGCTGCCGTCACCATAGCACCCGAGCTCGACGCGGGTCGAGGGGGACCACGAGGCGACAGCGAGCCCGCTGCGGCCGCGGTTGACGAGCGGTCCGTCTTGCACCCGATGAGGCGGAGTGAAACGATCCGAGGACGGTGCCCGGACAGTTTCGCGACCGACTCCTGCGCACGTTGCGTGCCCTTCAGCCCGTCCTGGATCAGCCAGGGGTGCTGGTGATCGGCTCCGAAGTGCCGAACCTGCTGGAGCAGGACGCGGCGTCTACGCTGGTCGTCTCCGAGGACGTGGACATCGGCGTCCCCGTTGCCAGTCACGCCAACGTGAAGGCTGCGCTGGCGAGCGTGCGCGACTTCGAACCGTCCCGGGACGAACCTTCGGTCTGGGTGCCTCGGAGCCAGGATCTGATCGAGATCAATTTCGTGGGGATGAACCCCGAGGGCGACATCGAGCAACCCGCCTTCGTGCTGGAGGACGACACGCTCCCGCTCTTGGTTTTCGGCTACCTGAGCTTCCTGCGTCACGGCCGGACGCTCGAAGTGGACGGCGTTCGGATCCCATTGCCGCGACCGGCGGGGCTGATGCTGGAGAAGCTCGTGACGGAGCGGACGGGAGAGAAGGGCGACCGCGACCTCTTGGTCGTGTTGGGGCTCTTGCTCACTGCGGGCGCCGAGGACCTGGACGAGCTGGCGACGGCCGCCTCGCGCCTGTCCAAGGAGCTGCGACAGGCCGTCCTCTCGAACCTCACGGTCCTCTCCCTGATGTCCCCTCACGCCGACATGCCGGATCCAACCCTCCACCGCCGGCGCGTCGCGGAGATCCTCTCGCGACTCGAAGAACCGTCGAACGGCGGTGCTCCGAGATGAGCGCAGCGCTTCACGAGCGCGCGGCGCGTGTCCGCGCACGGGTGGCGGTCCGGCGCTGGGAGCTGCGCCAGCAGTCCCACGCGAAGGGGGTCTGGTACAGGCTCCGGCGACTGCTGGCCGGCAGCGCCCGAGTGTTCAGCGTCTCGGATGCGGACATGCAGGTGCTCCTGGCCCGACACGCAGAGCCTCACCCCGCGGGTCTGGAGCTTCACCCCGAGCGCATCATCGTCGCGGTCACATTGGAGGAGTCGAGCGCACTGCCCAGCGCTCGGGAACATCGCGTCGCGCTGTCCGCGGAGTTGTTGGCGGCCCGCAACTGGGTGATCGTGCCTTTCGAGTAGCGGAGCCCCGCGAGCCTGACTCAACCCGCGGCGGCCGCGATCGACGAGCCCGAATCGGACTTCAGGCCGAACGCCACCTCGATGAGCCGAGCCTTGGCCTTGGCCATGGTCTCGTCCAGCGCGGCGGGTCCGTTGTCGCGGGCGATCTCGCCGAGCTCGGCGACCGCACGCACGGACAGCGACGCCGCCTTGGGCAGCGCGGACACGCCTCGGCCGAGGCCCTTGGCCACGCCCCGCGCCCCCGCGTCGAGTCTCCGCGCGGCGCGGCGCCAGAGCGGAGTGCTCTTCAAGTAGGCCGCCTCGTGCACCAGATCCGTCGCGGTGCACGCGCCGGCGTGGGGCGAGCGGTGCAGCGCGGCGCTCAGGCGCGGGCGCGCGGCCAAAAAGGCGCGGAGCCCGTCGCCGTCGAGGCCGTTCGCAGCGAGCGCGGCGGCGACCTCCGCCTCCGCCGCCTGGCGCGCCTTGAACAGGTACATCTGCACGCGCGAGTAGAAGTTCACGGCGCCGTCGCCGCTGGTCTCCACGGCGCAGTAAATGGTGCCGGGGTAGCGCTCGGTGATCAGCGACTGCACGCCGTCGCTGACGCTGCCGGAAGGCATGCAGCCGAAGGGCTTCACGCTGAGGGTCATGGTCGCCTTCTGCTTGACCACGTTCAAGATCAGCTTGCCGACCTCCATGTGGCCCTCACCGCCGCGCAGGTCGTTGTTGTAGTGAGGCATGGCCGCGTCCGCGACCTCGTTCATGTTCGGCAGGTGGTAGTCGTGGAGACCGCCGCACCACGCATAGGTGTGGAACACCAGGCGGAGCGCCTTGTCGGCGGCCCAGAGGCTCACCTTGCGCTTCGCGGCGCCGTATTCGCCCAGGCCGCTGAGGCCGAAGCGCCCGCCGTCCTCGGCGCGCAGCTCGGCGCGGTTCTCCGTGTCCCAGGTGACCTCCCAGATGTTGTAGAGCAGCCAGGCGGTGACCAGCTGGATGTCCACCTCGGCGCCTTCGCCCTCCAGGAAGCGCTGGAGCTGGTAGTTGCCGTCGCCCTCGGTCGTCATGGCCCAGAACTCGCCGATGATGGCCACGCGGGGCTTCACCCGGGTGCGGTCCACGGCCACCTGACCGAGGATCTGCCGCGAGCGGTAGAGCGCCCGGAGGATGCTCGTGCCGTTCGACAGCGCGTCGTAGCAGATGCGCTTCGACTGCTCGAGCGCGCGGTCCGTGGCGCCCGCCTCGAGCTCGTAGGGGCGGATGCGGTAGCCGACTGCGTTGAGCACGTCACCGGCGAGCAGCGCCTTGATCAGCGCCAGGAAGAACTTCGGGTTCAGCTCCAGACCGCTCTCCTCGCCGGTGGCCTGCGAGAGCCCGCCCTGCTGCTGGAACAGCATCACGCGGAAGCCCTCGAAGCCCGCGTCGCGGAGCGCCTTCCTGTACTCGGTCACGTACATGCCGAAACGGCAGGGGCCGCAGGCGCCCGCAGTGACGAACACGTAGCGGTCGATGATCTCCCGGGCGCTCATGCCCTTGTCGTCGCGCAGGTGGACCAGGAACTTCACCAGGTTCCCCACCGTGAAATAGGTCGGATTGCACTGGCCGCGGTTGCCGAACTCCTTGCCGTAGCGGAGCGCCTCGTTGTCCGGGGCGTCGAGGGCCAGCACCGAGTAGCCGACGTGCTTCAGCGCGCCTTCCACGAAGAAGTCGTGCGCCATGGTCAGGCCGCCGACCAGGAGCGTGACCTTGCCGCGCTCGCTCTTCTTGAAGCTCAGGTTCGCCATGTCCTCGACCCAGCGCTCGCGGTCTTCGAGGCCGAGCCGGGCGCGCTCTTCGGACTCGAAGCGCGCGAGCTCTGCGTCCAGGTCGAGGTCGGCGAGGGGGAGGCGCTTCTTGGGAGGATCGAAGGATACGGACTGGGTCATGCTGTTCTCCGGCTTCTGGTGCGGTGGCTCATTCGGCGGGGATGGCGGTGGGGGCGTTCTGGACCGGCACCACCCGACCGTCTTGCTTCTTGCCGAGGCGGACGACGTTCTTGGGCAGCTCCACGGGCAAGGGCGGCGCCTCGTACGCGCGGAGCTTCGCCCCTAGCTCCTCGATCTGGTCGTTCAAGGACGGATCCGTGCGCTTCAGGGCGTCGAGCTGGCGGCGCTTGAGCTCGAGCAGCTCCAGGCGCTTCCTGTCGATGGCGACCTCGAGCTCCCGGCGCTTGCTGGACAAGTCTTCCAGCCGCTCCTGCTGCAAGCGCAGCGAGTGGGCGTAGGTCTTGACGCGGATCTTGATGCTGCCGCCGGGCTTGTTGGCGTCCAGGTCGTGCAGCGCTGCCGCCGGGGTCTTGGCGGTCTGCAAGATGGTGTCGATGAGGCCGTAGGTCGGCGCGTCGTGGCCGCACTTGAAGCTCGAGAGATCGAGCACCGCGACGTTCGGGTGGCGCGCGGCGAAGGTCGCCGCCCAGACCTTCTGGGTGCTGTTGGCCGAGTAGTTCTCGGGCCAGACGTGGCCGAGCTCGAGCGGGTGCTTCATGCGGCCGTCGTTCAGATCCTTCTCGAAGAAGCGACCCAGCCACTTCGGGTCCTTGGGGATCGAGCGGATGCTCAGGATCGGGTAGCCGAGCACCTGGAACTCTTCCGGGATGCCGTGGTTCAGGCCGGGGTCGGAGTGATAGGGCCGGTTGATCACCAGGATGGCGATGCGGTCCTCGTGCTCGACGGTCTCGAGGATGGCGAGGCCCTTGTCCTGGAGGTCGTCCTCGAACGCCTGGAGCGCCTTCCAGCCTTCGCGGGCGGCGTGATCGCTCTCGTCCTCCGTCAGGCCCAGGCACGGTCCCCAGGTCTCGAACATCCGCTTGGCGAGCAAGGTCGGCTCGGTGAACGAGAGCGCCGGGTCCAGGTACTCGATGCCGCGCTGCGCGAAGAAATCGACCTCCTTGGTGAAGGCCGCCTTCATCACGTCCGGCGTGCCGGCCACGATGGGGCACGAGGCGTTGTCCATCGTGTCCTTCACGAAGTTCGGCACGTGCGTGAGGATGGGGAAGAAGATGTGCGTCAGCGGCTTGTCCCGCTCCGGCTCGTGCTTGCGGAAGAGCAGGTTGTGGACGTGCGCCTGCACCACCTTGCTGGGGAAGCAGGGATCCACGGAGCCGTATTTCCCGCCCTCGACCCACATCTCCTCGTTGGTCGGCTCGCTGAACACCACGTTCTGCTTGGGCACGCCCAGCGCCTCGAAGTAGGTGCGGAAGAACGGGGCGGTGGAGTACATGTTGAGCACGCGCGGCATGCCGATGCGCGCGCGCTTGCGCGCCTCCCAGGCCTCGCGGCTGGAGCGCTGGAACGGGCGCGTGAAGGTCTCGCGCTTCACGCGCAGGAGGCCGCGCTTGACGCGCACGTCCTCGAGCGGTGAGCCCGCCTCGGGCATCGGCTCCGGCTCGTAGAAGTGCTGGAACGCGCGCCGCGCCTCGTACTCCACCAGGTTGGGGAAGGCGGCGGCGATCTTCTTGCGCTCGGCGACCAGCGAGAGCATCGCCTCCTTGCTCTCGACGGTGCCCTTCTCGCAAGAAAAGCCGGAGATGTAGCGCGCGGTCGAGCCGTCCGGGCGCTTGGCGTCGATGAAGGTGCGCTTGCACTCGTTGGCGCAGAAGTGACACACCGTCTCTTCGTCGTTCTTGGTGGTGTAGTCCAGGGCGAGCAGGCCCTCCACGCCGATGAAGCGCGAGGTGCCGCTGCGCTTGAAGCGGCGCAGGGTCTCCATCGCGGCGCCGATGGCACCGGCCTCACCGGTATGGGGGTGGACGTACACCTCGGCGTCCGGGACGCGCTGCTTGATGTAGTCGACCTGCGCCTTTACGGCCGCCATGTTGTACTGCGTGCCGCCCTGGAGCACGAACTTGCGCCCCAGGGACGCCAGCCGCGGGATCTGCACCACGTATTGCCAGACGTTCTTCGGCAGCACCTGGGCGAGGCCCGCGAGCAGCTCCTCCTTCTGGAAGCCCTCCTTCTGGAAGTTCACCCGATCGGTGTCCAGGAACACCGCGCAGCCGTAGGAGAACTTCGGCGCGAGCTCCGCCTTGAAGGCGTTCTCCGCGTAGGCCGTGACCGGCAGGCCGAACTGATCGGCCATGGCCTGGAGCAGCATGCCGTTGCCGGCGCTGCAGCTGTTCGAGAGCTTGAAGTTCTGGATGTCGCCGTTCTTCATGAACAGGACCTTGATGTCCTGCCCGCCGATGTCGCAGATCACGTCCACGTCACCGAAGTAGTGGACCGCGCTCATCATGTGCGCGACGGTCTCGACGACGTTCACGTCCGCCAACACGCACTCGTCGAGCACGTCGGCGGCGTAACCGGTGGCGCCGAAGCCCAGGCAGTCGAGCTTGGCGCCTTGCCCCTCGATCTGCTCCTTCAGGTTCTGGACCAGCTCCTTGGCGTCCTTGATCGGGTTGCCCTTGGAGAGCTGATAGGCCTTGGCCAGGATGGTCCCGTCCTCGTCCACCAGCACGGCCTTGCTGCTGGTCGAGCCGCCGTCCAGGCCAATCACGGCGCGCACGACCTGCCCCGGCTCGAGGCGTGCGGGCTCGAACTTCGGCACGCGGTAGGTCTCGACGAACTCGCTGGTCTCCTGCTCGCCCGCGGAGAGCGGGGGCCCAGCCTGCTCGCCCAGGCGCGCGCGGCGGCCGTGGGTGATGAAGTCGCGCAGCGCCTCGACGCCGGCGAAGCGGCCCGCGTCGCCCCCTTCGCTCATGCCGTAGGCCGCGGCGCCGAAGGCGGCGTAGAGGTCGCTCTTCTCGGGGACGAAGATCTGCTCCTCGATGGGCACGTCCTTCGGGTAGTCGTAGCCGCGGTCGCGCCAGGTCTCCGGGATGCGCTTCTGCCAGCACTCCTTCAGGAAGGGCAGGTAGGTGTTCGGTCCACCGAGCAAGAGCACGCGACCCTTCAGCGTGTTGCCCCGGGTCAAGACCGACAGGTTCTGGAGCACGATGGCGTCCGCCAGGGAGTTCAGCACCTCGTCCTTGGGGATGCCGGCCTTCACCAGGTTGACGATGTCCGTCTCGGCGAACACGCCGCACTTGGCCGCGACGTGGTGCAGCTTGCTGTCGTCGAAGTGCAGCGAAGTGGCGAAGCCCGGCTCGGCCCCGACTTTGATCATGCACTTGTCGATGGTGGCGCCGGTGCCGCTGGCGCACTTGTCGTTCATGGAGGCGAGAGCGGTCTTCTGCCCGCTGTTCTTGTCCTCCTTGAACATGATGATCTTGGCGTCTTGTCCGCCGAGCTCGATGACGCTGAGCACGTCGGGGTGCTTGCGCTCCACGGCCAGCGTCACCGCGTTGACCTCCTGAACGAACTTCCCGCCGGTGGGCGGAGCCAGGGGTCCCGCGCCGGAGCCGGTCAGGAAGATGCGCCAGCGGTCCGCCGGTTGATCGGGGAACGCCGCCAGGATGGCCTCGAGCAACTCGAGCACCTTCTCGGGCTGCTTGGTGTGGTGGCGTTGATAGTCGTGCCAGAGGATGTCGAGCGTGTCGGGGTGCAGGACCACCGCCTTGACGGTGGTGGAGCCGACGTCCATGCCGATGACCAGTTCGTGCACGTTCATGTTTCGCTTTCCGGAGAAGCCATGCGTCGCGAAATTCCAGCCCCCGGCTGACTGACGCTGGCGTCAGTGTACGGATCGGGACCGGTTGGGCAAGACCCGAAGACCCGGGCTGCGCCGTCTCGGAACGCAACACCGGCCAAAGCCCTGAGAATGCGCTGGACTTCAGCTCAGGCCTCCGGGCCGGCCGGGACCCGACGTCCCCAACCGGAACCTGACGGCGGTGTCACTGCCTGCGCGCGAGGAAGGCGCGGAGGCGGCCCGGGGCCGCGTAGACTCGGCGGGTATGCGACTCGCTCGCGCTGCCCTCCTGGCGCCGCTCCTGCTGCTCGCGGCTTGCGGCGACGACGACCCGACGTCCCAGGAGGAGTTCGCGTCGCGTTACGCCGATCTGATCTGTCCGCGCCTATCACCCTGCTGCCAGGCCACGGGCCAGCAGAACGACGTCAGCGCGTGCAAGCGCTTCATCAAGCTGCTCTCGGGGACGTCCAGTGGCACCAAGTTCAACCAGGAGGCCGCCGACGCCTGCCTCGCCGCGCTGGCCGACTGGAGCTGCGCCGAGCAAGAGCCCGATGTTTGCGACAACGTGCTCTCGGGGACCGTCGCTCCCGGCGGGAGCTGCGACTCCAACACCGACTGCGCGGCGCCGGTGCAGGGCGGCGTCACTTGCCACCTCGACTACGCGAGCGGGAGCCCGAAGGGCACCTGCAAGGTCGAGCCCATCCCCGCCGCGGGTCAGCCGTGCGGTGCGGAGTCGAGCACCGCCACCGAGCACTTCGTGTGCGATCAGGATCCCGCCTTCTTCTGCGACTCGGGCACTTGCAAGGCGAAGGCCGCGGTGGGACAGGCGTGCGAGGGCTATGGCGCCTGCGTCCCGGACGCTTACTGCGACACCAGCGGCACTTGCGTCGGGCTCTCCAAGGTGGGCGAGAGCTGCGGAGTCGGGTGCGTCGAGGGCGCCTACTGCGGCCCCGACGGCTGCACGAAGAAGAAGGCCATGGGGGAGCCCTGCCAGAGCTGGGACGAGTGCCAGGGCAGCTGCGACACCGAGAGCGGCAAGTGCCGGCCCACCTCGACCATCTGCTTCAACGCCGACTGAAACGACCATGGCCCGCGCACGAGAGAAGAAACGCGACTCCGCCGCGGTCCGCGGGCGTGGCAAGCACCGGACGGCGGCCTCCAAGGCCGAGCGCCGCTCGCACATCCTGGCCGCGGCCCGCGACGTGTTCGCGAAGCGCGGCTACCACCAGGCCACCATCGACGACATCGTCGCCGAGACCGGGGTCGCCCGCGGCACCTTCTACCTGTACTTCGAGGACAAGCGCGCGGTGTTCTCGGATCTGATGGACCGCTTCTTCACCGCGCTGACCATGGCCATCAACCGCATCGACGTCGCGCCCTCGGCGGCGCCCGTCGCCGAGCAGGCCCGCGCCAACATCCGCGCCATCATCGGCATGTGCCTGTCCGACCGAGCGATGACCAAGATCCTGCTCTCCGACGCGCACGGCGTCGATCCCGCGTTCGACCGCAAGCTCGCCACCTTCTACGACGCGGTCGTGCAGCTCTTGACCGACAGCCTGCGCGACGGCCAGAAGCTCGGCATCGTGGCCGACGGCGAGCCTCGTGTCATGGCGTACCTGACCATCGGCGCGCTCAAGGAGCTGCTCTACCAGGCGGTCACGCTGGGGCTCGCCGAAGAGAGCGCGGAGGTCCTGACCTCGCAGATCTTCGACTTCGTGAGCCAGGGGTACCTGCGGGTCCATCCAAGGGAGCCCCGCGGGCGGAAGGCGCGCTGAGTGCCCGCCCTCATCTCCGCTCGCCACCTGGTGGATCGGCTGCGCCATCCCGCGGCGCGCGCGGATCAACTGCGCGAGCTCAGGCTGCGGCTCGAGCGCCAGCGGAGCGCGCCCGACGCGAGCCGCGAGGAGCGCGCGCTGGCAGAAGAGCTGCGCGAGCTGCGCGAGCGGCTGACTCGCGCGGTGGGCCGCGTTCGCTCGTGCAGCGGCTGCGCGGTCGGGCACCCCGAGCCCTTCGGTCACTGGGCGGGCGGCCACTGCTGCGGGGGTCGCACCGAAGAGATCTTCAGCGACGCCGAGCTCGCGGCGCTCGCCCTCGCGGGCACCACGCCGGGACGCCTGACACCGCCCCACGCCGAGGTCGCCGGCTGCGTCTTCCGGGGACCGAGCGGCTGCTCACTCACGGTGCGCGACCGGCCGAACGTGTGCGTGAGCCACATCTGCCGCGAGCTCCTGGCCGAGCTCGCCGAGCGCGAGGACCGGCGCGAGATCGCCGCCCTGAAAGCGGAGCTCGTGCGCACGTTCGAGCGCTTCGCCAGGTTGCGCGGGGGCTGACTCACGGCTTGGGCGCGAGCTGCACCAGCGCCGGATCGCCTTTTGGCGGAGCCGTGATGCTGAGCAGGCCCGCGCTCTGTTCCGTCGAACAACCGTCGCAAGTGACCACGACGCCGGCGGGGTAGACGCGGGTCGGAACGCTGACGAGCGTGGGCGCCTTCACGGCAGCGTCGGCGTGCCAGGACAGCGTGAACACGCGGGTCACCGCATCGAAGTCCCAAGACAGCGGATCGCCGGCGACGAAGACCGGCGCGGGGCGGATCAGCACGTCCTCCAAGACCGGCTTCGGGCTCTGGTCGTCGTTCAGCATGCCGTAGCCGCCGCTGTTGGCGTCGTACGCCCAGTAGACGCTCGCGGCGGCGACGGCAGCGAACCCGTCGTAGCTCGCGTCCATGTACTCGGTGATGCCCGGCGAGCTGCTGGTGCCGCCGTATTCGCCGATCCAGAGCGCGGCGTCGAGCGCGCGGGCCTCCTCCGCCAGCGACTCGATGTTCTTGATCAGCGCGGCGCGCGCGGCCGGATCGAAGCCGTTCCCCTGCTCGGCGGCCGCGTTGTACGAGTGTGGCGCGTAGACCACGCCGGCGAACGGGAACGGCGTGAGCCCGGTGGGACTGCCGAGGTTGCGGCTCGCGCCGGGCTCGAGGAAAGCGAGCCAGCCCGGCGCGACCTCGCGCACTGCGGGCACGAGCTTCTCGTAGAAGGGCTGGAGCTTGGTCTCCTCGAAGGCGGCCATGGTCGAGCTGCCCCAGTGCGGCTCGTTCATCGGGTCGAAGCCGACCACGGCGTCGTTGTCGGCGAGCCGCGCGGCCACCCGCCGCCAGGCCTCGATGTAGTGTTCCTGGAGCTCGTCGGAGGCGTAGAAGCCGTCCACGCAGGCCTGTACCGCGGGATCGAGGTAGTTGAAGAACCACTGCGCGGCCGGCGTGAAGGCCTGGTAGTTGGCCTCGTCGCAGGTCCAGCGCGGGGCGCCGTCGCCCCCGCCTTTCGCGAAGCCCTCGCCGTAGACGTCCTGGTGCATGTCGAGCACGACGGAGAGCCCGGCATCCCGCGCCCAGCCGACCCGCAGCGCGAGCTCGTCGAGGTAGGCCTCGTCGTACTGGCCCTTTTCTGGCTCGACCCCGGCCCACAGGACGAGGAAGCGGATGCTGCTCATGCCCCAGTGCTCGCGCAGCGCGACGTAGTCCGCCGGCTGATGGAAGCTGAAGTAGGGCGACGCCTTGTGTCCGCCGGCCAGGTTCGCTCCGCGCAAGATGGCCCGGCGGCCGTCCGGCGCGCGCACGAAGCCGTCCTTCACGCGCCAGCCCCGCGCGGGCTCCTCGGCGGGCGGATCGCTGCCGCAACCGGTGAGCGCGAGTGCCGCCAAGAGGAGCGCGGTGCGAGGCATCGTTCGCGCATTGTGACGCGCTGTGAGCCGAGTCGTCGAGGGCTGATTCACCAGCACCCGGTTGCGGCGGCACTACCGCGAGCGTGGGATAACATCGCGGACCGCCGTCGCCGGTCAGCACCTGCGTCGTCGCGGAAACCGTCGAGGCCACCGAGCCGGAGGCCACCGACGGCGGTCCAGCGTGGCGTCACCTCTACCGCTGGTACACGAACCCAGAGCGCAGCATCTGGATGTTCGCCGGCATCGATTCTCGACGTTGCTCCAGGGTCGGCCTACCCGCATCGATTCACGCCGAGCGGCATGACCTTTCCGACCGATGGCTGCTGGGAGATCCTCGCGAAGGCCGGCGAGCGCGAGCTGCGCTTCGTCCGCGCCTCGCGGCGACGCGGGGTGAGGGCGGGCCCCGCTAGGGGCACAGCCGGCGTCCGAAGATCCCTTCGCCGGGGCTCGGCTCCGTCGGCTTCGGGCAGGGTTTGTTCGCCGGGGGCTCGTTCGGCTGGTGCGGCTTGGGCTTCGCCGGCCGCGGCTCCGCGGGCTTGCCCTTGTCGGCTGCGCGCGCGGCGTTCGGCGCGAAGCTCACGCTACCCAGCGCCATCAGGACCAGAACCAAGAGAACACGCTTCACGATCGACCTCCTGGCTCGCACGGTTGCAGCGCGCGTGCCGGAGGCCCCGAGCGAGAACCAAGCGTGCTTCTCGCTCAGGGCGGCGGGGACCACCCGTCCAGCGGTCGGGTGCAGCCCACCGGCGCGGCGCTCAGCGGCGCGCGCTCCAGTCGAAGGCCCAGATCCCCGCGCACGGGACGTTGACGGGCTTCTCGGCACTGCCGTCGGCTTTGTTGGTGTGGAGCTTGCCGTTGTAGTGGTAGAGCACCGAGGCGCCGTCGGACGAGACGAGGAGCTTCGCCAAGTCGAACTGGACGAGCGAGGCCAGCCAAGCCACCTCGCCGACCTTCGAGCCGTTCGAGGCATCGACGATGACCATCTTGCGGGTCGTGTCGTTGAACTGGACCAGCAGCTGGTTGTCCGCGGTCCAGGGCACGACGCCGCCGATGACCGCCGTGGTGGCGGGTTTCAGGTCGTAGCCCTGAGCGCTCCCCGCGGTCGCGGGGTTGGCGAGGTAGACCTTGTTCTCGGTACCGGTCGCCGGCCCGTAGGTCACCCACGCCACGCGGTCGCTCCTGAGCCAGATCGGGTCGCCGGCTGCGGAGTACGACGGGAAGGTCACCTTCTGCGTCGAGTCGGAGAGCAGCGTCACCGTCTGCTCGCCGGTACCACCGCCGCTACCGGCGCCGCGCAGCACGACCTTCGTCACATTCGGGTTGAGCGCCCAGCGAGTCTTGCCCAGCATGGTGAAGCCGAGGTCGTTGCCGATCTTGGCGCCGTTGATGCCGACGACGGCGGGCTTGTACACGTTCCCCGCCGTGGTCCCGAGCTGCGCGAGCAGGGTGGTCTCGTCGATCCAGGCGATGGGCTTGCCGTCGAAGGTCCCGACGTCTGCTTTGGTGGCGACGTCCACGATGTGAGTCTTCGACGCTCCGGCACCGGTGCCGCTCTCGGTGTGGGCGACGTAGGTCCCCTTGGCGTTGATGGCGACCTCGCCTGCCTGGGTCGCGTTGAGGAGGAAGCTCGTGTCCGCGCCCACGTCCACGATGTGCAGGCCCGGCGTGCTGCCCCCGAAAGGCCCGCACGAAACCACGGCCTTCCCCGGCCCGGAAGCGCCGCCGCCACCGGTACCGCCGGCGCCGCCGGTGCTGCCGTCTGAGCCATCGCCCCGCCGCTGCTGCCCGTCAGCCGCTGGCGCTCTGCGCCGGCGCTCCCGCCTGTTGCGTGCCGCTGTTACGGCGCTGCCGTTCGCCGAGCCACCACTGCCGCTTATGCCGCTGCTACACCCGCCGCCCCCGAGCCGCCGCTGCCTCCGCCCGAGCTGCCGCCGGACCCGCCGCCGTCGTCGCTGCCACAGCCAATCGCGAGACCCGCGAGCACCATCAACGTCCAGCCTGCACCAGTGAATCGAGTCATCGAGCTTCCTCCAGGTCGTTCCCGAAACCCTTCTCGCTATCACAGGCCCGGCCAGAGGATCAACGGGCTCGAGCGCGGCGAATGACACTTCTCAGGCGAGCTCAGGCGAGCCGCGTGCCCCAGTCGGCGCGGTCCAAGCGGTAGACCGCGCAGTCGTCCAGCCCGAAGCGACGCCGCTCGACGAAGCGAAACCCGAGCCGTTCGTAGAACCGGAGCGCTCGGGTGTTGGACGCGAGCGGGTCGATGATCACGGCGTGGACGTCGGGCGGCTCGAAGCAGCGCTCGAGCGCGAGCTGCATCATGCGCGTGCCGAAGCCCAGGCCGAGGTCTGCCTCGTCCCCGATCCAGATGTCGATGGCGCGGAGGCCGGCAGGGCAGTCCCCCCAGTAGTGGCTCTCCTCCCGCGCGGGGTCGACGATCTGGACGAAGCCGATGGGACGACCGTCGAGCTCGGCGATCAGCTGCTCGCGCCAGTCGGGCGCCTTGGCGAGCTCCTGCTCCCAACCCCAGTCGTCGTTGGGATCGGACTCGACCACGTGCGGCTGCTCGTCCCAGTGGCGAAGCAGCGCGAGGTCGTCGAGCGTGGCGGGTCGCAGGCGCATGGCTCGCACGGAGGTGTTGGGCGAGCGCGCCGCGAGCGGAAGGGCCTCGAGCGCCCGGTGCTGCAAGTGTTGCGCGAACGACGCGCCACGAACGGCCTCCGGGCGGGCACGCGATTTGCTGGTTCTTGGGGCAAACGTCATGCGCTTCTCGTTCGGAGCTACCCTCGCTCTCCTGCTCTCGGCCTGCGCCGGTGGCGGCGCAGGCGGCGGCGGCAACGGGACGCGCACCGGGTTCGCGGGACTCTGGCAGTACCAGGAAGGCTCGTTCAGCTTCGTCAATTGCTACACCACCTCGACCACCGTGCCGCTCGCGAAGAACGGCTTCCAGATCGTCGAGGAGGCCGGCAAGCTGGTGCGCGTCAACCCCGACGGCTGCCGCTTCAGCGTCGTCCAGACCACCGCCTTGCACGCCAGCGGCGTGGCCGGCGAGCAGTGTACCGTGAATGGGACCGACCCCTACGGCGACCCCCTGGTCACGCGCTACCAGCTCGGCAGCCTGCTGATGGAGCTCCGACCCGACGACCAGTCGGAGATGATCGAGGTGTTCCAGCTCGGCAGCGTGCAGACCAGCAGCCTGGGCACGTTCAACTGCGAGATCTCGGGCAACAACAGCCTCGATCGCGGACCCTGACCCGCGCACCGGTTGCGGCAAGAGCCGCCCGACCGGCAGTTCGTGCCGCGGTTCTATAAGCGCCAGTTGTTCGCGTGCCCGGCGGTCGCCAACGTACGATCTCGCCGAGCCGTCATGCCCGATGAGCCGAGAGGGAGCTGCGTCGTCCGCGCCGTGGCCTTCGACTTCGAGAAGAAGGCCGAGCGCTCCATCGAGCTCTCGGAGATGAAGGCCGAGATGGCCGCGGGGCGCTTCGTCTGGGTGGACATCGACCTCGCCGACCCCGTGGAGGCCCGCGCGCTCTTGGCCGAGCTGGGGCTCTTCAGCGACGAGATCGTCGAGGACGCGCTGACTCGGGAGCCGGCCAGCCAGACCGCGCGCTACGACGGCTACCTGCACTTCGTCGTGTCGGGGTGTCGCTTGATCGGCCGGCACTTCGACCTCGAGCGCGTGGACTGCGTGATCAGCGAGCGCTTCTTCTTCACCCTCCACCGCGGGTCCGTGGCGTTCCTGGAGGCGCTGAAGAAGGACTACTCCCAGGACTTCGTGTCCTTCGCCCGCAGCCCGAGCTTCTTGATCTACGAGATCTGGGATCACCTGACCGACAACTACCTGTCGGTCCAGAAGCGCTTCGAGGAGCGCGTGGAGGTCCTGCAATCGGAGCTGATGCGGGAGGTGGACGACAAGGTGTTCGCCTCCGTCTCCGAGCTGGGCGCGGACCTCCTGCACTTCCGCAAGGTCGTGCTGCCGGCCCGGGCGGTGCTCACGGATCTGTCCACGCGCCGTTCGCTCTACGTCAGCGAGGCCACTCAGCCCTTCCTGGCCAACATGGTCGGCACGCTCGAGCGCGTGCTGCAAGATCTGCTGGTGGACCGCGACGTGCTCTCGAACTCGCTGAACCTCTACATGTCCATCGTGCAGCACCGCACGAACGAGGTGATGAAGAAGCTGACGGTGGTCAGCGTGATCTTCCTGCCCCTGACCTTCTTGTGCGGCGTCTACGGCATGAACTTCGAGCACCTGCCCGAGCTCAAGTGGACCTACGGCTACGGGCTGTTCTGGGCGGTGGCCCTCGGCATCGTCGGCTTCATCACGTTCATTTCGCACCGCGCAAAGCTGCTCTGAGGGCGCACCTGCTACCACGCTGGGCGGTTGACGAGGCTCGCGGTCTCTGGTGATCCTCGTCGCCATGCGAACGATCCTCGGTAGTGCGCTCATCGTCGTCGTCTCCCTGCTCGGCTTCGCGTGCTCGAGCGAAGCCGGCGATCCCGCGCCCGGCGGCGGCAGCGATCGCCAAAAGCCGGTCGGCTGCTCCGGCAAGTGCGACTCGCCAACCGACGTGTTCGTCAGCCCCTACGTGGCGGACGTCGCCAAGATGAACGCCATCTGGCCGGGCCAGCCGGCGATGACCAAGGTGGAGGACGCCTACACCGTGTTGGTCGATCTGGGGCAAGCGAAGTTCCCGGCGCCCACGCACCTGTTCGGCGCGCCGGTCAACGTGATCCCGTACTCCAACGAGGACGGCGTCACGGACGCTGCCGGCAAGACCGTCGAGCGCGGCGACTCCGGCGTGGCGAAGGCGTTCCCGCGCGGCGTGGTGGGCTACGCCATCAAGCACCATCGCCCCGAGCACCGCACGCTCTCGCCCCAGGACATCGCGGCCAACATGAAGGAGCAGGTGAAGCTCCAGGACACCCACATCGAGATCGTGGTGGGCGTGTCGCGCGACGGGCAGGCGGGGGCGATCACGCTGAACAACCCCCAGACCTACGAGCAGGGGTTCTTCGGCACGCCGCAGTACTCGATGGTGTTCGTGAAGCCGGACTGGCCGAGCTACCTGAGCGCCGGCCAGATCAAGGCGTTCAACGACAACGTCCGCACCATGATCGCGGCCTTCAACACCGTGAGCGACTTCCCGGGCGACTACAACGGCGGCGACCCGCTGGCGGCCCACGACATCCCGCGGCTCCGCGAGCACGTGAAGCAGATGGTCCTGGCCGTGACCGGCGACGCCGCGGCGCAGGACTTCTTCAAGGACAAGGCGAACCTGGTCTACTGCGCCGAGCTCGCGTTCCTGGGCACCAGCGCCGGGCTGCACTTCCCGCTCAACGACGCCACCATGGTGCCGCTGGTCGGACAGGCGCCGTGGGACGCCTTCAAGGCCGAGGTGGAGAAGCACAACGCCGGGCAGACCTCGGCCTTCACCACGCTGAACAAGAACCAGCGGGCGAAATACGTCGATCTGGCGCTGGCGCCGGCGGACCTCGCGGCCATGCCCAGCTACTCGTCGAACGCCGCCGACGCGCAGAAGTTGGCGTTCAAGCCGATGACGATGGCCGACATCCTGCAACACTTCCTGCGCACCCACGTGCCCCGCGAGCAGCTGGGGGAGCAGATGGCGCCGGTGCAAGGGCAGCTGCTCGAGCAGATGAAGCCGGGCGTGCTGGAGGCCATGGCCATGGATCAGCTGCCGGCGACGGATCCGAAGCGGGTGGCGGTGGAGCAGCTGTTCGACGCGCTCGTCGCGGTGGTCAAGAAGAGCTACGCCAGCTACGCGGAGTTCCAGGCGGCCCTCGAGCCGCTGATGGAGCAGGCGCGCAAGGTCACCGGACCGCGCGATGACACCGGCACCGGGTACTTCGTGCCGCCGAGCCTCCTGCACGTGGTAGCTCAGGGCAAGCACCCGGGCGGCCTGATCGGGCTCAAGTACGTCGGCCACGGCATCCACTGGTCCGCGGTCAGCTTGCCCGCCGCGCCGCCCCCGGCGGATCCGAACGACAACGGCTCGCTGAACGTGGTGCCGGGGAACAACCCCTACGCCAAGAGCTGCCGCTCGTCCTGCGGCGGCTCGTCACCGGACGGCTCCTGCTGGTGCGACGCCTCCTGCGCCGAGTACGGCGACTGCTGCGCGGACAAGGCCGAGGTCTGCCAGTAGGTCGAGCGCTCAGTCACAACCGACGGCCACCGCGAGCGCCCGACAGATCTCGCTCATCTTCTCCGGCCGCACGCTCCCGACGAGCCGGGAGAGATCTTGCTGCCTGACGGTCTGGACGTTCGCGAGGTTGGCGCAGCAAGGGCCCTTCAGGCCGTCCTCCACGCCGAGCTCGACCTCGGTCGGCGCGCCGTGAGCCGAGCTGGTGATGGGTACCAGCGTGGCCGTCTGAAGCACGTCGAGCAAGACCTGGCGACTCAGCACCAGGACCGGGCGCCGTTTGTCCGGGGCGCGAAAGGCGTAGAGGCGAACCTCTCCACGTTTCACTTCTCGGGCCACGCCTGTCCTTCCAGCATGCCTTCGACCTCAGCGAGGAGCTCGGGCGCTCGGCCCGAGAACGTCTGGCGGATGCGTTGGTCCACGTCCCGCCGGCGCTTCGCCTCGAGGTAGAGCAAAACCGCGTCGCGAATGAACGCTGAACGACCCTCTTGCTTGGTCTTGGGGTCCCGATCGATGCGCGCGAGGAGCTCCCGGTCCATGGAGATCTGAACCGCCTTGGCGCTCATGTTGGGAGTGTCGTACATGAAACGTGTTGTGCCAACCCAACAGCTGGCTACCCGCTGAAAACACGGAAATCCCCGGCCTCCTCCGGCCCGGCTTGACCGTCGCAGTCGGGGGTAGCAGATGGCAGGGGCCATGGAATTCGGCTCGCGCTGGCCCAACGCGCTCTCCCTCGCGTTCGTTGAGGAGCTCTACGCGGCTTGGGCCGCCGATCCGAGCTCGGTCTCGGAGGACTGGCGGACCTACTTCGCGTCGCTCAGAAACGGCGACGCGAGACCGCGCCTGGGACCGAGCTTCTCCCCGCACAGCGTGTTCAACCCAGGCAATGGTGCGAGCACCGGGCCGAGCGACGTCTCCGAGGCCGTCGTCCGACAGGACCGGCTCGACCAGCTGATCCGCGCGTACCGCGTGCGCGGGCACATGATGGCCAAGCTGGATCCGCTGGGGCTGCCGCGCGCGCGGCAGCCGGAGCTCGAGCCCGAGTTCTACGGCCTCGGCGCCGACGACCTCGATCGCAAGTTCAGCGTACGCACGCTCACGGCCGCGCCGGTGCTCACCCTGCGCGAGATCCTCGATCTGCTCCGCAACACCTACTGCCGCTCGATCGGCGCGCAGTTCATGCACATCGACGACCTGGGGGTGAAGAACTGGCTCCAGGAGCGGATGGAGGGCACGCAGAACCACATCCGACTCGGCCGCGACGAGCAGCTCCGCATCCTGACCAAGCTGACGGACGCGGTGATGTTCGAGGAGTTCGTGCAGAAGAAGTACCTGGGCGCGAAGAGCTTCTCGCTCGAGGGCTCGGAGAGCCTGATCCCGCTGTTGATGTTCGCCATCGAGCGGGCCAGCGAGCACGGCGTGGACGAGATCGTGCTCGGCATGGCGCACCGCGGGCGGCTCAACGTGCTCTGCAACATCATGGGCAAGAGCGCGCGGGCCATCTTCCGCGAGTTCGACGATCGCGACCCGCAGCTCTTCCTGGGCAGCGGCGACGTCAAGTACCACATGGGCTACAGCAGCGACTGGACCACGGCCGCCGGGCGCAAGGTCCACCTGTCGCTGTGCTTCAACCCCAGCCACCTGGAGTACGTGAACCCGGTCGTCTTGGGCCGTGTCCGCGCCAAGCAGGATCGCAGCGGAGACGCGGAGCGCGAGCGCAAGCTGGGCATCCTGATCCACGGGGACGCGGCCTTCGCCGGCGAGGGCGTCGTGCAGGAGACGCTGAACCTGAGCCAGCTCGAGGGTTATCGCACCGGCGGCACCATCCACGTGATCGTGAACAACCAGATCGGCTTCACCACGCCGCCGGCGCAGAGCCGCTCCACGACCTACGCGACGGACGTCGCCAAGATGTTGCAGAGCCCGATCTTCCACGTGAACGGCGAGGATCCCGAGGCGGTGGCGCAGGTGGTGCACCTGGCCATGGACTTCCGCAGCGAGTACCAGCGCGACGTCGTCATCGACATGTACGGCTACCGGCGACTGGGCCACAACGAGGGCGACGAGCCGGCGTTCACGCAGCCCTTGCTCTACGCCGCCATCGCCGAGCGAAAGAGAGTGCGGGACGGCTACCTGGAGCACCTGCTGGCGCTCGGCGGGGTGACGCGCGAGGAGGCCGACCGCGTCGAGGTCGAGCGCCGAGAGCACCTGGAGCGAGAGCTGTCGCAGGCGCGCAAGAGCGACTTCATGCGCCGGGAGGACTGGCTGGGCGGCTACTGGCAGGGCTTCTCCGGCGGCCTGGAAGAAGAGGTGCGCGAGGTCTCCACCTGCTTCGACCGCGAGCGGCTCGCGGAGCTCTTGGCCGCGCAGACGAAGCTGCCCGCGGGCTTCCACCCGCACAAGAAGATCGAGCGCTTGCTCGAGCAGCGGCGCGAGATGGCCGAAGGCAAGCGCGCGCTCGACTGGGGCGCGGCCGAGCTCAGCGCCTTCGCGACGTTGGTCACCAGCGGCCTGCGCGTGCGCTTGACGGGCCAGGACGCCGAGCGCGGCACGTTCAGCCATCGGCACTCGGTGCTGCACGACGTCGAGGACGGCCACACCTTCATGCCGCTCGCGTCCCTGACCCAGGATCAGGCGCCGATCGAGATCGTGAACAGCGCGCTCTCGGAGGTGGGAGTGCTCGGCTTCGAGTACGGCTACAGCCTGGACTGGCCCGACGGCCTCACGCTGTGGGAGGCGCAGTTCGGCGACTTCGCCAACGCGGGGCAGGTGATCATCGATCAGTTCCTGGTCAGCGCCGAGGACAAGTGGAAGCGCCTCTCCGGTCTGGTGCTGCTCCTGCCTCACGGCTTCGAGGGGCAGGGCCCCGAGCACTCGAGCGCGCGCCTGGAGCGATTTCTGGTGCTCGCCGCCGAGGACAACATCCAGGTCGTGCAGCCCAGCACGCCCGCCCAGTACTTCCACGTTCTGCGGCGGCAGGTGCTTCGGCCGTGGCGCAAGCCCCTGATCGTGTTCACTCCGAAGAGCCTGCTCCGGCACCCGCGCTGCGTGAGCTCCCTGGACGACTGCGCGAAGGGCGGATTCTCTCGGGTGATCGGCGATCCCGCCGTCGAGCCGGACGGGGTCTCGCGGGTGCTTCTGTGCAGCGGACGCATCTACTACGATCTCTTGCAGCGCCGCGAGGAGCTCGGGCGAAAGGACGTCGCGATCGTGCGCATCGAGCAGTTCTACCCGCTCTCCGCAGCCTTGGTTCGGGAAGAGCTCGAGCCCTTCCGGGAGGGGACGCCCGTGGTCTGGGTGCAGGACGAGCCGAACAACATGGGCGCCTGGCGTCACCTCCGGGCTCGCTTCGGCGAGCGCATGTTCGAGCGTCACCCGTTCTCCGTCCTGTGCCGGGCGGAGTCCGCGAGCCCGGCTACCGGGTCTCCGAGCGCGCACAAGCTCGAGCAGCAAGAGATCCTAGAGAAGGCCTTCGCCACTACCTGACCGAGAAAGGCAAGAGCAGGATGCCCGTCGAACTGAAGGTGCCCAGCGTGGGCGAGTCGATCACCGACGTGTTGATCGGGGAGTGGTTGAAGTCGGTCGGCGACAACGTGAAGAAGGACGAGATCCTGGTGATGATCGAGACCGACAAGGTCACGGTCGAGCTGCCGGCGCCCGTGGCCGGCGTGCTGAGCGAGATCCGCGTGCAGAACGGCCAGGCGGCCCGGGTCGGCGACGTGATCGGCGCCATCGACGAGGCCACGATGGTGGCCGAAGCGCCCCCGCCCGCTCCGCCCAGAGCCGCGGTGGCCCCGCCGGTAGCCACCCCGGTCCCGGTCACGCCCAGCGTGGAGCCCGCCCCGAAGAGCGTGCGCGCCGAGAGCGTGCCGCCGGAGGGCTTCGCACGGGTGATGCCCGCCGCGCGCCGTGCCCTGGCGGAGAGCGGTGTGGCCGCCTCCGACGTGACGCCGACCGGCCCCGGCGGACGCCTGCTCAAAGAGGACGTGCTCCGCGCCCGGCCGGCGGAGCCCGCGCCCGCTCCCGCGGCCGCTCGCCAGCCGGCGCCCAGCTCGACCCCCGGTCGAGAAGAGGAGGTCGTCGCAATGACGCCGATGCGCAAGCGCATCGCCGAGCGCCTGGTGGAGTCGCTGCAAACGAGCGCGCAGCTCACCACCTTCAACGAGGTGGACATGAGCGCCGTGTTCGCGCTGCGCAAGGAGCTCCAGGAGCGCTTCCAGGCGAAGTACGCCATCAAGCTCGGCATAGTGTCTTTCTTCGTGAAGGCAGCCATCGAAGCGCTGAAGATGGTGCCGGAGGTCAACGCGGAGATCCGCGGCACCGACATCGTCTACAAGAACTACTACGACATCGGCGTGGCCGTGGGCAGCGGCAAGGGGTTGGTCGTGCCGATCATCCGCAACGCCGAGCGCCTCTCGTTCGCCCAGGTCGAGCTCGCCATCGCGGACTATGGCAAGCGCGCGCAGGAGGGCAAGCTCAAGCTGGACGAGCTCCAGGGTGGGACCTTCACCATCTCGAACGGCGGCGTCTACGGCAACCTGCTCTCGACGCCGATCATCAACCCGCCGCAGAGCGCGATCCTCGGCCTGCACGCGATCCAGGAGCGCGCAGTGGTCCGCGACGGGCAGATCGTCGCGCGCCCGATGATGTACGTGGCGATGAGCTACGACCACCGCATCATCGACGGGCGCGAGGCGGTGGGTTTCTTGAAGCGCATCAAGGAGTGCGTGGAGCAGCCCTCCCGCATCCTGCTCGAGGTGTGACGTGGGCGACCGAAGGCATGACCTGATCGTGATCGGCGGGGGGCCCGGCGGCTACGTGGCGGCGATCCGCGCCGCGCAGCTCGGGCTGGACGTCGGCTGTATCGAGAGAGAACCGGCGCTCGGTGGCACCTGCGTGCGCGTGGGCTGCATCCCCAGCAAGGTGCTGCTCGAGGCGAGCGAGCGCTACGCGGAGGCCAGGCGCGGCTTCGACGCGTTCGGGGTGAAGCTCGGCGGTGTCGAGCTCGACCTGCCCCGCATGCACAAGCGCAAAGACGACACCGTGCGGCAGCTCACCTCCGGCGTCGCGGGTCTGTTCAAGAAGAACAAAATCACCCGCTACTCCGGCAGCGGGACGCTGCTGTCGCGGGGCCGCGTTCGAGTCGAGTCGAGCGAAGGCACGAGCGAGCTCAGCGCCGAGCACGTGGTCCTCGCCACGGGCAGCAAGGTCGCGCCGCTCCGCGGCGTGGAGCTCGACGGCGATCGCATCGGTACCAGCACCGAGGCGCTCTCCTACCCGGAGGTGCCCGGCCACCTGGTGGTGATCGGCGCGGGCTTCATCGGGCTCGAGCTCGGCTCGGTGTGGCAGCGGCTGGGCGCGAAGGTCACGGTGCTCGAGTACCTGCCGCGCATCCTGCCCGGCATGGACTCGGAGATCGCGCTCACGGCGCAGAAGATCTTGTCCCGGCAGGGCCTCGAGATCCGCACCGGCACCCGCGTGACGGGCGCGCGCCGCGAGGGCGACGGCGCGCTGGTGGGCATCGACGGCGCCGAGCCCATCGCCTGCGATCGCGTGCTGCTCTCGGTCGGGCGCGTTCCGAACACGGACGGCCTCGGGCTCGAGAACGTCGGCATCGAGCTGGACGAGCGCGGGCGCATCCCGGTGGGCGCTGGCTACGTGACCCGAGTGCCGGGCATCTACGCCATCGGAGACGTGATCGCGGGGCCCATGCTCGCCCACAAGGCCAGCGAAGAGGGCGTGGCCTGCGTCGAGTACATCGTGAAGGGCTGGGGCCACGTCAACTACGACGCCATCCCGGGCGTCTGCTACACGCACCCCGAGATCGCCAGCGTCGGCAAGACCGAAGACGAGCTCATCGAGCAGCGCATCCTGTACCGCAAGGGCAGCTTCCCCTTCATGGCGAACGGGCGCGCCAAGTCCCTGGGCAGCCTCGACGGTCAGGTGAAGATCCTGGCGCATGCGGAGACCGACCGCGTGCTCGGGGTGCACATCATCGGCGCGCGCGCCGGCGAGCTGATCGCCGAGGCCGTGGCCGCCATCGAGTTCGGCGCCAGCGCCGAAGACCTCGCCCGCACCTGCCACGCGCACCCGACCTTGTCCGAGGTGATGAAGGAAGCGGCCCTGGCCGTGGACGGACGGGCGATTCACATTTGAATTCTCGTTTGGGTTCAGGCGCGGCCCCGGGCACGACGCGGTCGCCTGGCGGGTGCTGGACCCGGGGGCCTGGAAGGCCCAGCGCGACGCGCTCCGTTCTCCGCCGGAGTCGTGAGCGCGTTCTCCGAGAGAACTCGGCTCCGTAGCTTCCTACCTCGCGCCGAGCGGGGCGGTCGGCTACCCTTCCCGGCGATGCATCGCCGTTCTTTCCTGCTCGGGGGCGTCTCGGTTCTCGTGCTGCCGAGCTGCGTGTCCAAGCCCAAGATGGAGCTGCACCACGCGGAGGTGCAGACAGCGGGTCCGATGGGCATCGGCATGAACGTGTACTTGCGCGTGAACAACGACAACAGCTTCGACGTGCAAGTGCGAAATGTGCGCGTCCAGACCACGCTCCAGGGTCGCTGGACCCTGCCGCCCGTCGCTTACAGCCCCAATCAGTGGCTCCCGGCGGACGGCACCACCGTCGTGCAGGCGCCGGTGATCATCCCCTGGCCGCTGGTAGGACCTCTCCTTGCCGAGACGGCAATGAGTCCCTCGATCAGCTACCGCGTGCGCGGCGAGGCCGATGTCACCGCGATTCGCTCGATCGGGATCCGCAGCGACAACTATCCGGTGGACGAGACCGGCTCGATCCCGCGCATCGCCGTGGCGCAGGCCGCCCGTGGCACCCTGCCGTTCTGATCTTGCCGCCTGCATGGTCAATCGTTGCGTTTTGCAGCGTGGGTCCGGCTCCCACTCATTTCTCCTTGCCGGGTTGACCTCCGGCGCTAGACCAGAGACCCTGAGGGCTCGCTGGCGCGAACGAGCGCCGCGGGGAGGATGAGATGATGGGGCCGGGGGGCCAGATTTCATTGGGCCGCGAATCTGGAAATGGGTCGGGAATGAACCGGAGGGCCCGGGGTTTCATCGAGAGCGGCGTCGCCCGCTTCGGATCGGGGGTATGACGATGGAACAGAACGATCAGAGGACGGCGTTGGTCGTCATGGAAGCCGGGGCACGCTGGCCGTCGTACACGCGAGAGCTCGCCGGTCGCGCGTCGAGCGCGGTGGTCGAGTCGCAGCCCGCGAGCGAGAGCCTGGACGAGTTCGCGACCCGCGTCGTCGGACGCGTGGCGCGCCTGGCCGAGCGTTCGGTCACGGTACCCGTGGCCATCCTGGCGGCAAGCCAGCGCATCGACCCCGAGGCGCGCAGGGCCCGCTACGAAATCGCCCGCAACGTGGTCGCGCTCATGGCGCAGAATGACGGCGGCGAGCTGCTCATCATGGGGGACGAGCACTTCGGCGACGAGGTCCGCCACGAGCTGGTGGCGTTCGCCGGCGCCCTGTGCGACGGGCTGGCGGGGAGCGCGGTCTCGGTGCGAGTGCGCTTCGGCAGCGGGCAGAGCGGCATGCGCTCGCTCGGCGCGCCGCCGTCTTCACGCAGCTCGGTCGCCGGCGGCTCCGGCTGAGCCGGGCTGGGCCCCGCGCCTTGACACGGCGCGTCATGGTGCGTATGGACCTCGGGTTCCCGCCCAGGAGGTCAGAGGTCCATGGCCAAGAAGAATGGCGCGCGGCGCGTCGCGGTCGTCGCCGGTCTGCGCACCCCGTTCGTGAAGTCGGGCACCGCCTACAAGGATCTGAGCGCGCTCGATCTGGGGAAGCTCGTCGTCGCCGAGCTGCTCCAGCGCGCGAGCCTCGAGCCGAAGCAGGTTCAGCAGGTCGTCTACGGGCAGGTCGTCCCGTCGCTCGTGGCGCCGAACATCGCCCGAGAGATCGTGCTGGGCACCGGGATGCCGCGCGACATCGAGGCCTATAGCGTCTCCCGCGCCTGCGCGACCAGCTATCAGTCCACGGTCAACGTGGCCGAGGCCATCCTGGCCGGCACCATCGACTGCGGCGTGGCCGGGGGCGCCGACAGCGCGAGCGACGTGCCGATCGCGGTCAGCAAGAAGCTCGCGGAGGCGCTCATCGCCGCCAGCCGCGCGCGCAGCCTGGGTGAGCGCATCAAGGCGTTCGCGAAGCTGTCGCCCAAGGATCTGGTGCCGGTGCCGCCGGCGCTGAAGGAGTACTCGACCGGGCTCACCATGGGCGAGAGCGCCGAGAAGATGGCGAAGGAGAACGGCATCAGCCGCAGAGCCCAGGACGAGCTGGCGCACCGCAGCCACACGCTCGCCGCGGCGGCCTGGACCGACGGCCGCTTCGAGAAGGAGGTGATGCACGTCTACGTGCCGCCGAAGTTCGAGGCGGTGACGGAGGACAACCTGGTCCGCAAGGACTCGAGCCTGGAGTCCTACGAGAGGCTCAAGCCCGCATTCGACCGGCGGCTCGGCACCATCACCGCGGGCAACAGCTCGCCGCTCACCGACGGCGCCAGCGCCGTCCTGCTCATGAGCGAGGAGAAGGCCAAGGCCGGCGGCTTCGACGTGCTCGGCTTCATCCGCAGCTACGCCTTCGCGGCCCTCGACCCCGCCGGTCAGATGCTGATGGGGCCGTCGTACGCGACGCCGCTCGCGCTCGACCGCGCGGGGATCAAGCTCAAGGACCTCGATCTCATCGACATGCACGAGGCCTTCGCGGCGCAGGTGCTCTCGAACGTGATGGCGTTCGACAGCGACGAGTTCGCGCGGGACAAGCTCGGCAGGACCAAGAAGCTGGGCGAGGTGGACTGGGACAAGTTCAACGTCTGCGGCGGCTCGATCAGCATCGGTCATCCGTTCGCCGCCACCGGCGCGCGGCAGATCACCCAGACGCTGAACGAGCTTCGGCGGCGCAAGGGCGGCCTGGCCCTGTGCACGGCGTGTGCGGCCGGGGGGCTCGGCGCGGCGATGGTACTGGAGGCGGAGTGATGGCAAAGCGAGAGAACGGCAACGGCTCGGGTGACAAGCGCGTGCTCAGCGTCGAGCAGCGCCCGGACGGAGTGGCGGTCGTGCGCATGGACGTTCCCGGCGAGACGATGAACACGCTCCAGTCGAACTTCGCCGAGGAGTTCGCCAGGACCTTCGACGATCTCGACAAGTCGAGCGAGGTGCGCGCCGTGGTCTTCACCAGCGGCAAGCCCGACAGCTTCATCGCCGGCGCCGACGTGCGCATGATCAAACAGGTCAAGAGCGCTGCGGAGGCCGCGGAGCTGTCGCGCATCGGCCAGCGGGCGATGGCCCGCGTCGAATCGTTCCGGGTGCCCGTGGTGGCCGCCATCCACGGCGCCTGCCTCGGCGGCGGCCTCGAGACGGCGCTGGCCTGCCACGCGCGCGTCGCCAGCGACGACAAGAAGACGAAGCTCGGCCTGCCGGAGGTGCAGCTCGGCCTGTTGCCGGCGGCGGCGGGCACGCAGCGCTTGCCGCGGCTGGTGGGTGTGCAGGCCGCGCTCGACCTGATGCTCACCGGCAAGCAGCTGGACGGGCGGCGCGCCAAGAAGCTCGGGCTGGTGGACGACGTCGTGCCGCAGCCGGTGCTGCTCGAGGTCGCGTGCCAGCACGCGCTCACCCTCGCCGCGAAGGGCAAGCCGAAGCCCAAGGGCCTCTCGCGGCTCGAGTCCTTCTTCAGCAAGAAGGAGCTGACGGAGCTGGCGCTCGCGGACAACCCCCTCGGGCGCAAGGTCCTGTTCGACCAGGCCAAGAAGCAGCTCCTGGCCAAGACTCGCGGCAACTACCCCGCGGCCGAGCGCATCCTGGAGGTGGTCAAGGCGGGGCTCGAGGGCGGCTTCGAAAAGGGCCTCGAGGCCGAGGCGCTGGCCTTCGGCGAGCTCGCCGTGAGCCCGGAGGCGGCGCAGCTCATGAACATCTTCACGGCCACCGTGGAGCTGAAGAAGGACCGCGGGGTGGACGACCCGAGCGTCGAGCCGAAGCCCGTGCACAAGATCGGCATGCTCGGCGCGGGGCTGATGGGCGCGGGCATCGCTTACGTCACCGCTCAGCTGGCGAAGACGCCGGTGCGCCTCAAGGACAAGGACGACCCGGGGCTCGCCGCCGGCATGAAATACGTGGCCGGCATCCTGGACGATCGCGTGAAGAAGAAGCGCCTGACCGCCATGGAGCGGGACGTGCTCCTGGCGCAGATCACGCCGACGCTCGACTACTCCGGCTTCCACGACGCGGAGGTCGTCATCGAGGCGGTGTTCGAGGACCTCTCGCTCAAGCACCGGATGCTGAAGGACATCGAGGCGCACGGGCACCCCAAGGCCATCTTCGCCTCGAACACCTCGAGCCTGCCCATCGCCGAGATCGCCGCCGCGGCCAAGCACCCGGAGCGCGTGATCGGCATGCACTACTTCTCGCCGGTGCACAAGATGCCCCTGCTCGAGATCATCGTGACGCCGAAGACGGCGCCGTGGGTCACCGCCACATGCGTGGAGCTAGGCAAGAAGCAGGGCAAGACGGTGATCGTCGTGAACGACGGCGTCGGCTTCTACACCTCGCGCATCTTGGCGCCGTACATGAACGAAGCGGCGTGGCTGCTCTCCGAGGGCGTGACCGTCGAGGAGCTCGACGGCGCGCTGATGGACTGGGGCTACCCCGTCGGGCCCGTGACCCTGCTCGACGAGGTCGGCATCGACGTCGGCGAGAAGGTCGGCAAGATCATGCTGGGGGCCTTCGGTGATCGCATGCTGCCGCCGCCCGGCATGGACAAGCTGGTCGCCGACAAGCGCTTCGGGCGCAAGAGCGCGCGCGGCTTCTACCTGTACGGCGACAAGAAGAAGACCAAGAAGAAGCTGGTGGACGAGAGCGTGTACGCGGTGCTCGGCGTCACGCCGAAGCCGGGCTCGACCCCGAAGCACGAGATCGCCGAGCGCTGCGCCCTCGCCATGGTCAACGAGGCCGCGCTCTGCTTCGGCGAGGGCATCCTGCGCTCGGCGCGGGACGGCGACATCGGCGCGATCTTCGGCCTGGGCTTCCCGCCCTTCCGAGGCGGGCCGTTCCGCTACGTGGACGGCGTCGGCGCCCTCGACATCGTGCGCCGGCTGGAGCGCTACGAGAAGCAACACGGCAAGCGCTTCACTCCGGCTCCGGTGCTGGTGGAGATGGCCCAGAGCGGCGCCAGCTTCCACGGCGAGCGGGCGCTCCGCCCCGGGACCCAAGGCCCGGCGAAAGAAGCGGCGCGGGTGCGGATCTGAGAGCAGGTCCTCTCGGCGTGAGGCACAGCGGATGGAAGTAGCCCGGGCAGTCGCAGCCGGCGAGCTCGCAGGGGGCGTTCTACACTTCTTCGGGAGAGCCACTCCGGGCGCCCGTTCCTATCGCCCGCGTCAACGTGTTCGAGTGGTGCGCGTTCCACCGACATCACGTAGCGTCACTCTTGACGCGCCCATCCGCGCCCCGCGACGAGGCGGGGGGGCTGGACCTACCGGGTGGCGCTCGGCTCGCTCCTCTTGCAGCTCCAGTCGCCTTCGATGATCGGCAGCCCACCCGAAGTGAACTTCGTGAGGCCGCAATAGACGAAGTGATCCGACTGATACCGGCAGCCGGGTGGCGCATTCGGCTGCACTTTCCCGCACAAACATGGGCATACCCGTTCCGCCGGCATCGGCATGGGGGCGAGGTACATCCGGTTGATGCCGATTCCGGTCCAGTTGAATTTGCCACCGGTCCTCCACGTGGGGGGGAACGGTATGGCGCCGGCGCACGCCGGGTCCAGCCATGGGCTGTCGGTCGATCGGACCCGAGGCGACGACGCGGGAGAGTCCTTCGGGTGGCGCCCAAGGATGACTAGCCCTTCGCCCCACTGGTCCGCGCGCATTCCCCGCAGGTGCTTCTCGTATCCGGACCAGCGCACGGCCGGGTAGTCAACACCCGGCTGCGGGGTCGGCCCCTCCCCGCCGGGCGCGATGATGAAGCCCAGTATGCACAGGCCGCAGCGGCACTCGAGCAGGCGCACCCTCACCACGTTCGGGTCCAGCTCGGTGAGCTGCGCTTTCAGCGTCGTCTCGGTCGGCTTCGCCCAGCCCTCGTCGCTCTCCTCCGCGCGGAATGCCTCGACGTAGCCGTGGAAGATCCCGACGTATGGGAATTCGTCGGTGGGCTCGGGCGGCACGGGTCGCGGGTGGCGTGTCGCGACGGGGGCAGGGACGGGTGCGCTCGGCGCGGGTGGTGCGGAAGGGCTCGGCAGCGACGGAGCGCCACCCGCACACGCCGCCGCGATGCCGCCCGCGAGCAGCAGCGCCCTTGGCCAACGGGTCGCGGCGCGGTGGGTCATTCGAGCGGCGCACCCAGGCATTGGACGATGCAGGAGTCCTCCCGACCGTCGGTGCCCAGCATGCAGGTGAGGAGGTCGTTCGTCGCGGCGCTCGGCTTCGGTCGCGGCTTGCCGCAAGCGCTCGCGCACTCCAGGCGCGCGGCCGCCAGAGGCTGCTCGCTGTAGAAGGCCCGAGCCAGGCAGTCCGTGAGGCAGGCGAGCTCACCTTCGCCCGACGGGCCACCGAGGCTGCACCGATCGGGCGGGAGGCAGGCTCGAAGCTCGTTGCAGCAGCGCGCTCTGATGCACGCCTGGCAGTCGTCGATGATGTTCGGCTCCGCCGTGTCGCAGATCCCCTGACCACCGAGATCCGTCGAGTCCCACTGCGCACCAGCATCACCGCACCCGGAGCCACCGTGGTGCGGGACGCACACCTGCACGTTGCCTCTGCACTCGCGACCTGACGGATCTCGGGCGGTGAAGCCGACGTGATAGACGCGTCCGTCGCCGGTCCCCGAGCGCTCGGCGCGGAGGCGGACGGGGAAGCCCGAGCCGCCGATGACGGCGTCGGGCCCAGTGTTGCCCTGTCCGGGCGAAGCCTGCGGCTCGTCCTGCTGAACGTCAGTGACCTGAAGCTCGAGAGGTCCTGCACCTCCCGAGACTCCGGTGATGTTGACGCCGACCAACGCTCCGCTGGGTGGCCAGACGGTGGCCGGAGATGCCACCGCCGCCGAGCAGTCCGGCCCCGCCGCAAACGCGATCGGAATCGCGACGACCTTCGGGTCGGAGTCACCGCCGTCACCGAGCTGCCCGTTGGAGTCGTCACCCCAGCCCCAGAGGCTCCCGACCGCGTGCGTGTGGTTCGACCCTGCCGCGATGGCCGTCGCATCCCGCAGGAACCCAGTTGGGCTGCACGGTGCGCGGACCTCGGCGGGCACCGCCCGGGCGGCGAACGTCTCGTCTCCCAGCTGGCCCCGGGAGTTCCCCCCCCATGCGAGCACGCTGCCGAGCTCGGTCAGGGCCGTCGAGTGCAGAGCGCCCGCGCGCACCGCCTTGACGTTGACCGCGTTCAGCACGGCCGTGGCGACGTCGCGATTCGTGGTCGTTCCGTCGCCAAGCTGCCCCTCGGAGTTGTCTCCCCACGCGCGGACGGAACCGTCGGCCCGCGCGGCGAGGGAGTGGCGCGCGCCAGCGGCGATCTCGGACGCAGACAGGAACCCGGTCACATCGACGGGATCGATCACACGCACGGGGACGGTGGACGACGCGGACGCGCCGCTCCCTGCGCCCAGCTGTCCGGAGTCGTTCGCTCCCCAAGCCCAGACCCGGCCGTCGGCGCGCAGGGCCAGAGCGTGACGACCGCCCGCCGCGATCCGCACCACGCCGGCCTGACCCGAGACGTCGAAGGCCTGCACGCGGTGCTGCTGGGAGTCCGCGACGAAGATACGGGAGCCCAGCACGGCCGTGCTGATGGGCGCCTGGAATTTCCCGTCTCCGGTGCCTGGTCCTCCGAGCACAGCGAGGAACGAACCACCTGCGGTGAAGATCTGCGCGCGCTTGTTGCCTGCCTCTGTGACGATCACTCGGCCGAGCTCATCGACATCGACGTCCACCGGCGAGTCGAGCTGCCCGGGGCCGCTTCCGAACGAGCCCCATTTGCCCAGGAAGGTCCCCTCCTTCGAGAAGCGCTGGAGCCGATGGTTTCCTGTGTCCGCGACGTAGAGCGCCGAGGTGTCCGGGTCGCAGGCCACGGCCCGCGGCCCCGACAGCTGGCCGTCACCGCTGCCCAGCCCCCCGAAGTACCCCGCCGCACAGGTCCGCTCCGCCCCGACCGCTGACACCTCCGTGGTGCCCGAGGGGCAGGTCGAAGAGAACGCCACGTGGACGAAGCGCTGAACGCGGTGGTTGCCGGCGTCGGCTACGAACACCTCGCCCCCGGTACCGGCCGCGAGCCCGCTCGGGCTGGCCAGCTCTCCGTTGCCGCTGCCGTAGCTGCCCCAGCGGGTCACGAAGCAGACACGCGCCCCCGACGAGAGGACCTCCACCGTCGCCGGGGGGCAACTCTGGGACGCCGCGACGATCGCAAACTTCTGGATCTCCATCGCGGCGGGGTCGAGCACGTACAGTGCAGTGCCGTCGCGCCGGGCCGCAGCGTGCAAGCCGCTGGATCCGAGGAACTGGCCCGGTCCGGTGCCGGTCGCGCCGAAGACCGCAACGAGCGTGCCGTCCGGCAGAAATCGCTGCACCCTGTTGGTCTGGTCGGCGACGAAGACGCTGCCGGCGTCAGTGGCCACGCCGCGGGGTTGGTCGAGCTGGCCGTCGCCAGATCCGAAGCTACCGAAGCCGAGCGCGAACGCGCTGGAGACGCTCTCGAGGCCACGAACCCTGACCGGCGTGAAGCGCGAGGACCGCGTGCCGTCGCCCAGCTGCCCATCGTCGTTGGCACCCCACGCCCACACGCTTCCATCCTGGCCAAGGGCGAGGGAGAAGTCATCTCCTGCGGCGATGGCGCTCACTGGCGGCAGGCCCGCAACCTGGGCAGGGACCTCCGTCGCGGTCACGTCGTCACGCCCGAGCTGACCGGCGGAGTTCAGGCCGGCGGCCTTCACGACGCCGGCGTCGAAGAGCGCGAGCGAGTGACCGGCCCCGATGGCCACCTCCGAGGCCCCGGAATACGCCGGGACCGGCGTGGCCGTCGCGACGTTCGCGCCCGCCGGCAGGGCGAGCTGCCCGTGCGTGTTGTCGCCCGCGCCACGCACGGTTCCGTCACCCGAAACGAACAGCGTGCTCGAGCCGCCGGCTGCGACTCGAGACACCCCGCTCTCGCTCACGACGCACTTCGCGGTTGCCGGTGGCTGGCCGCCGAACCCACAGTCCGACGAGCTCACCGGCAAGGCGCGCAGGACTCGCCCGGTGCGCGACACCCCCCACACGACGGTCTGGAAGACGGAAGCATAGGTTTTCGTGTCGCACTCGACGTCGTGCAGGTGCAGCGCCTTCTGCCACGGCGTGACCGGGACGCTCGAGATCTCGTTCGAGACCAGCATCGATCGGGAGTCGCGGTACCCGACGCCGAAGCCGCGGCGGTTGCAGGCGATCAGCTCGCCCGCGCCGCTCAGGATCAAGGCCGACGGCTCGACGGTCCAGGGCTTCGAGTAGTTTGCCGCACACCGCCGGGAGAGCTTGGTCAGGTATTTGAAGGACCAGGTTCCGGGCGTGCTCTCGCCGAAGTAGTCGATGCGATCGTCACCGCAGGAATAGCCCGGGGAGAAGCAGCTGTTCGTCACGAGCACGCCGAACTCGCCGCTGACGTCGTCCCACGCGACGCCGGTGGCAATCCCGCTCTGGGCGCGCGTGGCCAGGACCGAGGTGGTCGGCGTGCCGGACGACGACAGTCCAATCCGGACCACGTCGTAGTTCCCCTTCGGATCGTTGGGGCTCCTCAGGCCGATCAGATCCTGCTTCGACGCTCGATAGGCCAGCGCACGCCACTCGGACGTTCCCGTCATGCTGAGGGTCTTCCGAACTTGCCCCGTGAGCGGATCGAGCAGCTTGAGCTGGTTCGCCTTCGTCGCTCCCGGGCAATCAATGACCAGCAACGTCGGGTCCGACAGCCCGACGACGCTTCCAGGAATCACGGCGACCCCGCGCGTAGAGGTGTACGCCGTCAGTGACGGGAACGTCGAGTTGTAGTTGCCGGGGACGATGTACGCGATGCCGTTGCCACACTCGGCGGGGATCTCGATGCTCGGCGCAAGCCCTCCGGAGAGCGTGGCGCCCTGCCCAGGGTCCGTGGACGGCGTTCCCATGAGCACGTCGGCATGCGTCCCCGAAGAGCTGAACGCACGAACGTCGTCCAGCCCGTCGGAGTTGAAGTCACCGACCAAGGTCCCGATGTACTGGTCCATCCCGAAGAAGGCCTGCGAGACCGCCAGCGGATTCTTGAGCTTGGTGAGGTTCACCCCCTCGAGGTAGACCGTCGCGTAGCCAGGGAGCTGGACGATGATGTCGTGCGCGCCGTCGCCGTTGAAGTCGCCGATGTATGCTGTGGCGGCGACCTGACCAAGGGGCAAGAAGGCCGGAATCGGCGTCGGGATCGGGCAGCCCTCGCACTTCTGTCCAGACGAGAGCTCGATGTCGAGCGCCCACACCAGGAAGCTGACGACGAAGGTGATCTTGTCCGGCAGGCCATCACCGTCCAGGTCGGCGTACACCGTCGGGGTCGCCGGCAGGCTGGGCACGTTGCCAATTTCAAGGATGTCTGTGGCGGTGGTGAAGCCAGCCCCGGGACAACCCGTCGAGTCGCTGCACGGCGGCTTCGGTGCGACTCGCGCGCAGCCTGCGGGCGTGTCCAGGTAGAAGTCCTCCACCGGGACTGTGCCCAGGATCCCCGTCACCAGACCCGTGGCGACATCGATCACGGGAGCGCCGCTGTCCCCCTGGAGGGCGTCGCTCGAGAACGTGAACGTGTTTGCGGTCGGGTCGATGAACTTGACCGTTCCGGTGGGCGTGATCTTGAGCGGGAAGCCCGCGCCGTGGCCAGCGACCGTCGCCTGTTGGTTGACCGCCAGCGTGTTGGTCCGGCGCACGTCCAGCAAATGGCGACCTCGAACCACGCGATCGGCCTTGAAGAGCGTGAAGTCCGAGTCGTCGCCTTTCGGATTGGACAGGGGCTCCGCGCGCGAGACGACATCCTTGCACTTGTAGACGTCCCACTTGCGGCGCAGCGCAAACGGGAGCGCTACGGTCGGGTGCTCCGTCCCGAAGGAGCGGACTTGGTATCCGAACGCGAACTCCACGTCCTTGCACTCGCGCCCTTTCTCCGACCCGGCGGCGCCCGTTGCCTTGAGGCAGTGGCCTGCGGTGAGGAAGAGCTCTTCGCCGGCGGAGGTCTGAGGTAATCGGAACACGGTGCACGCCTTCTCCGCGCGGAGCACCGTCTCCTGTGCGAACTTCTCGTCCTGACACAGACCGTAGCCTTTCTCGGGTGCCACGGTCGAGAACACGGGGCCCTTCGTGGCGAGGGCCGTGTTCAGGTAGCAGGCGTCGGGAAACGTTGACTTCAGGCACAGCGCGTCCTTCGGGAATTTGCCGGAGGTCACACTGTCAGGGGGACCGGCCATCACGCCGACGGCGTCGGCCCAGGCCCGCGCCGCCGCAGTCACCGTGGGATCGATCGGGTTCTTCCGGTCATCCGTCCCGAAGATGACCGGTTCGCCGGTGCGGCCCATGGAACCGCGACTATTCGAGCAAGCGATCTGCACGACACCGAACGCCATAAGGAACAACCCCACCAGGTGCTGCGTGCTGCGTGCTGCGTGCTGCGTGCTGCGTGCTGTGCTGCGCATGAGCCGACCCTCCCGGTAGGTGTGATCGACGCTACGGTGTCGCCCTCACCCGCGTCAACGTGTTCGAGTGGTGCGCGTTCCACCGACATCACGTGGCGTCACTCTTGACGCGCCCATCCGCGCCCCGCGACGAGGCGGGGGGGCTGCACCTACCGGGTGGCGCTCGGCTCGCTCCTCTTGCAGCTCCAGTGGCCTTCGATGATGGGGAGGCCGCTACCTGCCGTTTCCCCAAGGCGCGGCGGTCGTTCGACGTCGGCGTCGAACAAATGAATTCGCGGACGTGCAGCTGCCGCGAGCGGCGGCCCGAAAGCGCTAACTCCAGCCATGCCTTCTCGGTCCCGTTTCCCGAGCGGCGCAGCTCACGGGTTCCAGGTTTCGCCGACCGTCTCCGCGAGCACGCGTCGAACCAGCTCGTCGTCCAGGTAGAAGCCGGCTTCGCGCAGCGCACGCAGCACCGACGATGCGGATGGGATCCTGCCCGCCAGTCGCGCGAGCACGACCACGCCCAGCGTCCCGATGACCGCGATCCCGAGGACTCGTGCCGCGGCGCGTGCCTCCCCGTCGTCCACGACGGCTCGCGCACTACGTTGCCTTGCGAGCGACAGGACGGCTGATTCGCCTGGCCCAAGCCCCCACTCCAGCACCTCCGTGACCGGGGACACAGCGATGGCCGCCCCGCCGAAGCCGCGTTCGATAGCCATCCGCGCGGCGTCTCCGGCTGGGCCGGCAACTATCTCGGCGACGACAGCTTCGGGGATCGCGACGGCCCGATCCGAGCCTTCGAGAAGCTGAAGCTGACCGACCTTCGCCAGCGTGATCAAAGGCGAGGCGTTGACCGCCCACAGCTCACGGCTCATGTGAACGAACCGACTCGATCAGCTCGTCTTCCGTTTCCTGGAACGGAGAGACGCCATGCCGGCCAAGCGCGTCGATGAACTCGGCCCGCGATACCCCAGCGATCTCGGCCGCCCTCCCTTGGCTCACGCGCCGCATCTCGTACCACTTGATGGCCGCAGCCAGACGCAGCTCGCGGGTGAACGCCTCAGGGTCGCGACGAACGCTGGCCAAGGTTCCTTCGTGAAGCTCGAACGAGATGTGGATCATGAGGCGGTTCCTGACGGGGGTCGCTCTGGATCAGGCGATGACGCCAGCCACGGGGCAAGCTCATCGTCGAGGTCGCTCTCGTCCCAAGATCCCCAAGAGTCGCGCGCACGCAGACGAGCCAGATCCCCCGGCCCCAACGGGGCGTCCTCGGGTGGTGGCGGCTTGGTGGGATTCATCGCGATCAAGGTACCACAGCACGGCGAAGCGCGCTCCCGAGGTGAGCAGGTGGGGCGCGGCAAGAAGACGTGCGGCGTCGTGGACAACGAGGTCGTGCGGCGAGTGAGCGACCACGGGCCACTGGTGCCGTAGCTGGACGTGTGACGCGCTCCCCGAAGACGCTCCGCTCGACGCATTGCTGGTCCAGCGTCGATCGCGTCCCCAACGACCTCGCCACTATCTGGCGCTGGATCGACTCCGGGGCAGAGCTTCAGCAGCTCTGCCTCCACGCCCGCTCGCACTCCGCCGCCGAAGACGTTTGCTCCGTCGACCTGCTCCCAGCCGTTCTGGAGGTACGCGTTGTCGCAGCGCGCGATGACGTCGAAGAACGCGCCGACGCGCGCCGACGCACGCGCCATGGGGCTCTAAGGCGCGGCCTTCTCGCGCTGCATCTCGCTCTTCGCGCCGCTCACGCCCCAGGTCAAAAGCTCCGTCTTGTTCGGCTTGCCGATCTCTTCGGACTTCACCACTCCGCTGATCGGCACCGCGGGGTGGATCCACACCCACTGGTCCGACGAAGCCTGTTTCGTCTCGACCTTCTGCTCGCGTTTGTAGGCGCCGCGGAAGGTGGCGGCGGGCACCGTCACGTCCTCCTGGGGCGCGCCGGCCAGGCTCGGGACGAAGATGTCGGCGAGCGCCCGCTTGTAGCCCTCGGCGCTGACCTTCAGGGTCTCGTCGCGCAGCTCGCGGATCTGGTCGTTCGGCATGCGGATGCGCGCGGCCTGGATGTCCAGGCCGCTCGGATCGCTGCGGCTCTTCAGCTTGACCAGGAGCTGCATCACGGTCCCGGCGTTGGCGGCGCCCCGCACGATCTCCAGCCAGTGCGCACCCTGTTCCTCGCCGACGATCTTGTAGGTGATCTCAGTGGTCGCGCCGTCGTCCATGGTGACCCGGTACTTCGACCACTGCCCGACCGCGAAGGGCGCGAGCTCCGTCGCCGCCGGGCGCGCCACCTCGCCGCCCTGCGCCGGAGGCTCCGCCACGCTGGTGCCGGCGGTGGAGGCCGGCCCCGCGCCGTCGCCGGACGTCTTGCCGCAGGCAGCGAGCGCGAGCACCAAGCCGAGCGAGTACGGGGAGCGGGACATGGCCGCCTTTTTAAGTCAGGACGACGCCTCGCGCCACTCCACGCCTCGGGTTTCGCCCTTTGGCGCCCCGTGGCTGCCGCCGCGCCCTGCCTTCATCGAGGTCGTCGTCGAGACCCACTCGGGAGACGCCAGGCGGAAGTTCCCACCTAGCGCCGGGAGTGCGCCGGCCCCGCCGGTGCTCTCGTGAGTCTCGGCCTCAGTGGCGGATCGCGATCCGCTCGTGCCAAGACAGCGGAAGTCGAGACCGGTACAATCCGCCGCGGAGGCCCCGTGGACCGGAATCTATTCAGCGAGGAGCACGAGCAGTTTCGCCAGTCTTTCAAGAAGTTCGTCGAGCGCGAGATCTTGCCGAACCAGGAGCGCTGGCGCGAGCAGGGCATCGTGGACCGGGAAGCCTGGCGCAAGGCCGGCGCCGGCGGCTTCTTGTGTCCCTGGCTCGAGACCGAGCACGGTGGGCCAGGCGGCGACTTCCTCTGCTCCGTGGTGGTGATCGAGGAGCTGTCGAAGAGCTACGAGTCCGGCTTCGCGATCTCGCTCCACTCCGACATCATCGTGCCCTACATCCACGAGTTCGGCAGCGACGCGCAGAAGAAGCGCTGGCTCCCGGGCTGCGCGTCCGGCGATCTGGTGACGGCGATCGCGATGACGGAGCCCGGCACCGGCAGCGACCTCGCGAACATCGCCACCACGGCCGTGCGCGACGGCGACGACTACGTGCTGAACGGGCAGAAGACCTTCATCTCGAACGGGATCCTCTGCGATCTGTGCATCGTGGCGGCGAAGACGGATCCCGATCCGAAGAGCGCGCACCACGGCATCTCGCTGATCGTGGTGGAGGCGGATCGCCCCGGTCTGTCAAGGGCAAGAAGCTGAAGAAGATGGGCATGGCCTCTCAGGACACCTCGGAGCTGGCCTTCGAGGACTGCCGCGTGCCCGTGGCGAACCGGCTCAACGAGGAGGGCGCCGGCTTCATGATGCTGATGCAGAAGCTGGCTCAGGAGCGCCTCGTGGTCGCGCTGGGCGCGCAGGCCAGCGCCGAGCAGATCCTCGCGGACACGCTCGAGTACGTGAAGGAGCGCCGCGCCTTCGGCAAGCCCATCGCCAGCTTCCAGAACACGAAGTTCAAGCTCGCCGAGGTCGCGACCAAGGTCGAGGTGGGCCGGGCCTTCGCGGACCGATTGGTGCAAGAGCATTTGGCCGGGAAGTTCCTGGTCAAGGAGTGCTCGATGGCGAAGCTGTGGCACACCGACATGGTGGGCGAGGTGGTGGACGAGTGCCTGCAGATGTTCGGCGGCTACGGCTACATGCTCGAGTACCCGATCTCGCGGGCCTACATGGACGCCCGCGTGCAGCGCATCTTCGCCGGCACGAACGAGATCATGAAGGTGATCATCGCGAAGCAGCTGGGGATCTGACGTTGCCTCAGCCATGTGCCTGAGGTCATGGCGCGGAGGCGAGCGATCCAGTAATCTCGTCCGTATGACGGGAAGGGGACGCCCGCAGCAATCCGAGACGCCCGCCGGGCGCCCATCACTGGTGATGGCGATTGGACTCCAGCCGCCCGAGCTGGCAACCGTCGAAGCATGGTGCGGCGCGGGCGATTGCAGACGCACTTGGCGACGTCCCCCCGCCCGAATTGGTCGAGCTAGTCGTCTTGGACGTCCTGGCATCGCCTGGGCTGCTCAGCGAGGAGACTTGCCATCGCACGCGCGTGGTGTGTGTGGGCGGCACCGGGGCCACGCCGTGTGCCGCCCGCGCGCTTCGCGCAGGCGCCCTGGACTACGTCTTGCGCTCTTGTGACTCCGACGAGCTGGCGGCGCGGCTGGACGCGGCGATGTCGCGAGCCAGTCCGCTGCTCGCGACCTGCGGCGCGCGAGTCCAACTGAACGAGGATCGATGCTCCGTCTCGGCGCATGGGGACGAGCTCCTGCTGCGCCCGGCCGAATACGAGATTCTGCGCGCGCTGGTGACCGCCGACCAGAGCGCACAGTCCGCGCACGCTCTCCAGAAGCGGTGCCTCCGTGTCGCGGGCGACGGGGCCAGCGTCCGCAATCACGTCTACGAGATCCGCGAGAGGTTCCGTCGCGCGGGATGGCCGGATCCCATCGATACTCGACGTGGCGTCGGATATCGCATCACCGGCGGCCTGTTCTTCGTGCCCGGTGAGGTCGCGCGATGAGCTCGCTCTCCCGCGCGGTGTCTCTTGTGCTGCTCGCCGGCGCCGTGGCCGCGACGTGCAGCCCTCCGCCGAACGAGCCCGCGCACCCGGCACGTCCCGCGAACGCCGACCCGGAGGCCGGAACGCCGCTGGATTCCAGCGCCGATGTCGGCGCGGCGGGATCGGGCGACGCCTCGGTCGATGCGGCCGAAGGGTCACCCGCGGAACCCGTCGTTCCGGCCTCCCTCGCGGACTCCGTCAACGCCTTCGCCCGCGACCTCCATCGCGAGCTCTCCGCAAAGGAAAAGGGGAACCTCATCTACTCTCCCCTGAGCATCTCCGTGGCGCTCACCATGACCTACGCGGGCGCGCGAGGAGAGACGGCGGAGGAGATGGCGAAGGTGCTGCACCTCGGGCGGGACGCAACGGAGACCCACGCCGAGTACGCCAAGCTGATCCGGAAGCTGGGCTCGGAGCCGCTCCGGGGAGCGCCGGAGGTTCGGCTGGCGAATCGGCTCTGGCCGCAGAAGGGCATGGAGCTCCTGCCGGAGTTCGCGGAGGTCACCCGCCTGCACTACCGCGCGCCGCTGGAGCAGCTCGATTTCCAGAGCCAACCGGAGGCGTCGAGGCAGAGGATCAACTCCTGGGTGGAGCACGAGACCAAGGAACGAATTGCCGAGCTGCTCCCGAAGGGCAGCATCCATGAGGAGGTGCGCCTGGTCCTGACGAACGCCGTCTACTTCCACGGCCGATGGGCGACTCCCTTTGCCGAGGCTGCGACTCGCGACGAGCGCTTCTTCGTCAACGGCGTGACGCCGCGCTCGCTCCCGACCATGCGAGGAACGGTCGAGGCGCGCTACGCGGCGCTCGCGGACGCCCAGGTGGTCGAGCTCCCGTACGCGCGAGGCAACGGACCGGAGTTGGCCATGGTCATCGTCCTGCCCAAGACGCGGAACGGGTTGCCCGACCTGGAGAAGCGCTTCGGCCGCGAGGGGGTCGGCGCGTACGTGCCGGAGCTCAGGCCGACGCGGGTGAGCCTCTGGCTGCCGCGCTTCACGGCGACTCGGCACTACGAGCTCAGTTTGATCCTGAAGAAGCTCGGCATGACATTGGCCTTTTCGGAGGCGGACTTCTCAGGCATCACCGGGCGCCCCGGTCTGCACATCGACCAAGTATTCCACAAGGCCTTCGTCGAGACGACGGAGCGGGGAACTACCGCAGCCGCAGCGACGGCCGTTGTGATGGTCGGTATCAGCGAGTCCCCGACACCAGAGATGCGGGTCGACCACCCCTTCCTCTTCTTTGTCCGAGACCGCCGCTCCGGCGCCGTGCTGTTTGCGGGCCGCATCGTGGCACCAGGTGGTTGAAGGTACGGTCGCGTCGGATCGTTCGGCACAGCGAGATCTGACGTGGATCTGACGGCTACGTGGACTCGCCCGGTACACTCTCGAGGCTCGGAGGACTGCCATGTCGAAAGCCCGCTGTCCGCCTGTTCTTCGTGCCCTGCGAGGTCGCGCGATGAGCTCGCCCTCCCGCGCGGTGTCTCTTCTGCTGTTCGCCGGCGCCGTGGCCGCGACGTGCAGCCCTCCGCCGAACGAGCCCGCGCACCCGGCACGTCCCGCGAACGCCGACCCGGAGGCCGGAACGCCGCTGGATTCCAGCGCCGATGTCGGCGCGGCGGGATCGGGCGACGCCTCGGTCGATGCGGCCGAAGGGTCACCCGCGGAACCCGTCGTTCCGGCCTCCCTCGCGGACTCCGTCAACGCCTTCGCCCGCGACCTCCATCGCGAGCTCTCCGCAAAGGAAAAGGGGAACCTCATCTACTCTCCCCTGAGCATCTCCGTGGCGCTCACCATGACCTACGCGGGCGCGCGAGGAGAGACGGCGGAGGAGATGGCGAAGGTGCTGCACCTCGGGCGGGACGCAACGGAGACCCACGCCGGGTACGCCAAGCTGATCCAGAAGCTGGGCTCGGAGCCGCTCCGGGGAGCGCCGGAGGTTCGGCTGGCGAATCGGCTCTGGCCGCAGAAGGGCATGGAGCTCGTGCCGGAGTTCGCGGAGGTCACTCGCCTGCACTACCGCGCGCCGCTGGAGCAGCTCGATTTCCAGAGCCAACCGGAGGCGTCGAGGCAGAGGATCAACTCCTGCGGAGTTGGACGAGACCATGAACGACCGCGACGCCCGAAGGGCAGCATCCACGAGCTCGTGCAGTTGGTCTTGACCAATGCCATCTACTTCCACGGCCGCTGGGCGACTCCCTTCTCCGAAGCTGCGACTCGCGACGAGCGCTTCTTCGTCAACGGCGTGACGCCGCGCTCGCTCCCGACCATGCGAGGAACGGTCGAGGCGCGCTACGCGGCGCTCGCGGACGCCCAGGTGGTCGAGCTCCCGTACGCGCGAGGCAACGGACCGGAGTTGGCCATGGTCATCGTCCTGCCCAAGACGCGGAACGGGTTGCCCGACCTGGAGAAGCGCTTCGGCCGCGAGGGGGTCGGCGCGTACGTGCCGGAGCTCAGGCCGACGCGGGTGAGCCTCTGGCTGCCGCGCTTCACGGCTACGGTGCGATTCAAGCTCAAGTCGCCACTCGAGAAGCTCGGCATGCTGCTGGCTTTCACGACCAGCGCGGACTTCTCCGGCATCACCAGGCGCCCCCCGACACTGTACATCGAGGACGTGTATCACAAGGCATTCGTCGAGACCTCGGAGAAGGGTACAGAGGCGTCAGCGGGTACTGCAGTTGTCATGAGGACCATCGTGAGCGACTCCCCTCCGCCGCCCGAGGTCAAAGTCGACCACCCGTTCCTGTTCTTCATCCACGACCGCCGCTCCGGCGCCGTGCTGTTCGCGGGCCGCATCGTCGCACCAGGTGGTTGAAGGTACCGCTGCGTCGGATCTTTCAGTACAGCGAGATCTGACATAGATCTGACGGCCACGGCTGCTCGCCCAGTACACCCTCGACTCGGAGGAGTGCCATGTCGAAAGCCGCGCGAGCATCTGCGGGTCTCTGTGTCGTCATCGCCGTGATCGCGTGTGCCTCCGTCGAGGACCGCGCCGAGCCGATCGGCGACCGCGGCGACGCGATCATCAACGGCACCGCGATCACCGATCCCGTGCAAGTCGAGGTCTCGAAGAACGTTCATCTCCGCACGATTCAGGGCGGCGCCCAATGTTCGCAAGGTAGCGGCACGCTGTTGACGAACGAGTGGGTCCTCACCGCGTGGCACGTGGTCAGCAACGCTTGCGGGGGCGCTTGCGCGGCGGTCCAGCCGAACGAGGTCGATGTCACGCTCGGCGACATCACTTTGGGTCACCAGTCCCGAAAGGCGGATCGCTTCGTCTTCCATCCTCGGGTCGGAGCACACAATTGCTTCGGCAATCCCGATACCGACATCGCGCTGGTGCATCTGGCGAGCCCGTTCAACCTCGCCGGGAGCACCACCGGGCACTTCCGGCCCATCTCCGATCTGGACACGCCGAACCTCTTCCTGAAACCGACGACCTGCTTTGGCTACGGGCGCTCCGCGCTCTGCGGCTCGGCGGGGCCGCCGCTGCGATTCGCCGACTTCGTCGTTCGACCCTACCCGGCCCCGTTCCCGTACACCACCCAGCCGCCAGCCTCCGTGGGCTTCACGGTCATGAAGGGTGGCGGCGTCACCCACGACGACCTAGGGACAGGTGTCATGCCGTACAGCGGCGACTCTGGTGGGCCGTGCATCGACCCCAACGACCCTATCAAGGGCAAGGAGGACGTGCTCGGGGTGATTCAGTCCGTCGATGGCGACCGAGGGTTCACCTGCCCCTCGGGTGCCTCGGAGCTCGATCCACGCTTCACGAGGATCGTCGCCGCCTCCGCCTTTCGCGACTTCGCGCGAGCAGTCCTCGCGTCCGCGATGCCGCCGGTCCAGATGGACATCAACTTCGACGGACACCTCGACACCTTCTTCATCAAGGAGCTCGCGGGTCACCTCTTCGTCGAGGTCCAGCTGGGCGGGCCAGGTGGCGTGGTGTTCACTCTCCCTCCAACCGGCATCCCGAAGATCCTGCCTGCTGGCTCCGACCGCGCGATGATCCAGCACGGCGACTTCGACAAGGACGGGATCCAGGATCTCTTCGCCTACATCAACGGAGTCCCGCTGTACCTCCCCGGCGTCATCGGGTTCAACCCCGCAACGCCCGTCCCGACGAACCTGAGCCTCGTCTCGAGCTACCAGTACGTCGCGCCGCGCGACGTGAACAAGGACGGCACCGACGACCTTGTCGCCGTACAGAGCGACGGAACCGAGCACATCTACCTCGGTCAGGCCGGGAAGGGTCTCACCTCGGCCGCTCACCTGTTCCCGCGTGGTTTCAGGTTCTTCGAGCCCGATGACGAGGAGTCGTTCGCCATCTCCGCGCCGAGCTTCAGCAAGAGTCGTTCTCCACGCCCGGCTCGATCAAGGCCACCAAAGGCCTCGTGTACCTGGTGTCGAAGGACGCGGACGGGACCCTCTACAAGGACGAGCTCGACCTGAACCTCGACGGGGAGGCGGGGCTTCCAACTCCGGAGGCCGCTGACGCTTACGGTTTCGCCATGGCATGGGGCAACTTCAGCAAGAGCGCGAGCGGGCTGGCGGAGCTCGTCACCGGCGCGCCCGGCAGGGCCGTGGGAACCGTGAAGAACGCCGGCGTGGTGCAGTGGATGCGGTACAACCCTGCCAAGAGCACCGCGCCCTTCGTTGACTCCAAATCGGTCGATCGCGCGACGTTCGGCGAGAAGCCGTCCCAGTGGGGCTACTTTGGCGGCGCCCTCTCTGCCGGCGACTTCGACGGGGACGGCGCGGATGACCTGGCGATTGGACGCACCGGTGGCGTTCACGTGATGACGGGTGGCGGCACTGGTGCTTTCCCGCTCACGGCGAAGCAGACCCTCACCGCGTCCACGTTCGGCGTCAGCGGGTCCGCCTTCCCTTCTTCCTTGACGTCCGGCGATTTCAACTGCGACGGCTTCGAGGACCTGGCGATCGGAATGGGCGGAGCCGAGGTCCAGGGAATCGAGGCCGGAGCGGTGATCGTCGCGTATGGTGGCTCTTCCGGCTTGGCGCTCCCGGTGGCAGGGCAAGGTGGCGCCTGGCAGCGGATCGACAAGTCAATGGCGCTTGGCGCGGGCTCACCCAAGGCAGCCGATCACTTCGGCTACGTGCTCGCGGCGGGGAACTTCAACGGAGACAGCTACAACGGCAGGCCGTGCATCGACCTCGCGGTAGCCTCGGAGCCCAGGGGCGGGCTCACGTTCGGGAAGGGCGGGAAGATCACGAAGGTCTTGAACGTGGGGGCGGTGACCATCGTCCGCGGCGGACCCGGTGGGTTGACCACTGCCGGGGCCCAACACCTGAAACAGGGCAGCATGGCGGGGGGCACGGCGATCAAGGATCTCTCGGAGGTTCGCGATCAGTTTGGCCAAGGGCTGGCAATCACCGCGGCGGACACCGACGGGTTCGACGACCTCGTCGTGGGTGCGTGGGGAGAGGACGACGCTGCCGGCGCGGCGCATGTTCTTCGTGGAAGCGCGCAAGGGCTCACCGGAGTCGGTCAAGCTCTCTGGCGAGAGAGCGACTTGCAGGGCACGTCCAAGGCGGGCAACGCCTTCGGGCAGACCGTCGGCGGGACCGCCAATGGCGTGCTCATCCTCAGCGCCCCGAACGAGACCTTTCCGGGCCCCGAGATCGGCAAGGCCGACATCCGCGAGGCTGGATGGGTCGCGCTCGTACGGCTCTCGGACTCTTCGCCCATCTCGGCGTCAACCGTCTCGCCGGCGACTCAGGCGACCGTCGGCGGAACACTCACCGAGGGCGGACATTTCGGGCGCGCGGTGACCGCAGCCAGGCCGGCGTTCGTTCCCGCGAGCGCCGCGCAGGTCCGCTTCGACGGGACGGTCATCTCGGCTGGACCCGCACCACGCCTGCTTCGCTGACGCAACGGTCAGATCGTCAAGCCGGCACCCCGGAGCACCAGCCCGAGCCCGAGCGACAGCGCGTTCGCGAGCGCGCTCACGGCGATGGCCTGCCGCCACGGCTGCGTCGGGAACACCAGGCGGTAGAGCAGCGCTTCGGAGCCGAAGGCCCAGAGCTCGGCCACGATCAGCATCGGCGTGTAGGTCAGCCCGAGCTCCGGGAAGACGAACCAAACGGCGGGGTGGCTGAGCACGTTGGCCGCCGCGACCGCCGCGATGCGCCGCCGGCGGGGTTCCGAGCTGTCGAGGAGCCAGGGCGCCAGCGCGAGCTCGCTCCCCAGCGTCAGCAGAAACGCCCGGGCCCACAGGTCGACGTAGGTCAAGCGCGACCTCCTGCCCGGACGTGCAGCATCGCCCGGACGATACTCGCCGTCCTCCTCCCAAGGCCAGCCGGAGTCGGTTGTCTCACCGGGGTGGTGACCCCCGGGCTCGGGCGGAGCGGTCACGGAGGTCTCCCGGATGGCGTCGCGCAAGGACGATTCGATGCTTCACCCGTTGAACGGGCTCTTCGGCGCCGCCGAGGGTCGCGGCGAACGCGAGCTGCGGGAGCACCGGCTGGCGGCCGAGGCAGCCCTCGACCGCGCACAGGCGAAGAAGCGCGCCGAACAAGAGGCCGCGCTGCTCGCCAGTCAGGAGGCCCTGCGCGAGGCCCAGCGCCGCAAGGAAGAGGAGATCCGCCTGGCCGCCGCGTCTCAGGCCGCGCTCGAGACCGCGCGCGCCGAGGCCGCCGCGCAGGCCAGGGTCGAGCTCCTGGAGAAGCAGCACGAGCACGAGCGACGCATGCTCCTCCTCCGCGCCCAGGGACAGCGCGGCAGTCAGCTCGCGGTGGCGGGGCTCCTGGCTCTGCTGGTGTGCCTGGCGGGGTCGCTGGGGATCTACTTCGGCAAGGTGCGCCCGGACAATCAGCGCATGCAGCGCGCGTACGACGAGCTGGTCCGGGTCGAGCGTGCGCGTGCCGAGGAGACCAAGCGCCTGCTGGACAAGAGCGAGAGTCGCCGCGCGACGCTCGGCGCGGAGCTCGAGGAGGCGCGTCGCCGCATCATTGCGCTGGAGAAGGGGACGAAGTGACTCACAGCGACAGCACGAGCTCTTCCCCGAGCTCCGTCGTGCAGCGCTCCACGTGCTCGAGCAGCCGCTCGACGCGGGTGTCCACGGCCCTGAGCTGAGCCTTGCCGAGCACCGGGGCCAGGGGGTCACCGGCCAGGGAGCGCTCGAGCCGCGCGCCCAGGCGCGCCTCGGGGGCCGCGGCGGGACCGAGCGCACGCAGCGCCTCCACGGTGGCGCGCCGGAACCTGCAAATGGGCTCGAGGCGGCTCTGGTTCGTCTCGCCGCGTGAAGCGCGCCAGGACGCGAAGCCCGCGGCGTTGTCCAGGAAGATCAGGCCACCGCCACCCAGCGACAGCACGTTCCCCCCCGACCAGCGATCCGTGTTGTCGATCAGGAAGTCGAAGACGATCAGGTCGCTCCACTCCGGCATTCGTCGTGCGAGCTCCTCGCGGACCGGCTCCTTGGAGCGCAGCCCTTCGGTCCAGCCCTTGGGCGGCTCGGCGCTCACGAGCTTGCCGGCGTGCCAGGCGATCATCGCGCCCGCGATGCGGCCGTCGCGCGCGGGCACCTCGGCGCGGAAGCGCTCGATGAACTCCGGGTCGGCGTTCGACGCCTCGAGGTGCTCGAGCACGTGCGGGTAACCCAGGGATCGCCCCACCACCGCCGCGGTGCGCGAGAAGCCGACGATGCGATCCAGGTGGTAGGCGGCGATCTCGGAGCGGAAGTTCGAGGCCGAGTGCTTCTGCTCCGGCTTCCACACCGCGCGGTTGCCGTCGCCGAAGCGGACCCTGATGGTGATGGTCGCGCCGCCCGGGTTCCGGGTGATCTCGGTGATGGGCGCGCTGGCCAGGCGCTCGAGCCACTGCTTGTCACGGCTCGCGTCCACGGGCCCCGGGAGGCCCGCGTGCTCCGCGCCGCTGGGGCGCGGCAAGGCTTCGAGCAGCGAGGTCGGGAGCGGCGGCGCGCGCTCCGGCGGAGGCTTGACCCGAACCGCGGAACTGGCGGAGGCGGACGGCGCCGGGACCCTCACGCTGGCGACGGGCGCGGCGCTGGCCATGGTCACGCTCGGTTCGGCGCGCACGCTGGTCGCCGCCGGCTCGGCGCTCGGCGGCGGCCGCCGCTCGCACGCGAGCGACGCTGCCGCGATCAGGGCCCAGTACCGGCGCATGGGAGCTGTGATGCTCCGCTGTTGCTGCGCGCTTCGCAACTCTTCTACCCTGAGGCCCGTGCGAAGACTGGCTCGGGTCCTGGCGCTCTCGGCGGTGGCGGTGGCGCTGCCGCAGGCGAGCGCGCGCTCCGCGCCCGGGCCTGTCGCCCTGGCGCCGATCGCAGAGCGCGCCCCCTCGGGCGGCGAGCCCGCGGCCGCCCCCGCTCCCGTACCGCGCGTGGTCGACGTGGCTCCCGCCGGAGAGCGCGTGGCGCTGGAGGCGCCGGTCATCGTGCGCTTCGATGCGGCAGTCACACCGGGAGCGGTCGCCGTCGAGCTCCTCCCCGACGTCGCCGGCGACGCCCGCTGGCTCGACGACCGCACCTTCTCGTTCACGCCGAAGCGCTGGCGCCAGGGACGACCGCAGCGGGTGAAGGTCACGACGGCCGGCGCCGAGCCCGTGGAGTGGACGTTTCGTGCCCGAGTGCCGATGCCGCTGGCGCCCGCGCCCGGCGAAGGCTCACGCCTGATCCTCAGCTTCGACGACGGCCCGAACGACCGGCGCCAGGCCGATCGCCTGCTCGACCGACTGAAGGAGCTGTCGATCCGCGCGCTCTTCTTCCCCTCCGGTCGCTGGGCGAAGACGCGCCCGGACTGGGTGGCGCGCGCGCGCGACGAGGGGCACCGCGTCTGCAACCACACCTACAGTCACGTGAACCTGACGGCGCCGTGGATGACCGAGGCGCGCATCACGGACGAGATCGCGCGGGGCGCGGGGGACGGGGACTGCAAGCTATTCCGCCCGCCGCTGATGGGCGTGGACGCGCGGGTCGAGCGCACGCCAGCCTGCCGCACGGCGCCGAGGTCCGGCGGAGGACCTGCTCGCCACCGTCCTCGGTCGCGCGAAGCCCGAGGCGGTGGTGCTGTTCCACATCCACGCGAGCGCCACCTTCGAGGTGCTGCCCCTGATGGCGGAGAAGCTCCGGGAGGCGGGGTACGTACTTTCCTGGGATCCGGCCGACGCCCCGAACGGACGTGTAGGCCCGAGTAGGAGGCCTGAATGGGGGGCGCTTTCGGACCGTCCTAGTGATGCGGAGGCCCCTTGGGCCGATGCGGACGGGCCCGGGCTTGGCCCACCCTGACGACGGGCTGCTACACTGCGTTGCCCGAGAATCGATGGAAGGTTCTGGGCACTTCCCCGTAGGAGTATGGGGGCGCCCGCCGCCTGCTTCACTGCTTAGGGAACAAGGAGAGACTCGAACATGCACAAACTCATCGCACCCTTCCTGATCGGCGCGGCCGCGTTCGCGGTGCCCATGCTCGTCCCGTCCACCGCCCACGCCGGGCTCGAAGCGTGCGGGGACATCCACGTCGAAGCCAGCGCCAAGTGCGAAGCCGTCGCCAAGGGCGGCTGCGACGTCGAGTGCACGAACCTGAGCTTCGAGGCCGCTTGCCATGCCGAGGGCCAGGTGAGCTGCTCGGGGCAGTGCAACCTCGAGGCGGATGCTTCGTGCACCGGCGCGTGCGACATCAAGGGCTGTGAGACGAAGTGCACTGGCGACGAGGTCAAGTTCGACTGCGCCGCCAACTGCACGGCGGGCTGCGACGCGGATTGCGCGGGCAGCTGCGAGAGCAAGTGTGGCACCGATTCGGAGTGCAAGTCGAGCTGCCAGGGGTCCTGCAAGGCCACCTGTCAGGGCGAGTGCAAGGGCAGCTGCACCGGTGAGTTCCCCGACTGCAAGACCAAGTGCGAGGCCAGCTGCAAGGGTCAGTGCAAGGCGAAGATCAACACGAGCTGCCAGGTGGACTGCCAAAGCAACCTGCAGGCGAGCTGCACCGCCCAGTTGCAGGGCGGCTGCAAGGCGCAGTGCGAGAGCCCCGAAGGCGCCGTGAAGTGCGACGGCGAGTACGTGGATCACGCCGGCAACGCGCAGGAGTGCCTCAACGCCCTGACCGCCTGGACGGCGTCGATCAACGCCAGCGCCAGCGGCAGCGCCACGGCGAGCTGTAAGAACGGCAAGTGCGAGGCCAGCGCCGAAGGCGAAGCCGAAGCCAGCTGCGCCACCGCCCCCGGACCGCGTGCCGGCGGCGCGGCGTTCGCGCTCGGCGCGTTCGGCCTGATCGCCGCCTGGGCGATGGGTCGCCGCCGTCGCGAGAGCTGAGCCGAAGCTCCACGGTCAACGAGCGAGGGCGCCGACAGCCGGCGCCCTCGGCGTTTTGTGCGCCTACTTCTTCCCCGGCTTCTCGCACCGAATGCTGCCCTCGGCGTTGCAGCTGGTGCCGCTCTTGCACTCTTCGTCGATCACGAATTTTCCGCCCTTGCACACCACGATGCTGCTCTTGTCGAGGTTGCAGGCGTGTTTGCCCTCCATCTCGGCGGTGCAGGGGTCCTTGTCGCGGGCGACCGACATGTCGCACGAGAGCTTACCGCCGTCGGACTTGCAGCCGTTCGGGCCCAGGCACTGGAACTCGAGGGTCATCTTCCCGGCCTTGCAGGCCAGGTACTGCTTGCCGTCCACGCTACAGGCCTTGGTCTTGTCGGCCTCCCGGCAGGCGTCGCCCGGCTCGGCGATGGACAGATCGCACAGCGGTCGCCCGTCTTGGGTCTCGCAGCCCTTCGGGCCGCGGCAGCTCGTGGCCACGAACTTCCCGTCCGTGCACACGATCTTGGTCTTCGGATCGAGGCAGGCGGAGGCGCCCTCCTCGTCCGTCGAGCACACGTCGCCCGGCTGATTGCCGGTGATGTCGCAGGACACGCCGCTCGGCGTCAGGCTGCAGCCCCGCGGTCCCTTGCAGGGCGCCTGGATGTAGCTGCCCTTCTGGCAGACGAGCTGGCTCTTCTTGTCGACGCAGCGCGCTTCGCCCTTGTCGCAGGAGCTGCCCGGGCCGGGCTTGCAGCTGTACAGGAAGGCGAGGACGAGGACCGAGACGGAGGTGGGCAGGCGCATGAGGGGCGCACTCTACCCCAGCCGCACGAGTGAGTCAGCGGCGTACCACGCGCACGAACGATGCCCGGGCGGTGGCGCAGCGACGCGCGGCCTGAGCCAGCTCGTGCGCGCGCTCGTGCGCGACGCCGAGCAGGTAGCGATGGCGGCGACCCTGCTGGACGTCGCGTGAGCTCGCGAGCAGTCGCGCTTGCTGTTCCGCCAAACGCAGCTGGGCGTGGACCTCGGAGAGCTTCGCGCTCACACAGCGCGTCCGCGCCGGATCGTTGGCGTCGCGAGCGGCGCGCAGCTCCACGCGCACGCTGGCCGCAGCTTGCTCGACTTCGCGCACCAGCGCCGTGGCACCGGGCTGGTTCGAGGCGGCGGCAGGTGCTGCCACGAGCGCGACCAAGCTCAGCGCGACAGCGGCCCCGCGGCTCCGGCGGCTTCCGTGAGGTTTCAGCATCTTCTGGCGATGAGATGCCGGACCGCCGACCGGCATTCAGCGCGCAGCCTCGACCTTGCCGTGAGGCGGCAAACGCGCCTCAGCGCCGCGCCGCGATGTCGATGCAGATCTTGCCGAAGTGGTTGCCCGAGGCCATGTGCTCGAGAGCCTTGCCCACTTCGTCGAAGCCGAACACTCGATCGACCACGGGGTGAAGCTCGTTCTGCGCCACCGCGCGCACGAGCGCCTCGAACGACTCGCGATGCCCGACGATCACGCCTTGCAGGCGGATGTTCTGCATCAGCACGCCGAGCAAGTTGAGCTCCGTGGAGCCGCCGCCCAGGTTCCCGATGATGCTGATGGTGCCCCCGGGGCGCACGGCCTTGAGCGAGTGGCCGAAGGTGGCGGCGCCGCCGACCTCGAGCACGTGATCGACGCCTCGACCATCGGTCAGGTCGCGCGCCGCTCTTCCCCACTCCGGATCGCGCCGGTAGTTGATCAGCGCGTCTGCGCCGAGCTCTCGGGCCCGCTCCAGCTTGTCGTCGCTGGAGCTCGTGATCAGCACCCGCGCGCCCAGGGTCTTGGCGAGCTGTAGCCCGAAGATCGACACACCGCCGGTCCCGAGCGCGAGCAGCGTGTCGCCGGCAGACAGCGCGCCGTGGGTGACCAGCGCGCTCCACGCCGTCACCCCCGCGCACGGCAAGCAGGCGGCCTCGACGTCGGAGAGGAAAGCCGGGATCTTCACCACGGCCTCCGCGCCCACCTTGAACAGCTCCGCCAGGGTGCCGTCCAGGGGACCGCCCAGCGTGGTTCGGAGCTTGTCGCGGGCAGGCTCGCCGGCGAGCCAGCCGGTGGCGAAGATCGGGCAGACCCGATCGCCGACCTTGACACGCGTCACGCCCGCTCCGGCCGCGACCACGGTCCCGACGCCATCCGAAGCGGGCACGAGCGGCAACGGCTGCCGCGGGTTGTAGCTGCCGCGCACCATCAGCAAATCGCGGTAGTTGAGCGACACCGCGCCCATGCGCAGCACCACCTCGCCGGGCCCCGGCTCGGGATCGGGCCGCTCCTCCACGCGCAGGTTCTCGAGCCCGAAGCCACCGGAGACGACGACCGCTTTCATCGGCGCCGAACTTACCGGATAAGCTCCTCAACGTGTTGCGTTCGTTCACGTCGGCGCTGGCTCGCGCGCCCGCGCTCTCGCTCGGGCTGCTCGGCCTGGCCGCCGTGACGTTCGGCGCGTGCCCTAGGGCGCAGCCGGCCCGCTTCGTCTCCGACGAGCGCGGAGGGGTACGCCTCGAGGTGCTGTCGGCGAAGCTCGCTCCGTCGGGGCCGCGCGCTCAGGGCCGGCCCGGTGACTTCCTCCTGTCGAGCGCCGAGCTTCGGCTGGTGATCGCGCGGACGGGACCCCTCGCGGGGGCGGTGGTGGACGCGACCGCGGGGGAGTGGGTGGACGATCAGCTGACCGGAGTCTTGCCAGTGGTCGAGCTCGACGGGAGAGAGGTCCCGAGCGTCGTGCGCAGCGTGGAGCCGGACCTGTCGGGCCCCACCCCGCGCGTGGCGGTCGTGCGGGAGAGCGCCTCCGTGCGGGTGACCACCGAGATCGCCATCGTTCCAGCGCGAAGTTCCATCGAGCTCGCCTCACGGATCGAAAACCGCGGAACCGTGACCCGACGCCTGCGCCTGGGCGACCGTGTGGCGTGGTTCGGGGAAGACTCCTTTGCGCCGGGCTTCGGCTTCGTGAGCGACGCGCGGGAGCTCGTCGTTCCCTGGTTCTCGCACTCGGGCCGGAGGCAGTCCTACGCGCTCGCGTTTCCGGAGCGGCCCGCGAGCGTGCGCTTCCGACGGCGCGAGATGGGAGCGCACGAGCAGACGGCGTTCGGTGCGGAGCTCAGCCTGCCTGGCGGCGCGGCACGCCTGGCGCGTTTGCTGGTCATATCGGCGGATGATGACGACGCTGACGGCGCCGTCGCCCTGGCCTATGGCGCGATCCGCCTGATTGACCGCCGAGTATCGCGTCAGCGACGAGCACGACGCTCCGATGCCCGCGCGGCTGGTGGTGCGGGGAGTGGCGCCGACGGTGAACCCGGACCTCGGCCCCTACCACCTGGCGGCAGGCGCAGCGAACGTGGCTTGCACGGCGACCGGCACGGGCTCGCTCGAGCTCCCACCCGGGCGCTACTCGGTGCTCGCGACGCGAGGACCCGAGTTCGACTTGGTCGAGTCGGTGATGGACGTCTCGGCCACCGAGGGAGCCACCTTCCGCGCGCGTCTGTCCCGGGTCGTCGACACCCGCGGTTGGATCGCGGCGGATCTGCACCTGCACGCCGACCCGAGCGGCGACTCGGAGGTGCCCCTGCCGGATAGGGTCACGTCGCTCCTCGCGGAGGGCATCGAGCTAGCGGCTGCCACGGACCACAACCACGTCACGGACTACGCGCCGGCGGTGCGAGAGCTCGGCGCCGACAAGCAACTCTCGACGCTCACCGGCATCGAGGTCACGACCCGCGACTGGGGTCACTTCAACGCCTACCCGTATCCGCCGAGCGCTTCGCTCCCACCGGCGAGCGAGGCGGCGCCGCGGGAGCTGCTCGCCTGGCTCCGGGCCACGGCGCCCGGAGCGTTGCTCCAGGTAAACCACCCGCGCATGGGGGACATCGGCTACTTCAACCAGATCGCGCTCGACCCGAGCGGGAATTCCTCGAAGTCGAGCGCCTCCCTCGACTTCGATCTGATCGAGGTCTGGAACGGCTTCGATCTGGCGAACCTCTCGGTGCTGGACGACGTGCTCGGGGAGTGGATGCGGCTGATCGCGAACGGACGGCGCTTCACCGCGGTGGGCAACTCGGACTCGCACCGCATCGTCTACCAGTGGGCGGGCTACCCGCGCACCTACGTGCTCGGTGACGATCAGCGGCCCGGCGGTGTGGACTGGAACGAGGCGGCGGCGTCGCTGCGGGCGGGACGCGCGCTGGTGACGAGCGGACCGTTCATCGAGCTGAAGGTGAACGGCGAGCCCCTCGGCGCGCTGGTGAAGGCCGACCAAGGGAGCGTCGGCATCGAGCTCGAGGTGCGCGCTCCGCCCTGGATCGAGGTCGAGCGAGCGGAGCTCTTGCTCGACGGCCAGCTCGCGTTGCACGTGGACAAGAGCTCACCCGAGCAGGCGGTCAGCACCACCCCACGCGCGCGGCTGCGCTTCGTCGGCAGCTTGCCTGTCAGTCGGGACTCGTTCCTCGTGGTGGTGGTGCGCGGAACCTCGACGCTGGAGCGCGTGCTGCCGGGGACGAACGTCGTGCCCGTCGCCTTCACCAACCCGGTCTTCGTCGACGCCGACGGCGATGGAAGCTTCGCGCCTCAGCCCTCGAGCCGCGACAAGAAGGAGTAGGCCGCGCGCCAGCCGGGATCGCGCGCGCGCACCACGGCGTGGAGCCACTCTCTGAGCGCGTCCCGAGCCGGAGACGCGAGCCTGCCTTTGGCTTCGCACTCGGCGAGCGCTTCGAGCACGGGCTCGAGCTCTTCCGCCGGCCGAGCCGCGACGACGCTCTCGACGTCTCCTGCTCGCGCGTCTAAGAGGAGGCGCTCGCGGGCAGCCGCGGGGTGGCGCTGCTTCACGAAGGCCCTGAGCGCCGGCCGCGCGAGCCAGCGCTCCACCCAGACGTCCGGCAGCTGCTCGGCGAGCGCGGCGAGCAACTCGGGATCCCCGGGCGGCGCCTCCGAGACCAGGCGCCAGGCCTCGTCGCCGAGGAGCGGCACGAGCCGGGCGCGGTCCTCGCTCTTGGAGAGCAGGCGCAGGCGGAGCTCCGCTGGGGCGTGCGCGAAGAAGGTCCGTCCGGCGTTCGCGCTCGGATCCAGCACCGTGCCCTCGGGATCAGGGAAGCCCGCGCGCTCCCAGGCGCGATACAGCGCCGTTGCCAGCGGCGCCATCTCGGCCGAACCCCGCGAGCGCCACAGTGCGCGGAGCACGTCGGGATCCGCCGCCGCGACCGCGCCCTCCCACGCGAGCTCGGCGCTGCCGATCCGATCGAGCAAGAGCCCGGGAGCTTCCAGCGCGTGGTCGACGCTGCCCTGGGAGCGTCGCCGGCGATCGATCAACGCGTGGGCGCCGTCGAACCAGGGCGCCCCCTTGCCGTGCGCGAGCACTTCGGAGATCGCATCGTAGACCCGAACCGCTCCGACGCTTGGCCACGAAGACCCCCGCGCCTCGGCGATGGCCAGCGCCGCCAGGTAGAAGGCGCCGCGCTGGAGGAGCGGACCGAGCTCCGGCGGGTGCTCGACCCGGGGCACAGGTGGCGAGTCGCCGAGCTTCAGCCACAGCTCCGCCGCGGCGTCCCACAAATCGCCGAGCTCTCCTCCGTCGAGCTCCGCGCCGGCGCACAGCGAAAGTCCTGCGCAGCGGAACGCGGTCTCGACGGCGACGGCGTAGGCTGGGCTCTCTCGGGCCTCGAGCTCCACGACGTCCGAGAGGACGCCGGACTCGCCCGCACGGAGCGAGTCGAACAGGCGGGCGGCGATGCGTGGCGCTGCGTGCGGTCTGAGCAGCGCCTCGCCCCACTCGAACGGGGATGCCAGGGAGAGCTGGCGCTCCGCCTCCAGCTCGATGGCGCGGCACAGCCAGCGCGGCCCGGGCCTGAGCCTGTCGTCGGAGGTCGCGTTGAGCAGGCCCGCTCCCGAGAGCGCCCGGACGATGCGGAATGCCCCGGGTGAGAGCTTGCGCGCGGCACGCTCGACGTCTCCGGGGCGGATCGACGAGTCCACACGGCTGAGCGAGACGCGGAGCCACTCCACGTCGAGTCCGGACTTGTGCTCGTCGGGGACCAGCGCGGTCCACTCCTCCAACGTGCGCGGTGAGTCGAAGGGCTCCGTGTCATCGGTCAGTGCGCGGCGCGCCATGGCGACCATGACGTCCACCGCGTTCCGGCGTTGCCACGCCACCTCGCGGGCGTCCGGCCCGAAGGCTTCGTCGAAGCGTCGTCGACAATCCAAGCGCGCGAGCTCGAGCACGCTCTTGCCGCGCGCGCGCCCGAGCCCGACCCGATCGAGCACGCCGGCCAGCCCCAACACCGCTCCGAACCCGTCAGCCTCGCCCTTCGGGATCGGCCCGCTCGAGAGCCACTCGATGAGGGAGCCCTCGTCCAGCGCGCTGTCGCTGGGGAAGCGCCCGAGGAGCCAGCGCACGAGCTCCGGCAGACACGCTTCGATGGCTGGCGACTTCACCACGCGCCACCCGTCGTGAGCAGGCGGCGCGACGGCACCGGCGACGCAGATCCGTCGCACTGGCGGAGCGCGCCCGACCGCGGCGCGACTCGAGGTGAGCTCGACGAACAGCGCTGCGTCCTCGCCGCGCGGCGCGTCGTCGAGTCGCTCCAGACGGTGGAAGTGCGCGAGCCCGCGCGCCGCGAGCCACTGACCCGTCAGGCTGCGTCCGGCGCCGCTCGGGGCCAGCCAGAACGTCCGGTCCCAGCGGGCGGGGTCCGCCACTTCGGCCGGCACCGTCGGCGGCAGGCGCTCCTCGGTCAGGTCGAAGCTCCGGGCGTAGGGCAGGTCGGTCCAGCGCACCTTGCGGGCGGAGCCCTCCGGTTCGGCGCTCGGCGGCCGGGCTAGCTCGCGCACTGAGCATTGGAGCAGCCTGGCCAGGACAGCCTGAACGTCCGGTCGGTCAGCGAGCCAGGTGAGATCTTGGTCGCGGTCGAGCTTGCTGAGCAGCGTGGCGAGCGACCGCTCCCGGATCTTCATGTCGGAGGGCCAAGCCGGGTCCGACAGGACGGCTCGCGACAGCTGGCCAAAGCTCCGGAATCGCCCCGGAGGTCCGAGCATCAAGTCGCGAAGCCAGCCCAATATAGCCCTCGGTTGCAGCAGAGCATAGGATGCATGAGTTTCGCATACTTGATGCAGGATGTAAAATCATGCAAAAGACGCTACGAACACTACGGTGTTTGTTGTCTGAAAATCACCCACCACTGGCAGATTCGCTGGCTTCCACAACATCCAGCAGCGGAGCTTAAGTCTAGTAGGACACTAACTGCACTCATAGTGTCTGAGCAACCGCGAAGTCACCTGCTCATGATCCAAGTACGACACTATCCCAGCGCGCCTCGAGGCCACGCCAGCTTAGTGTAGAATTTGGACTATCTCGGGGCGCGCCAGCCGCCCTCTTCGAGCTCCAGGACGTAGCGGCCTCCGGCAGCCAGGCGGAGATTGGCCACGTGCTGCTCCCGACCGTCTCGATCGACGGCGCGCACGTCGTAGCTCCCGGGCTTCGGGATGGTCACCCGGACTTTGCCGCCCGACTCCAGCCCAGACCTGAGGCGGTCGTCGCCCCACAGCGCGGCCTGCTCCGCCGTCCCGGCTTGGAGCGCCTCCCGACTGGCGCTGCGGACGCGTTCGCTCTCCGTCACGTAGAGGTTGTTCACGATCGCCGCAGTGCGGTTCTCGACCTGGAAATCCACCTCTCCCGTCCCTTTGGGCTTGCCCAGCGTGTGCAGGCGCGAGGGCGCGCCCCCGCCGCAACCGAGCAGAGCCAGGGCCAACAAGACGCTGCGTCGCTGCATGCCCCGCATCGTACCCCAACGGTCCGGCGCCTTGCGCCGTGATACACCTCGCGGAACGTGCCCCCGTGGGCCTCGGCGGGAAGCCGGGCGGTTCGGCGGCGTAGGAAGGTCCCCGCATGTTTCTCGTCGGTTCTCGGCGCTCCTGGCTCCCCCGCACGCGCCTCGCGCTCGTCGCTCTCGTGCTCTCCGCCTGTGGTGGCGGCTCCGCGCCGGCGGGCCCTCGGACGGCCAACGACTCGTCCCAGAAGGCCAAGACCGGCGACGAGAAGCCCGGCGCGGGCGGGCGTCACGTCATTCCGAAGGGCGAGCGCGTGCCGAGCGACAAACTCGTCGATCGGCGCACCAGCCGGGCGGTCGCGGACGACACCATCGGTGTGGTCACCAACAAGCGGGCCAAGCCGCCGAAGACCTCCGCCGAGGTCTACAAGGCGGCCGCCCCCGCAACGGTGATCATCCGCGCCGGCGGGGGTCTCGGCAGCGGCGTCATCATCGATCCCGACGGTTGGGTGCTCACCAACCACCACGTCGTCGCCCAGGGCGAGCAGTCGGAGTTCAAGACCAAGGTCACCGTCGTGCTCGGCAAGCTCAGCGCGACGAGCGGCGGCATGATCCGGCAGAAGAAGGAGTACGAGGCCTTCGTTCACAAGTCGGACAAGCTGCGCGACATCGCGCTGCTCAAGATCGTGGACCCGCCCGGGAAGCTGCCCACGATCAGCCTGGCCAAGGACAACCCGCAGCCCGGACAGCAGGTGATCGCCCTCGGGCACGCCGGCGCCGGCATGCTCTGGGCGCTGAAGGCCGGGGAGATCTCCGCGATGGGCAAGCTGAGCGAGCAGCTCGCCACCCTGGCTCAGTTCAAGGACGACAAGGCCGGGCACGAGGCCGAGGACAAGTTCAAGAAGTACCTGGACGAGCGCAACCTCGGCCTGGTGATCCAGTCCACCTGCAACATCTTGCCGGGTGACAGCGGTGGGCCGTTGCTCACGAAGAGCGGCGAGCTGATCGGCCTGAACGCCTTCAGCAACCAGGACCCGCGCACCGGCGGTCTGCTCAGCTTCCACGTGCACAAGTCCGAGCTCGCTGCGTTCATGAAGGACCGCCCGGCGCGGCCCGCGCGGCTGGTGCCCGACCCCTGGAAGGACGGCGGCGGCGACGCGAGCTACGAGGACGTGGACCTCGACGGGCGCGTGGACGCTTTGGTGCTCGAGGGCCGGCGCGCCTGCAGCTTCTGTCCGCGCCAGAGCGTCGCGGTGTTCTTCGACGTCGATCAGGACACGTACCGCGGGGTCACCAACCTGCCGCCGCTGAGCGAGACCTACCAGAAGCAGAAGTTCGACGCGGAGCTGGTGTACCTACAGGTCGAGCGCGACACCTTCCTCTGGTACGACACGGACAACGACGGGAAGCTCGACCTGCTGATCCACGACCCGGGCTCGACCGGGCGCTCGGCGGGGGCCTACCGCATCAAGAAGGACGGCGACTTCGAGAAGGACGACGCGGCGAGCGCGGGACGCGACGTGCGCAGCGCGCTGCTCAAGGACGGCGCGCTCCAAGCCAGCCTTCAGCGCATCGCCAACGCCGCCTTCCCTCAGCACTACGTCGAGGCCGGCTCCGCTGCCAACGACACGCTCCCGGAGCCCGTCGGCCGTACCGGCAAGGCGTCGCTCAGCGATCTCGACTACGACGGACAGATCGACTCCGTGCGCGTGGACTCCGCGTTCAGCTACCGGCTGCTCTTGGACGTGGACAGAAACAGCGTCGGGGCGCTGCCCAAGGAGTTCAACCTGGCGACCTCGACCTCCAAGATCGACGCCGAGGTCGCCGTCGTGTCCCAGGCGAACCACATGTGGACCTGGTACGACACGGACGACGACGGCCGCTTCGACCTCGTCCTGCACTCTCCGGGCGCGCGGCTCTACGTCGCGACGGACGCCTGGCGGGTGGACGCGAGCGGCGCGAGGACCCCGGCGCCCGAGCAGGTGGGTCGCAAGCTCGTTCGCGCCGATTTGCTCGGCTCACCGTCGCAGGCGTCGGCGCTCCGGGCCCTGGTGAGCAAGGGCTTCCTCACCATCTTGAGCGCGCCGTCCGACGGCGGCATCGGCTCGTTCCCCGAGCCCATCGCCGATCACCGCGGCGCGACCTACGAGCTCCTGGACGTCAAGGGCGCGACGAAATCGGTGGTCATGGTCTACGCCCAGGGCAGCGACGGTTACCTGGTCGATCTCGACGGCAACAGCCTGCGCGACAAGCCCGCGAAGCCCAAGGACCTGCCGAAGCTGGCGGAGAGCGGCAAGCTCGACCTCGAGTTCGCGTACTTCCAGCGCAACGGCCTGGCCTGGTCCTACTACGACGTGGACGACAAGAAGGGCTACGACATCGTGCTCTACTCGTCGGACCCCCGCGGCGGAAAGGCGGATCTGGGCTATCGCATCGACGCTGCCGGCAAGGTCTCGCTCGACTCGCCCGCGCGCTGGCGGTCAGCCACAGCCTGTCTGACCAGAAGCGCCTGGAGGCTTCGCTGGCCTTCGGCAGCGCGCTGGCGATGACCACTGCCGTCTTGACATGAGCAGACGACCGAAGGAAGCACCCTTGGGTGTCGCGATCTGCCACTGAGGTCGAGACCCACGAGAATGCCGGCGAACGCGCTTCGCGATACCCGGAGGGCTCAGGATCATACACATCTCGTTGCCAGGACCGCCGCCGTATGATCTACGGGTGAAATGCGAGCAACGGAGTGGCTGAACCAGCCGATTTCGGTTGAGTTCGAGGGCGCAATACTCGGCGACAGACGGCGCAGCGATCGGCTGAAGTGGCTCGCCGAGAAGGTGATGACGTCGCCGGGGGTGGGTTTTCCTCAGGCCGTCGATACCCCATCCGAGCTGGAGGGCGTCTACCGATTCCTGTGAACGAGCAGGTCGTCGCGGCTGAGGTCCCCGTCCACACCTATTATGACTGCGGAGCGTGCGCCTGAGGGCGTGCATCGTGGCAATAACGAGTACGCCCGCGTCTCCAGCGCGAGGGGCCGGGGCCAGTCTGGCAAAATAAGGCTTCCCGGCGTCGCGCTGGCTGTGCTTCCGTGAGGACTGATCGCCACTTGTGTGCTTGGCCTGCACCAGCACGCTGGTGGACTGCCAGCGGCGGTGGCAGTCGGGGCTGGCGCAGCCGATCGCCGAAGATCCCGCGAGCGCGAGCCGTTGCGCTGGCCAGCGATGCTCGATGCCGTCCATCTGAGATGCCTGATAGCCAACTGTTCACGTGATGACCTGCGAAGCAGACATCTTCGAGTTGCTGCTGGCCTGTGAACCGGCTCTCGTTACGTCATCCGCCCGGTTCGCGACCGAGGAATCAAGAAGTCGGAGTCTGCCTGCGCGGCCCTGTCGATCGCCGAACCGCAGCCATCCCGCGATTCGGTGTCGTCAAGGCCGCGAGCAGCCGCGCGCACGCTACAAAGAGCATCCGCGAACGCGCGCGCGCGGAGGTTTATGTGGCTGGTCGGCGCTTGACGGTGGTGCGCACCGCAAGCACTGACGGCAGCTATCGAGCTGAACGTTGTGCGAGTCTGGGAGCTGGCACTGATCGAAGGCAGAGCCGTGCTGACTGTTGGCCTCGGTTTACCACCGTTTCAATTTGACACCACGCTGAGCTCGCCACCGTTGTCGACTACCACGCGCGCTGCTGGGTGACGGAGGAGTCTCTTCTGCTGCACTCTGCTGGCAAAAATGCTCGAGAAGCGACAACTCGAGTCGTATCAGGCATTGAGCACGCCCTGGCAGTGTTTCTGCCCATCGCCTGGCGCCTCCTGCTCATGCGCTCGCTGGCCCGCGTCGCGCCCGAGCAACCAGCCACAACCATCCTGACCGAGCCGCAGTTGCTGGTCGTCAAGTTCAAGCTCCGACTCCCGGCGGTCCCAAGAACAATCGGGGATGCACTGCTCGCCGTTGCCCGACTCGGCGGCCATTTGCGAAACAACGGCATGCCGGGCTGGCAGACCCTGGGGAAGGGCTACCAAAAGGTCCTCGACTACGAGGTTGGCTTCCTCGCCGCGCTCGCCTGCGCGAGATCCGATCAATCATGAGCCGGAGGGGTGGGCCGGCGCACTCAGTCGTCAGGTGGAGGCATTCGCCGAGCGCTTCCTGAGCGGGTCTCGATGAGTACCGCGAAGCAGGCAGGGCGCGGCCGCAAACGCGGGGCGCGAAAGTGCGAAACCCGATTCAGAGCTTCGTCGCCTGGAGGATCGTCTGGATGGCGATCAGCGCGCCGATCGGGAACAAGATCCACAGGTAGCGCGTCTGCTGCTCGCGCAGGTCGTTCAAGGCGGCGCGCATCTGCGCGAGCTCCTGCAACATGCGCTCCGTGTCCGAGGCCGGCTCCTTGGCCTTGGCGGCTGGCTTGGCTTTCTTCTCCACCGGCTTCGGCTCCGACTCGGGTGCGTCCGAATCCCGCTCCTCGCGCTCGTCGTCCTTGTCCGCCACGTCCGTTCTCCTTCGCATGAACCCGGGTGAGGCCCGAGCCGGGGCGATTGTGTCCGGTTTGATGCAGCACCGGAAGGGCGGTTTTCTCGATTCAGAGTCCCTGCCGGCTTTCCCGGCAAGCTCCGCCGTGCTGAGATCGCGCCCGGTGGCCAAGAGCGAGCCGTCACGCAGGCAGCTAATCCAGCTCGGAATCGGCGGAGCCGCGGTCCTCGCGCTCGGCGGAGGGCTCTTCCGCTGGCTCGGCAGCGGCTACGCGCTCGAGCCCGGAGAGGTCGCCATCGGGCTCAGCGTGAAGCAGCTCTGCGTGGCCCGCGCGCTGGTGGAGGCGCTGGTGCCCGGGGGCGACGGTTTGCCTTCCTGCCTGGAGCTCCGCCTCCCGCAGCGCGTGGACGAGCAGATCTGGGCGGCCGACGAGGGCATGGCTCAGGACCTCCGCGCCGCGCTGGAGCTCATCGAGCACGCTCCGCCGCTGTTCGGCCACTTCGGGCGCTTCACGTCGCTCGGTCTCGAGGCGCGGCAGGACGTGTTCGACCAGATGCTGCGCTCGCGCCGCGATCTGTTCGTGCAGGTGGCGCTGGCGTTCAAGCAGCTGATCCAGATCTGCTATTTCGCGGACGAACGCGTCTGGCCCGCCATCGGCTACGACGGCCCCTGGATCACCGAGGCGAAGCCGCCGGCGAGCGCGCTCGCCTACGCGAAGCTCTTCGCCGACCGAGGGGGGCGCGCGTGATCCGGCAGGGAGCGGAGCTCTTGCGCGAGGGCCGCGACGTGAGCGAGAGCGCCGACGTTTGTGTGATCGGCTCCGGCTGCGGCGGGGCGTCGCTGGCCGCGTGGCTCGCGGAGCAAGGCCGCTCCGTGGTGCTCGTCGAGCAGGGCGGGTACTACACCAAGGAGGACTTCGATCAGCGCGAGGTCAACATGCTCGCGAAGATCGACGGCGGCCGCGGGCTGCACGCCAGCGAGGACGTGTCGGTGTCGCTCACCTACGGCAACAACGTCGGCGGGGCGAGCGTTCACTACTGGGCGGACAGCTACCGGACGCCTCCGGATCGGCTGCTGGAGTGGCGCGACGAGTTCGGCATCCAAGGCCACAGCGCCGAGGCCCTGGCGCCGCACTTCGCGGAGATCGAGCGGGACCTCAACGTGTTTCCCGCCACCGATGCCTACGCGAACAAGATGAACGTGCTGGTCGAGCGCGGCGCGCGCGCCCTGGGCTGGCACGTGGAGCGGGTGCCACAGGCCCGAAAGGCCTGCCGCGCCAGCGGCCACTGCATGCAGGGCTGCTCCTACGACGCCAAGCAGAGCCAGCTCGTCACCTACGTCCCGCGCGCCCTCGCCGCCGGTGCGCTCCTCTACGCCGACCTCCGGGCGGAGCGCTTCGAATTCCGAGGGCGCCGCGCCGACACGCTCGTGGGGCGGGTGCTCGACCGCGCGACCGGGCGACCCGGAGGCCCGGTGGTGCGCATCCAAGCGCGCGCGTTCGTGGTCTCGGCGGGAGGCTACGGGACGCCCGACCTGCTCCTGCGCCAGGGCTTGAAAGACAGCCTGCCGGCCCTCGGCGAGCACCTGTTCGTGAACCCCTGCCCGATGGCGCACGCGCTGTTCGACGAAGACATCATCCAGTGGCGCAACATCCCCGCCGCCTGGGGCATCGAGGAGTTCCGCCTCGCTCGCTACCAGGGTGCCCGGCGCGTGTTCGGCCGGCCCGCGACCAGCGCCTACGTCGAGGGCGGCTACCTGTTCATGCCCAATCAGCTCCAGCCGGCCATGCTCGCGGCGGTGCTCCCGGGGTTCGGACGCAAGCACGGCGAGCTGATGCGCAAGCTGAGCAAGCTCGGCGGCACCATCTGCTGGATCGACGACGTCGAGCCGGGCCGAATGCGCGTCGACTCGGGGCGGCGCCGCATCGAGATCCCGCTCTCGGGTGGCAACGGCGAGCGCCTGCGCGACGCCTGGAAGAAACAGGCCGAGCTCCTGTTCGCCGTCGGCGCCAAGCAGGTCCTGTTCGGCGACGCCGAGGACACCCGCATCGAGAGCCCGAGCCAGATCGAGGCGGCGGTGCGGCAGCTCTCGATACGACCGGGCCGCAACGTGCTCGCCGCGCCGCACCCCGGCGGCGGCGCGCGCATGGGCTCGAGCGCGCGGGACTCGGTGGTCGGCTACGACCACCGCGTGCACGGCACGGACAACCTGTTCGTGTCCGATCCGAGCGTGTTCCCCAGCCCGCCCAGCGTGGATCCGAGCCTGACCATCCTGGCCTTCAGCCGCGTGGCTGCGGGCGCCGTCGCCGCGGCGCTGCCATGAAGAAGAAGCAGAAGTCCGCGCGCGCCGAGCGCCGGGCCCGCGAGCGAGCGCGGGACAAGCTCGCGGACGCCCGCGAGAAGCTCTGGCGCCTCGAGCCCGGAGGCTCCGCGAGCCGCCCTCTCGACATCGCCTCCGCTTCGGTTATCGAGCCGCGGACCCGCGCCGAAGCGTGCTTGCGTTGCGGCGCCGCGGTGCGCTCCGCCGACCACCGCGCAGAGACCATCGACGAGCGGCGGCTGCGCGTGGTGACGACCACCTGCGCGGTCTGCGGTGCCGCGCGCACCTGGTACTTCCGCCTGGTCTCGGAGCTCATGAGCTGACTTCTCGCGCGCTGCTCGGCGTGCGAGGCTCTTCGCCCATGACCACTCTGACCGAAACGCCGGCGTGGCGCGCGCTGGCCGCCCACCAGCCCGAGGTGGCCAACGTCTCGATGCGCCAGCTGTTCGCCGCCGATCCGGAGCGCTTCGAGCGTTGGTCGCTGGAGCTTCCGGGCATGTTGCTGGACTTCTCCAAGCACCGCGCGACGAGCCAGACCCTCGCGCTCCTGCTGAAGCTCGCCGAGCAAGCCGGTCTCCAAGCGCGCATCGAGCAGATGTTCTCTGGAGCCATCGTCAACGACACCGAGCAGCGGCCGGTGCTCCACGTGGCGCTGCGCAATCGCAAGAACACGCCGGTGCTGGTCGCGGGCCGGGACGTGATGCCCGACGTGAACGAGGTGCTCGCGAAGATGCGCCGCCTGGTGGACGCGCTCCACGGCGGCGCCTGGCGCGGCCACACGGGCAAGCAGATCACGGACGTGGTGAACATCGGCATCGGCGGCTCCGATCTGGGGCCGGTGATGGTGACCGAGGCGCTCCGACCGTTCTGGCAGCCCGGAATCGACGTGCACTTCGTCTCGAACATCGACGGCACCCACGTCAGCGAGACGCTGCGACGCCTGGACCCGGAGACCACGCTGTTCTCGGTCGCCTCCAAGACCTTCACCACCCAGGAGACGCTGACCAACGCGCGCTCGGCGCGCGCCTGGCTCTTGGACCGCCTGGTAGACTCCGCGGCCGTCGCCAAGCACTTCGTGGCGCTCTCGACCAACGCCCGTGCCGTGGCCGAGTTCGGCATCGACCCCGCGAACATGTTCGAGTTCTGGGACTGGGTCGGCGGGCGCTACTCGCTGTGGTCGGCCATCGGGCTGCCCATCGCCTGCGTCATCGGCATGGACCGCTTCGAGGAGCTGCTCGCCGGCGCGCACGAGGTGGACGAGCATTTCCGGAGCGCGCCCCTCGAGAAGAACGCGCCGGTGCTGATGGCGCTCTTCGGCGTCTGGTACTCCGGGTTCTTCGGCGCGGCGGCGCACGCCATCCTGCCCTACGACCAGTACCTGCACCGCTTCGCGGCCTACCTCCAGCAGGCCGACATGGAGAGCAACGGCAAGAGCGTGGATCGGAGCGGGCGGCCCATCAGCGGTTACGACACGGGCCCGATCCTGTTCGGAGAGCCCGGCACGAACGGGCAGCACGCCTTCTACCAGCTGATCCACCAAGGGACGCGGCTCGTGCCCGCGGACTTCATCGCGCCGGTGAAGACGCAGAACCCGCTGGGCGAGCACCACCAGATCTTGCTCGCGAACTTCTTCGCGCAGACCGAGGCACTGATGCGCGGCAAGACCCTGGAGGAGGTGGACGCCGAGCTCGCGAGGAGCGGCCAGAGCCCGGAGCGCATCGCGGCGCTCCGCACGCACAAAGCCTTCTCCGGCAATCGACCCACGACCTCGATCTTGCTGGACGAGCTCGATCCGCGGACCCTGGGTCGGCTGATCGCGCTCTACGAGCACAAGATCTTCGTCCAGGGCGTGATCTGGGACGTGAACAGCTTCGACCAGTGGGGCGTCGAGCTGGGCAAGCAGCTGGCGAACGCCATCCTCCCCGAGCTCCCCGGCGACGACCCGGTATCGAGCCACGACGCCTCGACCAACGGGCTCGTCAACCACATGAAGCGGGTCCGCGCGCGGCTTCGCGCCTGATCTCGGGCTGTGCTAACTTCTGTCCGCGATGTCCGCGGAGGGGCCCCTGTCCGGCAGCGTCATCGGCGGGAAGTTCAAGGTCCTCCGGACCCTGGGCGCCGGCGGCATGGGCGCCGTCTACGAGATCGAGCACATCTTCACCCACCACCGCCGGGCGCTGAAGCTCCTGCACCAAGAGGTCGCGTCGCATCCTGCGGTGGTAGAACGCTTCCTGCGAGAAGCCTCCGCGGCGGGACGCATCGGCAACCCGCACATCGTCGAGACCTTCGACGCCGGGACGCTCGAGAGTGGCGAGCCGTACCTGGTGATGGAGCTTTTGAGCGGGCAGGAGCTGACCCGGCAAATCGCGCACCAGGGGCGGCTCGGCGTGGACTACCTGGCGCACCTGGTGCGCCAAGCCTGCAGCGGCGTGCAGGCCGCGCACGACGCCGGTGTGGTCCACCGCGATCTGAAGCCGGACAACCTGTTCGTCACCGAGCGCGACGGGCGCCCGTTCGTGAAGATCCTGGACTTCGGCATCTCGAAGTTCGACACGGCGGTGACCGGCGATCACGCCATGACGCGCGAGGGCTCGATGCTCGGCACGCCGTATTACATGCCGCCGGAGCAGGTCCGCGGCGCCAAGGATCTGGACGCCCGCGCGGACATCTACGCGCTGGGAGTGATCCTGTACGAAGCGGCCAGCGGTCGCCGGCCCTTCGACGCGGACACGCTGCCGCACCTCGCCTTGCTCATTCACGAGGGCAAGCCCACGCCGCTCGCGGAGCTCAGGCCCGAGCTCCCGCTCAGCTTCTGCCGCGTGGTGGAGAAGGCCATGGCTGCTCAGCGCGAAGAGCGCTTCGCCAGCGCGCGGGAGCTTGCGGAGGCGCTCGAGCCGTTCGAGCAACCAGCGGCGCGCGAGGCCTACGCGGCGACGCTCGCCATCGAGGCCAGCGCCCTCGCCCCGCCGGGGGGCGCCGAGCCCGCGCCGCGCAGCATACGGATCCCGGTCGCTCCCGCGGCCACGGCGGATCCGCCGCCGCCGAGTGCCGTGCCGTTGGGGGAGGGCGGGCGTCCGGCGTCGATCGAAGCGGCAGCGCTGGGGCGGACCGTGGCGCAGCCCGCGCGCGCCGCCGGTGGGCGAGCCGCCGTCGTCCTTGGCGCGATCGTCGCCGGCGCGATCGGCGTGTACGCCGTGGGGTTCCGGGGTCGCGGGCCTGCCGAGCCCGGCAGCGCGGCGCCGGAGGCGGCCGGGCCACCAGCGTCAGTCCCTGCGATCGTGCCGGCTTCGGCAGCGCCGGCCCCGAGCGCAGCTCCGGCGGCGTCGGCGCTGCCCGACGCGGGTCGAGCGCCGACGATCGCGACGGCCGTCGGTAAGGCGGCGCCAAGCAAGCCGCCGGCGCCGGCGGGCTCGACCAAGGCGCAGAAGACCGGCCTGGCCGACGAGAACCCGTATTGACGGTGGGCGTCGCGGACCGACGCGCTGTCTGGTAAGAGCCGAGTCGTGGTGGGAATGTCGAGCCGCTGGTCCGTTTCGCTCCTGGCGCTGTCGCTGTTCCTCGCAAACGTCCCGGCACACGCCGAGGAGTCGGCGCCGGACGCCAAGACCGAGGCGCGCGATCGGTTCGGTCGAGGCCTCAGGCTCTTCAACGACGGTGACAACGCCGGCGCGCTCGCGGAGTTCAAGCGCGCTCACGAGCTGGCTCCGCATCCCGTGGTCGCCTACAACATCGGCCTGGTCTACGCGGCGATGGGGCGAGCCATCGAGGCGGTGGACACGCTGGACGAGGTGCTGAAGAGCCCCGGCACGCTCTCGGCGGACAAGCTGGAGAAGGCCAGGAGGACTCGCGCCGAGCAGGCGCTGCGCATCGCCGAGCTGAGCGTGAAGGCGAACGTCGAGGGCGCCGAGGTCGAGATCGACGGCATCAATGTGGAGAAGCTCCCGCTCACCCGGGCGCTGAAGGTCACCAGCGGCTCGCGCGTCGTCGGCGTGACCGCGCCGGGCCACATCCCCGAGCGGCGCGAGGTGACGCTGGCCGGCGGCATCAAGAAGGAGCTGGTCTTCGAGCTCCGCCCCTTCGAGGGTCGCTTGGCGCAGCTCGTGGTCAGGTCGAGCATCCCCGGCGCGGTGGTCTCGGTGGACGGCAAGCGCGTCGGGGTCACGCCGCTGTCGGCGCCCGTGGTGCTCGCGCCCGGCAAGCACAACGTGCAGCTCGAGCGCGCGGGGTACTCGCCCGTGTCCCAGGCCGTGGAGCTAGGCGACGCCGTCAAGGGTGAGGTCACGCTCGAGCCCGCGATCGATCCGACGAAGTCGATCAGCGAGGGAGGCCGCCTCGCCCTCGACCTGAGCGAGCCGGAGTGCAGCTTCAGCGTGAACGGCCGGCCGCAGGGCAAGTACACCGGCGGGCTGCGAGTCCCCGCTGGTCCGCACCTCGTGCGGGTGGAGCGCGACGGCTTCGAGCCCGTGGAGCGGCTGGTGGACGTCGCGAAGGGCGGCACCACCAGCGTGCGCATCGTGCTGGAGCCGACCCCCGAGTACCGGCAGCGCTACGAGAAGAAGGCGAGCCTCTTCAAGACCTGGGGATGGGTCGGAGTCATCGGCGGCGCCGTGGTGACCGGCGTCGGTACCGGTTACCTGATCTGGAACCAGGGGAAGAAGGACGAATACATCGACGAAGGGAACTACTGGAAGGGCCAGATCGACCTTCACAACGCCAACCAGAGCAGCGCGTGCAAAGACAACCAGTTCGAGTACTGCAACCAACGGCTCGAGACTGCGGTCGACTCCTACGACCGCGCCAAGGCTCGCGATCTGTTCGGCTGGCTCGCGGTCGGCGTCGGCGGTGCCGCGCTGGTGACCGGCAGCGTGCTCTTGATCACCGGCGACGATCCCGACCGCTACACCCACGAGCGCCCCGAGCTGGCGAAGCCGCGCTGGGCGCCGATGCTCGCGCTCGGGCCGGACGGCGGCGCGCTGGTCGTGGGCGGCGCTTTCTGACCGCGCCCAGGAATCGTTTGACGGCGAGGCCCACTCTCGGGCAATACCCTCTCAATGGACATGGGCGCGGGGCTGGGCATCATCATCACGGTCGTCAGTCTGCTGTTCACCTTGGTGGTCTTCGCCGGGGTGGGCTTCGTGATGTGGAAGGTGTTCGGCGGCCTGATGAAGCAGTCCCAGGAGCGCCAGGCGCTCTTGGCGACGGGCCTGCCGGCGATGGGGCGAGTGGTGCAGCTGGCAGACACCGGCATGCTGGTGAACAACAACCCGCAGGTCCGCATCGTGGTCGAGGTGCAGATGCCGGGACGCCCGCCCTACCAGGCGGACACCACCATGGTCGTCTCGATGCTGGCCGTGCCGCGGGTTCAGCCCGGTTGCATGGTGAACCTGCGCGTGGATCCGATGAACCCGTCGCGCATCGCGCTGTTGATCTGAGCGCGAAATCCTTGCCGGGCTCCCTGCCTTGGCGGGCGGGCCCGAGAGTGCCAGGCTCGCCCGCGCCATGAGCGGTGCCGGCTGGCGTGCCATTCTCTGGGCGGGGCTGCTCGCGGTCGCCGTCAACGCTTGCGCGAAGCCGAGCGCTCGGACCGAAGCCGCGCCACCCCCGAGCGCCAGCGCGGCAGCGGCGAACTCGGCGCCGAAGGAGGGCAACATGCGCATCGAATCGTCCGCGTTCACGCACCAGGGCGAGATCCCTTCCAAGTACACCTGCGAAGGCGACGACGTCTCTCCGCCTCTCTCGTGGAGCGGCGCCCCCGCCGGCACCAAGAGCTTCGCGCTGATCGTCGACGATCCGGACGCGCCCGACCCTGCCGCTCCGAAGCGCGTCTGGGTGCACTGGGTCGTCTACGATCTGTCGCCGGAGACTGCGTCCCTCCCCGAGGCGACGAAGCAAGCTCCGGCCGGCGCTCGCGACGGGCAGAACGACTGGGGCAAGACCGGCTACGGCGGACCTTGCCCGCCGATCGGGCGCCACCGCTACTTCCACAAGCTCTACGCCCTCGACACCGTGCTCGGCGATCGCGGAGCCCTGAAGAAGGCCGAGCTCGAGGCCGCGATGAAGGGCCACGTGCTCGGCAGCGCGGAGCTCCTCGGCACCTACCAGAAGAAGAAGAGGTAGGTCAGCCTGCCCGCAGGTGGTACGCCTTCGGCTTCAGGAACGCCTCGATGCCATAGGTCGAGAGCGTGCAGCCGATGCCGGAGTGCCCGCGCCCCGACCACGGCAAGCGCGGGCTCACCCGATCGCAGCAGTTCCAATACGCCGTGCCCACGTCCAGCTCGGCGAGGATAGCCTCAGCGCGGGCGCGGTTCTGGGAGTACACCGCTGCGGTGAGCCCGTATTCGGTGTCGGCCATCAGTCGCTGCGCCTCCGCGTCGGAGGCGACCTTCATTACGCCGATCAGGGGGCCGAAGCTCTCGTCCCGCATCAGCTTCATCTCGTGGGTCACGTCCACCAGCACCGTCGGCTCGAAGAAGAAGCCGGCGCGCTCGGCGCGACGGCCCCCGGTGAGCAGCTTGGCGCCGCGGTGCAGCGCGTCCGCGACCTGGTCCTCGAGGGTGGCGAGGGCGAGCTCGCGCCGCGCGAGCGGACCGATGTACGTCTTGTCGTCCGTCGGGTCGCCCAGCACGAAGCCTTGCACGGCGTCGGTCAGCGCGCGGATGAACGGATCCCAGATGCGCTCGTGCACGTAGATGCGCTCGACGGCGCAGCAGCTCTGCCCGGTGTTGTAGAAGGCGCCGTCGGCGGTGGCGAGGGCGGCCTGAGCGGGGTCCACGTCGTCACAGACGTAGGCCGGGTCCTTGCCGCCGAGCTCGAGCTGCACGCGGATCATGCGATGGGCCAGCGCCTGCGCGATGCGGGTGCCGGTCGCGTGGGAGCCCGTGAAGAAGACGCCGTCCAGCTTCTGCTCGACGAGCGCGGCTCCCACGCTGCCGCCGCCCAACACGCTGACGAACACGTCCTGGGGGATGCCGGCGTCGTGCAGCGCCCGTTCGATCCCGAGCCCGGTGAGCGTGGCGTACTCGCTGGGCTTGTAGACGACGCCGTTACCCGTGAGCAGCGCCGGCAAGAACACGTTCGCGCCGACGAAGAACGGGTAGTTCCAGGCGCTCACGTTGGCGACGACGCCCAGCGGCTCGTGGCGGATGCGCTCTTCCGTCCCGCCGGCGTCGGCGCCCAGCACGACTTCGTCCTCGATCTCACGGGCGGCGTGCTCCAGAAAGAAGTCGACGCGCCCGCCCAAGGCGATGAGCTCGTTCCGAGACTGGCTGATCGGCTTGCCGACCTCGCTGGTGAGCACCTGCGCCAGCGCCTCGCGGCGTTCGGCCACGATGTCGCGGAAGCGCCGGATCCGTTCCGCGCGCTCGGCGAAGCTCGAGGCGGCCCAAGCTCGCTGAGCCCGGCGCACCCGGCCGACCTTGTCGGCGATGGATCCGGGTGTGTCTTCGTCCAGCTCCTTCAACGTCTGATTGGTCGCCGGGTTCACGATGCGCATGGCGCCGTCCATACCATGCCGCTTCGGCGAAATCGCGAGCTGGGCTATCCTGCCGTGCGTGCCGACACCCTCACTGCACCAGCTGACGCGAGCGACCCGGGCCGACCTCGAGGAGCTCTACGCGCGCTCGGGCCCGTTGAGCGTGCCCACGGGGGTCTTCCACGGTCACCATTTGATGTGGCTCGACACTCCCGCGGCGCGGCACCCGGTGCTCCGGACGCTGGAGGAGCTGGTGTTCGCGCGCCTGCCGTGGACCCTCGATTTCGACCGGCGTCGCTGGTTCTGGTTCGACGTTCCGCTCGGTCTGGCGCACTTCAGCCCCAGCATCGGGCAGTCGCGCTGGCGCGACGCGCAGACCATCCGCATGCTCTACGACGACCGCGCGCTGCCCGGCTTCGTCAACCAGTTCCTGTACGACGAGGTCAAGCCGCTCTCGGACGACGTGTGCCTGGGCATGGGTGGCATCTCCGCCGGGCGTGGCAAGGGCGAGCAGTTCTTCTTCGCGCTCTCCAGGGCTGGTTCTGCCCAGCTTTAGACCCGAGCGAGCACCGCCTCCACCAAGATCTGACCCAGGACCTGGACGGTGGCGCGACCCTCTTCCGCGCTCGCGCCGCCGGGCGAGCCGAAATACGCGCGCGGGCCGCCGGCCTCCTCGAAGCTCGTCTTCCCCTCGCGGATCGCGCGGGACAGGCTCGCGGGGTTGTCGGGGAGCAGGGCTCGGATCGCCTCGCGCACGAGCTCGGGGCGCTCCGCCATCACGATGGAGCCCTCGTATTGCCCGGCGTGGCAGGCGCCGCTCTTGAACTCGTCGGTGAGGCGCAACGCCCAGGGCTTGCGCGTCACGTCGGGGAAGACCACGTTTGCGACTCCCTCGAGCGCACCGACCGCGGCGTGCAGCGAGCCGAGGTGGCCGGGCTCGAGGTGTGCGTTCGCGATGGCCAAGCGGCGGAGCCCGTGGCGCGCGAGGGCCTGCCCGACGTCCACGATCAGCGCCGTGACGGTCTCAGGGCGCACCGAGATGGTCCCGGCGAAACCCGCCGCGTAGCCTGCGGAGGTGTAGGCCAGAGGCGGCGCAATCAGCGCGCGCACGCCGCGCGCGTCGAGCTGCATCACCGCCTCGCGGGCCATCGCTTCGGCGATGATCACGTCGGTCGAGAGCGGGAGGTGGGGCCCGTGGGCCTCCGTGGCGCCAACCGGCAGGATGACCCAGGGGTCCTGCTCCGCCAGATCCCGGATCTCCTCCCAGGTGAAGTCGGCGAGCCTCACGAGAGCGTCCCGACGCGCTCGGCGAACCCGGCGATCTCGTCCACCAGGAGGTCGAAGTCGTGATCGAGCGTCGCCAGGTGATACGAGCGGGGGAGCACCAGCTCGGTCACGTCGCGCCCCTCGAGCATCTTCAAGAGCGCGCGGGAGTTCTCCGCCGGCACGCTGTGGTCCTGGGGTGAGTAGGCGACCAGCACCGGCACCTTCAGCGTCTCGAGGCCCAGGCGGATGCGCGGCAGCTGCTTCAGGAACGAGTTGCCCGCCTTCGCCGGCACCATCTCGTAGGCGTGCTCGTCGCCACCTTTGGCGATGTCGTTCTTGACCAGGCCCGCGGCGGCCGCCGGCACCACCGGCAACACGTGCTCCAGCACCGGCGCGGCCTTGGCCAGGAAGCCCGCGCGATTCAAGAGCGTGCAGTTGATCGGCACGACGCCCGCCACCAGCTCGGGCCGCGCGCAGGCGACGTCGAGCGCGATGGTCCCGCCCATGCTCAGGCCGACCAGAACCACTCGCTTGCCGCGACCTGCCAGGTCGCTCAGCGCTCGGTCCATCTCCCAGCGCCAGTCGCCGTAGCGGGTCGCGAGCATGTCCCGCCAGTGGGTGCCGTGCCCCGGCAGGCGGATCACCTCCACCGCGAAGCCGCGGGCTGCCAGCGCTTCGCCGAGCGGTCGCGTCGCCGTCGGGTTGCCGGTGAAGCCGTGGCAGAGGACGACGCCGATGCCGGAGCGTGAGCCGGAGCCCGGGGACGACCAGGGCTCCGCGCCGGGCTGAACGGGAAAGCGGTCGGACATGGCGCGGAGCATAAGGAGAAGTCGCGGGCAGGTCCACGCACTTGACCTCCGGTTGCGCCGGTCGTTTCGTGGCTCCCATGTCCGTCCCGCTGCCGGAGAGACTCAACATCGCGGACCGCTTCCTCACCGAACGCTTGCGGGAGGGCAGGGGCGAAAAGATCGCGCTCATCGCCGGCGAGCGCCGCTTGAGCTACGCCGAGGTGAAGGCGTCGGCGAACCGCTTCGCCAACGTGCTCGCCGAGCTCGGGGTCGATCCCGAGCAGCGCGTGCTGATCGGCCTGCCGGACATCCCCGAGTTCCCCATCTCTCTGTTCGGCACCCTCGCCAACGGCTCGGCCGTGGTGATGGTCAACTCGCTGCTCAAGGAGGACGAAATCGCCTACTTCTACGCGTACACGCGGGCGAAGGTGGCGGTCGTCCACGCCGATCACGCCGAGGCCTTCGTGCGGGCGGCCGCGGGAGCGCGCGACCTGCGTCATCTGTTGATCGTGGGCGGCGCCGCGTCCGGCTCCGCCAAGGCGCGCTCGTTCGAGGAGCTGATGGCCCGCGCGAGCGACGTGCACGAGAGCTACCCGACCCACCGTGACGACGCGGCCATCTGGCTGTTCTCCGGCGGCACCACCGGGCGTCCCAAGGCCGTGGTCCAGACTCACGCCTCCTTCGCCAACACCACGGAGCTCTACGCCAAGCAAGTGCTCGGCTACTCCGACGGCGACGTCACGCTCAGCGTGCCGAAGCTCTACTTCGGCTACGCCACCGGCTCGAACCTGCTCTTCCCGTTCTCCGTGGGTGGGACCAGCATCCTGTTCCCCGAGCGCTGCACCGCCGACGTGCTGTTCGAGCAGATCCGCCGGCACCGCCCCACGATCCTGATCAACGTGCCCACCATGGTGAACCACATGGTGAGCCACCCGGCGGCGCGCGAGCAGGATCTCTCGTGCCTGCGCTTCGCGACCTCGGCGGGCGAGGCGCTGCCGGTCGAGCTCTACCAGCGCTGGAAAGACAGCTTCGGGGTCGAGCTCCTCGACGGCCTCGGGACCGCGGAGATGTGGCACGTTTTCTTGACCAATCGCCTGGGCGACGTGGCGCCCGGCACGCTGGGCAAGGCGGTGCCAGGCTTCGACGTCCGCGTGCGCGACGACGAGGGGCGAGACCTGCCGGACGGCGAGGTCGGCTGGCTCTGGGTGCGCGGCGGCTCGCGCGCCATCGCCTATTGGCAGAACATGGAGAAGACCGAGTCCGCGTTCCAGGGCGAGTGGTACGTGTCCGGCGACATGGTCCGCCGAGACGCGCAGGGCAACTTCGTCTACTGCGGGCGCGGCGACGACATGTTGAAGGTGGGCGGAAAGTGGCTCGCCCCCGGCGAAGTGGAGAACTGCCTGCTCACTCACCCTTCGGTGAAGGAGGTCGCGGTCGTCGGGGTCCCCGACGAAAACGGGCTGGTGAAGCCCCACGCCTTCGTCAGCGTCCACTCGCCGAAGGAAGGATTGGGGGAGGAGCTCGCCGCCTGGGTGCGCGACAAGCTCGAGCCCTACAAGGCCCCCCGCGAGGTCGTGTTCGTGGACGCGATGCCCCGCACGCACCTGGGCAAGATCGACCGCGGGCGCCTCCGGCGCGGCGCCTGAGCCATGTCGCGGGCCATTCACCACGTCGCCCTCGGCGCGCGAGACGTGGAGCGCGTCGCGCGCTTCTACCGCGACGCGCTCGGGCTCGTGGAGGTCGCCCGACACTCCGCCGAAGGCGGCGCGCTGCGCTCGATCTGGCTCCGGGCCGGCGGGACCGTGCTCATGATCGAGCGCACCGAGGCCGAGCCGAGAGCGGTCGAGGGCATCGGTGCCGGGCCCTTCCTCCTGGCCTTCGCCGTGACGCCGGCCGAACGCGCGGAGCTCGAGGCCCGGCTCGCCGTCGAGAGCCGCAGCGAGCACAGCTCGTATTTCAGGGATCCGGAGGGGAATCGCGTGGCCGTCAGCCACTATCCGCTGCCGTGATGGACAAGGACCAGAACGAGCTCGGCATCCTGGGGGTCCTCCACTTCGTGATGGCGGGTCTCGCGGCCCTCGCCGGCTCGATTCCGATCGTGCACCTGTTGATCGGGCTGAAGATGGTCTCCGATCCCAGCTTCCTCTCGGGCGGCGCGGGCCCGCCGCCGCCCTTCAACCCCGGCTGGGTCTTCGTGGGCGTGGGGGCGTTCGCCATCCTGCTCGGCTGGTCCTGGGCCTTCGTGTTGGTCTTCGCCGGGCTCTCGCTGCGGAGCTACCGGCGCTACTGGTTCTGTTTCGTCGTCGCCTGCCTGACCTGCCTGAACGTCCCCCTCGGCACCGCGTTGGGGATCTTCACGATCCTGGTGCTGAACCGCCGCTCGGTGAAGGAGCTGTTCGGCGTGCCGGCGTGAGCTAGCATGGCTCGATGCAGGGTCGGGCGCCCCTATTCGCGATCTCGCTCTCGCTCATCGGCTGCGGCAGCGACGCGGAAGCACCGCGCCAGAAGACGGCGTGTGACGACTTCGGCTTCAGCGATCGCGGCGAGGTGCGCAGCTTCGTCGTCGGCCACAGACAGACGCTCGCCGACGCCGAGAGCTACGCCTCGTTCGAGGCCTCGTACCGGCGGCACCTCGACGCCATCGAGCCCTGTCTCTCCGACAAGCGTCCCAACCTGATCGTCTTCCCGGAGAACGCCGCCCTGGGGGCGTTCGTGCTCGGTTCCCGCGCGAAGGCGGCGCGCGCGAAGCAGACCAGCCTCGAGGCCTTCGTCACGGTGCTGGACGCGTACTCCGACCAGTACGTCCACTACAAGACCGAGCACCCGACCCTCACGCTGCGCCGTCATTTGCTCCTGGCCCTCACCGACGTCACCTGGCGCGCGTTCTCCGAGACGTTCGGGGGCATCGCCAGGGACCACGGCGTCTGGGTCATGGCCAACGCCGACGTGGCTCCGGCGAAGAGCACGACCGATCCGGCGCTGGTGAAGGCGCTCGGCGATCCGGAGGCAGCCGATCCGAGCGTGGCCTTCGTGCCCTCGGTGCCGAACGCCTACAACTCGGCCTACCTGTTCGACCCGAACGGCGAGGTCGCCGGCCGCGTGGACAAGGTGTTCCTGGTGGACTCCGAGGAGGCGGACCTCGAGCTGGTGAACGGCGCCTTCGCCGAGATGCCGGTGCTGGAGACGCCCTTCGGGCGCATCGGCGTCGCCACCAGCCGCGACGCCTTCTACCCGCCGTTCATGCAGCGCCTCGAAGACCTCGAGGCGGATCTGGTGGTCCAACCCGAGGCCTTCAGCGGCTGGACGGTGGAGCAGGAGCCCGGCGACTGGCTGCCGGACGTGTTCCTGTCGAGCGGCTGGCTGCACACCCAGAAGCACGCTGGCTTCCGCCACAGCCTGAACCCGGTCTTCACCGGGAACTTCTTCGATCTCCTGTTCGACGGTCAGGCGCACATCACCGAGCGCGCGCGTCCGAAGGCCGGGCTCGGCGCCTACGTCGGACAAGATCCGCTGCCGGGGTTCCTCCGAGTGGGGCCGTGGGTGGAGCCGGATCCAGGGCTCGCCGCCCCGGAGCGCTCACTCGCCGAGCGACGCGAGAAGCTCCGCGCCACCGGCGTCGCTCTCCTGCCCGGCTCGGGCGCGCCGAACGAGAACGGCTACGTGGACAGCCTGATCGCGGCGGATCTCGAGCTCGTGGCGAAGCCCGTGAAGGTCGAGCGTGACCCGAGCCTCTCGGAGAGCCGCGCCGTCGCGCCCTTCGAGGCCGGCCAGCAGCGCGCGGCCGACGTCGGCGCGGACGGCAAGGGTGCGGCGGTGGTGGTCTGGCAGGACTCGCGGAGCGGCACGCCGCGTGTGTTCGCGGCGCGCAGCGGCGACGGCGGGCAGAGCTTCGGCGAGCCCTTCGAGCTCGAGGCCGGCGGCACCGAGCCCCAGCGACGCCCTCGGATCTGCAGCGATGGCACGCGGGTCGGCGTGGTGTGGCAAGAAGGCGCAGCGGGCAAGGAGCAAGTCCGCGCCGCCCTCGCGGCGAGCGCGGGCGCCGACTTCGAAAAGCCCGTCGCCGTCGCGCCGGGCGCCGGCGCAAAGTGGTGGCCCGACTGCGGCTTCGTCGGGTCCGGCGATCTGGTGGTGGTGTGGAGCGACTTCGAGAGCGGTGTGGCGAAGCTCCGCCTGGCGCGCCGCGCGGCGGGGCAGGGCGCGTTCGAGGCCGCCGTCCCCGTGGATCCGAGCAGCGACGCCGAGCCTCGCGTGGAGGGCTCGCAGGTCCAGGCATCCATCAGCCAGACCGGAGGTCACCTCGCCTGGCTCGACTATCGCGAGCGCGCCTGGGACGTGTACGTCGCGCGCTTCGACGGGACGAGCTTCACGCCGTCGAAGCGCATCGATCCGCCGGGCGCTGCCCCCGAGACCGAGCGACTGAACGGCGAGCCGGAGATCGCGGCCGATGGTGCTCGCGTGCTCGTCACCTGGTCGGATCTGCGCGGCCGGCGCGGGCACTCGGACGTGTCGTTCGCCTGGAGCACCGACGGCGGCCAGAGCTTCGGCGCCAAGAAGGACGTGCCCGGCGGCGTCGCGTCGGAGCTCAGCAGGAGCTCGGGGGGAACCGCCATGCCGCGCTATCGTCCCGCCGTCGCGATCGGCGCCTCGGGCGCCGATCTGGTGTTCCAGGATCTCTCGCCGGACAAGAGCGCGATCTTCCGGAGCGCGCTCTCGACGACCGGCGAGGCCAGCCCGCCCGTGCGACTGGACGACACCGCGGCAGCTCCCATCAGTCTGACTCAACCCCGCGTGGCCCGCGCCGGCGCCGCGCTGCTCGTCGTGTGGTCCGACGAGCGCACCGGCGCGAGCCGCATCTACGCATCCCGGATGGAGTGAGCCATGTCGATCCTGCGCACCTCAGTCGAAGACCGCGTCGCGACCCTCACCCTGAACCGTCCTGACCGGCTCAACGCCTACACGGTGGAGATGGGCATCGAGCTGTTCAGCGCGCTGCATCGCCTGGATCAGGACGACGCCGTGCGCGCCATCGTCGTCACCGGCGAGGGGCGCGCGTTCTGCGCTGGCGCCGATCTGGAGTCCGGCGGCGCGACCTTCGCGCGCGAGCGTGCCTGGCAGGCGGCGCGCGAGCTCGAGGAGAAGACGCGGCCCTGGGTGCTCAGGACCCCGGTGATCGCGGCCATCAACGGCCCGGCCGTCGGCATCGGCGCCACGCTGCCGCTCCAATGGGACATCCGCATCGCCTCCGAGCGCGCGAAGATCGGCTTCGTGTTCGTGCGCCGGGGGATCTGTCCGGAGGCCGGGAGCACCTGGATCTTGCCGCGACTGGTCGGCGCCGCGCGGGCCGCGGAGCTGCTCCTGACCGGCCGCATCCTGAGCGCGGACGAGGCGCTCGGCTTCGGCATCGTGAGCCGGGTCGTGCCCCACGAGCAGCTGATGGAAGTCGCGCTCGGCATCGCGCGGGACATCGCCGAGAACACGGCGCCGGTCTCGGTGGCGGTCACCAAGCGGCTGCTCTGGCACCAGCTCGGCGAGACCGATCCGGCCGCGGGCAAGGACTACGAAGACCTCTGCTTCGACTGGATCGGCAAGCAGCCCGACGCCGCCGAGGGCGTGCTCTCGTTCCTGGAGAAGCGCAAACCCGACTGGAAGATGCCGAAGAACGCCGAGCTGCCGGCGGAGCTCCGCCGGCGCTGAGCGCCTCACCCGCGCGATACCGGCGGCGCAGGCGGCAGGCCGTCGGTCTCGAAGCGGAGCCGCGCGTCACCGAAGCCGAGCAGGTCGCCGTCCTCGAGCGCACGATCGCGGAGGGGGTCCATGCGCTCGCCGTTGACGGTCACGGTGTTGATGCTGCCGCCGTCGTTCACCCACCAGCGGCCGTCCTTGAAGTCGATGCCGCCGTGGTGCTTGCTGACGCCCGGCCTGGACAGGCACACGTCCGCGCGCCGGGTGCGGTTGATGCGGTAGCGCCAGGTCGGAGCGCCGTACAGCTCCCCGGCGTCGTTCTCCGGCGTCGCGGCGAGCGCCCAGATCTGCCCCGTGTCCAGGTCGATCACCCGCGCGGCCATGACTCTGACGAGGATAGCATCGCGACGAAAGCGCGCCGGCGGCGGGAGGAGTCGCGTGGACGCACTTCGACGGAGACCGGAAGGCGAGGTTCGACGATACTCTCGCGACTCCCGCCCACCGGGGTCCCGAGCAAGGAGAATTCAATGGGTACGTTCGTTCATCACGAGCTCAACACCAGCGATCCGACGGCAGCGAAGAAGTTCTACAACGGGCTCTTCGGATGGACCTTCCAGGACATGAAGATGCCGGACGGCAGCGTCTACAGCATGTTCACCACCGGAGATAACGAGGGCGGCGGCATCCAGAAGCACCCGATGCCGGGCGCCCCGAACGCCTGGCTCCAGTACGTGGGGGTCGCGTCCGTCGAGCAGGCGATGGCCAAGGCAGCGAAGCTGGGCGCGAAGGTCATCGTCGACTTCATGCCGGTGCCTGGTCACGGCGCGTTCGGGGTCTTCGCGGATCCCACCGGCGCGACGTGCGCGGTCTGGGAGCCGTCGGCACGGCCCGCCACGAAGAAGGCGGTCAAGAAGAAGGTGGCAAAGAAGACCGCAAAGAAGCCGGCGGCAAGGAAGACCGCGAAGAAGCGTCCGGCGAAGAGGGCCGTGAAGAAGAAGACGCGCTAGCGGAGGCGGCGGCGAGGGCGGCGGTCCCAGAGCACGATCGCCGTCGAGGTCTTCACACACGTCCGACGAGCGACGCGGGCAAGAGCCCATCGTCGCGGGCGGCGGTCCGCTGAGGGTGATTCGGGTGCAGGGCGACGAACTCTGGGATGTCTCGGGTGCGCGCCGGTAGCTTGGGGGCGCTGCCGCGACGGTAGCCAGAGAAGCGAAAGCCGAGGGCGTACGAGCGCGCCCGCGCCGAGCGCTGTTTCCGGGGAAGAACCTGCTCACTTCGAACCGAATTCGAAGTCCTTCGTCGCCTTCTTCGGCGCGGCCTTCTGGGGCGCGGGCTCGAGGCTCGAGCCCTTCTCCGGCGCCATCTTCTTCACGTCGGGCGGTGCGGGCTTCGGTAGTGGCGGCGTCGTGGCGGAAGGCTGCGGCGCCGGGACCGGCGCCGGATCAGGGCTGGGCGCGGGCGCGAGACCGCGAGCGGCCGCGGCGCGCGCCTCTTGGATGGCCGACGCCTCGTCGCCGACGGGATCGATGGCCTTCGCGCGATCGAGACCCTCGAGGCACGGGGTGAAGTCGCCGGCCTGGCAGCGCTCCAGGGCGACGCGGCGGAGCTCGCGGGCCTGCTCGTCCGGCGCGACCTCCCGCGCGATCTCCTGGGGCGCCGGCTGCACCCGGCTCTTGAGCCACGCCCAGAGCAGCACGCCGAGCACGAGCAGCGTCGCGGCAGCCGCGAGCTGCTGCGCCCAGCGCGACCGGAAGTACTTGCGCATGCGCGACACCCGCTGCCGCACGCGCGGCGCGGGGAGCTGGGCCTCCTCCGCGATGTGCTCGAGCTTCTCGCCGTCGCCTTCGCGCAGCATCCACTCCAGCGTGCTCTTGGCGCCCTCGGCTTCGGGCAGCTCCCCTTCCGCCCAGCGCAACAGCTCGCGCGCGCTGAGCGGCGCGCTCTCCGCTGAGGCCTCGTCCGCGACGCCTTCCTTCGGCAGCTCGCGTCCACCGCGACGGTGCACGTCCACGATCTTGTTCTTGGCGATACCGAACACCCAGCGGCGGAGCTCCTCGGCTTCGCTCGGAGCCTCCCGGGCCGCGAACGCGTCGGCCAGCGTCGCTTGCACCACGTCTTCCACGTCGGGCTCGGGCACCCGCCCGCGGACGAAGCGAACCAGGCCGGAGCGGAGCTCCGGGGCCGCGAGCAGGGTTCCGCGGTCGGTGAGCGAGGGCATGGCCATGTCGATGATCCTGGGCCGTCATCGGCGCCGGAAGCATTTCTGTGACCCCGCACCCCAGGACTCACCGTAAGCTCCGGAGCTCGCAAGGAATTTCATGGGCGACGAGTGGCGCGTGGAGCAGCTGGTGCCCGGCGGCGACGGCATGGCGCGGCTCGCGGACGGGCGCGTGGGGTTCGCAACGGGCGCGTTCCCGGGTGACCGCATCTGCGTTGGGCGTCACACAGAGCACGCGAGCTGGGTGCGGGCCGAGGAGTGGACGTTGCTCGAGCCTTCGGCGGATCGAGTCTCGCCGCCGTGTCCGGTCGCGGACGCCTGCGGGGGCTGCGAGTGGATGCCGCTCGGGCGGCCCGCGCAGGTGATCGCCAAGTCGTCGCTGGTCCGCCAAGCGCTCCGGCGCACCGGCGGCCTCCACGACTTGCCCGAAGAGCTACCGGTGCGGACCGCTGGTCCGGATCTCGGTTATCGCAACCGCCTGCGCCTGCACGTCCAGCGCGGCAAGGTCGGCTTGTTCGCGCGCCGCTCGCACGACCTCGTGGAGATCCCGGGCTGCGTGGTCAGCGATCCGGCCATCGACGTTGCGCTCGGGAGGCTCCGTGAGCTCGCCGCCCGCACGCCGGGCGCGCTCGCGCGTTGGAGCGAGCTGGAGCTCCGCGTCGCGCCGCTCGGCGCTCCGGTGTCGGTCTGGCTCCTGCCGAGGGAGGAGCGCGCGCCGAGCGCGGCGGAGCGCGAGCTCCTCGAGGCCTTCGGCCGCGAGTGGCTCGTGGTCGAAGCCGGTGGCTCCGCCGCCGATCAGCGCTGGCCCTTGCCGGGCGGGGTGGAGCTCCACGCCCCACCCGGCGGCTTCGTGCAGGTCAACTGGGCGGTCAACCTCGAGCTCGTGTCGGCCCTGGTGGAGGGTGCGCGAGAGCGCGGGATAGCGAGCTTCGTCGAGCTCTACGCGGGCGCCGGCAATTTCACGCTGCCGCTGCTCCGCGCCGGCCTCACGGGCGTCGCGATCGAGCACGCCGGCGCGAGCATTCGAGCTGCGCGGCGGGCGGCCCGCGCGCAGGGCATGAGCGACGACGCCTTCGTCGCGGGTGATGCCCCGCGGGAGCTCGAGCGCCGAGCGAAGCAGAAGCCCGACCTGGTGCTGCTCGACCCGCCGCGCACCGGCGCCCGAGAAGCCGTGAAGCCGCTGCTCGCGCTCGGGCCGCGGTTCATCGCCTTCTGCGCCTGCGATCCGGTGACCTTGGCCCGAGACGTGAAGATGCTCGCGGCCGCCTACGCCCTCGACTCCGTCACGGCGTTCGACATGTTTCCGCACACTCACCACGTCGAGACCCTGCTCTGGCTGCGGAGGCGGGGCGCCTAGGCTCGACTCGGGCCCACCGACTCGGGCAAGATGCGCGCCCCATGTCGAAATGGCGCACGCACCCGGACCACGACACCAAGGGCTGGCCGCCTGGCGTCCCGTACATCATCGGCAACGAAGGCTGCGAGCGCTTCAGCTTCTACGGGATGCGCTCGATCCTGACTTTGTACATGGCGGACGTTCTGTACAAAACCCATCCGCTGTTCGAGTCGGCGCCGAAGGACTTCGCGAAGGAGCACTACCACCTGTTCGTGGCAGCCGTTTACGCCTTCCCCATGATCGGCGCGATCCTGGCGGATCGGCTGATCGGCAAGTACCGCACGATCTTCTGGCTCTCGCTGGTGTACACCGCCGGGCACGGGGTGCTCGCCGTCGGCGAGGGCTCGGTCTGGGGCCTGTGGCTGGGGCTCGGGCTCATCGCCGTCGGTTCCGGCGGCATCAAGCCGTGCGTCTCCGCCAACGTCGGCGACCAGTTCGGCCGCTCGAACTGGCACCGCGTGCGCACCATCTACCAAGCGTTCTACTTCATCATCAACTTCGGCAGCTTCTTCGCCACGCTGATGATTCCGTGGATCTGGAAGCGCTGGGGCATCAGCCTGGCGTTCGGCATCCCGGGCATCCTGATGGGCATCGCCACCTTCGTGTTCTGGCTCGGCCGCGCGAAGTTCGTGCACGTGCCGGCCAAGCCCGGCGGCACGCTCGGTCTGCTCGATGCGCTGAGCTCCACGGCGCTGTTCATGGCCGTGGGGCACTTCTTCTTCACGGCCGCGCAGCCGCTCTGGGTACAGATCGCGTCCAGCGTCGGCGCGCTCGCGGTGGGCCTGGTACTGTTCGAGATCCGGCAGAAGAAGGCGCCGGACGACGGCTTTCTGGCGGTGCTCTGGTTCGCCGCCAAGCGCTACTTCGGCCGGGCTGGCAAGAGCGCCGAGGAAGCCCCCGCGGTGGAGGCCGACGCCGCTGACGCGGCGCTCAGCGAGGAGATCCGCGAGCGCCGGAGGAAGCTCTCCGCGAGCCGGTTCTTCGGTCCCGCCGTCAAGCACTTCGGCGTGGGGACCGTGGAAGGACCGGTGGCCGTGCTCGGCATCATGACCGTGTTCTTCCTGGTCAGCATCTTCTGGGCGCTGTTCGATCAACACGGGTCTTCCTGGGTGATCCAGGCCAAGGCGATGGAGCGCGTGGTGCCGCTGTTCGGCTCCGAGCCCATCGACCCGCAGCAGGTGGCCGCGCTGAACCCGCTGATGGTGATGATGCTCATCCCCTTCGTGAACTACGCGCTCTACCCCGGGGTGGAGAAGCTGGGGTTCAAGGCGACGCCGCTCCGGCGCATGACCGCCGGCATGCTGGTGGCCGCCGCCTCGTTCGTCGCGGTGGCCATGATCCAGCAGCGCATCGACGTCGAGGGAGTCGGCAAGGTCCCCATCGAGTGGCAGCTCGTCCCCTATCTGATCATCACGCTGGCGGAGGTGCTCGTCTCGGTCACCGGTCTCGAGTTCGCCTACACCCAGGCGCCCAAGCGCATGAAGAGCACCATCATGGGCTTCTGGCTCTTGACGGTGACTGCCGGCAACGTGCTGGTCTCCATCATCGCCAAGATCAAGCTGCCGGAGGCGCAGTTCTTCTGGGTGTTCGCCGGGCTGATGGCCGGCGCAGGCCTGCTCTTCGGCCTGCGTGCCTACTTCTACAAGCAGCAGGACTTCATCCAGGACTGACGCGGGAGCGCGCGGGCTCCGGCGCGCGGCGCTGTCGCCGCGCCGGCGAGGCCCCGGAGAGCACGCTGACGGCGCCGCCCACGTCCAGCCGCGCCGTGTGCAAAAAGCCGCGCACGGCGCGATCGATCAGCGTGGCCAGCGTCTTCATCCGGTGCAGGCGCGTGAGCACGTCCGGCGGCACGTCGCCGGACGCGCGGGCCAGGCGCTCCGCCCGCTCCAGATCGGCCTTCACGCCGTGGACGAGCTTCGACTCGCGCTCCTCGATCACGCGGCCGACCATCCGCATCAGATCGGTCTCCGCCCGGAAGTGCCAGGAGGCGTCCTCTCGCGAGCGCACCCGAGACACGACGCCCCACTGCTCGAGCTCGCGGGTGACCATCGACACCGCGCCCTTGGACAGCTCGAGCGCCTCCTGAAGCTCCAGGGCCGTCATCTCGCGACCGCGCAGGTAGAGCAACGCCCAGACCCGGCCCTGATTGCGCTTGAAGCGCCAGAACTCGATCACCGTGCCGACGGATTCGACGACCAGCGCCTCCCACTCGGAGATGGGAGCCGAGCCGTTCGACGCGGCGCGTGGGCCTTTCACGGCGTCCTCACCCGTCGCGGATCCGAGAGCAGCGACTCGGCGAAGGCCCAGATCAGGTCCACCGCCGGATGCCCTGCGTCTGGAGCCAGGGCGGTGCGGGCGTCCGCCACGTCGCGCAAGACGGCGTCCAACGTGCGATCGACGGCGCGGGTGTCGAGCACGGCCTCGCCGAGCTGCCGCGCCGTCTCTGCCGACACCGGCAGGGCGCTCCACGCCTCGCCGAAGCGGCCGGCGAGCGCCGGGTGCTCCTCACACGCGAGCAAGACGGGGAGCGAAGGGTTCCGCTCCTTGATGTCGCCGTAGCGGTCCTGGTTCTGATCGACCAGATCGCCGAGGTCGTCCTGCATCTGGAAGGCCATGCCCAGGCTGCGAGAGGCCGCCTCGAAGCGGCGCGCTCGAGCCAGATCCCCCGACAGGATGCCGGCGGCGAAGCCACACAGGCCGAACAGCGCGGCCGTCTTGCCCATCGCGACCTCGCGCCAGCCGGCGGCGGAGAGCGAGGCGTCGCCCCGCACCTCCACCTCGCGCACGGCGGCGCGGGCCATCTCCGCCACGACCTCGGCGGCGCGCGTGCTGAGCGCCTGCGGGTAGCGCGCGAGGCGCACCAGCGCGCGCGACAGCAGGTGATCTCCCGCCAGCACCGCCACCACGTTGCCGTGGCGCGCGTTGACCGTGGGGACTCCGCGCCTGAGCTCGCCCTCGTCGACCACGTCGTCGTGGAGCAGGCTGGCGGAGTGGATCAGCTCCACCGCGACGGCGGCGTCCACGAGGGCGTCCTGCGGCGCACCGGCGACCTGGCCGAGCAGCAGCGTGAGCTGCGGCCGCGCGCGCTTCGCGCCGTGGGTGATGCAGAGGTGCCGCTCCGCGGCCTTCAAGAGGCCCGTGGACGGTCCGTCGAGCTCCCGCTCGAGCGCCCGCTCGATCTCCCCCAAGTCCACCCGGTCGCGAGCGGCGGCCTGTGCCGTTTCGACGGCGCTCATGCTCATTGGAGGGCATGTAGTTCAAGACCGCTTGAACTGCAAGACGCGCAGACCGCGGCCGATTGGGCCGGATTTTCCCCGTCAGTCGCCGTCGCGCCCGCGCCGCGCGACCTTCTTGCGCAGTCGCTCGAGGGCCGCGTAGAGCTTCGCCTGCTGCTTCGGGGTGATCGACTTGGCTACCTCGTCCATCTCCTTGTCGCGCAGGGCGTTCAGCTTCTTCTGCGTCGAGCGGAAGCCGTCGATGCTCTTCTTGTACGCGGCGTCGTCGTTGCTGTCGCTCTGGAGCAGAGCTCGCAGCTCGCGCCGGTGCTCCTGGTGTTGGCGTTGCAGCTTGCGTCGCTCGGGCTCGTACTTCAGCAGGATCTTCTGCACCTCTTCGGCCTTCTTCTCGTCGAGGCCGACTTCCTGGCGCAGGATCCTGGTGCGCAGCTGCTTCAGCCGCTGCTCGACCTTGGCGCGCTTGTCCTCTCCGCCTTTGCCCTGCGCGCTCGCGGGCAGCGCCGCCAAGATCAGCGAGAGCGCTAGCAGAGACTGAATCAACACCCGAGTCATCAGCCGTCCTCCAGGAACGAGCCCGTCGCCACAAGCCAGCCGTCCAGCTCTGCCTCGTCGGCGTCTTCGAGGGGCCCGGACAGCTCGTCGATCCCGAAACCCTCGTCGGAGTAGCCGAAGTCCGCCACCGTCCCGTCGTCGTCCGTGGGCTCGGACGGGCTCTCGGCGATGGGAGCGGCCGGCGCCGTGGCCAGTGCGCTCGCCACGAGCGTGGGAGCCGGTGCCCGCGTCGTGGCGCTGCCGGCGACCGGGGCCTCTTCCACCCTGCCGCGCAGCACGAACACCGCGAGGGCGCCCGCCGCCACGGCGAAGACCGGAGCCCAGGCGAGCCAGCGCGGCCGCCGCCCGCGTGCCGGGACGTCGGCGGCGCGCGCGCGGAGCTTCGTGAGCTGAGCCCCGCTCGGCTCGTCGGCGGTGGCGTCGAACAGCGCCTTGAGCTCGCGCTCGTCCCGTTCGTGGTCCTGGTGGGTCATGGCTCTCTCGAGGTCTCCTCTTCCGTGACGAGGTCCAGAAGCTGCTCGCGTAGCTCCTTCAGCGCCATGTGTACCAGCACCCGAGCCGAGCCTTCGGTGGTGCCCACGGCCTCCGCGATCTCCTTGTACGAGAGCTCCGCGTCGAGTCGGAGCATGGCCACCGCGCGGCGCTTCTCCGGCAACTTGGCGAGCGCTTCGCGGACGCGCACGGCGGCCTGGCTCGCGCGCACCAGCTCCGCGGGACCGGGCATGCCCTGCGGCGCTTCCGAGCCCTCCTCGCGAGCGTGCCGGCGGCGCTCGCCGCGGAGCAGCGTCTGCGCGCGACGCACGGCATAGGCCGCGAGGAACGCGCGGAACGAGGTGCCCGGTTGGTAGGTCGAGAGGCGCTCGAAGGCCAAGGTCAGCGCGTCCTGCACCGCGTCCTCCGCCAGCGCGCGGTCGCCGCAGGCGCGGGCGGCGATGCGGTAGACCACCGGTAGGTGAGGCTCGACCAGACTGGCGAACGCCCGGCCGTCGCCGTCCAGCGCGCGCGCGATGAGCTCGTGCTCGAGCGACACGCCCGGGAGCTTTTCATCGGAGCGGGCTGTCTCGGTCACGAAAACGCCAGGGCAGATGCTTTGCGACACTTCGGAGGCTAGATGCCGCCGGCCCCCACCGGCGTTAGTCGCCTCGAGGCAAGCCCCGGCAACTCTTTGGAAATCAGCGACCCTGGAAGGACGGCGGGCGCTTCTCCAGGAAGGCGGCCAGGGCCTCGCCCAGATCCTCGGAGGCCAGGAAGGCCGAGTTCCACGCGGCCACGAACTCGAGCCCCTCGGCGACGCTGCGACCCTCGCCGAAGTCCATCACCCGTTTCACTCCGCGCACGGTGAGCGGAGCGTTCGCGGCGATCTCGTGGGCCAGGGCCTCCGCGCCGCTCCGCAGGGCGGCCGGATCCGCGAACACCTGGTTGACCAGACCAATGCGCTCCGCGCGTTCGGCGTCGATGTCCTTGCCGGTGAAGGCGAGCTCGCGGGCCTGTCCCTTGCCCACGACCAGCGGCAGGCGCTGGAGCGTGCCGATGTCCGCGACGATGGCGATCTTGGTCTCGCGAACCGAGAAGCGGGCGTCGCTCGTGCAGAGACGCATGTCGCAAGCGGTGATCAGATCGACGCCGCCGCCGATGCACCAGCCGTGGACGGCTGCGATCACGGGGACCGGACAGCTCGCCACCTTGGTGATCTGCGCCTGGAGACGCAAGATCGTACGGTTCAGCTCCAGACGCACCGCGGCCGTGCCGCCTTGCAGGCTCGGGCCCAGCTCCGCAAAGGCCGCGGGCAGGTCGAGCCCGTAGGTGAAGTGCTTGCAGTCCGAGCGCACGATCACCGCGCGCACGTCGGCGCGGGCGGAGATTTCGTCGAACGCGGCGCCTAGCTCGTCGAAGAAGAGCGGAGGCATGGTCGGCTTCTGCAGCACGACGCTCACCACGTGTTCGTTTCCTTCGATGCGCAGCGTCTCGGGCATGGCAGACTGCCGCATACCCCATGCGAGCGGATCTGGCCATCGTCGGTGCTGGTACGGCGGGAGCCGCCTTGGCTTCCATGGCGGCGAAGCGCGGCCTGCGCGTGCTGTGCCTCGAGCGACGCGCCGCCAAGGAGGCAGGCGCTCGCTGGGTGAACGGCGTGCCCGGCTGGGCGTTCGACGCCGCCGGCGTCGCGCGGCCGCGCGGCGAGGAGCTTTTCGGCAGCGGTCACGAGCTGCACCTGCTCGCCGGCTTCGGCCCGCGCCGCCTGGCCATCCGTGGCCACGACGTGCTCGAGGTGGACATGCGTCACCTGGTCGAGCGGCTCCAGAACGACGCGCGGGAGCACGGCGCCACGATCTTGGAGGGCGTGCGCGTCACCGGCTTCGATGGTCGCGCGCTCGACACCAGCGCTGGCCGGGTGAGCGCCCGCTGGTTCGTGGACGCCTCGGGGCTCGCCGGTGCCCGACTGCTCGAGCAGCCGCGCGTCGGCAAGCTCGACCTGTGCTCCGCAGCGCAGGAGGTCCGCGCCGTGACGGATCTGGCGGCGGCGCGCGCGTTCTTCGACAGACACGAGGTCGGCGCGGGCAACACCGCCTGCTTCACGGCGGTGGCCGGCGGCTTCTCGGTGATCAACGTGCGCCTCTCCGGCGATCGCGTGGGCGTGCTCACCGGCAGCATCCCGGGCGCAGGTCAACCATCCGGCCGCGAGCTCCTCGACCGCTTCGTCGCGGAGCAGCCTTGGATCGGCGCGCCGCTGTTCGGCGGCGCTCGCGCCATTCCGCTCGTCCGTCCCCTCGACGTGCTCGCGCGGGGTAACGTCGCGCTGCTCGGCGACGCCGCCGGTCAAGTGTTCTCCGCTCACGGCTCTGGCATCGGCGCAGGCATGGTCGCGGCGCGGCTGCTCGCGGACGTGCTCGGCGAGGGGCGCGACCTGCACCAATACGCGGTGGCGTGGCACCGCGAGCTCGGCGGGCTCTTCGCCACCTTCGAAGCGTTCCGGCGCTTCTCGCAGCGGCTGTCGGAGCGCGATCTGGACCGAATGATGCAGAGCGGGCTGCTCAGCGAGCAGGGCGCGCGCGCCGGGCTCGAACAGCGCCTGCCCCGACCGAGCCCGGGCGTCCTGGCGAGCGCGCTCCGGGGTGTGGTCACGGAGCGGCGGCTGGCGCTCCGACTGGCGCCGGCGCTGGCCAAGGGGGCGGCCGCGGCCGCGCTCTACCGGCGCTACCCCGAGGACCCTCGGGCGCTGCCCGAGTGGTCGGCGCGGCTCAGCCGCCTGCTCGACTGAGGAAGCGCTCGATGGCCTGGAGGATGGCCGCGTCCTCGTCGGCCTGCGTGCGTCCCTGCTGCCTGAGCAGGGTCTTCGTCACCAGGAGCGAGTGATCGCCGCCCTCCACGACGTGGAGCTCCGAGCGCGCCGTCATCTTGGCTCGGGTCTCCTCGAGGCGCTCGAGCGGGCAGAGCTTGTCGCGGGTTCCCTGCACGAACAACACGGGCGTCCGGAGCGCGAGCAGGACCTCGTCGCGGATCTTGCCGTTCTGGCCGACGAGCGGATAGCCGAAGCAGACCAGCGCCGAGACGGCGACGTCGCCGCCCGCCGCGACGTGGCAGCCGACTCGCGACCCCATGCTCTTGCCGGCCAGCACCAGGGGGAGCTCGCGTCCCGCGAGCGCGCCTTGAATCGCCTCGCGATGCGCTGCGATCAGCACCGGCAGGCGATCCGGCCGCTTGAGACCCCGAGCCATGTAGGGAAAATCGAAGCTCGCGACCTCCCCGAGGGTCTCGAGCCGCGTGCGCCAGCCGCGCATCCACTCCGACGACGACGGCGCGCCGGCGCCGTGGGCCAGCACGAAGAGCGGGCGCATCGCCGGGGAGGCTCGCAGAATGGTGCGGGCGCGTCGAGCGTTTGCCCCTGAAGAAGCCGACGACGAGGCGCGGGCGAGGTGTCAGGTCCATCGAAATCCGAGCTCCAGCTGCTGCTCCGCGCGGGCACGCCGCTGGCTCTGGCGAGCCTGGTCCAGACGCTGGTCGGCACCATCGCGGTCGCCGTGGCGGGACGCCTCGGGGAGGGAACGCTGGGCGCCGTCGGGTTGGGCTCCGCCGTCTACTTCACCGTTGCCGTGCTCGGAGTGGGCGTGCTGCTCGGCATCGATCCGATCGTGACGCAGGCCGTCGGGCGCGGCGACACCGAGCACGCGCGGCGGGCGCTCGCACAAGGACTCGTCCTCGCGCTGCTGCTCTGCCTTCCGCTGGGCGTGCTGGCGACCCGAGTCGTCGCCGGTCTGCACGGGATCGATCTCGCGCCGGAGACCTTGGGTTCCGTACACGCCTACGTCTGGGGACGCCTGCCAGGCCTCGCCCCGTTCCTGGGCTTCGTGGTCTTGCGCAGCAGCCTCGCCGCGGAGGGCCGAACCGGCCATGTGCTGACCGCGGCCGTGGCCGCGAACCTGTGCGTGCTCGCTAGCGCGCCCGGGTTGGCGGAAGCACACGGCCCGCTCGGGATCGGCTGGGCGGAGAGCCTCGGCGCTTGGGTCCAGGCCGTGGTGCTCCTCGGGTGCGTGCGCCCGCGCGGTCTGCTCCGCCTGGTCGGACGCCTCGAGCTGATCGTGCCGATGCTGCGCGTCGGAGTGCCGGTGGGGCTCGCGCTGGTCCTCGAGTACGCGGTGTTCGCCGGTGTGAACCTGCAAGTCGCGCTGCTCGAGCCCGCCGCGCTCGGCGCTCATCAGGTGGCGATCACCTGGGTCGGCACGCTGTTCATGTTGCCGGTGGGTTTCGGCGGCGCTGCGGCGGCGCGGGTCGGGCAAGCGCTGGGCCGAGGGGATGTGGCGTCCGCGCGGCGTGCTGGTGTGGCCGCGCTGGCGATCGCTGTGGGATTCGGCGCGGTCGCGGCGCTGCCTTTCCTGACCATCCCGCGCCTGCTCGCGTCCTGGGTGACCTCCGACCCTCATGCCATCTCGCTCGCGCTGCCGCTGATGGGCGTCGCTGCGCTGGCGCTGGTCGCGGACTCGGCGCAGGCCGTGCTCGCCGGCGCGGTCCGTGGCGCGGGTGACACGCGCTTCGCGCTCCTCGCCAGCTTGCTCGGGCACTACGGCCTGGGCCTGCCGGTCGGCTTCGTCCTGGCGACGCGAGGCGGGCTCGGAACCACCGGATTGTGGCTCGGGCTCAGCGTGGGCCTCGGCAGCGTTGCGCTCCTGCTCGCCCTGCGCTTCATTGTCGTGATCGCGCCGCTTGGCCGGCGCGCCGAACGATGCGAGCCCCGCTCTCGAGAGAGCTCCTTGCCCGCGCCTTGGCCGGGCCCGGAGTGTTCCCCGCACCCGAGCCTTGGTCCGGAGACTTCGCGGCTGCATCCGTAGTGGTCCCGGTGCGGCTCGGCGAGAGCCCCAGCGTGGTCGTGGTGGTGCGCGCGGCGACGCTCTCGGAGCACGCCGGCGAGCTGGGCTTTCCCGGTGGCAAGCCCCATCCCGGCGAGCCGCTGGCGGAGGCCGCATGTCGCGAGCTCGAGGAGGAGCTGGCCGTATCGGCCGAGAATGTGGAGCTCCTGGGCTCCCTGACGCCCATCCCGGTCGTCACCGGAAAGTACCTGATCACACCCTTCGTCGGGGTGATCGCCCCCCGCGCCTCACCGCGCTTGGCGTCGCCGGAGCTGGTCGAGCTCATCGACGTGCCCATCGAGCCGTTCTTCAGCGGCGAGCGGCCGATCTTCGGGTTCTTCACCCACTTTCGCGGTGATCCGTTCCTGCTCCCGCACTTCCGCTTCGGCGAGCGCGTGCTCTTCGGCGCCAGCGCCGTGATCCTGTTCGAGCTCTTCGCGCGCTTGGCCCGCGAGATCGGCGTGTCCTTGCCAGAGCTGCAGATCGAAAAGGATCGCCCCTGGGGTACGCGCTACCCTCCCTGACCCGATGGACCCCATCGTCCGCATGTCCGCCACCGAGCTCGCCGGTCGCATCCGCACGAAGGAGCTCGGGCCGGTCGAGGTCGCAGAGGCGCACATCCGTCGCGTCGAGCAGGTGAATCCCGCCCTGAACGCGGTCGTCGCGGAGCGCTTCGACAAAGCCCTGGACGAGAGCCGCGCGGCCGAGGCGCGCTTGATGCGCACGCCGGCCGCGGAGCTACCGCCGCTCTTTGGCGTGCCCTGCACCATAAAGGACTTCTACGCCGTCGAGGGGCTGCCCCAGACCGGCGGGCTCTGGCTGCGCAAGGACGCCATCGCCACGGAGGACGCCGTGGTGGTGCGGCGCGTGCGCGACGCCGGCGCCATCGTGCTCGGGGTGACCAACGTCCCGGAGGGTGGCCTCTGGCTCGAGAGCCACAACCGCGTCTACGGCCGGAGCAACAACCCGTGGGACCTCCGGCGCACGCCAGGAGGCAGCAGCGGAGGAGAGGGCGCCATCGTCGCCGCCGGAGGCTCCGCGTTCGGCATGGGCTCCGACATCGGCGGCTCGATTCGCCTGCCCGCGGCGTTCTGCGGCGTCGCGGGTCACAAGCCCACCGGGCGCATGGTGCCGAGCACTGGGCACTGGCCGCCGCTCGAGGGAGCCCTCCGCGGCTATCTCGCCTGCGGCCCCATCGCACGTCGGGTGGACGACCTGATCGCGGTGTGGAAGCTCGTCGCTGGACCGGACGCGGCGGGCTTCACGCAGGCCTGGGAGCTCGGCGATCCGGCGGCGGTGGACCTCACGGGTGTCAGCGTCTTCCCGCTGCACGAAGGCGGCGTGAAGGTGGAGCCCGCGCTCGGCGCGGCCCTCGATCGCTCTGCGCACCTGCTCGAACGACGCGGCGCGCGCATCGAGCGGCTGCGACCCGACCTGTTGCGCGAGGCCATCTGGGTCTGGGGCGCGATGATGTCGGCCGAAGAGGGCCCGAGCTACGCGGAGCTGGTCAGCGGCGATCGCGACATGTCCGTGCTGCGCGAGCTCATGAAGCTGCCCCTCGGCCGTTCCCGCCACACCGGGCCAGTCCTGGCGTTGATCCTGGGCGAGCGGTTGATGAAGCGCTTCCCCAGCAAGCAGAACCAACGCCTGCTCGAGCTCGGTAGGAGCCTGGGCCGTGAGATCGAGGACACGCTGGGCGACCGCGGCGTGATCCTGCACCCGCCGTATTCGCGCTCTGCGCCGCGGCACGGCGCGCCCCTGCTCCGGCCCCTGGATCCGGGGTTCACCGCCATCTTCAACGTGCTCGAGCTGCCCGCGACGCAGGTGCCGACGGGGCTCGACTCGCGCGGGCTCCCGGTGGGCGTGCAGGTGGTCGGCGCGCGGGGCCGCGATCACCTGTGCCTGGCGGTAGCGAAGGCGCTGGAGGAAGAGCTGGGCGTCTTGACTCCCATCGACCCGCGCCCGGCCCACCACGCCGCGGCGGCGAGGAGAGGATAGGAGCGCAGCAGCGGGCTGCGAAGGCCGCTCGACCCACTCGCGCGGCTCGCCCTCACCGGTTCTTCTTGTGCCTCGCGATCACCAGGAAGCTCAGTGCCTCGCTCTCGTCCGGCAATACGTAGTCCAGAGCTCGGGACGAGCCGCTCACCAGCGCCATGGCCGGCACCACCCACGGCACCGCCCAGAACCGCATCGAGTCCGTCGTCTGGCGCTCGTGGCCGAGCTTGCCCAGAGCCTGCCCGACCCCTTGCAGCCGCGCCACCCGGAACGCCAGAAACGAGTTGAGCTTGTGCCCGAGCACGCTCCACAGGCTGCCTTGGGCCGTGATCTCGGAGATCTCCAGCCCGGCCTGGTCCAGCATGTCGCGGAGGCCGTGGGGGGTGAAGCGGAAGTAGTCGTGTGGCTCCTCGTGGAGCCGGAACGAAAACGGCGCGCTCACGATCAGGATCCCGTCTGGGCGCAGGACGCGCGCCATCTCGTGGACCAGTGCCTGCGGCTTGGGCGTGTGCTCGAGCACCTGGATGTTCAGTAGCGTGTCGAAGCTCGCGTCGTCGAACGGGATCGTCACCCCGTCGTAGTAGACGTCGGGTCGCGACTCGTGGGACGCCGAGCTGGTCTCGGCAAAGGTCGCCTCGTGCTCGAGGCCGATGTATTCGTTCACGAACGGGCTGAAGATCTTCTGGTACGGCTTCTGTCCGCAGCCCACGTCCAAGAGCCGCCCCCGCGCGCGCGGAGCGACCTCCGCGAGCTGCCGGACCATGATGGCCCACTGCAGATCGACGAACGAGGAGAGCTGGCGGAGAGCCCAATTCACCCCGGGCAGGGTCAAGAGGCGTTTGGACATTCGCTGATTGGTCGTTTCATCATCGGCGACAAGCGACGACCGGCGCCAGGGGATTTTATGGCGGGGAAGGAGCTCGGTGAGTGTGACCGGGCTGCGCTGACCCGGATTGTCGACCGTCGCGGCAGCCGTCGCTCGGACCGAGGCCGAGAGCGTCGTCGGCCGTGCTCGCGCGTCCGCAGTCAGGGCCGTTCGAGCTCTTCCCGCAAGAGCTCGAAGTAGCGGGTCCGGAGCGGCGCCGGGATTCGGTGCCCCACTGCCGGGAAGGTCTCGAGCCGGGCGTCGAAGCCGCGCGCGTGGAGCGCGTCCACGCCGGCGCGGGTGGGCGCGAGCGGGACCAGGTCGTCGGTCTCGCCGTGCAGCGCGATGATGCGCACAGCCGGTCGCCCGGCGTCGAGCCCTGGCCAGAGCGGCGGCGGAAGGACGCCACCGATGGGGAGCGCCGCGCGCACGCGCCCCGGGTGCCGCGCGGCGATGGCGAAGCTCAGCATGCCGCCCTGGGAGAACCCCGTGACGATGGGCTTGCCCTTGGAGGGATGCCGTGCCTCGAGCACGCCCAGCATCGTCACCACGCGTTCGGCCGCCGTCGCGATGCCCCGCGAGCGCAGCTCGTCGCCGTCGTTGGCCCGAAACGGAAACCACGAAAAGCCATCGCCCCAGGGATCCGGCGCGCGCAAGAGCACGATGCGAGCTTTGCCTGCGAACCCAGCGTACAGCTCGCCGAAGGCCTCCGGTCGATCGCCGAGGCCGTGCATCGCGACGAGCAGCGGCAACGGCTCGTTCGCCCTCGCCCCGCCGCTGCTGCGCTCGAGGTATTCGAGCGGCGCGGGCTGCGCTGCGGGCTTTGCAGCGCTCGCGGCTGGGGCCGGGCTGGGCGCAGGCGCGCTCGAGTTGCACGCGCAGGCGATCCCCGAAAGCAGGAAGAGGAAGACCGGGGGGATTTGCGCGAGCCGGGGGAGCCGCATGGTGCCGCCGGCTATTTTGGGCTAATCTCGCGTTTCTTGCTCGGGAGATGATGCTGGTGCGCTCTGTGCTTGGGATGCTGGTACTGGCGCCGCTGCTGCTCGGCATGGCGTGCGGCGGCGCGGACTCCGAAGAGCCCGGCTACAGCGGCGGCGGGAGCGGCGTGGGCGCCACCGGCCAGACCGGCGGAGCGGGCAGCGGAGGTCTGCCGTCCGGCGGCGCGGGCGGCGGCACCGGAGCGATGCCCTCCGGGGGCACCAGCGGGGGCGGGGGCAGCGCGGGCGCAGCGGGTGGTGCGGCCGGAAGCGGTGGCGCGTCGATGGCGGACTGCGTTCCGATGCCAGCGTGCGACGCGGCGCTGCCCGCGTTCAGCAAGCGGCCGTGGAAGCACTCGACGGTGAGCCCGATCATCGTAGCCACCGGGTTCGCCAACCACCGCGGTCGCGACTTGATCCTCCAGCCGGGCATGCCCCAGTGGGTGCTCGGCAAGATCGCCTACGGCGTCACGGACAAGGACCTCAAGGACGAGGAGGTCGACATCTGGCTGAACCGCGACTGTGGCTCGGGCTGGGAGAAGCTCGGAACCGCGGTCACGACCCAAGATGGCCAGCACCCGACGGTGGAGGGCGCCGACGACACCGGCGGCCGCATCTACTTCCAGATCCCGGCGTCGAAGGCCCTCGGTATCGGACGCCACCGCATCCACATGGTGGTCGCCGGTGATCTGTCCGGCGCCGAGCAGTACATCGAGGTCGTCCCGCCGGGCACCGTGTATTTCGTCACCGACGTGGACGGCACGCTCACCAGCAAGGAGACCGAGGAGTACTCGGCCATCCTCACCGGCGCCGTGTCGGACGCGAATCCCGACGCCGGCAAGGCGCTGACTCTCTTGGCGCAGAAGGGCTACCGGCCGTTCTACCTGACCGCACGCCCGGAGTTCCTGGTGGGGCGCACCCGCGAGTTCCTCGACGTCAAGGGGTTCCCCCTCGGGGTCGTGCACACCACCTTCGCGCTCGGTGCCACGGGTGGCGCTGCCGTCAGCTTCAAGAAGGCGGAGCTCGACGAGCTCAAAGGGCGCGGCTTCGTCGCGGCCTACGCCTTCGGCAACACCGACTCGGACGCCGACGCCTTCTTCCTGGCGAACATCGAGCCGGCCACCCACCGCATCTTCTTCCAGTACACGGACGCCGCCCACGGCGGCCGGCGCATCGAGGCCTACACGGAGCTCTTGGGCGAGTTCGGCGCGCTCGGCAAGCCCTGCAAGTAGTGCGCGGCTCGCCAAGCCGGGAGCCCGGCATTACGTTGCCCCTCGGTTCATGAAGCTCTCCTGGCGCATCGCGACCGTGCGCGGCATCGCCATCCGGGTGCACGTCACGTTCTTGTTCATCGTGGCGCTCGGGGCTCTGGAGTGGGGGCTCTCCCACGGCGCGGTCGGCTTCGCGTTCGGAGCGCTGCTCGTGTGCCTGCTGTTCGCCTGCGTCGCGCTGCACGAGCTCGGGCACAGCCTGGTGGCGCAGCGCCTTGGCGTCAGCGTCCGCGAGATCCTGCTGCTCCCGATCGGCGGCGTCGCGCGCCTGGGTCGCGAGCCCAAGACGGCGCTGCACGAGCTGCTCATCGCCGTGGCAGGTCCGCTGGTCAACGTGGTGTTGGCTGGGCTCTTGATCGGAGCCAGCCTGCTCTTCGCCGGAACCAGCTGGTTCTCGGGCGGCGGCTTCATGAAGGCGCTGATGGCGCCGCCCGCGCCAGCGACCCTCCTGGCCGCGCTGATCGCCGCCAACGTCGCGCTCGCGGTGTTCAACATGATCCCGGCGCTGCCCATGGACGGCGGGCGCGTCTTTCGCGCCATCCTCAGCTTCTTCTTCGGCAAGCTGCGCGCTACCAGCATCGCGGCGACCGTGGGGCAGCTCCTGGCGGCGACCCTGGCCGCGATCGGCCTGATGAGCGCGAACCTGATCCTGGTGTTCATCGGCATCTTCGTCTTCCTGGGGGCGGCGCAGGAGCGCGTGACGGCGAAGACCATGGCGTCGCTCACGGGCCTGTCCGCCGGGGACGCGGTCGATCCCCGCGCGCTCACGCTCGAGCCCGGTGACATGCTCGCGGGCGCCATGCAGTACGCGCTGCGTTCATCACAGCCGCACTACGCCGTCGTGCTGGGCGATCGCGTCGTGGGAACCCTCGGTCGCGAGGAGATCCTGGACGCCGTGCGGCGCCAAGGCCCGTTGACCTTCGTCGCGGGGGTCATGAACCGAGACGTCGAAGAGGTGGCCTCGGCCGAACCGCTCTCGGAGGTCCGATCGCGGCTGATCGAGCGCGGCGGCCGGCCGCTGTGCGTGCGCGCGCCGGAGGGATTGATTGGCCTGATTGGCCTGGAAGACGTGGCCCGGGCGGCGACGATGGCCGACCTCTTGCACCACTTTCCCGCGCGCTAGGGGGGTGTCCCTGATTCCCGCTCCGCTGACCGCAGCGAACGCCACGCGACGTTTCCGGTCCGTCGAAACAGCCGCCGCCGGCCCCGGCCGGCCTTCGCACTCGCGTCCCAGTGGCGGAACGTGATCTGATCATGGCAAGACTGCTCGGGTGATCCCGGGCGCCCCTCTGCTAGACTGTTCGTCGTGCGACGTTCGATCTCGGGGCTGGCGGTGTTCCTCGCGGTGGCCACGGCGTGCGCGTCCGATGACGGCGTCGCCGCGGATCCGGCGCCGAGTTGCACGCCCGGCAAGCAGGAGGACTGCCCCTGCCCGGGAGGTGGCAAAGGCGTGCAGGTGTGCGGCGCCGACGGCACGTCCTGGGGCGCGTGTACCGGCTGTGCCTCGGGCAGCGGCGGCGCTTCCGGCAGCGGCGGCTCCCCGTCCGGGGGCAGCGCGGGAGCAACTGGCGGCGCGGGCGGTGCGGGCGGCGCGAGCGGGAGCGGAGGCGGCGGCGCGACTGGCCCGTTCTCGCTGACCGACTCGCTGAAGGACGGCAGCCCCAAGGGCACCGCGGTGGGCGGCACCTACGGCTCGAACGGCTGGACGGTCACCGCCAAGACGGATCGCATCTGGTACGCGCTGCCGCGTCTGGTGCAGGGCTCCATCGAGTTCACGGTGGCGGGCATCACCACCGCGAACCTCACCCTCGCCGATCACGAGATCTTCAGCCTCTACGACGCCGGGTACGGCATCACCGAGCCCATCAACTACAACCCCGAGTTCCGGGACAACCACTACAAGCAGCTGATCCGCATCTACGGACAGCAGGTGCCGGATCGCCTGGGCGAGCAGAAGTTCATCATGCTCATGTGCCCCGACGGTGCGCCGGGATACGGCACATGCAAGTGTGCCAAGAGCTTCTACGACGGTGACGGCTGGTGGGGCGGCAACCCGACCTGGGACGGCTCGCCGAGCAAGATCAAGGTGACCTGGGGCAACGGCAAGGCCACCTACGCTCGCGACGGAGTGGACGTCTGGACCAACGACTACTCGCAGACCGGCCTGGTCTTCGGCCCGTCGGAGCTGCACTTCACCATCGGCTGCGCTCGGCACGACGCCATCGGCGACGCCGGCATGCCCATCGGCGCCACCTTCAGCGACGTGGTGGTGCAGGGCACGATGGGCCCCGCATCCACCTGCAATTGATCAGCCCGTGGGCGGGACGACCTTGTCGTAGATCTTGAAGTCGTCGAAGTCGCCCATGGCGTGATCGGTGGAGTTACAGCCGAGGTTGCCGATGTACATGTTCAGCGGCGACGGGGGCGCCGAGGTCGGGAAGGTCTTGGTGGCCTGCGCTTTCTGTTGTCCGTCCAGGTAGATGGTAACGGTGATCTGGCCGCTGTTCTCCTGCCAGGTGACGGTGATCCGCGTCCACTGGTCCTTCACGAAGGTCAGGCTGGCGTTGTCCACCGTCGCGATGGGCGTACCGGGCATGCCGAAGGTGAGGCCTTGCTCCGGGCTCGCGGTCTTCAAGAGCTGCATGTACGTATTGGTCAACGAGAAAAGCTTGTGAGCGAGGCCGTCGTTCTTCTCGAACCTGGGTCGGAAGAAGAAGTCCAGCGTGCCCGACTTGGGATCGATGTTCCCGCTGGCGGCGTACTTCACGCAGTCGCTGCTGTGGTCCACGACGAACACGCCCGCGCAGGGCCCGGGCGAGGTGAAGGTCCCCACGACGTAGCCCGCCTGCGGAGCCTTCATGAACGCGGGGGTCTGCGCGGCGCCCTGATTGTCCAGAGTCGTGTGCAAGAGCAGCGCGCCCTGGTTCGCCGAGGGGACGCCGCAGCTCGCGACGTTCCCGCCAGAGCCGCCGGAGCCGCCGCTGGCGCCACCGGAGCCGCCACTGGCGCCACCGGAGCCACCGCTCGCGCCACCGGAGCCACCGCTGCCCGAGGAGCCGCCGCTGGCGCCACCGGAGCCGCCACTGGCGCCACCGGAGCCACCGCTCGCGCCACCGGAGCCGCCGCTGCCCGAGGAGCCGCCGCTCGCGCCACCGGAGCCGCCGCTGCCCGAGGAGCCGCCCGCGCCCGAGCTGGCGCCTGACCCCGCGCTGCCACCCGCCGACGATCCGCCGCTCGCGGTCGCGCCCGCGCCGCCGGTTCCGTTGCTCGCGAACTCTTCGCCCCCGCACGCGATCACCGAGCCGAAGATCGCAGCGCCCCAGGCCAGCCGATATCCTCCCATGCAAGCAAGGCTAGCACGGCGCGCGCCATCGGCAGTACCGTCGCCGTCGATGCACGAGAACGAAGCGTTGATTCGCAGGTTCTATGCGGCCTTCGCGCGCTCGGACGGCGAGGGGATGGTGGCCTGCTACGCGAGCGACGTCGCCTTCTCCGATCCCGTGTTTCCGGACCTGAAAGGTGCACGCGCGGCGGGCATGTGGCGCATGCTCACCCAGCAAGCCACCGACCTCGAGATCGAGGCCTCCGGGATCACCGCCGACGACCATAGCGGCCGCGCGCACTGGGAAGCGCGTTACACGTTCTCGGCCACCGGTCGCCGCGTGCACAACGTGATCGATGCGCGCTTCGTGCTGCGCGACGGCTTGATCGTACGTCATGACGACGAGTTCGACTTCTGGCGTTGGTCCCGCCAAGCGCTCGGTGTGCCAGGCCTGCTCCTGGGCTGGACGCCGCTGGTCAGGAACAAAGTGCGAGCCCAGGCCGGGAAGGCCCTGGATCGCTTCCTGGCGAAGGCGTGAGCAGGTTGAACTGGACGAGGCGCTCGTTCTAAGGTCCCGCCCGGCCAGGGAGGGCCGGGCGGCGCATGAGCGAGAAGACCGAAACAGGCAAGAGCGCAGGAAGTCCGGGCGCCGACACCGCCGCCCTCGACGACGTGAAGCAGCTGGGGCTCGGCGCGGCGATCGTCTCGCTCGGCTACGTGTTCTGGGTCGTCGGGGCCATGGAGATGGTCGAACGCTTCGCCTACTACGGGGTGAAGGCGGTCGCGACGCTCTACGCGAAGGCCCCGGTGCGCGACGGCGGGCTCGGCGTTCCGATGTCGCAGTTCGGCATCATCCTGGGAACCTGGGCCTGGGTGCAGTCCGTGGTCCCGGTCTTCACCGGCGGGCTCTCGGATCGGTATGGCTACAAGCAGACCATCTTCGCCTCGACCGTGATCAAGATCTCGGGCTACCTGGTGATGGCCTCGTTCCCGACCTTCTACGGCTTTTTCGCGGGAGCGATGCTGCTCGCAGCCGGTACTGCGGTGTTCAAGCCGGGCATCCAGGGGACGCTGGTCAAGGCGACGAAGCGCGAGAACAGCTCCATGGCCTGGGGCATCTTCTACCAGACCGTGAACATCGGCGGCTTTTTGGGCCCGCTGCTCGCCGGCTACATGCGCAAGATGCAGTGGCGCTACGTGTTCCTGTCCTGCGCAGCGCTCATCGCCCTGAACTTCCTGTTGCTGCTCACCTACAAGGAGCCGGGCAAGGAGGAGCGCCTGGAGCGCGCACGGCTGGAGAAGGCCGGCGGGATCAGGCGAGAGGCGCTCTGGAAGGAGTCGCTGCGCGAGCTCAAGAAGAAGCACGTCTGGCTGTACCTGCTGATCTTCTCGGGGTTTTGGTACATGTTCAACGCGTTGTTCGACGTGCTCCCCGCGCACATCGAGGACTGGGTGGACACGCGCGACATCGTGAAGAGCCTGTTCGGCACGGGCGGGACCGAGTCCGCGTTCGTGAAGTTCTTCGTGGTGATGAACAAGGAGGGGACGGAGATCCTCCCCGAGGGCATGCTCAACCTGAACGCGGGGTTGATCATGACCACCTGCTTCCTGTTCGCGTGGATGAGCGGGCGGCTGCGCGCCACCACCAGCATGGTCATCGGCACGCTGTTGGCGACGGTGGCGATGTTCCTCTCGGGGTACTCGACCCATGGCTGGATCTCGGTCGGCGCCATCCTGATCTTCAGCGTGGGCGAGATGCTCTCCAGCCCGAAGTTCAGCGAATTCATCGGAAACTTCGCGCCGGCCGACAAGAAGGCGATGTACCTGGGCTTCTCCCAGATCCCGTTGGCCATCGGCTGGGGCCTCGAGGGCTTCACGGCGCCCGCGCTGTACGACCACTTCGCGTCCAAGGATCGCTTCGCCCGGGAGCTCCTGGCCGAGCGGGGCATGGATGCCGCCCAGCTCGCGGCAGTCAAGCAGGGGGAGGCCTTCGGGGAGCTGGTCAAGTTCACCGGAGAGTCCCGCGAGCACCTGACCCAGCTGATGTATTCGACCCACAATGTCGGCGTGGTCTGGATCATCATGGGCGCGATAGGTGTCGTCACGGCCATGGGGATCTACGCTTACGGCAAGTGGATCCGGACGATCATCAGGAGCTAGCTCGGAGCTCACGCTTCGGGCGGCGCCGCCTCTTGCTCGGGGCGGGCGCCGTGGCGGGCGCGGGGGCGCTCGACGCCTTCGCGCTCGAGCCGGCCTGGCTCGCTGTGACCCGGCACGAGGTCTCGGTGCCTGGGCTGCCGCGCGCCTTGGAAGGCCTTCAGATCGCGCAAATCACCGACGCCCATCTGAAGGCGATGGGTCGGGTCGAGCGCGCGATCGTGGACACGGTCCGGCGCGGCCAGATCCAGCTCGTGGTGCTCACCGGGGACATCGTCGATCGTCCCGCGGGCCTCGCGGTGCTCGCGGAGCTCTGTACGGGTCTCCGGGAGGCGGGCGCTGCCATCGTCGCGAGCTTGGGCAATTGGGAGCACTGGGGAGGCTTCACCGCGCTGGGGCTCGCCCGGGAGTACGAGCGGCTGGGGGCACGTCTCCTGGTGGACGAGGCCGCCGTGGTGGCGGGCTTGATCGTGACCGCGACGGACGACGGCTACGCCGGGGCGCCGCGCTGGGACCGCACGCTCGCTTCGCTCGGCGCGGTCGCGGGCTCGGGCGCCCCGAGGCTCCTGCTCACGCACAGCCCCGCGATGTTCGATCGCGTCCCCTCCGAGGCGCCGCGCTTCGACCTCGCCCTCGCCGGGCACACGCATGGCGGGCAGGTGCGCCTGGGGCCCTGGGCGCCGCTCGTGCCTCCGGGCAGCGGGCGCTACGTGCAAGGCTTCTACGACACGCCCGCCGGCAGGGGCTACGTGAGCCGAGGAACCGGGACCAGCATCGTGCCCGCGCGCTTCCTCTGCCGGCCGGAGCTGCCCGTGTTCAGACTGGCGCGGGCCTGAGTCAAACCCGACCCTCGCTGTCTTGGCACGCCGGATCGCGCCCGCCACTGAGGTCGAGACTCACGAGAACACCGGCGGGGCCGGCGCACTCCCGCAGTCAAGTGGGCGTCGTCGCCAAACGTTTCCTGCTCGCGTCTCGACGAGAATCCAACCGCGCGGCGCGGCGGCGAACGCGGGCGCGAAAGGGCAAAGCCCAATCAGAACGCGTCGGTGAACGAGAACACGTAGGCCGCGCTCAGGCCGACGCTGTAGACGGGATCACTCGAGTCTTCGACTCCCGCGAACAGCACGTCGCTCTTGCCGTGACCGACCCAGACCGCGACCGGCAGCTCGCGGCGCGCCCCGGCGGTCAGCTCCAGGTGCCCGTCCACGCGGCGCGAGATCCGACCCACGCGCACGCGCAGCCCTGCGTCGAGGCCCACGCCGACCAGCTCGAGGTGCGCGGAGCCGAGGGGCGACGCTGCGGTCAGCCGCTTCCAGTCCACGGCGGATCCAGCCAGCAGGCGCAAGCCCGGGGTCAGGACCGGTGCGTAGCGCGCGCTCGCGCCCGCGCCGACAGTCAGCGACGAGCCGACCTGCTCCGGGCCCCCGCCGAAGTAGCGCCGCTCGATGTCGGCGAGGGCGAGCCCCCCGACGCCGAGCCATGCGCTGACGCGTAGCTCCAGCGGGCTCGCGAAGACCAGGCCAGCTCCGACCTCGACCGAGAGCGAGCCCGGGCTCTGGTCGCCGCCCGAGCCGAAGTCGTCGGACCCTCCGATGGCGGCCAGATCGACGTCCGTGACGTGGCGGTAGCCGGCTCCCGCCGCGAGCAGGGCGTCGTTGGTGGGCTCGGCGCCGGCCGTCACGGGTGCGAGCCCGAGGCCCGCGACGAGCGCTGCACTCCGAATCATGGCTTCGCGGGCTGGAGCACGGCGCGTGCCAGCTCGGTTCGCGCACAATGCTCGTTGAGCCGCCGCCTGGGTCTCCACCGCGGTTCACACGCCAATGACATGGAGATCAGACTCGGCTAGACACCCGTCATGGCCGCCGACCCGCGCCCCGCGGAGCGCTTGCTCCAGAGCGACACGCCAGCCGCATGGGCGAGCGTGGCGGCGGACGACCTCGGGGCGACCCTGGCGGACCACGCGCACTGCGAGAAGAAGGCGAGCGCCAGCGCCATCGCGCTGATCAACGACTACCCCGAGGACGCCGAGCTGGTTACGGCCATGGCGCGCCTCGCCGAGGAGGAGCTCGGGCACTTTCGGGAGGTCCACGCGCTGCTGCTCGCTCGCGGCGTCGAGCTGACGCGCGACCGTGGGGACCCCTACGCGCGCGCTCTGATGGGCCTCTTGCGCCAGCCGCAGGAGCTCCGAAAGCTCGACCGCTTGCTGGTCGGGGCGCTGATCGAGGCGCGCTCTTGCGAGCGCTTCCGCTTGTTGCGCGCCGAGCTCGAGCGCCGGGGCGAGACGGAGCTCGGGGCGGTGTTCCGGCGCCTGGAGGGGAGCGAGGCCGGTCACGCCGCGCTGTTCGTCCACCTGGCGGAGCAGCGCTTCGGTGTCGAGCCGACGCGAGCGCGGCTCGGCGAGCTGGCCACGGCAGAGGCTGGCATCGTCGCCGAGCTGCCGCTCGTCGCGCGGATTCACTAGGCTCACTTGCTCTTCGGCTTCGGCCACGGGATTTCGCCGTCGGCGAGCTCCACTCCATGCTCGCTGAGCGCGCGACGGCTCTCGAAGCAGAGGTCGTACTCGCGATCGGTGGTCAGCACGCTGCCGCCGCCGTCCTCCATCAGACAGCCGCGGTTCGGGCAGTGGTCGAGCCCGAAGGTGTGGCCGATCTCGTGGACCGCGACCTTGCCCAGCCGAATCCGCGCGTGCTCGGCGTTCTTCGCCTGGCGCTTGCAGCGGAACGAGGAGAGCACGCAGGCCGCGCCGTCGATGGTCGCGAGGCCCAGGATGCCCCAGTCGTCGATCTTGCCCTTGGTCGTGCTGATGTCCACGCCGGTCAGACCGAGGATGCGGCTGCCCCCCGCCGGCAAGCGTGGCTTCAGGAAGTCGAGCAGCTTCTCGGCGCGGTAGCGGCCGCGCTTCGGGTAATACGCGGACTTCGGCAGGTCCACGCGGCCCAGCGTCTTGACCTCCACGGCGTAGAACGCCGCGAGGGCGCGCACGACCATGGCGACGTCGGCGTCCGGCAGCGCCTTGCCCAAGGCCTGCACGTAGATCAAGCGTTCGTTCGCGGCCGCGTACCCTACGGGAGCCCAGAGGCCTCCCGTCATGAGACCGGACAGAGCCAGGAAGCGGCGTCGAGTGTGACGAGTCATCGCGCGCTCTTCAGCTTAGCAAGCGTTTCGGGGTCGAGCCGCACCGGCTCGTGCGGCAGCTTGGCCAGCGAGAACTCGGCGAGGGCTTCCCGCGGCGATATTCGCTCGGGCACGTCGAGCCCACTGGCTCGCGCCGCCCAACCGACCAGCGCCCGCGGATCGACGCCGCGCGCGCGGAGCTCCGCCAGGCTCAGGTCGTCTGCGCGCTTGGCGAAGCGGCGACCGGAGGCGTCCACCACCAGCGGCACGTGAACCCAGCTCGGGTGGGCGAGCCCGAGCGCGCGTTGCAGGTGCGCCTGCCGGGCGGCGCTCGGGAGCAGGTCGTCCCCGCGCAGCACCTCGGTCACTTCCTGGAAAGCGTCGTCCACGACGACCGCCAGCTGATAGGCGGGCGTGCCATCGCGGCGTGCCACCATGAAGTCGCCGACCTCGGTCTGGACGTCGAACGCCGCGGGGGCGGCGAACGCGTCGGCGATCGCGAGCGCGCCCTCCGGCACACGGAAGCGCAGGCTCACCTCGCGCCCCGTGCGTGCGCTCGCGGTCTCGATCGAGTCGAAGCGACCGCGGCAGGTGCCGGGGTAGCGTTGCTCCACGTCCCCTTGCTGCGGCGCGCCGAGCGCGGCGCGTACGTCGGCGCGCGAGCACACGCAGGGGTAGGTGAGGCCCGCGTTCGAGAGCTGGCTCACCGCCGCCCGCAAGCGCTCCATCCCGGCCGATTGCAGGAGCATCGGCCCGTCCCAGTCGAGGCCGAGCCACTCCAGATCTCGAACCGCGGCCTCGACCATCCCAGGCCGCACGCGGGGCGCGTCCAGGTCCTCCATGCGCAGCACGACGCGGCCAGCGCGCGAGCGCACGCTCCACCACGCGAGCAGGAACGAGCGGGCGTGACCGAGGTGCAGCTGGCCCGTTGGGCTCGGCGCCAGGCGGCCGACGGGAGCAGGGCGTTCGGGCATCGCGGGCGAGCGCCATGTTGCTCGACGCGGCGCGCGGGCGAAAGGTCACATCTTCTCGACGGACTTGAACATCTCTCGGACGAACGAGGTGCGAGGGCGGATCAGCAACACGCGCCCCGCGAGCGGGCGGACGGTGATGCGCGCCCCGGCCGGGAACCCCACGTCGGAGTTGAGGAGATCGTCGCGAAACACGTAGCGGTCCCCGTCCGAGGTGCGCTCGGTGCTCTCCACCTCCGCCCGTGCCGTGCCAGCCATTGCCACTACGCCCAGCGCCAGAGCGGCGGAAATCCCGAACCGAACCATGTTGTCGTACCTCCGGCAGTTGGAAACCGGAGAGTCCTAGTCCTTGGGCGCCTCGCACTTGCAGACCGCCACCCGCGCCTCGCTGTCCTTCACGATCTTCTTGGCGCGGTCGCAGCGCTCGTGGGGGTCGCCCGCCAGCCGGCAGACCGAGGCAGCCGCTCGCCGCAGCGACTCCATGGCCTTGCAGGCCTCCGGGCAGCGGGTGTCGCCCGCGGCGAGGGGAGTGGCGCTGCCCTTCGCGGCCTTGGTGCCGGCCAGCAGGTTCAGATCCGCCAGCGCTTGATCGAGCGCCTTCTCCGCGTCGCCCAGCGTGGCGGGCTCTCGAGCGAGCGAGCGCTTCGACTTCTCGCGCTGCTCGTCCGCCTTCACGTCGTCCAGATCCTTCGTGGAGCCGAGCGTCGGCGCGGGCTCGGGTGCGGCGGCAGCTTGGCCGGGCGCCGACGGCGCTGGAGCGCCGGCGTGCTCGGACTCTTCAGGCGGGGGCGGTGCCTGGCTCGTCGGCGCCTCGCTCGCCGGTGCCTCGTCCTTCTTGCAGCTGCCCAGCGCGAGCGCTGGCAAGAGCAGAGCCGCGCACCCGAGCCGAATCCAGCTCACTCCCCGTTCTTCTCGCATTTGCACACCGCGATCCGCGCTTGGTTTTCCTGCACGATACCCTGAGCGCGCTTGCAGCGCGCGTTCGACTCCCCGGCCAGGCGGCACACTGCGCCGGCGGCGCGCTTGAGCGAGGCGAACGCCTTGCAGGCGTTCCCGCAGCGGTCGGCGCCCGCGGCGAGACCACCGGCCGGGGCGGCGCTGGGTGCAGGCGCCTTCTTGGCCTCGGCCTTCGCCGGGGCCTCCGTGTCGGCGGGTCGGGCCGGCGGCGGGGCAGGATTCAGCTCCGCGCGCGCCTTCTCCAGCGCGGCCTCGGCCTCGGCGACGCTCGCGAAGTCACCCTCCGTGCGCGCTCCATTCTCGTCTTCTGCAGGAACGGCGGCGCTCGAGGGCGCTGCCGTCGTCGGCGCCGGGGGCGCCGTGCCGTAGCCCGGCTGCTGTGCCTGGGTCATCTGCGACTCTTGCGCCGCGCCCGCGGGGCTCGCCGGCTCTTGTGCCCGGCGCGGGGCGCACGCCATCGCGACGAAGCCGAAGAGGAGCGAGAGGACGACGTGACGGGGGCGCATGCGCAGGGCTCGGCGGGAGAAGGGTACAACCAGTGAGACGGGTCAGGCAGGGAATCGATGGCGGCGGCCTTCTCTCGAAAAGCAGAAGGCCCGCGCGGGTCTTCGACCGTGGGAAAACGGTCGAGCCCGGGCGGGCCTTACAGCCCCGAGCAGCCGCTCAGTTGATTGCGTCCGGCTTCCTGTAGAGGGTCACCACCGCCGCGCCGCCGAGACCCAGGTTGTGCTGGAGCGCGATCTTGGCGCCCGGCACCTGGCGCTTGTCCGCCAGGCCGCGCAGCTGCCAGTTCAGCTCCGAGCACTGCGCGAGGCCGGTGGCCCCGAGCGGGTGGCCCTTGGAGATCAGGCCGCCGGAGGGGTTCACCACCCACTTGCCGCCGTAGGTCACGGCGCCGGAGTCGATCAGCTCGCCGCCCTTGCCGGCGGGACACAACCCGAGCGCCTCGTAGGTGATGAGCTCGTTGGTGCTGAAGCAGTCGTGCAGCTCGATCACGTCGACGTTCTCCGGACCGACGCCCGCCTGCTCGTACGCGGTCTGGGCGGCCTTGCGGCTCATGTCCGCGCCGATGATCTTGATGCAGCTCCGCTCCTCGAACGTGCTGGCGAGGTCGGTCACCATCGACATGCCCGCGATCTCGATGGCCTTGCCTTCCAGCTTGTGCTGCTTGACGAAGTCAGCGCTGGCCAGGATGGCGGCGCCCGCGCCGTCCGAGGTCGGGCAGCACTGGAGCTTGGTCAGAGGCGCGTAGACCTCCTTGGCGTTCAGGATGTCCTCCAGCGAGTACTCGTCCTGGAACTGCGAGTACGGGTTGTTCACCGAGTGCTTGTGGTTCTTCCAGCCGACCTTGGCGAACTGCTCGGCCTTGGTGCCGTACTTCTCCATGTGCTCGCGGCCGGCGTTGCCGAACAGCTGCGGTGCGGGCGGAGCCGGCGCGAACTCCCGGAGCTCCATCATCAGCATCATGTGCTTGTCCATGGGGTTCACGCGGTCCATGAACTTCGCGCCGAGGGAGCCCTTCTCCATCTTCTCGAAGCCGACGGCCATGACGCAGTCGGCGAGCCCGCCTTCGACCAGCTGCTTGGCCAGGAAGAGCGCGGTCGAGCCGGTGGAGCAGTTGTTGTTGACGTTGTAGATGGGGATGCCGGTCAGGCCGAGCCCGTAGAGCGCGCGCTCACCGCTGGTGCTCTCGCCGTAGACGTAGCCGGCAGCGGCCTGCTGGATCTTCGTGTAAGGGATGCCCGCGTCGGCGAGCGCCTTGTCGCCCGCCTCCTTCACCATGTCCGGGTAGTCCCACTCCTTGGCGCCCGGCTTCTCGAACTTCGTCATTCCGACGCCCACGACGTAGACTTTCCTGCCCATCGGTCTCTCCCTGGTTCACGGCCGGTGGCGCCCCAGAGGGGTGCGCTCCGACGCTCGGTCTTGGCAGACCGGATACGCCAGGATCCGGGGGCAGGCAAGCCCGGTCAGGTCGTCATGGTGTGCCGCAGCTGCACCAAGGATCTTCCTTCGCTTCCTTGGCACAGATCCAGTCCCACTTGCCGGCGCTGCAGCAGAATGGATCGCGCTTGCAGACGTGCGCCGCGCACTCCGAGCAGGTGGCGCTGAGCGCGCTTCCGGCCTCGCACTCGCTGTGCGCGCAGCTCGATGGCCCGCCGGCGCACACACCGCGGCACGCCCCGATGGTCTCACCCGCGAGATCCACGCAGGACACGTCCCACTTGCCGTTGACCGCGTCGCAACACGACGGCTTCAGGATGCACACCTGAGCCGCGCACGGGCTGCAGTCCTTGGTGAGGGCGGTGCCGGTCTCGCACTCGCCGTGGCTGCACGAATGCGGCACAGCGTCGGCCTTGGTCGCCGGCGGAGGCCCGCAGGTGATGCTGCGCGGCGCGCCGACCAGGAGCTTCTTCTCCTTGCCTTTGTCATCCACGGCGTAGGCGTAGATCGTGTGCTTCTTGCCGTCTTTGAGCGTCGCCGGCAGCGCCGCCGAGAAGCCGTGGTTGGCCGAGCCGAGCTTCTTGGCGAGATCCGCGCGGTTCTGGTCGGCCTTCAGCGTCAACTGCTTGGTGTTCTTGCCGCCGAGGGGCCCGTCGAAGCTGAGCACGACGTCGACGGCCGCCTTGGGGGCGTCCGGGTCCTGAGCCCAGCCCTTCACGCCGTCGTCGCAGCTGGCTTTCTCGAGCTGGCCCTTGGGCGGATCGTTCTTGGGCTCGTCCTCGACGCCCTTGCGCCGGATGGCGATGTAGGCGCTGCCGAAGCCACGGGGCTTGTGGATGCAGCCGACCTTGCAGCCGGAGCACTCGTAGGCCATCGCCTTGCCACCGCCCGTCCACTTCTCGAACAGGACGATGTGCCCCTTCGAGCCGGTGTTGTAGACCAGCGCGTCTCCCGCCTTGAGCTCGCTCTTCTTGATCGGGTACCAGTGGGTCTTCTGGTAGCGGAAGTTGTAGGTCGAGTACGGGTGGCGATCGACCTTGGGCGAGCCCTCGTTCGGCACCTGCCAGGCCTGGGCGACGAAGCCCGAGCAGTCCGCGCCGTACTCCGGGCCACCCTTCGGGGACGCCCAGTGGCTGCACTTGCCGCAGCTGCCGCTGCACTTGCCGGGGTAGGCCTTGCTGGTCGGGTCCCAGCGCCCGTGACCCCACCAGTAGGAGTAGCCGACTCCACTCTGGGCGAGCGCCAGGATCTCCTCCCGGCTCATGGCGGCGGTGAGCGCCTCCTCCGTCGAAGCGAGCTCCTCTTCGTCTCCCGGCTCGCCGACCTGCACGGCGCAGGCTGGCGCGACGGCCAGGCACGCCCAGAGCGCGAGCAGCAGCGACAGGATCCGCGCCTTCATGGCGTCACCTTCACGATCGAGACACCGCTCGCGGCGACCTTCATCACGTACACGTTGCCGTCGTCGCCGCGCTTCACGTTTCGGAACACGTCCTCCACGCTCTCCGAGTGCGGCAGCGGGACGCGGTGCTTCTCGTGTCCGCCGGAGTCGAGCACCACCAGGCTCGCGCTCTCGAGCGGCGGGGTCTCCGGATCGGGCTGCTCGGACTCGGTGACCACGCCGAGCAGCGTGCCGCCGCCCTTCTTCGCCGCGAGCAGCGTGCGCCGCGCGACACGCTCGCCGAAGGCGACGTCGGCGAGGGCGCTGGGATCGCCCTCCGGGAGCGCGACGCGGTAGAGCGCGACGTGTTTGGGATCCGCGAGGTCGGCCTTCAGCGCCGTGCTGCCGTCGAGGGCCTGCCCGGGCACCACGCTCTTCTCCACCGGCGCGCCGGCGGAGCTCGCGACGTGGACCAGGTAGTCGTCGGAGAGCTCGACGTAGTAGCCGTCGCCATGCTTGACGAGCGCGGTGATCAGCGACGGCTCGGGGATCTCGTCGCTCTCCAGAGCGAGCTCGCTCTTCAGCTGGCCGGCCCCGTCCACGAACACGATGGCGGCGGGCGCGTGCACGTCGAGCAAAGCGTAGCCGCCGCTCTCGAACAGCTCGACGTCGTCGAACGCGCGCGCGGGGATGGGCACGCTCTTCTCGAACGCGCCGCCGCTGAACTTCTGGATCCTGGCGTTCTCCTGATCGAGGACGTGGACTCCGCCGCTCGCGTCCGCCACGAAGCTCTTCGGTCCCTCGGGCAGACCCTCTTCGGGGATGTTCTGTCCGAGCTGGCCGTCGCTCTTGCCTCGGCCGGCTTCTAGTACTGGTGTAATCGACGGTGGGTCGTCGGGTGGCTCGCTCGAAGCAGGTTGCTTCTTCGAGCAAGCAACGATGGCAACCAAGGCGAGCGCTGCGCTCGCGTGTCGTGTCCCCCAGGCCTGGAATCGTCGGTGGAACGGCAACATGGCACCTCTCTTCGGGACCGTTGAGACAACGATCCCCACATGAGCGTACCACTGCCCAGGTTCACATACCTACGCCTACAAAATTCTGGTGGTGGCGGATCAGAGCTCAGCGCCGCGCGACCAGATAGGCGAGCCAGCCGGGTTGGTTCTTCGCGCGCAGGCGGGGCCGGAAGATCTCCTCGTCGGAGTCCGGATCCGAGCAGTCCCAGTACACCTGCACGCTGCGGAACCCCGCTTCTTCGAGCAGCTCTTGCAGCTCCGGCAGCGTCCAGAAGCGCCAGTGGTAGCTGAAGGCCTGTTTCAGCTTCGACCCATTTTTGAACTCGAAGTGGATGTAGTTCACCACCTCGTGGGTGATGGGGTCGAACTGGTTCTGGTCCCAGACGTAGGTGAAGCCGCCCTTGATGCGGCGGCGCTCCTGCATCGGTTGCTGCGCCTCCCAGCCCCCGTAGGCGTCGAGCACGAACATGGAGTCCTTGCCGAGGAGCGTGCGCACGTGAGCGAAGTAGCTGCGGAGCTGCTCTCGCGTCCGGAAGACCCAGTAGCTGAAGTTGAAGGCGCACACGACGTCGAACTTCGCTCCCAACGGATCGCGGACGTCCTGCCGCAGCAGGCGCACCCGCTCCCGAGCGTCTCCCAGCCCGGCCAAGTTGTGCTGCGTGCCCCAGCGCAGCACCTTCGGGTCGATGTCCACGCCGGTCGCGGTGCGAGTCTCCGCGCGCTGCACCCACTCCGAGCAGATCAGCGCAGAGCCGCAGAAGTCCTCCAGCAGCGAGTGAGGCCGCCGCCGGTACAGGGCGCGGTAGACGTGGTCGATGAAGTCGACCTCCACCTTCGCGTCCTGCACGCTGAGCTGGTAGAGCACGTGCTTGTCGGCGTTCTTGGCCGTCAGCGCGGGGGTCTTCTTCTTGCCGGCGGACCGGCGGGCCTTTTTGCGTTTTGACTGTGCCACTTGAAAACGGCGGCCCTCGTACAGCCGGTAGTGGGTGAACGCAAACTTCTTCGGCGGCGTTGTTCACGGCTGCTTCGAAAACCCGTAGCCTGGTCGGCATGCGGTGCGTATGGGGTGTGACGCTGGTTGGGCTGCCGCTCGTGTTCTGGGCATGTGGCGGCGAGGACTCGGACGCAGGCGCCGGCGGCAGCGGTGCGAACGGAGGCAAGACGAGCGGCGGAGCGGGTGGCGCGAGCGGCGGAGCCGCGGGCGCGAGCGGCGGAAGCTCTGGCAGCGGCGCGACCGGTAGCGGAGCGACCGGCAGTGGCGCCAGCGGTGGCGCCGGAGGCAGCGGCGGTGGGGCGGACGCCGGCTGTGATCCGAAGCCGCCGGCGGGCGACGGCGGGCTCGACTGCAACGCGACGACGGGCGCCGGCGCACCGCTGCCGACCTGCAGCGCGACGAACCCCTGCACGAAGTACCTCGCCACGTACACGGGCCCGATCACCACGCCCACCGACGTTCCGGTGTGCAAGACGACCAACGCCAAGCACCCGGCCTTCGACGACGGCGCGCCGGAGAGCCGGCAGGGTATCGACGGCACGCCGCGCTACGCCTGCGCGCACTCGCCGAGCCCGAGCGCCGCGTTGCCGCTCCTGGTCTACTTCCACGGCAGCGGCGGCGGCGCGGAGAACGTCTACGACACCTCGCTCCTGCGCCAGAAGGCCGCGAGCTACGACCTCAGCGGGGACCCGCAGAAGAAGGGCTTCGCGCTGCTGAGCATCCAGGCGAGGAACCTGCACTGGCCCACCGCGACCAACCAGGACGGCTCCAAGCACGACACCTTCTACCGGGACCTCGGCGGCTGCTCCACGAACCCTGACTTCGCGAACGCGGACGCCTTCATCGACGCCTGGGTAGGGAGCGGCAAGGTCGATCCGAAGCGCATCTACGTCACCGGCTGGTCCAACGGCGGGCGCTTCGCGCAGGCCTACGCCATCGCGCGCCACGAGCAGCCGAGCCCCGGCGGCAACCGCGTGGCGGCGGCGGCGGTCTACTCGGGCGCCGATCCGTTCCATAACACCCAGGTCGGGCAGACGCCCTCCTGCCAGCTCGCGCCCTACCCAAAGAGCAGCGTGCCGATCTTCATCGTCAGCGGGTGGTGCGATCTGATGCCTTGCGACGACGCGCAGGCCGCCGAGATCGCCAAGGGCAGCGAGCTCGCTCCTGGCTCGACTATGTCCACCTGGGTCTCGGATCTGACGGCGAAGGTCGGCACGCCGACGGTCCAGTGGCTCAAGATCAAGGGCACCGGCGAGGTCGTCACGAGCTGCATGCCCGCCGCGACCTGCGGCGCGCTGGTGGCGACGTTGATCCACACGGACTGGCCGGACGGCATCGCCGGCACGGCCGGCGGGGTCGTGGACCACGAGCCCGCCATGCTCGACTTCCTGCGCCAGCACCCGCTACCGTGACGGCACACTCTGGCACGAACTCGCGGCACGCGCCTTGCTCCCAAGGCACGCCCATGAAGCAGATTGCAGCGCTCGGAGTCGTCCTGCTGGCGACCGCCTGCGGCGGCGAGGCGGACAACTCCGGTGGGACGGGCGGTGCCGGTGTAGGTGGTTCGGCGGGCACTCCCGGCACGGGCGCGCAGCCCGGGACCGGTGGCGCCCCGGCGACCGGGAGCTTCGCGTGGCCAGCGGAGAAGCCGTCCTTCACGCTCACCACCACCAAGAAAGAGCAGACGCTGACCGGACCCGGTTTCGCTACGACTCGGCTCGACCTCCGCCAGAGCGCGGGCGCGTTCGAGGCAGCGCTCGGCTCCGAGGTCGCGTGCAGCGTGACCGTTGGCGCGGCAGCGGTCAGCTTGAGTGGGTGCGGCAAGGCCAACTCGGTGACCATCGAGGAGCTGGTCTTGCCGCGGGCTGCCGACGGCGCGCTCACCGGAAGCTTCCAGGCGCGCTCCCGCTACAGCGGGTTGTTCCAGGGCGACATGCTGGTCAACGAGGTCACGGAGTTCTCCGGCACGATCGCGTTCGACGCCCAGCCACCGGGCCTCGACATGTACGCCCAAGGCGTCCTGCCTTGGCACAAGGTGAACGTGCTGGTCAGCGAGGGAGTAGATCCAACGCAGCTCGCCGCCGCGGTGTCGCTCAGCGTGGCGTCCGGCGCACCGCCATCGCTCGCCTGGAAGGCCGAGCCCGGAGCGCCGGCGTGGACCGGAGCCCGAGCCCTGGTCGGTACGTTCACGGACTGGGCGTCCCTCGCGGGTGGTTCCTCCTTCGACTTGGCCATGGGCCCAGTGAACGACCTGAACGGCAACGCGAGCCTCGCGATGAAGGCCAACGTGAAGGTGGTCGCCCTCGGCAAGCTGCTGGTCGTCCACGACCTCGAGGCCGGCTCGAGCCTCGCAACGAGCGGGCCCGCCGCGCATCAGGACGGCACTACTGCCGGGATCTGCGAGGCGGGCGCTTGTGTGAGCCTGGGTCCCGGCGACAAGTGCCAGGCCCCCGTCGGCGACGTGCGAGGGCTGCTCGAGGTAAACGGCAAGACGAAGGTGCGCCTGCGCACTCGGGTCATCGCCGACTCTGCGACTGCAGTGCCCGAGTTCGAGCTTCGCCTCTACGCACCGAGCGGCGAGACCTCGACCACCGCGGTGGGGCACTTCGACGGCAGCGCCACGGCAGCTGCGCTCACCCTGGGCTACGGAGCGACGTTCGGCGACGACGTCGTCCCGCTGCCCGCGGCAGGCTCGGTCGTCGGCTTTCAGCTCGCCTTGAAGAGCGGCCCGGGAAACTACTTCTGCAATCCGGGCCCGACAGTCGCGCTGGTGCTGGAGAAGATCGGCGCCGAGTGAACGCGTCTACTTGTCGATCACGACGATGCCGAAGCTCGGATCCTCGTAGAGCCTGTCGAACGTCGCCGCGAACTTCTTCTCGACGTTCTTGCGCTTCACCTTCAGGGTCGGCGTGATCTCGTCCTGGTCGAGGGAGAACTCGCGCTCCAGCAGGAACACGCGCTTGACCTGCTCGACGCGGGAGAGCTTCTGATTGCCGCGGTGGACCGCCTCCGCGATGCGCTGCCGGAGCTCCGGGTGAGCGGTGACCTTGCCCATCAGCTCGTCGAGCCCCTCGGGCCGCGCCAGTGGGTTCTCCATCAACGCCTTCTTCATGCGGGCTACGGTGGAGTCGTCGGGGCCGATGCCCTTCTGCACGGCCCAGTCGATGGATTCGATGGGGCTCACGGACACGATGGCGGTCACGTAGGCGCGCGTGTCGCCGTGGGCGTGCACGTGGCTGATCAGCGGATCCTGGTGCTTGATCTCGTTCTCGATGTTCGCGGGGGTCAGGTTCTTCCCGCCGGCGGTGATGATGATGTGCTTCTTGCGATCCACGATGAAGAGGAAGCCGGCGTCGTCGCGCTTGCCGATGTCGCCCGTGTGCAGCCAGCCGTCGGCGTCGATGGTCTCGGCGGTGGCCTCGGGCGCCTTGTAGTAGCCCTGGAACACGGTCTTGCCGCGGATCAGGATCTCGCCGTCCTCGGCCAGCTTGTCTTCGACGAACGCGAGCGGCTTGCCCACCGAGCCCAGTCGCACCGCGCCCGGGCGATTCACGTGGGTAACGACCGTCGCCTCCGTCATGCCGTAGACCTCGAAGATGGGGAAGCCGGCGGCCCAAAAGAACTCGATGATCTTGCGAGGGATGGGCGCCGCGCCGGTGACGAAGTAGCGGACCTTGCCGCCGAACACGGCGCGCAGCTTCGAGAACACCAGCTTGTCGGCGACGGCGTGCTTGAGCTTGAGGCCGAGCGGGATGGGCTTGCCGGCCTGCCACAGCGCCACCACCTCGTGGCCCACGCCTTCGGCCCAGCGAAACGCCTTCTGCTTGCCCGGTGGCGCCTTCTGGACCTCGCCCTGGATGCGCGCGTAGGCCTTCTCGAAGATGCGCGGCACGCTGCCGAAGATGGTGGGCTGCACCTCCTTCACCTCTTCGAGCACGGCGGGCACGCTGCTGGCGTAGGCGGTGGCGGTGCCGTAGTTGATGCGGCCGTAGAACGCGAGCACCCGTTCGGCGACGTGGGCCATGGGCAAGAAGCTCAGGCCGCAGTCGTTCTCGTCGAACTCCATGATGGTCGAGCTGCCGAGCAGCGTGACGATGTTCTCGTGGGAGATCATCGCACCCTTGGGCGGCCCGGTCGTGCCGCTCGTGTAGACGATGATGGCGGTGGTCTTCGGATCCACCTTGCTCGCTCGCTCGTCGATGCGACCGCGCTCCGGCTGCTGCTTCAGGGCGTGGGAAAATGGCTCGATCCAGCCCTCGCGCTTCAGCGTGTCCTCCAGGCCGCGGGGCTCCCAGACCAGCGCCCGTTCGAGCTTGGGCAGGCTGGCCTTGGCGGAGATGACCTTCTCGAGCTGCTCCGCGTCCTCGACGATGACGAAGCGCGAGTCGGAGTGCTCCAGGATGTAGGCGAGCTGCTCGGGGGTGAGCGTGGGGTAGGCGCCGACGGTGATCGCGCCGGCGAGGAGGCCGCCCATGTCGGCGATGCACCACTCTGGGCGCGTGCTGCCGACGATGGTGATCTTGTCGCCGGGGTTCAGTCCGGCGTCCATCAGCCAGCCCGCCAGCGACGCGGAGGCCTCGTAGAAGTCACGCCAGGTCGAGGCCACCCACTGTCCGTCGAGCTTGCGCTTCCAGGCCGTGGCGTGCGGCGAGCGATCGACCCGACCGAGGAACAGCTCCGGCAGCGTCTTGCAGCTGGGAGTCACGGGGCGAACGGGGTGCTTGGGGGGACGGATCTGGTCGAGCATGGGGAGCGCGAGCTTATCCTGGGTCGCCTGGATCCGCGCTCACTTCTTCTTGGGCGCGCAGCGCACGCGCACGCCCCAGGTGCGGTGGTCCGCGGTGTAAGCCACCAAGATCGCGTCGCCCGCGGCAGCCACGGACACGTTGACGAACGCCCTCGACCTCGAGAGCACGCGCGAAGGCCCGAGGCCATTGGCGCCCAGCGCGGAGAGGTGGAGCTCCTGCGGCGCGCCAGGCTTCGACTCCGCCGGACGCGCGTGGGCGAGCCAGGTCTCGCCGCAGGCGCGTCCGGTGGCGACCGGGGCGGGATCCAGCCCGTTCGGATACATGCGCCAGGTGACTGGGGCGCCCATCTTCGGCCGCTCGCCGAGGTCGATCTCGGCCAGCCCGAAGCCGGTCACGTCGCGCTCGATGGCGACGAATCCCCAAACGCCTCCGTTCGGGCTGACGCCCCCCACCACCTCGGTGAGCGACTGCGCGGATCCGCCGACCCACGCCACGACGTCGTCTTCCAGCACGACCTTTCCGCCCCGCTCGCCGAGGCGCCTCGCGTGCAGTGGGGTCATGCCGGTGCGGCCTTCCAGGGTGAGCGCCAGAGCTCCGTGCGCGGTCTCGACGAGCGCCACGCTGCTGGCGGCGGCACCCTCCGGGGACAGCCGCAGCGTCTCGCCACCTGAGACCCAAAGCCGCGCGGTGGCATCGCCGCCGGGAGTGGACGGGCGGGCGACGTAAGCGACGACTGCGCTCTCCCCCACCGAGGCAGCGGCGACCCGGGTGCCGTCGCGGGCGTCCTCCGCCAGCACCTCGAGGCCGCCACCAGAGAGCCTCTTGCCGACCAAGCGCCCCTTCGAGATCCAGTAGGCGAAGTCCCCGGTGATCGCCGGCCCTCGTGCGTATTGTGCGAAGGCGCCGCCGTCGAGATCGATCGCCTCGAGCAGCGACTTCGGATCCTTGGAGAGCGCCGCGAGCAGGAGCTGATCGTCGCGCGTGATCAGCACCACGCCGCGCGGGGTCGCGCTGGCCGGACCCGCGGGGCCGACGTCGGCGAGCTCCGGCGCTTCGGCGGGCGTCGCGTCCGCGAGGCCGCCGGCGTCGAGGGCTTCTTCGCGCTCGACGCTCGTCGCGGTCGGCGCTGCGGAGTTCGCAGCCGGCGGCGTCGGGGTGCTCGGCGTGGGGGCGGGGCTCGGGCGCTCGCGCTGGCAGGCGAGCGCGAAGAGAGCGAGCGCCGAGAGCGCGGCGGCCCCGGAGTGCATGGCCTGGTGTGCCACAGGTCTGGGTCCGCTGGGGCCAAAAGCCCTGGATTCTGCGGCCTCGGGGCCGCTGATGAATTCGATATTGACAATCATTTTCAATAACGGCATCCTCCAACCCGTTCCCCGGAGAGATGAACACCGTGTCCCTTCGAACCAACTGCCTCGCATCACTGCTCGTTCTGCCGCTGACCTTGGCGCTTGCGCCGGAAGTTGCGGCCTCCGAGCGCCACTTCACCTACACCTACGAGTCCAACGTGCTGAACCCGGGCGACGTCGAGATCGAGCCCTGGACGACCTGGCGCGCCGGGCGCAAGGACTACTACAGCCGCTTCGACCAGCGCCTCGAGTTCGAGTTCGGCGTGGTGCCGAACCTCCAGATGGCTTGGTACTGGAACATGACGGCGCTCGCCGCCGACCAGACCGACGCGACGACGGGGCAGACCACGCGCGCCACTGGCTTCGAGTTCGGCGGCGTGTCCAACGAGTGGAAGTACAAGCTCAGCGACTCGTTCGCGGATCCGCTGGGCTCCGCGCTGTACTTCGAGTGGACGGCGGCGCCCGCCGAGGCGGAGCTCGAGGCCAAGGTGATCCTCGACAAGCGCATGGGTGACGCGCTGGTGGCGTTCAACGCCGTGGCCGAGCACGAGTGGGAGTTCGAGTCGAAGGACGAGACCGTGCGGGAGGTGGTGCTGGAGGCCGACCTGGCCTTCGGCTACTTCCTGACCCCGAGCTTGGTGCTGGGTGTCGAGGCCCGGAGCCATACCGAGCTGGTGGACGGCGATCACGCGGCGACGGCGTTCTTCGCCGGTCCCTCATTCGCCTACGCCCAGAAGGCGTGGTGGATGGCGCTGACCGTAATGCCCCAGCTCTTCGCCATCCAAGGCGACGACGAGAGCAAGGCGAGTCACGACACCTTCGACCTCGCGCACCACGAGCGGCTCAATGCCCGCATCTTGTTCGGGATGGATCTCTAGATGAACCGCTGGCTCGCCCTGGTCTGCTTGGCCGCTGCATTCATGGGATGTGCAGCGGGCCTGCCTGCGCCGACCTCCGCAGACGTGGCCAGGGCGAGCCAGCGTTTTCCTGGAGCCACGGGCGAGCGCCTGGCCCACGGGCGCTCGCTCTACGTGCGGAGCTGCGCAGGCTGCCACTCGCTGAAGTCGCCGGACGAGGTGCCGCCGGCGCAGTGGGCCGAGGAAATCGCCGAGATGCGTCGGGAGCACGGCGTCCAGCTGACGGACGACGAAGCCTCCGCCATGGCGGAGTACCTTTGGGCGGTCGGCACGCGCCTGCGCGAGGAGCGCGGCCAGTCGAGCGCTTCCCGCTGACGCGGCTTTGCGCTATCTCGGGCGCATGCTCGACGCGCGTTTCGGAGCTCTCGGTCTCGTGCTGGCCGGCGTTCAGCTCGGCTGTGCTTCGTGCCCGCCCTGCGAGGCCAGGTCGGCCAAGGCCGAGACCTGTCCCGTGGAGGCCGAAGGGGCGAGCTCGCCCGTGGCCAGCGCGGCGGCTCCGGAGGTCGCGCCCAGCACGCCTGCCGCTGCCCCGCCGCCGGCTGCGAGCGCATCGGCCGCGGTGCCGGAGGCGCCGCCGCCGGCCGTCGGCTCCTTGCCCGAAGTGAAGGTCGAGAACGTGGGCCTGCACATCGGCGGCGGGCCCAACGACGACGCCGCCAAGGCGCCCTTCCTGCGTGCCATCGAGAAGCAGTTCGACGCCTTCCGATCCTGCTACGCCAAGGTCGAAGATCCGGTCAAAGGCGGCACCTTCGGCGTGGACCTGCACATCGGTCGGGACGGCGGTCACGCGCAGGTGAAGCAGCCGCGCACCGGGATGAAGGGCACCGGCTTCCGCGACTGCGTGGTCCAGGTGTTCGAGCTGGTGGAGTTCGAAAAGCCCAAGAAGGGGCCGACGGTCATCAGCTACTCGATCAAGTACACGCTCGGAAAGTGAGTAGACTGTCGGGCATGGTCCACGCCTGGCACGAGCTCCCGAGCCGACCCCCCTCCCCGAGCGACGCGGTCAACGCCCTGATCGAGATCCCCCGCGGGTCCAAGGTCAAATACGAGCTCGACAAGCCGACGGGCCTCTTGCGCGTGGACCGCGTGCTCCACAGCTCGGTGCAGTACCCGGCGAACTACGGCTTCATCCCGCGTACCTACTGCGGCGACGGCGATCCGCTCGACATCCTGGTCTTGTGCAGCGAGTCCGTCGAGGCGATGTGCATCATGGTGGCGCGGCCCATCGGCATGGTGCGCATGGTCGACGACGGGAAGGCCGACGACAAGATCATCGCCGTGCACCTGCACGACCCGGCCTTCAACGAATACGAGCAGATCGAGCAGCTGCCTCGGCACCTGGCCCGGGAGATCCAGCGCTTCTTCCTGGACTACAAGTCGCTCGAGGCGCGGAAGGACATCGTCGCCGAGGATCCGGTGGGGCGCGTGGAGGCGGAGCGCGTCGTCGAAGAGGCTATCGAGCTCTATCGCAGAGAAGAGAGCAGGCTTCGAGGCTGGGGCTGATCTGACTCGACTTTCGGTGTCTTGGCACGAGCAGATCGCGATCCGCCACTGAGACCAAGACCCACGAGAACAGCGGCGAGGCCGGCGCGAGCCCTCGTCAGGTGGGAACTTTCGCCTGGCGCTCCCCGAGTGCGTCTCGACAACAACCTCGACGAAGGCAGGGCGTGGCGCCAAACACGGGGCGCGAAAGAGCGAAACCCGAGTCTGGTGTAAGCTGGGCCTCGATGAGCGACGACGACCGGCAGCGGATCCTGGCACGACGGGCGAAATTCCTGGCGGCCGCGGTGGCTGCGCTGAGCGTGGAGTCGTGCAAGGCGTCGCCGCCGCCGGAGGTGTGCCTCTCGGCGCAGCCATGCCTCTCGGTTCAGCCGGATCCGGAGCCGCAGCCGTGTCTGTCGCAGCCGATGCACGAAGACGCGGGCCCCGAGCCGGAGCCCCAGGTCTGCTTGTCGCAGCCGATGCCGCTCGAGCCCGAGAAGAAGCCGGGCGAGTTCGCCGAGCCGCCGCCCGGCAAGAGCTGAGGCACCTCGACTCGAGGGCGCGAAGGCGCGCAAGACTACTGCCGCGTGAGCCGGCCCAGCTCGGCGAGCGTCGCGCGCAGAGTCGGGAAGAGCCTCTCGTACAGCGGGTAGAGCGCCGCGTAGCGCGCCGAGTCCACGCCGCCCTCGAAGCTCTCTCCGGTCCCGGTCATTTGCCGAGTTGCGGTCGAGAGGTCGGCGTGGAGGCCCGCGCCGACGGCGGCCAAGATCCCCGCTCCGAGGGCCGTCGCTTCGGTCGCACGCGCGCGGGTGATGCGCTTCTGGAGCACGTCTGCCAAGAGCTGGCAGAAGAGCGCGCTCTTCGAGCCGCCGCCCATCACCACCATCTCGTCGATGGCGCTGCCCGTCGCCGCCTCGACGCCGCTCGTGTGCAGGCGTTGCTCGAAGGCGATGCCCTCGAGCACGGCGCGGTACACGTGTGCCGGCCCGTGGCGTCCGGTGAGCCCCACCAGCATGCCGGTGGCGTCGTCGTCCCAGTACGGGTTCATCACGCCATTCCAGTAGGGGACGAGCAGGAGCCCCTCGGAGCCGGCGGGCAGCGCTCCGGCCTCGCGCTCGAGCTCCCCGAGCTTCTTCGTCGCGTCGCTCGAACCGAGCAGCTTCTCCGCGAGCCAGCTCAGCGTGAACGTCCCGCCTTTCAGATCCGTCTCCAGGAAGAAGGTCCCCGCTTGGGCCGCATACAGCGTGCGGAAGGCGTCGCTGACGCGGTACTCCTCCGAGAGCACCCCCGACACGATTGCGGTGCCGAGGTTCAAGTAGGAGCGGCCCGGACCGGAGATCCCGGCTCCGAGCCCCGCGGCTTGGCCGTCGCCGGCGCCTGCGATCACCGGCAAACCTGGCGGCAGCCCGATGGTCGAAGCGACCTGCGCTTCGAGCTTGCCGAGCTCGCTGCCCGGTTCGACCAGCTCGGGCAGCTGGTTCTCTGCGAGCCCCGCCAGCCCGCGCAGCTCCGGCGACCAGGCGCGCCGCCGCATGTCCACCAAGCCGAGGGGATCCGCCGAGGCGAGGGACGTGGCAAAGCGCCCGGTGAGGCGCCAGGCCAGGAAGCAGTGCACGTCGAGCACGCGCGCAGAGGCTCGCGCCAGATCCGGCCGGCGCTGGAACAGCGCCATCAGCTTGTAGATCGACGGTGTGATGCAGGCAGGCTTGCCGGACAGCTCGCGCAGCCGCTCGGCGCCGAGGCGCGCGCGCGCGCCCTCGACCTCTCCGGTGCCTCGCGAGTCCATCCAGACCAGCGCCGGGCAGAGCGGCTTGCCGTCGGCGTCGGTGAGCACGAAGGTCTCGCGCTGGTGCGTGATGCACAGGGCCTGGAGCTCGGAGGCCCGCGGGCCGAGCGCGCGCACGCACTCGGCGATGGCGAAACGCGTCGCCGACCACCACGCCTCCGCGTCTTGCTCCCAGGCGCCGGGCGCCGGGTTTTCCAAGGAATAACCGGCGCGTCCCTCGGCCACGCTGGTGCCCGCGGTGTCCCAGGCGATGGCCTTCACGGCCGTGGTGCTGGCGTCGATGCCGAGGACGAGCATGGTCACCCGAAGAAGCGCGCGAACGGAACGGCGACGGGCTTGCCGTCGAGGGCCACCTCGGCCAGGTGCTCGAGGAGCGGGACACTGTTCTGCCCGATCGCGCCGAGTGCCCTCAGGCTGGGCAGCGCGGCGCGCATCACCCGCAGGATGTCCAGGCACTCGAGCGTGGCGCCCTGCATGCGCTCCACGGCTTCGGCGACGGAGAGGCCGAGGCCCAGGAGCTTGCCGAAGCGTCCGGTGCGGCCGCCGTTGGTGGTCACGTCGAGATCGCCGACGCCCGCCAGTCCCGAGGCGCTCTCGGGATCGCCGCCCGCGGCGCGGACCAAGAGGCGCATCTCGCGCACGCTCTGGGCGAAGACCGCGGCCTCGTAGTTGTGCTGCGCGATGCTGCCGGGCACGCCGCCGCTCTTCTCGTGCAGGCCAAGCGCGAAGGCGATGCCCATGGCGTAGGCGTTCTTCAGCGCCGCGCAGACCTCGACGCCGACGACGTCGCTGCTGGTGAAGGGGTGGTAGTAGGGCGTGCGCAGCGCGCGCTCCAAACGCCCGAGCTTGTCGCCGTCGCGGCCGGTGACGACGACGCAGGTCTCGACTCGCCGCGCCAGCTCACCGGCGATACAGGGGCCGGCCACGGCCGCGGGGTGGATCTTGCCCCGGAGCTCCGGAGCAAGGCAGCTCTCCAGCACGTCCGGAAGCACCGCGAGCTCCTGTCCCGACCACTCGAGGCCCTTGGTGATCATCACCACCGGGATCTCCGGCCGCACGAAGGGCCGGAGCTGCTCGCCGGCCCAGTGCACGCCCGCCGAGCTCACGCCGACGCCGATGATCTCCACACCGCGCATCGCGGCGCCGAGCTCCTCCAGGAAGTACGGGCGAATCTCCGTCGGGACGTCGAGGGCGAGCTTCGGGTGGTGGCTTCGACTCTTCAGGCACTCGACGATCTCTCGGTCGAGGTGCGTGCCGACCAGGCGCACCTCGTGCCCGGCGTCGCAGAGCGGGTAGCACAGCGCGGTGCCCATCATGCCTGCGCCGACGACGGTGACGACTGCCATCGGCGGCAGCATGCCGCGGGGACGGCGGGTGGGGAAGGGGGCAGTCGGCCCGGCCGCGGAGCTCTCGCTTCAACTCGGCCGCAACGCTAGCGGCACTCTTGGATCTTCGGCGCGGCCGCCGTTCGTTTGCAGCCGAGCGTCATCGAACAGCTCGTGTAGTTGGCCGATGTGCCGCAGGCCGGTACCGCACCCGTGTAGCCGGCGGTGCCTGCGCAATAGCAGATGCCGCTCGAGCCACACTGCAGGGTGCAGCTCGCGCTCGTCGAGACGTAGCCGGTGTTGAAGCGCTTCTCTTCGACTCCGTCGCAGTTGTAGTCGAAGTCCACGGCGGTGGTGGCCCCGGGGATCGCCTTGCTGCTCCAGGCGGTGTTGTTCTCGGTGGCCGTCATGGGGTGGACGGCCGCGTTGGTGTCGAAGCAGTCGGTGGTGCCCGAACCGGGCGCCTTGGCCGTCCAGCCGCCGCCCGGACACGTCGCGGGCGCCGTCGTCGGCGCGGCGCAGCTCTGCGTCCCGGTCGCGTTGACGGGAGGAAAGCTGTCCTTGTCGCAGTCGGGATACCAACTGGGAGCGATCTCGTCGGTCTTGCTGTCGCAATTGTTGTCCTTGCCGTCGCAGAGCTCCGCGGCCCCTGTGTAGACGGTGGCGTCGCTGTCGTTGCAGTCGTCCCCGCAGGCGCCCAAGCTGGTGGCGGCGTGGTTGTCGCCGTCCGCGTCGATCAGGGGATGGAAGCAACCCGTCGTCGGATCACACTTGTTCTCCGTGCAGTCGCTCTTGTCGTCGCAGACCAGCGGTGTGCCCTTCTGGCAGGTCTTGGTCGTCGGGCTGCACGTCTCGGTCCCGGTGCAGACGTCGTTGTCGTCGCAGTCTGCGTCGTTCACACACACGGCCAAGCAGGCGCCTGCCACGCAGCTGTAGGTCACACCCCCGTCGCCGACACCTCCGTCGACCGGCGGCACGCACGGCGTCCCATCCGTCGCGTTCGTCCCAGCCTTGCAGAACGTGCCCTCGCAGGTCTCCGTACCGTTGCAGAGCAGGCCGTCGTCGCAGTCCGAGGCATTGGAGCAGGTCTTTCCCGCGTCTCCCGTGCCAGCGCTGCCGCCCGTGCCGCCGGCGCCCGTGCCGCCGGCGCCCGTGCCGCCCGTGCCCGCGCCGCCCGTGCCCGAGCTGGCGCCGCTCCCGGCAGTGCCGGCGGCGCCGCCCGTGGTCGAGCCGAACGTGCGCTCCTCACCGCCGCAGCTGAGCGGGATGGCCGCAATGATTCCCAACGCAATCGCAGTACTAGGCAGAAGACGAGACATGGCCCCTCACTCTTTCGCAATAAGCAGCGCTTAGATTGCACCGTTTCGCGCGAAAACGCTACCCGCGCGGCCGCCCAGGCCGCGCGAACGCCGCCATCTCAGCAGGTTGGACACTCGCAGGACACCTTGGTGGCACCCCCCCCCGGAGTGGTACAGGCATCGAACGGCGACGCGCAGAAGTAGTCTGCGAGGCAAGAGCATGCTAGCGCCGCGCACTGGATCGACGGCGACACGCAACGGTACTCGGTGCCGAACGAGACGTAGGCCGCGCACCAGCCGTTCGTACAGGTCGAGCAGTCCTTCTCCGGCTTGCAGGTCAAGACGGGCACGCAGGGGCCCCAGCAACCGTTCTCGACCGCGGGCACCTGTCCCTTGGGGCAGATGGGCTGCATCGCCTTGCACGACACGGTGCTCGGGTTGCAGTCCACTCCGCCGCTGCCCGCCGCACCGCCCGCGCCTGCGCTGCCGCCCGCGCCGCCGCCGCCCCCGCTGCCGCCCACGCTTCCGCCGCTGCCACCGGCGCCGCCCGGCGCGCCTCCGGCACCGCCCACGCTGCCACCGGCGCCGCCGCTGCCGGACGTCCCGCCCGAGCCGTCGCTCTCGGACTCACCTCCGCAGGCCACCGCAAGGAAGAGCACGCCCGTTGCCCAGACCATCGCGTTCATCGGGAAGATGATACCGCATCCAGGCTAACGGCGAAGGTAGGCGCACGCCGCCTGGTCGCCGCCGCTGCAGGCTGTCTTTGCCAGTGCGACCGCCCGCGCCTGGAGCTCGGCGGCTTTCGCCGCGTCGCGCGGCACGCCGTCGCCGATCCCAATCTGCGAAGCGGCGGCGCGGCACGCTGCCCATGCGCCCCGGCCACAGGCCGCCCGGCGCAGCTCGTCCGCTCGGCGGTACAGCCGTTGCTGCTCGTCCCAGCTGCGCGCCACGCCCGCGCCCAGGATGTACTGCGTGCCCAGCGCGTGACAGGCGTCTCCGTCACCGGCGTCGCAGCGCTTGCGGAATCCCCGATTCGCCAGCCGGGCCAACGTCTCGGCCCGCGCAGGGTCGCGCTTCACGCCTTGCCCCGTCTCCAACGCGTCCGCCAGCGCGGCGCAGGCGGCGAAGTCCCCTCGACGGCAGGTCGCAGACCAGAGCGCCGCGGCGCGCGTTCGACGGGCCTTGGCACGAGCCGCGCTCTTCGGCACACCGCGGCCATCCTCATACGCGCTGCCGAGCAGGCTGCACGCGAACCCCTCCCCGCGCCGGCAAGCGAGCGCGTTGTCGGCGGCCTCTCTGCGCGCGGCGGCCTCGGCGCGAGCGCGCTCTCTCTGCCATTCCTTGGCGGGGATGTAACGGTGCTCGCCGTTCTCATGGGTCACCCATGCGCCGCCTTCTTCGGCGCGGGCGTCAGCCGCCGCTCCGAGCGCGAGCGCTGCCGAGCACAGGGCGAGGGCGAAGCGGAGCGTCACGCTGAGAGTCTACCCAGCGACGGGCCGTGTCGCCCGCCGGTCAATTACAGGTCGCCTGCGGGATGCAGGCGTTCTCCGCCAGGCGGACCACGATGCTGGCGGCAGCGGAGCCCTTGATCGCGTAGTTCTGGCCGATCTGCGCCCCGGTCACGTCCAGCTTGTTCTGCCCGGTCGGGACCGCGTACGTGCCCGAAGCGCTGGCGGCCTGCACGCTCGGATTCCAGGTGTTGCCCGCCGCGTAGGCGACGATGGCCGCCGCCGTCTCCACGGTCAGGCCGCCGACGCCGGACGTCCCGTTGCCGGTGATGGTGTTCTGCCCGAGCGAGTTGCCGCGGCCGAGATCGATGCTCGAGCCTGCGGCGCCCAGGAACTGGATGCCCGCGGTGCAGTTGTTCTTGACCTGCGTCGAGCGCAGCTCGAGCGAGCTCACCGCCGAGGCCTTACCGAGGTAGATGCCGGGCCCGCACGGCGTCTTGTTGTCGTTGATGGTGCTCGCCTTGATGACCAGCACGCCGCCCGACTGAAGCGAGATCCCCGTGCCGTTGTTCGCGATCGCCACGCCGTCGAGGCTGACGGTCGGGAGCGCTCCAGAGGTCGAGAGAGACAGGATGCCGTGGGTGCTGCCCGTGATGGAGCTGTTCGAGAGATTCACGGTCTGTTTGGCCGATCCGGTCGCGGACACGTCGTCGATGAGAATGGCGGGGGCCGGCGCTGCCTCGATCTTCGAGTCGGTTACTTCGAGCAAGGCGGTGTCCTGCAGGCGGATGGACGACTGCCCACAGCACGCCACCGACGCCGTGTTCTTGATGGTGCTCGAGCTCGTGACCCGGACCTTGGCCGTGTTGCGTGCCGCGATGCCGCTCAGCTTGTTGTCGGCGAGCGTCACCCCGGTCAGCACCAGCTCGGACGCATCGCGAACGGCGAACAGGGAGTCGCCGGAGATCCCGGAGTCCAGCGCGCCGCTGACTGCTCCCCCGGTGACGGTCAGCTTGGCGCTGCCTTGGAGCAGCGCGATACCGTGCTGATTGGTCCCGATGTAGTTGGTCAGCGCTCCGGGCGTCAGCGTGGCGACGACGCTGCCGCTGAGCTCCAGCGGTCGGCCCTGGTAGACGTCGTCGAAGGAAGTCTCGTGCACGCCGAGCGTTCCGGACGAAGCGGAGATGGCTCGACCGAAGCGCACGAAGGACAGTCCCGTGACGCTGCCCGAGCCCACGAACTTGAAGCCGGCGGAACGGAAGGGCGTGCCTCCTTGCAGCGTCACCTTGCCGGCATTCTGCGCCTTGACGCCGACTCCATCCGGGAAGTCGACGGTGCCGTTGGCCTGGTTGAATTTGGGCTCCGTGGTCTCGTCGCACTTGCCGTCGAGAATGGTGACGACGTCACCCTTCGCCGCGACACCGGCGGCCTTCTCGATGGTCTTGAATGGCGTGCTCAACGTGCCATTGCCGGTGGTGTCGCTGCCGTTCACGCAATCGACGTAGACGCCCATCCCGCCCGCGTCGCCCGCGTCACTGGCATCGGTCGTGCCGCCATCGCTGCCTGCGCTGCCGCCGCTGGCGCCGCCCGCACCCGCGCTGCCGCCGCTGGCGCCCGCGCTGCCGCCCGTTGCGCCGGAGCCGCCGCTGGCACCGCCGCCACCGGCGCCGGCACCGCCGCCCCCGCTGACCGACCCCCCAGCGCCGCCGGCGCCGCCACTGCCCTTGCTCGAGGCATCGTCGTCTCCACAGGCAACGCCCAGGGCGAGCGGCAGCGCAGCACAAGTCAGGAGCAGTCGGATCTTGGGTGAAGCCTGGATCATCTGCGGCAAGTACCACGGCCAAGTCCCGTGGAACTACCGAATTGGCGCGCGCCGCCTCGGGGCATGGTCAGTTGAGGCGCCGGAGCTTCCCCAACATCGCCAGCGCGGTCGGGTCGCTCGGGTGGAGCTCGAGGGCGCGCTCGAGCTCGTGCAGGGCTCGCGTGACCTGGCGCTGCGCGGCGTACACGCGCGCCAGGTTGAGGTGGGGGAAGTGCCGCGGCTCGTAGCGTTTGGCTCGGGTCGCGCGCTCGAGCCACGGAATGGCCTCGTCGAGACGCCCGAGCTCGATCAGGTACGCGCCGATGTCGTTGTACGGGTTGCCGAAGTCCGGATCGACGGCGATGGCGCGCTCGCACTCCTCGATGGCCGCGTCCACGCGCCCTTGCCAGCTGAGCGCCCAGCCCAGGAAGGTGTGAGCCTCCGCGGTCGGACACAGCTCGATGGAGCGCCGATAGCACTCGATGGCCTCGTCGAGGCGTCGTCGCGCCTGGAGCTCGCAGCCCTCTTCCCAGAGTCCCAGGGCGCGAGCACGGTCAGTTCCGTTCGGCATCTCCCCTACTCATGGTGAGCCGCAGCCGGTTTGGCGAGGGGAGGCATGCGGGGTCGGGGAGCGCTACACTCGTCGAGATGCAGGGAAGAGGCTACGAATGGGCCTGGCTCGTGCTCGCAGCCGCGGTCGCTCCTTTGGCGTGCGGCGGTGACACCAGCGATGGCGGAACCGCGACCGGCGGCAGCGCCGGCAGCAGCACGGGTGGTGGCGCTGGCAGCGCCGGCTCGGCAACCGGAGGCACGGGTGGCGGCGGCGACGTCTGCCAGCTGCCTCAGGACTCCGGTCCCTGCGACGCCGCGATGCGCCGCTGGTGGTTCAACGCGGCGACGGGCAAGTGCGAGCCGTTCGTCTACGGAGGCTGTCAGGGGAACGCGAACAACTTCCAGACCGCGATGGACTGCGTCGGCGCTTGCGCGCCTGCGGTCGCGAACGCCTGCGAGGTCATCGCGTGTCCGCCCAGCTCAGTGTGCGCCTTCACCGCGCCGGACAGCGCCACCTGCGCCACGCCTTGCGGTGCGGGCGAGACCTGCCCCGCCGGCCAGGCTTGCGGTTGCGGCGCGAGCTGCGCCGGCTGCAAGGACTGCATCCAGATCTGCACGGGGGACTGACCCAGCGTTGGACTACACCCAGCGGCTCGGCGGCGCCTCTTCCGAGTGCCGCACCGGCACGTAGCGCGGCTCCCAGACCACGCGGCGCACCGTGTCCTCGACCTCGTCGGGGTGGATGCGTCGGCCCAGGTTGCTCTCGCTGGCGTAGCGCACTACCGCGCAGGCGATCTCGAAGCTGGCGCGGCGCAGATCGCTCTGGTGAGGGTACACGGCGCCTTGGTCGAGGCGCTCCTGAGACACGAAGCGGGCCAGGGTGGCGGAGGCGATGTGGAACATCTCCGTCGTGACCTCCCGAGCCTCCGCGATGGCGGTGCCGAGGCCGACGCCCGGGAAGATGAAGACGTTGTTGGCCTGCCCGATCACGTGGCGGCGGCCGCCGTGCTCGACGTCGGCGAAGGGGCTGCCGGTCGCCACGATGGCGCGACCACCGGTCCAGGCCAGGGCCTGTGCGGGCGTGCACTCCGCCTTGCTGGTGGGGTTGCTGAGCGGCAGTACCAGCGGGCGCTCGACGTGAGCCGCCATGGCCTCGAGCATCTCTTGGGTGAACGTGTCGGCGCGGGCGGTGGCTCCGACCAGGATGGTCGGCTTCACGGCGCGGATCACGTCTACGGGCGAGAGCTTCGCGTCTGGATCGAGGCCGTAGGCGCGGAGCGCCTCGCGCGGGACGGCGAGCTCCTTCTTGTGGGGCTCGTCCATCTCGCGGCCGTCGTGGAGCAGGCCGTGGCTGTCGAAGGCCAGCAGAGCGCGGCGGATGCCGGCCTCGTCGGCGCCGTCGTCGCGCATGGCCAGGGCGCACAGCCGGGCGATGCCGGTGCAGGCTGCGCCGGCGCCCAGGAACACGACGCGCTGGTCGGCCATGCGCTGCCGCGTGATGCGCAGCGAGGCCAGCATCCCGGCCACGGCCACGCTTGCCGTGCCCTGGATGTCGTCGTTGAAGGACACGATGCGCCGCCGGTAGCGCTCCAGCAGGGTGAAGGCGCGATCCTTGTGGAAGTCTTCCCACTGCAGGATGGCGCGCGGGAACACCTCGCGGACGCCGCGCACGAACGCCTCGACGAACTCGTCGTAGTCCGCGCCGCGCAGGCGCTTCTTCGGGTAGCCCAGGTAGAGCGGATCGGCGAGCAACTCCGCGTTGTCGGTGCCGACGTCCAGGCTGATGGGCAGGCACTTCGAAGGGTGGATGCCGGCGCCGGCCACGTAGAGCGCCAGCTTGCCGATGGGGATGCCCATGCCTCCGCAGCCCTGATCGCCGAGGCCCAGGATGCGCTCGTTGTCCGTCGCCACGATCAGTCGGATGTCGCGGTATGGGGAGTTCCGGAGCACGCGCGGGATGTCGCCCACGTCGTCCGGCGTGATCCAGAGGCCGCGGGCGCTGCGGTAGATGTGGCTGAACTTCTGGCAGGCCTCGCCGACCGTCGGCGTGTACACGATGGGCATCAGCTCCGCGACGTGGTCCACCAGCACGCGGTAGAAGAGCACCTCGTTGCGGTCGTGCAAGCTGGCCAGGCCGATGTACTGCTCGAGGGGTGTGGTCTTGGCGCGAATTTGCGCGATGGCTGCGGTGGCCTGCTCCTCCAGCGTGGTCACTCGGTAGGGCACGATGCCGCGAACGCGGAGCTCGTCGCGCTGGGCGCGGTCGAAGGCCGTGCCTTGGTTGGTGGACGGGTTGTGCAAGAGCCAGACGCCGGCCTTGCGGGTCTCGATCGCTTTGGCGCCGGCGAGGTCATCCAGGGAGTCGGTCATGGCGGCGCTGACCCTAGCGCCGCGCGCCGGCGGTGCGAAGGACCGAGGGAACCCTGGTCGCGACCGAGTGTCTGGGGCTTCATTCGGAGCGTCCGGCTCCGACAACCGTGCTTCGGAGGCGACGGATGGCGAAGCTTCGCTCGACCCTGATTTCCTCGGCTTTTGTCCTGACCCTGGGCCCTGCCGCCCTGGCCGACGGCACGTTGCCACTCAAGCGCGTCCGCCTGTACGAGACCGGCGTCGGTTACTTCGAGCGCACCGGCGGCGTGAACGGCAAGCCCACGGCCCTGCCCGTGCCGGCCGGGCACCTCGACGACGCGCTCAAGACCCTGGTCGTGCTGACGGACGATCCCAAGAACGGCAGCGTGGCGGGGGTCGAGTTCGGGAGCAGCGTGAGCCGAAGCATGGCCCGCTCGCTGGCTGGCCTCTCGGCGGACGACGCGCCGCTGAACCTGCACGCGCTGCTCAAGAGCTTGAAGGGAGCTGCGGTCGAGCTGAAGGCCGGTGCCCAGAGGTTGAACGGCAAGCTGGTGGAGCTCTCGGACGCGGCGTCGAGCGACCTGGAAGAGTGCGTGTCGGTTCCTGCCAAAGCCGGCGAGTGCACGCTGAAGAAGCAGCCGGTGGTCGTGCTCTTCACCAAGGGTGGAGAGCTCCGGCGCATCAAGGTCGCCGACATCGCCTCGGTGCGGCCCACCGATCCGGCGTACGCGTCACGGCTCGGCTCCGCGCTCGACGCGCTGAGCGACCGCAGCGCGCGTGTGATGAAGGATCTGCGCGTGATGGCCAAGGGTGGAAAGAGCGTGTCCCTGGGCTACGTGGCGGAGACGCCGGTATGGCGCGTGACCTACCGGCTCGTGCTCGGGGACAAGGCGGACCAAAAGAGCCAGATTCAAGCCTGGGCGCTGCTCCACAACGACACCGAGGAGGAGTGGAAGGGCGTGATGGTCGATCTGGTCAACGGGCGCCCCGACAGCTTCTTGTTCCCGCTGGCGGCGCCTCGCTACGCGCGCCGCGAGCTGGTGACGCCGGAGCAAGAGATGTCCACGGTGCCGCAGCTGATGGACCAGACCCCGGACTCGATGTGGACCGGCGACTCCTACGGTGCTGGTGGGCTCGGCCTGTCCGGAATCGGCGAGGGCGGCGGCGGACGCGGCGAGGGCGTCGGCCTCGGCAGCATCGGCACCCTCGGGCACGGCGCCGGCACCGGCAGCATCGGCGCTCCTGGCGCGAGCTCGATCTTGTCGGTGGGGAACCTCGCCAGCGTGGCGCCGGCGGAGGGCGTCGAGGCCGGCGCGATGTTCCGCTACAGCCTGAAGCAGCCGGTGGATCTGCGCGCGCACGGCTCGGCCCTCGTTCCGTTCCTGGGCGACGGCATCCAGGCACGGCGCATCGCCTTCTTCTCGGCGGCTGGGCAGAGCGCTCGCAGCGCGGTGCACGTGACGCACCAGGGAACGCAGACCTTGCCGCCCGGGACCATCGCGGTCTTCGCCGATGGGGGATTCGCCGGCGAGGCAGCCCTCGCGCGGATGAAGCCCCGGGAGACTCAGGTGATCGAGTTCGGCGTCGATCTCGACGTGGAGCTCAGCGAGAAGGCGTCGTCGTCGAGCGATTCGACCAAGCTCTTGGGCTTCGAGCGTGGCCAGCTGGTGGAGCACTTCGTGAGGCGCCACCGCGTCGAGCTGGCGCTGGAGAATCGCAGCGGTTCCGGGCGCGACGTGTTCCTGAAGCTCGGCTACGTGAACAACGCCAAGGTCGAGGGCGCCGACGAGCTGGCCTGGGACTCGAACGCAGACAAAGCCTCCGCCGTCTTCGCGATAGGCCCACGACAGAAGCTCGAGAAGAAGCTCACGGTGGACGAGGGACTGACCCGTAGGCACGACCCGACGAAGCTCGGCTCGGCTCGACTCCGGGAGCTCGCCCGCGTCCTGCCGGAGAGCCAGAAGAGCGTGGTGCTCCGGTCCGCGGAGCTCGCGCTCGAAGCGGAGGTTCGCCGCGGCGCCCTCGGCAAGCGCCGCGCGGAGTACCGCGAGGTGTCCAGTGAGATCCTCCGCCTGCGCGAGCACGCCCGGGCGCTGTCCAAGGGCAGGGGCTCCGAGGCGGTGGCGAAGCGGCTGCTCGCCGCGGAGGACTCCGCCAAGGCGCTCCGGAAGCGCATCGCCGAGCTCGATGCGGAGGCCGCGGAGCGCTCGCGCAAGGCGGTGACGGTTCTGTCGGCGCTCGGGCGCTGATTCTCTGCAAAGCTTGCCGCGCTCTCGTGCGCTCCCGGCGATTTCTTCGTCAGAGCGCCTGCGCCATTCGCGACAAGCGCGGTCATTCGCACTGGAATGCGCCTTGCACCCGACGCGCGCGCATGTTGGCGTCGAAGGCGCGCGCGCTTCTGCCGTTGTTCCTTTTGGGAGCGCCGTCGTGCACGCCGAGCCCGGTCGCGCGCGACGCACCCGCGTCGCCGTCGTCGGTGAGCCCGCCTGCCGCCGCGCCTTCCGACAGCAGCGTGGCGCAGCCGCTCGAGGCTTCGACCTCGGGGCTCGCCAATCCGGCGTCCGTTCACTGCCAGAAGCACGGCGGCACGCTGGAGATCGTCACGGAGCCAGCCGGAGAGGTCGGCGTCTGCGTGTTCGCCGACGGGTCGCGCTGCGGCGAGTGGGATTTCTACCGCGGCCGTTGTTCGGCCGGAAGTTGTCGGGACAAGACCGGTAAGTGCTCGCCGTGAGCGAGCCGTCACGGAGGTAGATCATGATTCATCGTCGCTCGGTGCTGTTCGGTGCGCTGTCGGTAGCGGTGGGTGTGGCGCTGACGCTCGGGGGTGCAGCGGACGCGGATCCGCCGAAGGCCGTGGCGAAGGCGAAGCCCGTCGCGGTGAAGGAGAAGCCGATCGCGGCGGGCGCGAAGCTCAAGCAGGCCATCGCCGGTAAGCCCGCGTACGTGGAAGCCAAGGTCCAGGCGGCGCTGAGCTACACGGCGAAGGGCTTCCCGCAGCTGACGTTGGCCAAGAGCAAGCGCAAGGTGACCATGGAGCGCGTAGACGTTCCGGAGCCGACGCCGGACAAGGCGCTGCTCACAGCGGCAACGGCCCTCGACCCGAAGCTGAAGGCGTACCAAGCCTACGTCGCGAAGCCGTACTTCAAGTTCGAGCGGCCGATCAAGATCACCGTGATCCCCGAGACCACCAGCCACGCGGGCCGCCAGACGACGATCAAGAACCAGGGCGGTCGCGGAACCTGCGTAGCGCACGCGGCGATGGCTGGCATCGAGTCCTGGTACAAGTGGAAGAGCGACGCGACCCGGGATCTCTCGGAGCAACACGCCCACGAGATCTTCATGGCCAAGGAGAGCAAGAAGTCCTGCTGGGACGTGGGGATCCAGACCTGGCAGGCCGCCGGCTACCTGACCACCGATCGGGCCTGCGCCAACTGGGCCTACACCCAGGCGCTCCCGGCGTGCGACGTCACGGTGCCCGCAACCTGCACCAGCACCGCGACCCATGGGCACACGGCCACGCAGCTGCTCTTCGCCACCGCGCAGGGTGGCAGCGGGACTCAGGTCGCCGAGAACACGAACTACCTGGAGAGCATCCTGGCCGCCGGCAACGACATCGTGTTCGGCGTGTACGTCGCGGGCGCAGACTGGTCCGACACCACCCTCGACACCGGCGTCATCGACGTGCAGCTGGTCGGAGGCAACCCCGCCGCGGCATACGCGGGACACGCCATGCTGATGGTCGGCTACAACCGCCCGGGTAACTACTTCGAGATGAAGAACAGCTGGGGCGCGGACTCGGGCCACGCCGGCTACGTGCGGCTGAGCTACGAGTACGTGCAGACCTACGCGAAGTACGGGTACTACATCACGGGCGCGACGACGCCTTGAGCGTCATAGATCCAGCCCGACCTCCCGCCCGCAAATCGTCCCCGACAAGTTGTTCCCGCTCTGTCCGAGCTCGACGGCGCAGCTCTCCGCAAGGTAGTCCAGGGGCGGGTCGTAGACGTTACCGCTCAGCGTGACCGACGCGCTCTGCATCACGAGCGCGGTGGTCGCGCTGGGCTGGACCGCCAGCGTGCCGGTCTGGGTCACGGTGGCGGTCACCGTCATGTCGTAGTTCTCGCTGGGCTGCTCGTCGCGGGAAAGGTAGTGGCAGGCCGCGAGCTCGTAGGTCAGCTCGACCTCCGTGGCGCCGAACTTCGCGTTCGAGGTGGCAGTGCCGAAAACGTGGGCGCTGCCGCCGAGCGGGCAGGGGGTGGACTCGTCCTGAGGACCCACCGGGTTGCCCTGGAGCGTGATGTTGTAGACGAGCTTCATCGTCTCGCGCAGCGCGCGAACGGCGGTTCGGTCCCGGCACTCCTCGTCGCAGGGCGGCGACGGCTCGGCCTTGTCGTCGGCGCAGCCGACCGCCAGAAGGGCGGCCGTGAAGCAGAGCGCTCGCAAGCGGGACATCAGAATCCTCCTTCTACACCAATGCTGGGGATGGTCACGGGCCCGATCTCCTCGGCCTCGCAGCCCGCGAGCGTGCACTCGCTCTGCACGGCTTCCTTGTTGAGAGTGGCGTTCATGGCCTCGGCGACGGCGCTGATCCACACCGTGGGGGTGAGCTGCCAGCGCTTCTCGAGGCGCAGGTCGATGCGGAAGAACGGTGGCAGTCGGGTCGAGCCGTCGAACGGATCCGGGGGCTTGGGCAGGCCCGTGTAGAACACGACCCGCGAGCCGGCGCGCCAGCGCCGCCCCAGATCGTAGGCCAGCGCCGCGTTGGCCACGTGGGTGCGATCGAAGGTCGCTACGTACTTGCGCTCGCCGTAGCTGCGGGTCGAACGAGAGAGCGTGTAGGAGAGAAAGCCGCCGAGCTTCTTGGTCATCTTGCGCTTCAAGAACAGCTCGAGGCCGTAGGAAGCGCCGAGGGTCCGCACCTCGAACACCTCGGCGAAGCGCCGGCCGCCGCGGCTGTCGGCGCCCTGCCCGCCGCCACCGCTGCGGTCGGGGCCGAGCGTGCCGGGGTCGAAGCGGTTGGCGCAGTCCGGCGGGTTGTCGGGGGCGGCGCCGAAGTCGCCGCCGATGGTGTCGTCCGGGTACGAGCCCGGCGGGCAGCCGTCGAGCTCCGGCTCGGTCACTCCCAGGGGATCGCTCATGTTGAAGAAGGCGTTCTGGAACACCGTCGCGGTGAAGGTGGTGGAGTCACCCAGATCGAGATCGACGCCCATGCTCTCCTGGATCGCGCGCTGCAGGCCGCCCCGCAGGCCCCCCGGTTGAAAGCCCGGGACCGGAACCACGAACGCCGGCGGCTGGTGGGCGATGCCCAGGGCAGTCAGGAAGCTGACGCGCTCGCTCACCTGGGTGCGGGTGGCCAGACGCGGGTCGATGCCGACCGCGCTCTGGCCCTCGGAGGCGTAGAGGTCGATGCGCAGGCCCGGCGTCACGGCGAAGGCGGAGTGGGGCGAGATGATGGCGTCGGCGCGCATGCCCACCGAGAGATCGGTGCGCGAGGGAAAGAACGCCGCCGCACGGGCCGCCGCCGGCGAGAGCACCTGGCTGCCGAGCTCGATGCCGTAGGTCTCGAGCATCACGTCGCTGCCAGCGCGCACGCGCACGTGCTCGTCGATGCGCTGCTCCACCTCGTTGCGGCCGCCGTAGAGCCGGCTGACCACCGAGCGATCCTGCTGCACCAGCGAGCGATCGACTCCGAACGTGAAAGCCGTGCGCATCCTGCCCCGGGGGAGCTGGCGGTCGTAGCGCAGATCCACGCGGTGAAACTCGGTGGCGAACAGCGTGAGGGGCTCGCCCTGGGTCTTCTGGCCCAAGAAATCGTAGGAGCCGAACGCGAACACGCCGACCCGATCGTCGTGGGTGAGATCGTAGGTGGCGCGGGCCTGGTAGTCCCAGTACTCGAGCAGCGTCTCCGGGGAGAGCACCGAGAGGATGAACGCCGTGTAGGAGTAGCGACCGCCGACCAGGGCCGTGCCGCGGCCGGCGGCGAACGGCGCTTCCACCGCCGCGCCGGCGTCGAACAGCCGGAGGTTGTACTCGCCGTGCAGCTCCGGGTTCGGCTCGGTGGTCTCGCCCGCCACGATGCCGCCGGCGAAGCGGCCGAAGCGCGCGGGGTAACCGCCTGGATACAGATCGACGCGGTCGATCAGCACCGGGTGCACCACCGACGGGCCGATGCCGACGTGGAACAAGAGCGGCACGCGGACGCCGTCGAGGAAGTAGCCGACGTTGCCCGGCGGCGCGCCGCGGATGAAGAAGAACGGCAGGCCGGAGACGATGGGAGTGACGCCGGGCAGGGCTTCGATGGCGCGGAAAGGATCGCCGAAAGTGCCGGGGATCTGCCGCACCTCCGCCCGCGAGAGCGAGGCAGTGCGCGACGGCTCCGGGTGCTCGCCCAAGACCATCACCTCGATCTGTTCTGGTTTCGCCTTCGCCGCCGGCGCGGGCTCCGGCTCCGCCTGCGGGACCGGCTCTGGCTCCGGCTCGGGCTCACGGAACACCACCTCGACGCGGATCTTGGCGACGATGGGCGTGCCGTCCCGCGTGGCGGGCTCGAACCTCCAGCTCTTCGCCCGTTCCGCGGCCAGCGACGAGAACGGCTCGTTCGGCGCGTTCGGCACCGCGGAGGTGACCGCGCCAGTCCTGTCCACGACCAGGGTGAGCACCACCGTGGCGTCGCCCTTCGCGCCCTGCGGGTAGTCGACGACGGTGTCGGAGATGACCTTCGGGGCGACGATGTTCGGCCGCGGCGGCGCCTCGGGCGCCGGCTGGGCCTGCGCTGCTGCGGTGGTCAGGGCGAGAGCCCAGATCGCCAGGGATCGCCGCATGGCTCCTCGCCTGTATAACGCGGGGTCGCGCCGGGGCTACCCTGGACGACATGCCGCCGGACCGCGAAGCCATCCTGGCGCGCCGCGCGCTGTTCGTGGCGTCGGCCCTGGCCGGGATCGCCACGCCCAGTCGAGCGGACGGGCCCGAGACGTGTCCAACCCGCGAGCCGCCCAGCGCGGAGGACAAGGCGGCCGCCAGGGCGCTCTACGAGGAAGGCATGCGGGCTCTCCAGAGCGACGATCCGGCCCGCGCCGCCGAGCTCTGGCGCAAGGCCTACGAGCGGACGCGGCTGCCCAAGCTCTTGCTCTACCTGGCCGACGCGGAACAGAAGGCGGGCGACGTCGCCAGCGCGCACGCACACCTCACGGAGCTCGTGCGTTGTGCCGATTCACCCGCGACGCTGCAGCTCGCTCAGACCGAGCTGGCGAAGCTCGAGGAAGTCACCGCGGCGCTGACGCTGGAAGGCGGTGTGCCCGGCGCGCGCGTCGAGATCGACGGCAAGCCGGTCGGCGCGCTCCCGCTCTCCGCGACGCTCAGGCTCGCACCGGGAAGACACGAGGTTCGGCTGGTCGTCGAGCTCTGCGAGCTCGCGCGGAGCATCGAGCTTTCCCCGGGCACCACGCAGGTGATCCACTTCGAGCCGGACTGCGAGCCGCGCGTGTGCCTGCAGCCCTGCCTGTCGCCGCCGCCACCGCCGCCGCCGGAGGCGTTGCCTCGGCTCGGCATCGGAGCCGGCACCCTGGGCTACATCGCTGCGCGCCGGCCGCCGGGCTCGGAGCCCGGCATCGCCATCGGTGCGCGAATCGAGGCGTTCTACGCCGCGCCGGTCGGCGACGCCTTCGTGCTGCAGCTGGGCCTCGCGAGCTTGCCGGCGGGGAGCAGCGAAGGCGCGCTGGTCCCAGTGGGCGCCGACGTCGCGTTCGCGGTGGCGCCGGGAGCCCTGCGCCTGGGGTTGGGCGTGACGAGCGGCTGGATGTTCGCGGCTGCGAAGCGCTCGCAGGACGACACCTGGCGCCCGCGCTCGTCGTTCTTCCTGCACCCGTACCTTCAACCCGTGGGCTTCCGCGCCAGCGATCACGTCGAAGGCGGACTGCAGGTGGGGCTCCTGCTGGGCACCTGGGCCAACGCGCGCGACGAGGCGTTTCGGGCGGGCTTCGTCACCACCAGCTTGTTCGTGCGGATCTACCTCGGCGAGCGCGAGCGCGAGTGGGAAGACGTGGCGAAGCGCTAGGGGGCGCCCAGGAGCGCGTCCAGCACCAGGTGATCCCGGTAGGCCACGTCCTCGCACAGCTCGAACGGGAAAGCGCGCTTGCCGGCGCGGCAGAACGGGCGATCGCTCTCCGACCCCTGGCCGAAGCGTTCGAGCTCGCCGCTGTCGGCGCGAGCGATCACGCCGCCGGGCAGCGCCGACAGCTCGAGAGTGACCCGGGGCTTGAGGTCCTGGCCGGCGATGCGCACGCGTCCGTCGCGCTCCGTCACGACGACGCGCCCGTCGGGCGACAGCGCCAGGTGGCCCGCCTCGGCCTGTCGGGTCACCCTGCCGGACGCCGCGAAGAGCGCGAGCTCCTTGTAGGAGCAGCGCGCGACCACCACCGTGCCGTCCGCGGACACGGCGGCAGGGCCGTCGGTGCAGCGGCTCGACAGCAGCTCTCGTGGCGCGCCGCGGGGCAGAGCCATGCGCTCGGTCCCGCGCGCCGAGACCAGGATCAGGACCTTGCCGTCGTGCGAGAGGGCGAGCGCCCGGGTGTCCTTCTCGGGGCTCAGCCTGAGCGGCGCGCTCTTGCCGACGTCGAGCACCAGGAGCGCGTCTTCGGTCATGGTGGCCGCGCGGGAGTCCGACAACCCGAGGACGCGACGCCCGCGCCGGAGCTTGTGCTCGGTGCGCCAGGCCGCGTCGCCGAAGCCGAGGGAGAAGAGCTGGAGCTCGAACGGACCGCCGGCGCCCCGCAGCGTGTCGGTTCCGGCGAAGTGCAGCGCGTCCACCCACTCTGGCGCGTCCGGCAGCTCGAGGGGCTTGCCGCTCGCGACGTCCCAGGCGCGGACGCTCTTGCCGCCGAAGTTGCCGGCGAGGCGCTGCCCGAAGCGGGAGAGCGCCAGCGTGGCCTTGTAGCCGGGCACGCTGAAGAAGCGCGCAGGCTCCGCGCGCGGGCCGACCACGAAGACCTCGACGTGGTCGTTGCCGCTCTCGCGCACGACGCGCGCCAGGGCCAGGTGACCGTCCGCAGCGGCGAGGGCCTCGACGCGCTGGGGCGCGCGGCTGCGTTCCAGCGTGACCTTGCCGGACGACGCATCGACGATCGCGAGACCGCCGCTTCGTGTGCTCACCGCGACCACGGCGGCGTCCGGTGACAACACCTGCTCGCCGCTCGGCAGCGTCTTGGACGAGAGGGGCTGACCCGTGGCCGCGTCGAAGTCCGCCAGCGCCTCGCCCCAGGTGCCGCCGGTGGTGCGGATCCGCTTGCCGTCGCCGGAAAATCCCAGGACCGTCGCGCGCCACGGGCGATCGAGGGTCGCGTGGCTCAGCGCCTTGCCGGTGGCGACGTCCCAGACGTCGAGCGCCGTCGCGGCGGACACCGACGCCAGGCGATCCCCCGTCGGCGAAAACGCGAGCACCGTCGCGGAGACGCCCTGGGGCGCCTTGCCCAGCACCTTCAGCTTCGTCAGCTTCTTGGCGTCGAACGTCGTCAAGACGTCGCGGTCCGAAGCCACCGCCAGCGTCCCGCCGTCCGGCGACACGGCGAGCGCGCTGATCGAACCCACCTTCGGCAACACCACTTCGCCCGCCGAGTCGCCAGTCCGGACGTCGAAGCGCCGGAGCACCGCGTCGAAGCCGGAGCGGGCGCCGGTGAACACGCTGGCGCCGTCCACCGAAAACGCAAAGGCCTGGATGGGCTGTTCGGCCCACTCGAGCCTCTTGCCCTGGGCGCCGCTCGCCGTGTCGTAGAGCACGACGCTGCCGCGTTCGAGCAGCGCCACCGTGCGCCCGTCGGGCGAGAACTGCGCTGCCTCCACCGAGGCCGAGAGCTCACCCAGGAAGACCCGCGGCTCCAGGCGCTTGGTGTCCAGAATCAGGAGCTCGCCGCCCTCACCTCTGCCGAGCAAGCTCGAGCCGTCCCGCGACAGCGCCATGGCCGACACGCTCGCGACGCCGGTCCAGGTCGAGACTCTTGCGCCTTCCTGCTCGAAGCGCGCCGCAGCGAGGGAGGCCAGGCGGCGCGCTTTGGGCAGATCCCCGGCCGCGCTCGCCGATCGAGAGGCCGCCCAGAGCGCGTCCGCAGTCGCCGCGATGCCCTTGCCCGCCGCCACGAGCGCGGCGGCGTCGCGCTCCAGGAGCGCGCGCGCGGCCCGCTGCTTGTCTGGACACAGCGCCGCGGCTTGCTCCGAAAGGCGCCTGGCCCGCGCGGCGTATCCCTGCGAGCCCAGCGCGTCGGCGAGCGCGAGCTTCGAGCTTGCCCGCTCGCAGCGCGTCGGGAGCGGCGCCTCGCCGGGCTTGGCCGCGGGTGGCTCGGGCGAGAGCGGCTTGTCGCGTGCCGTGGCCGGCGCGGGCGGCGGCCTCGGAGCCGGGCCCGGTGTCGCGGCACAGCTCAGAGCGGCTGCGGCGCAGATCACGACCAGCCGGCGCAGCATGGTGTCAGACCTCCTACGCGCGAGGGGAGCCGACCTTCCCGGTCACTTCGGCTCCTTCGGAGCTTCGCTCTTCGGCGGCGGGTCGACCTTGAAGTCGATCTTCGGCAGCGGAGGCAGCCCGCTGGGCATCGGCGGCAGTCCGCTGGGCATCGGCGGCAGCTTGCCTTCGAGGATCTGGCCCACGTCGAAGCCGCCGATCTCCAGCGGCTTGAGCCCGCAGCCGATGCCGACCTTCTTCGTGACCTTGGCGTTCTCGAGATCGTCGGAGCGCGCCGAGATCCCGACCGTGATGCCGACGCTACCCTTCACGAGCTGACGGGCCAGCTGGCCAGCGAGGCCTCCCAGGGCCTTGCCGAGGTGACTGTCCACCGCGGCGCCGGCGAGCGCGGAGCAGGGCAGGTTCCCGGTCAGATCCAGGCGCACGGCCCCGTGGTCGTCCTCCCGGAACACGCTGCCCGTGCCGCCCAGCTTGAACGCGCCGGCGGTGACCTTCACCTCGGAAAGATCGGCGCGCTCTCGGGCTTCGTCCACCCGAAGCTTCGCCGACAACGTCGTGGTGTCGCCGAACACGAAGCCGTCGATCTCGCGCGGGTGAGGCGGGATGTAGCCCTTCAGGGCCGAGTCCAGCGTGCCGGTGATGGCGCCGCCCTCGAGCCCCTTGGGCATCACCAGGTGCACCGTTGCGCTGGCGGTCACGTTCTTCACCGGGAGCTTCACCCCGAACGGCCCCGCCAGCCGCTCCAGGGCCACGGGCGTCAGCGTGATGTCCGCCGTCGGCTCCGGCAGCGCGTGCTGGATCTTCAGCCGGACCGGCGCGCGACCCACGTCCTCGACCCCGAAGCCGATGGCCACCTCCGCCTCGTCGGCGGTCCAGGCGGCGCCGAGCTTGCCGAGATCCGGGCAGACCGGCGCGCCCTCGTCGCGCTCGCTGCACACACCGAGCACGCTCTTTTCGGCGCTGAAGTGGGTCTCTGCGCCGGCGCGGGACACGCTGCCCCCGGAGAGCGTGAGCCAGGGCTCCGCCTTCGCGGCCTTGCGCCAGGTCAGCGTCACCTCCCGGGCCTCGGTCGGCAGGCGGAGCGTCTCCGGGTAGCGCTTCGCCCACTCCGTCACGCCCAGCCCGAGCGCCGGCGCGGAGCCGACCGCCTCGACGTCCACGCCGCTCAGGCGGATGCCCACCGGGCGCGTCCAGCGCAGCGACACGTCGAGCTCGCGGATCGTGCCGTGGATGGCGCCGAGGCCCGTGAGCTCGAAGCTCGATTCCCGCACGGTCACGCTGCCGAAGCCGATCGACACGTCCTTCGGCCGGAGCTCCACGCCGTGCTCGCGGGCGCGCTTCACCGCCAGGTCGAACGCCATCGGCTTGGCGAAGAACAGCGCGAACACGCCGCCCCCGGCGATCAACACGCCGAGCAGCGCGAGCACGACCAGGAGCAGGCGCCTCTTGTTCACGTCCGTTCGACGGTTGTAGCTCGATTCTTCTGCAATCGCGCTATTCTTCGCCGACCCCGATGGCGACCTACCTCACGCCCGAAGGTGCGAAGAAGTACCAGGAAGAGCTCAAGAACCTGCTGCACGTCGAGAGGCCGCGGGTGGTGCAAGAAGTGTCGGACGCCGCGGCGCAGGGCGACCGCTCCGAGAACGCGGAGTACATCTACGGCAAGAAGCGCCTGCGCGAGATCGACCGCCGCATCCGCTTCTTGACCAAGAAGCTCGACTCGGCGGTGGTGGTCAAACGCGACGAGGCCGCGCACCAGTCGGTGTACTTCGGGGCCACCGTCGAGGTCGAGGACGAAGACGGCCAGCGCAAGCGCTACCGCATCGTCGGCCCCGACGAGGTCAACCCCGCCGCGGGGACCATCAGCTTCAAGAGCCCCCTCGGCACCGCGCTGATGAAGCGGAAGGTCGGCGACGTGGTGACGGTGCGGCGCCCGGCCGGCGAGGTCGAGCTTCAGATCTGCTCGATCAGCTACGAGTGAGGGAGGATTCTCAACTCGAATCAGCCGAAGAGCTTCTCGACCTCGACGACCAGATCGGGGAACGCGTGTGGAGTGGCCGTGCCGCCTGCCACCACGCGTCGGACGCGGGTGAATCGACCGCCCTCAGCGTCGGTGTAGAGCTCGATCGCCCGCGCGGCCACGTCAATCACCCAGTACTCGTCCACGTTGGAGGCGGCGTAGAGCGGACCTTTGGTGTCGCGGTCGTAGTCGAGCGACGTCTCGGCCACCTCGATGACCAGGTAGGCCGAATCGGGGTGTCGCTCGAAGTAGCTGCCCTCTCGCACGACCGCCACATCCGGCTCCGGCTCGGACTCGTCGAACGCGAGCAGCGGCTGTTGGATGCGCACCAGCGCTCGTTCGCCGAGCGCACGCACCAGCACGCGGGTCAGCCTATCGACGATGCTGGCGTGGGGCGGCCCGATGGGCGACATCTTCACGACCATACCGCGGATCAACTCCACCCGTTCGTCGCGAAAGAAGCCGAGCTGAGCCATGCGGTCGTACTCGGCGCGCGAGAGCCGACGGGGAGTGACGTGCGCCTGGGCCATGCGGCGAGCATAGCACCGGCGCGCCAGACGAGAGGGCGAGCGCAGCGGGCAACGGGCGGAGAGAGCGGTCGTGCGAAGCGGGGAGGGCGGGAGCGTGGGCGGCGCCCACCGGACCTTGCGGCGACGAAGCTAGGGTTCCATCTGGCGCAAATCTGACCTAGCTTCCCCCCGCCTTTGGGACTTCCGTCCCGAAGCCCCCGAGCGCCGTCACTGGCAGAACGGGAACAGCGGTCCTCAAGGAGGCAACATGTCCGAGCTTCGTTTCGACAATCGAGTCGCAATCGTCACGGGTGCCGGTGGTGGTCTGGGGCGCGCGCACGCGCTTCTGCTCGCCAAGCGCGGAGCCAAGGTCGTGGTCAACGATCTCGGCGGTACCATGGACGGCACGGGCGGCGGCGGCAGCTCCGCGGCCGACAAGGTGGTCGAGGAGATCAAGGCGGCGGGCGGCCAGGCCGTGGCCAGCTACGACGGCGTGGACACCTGGGAGGGCGCCCAAAAGATCGTGGCCAAGGCCAAGGAAGCCTTCGGCAAGCTCGACATCGTGATCAACAACGCCGGCATCTTGCGCGACGTCTCGTTCCTGAAGATGACCGACGAGGACTGGGACAAGGTGCTGCGCGTGCACCTGACCGGCACCATGTACGTGAGCAAGGCCGCCTGGCCGCTGCTCCGCGAGAACAACTACGGCCGCGTGGTGAACACCACCAGCGCTGCGGGCCTGTACGGCAACTTCGGCCAGGCCAACTACAGCTCGGCGAAGCTCGGCATCGTCGGCCTGAGCAAGACGCTGGCCCACGAGGGCGCCAAGTACAACATCAAGGTCAACGTCATCGCGCCCATCGCCAAGAGCCGCATGACCGAGACCGTGATGCCGCCGAACGTGCTGGAGAAGCTCGCGCCGGAGTACGTGTCCGCGCTGGTCGCCTACCTGGTCTCCGACAAGTGCGAGGACAGCGCGCAGGTCTACGCGGTCGGCGGCGGCTACTTCTCGCGGGTGGCCGTGATGGAAGCCGAAGGCATCGGCCTGCCGGTGGAGAAGGTCAGCCCCGAGGCGGTCGCCGAACAGTGGGCGAAGATCAACGACATGACCGGCGCCAAGGCCTACGGGAACGCGATGGAGGCCGCCGGAGCGGCGATGAAGTTCGCGATGATGTGAGACGCTTCCGTTCCGCGAAACCGAGGGCGGCGGGCTTCGGCTCGTCGCCCTTCGTCGTCTCAGGGTGGCGGCGCGTTCAGTCGTCGGAGATCGCGCCTCGCCGCATGGCAGGTCGACCCACGTCTCGCCGTTGGCGGCGGTGTCGTCAAGACGACCGAAGGAGCGGAGATCCCCCTCACGAAACAGGACGCGAACAGACCCGCATCGTTCGCTCACGGCTCAACGCGTCGGCGAGCGACCTCGTCGATCTGTCCGTCGGAGTGCGCGCTTGTGCCACATGACGGTTGGTCACATTTCTCCCCGTTGGGGAGAACTCGCTTCGCTCGCGGGCGCGCCTGCGTGAATAACCGCAGCGGCCCCGCCAGCATGTCGCGCAGCGGGCGGTTGGCTCGCGTCGAGCCCTCGCTCAGAGCGCACTTGGCGGAGCACAAGCGCGGGCGCCTGCTGTGTTCGAAGCAGCTCCGCTTCAGGAGCGGCCGCACCCCTGCGGATCTCGACCGATGCTGACAATGCTCCTGCCGTCTGCGCACGCGCTGCCAGGCTCGGAAGGACGCGCCCCCTCCATCGGCGCGCAGCGCCGGCCCGAAGCAGCTCTCTCCTCAGCGGTAGCTTTCCGAATCGAGCAGTGCCTTTCTTCTCGAAACGCCGGCGCGAGCACCGATTTGGAGGGGGCAGGCGGCGCGCAGCCGCGCGCAAGCGCGGCGAGCAACGACCGGGGGAGGCAGGAAAATGACCGGCGCCAAGGCCTACGGCAACGCGATGGAGGCCGCCGGCGCCGCGATGAAGTTCGCGATGATGTGAGACGCTTCCGTTCCGCGAAACCGAGGGCGGCGGGCGAGAGCTCGTCGCCCTTCGTGTTTGCGGCGGGGGCGGGGCGCCGGGAGAAACGAGGCAGGCATAGTTGCGATCGCGCGGGCGGGCGGAGCGCGCACGAACAGTCGGCGGGGAAAGGAGCTGGCGCGTGCCACAGCGCGACGCAGATCTCAGCAGGCCGTAATCGGCAGCAAGATTCGCGTTCAGCTCTGCGCAGGTGCTCGCGGGAGTTGCTCGGCGTCGGGTCAGGCGGGAGAATTCGCCTTGCGTGAAACCACTCTTCATCGCGCCGATCGCCCTGCTCGGACTCTGGTTGCCGGCCTGCGGCGAGCAGCCGAGCACCGCGACCTCGGGAGGCGATGCTCGTCCCGACGTGGTCTACGCGGCGACTGACGAACTCGTCATCGGCCATCTCCGAGTCAACTCCTCGAGCGTCTTCGTGACGACCGTGGACCTTGCGGGCGGTGTCCGGCGCCTCGTGCGAGTCGACAGGGAAACGCGCGCGCGAAAAGTCCTGACCGAGCGCCCCCTAGAGCTGTCGTTGGGAGACGTCTTCGTCACAGACTCCGAGGTCTTCTTCACCGAGCGCGAGAAGAGCTGCTCCGGCTGCTTCGCCAACGCAGGATGGATCCGCCGCGTTTCCGTGGACGGCGGGGAGGTCTCCACGCTGACCGTGCTGGATTCGAGCGCCCCTCATCGGCTCGTCGCTGCCGGCGGCTACATATGGTTCACCGACGTGAACCGCCTGCGGCGCATCTCCATGGGTGGGGGGCCGCCGGAGACCCTCCTTTCGTCCGCCCACGACCATGAGCTCGTGGCTTCCCACACGACCGTGTACTTCCAAGGCCCCGGCCGCATCGACGGCGTTCCGTTCGCCGAGACGGCAGCTAGCGAGCTGGTGCCCACGGACGCGTCGCTGGTGGCTCTCGTGGCGCACGGGGGATTCGTGTATTGGGCGTCGGGGTATGGGGAGCAGTCGGCTATCCGCCGAATTAGTGAATCGGGCGGATTGACGAGGGTGCTCGCGACGGAGGTCGGCGTGGGAGTGCTGTTGAACTTCGCCGTCGGGCCGGCGCTGTTCTTCACGGACTGGGGCAAGGGCGTGTGCGCCGGCCAACTCGTGCGCGTGGACCTGGAAACGTCGGAGCGGGCTGTTTGGGCGTCCGAACTATGCCAACCGCTCGAAGTCGCCGTCGATGTGGATGACGTCTTCTTCCTGGCGAAGCCCGGGGTGGATTCTCAAACGGGCGCGATTCTGCGGGTGTCGGCCTCGGCAACCCCGGAGTAGTCCTGGCGAACGCGCGCGGAGCGGAACCGCGTCGCGGTGCTGGGCAGGACCGAGCGGGCATCGAAACCACGCCCGCCGTCGGCCCCTCATCGTTGGATGATGCGCCGGTGAGCGGGAGGTTCTTGCGGCGGAGGCTCCTGCCGTTCGGGTCTTTGCACGCGCTGCCAAGCTCGGAAGGACGCGCCCCCTCCATCGGCGCGCAGCGCCGGCCCCAAGCAGCGCTCTCCTCACACGCAGCATCCCGAGCCGAGCCACACCTTCTTTCTCGAAACGCCGGCGCGAGCACCGATTTGGAGGGGGCAGGCGGCGCGCAGCCGCGCGCCAGCGCGGCGAGCAACGACCGGGGGAGGCAGGAAAATGACCGGCGCCAAGGCCTACGGCAACGCCATGGAGGCCGCCGGCGCCGCGATGAAGTTCGCGATGATGTGAGCGGCGTCTCCCCACGGAGAAACCACGAGGGCGGCGGGCGAGAGCTCGTCGCCCTTCGGCTTTCTGCTTCAGGGGCGCTCGGCTGCGTGCGGATCAGGTGATGCAGCACCTGCCGGAGCCCATCGTCGGGATAGGTGCGCGCCCGCGACCTCATCCCCACCCCGATCCCGACGAACGCCGAACGAGCCGCCAGAGAGCGAAGCGCGAGCCCGGCCTCACGCGGGCTGTCCTTGGACCACATGGACGCTGCGGTCCGGCGCGCAGTGACGAAGAGGCGCGCCAGCGGGAGCCGATGATTGGGGTCGACACGAATGTGCTGGTGAGGTTCCTCGTTGAGGACGACGCCCATCAGTCGAAGCGCGCCGGGCAGCTGTTCCGCCGGGCGCTCGCCAAGGGTGAACGGCTCTTCATCTCCGACGTGGTCTTGTGTGAGGTCGTCTGGGTGCTCGAGGGGGCCTATCGCGTGCCCCGCGGGGAGATCGCGGCGCTCCGGCTCGATCTTGCCCGCGCCAAGCAGGTCCAGCTGGGTGATGCCGACATCGTTCATCGTGCGCTCACCGCATTCCAGGCCGGCAAGGGCGACTTCGCCGCCTACGTCATTCGAGAACGTGCCCTCGAAGCGGGGTGCTCCGCGCTCGCCACCTTCGAGAAGAAGCTCTGGGCAGAGGCCGGGTTCGAGAAGGTATGAGCACGGTTCCGCCCCACCATCGCAGCGAGGCAGGCGCCGATCGCGACCAGTGCGACGGGACAGGGCTCGTCGCCCTTCTCGTCTCAGGGGGGCGGCAGGTTGAGGTTGTCGAACGTCGCGTCGGGCTGGGTACCGTTGCTGGAGAACGTGCCGGCCCCGAGCTCGACGAAAGCCTTGTTCATGCCAGTCGGGCGATTCGCGACCCGCTGCTCGACCCAGGTCTTGCCGTCGGCGCTGGTGTCGAAGCCGACCTTTCCGGCGGGGAAGCGCATGCGCCACCAGCGGTGCAGCGCCGGGTCGTAAGGGATCGCCTGGTTGTTCTCGGAGCCGCCTTGCTCCACGCCGAACACGAGCTTCAGACCCGACGGTGACGCGGCGTCGGGAGTCGCCGTGATCTCGGCGTCCATCGAGCCATCGACCATCGCCATCAGGTACGTCTCGCCGTTCCAGCCCTTCGAGAGCACCTGAGGCACCTCGATCCAGAGCGCGCAGCCGTCGAGGCTGTACGACGCGTTCGATGTGATGCCGACGTGGTGGCCAGCGTCCATGCCCGGCTTCGCGTGAAGGACCCCCGAGCTCGTGCCGATGGTGCCCTTGCTCAGGTAGTACGGGCTCCACGCCGAGCTGTTCAGCGGAGTGGAGAAAGCGTCCTGGAAGCTCTGGATGCCGCCGGCAGGGCAGCTCGAGGCGACGCCCCCGCTACCGCCGGAGCCGCCCCCCGTGCCGCCCTTGCCGCCGCTCCCCGTGCCGCCGCCGCTCGGCGCGCCGCCGCTCCCCGTGCCGCCGCCGCTCGGCGCGCCCCCGACGCCGCCCGTACCACCTGCCGGAGCGCCGGAGGATCCACCGCTCCCCGCGCTCGATCCGCCGCTGGCAGAGCCGGCTGCGCCGCCGCTCGGGGAGCCAGCCGCGCCGCCGCTCGAGGCACCGCCGGAAGCTGCACCGCCGCTCGCGCCGCCGCCCGCGGGCGTGAACTCTTCACCCGCGCACGCGGCGAGGCTCACGGTCAGGAGCGCAGGGTGAGCGAGGCGTCGCAGCAAACAATCGAGCGTACCACGTTTCAGGTCTTGGTTGCGCGCCGAACGCGCGTTCGCGTCGCTCTCCTCAGTAGGCCGAGCGCGCCCAGGAGAGCGAGCAGGATGCCGTGGCTCGCGCGCTTCGCGGGCAGCGTGCAGCCGCAGGACGCATTGGTCTCGTCACCCAGGCCGCTCGCGCTGGTCGCGCTCTCGGGCGCGACCCTCTGGTTGTAACCGGCGAGCGCCGAGTCGATCTCGTCGTCGTTGTCCACGAGCAGCAGGTACTCGCCCCCTTGGGTGAACTCCTCCACGCTCGACGCCCAAGGCAGATCGGTGGGCAGGTCGCCCGGGGCCGAGGTGCCCGCGACCCTGCGCCCGGTGCTCGTGGTGGTGACGAGGTTGCCGTCGCAGCGGGTGGTGCGCACGGCCGAGAGCTGATTGGAGACGTCCGGCAGCGGCTTCGGCCACTCGAGGAACATCGGATCTTCGGTCATCTCCTCGGGCGAGATGCGCGTCAGCATGCGCGTCAGGTAGACGTTGCCCAGCAAGACCTCGGTGGCGTGCTGCGCGGGGGTGGCGACCAGCTCGTCGAAGTCGTCGCCGAAGGCGTCGGCGTTCCAGGCGCTCAGATCCGCGCCGGGGTAACAGCTCAAACACGAGTAGTACTCCTCCGGCGACACGCCGGCGGGCGGTGGCAGGTAGCGGTCCAGGAGCGGGAACACCAGCGGGTGCGGCGAGGTGCAGCTCGCGGCGGAGAAGCAGTCGAGCAGGTTCCAGGCTTGCAGCCGCGCCACCACCGCCTCCGGCTCGAGCGTCTTCAGGATGACGCCGTCCCAGTTCGACTGGGAAATGCCCGACGAGCTGACCACGTTGGTCGGACCGGCGTATTCGGTGATGAAGGCGCGGCCGTTGGCGGCGGGGCTGTCCACAGCGCGCGACACGGCCAGGTCGTAGTTCTGGCCCAGGTTGGTCCAGTCGAGGCGGGCGTCGTTCAGGGTGACGTGCTTGTAGCCGCCGGTCGGCACCACGCGCTGATCGCCGAGGAAGAACGTGCGCACCGTCATGTCTTCGACGGCGGCGATGCGCGTGAGCTTCAGCGGCACGCAGGGCTCGGTGCCCTGGTAGCGCACGACGATGGGGTGGATCTCGTCGACGCCGGTGTTCGGCTGGAGCTTCAACGCCACGAACACGTACTTCTTGTCGATGTACTCCTTCAGGATGGGCTCGGCGTCGGCCTGGTCGGCGTCGTAGTTGTTCTGCACCAGCCAGTCGAGCATGCCCTTGGCGTCCGTCGGCTTCAGGGTCAACGTCTCGAAGTTGCCGACGGCCTGGCGCCCGACGATGGTGGGCGCCTTGGTGTTTGGCCCGGCGCCGCCCGCGCCGCTGCTGGGCACGAAGGAGCCGCCGGCGCTGTCGGCGCTGGACATGGCGCAGCCGGCGCTGGAGCTCCCGGAGCTCGTGTCGCTGCCGCAGCTCTGGAAGCTGTTCGTGGTGGTGAAGGTGGGGACCGTGCCGTTCATCAGGTTCGTGAACAGCAGCTGCGAGCCGACGCTCAGCTCGGGCTCGACCGGGATGGGGATGATCCAGGCGAAGCGCGCGGGGTCACCCTGGTACTGGATCTGGATGTGCGCCTCGACGAAGCCGTTCTGCATCACGAACAGCACGTTCTCGCCAGTCTGATCGACGGGCATCGGCGGCTGGCCAGGCGGAGCCTGATCGCAGAAGGTGCCGCCGCAAGCCTCCGCCCGTGACGGCGCGCTGCCCGCCGCTGCCAGCACCGACAACCCCAAACACACCCGAGCCCAAGCGCGCATCCGTGCCTCCCGACCAGTGGCTCCGCCCAGAGCCAGAAGCCCACAGGATACGCCGGGCGCGCCGGTTGCGCACGCCTACACGAAGAAGTCGGGCAGGAGCTCGGTCCCCGGCGCGTTGGCGTACTGATCGAAGTCAGTCACGCCTGCGGCGCGGAGCACGTCCTCGTCGATGGCGAAGCGGCCGGTGTACGCGCGGCTGGGCTGCGTCAGGATCCAGTAGGCCGCGTCGGCCATGATCTCGGGCTTGCGGCAGCGACTCACGGCGTCGTCGCCGCCCAGGAGGTTCTGCACCGCGGCGGTGGCGATGGCCGTCCGGGGCCAGAGCGCGTTGACGGCGATGCCGTCGCTCGCGAACTCGTCCGCCATGCCCAGCACGCACATGCTCATGCCGAACTTGGCCATGGTGTAGGCCACGTGCGGCCCGAACCAGCGTGCCTCCATGTTCAGCGGCGGCGACAGGTTCAGGATGTGAGGGTTCTTGGCCTTCTTCAGCTGCGGGATGCAGGCCTGCGAGCACAGGAAGGTGCCGCGCGTGTTGATCTGGTGCATCAGGTCGTAGCGCTTCATCGGGGTCGCGAGCGTGCCCGTCAGGCTGATGGCGCTGGCGTTGTTGACCAGGATGTCGATGCCGCCGAAGGTGTCCACCGTGCGCTTGACCGCCTCGAGCACCTGCTCTTCGAAGCGGATGTCGGTGATGCAGGCCAGGCCCTTGCCGCCGGCCGCCTCGATCTCCTCCACCGCGCTGAACACCGTGCCCGGGAGCTTGGGGTGCGCCTCAGCCGTCTTGGCCGCGACGGCGACGTTCGCGCCATCCCGGGCCGCCCGGAGGGCGATGGCCTTGCCGATGCCCCGGCTGGCGCCGGTGATGAAGAGCGTCTTGCCTTTCAGATCTGCCATGGTGGGCGGAAGCTAGCACCGTTCGCCCGGCGCCGGGCCCGTGCTATGCGCCGGTCCCATGGGGTGTCGATCGACTCTCGCGCCGTGTTTCGCTCTGATCGTCCTGGCTGGCTGCAGCGACAGGCCGGCCGCGTCCCCGGCTGCCGCGCCGCTACCGGCGGCGAGCGCCTCCACGCCCGCGCCCGGGCCCAAGGCGGCGCGACCCGAGTTCGAGAACCCGGGCGGCATGTGGCTGCCGAAGCAGCTCGAGGCCCACGTCGAGACGCTCCAGAAGCTCGGCCTCGAGCTCGATCCGAAGAAGCTCGCGGACCCCATGGCCTATCCGCTCGGCGCGGTGGTCAGCCTGGGTGGTTGCTCCGCCAGCTTCGTCTCCCCGGAGGGGCTCATCGTCACCAACCACCACTGCGTGACCGGTGCCCTCGGCTACAACTCCACGCCGGAACAAAACCTGCTCAAGAACGGCTACCTGGCAAAGTCGCGCGCCGAAGAGAAGTGGAACGGTCCCACGGCTCGCGTCTACGTGACGCAAGCCCTGAGCGACGTCACCGACTTCGTGCGCTCGGGCCTCGAGCAGATCAAGGACGACAAGAAGCGGCACGAGACCATCGAGAGCCGCGAGAAGGAGCTGATCGCCAAGTGCGAGAAGCAGCCGAACGTGCGCTGCGATCTGGCCAGCTATTTCGGCGGCGGCCAGTACCTCTTGATCGAGAAGCTCGAGATCAAGGACGTGCGCCTGGTGTACGCGCCGCACGAAGGCGTCGGCAACTTCGGCGGCGAGATCGACAACTGGCGCTGGCCGCGCCACGGCGGTGATTTCGCGTTCTTGCGGGCCTACGTCGGCAAAGACGGCAAGCCCGCCGACCATTCGCCGGACAACGTGCCGTACCAGCCGCGCATGCACCTGCGGCTGGCCGAGCGGGGGCTCGGCCCCGGCGACCTGGTGTTCGTCGCGGGCTACCCCGGGCGGACCATGCGCCTGTCCACCGCGGAGGAGACTGCGGAGGCCGTCGAGTGGTACTACCCGAAGCGCATCCGCCTGTTCGAGGACTACCTCGCCCTGATCGAGAAGCTCGGGAAGGAAGACCCGGACGTGGCCATCAAGGCGCGGCCCACGGAGCGAGGGCTCGCCAACGCGCTCACCTACACCAAGGGGTCGCTCGAGGGCCTGACGAAAGGCGGCGCCGCGGAGCTGCGCAAGAAGCGTGAGGTGGCCCTCTCGACCTGGATAGGCGCGGACGCCGAGCGGCAGAAGCGCTTCGGCGAGGTGCTGCCTCGGCTGGAGAAGCACTTCGCAGAGCGGAAGAAGCACCGCGAGCTCGGCTACGCGTTGAGCGAGGTCGAGCGCATGTCGAGCCTGGTCGGCGCCGCGCACACCATCGTGCGTATGGCCGAGGAGCGTCCCAAGGCGGACGCGCAGCGCAAGCCGGAGTTCCAGCAGCGCAACTGGCAGCGCATCGAGCAGGAGCAGCAGGCGCTCGAGAAGCGCTACTCGCGGAAGCTCGACAGCGCCATGCTGCGGCTGGCGCTCGGGCGGATCGCCAAGCACGCGGACGAGAACGCCAAGAAGCGCGTCCTGCCCGTCTTCCTGGGCAAGGCCGAGCCGAGCGAGAAGAACATCGAGGCAGCGGTCGAGCGTCTGTACAAGGAGACCAAGCTCGAAGACACCAAGACCCGGCTCGAGCTCGTCAAGAAGGCCAAGACGGCCGAGCTCGGCGCGAGCAAGGACCCGTTCATCCGGCTCGGGCTGGCGCTCCGGCCGTTGTTCAAGGAGCGCGACGACCGCTCCGACGCCGAGAGCGGCGCGCTCGCCCTGATCCGCCCGCTCTACGTGGCGGCGCTCCGGGAGCACGCGCCGACCCCCGTCGCCCCGGACGCGAACGGGACGCTGCGAGTGACCTACGGCACGGTGCGCGGCTACCGCCCCACGCCTGAGGCGCCCGTCTTCACGCCGTTCACCACGGCCAAGGAGCTGGTCGCGAAGGCGACCGGCAAGGAGCCGTTCGATGCGCCGCCGCGCCTGGTCGAGCTGGCGAAGTCGGGGAAGAATGGCCCCTACGCGGACCCGACTCTGGGCGGGCTGCCCGTGGACTTCCTGGCCGACCTCGACATCACCGGCGGCAACAGCGGCTCACCCACGCTGAACGCGCGCGGCGAGCTGGTGGGTCTGGCTTTCGACGGCAACTACGAGGCCATGGCCAGCGACTGGGTGTTCATGCCGGACATCACCCGCAGCATCCACGTGGATCTGCGCTTCATGACCTGGGTGATGGATGCCGTGGACGGCGCGGATCACCTGCTGAGAGAGATGGGGAAGAAGCCGGCGCTCTGAGCCCGATTCACTTCGGTGCGAGTCGGAGAATTCGCGCCACGAACGCCACGACGCGGCGACGCCACTGAAGAAGAAGAGGAAGAACAGACCTGGGAGAGCGTCGCTTGGCGCCCTTCCCGAGGCTACGGCCCGAAGCCGTACTGCCCGCAGCCCGCGAAGTCGAAGTTGGCGCGGACGACATGGCCGCTGCCCGTGCAGTCGGCCTCGACGTGGCCGCTGACGCCGCCGCTCTTCACGCTGCCGACGAAGCTCATCTTGCCGCAGCCCGAGCCGATGGTGTCGAAATTGCCGCCGGCGAAGTAGCTCACGCGCATGCCGCCGGAGTCGCTGAACGAGAGCCGACGCTTCGCGGCATCGACCAAGGTGACGGTGTGCGTGGTCACGCTCCCGCCGCCCAAGCTGGAGGTACTCTCCGAGACCTGGCAGTCCGTGGTCTCGAAGGCGGCGCCGTTGAACGACACGCTGCCGGTCACGTTCGACTTGGACTTGCAGGCGAGGAGGGCCCCGAGGACCAGCAGCGCCGCGACGAGGGGGGCGTCCACATTCGCGCTCCGCTGGCGCCCGCCAACGCCACGCGACTCTTCCGTGCGGTCGAAACGGCCGGCGCCGGTCGCGGCCGGCATTCGCACTCGCCTCTCAGTGCCGGAACGTGATCTGATCATGGCAAGACTGCTCGAGTGATCCCGGGGCTCGGCTGACCGCCGAGCGGCTCGTATCGAGCCGCTTTGTCGCCCACCGAACTAGGGACACCCCCCCTGGCCTCACGACTTCTTGGCGCTCGCGGTGAGGTTGATCAACGTGGTGCCGTCGTCCGAGCTCTTCGTGGCGGAGACGCTCACCGTGAGCTCTGCGTTCGACATGTTGAGGATGGTGGTGTCGCCGCCCGCGAGCTCGCCGTCCACCTTGAAGCCGGACAGGTTCTTTTTGTAGTACTCGAGCACCTGCTGCGTGCTGTCGGAGCTGTTCAGCATGACCATGTGCCCTTCGCCCTGCGAGATGGTCACGGCGCTGATCACCTTGGCCCCGGGGTAGATGGGGACCGCCTTGGGGAAGTCGGCCGGCACGCTGCTCCCGGTGCCGAGCTGGACCTCGGTCTCCTTGCCGTCGGGGCCCTTCTGCTTGAGCTTCACCTGGCCGGTCTTCGAGTCGATGTTCACTTCGCCGCCGGTGGCCTTCTCGGCGGCCTTCTCGGCCATCTTCTCTTCGATCTTCCGGCAGCCGCCCGTGACCAGGGCGAGCGCGACGAGCACGAGTACGGTTCGCATGGCGGGCGGAGCCTAGCACCATCTCTGGTGCGGAAAAGCCCGGCCCGTCGACGTCGGTCGCGCCCCGGAAGTCCCATCTCCTGACCGGGAAGCGGGCGCCGCGCGACCATGGCCACGGACATCGGGGCGTGCGCCGGCCTCGCCGGATGTTCCCGTGGGTCGTCGCTACCGTGGCCGGCCGAGATCTGCCGATGCCAGACCTTCGGCGCGCTGGGGGCTGGCCGCGCCAGGCGCTCGGCTCCGCTATACTCCGCGCCGATCCATGCCCGCCGTTCGCGTCTGTTTCGTCTGCCTCGGGAACATCTGTCGCTCACCGACCGCGGAAGGGGTGATGCGCCACCTGCTCGAGCGCGAAGGGCTCGGGGCGCAGGTCGAGGTGGACAGTGCCGGGACCGCCGCCTACCACAGCGGCGAGCCGCCGGATCGGCGGGCGGCGGCAGCCGCGCGAGCTCGCGGCATCGCAGTCGGTGGGGCCGCCCGGCAGTTCCGCAAACCGGACTGGGAGCGCTTCGACTACGTGCTGGCGATGGACCGCGACAACTTCGACGACCTCCGCCGCAGCGCTCCGGCACACCACCACGAGAAGCTGTTCCTGCTCCGGCAGTTCGACCCGAGCGCTCCCAAGCATGCCAGCGTGCCGGACCCTTACTACGGCGGCGACGAAGGCTTCGAGGAGGTGCTGGATCTGTGCGAAGCCGCCTGTCGCGGGTTGATCGGACACCTGCGCGAGCGCCACGGTCTGTGATGCGCGAAGCACTCCGGAGCGAGCTCGGTCGGGCGCTCGGCAGTCCGGTGGCGCGAGCTTCCGCGATCTCGGGCGGGGACATCAACGAAGCGCACGCGGTCGAGCTCGCGGACGGGCGCTGCGTGTTCGTCAAACACAACGCCGCCTGTCCAATCGGCATGTTCGAGGCGGAGGCGGAGGGGCTCGGCTGGCTCGGCGAGTCGCACACCCTCCCCGTGCCCGGGGTGCTCGCCGTGGGCGCCGACTACCTGGTGCTCGAGCTGATCGAGCCCGGCCGGCGCGGCGCGGGCTTCGACGAGGAGCTCGGCCGGGGGCTGGCGGCCCTCCACGCCTCTGGCGCCCCGGCGTTCGGCCACGCCCGGCACAACTTCATCGGCCGATTGCCGCAGGACAACTCGAGCGAGCCCGACTGGCCCAGCTTCTACCGCGAGCGCCGCCTCCGCCCGATGGTGGACCAAGCGCGGGATGTCCTCGGCCGCGAGCTCTGCTCCGCGTTCGAGCGGCTCTTCGCCAACCTGGCGGACCGGGTCGGCCCGGCCGAGCCCCCCGCGCGGCTCCACGGCGACCTCTGGGGGGGCAACCTGCACGCCACGGCGTCCGGCGCGCCGTGCTTGATCGACCCGGCCGTCTACGCCGGGCACCGCGAGATGGACCTCGCCATGATGAAGCTCTTCGGCGGCTTCGGGCCCCGGGTCTTCGCCGCATACGACGAGGCCTTTCCGCTAGAACCCGGGTTTGCCGAGCGGGTGGCGCTCTACCAGCTCTACCCGCTCCTGGTACACGTGAACCTGTTCGGGCGAGGCTACGTCGGTAGTGTGCGGGAAGCGCTGTCGGGCTACCTCTGACCCGGCCTCCAGTGTCTCGGCACGAGCAGATCGCGAGCTGGGCGAAGCGCGGGTACGATCGTCTTCTTGACGCCGGCGGGCCTCGGGGCAAGAAGGCCGCTCCCCATGGCGTCTCCCCGCATCGTGTCCATCGGTCGCGGAGAAGATCTGGTGAGCGTCATCGGAGAGGCGTGCCGCGGGCTCGACGGCTGGGTCCACGCCACGGGAGCCGTCGAACAGGTCGAGCTTCGACTGATGGGCGAGGGCGCGAACCCGGTGCGCGCGCCGCGCGGGCGCTTCGCGCTCGTGCAGCTCTCGGGTCCGACGGGCGGTCCCTACGGCGTCACGCTCTCGCGGGCCTCCGACGCGGGTGCGGAGGTCTGGGCCGGAGAGCTGGTGCGGGCGCGCTCCGATGGAGTGACGGCGTTCGTTCAGCCGAGCGCGCTGGTCGACAAACCTGCTGCGCCTCCTCAGCCGGCGCCTCAGCGCGCGCCGGCGCCGCCGTCGTCGCCCGTGAACGAGCCGGTCACTCCGGTGCCGAACGAGTGGGCCAAAGCGGCGCTCGCCAGCGCGCTGGTGCGCCGGGCGGCCGAGGCCGAGCACGAGCCGCTCATCCCGGAGCCCGGCGATCTGGTGCAGCACTTCGCCTTCGGCCTGTGCGAGGTGCTGATGGGCGACGACGAGCGGCTCAAGATCCGCGACGTCGGCGGCCCGGGGCGGATCCGCGAGATCCGCCTGGACATGCTGCGCGTGACCGGCCCGGGCGAGAAAGACGGCAAACGCCTGTATCGCCTGGAGCGGAAGAGCTAGCTCGAACGGGTCACTTCGCGGGGTTCTGGGCCAGCTTGGTCGAGAGGGCGTCGAGCGCCCGCGACTGATCGGCGTTGGCGCTCTGCTTGGCCGCCGCGACCAGCTTGGGCGTGGACGGGTCGTTCACGACCAGAAGCGCGCGCTCCGCCTTGCTGCGCACGTAGCCGGTGTTCTCGAGGAACACCCGCATCAGCGCGCGGGCAGCGATGGCCCGGACCTGGGCGCCTTCGCCGGTCTTGGACACGTCCGGCGTCTGCCACGCCCAGGCGTTGCCCACCGCGCCGAGGCTCTTCGCCACGACCAGGAGCTGCGCCTCGTCCTTGGTGTTGGTGAGCTTCGCCAGCGCGCTGGCCGCCACCGTGCGCCGGCACTCGCCGAGCGCGGACACGACCGCCGCTTGCTTCGGGTTGTTGGTGGTCGCCAGACGCGCCAGCTTCTTGGCCGAGGCGTCGTCGCCGATGCGCCCGAGGGCCTCGGCGGCGGCGCGCACGACCTCGAAGTCGGTCTCGCGATCGAGGATGGCGTTCAAGACCGGGTTCGCGCGCGTGTCGCGGATCAGGCCGACCGCCTCGATCAGACCGACGCGCAGCGTGGTCCAGCTCGAGTTCGTCATCTTGCCGCGGGTGGGACCGTCCAGGGCGAGCATCTCCAGCATCGGGAAGAGCGCGTCCTTACCCAGCGCCTGGAGCGGCAGCATGATGCTGGCTGCCCGGCCGCGCTTCATCTGATCCGCTTCGACGGCGAGCTTGGGGGCCTCCGCGACCTTGGCGAACACGGCGGCGTTCTGCGCGCGCGCCTTGGTCACCTCCGCCTTGAGGGCCGTGCGGTCCTTCGCCTTGAGGTGACGGGCTTGAACGCCGATGCCGTCGGCGAGCGCGGTTCCGGTGAGCGCCGCCATCACGAGCCCCGCCGCGGCGAGGCTGACCAAGAGCTTCATGGTCCTCATTTGCCGGTCTCCCACCACTTCGTGGTTACTGCACGATCCGCGTTGCTACCGCAGTGAACCTCTCCGAGCAGGCGATGATAGAGGTCCCAGTTTTCGACGAACTTCACGCTGATGCCGTAGGGCTGGAGCGCCTTGATCATCTGGTCTTCGAAGATGTCCACGTTGTTGATCTTGGGGCCGTGGGGCTTGGGCACGGCCACCGTCGTCGGTCCCACGTAGGTCAGGTTCACCGTGCCGGGCTGGTACGCGATCGAGTAGCCGCCGCTCTTGGAGTGCAGGAACGGGATCTTGACGATCTCGGCGTCGGTGATGCCGGTCTGGGCCTTCATCGTCGCGACCTGCGCGTTGACCTCGGTGATGGCCTCGTTCGACGCGGCCATCACGTTCGTGTCGGCGAGCACCGCGTTGATGGTGGTCTGCGCCGAGGCGCCGCCGGACCAGGTCTTGCCGACGAACATCGGCGTGCTGCCGTAGCCTTGCGTCTGGGCGTTCTGGAGCATGGTCTTGGCCAGCGCCGCGTCGTTCGCCAGCATCACCCAGCCGCGCGGGCTCGAAGCCTTCACGAACGACAGCGTCTCGTCCACGTGCGCGACGGCGAGCCAGGAGGTGTCGAGGAAGATCTGCGGCTGCATGCCCTGCGCCGTGAGCATCCCCTCGAAGGCCTGGTCGGGATAGAAGTTCGAGACGCTGCCGCGCAGGATGCGCCCGAGCGGGGCGCCGGTGAACGGCGGGACCGTCTCCGTGTTGCCGAACGAGTTGAGCGTGTCCGCGCCGTTCGGGTGGTTCGGGTCGTAGTGAGTGACGCCGGCTTTGTCCGGGCCCTGGAAGTACGTGTAGACGACCTTGCCGGCCGCCCGAAGCCCGTTCGTCGTGTAGTTCGCGGAGCGGAAGTAGACCCGGATGAGCTTCTGCGCGCCGCCCGTGGCGGGCATGCTCATGTAGCCGGTCTCGAAGAAGTCCTGCGTCCACTGGTCGTTCAGACCGTTGAGATCGGTGTAGGTCGAGCCACCCGCGGAGCAGGCCGCCGCGAGGTCCGCGCGGAACGCCGTCGAGGCGGCCGAGCTGAACGCGGTCGCGTAGATCTGGGTCGCGTTCTGCACGTGGTGGTGCAGCATCACCGGCGACATGCGCATCCGCACGACGTCGCTGCCGCTGCCGCCGGCCGTCATGGTGACGGTGACGTTCAGGTAGCCGTCCCAGGAGTTGTCGCGCCGGATGTCGAGGCCCTCGATGCCGAATTCGACGCCGGCCTTGAGCTCCGCGCTGGTCAGCGAGGCGCCGTTCGGGATGGCGGTGAACGTGCCGCCCGTGTTCTTGAACAGCCGGACCTTGCTGGGCTGGGTAGTGCTGATGGTCGCCGCGGCGTTGGCCGGTGCGCTGGGCCAAGGCACGGTGCGCAGGCGCGCCAGATCCGCCAGGTCGTTGGCGCCGTCGATGACCGAGTTGGTCGCGTCGTTGCAGGCCGCGAGCTGGGCGTCGGTGCCGCTCTTCGGGCAGTCGCCGTTGTCGTCGTCGATGTTGGCCAGGAAGATCGCGCCGCGCGTGGCGTTCCAGGTGTCCTCGCCGGTCTCGTCGCTGGTTCCCACCGTGTCCACGCTGCCGTCGCGGTTCACGTCGGCGCGCAGGTCGAGGACCGTGGAGGTGCCGCCGCCGCCGCCAGTGCCGCCGACGCCACCCGTGCCACCGGTCGCGCCGGTGCCACCCGTACCGCCGGTGCCACCCGTGCCACCGGTGCCACCCGTGCCGCCGCCGCCGCACGCTGTTGCGTAGTCGCCGCAACAGTCGTTGTAGCCGACGCAGTCCGCGTCGCAGTAGCAGGCCGGGTTGCTGCCCGGCACCGCCTGCGTGCTGCCGCAGTGCCCCACGCAGCTCGGTCCGGTGCTGCCACCGGTGCCCCCGCCGCTCGGTGCGCCGCCGCCGCTCGGTGCGCCACCGCCGCTCGGTGCGCCACCGCCGCTCGGTGCGCCGCCGCCACCCGGAACGCCGGCGACGCCGCCGCCGCCCGGCGAGCCGGCGAGCCCGCCCGTGTTGCCCGTGTTGCCGACGCCGCCTGCGCCGCCGGCCTGCGCGCCGCCGACGTTGCCGCCTGCGCCGCCCGCGTTCGTGCCTCCGGCAGCTGCGCCCGCCGCGCCGCCGAAGCCCACGTTGCCACTGCCTGCCGAGCTGCAACCTGTCGCGGCGAGCATCGCCGCGAGCGTCCACCAAGATGACCGCATGTGTGACCGTCCTGCCTCAACGCGGGGCGAGCGCCTCTTCTCGTCCCACGGCCCGAAGGGGTGCGAAACAATGACTCAAGGACGGGCGACGCACACGCGAAATCTGTAAGGCGATGTGCCGAATTCCGCGGCCGCGAGCGGAAAATTTTCGCGTCACTGCATCGCGCAGCGCGTCGATGCGCGGCGCACGTGCGTCAAGGCGGCGGCGGGGGCGGATCCGCCGGGTCCTTCTTGCAGTTGATCGGCACGGGATCGGGGTAGTCCGCGGTCCCGGTGACCTTCGTGAGCGTCCAGGTCGAGCCGGCGAGCTCGATTGGGATGGGCTTGGTCACGTTGCCGACGACCCCGCCGCAGTAGAAGCCGTCGGTGTTGCAGAAGTTGCCACCGGTGAGGTTCTGGACCTCCGCCGTGATGTTGGAGCCCGAGATCGGATTCGCGTCCCCCGTCACCGCGATCGGCGTGTTCACGAGTGAGTTGGCGTCGATCTTCCCGTTCGCGTCGATGACGATGCCGGACAGGATGATCGGGTCCCCGACGGGCGTCTCGCGATCGAAGCGGTTGAGCGGCTGGAGCGACCAGTCCATGGAGGTGCTGCCGCTCGCGTCCTTGCTGGTGACCTTGACCAGGAAGATCAGCGGCGCCGCGGGCTTGAGCTTGGCGGACAGCGCGAAGATGTAGTCGCCGTCGAGCTCGCCGGCCGCTGGCACCACACAGGCGCCTGCGTCGCCGCCGCCCGCGCCTGCGGCGCCCGCCGCGCCGCCCGACGAAGGGTTGATGGTGTTGTAGCGGTCCTTGAACTCGTCGTAGTTTCCCTCGGGATCGGGGCACCCCGCGAGGAAGAACGCCGGCAGCGCCAGGGCTAGGATCGAGCTGATTCTCGGCATTTTCGGACCTCGGAGGTGAGTCGAGTGTGGCAGCGAATGCGCTGCGCCGCAATGGCTCCGAAGGCCGTTCTACGAGCGGCCCAGGAGGCCCGTCAAGCCGTGACTGAGAACTGTCGCCGGGCGAGGCGAAGCTGGTGTAGAACCCCGGGCCATGAGGCCCGCACGGCTTGGTTTGATTGGAGGGGCGGCCCTGGCCGCCGCGCTCGCGCTCGCGCCCCGCGCGGACGCGTCCGGTATCTCGGTCGCGCGTTTCGGCGGGGAGCACGGCCACCCCACGACCAACAACGCCACCGCCATCTACTACAACCCTGCGGGCATCGCCATGAGCGAGGGGACGCACGTCTTCCTGGACGTGAGCTTGGCGTGGCGCAAGGTGACCTACGACCGCGACACGGCCCCGAGCGACTGCGTTGGAGCGTCGTGCCCGAACGTGCCTGGGGCCAACGACGGCAAAGGCAGTCTGTTCAACATCCTAGCCTCGCCCATGGTGGGCGTGACCACGAAGCTCGGGGACGTCGGCCTGGGCGCCGCCTTCTACACACCGTTCGGCGGCCAGAGCATCTGGGACAAGAACGACGACTTCAAGGACGACCCGACCTACGCCGGGCCCTACGACGGCGTGCAGCGCTGGTACGTGATGGAGGGCACCATCCGTTCGAGCTTCATCTCGCTCGCTGGCGCCTACCACCTGAAGCCCGCTCGCCTCGCGTTCGGGCTCTCCGGAAACCTCATCCTCTCGACCGTGGACACCGTCCGCGCAAAGACGAGCGGGGGCGACGCCGACTTGAGGGCGGAGGGCCGGGCGTACCTGCACACCACCGGCGTGGACTGGAGCCTCGGCGCGGGCGTGATGTACGAGGCCATCGAGAAGCAGCTGTGGGTCGGCGCCTCCTATCAGTCGCGCCCGAACCTGACCGGCATGAAGCCGCTGGAGGGCGAGCAGACGACGTTCTTGCCCGGCGGCGGCGAGAGCACGGTGGACGCGGAGATCGAGCACGAAATCCCGGACGTGTACCGGCTCGGCTTCCGCTACAAGCCAGCGGAGGATCTCGAGCTGCGCCTGTTCGGCGACTACCAGCGCTGGAGCGTGCTCGAGAAGCACATCGTGACCAACACCGAGAACGGTGACCTGCTCCTCGATCAGCGCCGCGAGTGGAAGGACACGTTCGGCGTTCGCGTCGGTGGCAGCAAATGGCTGAACAAGAGCGTCGAGGCGTTCGCCGGCGCCGGTTACAGCTCGAACGCCGTTCCGAAGGAGACGCTGGAGCCGGCGCTGCCCGACTGGGACGGATTCTCGTTCACCGCGGGCGGGCGCTTCGAGCTCGTCGAAAAGCTGTTCCTGGCCGCGTCCTACACGCAGCTCGTCTACCTGCCGCGGAAGGTCAGCGCCGACGAGAGCGAGCTCGACGATGGGACGGGGCTCGCCCACCTGCCGGATGGGAACGGGAACTACAAGCAAATGGTCGGCGTCTTGAACGTCAACGTCGACTTCCAGTTCTGACCGCAGCCCGTCGAATGGCGCGCGCCCGTCGCGCCACCAAAGCCACGATGGGGTACCTCGGAGGGTCGCTCTCGTTCTGCGTGTTGCTGGGGCTCGCAGCCTGTGGTTCCGACGGCGCGAGCGGTGGAGCTTCAGGGGGCACGAGCGGAAGCTCGGCGGGCGGAAGCTCGGCGGGCGGAAGCTCGGCGGGCGGAAGCTCGGCGGGCGGAAGCTCGGCGGGCGGAAGCTCGAGCGGCGGCGCTGCTGCGGGCGGCGGTCTGGCCGGAGGGTCGAGCGGCGGTGCTTCCGGGGGCAGCGGCGGGGCTTCGGGAGGCGCCGGCGGTACCGGCTCCTGCGCCCCCACGCCTTCGGCCGTGAAGTGCGGTGCGGCGGGCTGCGACACCAAGACCGAGGAGTGCTGTGGCGGACCGGTGGACGGCAAGTGCTTCGGTCTGACCGCGTTTTGCGGGCTCGGCGGCGGCATTCGCATGCAGTGCGACGATCCGAGCGATTGCGCCGACGGCGAGGTGTGCTGCGTCGCGGAGGTGCCGAACGCCGGCAACGACGCGCCCTACCAGACCCACTGCGTGAAGCCGAAGACCTTCCAGGAAGGTGGCGACGTCTTCGGCTGCGGCACCACCGGTGGCGGCTTCCCCTGGCCGCGTCTGTGTGCGTGCGCCGCCGACTGCAACGTCGGCAGCTGCAAGCTCGGGACGATCCTGGTGCCGACCACCAGCGCTTCTTACATGCGCTGCGAGTGAGATTCTCCTACCTGGGGTTGACAGACCGCGCGAGCTTTGGTGTCTCTTCGAGCGCCATGGGAGCCGTCCGCGATTTCATCACCTACCACTACCGCCACTTCAACGCGGCCGTCGTCATCGACGCCGCCAAGGCCTGGGAGGAGCACCTGGCGAAGGGCGGCAAGATGCTGCTCACCATCGCTGGTGCCATGAGCACCGCTGAGATGGGCCTGACGATTGCCGAGCTCATCCGCAAGGGCAGGGTGCACGGCATCTGCTGCACCGGGGCGAACCTGGAGGAGGACGTCTTCAACCTGGTCGCGCACAACAGCTACAAGCGCATCCCGGGCTATCGCAACCTGAGCGCCGAGGAGGAGAAGGCGCTCGAGCACCAGGGCTTGAACCGGGTCACCGACACCTGCATCCCCGAGGGCGAAGCGATGCGCAAGATCGAGCATCACATGCTCGCGCTCTGGCAGGAGGCCGACCAGAAGGGCGAGCGCTTCTTCCCGCACGAGCTCTTCTACAAGCTCCTCCGCAGCAAGAAGCTGGAGAAGGACTACGAGATCGATCCCAAGGACAGCTGGCTCCTGGCGGCGTGTGAGAAGAACCTGCCCATGTGGGTGCCTGGCTGCGAGGACTCGACGCTGGGCAACATGTTGGTGGCTGCGGTGGTGCGCGGCGACGTGAAGAGCCCGCTGGTGATCAAGAGCGGGCTCGAGCAAATGCGCACGCTGGTGGACTGGTACCGGGAAGAGAGCGCGCGCTCGAGCATCGGGTTCTTCCAGATCGGCGGCGGCATCGCCGGGGACTTCCCCATCTGCGTGGTGCCGCTGATCCACCAGGACCTTCAGGAGCAGTGCCCGTATTGGGGCTACTTCTGCCAGATCAGCGACTCGACCACCTCGTATGGCAGCTACAGCGGCGCCGTGCCGAACGAGAAAATCACCTGGGGCAAGCTCGACATCGACACGCCGCGCTTCATCATCGAGAGCGACGCGACCATCGTCTTCCCGCTGGTGGCAGCGTACCTCTTGAACATGTGACGGCTTGCCGCCGTCCGGCTCTTGGTTCACGATCGCGACGTGGATCTGGCGCGGATCTTCGCTCTCTCCGTGCTCGTCGCGGCTTGCAGCTCGACGACCAACAACAACCCGCACGGAACCGGCGGTGCCGCGGGCGACTCGAGCGGGGGCGCGGCCGGCGACGCGAGCGGGGGGATGGGTGGCGGCGGCGCGAGCGGCGGAGGCGGAGCACCATCGGGCGGAGGCGGAGCACCATCGGGCGGAGGCGGAGCGACGGGCGGAGGCGGAGCACCTTCGGGCGGAGGCGGAGCACCTTCGGGCGGAGGCGGAGCACCTTCGGGCGGAGGCGGAGCGACGGGCGGAGGCGGAGCACCTTCGGGCGGCGGCGGCGGGACCTCGAGCGGTGGTACTGGCGGCAACTGCGACGGCAACCACTTCGTGTATGCCGGCTCGTCCGTCAAATACTGTGTCGCTGGGCCCTACGACTGCGTCACGTTCGCGTTCAACTGCGGCGCCCTGCTGAATGTGCCGGGCCAGAAGTCGACGGAGTCCTGCGGCAACGACGGCGGCCTCTGGTTCTCGGCCAGCGTGGGCTGCAAACCCGCGACGTTCACCGTCAAGCTCGGCAACGGTCAGAGCTGTACCCCGCAGTCCACGCTGACCTGCACCGTGCCCTAGCCGAGCGGCTGTCAGCGCGGAGCGCCGCAGCGCTCTAGGGGCTCGCGGCGGTGGCGCAGCGAGATCCGCGGCGCCAGCGCGCGGCAAGCGCCGCCAGCCCGGCTGCGAGCAGCCAGGTGGGGTTTGCCCGCGCTGGGGACGTCCGACAGCCGCAGCCGCCGTCGTCGTCGGAGTCGCCGCCGCCGCTCGCGCCGCCCGAGCTGCTCCCACCCGAGCTCGCACCGCCCGAGCTGGTGCCGCCCGAGCTCGCGCCGCCGGTGGTCGCACCCGCGTTGCCGCCGGCCGCTGTGCCCGCGCTGCCGCCCGCGGCGCTGCCTGCGGCGCCGCCCGTCGCCGCCCCACCGCTGCCGCTCGTGCCGCCGCTGCCACCGCTGCCACCGGCACCGGTCGCGTCCTTGAAGCCTGCGCCCACGGTCCAGCCGGGATTGCTCGCGGCGTACTTGTAGGCGCCGACGTCGGCGACGCCACCCCGCGCGGTGCCGTTGAAGTCGTCGCTCGTGACGTAGGTGGCGCTGCCGGCGGCGATCAGCTTGCTCCCGGCCTTCGGGAACACGTTGAGCTTCGCTCCGCCGAAGGCGGCGTCCACGAAGTCGGCGCTCAGGCTGCCGCCGCCGGTGAAGCCGCTCGTGACGCCTTGGGTCGAGCCCATGCCGACGTTGCCCGCGACGGTCAGCGCCGTCAGCGTGCCCGAGGCGCGCAGCGCGTTGCCATTCTGGCTGTAGAGCGCGTTGTTGGCGATGATGACGTTGCTCTTGATGGCGTCCGAGCGCAGGGCGTCGCCCTGGTTCAGCACCGTGTTGTGCACGATGGTCAGATCCTCGACGCTCTGCTGCTGGTGGAGCTGGTTCCTGATGCCGTCCGCCTGGGCGCCGAGCACCAGGTTGTTGCGGATGATGGCGTCGGCTTCGGCCTGGATGCCATGGTCGCCGCAGTTCCACATCGCGTTGCGCTCCAGCAGGTTCACCGCCTTGCCCGCGGTGCCGTAGACCAGGATGCAGGGGTAGTTCGTGTCGTGGATGACGTTGTCCCGCACGATGTTGTTGTAGCTGCCCTGCTTGATCTCGATACCGTCGCCCTGGCTCACCGTGGACTGGTTGGTGTGGTGGACGTAGTTGCCCTCGATCAGGCTGTCGAACATCTGGCAGCCGTCGTTGTTGCAGCCCAGGTACATGCCCTCGCCGGTGCCGTTGGTGTGGTGGATGTGGTTGCGGCGGATGATCAGGCCCTGGTACTTCGAGCCGCCGACGTTGGCCGAGAGCGCGACGTCGGCGGTGTCGTGGATGTGGCAGTCCTCGACGGTGATGAAGCTCGAGGCGAGCATCCGGATGCCATGGGATCCCTTCGAGACCTCGAGCCTCCTGAGCACGACGTACTGGGCGTTCTCGACGTTGATCACGTTCTGGCTGGCGTCGCGGGTAATGTGCGCCGTCTCGCCGTCCTTGCTGCGGATCACGATGGGCAGAGCGGCGGTGCCGCTGACGCCGATGGTGAGCTTGCTGGTCAGCGTGTAGGTCCCGCCTTGCAGCACCAACTCGTCGCCGGCTTTCAGCTTGGCGATCTCCTGGCCCAGGTTCGCGCTCGGGCCGACCTCGTAGCTGGCGGCGAGCGCGGGACAGGACCAGAACAGCGCCGCCACGGGCGAGAGCATCGCGAGCTTCTTCATCGGGCCACCTCCGAGGAGGCCATGTTACACGCTCCTTCGGTCACTCGACATACCGCGCCGCGAAGGCGCCGAACGCCGGCCCGAGCAGCTCGCGCCGCCAGCCCTGGAGCACCTCGGCGCCGCGGGCGCGCTCGCCGGTCGCGGCGATGTGCGCGGTGAGCTTCTTCATCAGACGGCCGGGGAACGCGAGCTCCGGAGCGACGTCGAGGTCGGCCGAGATCTCCGCGCGCGCCAGCGACAGCCAGCCGTCGAGGCGCACGTCGTCGGGCGTCGCATACGGCGGCGGGTCGATGGGGACGAAGGCGCTCGTGTCTGCGCCTGCCGCGGCCCGCCGCAGCCCCCGCACGAAGGCCTCGCCGTGCTCGGCGGCGAAGCGTCGGTTCACGCCCTTGATACGGGAGAGGTCCGCGGCGTTCTCCGGCAGGCGGCTCGCGATGGAGAGCAGTGTCTTCGAGTCCGGGCCGTGCGCGCGCTCCCGCGGACCGAGCCCGTTGTACCAGGCGATCAGGTGGCGCAGCGCGGCTTGGCTGTGCACGTCGAGCTGCCAGGCGTTGCGGAAGTCGTCCACCGCCAGCGGCTCCGGGTCCTCCCGCACCGGCCACGTCGCCTCGCGGCTGGCCGCGAACACCAGCTCTTGCCGGCCTCGCGCGCTGAGGCGCGCGTCGAGCGCGCGGTGGAGCGCCGGCAGCTCCTCGATGTCGGCGGCGGCGTAGGCGAGCTGCGAGGCTGGCAGCGGGCGCCGCTTCCAGTCGTCGGCTTGGTGGGACTTGCCGCTCCGCACACCGAGCAGCTGAAACTTCAGGTACGAGAGCGAGACGCTGTGCTCCACGCTGGTCAGCGCCCAGGCGATCTGTGTGTCGAAGACGCGGGGGGGCGCCGGCAGATCGAAGCGGATGGCGAGCAGCTCCACGTCCTGCGAGCCGGCGTGGAGCACCCACACCCGGCTGGGATCGGCCAGGATGGGGCGCAGCGGCTCGAGCGCGCCCAGCCGCAGCGTGTCCACGAGAAACACGCGTTCGCCTTGGGAGATTTGCAGCAGGCACAGCGTCTTGCCCTCGCGCGTCGAGTCGAACTCGGTGTCGAGGTAGAGCGGGGGCGGGCCGGTCAGCTGGGTCGCGACCTCCGCCAGCTCGCGCTCGGTGTCGATGAGGTGCACGGGGTGAGCCTAGCCGACCTGCCGGGATCTTGGCCCGCTCGCTGGAGCTTTGCTTGAACGAAGCGTGGCTCGCCTCCGGGTACTCGCATTTGCCGCTCTCCTGCCCGGCTGTGGTGGCGATGCAGCGGAGCCTGCCCCGACCGAGCAACGGGAGGCGGTGGCGGCGGCGCCGGCCGAGGCCGACCCGCGGCTCGCCGACACCCTGAGCGCCTGGATCGCGAAGGACTGGTCCGCGCTCCGCAGCGCCAAGGAGGAGAAGTGCGACGACGCGCGCTTCGGATCGCTCCCCGCCGAAGAGCGGACGCTGGTCCTCGCGGTGCGCGACGCGCGCTTCGAGAAGAAGCAGCTTCTGCCTTTGGCCCTGAGCGGCCCCTTGACCCAGCCCAAGCTCCACGCGCTGCGCGACGAGCTCGGCCTCTTGCCGCCCGCACGCGCGCCGAGCGAAGCGCTCGTCGCCGAGGTCGAGGGCCTCGGCAAGCGGCGCTTTGCGGGGGTGTTCCACGTCACCGAGCACTACGGCGCAGAGCGCGTGTTCCGGGTAGACCGCGGGCGCTGGGAGTGGCTGCCGGGGACGCTGGTGGCGTGGCTCGCCATCCACGACGCGCGGACCGGCGGGTCGTTGTGCCAGACGCTCTTGGTGGTGAAGAACGACGTGCGCTCGGCGCCGCTGGCGGCGCGCCTCAAGTCGGACACACGCGAGCGCCTGGTGCGCGAGCTGGGGCGCGACGTCCGCGCCGAAGCCGCGCGTGCGCTGCGGCGGATCAGCGAGCGGCTCGAGTTGCCTGACGCGCCGCAGTAATCGGGCCTGGGTCGGCCCCAGCTTGACAGGCGCCATGGGTCGCGGAAGCGTTCGCGCCCCTTGGCAGCGAGCTACTTCGACGTCGACGGAACGCTGGTCAGCACGAACCTCGTGCACCCGACCTTGTTCTACCTCCTGAACCAAGGCACGCCGGTGCAGACCGCGATGCGCTTCGGCCGTGCCCTGTTCAAGGCGCCCGCCATGGGCTTCGCGGAAATGGCGGATCGGCGCACCTTCAACGAGCTGCTCTACAGCTCCTACGAAGGCATGAGCGAGGACCGCCTCGTGCTGCTCGCGGACGAGGTCTTCGAGAAGGTGCTGCGCCCGTCGATCTACCCGGCCGCCCGAGACCTCGTGAAGAAGAACGTGGATCGCGGCAACGTGGTGGTGCTGATCTCGGGAGCCCTCGACTTCATCGCCAAGCGGCTGGCCAATCACCTCGGCGCTCAGGAGGTGATCGCCAACCGGCTGGAGATGAAGGACGGCCACGCCACGGGCAAGCTGGAGAAGCCGGTGGTGGCGGGACCCGAGAAGGCGCGGCTGATCCGCGACCATGCCCGCGTCCACGGGCACGACCTCGACGACTGCTACGCCTTCAGCGACAGCTACTCCGACTTGCCCATGCTGAGCGTGGTCGGTCATCCCGCCGCGGTGAACCCCGACCCGCGGCTCAAGCTCCTGGCCAAAGCCTACAGCTGGCCGAGCTTCGACCTGAGAGCTTCGTCATGAACCACCCCTGCCTGGTGACCCTCGATCGCGACAGCGCGCCGCGCGTGCTGTTTGCCGGAGACAAGTTGGTGGAGGCGGACCTTCCCGCCGGCACCCGCTGCATCTACCCCAAGCCTCCCATCCAGCCGCTGCGCGACGTGGACGCGGCCATCCGTTACGCGATCAACCACCCGCTGGGCTCCGAGCCGCTGTACGCGAAGCTCCGCCCGGGCATGAAGCTGACCATCGCGGTGGACGACATCTCGCTGCCGTTGCCGCCCATGCGCGCGCCGGACGTGCGCGGGCGCGTGCTCGAGATCGTGCTGGCGCTCTTGGCCGACCACGGCGTGGACGACATCGAGATCATCGTCGCCACCGGGATCCACCGAAAAATGAAGGCGGCCGAGGTCCGCCACATGGTGGGCGATCGCGTCTTCTCCGCGTACTGGCCGGACCGGCTCTACAACCACGACGCCGAGGATCACGACAACCTGGTCGAGCTCGGGACCACCGATCACGGCGAGGTGATCGAGATGAACAGGCGCGCGGTCGAGAGCGACCTGATCGTGTACGTGAACCTGAACTTCGTGCCCATGGACGGCGGGCACAAGTCGCTGATCTGCGGGCTGACCAGCTACCGGAGCCTGTCGGCGCACCACAACCCGGAGACCATCCGCGGTTGTGACAGCTACATGGATCCGAAGAAGAGCGAGCTCGCGACGCGGGTCTGCCGCATGGGGCGGCTCGCCAACTCGAAGCTGAACGTCTTCACCATCGAGACGACGGTCAACAACCGGATGTTCGATCGCCCCTTGGAGTTCCTGGCCAAGAACGAGGACGACCTGAACGGCCGCGAGCGCGCGCTCTTGAAGGGCCTGTGCGCGACCACCGGGCGCCTGCCCCAGGCCGCGCGGCAGGCGTTGTTCGATCGCTTCCCCGCGCCGTACGGCGTGACCGGGGTGTGGGCCGGCGAGACCGAGGCCGTTCACGAGAAGACCCTCGAGCGCTGCTACGAACAGTACATGGTGCCGGTGCAGGGGCAGGCCGACGTGCTGGTCACCGGCATCCCGTACATCGGTCCCTACAACGTGCACGCCTTCCTGAACCCGCTGCTCGTCAGCGTGCAGGCGCAGGGGTACCTGTTCAACATGTACCGGGGCGCGCCCCTGCTCCGAAAGGGCGGCACGCTGATCGTCACGCACCCGTGCACCGACAAGTTCGACCACGAGCAGCACGCGCCCTACATCGACTTCGTGCACCGCCTGTTGCCGGAGACGCGGGACGCTGTGGAGCTCCACAAGCGCTACGAGAAGAAGTTCGCGGAGGACCCGGCCTTCATCCAGATGTACCGGACCGGGCACGCCTACCACCCGGCGCACGCGTTCTTCATGTGGTACTGGGGCGAGAACGGCCGCCAGCACATCGGCCGGGTGATCGTGGTCGGCGCGGACAACGAGTACATCCCCAAGCTGCTCGGCTACGAGACCGCCGCGACCATGGACGAGGCCCTGTACCGGGCCCGCGGCAGCGAGAACAAGAGCTTGGACATCGCCTGCCTGCACGTGCCGCCCATCGTGATGGCCGACGTCACGGTCTGATACACCCCTCCGGTTTAACGCGCGCCCCGACGCCCGGCATGGGCCCGACGTGGGACGGCCATTCACCTGGGTTTCGACGTGTCTCGTGGCGTGGGGCCTCGCGGCGTGCGCGCACGCGCCAGCTGCGGCGAGATCGGAGCCGGTTGCCGCGGAGCGACCGGCGCCGAGGGCCCTGAGCGCCGCCGACGGGCAGCACCTGCTCGCTCGGCTGGCCTTCGGCCCAGCGCCGGGTCAGGCGGAGGCGGTCGCCAAGGACGGCGCGGCCCGCTGGCTCGACACCCAGCTCGGACCCCCGCGGCCTCAGCCCGCCCTCGACCAGGCCCTCGGGCCCTACCGGCGCTCTCTCGAGACCCCCGGAGAGCTCTTCGAGCGCTGGCTGGGCGACGACGGGGACGAGGGCGGAAAGCGCGTGCAGAAGGCGCTGCGAGAGAGGGCCAAGGACCACCTGGCGGAGCTGGCTCTGGCGGAGCTCACGCGGCACATCCTGAGCGAGCGCCAGCTCGAAGAGGTGATGGTCGACTTCTGGACCAACCACTTCAACGTGTTCGCCAGGAAGGGGTTCGTGCGCCTGTTCGCCGGCGATTTCGTCGAGCGCGCCGTGCGGCCCAACGCGCTCGGCCGATTCGAGGATCTCCTGGTCGCGACGGCGCGACACCCGGCGATGCTGCTCTACCTGGACAACGCCCGCAGTCGGGTGATGCGCGAGAGCGCCGGCGGTGACAAGCGCGGTGGGCTCAACGAGAACTACGCCCGGGAGCTGCTCGAGCTGCACACGCTCGGCGTGGACGGCGGCTACGTCCAGGCGGACGTGGAGGGCGCGGCCCGGGTCCTGACCGGCTGGAGCGTGCGACGCCCGCGCGAGGGCGGCTTCGGCTTCGTGTTCCGGGCAGGGGCGCACGACCGTTCCGAGAAGAGCGTTCTGGGTCGGAAGTTCGCAGCGGGCGGCGGCGAGGAAGAGGGGCGCGTGTTGCTCGCTCTGTTGGCCGAGCACCCCTCCACGGCGCGTCATCTCGGCAAGAAGCTGTGCGCGCGCTTCGTCGCTGACGAGCCGCCGGCGGCGTGCGTCGATGCGGCCGCCAAGGCCTATGCCGAGTCGAGCGGCGACATCGCCAAGGTCGTGCGCAGCATCGCCGAGCACGACAGCTTCTGGAGCGAGAGCGTGCGCGGCAAGAAGCTCAAGTCACCGCTCGAGCTCGTGGTGAGCTCCGCGCGCGCGCTCGGGGCTCGTCCCGACGGCAGCGTGAAGCTGGCGCGGGTGCTGGGGCAGCTGGGCGAGCCGCTCCTGCTCGAGAGCGTCCCCACCGGGCATCCCGAGGCGGAGAGCGAGTGGGCGAGCACCAGCGGGCTGCTCTCGCGCATGAGCTACGCCTCCATGTTCGGAGCCGGGAAGTTGCCGGGCATCGAGCTCGACCTCGAGCGGGCGCTGCCGGACGGCGGCGCGGAGCTCCTGCCGAAGGCGAGCAGGCTCTTGCTCGGCGGTCGAGCGCGCCCCGAGACGCTGGCGGTGGTGGAGCGCGCGCTCGCCGGGCTCGATGACGCCTCCGAGCGTCGCAGCGTGGTGGTCGCCCTCCTGGTCGGCAGCCCGGAGTACCAGCGTCAATGAGGTCCCCCATGTCGAAGATGTCACGTCGCTCGCTCCTGCTCTCCTCCGCCGGCGGCGCGCTGGCCGCCGCTTTTCCGCGCTGGGCTGGCGCAGAGAGCGCCGCGACCACCGCGGACGGCCGCGTGCTGGTAGTGGTCTTCCTGCGCGGTGGCGTGGACGGGTTGAGCCTCGTCGTGCCTCACGCCGACCCGGCTTATCATGCCGCGCGTCGCAGCATCGCCATCGCGCGCCCGGGCAAACCCGGTGGCGCGATCGACCTGGACGGGCAATTCGGCCTGCACCCGCGGCTCGCGCCCCTCGAGGCAGCGTACAAGGCGAAGGAGCTGGCGCTGGTGCACGCGGTCGGATCGCCGCACGCCACGCGCTCGCACTTCGAGGCGCAGGACTACGCCGAGACGGCCACGCCCGGCGTGCACTCGACGCGTACCGGTTGGCTCGCGCGGAGCCTCGCGGGCAAGCCGCGGACGCCGCTCGGCGTGGTGGCGCTGGCGGCCAAGCGCCCGCTCGCGCTGCGCGGCGAGGTGGACGTCGTCACGGCGAAGCGGCTGGACCAGTTCGCGCTCCGAGCACCGAGGCGTGTCGCGACGCGGCTCGAGACGGCGTTCGACGCGCTCTACGCCTCGGGGGACGACGCCGTCGTGCGAGCGGGACGCGACGCGCTCGGAGCCGCCAAGCAGCTCGCCAGAATCGAGCGCACCACGAACGCAGCGGACTATCCCGAAGGCGCGCGCCCGCTCGCCGAGGTCGCGGCGCTGGTGCGCGCGGACGTCGGGCTCAGGGCGGCCTGGATCGACGTCGGGGGTTGGGACACTCACCAGGGTCAAGGCGGCGCGGACAGCGGTCGGCTGCCGCGCCTGCTCGACGGCATGGGCAAGGGTCTGGCTGCGTTCCGCAAGGATCTGGGAGCGCGCTTCGGGGAGGTCGTGGTCCTGGTGATGAGCGAGTTCGGCCGTACCGTCGCGGAGAACGGCACGGGCGGCACCGACCACGGCCACGGCTCGGCGATGTTGCTCCTGGGCGGCCGGGTGCGCGGCGGCAAGGTGTATGGCAAGTGGCCGGGCCTGGGCAGCGAGGCGCGCTACGAAGGACGCGACCTGGCGGTGACCACCGACTACCGGGAGGTCTTGGCGGAGCTCGCCGTGAAACACGTCGGCGCGCGCGATGCGTCGCGGGTGGCGCCGGGGTTCGCGCCTAGGGGAATCGACATCCTGGCCTGAGTCGCCAATGTCGGGGCACGGCGCACATCGGCGGAGCAGCGTCCCGGTGCTATGAGTCCGGACCTGGGCCGGGCGCGTGCTTGGGCGGTGCTGGTCGGGCTGCTGGTTCTCGGTTGCGCGGAGGCCGAAGGCGTGAGGCGCGTATGAGGTGGATGGTTGGTCTCGTGTTGGTGTCACTCGCCGCGGCGAGCTGCTCGTCCGACGAGAGCAGCGGCGGAACCGGGGGCAGCTCGAGCGGCGGCACGTCCAGCGGTGGCGCGACGAGCGGCGGCGCGCCCAGCGGCGGCGCGCCGAGCGGTGGTGGCACGCCGAGCGGTGGCGGCAGCACCGGCAGCGGGGGCAGCAGCTCGGGCTACGACTGCAAGAACCCGCACCCGGCGTGGCTCTTGTGCGAGGACTTCGAGGGCATGGCTGCCGGCTTCGACGCCTGGCTGGCCGGCTCCAAGTGGACCGAGAACATCGGTGCCGACGACCCCGGGCGTCTGACCTCGAGCACGGAGGCGCACAGCGGCGGCTTCGCGCTCTACATGCCTGCCGCCGCCAGCGCGGGGTACCAAGGCGCCGACCTCATGTTCCGCACTTGTCAGGGGCAGAACAAGCCCGGTTGCGCGCTGACCGGCTACGATCAGCTCTACTTCCGTGCCTACTTCCGCCTCGCTCCTGACCACCAGAAGGTGCACCACTTCCTCAGCATCCACGGCAGCGAGCAGTACTGGGACGCCTACGGGAACGCGGGCTGCCGGCCCGATGGCACGCGCCACATGGGTACGACCGTGGACTTCGAGAATCCGAGCCACGACACCTTCTTCTACGCGTACTTCCCCGAGATGAAGTGCGACCCGGGTTCGAGTTGCGCGAACTACGCCAACCCGCAGCAGATCTGCGACGGATGTGCCCAGAAGGGAATGCCTTGCAGCAACGGCCTCGAGTGCTGCTGGGGCAACGAGTTCCACCCGAGCCCGGAGGTCGGGCTTCCCCTGGACAAGTGGGTCTGTCTGGAGATGACCATGAAGGCCAACGACGTCGGCCAGAAGAACGGCGAGATGGCCTACTTCATCGACGGCAAGCCGGTGCACCAGGTCACGGGGCTTCGCTTCCGGGACGTCGCCACGCTGAAGCTCAACGGCGTGCGCTTGCAGCACTACGTCACCACGGAGGACGCCGGCGGCCACAGCAACCGCATCTGGTTCGACGACGTGGTGGTCAGCACGCAGCCGATCGGCTGCATGTGAGTCACTGGGATGTACACGTGGTGCCAGTCCTTGAAGGGGTTGTCGTCCCGGCTGTGGTCGTAGATGCCGACGGCCTTGGACTCGTCGGCGACCCACGGCTCGGCGGTCGCCGTCTCTTCGAACAGCCTGGCGTCGGGGAAGCAAGTCACGGCGTTCCAGCATGCGCCACCGCCGCGGAACTCGACCACGACCCGGTTGACCTTCCCGGGGCGCACCCAGAACTTGTAGGCGTCGCCACGCGCGCAGGTCGTCTGACCGCCGGGGGCGATCTCGTTCCAGCCGGCAGGCAGCTCCGTGATGGGCCCCTCGGCGGGCGGCCCGCCCGAGGTGCCGCCACTGCCCGCCGCCGCGCCGAGAACCAAGAACGATGCGAGACCGAGCTTCATGGCGGACAGACTGGCTCGATGCCGAGCCCCGTGACAGCGGCCGGCGGAGCGTGTACTCGGTCGGTCATGCGCCGATACGCCCTTGCGGCCCTCGCCCTCTTCGCGCTGCTCGCCTGCAAGATGTTCAAGAAGGAGGAGCCGGCGCCGAGCGCCTTGCCTCCGCCAGAGCCTCCGCCGGCCGAGACGGCGGCCGCGACGCCAACGGAGCCGAGCGCCGCGGAGCCCACGCCGGACACGCCGACGCCGACCGGGACCGTTGCCCCCAAGAAGACGGACGCTGGCGCGAAAGACGCCGGCGCGAAGGACGCAAGTGCGTCCGCGGATGCCGCCACGCCGAGCGACGCGGGCGGAGGCAAGAGCGCGGCCTGCGCCTCCAAGTGTCAGGGCGTCCTGCAGGCCTGTCTGACGCCCGGCAAGACGGAGGCCGGGATGCCGACCTTCGCTGACCCGGCCAAATGTCAGGCCGCCTTCGACGAGTGCGCGAAGGCCTGCAAGTAGCAACCGCGGGTTGGCGGGCAGCGTTGGCGATCCGCGCCGTGGCCGAGCGCCCGGGCGTGAAATGCTGCGGAACATCTGCGCTCGGCCGCTGGCACGTCCACTGCATGTAGGCGAGCTTGCGCGCGGAGAGAGCGCACACGAAGGAGACCGGAGATGCGGCAGGCAGCGCCAACGGTGGCAGGGGCGACGTGGGAGGTGGACGATGCGGCGCCGACCTGGGTGAAGTCCGATCCGCTGCCCAGCGACATGGAGGCGACGCGCGTCTGGCGCGAAGAGCCGAGCGGCATGCGCGCCACCGAGATCCGAGACTTCTCCCAACCGGAGCTCGAGCCGACGCTGGTGTTCCCGCTGGAGCGGCGCGTGCGGCCGACCGGGCAAGGGGATCTCGGCATCGCATTCGCCTCGTTCGCGGTCACCGTCGCGCTCTTCGCGCTGGCGCTGCCCTGGGTTCTCTCTCACTTGCCGTGAGCGACGCCGCGCTCACAGGCCGACGAAGCCGGCGATGAAGTGGAAGTACAGGCCGCCGAGCGCCCAGAGCGGGAAGGTCACGAAGCTCGTGTGGCCGTGGTCGATCTTCCAGTGGTTGTAGGTCCAGAGCCCGCGCTCGAAGAACAGGCTCATTCCCCGCCCGTAGGTGTACTCGGTGAGGAAGCCGACCAGCGCGAACGCGGCCATCAGGAGCAAGTAGTGCGGGCTCACCAGCGCGGCGAGCCCCGCTCCCGTGAACGCGATGGGGATGCAGAACACCGCAAACGCGCGCTTGGTGAAGCGACGCTCCCTGGCGCTGGTCAGCCTGCTGAGCGGCCACGCTACGAGGACTCCCGCCGCGAGCGCGGCGGCGCACACCCAGAGCGGGCGGTCGAGCGCGAGCCCGGCCGGCGGTGCGCCGCCGAGCACGCGCCGCGTCTCGCAGAACAAGAGCGCGCCGACGGCCCAGGGTAGGAAGTTCAGCGTGCTGGTGTAGCCGGCCAGCACCGAGCGGTAGCTGTAGGTCCAGATCGGCTCGGCGAAGAAGCGCCGCCAGACCACCGAGACGATCAGCTCGCCCACGATGCCCAGGAGGCCTGCCGCCACGAACAGCGCCAGGTAGCGTGGGCTGATCAGGAGCGCCAACGACACGAAGGCCAGCGGGACCCAGCCCATGAGCACGTAGAACTTGGTGAGCGAGAAGCGCTGGTCGGTGAGCCAGTCCCCGTGGCGGAGCGCGAGCACCACCAGCACGAAGCTGTAGACGTTCGACGCGGTGCCGAAGAGCAGGAGCGGGCGGTAGGCCGGGTCGAAGATCAGCGCCGCCATCTCCGTCACCTCTACCACTGCTCGGGCTTGGCGTGGCGACCGCCCAGGGCGTACTCTCGGGCATGCGCGCGCCAATATCCCTGCTGCTGTTCGCCTTTACGCCTACCTGACGAGCAGCGGCTTCTACTCGATCAGCGTGGGCGGCACCAAGCTCTCGGCTTGGATGGCGGCGCACCTCGCGGGCAGCCCCAGCCACGTCGCGCCCTGAGCGCTCGGCCCGCGCTCGAGTCACCTCTCGTCGTCGTCTCGGCCGAGCTCCGCTTCGGCGGCGGCGAGCGCGCGGTCTCGCCAGGCGTACAGCTCACGCTCGTCGACGCCGTGGCGCCGCGCCAGCACCCCGGGCGGAACCCCGCGCAGCATCTCCAGCACGATTCGGCGTCGCAGGGCTCCCGGTCCCTCGGGCAGCGCCAGGCCGAGCCGCCGGCGCGCGCTCGCCGGGAGCTCGGCGAGCTCGGGTGCCCGGAGGGCGAGCGCCTGCTCGCAGAGCTCGCGGAGGTGCGCCGGGCAGGGCAGCGGCGCCCGGAGCCAGAGCAGGAGGCGCGTGAACCTTCGCTCGGGATCGTCGAATGCGCTGCGACCGTGGAGCATGCGACGGTTGTCCACCACGAGGAGCTCGCCGCTCTCGGGGCGTACGCGCTCGAGGGCGGCGCGCTCGAGGTGCGCCCGGAGCCGCTCGGCGATCGGATCGCCGGCGGTAGGCATCGGCGAGTGCGTGAACGCCAGGGCTCCCCGTCGCAGCGAGACGGTCGGCCCGACCACGTCGCCGAACACGAAGGGAATACGGCGGTTCGCGTGAAACAGCAGGCGAAAGAGCTCCGGCTCGGCGCGCTCGATGGCATCGAGCAACGACCAGGTGTCGAGCAGCGTGGTCTCGCCGCCGCGGCTGGCCGCGCGCTCGCAGAACATGAGCTGGAGGTCTGGCGGAGCCCCCGCGTAGAGCTGACTGTCCGAGTGCAGCGGCGTGTCGCCGGAGGTCGAGGCGAAGGAGCGACCCCAGGGCACCGGCGCGATGGGCTGACGTTCCACCAACTCCGGCGGCTCCCCCCAGAACAGCGTCGCTGTCTCCCACGGGTCGCGGGCGGCGAGCTCCGAGGGCAACCGCGCCGGATCCGGCCGGAGCAGCGCGAAGCCACGCTGCTCGAGCAGGGCGCGCACGCGCGCGCGGCTCGCAGCGTCGCCAGACCACGCCACGACCTGGGTCACGCAAAGCTCCAGTCCACCCGCTCGAAGCCGGCATCGAGCAATTGGCGTGGGACCGGGATGAAGCGCGCGAGCGGAGCTCCGGCCTTCACCACCACGCGCCGCCCGGGGAAGCCCAGGCGAAACACCGCGGGCAAGGCGTGGAACCGATCCGTGGCGACTACCCCGCGCAGGACCTCGTAGCCCGGGCCGGGCAGCCCTTCCACCAGCGTGGACCAGCCCGGCGAGGTGCGGAGCAGAGCCGGCGGCTTCACGAAGAACAGGGGCTCACCCGCCTGGTGCGGCGTGACGTATTTGGTGAAATACCAGAGCGCGCCGCGGTGTCGCTCGAGCGTCTCCGCGTCGAAGACCTTGGCCCAGGCGGCGCGCGTGCTCCGAGCGAGCTCTTCGAGCGCGCGCCGCTCGGGCTCGACCTGGGTGTCGTGGCCGTCGAAGCGGGCCTCGAACGCCACGGCGTTCTCGAAGACCAGGTGCGGTACCGGCGCTCGCACCGCGGCGACCGAGCTCGGTCCTGCCGTCACCGTCAAGAGCTCGCCGTCGGCGGCGGGCCGCTGGTCCGTCTCCCGCGAGAGCAGGCGCTTGTACTTCTTGGTGGCGCCGCGCTTCTTCTGCTCGAAGTACTTCTGGTCGTAGAAGGCGAAGTGCGCGCGCCCGAGCTCCTCGGCGTCGCCGAGCTCTGCCCGCCCGAGGCGCACGCGGGGCGAGAGCGGCATCAACGAAGCAAGCTCGCCGTGCAAGCTCAACGGGAAGCGTGCCTCTCCGCCCAGCTCGAGGCAGAGCACGACGGGCTCGAAGCGCGTGACGTCGGTCAGCCAGCGCTCTTCGACGTCGAACAGCACGTTCTTCCTGTTCCCGGCGTGCCCCAGCCTGAGCACGATGCCCGGCCGCGGGCGCACGAACAACCCAGTGAAGAGCGACACGCGGGAGCTCTGGCCCTCGCGCCAAACCAGGCCTCGCCCGAGGCGCTTCGCCAGCGCCCCCTGTGGCGGCAGGAGCCCCTCGACCGTGAGCCTGGGCACGCTGCCCCGCAGCAATCGAACCAAGCGCTCGGGCGGCTCGCGGAGCGTGACCCTGCCGAGGGTCTTGGCGAGCTCCAGGCGCTGGCCGAGCTCGAGCTGGAAGCCCGCGCGGTTGCCTTCCAGGAACGGAGTGCAGGCCTGCGCCGCGCGCAGCGGGATGGAGCCGTCGAGCGTGGGGCTCGCCCGGGTGAGCGTGAACAACCCGCCCAGCGTGTCGAGCACCTCGAAGCAGGGGCTAGCTGCAGCCACCGCCGCCGCCGCAGCCACCGCCGCCGCCGCAACCGCCGCCGCCGCCGCAGCTGGACGACGAGCAGCTGGACGACGAGCAGCTCGACGAGCTGCCCGACGAAGAGAACGACGAGGCCACCCACTTGCCTGCGCCGGTCGTCCCAGTCGCGATGTCGCCCGGCGAGAGCAGGCGCTCGCCCAGGATGGCGGGCTGGAGCGCGGCGAAGACCGGCACCGCAGCCAGCGCGGCCGCGCCGCCGACCGCAACCGCGAGGCCGACGTCGGCTGCCCCGTAGCGCCGGCCGCCGCTCACGTCCGCGCGCAGCGAGAGCGTCGCGTCATCGAGCCAGGACAGGTAAGGCGCCGCCAGCGTGCTCTTCTTGCGGCCGATCAGCGACAGGACGAAGCCGACCGCGAAGACCACCACCATGGCGACGAACAGGTTGCCGAAGGGGCGATCGATCTCCATCAGCCAGCCGATGCGCAGAGCCGCCACCAGCACCAGGAAAGCGACCGGCACCAGCATCAGCAGCACGTACGCGCCGATGCGACCTGCCGTGCGGATCAGGCCCGCGCGAGCCAGCACGTCCTGGAGCGCGCGTTCCTGCGAGGCGGCGACGGCCTCGGAGGTCTGACTCAGCGTGGAGGACGTGAGCTGGCTGCCGGGCGCGCCGAGCGCCCGCAAGAAGGCCTGCCCGAGCGGCGTGCTGGGCGCCGCAGCGGCGTTGACGACGTACACGGTCTGCGGCGTCCCGGTCGCGTCGGGGATCGGAGTACCGGTCGCGAGCCAGCCTTCACCCAGAGCCTGCGTCACCAAGAGGTTCGCAACACCCGGCACGCCGCGCCGGAGGTAAGCCACCGCGGCCAGCTCGTCGCCTTGCGGTACGAAGCCCTTGGCCAGGCCCCGCACCGCCGCCATCGGCTCGGCCGGCAGCGGCGCCTGCATGCGATACGGTGAGCCGGCGGCCTGCGCCCACATCACGGGCGACGTCCGCGGCGTGGCCAGCGGCGGCGCCGCGTCGAGCAACACGCGGGCGGCGATGGCGCGCACGATCAGCGCGCCCGCGAAGGTCAGGAAGGCCAGGACCAGGTAGAAGTCCAGGAACGGTCCGCCCGGTGGCAAGTTGAACGGGAAGAAGTCGAGGAGATCTTGCATCGCCTAGCTCTCCATCCGATCGACCTCTTGGATCGCTCGGTCCAAGAGCTGTTGCAGGGCGTCGTGCGCCGCTTCGGGGTCCTTGCGCACGTTCGAGAGCGCCGAGGTGTCCACGCCGTAGACCTCGGCGGCCTTCTCGAGCAGCACCGGCAACGTGTCGCTCGCTGCCGGAGTCCGGCGCAGCCCGAGCAGGGCGTGGAGCGGACCACGGAGCTGTTTGACCTTGCGCTCGACGGCGCCCGCCAGCTGTGCGGGAGCGCCCAGGCCGTCCACCACGGCGCGGCGCAGTCGGATCTGCTCTTCTCGCATCTCCTGCTCGATGCGCAGGCGGCGGAACTGGTCCGAGATGGAGAGCCCTGCGAAGGGATCCTTGCCGGCGAGCACGACGTGGCAGCTCTGGATGTCGTCGTAGAACAGCGGGAAGACGTCCGCTGCCCGCGGGATCTCTTCTGCCCCCAAGATCACCGCTTCGAAGCGGAACGCCGTGCGCGCGACGGTCAGCGTGTTGGCGATGGAGAGCAGCGCCTCGCGCTTCGGGTCCTTCAGCACCAGCACGAGATCGACGTCGCTCGTGCCTTCGCGCCAGCCGCCGCGCACCGCGCTGCCGAACACGAGGAGCGCCGCCAGGTTGTCGCCGAGCTGGGCGCCGAGCGTGGTCGCCAGCTCGCTCAGGCGCGCCCGCACCGGCTCCGGGAGCGCTTCGAGGTTCTTCGCAGGGGTCTCACTCATGGTTGGGCTCGGGTCCTTTCGAGGGTTCGCACGCGGGCGCGGGAGCCGGGGCCTTTGAAGGCCCAGACTCGGCTGCCGTCGCCCAGCGTCTCGCGTCCCACGAACGGGGCGCGGCGGGGCTCGAGCAGCGAGGTCCTGTCGTCGCGGGTGAAGCGCGAGCGGAAGAGCAGGCAGTCGCGCCGCGCGTCGTCCGCGAGCGCCGGCACCGCGAGCGCGCGCTCCGCGATCTGCCAGGCGTCCGAGATCGCAGAGAGCCGCGGCAAACGAGGCGTACTCTCGACCACGGTGCGGGCGAGCGCCTCGAGCTCGGGCTTGCGCCGCGAGAGCGAGCTCAACAGGGGCAGCGCCTCGTCCACGCGCTTGCGCTTCAGGATGGAGCGCGAGCGCGCGAGCGGCTCGGCGCCGAAAAGCGCCAACCCCTCGGCCGGCGGCTCGTCGAGGTCGGTCAGATATCGCGCGACGGCTGCTTCCATTTGCGCCAGCTGTGAGCGCGTCGCTTCGTCGACCGAGCCCGTGGGCTCCGGCTCGCCCGGCTCGCAGCGAGCATGCCCGACCGCGCGCTGCGCGCTCCGGCAGCGGGCGAGCTCGCGCTCGAGCTCGCCGAACTCCGGGAACAGCGCGTCGCGCTCGATCAGGATGGGCACCTGCCCGATCTCCGAGAGCACCTGGTCGAGCAGCTCGAAGACCGGCTCCGGAACCGCGTGCGCGTGGTCGTCGAAGTAGAAGCCGTGCTCGAGGACGCCTCCGGCGAGGTGGAGCATCCCGACCCGGTCCAGCGGGTAACGGCGGGCGAATGCCCAGGGATCCTCGCCGGAGTTGACGGCGTTGGCGTAGACGTTCCCGACGTCGAAGAGCAGAGGGCAGCCCGTGCGCCGGGCGATCTCCGTGTAGAAATCGCCTTCGTGCATCTCCTGATCGGGCCACTCGAACGACCACGCCACGTTCTCGAGCAGCAAGGGCAAGTCGGGGAGCAGCCTCCTGGCACGAGCCACGTTCCCGACCACGACGTCTAGCGCGGCCCGCGTGTGGGGCAGGGCGGTCAGGTGCCCGATCTCGCGGTCGGCGCTGCGCACGAAGGCGACGTGCTCGCTGACGAGCGGCGCGCCGAGCTCGCGCGCGAGGGCACCCAAGGCCCGGGCGCGCTCCGGGTCGATGCCCTCCGCGGAGCCGAGCGAGAGCTTCACGCCGTGCGGCACCACGGGCCAGAGCGCGGTCAGCGCCAGGGCCTCGCGCCGGGCGGCGGGCTGCACGAAGCAGGTTTCGGCGACCACCTCGACGAAGTCCACGACTCCGGGCGCGCGCAGCAAGTCCGCTGCGAGCTCGGGACGAAAGCCGAGCCCGACGCCACCTGACCCCAACATCGGCCGCGAACGCTAGCCGTTCGCAGACGACGCTGCAACGAGCCTGTCCCGCGTGGGAACATTCCTCCTCCGTCGCGGGTTCTCGCGCTCGTGCGGCGGCTCTTGCTCGAGGCCCCGCTGCCCCATGCTCCCTTCACGGCGATGCGACTGACGCAGAAGATCACCCTCTCCATCACCGGCGCCATCGTGCTGCTGATGGCGGCGCACGCCTGGCTTCGCATCGAGCGCGAGGCGAGCTTGTTCGAGCGGGACATCCGCCACGACACGCGCATCTTGGCGGCGTCGGTCGCCCGCGTCGCCGCCAAGACCTGGCGGGTGGACGGAGAGGCCGAAGCCGTGCAGCTCGTGCAGGACGCCAACGAACGGGAGGCGCACGTCGGGATCCGCTGGGTGTGGCTGGACGCCCCGGCGGTCAGCCGGGACCAGGCCGCGCTCGGTCGCGACGAGCAAGCGGCCCTCGACGCCGGGCGCACGGTGACGATTCGAGGGCGACCGCTCGGTCACGCGGTGGATGCCATCTACAGCTATTCTCGGATCCCGGGGCCGCGCCCAGCGGCCGTCGAGGTTCGTGAGTCGCTGGACGAGGAGGTCGCTTACGTGCGGCAGACCGCCTGGCGTGCCTCGATCGAGGCCGCGAGCCTGGTCCTCCTTTGCGGCGCGCTGGTGTTGGGGTTCGGCGCGGTCTTCGTGGGGCGGCCGGCGCAGAAGCTCGCCGCGCAGGCGCGTCGCATCGCGGACGGCGAGCTCTCCGCTCGCTCCGAGCTCGATCAGCGCGACGAGATGGGGGAGCTCGGCCGAGAGCTCGACCGGATGGCGGAGCGCCTCGCCGCCGCGCGCGACTTCGCGGACGAGCAGGTCCGCGCGCGAATCGCGGCGGTGGAGCAGCTGCAGCACGCCGAGCGGTTGACCACGGTGGGCAAGCTGGCGGCCGGCGTCGCGCACGAGATAGGCACTCCGCTCAACGTGATCACCGGTCACGCCCAGCTCATCACCGGCGATTTTCCGCCCGAGAGCGCCGCGCACAAGAGCGCGGGCATCATCGCGGCGCAGGCCCAGCGGGTCGCCGCCATCGTCCGACAGCTCCTCGACTTCGCGCGCCGCAGGGCCCCCAGCCGGGCGCAGCACGACCTGGTCGCGCTGGTGCGGCAGACCGCAGGTGTGCTCACCGCGCTGGCCAAGAAGCAGAGCGTCGAGATCGAGCTCGCGCTGCCCGACGCGCTGCCGGCCCAGGTGGACGCCGTGCAGATCCAGCAGGTCTTGACCAACCTCGCCGTGAACGCCATCCACGCCATGCCGAACGGCGGGAAGCTCACGATCGGCGCGGAGCGCTGCGAGGCGGAACCCCCGCCGGGCCAGGACGGGGCCCGGGGAGAGCTCGCGCGGATCTCGGTGCGCGACCAAGGGACCGGGATCCCTGCGGAGGCACTCGAGCACATCTTCGAGCCCTTCTTCACGACCAAGGACGTCGGCGCGGGCACCGGCCTCGGGCTCTCGGTGGCCCACGGCATCGTGAAGGAGCACCAGGGCTGGATCAGCGTGGAGACCCGGCCCGGTGAGGGCAGCTGTTTCCAGGTATACCTGCCGCTGGAGGCAGCATGACGACCGCGCGCATCCTGATCGCCGACGACGACGCCAGCATGTGCTCCATGTTGAGCGCTCACCTGACCAAGCGAGGATTCGAAGTGGAGACGTTCACTTCCGCGCAGGCCGCCTTCGACGCTCATCGCAGCCGAGACTTCGACGTCGTCGTCACGGATCTGAACATGGCCGGCATGGACGGGCTCGAGCTCTGCGAGCGCGTGGTCCAGAACTCTCCGCAGACGCCGGTGGTGTTGATCACGGCCTTCGGGAGCCTGGAGACCGCCATCGGGGCCATCCGGGCGGGGGCCTACGACTTCGTCCCGAAGCCCTTCGAGATCGAGACCTTCCTGCTGGCCATCGAGCGCGCCGCGCGCCACAGAGAGCTCCAAGCCGAGGTCACCCGGCTACGCAGCGTCGTCGCCGGGGCGTCGCGCTTCGACGACATGCTCGGCGAGAGCGCGGCCATGCGCCGCGTCTTCGAGCTGATCGAGCGCGTCGCGGACTCCGACACCTCGGTGCTGGTGACGGGTGAGAGCGGCACCGGCAAGGAGCTGGTCGCTCGGGCGCTGCACCGCCGGAGCGCGCGCCGGGACGGTCCCTTCGTCCCCGTCAACTGCGCGGCCGTGCCCGAAGCGTTGCTCGAGAGCGAGCTCTTCGGTCACACCCGCGGCGCCTTCACGGACGCCCGCACGGCCCGATCCGGGTTGTTCGTCGAGGCGTCGGGGGGAACGCTGTTCCTGGACGAGCTCGGCGAGATGCCGCTGGGGCTCCAGCCAAAGCTCCTGAGGGCGCTCGAGGAGCGTGTCGTGCGGCCGATCGGCGCGAGCGCCGAGGTCCCCTTCGACGTTAGGCTCGTGGCAGCGACCAACACCGACCTGGAGTCCGCCGTCGAGGAAGGACGCTTTCGCGCGGACCTCTTCTATCGGATCAACGTGCTCCAGATCGATCTCCCGCCGCTCCGCCGCCGCGACAACGACACGCTGCTCTTGGCGCAACGTTTCGTGGAGCAGTGCGCGGAGCGCAGCGGGAAGCGCGTCACGGGGCTCTCGGCGCCGGCCGCGCAGAAGCTCCTGGCGTACGCCTGGCCCGGGAACGTCCGGGAGCTGAAGAACGCCATCGAGCGCGCGGTGACGCTGGCTAGGTACGCCGAGGTCGTGGTCGAGGACCTGCCGGAGAAGATTCAGGACTACCGGCGTTCCCGTAGCGATGGCGACGAGCCCCTGCTTCCCATGGCGGAGGTGGAGCGCCGCCATGTCGGGCGCGTGCTCGAGGCGACGGGGGGTAACAAGGCCGAGGCGGCGCGGATCCTGGGCTTCGACCGCACCACGCTCTACCGCAAGCTCCAGCGCTACGACCTGTAGCGCGGCCCAACGCGGCGTTGCAGATCGCGACACGCGAGCGCATCGCTCCTGCGATATCGGCGCCTTCGAGCACCCGGCACGCGGATTGCAGCACCGGCGCGCGATGACCAAGAAACCCACCCCTGGCCGCGGCACACCCTTGTTCGAGCTGCACGTGGCGGAGTCCCGGCCGCGCGTCCTCTTGGCCGAGGACGACGACGAGATGAGAGCGCTGCTCGTCGCCGGTCTCCGGAGCGACGGCTTCGATGTAATCGAAGCCAAGGACGGCGCCGAGCTCCTCGAGCGTCTCGGAGACCTGTTCAGCGAGGCCGGCGGGGACGAGGGCGTGGACCTCGTGATCTCGGACATCAAGATGCCGTTCTTCGACGGGCTCAGCGTGCTGGCGGGGCTCCGTAGGAACAGCGTCAAGACTCCAGTGATCCTGATCACCGCGTTTGGTGACCAAGAAACGCACGACAAGGCTCGCTCGCTCGGGGCCAGCGCCGTGTTCGACAAGCCCTTCGACCTGAACGACCTCCGGACCTCGGCCTTGCACTTCGCTCGGGTGCGCGCCGCGTGAAGCGTTCGGTCATCCGCGCGTCGGCAGCAGCGGGCCGCGAACTAGGAGCTCCCACGCGAGCGGCGCGAGCAAGGCGACCGCGACCAACCTGGCCTCCGTGCGCAGGACCGAGCTGAGCCCGCAGGTCACGAGGGCTGCGACGAGGATCGAAAGAGCTGCTTCGTGCCGGCCCGAAGTGGTATGCGGTGAAACCCCAGGAGGAGCGGGATGAAGGAAGGGGCAGAAATCAGGAGCGTCCTGCCGGCCCGGCCGATCGAGAAGCTCGTCGGACCCATCGAGCGCTTCCTGCACGTGCAATCGGCGAGCGGGCTGGTGCTGATGGCGTGCACCGTCGTGGCACTCGTGCTGGCAAACTCGCGCTTCGCCCCAGCGGTCCAGGCGTTCTGGGACCAGCGACTGGTCGTCTCCGTCGGCAGCATCGGGCTCGATTACCCGCTCTGGTACTGGGTCAACGACGGCCTGATGACGCTGTTCTTCTTCGTCATCGGGCTGGAGATCAAGCGAGAGATGGTGGCGGGAGAGCTCAGCGAGGCGAAGAACCTCGTGCTCCCGGTCGCCGCCGCCATCGGCGGGGCGCTCGTGCCGGTGCTGGTCTTCCTCTTGTTCCTCCGCGGCGGTCCGGGTGCCCGGGCCTGGGCCGTACCCATGGCCACCGACATCGCCTTCGTCGTGGGGTGCCTGTCGCTCCTCGGTGATCGCGTGCCGCGCGGCCTCAAGGTCTTCGTGCTCTCGCTGGCCATCGTGGACGACATCCTGGCGGTCCTCGTCATCGCGGCGTTCTACTCGTCCGGCCTGAAGCTCCTCGCGCTCGTCGGCGCGGGAGTCGGGCTCGGCGTGGTCGTCGCGCTGAACCGCCTGGGTGTCCGCGCGATCTCGGTCTACGTGTTCGTCGGCGCCATCTCCTGGCTGTTCATGTTGAAGTCCGGCATCCACCCGACGGTCGCCGGCGTGGCGCTCGGCCTCCTCACTCCGGCCTCCGCGTGGACCCCGGATGGCTCGCTTCAGCGAGTGCTGTCGGCGGCGGCGGACGCCGTCGAGGCCGAGAGCGACGCGGCCCGCAAGCAGACGCTCCAGACCGCGCGCTTCGCGGTGCGCGAGGCGGTGTCGCCCCTCGACCGCCTCGAGGCGGGGCTCCACGGGTGGGTGGCCTTCTTGATCATGCCCGTGTTCGCCCTCGCCAACGCCGGCGTCGCCTTCCGGGCCGAGACCTTGGCCTCGCCGCTCGCGCTGGCGGTGGCAGCGGGGCTCGTGCTGGGGAAGCCGATCGGGATCGTGGCCGGCACGCTCCTGGTCGTGAAGGCCGGCTGGTCCAGTCTCCCCGAGGGCACCAGCGCTCGCGCGCTGGTCGCTGCCGGCGCGCTCGCCGGGATCGGCTTCACCATGTCGTTGTTCGTCGCGTCGCTCGGCCTCGAAGGGCAGCTGCTCCAGGAGGTGAAGGGCGGCGTGTTGGTCGGCTCCGCGGTGAGCATGGCCGTCGGCCTGGGTTTGCTCTACCTGTTCCTGCCCAAGGCTCCGGCGAGCTCGGCCTGAGGTCACGCCAGCCGCGCGTCGCGCCTGCGCACGACGAGCTTCCGGAGCTCCTCGACCCAGAGCACCAGGCTCGCCACGGCGCCGATCGCGAACGCTTGCCAGATGCTGATTGTCACTGTGTGGAAGACGTCGCCGAGCGGACGGAAATAGATCACGCTCGCGTGCAGCAGGTTTCCGAGCACGAGGCCGCCGATCAACCAGGGGTTCTTCAGCAGACTGGACCCGAGCGCCGAGCGCTTCTCCGAGCGGCAGCTCAGCACGTTGAACCACTGGCAAACGGCGAGGACCGTGAACGTCTCGGTCTGGGCCACCGCAAAAGGCACGCCGTTCGACAGGCGGTAGGCGAACCAGCCCAGGGTCGAGATGGCGATTGCGGGCACCATGAACGCCATCCGGGAGAGCAGCGCTCGGGTGAGCAGCGGCTCGGTCGGGCTGATGGGCGGCTGATTCATCTCGTCGCCCTCGGCAGGATCCATGATCAGCGTGGCAGTGAGCACGCCGTCGGTGACCAGGTTGATCCACAAGATCTGCACCGCGGCGAGCGGCGGTGGGTACCCGAGCACGAGCGCTGCGAGCAGGAGCAGCACCTCCGCCATGGACGTCGAGAAGAGATAGAGGATCAGCTTCTTGATGTTGCGGTAGACGACGCGCCCTTCCTCCACCGCCGAGACGATGGTGGCGAAGTTGTCGTCGCCGATCACCACCTTGGCCGCCTCCTTGGCCACCTCGGTGCCGGAGAGCCCCATGGCCACGCCCGCGTCTGCTTTGACCAGCGCCGGGGCGTCGTTCACGCCGTCGCCGGTCATCGCGACGACGGCGCCGCGGCTCTGGTAGGCCGAGACGATGCGGAGCTTCTGCGCGGGGTGCACTCGGGCGAAGACCGAGACGCTGTCGATCCGACGCCCGAGCTCGGCATCCGACATCGCCTCGAGCTCGCGTCCGTCGACGGCGATGTCCCCTTCCCGTGCGATGCCGAGCTCCAGCGCGATGGCGTGGCCCGTGACCTTGTGGTCTCCGGTCACCATGACCGGGCGGATGCCCGCCGCTCGACACTGCGCCACCGCCTGCTTGACCTCGAGGCGTGGCGGGTCGATTTGCCCGACCAGTCCCAAGAGCGTGCAGCGGCCCCGGAACCCGGCGAACCCGAGGCGCCCGTCCACCGTGCCCTCGGCGACGGCGACCGCGAGCACGCGCAGCGCGCGGGCGGCCATGTCGTCCACCGCGCGGTGGAACGCCAGGCGTTCCTCGTCGCCGAGCTCGCCCCCGCCCTCTGCGGAGCGGCACAGCTCCAGCACTGCCTCGGGGGCTCCCTTGATGAAGACCCGCGGCCCCTCGGGGGTGTCGTGTTGGGTGGCCATCAACTTGGCGGCGGAGTCGAACGGGATCTCCGCGCGCCGAGGGAGCCGCTCTCGGAGCTGGCTCGGGATGACCCCGGCCTTGAGCGCCAGCACGATCAGCGCGACCTCCGTGGGATCACCGAGCGGCTTCCAGCGTGGCTCGGAGTCCTCGGGACCGATGAGCTCCGCGTCGTTGCACAGGGCCACTGCCTCGACGAGGGCCCGGAGCTCGGGCTCGGCCGCGAGCTCGAGCTCACGCTCGCCGTCCAAGAGCTGGCCTTCGGGCTCGTAGCCGACGCCCGTGACCGCGACCTCCCGCCCGTCCGGGAAGCAGAGGCGGGTGACGGTCATCTCGTTGCGGGTCAGCGTGCCGGTCTTGTCGCTACAGATGACCGTCGTCGAGCCCAGCGTCTCGATGGCGGCCAGGCGTCTGACTACGGCGCGGCGGCGCGCCATGCGCTGGACGCCCACCGCGAGCGCGACGGTGACGGCCACCGGCAAGCCCTCGGGGATCATCGACACGACTTGACTGATGCCCACCATCACGATCTGAGCGAAGGACAAGCCGCGCAGGAGGCCGACGGCGAGGATCAACACGAAGATCCCGGCAGCCGCCAACATGATGTAGCGCCCGAACTGCGCGATGCGGCGCTCGAGCGGCGTCTCGAGCTCCTCGGCGCCCTCGGCCAGCGTCGCGATGTGTCCGATCTCGGTGGCCAGGCCCGTAGCGACGACCACTGCCCGCGCACGGCCGGCGGTGACGTGAGTCCCGGCGTAGGCCATGTTTCGCCGATCGGCGAGCGGCGTGTCGGGAGCCAGCGGCTGGAGCGCCTTGGTCACCGGCACCGACTCGCCGGTCAGCGCGGCCTCGGCGATCTGCAGGGCCGTCCCGTCGAGCAGCCTGGCGTCGGCCGGGACGGCGTCGCCCGCCTCGAGCACCACGATGTCGCCCGGGACCACGCTCCGGACGTCGGTCTTGGTCTCTCGGCCGTCGCGCACGACCCGCGCCTCGTGCGTCGCGAGCTTCCGCAGGGCCTGGAGGGAGCGCTCCGCCCGACCTTCCTGAAACGAGCCGACGAGCGCGTTGAGCAGGACCACGGCCAGGATGACGGCCGAATCGCTGGTGTGGCCCAGCAGGAACGCGACGCCGGCCGCCACGAAGAGCAGGTAGATGAGCGGGCTCTTGAACTGATCGACGAACACGGCGAGCACGGAGCGCTGCTTCGGCTCCGGCAAGGCGTTCGGGCCGAAGTGAGCGAGCCGGCGACGGGCCTCCGCTTCGCTCAGGCCGACGACGGCGTCCGCGTCCGCGGCTGCCAGGGCTTCTTCATCGTGCAGCGCGTGCCAATGGCGGTGCTCGGTCTCGCCTCTGGGCTCTGCGCTCACGGCATTGATCCCTGGCATGACACCGCTCGCTTTCGTTCGCGCATGGTCCTCAGCAGGTTCCGTGCCACTCGTCACTGCGCGTGTGCGTGCACACCGCGCCGGCGCGGACGCAGGCTTTGCGTTCGGGTGCGTGGGTTCGGCAGGCACTGCGGTGCGCGCCCTGGCACGCCGGATGCTAGGTGACGGGCATGCGAGAGACGAAGGCCGCCCGTCCTTTGAGCAGGGTGCTCGTGCCCGTGGACTTCTCCAAGAACGCGGAGCACGCGCTCCGCCGAGCGCTGCTCATGCCGCTCGCCCCGCGCGCAACGCTGTCCGTCTTGCACGTGATCCCGCCAGGCCTGCCGGCGAAGCTCCGCGCGCGAGCCTGGAGCGACGCCGATCGCGCGCTCACCGAGCTCGTGGCGCGGGTGAGCGCGAGACATGCGGAGCAGCACGTCACTTTGACCCCGGAGCTCTTGACCGGCGAGCCCTTCGTCGAAATCATCCGCCGCGCTCGGCAGTTGCGCGCGGAGCTCATCGTGCTGGGGCGACGTGGTGCCCGATCGATACGCGGCATGGTCCTCGGGACGACGGCCGAACGCATCGTCCGCAAGGGGGATGTCCCGGTGCTCGTGGTGAGCTCGAAGCCCATCCAGCGCTATCGAAGGCCGCTGATCGCGACGGATCTCGAGGACGCCGCGCCGCGGACCTTCGACCTCGCGCTCCGGGTGTTGGGGTCAGAGGTGCCGACTGTCCACGTCGTGCACGCCTACCACGTGCCCTTCGAGGGGCTAGTGACGCCGACCTTGACGATCCGGGAGGTGAGCGGGTACCGGCGGTCGTTCCACGCCAAGGCCAAGGCCGGGCTCGAGTCGATGCTGGCAGAGCGCCAGGGCACCGGACAGCGCTGGAGCGGTGAGGTCGCCGCGGGCGACGCCCGCGGCGTCATCCTCGCTGCGGCCGCGCGCCGGCGCGCGGATCTGATCGCGCTGGGCACGCACGGCCGGAGCGGGCTGGCGCGTGCGCTGGTAGGCAGCGTCGCAGAGTATGTGATCCACGCTGCGCGCTGCGACGTGCTGGTCTCGCGCCCGGTACGCTTCTCCTTCGCGCTGCCTTGAGGTGCCGCCCACCGACCGGCGTGGTGTAGCAACTTGCATCGCAGGTGGGACAATGCCTCGCAACCCTGGTCGTTGCGCGTGCTCCGGCCGACGACGCGGAAGGTCGGGCCTTGGCACGGCGAGTGCAATTCGTCGGCTCGAAAGGAGTCGCCATGGCCCATCCTCATCACGACGACATCCGTCGTCCGCCCCCGCTGTGGCCGACGTGGACCACTTGGGTCTACATGGCCTTCGCACTCGCCGTGGCCGTCGGCACCGTCGTCGGCTTCTGGTACTGGTCGCAGCTGCATTGACTCGCGCTCACGTCATGTCGTGGCTCTCCTCGGTTCGCCGCCCGCGGGACTCCGGCGCGGGCGGCGGCGCGGCAGGCACTTCGTGGTCCATCACGTCGAGGTGGTGGCTCGTGCGCCAGAAGTGATACGCGAGGCGATCGACCCAGCGCAGCGCCTCGAGCAGGTTCTCTGCCGCCGCCGGGGAGAGCGCGCCTTCCGCGGTGCGGGTCAGGAGCAGTGGACGGGCGTCGCGCCGCAGCTGGGCGATCTCCCTCGAGGCCGCCTCGAGATCGGGCTCTTCGGCCCCCGGCGCTCGGAGCCACGCCGTCAGGTCGTCCAGGCAGCCGCGCAGCCGCTCGGTGGCGTCACCGCACTCCTCGGACTCGAGCGCGCGGCGGGCGTTGCGAGTCTCGGCGAACGCCTCCACCAGCCGGTGCAGGTGATCGACGGCGTGCAGCACCGCGACGTGTTGGCGGCGCTCGTGGGCTGCGACGGGATCGGATTGGAGCGATGTGAGGCGCTCCCGAACTGCTCCGAGCGCCATCCCGACCGCCTCCGTTCGTGCGGTCACGTCGCGAGTCGCGCCGACGGAGACCAGCTCCCGCGCGGCCGTCGCTGCCTCCAGCGTGATGTCCCGCAGCGTGAGCCGGGCCGCCTCCAGCAGCACGGTCGGTTGAGACGTCTGCCCCACCGCCAGGTGTCGGGTCAGCGCCTCGCCTCGCTCGGGCACGCGGCGCTCGATGAAACGTCCCAGCGGGTCGGCCAGGGGAGCGAAGATCAGCACGCCCAGCAGGTTGAATGCCGTGTGAAATGCCGCGAGCTGCATGGCAGCGTCCAGCTCCTCGGTCGCGGACCTCACCAGCCAGACGAACAACGGCAGCATCAGCAGCGCCACGACCGCGGTCAGCAGGTTGAAGGCGACGTGCGCGAGCGCGGTGCGCTTCGCCGCCGCCGAGCCGCCGAGGGAGCCCACCACGGCGGTGACCGTCGTCCCGACGTTCTGGCCGATCACCAGCGCCGCCGCGTGATCGAGCGTGATGCTGCCTGACGCGATCGCCGCCAGGGTGGTGGCGACGGCGGCGCTCGACGACTGCATGATCACGGTCATCACGATGCCGATCAGTACGAGCAGCGCGTAGCCGAGCACGCCGACGTTGGCGAAGCGCGCCGGGTCGAAGCGGGTGGTCAGGCCCTGCATGCCGAGTTGGAGCACGTCGATGCCGACGAACACGAGACCGAAGCCCGCGAGCGCGGTCCCGATGGGAACGAGCTTGCCCCTGCCGAACAGCCTGCTCAGCGCGCCGAGTCCCACCATCGGCAGCGCGAAGACGTTCATCTGCACCTTCAGCCCGATGCCTGCGACGATCCACGCCGTGGTCGTCGTCCCCAGGTTGGCGCCGAACACGATCCCCAGGGACTGGCGAAAGGTGAGGAGCCCCGCGCCGACGAAGCCGATGACGGCGAGCGTGGTGGCGCTCGACGACTGCACCAGTCCGGTCACGGCCGCTCCTGTTCCGATGGCCGACAAGCGCGTCCGCGTGTAGCGGCGGAGCGCGGATCGCAAGCCGTCGCCGGCCAGGGCCTGAAGCCCCTCGGTGAGCAGGAGCATTCCCAGGAGGAAGAGCCCCACCCCGCCCAGCAGCGTTCCGAGCATCTGGGGGGACTCTAAGACACTGCCGCAGCGGAGGCTCTCACTCGTTTCCCGCCGTTCGCTCCAGAGCCGAGCAGGAAGCGCCGGGCGAGAGGTCCAACCTGACGCGGGAGTGCGCCGGCCGCGCCGGTATTCGCGTGGGCCTTGCCCTCCGTGGCGGCTCGCGATCCGCTTGCGTGAGGCCGCGAACGTCGAGTCAGAAGCTGAACGCGAAGGACTTCGTCTCTGGCGGGCCCTTGCCCCACGGATGCTCGGAGCTGCGGACCACCGCGCACCCGGCGAAACAGGGGTATGGCCTGGGGCTCACGCTGACGCTCGACGCCTGACCAATCTCGTTCAGCTTGACGGTGATGGTCGCCGAGTAGCTACCGGCGTCCGGCTTCGCGCCTTCGTTGCCCTTCCAGCACTGGTTGATCTTGTCCTTGTACCAGGACAGCTTGTAGTCGCGGGTCGGGTAGTCGGAGACGTCCTTCATCGCGATCGCCGTGGAGGAAGGCGCCGGAGTCGCGCTCGGCGCAGCGGTGGCGGTGGCGGTGGCGGTGGCGCTAGCCGCGCCCGGGGCAGCCGGCGCCGTCGGGCTCTGCGCGGTCACCTTCTTCGCGCCGGTCGTGCTGCCTTGCTCGGCCGCTGCGGTCGCCGCGACGCCGGGCGCCTCGTCAGGGGCCGCTGCGGTCGGGCCGGCGTTGCCAGACGGCGCGATCGCCGCGGGTTTTGCATCGCCCTCCATCGTGTAGAAGTAGCCGAACGCGACGGCGGCGACGGCCACGACCGCGACGCCGCCGACGAGCAGGAGCCCGAGCCCCGCGAGCACCCAGCGCAGCGCCTTGCCGCCCTGGGCCGGCCGAGCGACCGCTCCGGTGTGCAGCGTGGAAGCGGGGGCGGTGGCGCTGAACGCAGCCGGCACCGACGGCGTCGCGCTCGGAAGAGTCGCTGCGGCGGCGCCTGCACCCGCAGAGGGCAGGGTCAGCGTGGGCGAGAGGGGGTTCAGCACCGGGTGCAGCGCGGCCAGGACGGCAGTCGCGTCCGCGAAACGATGCGCGGGCTCGCGCACGACCGTCCGCCCGAACCAATCGTCGAAGCCCGGAGGGAGCAGCCCGGCTGCGCCCAGCTCCGATGCGCGCGCCGAGGCCGGCGCCAGCGGGTCGAACATGACCTCCTTGAGCAGGCCTTGCAGCGTCGCGTCCGGGGCGCTCGCGCTCCGCCAGTAGTGGCGGGCGGTGAGGCAATGGAACACCACGAGGCCCAGCGCCCAGACGTCGGCGGGCGGACCCACGCCGGCCGCAGACGCCTGCTCGGGCGCCATCCACAGCGGCGAGCCGATGGCGCCAGTGGCGCCGCCCTGGCCGCGCACGTCCTCGGTCAGCTTGGCGATGCCAAAGTCGAGGATCTTGAGCGTGAAGGGGATTCCTTCGCGCCGCGGTGCCGCCAGGTAGATGTTCTCCGGCTTGATGTCTCGGTGGACCAGGCCCGTGGCGTGCGCGGCGCCGAGCGCGTGACAGAGCTGGCGCAGGACCTCGAGCACCTCGGCTGGGCGCATGGGTCCGGTGCGCGCCAGGCGATCGGCCAGCGTCTCGCCTTCGAGCAGCTCCATCGCAAGCCACGGGGCGCCGGAGGCGGCGTCCACGCCGGCCGCCACCACCTCGACCACGTGATCGCTCTGGATGCGCGAGGCCACACGGGCTTCCTGCTCGAAGCGCTCGCGAGACTTCTCGTTCTGGAGCAGGGACGGCAGGAGCAGCTTCAGCGCGCGCTTGCGGCCAGTGCTGAGCTGCTCCACCACGTACACCGCGCCCATGCCGCCCATGGCGAGGGCGCGCTCGATGCGAAAGTCGCCACCGAAGACGTCGCCCGGCTGGAGGCCATGGGGGTGAAACACGACCGGCTCAGTCTAGCCCCAGCGGCGGGCGCTGACGAGGCTCAGAGCCGCGTCGCGACTCCCGCCCCCCACCAGGAGTTGCTGGTGGTCTTGAGCAGCGTGGTCGCGCCCGTCTTGATGTCGATCTCGAGCACCGCGCCGGAGGCGTCGAAGCCGAACACTTTTCCCTGCCAGCCCGCCAGGCCGTAGAGGCTGCTGTAGCCGGTGACCGTGCCGACCTCTCCAGTGACCTTGCCGGTCATGGGATCGACCGACACGATCACGTCCGACGCCGAGCCGGTCTTGTCCACCGAACCGTAGGTGCCGACGCCTTCGATCGAGAAGGCGTCTCCGCTCGAAGAGTAGCCTGCGCCGTAGCTGCCGAGCGAGGTGAGCTGCGCGGTGCCGCTGCCCGAGAGCGTGACCTTGTACCAGGCGCCGCTGTTGGCGATGGCCACCAACGTGTCGAGATACGGGTGGTGCGTGCCGGGCGGCAACATGGTCAGCCCGTTGAAGCTCTGCGGAAGTGTCGCGAGCGGGTAGCAGGTCGCGGTGTCGGCGTCGCAGGTGTAGAGGTCCGTGAAGGTGACGCCGTAGAGCACGCCCCATTGATCGACCGCCAGGTCGGTCATCGAGCCCGAGTAGCCCGAGCCCTTGAAATTCCCGATCTCCGTGATGGCGTAGCTCGTGACGTCCATCGTGAAGAGCTTGCTCGAGGTGTGCGGGTAGACCACGTTCGCCATCGCGATCTTCGGCTTGGTGGCGTCGTTGGGGAAGGGGTCGGCCACGTCCGGCACGCCGTCTTTGTCCGAGTCCACGAGCTCGCAGCTCACGGCGACGTTGGTCACGTCGGCGGTACCCACGGTCCCGCTTCCGTTCTGCACCGTGCAGCTCTGCGCGGGGTTGGTCGGTTGCGCGGAGACGCTGACCGCGTAGGGATTGCCGGTGTTGACCTGCGTCGGAAAAGTGAACGGGCCGCTCTTGGCCACGGCGATCTCGTCGGTGCCGTTGTTCTGGAGCTTGAGCCCGGTCCCGAACAGGCCGACCACCGCGCCGCCGATGGTGTGCGGTCCGCTGGTGCCGCCTCCCGAGCCGCCGGTACCCGAGCCGCCGGTACCCGCGCCGCCGGTGCCCGAGCCGCCGGTGCCCGCCGCGCCGCCGCTGCCGGCCGCGCCGCCGCTCCCGCTGGCGCCGCCAGCGCCCGCCGCGCCACCCACGCTCGAGCCGCCGCTGCCTGATGCCCCACCGCTGCCGCTCGTGGCGCCGGTGCCCGAGCCACCGCCGCCGCCAGTCCCCGGCTTCGAGCCGCCGTCGTCGCTGGTGCTCCCGCACGCGAAGACTCCGAGAGAAAGCAGCGTTCCGCAGAGTGCAAAGCCCAGTCGCGCCATGCCCGTGCACCTACTCGGGACCGCCAGGGCGGGCAAGGCGCAGCGCGGCAATTTCAGGAGCTTTCAGCCCCCAAGGTGCATCAGCCCGCGCAGGCCCACGAAGTACACCTGCGTCGCCCGCGCGTCGTAGCCAAAAAACTTCTGCACGTAGCCCGCTTCCACCGAGAGGTGTTCGCTGACGAGGAAGTACGGCAGGAGCGCCACGGCGAAACGGGCAGCCCGGATGCGGTCCCGAGACTGCTCCGGTGTGCCACCTGGCTGAGGCAGCACGGCCGGGCTGTAGGCCCGGTCGTAGCGTTCGTCGAAGCGCTCGTGGATGTCACCTTCGACGTACGGGCCGAGCTTCACCCCAGCCTTCCACGGCAACAGCCAGCGTCGGGTCTTGAAGTCGAACAGGCTCGAGAGCGCAGCGGCGCCGTTCTGCTCCTTGCCGAAGGGCCGCGTTCCGGAGCCCAAGTAGAACGTGGTCTCGAAGCCGAGCCACGTCTGGAGCTCGACGCCGACGTTGAAGCCTCCCGCGATGTAGTCGATGCGGGGGTTCTCGAACTTCTCCAGGTCCATGCCGAAGGGCACGCTGCCCTTCAGGAAGAAGCCCAGGGCGAACTTGGGATCGTGGATCACGGCGAACGAGATCGTCGCGCTGGCGATGGTGCCGCGGTCCTCCGGGTAGAATTCGCACACGCCGCCGCCCAGGTACCTCGCGCCTGCGGCGCACTCGGAGCCAATCGTTCCCGGTGGGGACGAGCCCGGCGGGCCGACCTGCCACTCGTCCGGATCGTTCCTCTCCGCAGGGGTCTGAAAGTGGGTCGCCTCCAGGCGCGCCGAGAAGAACTCGAGCGGCCCCACGTCGCCGAAGGTGTAGCCCACGCCGAGCTTGTACTCGTACCAGCCCCGGGTCTTCATGAACGACGCCTGGTTCTCGTTCGGCTCGGTCTTGCCGCGCTCGGCGGTGACCACCGCGTTCAGGTCGAGCTCACCTGGATGCCCGCCGACGGGTGTGCCGACGAAGGCGGAGGCGTTCGACGGGCTTTGTGCCCAGGCGACGATCCCGAGTGCCAGCAGCTTTCGCATCCCGCCCTTTACGCCGCGGAGCACTCGCGGGTTACGGCACCGGGACGACGCGACGCAGCAAGCCTTGACTCCCGCGCCGGCATGGGTGACCGAAGGGACCCTTTACGCATGCCCAAGCACCCGCCGATCGTTCCGAGAGCTCCCGCCAGCCCGAGTCCGCTCGACCTGGGGCGCGTGCTCTCGGGCCGCCGGCTGGTGGTGGTCGGCGGCACGGGCTTTCTGGGCAAGGTCTGGTGGACGTTCCTGCTCTACCACTACCCGGCGCTCGAGCGGATCCACCTGGTGGTGCGGCCGCGCGGCAACCAGACGGCGGAGCAGCGCTTCTGGAAGGACGTCGTCGGCAGCGAGCTGATGGCCCCGCTCCGGGAGCGCCACGGCCCGGGCTTCGACGCCTTCATCCGCGAGAAGGTCGTGCCCGTCGGCGGCGACGTGGTGCAGCCGTTCTGCGGCCTCGACGCCTCGCTGCGCGACGAGCTGCGTGGCTCCGTGGACGCCGTGGTGAACGCCAGCGGTGTCGTGGACTTCGACCCGCCGCTGGACGAGGCGCTCGAGGTCAACGCCTTCGGCGTGCAGAACCTGGTGGCGCTGGCTCGGGACCTCGGCTCCGTGCCGTTCCTGCACACCAGCACCTGCTTCGTCGCCGGCGCGCGCACAGGCTTCATCGAGGAGCTCGATCCGCGCGAGCACCCGTTCCCCCGGGCCGGCGAGCTGGAGCGAGCGCACTGGGAGCCGGACCGGGAGATCGCCGAGTGCCTCGACGTGATCGAGCAGGCGCGGCATCGCTCGAGCGACGCCTTCCGGCAGAGCCGCTTCCTGGACGAGGCCAAGAAGAACTTGGCGAGCCGCGGAGAGCCCGCGCGCGGCAGCTCGCTGGAGGCCGAGATCGAGCGCGTAAAGCGCAAGTTCGTCGAGGCGCGGCTGGCCGAGATGGGCATGGAGCGCGCGAACTTCTGGGGCTTCCCCAACACGTACACGTACACCAAGGCCATCGGCGAGCAGATCGTCGCGTCCTCCGCGCTGCCCCACACCATCGTGCGTCCCGCCATCGTCGAGAGCACGGTGAAGTTCCCGTTTCCCGGCTGGAACGAGGGCATCAACACCAGCGCGCCGCTGATCTATGCGCTGCGCGAGGGGCAGACCCAGATCCCGGGCGGCGACAACTACCTGGACATCATCCCCTGCGACATGGTCGCCGGCGGCATGACGCTCGCGCTCGGCGAGCTGCTCGAAGGCACGCAACCCCCCGTCTACCAGCTTGCCTCGAGCGACACGAACCCGATGACCATGCGCCGGGCCTTCGAGCTGTCGGGCCTCTACAAGCGCAAGTACTACCAGCGCACGGGGCGTGGCGGGCCCATCCTGAGCGCGCTCCAGGCGCACTTCGAGGGCGCCTTGCTCGACGACAAGCAGTTCGACGCCTACGGCCCGAAGAAGATCGCGGAGGGCGTGAGCCTCGCCGCGCGCTTGTTGAAGAAGGCGGCCATCGGACCGGCGGCGCCGCTGCTGACTCCCACGGCAAAGGCGCTCGAGAGCTTCGCCGACGGGCAGCGCAAGGTCGGCGACGTGCTCGGTGCCTTCGTGCCGTTCACCGCCGTCTACGACTACGTGTTCCGCTGCGACAATACGCGGGCGGCCTACGCGCGCCTCTCGGACGGCGACCGCGCGAAGATCTTCTGGGAGCCCGAGAGCATCGACTGGCGCAGCTGGTTCCTGGACGTCCACATCCCCGCCCTCGAAAGATGGGTGTTCCCGCAGATCGACGACCGACTCAAGCGCCCGCGCCGGGCGCCCGAGCCGCACGCCACGCTGACCGCCCTGCTCGACGAGATGGCCGATCGCTTCGAGCTGGCGGTGGCCCTGCAACGCACGGAGTCCGCGGGCCTGTCGCGCATCAGCTTCCGCGACTGGCAGGAGCGCGCCCTCGCCTGCGCCGCCCGTCTGCGCGAGGAGGGCGTGGCGCCGGGCGATCGCGTGCTGCTCGCCGGGTCGAACCACCCGGCGTGGCCGATCGCGTTCTTCGGCGTCCTGTACGCCGGCGCGACCGTGGTGCCGCTCGAGGCCGGCGTCGAGGCGGACGTCGTCGAGAACCTGCGCCAGGCCTCCGGCGCCAAGCTGTTTCTGGCCGATCACGCCGTGACCGAGCGCGTGCGCCCGCTCGCGTCGCGGGACCTCGCCTGGATGGACCTTTGGCAGGCATCGAGGCCGGGTGAGCCGCTCGCCGAGCCCGCGGAGCCCCGCTCGGATCAGGTCGCGGCGTTGATCTACACCAGCGGCACCACCGGCGTGCCCAAGGGCGTGATGCTGTCGCACGCGAACCTCACGGCGTTGGTCGCGTCGCTGGCGCCGCTCTTCCCGCTCGGCAAGGGCGATCGTGTGCTCTCGGTGCTGCCGCTGCACCACACCTTCGAGCTGACCTGCGGCATGCTGCTGCCGCTCTCGCGCGGCGCGCGCATCGTCTACCTCGACGAGCTCACCGCAGAGCGCCTGGAGCTGGGCCTGAAGAGCGGGCGCATCACCGCCATGATCGGCGTGCCTGCGCTGTGGGACATGCTGGAGCGACGCGTGAGCGCCAAGGTCGCCGAGCGCGGGCGCTTCGCGTCGCAGGTCTTCGACGTCGCGGTGGAGCTGAACCGCTCGCTCGGCAAGTCCCTGGGCATCGACGCCGGCAAGCTGCTGTTCGGCCCGGTGCACGAGGGCCTGGGCGGTCACCTGCGCTACCTGGTCAGCGGCGGCGCCGCGCTGCCCGAGAAGACGCACCACCTGTTCGCGGGCCTCGGCCTACACCTGGCCGAGGGCTACGGGCTCACCGAGGCTTCCCCGGTGCTGACGGTGGCGTCCGGCGGTCCCAAGGCGCGCGCCGGCCACGTCGGCAAGCCGATCCCCGGCGTCGAGATCCGCATCCACGAGCCCAACAACCAGGGCGTGGGCGAGGTGCTCGCCCGCGGCCCGAACGTGATGCTCGGTTACTCCGACGACGAAGAGAGCACGCGCCGCGTGATCGACGCGGACGGTTGGCTCCACACCGGCGACCTGGGCAAGCTCGACAAACACGGGCAGCTGGTCATCGTCGGCCGCGCCAAGGACGTGATCGTCGCGTCGAACGGCGAGAACGTGTACCCGGACGACGTCGAGGCGCGTCTCGGCAGCGTCGAGCACGTGGCGGAGCTCGCCATCCTGGGCATCGACGACCCGCGGGGCGGCGAGCGCGTGGCCTGCGTGGCGGTGCCGGCGGAGGACGACGGCGTCCCCCGGGCGGAGCGGCACCAGCTCGCCAAGAGGTCGCTGGACAAGGCCCTGGCGAAGCTCCCGGCCTCACAGCGACCCGCCCTGGTCACTCTGCTCGACGCCAAGCTGCCGCGCACCACCACACGCAAGGTGAAGCGCAACGAGGTGCGGCGACTGATCGAGCGTGTGGCGCCGCTGTCGGAGCGACCGCCACGGCTGCGCGACGCGAGCCACCTGGACGGCCCCGCTCAGAGCGTGCGCGCGGCCGTGGCGGCCATCACCCGGCGCGAGCCGGGCACGCTCGACCCCGGCATGGGCCTCCGCGCCGATCTCGGCTTCGACTCGCTCATGCTGCTCGAGCTCCTGGTGGCGCTCGAGGCGCAGCTGGGGGGCTCGGTGGACGCCGAGCGCCTGAACGCCTGCGTCACCATCGGCGACGCCGAGGCGCTGGTGCGCGAGACTCGGGCGGGCCGTCGCGCCTCGCGCACCGCGAGCATCGAGTCGCTGGACGAAGAGCCGCTCACGCTGCCGCCGCCGATGCGCGAGGCCGCCATGCACTGGCTCGGCCGCGCGCAGATGGGCTTCTACGACCGCGTGCTGCACACCGAGGTCACCGGCCGCGCCTTCATCCCCCACAACCGCAACGTGCTAGTGGCGGCGAACCACGCGAGCCACCTGGACATGGGCCTGGCAAAATACGCGCTGGGCAGCTACGGCGACGGGCTGGTCTCGCTCGCGGCACAGGACTACTTCTTCGAGGGCAACCGCTGGCGCAAGGCCTACTTCGAGAACCTGACGAACCTGGTGCCGATGTCGCGCAGCGGCTCGTTGCGCCAGAGCTTGCGCCAGGCCGCGGAGCTGCTCGAGCAAGGCAAGACGCTGCTGATCTTCCCGGAGGGGACGCGCAGCCCCGACGGCGAGGTGAAGGAGTTCAAGAGCGCGGTTGGCTACCTCGCGCTTCAGAACCGCGTGGACATCTTGCCGCTCTACCTGGGTGGGACCTTTGCTGCGCTGCCCAAGGGCGTCACGCTCCTGCGCCGACGTGACGTCTCGGCCCGCATCGGCCCGCCGCTCGAGAGCCACGACCTCGAACGACTGACCCGCGGCAAGGGCGCGAGCGAAGCCTCCCGCGTGGTCGCCGACCTCGCGAGGCGAGCCGTGACCGCGCTGTCGCGCGGGGAGATCTTCGACATCTCGAAGGTCGATTCGCTCGACGCGCTGCCCGAGTCGGAGCACGACGACTCGCTGGCTCCGGTGTTCGGCGAGCTCGAGCGGCGCTTCGTGCCGAACGCCGTGGAGGAGCCGGTGAGCTTCTATTTCTCGCTGGGCGAGAGCGAGCGCTGGACGCTGCGCATCGAGCCCGAGCGCTGCCAGGTGACCCCGGGCAAGGCCGTCGAGAGCGCCGACTGCGTGCTCAAGACCACGCCGGGGATGTTCCGGCGCATCGTGCGCGAGGCCTACACGCCGAGCCCCCAGGAGTTCATCTCGGGCGCCGTGAAGAGCAACAACATCGAGCTCCTGATGGTGTTCCAGCGCGCCTTCCGGCTCGACAGCCCCAGCGACGAGCTCCGAGGTGAGGCGTGAGCCGGAGCAACGGCAACGGCCGGCGCTCGACGCCGCCGAGCGCGCGCGCCGTGGAGCAAGCGGGGCGCCGCTTCTGGGTGGGCGGCGCCACCGGCTTTCTGGGCTCGCACCTCGCGCACTTGCTCCGCGCCCGCGGCCACGAGGTCGTCGCGATCTCGCGCCGGGGCGGAGAAGGCGTGACGGCCCTGGACGTCGGCGACGCGAGCGCAGTCGCCGCGAGCGCTCGCGGGTGCGACGGCGCGTTCCTCTGCACCGGCAAGGTCTCACGGGACCCGGCGGATGCCGAGGAGCTCTTCCGGCAAAACGTCGTCGCCACGCGGGCGGCGCTCGCCGGGCTCGAGCAGGCTGGCGTGCGGCGCGTGGTCTACGCCAGCACCAGCGGCACCATCGCCGTCGGCGAAGACTCGACGCGCATCGCCGACGAGGAAGACTCGGCTCCGATGGATCTCATCGCGCGCTGGCCGTATTACCGATCGAAGTACTACGCCGAGCGTGAAGCGCTCGCTGCGAATTCCCCGCCCGGCTTCGAGGTCGTGGTGGTGAACCCGAGCCTGCTCCTCGGCCCCGGCGATCTCCACGAGTCCTCCACCGGGGACGTGGTGCGCTTCCTGGAGCGCGCCGTCCCAGCCGTTCCCGCGGGAGGCCTGGCCTTCGTGGACGCGCGCGACGCGGCGCTCGGCATGCTGCTCGCTTTCGAGCACGGGCGCGCCGGCGAGCGTTACCTGCTCAACGCGCAGAACCTCACGCTCGCGGCGTTCTTCCAGCGCCTGTCGCGCCTCACCGGCGTGAGCGCGCCGCGCTTGCGCTTGCCCAGCTCGCGCCCGCTGGCCCTGGGCCTGAACGGCCTGTTCTCGCGCGCGGTCAGGGCCATCGGCGGCGAGCCGCCCGTGGACGAGACCAGCGTCGAGATGGCGCAGTACTTCTGGTACTGCTCCAGCGAGAAGGCGGAGCGAGAGCTCGGCTGGGTCGCCCGCGACCCCGGCGAGACCTTGCGAGACACGGTGGCCGACCTCGTCGAACGCGGCGTGGCGTCGCCGAAGACCTCGCTTTCATTGTGATACTTCGCGTTGCAGGCGGTGCTGAAGTACTGTAGTTTTGTTCAGTGCCGCCATGCCTGCGCGGATCTGCTGCCTCGACCTGGACACCTTCTTCGTGTCCGTGGAGCGCCTGTTCGATCCCAGCCTCGAGGGCAAGCCCGTCGTGGTCGGCGGCGCACGCGGCTCCCGCGGGGTGGTGACGGCCGCGAGCTACGAAGTGAGGAGCTTCGGCGTGCGCTCGGGCATGTCGATGCGCGACGCCAGCCGGCTCGCGCCGCCGGACGCGGTGTTCCTGCCGACGCGCCACGGCGTGTACGGCGAATACCAGAAGCGTGTGCGCGCGGTGATCGAGCGCTTCTGTCCCGAGGTGCGCACCGCCAGCATCGACGAGTTCTACCTGGACTTCACCGGTTGCGATCGGCTCTACCAGCGCGCGCCCGACGAGGACGGCGACCACGCCATCGAGCGCACCGTGCGCCAGATGTGCCGGTCCATCCGCGACGAGATCGGCCTGCCTGCCAGCGCCGGCATCGGCGGCACCCGCGTCATCGCCAAGGTCGCGAGCGGGCGCGCGAAGCCCGCCGGCGTGCTGCTGGTTCCGGTCGGCACCGAGCGCGAGTTCTTGCTGCCGCTGCCCGTGCGCAAGCTGCCCGGCATCGGACCCAAGGCCGAGGTGCGCCTGGCCGCCGACGGCATCCTCACATTGGGCGATCTGGCAAGCCTGCCCGCCGGTCCGACTCGGGAGCGCTACGCGCGCGTGCGCGGCTCGCTCCTCCGCGAGATCGAGGGCGCAGGGAGCCGCGCGCCGCTCGCCCGCGAGCGCCCGGCGTTCACCGAGCACGATCCAGTAGGCCTTCGCGTCGGCAGCATCTCCAACGAGCGCACCTTCTTCGACACGCTGCGCGACGACACGAAGGTGCTGGCGCAGCTCCTCTGGCTCTCGGAGCGGGTGTGCTGGCGCGCGCGGAAACGCGAAATCCGCGCCCGCACCATCACGCTGAAGCTGCGTTATTCGGACTTTCACACCATCACGCGCTCGCGCAGCGTCGAACCGACCGCCGACGAAGCGCTCGTGCTGCGGACCGTGACCGAGCTCTTCCGTGAGGGCAGGACGCGCAAGCTGCCGATCCGCCTGCTCGGCGTCGCCCTGTCCGGCCTGGTGGGTCCCGAAGACCCGGAGCAGCTGCGCCTGCCGTTCGAGCGGCCGCGACCGGTCGGCGAGCTGATGGACCAGGTCCGCACCAAGTTCGGCTACGACTCGGTGCACCTGGCGGGAGCGGTGCGACGCTCGCGCGTCAAGCGACCACCCGTGGCAGACTGAGCCCGCATGGCGAGCAAGGGCCGTCCCTACCGCAGCGTCGAGATCGACGGCTATCAGGTGCTGATCGGGCGCGGCGAGGAAGAGAACGACGAGCTCACCTTCCGCATCGCCGAGCCGCACGATCTGTGGCTGCACGTCGGCGGTGGAACGCCCGGCAGCCACGTCGTGATCAAGAACCCGGCGCGCCGCGAGGTGCCCCGCGAGGTGATCGAGAAGGCTGCGGCCGTGGCGGCTTGGTACTCCAAGGCCCGGAACGCCAGCCGAGTGGAGGTTCACGTGTGCCGCGCGTCCGACGTGTCCAAGCCGCGAGGTGCTCCCGCTGGTTTGGTGCAGATCCAGCGCGAGAAGCGCCTGAAGGTGTGTCCCGAGAAGCTCTAGCGCTTGCGCCGCACCACGCCGTCGGGATCGGGTCGGCGCTCCGACGGCGGGCTTGCCACCGGCGCCGCGGTCGGTGCTGCCGCGGCGACCGCAGGCGCCGCGCTCCCGCTCTCGGCGGGAGGTTCGGGTGGCGCCTCCGGCAACCCGAGCTTCTTGCGCAACACGTCGCCCAGGCTGCCGAGGGAAGCTCCGCCTCCACCGGCGAAGTCGCGGTAGTTCTTGCGCTCCTCGACGCGAGCCACGCCGACCGCGGAGAAGCGCAGCCGACCCCGCGCGGCGTCGCGCTGCACGACCACGACCTTGAGCGCACGCCCGGCGGGGAAAGCGCGGCGATGATCCGAGCCCGGCGGCAGCCCCAGCTCGCTCATCGGTACCATGCCTTCGCCCTTGGCCGTGCTGACGATGACGCCGCCGCCGGTGGTCTTGACGACCACCGCGTCGAGCACCTCGTCCACCTGAATCACCGGGGCCTCCGGGGCGTCCGCCCGCGCCTTCATGCTCAACCGCACGCGCAGGCCCTTGTCGCCTTGCTCCACCGCGAGCACGCGCACGGCCACGCGATCGCCGACGTTGACCACGTCCTCGGCGCGATCCACCCGTCGGTGAGCCAGCTCCGAGAGGTGGACGAAGCCGTCGATGCCGCCGATGTCCACGATGGCGCCGTGGCGGGAGGTCGAGCTGACCGTCCCCTCCATGTCCATGCCGACCACCAAGGTCTCGCGCAGCGCGTCTTCGCGCTGGCGCCGCTCGACCTCGAGCAGTGCCCTGCGGGAGAGCACGACGGAGCGCCCGCCGTCCTTGAGCTCGAGCACCTTGAACTCGAAGGTCTGACCTTCGTAGGGCGCGAGATCCGCCGTGTAGCCCAGCTCGACCTGCGACGCCGGGCAGAACGCGCGCACGCCGCCCACGTCCACCTCGAGCCCGCCCTTGACCGCCTTCGTGACCTTGCCGGCGACGGGCGTCCCGGTTTCGAGGGCGGTCTGGAGCTGGCCGAGGTCGATGCCCGTGCGCCCGAGGGCAGTGGCCAAGAGCGGTGTGTCGGCGCTCAGATCGATCACGGTGGCGCGCAGCTTGTCGCCGACCTTCACGCGCACGTTGCCCTCTCGGTCCTCGAGTTCGCTGCGTGGGACTCGCGCTTCCTTGGTGGCGCCGACGTCCACGAAGACACTGTCGCCGCTGATCTGGACGACGGTGCCTTCCACGACCTCCCCGGTCTTCAGCCGGCGGCCGGTGCCGCGCCCGGCCTTGACCGAAGCCTCCATCAAGGAAGCGAAGTCCTCTTTGCTCATGGGGCGCGGAGCATGCCACCCCGGCCAGGGCCTGCAAAGCCGTGGGTTTCCCCGGCGAGCACCCCGCCCGAACGCCGCGAACTTGCGCGGATCGGGGCGCGCGGCGCATGGTTTCTCCGATGCAGCTCTCGGTCTTCGGTGTCCTCGCAGCGGTCGCGCTGCCGCTCTACTTCGGTTCGGGGCCGACCGCACCGGAGCGTGAGCCGGCGCCGCTCGCGGACGCCGGTCCGGACGCCGCCAAGCCGCCGCCGCCGGTGCCCCCCTGCGTCAAGGTCCAGAGCCAGGCGATCTTCTCCGGCAGCGGCTACGACCACGTCGTCAGCATCGAGAACGGCTGCGAACGAGAAGCCGACTGTACGGTCAGCACCGACGTCAGCGAGGAGACGCTCGAGGTGAGCGTCCCCGCCGGCGAGAGCCGCGACGTCGTGACCTACCGCGGCTCGCCGGCCTCAGAGTTCAAGGCCACGGTGAAGTGCACGTTGAAGAAGTAGCCCTCTCGTGAGAAGACTCCGCGGTGGACTCGAACGCCGAGCTGCCCCGCATGTCCGCCGAGCTCGAGCGCCTGGCGCTCCGGGCCGTGCGTGACGCTTGGGAGGACCTGAACGCGACGTTCTTCCGGCGCCAGCTGCGCCGCCCGGTGCTGTCGTTCTTGGACGGCCTCGGCCAGCTCGGGCGCTGGTCCTCGCCGGAGCGCACGCTGTGGCTCTCGCGAGACCTGCTCGCGCGCCACGGCTGGGGGGTGGTCGTCGAGGTGCTCAAGCACGAGATGGCGCACCAGTTCGTGGACGAGGTCCTGGGCTCGAGCCTCGAAGCGGCGCACGGCCCGGCTTTCCGCCAGGTCTGCGCCGAGCGCGGGATCGACGCGAGCGCGGCGGGCGTGCCAAGCGCCGCGCCTTCCCGAGCCGCCGACCACCGTATGCTCGAGCGCGTCGCGAAGCTCCTGGCCCTGGCGGAGAGCCCGAACGAGCACGAGGCGCAGGCCGCCATGGCGGCTGCGCAGCGCTTGATGCTCAAGCACAACATCGAGAACGTCACGCGGCGGAACGGGGTGGTCTACTCGTACCGCCACCTCGGCAAGCCCAGCGGGCGCGTGGCAGAGCACGAGCGCATCCTGGCGGCGATCATCGGCGACCACTTCTTCGTCGAGGTCATCTGGGTGCCGGTGTGGCGGGCGCTGGAGGGCAAGCGCGGCAGCGTGCTCGAGATCTGCGGCACGCTGGAGAACCTGGAGCTCGCGGAGTACGTGCACGGCTTCCTGCTCCAGACCTCGGAGCGCATGTGGCGAGACTACCGGCGGGCGCGCCGCCTGGGCGCGAACGCAGAGCGCCGCACCTTCATCGCCGGGGTGATGGCCGGGTTCCGCGACAAGCTCGCCCGCGAGAGCAAGAAGCACCGAGCAGAGGGCCTCGTCTGGGTCGGCGACGGGGATCTGGAGCGCTTCTTCCGGCACCGTCACCCGCGAATCCGTTGGACCCGCTACTCGTGTGGGCAGCGCTCCGACGCCTACTCACACGGCCGCGAGGCCGGCGGGCAGATCGTGTTGCACCGCGGGGTCAAGAGCGGTCCAGGTAGCAGCACGAAATTGCTGCCTTCCGCCCGGCGGAGCTAGCCCGGATCTGACCGCTCGACGCGCGCCTCTGGGCTCGCCACAATGCCTCGGGACCCGCGTGGAAGACTTCTCGGAGGCAGCGTTTGGGCAGCACCCTGCGTGAAGGCGCGGCGCCGGACGTCGTGAAGGGTGGAGCCGCCGCCGGCAGCACGTCGGAGGAGCGTTCGCTCGTCGGCGAGCTGCTCGCCGGGCGCTACCGCATCGACAAGGAGCTGGGTCAGGGCGGCATGGGCGCGGTGTACCTCGCCGAGCACGTGCACATGCGCAAGGTGGTGGCGGTCAAGGTGCTGCACCGCGAGATGACCTACCTGCCGGAGGTGGTCGCCCGCTTCGAGCGGGAGGCGGTCGCGGCGGCGCGCATCGAGCATCCCCACGTCGCTGCCGCCACCGATTTTGGCCGACTCGAGGACGGCGCGTTCTACCTGGTGCTCGAGTACGTCGAAGGCAAGAGCCTGCGCCAGCTGCTCGACGAGGGCGGCCCGCTCCGTCCCGACATCGCCGTGCACGTAGCAGGGCAGATCGCCGACGCGCTCTCGGCAGCGCACGCGGCGGGCATCGTTCACCGCGATCTGAAGCCCGACAACGTGATGTTGATCCAGCGCGACAGCGACGCCTACTTCGTGAAGGTCCTGGATTTCGGCATCGCGAAGGTGGAGCTCGGCGACGCACAGAGCCAGCTCACTCAGATGGGCAGCGTCTTCGGCACACCGGAGTACATGGCGCCGGAGCAGGCCGCGGGGACGCCGGTGGATGCGCGCGCCGATCTCTACACGCTCGGCGTCATTCTCTACGAGATGCTCACCGGCCGGACGCCGTTCGCCGACGACGACATGGTGGTGGTGCTCACCCGTCAGATGACCGCGGACCCGCCGCTCCTGCCTCCGGAGATCGACCCCAATGTCGCGTCGCTGGTGATGCAGCTCCTGGCGAAGGATCCCGACCAGCGCCCGCAGACCGCTGCGGAAGTCCTGGCGCGGGTCGAGGCGTGCGTCGCCGTGGCCATCGGCTCGTCTCCGCTCAGCGCCATGGCGCCGGTCACGCCGTCGCCGACCAGCGCGAGCGTGGCGACCTCGGCTCAGAGCGGCGACGTTGCGTACGGCGAGACGGTGCTGAGCCTGAGCGGGGAAGACATGGCGCGGCTCTCCGCGGCGAAGGCGGAAGCCGTCGCGAAGCGCCCGAGCCCGATCAGCCAGCTCTTGGGCCCGCTGTTCGCGAAGGCGCCAGTGCTGAAGAAGCCGGTGAACCTTGGCGGCCAGCCGGTCCCGCTCTGGGCGCTCGCCGGCGTCGGCGTGGCGCTCACGGGGTTCCTGTTCTTCGTGGTGTTCGGGCTCTTGGTCGCGAGCGGGGTCTCCGCGTCGGGGTCGAGCCCGGCGGCGTCGGGCAGCGCGCGCACGGCGGCGGTGCCGCGGGACGACACGGACGTGCTGATCCAGCGCGCCTCGGCGGGGGACCGCGAGGCCATCAGCAAGCTCCAGGAGCGCCCGGACTCCGGTCGTTCGGCAGCGGAGTGGAAGGCCCTGGCGCGAGGCCACTCCGTCGTCGGCAACGTCAAGCCCAGCCTTGGCGCGTACAAGAAGGCGCTGGCCTTGGAGCCCGCGCTGGCCAAAGAGCCAGAGCTGCTCCGCGACGTGCGCCGCGCAGCCCTGAGCTCGGCGACGACCGGGGAGGCGCTCGAGCTGGCGCTCGCGCACCTGGGCTCACGCGGTGCGGATCTGGCGTACGACGTCTGGAGCTCCACGCGCGGCAACAAGGACCAGGCGGAGGTGACGCGCATCGCCAAGGGCGTGCTGGACGGGCCGGCGATTCGGGCCAAAGCGTCGCCGGCGCTGCTCGTCGCGCTCGACCTCTCGAAGGCCAAGACCTGCCCCAACCTGAAGGAGCTCTTGCCGCGAGCGAAGCAGTCCGCCGACGCGCGCTCGCTCGGCAAGTTGAAGAGCCTCTCGGGGAGGAGCGGCTGCGGCTTCCTGGGCCTCGGCGATTGCTTCGCCTGCCTGCGCACCGGCACTGGCCTCGCGGAGGCGACCAAGGCCGCCGAGAGCCGACCGGCGCCGAGCTTCGAATGACCGAGGTCCGGCTCGATCTGCACTCTGCGTTCTCGACCGCGGCGGTTACCGGCACCAACGGCAAGACCACCACGACCAGCATGATCGAGGCCATCGTGGCCACGAGCGGGGAGCCGCACGCCCGAGTGACGACGCTCGGCGCCTGGGTCTCGGGCGAGCCGGTGGTGGAGGGGCCGACGCTGGAGGCCTTCGCGCGCGCGATCGAGCTCGGCGCCGCGGCAGGCATCCGCACGCTGGCGCTCGAGACCACGTCGCGGGCGCTGGCGGAGGGCTTCGCGCACCGCTGGCCCGCGAGGGTCGCGGTGTTCACCAACTTGTCGCGGGATCACCTCGACTACCACGGCGATCCGGAGCACTACCTCGCCGCCAAGGCGCAGCTCTTCATGCTCCTGCCCCCGGACGGCTGCGCCGTGCTCAACGCCTGCGATCCGGCGAGCGCGCTGCTCGACGAGGTCACGCCGAAAGGCGTCCGGCGGCTCGCCTACGCCGGGCAGCGCTCGCGAATCGTCCCGGAGTGTTCAGCGCTTCCGCTCGCGCTCGCGGCGGCGCGGGTCGAGGTGACACGTGCCGGCACCCGCGCCGTGCTCGAGCCCGGTGAGCTGGCGGGCGCGCTGGGCGGGGAGCTGTCGCTCGCGGTGGTCGGCGAGCACAACGTCGACAACGCGCTGGCGGCGGCGCTGGCGGCCCACGCCCTCGGCTACGAGGCGCCAGTCATCGCCCGGGGCTTGGCGAGCTTCGCCGGCGTGCGCGGGCGCTTCGAACGGGTGTTCGGCGATCCGGCAGTGGTGGTCGACTACGCACACACCCCCGACGCCCTTGACCGCACGCTCGAGCTGGCGCGGCGGCTGGCCGGAGCAGGGCGTGTGGTCTGCGTGTTCGGCTGCGGCGGGGGCAGCGACCCGGGAAAACGCGCGGAGATGGGCCGGGTGGCAGCGCACTGGTGCGACGACGTCATCGTCACCAGCGACAATCCCCGGGACGAGGACCCGGCGGAGATCGCCCGAGCCATCGTCGCCGGGGCGGCCGGGGAAGGAGGCGCGGCCCGAGGCCGTAGACAGGTAGATAGAGAGGTTTGCTTGACGACCGAGCTCGACCGAGGCCTGGCGATCCGCCGGGCGATCGAGATTGCCGAGCTGGGTCGGGGTGATATCGTCGTGATCGCGGGAAAGGGTCACGAGACGACGCAGTGGATCGGGCAGAGCACTTTCCCGTTCGATGACGCGGAAGTCGCGCGTGTCGCGTGTCGTGACCGCTTCGAAAGGCAGGATGGGTGATGAAGATCGATCGTGAGAGGTTCTTGGCCGCCGCGATGCTGACCGGCCTGGTCGGCGCTGCGGGCTGCTATGTCGAGAGCGGACCGCCGCGCAACCAGCAACCACCGCCGGGGCAGCCGCCGCCGGGCGCGCCGCCACCGGCAGCGCAGCCCGCGCCGCAACCCGGGGCGCCGCAGGCCGGTCCCCCTGCGCAGCCTGGCGCGCAGCCCGGCGCGCCCGCTGCGCAGCCGAGTGCCGGAGCGCCGTTCCCGTTCCCGCCCGGGTTCCAGCCGCCTCCGGGCTGGCAGCCTCCCCCCGGCTGGACCCCGCCTGCCGGAGGGTGGACGCCGCCGGCCGGCGAGGGCGGGACGCCGCCGCCGCCCCCTGCGGGCGAGAAGTAGCCGGGAAAGCCCGCCAGAAGGCAGCCCGGAGGCCGCAAGCCTCCGGGCTTTTCTGCGCCCGCGGCTTGACCCGAGGCCCAATATCCGGTCATCCTGATAGACGGATATGCCATCCGTCGACTCGACCGTCGAGCTCCTGCACCTGTTCGGGGACGTTACCCGGGTGCGGCTGCTCGCGCTCTTGAGCGACGAGGAGCTGAGCGTGGCGGAGCTGACCCAGATCACCGAGCTGCCGCAGTCCCGGGTCTCCACCCACCTCGGGCGCCTGCGCGAGGCCGGCTTGCTCCGCGATCGCAGGGTCGGCGCGTCCACGAAGTACGTGCTGAACGACGCCTCCATGCCGGGCGAGGCCCGCCGGGTATGGGAGCTCGTGCGCTCGGATCTCGACGACACGCTGCTCGAGACGGACCGCGCGCGTCGCGAGCGCCTGCGCGCGTCGGGCGCGTCGTCCTGGCCGGACTCCATCGCCGGCGAGATGGAGCGACACTACTCACCCGGACGAACCTGGGAAGCGACCGCGCGCAGCTTGCTCGGCTTCGTGCGCCTTGGCGACGTGCTCGACGTCGGGTCGGGAGATGGCGCCATCGCGGAGGTCCTGGCTCCCCGGGCCAAGAGCGTGACCTGCGTCGATCGTAGCGAGCGGGTGGTGGAGGCCGCGCGCGCGCGACTGCGCCGTCACCAGAACGTGCGCGTCGTCGCCGGCGACATGCACGCGCTCGGCCTGACTGACCAGAGCTTCGACCAAGTGCTGCTGTTCAACACGCTCACCTACGCCGAGCACCCGGCGCGGGTGCTGGCGGAGGCGGCGCGCGTGCTCCGCTCCGGCGGCACCCTCGCGCTGGTCACCCTGGCCGCCCACTCCCATCGCGACGTCACCGCCGCCTACGGCCACGTCCAGGCCGGGTTCGACGTGGTCGAGCTCCGGCGCTGGCTCCGCCAGGCAGGGCTCTTCGTCAGTGAGTGCGGCGTCACCTCCCGGGAGCGCACGCGACCGTATTTCGAAGTCATCACCGCGTTTGCGGAGAAGAGACCCGTTCAATGACCGACACGTCCAGTCTGATTCGGAAGCTCGCGAGCGAGCGCATCTTGGTCCTCGACGGCGCCATGGGCACCGCCATCCAGGGCTACCAGCTCACCGAGGCCGACTTTCGCGGCCGGCGCTTCGAGCGCCACGGAAAAGAGCTCAAGGGCAACAACGACCTGGTGGTGCTGACGCGGCCGGACGTGGTTGCCGCCATCCACGATCGCTACCTGGAGGCCGGCGCCGACATCATCGAGACCAACACCTTCAGCGCGCAGGCCATCTCGCAAGCGGACTACGACCTGGAGAGCGTCGTGTACGACCTGAACGTCGAGGCGGCGATGCTGGCCAAGCGCGCCGCGCAGAAGTTCAGCGACAAGACCCCGGATCGGCCGCGCTTCGTCGCGGGCGCCCTTGGTCCCACGACGCGCTCGCTCAGCCTCTCTCCGCGGGTCAACGAGCCGGCGTTTCGTGCCGTCAGCTTCGATCAGGTCAAGGCCGCGTACGCCGAGCAGGTGCGAGCTCTGCTCGACGGCGGCGTGGACCTGCTCTTGATCGAGACCATCTTCGACACGCTGAACGCGAAGGCGGCGATCTTCGCCATCGAGGACGTGTTCGAGGAGCGGGGGCTACGCGTCCCGATCATGCTCAGCGTGACCATCACCGACAAGAGCGGGCGCACCCTCAGCGGCCAGACGGTGGAGGCCTTCTGGACCAGCGTCGCGCACGCCGATCCCATCTCCGTGGGCGTGAACTGCGCGCTCGGTGCCCGCGAGATGCGCCCCTACATGGCGGAGCTCGCGCGCTCGGCGCCGGTGCTCGCCAGCTGCTACCCGAACGCCGGGCTGCCGAACGCCTTCGGCGAGTACGACGAGAAGCCGGCGGACACCGGCGGGCTGCTCGGCGAGTTCGCCAGGGACGGCCTCCTCAACATCGTCGGCGGCTGCTGCGGCACCACCCCCGAGCACATCCGCGCCATCGCGGAGCAGGTGAAGGGCGTTGCCCCGCGGGTCGTGCCGAGCGTGACGCAGGCGACCCGCTATGCCGGGCTCGAGGTCCTGACCATCGACGCCTCGTCGAACTTCATCATGGTGGGGGAGCGCACGAACGTCACCGGCAGCAAGAAGTTCGCGAACCTGATCAAGGCGGGGGACTACCAGAAGGCGCTCGAGGTGGCGGTGGAACAGGTGCGGAACGGCGCCAACGTCATCGACATCAACATGGACGAGGGCATGCTCGACTCCGAAGCGGCCATGACCACGTTCCTGAACCTGGTGGCCAGCGAGCCCGAGATCTGTCGCGTCCCGATCATGGTGGACAGCTCCAAGTGGAGCGTGATCGAGGCCGGCCTCAAGTGCATCCAGGGAAAGTCCATCGTGAACTCCATCAGCATGAAGGAGGGCGAGACCGACTTCCTGGAGAAGGCCAAGCTGGTCCGACGCTACGGCGCCGGCGTGGTGGTCATGGCCTTCGACGAGGAGGGGCAAGCCGAGACCACGGAGCGCAAGTTCTCGATTTGCAGGCGCGCCTACCAGCTCCTGACGGAGAAGGCCGGCTTCGACCCCCACGACATCGTGTTCGACCCGAACATCTTCGCGGTGGCGACCGGCATCGAGGGCCACAACCAGTTCGCCATGGCCTTCATCGAGGCCACGCGCCGGATCAAGCGCGAGCTGCCCGGCGCGAAGGTGAGCGGCGGTGTCTCGAACCTCAGCTTCTCGTTCCGCGGCAACGACCCGGTGCGCGAGGCGTTCCACGCCGCGTTCCTCTACCACGCCATCGCCGCCGGCATGGACATGGGCATCGTCAACGCCGGCCAGCTCTCGGTGTACGCGGACATCGAGAAGAACCTGCTCGAGCGCGTCGAGGACGTGCTGTTCGACCGCCGGCCCGACGCGACCGAGCGCATGGTCGAGATCGCCGAGACCGTGAAGGGCACGGTCAAGAAGAAGGAGCAGGACCAGGCCTGGCGCGCGCTCTCCGTCGAGGAGCGCATCAGCCACGCGCTGGTCCACGGCATCGTCGATCACATCGAGGCGGACGTGGAGGAGGCCCGCCAGAAGCTCGCGCGCCCGCTCGACGTGATCGAGGGTCCGATGATGGCGGGCATGGCCACCGTCGGGGACCTGTTCGGTGCCGGCAAGATGTTCCTGCCCCAGGTGGTGAAGAGCGCGCGCGTGATGAAGCGCGGCGTCGCTCACCTGGAGCCCTACATGGAGGCCGAAAAGCTCGCGAGCGGCGTCGCCAGCACGCCCCACGCCAAGGTGGTGATGGCGACGGTGAAGGGCGACGTCCACGACATCGGCAAGAACATCGTGGGGGTGGTACTCGGCTGCAACAACTACCAGGTCGTCGACCTGGGCGTGATGGTCCCCGCCGACAAGATCCTGGACGCCGCCGTGAGCGAGAAGGCCGATCTGATCGGTCTATCGGGCCTGATCACGCCCAGCCTGGACGAGATGGTCAACGTAGCGCGCGAGATGGAGCGGCGCGGCATGAAGCTACCGCTCCTGATCGGCGGCGCGACCACCAGTCGCCAGCACACGGCGGTGAAGATCGCGCCGGCCTACTCCGGCGAGGTGGTCCACGTGCTCGACGCCTCCCGGGCGGTGAACGTGGTGGCGTCGGTGATGGAGCCGAACGCGCGCGAGGCTTTTGCCGTCAAGAACCGCGCCGACCAGGAGCAGCTCCGGCGCATCCACCAGAGCAAGCTCCAGCGCCCGCTACTCTCGCTCTCGGACGCGCGGGCGCGGCGGCCGAAGATCGAGCACGAGAAGGCGGGCGTGCCGCGACCGGCTTTCACCGGAACGCGCGTACTGATGGACCAACCGCTGCTCGACATCGCCCAGTACATCGACTGGACGTTCTTCTTCACCGCCTGGGAGCTGCCCGGCAAGTTCCCCTCGGTGCTCAGCGATCCCCAATACGGCGCCGCGGCGCGCGATCTCTACGAGAACGCCCAGAGCCTGCTCAAGCGCATCACGGCCGGGAAGCTCTTGCGCGCCAACGCCGTGTACGGGTTCTGGCCCGCGGCCAGCGACGGTGACGACATCGTGCTGTTCCGCGACGACGCGCGGCGCCAGGAGCTGTGCCGGTTCTCGATGCTGCGCCAGCAGCTCAAGCACGACGCCGGGCCGTGTCGCTCGCTGGCGGACTTCGTCGCACCGATGGGCAGCGGCGTGGAGGACTGGGTCGGCGCCTTCGCCGTGACCGCCGGCATCGGCGAGCCGGAGCTCGCCGCGCACTTCGCGAAGTTGCTCGACGACTACGACGCCATCATGGTCAAGGCCCTGGCCGACCGCCTGGCGGAGGCCTTCGCCGAGTACCTGCACGAGCGCGTGCGGCGCGAGTGGGGCTACGGCAAGGGCGAGCATTTCACGGCCAAGGACCTGATCGACGAGCGCTACCGCGGCATTCGCCCCGCCTTCGGCTACCCGGCGTGCCCGGACCACAGCGAGAAGGTCAAGCTGTTCTCCCTGCTCGAGCCCGGCCGCGCCGGCATTACGCTCACCGAGGGCTTCGCGATGTTGCCCGCGGCCAGCGTCAGCGGTCTGTACCTGGCGCACCCGGAGGCCCGCTACTTCAACGTCGGGCGCATCGGTCGCGATCAGGTCGAGGACTACGCTCGGCGCAAGGGTGTGAGCGTGGCGCAGATCGAGGAGTGGCTGCACCCGGCTCTGTCCTACGAGCCGAGCGAGCTGGCCTCGAGCGCCCCGATGCCGGCGCTCAGCTCTCCAGGAACTGCTCAGGGTCCTGCTTGAAGCGCGTGACGCACCCTTCGCAACAGAAGTGATACGTCTTGCCCGCGTGCTCGGTCTTCGGCGAGTCGGTCTTCACCACGAACACCGAGTTGGTGACCGGGCAACGCGTGCGGTCGCCGAGCTTCGCCTCGGTGATGGGCACCACGGGCTTGTCGGCGCTGCCCGTGTCGTGACCCGCGCAGCCGCAGCCGCCCGGCGCGGCCGCCTTGGCCATGGAGCCACAGCCGCCGCCTTGCTCCTTCTGCGCCTCCTCCGGCGAGCCGCAAGCGCCGGCTTGGGGGTTCGCGGCGGCGGCCACGGGAGCCGCCGCTGCGGGCGCCTGCTTTGCGGCCGGCGCCGGCTTCACCGGCTCGGCCTTGGGTGCGTCGTTCTCGCAGGCGAGCACGGCGCAAGCGGACAGCATGATGGCGACGAGGGCCGGAAAGCGCGACGAACGGGCCATGGGAAGCGGTTTCCTAGCACCGCTCCCCGGGGCTTTCGAGCCCCGCTGCCCTGGGCTCAGGGAACTGTCGGGGATTGCGGCAGTTTTGCCTTGGGGTGGTTGAACCCCCAGCCCAGCTCGAAGGCCGCGAGGAAGGCCGGCGCCGAGGGCCGATCGAAGTCCTTCTCCTCGCCGGTGGTGCAGGTTCCAGCGTTGCAGATCCCGGTGACGCGCCCGCCGAACGCGCGCCCGATGTCGATCTCGAAGCCGAAGCGCGCGCCGTCGTCGGTGACCCACTCGAAGGGCATCGCCAGGGTCAGCCGGGGCGAGGACGGGGACGACCAGGGCCAAGGCCAGCGCGGATCGGGCCAGAGCGAACATGCGCCGAGGATACCCTCTCGGGACGGGCGGCCGGGCAGCGGTGATCCGCCGGAAAAACCCCTCCCCCGACTGTCAGGATGAAATGACAGAGATGTGGCCGCACCCTGACGGCGCATTTCCTATCAAGGTCGGATGGCAGTTGCTGGAGATGGGTACACCCGCGGTCCCGACGAGCAGATCAGCTGGGTCAAGTCGCTCCCCTTCATTCTGATGCACGTGATGCCCCTCGGCATCATCTGGACCGGCTTCGGCTGGAAGGAGGCGACGCTGGCCGTCGCCCTGTACCTGGTGCGGATGTTCTTCATCACCGCCGGCTACCACCGCTACTTCGCGCACCGCGCCTTCAAGACCGGCCGCGTGATGCAGTTCATCTTCGCCTTCGGCGGCGGCACCGCCGCGCAGAAGGGCATGCTCTGGTGGTCCGGCCACCACCGCCACCACCACAAGCACTCCGACACCCCCGTGGACATCCACTCGCCCAAGCGCGGCTTCTGGTGGAGCCACATGGGCTGGATCGTCTGCGAGAAGTACGAAGAGACGCCCACCCAGAGCATCAAGGACTTCGCGAAGTACCCGGAGCTGGTCTGGCTCGACAAGCACCACCTGGTGCCGCCCGTGGCGCTCGGCCTCGCCTGCTACCTGCTCGGCGGCTGGAGCGCGCTCTTCGGCGGCTTCTTCCTCTCCACCGCGGTGCTCTACCACGGCACCTTCGTGATCAACTCGGTGACGCACGTGTTCGGTCGTCGCCGCTACGCCACCAGCGACACCAGCAAGAACTCGCTCTTGCTCGCCCTGATCACCCTGGGCGAGGGCTGGCACAACAACCACCACTACTACCAGTCCACGGCCAACCAGGGCTTCTTCTGGTGGGAGATCGACGTCAGCTACTACGTGCTGAAGGTCATGTCGTGGTTCGGTCTGGTCTGGGACCTGCGCACGCCTTCCAAGAAGATCTTGCAGTCGAACCTGGAGAAGCCTGCCGCTCCCGCGAGCGAGCCGGTGCCGGTGGCAGCGCGCGTCTCCGAGCGTCCGGCCACGGCGTAGGGCTGCCTCGAGCCGAAGGCCGCGCGCCAACGGGCCCGGAGCGAAGTGTGAGTGCGAGGCCCCCGCTCGGAGGCAGGCGCCTACCACCCCGCGCTCGCGAAGACTGCCATTCCGTAGGTTGACTTCGGAAGGAGCTCGATTTCGGGGTGCGTCACGCGGCTGCGGCCGGGCTCAGTCCGGGAGCAACGTCCGGCTCTCGACGCTCGCGGCCTTTACCTCCTCCGCCCGGAAGCGGAGCGGGTGGAACGCCCCTTCCACCCAGTCCTCGGTCTTCCCTGCATTCGCGGCGGGCACGGCGAAGGTGGCTCGAGGAGTGCCGTCGTCGTCGAAGCCGTAGACCACGCGATACACTGCGCCCGCGGTGGAGCGACAGTGCTCGCCGATTCCGCCCTTGTCCCAGCACCGACTCTGCGCGACGTTGAGCGTGCTGTCGTCGCCATCGGTGGCGATCAGCGTCTCGCCGACGTCCGGCTTCTTGAACACGGCGCGGTGCAGGTCGCCCCAGGTGAAGCTCGCGTCGGTGCCCTTCTTCTTGGTGGTCTCGGCGAGGGCGTCGGAGAGCGCGGTCACCAGGATCAGGTCGCCCCGGCCCTGGAGGATGGGTTGGAGGTCGAGCGTGTGGACCAAGAGGGCCATCTTCTGGATGGTCACCGGCTGCGCCTCGTCGACGCCGTCGAAGAGGAACGCGAGGCTCGGCTCCAGCGTCGCTTTGCTGGCGAAGGCGAGCAGTACGCGAAACAGCGCGGCTTCACTGGAGCTCCGCGTCATGCGGCCGTCCCACGCGGAGAGCTCGGCCGCGGCGGCGGCGAGCTCGGGGCGGCCGACGAAGGGCGCGAGCAGCGGATCCTTGCCGATGGCCGCGACGGCTGCCGCGATGCGCGGCACCCAGTCCGCAGCCAGCGTGCTCGCGACGTCCATCTGCAGCTCGTGCATGCGCGCGCGACCGAGCGCGCCCTGCGCCGTCTCGTCGGCGAGCACATCCATCAGGCGCCGCGCGCGGAACCCCGGAGCGAAGAAGCTCCCGTAGTAGAACTCGTCGTTCAACGGATCGTTGTCCGCCGTGTGTCCCCATGGGTCGTTGTTGGCGGTCACGATGAACGAACGCGCGCCGTCGAGCCGAGGCAATCGCTCTGCCGGCAGGAACGCTCCGCCCCAGAGGTTCTCGGGAGCGGCGCCGTCCATGATGCGGTTCGCCTTCGGACGACCCTCCGCGGCGCCGCGATCCGGCACCAGTCCGTGGACCTGGAGGCGAATGTCGTCGCGGCTGGCCGAGAGCCAGTTCTGCATCCCGGTGCGACCGAGGCCGACGGCCGCCTCGAGCTCGTCGAGGTTCTTCGCTCGGTTCATGCCGAAGAACATCGCGAGCTCGTCGGTGCCCTCGAAGCCGGGCCATCCGAGCAGGAGATCGCGGCTCGAGATCAGCGCCTTCGGCACCGGCAGGACCTCGGCGGGCAAGAGCACGCCGTGTCCGGGAACCTCCCGCACGTCGAAGGGCAGCTCCGACATGCTGCCGTCCGCGTTCCTCAGCCGGATCACCTCCGAGCGCGTCGCGAGCGTCACGCTCGCTCCGCCGAGCGAGACGCTCTCCCCGTCCACGTCCACCTCCCAGAGGTCGGTGGCGTCTGCGAAGCTGGTGGTCGCGCCCCAGGCCACGAAGGAGTTGTGACCGACGTGGACGCCGGGCAGGCCCAGGAACGAGAACCCGACCGCGTCGATGGTCCCTTGCTCCGCCGAGACGTGGCAGACGTGCATGCGGTTCGGATCGGTGAAGCCCGCATGCGAGTCGTTGGCCAGGTACGGGCGCCCGTTGTCCGTGTGCGCACCGGCGACGGCCCAGCTGTTGCTGCCCTCGCCCATTCCGTGGCGCAGGTAGAGCAGCGTCATCGCGTCGAACAGCTGCCGGGCCTGGGTCTCCGAAACGACGCCCGCCAGGGGCGCGGGGGTAGCGCCCGGCAGGACCCACTTCGCCTGCTTCGGCGGCCCCATGATGAAAGCGTCCCCGTAGGTCTTGAAAACTGGCAGCGTCGCCGCGTTCTTCACCAGGCGTTCCACCAGCGTGTAGAGCAGGTCGAAGGAGAGCGTGCTCGAGAACCCGAGCTGGATCCGGATGCCGATCGCTAGGGCGTCGGCGGGTGTCCACGGCTCGAGCTCGAGCGCGTAGCTCGCGAGCTCGGCAGGCGCCGGCTGCTCCCCGGCTTCGACTTCGGCGATGCGGCGGTTGATACCTGCCACATAGGCCACGAGCAGGTTGTGGTCCGCCGGGTGCTTCTCGCGCATCAGCTTGCGCGACGCTTCGCCGAGTCGCGAGAAGCCGAAGGTGCGAGCTTGCCGGTCGCCCTGCAGCGCCGACTCGCCCAGCACCTCCGCCAACGTCCCGCGCGCGCTCCGGCGCGTGACCTCCAGCATGAAGAGCGCGTCGGTCGCCTGCTGGTAGCCCTGCGCGTAGATGGCATCGAGATCGGTCTGGGCGAGCAGATGGGGCACTCGTTGCTCGTCGAGGCGCACCTCGACGGGTGCCGCGAGGGCGTAGTCGTCGATGGGAGCCACTGTTCCCCCTGCTCGAAGCTCTTCGTCGTCTCCGCAGCCCGCACACGCGAGCGCGAGCAGCATCACCATACGTCGACCGGTCATCGCCCACTCCTTCCTCGTCGCCGCCCCGCCCGCGCCGGACCAGCCTCGAGCAGCGCGAAGGCGCGCTCGCCGAGGCCCACCAGCTCGACCCGCCCGTTGGCCTCGAACCAGGCGCCGAGGGCGGCGCGGATCACGCCGAGGACCGCGCCGGCAAGGATGCGTGCGTCGAGCTTCGGCAAGTCCTTGGCCAGGACCTGCTCGATGGCAGCGAGCCAGCCGCGATCGAGGTCCAGCTCGTAGGCCGTGAGCGCCGGCGAGCGCCGAACGATGCGCTGCTGCCGGAGCAACGCCGACGCCTCGCGGTCGTAGCCCTTGGCCACCTCGAGACAGGCCCGCCGCACCGCCCTGAACGCGCTGCCGTCCTCCGGAAGAGGCCTCGCCAGCTCGCGGAAGCGCGCCAGGCGCTCCGCGTAGCCTTCGAAGACGACGGCCTCTTTGGTGGCGAAGTAGCGGAAGAAGGTGCGGCGCGATATCCCCGCTTCGGCTGCGATGGCATCCACCGTCGTGGCTTCGAAGCCGTGCCGTTCGAAGCGCGCGAGCGCCACCGTGTTGAGCTCACCCCGGAGCTCGCGCTTCTTGCGCTCGCGTAGGGACAGCGCGGCGGGCTCCGTCCGTAGTCGGGGCATGCGGCGAAGATGAGTCCATTTGGCACCGAGTGTCAATATGGCACTTAATGCCAATCCTGGAGTGGGCGGGTGCTGACTCGGCTGCTTCGCGGCGCGAACGTCGCGGTCGAGCGCCAGCTGGTCGTCGGGGACTCGTGCTTCGCGGTACCCTCGGCGAGCGTCATCGAAGTCGATGAGGCGTGGCACGTCGCCCGAGGCGGGGCCGATGCGCCAGCCGTCGCGCTGGCGATCGTGCGGGAGGCGCTCGGGCGAGCGCGCCTCAATCCAGCTTCGCGCCCGCCTTGGCCAGGAGCTCCTTGAACGACTGCTTGTCGTTCGACTTCATGTAGGCCTCCTTCGGCTCCACGAGCCCGTTCTTCACGTGCTGGAGCAGGTGGTCGTTCATGGTCTGCATGCCCAGGGCGCGGCCGGTCTGGAGCAGGCTGGCGATCTGGTAGGTCTTGCCCTCGCGGATCAGGTTCGACACCGCGGGCGTGGTGATCAGGATCTCGTAGGCGGCGACGCGGCCGCCGCCCTTCTTCTTGCACAGGACCTGCGCGATGACGCCGCGCAGCGACTCGCTCAGCATGGTGCGGATCTGAGCCTGCTGCTCCGGCGGGAACTGGTCGATGATGCGGTCGATGGTGCTGGTGGCGCTGGTGGTGTGCAGCGTGCCGAAGACCAGGTGGCCCGTCTCCGCAGTCTCGACCGCGATGGAGATCGTCTCCAGGTCGCGCATCTCGCCCACCAGCACGATGTCCGGGTCCTCGCGCAGCGCCGCGCGCAAGGCGGCCTTGAAGGTCTTGGTGTGCACCCCGACCTCGCGCTGGTTCACCAGACAGCGTTTGTTCGGGTGCACGAACTCGATGGGATCTTCGATGGTGATGATGTGGTCGGCGCGGTTCTGGTTGATGTAGTCCACCAGCGTGGCGAGCGTGGTGCTCTTGCCGCTGCCGGTGGGGCCGGTGACCAGCACCAGGCCCTTGGTCAGCCAGCACAGGTCGAGGACCTTGGGCGGCAGGCCGAGCTTCTCGACCGGGACGATGTCGAAGGGGATCTGGCGGAAGACGGCGCCGGGGCCGTTCTGGTCCATGAAGTAGTTGGCGCGGAAGCGCGCCACCCCCTGGATGGCGTGCGCGAAGTCGGAGTCCCAGTCCTGCTCGAACTCGGGCCGGTTGCGCGCGGGCAGGATCTCGTAGAGCAGCGCGCGGAGCTCCTCGGCGCCGAGCTTGCCGTGGCGCTCGAGCGTGGTCATGGCGCCGCTCAGCCGCACCATGGGCTCGACGCCGGTGGTCAGGTGCAGGTCGCTGGCCCCGAGCCGCACCATCTCGCGAAGCAGCAGGTTGATGCGCGGCTCGCCGGGGGTCGCCTGGACCTGGGGCGGGGCGATGGACGCGCGGATCTGCGGCACGCGCGGCATGGGCGGCTCGAGCAGAGGCGGGCGGGGGGCGGCGGCGAGCGCGGCCTCGTCGCCGCGCTTGGGGATCAGGCGGATGCGCCACTTGTCCGCGCGCTCCGTCTCGATCTCCACGTCCACCTGCACGCCCTCCGAGTCGTGGGTGAAGCGGACCTTGCCTTGCTGCTTGAGCGCCTGCACCTGGTCGGTGCTCATGCACTCCTGGAGCATCGCGAGCAGCTGCTTGTGATCGACCCGGTTCGTGGTCAGGCGCTCGCCGGTCTCGAACAGGAAACGCGCGACCTGGTCGCTCTGGAGCTCCAGCGCCTGAGCGCCGTGGCGCAGGAGGTGGCGGACGTAGACGTCGATCTGCATGTCAGCGGGTGACTATCGCGGTCTTCGTCCCGGCCGGCAACTTGATCCAGAGCGTCCCGCCCTCGAACGCCCAGCCGCTCGGCGCGGCGTCGAGCGCGGCGGCGCTGCCCGCGTCGGCGAGCGGCGAGCCGCCTTCGGTCACGCTCTTTGGCGCGTCACCTAGGCCGAGGATCTCGAACACCACGCCGTATTTCAGCTCGCTGCCGTCCTGCTTCGAGAGCTCGAAGCTCGCGCCCAGGTCCTTCTGCGCGAGCTCCGCGCCGTCGAAGAGCTTGAACGTGCTCGCCGGCCCAGGGGCGACGCGCGCCCAGAGCACGCCGGGGGTGGTGGCGTAGGAGTCCACCGAGGGATCGGTGGTGGGGCTCATCGTGTCGATGGTCGGGCGCAGCATCGGCACGATGCCGCCCACCCGGAGGAACAGCGGCAACGTGTCGAGGGGCGCGCTCACGCTGACGGTCTTGCCGCCGGTGTGGAGCTTCCCCGTCCACCAGTCGAGCCAGTCGCCCTCCGGGAGCAGCACGTCGCGCGAGGTCTTCCCGCGCTCGACCACCGGTGCGGCCAGGAGGTGGTCGCCGAGCAGGAAGGTGTCGTCCGGGTGCTCTCCGAGCTCCGGATGGGCGAGTCCGAGCGCGCGCTGAATGGGGCGACCGTCCGTCTTCAGGCGCTTGGCGTAGGTCCAGATGTAGGGGAAGAGCCGGAGGTGGAGCCGAGTGTACGTCCGGTACCAACTCAGCATCTCCTGGTCGAAGCCGTTCTCGGCGGTCGGCTCCCAGGCCACGTCGTTCGTGCTGGTGCCGATCTGCATCACCGGCGAGAGCGCGGTGATCTGGAACCAGCGCGTGAACAGCTCCTTGTCCGGTGGCGAGTGCCGGTAGCCGCCGGTGTCGGAGCCGAAGAAGGGGAAGCCCGAGGGCCCGAGGGAGAGGCCGGCGATCAGGGCAGCCGGCAGGCCGCCGACGGCGGAGTAGGTCTCGCCCTTCTCGGTGACCTTCTCGCCGTGCCGGGCGAAGCTCGCGTCCAGGTCGCCCGGCCAGATCACCGAGACGTTGACCTGATCGCCGTAGGTGCCGCGGCGGCAGAGCAGGAAGTTGCCCTCGTCCTCCAGGAGCTCGGCGTAGACGGAGTGATAGAAGAGCGTGTAGCGCGCGTGCATGGTGCGCTCGTCGCTGCCGTCGGCGAACTTCCAGACGTTTCGCGCCCCGAGCAGGCCCGGCACCACGTCCTCGCCGTAGTCGAGCTTGAAGCCCTCGATGCCCATGTCCACGTACTTCTGGATCAGGGCCTGCCACCAGGCGTAGGCGTCGGGGTTCGTCAGGTCGATGAGCGGCCCCCACTTGTTGAGCATCAGCCCGCGCTCCTTCGGGTAATAGCCCTTGGCCGTGGCCTCGTCGCGCAGGCTCTCGGTGCTCGGATCCTTCTCGTCCAGGTAGGGGGTGTGCCAGAGCGACATGCGGAAGCCCAGGGCGTGGGCCTTGTCGATCATCGCCTTCGGATCGGGGAATTTCTTCGGGTCGAAGTCGAAGGTGTTGACCCCGGTGGCGTAAGGGCGGTCGATCCAGACGGCGCTGGTCGCGAGATCCAGGCTGCGCATGGCGTCGAGATCCGCCTCGACCTGCGCCTGGTCGTCGTTCTCGTCGCGCCAGACCAGAGGGCCCAGGCCCCAGCGCCCCGGCAGCCGCGGGTAGCCCGTGACGTCGTAATAGTGGCGGGTCACGTCGAGCGGGTGCGCCGCCGCGAACAGGTGGAAGTCGAGCCCTTGCTCGCTGGCGAGCCCCGTGCCGAAGGTCGCGGCGATGCGCTCCGGATCGGCCTTCGCCACGTCGAACGCCGCAGGGTAGGGGTTCTCGACGAAGAAGCCGAAGCCCCGCGTGCCGGTCACGAACGGAATGGGGACGTGCGCCTCGTTGTTGCTGCTCTCGATGGCGCTCGAGACCTCGAGCTGCATCGCGCGCAGCTTGCCCCGGTGGTTGACGCTGTCGAAGTACTCGCCGAGCCCGTAGAACGCCTCGTCGGCGCCGACCTTGGGCGCGAGGCCCAGGTACGCGAGCCGGGTGGCGTCGGCCGGCGTGAGCTTGCCAGTGAGGCGATCGTCCGCCGCGACGCCGAGCTCGACGGTCGAGACGAAGCCGCCGTCGTGGCTCACGCGGAGCGTGACGGCGGTGTCCGTGCTCTTCACGATCGAGAAGCTCTTGCCGGCGTTCCAGGCCAGGCCCTCCGGCTCCTTCGCGATGGGCTCGCCGGCGAGCAGCGGCGCCGGGTCGTAGTTCGCCTCGTCGGTCACCTCCGCCACGCTGCCGAGCACGAAGGCGTCCGCGGGCAGCGTCAGGACCAGGCTGTCGCCGCGCCGGAGCTCGAGGACACCCTGCTTCGCGTCCGCGACCAGGCTAGTCTCACCCGCGATCAGCGTCGCGCTCTCGGGACCAGGGCTGCCGCTGCCCTCTTCTCCGTCCGAGCAGCCGAGGAACGCCAGAGGGACGAGGGGGTAGAGGAGCCGGGCGCGCATCGAGAGCGAGCTTATCCGAACTCAGGCGATGCGGTGGAACGCGCGGGCGTTTCCGCCCAGGATCGCGGCGAGCTGGGCGTCACCCAGCCCGCGCGCCGCGATGCGCCGGAGCTCGCGGTCCCAGGCGAAGGGCAGGCTGGGGAAGTCGGTGCCGTAGAGCACGCGATCCGGCCGGCGCTCGACCAGCTCCCAGGGATCCGCGACCGGGAAGTAGCCAGCCAGCGACATGGTGGTGTCCAGCCAGAGGTTGTCGTGCTCTTCGAGCAAGCGCGCGTGGGCCTCGAACTCGTCGGCGCCCAGGTGCGGCACGCACACGCGCAGCTTCGGGTAGGAGCGGAGCAGCGCGCGGGTGTGATCGGCCGAGCAGAGCCGGTGCGGGTCACAGCGGTAGGCGGGGCTCTTGGGCTCGCGGCCGGCATGGATCACTAGGGGCAGGTCCCGCGCCTCGAGCGCTCGATAGACCTCCTCGAGCTCCGGCGCGTCCGCGGAGAAGCACTGCACGTGGCAGTGGAGCTTCACCCCCCGGAGCCCCAGCGCGAACGCCTCTTCGACGATCTCCCGGGCGCCGGGCTCGCCCGGGAACACCGTCGCGAGGCCGGTGAGCCGCGGCTCGCCGGCGCACAGCTCCGCCATGAAGGCGTTCATCGCCCGCGCGATGCCGGGTTTGTGCGCGTAATGCAGCGCGACCAGGTGCTCCACGCCGCGCGAGAGCTGGAAATCGATCACCTGTCGGGCGTGCAACCGATAGCGCACCGGCCAAGCGTGCGCTTCGAACCAGCGCCAGATGGCCTCGAACATGCGGTCCGGAAACAGGTGCACGTGGGCGTCGATCACCGGCGGCAGCGACGCCGGCACGCGCGCGCCTTCGGCGTCACCGAGCGCCGGCAGCGTTTCGGAGAGGAAGCCTCCGTGCTGGCAAGGCGCGAGCATGGCTCAGGCTCGACCTTCGCAGTCTCGGCACGAGCAGATGCAGCGAACGCGGGGCATGAGGTGAAACCCGAGTCAGATCGCGCCGAGGAACGCCGTGAGCGCCCGGGTGAAGGCCTCCGGGCTCTCGATGCAGGAGATGTGGCCGGCGCCCGGGATGGTCACGAGCCTCGCGTTCGGCACGCCAGCGGCGAGCTTGTCGGCCTCGGCGGTTGGGGTCAGCGTGTCCTCCTCGCCTACCAGCACCAGCGTGGGGCAACTGATGCTGGCGAGGGTGGGGAACGAGTCCGGCCGGCGCGCCATGCCCCGCTGCGCGGCGGCGACACCCTCCACCGTGCCCTCCCCGATCAGCGAGCGCAGCTCTGCCACCGCTGCGGGATCGGGCACGGGCTTGAGCAGCTTCGGCACGAGCTGGTCCGCTACCCAAGAGAGGCCCCGCTCCAGGGCGTCTCTCGCGAACTGCTCGCGACCTGTCTTGCCTTCCTCCGTGTCTGCACCCGCCCTCGTATCGGCCAGCACGAGACCGCGGAACAGCGCCGGCGCTTGCCGGTAGAGCTCGAGGGCCAGGTACCCACCCATGGACAAACCGACCACCGCCGCGCGTTCCACGCCCAGGTGTGCGAGCAGCGCGAGCATGTCCCGAGCGAGCAGGTCCATGCTGGACGCGTCGGTCACGCCGCGACTCTTGCCGAGCCCGCGGTAGTCCGGCGCGATCACCCGCTGGTCCTTGGCGAGCTCCGGGAGCTGCCGCGACCACATGCCGGAGTGCAGCGGAAATGCGTGCAGGAGCAGCACGACGCGCTCGCCGCGCCCCGTGTCCAGGTAGTGCAGATCTGCGCCGTTCAGGCTCACGCTGGGCATGGCCGGAGGCTTCAACGTCGCCCCGCCGGGGTCAATCGTCGGCGACGCGCGGCGGCAGGCGCCCGCGGAAGCGATCGACGCCCCGCGCCACGACCCACAGCAAGACGAACAGCTCGAGCAAGGCCGCGACACCGAACAAGCCCGCCACCACCAGCGGCGGCCACGCGCGTTCGACGCGGAACTTCGGCGCGAACTCGGCCGCGTAGTCCGGGTCGATGCGCAGCGGGACGTTCTGCGGCGGGGTAGCGGCGTCGTAGAAGGCCTCGTTCACGTCGAAATCGTCCTCGAAGCCCTTGAACTGCACGGCCACCTTGAAGCTCGTGCTGTCGTCGCCCTCGACCAGCCACTTCCTGGCCAGGACGCCGGTGGCGTCGGTGCCGACGGTGTCGAGGTAGTGGACCCGAAGGTCCTGGGCGCTGATGATCAGCGCAGCGGCCGCGATGCCCGCGCCGACGGCCACCGCCCAGTCCTTCAGATCCCAGCCGCCGCGACCGAGCTTCAACAGCGCGAGCACCCCGAGCGCGAGCGCGAGCGGCGCGACCTGGCCCATGGCCAGGAGGACGAACCAAGAGATCGGGCCCGCGCCGTCCACGGATCTAAGCGCGCTCCGGGGCCAGCTCTCTCAGCACCGCCCGCATCTGCCGCGCGACCAGCTCGCGGATCTCCTTGGACACCTCGGGCGCCGGTGAGGCCTGACACAGCGAGAGCGCGCGCCTGAGCGAGTCGCACCGGGCGCCGCAGCGCGGACAACCGGCGACGTGTTGCTCCATCTCCCGGCACACCTCCGGGCTCACGTCGTCCTCCAGGTGGCGAGACAAGAGCTCGACCACGTCGGGACAGCCAGCGTGGGGCGCCGGCGGCTCCGGCGCCAAGAGCGGCGAGATGCGCTCGCGCACCTGGGCGCGGGCGCGGTGGAGGCGGCTCTTCACCGCCTCGACGCTGAGCTCGAGGACCTTGCCCACCTCCGGGGCGGTCAGGCCCTCCACGTCGCGCAGGATCAGCACCTCGCGGTACATCGGCTCGAGCTCGTCGATGGCGCGCTCGAGCGCGGCCTCGATCTCGCGCGAGGCCGCCTGCTCGTCGGGGGCGCGCGCGTCCACCAGCTCCGGAACCCCCTCGGCGCGGAGCTCGTGGAGCGGCTCGTGGACGCTGGGCTCGCCGACGTTCCGGCGCCGGCGCTTGATGCAGTAGCTGCGCGCGATGGTGTAGAGCCAGGTGGAGAGCGAGCTCTGGCCGCGGAAGTCCCGCAGGTTCCGCGCCGCTGCCAGGAGCGTGTCTTGCACGATCTCCTGGGCGTCCTGCTCGTGGCGGCACATCTTCATGCCGAAGCGGTAGATGCTGGGCGAGTAGCGGTTGATCAGCTCCGTGAGGGCGTCGTCGTCTCCGCGCTGCGCCGCCTCGAGCAGCGCTCGCTCGTCCATCTGGGCAGCCATGGGCGGGAAGCGTGCCAGCTTGACAGCCTCCGCGGAAGGGCGACGATGGGGCACCCGAGCCCGAGCCCGTCATGCGCCTGGTCAAAGTCGCCGCCGCCACGCTGAATCAGACGCCGCTCGACTGGGAGGGGAACCGGCGCAACATCGTCTCGGCCGTCGACGCGGCCCGCGCTTCGGGCGTCGGCATCCTGTGCCTGCCGGAGCTCTGCATCTCGGGCTACGGGTGCGAGGACATGTTCCTGTCGCCGAGCGTGCTCGCGACCTGCCAGGACGTGCTGGCGGAGGTCATGCCGCACACGCGCGGCCTGGTGGTGAGCCTGGGCCTGCCGATCCGGCACAACAAGGCCGTCTTCAACTGCTGTGCGTTGGTCGCCGACGGGCACCTGCTCGGCTTCGTCGCCAAGCGCGCGCTGGCCGGAGACGGCATCCACTACGAGCCTCGCTGGTTCAAGCCCTGGCCGCGCGGCAAGCGCGGAGTCACGGGGGTGGCGGGCGCCAGCGTCCCCATTGGCGACATCCACTTCGACTGCGGAGGCATCAAGATCGGCTTCGAGATCTGCGAGGACGCCTGGATCGCCCACCGACCGGGAGCGGAGCTGTCGCTCGACGCGGTGGACGTGATCTTGAACCCTTCGGCGAGCCACTTCGCGTTCGGAAAGAAGGAGGTGCGGCGCCGGCTGGTGCTGGAGGGCTCCCGGGCGTTCGGCGTCACCTACGTCTACTCGAACCTGGTGGGCAACGAGGCCGGGCGGGCCATCTACGATGGCGACGCGCTGATCGGCTCCGGCGGCCAGCTCCTCGCGTCGTCGCCGCGCTTCTCGTTTGCCGACTTCTCGCTGGTCACCGCAACGGTGGACGTGGACCTCACCCGCAGCCGACACGGTTGGCTGTCGAGCTTCCAGCCGCAGGTGGACGCCGAAACGGGGGAGTGCGTGAGCGTGGCGCACCAGTACCCGGAGGCCCACATCGAACCAGTCGGTCTGTCCGAGGCGGCATGGGAGTCGAGCCCGGAGCTCAAGGAGGAGGAGTTCGCGCGCAGCGTGTCCTTGGCGCTGTTCGACTACCTGCGCAAGAGCCGCTCTCAGGGCTTCGTCATCTCGCTCTCCGGCGGCGCGGACTCGAGCGCGGTCGCGTGTCTGGTCGCCATGGCGGTGCGCTTCGCGGTCCGCGAGCTCGGGCTGCCGCGGGTGGCGGAGAAGCTCGCGCACGTGAAGGGCGCGGCAGACTGCAAGGACGAGCGCGCGCTGGTGGGGCTCCTGCTCACCACGGCCTACCAGCCCACCAAGAACAGCGGCAGCGTGACCCGAGACGCCGCCCAGGCGGTGGCCGACGCGCTCGGCGCGCGGCACCTCACGCTCGACGTGGACGCCCTGGTCGAGGGCTACGTGAAGCTGGGCGAACGCGCGGTGAGCCGGCCGCTCTCGTGGGAGCGCGACGACATCGCGCTCCAGAACATCCAGGCCCGGGTGCGGGCACCGAGCGTCTGGCTCTTGGCCAACATCCTGAACGCGCTCTTGCTCTCGACCAGCAACCGCTCCGAGGCCGCGGTCGGCTACGCCACCATGGACGGCGACACGGCGGGCGGCCTCAGCCCCATCGCCGGCATCGACAAGGCCTACCTCCGGCGCTGGCTGGTCTGGCTCGAGAAGGAAGGCCCTGCTGGGCTCGGGCCCATCCCTGCGCTCGAGGCGGTCAACGTGCAACAGCCCACGGCCGAGCTCCGCCCGGCGGCATCGCACCAGACGGACGAGGGCGATCTCATGCCCTACGTATTGCTCGACGCCATCGAGCGCGCGGCGATCCGCGACAAGCGCTCACCGCTCGAGGTCTGGCAGCTGATGCGGGCCGAGTTCCCGGACTACGGCGACGAGCAGCTCGTCACCTGGATCGAGCGCTTCTTCCGCCTCTTCAGCCGCAACCAGTGGAAGCGCGAGCGCTACGCGCCGAGCTTCCACGTCGACGACGAGAGCCTGGACCCGAAGACCTGGTGCCGCTTCCCGATCCTGAGCGGGGGCTTCGAGCGCGAGCTCGCCGAGCTCAGAGCGCGGGTCGGGAAGGGGTCGTGAGCGAGTACCCCAGGCCGATGTTCGCGGCCGACGTCGTGGCGCTGGGCTTCGACGGGGCAGAGCTCCGGGTGCTGCTCATCCAGCGCGGACACGAGCCGTTCGCCGGCCGCTGGGCGCTGCCGGGCGGCTTCGTCGAGCCGACGGAGAGCGCGGAGCAGGCCGCCGTGCGCGAGCTCCGGGAGGAGACCGGGCTCGAGGGCGTCGCGGTCGAGCAGCTCCACACCTTCAGCCAGCCCGGGCGAGATCCGCGCGGCTGGGTGGTGAGCGTCGCGCACCTGGCGCTCCTGCGCCTGCCGGAGCACACACCGGCCGCGGGGGACGACGCGCGACGCGCGGAGTGGCTGCCGGTGAGGAAGGCCAAGGACTTGGCCTTCGATCACGACGAGGCGCTGCGGCTGGCGTTGGCGCGCGTGCGCGCGCGCGCGGAGCGCTACCCGTTCGGCGCGGAGCTCCTGCCTCCACGCTTCACGCTGCGGGAGCTCCTGGCGCTCCACAGCGCCGTCGTCGGCGAGGGGCTCGACAAGCGCAACTTCCAGCGCAAGGTCCTCGCCTGGCCGGCGCTGGTGCCGCTCGACGAGCGCGAGAGCGGCGTCCGCCACCGCCGCGCGCGCTACTACCGCTTCGACGGCCGGCGCATGCGCCCCTTCGCGCGGGCGGAGACCGGGGAGAGCTCGTGAGCGCCGAGGCGCTCGCCGAGCGCGAGCTGCCGGGACTCTTGGCCGAAGCTCGCGCCGCCCTCGGCGACGATCCCGGGCACGACCTGCAGCATGCCTTGCGCGTGGCGAGCTGGACCTTGCGCTTGGGCGAGGGCGCCATTCCGCCGCGCCTGGCGTTGGCGGCGGCGCTCCTGCACGACGTGGTCAACCTGCCCAAGGACTCACCGGAGCGCGCGTTGGCCAGCACGCGCTCCGCGGACGTCGCCCGCGAGACGCTGCCGCGGCACGGGTTCTCGGCCGAGGAGGTCGAGCTCGTGGCGGAGGCCATTCGCGACCACAGCTTCAGCCGCGGCGTGACGCCGAAGAGCCTGCTCGGCCAGGCGTTGCAGGACGCCGATCGCCTGGAAGCGCTCGGAGCGCTGGGCCTCATGCGCTGCATCTCCACCGGCGCGCGAATGGGAGCGCGCTACTTCCACCCCCAAGACGTGTGGGCAGAAACGCGCCCGCTCGACGACAAGCGCTACTCCGTCGACCACTTCTTCACCAAGCTCCTCGCACTGCCGGCCAGCATGACCACCGAAGCGGGGAGGCGCGAGGCGGAACGGCGCGCGGAGTTTCTGCGGGCTTTCCTGCGAGCGCTGGCCAGCGAGCTCGACGAGCCGCTGCCGGACGGGCGGCGGTAGAACGGGGAGCGCATCGACCGCGCTCAGTGCAGACGCAGCGACCAATGGCACTGGCGGCTGAGCAACGGCTCGAGCTCGCGCCCCTCCTTCGCGTCCACGGTCCGCGCCGTGCTCGGCCAGTTGAACGTGCGGCCGAGCGTTGCGTTCCGCATGCACGCGCACATCCAGTCACCGCCCGGGCCGTCGCGCGTGCACGCGACCTCGCGCCGGTGACCATCCGAGCACGCGTCCAGCGAGAGAGTGCCGGGGATCTGGCCCGTCAGCGTGGCACAGCGCGGGTCCGGGTCGCTGCAGGCAAGCAAGGCCGCGATGACCGCGAGCCCAGCCAGCACGACGGAAGCGCGACGCGAGGACACGCGCGTACAATAGACGAGCTCGGGCGCGATGCGCTGCGGGTTCGGAGGTCGAGCCCGCCGCCTGGTATGCTCCGGGCGTGTTCACCTGCCCGGTCTGCGCGCGGGTCTACGCCAAGCCAGGCAGGGAGTCCCCCGACGACTGCTGAGGGTCAGAGCGCGTCCACCTCGAAGCAATCGAGGCCGAGCTCGACCGCTTCGAACGTGTCTTCGTCCTCGTCGTCTGGGACCGGCAGCACCAGCCCGGGCTCGTCGTCGGCTTCGAAGCGGAGGGCCTGGGTGGGAGGTCGTCGGGTCACACTGCACCTCGCCTCACCGGCATGCCTCGACTCGGCGCGATGGGCCAAGAAATCGACGTTCCGGCGCCGGCGCCGGCCCCGGTGTATCATTGCGGAGTGGTGCGGGCGCTGCTCGGATTCGTTCTCTTCGCGCTGTTCTGCGCCTGCTCGGCCACCGAGGAGCAGGCCGAGCCGGGAGAGCCCACGGACGGCGGCAAGTCGGACGCGGGGGATGGCGGCTCGACGTGTACACCGAGCTGCAAGGACAAGGCGTGCGGGCCGGACGGCTGCGGCAACCTGTGCGGCACCTGCTGGGGCGACGCGTTCTGCGCGGCGGACGGCACCGTGTGTCAGCCCACCTGCGCCGGGTCGTGCGCGGGCAAGCAGTGCGGCGACAACGGCTGCGGGAGCTCCTGCGGTACCTGCCCGAAGTTCTGCGCGCTGGGCGCTTGCGTGGACGTCTGTTTGCCGAGCTGTACCGGCAAGCAGTGTGGCGACGACGGCTGCGGCGGAAGCTGCGGCAGCTGTCCCAGCGGGCAGGCGTGCGTCAACGGCCAGTGCAACTCCACCTGCGCCCCCAAGTGCAGCGGCAAGACCTGCGGGCCGGACGGCTGCGGGGGCAGCTGCGGGACCTGTTCCAGCGGCCAGGTCTGCAACACCAGCACGGGCGTGTGCGGCGCGAGCTGCACGCCGTCGTGCTCGGGGAAGGTCTGCGGGTCCGACGGCTGCGGCGGCCTGTGCGGCACCTGTCCCTCCGGGCAGGGGTGTAGCGGCGGGGCCTGCCTCTGCGATCCGCAGTGCGGCACCAAGAAGTGCGGGCCCGATGCCTGCGGCGGCTCGTGTGGCTCGTGCGCGTCGGGACAGACGTGCACCAGCGGCACCTGCACCTGCGTACCCCAGTGCAGCGGCAAGCAGTGTGGGTCGGATGGCTGCGGAGGCTCCTGCGGCAGTTGCTCGGCGACCCAGGCCTGTTCGAACGGCACCTGCGTCTGCGCGCCGCAGTGCAGCGGCAAGGAGTGCGGCTCGGACGGCTGCGGCGGGTCGTGCGGCAGCTGCCCCAGCGGCAAGACCTGTAGCGGCAGCAGCTGTGTGTGCAGCGCAACGCTCCAGGCGGGCCAGTCGCTCGGGGCGGGCCAAACGCTGACGAACTGCAAGGGCAACGTGACCCTGGCGATGCAGGGCGACGGGAACCTGGTCGTCTACGGTCCGCCCGGCGCGCTCTGGTCGTCGAACACCGCGGGCACGCCCGCCAACGTCGCCGTCATGCAGGGGGACGGCAACTTCGTGCTGTACTCCGGGAGCACGCCGTATTGGTCGTCCAACACCGCCGGCTATTCGGGTGCGTACCTGGTCGTGCAGGACGACGGCAACGTGGTCATCTACGCCGGCAGCACCGCGGTCTGGTCCACCGGCACCTGCTGTTACTGAATCGGCGCCCGCGGAACCGATTGCCCGGTACGAGCCGCTCGGCGGTCAGCCGAGCCCCAGGACTAGTGAGCAGTCTTGCCATGATCAGATCGCGATCCGCCGCTGAGACCGGAGTGTGAGAACCGGCCGGGACCGGCGCCGGCCGTTCTGACAGAGTGGAAGTGTCGCGTGGCGGTTGCTGTCGTCAACGGAGTGAGAACTAGTTGTGCACCACGAACGTGGTCGCGGGCTCCACGTTCGGCCGCCAGCGCACCCCGTGCCAGCCCTCCGGGATCGGGGGCTCGGTGAACTCGAACAGCCATTTGCCGTCGATGGGCGAGACGTTCACGCAGCCACCGCTCTTGCGGTCGCCCCAGTCGTCGTGCCAGTAGGCGCCGTGCAGCGCGTGGGGGCCGCTGAAGTTCTGCGCCCAGGGCACGTCGGAGTGGACGAACTCGCCGGGCGCCACCATGGTGGCGGTGGCGAACTTGCCGGTGATGGGGAAGGTGCCGACCGGCGTCGCGGCCGTGTCGATGGGATCGACGCCCTTCTGCGGCGTGCCGCCGCGGCCCGGCGCGATCAGCGTCGCGAAGACCGGGCGCGTGCCCTCGTAGGCGATCATCCAGCCTTCCCACACGCTCGACTCGATCCAGGTCCGGCGCCCGGCCGGGCCTTCCTTCGTGTCCTCGCCGTTCACCGGCGCGCCCCAGGGCGTCTTCTCCTGGGGGGTCGGCACCACGGCGTCGGACTTCTTCACCCAGATCCCCGGCTGGCGGGTCTCGAGGAAGACGGCGCCGTCTTGGCTGCGCTCGGCGGCCGTGAGCTCGACGAAGCTCAGGCGCTCGAAGCGCTCGGCCGTCTCGACCAAACGACCGCCCTCTTCCTTGAACTTGCCGCGGTCCTTGCTCCTGAAGAACGCTAGCGGCAGCTTCGCGTCCCTTCCCAGCTGCACGCCGCGGAAGGTGACCTGCTTGTAAGGGACGACGCGATCCTTCGGCACCCACAGGAGATCTGCGCTGAGCAGCCAAGTGCGATCTTCGCCGGCGACCTCGGCGCTGTACGCGACGGTGGAGAGCGGCGTCAGGCGCTTGCGCGGCTCGTGCACGGTGGACGGCAGCTTGCCCAGCGTGAAGGCGGGGCTGGTCGCGGGGGTCAGATCGACGCCGACCAGCGACTCGTGGCGCGCTTCGCCGCGCTTGGCCGCTTCGACCCGCGACAAGTGGTCGGCCAGATCCCACTCGCGCAGGCGCTGCTCGGCGTGCTTCGGGATCTCGGCGTAGCGAAACACGCCCCGCGATTCGGCGTAGCGGTGGGGCCAGGGGCTCGACACGTCCGGGGCATAGGGGCGCATGGCCCGGAGCTCCGGGTCGTTCGGGTCGAGCGTTGCGCGCACGCCGTCGGCGCACACGTAGCCGCGGGGCTCGATGGCGTACCACTTGGTGCAGCCCGAGCCGGCCTTGGGCTCCGGGTCCTTGAGCTTCGCGGAGCCGCCGAACCAGAGGAACCCGGTCCAGCCGACCCCGTTGGGCTCCGGGTGGATCCAGACGAAGCGGGTCTTGGCGTAGACCCGCGGCTCGTCGGCGACGGCTGGCGGCGACGGCGCCGGGGACGCGCTCGGGTCGGGCGCTGCGCTCGCGGGAGCCGGCGGGGGCTCGACGGGCTTCGCCGGGGCTTGCCCTTCCGGTTCGCGGCTGGCGCAGGCGAGCGCGGCGGCGAAGAGGAGCGGCGACAAACCCGGGCGCATGGCGGTTCCACGGGATATCGTCGAAGCGCGCGCAGCGCAACCAAGCGGCAGCCCGTGGTGATTTCGCGTCCCGTCCCCCGCACCGAGGCGGACCTCCTGACCCGGGCCCGCGCCCTTGCGGGCCGTTCGGTCGGAGAGCTCGCCGCTGAGCTCGGGGCCGCCTGTCCGCCCGACCTCCGGCGGGCGAAGGGCTTCGTCGGGGGCCTGGTCGAGCGCGCCCTGGGGGCCGATGCAGGCTCCCGCGCCCTGCCGGACTTCTCGGGGCTCGGGGTCGAGCTCAAGACCCTGCCGGTGGATGCTCGAGGTCGCCCCGTCGAGTCCACCTTCGTCTGCACCATTCCACTCACCGAGGTCGCGAGCCTCGAATGGGAGGACTCACCCGTGTTTCGCAAGCTGCGCCGGGTGCTCTGGGTCCCCGTACAGGGCGAGCGCTCGCTGGCACCGGCGCTGCGTCGCTTCGGTGAGCCGCTGCTCTGGAGCCCCAGCCCCGCCGAGGAGGCGGAGCTCCGTTTCGATTGGGAGGAGCTCGCTGGGCTGATCGGGCGGGGTGACGTCGAGAGCATCACCGGGCACCTGGGCCAGAGCCTTCAGATCCGGCCGAAGGCGGCGGATTCCCACGCCCGGCGCCGAGGCACCGATCGCGACGGCGCGGTCTTCGCCGCGATGCCCAAGGGGTTCTACTTGCGGGCGAGCTTCACCGCGCGCCTCTTGAGCGAGCACTTCGTGCTGCCCGCGGCGTCAGCCCCGTGACACGTGCACGGGCCGGGATTTCTGGGGGAATCGCCCCTCCAGAGCCTGCGCATACAGCCGGCACACGTCCGTGAGCGTGAGGATGCCGGCGAGCTGGCCGCGGTGATCCACCACCACCGCTGAGGAGAGCTGGCGGTCTGCCATCTCGAGGAGCACGACGTCCAGCGGGTCCGCCGCGTCGGCCACGTAGGCCGGCATGTGGCAGACCTCCCTCACGAGCAGCGCCCCGTCGCGCTCCGGAGGAGCCAGCGATCCGGCCACTTGGATGTCGCGGACCGTGATGACTCCTGCGATCTTTCCGCTGCTCGTCACCGGCAGGTGGTGCACCCCGTGCTCTTCCATCAACACCCGGGCGGTGACCACGTCCTCGCCTATGTCGATGGAGTGCGGCAGCGGCGTCATGACGGTCCCGATCGTCGGCATGGCGCTCATGGGGAATCGCCCCGTGCACAGGCCGTACCAGGTGAGATCTTGGCGATCGTTGCAGAGCGCGGCAGGACCTGAACGCACGCCCTGCGCCAGTCCGCCGAATTCGCGAAAGAGTTGCGACCGCGCGTCTATGACGCAGCCGGACGTGCGCGCTTGGCCGCCGGTCTGTGCCCAGCGGGCCGCGTCGGCGCGTGCTTCGGTTTGGCCTTGGCCCTGGCCGGTTTCGTCTCGGGCTTGGCCGGCGGTGGGGCCTCCTCCGGCCAGGGCTCCACCGTGGGCTCGCCGTCGTCGGGCGCGGGCGCTGGCTCGGGCGCGAGCGCTGGCTCGGGCGCGGGTGCTGGCTTGGGCGCCGGCTTGGGCGCGCTCTTCGGCTTGGGCCTGGCCGGCTTCGGAGGCTTGGCAGGCTCGGCCTTCGGCGCGTCCACCGGCGCGATGGCCAGGTGGAAGTGGTTGTGGTGGTCCGCGTCGTAGTCCGGAGTGAGCAGCTCCTTGAACAGGTGCGTCGCGCGCAGGCGGCAGCCGAGCTGGTTCAGGAGCGGGCTCTGGGCGGCGCAGCCGTCCGGCAGCCCGCGAGCAAAGTCGCGCTCGACGGACTGCCAGCTCGTGCCGAACTGGACCTCGTGGACGTCCAGCGCGAGCCCGTGGGCGTGCAGGCTCAGGCGCCCCACCCGGCTCATGCGATACGAGTAGGCGCCGGAGAAGCGCACCGTGGTCACGCCCAAATCCGAGAGCACCGGCGCCACGCGGTGGAGCGCGAGCACCAGCCGGCAATCCGCCAGCATGTACGTCGAGGTGCCGGACTGGTAGCGGATGCCGTTGATCTTGCCGACGACCTCCACCGGCGTCGCGATCCCGCGCTTCTCGTCGAGGCGGCTGAACCCGACGCCGAGGCGAGTGAGCTCGGCGACGCAGGCATCTCCGCTGGGGAGCTCCGAGCTCTGGAACGTGGGCACGTCGGGGCGAGAGGCGGCAGGCGCGGGAGCCGAGGCCGGGGTGAACGCGGCGGGTGGTGGCGGTGCGAGCGACGCGTAGTGTGGCCCGCTGGGCATCGCTGGCGCGACCCAGCCGTAGGCCGTGACCGGGTGCGCGTACGCCGGCGCGTGCTCCGGTCGAGTCTCGCGCACGCAGCCGGGCGCCCCAGAGAGGGCCAGCACGGTGAGGCAGAGCGCGCGCTTCACGCGCCCATGTGTTCCATGAGCCGCGGGATTCGCCCAAGCAATCGTCGAAATTTCCTGGCTGACCACTGCACGTCTGGCTCTTCGGGCTGGGCGCACCGTGGATCCAGCACTACTCTTGTTCAGCATGCTCGCCCGACCGAGCTTCACGAGCGTGATGGTGCTCGGGGCGATCGCTGGCACCGCTCTCGTGGGCTTCGTCGCCGAGCGCGCCTACGACGCGCGGGAGGCGCGCGCCGAGATGCTCGCGGACGCGGATCGGAGCGCTCGCGACGAGCTCTTGGCGCTGGGGTTCACCCCGGCGGGTTCGGCGCGCGCGCGACGCCTGAACGTCGAGCGGGGTGTGGAGCTGATGACCGCCGCTCGAGGCTTCGAGCTGCCCCTCGGGAACGACCCGGTTGCGGGGCGCCCGCCCGCCGCCGCGCCGCGCGCGCGGGCCGAGGTGATCGTGAGCGAAGAGCTCGACCGCTACCCGCGCGAGCTCCTTTCTCGCGCGCGCCTCTACCGGGTGCTCCTCTGCGAAGGGCTCAGCGAGGCCGGAAGGCCCATCCCGTCGCTGCCGAACTTCCAGCGCACGCTGCTCCTCGACGTGGACGCGGAGCCCGGGTTCCTGCGCCGGCTGGTGCACCACGAGCTGTTCCACTTCGCCGACTACGCCGACGACGAGCAGGTGCTCAGGGATCCGGAGTGGGCGGCGCTCTCCGGCAGCGACTTCGTCTACGGCTCCGGCGGACGCTTCTTGCGCGACCCCAAGAGCTCGCTGCCCGGCTCGGCCCCGCCGGGGTTCGTCACGCGCTACGCCACCTCGGCGCTCGAGGAGGACAAGGCGGAGACCTTCGCTTTCATGATGACGGCGCCTGGCACCCTGTCCGAGCGAGCCCGGACGGACCCGGTGCTGGCGGCCAAGATCGCGCGCATCGAGCGGCAGCTCTTCAGCCTGTTCCCCGAGCTCGACCGCGAGCTCCTGCGCCCCGATGGAGCGCGCTGACCCGATGGCCAACCTCGGCTACATCCAGGTCGTCCGCCACTGCAACCACTTCTGCGGCTTCTGCTCGAACCCCAGCACGCCCTTCGTGCACACCTTCGAGACCATGCGGGTCCTGGTGGACGATCTCGCGCGGCGCAATTACTTCGGCGTGATCCTCACCGGCGGCGAGCCCACGCTGCACCCGGAGCTGCCGCGCATCGCGGCCTACGCCCGAGAAAAGGGCCTGCACGTCCGCATGATCACCAATGGGTCGCGGCTCGCCGAGCCCGACTTCGCCCGAGCGCTGGCCGAGGCCGGCGTCGAGCTGGTGCACGTCTCGGTCTACAGCGTGCGTCCCGAGGTCGAGGAGGGACTGCGTGGCGTGCCCGGCACCCTGGGGCGGGCGTTCTCGGCCCTCGAGGCGGCGCACGCCGCCGGCATCGAGCTGAACGTCAACTGCGTGATCAACCGCGACAACGCCGATCACCTCGACGAGAACGTGCGCTACTTCGTCGAGCACCACCCGTACGTGCGCCACTTCGTCTGGAACAACCTCGATCCATCCATGGGCAGGGCCGAGCACGACAAGGCGCGGTTCACGCCGCGCCTCGCCGACTTCGAGCTGTCGCTCCACCGCGCGCTCACGTTCTTGCAGCGCTCCGGGCGCACGTTTCGCGTCGAGAAGGTCCCGCTCTGCTACATGGCGGATTTCGCCTGGGCCAGCACCGAGACCCGCAAGATCGTCAAGGCGGAGGAGCGCATCGTTCACTTCTTGGACGAAAAGCAGACGGTGCGGCAGACCGAGTGGGAGCACGTCTACAGCTCGGCCTGCGAGCCCTGCGCGCTGCGCTCCATCTGCGGTGGCCTCTTCGACCGCGGCAACGGCTACGACCCGGCGGAGCTCCACCCCGTGTTCCTGTCGAAGCAGGCCATCGTGCGCAGGATCCTGGAGGACCCGGACGATCCGAGCGTCTCGGGCAGCGTGGAGCCGGACGAGGCGCCGCTGATTCCGGTCGGGCGGGTCACCGCCGAGAGCGCGAAGAAGCACGCCGCGCTCGAGCGGGCGGAGGCCCGCCGCAAAGCGGCTCGGGAGCGCGGCTGATCAAGCGGGCGACAGCTTGCGCACCAGATCGGCCGCCTCGTCGCGATCGATCTCGAGGGCTTCGGCCGTGTCCAGGATCAGCTCGCGCTCGCTGGTGCGGATGATGCCGTCCGCCGCCGCCACCTGGATGGCCAGCGACAGGGCGACCTTGCGCGCGCCGGCCTCCGGGAGCCGCTCCTTGACCGCGGCCAGGCGCGCCTCGCGGCCGTGGGTGTCGAGGTCGGTCTTTGCCCGCTCGAGCAGCGCGTCGAGCTCCGCCGGGTCCAGGCGCGTGCTGGTCAAGGACTCCAGGCTCTTCTTGAAGTGAGTCTGCTCTTCGTCGCTGAACTCGCCGTCGGCGGACGCGGCCAGGAACATCATCTCGACCAACGCCTCCAGCTTGGGCTGCGGCAGGTCGTGGGCGGCGGTCATGTCGAAGCGGCTCATGGGGAGGGGGAGCTTATCCCGGGCCCGGCGCCATGCCAACGGAGGGAGGCGCCTCCCTCGGCGCGAAGAAGGGCGTGCGAGTCAGCTCGCGGCAGAGCTCCGTCGCGTAGGAGCCGGCCGGCAGGAAGAACGACAGCTCGAGCTCCCCGGGCGCGGGCGCCGAGACGCTCAGGTCGCTCGGGAACACCACGAGATCGCGGCGAGCCCCGTCCACGAAGCGGCCTAGTTTCTCCAACAGCCCCGCGTCGATGCCAGCCTCGCGCGCCGCGCGCTCTTCGAGCTCGAGCGCGTGCCCGCTCGGGCGGCGCATCTTCGGTCCGGGCATCGGCCCCGTCAGGTGGATGTCGTGCTGGTCGAGCCGCGGCTGCTCGCGCGCGGGGTCTTCCACCACGAAGACCGAGCCGGTGCCGTCGAGCCGCACCACCTCGCCGGCGATCAGCCGCCCGAGGCCCTCCGCGCCGCGGAGCTCGAGGTAGTGGTTGAAGATCTCCGACTGGATCACGCTCGGGTAGAGCTTGGTGTAGAAGCGCCCGCGCTTCCGGTCGCCTCGAGCGCCGGACTCGAGCCACGAGATGGCGCGCCCCAGGTTGGCGCCGCCGATGCCGAAGCGCTGCGCGCCGAAGTGATTGGGCAGCCCTCGCTCGCGGATCTGGGCGACGATGGCAGACGCGCGCTCGGCGCCGCCGTCCGGCACCGACACCAAGCGGATCGTGAAGCGGTTGCCAGCGAGCTGCCCGGTGCGGAGCTTCTTCTGGTGCCGCGTGGCCTCGAGCACGACCAGGCCCTCGGGGAGCTGCCAGGTCTCCGGCGCGCTGGCGTTCCCCGGCAAGGAGAGCCACTGCGAGGTGATCGCGTGCTTGTCCTTCATGCCGGCGCTGCCGATGTCGCGACCCCGCACCCCGGCGGCCCTCGCGATGATCTCGATGGCGTCCTGGGTGTTGAGCAGGCGCTTCTGCACCCGCACCCAAAGGTGCTCGCCCGTGCCCGTGAGCGGCCAGTCGAGCACCTCCTCGACCCGGAAGTGTTCCGGCTCACGCCCGATGGCGCCGCCGGCTCCGGGCAGATCGGCGGTGCAGAACCCGGGCTCGTGCACCCGATGGCCTTCCGGTTCCATGCTCACTTTCGGATCAGGCGGGCCAGCACCTCGCCGAGCTCGTCCACGTCCACGTTCACGATCTCGTCCAGCGGGATCTCCTCGATGCCCAGGAGCAAGAGCTCCGGCTCCGACGAGCGGTGCTCGGGTGAGATGTCGATGCTCGAGCGATCGTAGACCGGCACCGCGGCCCGACGCGGGCCGTGGCAGTCGATGACCACGACGGAGACGTTGTCCGGCGCGCCCTCGGCCTTGGCCAGGTCGATCAGCGCCACCACGGTCTCCGCCGGGGGATCGCGGCGGGCGAGCGTTTCGGCGATGGTCTCCGGCGTCACCTCGCCGGTGAGGCCGTCGCTGCACAGGAGGAAGCGATCCCCGTCCACCACCTGGTGTGACGTCATCGGGATCCGCAGCTTGTCTTCCATGCCCAGCGCTCGGGTCACCGCGTGCTGCGGCAGGCTAGACAAGACGTCGTCGTCCAGATCCGGACGCTGCTCGATGACGTCGTTGATCATCGAGTGGTCCACCGTGAGCTGCTCCAGGTTGCCGGCGCGAAGGCGATAGCAGCGGCTGTCGCCGGCGTGCGCCACGTGTACCAGCGACGAGCGGTGCGAGAACAACAGCGCGACGGCGGTGGTGCCCATGCCGCGCTTGCTCCGCGCCGCCTTGGCGATGTCCACCACGCTCTTGTTGGCGCGGTGCAGCGCCGCCGCCAGCCGGCGCCCGTCCACCGCGATGCCGAACGGGTCGAGATCGGGCTTGGCCCGAGCCTCCGCCTCGGTCTCGGCCACGTGCTTCTGCACCATGCGGGCCGCCGCCAGCGCCGCCACGTCTCCCGCCTCGTGGCCCCCCGCGCCGTCGAACACTCCGTAGAGCCCCAGGTCGTCGCGCAGCACGATGACGTCCTCGTTCGCCTTGCGCACGAAGCCGACGTCCGTGAGCCCGAACGCCGTGAGCGTGAGCGTCGCTTGGGTCGAGGGCCCGAGGGTCATGACCCGATCATAGATCAGGCGGCTCCGCGTCAGGGGAGTCGAGGAAAGGCGGCGCGTCCGCGGGCATACGGACCGCCAGCTCCACCGCGGCGGCCAGGCGCGGGCCGTGGCTCGCGGAGTAGCCGACCTGGTAGTCCACGAGGTAGCCGTTTCGGCCGATCACCGCCACGACCGGCACGGTCTGGAGCGGATCGTAGGCGAGCGCGAAGCGCGGGAAGCTCGTGCCGCGCACCACCGGCTTGGGCAGCCGATGGCGGCGCAAGAAATCCGGCACCGCGTCCCAGGTGTCGGCGTCGTCCAGCGAGACCAGGAGCACGGGCAGCTCCGCGTGCGGACCGATCGCTTGGGCCACGAGCGGCAGCTTCATGTCGCACACGCGGCACCAGGTGGCGAAGAACACGACCACGAACGGCTGCTTCCCGATCCACTCCTTCGACGGGAAGCTCCGGCCGTCCGTGGAGGAGACGCGGAAGTCGGGGACGCGCTCCTTCGGTGCCAGCACCCGGAACGGCACCGACTCTGGCTCGGGCTCCGGCGCCGGGGCTTCGCTCGGCGCGGGCGCGGCGCGCGGCTCCGCCGGCTGCGCGGCGCAGCCCGACAGCAGTGCGAGCCAGAGGGCGGCGGGCCGCAGCATCTGCTACAGGTTAGGACGTCCGCCCGCGATCACCATGACGAACTGGCTTCGACGCTCGCTCGTGCTGCTCCTCGGCCTTGGCGCCGGCGCGCTGCTGCTGCCGGTGGAGGCGGGCTGCGGCGGTTGCCACGAAGGCGCCTGCGAGTGCGCGGACGGCACGAAGATCCGCGTGAAGGCGGCGCCCTGCGAGTGTAGGAGCGCCTGCGCCTCCCACGGCGGCGAGTGCAGCGACGACTACGCGGGCTGCCCAATCGACGGTGGCGACGCCGGGGACGACTGACGCCCACCGCGGGCGCCTCGATCGCGGATATCTTGCTCGCCTCGGGCGATTCCGCGAGATTGGGCGGGCATGCCTGCCCGCAAGAGGACCCCCGGGATCGTGCTCTCCGGTGGCGGCATGCGCGGGGCGTACGAGGCGGGGGTCGTGGCGGGCGTGATGCAGGTGCTCGGGCGCAAGGCCGACGACGCGCCGCTGTTTCGGGTCATGGCGGGCACCTCGGTCGGCGCCATCAACGCGGCGTTCCTGGCCTCGAGGTCCGAGCGGGGCGACCACGGCGCGGAGGAGCTCCTGGAGTTCTGGCGCAGCCTGCGCCTGGAGACCCACGCCAAGCTGCGCTTGCTCGGGCTCATGCGCCTGCCGAAGGTCGTCACTGGGCTCTTCCGCTCGGGGACGCCCAGCGTCCCGCCGGGGGTGAGCCTGCTCGACACCCGCGAGCTCGAGAAGCTGGTGGCGAAGGCGGTGGACTTCGAGCGGATCCGCGACAACGTGCGCGAAGGCCGGGTGAACGCGCTCTTGATCGCCGCGCTCCACGTGGTGTCCGGTCAGACCACCGTGTTCGCGGAGATCGCGCCGGGCGCGCGCTACGTGCCCTCGACCTCCGGCATGCGCGTGGCGCGGGTCGAGCCCATCAGCATCGATCACGTGCTGGCGTCCGCGGCGATCCCGCTCCTGTTCCCCACCCGCAGGGTGGGGGAGCGCTTCTACTGCGACGGCGGCCTGCGCTTCAACACGCCCATCGCGCCGGCGATCCGCGCGGGGGCCGATCCGCTGCTGGTGATCTCGGTCAGCCATCGCGCCAGCGCCGACGAGCTTCAGGTGCTCGAGCGCGAGCATGACGAGGCGGAGGGCATGGAGCTCGGCCCGATGTTCCTGGTGGGCAAGCTCCTGAACGCGCTCCTGCTCGATCCGGTGAAGCACGACTTGCAGGTCCTGGCGCGGCTGAACGACCTGGTCGAGGTGCTGGAGAACACGCTGACCGAGGAGGAGTACGAGCGAGTTCAGGAGGTCCTGGTCCGCACCCGCGGCACCGGCTACCGTCGCCTCCAGACGCTGGTGTTCTCGCCCTCCGAGGACATCGGTCGCCTGGCGGGGGAGCACCTCCGGACGGTGCAGCGCGCCGACGAGCTGAACCCGGTGCTGGAGCGCTTCCTCGCCCGGGCCTCGGTCGAGGGCATGAGCCAGGAGGCGGACTGGGCCTCGTACCTGCTGTTCGACGGGGGCTTCGCCGAGCGGCTGATCGATCTCGGCCGGCGCGACGCGCTCCGGCGGGCCGACGAAATTACTGCGGTGTTCGCCGAACGGTGAGGGCTCCCGAGCCTCACGGATGCGTCGGCGCCGGCGATCTCGAGTGCCTCTGCCCGGTCGGAGCTCAAAGAGCTTCGCGCCTGATGCCTTGGATGGTGTCGAAGCCCTGATCGAAGGTCGCGATGCGCTCGATGCCTGCGTTCAGCATCACCGCGGCGTGCAGAGCGTCGCGGGCCGACACAGCGGTCGCGCCGCACAGGATGTCTCTCGCGCGGTCAGTGTCGGCGAGCGTGACCGGAAGCACGACGGGGCAGATGTGGACGAACAACTCGTAGACCTGGCGAGCCATGTCCAGGCGGCGGAGGCTCGCGTAGCGATAGAGGATTTCTTGCAGCACCTCGACGCTGGTGCACGCCTCCACCTCACCCGTGCGAACGCGCTCGAGGAAGCGCCGGGAAGGTGCGCGATTGGGATGCTCGCGCCCCGCGACGTACATCGGAATGTTCGAGTCCACGAAGACGGTCACGTCCGCCCTGCCTCGATCTCCGAGAGCATTTCGTCGATGTTGGCGGTCGGGGCCCCGAGCGCCGCGAGTTGCTCGACCGGATCGCTGGGCTGCCGGGGTTCGGCGAGCGCCCGTTCGAGAGCGCGGCGTACCCACTCACCCTTGGACATCCGGCTGCGCTGAGCTGCCTTCGTGATGCGGGCGTCGAGCTTCTCCGGTACCAGGACCTGGAGTCGATGACTCATATGAGCATGCTAACATGAGCTGAACCCTGGGGCCGGCGGGCGGACGAAATTGCTGCGGTGTTCGCCGAGGCCTGACCGCTTCAAAACGGCTGCTACCGGTGGTAACCCGGGCGCATGCGGATCAGCGCCACCCTCCTCACGCTCGCTCTCCTCAGCGCCGCTCGCGTCGCGACGGCGCAGCCCGATCCTCCCCCACCGCCCCCGCCCCCAGCGGGCGAGCCCGCTCCGGCTCCCGCCCCGCCCCCGCCGCCGCCGCCCGAGGCGGCGCCGCAACCGGCACCGCCGCCGCAGGGCGCGCCGCCGCCGCAGGGCGCGCCGCCCCCGCAAGGTGCCTACGGCTACGGCGGGCCGCCACCCGCAGGGCAGGCCCCTCCGCCCGCGGCGCCTCCGCCTGATCCGGGCGTCCACACTCACGACGGCTTCTACTTGCGCATGGGCCTCGGCGTCGGCTCCCTGAGCGGCACCGTGGAGCAGGACGCCGGGATCGGCACCGTCGACATCGACGCCAGCGGCATCGGGCCGGCGGTCGAGCTCGCGCTCGGCGGCACCGTGGCGCCCGGCATCGTGATCGGCGGCGGCATCTACGGCACCAGCATCGCGAAGGTGAAGTACGAGTACCAGAACCAGTCGTCGGACGGCGGTCAGGGCGTGGCCAGCATGATCGGTCCGTTCATCGACTACTACTTCGACCCGAACGGCGGCTTCCACGCGCAGGCGGCCATCGGCATCACCGCGATCACCTCGCAGAAGTCCGACGACCTGGCCTCGGATCCCTATCCGTCGGAGGACTCGTCGGGCACCGGCTCCGGCCTGATGCTCGGCGTCGGCTACGAGGCCTGGGTCGGGGAGCAGTGGGGCATCGGCGGGCTGGCCCGCCTGCAGTACTTCTCCGGCGAGGTCGAGGGCGACGACTCCGGCGACAAGGCCGACGTGAGCGGCACGGTCATCGCGGTGTTGTTCACCGCGACGCTGCACTGAGGCTCACTGCGGCAAGATCAGCGTGCAGATGTCGTTGATGCACTTGAGCTTCGGATCGCAGCAATCCGCGCTCGTCGTGCACTTGTCGAACTCTTTGCTGCACTGGTTCTGCTTCTGGCCGCAGGTCAGGGCGCCGGTCTGGGGATCCTGCTGGCAGTAGCCGCCGCAGCACTCGTCACCGCTCGAGCAGGTGCTGCCGTCGGGCTTGCACGGGTCCATCACCCAGTAGCCGCGGGCGTTGCCGGCCAGGAGCTCCTGCCCCGGTAGGTAGAACGCCGGGTAGCTGGGATCCGTACCCGGCTGCGCCGACAGGTTGATGGCGGCGACCCAGAGCTTCTTGGTCGTGACGTTCTGGAACAGGTCGTGCTCGCGCGGATCGCTCCACCACGGATCGATGGTCGCGACGTTGCCGTACATGCGCCGGCTCAGGAACACGACCCAGGCGTAGCCGCCGGACGCCACGGGGCCGACAGTGGGCTCGTAGTTGAGCAGCGTGTCGTCGGCGTGGTTGCCCGGGCCCACCGGCAGGTAGGAGACGCCGTTCTCCTTGCCGTTCGCGCGGTCGAGCTTGACCGCGGTGCCGGTGGCGACGTCCGTCCACCAGAGCTCGCCCTGCGCGCCGTAGCGGGTCGCGAAGAACTCCCCGGACGAGTTGGCCTTGACCTCGGTCTGGAACACCAGCGCGTCGCCGCTCGGCAAGAACCAGGGCCAGCCGGGCCGGTGCGCCCCGCTGTAGACGAGCTTCGGGTTACTGAAGGTCTTGGTCGTGGCGTCGAAGTCCATGGTCACGAGCTTCTTGCCGTCGCCGGGGCCCACCGTCGCGTCGCCGGCGCCGGTCTGGAACAGGAACGCCACGCGCTTGGTGTCGTGGGAGAACGCGGGCATGCCCGCGTGCGTCACGAAGCTCGACAGGCCCGTGGTCGCGATGGGGCTGCCGTTCGTCATGTCGTAGAGCGCGGTCGTGGCGCCGGTGTTCGCGGCGCCCGGCAGCGGCACGGCGTTGCCCAGACCCAGGCTGCCGTCCGGTGACAGGCCAATCCAGCCGAGCTTGGTGTTGGTGCTCGCGGCGTAGGCGGTTTCGGCGTAGCCGGCGTTCAGCGCGTAGCTCGAGCTCGCCTGGTAGTTGTTGCCGTGCTGCGCGATCATGCGCGCGCCGTCGCTGGCCACGGTGTGGCAGACGCGGCACGCGGTGCTGTTGCCGTTGCCGCCGGCGACCAGCGTCGGATCGGTGGCGCCGGGCTTGATGGCGAGCGTGGCGCCACCGAACATGCCGTCGCCGCCGATGGCGCCGGGGTAGTTCTTGGCGAGCTTCGTGCCGTAGGACTGGTAATAGACGGTGCCCTTGAGCTGGCCCTTGGCGACGGTCCAGGTCTCGGTCATCGGGCCGTAGGCCACGCCGCCTTTGGCGACCACGATGTTCAGGCTGAGCTGCCCGCCCGCCGCCGACAGCGTCGCCGCGTCCCATGCCGCCTGCGGAATCGGATGGCGCACGAAGGGCGCGCCGGGCGCCAGCGGCTTCGGCCGCGCGAAGAAGCCCTTGTAGTCGTAGTTCGGCGCGGTCAGGTGGATGTACACCCCGTCCGCCACGGCCATGGATCCCGCGGCCCACTGCATCAGCGGCGCCAGCAGGCCGAGCGGCCACACGGTCTTGTCGTAGGGGTAGAGCATCTTCAGGCTCGCGTCGGCCGTCGGCGTGCCGAGCAAGATGGCCTTCAGCGCCGCGTCCACCACGCCGCCCTCGCCCTCGCCGCCCACTCCCCCGACGCCGCCGCCGGTGGTGCCGCCGTCGCTCTCGGTGCCGCCGTTCTGCTCGCACTCGAGCTTCACGGTGACGGTGGTGGTGGCCTTCTGCAGGCCGACCGTGGCCTCCACCGTGGCGACGCCGCCTGCCTTGCCGGAGGCGGTGAAGAGCCCGCTCTTGTCGATGGTGCCGATCTCCGCCTTGTCCACCAGCCAGAGCGCGTTCGCTTTCGTGCCTCCGTCGAAGGCATCGAGCTGCACCGTGGGCGCCGCCTCGCCGCACTTCGCGGTCAAGACCGGGTTCTGCGGAGAGATCGACACCGAGGAGCTCGTGTCCGTGTTCACGTCGAGGTAGAGCCCGCCGCTGCCGCTCGAGGCGCCGGTGCCACTCGACGCGCCGGTGCCGCTGGAGGCGCCGGTGCTCGAGCCGCCGTTGTCAGCGGTCCCACCATCGCTGCCGCCGCAGGCGCCGGCGACGGCGCTGGCTACGGCCACGATCCCCAAGCCCAGAGCCCAACGTCGTGTCGCCCGCATGGCCGACATTCTAGTCGATTGGCGAGGCCGCCGCACGGGCGGGGTACGCTTCGCGCGTGGTTCGAGCCTGTCCGCTCCTGCTCGCTGCCGGAGCGCTCTCGTGCGGCTCCCGTGACCAGGCGGGTGCACCTGATTCGTCCAGCTCCGGCGTCGAGGTGCAGGCCGGCTGGTATTCGTCTTTCGACGAGCCCATCCGCCTGCTCGAGAACGGCGGCTCGTTGCCCCTGCCAGACTTCGTCGATGTCGACGTCTGGTGGGGCCGGCTCGAAAAGCGAAGCTGGTGTTCCGAGCGCAGCTTGGCTATGCCGCGCGCTCCATGAAAGCTCCCCTCCCCATCGGTCTTGGTCTGGCGATGCTCGGCTGCAACGCGAGCTCCGCGCCGCCTCCCGCCGGGGCGGGGCCGGGGAAGGTCTGCACGGAGATGGGCTGCCAGAGCGGGCTCGACATCGAGCTCGTGCGCCCCACCGGCTGGCCGCCGGGCAGCTACCGCATCACGCTCAGGGTCGACGGCAAGTCGGCGAGCTGCGAGGGCAAGCTCCCGCTCGAGCCTTGCGAGCGCGGGCCGACGTTTCACTGCAACGACGCCTCACTCAGCATCGCCGAGAGCGGCTGCGCGCTGGCGGCGGACCAGCACGCCATCGGCGGCCTGACCTCGACCGTCACCGAAGCGTCGAAAGCCTCCCTCGTCATCGAGCACCAGGGCGCGCTCCAAGCCACGGCGCAGCTCACGCCAGCGTTCCAGACCGTGCAGCCCAACGGGCCGGGCTGCGAGCCGGTGTGCCAGAGCGCGTCGATGCGGCTCACGCTGCGCTGAGGCCGCTCACGTGATATCGGGTCAGCGTCATGCCGCTGCCCTTCTCCGTGACCGCGACCGACCCCGGCTCGCGCGCGCGGCGCGGCTTCCTCGACACCGCCCACGGACGCGTGGAGACCCCGGTGTTCATGACGGTGGGCACTCGGGCCACCGTGACCGGCCTCGACCCGGCCGACCTGGCGGCGGTCGGGGCGCAGGTGCTGCTGGGCAACACCTACCATTTGATGCTGCGTCCGGGGCCCGAGCTGTTCCGACGGGTCGGCGGCATCCACCGCTTCATGGGCTGGTCGGGCCCGGTGCTCACCGACTCCGGCGGTTACCAGATCTTCTCGCTGCCTGCCGAGCGTACGATCAGCGAGCGCGGCGCGCGCTTTCGCAGCTACGTCGACCGGCGCGAGCACTTGCTGTCGCCGGAGCGCTCGATCGAGGTCCAGACCGCCATCGGCGCCGACATCATGATGGTGCTCGACGAGTGCGTGGACGGGCGGTCCGACGCCAGCGTCACGCGGGCAGCGATGGAGCGGACCCATCGTTGGGCGTTGCGCAGCCTGGCGGCGCGAACCAACCCCGCGCAGGCCCTGTTCGCCATCGTGCAGGGCGGTGTGGTCCCCGCGCTGCGCCGGGAGTCGGCCGCCTTCCTCACGGAGCAGCCCTTCGACGGCTTCGCGATAGGCGGGCTCGCGGTCGGCGACCGCCGCTCCGAGCGTGAAGACATGACGGCGCTGTCGGCGGAGCTCTTGCCAGCGAATCGGCCGCGTTACCTGATGGGCGTGGGGACTCCGCCCGATCTCCTCCAAGCCATGCTGGCGGGCGTGGACATGTTCGACTGCGTCTTGCCCACGCACCTCGGCTGGCAGGGCACCGCGTTCACCTCCACCGGGCGGGTGAAGCTGACCCGTGCGGCCCACGCGCACGCGGATCGCTCGCTCGACGAAGCCTGCGGATGTGCCACCTGCCGGGGCTTCTCCCGGGCCTATTTGCACCACCTCTTCAAGTGCGGCGAGCCGCTCGGCCCGCGCCTGATCTCGAGGCACAACCTGCACCACTACCTGACGCTGATGGGCGAGGCCCGCGCCGCCATCGAGCGCGGGGAGTACGCCGCCTACGCGAAGGACAAGCTCGACGCCATCGACCGCCACGAGCACAGCGAGCGCCGAATCGGCGAGGAGGCGCCGGCGTGAGCGAGAAGGCCTCCGGCTGCGAGGTGGTGGTCACCCGGAGCGGCGCCCGGGCGATGCGCGACCGCGCCACGGGTGAGCTGATGCACCCGGTGGTGGGTCCGCTGGTCGAGGCCGAGCGGCTCTACGTGACTCCGTCGCGGCTCGAGGCGCGGCTCGGCGAGCCCCGAGCGGATCCGTTGGTGCTCCTCGACGTGGGCCTCGGCGCGGGCTCGAACGCCATCGCAGCCTGGCAGCTATCCGAGGCGCTACCGGCCACGGCGCGGCGTCTCGAGCTCGTCAGCTTCGACCGCGAGCTCTCCGCGCTCGAGCTGGCGCTTCACCGGTCGCACGCAGCGGCGTTCGGGCTCGAAGGAGGCGCGGGCGCGGCGGCCCGACGGCTTCTCGCCGAGGGGCGCCACGAGAGCGTGCGCGGCGTCTGGCGGCTATGTCTGGGAGACCTGCCGGGTTCGTTCGCTCAGGTCAGAGAGGGCGCTGCCGACATCGTGTTCTGGGACCCCTTCTCGCCTCGTGCCAACCCCGCGCTCTGGACGCTGGCCGCGTTCGCCGCGGTCCATCGGCTCTGCCGCCGTGGGGCGACGCTCCACACCTACAGCGCCGCGACCGCGACGCGCTCGGCGCTTCTGCTGGCGGGATTCGCAGTGGGTGTCGGCGCGGCGGCGGGCACCGACAGGCAGACCACCCAGGCGGCGCTCGCGGCCGAAGACCTCGCGCAGCCGCTCGAGCGAAGCTTCCTCGAGCGCCTCGCACGCTCGTCGGCGCCTTTCCCGGCGGACGCACCTGCGGACGCGCTCGACCGCCTCGCCGCGTTTCCGCAGTTCGTCTGACCCGCGAGGGAGAGCCGCCGCCGTGTCGTCGCTGTTCGCCCCTGCCTGCTCGATCACCCGGACCAAGCGCGGTCGCTTCTTCTGGGCCGCGTGGTGGAGCGCTCCGCCGAAACAGGTGCCGTTCCGCAAGCCGGATGCGGAGGGCGGGGCCGCGGCCACCCGCGAGGAGGCGCTCGCCGCGGCGGAGAAGAAGGCGGGCATGCGACTCGCCGAAATCGACGCGCTCTGGGCCAGGGCGTGGATGCGCATCCTGCGTGGCCAAGAGCCTTGGCCGAGCCGAGCGAGCCGTGAGCCGCGCTCCCCGCGCGCCGAAAAGCCGCAGGCGGAGGGCTCGATCTGGTCGGTGCTGGGCGTCTCCCCGAGCGTCACTGAGGCGGAGCTCCGGACCGCGTATCGAAAGCAAGCGCTAGAGACCCATCCCGATCGCGGCGGCGACGCCGCGGCGTTCCGCCGTGTGGTCGCCGCCTACGCGGAGGCGCGCAGGCGGCTCCGCCGGCCGAAGCGGCGAAAGCCGAGCTAGCTGGTCCGCCCTCAGCGCACCCGCGCTATCCGCAGGCGCGGCTTCGCCCCGGTCGCCGCGCTCACGCCGAGCGCGATCTCCGCCTGCCCGGACGTCGCCTCGAGCAGCAGGAGCTCGACCCCGCCGGAGCGCAGCTGGCCGTCCGCCGAAGCCACCGGCTGGAGCTTGGGCCCGAGCATCTGCTGGCCGTGGAACTTGGCGAACAGGTTCGCGCCGCGCTGGCGCGTCGTGACCGGATCCGCTGCCGTGGGCAGGTACGAGAAGCACGGGTTCTTGGCCGCCGCGCCGCCGTCGTCCTCGCGGTTGCTCATCGCCAGCGTGGTCCAGAAGTCCATCGCCAGCGCCTCGAGCGAGGTCCCGGCCTCGCTGGGCAGCACGGCGGAGATCGGCTCGGGGGCGTCCAGCACCGTGCGCAGGAGCGAGGGGCCGCCCAGGTTCTCGATGCTGCCGTCCGGCTTCGCGACGTCGCCGCCCGCGCGGTCGTAGAACCAGCGAACGAACAGGTACGAGCCGCCTCGCAGCGCTCCGTCGCGGCTCAGATCGTACTGCACGCCATCGGCCACGGTGTCGGCCAAGCTGTAGTCGTCGATCTCGTCGAGCCCCGCCTTGGTCACGTACAGGTTGCCGGACTGGTAGCCGAGGACGTCCTGCGCGATGGCGCCGATGCCCTCGTGCATGTAAGCGCTCTCGTTCGAGCCGCCGATGCCGTTCTTCAGCACCTTCCGGTTGTAGTGGATCATGTGCGACAGCTCGTGCGCCAGGATCTCCTTGATGGCGTTCGGCGTGTTGTACGGCGGCGGAATGGCGTTGGGCGGGGTCAGGTACAGGTACTCACCCTGATTGCCCGCCGGGCAGCCGAAGCCCGGGTTCAGGTCGCAGCTGGTGAAGAACGCGACCGCGGTGTCGTAGACCAGCGGGCTGAAGATCAGCGCGATGTGGCCGTCGTTGTCCAGATCCGACTCGACGCCGAAGATGCTGCGCGCCCGCGGCAGGATGGTCTTCTCGAAGTCGGTGAGGAACTCCTGCACCACCGCGGGGTCGATCAGCGCCGGGTGCGCGGCGGTAGTGTCGGCCCAGACCACTGCCTTTTCGCCGACCGCCAACGCCTTCACGGTGATGGTCTCCTTGCCGGTCTTGGTGGAGACGTCGACGCTGCGCTCCGCGCCGACGGCCGGACCGCTTCCGCTGGGCGGCGTCTCGGCGGGCAGGGACAGCGCCTTCCATTTGTCCGGCGTGAGCGAGCAGGTGGTCAGGACGTTCGCTGCGCTGTCCGTGAACGTCCCGCCCAAGGACACCGAGTAGTCGTGGAGCCCGCTCGAGTCGTCGAGCTGGTTCGAGGCGAGCACGAGCACGAATTGCTCGTCGCCGGCCGGTGTCGAGAGGTGCAGGTTGCCGTTGCCGTCGGCGAGCGTGACCTCGGCGGCCTCACCCGCCGCGAGGAGGAGCGCGCCGCCGGCGCCGGCCGCGCCAGCCGCGCCGCCCGTGCCGCCCGCTCCGCCACCACCGGTACCAGCGGCGCCGCCCGTGGCCGCTACCTTGGAGTCGTCGGAGCCGCAGCCGCTCGACAAGGCGAGGCAGAGCGCGAGAGCAGCCGTATGCAGTCGTTGGGTCATTTGCAGAGCTCCTGGCCTCAGGGCGTGAACGTCGCCGTGTACGTGAACTTCGTCATCGGCGCGCTCTTCGAGTCGGCGAGCGTCGCGCCCGGATCGACCGCGACGACCAGGTCGGCGACCTGCCCCGCCGCGAGCGTGAGCGCGATGGCCCCGCTGCTCGGGTCGTGCGCGCTAACCTTGGCGCTCGCAGGCAGAGCGGGATCGAGCACGACGCTGTGGACGACGAGCTTCGCCAGCTCCGTCGAGGTCAAGGTCACGCTCAGCGACCCGGCGCCGGGCGAGAAGCGCAGCATGCGGGCGCCGAACGCCACCGCGTCGAGCTCGTGGGGATTGCCGTCGCTCATGGCGGCGGTCTCCGAGCCGAGCGCGCCCAGGTCGACGGACTCGAAGCCGTAGCGACCGTCGCCGATGCCGGGTTGGTCCAGGAGCGTGGCGACCATCAGCTCGCCGAACAGGCTCCTGAACGTGACGCCGCTCGGCAGGTGCGCCTCGATGGCCTGCCGGCCGTCCTTCGGATCCTGGAGCACGTCCCGGAGGAAGCTCGAGCCGAAGCGGTCCAGGACGTAGGTGCCGAAGGCGAAGGTCGCGCCGTAGTCCGAGTAGCTCTTCACGCAGAGCGGGGTCGACGCGGTCTTCTTGGCATACGCCTTGGCGGCGGGGAGATCCGTCATGTAGCCAGCGACGACCATGGCGGCCTCGGCCATCGCCTCCTCCAGCCAGCCCTCTTCTTGCGGGTCGTACTTCCAGGCGATGAGGTGGACGAGCTCGTGCGCCGCGACGCCGAGCATGTACTCCGATGCCGGTGCCTGGCCGCCCTTGGCGTTCATGTGCAGCATCTCGGCCAGGTTCGACTTGTCGCCCGCGGTCTGGTCGTCGGCGCGGAAGAAGCCGTCGAAGCTGTAGCCCTGATAGCCCTTCATCGGCGCGTAGAACAAGACGACGTGTGGGTCGCCGTCCACGTCGGGCGGTGCGCCGAAGGTCTCCACGTTCGTCTGGTAGATGCCGCGGGCCGGATCGGCCGGGGTGCTGGACGCGAACGCTGCGGCGATGGTGTCCACCGCCGTCTGGTCCATGTCCACGTTCCACGACTCGTCCGCCACGTAGATGTAGCCGTTCGCGGTCTCGCCACGACAGGTCGACGGCACCTGGATGTCCGCCGGTGGCATCACGCCGAGATCCCAGGTCCAGAACGAACGCGGCGGGGCGGAGCACGCGCTCGCGCCGCCGCTGCCCGCCGCGCCGCCCGTGCCGGCCGCGCCGCCGAGCCCCCCGCTGCCCCCGCTCCCACCGACGGCGCCACTGCCGCCGCTGCCGCCGTTGCCGTCGTCGGACGAGCTGCAGCCGACGACCATCGGCAGGAGCGCGGCCAGGCCCGCCGCCCAGAGCTTGCCCATCGCTTTGCTTCGCTCTCTCATCCGCGCCTCACCTGGCGCGGCCCGTACCGCAACCCGGCACGGCGCGCAAACGGGCCTCCGCCGCCGATCTCAGCCCGCGAAGTACAGCCAGTTCGTCTCGCCTTCGCCCAGCATCTCGTTGAGGAAGCTCACCGGCTCGACCTCGACGCGAGCGAACACGGCGCGGAGCGCCGCCTCGAGCTCGGGGCTCGCGGCGAAGGACCAGACACCGAGCCAGCCCCGCGGCGCGAGATGCCGAGCTGCGGCCCGAAGCCCCGCCTCGGTGTAGAACGGCGCGCTGGTCTCGCTGAGCCGCCGGTCGGGCGAGGTGTCCACGTCCAGCAGGATGGCGTCGTAGCGGGTCGTCGGCTCTTCGAGCAACCGGCGGTACACGTCACCTAACACGACGTTCAGGCGACGATCGGCGGACAGCTCGGTGGCGAGCGGGATCAGCCCGCGCTCGAGCCAGCCGATCACTTGTGGCAGGAGCTCGACCACCTCGACGCGAGCGACGCTCGGCGCTGCGAGCGCCGCGTGCGCCGTGTAGCCCAGGCCCAGACCACCTATCAGTACGCTCAGCGCTCGGCCGCCGTGGCGCGCGACGGCGCGCTCGGCGAGGGCGCGCTCCGAGGCGGTGACCAGGCTGCTCATCAAGAACTGGTGATCGACCGTGATCTCGAAGGCGCTCTGGCCGCGGCTGTCCCGGCGCCGCAGGCAGATCATGCCGATGGGGCTGTCTTCGGCGGCGAGCACCTCGAAGTCCATGGGCGCGAAGCTATCACGCGCCGGCGCTTGCTCGCGCGACCGTCCGCCGACATCCTTGGGACACCCAAGCTCCGTCGAGCGGGGGACGTCGGAGGGTCGATGAGCAAGTCGTGGTTGTTTCGTGTGGGCTCGCTGAGCTTGGCGCTCGGGTTCCTGGGGTTCTCCATGCTGCGGGCCGGTACCGGCTGCACCAAGTCGGACGCGCCCATCACGCCGGAGGCGCCGCCGCAGAACCCCGCCGCCGCGCCAGCTGCGCCGGCTGAGCCAGCCGCGGCTCCCGCGGCGTCCGAGGCGCCAACGGCAGCGCCGAGCGCCGAGCCCTCGGCGGCGCCGGCCGCCAAGCCCGCCGGTCCTCCCCCTGGCTACTTCCCAGGCACCAAGGCGGCGCCCATGCACTTCGATCCGCCCCCGCAGCAGCAAGCGGCGCCGAAGCAATGACGCGGCTCCTGTTCGACGCAGCCGCAGGCTTCTTGTCCTTGGCCGTGGTGTTCGGCGCGCTCGAGCGCGCCTTCCCCGCGCGCCGAGGCCAGCGCTTTTTGCGCCCGGCCTTCGGCACCGACGTGCTGTTCTTCGCTGGGCAGTACCTGGCCTTCGCCGGCCTCACCACCAGCGCGCTCGCGCTGCTCGAGCGCGCGCTCGCCTCGGGAGGGCTCTCGCTCTCCGCGTGGTCGCTGGGGGAGCCGCTCTGGCTCCGGGTGCTCGTGGCGCTGATGCTGGGCGACGTGCTGGTCTACTGGTTCCACCGCGCCTGCCACCACTTCGAGTTGCTCTGGCGCTTTCACGCCGTACACCACAGCGTGGAGCACCTGGACTGGCTGGCCGCCCACCGCGAGCACCCGCTCGACGGTTTGGCGACCCAGCTCTGCCTCAACCTGCCGGGCATCCTCCTCGGCCTGCCGTTCGAGGCGCTCGGCGCGCTGATCGTGCTGCGCGGCACCTGGGCCATCTTCATCCACTCCAACGTGCGCCTGCCGCTCGGCCCGTTGCGCTACCTGCTCGGCGCGCCGGAGCTTCATCACTGGCATCACGCGCGCGTCGAGCGCACCGCCCACAACTTCGCCAACGTGGCGCCCTGGGTGGACCTGCTGTTCGGGACCTACCACTGCCCCGAGGGTGAGGAGACCTACCCGCTCGGTCTCGTCGAGCGCTGGCCGCAGGGATACTTCGCGCAGCTCGTCAGGCCCTTCGGCATCGTTGCGCCATGCGCAACGAAGGCTTCGGATCCTTCTAATGGCGCTAACGTGAGCCAGGCCCCAGAATCTCTCTCGTGGCGCCCGTAGCGGCCCGAGGAGGAGCAGATGGTTCGAGAGCTTTCAGTCGTGGTGGTTGCAGCGGTCCTGGCGGCGTGCGGTGGCAAGGCGAGCCACGACGCGGAGGAGCCGGGCACCGGCGGCACCGCGAGCGGCGGCAGCTCGGCGATCGGTGGAGCGAGCGCCGGCGGCAGCGCAGGCGTGGGCGGCGGCGTGGCCAGCGGTGGCAGCGTGGCGGTCGGGGGCTCCGGCGGCAGCGGCGGCGAGTGCATCCCGGAGGGTGACGGCTGGAACAGCGACACCGACCCGACCTGCGAGGACCTCTCGGTGCTGGCGGTGCACGATCCCGTGGTCGCGGACGGCGGCGGCGACGGAGCCGTCTCACCCGGCGAGGCGTTCGAGCTGAAGGTCGCGCTCAGCGAGGTCGCCGGTCTCGGCTTCGGCTGGTACCCCGGCGTGAAGTTCGAGAGCGACCACCCCGGCGTGACGATCCAGGAGAACGACTGGTTCTACGGCATCTTCGCCTGCACCAGCTACGACGTGGGCGCGGCCGGTAAGGTCGACTCGAGCGTGGCACCGGGCACCGTGGTCACGCTCACGGCGCGCGCCGCCATGTTGAACACCGAGTGTCCGAGCGCGCCCGCGCTGAAGGTCCAGCTGACGGTGAAGTGAGCTACATGCAGTCCATGCCGTCGACGCGGTCTTGCGCCGTGGCACACAGGCCCGTCATCTCGGCGCCGTAGCTCGCGCACTCAGCGTGCGCGGCGCTCACGCTGCCGGCTTCGAGCAGGCGGTCGTGGTGGATCGCCATGGCCGCCCTCATGTTCGCGACGTCTTGCTTCATGCCCCCGCTCGAGTGCTTGGCCGGCATGTCACCCATCGCGCCGTCCATGCGTGCGAACAGGTCGTCCATCACGTCTTCGTGGCGAGCCAGCTCGTTGCTCAGGGATTCCGGGGCCGTCGCAGCTCGGCAGAGCTGGTCGTGCTTCTGGGCCTCGGCGCGGGCTTCTTGCACGGCAGAGGACATCTCCTCGTGATCTCCCTGCATGTAGCAGCTGGTGAGCAGCAAGATCGCAAACGATGGCAGTAGGGCTCGGCGCATGCTGGGAACCTCCAGGGCGCTGTCGCTTGCAGGAACGGTGCCTGGGCTAGTTGGGCGTCCGCGCCTCGAATTGCGCAGCCCGTGCGCAGGCCGCCGGCGCATCGCGCAGCCCCTGCGGCAGGCCCGAGCCCCCGCCCTGGCGAGCCCGCCGACCGGCGACTTGGATTCGAAGTATCCTCGGCCCGCCATGACCGACTGGAACGCCGTCCGCTTCGACCCCAAGAAGAGCGAAGACCACGTCGAGAGCTATTTCCTCAAGCTGAACGAGCCCGGCGGCAAGCGCGCGCTCTGGCTCAAGGGCACCATCCTGTCCGGGGCCGGGAAGGGCGCAGTGGCCGAGGCCTGGAGCATCGCCTTCGACCGCGAAGCCGGCCACGTCGGCGTCAAGCGGGTGGTTCCCTTCGCGGACGCGAGCTTCTCCCGCGAGGGCCTCGACGTGCGCGTCGCCGACATCGAGATTGCTCGCGGCAAGACCCGCGGGAGCATCGTCCAGGGCAGCGACCGCATCGAGTGGGAGCTCGACTTCGACGCGAGCGGCGAGCCGCTCGTGCCGTACCCGCTGCCGAAGATGTACGAGGGCCCGTTCCCGAGCCAGAAGATGGTCACGCCGTTTCCCGACACGCGCTACTCGGGGAGCTACCGCGTGAACGGCCGCGAGGTGCGCGTGGAAGGCTGGAAGGGCATGCAGGGCCACAACTGGGGCAAGCGCCACACCGAGCTCTACGCCTGGGGTCACGTGAACCAGTGGAACGACGTCGACGACCTCCTGCTCGAGGGCGCGTCCGGTCGCATCAAGCTCGGCCCGATCTTGGCGCCCCCGCTCACGCTGCTCTGCGTGTGGCACGCGGGGCGGAAGTACCAATTCAACGACGTGCGCACGCTGCTCCGCAACAAAGGCGTGATCACGCTGCGCTCCTGGCGCTTCGAAGCCGAGAGCGCCGAGGCGCGGATCCACGGCGAGCTCGCGGCGGACACGGACGAGATGGTCGGCCTGCACTACGAGAACCCGAACGGCGAGATGACCTACTGCCTGAACTCGAAGATCTCGTGGGGGCTGCTCGTGCTCGAGCCCAAGGGTGGGCCCCGGGTGCACGCCACCACCAGCTCGGCAGCCCTCGAAATTGGCACAAAAGACCCGAGTCACGGCGTGCGCATGCTGGCGTGATATCCATTGAGGCATGCGCAGGCTCGCCCTCCTCTGGTCCTTGGCGCTCGGGCTCTCGGCTTGTGGAGGGGAAGAGGCGCAGAGCTCCGGCACCGAGCCGGGCTGCTCCAGCGCGCCTCAGTGCGGCAGCTGCGAGACCTGCTACGAGACCTGCGTCTGCAACGGCAACTCGACCGCGACCTGCGTGAGCGAGTGCTCCACGGCGAGCGGCGGGGCCGGCGGCAGCGGAGGCAGCCCGAGCGGCGGAGCCGGCGGAGCGCCGCCGGCGACCCAGACGGTGACCATCGAGACCTCCCCGCGCAGCATCGGTCCCGGCGAGGAGGCGTTCTTCTGCCAGACCTTCGCGAACCCCTTCGGCGGATCCGTGGACGTGCTCCAGAGCGAGTCGTTCATGACGCCGGGCTCCCACCACATGTTCGTGTTCTACGAGGAGGGGGCCACGGACGGTTCGGTCCACGACTGCAGCGGGCTCGAGTACAAGCGTACGCTGCACACCGCGCAGACTCCGCAACTCCTCACCAAGTACCCGCCCGGGGTGGGGCGGCACGTCGAGCCGAGCTTCGGTCTCAAGGTCATGGCGCACTACCTGAACACCGGCAAGGCAGCCATCGACGCAAAGATCACCGTGGTGTTCCAGGTGGCGCCGGCGGGCAGCGTGGGGCAGCAGGCCGCGGCGCTCTTCTACAACAACATGAACATCGCGCTGCCGCCCATGGCCCCGGGCACGGCTCAGGCGACCTGCACCTTGCCCTACGACGTGAAGATCATCGACGTCGTCAGCCACATGCACAAGTGGGGCGTGAAGTTCGAAGCCAAGACCGAAACCGGCGTCGTCGTTTACCAGGGCGCGGACTGGAACGAGCCGAAGCCGACGCTCTACGATCCCCCGCTCGAGCTGCCGAAGGGCACGCAGATCACCTACACGTGCAGCTACCAGAACACGACGACGAGCACGCTGACCTTCGGCGAGTCGGCGGGCGCAAACGAGATGTGCATCCTGAGCGGCACCTATTTCCCGGCGCCGAACGGCAAGAGCATCATCTGCATGTGAGGCGGCGTCAGCCGCGGGCCAGGTGCTCCACGGTCCTGTCCACAGCGCCCAAGAAGGCGCGGATCGACTTGTCCAGGTGGGGCAGGGGCGTGTCCTCGATGCGCGTGTGCGAGATACCCGGCGAGGACTGCGCGAAGACCATGGCCGTCGGCACGACGCCGGCCATCTCCGAGGCGTCGTGGAGCGGGCCAGACGGGAGCTCGGGCGCGCTGCCGGCGACGGCCTTCACCGACTGCCGGACGAACCCGAGCAGCGTTTCGTCGAAGAGGCGTGGCGTGATGGTGAGCAGCGGGCGCGAGCTCACGCTCACGCGGTGCTTCTTGGCGGCGGCCTTGGCGGCCTTCTGGGCGCCGGCCAGCATCTTCCCGAGCACCTTGGCGTCGAGCGCTCGCATGTCGATGCTCACCTCCGCCGCGCCGGGGACGGCGGTGACGAAGTTCGGCTCGACCTTGACCACGCCGCAGGTGGCGACGACGCGCGTGCGCGGCGTCTTGCCCGAGAGCGACACGGCCAGCGCCTGAGCCGCCAGCGCGAACTCGGCCGCGGCCAGGAAGGCGTCCTTGCGCAGGTGCAGCGGCGCCGCGCCGGAGTGCGCGGCCTGACCCACGAAGCGCAGGTGGTGTCGCTCCACACCCATACTGCCGAGCACCACGCCCACCGGCTTCTTCAGCGACTCGAGCACTGGGCCCTGCTCGATGTGCAGCTCCAGGTAGGCCGCGGGGCGGAGCGCCTGGAACTCCCGCTTCGCCTTCAGCATGGCGTCCAGGCTGACGCCGTTCTCCTTCAAGGCGTCCGGCAGCGCCACGCCCGCGCGGTCGGTCAGGTGCGCGAGCTCCTTCCGCGGGTTCAGCGTCCCGGCGGACGCCGCCGAGCCGGTCAGGCTGCGGCCGAAGCGCGCGCCCTCCTCGTCGGCCCAGTCCACCAGGTGCAGCGTCACCGGAGGAGGCTCGCCCAGGGCTCGGTAGCGCCGCATCACCTCGAGGCCGCCCAGCACGCCCAGGCAGCCGTCGAGCCAGCCGCCGCCCGGCACCGAGTCGAGGTGGCTGCCTACCACGACGCTCTGCTTGGAGCGCCCCGGGAGCGTGGCCCAGAGGTTGGCGGCGCCGTCGCGCCGGACCTCGACCCCGAGCTCCTGCTCCACCTTCTTCACGTACCAGCTGCGCGCCTTGCGCCAGACCGGCCCCCAGGCGACGCGCTGCGCGCCGCGCTCGTCCTCGGTCAGGGTGCGCAGCTGTTTCAGATCGGCGATGACACGCTTCGACGAAGCGGGCGGGAGTCGGGACATGTTCCGTCTCAGCTGCCGCAGACGCTGGCCTTGTTGGAGCAGCAGTCACCGAAGGTGGCGCACTCGGAGTCGCAGTAGCAGGTCTTGCCGGTGCCGACGTCCTTGCTGCTGGTGGTGGTGCCGCAGAGCGCCGCCGTGCAGCCCGGGAAGGCGCCGCCGGACGAGCCTCCCGTGCCCGAGGCGCCGCCCGTGCCCGACGCACCGCCGCTGCCGGCGTCAGCCTCGCCGCCGCAGGCCGCCTGGAGGTCGGCGCAGCAGTCGCCGTACTTGGCGCAGTCCTTGTCGCACCAGCAGCCCCCGGAGGCTTGCTTGCCGCAGTTGTCCACGCAGCTGTTCGGCCCGCCGGCGGTGCCACCGTCGGTGGAGGTGCCGCCGCCCGTGCCGCCGCTGCCGCCGCTGCCCGCGTCCGGCTGCGGCTTCGCGCAGGTCGCCTTGTCGTTGGCGCACTTGGCCAGCATCTTGACCTTCGAGTAGCTGACGAACGGGTTGTCGTCGTCACCGCCCAGGTCATCGGCGCTCTCGCCGTAGCCGTCGTTGCGCACCGCCATCCAGAAGAAGTCCGGATGGAGCTTCTTGCTGTCCTCGCCCCAGGTGGTGGAAGGATCCTGGCTCCACTCGCCACCGAGGATGGTGCCGGCGTCGTTCAGCTCCAGCACGTAGTTGAGGGTCGTCTCGTGGGGCGCGGTGCCGCGCAGGTAGGCGTTCTTCAGCATCTCGCCGTCCGGCACGCCGTCCGACACCATCCAGTACCTGAGCTTGACGCGCACGAACTTGGTCGCGTCCTGGTTCCAGACGTATTCGCGTGCCGCGGCCGCCACCAGCTTGGCGGCGTCTTCCTTGCTCAGCTCCTGCTGCTCGGTGACCTCGAACTTCACCAGCGGGAAGTTCCAGACCTCCCAGTCCCAGTTGTGGTCGATGACGAAGGCCGGCTTGCCCGGGCGGTTGTCGTTCAGGTAGTAGGCGCCTCGCGAGAGCAGCCCGGTCACGCCGATGTGGAACGAGCCCGGGTTCAGGTCCCGGCACTCGCTCTGCTTGGGCCGGCCGTACTCGTCACGCTCGATCTTGTCCGGGTCCACGTTGCAGCGGCGTCCGGCGAAGGTCGCCTTGTCGCTGAAGTAGAGCTCGGTGAACAGGGCCTCGATGTCGCCCATGCGGAACAGCGTGCAGCCGGTCTCGCCGGGGTCGCACTCGTAGATCTTCCCGCTCGGATCGAGCTTCACGACGATGTCTCGGGCCGGCGCCGGCTCCGGCTCGAGCGTCGCGTAGGACGCCCAGCCGTTGCAGTGGCCCCACCACGAGTCGGGGTGCGCGAAGGTCTGGTACAGGCCGTGGTTCTCGAGCTCCCACTTGGTGGCGGGGCCGGCCACGGTGACCGCTTCGTGCTTGTGCTTCGCGCCGCGCTCGGCCTCGGGCTTGTTCAGCTCGCGGGCCTCCCAGTGCTCGACCGCGGCGACCTGCTTCTGCTGGCCGGGGTGGAAGAGCACGTCGTACTTCTCCACCGGAGAGAGGTTCTCGGTGTCGTTGATCTTGTTGCGGTCCTGCTCGCCGCCGGTCCAGCGCTTGGCGATGCCGTCCTTCGACTGCGCCCACCAGCTCGAGGGGAAGACCTTGAAGTCCGTCTCGCCCTGCGTGATGGCTGGGTCGTACTTCTGGTACTCCGCCTCGCCGAGCTTCGGGTGCAGGCGGCTCGGCTTGTTCGCGTCGTCGATCTTGTCGGCCTTGTCGCGATCGACGAGCACCATGACCTCGTGGGCACCGCCGGTGAGGCTGCGGCTCGCGACTTTGTCCACGCCGAGCACGTAGCGGTACACGCCGAGCTCCTGGGGCAGCGTGCCCTGGGGTCCGGTCCCACCGACTTTCCCGGAGTCATCCGTGGCGCTGCAGGCGACCGCCGCGAGGAGGCAGACGGACAGGGGCGAGAAGGAGAGCCAGCTGCGGAGCTTCATGGTGGGGTCCATATATCACATTGTGAACTACTTCAATACATGAACGCACAATGTAGGTTTTTGTGCTCTAACCGGGGGCTGCTCGGAAATTCCGAGTAATTCCGCACAAAAAGCCAAAGCCCGGGGGGCCCGGGCTTTAGGGGCTGGGGCTCGGGCTCAGGGCTCGAAGTCGGCCATCGCCGTCTTGGGAGCCGCCGCGCGCGCGCGCTGGGGCTGGGGCTTGGCCTTGGCCTTCTTGGCCGGCTCCTCGCTCTTGGCCTTCTTCTCGGGCGCCGCCGCCTTCGGCGCTTCCGCCTTCGCCGGGGCGGCCTTCACCTCGGCCTGCGCCACGGCGCTCGCCTCTGGCTGCGCGGGCTCGGCGAGCTCCGCGGCCGCCGCCTGCTCGAGCTTCGCGACCATCAGCTCGGCCTTCTTGCTGACGTCATTGGCGCGGGTCTCCATCAGCTCGATCAGCGCCTTGGCGTCGGCGAGGTTCTTCTTCACCTCGCTCTGCTTGGCGCGCGACTTCCGGAAGGTCACGTCGGCGTTGGACTCGAGCGCAGCGCCCAGGGTGGCGAGCTTCTCGAGCTTCTTCTTGGCGGTCTGCATCTTGGCGACCAGCTCGAGCTCACCCTGCGCCGTCTCCTCCACCAACTTGGCGAGCTTCACCCCATCGGCGCTCTCGCCGCTGGTCAGCATCTTGGTCTTGGCTTCCTTCGCGTCCACGATGGTCAGCTTCATTTCGAAGTCGAGCTTCTTGGCGCGCGTCTTGACCGCCTTGGCCACCAAGCTGGCGCTCGGCGCCTTGGGCGCCTTCTTCACCGGCGTGGCTGTGGGCTTCGCCGGCGCGGGCTCCGGCGACTGCGTGGAGGCGCCGCCGAACAGGGCCTTGAACTGACCCACGGTCTGCTTGGCCTGGTCCACCTGCGCGGAGACTGCGTTGACCGTGGAGGCACCCGGGATGGCGTTGATGGCGCTCTGCTTGAGCTGCGCCTCGTAGGCGTCGGTCGGCGACGGTGCTGCCGGCGTGCCATCCATGTTCGTGGGAGCGGGTGTGCTCGCCGCGACCGGCGCTGCCGGCTCGTCGTCCTCTTCTGGCTCCACGCCGAGCTCCTTGGCCAGGGCCAGACGCAGCTGGCTCTCGGCCTTGGGCGCCGCCGACAGCTGGACCGACAGCTCGTGGACCTGACGGAAGAACTCGTCGTAGGTGGGGTCCCCGGACTCGTAGCGCTGCCCTTGGGCGACGCTGGAGACGCCGGCGCCTCCGCACCCGCCGAGGGCCGGCGCGAGCGAGAGGAGCAGGGGCAAGGCCGTGATCGTGATGGCTTTCTTCAGCAGTTTCGTGGTGTTCATGGTTTCCCCGTACACGGGCGAGCGGGCCGCGGGGGCCGCCCATGCGTCCGTGTGCGGCCTTGTACGCCTCGCTCTCCGCTATCTTCCTCGGCCGCGATGGGACGAGGCCGGCGCGCGCGCCAGCGGAGAAACCGCAAGCAGCGACGGGCCGCGCTGAAGGGTCACGCCCGGCGGCTCGAGGTCTCGATCGACGAGCTCGAGCTGGCTCGCGCGCACGACGGCCCGTTCCGCGGGCGCGTGGAGCCCCGGCTCCTGATCGGGGCCTACCACGTCCGCGGCGGGCGCGCGGCGCTGGTCGGCAGGGCGCTCTGCCCGATCGAAGTGACCGGCGCTGCTCCGCTCCGGGTGAAAGTCGAACGGGACTTGTTGCGCGCCACCGTGATCGCGTCGAGCAGCGCGCCTGCGGACGGGATGTTCGTGGTGCTGGTGCTCGCGCTGGAGGAAGACTCCGGGCGCGACGTGCAAGTGCTGTATGCCGCCCTCGAGCAGCCCGCGCTCTGGGCAGTCTGGGAGGCCGAACGACCGGTGCCGGAGCCGCGCTTGCTGCACGAGCTGGCTCAGCTCGAGCCCAGCGCGGCGCCCGTCGCCGAGCGCGTGCAGGTCTTGTTCGGCGAGAGCCACCTCCCGGCGAGCAGCGACGAGCTGATCGGGACGCTGATGGTCCGCGTCGCCGAAGGTCCGGTGGGGCGGCCGAGCGAGTGGCGCTTCCACTTCCAGTCTCCCGACGGGAAGAACGACTGGACGGCCGTGTTGAGGATCCGGGTTACGGGACGCTGAGCGTGCGCCGCTACATGCACATCGCTCCGCCGCGCGGGGCGCACCTGCGGCCGACTCGCGCACCGATTGCGAGCGCGCAGCGCGGGGCTCGTGCTGCAGAGGATTTCTGCGCGAAAATCTGAGGCGTTGCGCGAGCTGCGCCGCCGCTGGTTTGCGCCGCCGAGGGTAGGGGCTAGGCTTGCGCTCTTACTTGTTGTGATGGTCGCGCCCAGCCTTGCTCGGCGGAGGCGAGGAGGGGACGCGGCAACTCGCTGGCGCCATGGGTGACCCCCGCTCCATCGTTCGCGGCAGCTCGGGCCTGGGATGGCTCGTGTCGCCGGAGCGCGACCGCTGGATGATCTGGCTCCGCGATGGCGAGCACGCGCTGCTCAGCGTCGAGCGCGGCGCCGACGGCACGCGCTTCTGCGTCGATCTGGTGCGGCCCGGCCTGGGGCCCTTCGTGCAGGTCAGCCTGCCGGCTGACTCGCCGGACGCCGAAGCCGCGCTGCTGGAGGAAGTGGTGGAAGCGGCGGTCGGCGGCGACCTGCCGTTCCGCGCGGCCTACCGCTCCGCTTGGGCCATCGCGGTGCGCTCGACCGCGCAGGAGCTTCGCTCGCGCCGACGCTAGCGCGCGGTGGCCCCAGAGAGGCCTCGGCTACTTCTTCTTGTCCTTCAGGAAGGCCGCGCCCTGGGCCGCTTGCTTCTGGGCCTGCGCGCTCTTGTTCTGCGCCTTCTGCGCGGTCTTCTGGCTGCTGTGTTTCTGCTTCGCCTTGGGGGACTTGTCGCCCATGAGGGCCTCCGTTCGACGGCGGTCGCCGCACCGCAGAGCAGGCGCCGCCTCTGGCCGGAAAGCAAGCAACCCCGGCTCAGTGCGGGTTCGGCGGTGGCGGCATGCCCGGGCCGCCCGGGCCGCCGGGGCCACCGGGCGGCATGGGACGACCGCCCATGGGGCGACCGGCGCCCATGGCTCCGCCCTGCTCCTGCATCATCTTCAGCTGCGCGATGACCGCAGGGTAGTTGTCCAACATGGAGCGGCAATTCTCCGGGGCCAGACGCTCGGTCTTCTCCGTGACCATCTTGCAGGTGTCCGTCTCTTTGCCGAGCTCGGTGCAGAGCTTGGTGACCAGCTCAGTGCAGGACTCCCGCGCGGCCTTCAGGCGCGCCAGCGTGCTCGGCACCTCTTCGAGCGCCATCCCGCACGCCGAGTTCGGGATCAGCTCCGCGGCCGAGCGGGCCTGAGCGCATCCCGCCGACGTTTCGCCGGATTCGCCACAGATCTTGTCCTGCCAGGTCTTGCACTCGCCGCTGACCCCGCTCGACGCCGGCGCTGCCGCGCGCTTGAAGGGCGCACGCCCCTTGGCCTGAGCGTCGCGCAGGAACCAGCCGCCGGCGGCGCCGATCGCGATCCCGATGACCGCCAGGAGGATGCCGCGGGACATCGGCGAGCTCGCCGGTGCCGGGGCTGCGACTCGCGCGGGCGCGCCGGCCGGCCTGCGTGCCTTCGGCTTCGCCGCGCTCGTTCGAGCCGCGGCGGGCGCAGCCTTCTTCGGCTTTGCCTCGACGGCTCGCTGCTTGACCTCCGTCGCAGGCTTCTCGTCGTCGTCGTCGTCGTCGTCGTCGTCGTCGTCGTCGTCGTCGTCGTCGTCGTCGTCGCTCCCCTTGGCGCGAGCATCATCGTCGTCGTCGTCGTCGTCGTCGTCGTCGCGGGCTGGCTTGGACTTCACGTCCTTCTCCGGCTGCTCGCCGCTCTCGTCGTCGTCCTCGGAGTCGTCCCGCTTGTCGTCGTCTTCGGTCTTCACGGGCGGCACCCTACGAGCAGAGGTGCTTCCCCGCCAGCGATTTGGTGGGCGGGGGCGGGGACGCGGGCGAAGGCGGCGACGGCGAGCACGGACTCCACCGGGAAAATGCGCCTTCCCCCCGAGACGTCGAGCGCCTCGGGGGGAATTCACCGCGTCTCGCGACGCCGTCAGCGCCGGCTTCCGCTCACTGGCAGTTTCCCGCCCAGCCCACCGACGCCATGTACCGAGCCAGGATGTAGTTGCGGAGGTCGATCGTGTCGTTGGTGGTTCCGGCGTCCGGTCCGTCGCCGATGTCCGCGTTGAAGACGATCACGATGCCCGCATCTCGGCTGGGGTTGCCGCACATGTAGGTACGGGCGCGACCACCGTGGCTGCCGCTGTGGACGAAGGCGTTGTCGTTGGCCTCCGTGATGTTCGCGTTGAAGTCCGCGAACACGCCGAAGCCGACGTTGCCGTTCTGGACCTGCAACATGCGGTTCACGGCGGAGGCCGGCAGACGCTGCACGCCGCTCGAGTCCCGGCCCTGGTTGAGCGCCAGGATCATCATCTCCGCGTAGTCCATCGGCGCCGAGTAGACGCCACCGGCGAAGGTCAACGGGTAGACCGTGCGCGTGGCCCTGGGACCGTTCGAGTCGTGCTGCCAGGCCGCGCGGCTCGACAGCGTGGACGAGGTGTATCCGCTGATGTTCGAGAGCCCCATGGGAGTGAAGAAGTAGTCTTTCATCAGCTGCCACGCCGGCTTCCCCGTGACGTCTTCGGCCACCGCCTGCGGCACCAGGAAGTTGACGCTGTCGTAGTTGGAAGCGACCGGGCCGGCTCCGCCTGCGGTCCAGGCGAAGTTCACTCCGTTGTAGCCGCAGCCGTTGGTGCAGTCGTAGCCGAGGAGGAGCTTCAGCGTGGTCGCGCCGAACAGACCCTGAGAGCCCAGGTTGAAGCTGGGGGAGCCTCCGGACGGGACGAAGTCACTCTGGTGGCGCATGAAGTGCGCCACGCTCAGCTGCGACGAGATGTCCACGTTCGCGAAGCCGTACGTGCCGGGGTCGTCCTCGCCTTCGGTCTTCCACGCCTCGATGATGCCGCCAGGCTTCGCGCTGTTCATCACGGAGTTGTCGATGTCGAAGTTGTACGCACCATCGCTGTCGAGCTTCATCATGGTGAGCGCGCCGATGAATTTCGAGAGCGAGGCCATGTCGAACGGAGTGGTCGCGAGCACGTGGGCGTCCTCGCCCTGCTTGAGCACGCCGTAGCCGCGCGCGTAGGCGACCTGGTTGTTCTCGATGATCGCGATGCTCACGCCGGGTACGCCGATGGCGCTCATGCGCTCCCACAGGTTCTGTCCGCCGGGCGCGCCGTATTCGATGGACTCCATCGCATTCCCGGGGGTGGCTGACACGGTGCCGTGGCTGTAGAGGACGAAGCCGTCGCCTGGGCCCAGCATCAGCTTCGACATGTGGGCTTGGGCCCGCGCCGCTGCCGCCAGGGAGCCCCGGATGATCGGCGCCACGTCGGCGACCGCCGCCTCCTGGTCCGCGATCACGACCCAGCCGCCGTCGAGCCCGATCTCGACCTGCTCGATGCGACGCCTGGACTTGATGCGATCCGCCAGGAAAGCGCTGAGCTGCGCGCCGGTGTTCGCGTACGAGACCAGCGTTCCCTGCCCGAGGATCACATAACCGTTCGTGCTGACCTCGACGTCCCGAATCGCCCAGCCGTTGGCGAAGTACTGCGCGATCTTGTCCTTCGCGAGCTGGTTCACCTCGCCTCCGGTCTTGTACATCGTGTCGCCGATGATCACCCAGCCGCCCTGGGTGTTGATGTCGACCGCGCGAATGGTCTGGCCCTTGCTCTTCAGGAAGCTGAGCCAGAAGGCCATGTTCCCGGGCAGTGTGCCGCCCGTGTAGTACGTGCTCGCCGTGGTGATCACCCAGGCGCCGTCGGCGCTCGACGTCATGTCCAAGATCGGAGTGTTGGCGGCGTCCAGGGCCGCCAGTCGCTCCTGCAGCTTGGCGGAGTCCTGGAACGGCGCGGTGCGCTGCCAGCGTGTCTTGCTCGAGGTGTTCACGCTCAGCTCCTCGGCGGCGCTGGCGACGCTCTCCGACTCGCACCCGGAGGACGACGCGTCCTCGCGGCAGGCCCCGACCTCGCGTTCGGCCGGGTCATCCGGGGCGCCCACACAGCCGGTGCCGAGGGCGGTCAAGGCCAGCAGCGAAAGGGTCTTCAGGCCGAGCTTGGTGCGAAAAACACGCTGATTCATTCATCCTCCAGGAAGTGGGATCGGGGCCGAAGCCCACCGAGGCTCGCTCCCGCCCACGAAGGTCAAGTGACGACCGCCCCGGTTCGGTTCACGTCTTTCTTCTTCCCGGCAGGGCTCGTGCAGATTGCGTGCAGCTCTCGGGGAGAATCGCGGCTCCGCCCAAGACCGGGAATTCTCCGGGGTCTCCGCCTCGTTCGCCGGAGCGACAGCGGGAGGTACAGAGACGTGCGACGACTACTTGCCATCGGTCTGATTTGGCTCGGCTGCTCCTTGGCCTGGTTGGTCCTGGGCTCGACGCTCTTGGTCCGCTCCGACGAGACGTTCTCTCGGCTGGGCGACGGGGTGTTCGCGCTCTGGGGTCCTCCCATGCGGCAGCTGCCGCCGCGCGCCGTCGCGCTCGAGCCGCGCGACCCGGCGGCGGCTCCGGCGACCGCCGCCGCCGCGCGCGACGTGCCGCTCGCCGGCTCCGACATCGAGGTGACGCTCGATCTCGAGCACCGCAAGAAGGGACTGGTCTGGTTTCCGACCTACGGCGTGGACTTCCGCGCGCGCTACAGCTTCGAGAACCCCGACGCGGCGAGCCGCGACGTGACCCTCGAGCTGCCGCTCGAGAGCGAGCACGCGCTCTACGACGGGTTCGACGTGACCGAGGACGACAAGAGCGTCGGCGCGGAGGTGAAGCAGGGCGTCGCGCGCTGGACGACCCGGCTCGCGCCGCACCAGAAGAAGAGCTACGAGGTGCGCTATCGCTCCCGCGGCACCAGCCGCTGGCAATACGACCTGACCTCCGGCACCGGCAACGTGCGGGACTTTCGCCTCGCGCTCAGCACGGACTTCGAGGAGGTCAACTTCCTGCCCGGGACGCTCTCCCCCTCGAAGCACGAGACCGGGGCAGGGGGCTGGCGCGGCAGCTGGGAGTTCAAGACCCTGGTCGCCAGCTCACCCATCGGTCTCGCGCTGCCGGAGCGCATCAACCCGGGGCCGCTGGCCTCGAAGATCACCTTCTTCGCGCCGGTGAGCCTGCTGTTCTTCTTCTTCGTGGTGGCGATCCTGGCGCACGCGCAGAAGAAGCTGCTCCACCCTCTCCACTATCTGTTCCTGGGCTGCGCGTTCTTCGCCTTCCACCTGCTCTTCGCCTACCTGGTGGACCACGTCTCGATCGCGCCGTCGTTCGCCATCGCGGCGGCCGTCTCGACCGCGCTGGTGGTGAGCTACGCGCGCCTGTTCGTGGGTTGGCGCTTCGCGCTCCGGGAGATCGGCGTCTCTCAGCTCTTGTACCTGGTGCTGTTCTCGTTCACGTTCTTCTGGACCGGGTTCACCGGGCTCGCGATCACGGTCGGCGCCATCCTCACGCTGTTCGTGTTGATGCAGATCACCGGGCGCCGGGACCTGTCCGAGGGGGAGTCGAGCCTCGAGCCCCACGCAGCCTGCGCCACGCCCTATCGTTGTGCCGTGGCGCGGGACGCGCGCGAGAGCGGCGTCACTTGACGCCGAGCGCGGTGCCCCAGAGCTCGTAGCCCTTGTCGCCCTTGACCAGCTGGAACGAGGCGGCCTTGTCTCCGGCCACGGCGATGACGCCTTGCCCGGCTTCCTTGCCGGCCGCCGAGACCCGCAGCGCGTCGCCCAGCGGAGCCAGATCGGCGCCCAGGATCTGCACGCGCACGACCCGCTCCCCGGCGCCGCCTTCGGTCCACTGCAGCAGCCAGCGGCCATCGGGCAGGCCCGCCGCCACCGGGGCGATGGCGTCGCCGCCGGGGCCGCCGGACGGGAGCGTGAAGCTCTTCGACGCCGTCGGCAGCTCGCCGTGCTTGGCGCTCGCGAGCTGCACGTTCCACGGCGAGTCGTCGCCGCTCTTCGCCGCGAACGCGACCAAGATCCCCTGGTCGCCCGCGGCGACGGTCGGTGTGCCCGCCCGGCCTTCGGTCTCCACGCTGCCGAGCTCGCTCTTCTTGCTGCCGTTCGGCTTGAGCCAGCCCACGCGGACCTTGCCGGCGTTGCGGAAGGTCACCGCGTGGCCGACACCGTCGACGGAAGCCACGCGCGCTTCCGTGGCCTTGTCGTTGGTAACGTCGGACCAGAGCTCCTCGGCCGCGCCTCCCTTGGGTTGGCGCGCGTAGCCCTTGCCGGAGAAGCCGAGGGTGAACGCCGGATCTGCGTCCACGCTGTGCGGCAGTCCGAGCGCACCCCCCTCGCGATCGACCAGGAAGCGCTCCTTCTCGGAGGCCACCGGCACCACGCCGATCACCTTCTTGCCGGCGGGCGCGCTGAAGGCCTGCTCGACCTCGAGGCTGCCGAGATCGACCGCGAGGCCGAGTGCTGCGACCTCGCTCGCGGCGAAGCCCACCAGGACCTTGCCTCCGCTGACCGACAGGTACGGCGGCACGCTGAGCTGGATGGCCGGCGAGAGCCGCGTGGCTTCCTTCGTGATCGTGACGACCGGGGCCGCCGCGACGGGCGCCGGGGCTGCGGAGGTCGCCTGGGTCGCCGAGGGCTTCGCCGTCGGTGCCGCGACGCTCTCCCAGGGCTTGAAGTAGATGAGCGCGCCGGCACCCAGGGCGCCGACCAGGCCGAGCAGACCGAGCCCGCCGATGATCAGCGGCAGCGCGCCCTTCTTCTTGGGCGGGGCGTAGGAGGGGTACTGCGCCGCTTGCGGAGCGTAGCCGGGTGCCACCGCCGCCGGCGCGGGCGTCTGCCACGCCGCGGGCTCGGGCGGCGCCGGCAGCGGCACGGCCTCTTCGATGGCGTAGGCCGGCAGCGGCGGCGCGTCCGGGCGCAGGGCAGCCGGGTGGATCTGCGTGGGCGCTTCGTTGTCGGGGTCCGACACCGGGATGATGGCGTCGGCGAGCTGGGTCGGACCCTCGCTCACCGGCTCCTCGAGCGGGACGATCACCGGGGCCAGCGGCGTTGCAGCCGGGACTGGCGCCGCCGGCTTGGAGATGGCGATCATGGGCGCGGGCCTGGGCTTCTTGGCCTCGACCATCGCTGCCAGACCGTCGAGGGATGGCAGCGACGCCGGCGGCTTCTCCACCTTCGCCTTCGTCGCGGCCCCAGCCGCGGCATCGACGATCTGGATCTCGTCGTCGGCCAGCATTCCGGTCACCGGCTCGTGGTGTGGGCTCGAGTCGACGGGCACGATCGGCTCCAGACCCTTGGGCTTGGAGAGATCGGTGATGGTCGGCTCGGCCGCGGTCACCTGGGTGGGCGAAGCTACCTCGACCCAGCTCGCCTGGGGTGGAGAGGCCTTGTCCGGGCTCGAGGCCTTGGGCGCGGAGGACGCAGGCCGCGGCGGCAGCGCCGCGCCGCGACGCGAAGGAGCCGGCGGCGCGCTCGCCCGCGACGGGGGAGGCGGCTTGACCGGCTCGAGGTCGGAGCCGGTGAGCTCGACCTCCTGCATCACCAGCGTGCCGGGCCGGTCGTTCACCGGGCTCGACGCTACCGGGACGATGGGCTCCAGCGCCCCGACCCGCACGGGCACCGGCGGGGGATAGGTGCGATCGGGATCGGCCTTGGGGGTGATGATCGTTCCCCGAGCGAAGGCCGGCACCGCGCTCGACAGCTCGGCGACCTGCCCGGCAGCCAGCCACTCCGCCCAGCCCTGCCGCCAGACCAAGCTCTGGCCCGTGAGCGCACCCTGCTGCAGGTTCGCCAAGAGCTCCTGCCGCTCCACGGTCTTGAGCGACCCGTCGGCGTTCGCGCAAAACCAGAAATCGGATCCGTCGTCTGACAAGTCAGCGTCTCCCGTCGGCTCTCGGTCGGGCGCTCTACCATCGTTTGTGCCGGTCTGCGACGGCCAGCGGAGGGTGCGCGCGGGTTCCAGGGAAGAGGTAGGGCTCGAGTGCATGGTCGTGTTCCGTCCCGGCCCTGTTACGCCGCTCCGCTCACGAGTCTTCCCGGCGCGCCCAGAGGCCGGCTCGGCCCCCGCTCTCCACGCTGGCGAGCGTCCGGAGGCCCGGCACGCCCGCGGAAAGCTCGCCCTTCTTCAGGCGGAATCGCGGGCTCGGGTGCGCCTCCGGCCAGTCCTCGGTGAAGGTGGAGACCACCAGGCTGCCGCCTGGACCGACCCGGCTCGGGAGCTCGGCGAACACGCCGCGGTCCAGGAAATCCACCACGACCAGCAGGTCCGGCGCGTCGAGCTCGGGCCAGCGGTCGCAGAGATCGACGGCGCGCGTCTCGACGCCGAGCCCGCTTGCTCGAGCCCGCTCCGCGAGCACCTCGAGAGCGACCGGGCTCACGTCCCACGCCTCGGTTGCCCAGCCCAGCTGCGCCAAGAGCAGCGCGTGGCGGCCGGTGCCACACGCGAGGTCGAGCGCTCGCCGGCCGGCTCCGGGGCCGAGAGCGTGGAGCACCTCCACCACGAATCCGTCCGGGGCTCGGGCCGGCCGAGCGCGCTCGACACGATGTCGCTCGTCCCAGCGCTCGCGATCGGTCTTCACCCGGCAGGCTTGCCCGAAGTGACGAGCTGGCGCAACTCCTGCTGCTTCTGCTGGCGTTGCGCCGCCGTCGCGCCGGTTGAGGCGGACCGCCAGACCGAGTACGCCCCTCTCCGACACGCGGAGGAAATCGCATGCAACAGATGGAGCCGGTATCGGCCGGTCCGCCGATGGGACAAGCGCCACCCGGCGTCGGAGCCGGCGTCGCCCACGAGATCACGCACGGGCCGTCGTTCGCGATGCTGCGCGTCGATCTGGCTCCCGGTCAGACCTTGGTCGCGGAGGCCGGCGCCATGGTGGCGAGGAACCAGCACGTGCAGATGGCGGTCAAGCTGAACGCCTCCCCGTCGGCGGGCTTCCTCGCCACGCTGAAGGCGCTGCTGATCGCCCTCATCCGCAAGTTCATCGGCGGCGAGACCTTCATCGTGAACCACTTCAGCGCGGCGCAGGCCGGCCGCGTCTGGCTCGCGCCCGCCATGTCGGGGCACGTCGCCCACCGGCGCATGAACGGCGAGAAGCTGATCCTCTCGACCGGGGCGTACCTGGCGCACGTCGGTGACATCGACATCAAGATGAAGTTCGGCGGGCTGAAGGGCATCCTGGCCAAGGAAGGCGCGTTCTGGCTCGAGGTGAGCGGCGTGGGCGATCTCTGGTTCACCAGCTACGGCGGAATCGAGGCCATCGACATCCGGGAGCCGTTCATGATCGATAACGGCCACATCGTCGGCTACGAGGGCAACCTGAACATGACCGTCAAGCGGCCCGGCGGCGGCATGATGGGCCTGTTCGCCTCCGGCGAGGGGCTGGTGTGCGAGTTCACCGGCCAGGGGCGCGTGTACTTGCAGAGTCGCAACCTGGGCTCGCTGGTCAGCTGGCTCTCCCCCTTGCTGCCCTGAAAGGATCGGTCCCGATGCACTTCGACATCCAGTATCGGCCGGCTCACTCCCTGGCCAAGGTCAGCCTCGACCCGAACGAGTCGGTCGTCGCCGAGAGCGGCGCCATGGTGGGCAAAAGCACCAATGTGCAAATGCAGACCCAGAGCGGCGGCCTGATGAGCGGGCTCAAGCGCATGTTCGGCGGGGAGAGCTTCTTCCGTAACACGTTCACCGCCGCGAACGGCCCCGGCGAGGTGCTGCTGGCGCACTCGCTGTGCGGAGACATGGTCGTGCTCGACATGACCGCGCCGGGCTACTTCATCCAGAGCTCGAGCTTCATCGCTTCGACGCCCAACGTGAGCATCGAGACCAAGGTCGGCGGCTTCAAGAGCTTCTTCGCCGGCGAAGGGGTGTTCGTGCTCCAGGCCACCTGTCAGGGCCCTGGCCAGGTGCTGGTCGGCGCCTTCGGCGGCATCCAGGAGATGCAGTGCGACGGCAGCCTGGTCATCGACACCGGTCACCTGGTCGCTTGGGACTCGACGCTCAGCTACAGCGTGGGCAAGAGCGGCAGCGGCTGGATCGCGTCGTACCTGTCGGGCGAGGGTTTGGTGTGTCACTTCCAGGGGCAAGGACGCATCTGGATCCAGACGCGCAACCCCGCCAGCTATGGGCAGGCCATCGGCTCGCTGTTGCCGCCGCGGTCGGGCTGAGAGGACGGAGCCATGCAGTACGAGATCTTGGAGAAGCCGGACTTCAGCCTGGTGCGCGTGAATTTCCACCAGGCCGGCGAGCAGCTGTTGGTCGAGAGCGCCGCCATGGTCGCCAAGTCGAGCGCGATGGAGATGCGGACGCAGATGCAGGGTGGCCTCCTCGGAGCTGCCAAGCGCAAGCTGCTCGGTGGCGAGAGCGTGTTCCAGAACACCTTCACCGCGACCGCGCCGGGTCAGGAGCTGTGGTTCGCGCCGGGGCCCGAAGGCGATCTGGAAGTGGTCGAGATGGACGGTCGCACGCCGATCTTCCTGTCTTCGGGCGCGTTCCTGGCGAGCGCGCCCACCGTGCAGCTCGACACCAAGTGGGGCGGCGCGAAGGGCTTCTTCAGCGGCACCGGCATGTTCTTGTTGGTCGCCCAGGGCACGGGACCGCTGTTCTTCTGCGCCTACGGCGGCATTCACGCCGTGGACGTCGGACCCGCGGGCTACGTCTGTGACACGTCGCACATCGTCGGCTTCACCGGTGGGCTTCAGTACACCGTGAACAAGGTCGGCGGCATGAAGAGCTTGTTCTTCAGCGGCGAGGGCCTGGTGTGCAACTTCCAAGGACAGGGGCGGCTCTGGATCAGCACGCGCAACCCTTCCGGACTGGTCAGCTTCATTCACCCGTTCCGCAGGGTGCAGAGCGGTTAGTACCCGAAGCATTCTTGGGAGACGATGTGCGCGGCTTGCGTACACACGAGTGTGTGATCTCCGTACAGACGAAATTATGACTTGCCCGAGCCGCGTTCGCAGCTAGCTTTCTCGGCGCCGGGCGCGTTGCGCGAGTCTCTCGTGTCGATGCGTCGCGGTGGGATACCGATGAAATCGACTCATGAGCTTGGCTTGAACGGCGACGGCGCCGACCACTCACGAAGCATCGAACACCTGGCGGTCTCAGCGCACCACACGCTCGGCTGACACGACCTTTCCATCCGCGTCGCTTCTTGCCGACGCCAACGGTCGTGGGGCTTTTCACGGACGCGGCAGCTGCCGCGGCCCCGAGCGCGAAGGACCGTGCCCAGCTCTCGGAAACCCAAGAGGAGAAGCATCGAAATGAAGCAACGCTCACCCAGAAAACTCGACAAATTCGCCTTCCTTGCCGCGCTCTCGGCCGTCGCTTGCGGCGGCGGCGCGGGCCAGCCGAAGAAGGCTTGTCGGGACGGGGTGGCGAGTCAGGCCTCCGCGCTGGCGACGTCGTCACGCCTGTTCCTGACGGCAAGTGTGGTCACGCGCTTGCAGGCCCGCGCTGCGGCGAGCGACCCTGCTTGGGTCGCGCTGAAGAAGGTCTGCGACGGCTACACCACGGGCAGCGTGTACCCGCCGAACGGCAACGCCTACCCCGGCTCGACGAGCGTGGGTTCGGGCTACCAGGGCGACGGATACCTGGATGCAATTCAGACCATCGCGCTCTGCTACCGAACGGTGAAGGGCGTGGACGAAGCGCTCGCCACCAAGTACGGAACGACCGGCGCCAAGGTGCTGGAGGCGATGTCCACGCCGGTAGCGTCCGGCGGCGCGAAGCCCTCCACCGACAGCGGCTACGGCATCCGCAATTACGGCGTGGGCATGGCGCTGGGCTACGACTGGCTCCTGCCCGCCCTCGACGCCACGCTGAAGACACGCGTCGTCACCGCGCTGAACACCTGGGTGGACTGGTACGACCAGAGCGGCTTCACGAAGAACGATCCGATCGCGAACTACTTCGTCGGCTACCTGCTCGCGAAGACCTACACCGCGATCGCGACCGAGCAGGACAACCCCAAAGCGGGTGCGTACTGGAGCGATGTCGAGAACCACCTCTGGGGTCAGCTGGTCAAGCCGACCTACTCCGCGTGGATGAAGGGCGGCGGCTGGCCCGAGGGCTGGGGCTACGGGCCGCGCGCGGTGCGCGGGGTGGCCGAGTTCCTCTGGGGCGTGAAGACCGCGAAGAACCTGGACTGGAACGCGCAGCTGCCGCAGGCGCGGGAGCAGGCGGCCTACCTCCGCTACTTCGCCTGGCCTTCGCTCACTCGCATGGACGACCAGGGCACCGTTCGCTCCGGCATCGACCTCGAGCCGTCGCCCTCGCTGTACACGTCGCTCGCGACGATCTTGGCGGAGCTCGGTGACCCGCAGGCGCCCGCTGCCGCGAGCTTCGCGGCGGACGTCGTGGCCAAGGGGGCGGACGACCGCGCGCCCTGGCAGAAGTTCCTGTACTGGGACCCCGCGCTGAAGAAGGCGAGCTACCAGACCGACGGCCTGTCGTACCTGGCAGAGGGTCCCGGACACGTGGCGATGCGTTCGAGCTGGGACGCGACCGCCAGCTGGGCGGCGCTCAGCGCGGGGCGCTACACCAACGCGCAGGACTCCGGAGAGCAGATGTTCAACGCCGGCGGCGTCAGCGTGGTCGCCGGTGGTGCACCCGTGCTGGTCAACGCCACCGGTTGGATCCCGTCGACGGCCGGCACGGCCGGTGAGGACTTCGTATACACCGACAGCTGGAGCGGCGGCGGGCGTCGGCTCTACAACACGTTCTTCGTGGTGGACCCCGGCAGCCCCTACTCGCCGGGACAGAACTCCGCGAGCCCGTCGAAGTCCAAGGCGCACCTCGAGCTCTACGACGACGGCGGGGGCTACGTCCGCGCTCGCGCCCACGGCCTCGAGGACCAGTACGGCGTCAGCGCGAAGCCCGTGCTCACCTACACCCGTGACCTGGTCTACCTGCGTGCGGGGACGGTGGTCTTGTTCGACAAGACCACGGTGGCGCAGCCGAGCACCGACCGCTGGATGGCCTTCCACACGCCCAGCGCGCCCACACTGGTGGCGACCAGCGACGCCACGCAGCACCGCTACGACGTGAAATCGGGCGGCGCCACCACGGGCAGCCTGCGCCTGCTCTTGCCCAAGAGCTCGCAGACCAAGACCGTCGCGCTGCCGGGTGGGACCACGCGCATCGAGGCGCACTCGATCGGAGCGGCCAGCCAGGAGTGGCTGAGCGTGGTGACCGCATCGGGCAGCGTGCCGGAGCAGACTCGTCTGTCGGCGAGCGACGGCAACGTGACGAGCGGTGCCGCGGTCGGCGTGGAGATCCACTCGGCCCGAGAGCAGATCGTGCTCTTCCCGTCGCTCACCGCGATGAGCCTGTCGAGCGTGAGCTACGTCGTGGACGCCGGGTTCGACGCGGACCACGTCCTGGTGGACGTGGCGCCGTCCGCGACCGGCTACTCCATCTCGACCCAGGCCGGCTCGGGCGGGCTCGTCGTCAGCGTCAAGCCGGGCGGCACGTTCAAGCCGTCGGCGGCGGGTGTGCTCGCCTTCAGTGTGACGAAGTCCGGCACGGTCGGCGCTCCGACGGGCGGCGGCAGCGGCGGGACCGGCGGGACTGGCGGGACCGGCGGCAGCGGCGGCGCGACCGGCGGCAGCGGCGGCGCGACCGGCGGCAGCGGTGGAACCAGCGGCAGCGGCGGCGCAACCGGCGGCTCCGGCGGGACTGCCGCGGGCGGCGCCGGTGGAACCGCCAGCGGCGGTGCGGGTAGCGGCGGTGCGGCCGGCTCGGCGAGCACCGGCGGCGCGGCCGGCGCGGCGAACACCGGTGGCGCGGCCGGCACGGCGAGCGCCGGCGGTGCGGCGAGCACTGGCGGGGGCGGCGCCGGCGGCGTGGGCTCCGGCGGGGCTGGCTCCGAGCCGGGCACGGCTGGCAGCGGCGGCACGGGCGTTGGCATCCCGGCCTGCACCGATCCGGCGACGTGCGCCGAGCTTCCGCCGTGTGAGTGAGGCGCCGGGCCCCGCGGGCTCCGCTCGTCTGCTACTCTCGTGCCTTCTTTGGCACGCTGGGTGGTGACGGATGAGCGGAGCTCTGGCTTGGATTGGACTCGGACTCTTGGCGCTCGGTGTGGGTGTGGCCTGCAGCTCGGGGAGCGACGACGGTAAGCTGTGCGAGCTCGGGGCGACCCGGAGTTGCCTCGGTCCCGGCGACTGCAAGGGCACACAGTCCTGCGTCAAGAACGGGCTCGCCTTCGGCCCCTGCAACTGCAACGCGAACACCGGCGGTGCGGCGGGCTCGGGCGGCGCCTCTGGGGGCGCGGGCGTCGGCGGCATCGGCGGCAGCTCCACCGGAGGAACCGGCGCGGTCCCCGCCTGCGCGCCGACCGGCACCGACGCCGACGGTGACTGTTTCGGCGAGGGCGACGGCGACTGCGACGACAACAACCCCGGGGTGAACCCCGGCGCCATCGACTACGCCGGCAACGGGGTCGATGAGGACTGCTCCGGCACCGCCGACGACCTGACCGCCTGCGATTCCACCATCACCAGCAGCGGCGACGCCGATCCGCTGAACGGCGCCCGGGCCCTGGGCCTGTGCCAGATGACGACCAAGGACGAGAAGAAGTGGGGCGTGATCCAGGCCAAGTGGGTGATGGCGGACGGCAAGACCGGCATGAACGACAAGTCCCACGGCCTCTTGCCGAGCTTCGGCGCGAACACGCTGCCGCGCGAGGGCTCGCGCATCCTGGCGCTCTCGAGCGGCACGGCGCGCGAGCCGGGCGACGCCGATTATCAATCGGTGACCGGCGCGGACATGGGCACCGACGGCCTGGCGCCGGCGGGGTTCCCCATCGACTCGCCGTCGTGCAAGGTCATCACGGAGAAGGACAAGGCCACGCACGATCCGGCCGCGCTCGAGATCGCGGTGCGCGTGCCGAGCAACGCCAAGAGCTTCCTCGTCGACTTCAACTACTTCACGTTCGAGTTCCCGCAGTACGTGTGCACGAAGTACAACGACTTCTTCGTGATGCTCCAGTTCCCGGCGCCGAAGAACGCGCAGTCCGGCAACATCGCCTTCGACGGCGAGGGTAACCCGGTCAGCGTGAACAACGCCTATCTGCGCGCCTGCTCGCCGCAGACCGCCGGCGGCAAGCAGTTCGACTGCCCGCTCGGGACTGGGCTGCTCGACAAGACCGGGTTCGAGGACCGCGCGGCTACGGGCTGGCTGGTCACGCAATCGCCGGTCACGCCGCGGGGCGTGATCACCCTGCGCTTCGCGATCTGGGACATGGGGGACTCGGTGCTCGACTCCACTGTGCTCCTGGACAACCTGCGCTTCGTGCCGGACGAGGTCCCACAGGCCGTGACCAACCCCGCCCCCTGAGGCCAGAGCCCCGGTATTACACGGAATTTCCTGTGTACTTGCATCTATGTGAATGAAGGAATACATATCCCGGGCGCATGCAGTCCTTGCCCGGCAGCGAAACCCGCTGGCAGCTCTACCGGCTGCTCAGCGACCCCGTGCGGCTGAAGCTCTTGGCGCTCGCCGCCGAGGAGGAGCTCTCGGTCGGGGAGCTGGCCGAGCTGCTCGGCGAGGCGCAGCCGAACGTGTCCCGGCACGCCGCCCCGCTCCGGCAAGCCGGGCTGCTCTCCGATCGGCGCCAGGGCACACGCACGCTGATGCGCCTGTCGGACGAAGCCGAGCGAGATCCGGTCGTCGGCGATGCGCTCGGCGCCGGGCGCCGCCTGTGCGAGGCGGAGGGCAGCCTGGCCAAGGTCGCCGAGGTGGTCGCCTCACGTGACCAGAAGACGCGGGAGTTCTTCGCCCAGCCCGTCGTCTCGGAGGTCCAGGTCTCGGCGGAGCTTCCCGTCTATCTGTCGGCCTTCGCCGGCCTGATCGAGCAACGTGGTCTGGCCGTGGACGCGGGGACGGGAGACGGCGTGCTGCTCGACCTGCTCGCTCCCGTCTACGACCGCGTCGTCGGCATCGACCGCAGCACGGCGCAGCTCGAGCGAGCTCGGCAGCGCGTGCGGGCTCACGGCTACCAGAACGTCACGCTGATCGAGGACCAGATCGGCGGTGAGAAGGTCCGAGCCGCCGTGGGTCGAGGCGCCGATCTGGTGCTGGCGGTGCGCGTGCTCCACCACGCGCCGCGGCCCAAGGCAGCGCTCAGGGACCTGGGCGAGCTGGCGCGTCCCGGCGGCAAGATCCTGGTCATCGACTACGCTCGGCACGACGACGAGCGCATGAGCGAGCAGCAAGCCGACGTCTGGCTGGGCTTCTCGGAGGAAGAGCTCCGGGTCTTCGCCGACGCGGCGGGGCTCGAGCATGCCCAGGTCAGCCGCGTGCCGGCGAGCTTCGCGCGCGTGGGCGTGGACGCTCACCTGCCTTGCCTGACGCTGCTCTGCAGCCGCCCAAAGTCCGTGGCGAGCGCGGGATCGCGCCGCCAGTCGCAACCGATCACCGATTGAAAGAAGCAGGAGACACCATGACTCAGAGCGTATCGGTCACCACCACCGGCAAGACCACCGGCAAGGACTACGTCGTCAAGGACATTGGGCTGGCCGACTGGGGCCGCAAAGAGATCACCGTCGCCGAGCACGAGATGCCCGGCCTGATGGCGACCCGCGAGAAGTACGGGCCACAGAAGCCGTTGAAGGGCGCCCGCGTCTCCGGCTCGCTCCACATGACCATCCAGACCGCGGTCTTGATCGAGACGCTGAAGGACCTCGGCGCCGACGTGCGCTGGGCTTCCTGCAACATCTTCTCGACCCAGGATCACGCCGCCGCCGCCATCGCTGCGGTGGGAACTCCGGTCTTCGCCTTCAAGGGCGAGAGCTTGGAGGAGTACTGGGACTTCACCTATCGGGCGCTGACCTGGCCGGACGGCAAGGGACCGCAGCTCATCGTGGACGACGGCGGCGACGCCACCCTGCTCATCCACCGCGGCTACGCCGCCGAGAAGAACCCGGCGCTGCTCGACGAGCCGACCGACAACCACGAGCTCCAGATCATCAACAAGCTCTTGAAGCGCGTGGCCAAGGAGGACCCCAAGCACTGGCACAAGGTGGTCGCCGACTGGATCGGCGTCTCCGAGGAGACGACGACGGGCGTGCATCGCCTCTATCAGATGCAGGAGAAGGGTGAGCTGCTCGTCCCGGCCATCAACGTCAACGACTCCGTCACGAAGAGCAAGTTCGACAACGTGTACGGCTGCCGCGAGTCACTCGTGGACGGCATCAAGCGCGCGACGGACGTGATGGTGGCCGGGAAGGTCGCGATGGTGTGCGGGTTCGGTGACGTGGGCAAAGGCTGCGCCGAGGCGCTGCGCGGTCACCGCGCTCAGGTCTGGGTCAGCGAGATCGACCCGATCTGCGCCCTCCAGGCCTGCATGGCCGGTTACAAGGTCGCGCCGGTGGAGGACTCCCTCGCCCACGTGGACATCTTCGTCACCGCGACCGGCTGCTGCGACATCATCACCGCCGAGCACATGGCGAAGATGAAGGACCAGGCCATCGTCTGCAACATCGGCCACTTCGACGACGAGATCCAGGTCGCGAAGCTGCTCGAGTACCCCGGCGTGAAGCGCACCACGATCAAGCCGCAGGTGGACATGTTCACTTTCCCGGACGGTCACTCGATCTACCTCCTGGCGGAGGGCCGCCTGGTCAACCTCGGCTGCGCCACCGGTCACCCGAGCTTCGTGATGAGCAACTCGTTCACGAACCAGACGCTGGCGCAGATCGACCTCTGGACGAACAAGCGCAAGGTGGGCGTCTACACGTTGCCCAAGAAGCTCGACGAAGAGGTGGCGCGCCTGCACCTCGACAAGCTCGGCGCGAAGCTGACCACCCTGAGCGCGAAGCAGTCCGAGTACCTCGGGATCCCGGCGGAAGGGCCGTTCAAGTCCGACCTGTATCGGTACTGAAGAGCCGCACCCGCACCCCCACCCGCACCCGAATCTGAATCCGAACGCTCACGGCCAAGGTCCGGAGTGCGGGTGCGTGTGCGGGTGCGCCCGCGCGACCCCCGTTCCCAGGAGCGGGGGTCGCGGGTTCTCCTGGGGCCGTTACTGGCGCGCGAAGCGCAGGGTGTGGCCCGCCAGGATGATCACGTCGCCGTCGTAGATCACCTTGCGCTCGACGCGGCGCCCCTGGAACTGGATGCCGTTCGTCGAGCCCATGTCGACGATGTGGTAGTGGCCGCGGAGCCACTCCACGGCGGCGTGCTGGCGCGACACGTTCGAGTCGTTGATCGCGAAATCCGAGGCGTTGCGGCTGCGACCGATGATGAAGCGCGGCTGCATGATCTGAGCGCGCTCGCCCTCGCAGTAGAGGTAGATGGGGTAGGAGGGCGGACCGTCGCTCATTGGCTGCGGTCCGCCTTGGGTCGGGGGCGGCGCCGGTGATGCTGGAAACGGAGGCGGTGCTGGCTGCGCGCCGTAGGGACGGCCGTAACCACCCGGCGCGGGCGGCGTGACGGTCGAAGGTTGCATCGGTGGCATCGGCGGCGGCGCGCCGTAGCCCGGCGGCGGCAGCGGCGTCCCGCCGTACTGCGGCATCGGCGGTGGCGGTGGCGGTGGCGGTGGCGCGTGGATGGCTGGTGGCGGCGGCGCGTGGTGCGCCGGCGGGGGAGCCACGGAGGGCGGTCGCATCGGCGGCGGCGGCGGTCCCGGGAAGTGGCCCGGCGCCTGACCCGCGACCAGCGTCGGGGGGAACGGTGGCGGGTGCGGCGGCGGCGGCGGCGCGGCGGTCTGCGCGCCTTGCATGAAGCGTCGCAGCGCCTCGTTCACCACGTCGTCGACGGGACGCCCGCTCTGCCAAGCCATGCGCTCGCAGGCGGCCCACAGGTCGTCGGGGCAGACGAAAGATCGAGGGCGTCCACCGGCCATCGCGCGCCGGCATCATACCGCCGGAAGCGAGGGTCTGGGCAATCTCGGGACACAATGGACGCAGATGCCGCCACGGCGAGCCCTCAGTGGCAGGTCTGCACGGTCCGCTGCTCCTGGCTGGGCTCGCAGGAGAGCGTGGAGATTTCGCACTCCGCGAGCCAGCGACCCTGCTCGCCGCAGCCGGGGCTCGCGCCCTTCCAGCCGGCGTCGGCCCAGCACTTGGTGGGGATCCCCAGGATCGTGCTCGAGCGGCAGCCTCCGGAGCTGAGCTCCTCCTTCTTGCTGGCCTTGCCGTCGCAGTCGAAGTCGAAGCTGCCGTCCCCGCGGTGTTGCTCGTAGTAGCGGGTCTGTCCCGGATGGGCTTCGGGGTTCTGGTCGTAGCAGTCGAGCGCGTTGGCGACGTAACCGGGCGGCTGCTTGCTCGCGCGCGCGCTGACACCACGGTCGCCGTAGCCGTCGCGGTCGAGATCTCGATACCAGACCGGGTCGGCGCAGGGCAGCGCGTTGTCGTTGGCCAGCTCGGTCAGACGTTCATGGACCGGCGAGAGCACGTCCACCAACGCGCTCCGAAAGCTGTTGTCCGGGCTCGAGCCGGTGAGCACCGTCGCGGCGAGGCTCCGGTTGGCGCACAGGCTGTTGTTCGGCTTGGCGAGCGCGAGCTGCCGCGCCGCGCCCTCGATTGCCTCGATGCTCTGCACCAGGGTGCTGCGTTCGTTCTCGCTGAAGGCGCCGTTGGTGCGCTCGGCGGTCGAGCGCAGCGGCGCGGCGAGCTTGGGAATGTCTTCGAGGGCCCGTCCCGAGAGCGTGCGCAGGCCGATGTCCCGGAGCCCAGACAGCACCTCGCGCCGCGCGAGCGTGGCTCGAGCCCTGAGGCAGGTGCCTGCGCTCTCGAACGCCGCGCCCGCCGGCTCGACCAGGGCCGCGATGTTGAGCTTCTCCTTCGCGCGCAGCGTGAGCGTCGACCTCGTGGACTTCTTCTCGTCGAGCTCGAAGCCCGTGGCCGCCTGGCTGATCGAGAGGCTCCGCGCTCGCTCGCTCTTGCTGGTCAGCGTGATGACGGGAACCGCGGCCAGGACCTTCGCCGTGTAGACCAGCTTCTCGCGCCCCGAACACACGCTGCCGATGCAGGCCTCGAGGCTCTGACCGCGAGGCGAGCCCTCGGGAGCGGCGGCGAGCTCCTGCCCCAGGATCTCGGCGACGCTGGGCAAGACGCGCATTTCTGCGTCTTCGAGCACCACCTCCACGTCGAGCTCGGTCGCGTCGCTCGCGCCCACCCGGAGCTTTGGCGCCCAGGGCCCCAAGAACCCCAGGTCGAGCCCGCCGCTCCTCGCGAGCTTCTGCCGGGAGGCGTGACGGAAGCCGAGGTCGCCCACCGGACGCACGTTCATCCGCAGCCGCGTCGCCGCGTCGCCCTCGCCGGCGAAGCAGGCGTTCACGAAGTCGCTGCGCTCCGGGTTCTCCTCTGGACCGAAGAAGCCGGTGACCAGGAAGTTCGGCACCGAAAGGCAGCGAAGGCCGCGCGTCTCCTTGCCGGTCAAGACGGCGTCCACGGCGGAGCACCAACCCGGCGCGGGCTCGGGTGGTGGCGCACCGGGGCGCGGAGCCGGACCGTTCGCGCCGGTCGCGCACGCGCTGACCGCGATCAAGATCCCGAGAATGCGGCGAGGCATCGGCACCACCGAAGGCTCGTCACGATGAGCCGCGGCGCGCGCCTCGTCAAGCCGGCGCTTGCTGCCGCCCGCGCCCTCTTCTAGGTTTGGCGCACCATGGCAGAGCAAGTTCGCGCTTCACACATCCTCCTCATGTACGCGGGCTCCGCCCGCTCGACCGCGACGCGCACGCAGGACGAGGCGCAGACGCAGATCCAAGCCATCAAGACCCAACTCGACGGCGGCGCGGACTTCGCCGAGCTGGCGCGGCAGCATTCGGACTGCCCCTCCGGCAAGTCCGGCGGCGATCTGGGCAGCTTCGGCCGCGGCCAGATGGTCGCCCCGTTCGAGCAGGCGGCGTTCGGTCTGTCGGTCGGCGGGACCAGCGGCGTGGTCGAGACCCAGTTCGGCTACCACGTCATCCGTCGCACCGGCTGAAGCACCGTCAGGTGGCGCGCCGCTGGTGCGCGTCGCGGAGGGCCTTCACCAGCTCGGCGCGGGCGCCGGGCGCCGACGCGCGCGCGGAGTCCAGCGGGATGAGCGTGGCGTTCACCGTGCGCGCGAGCGCGACGAACTCCGCGGGGTCGAAGTCGAGGATCTCGCTCGGCACGACCAACGCGAACGGGCGCAGCTCGGCGGCGCGCGTGGTCACCGATGCCATGTCGCAGGTCTCGAGCCGCGCTCCAGCCGCGAGCGCGGCGCTCTGACGGCAGAGCGGCTCCAGGCTCGAATCGATGCCGACGAGCAGCACACACGGCAGCACGCGGTGCGGGGTGGTGGGTCCGAGGGGAGGCTTGCGCACGGGGCGCCGGAGCTTACAACGTCGAGGTGTGCAGGCGAAACGATTGCCGGACGCCGATCCGGCGTGGGTGTAGAGTGGGGAGGATGCGGCTTCGCCTCTTCGCCCTGGTGGGTCTGCTCCTCGCGGCGCTCGGCACGTCCGCGTGCGGCGGTGCGCGCGGCACGCCGCGGGACGCCACCGAGCTCGCGCGTCAGGAAGTCGAGCGGCGCATCGCGGGCAGCTGGGTCCTCGTCTCTTATCAGCCCGAGACGCCGCTCGAGCCCATGTTCGCCGGCCTCTTGGCCGCGCAGATGGGCACGCTGGTCGCCCACTTCGACGGACAACAGATGGTCATCGCCGGTACCGGCGTGAACACGACCCGGCGCTACCGCGTCACCCAGGGCAGCGGCGACCGCCTGGCTGTGGTGACCTACGACGAGAGCGGGATCCCCTACGACGCGGTGGGCGAGTTCAAGGGCGACGAGCTCTGGTTCGCGTCGCTGACCATCCCGTGGCGTGGCCGCGGCGTGCTGCGGCGCGTGCGCTGACGCGAGAGCGCCCTCCGAGTCGTGGCGCCTCTCACCGCTGCAGATTCGCGATGCCGGCCTCCGCCAGGCCGGCCAGCGCCTTCTCCAGCTCGGCGACGGGCTCGTCGAAGTCGATGGCCACGCGGTGCGGCCAGATCCCGTCCGGATCCTCGCGGTTCTGCTCGACGCGCACCACGCGGCCGGTGACCCTCTTCTCCGCCGTCCCTTCGGGGGGAAGCTGGACGACGATGTGGACCTGCGCGCCCACCTCCAGCGTGGTCGCCGTCACCAGCAACATGCCGCGGCCGCTCGCGTTGTGGCTGACCGCCACGCCTTCCTCCAGCTCCTCGATCCGGACGGGCAGCCAGACCGTATACCGCGGGGCTCGACGCTCCACAGGCCGAGCGTACCCCATCTCCGGGTCCGGGCCCAGGACGCTCAGACCTCGCTGTCGTGCGGCAGGCTGACCCGCGGCGCGCGCAGGTACACGTACGGTGTGTACGCCAGGAAGTTCGAGACGCGGGAGGTGTAGGCGTCCGCGTAGCGCTCGAGCTGCCGAGCCAGGTAGCTCTTGTCGAGCCCGGCTCGCATCAACAGGCCCCAGCGCTCGTTGAACAGGCTTCCGGCTTCCTCGGCGAGCGGCGCGATCCGCGCGTCCAGCGTGCCCAATCGGGACTTGGCCTCGTGCAACCGCTCGCGCAGGCGTGCCGGATCGGCCCCCGAGTCCTGGTGTTCGAGTCGTTCCAGCGCGAGCCGTAGCGTCGAGTACAGGTGCTCGACGCGCTCCTTCTCCGCCATCAGACGGCTCAGCTCGCTCTGCTTCGGGCGGAAGGCCTCCACCGCCAGGATCTCCTGCTCGATGTCCCGCACCACCAGCGTGGTGCGCCAGCGTAGGAGGTCCTTGGTCACGTGGACGTCCGAGTACAGGTGATCGCCCACGTACAGGATCTCCTCCGGAGACAAGCCGAGGTGCGCCTCGAGCATCCGCGCGTTGCCGCCCAGGTAGGCGCGGCCCTGCTGCATGCCTTCGCTCACCGGGCGCAGCAGGCCGGTCTCGTCCACGACCTCGAACATCGGGCTCTGCGCGGTGAAGAAGTCCGGCTTTCGCGCCATGACCACCGTGACGTCGAACAACTCGCGCCAGCTCGTGCCCTTGGGCAGGAAGGGGTCGAGCGCGTAGCGCATCATCGAAGTGGTGTAGCTCCACTCGGAGTTGGTCACGAGCAACAGCTTCTTGCCGGACTGCTTCAGGTCCAGCAGGCAACGCCCGAGCTCGGGGTCGAGCTCCACGAAGCCGTCCGGCGCTCTGGCGATCTCCGCCTTCAGATCACCCTCGGCGTGGATGCGATCGACCGCGGCGCGCACGACCTTGTAGAGCTCGGCGTAACCCATGCCCGGCTCGAGCGCGCCCTGATCCAAGAGATCCACGCACTGCGCGTAGAGCAAGGCCTCCGAGAGCGAGAACAGCGTGTTCAGGAACACCCAGCGCGGCTCTCTGAGCTCGACCGAGACGCGCGAATACAGCTCGCGCTGCCGCTCGAAATCGATGGGAGTGGTGCCGTGTTGCGCGCGCATCACGTAGCCAAACCGGCTCGCCTTCACCAGGTTGCCGAGCTCGAGGTCCAAGATCAGTCCCAGGATCACGAAGCTCGGGTCGAACTGGAGGTTGCCCACGGGCCAGCCCCGTTCGAGCAGGCGCGCTCGGGCCCGTTCCCAGGCACGCCGCTCCCACACCTCGGTCTTGTAGTGCACCAAGGTGTAGTCCATGTCGAACCCGACCGCGCGAATCGAGCGCAGGTTCAGCGTGCGGTTGCAGAAGATCCGGCGCTCCGGAGCCGGGGCGGCGACGTCGTCGGGAACGCTCATCCCGCCGAGCGTACTACGAAGACGAATTCACGAGCGCACGCGCTCGGCGGCTCGCGCCAGGAAGGTGCCAAAGACGGTGCGGGCGTGATGGGTCGGGCGCTGCAGGTAGTTGTAGGGCCGTGGGATGCCGTTCTTGAACAAGCACAGCACGGCCTCCTCGTAGGCGCTCGCCCGCTCGTCCGCGGAGGTCTTGGTCAGGGGCGGCGCAGTGAGCTCGCCCAGGGCTTCGGTCAACTGCGCGCACTCGCCGGGAGTCGACGGCAGGTTCGGCGCGGGCGTGCCGCTCGGGCAGCAGGCAGCGCGGATCAGCGCAGACGCCGCCAGCTCGAACCATCCGAACGCGGACCACTCGCGCATGCCGGGCGTGACCTTGCCTCGACCGGAAACCACCAGACGCCGGTGGACTTGCGAGTTGATGCCGCGGAAGTCCTTGTCCTCGCACAAGAACCCGAAGTCTTCGGTGCCTGCCAGCGTCCCGGCTTCGAAGTGCGATGCCACGCAGCGCGCGCGCTCTTCGGGTGTGACGGCGGGGGCAGGTGGTGGGGCAGAGGCCGCTGCGGCAACAGGGCTCGGGCTGCGCGCTGCGACCGTGGGCGCCGGCGCCGCGCTCGCAGGCGGCGCCGAGGCGACGCGGGCCGGCGCGCTCGCGGGGGGCGCGGGCGGAGCCTCCGTGATCACGCCCCGGTAGTTCAAGAACAGGAGCACTCCGACGCCGATGGCGACCAACACCACGATGCCGATCAACACGAGGATGGGTCGCCGGCTGGCGCGGCGGATCTGCTCTTCGTCGTCGAGCGTGCCGGGAGGCAGCGCGATGCCGGTCGGTGGCGGACCGGGAATCGAGGGCGGGAACGCCGAGATGGGCGGCGGGAACGCCGACCCTGGGGCCGGGAAGCCGGCAGCGGGACCGCCGTACATCGGCTGGGGAGGGGCCGCGGCAGGCGGCGCTGCGGGAAGCGGGGCCGACGGCGGCGGCGGAGTCGCGTCGAAGGGGCTCGCCGGGATCTGGGGTGCCGCGCGCGGTGGCGGGGCCTTGGGCGGGACCACGGGCAGGTCGAGCGCTGGAGGCTCGCTCGGCGCCGCCAGGGCGCTGCGGATGTCGTCGATGGGAGGGCGTCCCATCACGGTGGTCTGATCGTTCTCGTCGTCGAAAGGACTGCCGGCGTCGGCCACGGGGAACGCCAGCGGGGCCGCTGGTGCAGGCGCGGGCTCGGGCTCGGGCTCGGGCTCCGCTTCCACGGGTACCGGCGGGATGCTGAGCATTGGCGCCGGCGCAGGCGCGGGCTCGTAGCGCATCGCCGCCGCCATGTCCTCGGTGCTGGAGGCGACCACGGTTGCGACGTCCTCCCACTCGGACGCCGCTTCGCTCCGGGGCTCCCAGCGCTCCAGAGCTTCGACGAGCTGGTCCGCGGCGGTGCGTCGCCGCGCGGTGTTCGCGACCAACCCGGACGCGAGCAGCTCTTGCAGTCCCTCGTCGTTCAGACCGAAGTCCTTGAGCCGCTGGAGCTGTCCGCTCGCGATGCTCTTCAGCAGCTGGTCCTTGGTGTCGCCGCGGAACGGCGGACTTCCGGTCAACGCGGAGAACAGCACCGCGTGCAACGCCCAGGTGTCGTCGGCCGAGCTCGGCCCTCGGCCCTGCAAGCGCTCAGGTGCGCAATAGGCACCGCTCGTCGGCGACAGCAGCTGCGTGAGGATCGGTCCCTGGCGATCGACGCTCGGCTCGACCACGATGCAGCGGGGCGAGATGGCGCCGTGCGCGCCGCCGCTGGCGTGGAGCGCCGCCACGCCCTGACAGAGGCGGATCCAGAGCGTGACGGCCTCCGCTGGCGTGAGCCGCGCGGCTTTCAGCGCCTGGTGCAGCGTCTTGCCCGGGACGTACTCTGCGACGACCACGGCGCCCCCCGCCGGCGCTCCTTCGGGAAGGGCGTCGGGCTCCGGGCTGTCCACCACCGCAACGATCCCCGCCAGGTGCGCGTGCTTCAGCCCGACGACGCCCATCAACGCGGCGACGCGCGCGGTGGGCAGCGCCGAGGCGACCACCTCGTTGCCGCTCTGCTCGTCCGTCGCGAGCCAGGTCGGGGCCTTCGTCCCGGCGTCGAGCTTGGCCTTGAAGCGGTAGCGTCCGCTGAGGAGTGCGGTCGGAGCCGACATGCTTTCGCGCTCACTCTATATCAGGCCCGGAAGGTTGCCCCAATTTGCCCCTGGTCCGGGCGCGCTGGTGCACTTAGCGAAGCGACACGAAGCTCACAAGGGCACCCCTCGCGATTCTCGACCCGGTATCCGGGCACGCGCCTCTACCAGCGACTCCTCGCTGAGGGCCGACTCACGGCTGAGCGCTCACGAAACCACGATCGGGGTCGCCCGACTTCCTCCCTCGATCGATCGCCCGAAGCGCTGCGGGTGTCGCTTCTGCGAGGCGCGTTCGATCTCGAAGACGCCCTACGCCGAGCTGTCGTTCCAGACCTGCCGCTCGACGTGGTACAGCACCGCCTGGTGGCGAAGAAGGTCGTCGCCGGGGTGCCGCGTTTCCGCACATTGCCCGACGTAGGCGCCTCGTTTCCGACTCCCGAGACACGGCCCCGGCATTTGCCTTGGATCGCCCGAACCTTCGGCTGCGGCCTCCAGGCCGGCACTGAGCGGAAATACACCGGGGTCTTGCCCTGTGCTGGAACTGAGAGGAAAATCACGAGTTGCGGTCGAAAGAATGAGCTCCCAAGGTGTACAGCGCGGGTCGGGCGCCGGCAGCGACGACCCGCCGTCCGGGGTCACGACCGTCGCAGGTCCGTACCGTCCCGGTGAAATCATCGACGAGAAATACATCCTGATCCGCAAGATCGGCGAGGGCGGCATGGGGGCCGTCTGGATAGCGCACAACAGCGTGCTGGACGTGCACTGCGCCGTGAAGTTGATCGAAGCGGGCTCGAAGCAGGTCGCCGAGCGCTTGCTGGACGAGGCTCGTGCCGCCGCGCGCCTGGGCCACTCGGCCATCGTCCGCGTGCTCGACTACGGCGAGACCGGCCGGGGCGACCCCTTCATCGCGATGGAGCTCCTGGATGGTGAGGATCTGGCCCAGCTGATGGAGCGGCAGGGCCGCCTGCCCGCCGTCGAGGCGGTGCAGATGCTCCTGCCCATCGGCCACGCGCTGGCCGCGGCCCACGCCAAGGGCATCGTGCACCGGGACGTCAAGCCCGAGAACATCTTCCTGGCGCGGGACGAGGTGGCGTCCACCCAACCGAAGCTCCTCGACTTCGGCATCGTGCGCGTGGAGCACAGCAACCGCCGCTTGACCATCGACGGCTCCGTGCTCGGTACCCCGGACTACATGTCGCCGGAGCAGGCTCGTGGCGAGGAAATCAACGGGCAGACCGACCTCTGGAGCTTCGGCGTGGTGCTCTACGAGCTGATCTGCGGGCGCCGGCCCTTCGACGGGGACAACTACAACGCGCTGATGTACGCCATCATCAACGCCGAGCCGCAGAGTCTGACCGAGCGCGGCGTCGCCGACGAGGAGCTGTCGGCGATCGTTCAGCGCGCCCTGCGCAAGAGTCAGGAGGAGCGCTGGCCGAGCATGCGCGATCTGGGCGAAGAGCTCGCGCTGTGGCTCGAGAGCAAGGGCGTGACGGAGGACATCACCGGCACCTCGCTGCGCCGCAGTTGGTTGGCGGACACGGAGAGCAAGCGTATCGAGCTGCCGCCCTACGTGCGCGACTCGCTGCGCTCGGCGGCTGGTGAACGCGTCACGCAGTCCGCACCGCGTTCTTCCCGAGATTTCTCCACGGAAGAGGCGCACACGCTGAGCGGTGGCAAACACGTCAGCGAGCAGAGCCTGGCGGCCATCGCCGAGCTTCACGCCGAGGGTGACCCTGAGGAGCTCTTGCGTCGTGCCGCCCGGCGGCGCAGCGTCGCCGTGGTGCTCGGACTGGTCGTGGTGGTGGTCGGCGGCGTGCTCGGCGTGCTGATCGGCACGGGGATCCTCGTGCCGTAGCTCGGAGTCAGCCTCGGGTTTCGATGCGCCCCCGGGCTTGCCGCCGCGCGCTGCGTTCGTCGAGGTTGTCGTCGAGGCGCACTCGGAAAGCGCCGGGCGGAGACAGCGAAGGTCGACTCAGACCGCCTGCTCCTTGGTCTTCGCGAAGTGCACGTCGGGCCAGTCCTTTTGAGTGGTCTCGAGGTGCCAGCTGTTGCGCGCCAGGAACACCGGGTGGCCGGTGTGGTCCTCGGCCATGGCCGCGCGGTTAGTCTCCGTGAAGCGCTTCATGAGCTGAGGATCTGCCGCATCCACCCAGCGCGCGGTGAAGAGCTGCGTGCCCTCGAAGTGCACCGGAATGTCGTACTCGGTGCGGATTCGATCGGAGAGCACGTCGAACTGCAGCGAGCCCACCACGCCGACGATGAAATTCGAGCCGAAGTGAGGCTTGAACACGCGAGCGGCGCCCTCTTCGGCCAGCTGCTCGAGGGCACGATTCAAGTGCTTGGCCCGCATCGGGTCGGCGGGGCGCACCGACTGGAGCAGCTCCGGCGCGAAGCTCGGGATGCCCGTGAACTGCAGCGGCTCGCCTTCGGTCAGCGCGTCGCCGATGCGCAGGGTCCCGTGGTTCGGGATGCCGATGATGTCGCCGGCGAAGGCCTCCTCGGCGAGCTCGCGATCGCGGGCCAGGAACAGCACCGGGTTGTGCAAGGTCATCTGCTTGCCGCTGCGAACGTGCTGGAGCTTCATGCCACGCTGGAAGTGGCCCGAGCAGAGCCTGAGGAACGCGATGCGATCGCGGTGCTTCGGGTCCATGTTCGCCTGGATCTTGAAGACGAAGCCGGAGACCTGGTCCTCCGTCGGTTCGACCAACCGGGTGGTCGTCTTCTGCGGGCGCGGAGCGGGGGCGAGGCGGAGCAGCCCCTCGATCAGCTCGCGCACGCCGAAGTTGTTCAGCGCGCTGCCGAAGAAGACCGGCGTCATGTGCCCGCCCCGATAGGCCTCGAGGTCGAAGCGCGGGCAGAGCCCGCGGGCCATCTCGACCTCCTCGCGCAGCGCCTTCACGGCGTGCTCCGGTAGCTCGCGATCGAGCAGCGGGTCGTCGAGGCCGCGGCACTCGCGCACGTCGCCGCCGGCGCGCTCCGAGCCCTTCTCGACCAGGAGCAGGCGCTCCTGGAAGAGGTCGTAACAGCCCAAGAAGTCCCGCCCCATGCCGATGGGCCAGCTGGCCGGGGTGACGTCGAGGGCCAGCCGCTCCTCGATCTCGCTCATCAGCTCGAATGGATCGCGGGCGTCGCGGTCGAGCTTGTTGATGAAGGTGATGATGGGGACGTCGCGCAGGCGGCACACCTCGAACAGCTTCAGCGTCTGCGCTTCGATGCCCTTGGCGGCGTCGATGACCATCACAGCCGAGTCGACCGCGGTCAGGGTGCGGTAGGTGTCCTCGCTGAAATCCTGGTGGCCCGGGGTGTCCAGCAGGTTGAAGGTGCCCGTCCGGTACTCGAACGTCATGGCGGACACGGTCACCGAGATTCCGCGTTCCTGCTCGACCTTCATCCAGTCCGAGTGTGCGCGGCGCTGTTCGCCGCGGGCCTTCACCGCGCCCGCCAGCTGAATCGCTCCGCCGAAGAGCAGGAGCTTCTCCGTCAACGTGGTCTTGCCGGCGTCCGGATGAGAGATGATGGCGAAGGTGCGTCGCCGGGAGACTTCGGTCTTGAGGTCGGCCATTTTCGCGGTTTCGGGCCGCGCACTATGACGGAGAACGGCCGCTCCTGCCAGCCGGGCGACTTCACACTACTTCACGCTTCGGATCGAACGCCCGCAACAGTCTGGCTCCAAGCTGACCTCTCGAAGGAGGTTTCGATGTTCGGATTTCTGCTGGGAACGGCCTGTCTGGTCGGGCTGATCTGGGTCCTCCGGGGGCCCGCGCGCTTCGGCGGCTGCCGCCGCTGGGACTCTCATCGCCACCGCGACCCGGGCGAACGGCGGGGCTTCGGCGGGCGTGCCTTCCAGCGCTGGCTGTTCGAGCGGCTGGACACCACGCCGGGGCAGGAGCGGGTGATTCGAGCGGCGGTCGACGATCTGATCGACAGCGCCCACGCCGCGCGCCGGGACCTGGACGCCTCCCGCAAGGACGTGGCGCGCGCCTTCCGTGGCGACTCGTTCGACGCCGAGGCGATGGGTGAAGCGTTCGCCAAGCACGACTCCGCCATGGCGGCTCTGCGCCGGACCGCAATCGAGAGCCTGGCCCGGGCTCACGAGGCCCTCGACGAGGGCCAGCGCCAGCGGCTCGCCGAGCTGATCGAGTCGGGCATGGGCCGGCGCTGGCAGGGGCCGTATCGCAGCTACGCCTGAGAGGAGACGTGCCATGAAACGCAAAGTCCTGATCGTGCTTCTGAGCCTGGGAACGCTGCTCGGCTACGCCGGCTGCGCCGCCCGGGTCGCCCACCACCGCGCCGAGCGCGGGCCATGGGTCCAGCGTCGCGCCAAGTTCGAGCAGCACGTCGCGCAGATCTGCGCGGATGCGGCGCTCCGAGCCCGGGCCGACGACCCCCCGCGCGGGATCCGCTGATATGCTGGAGGCCAGACTCGACTCGAGCAGTCTTGCCATGATCAGACCGCGATCGTCATGAGCGGCGAAAACCCACGAAAACTACCGGCGTGGCCGGCAGATGCCTCCTGGTCCCATGGGATGGGTCGCGACGCTCTTGCAGGTCGCGCTTCGCGGGTAACCTCGAAGCAGCGCTTCCGCATCGGGTTCTTCGCGGCGCGAAAGTGCGCAAGTCGAGACTAGAAATGTCGCTCCGAGTCCTGCTCATCGACGACGACGCGCGTCTCTCGGACCTACTGGCCGGCTACCTGGCTCAGCACGGCGTGTCGCTGAGCCACGCGCGTGACGGCGCCTTGGGGCTCTCCAAGCTCGAGGCTGACAGCTTCGACGCCGTGCTCCTGGACGTGATGATGCCTGGCATCGACGGCCTGGAGGTGCTGAAGAGGCTCCGGCAGAAGACCAAGCTGCCGGTGATCATGCTGACCGCTCGCGGCGACGAGTCGGATCGTGTGGTCGGCCTCGAGCTCGGGGCCGACGACTACATTCCGAAGCCCTTCAGTCCGCGCGAGCTGCTCGCGCGGCTGCGCGCGGTGCTGAGGCGCGCGCAGCCCGACGCCATCGGCGAGCGGGTCGGCGCGCAGGGCATCGTCGCCGAGGTCGAGGCGCGACGCGCCACGGTGGATGGCCGTGAGGTGGAGCTCACCGGGATCGAGTTCGACATCTTGGTCGCGCTCTTGCGGCGTGCCGGTCGCGTCGTGCCGCGTGGCGCGCTGCTCGGGGAAGCAGGTCGGGGTGACGTGGCGGTGGGGGAGCGCACGGTAGACGTGCACATCTCCCGCTTGCGCAAGAAGATCGGGGACGACCCCAAGAGCCCCCAGCGCATCAAGACGGTTCGGGGCATCGGCTACGTGTTGCCGCGCGAGGTGCCGTGAGAGGCGTCCGGCACTACGTCCGGTCCCGCCTGCACCGGCGACTGTTCCTTTGGTTCGGCGCTTCCATCTTCGTGACCGGGCTGGTGGTCGCGGCGGCGGCGCACCTCTTGCTCGGCGGGGCGGACGGCGGTTGGCGCCGCACCGTCGAGCGCGGTCGGAGCTTCATCGGCAATCAGCTGGCCGAGAGCTGGGACGATCCGGCGCGCCGCGACGCTCTGGCCCGCTCGGTCGTGCGCGACCTGGGCATGAGCATCGTGCTCTTGGACGCCCGCGGCGAGCTGATCGGGGCGTATGGCGAGCCTTGCCCGCGGCCCGACGTCGAGGCGCCTGTGCGCCGGCAAGAGCGCCTGCTCGGCAACGCCAAGCTGTGCTTCGCCAAGCGCGAACGGCGCGCCGGGCTGCCGTTCTTCTTGCTCCTCGGCCTGGCGGCGCTCTCGCTCTGGGGCGCATCCGGCATGATCGCGCGCCGCCTCGTGCGCCCGCTCGGGGAGCTGGTGCGGGTGGCGGACGAGATCGGCCGCGGCAACCTGGGAGCCCGCGTCGTCCTGCGCCGGAACAAGGTCGGCGAGATCGGCGATCTGGCGGATGCCATCAACGAGATGGCGAGCCGCATCGAGCGGCAGATGGCCGATCAGCGCGAGCTGCTTGCGGGGGTGAGCCACGAGATCCGCTCGCCCCTCGCGCGCCTCAGGGTTCTGTCGGAGCTCGCCCGGGAGCAGCAGGGCAAGGTCGGCGAGGACATCGAGCGCGAGGTGCTGGAGATCGACTCGCTGGTCGGTCAGCTCCTCGCGAGCTCCCGCCTCGACTTCGGCGCGCTGGAGCGACGCGACCTCGACGCGCGCGAGCTCGCGGAGAGGTGCCTCGAGCGAGCGGGCCTCTCCGCGGGCGTGCTGGACTTCCGGTCCGAGGAGACAGCCCTCTCCGGCGACCCCACGCTGCTGGCGCGCGCGTTGACCAACCTGCTCGAGAACGCCAAGGAGCACGCTGGGGGCGTCGCCACCCTGGTCGTCTCGCGGCAGGCGGATGCTTGGGTGTTCTCCGTCGAAGACGGCGGTCCCGGCTTCGCGGAGCAGGATCTGGTCCGCGCCTTCGACAAGTTCGTCCGAGGCGAGAAGAGCGCGGGCTCGTCGCTCGGGCTCGGGCTGTCGCTGGTGCGGCGCATCGCCGAGGCACACGGGGGGCGCGCCTGGGCCGAGAACCGCCGCGGGGGCGGTGCACGGGTGGCCTTCAGCGTGCCGCTCCGCGCGCCCGCCTCACTCGGGTAGAGGCATCGCGGCGTCGAAGGCCTGCACCCAGTCGAGGAGCTTCTTGCGGGTCGCACCCAGATCGTCGGTAGCGCCCAGCTTCGTCCCACCGATCTCGCCGGCCAGGCGTTCCAGCGCTGCGTCGCCCTTGGCTCGACCGAGCAGCGCGCTCGCTTTGGCCAGGTGCCCCTCGGCCAGGCCGAAGTTGCGCTCTTCGAGGGCCAAGAGCGCCAGGTGCAGCCGGCGGCGGGCTTCCAAGCGGATGGCCCGATCGCGCTGAGCGTCGAACTCCGCGGTAGCGCGCTTCTTCTCGGCCTCCCTCTCGCTGGCCTGCTTCTCGGCGGCGTCCGTGGTCAGCTTGCCCTGGTAGCGTCCGGTTCCGTAGGCCGCTCCGAGCGCGACCACGGCCGCGCCGACTGCGATCAGCACGCGCCGGCCGGTCGAGCTCTCGGCCTCCTCGGGTTTCGCGGGTGGCTCCGGCTTCGGCTCGTCGGGCGAGGTCATGGCCCGCCTGATTGTCTCTGCGGCGCGTCGGGCGCAAGCCGGCGTGGATCGGGTAGGGTCTTTCCGCTTCGCTCTTACTTCGCCAACATGCGTCGGACACGCGAGGCTCCTCGCGCTCGCCGCGAGCGGGGCTGGGGCCCCGCGAGCCATGTGAATGGTCACCGAGATCCAGGCGTCCGTCGCGCTTCTGGTGCCATTTCAGGCAGGACGGGTGCGCTCGGTGGGGCGCCCTGGGTCAGAGTGCCCCACAGGTCCTTGGGTTGCGGGCAAAGCCCGCGCTAAGCTCCTCGGGCGCTGGCGCAGCATGAAGCCGAAGGACGATTCGGATACCGAGATCACGCACGTCAAGGAGACGCGCGACGCTCCGGCTCAGCCAGGCGTCGCGGCTCCTCCGCGCCCAGCCAGCATCCCACCGCGTCCGGTCGCGCTGCCGCCGCGCCCGGCGGTTGCGCCGAGCATCCCGCGGCCGCCCCCGGTTCCGGGTGCGACGCCACCGCCACCTAGCGTGAGGCCCCCGCCGCCGGCGAGCTCCCCCATGGCTGCGCCGTCGAGCCCCCGGCCACAGCCGCTGCCCGCGAGCTCCCCGCACGCCGCGCCGTCGAGCGTGCGACCTCCGCCGCCGAGCCTCCGGCCTCCGCCGCCGAGCTTCCGGCCCCCGTCGCCCGCGAGCTCACCCCGGGCAGTGCCCCCCAGCATGCGACCGCCGCCACCGCCGGTCAGGACGTCGGCTCCGCCGGCCGCGGACGCGGCCGCGCTGGCCGCCGAGCTCGAGCAGACCAAGCGCGTGCTCGCGACCAAGCTGGCCGACCTGCGCGGCTTTCAGACCGAGCGCGAGACGCTGCTCGCCCGCATCGCCGAGCGCGACGCGCGCATCCAGCGGCTGGAGGCCGGGAGCACCGCCGACGTTCCGCGCCTCCGGACTCAGATCGGCGACCTCGAGGCCGAGCTCAGCGTGGCCAAAGCGGAGGCGTCGCGTGCCGCTCAGCTGGATGCGGAGCTGTCTGCGCTCCGCGCCCACTCCCGTCGGCTCGACGCGTCGCTCTCCGAGCTCGAGGCCCGCGTCCGCGAGCTCGACGCGGCGCTCGAGCTCGAGCGCGGCAAGCTGGCAGAGCGCGACGCGCGCGTCCGCGCGCTGGAAGCAGAGGCCGAGAGCCTCGCTTGGGCGCCGGCGCTCGCCGATGACCTCACCCGCATCAAGGGCATCGGCCCGAAGTTTCGCGATGCGCTCGCAGCGGCGGGAGTGAAGAGCTACTCGCAGATCGCCGGCTGGGGTGAGGCGGAAATCGCCGAAATCGCGGCGAAGCTGCGGATCCAGCCGAATCGCATCCAGCGCGAGGGCTGGGTCGAGGCCGCGAAGGCGCTCGCCTCTCAAGGGCAGCGCGTCGGCTGACCCCCGGCGTCATCCAGGTAGAGCACGACCTGCCCGAGCTGCACGTCTGGCTCGGTGACGAAGTCCTCGACGAGCAAGCCCTTGCACAAGAGCTCGCGCCGCCCACCGTCGGCCGGCTTCACTCCGGTCTTGTGGGCGAGCCGGGCTGCGCCCTGGCCGGGCACCGAGTGCTGCACGGTCACGTCGAGGCCGTCTTTGACGAGGGCGACGTAATCGACGCGCAGGCTCTTGGCCGTCACGCCGGCGTCGAGCGTCTCCGCGAGCGGCATGCACACGGGTGCTCCGGACCTGCCGCTGATCGAGACGCAGACCTCCGCCGTCCGATAGGTGGCGAAGAACGAGTCGCCATCGACGCGGCCGAGCCGGAGCGCGTACACCTCCGACGCTTCGAGGGGGGCGTCGCAGCCCTCTTCGCCGCAGCTCCGACCCGACGGGCACGCTGGGCAGGGATCCAGCGCCGCCGCCGACTCGGGCGCGGCTTCGCTGGTCGCGCCCTCGGGCGCGGCGTCCTCGGGCACCGGTCCGGCGTCCGCGGGCTGCTTCGCCGCGCGGGCGCTCGGGACCGAGGCGCTCGCGCTCCGAGCCGGGGCTGGCGCCTCGACGCTCGCCTTCATCGCGATGGCCACGCCGATGGCGACGGCGACCAAGAGCGTGAAGACGACGAGCACCTTGGAGCCCTGAGGCGCTGGCGGAGCGGCCTTCGCTGGCGCGATGGCGACCGTTGGGGCCTGGGCGGGCGCTGCTTGCTCCGCCAATGCGGTCGGCTCGAGCATCGCCTGGGGTGTGGCCACCGCCGTCGCCTCCGGTGCTCCGTCCCGAGACGGCCGCACGACGACGCTGTCCGGTGGCCGGCTGGCGATGGTGTCGAGCACGGCCCCTGCGTTCGGCAGACGCTCGGCCGGGTTCGGCGCCAGGCAGCGGGTGAGCACGCCGCGCCAGGGTTCGTCGAGCGTGCCGACCGGGAAGTCACGACCGGGCAAGAGCGTCGCGCGGTAGGTCCGCGTGTACTCGACGGCGTTGGAATTCGCCGGCAAGCCGCTCGGGTGTTGCCCCGAGAGCAGGAGCCAGCCCATCACGCCGAAGGCGAATACGTCCACTCGCGGCGAGCTCTGCTCGCCCTCGAAGGTCGCGGGATCGAGGAGCTCCGGCGCCAGATACGCCAGCGTGCCCACGACCGTGCCCTCCTGCGTGAGCTCGCGGTCCGAGCCGGAGACGGCGGCGATGCCGAGATCGACCACCTTCACGCCGTCGGATCGGCTCGGGTCGTCCCAGAAGCTCTCCCGCACCAGCACGTTGTCGAGCTTCACGTCTCGGTGCACGACGCCGCTCTTGTGCAGGTAGTCCAGCGCCCGAGCCACGTGCTCGAGCACCAGGCTCTTCTCTTCGGCGCCCAGCCGCCCTTCGCGCGCGAGCTGCTTGAGCGAGGTGCCTTTCACCAGCTCCATCGCGATGCCCAGCACGCCGAGCTTGAGATCCTCGAACAGGCCGCTGGAGCGGACCAGCGAGGGGTGCTCCAGCTGGGCCAACGCCCGCGCTTCGCGCCGAGCGCGCTCCAGGTCGTTCGGGCGACCGAGCACCACCGGCACCAACTTGAGCGCGCACGGCGCATCGGGCGCCAGGGGATCCTGCGCCTTCCAGACCGCGCCCTGGCCGCCCTCTCCGAGCGGCTCGATCAGGACGTAGCGGTCGATGCGTTGTCCGGCGCGGAGCTCCACGCGGTCAGCGCCTGCCCTTGAAGCCCATCATCTGCTGGACGACGGCCTCGCTCTGCTCTGCGACCTCTTCGGACTCCCGCACCTCGTCGGCGCAGCTCTCGCAGAGCTTCTTGGTCTTGCCCGCGACCTTCAAGGTCACGAGCTCGTCGGCGTCGTCGCCACATCCCTTGCAGGTCGGCATCTGGCAGCTCCTTCTCGGAAATCGCCCTTCTCGCTACTCCAACGCCCGGGCCTACTCAACGATTTCGAGGCGGCGGTCTACGCCCGGCCGGCACGGAGGTTGCCGGCGCTGCTCGAGGAAACTAACCTTCCGGGCCTCATGGTGGCGCGCCAGTGGGCGGCCGGTGACGTGCTCGCCGAAAAGTACCGACTCGTCCGGGAGCTGGGTCGCGGTGGCATGGGCGCGGTGTGGAGCGCCGAGCACCTGGTGCTGCGCTCCCCCGTCGCGGTGAAGCTGGTGCTGTCCAAGGTGGCCGACTCGGAGCCGCTGCGCGCTCGCTTCTTGCGGGAGGCGCAGGCGGCCGCCGCGCTGCGCAGCCCCCACGTGGTGCAAATCCTCGACTACGGTGTGCACGAGGACACGCCGTTCATGGTGATGGAGCTGCTCGAAGGCGAGAGCCTCAGGCAGCGCCTCGCGCGGACAGGCGTGCTCGGCGCCCAGGAGACGGCGCGTCTCCTGATCCACGTGGCCCGGGCCCTGCAAAAGGCGCAGGAAGCCGGCATCGTGCACCGCGACCTCAAGCCCGACAACGTCTTCCTGGTGCACAACGCCGACGAGGACATCGCCAAGGTGCTCGACTTCGGGATCGCCAAGGCGCTGAACGAGACCGAGGCGGGCGCCGGCGCAGCCACGCACACCGGGACGGTGCTGGGCACGCCCCACTACATGAGCCCGGAGCAGGCGCGCGGCACCCGCGCCGTCGATCATCGCTCGGATCTCTGGGCGCTCGGCGTCATCACCTTCGAGTGCCTGACCGGGCGGCGTCCGTTCGACAGCGCCGTGCTCGGAGATCTCCTGGTCAAGATCTGCACCGAGCCGCTGCCGGTGCCCTCGGCCGTTGCGCCGGTGCCCCCTGGCTTCGACGCCTGGTTCTCCCGCGCGCTCGAGCGCGATCCCGAGCGCCGCTTCGGCTCGGCGCTGGAGATGGCCGAGGCCTTCCGTGCGCTGGTCGGCGCCGGGCAACCTTCGCTCGCTCCGCCGCCCGCGCAGACCACCAGCGCCATCGGCCCGGCCCAGACGGCGCCGCTCTCGGGGCCGTTCTCGGTGCCCGCGCCCGCCGTCACCCAAGGGCCGCACAGCTTCACGCCCGCGCCGAGCAAGAAGGGCTCGCCCCTGGTGGTGCCGCTGGTTGCGCTCTTGGGACTCGGCGCCGTCGCGACGCTGGGCACGGCCGGCTACCTCTACTCTCAGCGCTCGGGCGCGAGCACGCAGCCGAGCGCCTCCACTCTCGACGCACCCATCGCCGCCCGCGGCGCCGAGCTGCTCGACGTCGTCGATGCGGGCGACGCTGCAGCGGGGCCGGCGCGGCCCGGCGTGCGCGCGGCCGCCTCCCCGTCGTCGGCGCCACCCGCCGGGGACGCGGGCTCGGACTGGCTGAACGACGTCAAGAAGGCTCAGTCCGACGCGCAGAAGGCCCAGTCCGACGCGCAGAAGGCCAGGGAAGACGCCGAGAAGGCCCGGCAGGCCGCGGAAGCCCTCAAGCAGAAGTACGGGGGCGCGAAGTGAGCGACTCGGGCCCGGACGGTCCGTCGCGAGACGTCACCGTCGCTTTGCTCGGCCGCAGCCGTCTCGTCTCCGAGCACCGCCCGGAGGTCAGCTATGCGGTCGAGCGCACCATCGGCCGAGGCGGCTTCGCCCACGCCGTGCTCGCCGTGCGTCACGCGCCGGAGGGGAGCATCCCCGTCGTGCTCAAGATCATGCGACCGGAGACCGTGATGCACAACGGCGACATGGTCACGCGCTTGTTCAAGAAGGAGGTCGTCGCGCTCGGCCGTCTGAACGAGCGCGTGCCACCGACACCGTTCGTGGTGCGGCTCCTCGACACGGGCGTGGCATCGGTGATCGTCGACGGTCGGCAGCTCGAGCTACCCTGGCTGGCCATCGAGCACGTGCACGGGGGAGTGGAGGGCGAGACGCTCTCCAAGCGCGTGCGCTACGCGCTCAAGAACACGGGCTTTGCCTTCGACCCGGAGCGGGCGCAGAGCCTCTTGCGCCAGCTCACGGCGGCGCTCTCGGAGATCCACGCCGCCGAGGTGATCCACCGCGATCTGAAGCCCAGCAACGTGTTGTGCTGCGGCTTCGGTCCGTCGGAGGTGGTGAAGGTGTCGGACTTCGGCATCGCGCGGCCGACCGGCATGGTCTCGACCTTCGGCGAGCTCGCGCTGGGGTCGCCGGGCTACGTCGCGCCGGAGCAGGTCCACCTGCGCAACGAGATCGGTCCCGCCACCGACGTGTTCAGCTTCGCGGCCGTGATCTTCTTCATGCTGACCGGCGAGAAGTACTTCGAGGTGAAGTCCGCGCTCGACGGCGTGATGGCCGCGACCCGACCCGAGCGGCGCAGCATCCGCTCCGCCAAGGCGCTCTCACCCGAGCTCGCAGCGCGGCGCGATGCATGCCAGGCCATCGACGCCGCGCTCGCCCACGCCACCGCGGCCGATCCTCGGCAGCGGCCCCAGAGCGCGGCCGAGCTCGCCGCCTGGATCTCGCCGTGGCTCGCTGCGGGCCCGGGCAGCGGACAGCCGAGCAAGCGTCTGGTGACCAGCGTGCTCTCGGCGCGGACCGAGCGAGCGGCGCAGCGCGACCCCGGGCGCTGGACGTGGGTGGCACGTCAGAACCCGGGCGCGGCCCGGGTGATCGTGGACGTGGCGTGGGAGAGTGATGGCCACTGTCTGGCCGCGACACCCGCGGGGCTGAGCTTCTGGGACGGCGGGGAGTGGACGGAGCTCTCACCGCCTCCGGTCTGGCCCATCCACATGGTGCGCCGCCTCGGCGCCGGACGTTTCCTCCTCTCCACGGAGGCGGGCCGGCTGCACGCCTTCGCAGCGGACGAGACCGCGGAGATCTTGGCGTGCCCCGAGCCGGAGCGGACGATCAGCGCGTTCTCCGGCGACCTGGACGATCTCGCCGTGATGGTCGGCGTACGGACCGGCATGGCGCCGGCGCTCTTCGGTTACTGCGGCCGCCACTGGCTGCGGCCGCTCCTGGTCGAAGAGGCTGCCAGCATCCCGGGGCTCGCGCGCCTCGATCGCGAGTGCTGGCTGGTCAGCGGGCGCACTCGCGCGGGTGGAGCGTTCGCTGCCAAGTACCGCCCGCTCGAGTGGCGCATCGAGCCGGTGGCGAGCCCGAGCGCGCCCGCGCTGGTGTGCTGCGCCAGCCAGCCCGAGCGCGGAGTGGCAATCGCGGCCGGCGGCCATCACGTGGTGCGCGTCGCGCCGAGCGGCAAGAGCGAGGTCGTGCTGGGCAGCGCTTCCCACGGGTCCGCCTGCGCCGTGGACGTGCTCGGTGGCGAGTGGGTCGCCGGTGCCGGGAGCATCTGGTTTTCGGCCGGCGAAGGCGCGAGCTGGAAGGAGGTCTGGAAGGACGGCTCCTGGACCGCGCCGTTCGTCAGCATTCACGCCGACGCCGATCACGTGGTCTTGGTCACGGCGGACGGCGGGGTGCTAGAAGGTCGGGTGAGCTAGCGCCATGGCCTCCGACCGAACCGTCCCCATCGAGCAGACCGGGCGTCTCGTGCGCACGCTGCGCGTCGAGGTCGTGACCGGACCCGATGCCGGGAGGAAGCTCGTATCGGGGTCCGACTCGATCAGCGTGGGCGGAGCCGACGGCAACGACCTGGTGGTGACGGACAAGACCGTCAGCCGCTTTCACCTCGAGCTCCGCCGCCGCGCCGGCCGCATCCTGGCGGTAGACCTGGGCTCGACCAACGGCACCCGCATCGGCGGCGTCGTGCTGCAAGCCGGGAGCGCGGTCGTCGACCCGACGACCGTGCTGTCCCTGGGCGCGACCAGCCTGCGCGTGGACGACGGCGACATCGTGGACGTGGGCGAGACGCCGGCGCGCTTCGGCGAGCTGTTCGGCGACAGCGCGCCGATGCGCCGGCTGATGGCCCAGGCGAGCCGGGTCGCCGCGAGCGACGTGTCCGTGCTGCTGCTCGGCGAGTCGGGTACCGGCAAGGAGCTCATCGCACGCGCGCTCCACGACACCAGCCAGCGAGCCGCCGAGCCGTTCGTGACCGTGGACTGCGGCGCGATCACGCCGACGCTGTTCTCGAGCGAGCTGTTCGGGCACGAGCGGGGCGCGTTCACCGGCGCCGAACGCCAGCACATCGGTGCGTTCGAGCGCGCCCACGGGGGCACCTTGTTTCTGGACGAGATCGGCGAGCTGCCGCCGGAGCTCCAGTCGGCGCTGCTCGGCGCGCTGGAACGCAGGCGCATTCGCCGGGTCGGCGGCAAGGACGACGTCGCCGTCGACGTGCGCTTGGTCTCGGCCACGCACCGGGACCTCAGGGCCCAGGTCAACTCGGCGACGTTCCGGCTCGATCTGTTCTATCGGGTCGCCGTCGTCACGCTCTCGGTGCCGCCGCTCCGCGAGCGTACGGAGGACATCCCCGGTCTGGTCGAGCACTTCCTGCGCGAAGCGGGTCATCGCGGCCCGCTGAGGGAGGTGTTCCCGACCGACGAGCTACGGAGGCTCGGGGCGCACCCGTGGCCGGGCAACGTCCGCGAGCTGCGGAACTTCGTGCTCGGCACGCTGGCCTTGGGCGAGCCCGCCCAGCTCCAGGCGCCGGCGCTCGGAGCCGGCGAGGAGGCGCGCGATCCCTTCGCTGGCGTGATGGGGCTACCGTACCGCGACGCGAAGCGCGTGGTGATGGACGACTTCGAGCGGCGCTACGTCGAGCAGCTCTTGCAGAAGAGCGGGGGCAACGTGCGCCAGGCAGCCCGGGACGGGCAGATGGACCGCTCGTACCTGATGGAGCTCGTCAAGCGGCACCGCTTGCGCTGACCCGCGCGCTTCACCACATGGAGAAGCGCGCGGAGAGCTGCGCGCGAGGCCCTCGCATCTCGTCGACGGCGTCGAACGGGAAGTGGTAGCCGCCCTCCGCGTTGAGCACCAGGTGATGGTGCCAGAAGAGGTGCAGGCCGCCGAACGGGTAGGCGAAGGCCGTGTTCGGCAGCTCTTCGTGGATGGTCCCGCCGAGAGTTGCGCCGAAGTAGGGGATGAGGAAGCGGCGGCTCGAGTTCCTCTCCAGCGAGAGCGAGAAGCCGACGTCGTAGAGCGCCAGCGACGAGCCCGAGCTCTTCGAGTCCAGGATCGACGCCTGCATGAACACCGCGCCCTGACTGGGGCCGAAGCGATCGTTGTTGTGCGACCAGTGCAGCGGCGCGAGCTGTGCGCCCCCGCCGATGAAGGGATCGCCGGCGCCACGAGGCGCGAAGAACACCCCCTGCACCCCCGGCATGAGGAAGATCTCGCGCTCCACGCACTCCTCTCGTCGCTCGTCGACGCCTCCGCAGGGTGAGGCGAGCGCGAGCGAGGAGCAGCCGAAGGTGAACGCTGCCATGAGACCGGCGAGCGGACTCTTGCGCTTCATGCCGCGGCAACCACAGCAACTGCCGTTCCAGCCCCCTCGGCACCAGCCGTCGCCGAGTTGCGACACCTCTCGCGAACCCGGCTTCGCGGCAGACCAGGGCGCACGCTTCGCTGCCGCGTCGCGCCCTTCGTAGGAGAGTCTTTCAGTCCTCGATGCGGGAGCCGCCGCGCAGCTCGTAACGTTGCAGCAGGCGGTAGAGGTACATGCGGTCCATCTTGGCCTTGCGTGCCGCCTTGCTCACGTTGCCGCCCGACCAGTCGAGGAGCGCCTTGAGGTAGGCCCGCTCGAACTCGGTGATCACGGCCTCCTTCGCGCTCTTGAACGGCACCGTGATGTCCGTGTTGGCGGGCGGGCCGCCCAGTCCCGGCGCGGTCGCCGCCTCCTCCGGTGCGAAGCTCTGGCCGCTCCGCCGCTCGCTGGCCGGGGGAGCGTGGTCGAGCACCACGGCGCGTTCGACGTAGTTGCGGAGCTCGCGCACGTTGCCGGGCCAGTCGTAGCGCGACATGTCGTCGATGACCTCGGGCGTGAACAGGTGGAGCGCGTCCTCGGCGTTCAGCGAGCGCAGGATCACCTGCACCAGCATCGGGATGTCCTGCAGGCGCTTCCGGAGCGGCGGCATGCGCACCGTGACCACCCCCAGCCGGAAGTACAGGTCCTCGCGGAACCTACCGGCATTGATCTCGCGCTCGAGCCGGCGGTTGGTCGCGGCGATGACTCGCACGTCGATCTTGCGGGCCTCGTTCTCCCCGGTTCGGCGGATCTCCCGCGCCTCCAGCGCTCGCAGCAGCTTTGGCTGCATCTCCAGCGGCATCTCGCCGATCTCGTCCAAGAAGATGGTGCCGCCGTTGGCGGCCTCGAACGCCCCGACGCGGTTCTTGTCCGCGCCGGTGAAGGCGCCGCGGGCGTGACCGAACAGCTCGCTCTCGATCAGGTTGGGAGAGATGGAGCTGCAGTCCACGATGATGAACGGGCCGCTCGAGCGGGGGCCACGCCGGGCGATTTCCATCGCGGCCAGCTCCTTGCCCGTCCCGCTCTCACCCTCGATCAGCACCGTGGACTCGCTCTTCGCGACCCGATCGAGCACGGCGAACAGCTGGCGCATCGCCATCGACTCGCCGTACAGGTCGCCGAACGAGGACCAGGTCGGGATCTCCTCGATGGCCTCCGGGCCGAGCTCTTGCAGGCGGAGCACCGAGTCTCCCAGCTCGATGCGGCAGCCGGGGCGCGGCAGGTCGGCGTCCCGGACGCGCACTCCGTTGACCGTGGTGCCATTCAGCGACCCGCTGTCGGACACGAGCCAGCCCTGGTCGCTGCGCGTGAGCTGGAAGTGAAAGCGCGAGACCGCACGGTCGTCGAGCACGACGTCGTTGCTGGGGTGCGAGCCGACGCGCAGGACGTCGCCCTCGAGCACCGACGTGCGCGCGACGTCGCGGCCGGCCTCGCGCTCGACCCAGAGCTCGAGCCTTGGAATGGCCACCGCCGCGGCGAGCTGCTGAACGGTGGGCAAATGCATCCCGGCGAGCGTCGGGCGGTCGTCGATCTCCGTCACGGGACCGAGAGCCTAGCCTGGATCGGGCGCTTTCCGACTGAGGGCTGTGGGCAGCAGGTTGCGGTCCGCGCGCTGCGCGCGGGCGACCTCAGGCGCTGGCGGAGTTTTCGTGAATCCGCGCGGTTACGTGCTGGAACGGGTCTTGTATGGGCGCGGGAGAGATGCAGCGCTTCCTGGTCGGTCTGGTCACCGCGATGTTCTTCCTGAGCGCGCTCCCGGCGGGCGCCGCCGAAGCTCCGGTCTTGCGCACCGCAGCATCGTCGGTGGCGCAGCTGGTGGCCGAGGTCGCCCAGAGCCACTCGCGGCGCGCCGAGCCAGCGCCGAGCACGCGCATCGATAAACCGGTCCGCGTGGTGCGGGGTCGCAAAATCGTGAACGTGCCCCAGCTCTGCCGTGACGCTCGGGGTCGCTACGACGTGGTCGTCCACTTCCACGGGGCGCCGGAGATGATCGAGCCGGTCTTCCAGCGCGCCGCTCTCGACGCGGTCTTCGTCGTCGTGAACTTGGGCATCGGTTCGGGCCCTTACGAGGACGCCTTCCTCCAGGATGGCTCGCTCGGGCGCCTACTCGACGAGATCGACCAGGTGGTGGACAAGACCTGTCCGCACCCGACCGGCTCCCGCGGTCGCGTCGCGCTGAGCGCGTGGAGCGCGGGCTACGGGGCCACCTATCGCGTGCTCGCCAGCAAGAACGATCGCGAGCTGGTCGATGCCATCTTGCTCGCCGACGGGCTGCACGCGGGGTTCCTCGACAAGTTTCGCCAGAAGATCAACGAGCAGCAGATGGCGCCGTTCGCCGACTTCGCCGAGCGCGCCGCTCGCGGCGAGAAGCTCTTCGGCATCACGCACACCTCCATCGTCACGCCGAGCTACGCCAGCACCAGCGAGACGGCGCGCTACCTGACCGGCAAGTTGGGCATCGAGACCCAGCAGGTCAGCGAGGATGGTCCGCGTGCGTCCATGACGCTCGGCGTCCGCGCCGACCGCGGGGACTTCCACGTTCGCGGCTACGGGGGCAAGGACACGGACGCCCACTGCGATCACCTGTACGCCATGGGCGACACGCTCTATCCGATGCTGCGAGAGCGCTGGGCCCGCTGAATTTTCGCCACGGCGTCGCCGGAATGATTCGAGTATGATGCGGCGCCGATGACCGAGCTCGCATTCCCGGCGCCTGAAACCGGCGATCCGGAAGACGTCGCGTGGAACCTGCAGACCGGTGGGACGATGTGGGGTCGCGGCGACCACCACGAGGCCGTGCGCTGGCTCCGGCGCGCGGCAGAGGCTGCCAGCGACGCGGGCAGTGACATGCGGGCCGTGGCGCTGGCGCGCGCTGCCGCGGATCTGACCGTGGCGCTCGAGCTGCCGCCGTCGATCTTGCCGCCTCCCGCGTCCTCGGGACCAGCCACTGAGACGACGCCGGTTCCGGTCACGCCGCGGCCGATGCCGCCGCCGGTGAGCCCGCTGCCGCCGGACGAGGCCACCACGCCGCGCCCGATGCCGGTGAGCCGCCCGAAGGCTCCGCCGCTCTCGCCACCGGACGAGGCCACGGTGCACGACTACTCCATTCCCGCGGGCGTCGAGGCCATGGAGCGCCGGCAGCCCCCACCCTCGCGGCGGCCGCCGCCGCCGTCGCGCTCTTCGCCCAGCGCTGCGCCGCCGCCGCCGCTCCGGTCGTCACCGAGCGCCGCGCCCGCTTCGTCGCGCTCTTCGCCCAGCGCCGCGCCGCCGCACTCGTCTCCGAGCTCTGCCCCGCACTCCTCGCCGCACACGTCGCGTTCGTCGCCCGTCTCGTCCAGCGGCGGGGTCACCTACCGCCCGCGGCAAGCGCTGCGCGTAGCGGTGACTCCGTCGGCCGACGACAAGACCCTGATGCTGGTGCGGGCGCTCGCCGACGACGAGCCCCTGCCGCCCGGGGCGCACGAGGCGCTGCTCACGGCACTCGAGTCCGGCGTGCACCTGACGAGCAAGAAGCGCTGAATTGGGGATGTCCCCTAGGCTCGCCCGCCCATGCTGCGAGCGATCACCGCCTCGCGCTCCGAGATGATGGCGCCGGCCCTGGCGCGCACGAACTCGGCCAGGGCCCTGTCGTCCACCGGCGGTCCGGAGTAGGCGACCCACTCCTCGAGCGCGGCTTTCAGGCGCAGCGCCGAGGGGTAGCGGTGGGCCGGCTCCATGGCCATTGCGCGGCGCAAGATGCGCTCGAGCTGCTGCGGGTAGTCCGGGACGAGCTCGCTGGGCAACGGGAAGTCGCCCTTGAGCAAGCGCTCGATGGTCGCCTCGCGGTTTCCGGTGGCGAAGGGCCGGGCGGCGGTCGAGATCTCGTACAGACACACGCCCAGCGTGAACACGTCCGAGAGCCGGCTCAGGCGCTTCCCGGCGGCGTGCTCCGGCGCCATGTAGGCCGCCTTGCCGTCGAGCTGCGGAAATTCGGCGAGCTTGCCGTTCGCCACCGAGCGCGCGACGCCGAAGTCGACGAGCTTCGCGCGGCCCGTGGTGGTCAGCATCAGGTTCTGCGGCGACACGTCGGCGTGGACGATGCGCACCAAGCTGCCGTCCTCGGCTCGCACCTCGTGGGCGGCGTGCAGCGCGTCGGCGCACTCGGCGATGATCTTCGCGGCGAAGCGCGGCTCGACCGGCTGCGGCGTGTCGCCACGGTTCGGCTTGAGCACGCGCGCCAGGCTCTCGCCAATCACCCACTCCATGGCGATGTAGAGCACGCCGCGCTCCTCGCCGGAGGCGAGCACCTGGCACACGTTCGGGTGCTTCACTGCCGCCGCGAAGCGCGCTTCGTCGGTGAACAGCTTCTGGTAGACGCGATTGCCCGCCAGCTCCGGGCGGATCGTCTTGACCGCGACCACGCGGTTCGTCGGCACGTGCCGCGCAGCCCAGACTCGGGCCATGCCGCCCTGGGCCACGGCCACCAGGAGCTGGTACGGCCCGAGCTTGCTGCCTTCCTGGAGCTCTTCGTAGGCGGACGTGGCGCTCATGCGACTCGGGCGGGGCGCATGGTCGCCCCGCCGTCCGCCGTCGTCAAATCGGCTTTTCAGTCGTGCCGCACGTACTCGAACTCGACCGGCTTGCCCTTGATGCCCTTCTTGGGCGCCGCGATCCAGTGCGCCATCTTGCCGGGCTCGAACACGGGCCGCGTCATGATGCTGGCCAGGTATTCGCGGTCCTTGTCGCTGGGGAGCCAGGCGGCCTTCTGCTCCTGCCACTCCGCCTCGCTGAGCGGACGCCCGTCCGGCGCGAAGTGCAGGCCCGCGTAGATGCCGACCTGCCGATTGAAGCGCGAGCTCGGGAGCGTGAGCTCGAACGGGACACCGCTCTCGGCGATGGTCTTGTTCCACTTGTCGACACCGCGCTGGCAGTCCTCGATGTACGACGCGCGCAGTACCTCGTTCATCGCCGTCCGCATCGGCACCGACTCGCGGACCAACGCGCCGTCCTTGGGCACGTCCATCTCGACGCTCGTGGTGAGCGCCACGTGATCCTCGTAGCGCTCCTCGTGCGCCCGGCCCTTGAGCCCGGAGGCGAAGTACTGCGCGGCGTTGCTGGAGATCTCGCCGCCGAACAGGTCGAGCGAGATCGAGAACCAGTAGTTCACGAAGCGCTGGACGGTCGGCAGGTCGATCAGGCCCTGCGAGCGCGGGTCCACGTCCTTGTTGTCGCGCATGAACTCGGCCGTGCGCTCCACGACGCGCTGGACGCCAGTCTCTCCCACGAACATGTGGTGAGCCTCCTCGGTGAGCATGAAGCGCGTGGTGCGCGAGAGCGGATCGAAGGCGCTCTCCGCCAGGGCCAGGAGCTGGTACTTGCCGTCGCGGTCGGTGAAGTAGGTGAACATGAAGAACGACAGCCAATCCAACATCGGGGCGTTGAAGGCGCCCAAGATCCGGGGATTGTCCGCGTTGCCGCTGCGGCGCTCGAGCAAGGCCTCCGCCTCCTCGCGACCGTCGCGGCCGAAGTACGAGTGGAGCAGGTAGACCATCGCCCAGAGGTGGCGGCCTTCCTCCACGTTGACCTGGAACAGGTTGCGCAGGTCGTACAGGCTGGGGCAGGTCTCGCCCAGGTGGCGCTGCTGCTCCACGCTGGCCGGCTCGGTGTCGCCCTGGGTGACGATCAGCCGGCGCAGAGCGTTGCGGTGCTCACCTGGGACCTCCTGCCAGGCCGGCTTGCCCATGTCGTCGCCGAAGCCGATGGTGCGGTCCTTGACCGGATCCGCCAGGAAGATACCCCAGCGGTAGTCCGGCATCTTGACGTAGTCGAAGTGTGCCCAGCCGTCGCTGTCAGCGCTGATGGCGGTGCGCAGCCACACGTCGTGCTGCTGGAAGCCCGCGGGCCCCATCTCGACCCACCACTTGATGAAGTTGGGCTGCCACTCCTCGAGCGCGCGCTGCAGGCGCCGGTCGGAGGCGAGGTTGACGTTGTTGGGGATCTTCTCGTTGGTCGCGATGGACGTCATGCTGGTCTGTTTCTCCGAGGCGCCGCTCATGTGCGCCGGTAGTCGAAAACTGCTCGCTCGGGCGAGCCGTAGACGGTGAGCGCGCCCTTCTGGCCCACGGCGTTCGGGCGCTGGAAGATCCAGTTCTGCCAGGCGCTCAGCCGGCCGAAGATCTTGGTCTCCATCGTCTCCGGCCCGGCGAAGCGCAGGCTGGCCTCCATGCCGGTGAGCGCGTCAGGTGAGAACGCAGCGCGCTCCTCGATGGCGATGCGCACCTCGTCGTCCCAGTCGATGTCGTCGGGAGCGAAGGTCACCAGGCCGAGCTCTGCGGCGTCCTCCGTAGAGATCGAGCCTTCGCGCGCCCTGAGCTCGTTCACCCGCTCTGGCGTGGCCAGAAAGCGCGTCTCGAGCCGGGTGAGGCCGTTGGACATGGGCAGACCGGCGAAGTTCAGCGGCGAGAGCTGAACGGTCGGCCCGCCGTCCGCGTCAAGCATGTAGGAGCGGTCCGCGGAGAGCGCCAGCTCGAACAGCGAGCCGGCGAAGCACGAGCCCGGTCGGATGATGGCGAAGGAGCTCTTCGCGGAGAGATCCAGGCGCTTGAGCACGCGCTTCTGGTGCAACAGCACCTCTTTGGCGAACCAGTCGCTCTTGGCCAGCTCGGCGATGACGCGGTCGCTCTCGACCACCGCTGCCGGGTCACCCTCGGTCTCGAGGACGATCAGCCCGACCTCCAGCTGGTTGAAGCGCAGCTCGAGCAGGGCGTCGTCGAGCTCCCGGAAGGCGCGGAGCGCCCACAGGTCCGCGCCTGCACGGCGCAGCTCGTCCGCGCTCTTCGGCATGGGACCCGAGGGTCCGCGGACGGTCAAGGTCGCGACGCGTTTCTCGGAGTCGAGCGACAAAGTGACGTGCCGGTACTTGGTCAGGTTGCCGGCGCGCTCCGGCGCGAGCTTCGGCAGCGTCACTCCAGCACCCTTGCGCTCGGCGGACTTGGCGGCAAAGCGCTCGGCGGCAGCCTTCACCGCAGCCTCGAACTTGCTTCGCGGCGCGCTCTCGTCGATCAGGCGCCACTCGACGGCACGCTTGCCGCGCACGCCCTCCGCCACGGTGCTGAACGCGTCCGCCAGATCTCGACGCACCTTGCGCTTGTCGACGAGCCGGGTCAGGCCTCCGGTTCCCGGCAGCACGCCGAGGAGCGGCACCTCCGGTAGGCTGACGGCGCTGTTCCCGTCGTCTTGCAGGATGATGTAGTCGCAGGCCATGGCCAGCTCGTAGCCGCCGCCGCTGGCGGTCCCGTTGAGCGCCGCGATGGTGGGGATGCCGCTCTCGCTCGCCATGTCCTCCAGGTACAGGCGGGTCTCGTTGGTGAACTTGCAGAAGTTCACCTTGAAGGCGTGCGTCGAGCTGCCGAGCATGTAGATGTTGGCGCCCGAGCAGAAGATGCGGTCCTTCAGGCTGGTGACCACCAAGCTGCGCACTTCCGGGTGCTCGAAGCGAATGCGCTGGATGGCGTCCGCCAGCTCGATGTCGACCCCGAGGTCGTAGCTGTTCAGCTTCAGCACGTAGTCGCCGGCGACGGCGGCGTCTTCGGGCACGTCCATGGCCAGGGTCGCGATGGGGCCGTCGATGCTCAGGCGGAAGCGACGGTACTCGTTGGGGTGGGTCTCGAAGCGGATCGGGTCCATGGGCTGCCCAGGGTGTAGCGAAATGATTTCCGTCAATCAAGCAATATCTTGCATCTTCGGTGCAAGCTGATATGAACTTTATCGCATAGGCCCATGACAACCTCCCGAAAAGACGTGCTCCACGCCCTGGGCCGAAGCGTCCGCGCGCGTCGCCACGAGCGCGGCCTGACCCTGGCCGGCCTGAGCGAAATGGCTGGGGTGAGCCCCCGTTTCCTGGCCGCGCTCGAGGCCGGGGACGGCAACATCTCGGTCGCCCGCCTGTGCGACGTGGCGCACGCCCTGGGAGTGACCGCCGCCGATCTGCTCGCAGGGGTCGAGTCCGCCGAGCACCGCGGCCGCACGGTCGCGCTCTTGGGCCTGCGCGGCGCCGGCAAGAGCACCATCGGTCCCAAGCTCGCGGAGCGCCTCTGCTTGCCGTTCTTGGAGATCGATCGACTGGTCGAGCGCGCCGCCGGCATGTCACTCGGCGAGGTGTTCGAGCTCCATGGCGAGGCCTTCTACCGCAAGCTCGAGCGCGAGACGCTGCGCGGGCTCTTGACCGAGACGACCGGCGCGGTCATCGCCACCGGCGGCAGCGTGGTCAGCGACAGCGAGTCCTTCGACCTCTTGCGCAAGAGCGCGACCACGGTGTGGCTGAAGGCTCGGCCGGAGGACCACATGTCGCGGGTCATCGCCCAAGGTGACGAGCGCCCGATGAAGAACCGGACGGACGCCATGGCCGAGCTGCGAGCGCTGTTCGTGACCCGCGCTGCGCTCTACGCCCAGGCCGACCACGTCGTGGACACCAGCCTGCTCGGCGTCGAAGGCAGCGTCACCGCCCTGGCCCAAGCACTCTCCAGCTGAGCCATCCCGTGGCGGGGCGGCGTCACCACTTCACGGTGACCGTCGGCGGTTGCACTTCCGCCTCGGCCTCTGCAACCTCCACCACGACCTTCACGCTGATCGAGCCGTGCGTCTTCAGGTCGATGCCCTCGATCTTGGTGAGGTCGATGCGCGGGACCACCTGCTCGGCGCGCAGGGCGCGCACGACCTCTGGCGGGCCGATCACGCTGACGTCCACCTGGCGCGGTGTGACCACGGCGTTCGGAACCCCGACCACCTCGATGGAACGCTTGGGGAAGCGCGCCTCGGAGACGCGCCGGGCGATGGTGGCGGTGACCGTGGCGGAGCGCGGCCCGATGTAGCTGACCCGGTTGGGCGGGGCGTCGATGGCGATGGGTCGGCGGTAGGTGCCCTCGGTCAACCCCGAGACGTCGAAGGCCGCGAGGCGCACGTACTGGATCACCTCCACCAGGCCGACCGGTCCGCGCACGGTCATCTCCTTGGGATCGACCTCGGGCTCGCCCTTCAGGATGTAGCCGTCGGCGGGCTTGCCGGTGATGGACGCCTGAAGCGGGATCTGGCGCGTGACCACGTCTTGCCACTCGAGATCGATGCTGGGCGGATCGATGATGGTGATCTCGATGTCCGGCGGCAGCGTGAACATCCGCGTCTCGAAGACGACGCTCCCGCGCTGTCCGTCGCGGAGGTCGATCTCCACCGGCGCTACTCCCGCCTGCAAGAGCTGGTCGATGGCGCGCGTAGACCCCTTCAAGGTGACGTGGATACTGGCGGGGATGGGCGTCATCAGCTCGCGCTTGGCGTTCTCCGTGGGCAGCCGCATGACCACCCCCACCGGCACGGTGCGCTGCTGTTGGTCTTGCTGACCCTTCTGGTAGACGAACAACCCGAGCGCGAAGGCGAGCGACAGCGCCTTCAGCCCCAGGTTCTGGGTGAGAGCAGCCCTCAGCCACGCGCTGATGGCGCCCAAGAGGTCGCCGGTCACGAGCCGCCCCCTTTCGGCTCCGAGGCGTCTTCGTCACTCGGAGGGCCGTCGTCCTCGGTCGGCGTCGGGCGGGGTTCACCCGTTCGGGGCATGCCGACGCGCGGCAGCGGAGTGTGCAGGGGCGTCGCCCTCGGCATCTTCACCGACTGCGCGCCGGAGTCCTCGACGGGCAGCGCTCGCGGGCGCAGCGGCGGCGGCGGCTCGCTGTCGCGCTCGCGGACCGGCTCCTCCGCGCGCAGGCTCCTCGACGGGCGCTCCACCTCGGCTGCGGGCTCGGCCTCGGCGATCCGCACCGCGGGCGGCGGGCGGGTGCGCTCGCTCGGCGCCGCGGCGCTCGACGCGGGCGGTTCTGCCTCGCTGCGTCGAGCCTTTTTCTTCTTGGCGCGGACCTTCGGGCTGAAGATCGCCTCGAGCATGGTACGCAGCTTGGGCCCGTCCAGGTTCGACGCGATGTTGCCGTTGAAGCAGAAGCTGATGGTGCCGCGCTCCTCGCTCACCACGACCACGACGGCGTCCGTCTCCTCCGTGATGCCGAGCGCCGCGCGGTGGCGAGAGCCGAAGCTCTCGTCGAGCACGCGCCCCTCCGGCATGGGGAAGAACACGCCCGCCTTCGCGATGCGGTAGTTGCGGATCACGACCGAGCCGTCGTGGAGCTTGTTCACTCCTTCGGGCACGAACAACGACACCAACAGCTCGCGCGACACCGCCGCGTCGACGACGTGTCCTTTGTGGACGCCGACGAACTCGTCCAGGTTGGCGTCTTGCTCGAAGGTGATGATGGCGCCGATGCGATGCCGGGCCAGCTCGGTGGCTGCCTCGACGACCTCGTCGATGACCTTGCTCTCCTGCGCCCGACCGATGGCTCCGAACAGCGCTCGGCTACCGACGCGCTGAAGGCCACGACGGATGTCGTTCTGGAACACGACCACGATCACCAGGATGATGCTCGAGATGAGCGCGCCCAGCACCGACACCACGGTGGCGAGCTGGAGCAGCTTCGCCGCGATGTAGAGCAGGAACACCATGCCGAGGCCCATGCCCACCTGCATGGCCCGGGTCCCGCGCAAGACCAGGAGCGCGCGGTAGAACACGTAGTAGACGATGACGACGTCCAGGACGTCGCGGGCCAACTGCGCGCCGCTGCGCTCGGCGAAGTAGCGCACCACGCTATCCAGCATGGGCCACCTCGCTGGCATCTCGAGCGGCGCGCGCCACCGAGAGCGCCTGGCGCACCGCGCGCACGTCATGCACCCTGAGCACCCGGGCACCGCGGTCGGCGGCGTGGAGACATGCGGCGATGGTGCCGCCGAGCCGTTCCGCGGCCGGGACGTCGTCAACGGCTCGGATGAACGACTTGCGGCTCGGGCCCACGACCACCGGCACGCCCTCGCTCGTCAGCTCGATCAGGCGCCCGAGCAGCTCGAAAGACTGACGCGCGTTCTTCGCGAAACCGATCCCTGGGTCGAGCCAGACGTCCTCGGCGCGCATGCCCGCGGCCACCGCGCGGTCGCGGGCGCGACGCCACTCGGCGAGCACGTCCGAGACGACGTCGGAGTAGGCCGAGTCCGGATACTCGGAAAAGCCGCTGAGCTCGCTCATCGGCTCGCGGCTGTGCATCAGGATCAGCACGCCGCCGTGGCGCGCGGTGACGCGGGCGAGCGCGTCGTCCGCGAGGCACGAGACGTCGTTCACGATCCGCGCGCCGAGCGCCAGCGCGCGCTCGGCGACCTCCGGGCTCGTCGTGTCCACGGAGACCACCGCGCCGCGCTCCACCGCGTGCGCGAGCGCCGGCTCGATGCGGGCGAGCTGCTCGCGCGCGGCGACCGGTACGCAGCCGGGGCGCGACGACTCGCCGCCCACGTCGATCAGGTCGGCGCCTTCCTCGAGCAGGGCGTCGACGTGCGCGCGGGCCTGGGCTGGACCGGCGTGGCGCCCGCCGTCGTAGAAGGAGTCCGGCGTGACGTTCAGCACGCCCATGAGCCACGCACCGCGCGCCGGCGGGAGTGTCGACAGCAGGTTCTCCGACGGCCCCACATATATCGGGTAGCAAGAGCCGGGCCCACGCGCAAGATATTGTTTTTGGTGCAGAATCCGACAAACCTGCGGCGGCGTCCCGGGACGCGTCGGGTGCACCCAGGCGCCGCGGGCCCGGGGGGAGGTCGAGCGCTCGGACTTCGCGATTGTCGCCGGTTTGAACTAGCTTTGTGCCTCGGGCTCCCCCGGGCCCCCAATCACGATGCTCCGCACGCGCGTCAGAGCCGGGCCGATCGCGGGCCTCGTGATGAGCGTCCTCTTCGCGCTCGTCCTGACCTCCGTGCAGGTCGCGGACCACTACGTCCGGAGCTGGGCTCCCCAAATGGGCCGGGCCGCGGCGGTCTCCGTCCGCGTCCCCTACGGCCCGAGGGTCGTCCGCGACCGCGACACCGGCCGCTCCGAGCTCCACTATGAGCACCAACGCATCGTGGTGCCTCGGGGCACCGTGCTCCAGCCGGGCAGCGACAGTCACTGGACCGCCTTCAGCTACGACAAGCGTCACCGGCCACCGGAGACGCCCCGGCTCGTGGCGGTGTTCGCGATCTTCTTCACGCTCACCATGGGGCTCACGGCGTACCTGCGCCGCTTCGGCCACCAGCGCTTGCGCCTGCTCCGCGTGCAGGCAGGGTTGCTCGCGGCGATGGGGCTCCTGGCTGCGCTGTCCAAGGCGCTGCTTCTGTTCACGGCGCTCTCCGAGTTCTGGCTGCCGATCGCGGCGGTACCGCTCTGGATCGCGACCAGCTTCGACCGCCGCACGGCCTTCGTCGTCACCGTGGTGTTGGCGTTCGCCGTCGCCTCGTTCCTGGACTTCGACCTGATCTTCCTGTGCGTCTTGCTCGCTCGCGGCATGGCCGCGACGCTCCTGTACCTCGACCGCAAACGCTCGCGGCAGATGATCCTGGCCGGCGCGCTGGCAGGGATCAGCGCCGTGGCGCTGTACGTCGCCATCATGGTGACGTTCGAGGGGACGTTCGACTGGCGGGCGGACTTGTCTCAGCAGATGGGCTCTCAGCTCATCGCTTGCTTCGGCGGGGGGCTCTCCGCGGGGCTGCTCTCCGCGCTGCTCCGCGCGCCGGCCTCGCGTTTGCTCGGCCACGTGCCGCGGGAGCGGCTGCTGGATCTGTCCGACCTCGAGCAGCCGCTGCTCATGCAGCTGGCGCACGAGGCACCGGGGACCTTCGAGCACTCGCGGGCCATGGCGAATCTGGCGGAGCAGGCTGCCAGCGCCATCGGCGCGGACGCCCTGCTCACGCGCGTCGGCGCCTACTATCACGACATAGGCAAGTCGACGCAGCCCAAGTACTTCGTCGAGAACCTGAGCCCCGACGAGCGCTCGCCCCACGACGAGCTCGACCCCGACGTGAGCGCAGACGCCATCATGGCCCACGTGGTGCTCGGCACGAAGATCCTGCGTGAGGGTGGCGTTCCGGAGCCCGTGACGGAGTTCGCCTACACCCATCACGGCACGCAGTTGGTCGAGTACTTCTGGACGAAGTGCCAGCAAGCGGGCAACCCCAAAGGGCTGGACGCGAGCGCGTTCCGCTACCCGGGCATGCGCCCGCAGACGCGAGAGACGGCCATCGTGATGCTGGTCGACTCGATCGAGGCGGCGTCGCGGACCATCGATCCGCCCGAACGCGAGGCGTTCGAGACGATGATCCAGCGCATCGTGTTCACCAAGCTCAAGGACGGGCAGCTCGACGACTGCGGGCTCGGTATGAACGAGCTGAACGTGATCGTGAATCGCATGGCGGACGCGCTGGTGAACATGCACCACCACCGCATCAAGTATCAGTGGCAGGCCAAGCGCGCGCAGGAGTTCGGTGTGCCCTCCACGGCGGTGAGCGACGACCCGAGGCACACGGCAGAGCGCGAGCGCCCGGGCAGCCAGAGCACGGAGCCGCCCGCTGCCGAGCTGCCGCCCGTGGAGCCCGTCCCCGCGTCGGCGCCGGCCTTGGAGGTCGGTGTCGCCTCGGTGGCGCCGGGCGACGTCTCGGCTTCGCTCTTGCAGCCGCCACCGGCGACCACGCGCTCCGTCTCGGGCCCGCCGGGCCCCGCGCGCGCCGACGAGAGCCCGCCGCCTCGTGCGGAGAGCGGCGCCAGGCCGGCGCTCTCCCTCGGCGAGAAGAAGACGAGTAGCGCGTCGTGAGCGTCCGCGAGCAGAGCTTCTGCAGGGCACTGTTTTTCGGCGTGGTCGCCGAGGACCTGATCTTTCCGTTCCCGCAGCTGGGCGACGAGGCGCTGGGGACGACCCACGAGCTCTGCGCGCAGGTGCGGCGCTTCGCCGACGGCGAGGTGGACTCGGCGGCCATCGATCGCGACGGGAGCCTCGAGCCTCGTTACCTCGGGCGCCTGCGCGAGCTCGGTCTGTTCGGCCTCTCGGCGCCGAAGGAGCTCGGCGGCAGCGGCTTACCGCGCCTGGCGGCCGCGCGAGTCCAGAGCGAGCTCTCGGCCGCCGACGCGTCGCTGGGCCTGGTGGCGTTGACGCAGGAGGCCATCGGCCTGCGCGCGATCCTGTCCTTCGGGAGCGAGGCGCAGAAGCAGGCCTACGTCCCCGCGCTGGCCAAGGGCGAGAAGCTGGTGGCGTTCGCGCTCGCGGAGGAGTCGTCGGGCACGGACGCCGGGACCACGCGCACGAACGCGCAGCGCACGCCGGAGGGCTGGGTGCTCTCCGGCGAGAAACCCTGGGTGACCAACGGCGAGCTGGCGGACGTCTTCGTGGTGTTCGCGCGCACCAGCCGCCTCGACGAAGGCCAGAAGCCACGGCTCACGCCCTTCATCGTGGAGCGTGGCCCGGGCGTCACGGTGGGCGCACGTAGGGAGATGCTCGGTCTCCGGGGCGCTCTGGTGGCCCAGGTCTCGTTCCGCGACGTGAAGCTCCCGCCCGACGCGGTGTTGGGCGAGGTGGGTCGGGGCTTCCGCGTCGCGATGGAGGTGATGACGGACGCCCGCGTCGCGCTCTCGGCCTGGCTGTTCGGGCAGCTGCGCTCGCTGGTCAGCTGGACCGTGGCGCGCGTGCAGAAGCGCCGCAGCTTCGGCCGTGCCATCGGCGAGTTCCCGATCCTGAAGAACAAGATCGCCAAGATGCTGGCGGACGCGTACGCCGTGGAGTCGATGACCTTTCTGACTGCCGGGTTGGTCGACCGTCGGGTGGACGACACCTCGCTGGAGAGCGCGCTCACGCGCGTCGCCGCCTCCGAAGCGCTCTGGCGCACGGCGAACGAAGCCATGCAGATCGCCGGCGGCAGCGGCTACGTCACCACGCTGCCGCTGGAGCGGCGCCTGCGCGACGCGCGCGGCGGGCTGGTGGTGGACGGCACCAACGAGACGCTGCGCTGTTTCATCGCGCTCTCAGGGCTGCGGGGTCCCGGCGAGCATCTGGGCGGGGTGGAGCGCGCGATGTACGAGCCCGTCAAGGGGTTCGGTTTGCTCCGGGACTTCGCGCTGCGCAAGGTGAGGGAAGCCATGCGGCGCGAGCGCCTGGCCCGCGCCCATCCGCTGCTCAGCCGCGAGGCGGTGCTGTTCGAGGAGGGTACCGACGCCCTGCACCGCGCCGCTCAGCGTGCCCTCGCGGACCACGGGCGCGAGATCGCCGAGATGCAGCAGACCCAGGTGCGGATCGCCAACGTCGTCATCGATCTGTACGCGCTGGCGGCCTGCATCTCGCGGGCGACGCTGGCCATCGAGCAGCGCGGCGAGAGCGGGGCTCGGCGCGAGATCGACCTCACCAGCATGTTCGCGTCCGCGGCCCGCGGCCGCATGCACGCGAACCTCGGGCGGCTCGAGCACGCCGACGACGCCCTGCGCAAGGCGATCGCGTCGCGGACCTACACCGACGGCGGCTACCCGTTCGACGTGATTTGACGCCGAGGACGAGATGGACCCCAAGGACCCCAACTGGCGCGAGCGGGCCGATCAGATCTTCTCCCGGGCCAACTTCGTTCGCGAGCTCGGGATCCGGCTCTGCGACCTGGGCCCAGGTTGGGTCGAGACCGAGCTCGCGGTCGAGCCTCGCCACATGCAGCAAGACGGAGTCGTCCACGCGGGCGTGTTGGCCACGCTGGCGGACCACAGCGCCGGCGCCGCCGCCGGGACCTTGGCGCCGGACGGGCACGCCACGCTGAGCGTCGAGTTCAAGATCCAGCTCTTGCGTCCCGCTCTGAGCGAGCGCCTGCGCTGTCGGGCCGAGGTGATCCGCCCGGGTCGCAGCATCGTCGCGACCGAAGCTCGGGTCTGGGCGGTCGCCGCCGGCGGCGAGGAGAAGCTGGTCTCGCTGCTCACGGCGACGATGACGTACGTGCGGCTGTGACTGGTCTCGAGAGAGCAGGGTGCGACCATCGGGGCGAAGATGGGGGCGCTCGGCCTGGACTCGTCTCGCTCCGCGGACCATCCACCGCGCCTCGCGACTCTTCCTACGTGACAAACGGCAAGCGCCCGGCCTCGCCGGGCCTTCTCACTCTCCTCTCTTTGGCGGATCGTGATCTGATCGTGCCAAGACCGATCGACGACTTCAGGGAACGATCTCTGCCCGGGTGATCGAGTCGAGCCCGGGGAACTCACGGTCCAGGTAGGCGTTTCCTTCGCGCTGGATCTTGGCCTGGTCCGGCTTCTGCCCGTGCGCGGAGCTCAGCGCCAGGACCACGTCGAGGCCCTCGACCACCTCGGCGAAGGGCGCGAAGCCCATGGCGTCGAGGCGCGCGTTGTCGCCCAGGTTCACGAACACCTGCGTGGTGCGGGAGGCCGGGCCGGCCATGGCGAAGGAGAGCCGGCCGCGAGCGTTGGACTCCTTGACCGGATCGTCCGGAAACTTCGCGTTGCGCCAGCGACCCATCACCGGCTCGCCGTCGGCGTGGATCCCCCACTGCGCGACGAAACCGGGCACGACGCGGAAGAAGCGCGAGCCGTCGTAGAAGCCCAGCTTGACCAGGTTGTAGAAGCGGGCCGCGCCGTTCGGTGACCAGTCGCGCACCACGCGCACCACGAACGCGCCGCGGCTGGTGGTGAAGCGGACCTTGTACTCGGCCGGCGCCTCGAGCGTGGCCTGCTCGGGTCCGGGGAACGGCTTCTTGGTGGAGCTGCCCTGCGACTGGCAGGCGAGCGCGAGCGCGACGAGGCTGGCGGACAAGAACGACCGACGCATGCCGGCACGCGTACACCGGGACGCCGCTCGGGGGGAAGCGCTCAGCGCGGCTCGACGGGGCCGAGCCGCGCCGCCGCCTCCGCTGCGCGCTTCGCCGTCGCGTCCGAGCCCGTCGCCAGAGCGAGCAGCACGCCGCGTTCTGCTGAAACCTCCAGCGTGTCCAGCGCCGCTTCGCGGTCGGGACCCGAGCGGGCCAGGTCGAAGAGCCGCTTGCGCAGCACCACGCGGGTGAGTGAGCGCGGGCCGGCGTCGTACTGGACATTGCCAAAGTGCGCAGCCAGGCTGCGGAGCGCGAAGTCGACGGGCGCCTGGCCGCGCACGAGGGAGGTCAGCGCGCGGGCGTTGCGGACGAAGCGGAACAGGCGTCCACTCTCGAGATCGCCTTCGCGCGTGACGTCGAGGCTCTGGGAGTAGTCCTCCCGGAGCTGAGCGAGCTCGGTGTCGCTGCTGAAGGGCTCTGCCGCGCGCCGAGCGGCCTCGACGCTTCCGCCCAGGAGCAACGCGACGGCGGCCGCCGGTCGAGTCTCGGCGCTCCCGAGCCTGCCGAGCAGCGCCTGCTCCGCGGCGCCGTCGAGGCCCGCGTACCCGAGCGCTCGAGCCGCGGCCATGCGGAAGGACGGCTCGCTTCCGGCGTCCGTCAGCTCCAGGAGCGCCGGCGTCGCCTTTGCCACCGAACGGAGTCGCAGCGCCTCCAGCAGGCACGCGACGCGCCTCTGGGCGCCCTTGCTCTTGCTCGCCCTCCACTTGGCGAGCCGCTTGGTGAGCTCGGGCTCGTGCTTGGCGTCCAGGGTGGCCCCGAGCGCCCGACACGCCTCGTCTTGGCTCCCCTCGTTCTGCTTGTCGTCGTCGATGTGGCGGAGCAGAAGCGGGACGGCGCGTGCATCCCCCCACTCCGCGAAGCCGCTCGCCGCCCCGATGCCGAGCGCTCGGACCGTCATCCCCACCAGCGCGAGGCCGCCGTTCATGATGCTGTCCATCGTCAGGTCGAGGGCCGCCGGTCGGCGCGCGAGCTGCTTGTCCAAGATCGACCAGGCCTTCGGATCCCTGAGCGCGCCGGTGTAGCGGAGCGCGGACTGCGCGATCAGCCATTTGTCTTCGAAGGGCGGCATGGCTCCGGGTTTGGGCAGCGCCCCCGGGGGGTCGGCCCAAGCCAGCAGCTGCTGGCGAGTCGCCCCGTCCTGGACTTGCATCCGCGCGAGGGCCCTGAGGCCGTTGGCGTGCGGCTGAGGGCCGTCCTCCAGCCACTTTCGCACGGCCTGCTGGGCCTCTCTGCGGATCCGCTCGTGCTCTGCCGGGTGGAGCACGGCGAGGTCGGCGATCAGGCGCGCAGCGATCACGCGCTCTTCGTCGCTCCGCCGGAGCCCCGCCTGGTTCGGATCGTCGTCGCGGTAGACGGTCAGTGGGTCGAGGCCGAGGCGCGCCGCCAGGACCGGCAGCGCGCGCAGATCGCCGAGCTCCGCCAGCGCGAACGCGGCCTGGGTGCGCCGGTGCACCCGCTCCGGATCGGTGGGCCAACCTCTCGGCTCCGCGACGTAGGTCGCGAGCGTGTCGGCTCCGCGCGGGTCGGAGAGCGCGCGGATGGCGGCGAGGATGCGTCGGGTCTCGTGCCAGCGCTGCGTGGGCTCGGCGGTGCGCTCGGCCTGCTCGAGCTCCCGGACCAGCTCCCGCGTTCCCGGCGCGGTCGCCTCGCTCGGCGCGAGCGGAGCTGGGCTCGCGGTGGTCGGCTGGGGTGGCAGGGCAACGCTACGCGGGCGAGACTCCGGCGCGGGCTGCGCGCCGGCGCAGGCGCCGAGCCACAGCGCCAGCCCAGCAGCGATCCCAGCGATTCGACCCATGGGTGGTCAGCCTAGCAGAGATGATCTACACGTCGCCGATGCGTCGCCTCGCCGTGCTGGCGTGTCTGGTCCAGACCGCGGCGTGTGCCTCGGGCCCGAGCCCGGCGCCTGCGACGCCCGCGGAGCCCGCTCCAGCAACGCTCGCGCCGGCAGCGGCTCAGCCGGCCGAGCCCGCCCCGGAAGAGCGTCGCTGTGAGAGCAGCCCGCGTGAGCCTTCGGACAACCTGAACGTCGTCATCGACGACGCGGACGGTGAGCTCGGCAGCGCGCTCGCGCGAGCACCCGCGGACGCCGCCGGGCAGTGGGCCGAGGTACTGCGGAGGCTCTCGAAGGACTGCGCCGGCAGCGTCATCGAGCACGCGTTGCCCTCGGCGCGGGTGGTGCTGAGAGCCCCGGCGGACTGCCGTGCCGGCGGCCCCCAGAACGAGCTCACGTTCGACTTCGTGCCTCGCGGCGAGGGCAGCTCGGTCCGAGCTCGGGGTAATCTCGTGGCTCAGGGTCGCGCGCTCGGGGTGGAGGCCCGGCTCACCCCCGGCGCAGACGGCAGGGCGCTCTGCGCGGCGGGAAGGGTCGTCGCGGGCGCGACCAACGAGACGACCGCTGGCCCCAGACCCGCCGAGCCCGGCGCTCGCGAGGCGGCGGTGGCCCGGCAGCGCTGGCTGGTCGTGCCGTTCCAGCTGGTGGGTGGAGTGCTCGGTCTCTTGCCGGTCAAGCGCTGAGCTCGATCCCGACCACCCAGGCGCGAGCCGCCCAGTCACTGAACCAGCTCGTGAGCTCGGCTTCGATGGCGGCGGCTTCTGCGGGAACCTCGTCCATGGCGCTCTGGCACGCCGGGACCAGGGCGACGCCTCGACTCAGCGCCGAGAGCAGCGCGAACGCCCCGCGGCTCACCGACTGGTGACGCAGGTTGCGGGACGTGTCGCGGTAGATCACCAGCTGCTGCGGCTCGGGCTCGGGCAGTCGGACCTGCTCCTTCTCGCGAATGGCGCGCCGGAGCGCCGCTACCGGGTAGCCCACCGCGACCAGGCGCAACGCCGGGTTCAAGAGCAAGCGCGCGCTCTCCCACGCGCTCTCCGGGACGGCGGCGAGCTTCGCTGGCTCGAGGGGCGCCGCGTCGGCGGCGTCGAAGACCTCGATGTAGGCCCACTCGACCCGGGCCATGTCCACGCACAAAGTGTGGTTCGGCAACCACGACGACTGCTCGACGAACGCCGGCAACCGCTCGCCCAGATCGCGCAGATTGTACGAGCGCGGCGGGTGCGCCGCGAGGTAGTCCTCGATCAGGCGCTCCCAGTCGGCCTGGCCCAGGACTCCGCCCAGCCCCTCGAAGTCCTCGACCAGGGAGCTGGTGTGGCGGAGCCAGAACTGCTCTCGGTAGATCTCGAGCTGTTCCGCGGGCGACAGTCGGTCGTTGCCGGTGGCGATCCGAGCCGACTGCTCGCGCACCGTCGGATCAGTGTCGATGGCGCGGCGCCGTTGGAGCAGCTCCGCGAGCTCGGCCTGAAGCTCGGCGACTCCGCTCACGATGCGTCTCCTTCGCTCGCTTCGTGCTCCCGCGGTCCGCCCTGTGCCCAGCCGCGGCGCTCGGCGAGCGCCGATGGTGCGATCCTGGGCGGCCCCTCGGGATGCACGCGCCCGGGCACGGACTGGCCGGCGAGGCGCGCGGCGCGGGTCGCGAGCGCAGCGTCCCGCACGCCCCGGGCCTTGTCAGCCTCCGCCTGCAACACGGAGAACTCCGGGATCTGGTCGTCCCACTCGATCAACGTCGAGACCGAGCCGGCCAGCTCGATGGTCTCCCGGTAGAGATCCCAGACCGGGTCGATGACGTGACCCGAGTGGGTGTCGATCACGTATTTCCCGAGGTTCGTGTGCCCCGCCAGGTGGATCTGCACGATGCGCTCGTGCGGCACGTTCCCGACGAACTCGTAGGGATCGAAGCCGTGGTTGTACGCGGAGACGTACACGTTGTTCACGTCGAACATCAGCCCGATGTCGGCGGCCTCGACGATGCGCGAGACGAACTCCCACTCCGGCATCGTGCTCGAGGTGTAGCTCATGTAGCTCGAGGTGTTCTCGAGGGCGAGGCGCACGCCCAGGTAGTCCTGCACGCGCTTCGCCCGCTCGCTGACCAGACGCACGACCTCCTCGGTGTACGGCAGCGGCAACAGGTCGTGCAGGTTCGCTCCGGGGACGCCGCACCAGCAGAAGTGATCGCTCAGCCAGGGTGTCTGCGTCTCGTCCACCAGCCCCTTGAGCGAGCGCAGGTAGTCTTGGTCGGGCGCGGTGGGGCCGCCGATGCTCATCGAGACACCGTGCTGCACGACCCGGTAGCTCTCGCGCACGGCGGACAGGTGGTAGCGAGGCTTGCCGCCCGCGACCATGAAGTTCTCGCTGATGACCTCGAAGAAGTCCATGCGCGGGCGCTGCGCGAGGATGTGCCGGTAGTGCGGCACGCGCAGTCCCACTCCGACACCGAGGTCCGGCAGGCCGAGGCGGGCAGGCATGGCTGACACTATACGGCCCGCGCGAGGTCTCCCTCACGCGGGCCGATTGTTTCGCTCGAAGAGGAGGGAACGCTCACTTCGGGCAGTGAGCGTTGCAGCCGCCCTGACCCTTGCACTCGTTCTTGCCGGCGCAGTCGTTCTTGCCCTCGACCTTGCAGCCGCCCTTCCCCGCGCACTCGTGCTGACCCTTGCAGCAGGCCTTGGCGCCCGCTGCCGCTCCCGCGGGATCTCCGGCACCACCCGGCGCCTTCGCGTCCGGCTGGTTGCCGCCACAGGCCACGGCCCCGAGCATGAGCCCCGCCGATGCCGCTGATGCAATGGTCTTCGAAAGGTTGAACGCCATCCCTTGTCTCCTGTTCGCTATTTGCTGCCCGTCACGCCGGGCGAATCCTCCCACTACGAAGGTCGCAGTGTTCCGGTTTCGCTCAGAGCAGACCGGCGAGTCTATACGGAGAGACTGCCCGATGTCCCTTTTCGGCTCAGCCGTTCGGGGGTACGACCGTCAAGCTCGCCAGGATCGTAGGGTTTTGTCATGTGGCCCCGCCCAAGCTCCCCCGCCGCCTTTGCCGCTCGCCGCCAGCGCCTCCAAGCCCGGCTGAAATCCCCCGCGCTCGTGGTCTCCGGCTACGCCCGCTCTAGGAATTTCCCAGCCAACCGCTACCCCTACCGGGCAGAGAGCCACTTCTTGTACCTGGTGGGCGCGCCCCTAGAAGGCGCCGCGCTCCTCGTCACGCCGGAGCGCGCGGTCCTCTTCGCCGAGCCCCCCGATCCGGAGGAGGCGCTCTGGAGCGGCGCGCAGCCCAGTCTGGAGCAGCTCGGGAGCGATCTCGGCATCGAGGTCCGCCCCATCGACGAGCTCCGGCTCACCGAGCCCGTCGCGCTCTTGCCGCCGCAGGATCGGGAGACGGCAAACTGGGTCGAGTCGATCGCACATCGGCCCGTCGACTCCGGCGGGGGCAACGAGCTCGAAGGCGCCGACGCAGCCCTGGCCGACGCGTTCATCGAGCTCCGACTGCGCCATGACGCCGCAGCCGTCGATCAGCTCAGGGAAGCGGCGCGCGTCACCGCGCTGGCGCACCGCGAGGGGATGCGTGCGACGCGTGCAGGTGTGCGCGAGTGCGTGGTCCGTGCGGCGATGGAGGCGGCCATCATCGCCAGCGGGATGACCACGAGCTACGGCTCGATCGTCACCGTCCACGGGGAGGTGCTGCACAACGAGCGCCACGACGGGCTGCTCGCCGCGGGAGATCTGCTGCTGGCCGACGTCGGCGCGGAGACGCCGGAGGGTTGGGCGGGGGACGTGACGCGCACCTGGCCGGTGTCGGGCAAGCTCAGCCCGTCGCAGCGCGACGTGTACGAGGTCGTGCTCGCGGCTCAGGCCGCCGCCATCGCGGCGGTGCGTCCCGGCGAGAGCTACCGCGAGATCCACCGGATCGCCGGGCGCACGCTGGTGCGCGGCCTGACGGACCTCGGGCTGCTGCGCGGAGATCCCCACGACCTCTACGAGCGCGGCGCGGCGGCGCTGTTCTTCCCCCACGGCATCGGGCACCTGCTCGGCCTCGACGTGCACGACATGGAGGATCTGGGAGACCGCGCGGGCTATGCCCCGGGCCGCACGCGCTCGGCTTCCAGGGGCGATCGCTACCTGCGGCTCGATCGCGAGCTCGAGCCGGGCATGTGCGTGACCATCGAGCCGGGCTTCTACCGGATCCCGTTCATCCTGGACGACCCGAAGGAAGTCGGCGACCTCGCGGACGCGCTCGATCGCGACGTGCTCGCGCGCCTGGCGGACGTGCGGGGCATCCGCATCGAAGACGACGTGCTGGTGACCGAGACCGGCGCCGAGGTCCTGACCGCCGAGATCCCCAAGGCCGCGAGCGACGTCGAGGCGCTGGTGGGAGCCGGCGGAAGAGCAGGCTGACGCTCCCCGCTCACGCGCGCGCGCGCTGCACGCGGGCCTCGGCCTCGAGCACGGCGGCCTTCCAGCTCGCGTCCACCGGCGAGATCAGCTGCGCCACGTCGCTCGGATTGGCGCCGCCGGTGATGGCCTCGCGGGCCTCTCCGGAGCCGGTCAGCAGATCGAAGGCCGGCACGTCCGCCTCGAACTCGTAGGTCTTGGTGCGGAAAGCGAAGGCCTCCGGGGCCTGCAGGCGGCAGAGCGTGATGATGGCGAGGTAGGCCGCCACCGGCCGGAACAGCGCCGGATCGGTCACCTGGAGCAGCACGCCGCTGCACACCTCGCCGGCGTGCTTCTCGAACGAGGGGCGGAAGCGCGCCGCGCGCACCTGCGCGCCGGGGATGCGCTGCTCGTCGAGGGCGCGAGCCAGTCGCGGGCCGTCCAGGTACGGCGCGCCGACCAGCTGGAAGGGCAGCGTGGTGCCGCGCCCCTCCGAGAGGTTCGTGCCCTCGACCAGGCAGCCACCCGGGTAGACCAGCGCCGTCTCCAGCGTCGGCATGTTGGGCGAAGGCGGCGAGAACGGGCGGCCCCAAGCCGCTGCCGTGTGAAAGCGCTCCCAGCCCAGCGTGGGCACGATCGACAGCGCGCCGTCCGGGCCGAGGCTCAGCCCGTCGCGCTCGGCGAACAGCGCGACGATCTCACCCAGCGTGAGCGCGTGACGGATGGGCAGCGGCTCGAGGCCGACGAAGGACAGGAAGCCCTCCATCTGCGGCGCGCCCTCCAGGGTCGCCGGATCGCCGGAGATGGGGTTCGGGCGATCCAGGATCACGACGTGTACGCCGGCCTGAGCCGCGGCGCGCGCGCTGAGCAGCGCCGACCAGACGTAGGTGTAGTAGCGGCTGCCCACGTCCACGAGGTCGATGACCAAGAGGTCGAGCTGGGCGAGCTGCTCCGGGGTCGGCGCCAGACTCTCCTTGGTCGTGCCATACAGGCTGATCACCCCGGGCCCTTCGGCGGCCTCGCTGCTCGCGACCGCTTCCTCCGCCTGGGCGACGCCGTCGAGCCCGTGCTCCGGAGAGAAGACCAGGGACGGGCTCGCCCCGAGCTCTTCGAGCACCATCAGGAGGTTGCGTCCCCGGCGATCGACGGCGGCGGCGTGGGTCAGGGCGCCGACGCGGGCGTCCCGCAGGCGGCGGCGGAGGTTGGAGAGCTGGCCACTGAAGAGCTGATCGGCGCCGGTGAGCATGGCGACAGGTCTACGCCCGAAACCGCGTGAAATCAGCAGGGAACTTCCAGGGTACGCAACCAGTTGCTAGATGGTCCGGGCTTAGCTAGCATTTTTTGCACAGTGCGCAGAGTTCTAGTGGTCGACGACGAGGAGAACCTCCGGCTGGTCCTCCGCACCTTGCTCCGGCGCAACGGCTACGAGGTCGAGACCGCCGGCAGCGGCGAGGACGCGCTCGGGCTCGTGGACTCCTTCGGCCCCGACTTCGTCATCACCGACGTGCGCATGCCCAAGATGGGCGGCCTGGACCTGCTCGCGACGCTCAAGGCGAAGGGCAACGACGCGACCGTGATCGTGATGAGCGCCTATGGCAACACCGATCTCGCCCTGGAGGCGATGAAGGGCGGCGCCTACGACTACATCCAGAAGCCGTTCAAGCCCGACGAGGTCGTGCTCACGCTGCGCAAGGCCGAAGAGCGCGAGCTCTTGCGGCGCGAGAACCGCGCGCTGCGCGAGGAGATCAGGAAAGAGCACAAGTACGAAGACATCCTGGCGAAGAGCCCGAACATGCAGGCCATCTTCCGCACCATCTCGAAGATCGCCGAGTACAAGACCACCGTGCTCATCACCGGTGAGAGCGGGTCGGGCAAGGAGCTCGTCGCGCGAGCCATTCACCGGCGCAGCAGCCGTCGCGGAGGTCCGTTCGTTCCGGTCAACTGCGGCGCCATTCCGGAGAATTTGCTGGAGAGCGAGCTCTTCGGGCACAAGAAGGGCGCGTTCACCGACGCCATTGCCGACCGGCGGGGCCTGTTCGAAGAGGCGGACGGCGGCACCTTGTTCCTGGACGAGATCGGCGAGCTGCCGCTGGGGCTGCAGGTCAAGCTGCTCAGAGTGCTCGAGGACGAGAAGATCCGGCGCCTGGGCGAGGCGCGCGACATCAAGGTCAACGTGCGCATCATCACGGCGACGCACCGCGACTTGAACGCCGAGACCCGTGCCGGGCGCTTCCGCGAAGACCTGTACTACCGCTTGAACGTGCTGCCCATCCACGTGCCTCCGCTGCGCGAGCGGCGCGAGGACATCCCGCTCTTGATCGAGCACTTCATCACCCGCAACAACGCGCGACTCGGGACCAACATCCGTGGCATGGACAGCGAGGCGCGCCGCTTGCTCTACGAGTACGCCTGGCCGGGGAACGTGCGCGAGCTCGAGAACACCATCGAGCGGGCCATGGTGCTGGCGGAGGGCGACCAGCTGGTCGCCGCCGACCTGCCCGAGCGCGTCCGCGAGGCCCGGGACCCGGTCCAGATGCAGCTCGCGAGCGGCGAGCTCAGCGTGAAGAAGACCATGCGGGTGATCGAGGAGCTCCTGATCCGACGGGCGCTCCAGAAGACCAAGGGCAACCGGACCCGTGCCGCGGAAGTCCTGGAAATCAGCCACCGCGCCCTGCTCTACAAGATCAAGGACTACCAGATCACGGACCTCTGACCGCCAAGGGCCAACCGGCCCGGGTGTCGAACGGGGCGAAAGTCCGCTCCGTGCGCGACCGATGTTGGCTCGACCCGGGGTCTGGATCTAGGATCCCCGCCATGAAACGCGCCTTTCTCGTGGTCCTCTCCGTGACGTACTTCGCTTGCGGCGGTCCCAGCAGCGAAGGGCAGGGTGTCAAGACACCGGACGATCTCCTGGCCGAGCAGGAGAGGCTGGCGGAGGAACAGGAACGGGAACGGGAGAAACACGGCTCCTCGGGCAGCTCCGAGGAGAGCGACCTGGAGAAGAAGGCGAAGTTCGACAAGCGCCAGGCCGACCTGGAGATGAAGCGTGCCGCCCGCTCCGCCGAGACGTGCCCCGGATCGGTGCCGGAGGACAGCCCGGCGGGCAGCGCGAAGGTCACCGTGACCTTCGGCAACGACGGGCACGCCAAGAGCGCCACCATCACTTCCCCGTACGACGAGAACGCCGTGGGCAAGTGCGCGATCAACGCCTTCAACAGCGTCATCGTTCCACCCTTCGAGGGCGCCGAGGAGACGATGGAGTGGGAGGTGAACTTCCCCGAGAAGGAGAAGAAGGAAGAGAAGAAGGACCCCAAGAAGAAGGGGAAGTGACGACGGGACCGCTCCTCATCCCCTCGATCCCGCCGCGTGCGAGCGCGTTAATCCGCCGAAATCTCCTTCAAATCGAACCCGGCGCGCGTCCGTCTTACAATGGGTAACGGCCCTGGTGCCGCCCCCCCTGTCCGATGAACTGCGCGGTCTGCAACCAAGACAACCCCGACGGCGCGCGCTTCTGCCAGTCCTGCGGCGCGCCGATGGCCCGCCCGTCCGAGGACCCGTCGAGCCTGGTGGGGCAGATCGTGGGCGGCCGCTACCTGGTCACCCGCATCATCGGCGAGGGCGGGATGGGGGTCGTCTACGAGGCCGAGCAGAAGATGGGCGCCCACACCAGGAAGGTCGCCATCAAGACGCTCCTGCCCTCGCTGAGCTCCGACCACACCGTGGTCTCGCGCTTCTACCGCGAGTGCGGGGTCGTCGCGCAGCTCGAGCACCCGAACACCATCCGCTTCTACGACTTCGGCGAGACGCCCGACAAGCGGCTGTACATCGCCATGGAATACGTCAAGGGCGAGCCGCTCACGGCGCTGATCGCCCGAGGCCCGATCGCGCTCGAGCGGACGCAGCGCATCCTGAAGCAGGTGTGCGGGGCGCTGGCCGAGGCCCACAGCTTGGGCATCGTCCACCGGGACCTGAAGCCCGACAACATCATCCTGACCCGGCGCGCCGGCGAGGAAGACTTCGTCAAGGTGCTGGACTTCGGCATCGCGAAGACCTCCGGGCCCGCCGACAAGCAGACCAAGCTGACCCAGCAGGGCATCGTGCTCGGGACCCCGCCGTACATGAGCCCCGAGCAGCTCGCAGGCAAGGAGCTCGATCTGCGCAGCGACATCTACTCGCTCGGGATCATCGCCTACGAGATGATCACCGGGGGCTTGCCGTTCGAGGGCGAGACGCCCTGGCAGTGGGCCACGCAGCACATGACCGTTCCGCCGCCGCCCATGCAGACGCGGACCAGCGCGCCGATCCCGGCGGGCTTCGAGCGCGCCGTGATGCACGCTCTGGCGAAGACTCCCGCCGAACGACCGACCACGATGCTCGACTGGGTGACCGAGCTCGGCGGCGAGCAGCCCGCGCGGGCCGTCACAGCTCCAGACTTCGCGCCGGTGGTGCACACCTCGCCGATGGAGCCCGGGCGGGGCCAAACTCAACCCGGAGGCGCGCAGCCGCCGCTCGTGCCCGCCTACCGCACGGACATCGCGGTCGCGGCGCCGATCCCGCCGCCGCCGCCGCCCCGGCCACGCTCCGGCGGGCCTTGGGGTTGGGTGCTCGGCGGGGCTGCGCTGCTGCTCGGGAGCGCCTTCGCCGCGGTCTTCGCCTGGCAGTACTACGGGACCTCGGAGCCCGGGACCGAGCCGCTCCCCATCGCCCCGCCGGTCACGGCGAGCGGCCCGGTGGTGGTCGAGCCGGAGACCCCGCCGGTCACCCCGCCCGTCGCGCCTCCGACCACGCCCGAGCCGCCCCGGACCACCGTGAAGCCTCCCGTCAAGCCCCCCCCGAGCTCGACCGGCCCGCTGCCACCGCCGCCGCCGGCGTCCACGCAGCCCCCGCCGCCGCCGCCGCCGCCGCCGGCGTCTACGCAACCGCCGCCGCCGCCGAGCGGACCTCAAGGGGACGCGGCTTGCGCGGCATCCCAGCAGCAAGCTGCGAGCTGGAACATCGAGGGCGCCGTGGCGCTGTTCCGCAAGTGCGAGCAGACCGGCGGCACGGCGGCCGGCCTCACCAACGCGCGAGTGCGCATTCGTCTGTCCTCGCCCAAGGCGGTGCGAGACCGCGCGTTCCTCGGCAACTGCAAGGGCGCCAAGTCCGCCCGGGACGCGGCGGCCTCCATCGGCGAAGGCGCGGGTGCGGCCGCCGCCTACGCGCAGTCGAGCTGCGCGGGGCAGTGAGCTCGGCTCACCAGAACCACAGGCCGACGACGATCAAGAGCGAGGCGAAGGCGACGGCGCCCATCGCCGCGATCTCCCAGGGCCCGGTGCGCCGGTCGGCGAAGCGCAGCTCGATGGACGCGAAGCGACTGGCCTCGCGCCGCTGCTGACCACCGAGCGCCAAGTTGGCCGCCCGAAGCGCCGAGTCCAGCTGCTGCTCTGCCTCGTACATCGGTCAGAGCTTTTGCCATCCATCCCCGCCGCCTGTCGAGACGTGCTCAGGAAAAGCGAGCCTTTCCGGTAGCTTCCCACCACTCACGGTAGGCGCGCTGGGCGCGCTCGCGCTCCTTCGGGGGCAGGTCCTCGTAGTAGCCGAAGTACTCCTTGGTCAGGCTCTTCAGCTCCTCGCCGGCGGCGCGCCGGACCTCCAGGCTCTGACCCAAGAGCGCGTCGATCAGCCACTCGACGCGGTGTCGCGTGGAGTTCGCCTGCCACCACGCCGTCCACAGCTTGCCCTCCCGGCCGAAGTCCTGACGCGCCAGCGTGACGAGCGCCCAGTGTACCGAGCGCACCACGGCGGAGTTGTCGGTGCCGAGCAGCGGGATCAGGCGCGGGACGGCCCGCGGATCCCGGAGGTCGGCCAGCGCCTCGATGCTGCTGTGGCGGATCTCCGGGGGCTGCGAGGGCTCCGCCGCCAAGGTCGCGAGGCCGTCTCGAAGGGCGGTGCGGGCCTCGGCGCTCTGCTGCATCATCCGCCCCGACGCCAGCGCGGCGCGCCGGACCTCGGCGTCGGCGTCGCTGAAGCGCCGCACGATGGCGCGAGCCGACTCCGATGCCGGCAGCTCGCCCAGGAGCCAGGTCGCCCAGCGCCGCACCACGGGATCGCCATCGGCGGTCCGGACCACCAGAAAGGGAATCGCCACCGGCCCCACCCGGGCGATGGTGCGCAGCACCGGCCCGCACTCGGAGGCCTTTGCTCCGGGGTCGGCGAAGCGGCGTGCCCGATCCGGGTGAATGGGGCCGGGGAACTCCGCGACGAGCATGCTCACCGCGGGATCGCCGATCTCGAGCAGCCGATCGCCGGCGGACTCGTCGCCCTCGAGCAGCCGCTGGAGGAGCGCTCGGCAGTCGGAGTCCACGTCCACGATCACCGAGGGCAAGAGCCGGTCTTTGGCGTCCTGGCGTGGAAACGGCGCGCGCGGTCCGAGCGCGAGCTGCCGCGAGGCCGGCGCGAGCGGGGCCTCGTGGCCGACATCGCTCCTGGCCTCGAGCTCCAGCTCGCTGAAGGGACCCGGGGAGAGCCGGGCGTCGGCCTCCAAGTCCCAGGCCGCGTCGATGGCCGCTGCGTTCTCGCTGGAGGGAGGCTCGGCGTCGCCAACCAAGGGACGGCCGCTCGGCGTGCGGCGGGTCAGCGGGAAGGGTTGGTCCTGCGACGCCTCGTGGGATCCGGGCGTGCCCTGCGGTGGAGTATCGCGGCGTCCCGGTGCGCCGACCGCCATGACCGGCACCGGAACGGAGGCGGTGCTGGGCCGCCCCTTCGCTTGCGGCGACTCGGCGGGGGTGGGGGGAACGGCGCTCACTGCCGGCTGCTTCTCGAAGCCTCGAGCCTGCGGCGACTCGTCCGCCGTGGTCGGGCCCGAGAGCGCGTTCGGGGAGGCGGCGACCGTCTCCGGTCCAGAAGGACCGATGCCTTTCGCCGCCGGCGTCGCGTGCACCGTGGTCGGCGGGCTGCTCGGGGAGGCCGTCGAGTCGAGGGCCCGCGCGAGCGCTTCGACGCGTTGCTCGACGCCGGGCAAGCGGTGGCGGCGGCGCTTGCGCACCTCCGCGACCGGCAGCGGCGTCGCGCTCATCTCGCCGGAGCCGGCGCGCGCGCCGCGCTTCTTCTTCATGATCACGCGCTCGAGGGCGGCGGCGACCAGCGGCGCGAAGGCGATGACGTCGCCGACCTCGGAGAGCGTCACGTCTGCGTCGCCGTGGTCGCCGTACAGGAGGAGGACCGAGCGGCCCCGCACCACCAAGGGCAAGAGCAGCACCACCCGCGAGCTAGGTCGCTGCAGATCCTTGGCCAGGCTGGCGTCGAGCCCGTCTTGCTCCAGCGTGAGCAAGCGGAAGGTCTTCGCGTTCTTCGCGCTCGACAGCGAGCTCGGCAGATCCAGCGGCACGCCGATGCCACGGATGCGCGCTCGGTCGGCGCCGGGGCCGTGGGCGTCGCGGCCTTCGGCGACGTCGCCCTGCACCGCGAACAGCGCCGAATACTCGAAGTACTGTGACGCGAAGTCGAAGAAGGCGCCGACCACGTCGTCGCGCGACTCGGCCTCCATCAAGTCCTGCTCGGCGTGCGCCGCAGTGTAGGGACCGCGGTGGCGCTTGCGCCCGCGCTCGCGGCCCGGCGTCCCCACCAGCCAGCGCGGCGGCTCGGCGGTCTCGGGCGGGACCTTCTCCGACGGATGGCGGGGGGTGATCAGCGTCGCCACCTGCGCCGGCGGCGGAGTCGCGGAGCGCGGCGCCGCCGGGGGAGCGGCCGGCGCGAGCGCGGGCGCCGAGGCTCCCGGGTAGCCGATGGGCGGGACGCTGGCGGGCCGCGGCAGCGTCGGAAAGCCGACGTAGCCGTCGCGGAGCGGAGCGGGCATCGAGCTCGGGCTGGGGTCGGCGCGCCCCTCGAGCTTGGCGACCAGCCGCAGCATGCGTCGATCGAGCGGTAGGCCATAGTCGCGGCAGAGCGCCTGGCGGATCCGCACCAGCGGCGCCACCCGCTGGTCGATGCGCACGCCGAGCGAGAACGAGAGATCTCCTTCCACCTCGGCCGGGAGTGGCTCGCTCACGGCGACGGTCAGGATCCCGGCTTCTTCCGCCAGCGGGTAGAACGAGTGGCGCTGGGCGAGCTCGCCCGGCACCAGCGCCATCAGCGCCGCCGGCGCCTGCCCGAGCTCGCCGATGGGGGCCGCCGGCAGGTCGTAGCTCTCCGCGAGCAAGGGCGTGAGCAGGTGCTCGCTGACCAGCGCCAGCTCGAGCAGGTTGGTGACGAGATCACCGCCGTAGATGACTTGGCGCGCGAGGGCCTCCTCGACTTCGCGCATCGACGCGACGTGGGCCTTGACGATCGCCGAGCTCAGGGTGGCCATGGTCTCGCCGGGGCCCGCCCCCCGGTGGCCGGAATTTCTGCGTTAGGTCACGCAAAGTCAATGTTTTCCGGGCGTTTCTTCAGTGCACGGCGATCTGAGCCACCCCCGCCAGCATCAGCTGGGCCAGGCTCAGGTAGATGACGATGCCCAGGACGTCGACCAGCGTCGCGATGAAAGGGGTCGAGCTGGTCGCCGGGTCCACGCCCATGCGGTGCAGGAACAAGGGCATCATGCCCCCCACCACGCAGCCCATCACCACGATGGAGACCAGGGTCGCCGCCACCAGGGCGATCATGCCCGGCGGATCCCCGGCCAGCATCACGCGCAGCATGCCGAAGGTCGCGAGCATGCCGCCGAGCACGAGGCCTTGGGCCAGCTCCCGCCACAGTACCCGGAGCCAATCCCGGGCGGTGATGTCTCCGACCGCCAGGCCGCGGATCACCAGCGTGGACGACTGCGAGCCGGAGTTGCCGCCCGCGGCGATCAGGAGGGGCACGTAGAAGGCCAGCTGGGCCACGCTCCCGAGCACGTGGTTGAACGTGCGCATCGCCGTGGTGGTGAAGAAGCCACCCACGAACAGGATGGCCAGCCAGGGCGCGCGCTTGCGGATGTACTCGAGGAACGAGGCGTCGAAGTATCCCTCACGGATCGGCTCGACGGCGCCCATCTTGTGGACGTCTTCGGCCTGCTCCTCGTTCATGACGTCGAGGATGTCGTCGGAGGTGATCAGGCCCAGGAGCTCGCCCTTGCCGCTGACCACGGGCATCGCGTGCAGATCGTACTTGGCGAGGACCTTCGCGACGTCTTCCTGATCCATCTCCGGCGGCACGGAGATGACGTTCTCGCGCATCACGTCGCCGACCCGCTCGGCAGGCTCTGCCAGCAAGAGATCGCGCAGGCGCAGGAAACCCAGCAACCGGTCGCGCGCTCCGGTCACGTAGACCGTGTCGAGGGTCTCCGCTTCACGGGCCCGCTTGCGCAGCTCGTCGATGGCGCCGGAGATCACGACGTCGGGGCCCACGGCGATGAGCTCGGTGGTCATCAGCGCGCCGGCCGTGCGCTCGGGCCACTGGCGCAGCTCCTCGACCTCCTCGGCGGCCTCGGGGTCGACCCGCTCCAGGCTCTCGAGCACCGGGTCGGCGACGGCCGGTGGCATCACGCTGAAGAAGTCGGCGCGCTCGTCGGCGCCCATCTCGGCGGCGATGAGCGCGGTGGAGTCGGCGCCCATCGACTGCGTGATCGCCTCCTGGTCTTCCTCGTCCAGGCGCTCGAAGACCTCGGCGGCGTATTCGGCGGGCAGGCCCTTGAGCAGGTCGCCGGCGTGCTTGGCCTCGAGCTCGGCGACGATGTCGGCGAGATCCTCGGGGTGGATCTCGTCGAGCAGCTCGCGGACCTCCTCCGGGTTCTCGCGCAGCAGCGCTTCGAGCTCCGGTCCGATCAGCCGCGCCAGCCGCATGGCGGGGCCTTATCACAAACCGTGCGCTCGAGCGCAGAGACTGGCTCTAGCATGGGGCGGCCATGACCGTCCGGACCGAGCTCAGCGCGCCCATCCTGACCCTCACGCTCGACCGCCCGAAGGCGAACGCCTTCGACCAAGCGCAGCTCGACGCGCTGTCCAGCGCCATCGCGGAGGCCGAGGCCGTCGAGGGCGCGCGCGTCCTGATCATCGGGGGCGCCGGCGAGCGCGCGTTCTCGGCCGGAGCGGACCTCACCGGCATTGGTCCCTTCGGCGAGCCGGACGGCTTCGCGCGCTGGACGCGGCAGGCGCACGCCGTGCTCGATCGCATCGCGGCCTTCCCCGTGCCGGTGATCGCGGCCTTGCAGCGGCCCGCGGTGGGCGGGGGCTTCGAGCTCGCGCTGGCCTGTCACCTCCGTGTCCTGGGACGCAGCGCGCACGTCGGCTTGCCGGAGATCCGCCGCGGCTACCTGCCGAGCTGGGCCGGTCTCGAGCGCCTCGTCCCGCTGGTCGGGCTGGGCTTTGCCACCGAGCTGGTGCTCACCGGTCGAACCGTCTCCGCCGAGGAGGCCTTGGCTCGGGGCCTCGTGCACCAGATCGCCGACGACGCCGACCTGGCGGCCCGGGAGCTCGGTGAGACCCTGGCTGCTCTGCCCCCGCTGGCCCTGCGGGCCGCCCTGGGTCAGCTCGCAGGGCTCACCCGGGGCGACGACCGGGCGGCGGTCCGCGCCCGAGAGATCTCCGACCTCGAGCGGCTGGTCCGCACCGAGGACACCGTCGAAGGCGTGCTGGCGTTCCTGGAGAAGCGCGCGCCGGTCTTCAAGGGGCGCTGAGCGCCCGTCTTCGAAGGGCGCCCAGCGTCCGGGCGCTCAGGGGCAGTCCCCGTTGATCTTGAACGCGGCTGCGGCGAAGTCGCCCTCGAGCTTGTAGGCGTCCTTGCAGGTCGCGTCCGCTGCGGCGTTGGTCTTGGAGCACCAGTCGCCCTCCGGCGTGGCACCGCCCGTCCACTTGGTGGAGCTCTTGCAGTCCTTGTTCGGGCCCTTCCAGTCCTGCCCGGCCAGGAGCACGCAGAGCGTGGCGCCGAGCTCGTCGATCATCACCTGGTCCGCCTCTTCGATGGTGATGTAGCCCTTGAGCGAGCCGCCGGGAGTCCAGGAACGCTGCGGCGGGATGGCCTTGGTGTCCGGCGCGCAGCTGTTGACTGGATCGAGCTCGTCGCCGTTGAACTTGCCGGAGCAATTGTGGGAGTCGTCGTTGAACGTCGCCTGGATCTCCACCTTGTGGAGCGGCAGGATGATCGGATTGCTGGTGTCCGTCGGGCTCAGGAAGATGGGCACGGTTGACGTCCAGATCCTTGGCGCTGAAGGTGTTGGCGGTCAGCGTCACGTCCACCTCGATGGGCGCTATGGGCAACGAGGCCCCGGGCATCTTCACGAAGCAGCCGCCCGCGACGGGATCGGTCACCGGCAGGCTACCGCCCGTCTTCATCTTGTTGGTCGTCGAGTCGATCTCGAACAGCCACGAGAAGGTGCCGTCGCCGTTCTCGAAGCAGCTCGGCTGCTTGAGCGAGATGCCCTTGTCGATGACCTGCTCCTGCACGAAGGCGCCGGCCAAGGCGGGCGGCGCCTTGACCAGAATGCTGGTCAGCCGGCCCTGGTACTTGGTCTGCCCGGTGTTGTCGGCCTTGGCCAGGCACTCGGCGCCCGGACCCGTGGGTCCCGCCGCGTAGCACTCCGCCGCTTGCGGGACGCAGCCCGCGTTGCCGCCGCCCCCGCTGCCGCCGTCGCCTTCGTCCCCGCCGCACGCCGCGACCAGACACACCGCCGAGCCAGCCATCACCGAAAGCAAGAATCCACGCATTCGCCGTCCTCCGAGGGGCGAAACCATAGCATCGAATCGCGCGCGCCGCGTGCCGATCGGGTAGAACGAGGACGGCATGACCGCGCGGGCCGAGGTGTCGATCTGGTGGTACGCCTTCGGCTACTTCGCCTGCTACGTACCCTACAGCGCGTTGGCCAAGGCGCTGAGCGGCGGTCTGTTGCCCGGGATGACGCGGGGCTTCTCCGGGTTCTCGCTCTTGCCCATCACGAACATCGCCTCGCTCCTGGGCATGTTCGCGTTCATCAGCGCCATGCGCTGGTGGCGCTACGCCGGACGCCGCCAGCTCCTCGGGGTCAGTGTGCCGCTCCCGGGCATCTGGACCTTTTTGTCCGGGCTCTGCACCGCCGCCATCATCGCCACCACCACGCTCGCGTACACCTTCGACGGCGTCTCCATCGTGTTCATGATGCTCCTGATGCGCGGCGGGGTGCTGGTCATCGCGCCCATCACCGACTTCGCCAGCGGGCGCAAGGTGCGCTGGTTCTCGTGGCTGGCGCTCGGGCTCTCCATGGGGGCGCTCCTGGTGGCTTTCTTCGGCGGCAGCAAGAGCAGCTTGGCCATGACCTGGATCGCAGGCGTGGACGTCGCGTTCTACCTGCTCGGCTACTTCGTGCGCCTGCGCTTCATGAGCCGATTGGCCAAGAGCAGCGACCCCGACCTGACCAAGCGCTACTTCGTGGAGGAGCAGATGACCGCGACGCCGCTGGTGGTGCTGGTACTGGTGGTGTGCGCGCTGATCGGCCACGGCCAGATGATGCTGGAGATCCGCAAGGGCTTCACCGAGCTCTGGTCGAGCGGGTACGCCGCGACCATCCTCTTCGTCGGCGTGCTGTCGCAAGGCACCGGCGTGTTCGGCGGGCTCATCTTGCTCGACCGGCGCGAGAACAGCTTCTGCGTGCCGGTCAACCGCGCCTCCAGCGTGCTGGCAGGCCTGCTCGCGAGCCTCTTGCTCTCGGTGCTGCTCGGGCTGAAGATGCCGGGCGCCGCCGAGCTCGTGGGGGCGGCGCTGGTGGTGGGCGCCATCGTGGCCTTGTCGCTGCCGACGCTCTTGCCGAAGCGGGCGGGGGGCTGACAGCGGCCCGAAGATCCGAAGCGAGCCCACGCGAGCATGCACCCCGCGTGGGCCCGCGCCGGAGCGGGTGGGTCAGAAGCCCACCGCGCCGTCGAGCGCCTGCACCGGCTCGGTGTCCGAGAGCCACGAGCCGTCGCCGGGCTCGCTGGACGAGCGCCGGCTGCCCAGCAGGTGCAGATCCCGCGCCGTGATCTCGGTGTGCCAGCGCCGCACGCCGTCCTTCTCGTAGCTCGTGGTGCGCAGCGTGCCCTCTACCATCACCCGCGAGCCCTTGCTCAGGATCCGCGACAGTGGCTCGGCGCGGTTGCCCCACATCACCACGTCGTGCCACTCGGTGCGGGTCTGCCGCTCCTTGTTCTTGTCGAGGTAGCTCTCGTTGGTGGCCATGCGGAACTTCAAGAGGTTCGCGCCCGAGGGCAGCGTCCGGAGCTCCGGCTCGGAGCCGAGATTCCCCATCAAGAAGACCTGATTGATTCCATCGCTCATGATTTCGTTCCTTTCCATTTCGTTGTCGTGACCGCGGGTCGGCTCATGCCGCCCGTTTCTGTGTGCGCGCCGCCCAGCCGGGCAGGCGCTCGTAGGTGGCGAGCTGGAGCGTGCCGAAGAGCTCGGGGCTGCCGAGCAGCGCCTCCCGCGCCCGCTCGCGCCCGTTGCCGATGCTCTTGCCGCCGAGCATCAGGTGGTTGCCGTTCCGCTCCAGCGCGCCCAGGCGCAGCGCGCTGTCGAGCAGATCCGTGGCCGTGTCGATGCCGACGCCCCAGCGCACGTCGAGCTCCGCTTCGGAGAACGGCGGCGCGACCTTGTTCTTCACCACGCGCACCCGGGTGCGGTTTCCCACCACCGCGTCCGCCGCCTCGACCTTGCCGATGCGGCGCACGTCGAGGCGCACGCTGGAGTAGAACTTCAGCGCGGTGCCGCCGGGCGTCGTCTCCGGGCTGCCGAAGACCACGCCGATCTTCATGCGCAGCTGGTTGATGAAGATCAGCGTGGTGCCGCTCTTGTGGCTGATGGCCGTGAGCTTGCGCAGCGCCTGGCTCATCAGCCGCGCTTGCAGGCCCATGTGGTTCTGCCCCATGTCGCCCTCGATCTCCGCGCGCGGCGTGAGCGCGGCGACGGAATCGACCACCACCAGGTCCAGCGCGCCGGAGCGGGTGAGCGCCTCGGCGATGTCCAGAGCCTGCTCGCCGGAGTCCGGCTGCGCGACCAAGAGCTTGCCCAGGTCGATGCCGATGGCCTTGGCGTAGCGCATGTCGAAGGCGTGCTCGGCGTCGATGAACGCCGCGACCCCGCCCAGCTTCTGCACCTCCGCGATGGCGTGCAGCGTGAGCGTGGTCTTGCCGCTCGACTCCGGGCCGAAGATCTCGACGATGCGGCCCCGCGGGTAGCCGCCCACGCCCAGCGCCTGGTCGAGCGCCAAGGCGCCGCTCGGGATGACCGGTATGGGGGTGGTGCCGGCGTCGGCGCCCAGGCGCATCACCGCGCCCTTGCCGTGGGCCTTCTCGATCTGCTCGACCACCTCGCGCACGACGTGGTCACGGTTTCGGCTCTTGTCGTTCATGATGTCCTCGTTCTCCTTCTCGTTCAGCCCGACAATTCGTTGTCGACGAGGCGCCCCTGGATGGCTTCGGCCACGTGGGGAGCGCGCACGTCGCGGCTGTCTTCCAGATCGGCCACGCTCAGCGCGACGCGGCGGATGCGCGTGAAGGCGCGAGCGCTCAGGCCCAGATCGTTCACTGCCCGCGCGATGAAGCCCCGGCCCTCGGCGTCGAGCCGCACCACGCGGTCGAGCTCGGCGTCGGTGAGCGCGGCGTTCAGCGGCGAGCTCAGGCCGAGCTCCTGTGCCCGAACGCGCGCCCGCTCCCGGGCCGCGAGGACCCGCGCGCGGACGCTCGAGCTCGACTCCGAGCGCTCCGGCGAGCCGAGCGCGCTCGGATCGACCGGGGGCACCGCCACGTGCAGGTCGATGCGATCGAGCAGCGGCCCGGAGAGCCGAGCCAGGTAGCGCGCGGCCTGCGCCGGCGAGCAGCGGCAGTCGCGGCGCGCGTGCCCCTTGTAGCCGCACGGACAGGGGTTCACCGCCGCGACCAGCATGGGCCGCGCGGGAAACCAGGCGGACGCCCGCGCCCGCGAGATGCACACCACGCCGTCTTCGAGCGGCTGGCGCAGCGCCTCGAGCGCGCTGCGCCGGAACTCGGCGAGCTCGTCCAGGAAGAGCACGCCGTTGTGCGCCAGGCTGACCTCGCCGGGGCGCGGGTGGTCGCCGCCGCCGACCAAGCCCGCGTCGCTCACCGAGTGGTGTGGCGCGCGGAACGGCCGAGTCTGCACGACGCCGAGCTCCGGATCGATCAACCCGGCGACGCTGTGGATGGCCGTGGTCTGGATGGCCTCCGGGAACGAGAGCGGCGGCAGGATGCTGGGCAGGAGCCGGGCCAGGAGCGTCTTGCCACCACCCGGGGGACCGAGCATGAGCAGGTTGTGGCCGCCGGCGGCCGCGATCTCGAGGGCGCGCCGGGCGTTGGCCTGGCCGCGCACCTGGCTGAGATCGCTCGCGCCCGGCAGTGCCCGGTGCGGTGGCAGCTCCGTCGTCCCCACGCGCTCGAGCGACAGCTGCCCGGTGAAGTGGTGCACCACGCTCTCGAGCTCGCTCGCGACGAAGACCTCCAGTCCGCGCACCAGCCCGGCCTCTCGGGCGTTGCCGGACGGCACGATGGCTTGGCGCACGCCGCGCGCCCGCGCTCCTTCGAGCTGTGGCAGGACACCGCGCACGGGGCGCACTCCGCCTTCGAGCGACAGCTCGCCCAGGACCAGCACGCCGTCGAGGGAGGCGCCCGGCAGCCGCCCCAGCGCGCCGAGCAGCGCGACCGCGATGGCGACGTCGAGCCCGGTGCCGCGCTTGCGCAGGTCCGCCGGCGCGAGGTTCACCGTGACCGCGTGCTCGTCGAGCAAGACGCCGAGGCGCGCCAGCGCCGTGGCGACCCGCACGCGAGCCTCCCGCACCGCCGCCTCGGCCAGGCCCACGAGCTGGAAGAACGCGGGCCCGCGCGAGGCCGTGACCTCGACCGCGATGGGGTGAGGGTCGAGCCCGACGAGCACGCTGGTGTGCGCGATCGCGGTCGCGAGCGGACGGTCCGGGAGGGTGAGCGGATTGTCGAAGGCGAGGGCCACGTCCCGCCCCAGAGCAGCGAGCGTGCCAAGGGAGAAACGCCGGAATTCAGCGCGGAAGCAGCGGCGGCGGAGTGGCGATCGCCGCGGCGGAAGGTGGCGATCGCCAGGCTGCGCGACTAAGACGCATGCCATGACGACGCACACGGTCGTGCTCATTCCTGGTGACGGCATCGGGCCGGAGGTCAGCGCGGCGGTGAAGCGCGTGCTCACGGCGGCGAACGCTCCGGTGGCGTTCGTGGAGCGACACGCGGGCGAGGCGGCGCTCGAGCGCGGGCTCGAGGACGTCTTGCCCAGCGAGACGGTCGCGGCCATCCGCGAGCACCACGTCGCGCTCAAGGGCCCCTGCACCACACCGGTGGGGCGGGGCTTCTCCTCGGTGAACGTCGCGCTCCGTAAGAAGCTGAACCTGTACGCCGCGGTGCGCCCGTTCCGCAGCCTGGCCGGAGTGAAGACCCGCTACGACGACGTGGACCTGATCGTGATCCGCGAGAACACCGAGGGGCTCTACAGCGGCATCGAGAACCTGATCACCGACGGCGTCGTGGTCAGCATGAAGGTGGCGACCCGGGGAGCCTGCCACCGCATCGCCCACTGGGCATTCCGCTACGCCACGCACCGCCGGCGCCAGAAGATCACGGTCTTCCACAAGGCCAACATCATGAAGATGTCCGACGGCATGCTGCTCGACGAGGCCCGCAAGGTGCACGAGCGCGACTACCCGAACATCGACTACGGCGAGGTGATCGTGGACGCCGGGCACATGCGCATCGTGCAGAACCCGAAGCAGTTCGACATCATCTTGTGCGAGAACCTCTACGGCGACATCGTCTCGGATCTGTGCGCGGGCCTGGTGGGCGGCCTCGGTGTGTCGCCGGGCGCGAACATCGGCGAGGAGGACGCGGTGTTCGAGGCGGTGCACGGCTCGGCGCCGGACATCGCGGGGCAAGGCGTGGCGAACCCGCTGGCGCTCCTGATGAGCGCGGTCATGATGCTGAACCACCTCGGCGAGACGCGCCACGACGAGGCCTGCCGTAAGGCCGCGGAGCGCATCAAGCTCGCCTACGATCGCGCGCTCGAGGAGAACCAGAAGACCCGGGACCTCGGCGGGGAGCTGGGCACGCTCGGCTTCGCCGAGGCGGTGATCGCGCGGCTGCCGGGCTGACGAGGCCGCGCGTCGGCGGTGGAAAAGTATTCAGACTTGAATTATTCTTCCCTGCAGAATGCAGTTCCTGAATCGAACCGCGGAGCTCGGGCGCCTGGCAGCGCTGAGCCGCCGCCGGGAGGGCGGTCTGGCGGTCGTGTTTGGCCGCCGGCGCATCGGCAAGACCCGGCTGCTCCTGGAATGGGTCGCGCGCCACGGGGGCCTCTACACCGTGGCAGACCTGTCGGCGCCAGCGATTCAGCGGCACACGACGGCGCTGGCGGTTGCCGAGCGCCTTCCCGGCTTCGCCGAGGTCGAATACCCCGATTGGCTCTCGCTGCTGAGGCGACTCGCCAGCGAGGCAGAGCGCGCGAAGTGGCGGGGGCCCTTCGTGCTGGACGAGCTGCCGTACCTCGTGCTGGCCTCGCCCGAGCTGCCGAGCGTGTTGCAGCGTTGGCTCGATCACGAGGCCAAGCGCGCGAGGCTGGTCGTCGCCGTCGCCGGCTCGAGCCAGCGCATGATGCAAGGGCTCGTGCTGGCGCGCGAGGCTCCGCTCTACGGGCGCGCCGCGGTGGTCCTCGACCTCCGGCCCATGGCCATCGCGCACCTGCCCGAAGCGCTGGGGCCCGCGTCGCCGCGGGAGACCGCCGAGCGCTGGGCGGCGTGGGGCGGCGTGCCTCGGTACTGGGAGCTCGCGGCCGGTGAGCGTGGCTCGACGCGCTCGCGGATCGACCGACTGGTCCTCGACCCGACCGGCCCACTGCACACCGAGCCGGACCGCCTGCTGCTCGAAGAAGTGGTCCCTGCCACCGAGGTGAGGCCGCTGCTCGATGCCATCGGAGCCGGAGCCCATCGCGTGTCCGAGATCGCCGGGCGCATGGGACGCGCCGCCACCTCCCTGTCGAGGCCCCTGGACCGACTCGTCGGGATGGGGCTCGTGCGCCGAGAGCACCCGTTCGGTGAGCCCGAACGCGGCGGCAAGCGCAGCCTGTATCGCATCGACGACCCCTTCTTCAGGCTCTGGTTCCGCGTCGTGTCGGCGCAGCGGGCACTGCTCGCCGGCGCCGGGCCGAAGGCTCGCCGTGCGCTCCTCGATCGACACTGGCCGGCGCTGCTCTCTGCGGCCTGGGAGGATCTGGTGCGAGTGAACGGCCCCGGCGGGCTCGGGGCCGGTAGTTGGGGAGTCGCACGGCGCTGGTGGTCTGGCGGGGCGGCCGAGTGGGACCTGGTCGCGGAATCGACGAATGGACGGCGCCTGCTCCTGGGAGAGGCAGAGTGGAGCCAGCGCCCGCTGTCTGCCGTCGCGCTGGAGCGCGCGTGCCGCGAGCTCGAGCATCGACCCGCGCCCGCTCTGGGCGCGCGATACGAGTCTCACGAGCGAATGCGCGCCTTGTTCGTGGTCGACCTCGAGCGTGGGGTGAGGCCGAGCACGGGTGGAGTTCGCGTCGTGACAGCGGAGCAGATCGTCGCCGATTCGAGCTAATCGTCGCTGCCCCCGTCGCCTTCGTCGCCCGCCGGCTCGCCGAGCCAGGCGGCGTGGTAAGCGGCCATGCGGCGCGCCGCGGCGCCCGGGCGCTCGGCGTAGACGTGGTGGCCGCGGGCCAGGGCGCTCTGCCGGAGCTCCTCGCGGCGCTCCTGGATCAGCGCGAGCACCCGAGCCGTCGGGTCGCGGAGCTCGTCGCTGGGCGCGTGCTCCAGCAACGCCAAACGCAGGTCGTCCAGATCGTGCTCGGCGCCGAGGTCTTCCGTCAGCTCCTCCAGCGTCTTCGCGAGGGCCTTCATGGGCTGGGGCCAGAGCCGCTCGAGCAAGCGCACGTGATACCAGTAGTGCTTGGCGAACTTGCGCCACTCGTGGAAATGCTCGGTGGTCGGCTCCGCCTGCGCGCGCTGCATCGCGCGCCGGCCGCGGGCGTAGCTCTTCTGGAAGCCACGCTCGAGCATCCCCCAGCCCTCGGTGCGGAGCGGCCAGGCTTCGAGGCGCTCGAGCGAGGCGCCGAGGCTCGCGGCTACCTCGCGCGCGTGGCTCTCCCCGTGCATGGCGGCGACCAGGCGATCGCGCTCCGCGACCAGCCGACCCCGCAAGACCTCGTGAGCCGCGCCCGCGGCGGCGTCCGGAAAGCGTGCCATCAGCGCGTCGAAGGCGTCCACGGTGGCGGCGGCCCGGCGCGGGCCGGCCAGCAGCCGTCCGGCGTCGCGGTAAGCGTGGTTCTCCCGCGTGAAGACCTCGCGACCGAGCTCGCCCTGGAGGAGGCGCAAGAGTCCGCGCAGCTTCTTCAGCCGCTTGCGGACGCCGTGCACCGCTCGGTCGACGTCGTCCGTCGAGCCCAGCTCCGCGATCGCTCGTTCGAGCTGCTCGCGAGCGATGCGTCGAGCCGCCTCTGCGCTGCTCTCGTCGCGTCGGAATGAGTAGTCCATGCGTCTCGCCTTGCGGGCCGAGCGTCGAGGTGGGACAAATACAGGAGCCGCTTCGGTTTGAGAAGCGCCGGGAGCCGTCACATGGTCGTCACACGAGCTGACCTCGAGCGGCACATCGCCCAACTCCGCGAGCAAATCGGCGATCCGCGCGCGGGCATCTACGGTCCGGACAGCGTCTCGTGGCGAGTGGACAAGGAGTCCGCGCTGTTTCTGGGTGGCGGGAAGGCCGCGCTCTTGCAGCTCGCGCACCCGTACGTGGCGCACGCGGTGGATCAGCACTCGGCGACGCGGACCGATCCGCTCGGGCGCTTCCAGCGCACCTTCGACAACGTGTTCGCGATGGTCTTCGGCGACTGGGAGACGGCGCTGCGCTGCTCCCGGCGGGTGCACGCCATCCACACGCGCATCCGGGGAGAAATCACTGAAGACGTCGGCGCGTTCCGCAAGGGCGCGCGCTACGACGCCAACGACGAGGGCGCGCTGCTCTGGGTGCACGCCACGCTGCTCGACAGCGCCGTCGAAGCCTACGAGCTCGTGCTCGGGCCGCTCGCGGCGCGAGACAAGGAGCGCTACTACGACGAGAGCAAGCGCTTCGCGCGCTTGTTCGGCATCTCCGACGCGGTGTTGCCGGCGAGCTGGTCGGCGTTCTCCGAGTACTACCGCGACATGCTCGCCTCGGACGTGATCCGGGTCGGCGCGCCGGCGAAGGAGATCGCTTCGTTCTTGTTCAAGAGCCCGAGCCCGGCGTTCCGGCCGCTCTTTGCCTGGCTCCGCACGCTCACGGCAGGGCTCTTGCCGCCGCGCCAGCGCGCGGAGTTCGGCTTGCCCTGGACTCGGACCGATCGCGCGCTCTACCACGCCTCGATCGCGACGCTCCGGCGGACCTACCCGCGCTTGCCGCGGCGCCTGCGCTACGTGCCCGCCTACGTCCGCGCGCAGCGTCGCTTGCGCGGCGTCGAGGGTCCCGATCGAGTCGGCGATCTGCTCGAGCGCCTCGTCACCGTGCCGCTGGCGCGGGCGAAGTGATCAGGGTCAGAACTGCCCGTACACGCCCACGTGCTTGGGCCCGACGTAGGGCGTCACCCGACGGGCTTCCGTCTTGCCCTCGACCTTGCCCTTGCCGCCGGTCAAGAGCAGCACGGTGCCCACGCCCAGGCCCACGGCGCCCACGATGAAGCCCGCGGTGGAGATGTTCGCCTGGGTTTTTCCCTTGTCGTAGAGATCGCGCTGGTCCTCGCCGCACACGCCGTTCTGGCACTTGGCGTCGATGTCGCTCTTGGTGCTCTTGGCCTGGAGGCCCATGAACGCGCCCACACCCACGCCCACCACTCCGACGCCGAGCGCGACGTAGGCCAGCGTGTTGCTCCCTCCGCTCTTCTTCGGCTCGGCCTTCTCCGCCGGAGCCTCCGCTGGCTCTTCGCTCGGTAGCTCGGTCATCAACACGGAGAGGTGCTTCTTGTCCTTCTCCGCGAGCTCGATGCTCTCTTTGTAGGGCTTCATGCCTTCGGCCTCGGCGCGCACCTCGTGCTTGCCCGGGTTCGCGGGGACCGGCGCGCCGAGCTCGCCCGCGGAGAGCTCGCGGTCGTCGAGCTTCACCGTGCCGCCGAAGCCCTTCGGCAGATCGAAGCTGATGGTGGGGATGCGCTTCTCCAGCGACTTGAGCTGGTTCTTGGCCTTGGCGCGTTGCGCGAACGAGAGCTTCTTGCTCTCGAGCGCCTGCTTCAGCTGAGCGGCGGCCTCGACCAGGTTGCCGAGCTTCTCTTCGACACCCGCGAGCCGGATGCGCGTGCCCGGATTGTCGTCGAGCTCGAGCGCCTTCTCGTAGGCGCTCTTGGCCTCGTCCCACTTCTGTTGCTTCTCGGCCTTCTGACCGTCCTTGTCCGCCTGCTTCGCGCTCGGCGCACCCTTCGCCAGGACGAGCCCCGGTGACGTCACGACCCCCGACGCGAGCACACAACACAGGACCACTCGACGCAGCATGGTCCCCCGAGTGTCACCGTTTTCGGGTCGCTCGGGAACCGGTGAATACGGGCGTTCAGCTGCGCGGACGTTCGGGCCTCCCGGATGCACAGTGATTTTCTGTTCACTTCGGAGATCAGCGGTGGTACGGGGTGGTCCGCCGCTTTCCGTGGGGAAGCGAGAAGGAAAGACGCTGTGAGATCGAAGAAGCGCGGCTCCCGCTCGGTCGGGAAGCCGACGAGCGCCCGTCGGCGCACGCTGAACGTTTCATCCTCCCGGGCCAAGAAGAAGCCAGCGACGGCCAAGCGGCCCGCGAAGGCGAAGGCGAAGCGGCCCGCGAAGGCGCAGGCGAAGCGCGTCGGGACGACGAAGGCGAAGCAGCCCGCGAAGGCGAAGGCGAAGGCGAAGCGCGTCGCGAAGACGAAGCCGCCGGCGAGACGAGTCGCGAAGGCCAAGCAGCCGGTGAAGGTGAAGCGAGTCGCGACGGCGAAGCCGCCGGTGAAGCGAGTCGCGAAGGCGAAGCCGCCGGTGAAGCGAGTCGCGAAGGCGAAGCGGCTCGCGAAGACGACGGCGCCGGCGAGGCGAGTCGTGAAGGCGAAGCCGCCGGTGAAGCGAGTCGTGAAGGCGAAGCCGCCGGTGAAGCGAGTCGCGAAGGCGAAGCCGCCGGTGAAGCGAGTCGCGAAGGCGAAGCCGCCGGTGAAGCGAGTCGCGAAGGCGAAGGCGCCGGCGCGTGCGGCAGCGAAGACGCTGCGCGCGAAGCCCGCCTTGCGCAGGGCGCCGGTCGTCGCGCCGGCACGTGCCAAGCTCGTCGCCAGGCCCGCGTTCGCCGCGGCGGCTCCTGCGCCTGCGCCCGCGCCCGCACCCACTCCGGTGCTCCGCGTCGCGGACGTGGCCGCCCCTGCTCCGCCGCTCGCCGTGCGCGTGGGCCGCTTGCCCCCGCGCGGTGACGGCGCGCAGCCGCCCGAGCCTCCTCGCGGCGTCCCGGCGGCCGAGCCCGCGCCGCGCGTCACGCCGACGGCTCCGCGCCCGGCCTTCGAGCACGAGACTTGGCAGCGCGTCGAAGCCGTGGCCCGTGAGCTCGAGCTGCCGGAGCTCACCAGCGACCAGCGCAAGGCCATCCGGGCCGCGCTCGAGGGGCGCGACGCGCTGGTGAGCCTGCCGCCGGGCCTCGCTCGCACGGCGTGTTTCGCCGTCCCGTCGCGGCTGCTCGGCCAGCCGGTGCTGGTGGTGGGTCCGCGTCCCGCGTTGATGCGCGAGCTGCACGACCGCCTCTTGCAGCGCCGCGTGCCCGTCGTGCGCTTCGACGCGAGCCTCACCGAGGTCGGCAAGCGTCAAGCGCTGGAGCGCATCGCGAAGGGCGGCGTGCTGGTGGTGCTCACCACGGCGGCCGCGTTGCACCTCGACGAGCTGCCGCGCGCGCTCGCGGAGTGTGGCGTGTCCCTGGTGGCGGTGAGCGACGCACAAACCGCTACTGCCGCCACGGACGAGGTCAGCCCCGCCGCGCTGGAGCTCGGTCGGGCGCTCGAGCGGCTGGGCAGGCCGCCGGTCCTGGCGCTGCTCGGCGCCGCCACGCCGCTCGCGCGCCACGAGGTCGTGGACGCGCTCGGGCTGCGCTCGCCGGTCCACGTCGAGGCGCCGCTCGTCGGCAAGAACATCGCGCTCGACGTGCTAGAAGTGCGCGGCGAAGCGCGCCAGCGCGCGCTGGTGCAGCTCGTGCTCCAGCTCCGGCGGCCGGGCGTGATCTTCGCGCCCACAGCCCGCGAGGTGGACTCCATCTACGGCGCGCTCTCCGCGCTGCGGCTGCCGGTGCACCGCTACCACGCGCACATGCCCCCCGGCGATCGCGTGGGCGAGCAGCTCAACTTCATGCTGCCCGGGCGGCGCTCGATCATGGTGGCGACCAGCGCGTTCGGCTCGCCCTCGGGGGTGGTCGGCGTCGGCGAAGCCGCCCTGCTGGACAAGGCCCCAGCCGATTTCGGGCTCTGCCTGGAGAAGAAGGACCTGCGCTTCGTGCTGCACTGGTCCGCGCCGGCGAGCCTGGAGCAGTACCTGCGGGAGATCGCCCTCGCCGGGCGGGACGGCGACGAGAGCACCTGCGTGCTCTTCCACGACGGCAGCGACCGCGCGCGACACGAAGCCTCGCTCGCGCAGGCCCGCATCCCTTCGCGGCACCTGACCCACCTGGCCAAGGCGCTCGAGCCCGCTGCCATCGACGCTCGCCCGCGCACGCTGGAGTCGTTGGCGCTCGCGAGCGGGTTGAGCCGCAAGCTCACCGAGACCCTGGCGGCGATCCTGGACGACGCGGGCCTGGTCGACGTGTCGCAGGGCTGGCTGCGGGTCACGGCCAGCGCGCCGGCGCTCAGCTCGGGCGCGCAACGTCTCGCGGCGCGCCTCGATCGGCTGCGCGCGCAGGACGGCCGGCGTCTCGGTGGCGTCAGCGCCTACGCGGAGGTCAGCGGCTGTCGGCTCGCGGCCCTCGCGCGCTACTTCGGCGAGACCGGCGTCGAGGCGTGCGGGCGCTGCGGGGGCTGCCGCGGCAGCCTGCTCCCGGCGTTCGCGGATGACGCGGGCTCGTCCATCGAGCCGGCTCACGGCCGGCGCCCGGCGGTCGAGACCTTCACCCTCGGCCAGCCGGAGAGCTTCGGCATCGGTGTCGGCGCGCCCGCCCGCGTCGCGCGCCCGCTCACCGTCAAGCTGTCGGATTTCCAGCGCGGGCGCTGACCTCGCGTCGAGGAGGTGCGGGTCAGGGCAGGGCGAGACGCCGATCCTTCGTTAGGGTCCCCAGATCGGCGAGCGCCAGAGTCGAGATCCGTTCGGCCAGCGGATGACTGCTCGTGCCGGGGTGCACGACCCAGAGGTGCGTCAAGTCGAGGTCGTCCAGCGCGACGCGCATCGACTTGGTGACGGCAGGAGCATCGCCGTGCTTCAGCTCGAAGCCGAACCTGCGCCCGCGGCGCTCGACGAGCAGGTCGAGCTCGGCGCCGGCGTGCGTGCGGTAGAAGAAGACCTCGCGCTCGGCGCGCAGGCATTGCACGATCTGCTCGGCCGCGAAGCCCTCCCACGAGGCGCCCAGCTTGGGGTGGGAGAACAGCTCCAGGCGGCTCCGGATGCCGAGCAGATAGTGCAGGATCCCGGAGTCTCGCAGGTAGAGCTTGGGGGCCTTCACCAGGCGCTTGCCGACGTTCGAGAACCACGGCGGGAGCTGCCGCACCATGAAGCTCCCCGTCAGGATGTCGAGGTAGTGCCGGACGGCGTTCTCACCGGTTCCCATCGACCGGGCGAGCTCGGCGTGGTTCAGCGTCTGCCCGTGGTAGTGCGCCAGCATGGTCCAGAACCGCCGGAGCGCCGCCGCGGGAACGCGCACTCCCAGCAGCGGCACGTCGCGCTCGACGAACGTGCTGGCGAAGTCGCCACGCCACGCGAAGCTCTCGCCGTCGCTTCGCGCCAGGACCGAGCGAGGAAACCCGCCCCGCCGCCAGAGCAGCTCCTGCCGCGCGGCACCGACCTCCGTGATCCCCAGCCCGCCCATCTCGTGCATCGACACACGACCCGCGAGCGACTCGGAGATCCCCCGGACCAGCGCAGGGGACGCGCTGCCCAGGATCAGAAAGCGCGCCCGGGTTGGTCGGCGGTCTGCGAGCACGCGCAAGAGCTCGAAGAGCTCGGGCTTTCGCTGCGCCTCGTCGATCACGACCAGACCGCGGAGCGGACCGAGGACTTGCTTTGCGGTGTCCGTGCGCAGGGGTGATTCGGGATCCTCCAGGTCGAAGTAGGTGCTCGGCCGCCGAGCGGCGAGGGCGCGCGCGAGGGTGGTCTTCCCGCACTGCCGGGGGCCGACCAGCAGCGTCACCGGCGCGCGGGCGAGGCTCTTCTGCACCAAAGCCAGCAAATCGGGGCGCGGGACGGTCCGGCTCACTCCTTGAAAATACACCCACTATGAGAGGATTTTCAAGGATCCAACCCGGGTCGGATCCGCCCGTGTGGGCCTGCGCTCACCGCTCGCCCGCCTCGATCACCGCGCCGTACCCCTCACGGTAGGTCGGGTAGCGGAGCGCGTAGCCCGCGGCTCTGAGCCGTGCGTTCGAGCAGCGCTTGTGGCTGCCCCCGCGGCGCGCGCTCGCCTCCGGTCGTGGCACCGCCTTCGGCTCGGGTGCGCCGAGCCGCGCGGCGATCCACTGCATGACCTCGCGGCGGGGGGCAGGCTCGTCGTCCACTCCCAGGTACACCGACTCGGGACGTGGCAGGTCGAGCAGGAACGCGAGGGCGCCGGCGCAGTCGTCGCGGTGGAAGCGGTTCACGAAGTGGTCGTCGCCCTCCGGGTAGGTCGCCTCGCCGCGCCGGATGGCCGCCACCATGCTGGCGCGGCCGGGCCCGTAGATGCCGCCGAGCCGGAGCACCACGGCGTCGGGGCGTCGCTCGAAGAGGAGCGCCTCGGCCTCGCGCAGCGTGGCGCCCGAGAAGTGGGTGGCCGCTGCCGGCGAGGTCTCGTCCACCCAGCTCCCGTCGGTCTGGGCATACACGGCGGTGCTCGAGACGAACAGCACGCGTGCTGCGCGCCCGCCGAGCGCGTCGAGCGTGCTCGCCAGGGCGTCGACGTAGGTCTGCCGGTAGGCCTCGGCGTTGCTCTCGCTCGGGCCGGCGCAGAACACCAGGGCGTCGAAGACGCCGCTGATCCGAGCGAGCGCGCTCCGATCGGCGAGATCGAGCGCCACCCCGGTCACGCCGGGCGGGAGGCCGCTGGGCGCGCGGCGGACGCCCAGCACGTCGTCCCCCTGCGCGACCAGGAGCTCGCCCAGGCGGGCGCCGACGTAGCCCGCGCCGGCGATCAGGATCCGTCGCGTCATTGCAGCCATCCTTTCGGCTGGGCTGCGGTGTATGCTCGACGCCGCTCGCGCATGCGCCTCCCCGTCTCGCCCGAAGTCCAGGAACGCCTGAGCCGGCTCGAGCTCCCGTTCAACGAAGACGGCTTGGATCCATACGGCATCGATCGACAGCGCCTGGGGTTCATGTTCACGGCCTTCGGCCTGTTCTACAAACAATACTTCCGCTGCCGGGCCCACGGCGTCGAGAACATCCCGAAGCGCGGGCGCGCCATGCTGGTGGGCAACCACTCCGGCGGGGTGGCGCTCGACGGCATGATGGTGATCGCGTCGGCCTTCTTCGAGCTCGACCCGCCGCGCTTGGCCCAGGGCATGGCGGAGAAGTTCCTGAACAAGCTGCCGTTCGCGTCCGAGTGGTCGAGCAAGACTGGGCAGTTCACCGGCCTGCCGGAGCACGCTGTGCGGCTCTTGAACGAGGACCGCTTGCTGATGGTGTTTCCCGAAGGCGCGCGCGGCACCGCCAAGCTGTTCGTGGAGCGCTACAGCCTGGTGCGCTTCGGTACCGGCTTCATGCGCCTGGCGCTCCAGACCAAGACGCCCATCGTGCCGTTCGGCTTCCTGGGCGGCGGAGAGGCGCTGCCCACGGTGGCGAACCTCGAGAAGGTCGGGCGCCTGATCGGCGCGCCCTACCTGCCGGTCACCCCCTACCTGTTCCCGGTACCGCTGCCGGTGCGCATGGAGGTGCACTACGGCGAGCCCATGTTGCCATCCGGCACCGGCAACGAGGACGACCACGTGATCCTGGACAAGGTGAACGCTGTGAAAGCGAGCATCGCGCACCTGATCGAGCGCGGGCGAAGGAGCTACGAGGCCACATGAAGGTCCTGGTCACCGGCATCTCCGGCAAGGTCGGCCAGCTCGTGTGTCATGAGCTGTTGGCGGCGGGTCATGAGGTCGCGGGCATCGACCGCCGGCCCTGGGCGGGCGCGCCGGAGGGCGTGGTGGTCCACGAGAGCGACATTCGCAAGCGCGCCGCCGAAGACGCCTTCCGCACCGAGCGCCCCGACGCGGTGATCCACATGGCCACGGTCACCCACCTGACCGCGCAGAGCGAGGACCGCTACCGCATCAACCTGGGCGGGACCAAGTCCATCTTCGACTGCTGCCAGCGCTACGGCGTGAAGCAGGCGCTCTTCGTCGGTCGCCACACTTATTACGGTGCCGCCGCGGACTCGCCGCTCTACCACACCGAGGACGAGCCACCGCTCGGGCTCGAGACCTTCCCGGAGCTCGCCGATCTGGTGGCCGCGGATCTCTACGCGGGCACGGCGCTCTGGCGCTTCCCGGAGATCGATACCGCGGTCTTGCGCGTGGTCTACACCCTCGGCCCCTCCCGCTCCGGTACGCTGTCGTCGTTCTTGCGCGGTCCCCGCGTGCCGTTGATCCTCGGCTACGATCCGCTGTTCCACTTCATGCACGAGGAAGACGTGGCCCGGGCCATCGTCGCCGCCCTCGACAAGAAGCTGCGCGGCGTGTTCAACGTGGCGGGGCCGCAGCCGCTGCCGCTTTCGGTCATCATCGGCCAGGCCGGCCTCGAGCCACTCCTGGTGCCGGAGCCGCTGTTCCGTTCCCTGCTCGGCCGCTTCGGACTGCCCCGCCTGCCGCGCGGCGCGCTCAATCACATCAAGTACCCGGTGGTGATCGACGGCAGCTCGTTCCGCGACAAGACCGGCTTCCGGCACCAGCACGACGAGCACGCGACCATCGCGGCCTTCCGGCGCGCGGCGCGCCTCTAGGGGTGCAGCGTGCGGATCAGCCCCATCACCCGGCGCATGCGCCAGATCAGATCGCCCTCGGCCTTGGTGATGGGCGCGCTGCCCGGGAAGGGCCCGGCGGAGGCCGCCGCGACGCGTTCGGCGAACTTGACCAGGAGCTCCGAGAACTGGGTCGCCTCCGTCGGATCGCAGCGCTTCTTCAGCACCTCGCCGACGTCGCGCAGGTGGGCGTCGAGCTCCGCCTCGCTCATGGTGGTCGCGCCGTGGGCCTGGGCCACCGTGGGCTTCGCCGCGCCCTCGAACACGCTGCGCATCCAGGAGCCCGACGGGCACTGCGCGGCGCACTTCTGGAGCCAGGCCCCGAACGCCAGCTCCTCCGCGTCGAAGGAGTCGACCGCGACGTCCACGGCGAGCATCGCCAGGTAGATGTCCAGCGGCAGCTCGGTCAGGAGCTCCCACTCGTCGTTGCTGAAGCCGTGGTGCTCGGCCACGCTTCGATGATCGAAGAAGGCGGGGGGCGCGTCGAGCGAGAACTTTGCCGGCTCAGGCTGCCAGGCGTCCGAGCTCGATGCGCTCCGCCACGCGGGTGGCCAGCGCCATGATGGTGATCTGCGGGTTTACGCCGATCGCGGTCGGGAACAGGCTGGCGTCCGCCACGTAGAGGCCCGGCAGGTCCCAGACCCGCCCCGACAGATCCACGACGGAGGCCTCCGGTCGGGCACCCATGCGCGCCGTCCCCATCAGGTGCGGCGTGAAGAGCTCGAGCGTGCTCGGGTCCTGCTGAAGGTCGTCGATCTTGCGAAGGTCGTCCGGGCTCTGGGCCAGGTGCTGGTTGAAGAACGGCAGCACCACCATTTCGGCGCCCATGGCGAAGTGCATCTCGGCGAGCAGCTTCACCCCGCGCCGGAAGCGGCTGTGATCGAGCGGGGTGATGTCGTAGCGCGGGATGGGCGCCCCGAAGATGCTGCGCGACACCGAGCCAGACGACGAGTCCTCCACCAGCACGCCGGACACGACCATCTGGTTGTAGCGCTGCATGATCTCCCAGGCGCGGTCGCCCTGGAACGGCATGTAGGCGCCGAGCACGCTGGGGGTGACGAAGTTCTCCGCCATCAGGATGCCATCCTCGTGAAAATGGCGGATCTGCGAGGCCTGGCTGACGCCGCGCCAGCCGCGAACGTCGTGCGGGTAGATCGCGACGACCTTGGCGTTGGGGTGGCAGAGGAAGTTCTTGCCGAGCTGCCGGCTGGGGCGCCCGAGCTTGTGCTGCAACAGCAGGAACGGCGTCTGCACGGCGCCGCAGGCGACCACGACGGCGCGGGCGCGCACCGTGACCTCCGGCCCCGGGCGGCGGGTGCGCGGATCGACGGCGCGGGCGACCACCCCGACGGCGCGCCCGCCTTCGATCAGCAGGCGCTGCACCCGGAGCTCGGTCAGGCAGCGGGCCCCGGCGGCCATCGCGCGCGGCATGTAGCTCACCAGCGTGGACTGCTTGGCGCCGGTGGGGCAGCCGAGCCCGCAGTTGTTGGCGCCGACGCAGGCCTCCTGGTTGCGCTGGTTCACCGTGTACGACCAGCCCATCTTCTTCGCGCCCTCGCGCATGATGCGGTTGTCGTCCCCCAGGCTCTCCGGCAGCTGGGGGTTCACGCGCACGCGCCGCTCCACCCGCTCGAACAGCGGCTCGAGCGCCCGCGGCCCGAGCTCCGGGCTGATCTCGGCCCAATCGTCCAGCACGCGCTCCGGCGGGCGGTAGGCCATGCCGCCGTTGATGGTGGTGCTGCCGCCGACGCAGCGCCCCTCCACGTAGGGGATGGGTGGATTGCCGAAGATCACCGTGGCCGCGGCGTCGCGGTACAGGCGCGGGATGGTCTCGGTGCTGTAGGGGTTGAAGGCGTCCGTGGCGATCCAGCTGCCCTCCTCGACGAACAGCACGTCGCGGCCGCTCTCCGCCAGCTCGGTGCCGACCACGGCGCCGCCCGCGCCCGTGCCCACCACCAGCACGTCCGCGGAGAAGCTGCGCTGCTTTTCGTAGTCCGGGTAGGAGAGGATCATCGGACGCCTCCTGCTCGTGCCGGCTCGGGGGCGAGCAAGAGCAGGCGCCGTCGCTCGACCTGCTCCTTCAGGAACGGCAGCGGCGCGTAGCCGATGGCCTGGTGTACCTCGTCCTGGTCGAAGTACGCGCTCAGCACCAGCCCGCGCACCGCCACCACCAGCGTGCGCAAGAACGCGAAGCGCCCGCTGACCATGTCCGCCAGGAGGCGCGAGGCGCGCGCTCGGCTCAGGGCGTGGAGGCGCTTCACGCTGACGAACAGGAAGCGCGGAGCCCAGTCGAGCAAGAGCAAGCACAGGCCGAAGCCCCAGGCCGCGAGCGGGTGCATGTAGCGCAGGAAGTGGCGGACGTGCAGCTCGACCCGGTCGAAGAGCTCCGGCGAGCTGGGCGCGGGGGCGGCTGGGCAGAGCGTGACGATCAGCGCGCGCAGCGAGCGGCGCTTGGCGGCGCCGAGAGGATAGGGCTCCGCGAGCTTCCAGCCGTCGTCCGGGTGGCGAGCGAGAGGCGCTCGTGCGGGACGGACCTGGGGTCGCTTGGTGCGGACATGGCTATCCTCGAATACGCCGCGCTCTTCCGTCATCTCTCTCTCCGCTTCTTGCGAGGTTCCGGGCTGTCTTGCGAAGTGGCGCGCCCGCCCAGCGCGCTCTGCATGGCCTTGGTGAAGTTCTGGTCCACGCGCCGGTAGTAGACGCGCGTGACGTCGATGGCGCGCTCCTCGTTGCCGGCGTCGAGCGCGGCGATGAAGTCCCGGAGGTGCTGCGGGAAGCTCGGCTCGAGCACCCACAGGGCCGGGAAGCGGTCGAGGATGTCTCGGTACGCCTCGAGGAACGGGTTCGCGACCCAGCGAATGGCGATGGAGTGCCCGGCGTCGATCAGGGCGTCGAGCCAGCGCTGGAAGCCGTGCGCGATGACCACCTGATCGCCGCGCTCGAAGGCCGGGATGAGCAGCTCCGTGATGTCGCGCAGGCGCTCGATGTCGCTCTTGTTGGCGCGTCGCACGGCGAGCCGCGCCGCAAACTCGAGCACCATCAGGCGCGCCGGCAGGATGTCCTCCAGGATGTGGAAGGTCTCCGTCGGGTCCGAGGCCGCCTCGAGGAAGGCGGGCAGGAGCTCCATGGTCCCGGTGCGCCGGAAGTCCGCAACGGTCACGCCCTGGCCGTGCCGCACCGTGACCAGCCGCGCTTGCTCGAGTCGCCGGACGGCTTCGCGCAGCGTGTTGCGGTTGGTGTGGTACTTGGCCGCGAGCTCGCGTTCGCCGGGCAGTCGTTCGCCGGGGCTCAGCTCACCGTTCAAGATCTGGCGGCGCAGATCCACGTAGACGGTGCTCTCGATCTTGGAAGCGGGCTCGGACATGGGGGATCGCCTTCGGGCAGGGGTCCCGGAGAGCGACTGGTTGAACCAATAATAGCTGGTTCAACCAGTTAGTCAAGCCCTGCCGGGAGCTGTGGTTGAACCCATTTCGCCCGGCGGACACGGGTTGCCAAGCGCCCCTCGGGAACGCCGGCAAACCCCCGAGTTTTGGGGTTTCGCGCTCTCGGGCCCCACGTTGGGCGCGGCGCCGGTCTCGCTTCCGGAGCCCTTGTCGACGTGCCTCGATTAAGCGCTGACGGCGGGCGTACGCCGGCCCCGCCGGCGCGATCTGCTGCTGTCGAGACGGTCCCCTTCAGCGGGGGACCGAATACAGGTCGGAGAAGGTCTGAAGGATCTGGATGTAGTTGGCGCGCTCGTAGGCGCGCGGATCCGGGCAGCGCAGGAGGCTCATGCTGCCGTGCATCTGCGACACCGACTCGTAGTCGTGCTCTTCGAGCCAGGTCGAGAAGGTGCTGAGCATGGTGGCGAAGTGGCCGGGGCCCTGGCGCAGGATGGCGCTCACGGTCTGCACCGCGTTCGCGCCGGCCATCACCGCCTTGATGGCGTCCGCCGCGTCTTGCACGCCGCCGGTGACCGCCAGCGACCTCGCGCAGCGACCGTGCAGGATGGCGAGCCAGCGCAGGCGCAGGAGCAGCTCCGACGAGGTCGAGAGCTGGAGGCGATGCCGGATCTCGAGCTCCTCGATGTCGATGTCGGGCTGATAGAAGCGGTTGAACACCACCAGGCCCGCTGCGCCCGCTTCGGTCAGGCGCTTCGCGAAGTGCGGCAACGCGGTGTGGAACGGCGACAGCTTGACCGCCAGCGGGATGCGCATGCTCTTCACCACCTCGGCCACCATGGCCAAGGTGCGCGCCTCGACGAGCTCCGCGCTCTCGTCGGGATCGGCGGCGAGCTGGTAGACGTTGAGCTCGAGCGCGTCCGCCCCCGCCTCCTCGATCAACCGGGCGTAGCGCAGCCAGCCGCGCGCCGTGACGCCGTTCAGCGAGCCGATGACCGGCACGTCGAGCGCCCGCTTCAACTTGGCGATCTGCTCCAGGTACTCCGCCGGTCCGAGCGCGTAGCCGACCGGGTTCGGCAGCCAGCTGTCGGCCTCCGCGAACTCGCCGACCCCGGGCGCCGCGTGGCGATCGTGGGCCAGCTCCTCGGCAGTGAGCTGCTCCTCGAACAGCGAGTGCAGGATCACCGCGGCGGCGCCGGCGTCCACCGCACGGCGGAGCGCGTCGGCGTCGTGACCCAGCGGCGAGGCGCCGAGCACGAGCGGGTTCTTCAGCCGTAGACCCAGGTATTGCGTGGAGAGGTCCATGTCATTTCTCCGTGGGCAGGGCGAAGCGGGCCAGCTCTCCATACAGCACCAGCCGGCGTTTGGCGTCGTTCTCCGCCTCCTTCATCAGGTGCGCGAAGCGCTCGGGGTTGGCGCGCTCGACCATGCGGAAGCGCGCCTCGTTGCGTGCGTATTCGAGCATGTTGCCCTTGGGCGCGCCGGAGTCGAGCTGGAGCGGAGGCTCGCCTCGCGCGGTGCGCTCGGGATCGTAGCGGAACAGGTTCCAGACGCCGGACTCCACCGCCAGCTTCTGCTGCCGGGGGCCGTGGACCAGGTCGTAGCCGTGAGCGATGCAGTGGCTGTAGGCGATGATCAGCGAGGGGCCCGGGTACGCCTCCGCCTCCACGAACGCCCGCACGGTCTGCGCGTCCTTGGCGCCGAACGCCACGCGGGCCACGTAGACGTGGCCGTAGCTCATGGCAATGAGCCCGAGGTCCTTCTTGGCGGTGCCCTTGCCGCTCGAGGCGAACTTCGCCGAGGCTCCGCGCGGGGTGGCCTTGGACTGCTGGCCGCCGGTGTTGGAGTAGACCTCGGTGTCGAGCACCAGCACGTTGACGTTCCGGTCGGAGGCCAGCACGTGGTCCAGGCCGCCGAAGCCGATGTCGTAGGCCCAGCCGTCGCCGCCGACGATCCAGACGCTCTTCTTCACCAGGTAATCGGCGATCTCGCTCAGCTGGCGCGCGGCCGGCGTGGCGGAGCGCTGGAGTCGCTCTCGGAGCACGCGCACCCGGTCGCGCTGCGCGGCGATGCCGCCCTCGTTCGACTGGTCGGCGCCGAGCAGCGCGTGACCGAGCTGGTCGCCGATCTCGCTCTCGAGCTCCTTCACCAAGCCCTGGGCGCGGTCCCTGAGGTAGTCCACGGACAGCCGGAAGCCGAAGCCGAACTCCGCGTTGTCCTCGAACAGGGAGTTCGACCAGGCCGGGCCGCGGCCGTCCTTGTTGGTGGTGTACGGCGTTGTCGGCAGGTTGCCGCCGTAGATGGAGGAGCAGCCGGTGGCGTTCGCCATCAGCAAGCGATCGCCGAACAGCTGGGTCAGGAGCTTGACGTAGGGCGTCTCGCCGCAACCGGAGCAGGCTCCGGAGTACTCGAAGAGCGGCTCGAGCAGCTGCGTCTCCTTCACGTCCAGCTTGATGTGCTTGCGGTTCGGCTCCGGCAGGCTCAGGAAGAAGGCGTAGCTCTCGCGCTCCTGGTCCCGGAGCGGCGCCTGCGGCGTCATGTCGATGGCCTTGTGCCGCGGATTGCTCTTGTCCTTGGCGGGGCAGACCGCCACGCACACCGAGCAGCCGGTGCAGTCCTCCGGCGCGACCTGGATGGTGTAGCGGTGGCCCTGCAGCTCGCCGCTCTTCCACTCGGTGCTCTTGAAGGCCTTGGGGGCGCCGGCCAGGTTGGAGTCGTCGTACACCTTGGCGCGGATCGCGGCGTGCGGGCAGACCAGCGCGCACTTGTTGCACTGGATGCACAAGCCCGCGTCCCACACCGGGATCTCGTGTGCCAGATTCCGCTTCTCGAAGCGCGAGGTCCCCACGGGCCAGGTGCCGTCCACCGGGAAGGCGCTGACCGGGAGCAGGTCGCCCTTGCCGGCCAGGATCATCGCCGACACGCGCTGTACGAAGTCGGGAGCCTCCGCCGGCACCACCGCCGGGCGCGGTTTGCCGCTGGGCGCCGTCGCCGGCGGCGTGAAGGGGACCAGGCGATCGACCGCCGTGCGCGCCGCGAGCACGTTGCGGTGCACGAGCTCGTCGCCGCGGGCGCCGTAGCTCTTCTTGATCGAGGCCTCGATGCGGGTCAGCGCCTCCTCGCGCGGCAACGCGCCGGAGAGCACGAAGAACGCCGCCTGCATCACCGTGTTGATGCGCCCGCCCAGGCCGTGCTCGCGGGCCAGACCGTGGGCGTCCACCACGTAGCAGGTGAGCTTCTTGTCCTGGATGGTCGCCTGCACCTCCCGCGGCAGCGACTGCCACAGCGCCTCGCCGGTGGTCGGGGCGTTGAGCAGGAAGATCGAGCCCCCTTTCGCCGTCGCCAGCACGTCGTAGCGCTCGAGCAGCTCGAATTGATGGCAGGCCACGAGCTCTGCCTCCTCGATCAGGTACGGCGCGCGGATGGGGTTCGGGCCGAAGCGCAGGTGCGAGACGGTGACGGCGCCGGACTTCTTGGAGTCGTAGACGAAGTAGCCCTGCGCGTGCCCGTCGGTCTCCTCGGCGATGATCTTGATCGAGCTCTTGTTGGCGCCGACGGTGCCGTCCGAACCGAGGCCCCAGAACACGGCGCTGTAGGTCTTGCTCTCCGGGACGCGGAAGCTCGGGTCGACGTCCAACGAGAGCTTCGTCACGTCGTCCACGATGCCGACGCTGAAGCTCCGCTTCGGGCTCGTCGCGTCGAGCTCCGCGAACACGGCCTTCACCATCGCAGGGGTGAACTCCTTGCTCGACAGGCCGTAGCGGCCGCCGAGGATGCGCGGCACGGGTCGCTCGCCGTCCCGGCAGGCGGCGACGACGTCGAGGTAGAGCGGCTCGCCGGGCGCGCCGGGCTCCTTGGTCCGGTCGAGCACGGCGATGCTCTTCACGCTCTTGGGCAGCGCGACGAGGAAGTGCCGCAGCGAAAAGGGGCGGAATAGCCGCACTTTGAGCACGCCGACGCGCTCGCCGCGCGCGACCAGCGCGTCCACGGTGGCGTGCGCGGTCTCGGCGCCGGAGCCCATCATCACCACCACCCGCTCCGCCTCGGGGTGACCGTGGTAGTCGAAGAGCCGATAGCGGCGGCCGGTCAGCTCGGCGAAGCGGGCCATCGTCTCTTCCACCACGTCGGGACAAGCGTCGTAGAAGCCGTTGATGGCCTCTCGGGCCTGGAAGAACGTGTCGGGGTTCTGAGCCGTACCGCGCAGGACGGGCCTGTCCGGGGTCAGCGCGCGCGCGCGGTGCGCGCTGATCTGGTCCTCCGGCATCAGCTCCGCGAGCTCCGCGTCGTCCACCGGGACGATCTTCGCGATCTCGTGCGACACCCGGAAGCCGTCGAAGAAATGCAGGAACGGCAGGCGGCTTCGCAACGTGGCGACGTGGGCGATGCACGCGAGATCCTGCGCCTCCTGCACGGAGCCCGAGCAGAGCATCGCGAACCCGGTGCTGCGGCAGGCCATGACGTCGGAGTGGTCGCCGAAGATGCTCAGGGCGTGGGTAGCGATGGTGCGGGCCGCTACGTGCAGCACGAACGGCGTGAGCTCGCCGGCGATCTTGAACATGTTGGGGATCATGAGCAGGAGCCCCTGGGACGACGTGAACGTGGTGGCCAGGCTTCCGGCCTGGAGCGCGCCGTGCACCGCGCCCGCTGCGCCGCCTTCGGACTGCATCTCCATCACGCTGGGGACTCGGCCCCACAGGTTCTTGTCACCGTGCGCCGCCCAGGCGTCGGCCAGCTCGCCCATGGCCGAGGCCGGGGTGATGGGATAGATGGCGATCACCTCGCTCGCGCGATAGGCCACGGATGCGACGGCTTCGTTGCCGTCCACGGCAATGTGCTTGGCTGAGCTCATCTTGGCTCCAGAGTGTCTCGGGGATGGAGGAGGAGGCTACGCCCGCTTCGAGCGCGAGCGAAGCGCGGGTTCTGCGGGGGAACGCAGCGTGAGGACCGGACAGGGCGCCGAGTCCAGTACGCGCCGTGTCACGCTGCCCACGCGGCTCGGATTTCCGCCCGCCCCGGCGGCCCCCATCACGATCAGATCGAAGCGCTCGCTGGCGGCCAGGGTCACGATGACCTCGTGGGGCACGCCGACCTCCACGCGCGGCGCGGGGCCCGCATGCCCGCCGTCGTAGATGAAGTGGCGCAATCTTCGCGCGGCTTCGTGGCGAGCGAGGTCGCTCAGCGTCTTACCGCCGGGGTGCGACTTCGTCTTGAGCGGCATGCCGTGCGGGGGCTGCCAAACGTAGATCACCTCCAGCTGGGCGGAGGTCCCCTTGGCGATGGATCGGGCTCCCTCCAGCGCGGTTCGTGCGTCGTTCGAGAAGTCGGTGGCGACGAGGATCCTGTGGACTCGGGACATCCGCCCCGCTCAGCTCTCTCCAGCTCGTTGGTCCGGCCCTTTGCGCGACGCGCCGTATTCGTGGAGCTTGTACTGGATCTTCCGCACGCTGATGCCGAGCACGCGGGCCGCGCGTGACGTGCTGCCGCCCTGCGCCGCAAGGGTCTGAAGGATCGCGTAACGCTCGATCTCTTCGAGCCGAGCACCGGGGATCGCAGGTCGCTGCCGCTCGCTGCGCGCGGGGATGCTCAGGTGCTCCGCGCGGATCACGCTGGAGTCGCTGCGGCTCTGGGCTTGGGTGAGGATCTGGCGCAGCTCGGGCAGGTTGTTCGGCCAGTCGTGGCGCCGGAGGCGATTCACCACCTCGGCGCTGAGCCCGGGGCAGCGCGGGCCCATCAGCGAGCGAGCCAGCGGGATCAGATCTTCCGGGCGCTCCCGCAGCGACGGCACGCGGAGCTCGACCACGGAAAGCAGACGGCCCAGGTCTTCGCGGAACGCCGTGGCAGCCAGGTGACGCAGCTCGAAGACACCCGAAGAAACCACCCGAACCTGCGCCTCGCCGCTCGCGGGCGACGGTAGCGCGTCGAGCAAGGCCCCTTGGGTCTCGAACGGGAGCTCCGCGACGTCAGCGAGGTAGAGCGTGCCCCCGCGAGCCTCGGCGGCGGCGTTGCGCACCTCATCGCGGGAGAGATCCAGCGCGCCGAGCGCGCGCTCGGCGACGTCCCGGCAGCGCAACACCACGAACGGGCCGTCCGAGCGCCGGGAGAGGGAGTGCAGCGCCCGAGCCAGCCGCGTTCGGCCCGTGCCGGGCTCGCCGCGCAGAAAGACGTTCGCGCGAGTGGGCGCCAAGCGGACCAGGCGCCGCACGACCTCGCGCATCTCGTGCGACTGGGCGACGATGCCCGGGACCTCCGGCTCCACCGGCTCCGCGATCGACTCGCCGTTCTTGCGACCGTGCTCCAGAGCCTGCGCGATGACGGCCAGGAGTCGATCGGTGTCCAGCGGCTTCACCACGAAGTCGAACGCACCCTCGCGCATCGAGTCGAGGGCGATGTCCACTCCGCCGAACGCCGTCATCACCACGACCGGCGCGGTGATGTCCGCGCGGCGCAGCCGGCGGATGAGCTCGAGGCCGTCCATGCTCGGCATGCGCAGATCCGTCAGGACCAGGTCCGGACGCACCTCTTCGGCTCGGGCCACGGCCTTGAAGCCGTCTCCTGCGGTGTCGGCGAGGTAGCCCTCGTCGCGCAACAGCTCGGCGAGGGCCATGCGAGCAGGTCCTTCGTCATCGACCACCAGGATTCGCGCCGGTCGTTCCATTTCCGTCCCTTTCCGGAACAGGGCCAATGCACGCCTCGTGCCGCCGGGTTTTTCAGCGAAAGTCGGGCAGCCGGGGCCTGATGCACGCGGTCCCTGCGGCACTTTGGGTGCCCCGGCGAAAGTTCTGCGCACGAGCCTGGCGGGGTCAGGCCGGCGCGCCCAGGGCGGGGAAGCGGAGGGTGAAGCAGGTCCGGCCGGCTCGGGACTCGAACTGAATCGTCCCGCCGTGCTCGTGCACGATGCGGTGCACGATGGCCAGGCCGAGGCCGGTGCCGGCCTCCTTGGTCGTGTAAAAGGCGTCGAAGATCGGCGCGTCCTCCGCGATGCCTGGGCCGGTGTCCTCGACCAGCGCCTCGACGAACCCTTCGCTGTCGCCTCGCACGCCCACCGTCAGGACACCGCCCGTGGCCGCCATCGCCTCGACGGCGTTTCGCATCAGGTTGATCAGCACCTGCCGCAAGCGCTCCCGATCCCCCTCGATCAGGCCCCGGTCGCCGTCCAAGCGGGACTCGACGCGGACGCCCGCGGCCTGAACCTCCGGGCGGAGCTGCGCCAGGACGGACTGAGCGAGCTCGGCGAGCTCCATCGGGCTCAGGGTGAGGGGGTTGGGGCGCGCGAAGGCGAGGAAGTCCGAGACCAGGCGATCGAGCCTCCGGATCTCGTCGTGCACGATTTCGACCACGGGCAGCAGCTTCTCGGGGGTGTTCTGCCCGCGTTCCAGGCGCCGCCGGAGGACCTGGAGCTGGAGCGTGGCCGAGTTGAGGGGGTTGCGCACTTCGTGCGCCAGGCCGGCGGCCAGCGTGCCCACGGCCGCCAGGCGCTCCGCCACCGCGGTGCGTCGCTGCATGGCGCGCTCCGCGGTCACGTCGATGCCCACCGCGAACGTCATCGCGGCGCCGCGCGGCGCCGGGACCTGGGCCAGCTGCCAGCGGATCAGGCGGTGTCCCCCCGACTTCAGCGCGAGCCTGCGCTCGCCGCCGGAGCCCACCATCTCGCGTCCGGATCTGCCCAGCATCTCCTCCCGGTAGAAGCCCGTGACCTCCTCCAGGCGACGATTCCAGAGCTGGATCTCGCCACCTGGACCCAGCGCCGTCACGAACGCCGGGACCGCCTCCACTACCTCGCGGTAGCGCTGCTCCGACTCCTCCAGCCGCGAGCGCAGCGTCTCCCGCTCGCGGACCAGCGCGTAGCGGGTCAGCGCGGTCTGAACCTTGGCCAAGAGCTCTGCGGGCTCGAACGGCTTCAAGAGGTAGGCCGACACGCCCTGGCCCACCGCGGCGGCGACGCTCTCGACCTTGGCGTCGCCGGTGATGATGATGGCCTCCGCGTTCGGGCAGTGTCGCCTGAGCTTCGACACCAGGTCGAGACCATCGGCATCCGGCAACCTGCGATCCACCAGCAGCAGCTCGAGCGCGTCGCCGAGCTCTCCAGCGAGCCCCTCGGCTTCGGCGCCGCTCCGCGCGATCCGGCACGTGACCTTGGCGTCGTCGTCGCCGCTCAGGATTTCGGCGACGTTCTCCGCCAGATCGGCGTTGTCATCGACGATCAGGACTGGGCTCTTCGTGCGCATCGAGATCGGCTCAGCGAAGCCCGGCAGCGACCTGCACGCGGTGGATCAGCTCGCCGAGGTCGCAGGGCTTCTCGATGCAGGGCTCGCGCGGGTCGAGTCCCGGCACGGCCTCGGCGAGCGCTCGCACCTGCTCCAGGTGGCCTTCGGCGAAGCCGGTGATGAACAGCACGCGGACTCCGGGGTCGCGGGCGGCCAGGCGCCGGGCCACCTCGAGCCCGCTGGCGTCGGGCAGGCAGATGTCGAGCACGGCCACGCGGGGCAAGCCGTGTTGAGCCAGGGCTTCCTCCGCGGAGTGTGCGACGATGGCGTCGAGGCCCAGCTCGTGGAGCGCGGTGGCGACGTTGTCCGCCAGCTCGCGCGAGTCCTCCACCACCAGCACCTGAACGCGGGTGCGCGCGAAGGTGTCGAGCAGATCGCGGAGGCGGTCGATCCGGAGCGGCTTGGCCAGGACCTCGAGGGCGCCGGCCTCCTCGGCGGACAGCTCCGTCTGCGGGTCGACGTAGCCGCTCAGCAGCACGACCGGGGTGTGCACGCCCTGCTGGCGCATCTCGCGAATCAGCTCGACCCCCGCGCGGCCGGGCAGGCGCTGGTCGGTGATGATCCCCGCGTAGCTCCGCGCGGCCAGGCACTCGAGCGCGCGCTCGGCGCTCGCCGCAACGTCGGCCTCCGCACCGAGCTCCGCCAGCACCTCGACGAGGTTCTCGGCCATCTCGGGCTCGTCTTCGACGATGAGCAAGCGAGCGAGCGACGCCACGACCCGGGCTACGTAGTCGCGAGCGCCGGGTGGCGCAAGCAGGCCTTCAAGAGGACCCGGGTTCCTCGGCCGGGAGCGGAATGTCCGGGAACCACACCCGAAAGCAGGCTCCGCGGTCGGATGGCACCAGCTCGAGCTCCCCCCCGTGGGCGCGCACGATGCGGTTGCACAGGGCCAGGCCGAGGCCGGTGCCACGGGCCTTGGTGGTGAAGAGCGCGTCGAAGATTCGGTCGCGGATCTCGGGTGACACGCCGGGCCCGTAGTCCTGGACGAAGAGCTCCGTGCCCCCCTGACGTCTGCCCGCCCGGATGCTGACCGCGCCAGCGCCGTCCATCGCCTCGCTGGCGTTTCCGATCAGGTTGCCGAGCACGTGCCCCAAGTCGTCGGCGTCCACGTCGATCTGGAGCTCGGCGTCCACGTCGAGCTCGATCGTGGTGCCGGAAGCGTGCTCCTCCAGAGTCCTCTCGACCAGCGGGCGGAGCAGCTGCGTGCGCCGGCGTGGCGGGCGGTCGCGGGCCAAGTCCATCAGGTTCTTGATGATGGCGCTGCACTGCGTGACCTGCTTCTGCATCCGCTGCACGTGCTTCTCCAGCGGAGCGTCGTCGATGGCTAGTTTCGTCACGCGCTGGCGCGCCAAGAACAGAGACGATTCGATGATTCCGAGCGGGTTCCTGAGCTCGTGGCCCACGCTGGCGGCGAGCTGACCGATGGTCGCGAGGCGCTCGTTCGAGCGGATACTGCTCGACAGGTAGTCGTGGTACGAGTCCAGCATCACGGCGAGCTCGAGGTCGAGGAGCTGGTGCACGGCCAGCTCGGCAGCGGCGCGGCGCTCCGTATCGGCGGCGTAGACACGCTGGACGGAGCGAACGAGCCCGGTGCGGACGCGATTCATGGCCGTCAGCATGAAGCGCTGCTGGAGCCCCACCCGCACGTGAACCAGGCCGATGCGCCGGCGGGCCGCCATCCACTCGAGGTCGTGCGGGCCGCGCAGCGAGCTCGCCAGCCACTCCTCCAGGGTGCACTTGAGGCGATCGATCTGCTCGCGTCCGCCCGTGATGACGCGGTAGGCGTCCGGGTCGCGCACGATGGCCGCGTAGAAATCGTCGATCAGCGGCGGGATGTCCGCGGCCACGAGTGGTGCCAGCTCGCCGAGGAGCGCGCTCGCGCGGTCGTCGAAGCCGACGTAGCGCTTGACCCCGTCGAACTGCGCCGGGTCCATCAGCCTCGACCTTCGCCGTCTTGGCACGAGCAGATCGCGATCCGCCACCGAGACCAAGACCCAGGAGAACACTGGCGAGGCCGGCGCACTCCCTCCGTCAAGTGGGAGTTACGCCTGGCGTTTCCCGAGTGCATCTCGACGACAACCTCGACGATGGCAGGGCGTGGCGGCAAACACGGGCACGAAAGCAACCGCCGCCCTAGCGTTCGCCTTCGGCGGTCCGCACCGTGAGGACCGGGCGTGTGGAGCGGCGCACGACCTTCTCCGCGACGCTGCCGAGGAGCAGGTGAGCGAAGCCGCTGCGACCGTGGGTGCCCATGGCCACCAGGTCGTAGCCCTCGCGCTCGGCCAAGGTCACGATGGTGTGAGCGGGGTCACCCTGCTCCACCCGGGTGTTGGCGATCTCGATGCCGTCCTCGCGAGCCTGGGCGGCGAACTCGCGCATCGCAGCCTGGGCCTGGTCACTGGCGAGTTGCGCCAGCGTCTGCGTCGTGCCCGCGGCGCCGACCATGGCCTCCGGCGCGACGAACGCCGGCGCCTCCCAGACGTACAAGAGGTCGATGCTGGCGTTGAAGCTCTTCGCCAACATGGCCGCGTGCTCCAGCGCGGCCCGCGAGCACGCGGAGTAATCGACTGGAACCAGGATTCGACGCAGGTAGTTCATCTCGACGCTCCTTTGGACCCGACCGGACTCTCTTCGGCGCCCGACGCGTGCTCTGCCATCGGTACCACCAGCACGGGGCAGGGGGCGAGCCTGACCACGCGTTCCGCCACGCTGCCCAGCACGACGCGGCGCGCGCCCGTTCGGCCGTGCGTGCCCATCACCACCAGATCGGCGTGCTTCTGTCTGGCCCGCTCCACGATGGTGGTCGCGGCGTCGCCCACCTCGAGCGACACTTCGACCAGAGCGCGGTCCTCGGCCGACAGGCTGGCCAAGAAGCGTTCCACTTCCGTCTTGGCCTGCTCCTCCGCGAGCTCCCAGAGCGGACGCGGGCCGACTGCCGCCCAAACCAGCACGCTGGGCTGGACGTAGGCGGGGACGTGGTAGACGTGGAGCAGCTCGACCGTCGAGCCGAAGCGCCGCCCGAGGGAGAGCGCCGTCACGAGCGCCAGCCGAGAGCACTCGGAGGCGTCGACGGGGCAGAGGATTCGGCGGTATTCGGTCACGTTGGGCCCTCAGGGTCGCAATTGTCGTGCCGCTGTCAATGCCGGGGGGTTGGCACCGTGTACCCCTCGCGCAACGCCAACCAGCGCAGCACGTCGAGCGCGCTCAGGATCCCCACGACCTTGCCGTTCGGGGCTACGACCGGCACGCGGTGTACTCCCTCCAGGGCCATCAACGCCGAGGCGCGCGCTATCGAGGCCGACTCCGGCAACGTGAACGCGAGCGGGGTCATCACGTCCCGCACCGTGGCGTCGCGCAGCTCCTGGACGTGCATGCCGCGGTCGAGCTGGGCGCGAATGCCTCCGCTCTGGAGCTCCGGCTTTCCGACCTCGCCGGTCTCACCGCGGTCGGCGTAGTCCCGGAGGACGTCCGTCTTGGACACGATCCCGAGGGTGCGACCGCTGGAGTCGACCACCGGCGCGCCACTGATGCCGCGCTCCAGGAACAGATCGGTCAAGGCTTCGATGCCCAGGTCCGGCGGCACGCACACGACGTGCTTGGTCATCACCTCGCCGACCGGAGTGGTCTCTGCTGGGCCCGCAGGTTCACCGCCCGAGCGATGTGGCCCGATGGCGGCGTGAGTGGATTCTCTGTTGGAGCTCATGGTGACTCACCTCTCGCGCACTGCCTGCGCCGGTTGGGGTTCTTGCGCACGCATTGCGCAGGTCGGGTCCGACGTCGTCGGCGAACAACGGGTTTGCAAGTGTCGAACCAGGGGCATGCACGTTGCATCGCGTCAGGGCAGGAAGATAGCGCGAAAGCGAGGAGCTCGAGCAATGGTTGTCGAAGACGTCATGACCGAGGCCCCGATCACCGTGTCGTCCAGCACTTCCATTCGGAAGGTCATCATGACGCTCTTCGAGAGTGACTTCCGGCACCTACCCATCGTCGATGGCGGTCAGCTCGTCGGCATCGTCAGCGATCGCGACCTGCGCGCGTTCATGACACCGAGCATGATCGAGCTCGAGAAGCCCGAGGAGGTCCAGCGCCGTCTGGCCCAGCCCGTGTCGACCGTGATGAACGCCGACGTCGTCAGCGTGACTCCCGAGACCGACCTCGCCGACGTGATTGAGATGATGCTCGATCAGAAGGTCGGCGCCATTCCGGTGGTTCGTCCCGACACCCAGGAGCTGGTCGGCATCGTCAGCTACGTGGACGTGCTGCGAGCCGCACAAGAGCTCTTCGAGGATTGAGTAGCGCGCGCCTCTACTCCGCCGGCCAGGCGATGCGGTGCTTCGGCTCGTAGCCCAGGCGCTCGCGCGCGCGCCGGCCGTCGAGCACCGCGCTGAAATGGAAGCGCCGGTGGTTCAGATCGTAGCGGAAGTCCATCCCGAGCGCGCTCGCGCGCAGGCGGTAGAGCGGGGCCAGGAGCGGTCCGGGGACCGGAACGCCGACTCGACCCCAGAGCTCGATGGCCCGCGAGAGGGGGAGCACGTCGGCGCCCGGAATGTTGAACACACCGCTGTCCTGGCTGTCGATGGCGAGCACCAGCGCGCGGGTCAGGTCTTCGAGCGACAGGAGGTGCAGCATCGGATCGAAGCCGAGGGGCCGGAGGCACAGGCTCGACGAGAGGTAGTCGTGGAGCTGGCTCCCGATGTCAGCCGTCAGGATCTCCGAGCAACGCAAGACCACGATCTGGAGGCGTGACATGCCCATGCGCGTGCATACGGTCAGATCTGCCTCGACCCGGTCCCGAACTTTCTGCGGTGCATCCGGCGAGAGCTCGAGCGGGTCGTCCTCGGAGAGCAAGGTCGAGCGACCAGGATCGAGGTGGTAGACGGCGCTCGCGCTGCGGAAGACGAAGCGCCGGATGGTAGGGTGGCGTTCACACAGCGAGAGCAGCTCGCGCGTGCTCTCGACGTTCAGCGCGTGGACGCGAGGCCCCTCGTCGTGGGCGCGGCGGTGAAGCGCGTTGTGCACCACTACCTCGACGCCCAGCTCGCGGGCGTCGGCGAAGAGCAGGTCGTGCAGCTCTCGGCCTCGGGTCAGGTCCACTTGCCGGTAGCGATAACGGTCCGGCTCGTGCGCACCGAGCGGGATGGGGTCGGCCTCTGCACCGACGGCCAGCACGAGCCCCGTGCTCGGTTCGCCGAGCAGCGCCTCGACCAGCGCGCGCCCGATGGGCGTCGTCGCGCCGATGACGAGCACACGCCTCATCGAAACAGCCCCTTTCGCTCCGAGAGGCCCCGCGCGATCAGTGCCTCGACGGCCTCCTTCACCGCGTGGGCGGCGTCGCGGACCGCCGAGGGGTCGTCCGGATCGGCGAAGCGGTCGTGAAGCTGGAGCGGCTCGCCGTAGTACACGTGGAAGCGCACCGGCAGGGGCAGCGGGGTGGCGGGGATGGGCAGGAATGGAGCTCCAAAGACGTGGAACGAGTCGATGCGACCGAGCTCCGGCCAGGCCTCCTCCGCTCCCACCACGGCTACGGGGATCACGGCGACGCGGTGTCGAAGCGCGAGCTCGGCGTGCCCCACCCGCCAATCCTGGAGCTGGTAGCGCTTGTCCCAGCCCTTGCCGATGCCCGGCGCGCCCTCGGGAAAGACCAACACCAGCTCGCCCGTCTCGAGCAGGTGGCGGAAGTTGCCCTGACTGCCCGCGACGACCCCGATGCGGCTGAAAACCGTGCCCACCCAGGGCATGAGGGGGATGAACACGTCCCCGATCACCCGCGCCACCCGCGGCGGCGAGGTGTGACGCACCACGTCCGCGACGATCATGGCGCCGTCGATGGGGAGCAGCCCGCTGTGGTTGGACGCGAGGATGGCCGCGCCGGAGCGCGGCAGGTGCTCCGCGCCGTGGCTCTCGACGCGGAAGTAGCGATCGTAGGCGAAGCGACACACGCCCATCGCAACGGCGAATGCCTCCGGTTGGAACCCCAGCACGTCGAAGCCGTGGCCCGCGTCGCGAAACGCGAGCTGACGCGCCACCTCGCGCTCGGCCGGACCGAGGAGCGCGTCGGCGAGTGAGCGCACGATGCGACGCCTGAGAGACATGAGCCTCAGGTTGGCCCGGCAGGGCTGGTCAGGAGGAGGGAGCAGGTGGCCGCGCGCAACAGCCGCTCCGCGGTTCCGCCGAGGAAGACCCGGCGCAGACCACCCAGCCCTGCGCGTCCCATCACCAAGAGATCGCTCTTCTCCTGGCGCGCGATGCGGTCGAGGACCTCGTGCGGTCGTCCCCACTCGTAGCGCACGGTCGGCCCGAGCTCCGGAGTGACGAAGTCGAGCAGCGCTGCCTTGGCGCGCGCCGCGTGCTCGGACAGCTCCCCGGCGCTGGTATCGGCACCCGCCACGAAGTCCGGGTGCTCGAGCACGTGAGCGATGGTCAGGGTGCCCGCGCAGAGGTCGCACAGCGCTCTCGCGAACGACAGCGCCTCGCGCGACGCCGGCGAGCAATCCACGGCTGCGAGCACCCGCGCGAGGCCGGGCTCGCTCCGCGGGCGGCTGATCCAGACCGGCTGCCGCGCGAAGCGCGCGACGGTCTCCGCCGTTGCCCCGGTGTCGTGGGCGCGGTCGCCGGCGCCGAGCACGATCACGCTGGAGTCCAGCGCTTCGGCGGTGTGGAGCACGGCCTCGGCCGCGCTGCCCCGGGTCGAGCGCTCTTCTCCGAGGCGTGCGCCGTCTGCGAGCAGGGCCTCACGGCACTCCGCCAGGTGCTCTCGGGTGCGGGCGTCGCGCGCGGCTTCGCTGGCCCGGGTCCTGGGCTCGGACGCGTGCACGTGAACGACGTCCACGGGAACTTGGTACAGACGAGAGAGCAACGCCGCATCCGCGCGTGCCAAGGCGGCGGCCCGTCCGAAGTCGGTCGCGAGCAGGATGCGAAGTAGACCGGCCATTTCCCCGCTGTCGAAGCAAGGCGTGCGCCACGAAGGCCAAACCGGAATCCTGCCCGGGTCCGAGGCGTGCTGCGCACGGATTGCCGCAGCAGCCGGCGGTCGCCGCAAAAGTTTCCGCCGGAGCGGGCGCGAGCCCCTGCTTGGGCGGTGAGCAAGCACTCCGCGGGTGGCACGTCTCTCGCAACGGATTCGGCTGTCCCACCGGGCGATCCGGCGGACGCTGCGGAGGCTCACATGTCGAAGTGGATTCGGGTTTCTCTGGTGCTCTGGTCGGTCGCCGTCGCTGCTCTCGTGTCGGGGTGTGACAAGGGTGGAGGTGCTGCCGCGAGCAAGTGCGTGCAGAACGGCACGCAAGTCGAGCTGAGCGGCAACCACGGGCACGCCGTGGACATCCCCGCCGATCACGTGAAGCGCGGAATGGGTGGAGGCTACGCCGTGAAAGGCGGGGATCACGAGCACGCGATCGTGCTCAAGGACGAGGAGATGAAGAAGCTGCAGGCGGGGGAGAGCGTGACCACCCGGACCAGTAGCGTGAACGGTCACCTGCACGAGGCGAGCATCAGCTGCAAGTAGGCGCGCTTCAGCTCTTCCCCATGACGCTCGCGGCGACGAAGGCTTGTCCCACCGAGACGCCGCCGTCGTTCACCGGGACGAGCTCGGGCGAGAGCACGCGAAACCCACGGCCCTCGAGCAGCGCGCGGGCGCCGTCGGCGAGCAGCCGATTCTGGAAGCAGCCGCCGGCGAGCACCACGTCCTTCAGGGCCACGCGCTCCGCGACGAGCGCGGTGACCCCGACCAGCGTCGCGTGGAAGCGCGCCGCTGCCAGGTGTGGATCGCCTTCGCCGAGCACGGCGCGCACTGCGGGTTCCCAGTCGATGACTGCCGGTGACGCGTCGCCGAGCGGGATTGGATAAGGCGCCTCGGGCGCAGCGCGCTCCGCTGCCAGCTCGAGCTCGAGCGCGGCCTGCCCCTCGAAGCTCGAGCGCTCCGAGAGCCCGAGCAGGGCGGAGACCGCGTCGAACAGCCGGCCCAGGCTGCTGGTAGGGCGGGAGTGGTCGGCGCTCTCCAGCATGCCGAGCAGCACCTTGGCGTGGGCCGCCGGGTACCAGCGGTTCGCGTAGCGCTCCGCCAGCGCGGGATCGATCGCGTGCAGCACCCCGAGCGCCGCGCGCCGCGGGTCGCGCGCTGCCGCGTCGCCACCCGGCAGGCGGAACGGCCGGAGGTGAGCCACGCGCTCGGCGTGGGCGCCGTCGGCCACCAGCGCCTCGCCACCCCAGATGGTGCCGTCGGTGCCGAGGCCGCTGCCGTCCCAGGCGAAGCCGAGCACTCGGTGCCCGACGTCGTGCTCGGCCAGGGCCGAGGCGACGTGCGCGTGATGGTGTTGCACCCGCAAGAGCGGCACGCCGAGCTCCTGCGCCAGGCGCGCGGCCAGCTCGCTCGAGGCATAGTCGGGGTGAAGATCGCAGCACACCACGTCGGGCTTGGCGTCGAAGAAGCGACACAGGTCGCCGACGGTGCGCTCGAGCCCAGCGATGGCCGCGCTGCTCTCCAGATCGCCCAGGTGGTGGCTGGGGACGAGCTGGCCGCGGTGGAGCAGCGTGACCGTGCTCTTCAGGTTCGCGCCCAGCGCCAGCACGGTGAGCGCCGTGTCCAGGCTGGCCACCGGGCGTGGCGCGAAGCCTCGCGCGCGCCGCACGAGGCACAGGCCGCTCGGACCGACTCGCGCCACGGAGTCGTCGACGGGCCGCACGATCTCGCGGTTGTGCACCAGGAGCTCGTCCGCGATTTCCCCGAGCTCCTTCACCGCGTCCGCGACGGCAGTGCACATCGGCTCCTCGGCGCGGTTCCCGCTGGTGCAGACCAGCGGGCGGCCCACGGCCTTGGCCAGGATGCGGTGGAGCGGCGTGTACGGCAGCATCGCGCCGAGCCTGGAGTTGCCCGGGGCCACCGAGCCGCCGACGTTCGACTCTGCGCGCCGCTGCACGAGCAATATTGGGGCCTCAGCGCTGGTGAGCCAGCGCTCCTCCCGATCCGAGAGCTCCGCGTGCGAGCGGAGGCTCGCGAGCGACTCGAACAGCACTGCCAAGGGCTTCTCCTCGCGATGCTTGCGCGAGCGCAGGCGGCGCACCGCCTCGTCGTCCGTGGCGTCGGTCAGGAGCTGAAAGCCGCCGAGCCCGCGCAGCGCGAGGATGCCCCCTTGCCGGAGCAACGCGGCGGCACGCTGCAGCGCCTCTCTTCTCGTGTCGCGAGGCGCTTGCCGCCAGAGTCCAGGAGCTCGAGGACAGGGCCGCAGGCGGGGCAAGCCATCGCCTCGGCGTGGAAGCGGCGGTCTCCCTCCGTGCCATACTCGGCCGAGCAGTCCGCGCACAGCTCGAAGCGCTTCATGCTGGTGCGGCCGCGATCGTAGGGCAGCGCCTCGACGATGCTGAAGCGCGGGCCGCAGCGCGTGCAGTTGGTGAAAGGGTAGCGGAAGCGGCGGGCCTTCGCGTCCTCGATCTCGGCCGCGCACTCCGCGCAGGTGGCGAGGTCGGCGGGGAGCGCAGCCTCCACGGCGGCGCTGGCGTCGCTCTGGGCGATGACGAAGTCAGACTCCGCGCGCTCCGCCAGCGTCTCCTGCTCCAGCTTCTCGACCCGGATCGGGGGCGGCAGCGCGCGCAGGGCATCGGCCAACTCGAGCGCGCGCTCGCCTTGCACCTCGATGCGCACCGAGCCGCGCTCGTTCCTCACGAAGCCGCTCAGGCCGAGCGCGTGGGCGAGCCGCGCCACGCTCGGCCGAAAGCCGACGCCCTGCACGACTCCCCGCACCGTGAGCCCAATGCGCACGAGGCCTACTTTCGCACAATTACTCGACGTCCAGGCTGTCGATTCGAAGGCCCGGTGTGCCCATGACGTCGGCGTCCGTGCTGCCGCAGGCCGGGCAGAGCGTGAGGTGGTGCTCCGGACGGTAGCTGGTCGCGCAGGCCCGGCAGCGAGCCTCCAAGTGTGTCAACGCCAGCTCGAGCGCCGCGTCTTCGGCCGCGGTACCGCGGGCGTGGGCCGCGAAGTGGAAGCCGATGGCGTCCGCGTGGAGGTGCTCGGTCTCGGCCAGCTCGCCGACGACCCGGCGCACGCGCCTGGCGCCTCGCTCCTGGGCGAGCTGGAGCACGGCTTCGAGCAGGCCGCGGGCCAGGGCGGATTCGTGCATGTCTTCCTCACTTGGCGAGCAGCTCGCGGACCTTCGCCGCCGCGACGGGCACCGCCGCGGCGACCGGTCCAGACAGCTCCGTGCCATGGGCGGTCGGCGGCTCGATGGCTACGGCCAAGAGCAGAACCTCGGGCAGCGCCCCGCCCGCGAGCACCCGGGCCAGCTCCAAGGCCTGCCTGACGCTGATGCCGTGGGTCGAGACCGGTGAGAGCGGCGCCTCCGCGAGCTCGGAGAGCCCGAGCGCGAGCACGCCCCCTGCTGGCCCCGCACCGACCGCCGCATCCACAAGCACCACGCGCTCGGCGCCCTGGAGCAGCTCCACCAGCCGGGCGGGATCCGCTACCTGGTGGAGCTCCGCGCCGTTTGGAGGGTTCGCCGCCAGCGCGTCGAGCACGCAGAGGCCCACGCCGTCGTCGCCAGCTGCGCGCTGGCCGAGCCCGATCACCCGGACCGCCACTCAGTCCTCCTGCTCCAGACGGAGCCGGAGGAAGTGGGTGGAGCACGAGATGCAGGGGTCGTAGTTGCGCACGGTCTGCTCGGCGAGCCGGGTCGCCTCCTCGTGGGGCAGCTCCGCGAGCCGAGTCGCGATCGAGAACAGATCGTCCTCGATGGACTTCTGGTTCTGGGACGTAGGTGGGGTGATCTTGGCCTCCTCGATCAGGCCTTCGGCGTCGACGCGATAGCGATGGTAGAGCGTCCCTCGCGGCGCCTCGGTGGCGGCCCGGCCCACTCCGGCGCGGCTGGGCACCGGGACGCGCGAGCGCGCGGGCGGTTGGTAGGCCTCGATCAGCGCGATGGCCTCGTCCAGCGCTTGCAGCGTCTCGACGCCGCGCACCAGCAGCGTCTTGAACGGATTGAGCAGCGGTGGCCGGAGGCCCAACGACTCCGCGACTTCCCGGGCGAAGGGCCGTAGCTCGGTGAAGCACAGGTTGAAGCGTGCCAGCGGGCCAACCACGTACGGGCCGTGTCCGACGCGCACCGAGTGCAAGGCCGTCGAGTGGGCGACGTGCTGCTCCTCGAAGTGCGCCTCGTAGTCGTGGACGTCGATGTCCAGCCCCCGGCTCGAGACGATGCGGCCCTCGCAGAACGGGTACTCGTCGGGGTGCTTCAGGCTGACCAACTCGACCGGGCGCTCGAAGTCCGGGAACGGCAGCCCGGCGAGGGTGGGCATCGCCGCCGCCAGCGCCTGCTTCGACCAACTGAGCTCGGGATGGAGCGCGCGGAGCTCGGCCACGGTCGGTGCGCGGTAGAAGCCGCCCACGCAGACGTTGATGGGGTGGATCTCGCGCCCACCCAGCACGTTCACGATGGCGTTGCCGGCCTTCTTCATGCGCAGCGACGCCTTGACCAGCTCGCCGTGGTCCTTGGCCATGTGGATGGCGTCGGGGTAGCCGAGGAAGTCCGGGGCGTGCAGCATGAACATGTGGAGGACGTGGCTCTCGATCCACTCCCCGCAGTAGAGCAGGCGCCGGAGCGCGCGGAGCTCTGGCCCGAGCTCCACACCGGCCGCATCCTCGATGGCGTGGCAGGCGCTCATCTGGTAGGCGACGGGGCAAATGCCGCAGATGCGCGCGGTGACGTCCGGCGCCTCGAGCTGAGAACGGCCGCGCAGAAACCCTTCGAAGAAGCGCGGCGGCTCGAAGATGCGGAGCTCGACACTCTTGGGCTCCTTGCCCTTGAAGCGGATGGTCAGGGCGCCTTCGCCCTCGACGCGGGTCAAGAAGTCGACCTTGATGGTGCGGGTGTTCGTGCTCACGGCCCGCGCTCCTTCTCGCCTGCGAGCTGAAGGTGCTCTGCCGCGAACTTCGGTGCGGCGGCGTTGAAAGTCGCGTACAGCCGCGCGACCTCCGGGCCCGTGAGGCCGAGCTTCGCGAGCGCCGGTCTCAGCCCTTCGGGGTTGGCGCTCTCCGCCGGGCCGAAGCAGGCGAAGCAGCCCCGCGTGTAGCTCGGGCAGAGGGCGTTGCAGCCGCTGTGGGTCACCGGCCCGAGACAGGGTGTGCCCTGCGCCACCATGACGCACACGGTGCCGCGTCGCTTGCAGTCGAGGCACACCGAGTGGTTGCCGATGCGGGGCGGACGGGCGTTGAGGAAGGCGTTCAGCACCTCGAGCAGCTGCCGCTTGTCGATCGGGCAGCCCCTGAGCTCGAAGTCCACCGGTACGTGCTCCGCCACGGCCGTCGACCTGGCCAGCGTCCGGATGTACTCGGGCCTCGCGTACACGACCCGGAGGTAGTCGTTCACGTCGGCGTAGTTCCTCAGCGCCTGGATGCCGCCGGCGGTCGCGCAGGCGCCGATGGTCACGAGCTTCTTGCTGAGTTTGCGGATTTCGCGCAGACGCTCCGCGTCGTGTTCGGTGGTGACGGAGCCCTCGACCAGCGTCAGGTCGTAGGGGCCCTTCACGATGCGGCTGGATGCCTCCAGGAAGTAGGCGATCTCCACGGCGCCGGCCACCGCCAGGAGCTCGTCTTCGCAGTCCAGCAAGCTGAGCTGGCAGCCGTCGCAGGAGGCCAGCTTGAACACCGCGAGCTTGGGCTTCTTGGGCGCTTTCACGGCTAGAGCTCCTTGACGCTCATGAGCGGCGCCATCTTCGTCAGCGGGTAGACCGGGCCGTCCTTGCAGATGAAGGTCGGGCCCAGCTGGCAGTGCCCGCAGGAGCCGACCGCGCACTTCATGTTCCGCTCCATGGACAGGTAGACGCGGCTCGCCGGCACGCCCAGGCCCTCGAGCTCGCGCGACGCGAAGCGCATCATCACCTCCGGTCCGCACAGCATGGCCACGGTGCTCTCGGGCGCGAGGTCGAAGCGCCGAAGCAGCTTGGTGACCACGCCGGTATGCCCGCGCCAGTCGGGGTCGCCACGGTCCACGGTGACCTCCAGATCCACGTCGATGCGGCCCCGCCACTTCTCGAGCTCCTTCACGAACAGGAGCTCGGCGGGCGTGCGCGCGCCGTAGGCGATGTGGACCTTGCCGAACACCTTGCGACGCGAGAGCACGCTGTAGATGGTGGGTCGCAGCGGGGCCAGGCCGATGCCGCCGGCCACGAGCATCACGTCCTTGCCCTGCGCCTCGTCCACCGGCCAGGGCGTGCCGAACGGACCGCGCACCCCGACGCTGTCTCCTTTGCGGAGCTTCTCCAGCGCCCGCGTGGTGGGACCCACGGCGCGGATGGTGTGGGTCAAGACGGCAGGCCTCAGCGGGTCACCGCTGATCGAGATGGGCACCTCGCCGAGACCGAAGGCGTAGAGCATGTTGAACTGTCCCGGAGCGAAGCGAAAGCCGCCGCGCGGGCGGGCGTCCAGATCGAAGCTGAACGTGTCGTCCGTCTCGCGCCGGACGCGCAGCACCTCCATCGGCTCGGGGAACAGCGGATCGCTCATCGAAGCTCCGCTTTGTAGACGTCCAGCTGCTGCAAACGCGCCTGCATCAGGCGCTGGGAGGCTGCCGCCAAGAGGCGCAGCGTGAAGGCGTAGCCGAAGCCGTGGTCGGCCTGCACCTTGCCGCGGACGCAGTTGGCATCGAGGGCGAACGCCAACGTCGGCTCGAGAGCGCGCGCGTCCAGGTGCCAGCGGAACGGCGGCAAGAGCACGGACCAGCCCAGAATGTCCCCTGGGTTCAGCGTGTCCACCTTGACCGAGCCCTTGCCGGGGACGTAGCTCTCGACCGCGATGCGCCCGCTGCGGATCAAGAACAGGGCGTCCGCGAGGGAGCCCTCGCGGACCACGTAGTCTCCGGCCTCGAAGCGCGCGTTCCGGGCGCAGCCCGCCAGGAACTCGACCTGGGCCTGGGTGAGCTCCTTGCAGAAGGGCTGATCAGCGAGCGAACGTGCGAGCGATTCGACTTCCATGGGGCTCACTCCGATTTGCGGGCGCCTTTGCCCGTGCTGCCGACGGCAGCGGCTTCTTCGGTGATGTCGATGCCTACCGGGCACCAGGTGATGCAGCGGCCGCAGCCGACGCAGCCGGACGAGCCGAACTGTTCGTGCCAGGTCGAGAGCTTGTGGGTGATCCACTGCCGGTAGCGCGCGGCCGTGCTCGGCCGCACCGCGCCGCCGTGGATGTAGGAGAAGTCGCTGGTGAAGCACGAGTCCCAGCGCCGGCGGCGCTCGGCACTGCTCCCGTCGAGCTCGGTGAAGTCCTCGATGGTGGTGCAGAAGCAGGTCGGACACACCAACGTGCAGTTGGCACAGGCGAGGCAGCGCTCGGCGACCTGGGCGAAGCGCGGGTGGTCGGGGTTGTCGGCCAGGCGCTCGCGCAGGCCCACCGTCTCCAGGCGGCGGGTGATGCGCTCCGCCGAGCTCACCGGCACCTTCGCGGCGCGCACCCGGTCGAGCACGCTCGCCGGCCGGAGCCCGAGCTCGCGCACGAGCGTCACGCCGATGGCGCTACCCGTCTCGACGATGAAGCGGTGATCGCCCTCCAGGAGCTCGGTCAGCGCCAGATCCCACGGGCCTGCTGCGCGCGGCCCCGTGCCCATGGACGTGCAGAAGCAGCTCGCCGAAGGCGCGCCACAGTGCACGGCGACCACGATCACGTCGGAGCGCCGGGCGGCGTAGCGCTCGTCGTGGTACCGGTCGTGCTTCAGCACCCGATCCTGGATCGCGAGCGCGGCCAGGTCACAGCCGCGCGCGCCGAGCAGCGCCAGCTTCTTCTTCTCGACCGGCTCGGGGGTGAAGCGCAGCGACTTGCCCTCGCGGTGGACTCGATACAGGCGCTCCTCCGGCACGTGGAACTGCTGCTTGAAGGAGCCCGCGCCCACCGCGAAGCCGAACACGGCCTGGTCCTGTCTCTGCTCGACGCGGTAGCGCCCGGGCTCCTGGGCGTCGGTGAGGCCGATGGGCAGCTCGGCGTCGCTCTGGATGGAGTCGTAGACGATGGCGCCTTCCCGGAGCGTGGGCCCGATCACGTCGTAGCCCTGGGCGCCGAGCGCGCTCAGCAGCTCACCGAGCCGTTGCCGGGGCAGGAGCCAGGCGTCCATCAGGTGTCCCCCATCGCCCCCGCAAGATAGCTCACCGCGCCGTCGAGACTGAAGAGCTTCGGGTAATCAGCCTCCGGGATGTCGACGCCCAGGTCCTTGTGTAGGGCGGTGACGAAGCTCAAGAAGTCCATCGAGTCGATGTCGAGCTCCTCGCGCAGGTCGGCGTCGGGCGCGAGGCCAGCGGTGTCGGCCTCCGGGGCGACGCGATGGAGCGCGCGGAGCACGCTGTCACGGAGCTGACTTCGGTCCGGCATGCGCCAGGGGATTGCAGAACACGTGCCAGCGCGTTCCGCGCATGCGAAGCCCGATCCATTCCGCCTGGGTTGCGCTTCGAAGCGAGACGCGCGCAACACCTGCGCGAAGCGTGCGCCCGTCCCGAGCGCTCGCGCGGGCACCGCTCTTGCTTCGGCGCTAGGGCACGAAAGGCAGGTGCCCATGCTTCGCCAGGTCGTCTCGACGGTCGCGGTGCTCTCGTTCTTCTTCGCGGCGTGCAGCAGCAGCGGTGGCGACGGCGGAGGGAGCGGCAGCTGCGACTCCATCGCCGGGCAGTACAGCATCAGCGGCAACTGTTCGGACTCGAGCTGCTACATCTCGCAGCAAGGATGCCAGATCGCGCTGAGCTGCGACGTGACCGGCTCGCTCTCCGGGAGCATCAGCGGCAACAAGCTGAGCTTCGGCGACTCCGAGACGCACTGCAGCGGCACCTTCAGCGGGAAGACCGGCAGCGGCAGCTGTTCGTACTCCGGCGGTTCGTGCACCTTCAGCGCGGCCTGCGTGAGTGGCGCGTGCCTCGAGGCGGGCTTCGGCGGCTCGGGCGGCGGATCGGGAGGCTCCGGGGGATACGGCGCGACCGGCGGCGGCGGCTCCGGCGGTAGCGGCGGCGCGAGCTGCGGCGTGGAGCTCTCGGGAATGAGCGCTGCCTGCAACAGCTGCGCCGCGCAGAACTGCTGCAGCCTGCTCGAGTCGTGCTGGCTCGGGAGCAACGACTGCGTCGCTTTCGACACCTGCTTGGCGGAGAACGACGCCGCGTCCTCGGCCTGCTTCCAGGGTGGCTCGAGCGAGCTGAAGGCCTGCCTGAAGGCCATCTGTCCGGTCAACGACGTGGCCTATTCGCTCTGGTACTCCGCGCTCATGTGCGTCGTCGACAAGTGCCCGAACCAGTGCAGCTGAGCGCGGTCCCGTGTAGGCTCCCGGGGATGAGCGTAGCGGAGGCGCTTTCCCTGGAGCCCTGGGTGGTCGCGACACCGGGCCTGCGCGCGCGGCTCGCGGAGCGGCCGCTCGGGTTCGCGCGCGAGTCGTTGCGTTGGTACGACCCGACGCGACTGTCCAGCAAGGACCTGCTCGACCGGCTCGAGCGGCTGGACGAGCTCACCTTCGGTCCCCACGGCCTGCGCATGCCGCGCTGGGCGTTCTACGACTGCGCGGAGCTGCCCGGAGCCCTGTTCGGCTTCGGCGGGTCGCCGCGGCGTTTCCCGGCGAGCGTGCGCGCCGCGCTGCCGGACGACGACGAGTTCACGCCGCTCAGCATGTGCATGGCAACCCCGATGGTGCAGCCGGGAGAGTGGCTCGTGTTCTCGATCTCGTCCCTGCTCGCCCTCGAGCCCGGGCCCGACGACCTGCACCTCTGCGTCGAGACACTGGCGTTCAGCCTAGCGGCGCTCGCGCCCCGCCGGGTGCACGGCACCATGCAGTGGTCCTCTCCGAGCCTGGCGGTCCACGCCTGCTTCGCGCCGCTCGAGGTGCGGGCTGCCTGGGTTCCGGCGCACACCCACGCAGCCACCTGCGTGTTCGCCCTCGACGCGGCGCCGGAGCGGCTCGAGCGCGCGCTCCGCCAGCCGCTCGCGACGAAAGGGCCTGGCGTCGTGGTCGCGCCTGAGGACGAACCCGCGTTGCGTGCCATGCAGCAACGCATCGAGGCGGGTGAGAAGTTGCGGTTGGTGGGCGCGACCGACACCACGCACGACGCCCGCGCCCGCGTCCGATGGGGGGCGGAATGAGGCAGCTCGAGCCGAAGAACCGGGCGCTGCTCGCGCGCCTGCGCCCGTTCGTGGTCGCCATCACCGAGCACCAGTCCGCCTTCGACTGCGCGGCCTTCGGTCTCGAGATCCAGGAGCGCGACCGCATGGATCCGCTGCGGGTCGCCTCGGCGCCATTTCTGGAGCTGCTCCGGCGCCTGGACGCGGCGACGTTCGGGCCGGAGGGCATGCCCATGCCGCGCTGGGTGTTCTTCGACGGCGCCGAGTTGCCGGGTGGCATCGTCGGCTTCGGCGCCGACGTCGCCGAGCTCCAGCCGAACACGCGCGAGCTGCTGCGCGTGGAAGCGGGCTACCACGGCCTGGTCCCGCTCTCGATGTTCATCGCCATTCCGACGCACGAGCGCGGCGTCTGGATGGCGCACAACCTGGCCAGCATGGCGCCGCAGGTCCCGAGCGAAGGGCTCGACGGTTTGGGCGGCTTGACCAAGGCCTACGGTCTGGGCGTCTACCGCGCCGCACGTCAGATCGGCGCGACGCAGTGGAACTCGAGCGCGCTGAGCATCCACACGCGTCTCGGTCCGCTCGAGCTCCTGAGCGCCTGGACTCCGGCGCACAGCGAACCCTGGACCTTGACCTACGGCGTGGACGTCGCCGAAGCGCGGCTCTTGAACCTCGCCCGCGACCCCGCGGGTGCGGTGGAGACGCCACCGCCCGACCTGTGGGTGGACTCGGAGGACCACGCGCTCCAGCGCGAGCTTCAGGCGCGCATCGAGGCTGGCGAGCGCTTCCAGATCGTGGGCAAGCCGGAGGTGGCCGGGCACGAGCGCCTGCGCGTGCCGGTCGCGAAGCTCCGCGCCGACGCTTGACTCACTGCCAGAGCTTCGCGACGTAGAGATCGCGCCCGTCCTGCTCCGTCATCGACGATCCCGGACCGGTGCCGAGGTCGTACTCGATGCTCGGGCCAGAGATGTGAAGAGGGTCTCGGCCACCAAGGCGTCGAGCTCACGGGGCGGCGGCTTCCCCGCCTGGAGGTATGGCTTCACTCCGCCGAGCGGCGCGTCGAGGAGGGCATAACGCACGCGCACCATCGCGTTGGCGTCTGCGCGCCCGAGCGCGCGCCGCGCGAAGGCCCGCAACGCCTCGCCGAGGGCGGGCTCGAGCGCCGCCGCGCGCGCCACCAGGCTCGGCGGCCAGGCTCCGGGCACGAAGTCTTGCCGGCGGTGGAGCAGGAGGAGCCTCGCTTCGCGCACGTGGCGGCGGGTCCAGTCCAGTGTTCTCCGCACGGCCGCGATCGCACCCTGCGCGTCGTCTGCCCGGGCGAGCGCCGCGATGAAGTCGCTCTGGAAGCCCTCGACGGTCTGCATCCACAGCTCCGCCAGGATCTGCTCTCGGCCGTCGAAGCGGTGGTAAATGCTCCCGGTGGGGGCTCCCAGCTCTGCGGCCAACGACGCAATCGTCAGCGCGTGGGGCCCGGCGTCCGCCGCCAGCTCGAGCGCCGCGCGCAGCATGTCGTGACGGCTGAACTTCGGGCTCCGCCCCATGCTTCAGCCCCGCGCCGTTGCGCGCCGCCGGAGCCGCCGGAAGCCGAGGGCCCAGATGGCGCGAAAGCGCTTCTCCAGATACAGGCGCTCGGCCAAGGGAGCGAGCAGGCCGAGCCCTCGGGGCCGGATGCGCTCGTAACCGTCGACGACCACGCCGTCGCCTTTCGGCTCCAGCTCGACCTCCCCTTCACCCTCCCAGAAGCCACGGAAGCTCCAGCGCACGCGCTGGTTCGGTTGGTCGAGGGTGATCTTGGCGACGAGGGGGAAGGGGAAGCCTCTCAGGCGCACGACGCGCCACCCATCGTCGAGCGCTTCGACATCTCCGAACGCGCCGTAGAGCCGCACCCAATCCTCCGGTGTGCGGAAGTAGGCGTACACGTCCGCCGCGGACAGCGGGAGCTCCTCGTGGAATCGCAGCAGCATGGCGGCGTCAGATATTGGAATAGTAGTTCTAATATCGGAGGCGGTCAAGCTGATAGGCTCCGTCGCGGCATGCGCCTCGCCCTCGGGCTCGTCGTCATCGCGCTCGGCTGCGGGCCGAAGCAGCGCGCTGGCTCACCCGGCCAGGCCGACGATCTGCCGGTGCGCGCGGTGTCCGTCCCCATGCCCGCGCCGGAGGAGGACTCCGGCGGCCCGGCCGGCGAGACCGTTCCGGATGCCGCCGCGGAGGACACCGGCGACGCGGGGCCGCTTGGTCTGGGCGCCGCGCCGGAACCGAAGCTCTCGCCGCCGCTGCCGGTGAAGTTCGGCGCGGTGTTTCGGGATCCGGGGGACCCGGTGTTCGGGGCGGAGATCGTCTTGTTCAGCCGCCGCGTCAGCTGCACCGACGCGGCTCGACCGGACCATCCCGACCGCGTGTTCAAGCTGACCGCCGACTGGGCCGTGCCTTTCAACAGCGTCAACATGGTCGTCTCCCTCACGAACGGCCAGATGACCAGCTACCGCGCGAAGGTCGAGGTGCTCTCCGCGCCACCGCGCGTCGGTGCGCTGGGCAAGATCGAGCTGGCGCAGGGCGCGGAGTACAACGTCGGCGGAGGCGTCGTCGACGTTGTCGTTTGCAGGTAGGCATCAGAGCTTTCCAGGCTCGGAGAGGAGCTTCTCCAGCTTCGCCAGGAACAGCGCGCCGCGGTGCCCGTCGCTCGCGCGGTGATCGCCGGCGAGCGTCATGTGCAAGACCGGGCGCGGGACGACCTGACCGTCCACGACCCAGGGTCGGGGCGCCGGCGTGCCGAAGCCCAAGATGGCGGTCTGGGGCGGGTAGATCACGCCGGCCACGCTCTCGACCCCGCGCTCGCCCAGGCTGGTCACGGTGATGGTCCCGAGCGACAGCTCGCTCGAGCGCAGCTGCCCGCGGCGCGCGCGCTCGACCAGATCTCGGAGGCGCTGCATCAGTGCGTCGAGCGAGAGCTGGTCGGCGTCCACGATCGCCGGGATCACCAGCCCGCCTTCCCGGAGCGAGATGGCCATGCCGATGTGGATCGCGGGGCTCACGACCAGCGCGTCGTTCTCCCACCTGGCGTTCAGCTCGGGGAAATCGTGCAGGCAGAGCGCGATCGCGCGCAGCAAGAGGACGCCGTAGACGAGCCGCTCCGGCGGGGGGCGCTCGGCGTTCACGCGCTCCAAGAACCCCAGCGCCGCCCCGAAGCTCATGCTGTGGCTGACGTAGTAGTGGGGGATCTCACGGTTCGAGCGCGCCATGGCCCGGGCGATGGCCTGACGCATGCGCGCGCGGGCGTCGTCGGCCGGCGCGGCGGGCGCGGCCCCCGGGGGCTCCGTCGCTGCCCGCTTCACGTCTTCGCGGTTGATGGCGCCGCCGGGGCCGGTGCCGGTGAGCCGGCTAGGGTCCACGCCGAGCTCGCGCGCCAGCCGGCGCGCGGAGGGCGAGATGCGCAGGCGCGGCGGCGCGACGGCGAGCGGCGTGTGCAGCGAGCGCGGAGCGGCGACCGGTGGCGCGGCGACCGGCGGAGCGGCGACCGGCGGTGGCGCGGGCGGCGCTGCTGGCGCGCCGTCCTCCGCGATCAGCGCCAGCGGCGTCCCCACCGGGACCTTGGCGCCTTCGCTCACCAGGAGCTTCTCGACCCGGCCGCTCGTGAACACCTCGACCTCGATCACGCCCTTGTCCGTGTCCACCTCCGCGACGATGTCGCCACGCTGCACGAGCTGCCCGGGTTCGACGCGCCAGAGCACCAGCGTGCCCGCCGTCATGTCGGAGCCCAGGGAGGGCATCACGAACTCAGCCATGACCCAGGAGCTCCTTGGCGGCGGCGGCGATGGTCTCCGCTCGCGGCAGCGCCGCGTCTTCCAGGTGCTTGGCGTAGGGCATGGGAACCTCGGCGCTGCACACGCGAGCGATGGGCGCGTCGAGCTCGTAGAAGATGCGCTCCGCGCACACCGCCGCGAGCTCGGCGGCGAAGCTGCCGGTCTTCCAGCCTTCGTCCACGAAGACGACGCGATGGGTCTTCGCCACGCTCGCGCACACGGCGTCCACGTCGAGGGGGCGCAGGGTCCGGAGGTCCAGCACCTCCGCGTTGACGCCCGCGGATTCCAGCTCCTTGGCGGCGTCCAGGGCCTTGAACAGCGAGCCTCCGTAGGTGACGAGGCTCACGTCCGTGCCGGGCCTCCGCACCTCCGCGACGCCGATCTTCGCGGGCGGGGCGCCGAGGTCCACTTCGCCCTCGCTCGCGTACAGGAGCTGGTGCTCGAAGATGAACACCGGATCGGGGTCGGCCAGGGCTGCGGGCAGCATGTCGTGGGCGTCCTGCGCCGTCGCTGGGGTCAGCACCTTGATGCCGGGGACGTGGGCGTACCAGCCCTCCAGGCTGTGGGAGTGCTGGGCGGCGAGCTGGCGCCCGCCACCGGTGGCCATGCGCACCACCAGCGGCACGCTGAGCTGACCGCCCGACATGTGGCGCAGCGTGGCCGCGTTGTTCACCACCTGATCCAGCGCCAGCAGGCTGAAGTTGACCGTCATGATCTCGACGATGGGGCGCATGCCGCCGAGCGCCGCGCCGATGCCCATGCCCAGAAACCCGCTCTCCGACAGCGGCGTGTCTCGGATGCGCTCGGGGCCGAACTCCTCGAGCAGACCCTTGCTGACGGCGTAGGCGCCGCCGTAGCGGCCCACGTCCTCGCCCATCAGGAACACTCGTGGATCGGCCCGCAGCGCGTCGCGCAGGGCAGCGCGGATCGCCTCGCGGTAGCTCAGCGTGGTCATCGCGCCTCCGGCGTGTACACGTCGCGCGTCAGATCGGCGACGGGCTCGAGCGGTCCGGCTTCGGCGGCTTCGCAGGCCAGAGCCACCTCGGCAGCGACGCGCGCTTCGATGTCCGCGTGCGCCGCATCGTCGAGCCAGCTCCGTCCTCGAAGCTCTGCCCCCGCCAGCTCGATCGGATCGTGCTTTCCCGCCCACTCGTTCACCTCGTCGCGGGTCCGGTAGGCCTCCGCGTCGTACATCGAGTGCGCGCGGAAGCGGTAGGTCCTGGCCTCGAGGAAGAACGGGCTCCGGTGCCGGCGGACCTCGCTCACGGCGTGGCGCATCGCCGCCTCCACCGCGAACAGATCCATGCCGTCGACGTTCTCGGCGGGGATGCCGTAGGCGCGGGGCTTGACGCACAAATCGGTGACCGATTCGTGCCGCTCGAGCGCAGTGCCCATGGCGTACAGGTTGTTCTCGCACACGAACAGCACCGGCACGCGCCAGAGCGCCGCCAGGTTCATCGACTCGTGGAACTCGCCCTCGTCCACCGCGCCGTCGCCGAAGAAGCACGCGGTGACGCGCTCTTCGCCCAGCATCGAAGCGGCCAGGGCGAGTCCCACGGCCACCGGCAGCCCTGCGCCGACGATGGCGTGGCCACCGTAGAAGCGGTGAGGGAGAGAGAACAGGTGCATGGAGCCGCCGCGCCCCCGGCTGCAGCCGTTCGTCTTGCCGAACATCTCCGCCATGACCGAGCTCGCCGAGAGCCCTCGGCAGAGCGCGTGCCCGTGCTCGCGGTAGGTGGCGACGACGTTGTCGTCGGGCGAGAGCGCGGCCATCCCCCCGACCGCCACGGCCTCTTCGCCGATGTACAGGTGCAAGAAGCCGCGGATCTTCCCGGCGCTGTAGACCTCCGCGCACTTCTCCTCGAAGCGCCGGATCAGGAGCATCTGCTCGAACAGCTCGAGCGCTCGCTCGCGCGTCTCGATCACGACTCGCTCCTCTCCAACGTGGACAAATCGCCTTCGGGCAGGCCGAGCTCGCGCGCCTTGAGCAAGCGCCGCATGATCTTGCCGCTCTTCGTCTTGGGCAGATCGGCCGTGCAGGCGAGCTCCTTGGGCGCCACCGCCGGACCCAAGCGCTTGCGGGCGTGACCCAGGATCCCGAGCGACAGCTCTTCGCTCCAGGTGAAGCCCGGCCGCAGCGAGACGAACGCCTTGATGATCTCCCCAGCGACCGGATCGGGCTTGCCGATCACCCCAGCCTCCGCCACCGCCGGGTGCTCTACCAGCACGCTCTCGACCTCGAACGGGCCGATTAGGTGCCCCGCCGTCTTGATCACGTCGTCCGCCCGCCCCACGAACCAGAAGTAGCCGTCGGGGTCCTGCTTCGCCAGATCACCGGTCAGGTACCAACCGCCCGCGAAGCACTTCTCGTAGCGCTCCGGCGCGTTCAGGTAGGCGCGGAACATGCTGGGCCAGCCGGGCCGGAGCGCGAGCTCGCCCTGCTCACCTGGGGTCTCCACGACCTCCACGCCGTTGGCGGTTCTGCGCACGATGGCAGCCTCCACGCCCGGCAGCGGCCGCCCCATCGAGCCCGGGCGGATGTCCATCGAGGCGAAGTTCGAGATCATGATCCCGCCCGTCTCGGTCTGCCACCAGTTGTCGTGGAACGGCAGGCCGAGCGTGTCGGCGCCCCAGAGCACGGCCTCGGGATTCAGCGGCTCGCCCACGCTCGCCGCCAGGCGCACGCGGGACAAATCGTACTTCTTCGGCAGCTCGCTGCCGGCCTTCATCAACATGCGGATCGCGGTGGGCGCCGTGTACCAGACGGTCACCCGCTGCTCCTCCAGCGTGCGGTACCAGCGCTCGGCTTCGAACTCCGCCTCGTCCACCAGCATCGTCACGCCGTTGGTGAGCGGCGCGATGATGCCGTAGGACGTCCCGGTGACCCAGCCGGGATCTGCGGTACACCAGAACACGTCGTCGTCGTGCAGGTCGAGCGCGAGGCGCCCGGTCACGTGGTGCATGAGCACAGCCTTGTGCACGTGCAGCGCGCCCTTCGGCGTCCCGGTGGTTCCGCTGGTGAAGTGCAGGAGCGCCGGCGCCTCGGCGCTGGTCGGCTCGATCTCGTAGCGGGCGCTGGAGCTGTCCACCAGCTCGTGGAAGCCGAGCGTTCCTTCCGGCGGCAGGCCCTCGTCGGTCACGATGATCACGTGCTCGAGGGACGGCAACGCCGCGCGGATGCTCGCGACCTTCTTCTTGTAGAGCGACGTGGTCGTCACCAGCACTCGGGCGCCTCCCAGCTCGAGACGCTGCCGGATCGGCTCGGGGCCGAAGGCCGAGAACATCGGGCAGAAGACCGCGCGGTGCTTGAGCGTGCCGAGCGCCGTCACGTACAGCTCCGGAATGCGGCCGAGCAGCGCGAAGACGCGATCTCCCGGCGCGACGCCGAGCTTGGCGAGGGCATTCGCGAAGCGGTTCGTGCGCCGATGGAGGTCTTCGTAGCTGAGCTCGACGGGCTCGCCGTGCTTGGGCAACCACCGCAGCGCGACGTGGCCGCCGCGGCCGCGGACGACGTGACGGTCGATCGCCTCGTACGCCATGTTGAGCCCGCGCCCGCCGGGCAATCCGTCCAAGAGCGAGCGCGCCTTGTCCCAACGGAAGACCGATCGGGCTCGCTCGTAATCATCGAGGTTGGGCCGCGCCCCGCGCGCGGGCCTCGGTTTGACGATCACCCGTGGGCTCATGCGTCGGATCCGAGGCAATTGGCGTACCGGTCGCCGACACCGCGGGTCGGCCGCGCTCCCCCTCCGACCTCACGCACGGGTTGCCGCGGGCGCATGCCTGCCCGCAGTCCTTGCGTACTCGAGCTCCAGCTGGCCACCGGAATCAGCGGGCTATCTTGCTGGAACGGAGCTTGCCCGTTTCATCGAAATCGCCATGACCACTACAGAAAACCTCAAGCGGAATCTCAACCAGGATCTCACCGAGCTCCTGCGCTTGCGCGACGAGATTCGGGTCAAAGTCCACCTGGCGGGGCTCGACGCGAAGAGCGCGTGGAAGGCGCTCGAGCCGCGCCTCGACCAGCTCGAGCGCGAGGCGCGTGAGGACGGCGTGCTCGTCAAAGATGCCAGCGTCGCGCTGGCGAAGGATCTCAAGAAGGCCCTCGAGCAGTTCCGCGCTCGCCTGGTGTGAGGCGAGAAGGGAGCGCGTCATGCCAAGAACGGTCAAGGAGATCATGAACGGCGAGCTCTTCAGCTTGCGCACTCACGACGGAACCGACGACGCGCTCGGGTACATCCTCGGGCTCGGCATCACGGCTGCGCCCGTCTTGGACGAGGCGAAGAAGCCCATCGGGCTGGCGTCCTTCCGTGACCTCTTGCGCGCGCCATCGCCCGCCACGGTGGCGGAGCGGATGACGGTGCCGGCCGTCACCGTGCGCTCCGACGCCAGCGTCGAGGAGGCCGCCCGGGTGATCGCGGACAAGGGCGTTCACCGCGCCGTGGTGGTGGACGCCGAGGGACGCGCGGTGGGCGTGGCCTCGTCGATCGACGTGATCCGGGGGCTCCTCGGCCTACCGGCGGCGCATCCGTCGGCGTTCCCGCACTGGGACAGGGCCCGCGGAGTCTCCTGGACCGACGACACGCTGCTCGACCTCGAGCGGCTGGACGTGGCGCCGGACGAGGCGGGCGTGCTCGCGCTCATCCGGGGCGGCAAGGATCTGGAGGAGCGGGTGGTGTGGGCGGAGTCCGCTCACAACGTGCGCACGCGCCTCTACGACATCTTGTCCCGCCCGCAGGACGAGCAGCCGATGCTGAAGCGCATCCTCGCCAGCTACTCCGGGCTGCGCTTCAGGGCGGCGGCCATCCACATGGCCGACCAGCGCGAGGCCGTGTCCGAGTCCCTGATGGCCGAAGCACTCTCGGCGCTCGCCCCCGCCAGCGCCGAGTGATGGAGGAGGAGACGCATGGCGACAGGACTGACCCCCGTTCGCGAGATCATGAGCAAGGCAGTGCTGGGCGTGGAGCCGGGCATGCGCGTCGCGGACGCGCTGGACTTCGCCCGCGAGCACGCCATCACCCACCTGCCCGTCGTGGTAGCTGGGCGCGCGGTGGGGGTCGTCTGCACCTGCGACCTGGAGGATGCGAAGCTCGACAGCGACGTGTCGTCCATCATGCACGCGCCGCCGGTCAGCATCGGCAGCGAGTGTCTGATGGCCGAGGCGGCGGCGACGATGGCCGAGAAGGGCGTGGGCTCGGTGCTGGTCCTGACCGGTGGGCGACTGACCGGCATCGTGACCCGCTCGGACTTCGAGCGGGTCGGTATGGCGGAGGCTGCGTTCGGCGACCAACGCTGCTCGGTGTGCAAGAGCTACCAGCACGTGCACATCGATCCGCGCTGCGGCTACCTCCTGTGCGCCGCTTGCCGCGCCGGCGCGCGCTGCGCCAAGGAGGGCTCCGAGCTGGGGGGCGGCGACTGAGGGGTGTCCCTAGTCGAAGCCATTCAGGTGCACCAGGTACCACTCGCCGCGCCAGGAGATCAGGCTGGTGAGCTCCAGTGACGCCGGCTTGCCCTGGGCGGTCTCGTAGCGCAGGCGATTGCGCGTGACTCGGTAGTAGCCGAGCTTGTTGCCCTCGCTCCTCGGCTTCATCCACTTCAAGCGCTCCTTGGCCAGCTCGACGCCGACGAAGCGGGCGCTCTTGGCGTCCGGGCCCAGGCGCTCGTGGTAGTCGTGGACGTCTCGGCGGAAGTTCGCCATCAGGCGCCGCTCCCAGTCGCGCTTCGGGTCCTTCACGTCCTTGACTTGCTCGTAGGCGACGAGGGGGAAGAAGAAGCCCTCCGCCATCGACGGGTCGTCGGCCTGGATGGCCCGGAACAGCGCGCGCGCGCCGGCCTCGAACCAGGGCGAGCTGGAGCTGGGCTCGGCCTCGGTCTGCGGCAGGGGCGTGCCGTCCGCGTCGCGCAGCTCGGGCGGCGTGAGAGCAGTCGGACCGGCGTCCCTCGCTGGCGCCGCCTCACCAGCGTCGCTCGGTGCCGGGCTGGCATCCGGCGGCGCCGCGGCGTCCGCGCGCGCCAGCTCCCGATTGGGCTTCGATGAGCGGCGCTCTCGCTGCGGCGAGCTCTGGGCCGAGTTGACGGACGACGGCGACGTGGGCGGCTCGGCTCGGTCGCAAGCCGCCCCGCACAAGGCGAGGGCGACCAAGGCACGGTACGACATGGCGCGACGAGGTTAGTACGCCTGCTATCATCCGGCGCGATGAAGATCGCGCTGGGAGCGGACGAAGACACGCACTTGGTGGGGAGCATCCGTGGCTGGCTGGAGCAGCAGGGACACGAGGTGGTGCCTCACGGTGCCGCCGTGGGCGTGAGCGAGCCCTGGGCCAAGACCGCCCTCGACGTGGCCGAGGGGGTGGCCGCCAGGCGCTTCGACCTTGGCGTGGTTTGTTGCTGGACCGGCACCGGCGTCTCCATCGCGGCCAACAAGGTGCCCGGTGTCCGCGCCGCCCTCTGCGCCGACGCCGAGACGGCGCGCGGGGCCCGCAAGTGGAACGACGCCAACGTGCTCGCGCTCAGCCTGCGCAGCACGAGCGAGCAGGTGGCGAGGGAGATCCTCGCAGCCTTCGTCGCGGAACCCTATGCAGGGACCGAAGACGCGAGCCTCGGCGCCATCCGCGAGCGCGAAGCCTGACCTTCACTTGGCGTCGCGGCCCAGCGCGTGGTCGAGCTTGACGCGCGCGATGCGCACGCCCACTCGCGCGTTGATCACCTCGAGCCGAGCACGGAGCAGGTCGGCCTCCGCGTCGGTCAGCTCGACGCTGCTGGCGCGGCCGAGCCGGTACTGCTCCGCGCGGGCGCGGTAGGCCTCTTCGGCCGCCGTGGCGCCCCGCTCCGCAGTCTTGACCCCAACGCTCGCTTCGCGCAGCGCCTGCGAGGCGTCGAAGACCTCGGTGCGCAGCGCGTCGCGGAGCTGCTCGCGTTGGGCCTCCAGCTTCGCCCGCTGCGCCTCCAGGCCGGCGGAGGTGGCGTTCGACGTGAGCACGTCGTTGGGCGTCCAGCTCACCTGGAGCCCGACGTCCCAGGTCGCCTTCCACTCCTTGGTCTGGGGTACGTAGCGCTGGTTCGGGTTCGCGTAGTAGGCGTTGCCGAAGGCGTCCAGGCGCGGGTAGCTCACGCTCTTCACGGCGCGCCGCTGCTCGGAGAGGGAGAGCCCGGCCTTCTCCAGCGCGCGGAGCTCGAGGCGCTGGCGCTGCGCCTCGGCGTACAGGGGCGCGAAGTCGAGGCGCTCGCCTTGGCCGGGCGCTGGGCCCAGCAGATCCTCACCAATTTCGTAGCGCGTCCCCGGCGGATCCCTGAGCACGGTGCGCAGGCGGTCCTGCGCCAGCTCGGTCAGGTTCGAGGAGCGCTCGACCAGCAGCTCGGCGCCGGCAACGGCCGACTCGGCGCGGAGCACGTCGGCCTTGGCCGCGCGGTCCACCTCGAACAGGATCTTCGCCGCCTCGTGGTGCGACTTGGCCTGGACGAGGCTCTGCTTGGCGACCTCGTGGGAGAGCTTCGCTCGCGCCCAGCCGTAGTAGACGAGCTTGGCGTCAGCGGCCGCGCTCAGCTTGGCGGCGCGATGGGTGAGATCGGCGGCGCCCTTGCCGTGCTGCGCGGCGGTGTGTGACTGGCTGATGCGCAGGAAATAGTCGCTCACGGGCAACAGCAGCCCCGCCTGGAGCGCGTACTGGTCGAGCACGACCGGGAACGACAGCGCCGAGCCGGGAATGGCGACGAGCGGCGGGTTCGGCGGCAGCGGACCGGCGGGGGCTGGGGTCGCGACCAGGTTGGCGTTCCCGGGCCCGAAGCTCGGGGTGTCGATGGGGGAGAGGCGCGTGTAGCGCGCCGTCAGCGTCAGCTTGGGGAACCAGCCGGCGAAGGCCTTGTCCACCTCGGCGCTGGCGGCCGCGATCTCCGCCTGCTTCGCGCGCACGTCCTGGCTGTTCTTCACGGCGCGCCGGCCGACGTCGGCGGAGGTGAGCCCGGCCGGTCGCGCCATCATCGAACGCAGCCGCGCCGACAGATCGTCGGCGGCCGTGGGTGCGGCCTTCTCCTCGATGGGCGGAGGCGGGGCGGGCTCCTGGGCCGAGCCGAGGCTGGCGGAGAAGACACAGGCGCTGAAGGCGGCGAACGAGAGCTTGCGAAGGGACTTCATCGGTTTTTCTCCGGGAGCTTGGCGATGCCGTGGAGCAGCACGTCCACGAGCTGATTGGCGAAGGCCGGGCCGGCCGGCAGATCCAGCCAGCTCATGCGCTCGGCGGCGATGCGGCGGATCATCTGCGGAGCGATCCCCAGCGCGAACGTGGACATAACCATCACCGCCGGGTGGAAGCGGAGATCGAGCTCTCCGGCGCCGAGCCCGTCGGCGGCTGCCTTGAGCATCAGGCCGATGTGGCCGCGCTTGAAGCGCTCGATCAGGCGCTCGAGGCGATCGGAAGACACCATCGCTTCGCGCACGACCAGACGCAGCACGTCCACCTCGTCGTGACCCAGGTCACCGATGCGCGCGTAGATGGCCCGGACCCGTGCTTCGAACGTGCTCTCTTGCGCGATGGCTTCCTCCATCTGCGCCAGCAGCTTGGCGTAGATCTCCTCGACCACCGCCAGGAACAGATCGTCCTTGCTGGGGAAGTAGTAGTAGATCATGCCGATGCTGGTGCCGGCGTCGCGGGCTATGTTGCGCAGAGAGGCGCCGTCCACGCCGTCCTCCAGGAAGCGCTGGCGCGCGGCGTGCACGATGCGGGGTTCGATGTCGCTCTTGGGACGTGCCATGTTCAGGCCAGTTTCTTGGTGAAGCGCAGCGAAGCCACGGTGACCAGCGCCGCCAGGATGACGGTCATCGCCAGGAGCTCCGCCGCGAGGTCGGAGAAGCTCGCGCCGCGCAGTGTGATCCCCCGGACGATGCGCAAGAAGTGGGTGAGGGGCAGCGCCTGCGACAGCCACTGAGCCGGCTCCGGCATGGCCTCGAACGGGAACATGAAGCCCGAGAGCAGGATGTTCGGCAGCATGAAGAAGAAGGACATCTGCATGGCCTGCTGCTGCGTCTTGGCCAGGGTCGAGAAGAACAGGCCGAGCGCCAGGTTCGCGGCGATGAACACGAACGCCAGCGCGTAGAGCATGCCCAACGAGCCGACCAGCGGGACGTCGAACACCACGCGTCCGGCGCCCAGGATCAGCGTCATCTGCACGTAGCCGATGGCGATGTACGGCACGATCTTGCCGACCACCAGCTCGAGCTTCTTCACGGGCGAGACGATCAGCTGCTCGAGCGTGCCGCGCTCGCGCTCGCGCGCGATGGCCATCGCCGTGAGCATCACCATGGTCATGGTCAGAATCACCCCGACCAGGCCAGGCACGATGTACACCGCCGTGCGAAGATCGGGGTTGTACCAGGTGTTGGGCTCGAGCTCGATGGGCATCACGGCAGCGGTGCCACCCTGGCGGGTCACGCGCTTCACCATCAGCTGACTCGAGCGCGCCGCCACCAGCGAGGCCGCGGTGTTGGTGGCGCTGGCCACGGTCTGCGGATCCGAGCCGTCGATGATCAGCTGCACCGACGTCGGCTGCCCCCGGGTGAGGTCGCTCGAGTAGCGCGTCGGGATGACCAGCGCCACGCGGGCGCGGCCGGCCCGCAGGGCGTGCTCGATCTCGGCATAGTCGCGGGCTTCGCCCACCAGATCGTAGAAACCCGTGGCGCGCAAGCTCTGGGCGAGATCCCGGGACGCCGCGCTCTTGTCCTGGTCGTAGACGACCGTGGGGATGTGCCGCACGTCGGTGTTGATGGCGTACCCGAACAACAAGAGCTGCATCACGGGCAGGATCAGCATCATCGCCATGGTCAGGCGGTCTCGCCGCAGCTGGAGCAGCTCCTTCTTGGCGATGACCCAGGGTCGGAGGTTCACGCCGCGCTCCTCTGGTCGGCGCGCTCGGCCTCGTCCCGGACCATGCTGACGAAGGCGTCCTCGACCGTGACGCGCGCCGGTCGCGCCTTGGCGATGACCAGATCGATGGCGCCGAGCACTTGCTCGGCGAGGGCGACCGGGTCGGCGCCGTTCTTGGTCGCGAGCCGGAGCAGGTGACCGTAGTGCGCCACCTCGTCCACGTCTTCGTGCTCGCGCAGCGCCGCTGCCGCCGTGCGCGCGTGCTGCTCGACCTCGAGCTCGGCGACGCGAAGCTGGCGGCGGTCCACCACCTCGTCCGGAGTGCCCGTGTCGAGCACCTCACCGCCGAAGATGAAGGCCAAGCGGTGGCAGCGCTCCGCCTCGTCCATGTAGTGCGTGGTCAGGAGCACCGTGGTGCCTTCGTGGGCGATACGGTGGATCTGCTCCCAAAACTCGCGCCGGCTCACCGGGTCCACGCCGGCGGTTGGCTCGTCCAGGAAGAGCAGCGGCGGCTGGTGGATGGTGGCGCTGGCCAACGCCACGCGCTGCTTCCAGCCGCCCGACAGCGTGCCAGCCAGTTGCTTCCTGCGGCCCAGGAGCCCGGAGGTCTCGAGCACCTCGTGGATGCGCTCCCGGCGGCGCCGCAGCCCCACGCCGTAGATGCCGGCGTAGAAGGCCAGGTTCTCCTCGACGCTCAGGTCTTCGTACAGGCTGAAGCGCTGAGTCATGTAGCCGATGCGTTCTTTGATGCGCTCGGCTTCCTTGCGGATGTCGAGGCCGACGACGCTGCCTTCACCACCGCTCGGGTCCAGGATGCCGCACAACATGCGGATGGTGGTGCTCTTGCCGGCGCCGTTCGGCCCGAGCACGCCGAAGATCTCGCCGCTCTCGACCTCCAGGTTCAGGTCCTTGACCGCGACCAGCGAGCCGAAGTGACGGGAGAGGTGCCGAGTCTGGATGATGGGCATGGGCGTTCCTTTCTCTAGCCTCGACTTGCGGCGCGCTCTTGTGCCGCCAAGAGCGCGCTACGGAGGCGGTTCTTGCAGGTCACCTTCCGAGGGTGACCTGCAAGAAAGTCGCGACTCATCCCGAGGCACGAGGATGCATCCGCCGGCCTCGCCGGCAGTTTCCGTGGGTTTTCGTCGCTCATGATGATCGTGGTCTGATCATGGCAAGACAGCTCGAGTCGGGCCTAGCGGGCGAACTTGGCGAAGGCCGGTACCCCGGCATGCAGGCGCTGCTCCGGGTCCTCGATGCGCAGGCGCACGCGGATCACCAGGTTGGGTCGCTCGCGCTCGCTGAACAGGTAGCGCGGTGTGAACTCGGTAGCGCGGGCGATGTGCTCCACCTTCGCGGGGAACGCAGCGCTGGTCGAGTCGACGCGCACCGCCGCCGCAGTGCCGAGCTTGATGCCGTCGAGCTTGCCGATGGGCACGAACACGTCCGCGTAAGGGTGGCTCGTGTCACCCAGCGTCACGACCGGTGCCCCGGGGGCTACGACCTCCCCCGGCTCGACGTGGACGTCGAGCACCACCGCCTCCTTGGGAGCCTTGAGCACGTGACGATCCACGCGCTCGGCCTGGACGCTGAGGGTCTTGTCAGCCGCTTGCGCGCGCGAGGTGGCCCCGGCGATCTCCTGGGAGCGGGCGCCGCGCTTCAGCGCCTTGAGCTGCTGCTCGAGGGCCTGGCGGTCCGCGATGGTCGCGCCGAGCTTCGTCTCGATCTCGTCGATCGCCGCGCGTGAGCTGACGCCGCGCTTTTCGAGCTCGCGCTCGCGAGCGAGGTTCTTCGTGAGCAGCGCCTCCGTGGTCTTGACGGCGCGGATCCGGGCGTCCATCGCGCGGATCTCCTCCGGGCGCGCGCCGGCCTTGAGCAGCGCCACCTGCGCCTTGGCGGCGTCCACCTCCGCTGCGCGGGCCTCTGCCGCCGTCTTCTCCAAGCTCGAGTCGAGGGCTGCGAGCTGCGCGGAACCCTTCACCGCGTCACCGCGCCGGACCTCGACGCGCTCCACGCGCCCGCCCACTTCGAAGCCGAGCACCCGCTCGTCGAGCTCGATCACCCCCTGATAGGCCTCGTCGGGCTCGGCGGTCGCGTGATTGCAGCCGCCCCCGAAGAGCGGCGCGACGAGCAGCGCCAGTCGCAGGCAATTCTTTATCATACGACCAGTAATAATCCCATGTGGTCGGAGCGCAAGCGATTTTTTTGCCGGCGGCCCGCTCCCGAGGAAAAGGCCTGGGGTCGCGCGAGACTTCGCAGGGGTAGGCTGGGGAGGTGACGGCACTCCTGCGCCTGCTCGAGCTGGTCCGCCGCGATCTCGGCGCGGAGGACGCCCGCGCCGAGATCGGTGGCGCCGAGCCCGCCGACCCGCGCCTGGTGTCTGCCCCGCACCGCGGCGGCTTCCGCGTCGTCGCGGTGTTCGCGGAGGCGCCGGCCGAGCCGGAGCGTGTGCGTGCACGGCTCTGCGAGCTCCTCGACTCGTTCGCCGGCGTGACTGCCGATGTCGAGCTCGGGGAGGTACGCGTCGATGTGTCCATCGCACGGCGCCTGGATTCGGAGCTCGAGCTCTTGGCCGAGCGCATCCCCGCTGCCCGAGCGTTCGTGGTGGACAAGGACTCGCCCGTGATCTGGGGCAGCTCGGGCAAGCGTCAGCTGGACGAAGGTGTCGATGTGATCGTGCGCCTGACGGACGTGCTCTTTCGCGCCCGGAGGGCCGGCCTCGACGCCGAGGCACTGAGCGCGCTCGAAGCCGAGTCGGCGGAGCGTTCGCTCGCCGCGCGCGGCCTCGACCCGTGGAGCGCGCGCTTCCTGGCCAAGGAGCTCGCGCGCTGCCGCGACACCGGGGAATTTCGCCGCGAGCTCGCTGCCAGCATGGCGCTCGCTCGGCTGCGAGCGGATTGGCCGTCGCGAGCAGTGTTCCGCGAAGGCAGCTTCGGCGCGCTCACCCGGGGCTTCGCCGGGATCTACGCGCTCGTGCTGGCCTTCGACGGCACGTTCTCGGAGCTCCACGCCGAAGGCCTGATGCTCCGCGCGCTGCCGCTCATCGAGCGCTTGGTGCTGTCGCTGCCGCCCGTCGAGCCGCCGGACAAACCCGGCAAGGTCGTGCGCCTGCGCGCTCCGCGCTGAGGTTCACGGCTTCGTCGGGTAGGCGTCGAGCAGGTTCCACATTTCGTCAAAGGCGTTGTCAGGCTGCCTCAGCGGGTTGAGCAGCTCGAAGGCGTCGGCGAAGCGCGCCTTGGTCGGCGCTCGGAGCGCGGCGACGTAGGCCTGTGCGGCCAGGTACTCTTCCAGCGCAGTGCTCTGCATGTTCAAGAAGTCGGCGGCCTTCGAGACCTCGGTGACGCTGCCGATCGACTGATCCGAGGGCTTGACCCAGCTGGTCGTGACCGAGAGCGGGTAGGAGGTGCCGTACTTGGTCATGGCTTGGTCGGCGCAGCTCTGCACCTGGAACAGGAAACTCAGCGTCGCCCCTGGCGCCATCGCTCGGGGGTCCGCGTCCCCCTGCGGCGGGCCCGCGGTGCTGCCGTCGTCCAAGAGCTTCAAGAACCAGGGCAAATCCAGCGTGACCTGCACCGCGTCGTAGAGCACGCCGAAGACCTCGTCGAAGCGCGCCTTCAGCATCGCTTCGGCCTCGCTCGGGGAGTCGATGTACACGTAGCTGCCCCGGCCAGCCTGAGCAGCTCGATACAGAAGGGCGTCGCCGATCACGTAGCTCCCGCCCACGCCCACGCTCCCGAGCCGGATCCCCGCGGACGTCGCGGCGGCGATGTCGTCCAACGGCAGCATGTCGGGATCCCCCTGCCCGTCGCTGATCAGGACGACGCGATTCCACTGCTCGGTGCCCAGCAGGCTGGACGCCTTCTCCAGCGCGGTCTGGACGGGAACGCGGAGCGTCGTGTCGGCCCCGATGGCGAGCTGGAGCTCGAGATCCTTGGTGTTCGCGAGGGGATCCACCAGCGCCTGATCGAACAGCAGCTCGTGCTGGGTCGTCATCACCACCAGGTGGTCGTTCGGGGCGAGGGCGTCGGCCAGCGCGCGCAGCGACTTCTTCGCGCGCTCGAGCGGCTCGCCGGCCATCGACGGCGTAGTGTCCACCAGCACGGTGAGGGCGACGGGAGGACGCGCCGAGATCGGGCCGGCTTCCAGGCCCACGAAGAGCTGGTAGCGCAAGGGGACGACGGTCCCGCCGATCTGCAGCGGCCTGAGGATCACGGTCGGCACCAGCGCGTCCGCCGGCGCCACCCCGGCGCCGATGCGGTAGTAGCTCAGGTGGTCCTCGGTGCGCAGGCTGACCGAGATCGGCGCCTGCTTGCGCATGAGCATCTCTCTGGAGCGGGTGGCGGAGGCGCGGCTCTGAGCCGGGATCGGGAAGACCTCCACCTTCTCGATGGAGGTGGTGTCCAGCGACCCGCAGATCGTGTTGACGGGTGCGGCGGCCGCCGAGGCTTGCGTTCCGAGCCCAGCCTCGCTCTCGGAGGCGTAGCCGAACTCGTTCAGCGACTCCACCGGGACTCCGCCGCTGCCGCCACCTCCCCCGCTGCCGGGGATCCCTCCGCCCGGGCCGCGGTCCTCCGCATCGGACGACGACGAACCGCAGGCGACCGCGGCCAGCGCGGAGAGCGTGACGGCCAGGAGCGCGGCGTGCCTCATCGCGTTCAGTCCTTGGGGAAGCCCGGGTGCTTCGCCAGCAGGGCGAGCAGCTCGGGGCCGGGGCTGGCGTTGGCCGAGAGCTGGGCCTTGGCCTCGGCGAAGCGGGTCGCCTCGGGGTACTTCAGCGCGTCGACGAACGAGCGAATGGCCGCCAGCTTGTCGAGACCGGGGTGGGCGGTCAGCGCGAGGTACTTCTTCACGGGCAGCGCTCCGAGCTTCAGCTCCGGCGCCGCCGTCGTCCCGTCTGCGAGCGTCGAGGTCACCGTCGCGGTGAGCGGCTCCGGCCCGGTGGTGCCGTCGTGGATGGCCTCCCCGCTGCAGACGGTGACGTGGAACACGAAGTGAGCCCACTCCCCTGGGGCCAGATACTTGTCGCGCGGCGCGCCGTTGCCGCCGACCGGCTCGGGATCGATCGCGTGCATGTAGCTCGGGAGATCGACGCGGATGCGCACCTTGTCCCGCGCGAGGCCGAACACCTCGTCGAAGCGGGCTGCGAACACCGCCGCCGGCTCGCTGACGCTGTCCATGTACAGGTAGCGTCCGCGTCCCTGACGAGCCAAGCGGTGGAGGCCGGCGTCGCCGTAGCCGCCCTGACCGCTCACGCCCAGGACGGTGAGGAAGATGCTGGCGTTTGCAGCCTCCGACTCGATCCGCGAGTAGTCCACCTCGTCCACGCTCTCTTCGCCGTCGCCGATCACGACGACCCGGTTCCAGCTCCCGGGCGGGTAGGACTTGGCTCTGTCGTAGGCCGCCGGCAGCCGAGCGCCGACCGTGCCGCCGGAGCCGAGCGTGAGCTGACTCGCCAGCTGGGCGAGCTCGGCGGCGGGCTCCTTGGTCTCGAGCAAGGGGACGCTCGGATCGGCGGACATCAGCGTGACGTGGTCGCCGGACTTCAGCGCGCTGGCCAGCGCCTCGAGCGTCGCCTTGGTGCGCGCGAGTGCTTCCGTCGATTGGCTCGAGTCGATGACCACCGTCAGCGCGACGGGCGGCCGACTCACCTTGCCCGCGACGACACCGACGTACAGCTCGAACTGGTTCGGGATCTCCACGCCGGCGACCTTGCGCGGCCGGAGCTCGAGCGAGCCGCCCAGCTGGCCGTCGGCCACGTTCGCAGGCGGAGCCCAGCCGAAGTAGTTGACGAAGTCGGCGGGCCGCACGAAGCCGGGCACCGGCGTCTCGCCTCGCAACAGCACCTCGCGAGCGCGGGTCGCGGCCGCGAGGTTGCCCGGATCGACCGCGCTCGCGGTCAGCGTGTGGGAGTACGCACCGGTGGAGTAGCCAGGGCAGAGCGTTCCCAGCGGGTCGGCCGCTTGCGCGCCGCCGGCGCCACCGAAGCTGCCAGGACCGCTTCCTGCAGCGCCGCCGCTGCCGAGGGACTTGGCGGAGCCCTCCTCGGTCGTCGCGAAGACGTTGTCGGGATCGCCGTGGAGCCAGGGTGGCTCGGTGTCTGGCTTGTTGCCGGGGCCTCCTGAATCGGACGCCGCCGACGACCCGCAGCCCGCCGTCCAACCGAGCGCTGCCAACACGACCCAGGGGAGACCGATCCACGTCCGCATCTCGTCGCCTCCGACACCCGCGCCCAGACAAACCTCCGGGAGCGTGCCCTCAGGCTAGCACGCTTCGTGCCGGACCCCCGCTCCACGAATCGGCGGGAATTCGCCGCCCCGGTGTGCTGCCCCTGGCACAGCTGTGCCAGGGGGACCGCATCAATTGCAGGCCGCGACCCCGCAGCTCGGGTGCTGGATGACCTGCTTCACGCAGGTCGCGTCCCACTCCACGCAGCAGCAGAAGGGGTCCGCCGCGCAGATCTGGGACAGACAGTTCGGATCGACCTGCTTGCAGCTCGATATGTCCTGCTCGAGCAGCGCGGGGCCCGGGACGCATTCGTCGTGGCAGACCGTGCTGCTCGCGCAGGCCGCCGTGCACACCCCGCCGACGCAGATCCCCGAGCAGCAGTCGCCGCTGCCCTCGACCTCGCAATAGATCTGCGCACACGCGCACTTGGGGCCCTCGGGGCCGAGCTCGCACTTTCCACTACAGCAGTCACCATTGTCGGCGCAGACCGTGCCTACCGGCTCGCACGGCGGCTTGCACTCGCCGTTGCGACAGGTGAGCGGCACGCCGGTGTCCTGGCAGCACGGGGTCTTGGTGCAGTCGTACCCCTTGGGCATGCAGACCTCGTTCGGCTGGCACAGTCCGTCCCAGAGCTCCGAGGTCGGGTGCTTGTTGATCGCGGGCAGGCAGGTCAGGCCCTGGCAACACTGCGTCTGTGTGATGTCGCAGGGCGCGCGGACGGTGCGGCACTCCTCCGGGAAACCGCACACGCCCGTGGTGGCCAGACATTGGGCCCCGTCGCAGCACTTGTCGCTCGGCGAGCAAGGCGTGGCGAGCGGCAGGCACTGCTCTTCGGAGCACTTGCCCCCGTCGCAGCGCTGCGAGCAGCACTGAAGATCGTCGGTACAGTCCGAGCTCTCAGGGCGGCACACGTTCTGGCCGCAGGCCTTGATCTTCGGGTTGTAGACGCCCGAGCAGCAGCTCGACGGATCCGAAGTCTGAACGCCGTCGGGGCGGCAGCAACGCTTCGCCGCGATCGGACCGGCGTCGGGATCGGAGGCCGCGCCGACCGGCGCCTGACAGCGCGCCCTGCCGGACAGGAAGTCGCAGCACTGCTCCTCGCGGTCGCAGGGCTCATGGGGCGCGTTGCAGACCGGGGCCATGGTCAGGCACTTGCGGCTCTTGGCGCAGTTCGCCAGGCAGTCCTTGGTCGGGATGGCGGCGAGCCACTCGGAGCGCGCGTCCGCGGAGGCGCCGTCGAGCTTCGGGCCGATGTGGCTCTCGCAGGCCGAGAAGTCGTAGCACTTCTGCGCCAGATCGCAGAGGTCGTCGGTCGAGTCGGTGTAGTCGTCCAGGCCGAAGAGCGAGCTGCAGCTGGGCAGCAGCGCCAAGCCGGCGCCGAGCGCGAGCAGCGTGCCCCGGCGAGCGATGCGGAGGAGGAGCGCCGTCATGGCGCCCCCGCGCAAACGGTGTTCCCCGCGGTGGTTTGGCAGCACTCCGAGCAATCGCCGTCCTCGCACTCTTCGTCGGCGTCCTTGCACACCGGGCGCGCAGCGAACATCGTATTCCAGCAGGTGTTGTCGTTGCAGCTCTCGCGGCAGGCCTGGTCGAACGTCTTCATCCAGGCGGCCCGCGTCGCGGGGGGAGCGATATCGAGCCGGTGCGTCACGTACTCTTTGCAGGACACCTCGTCGATCGTCGGCCGGGCGCCGTTACAGCCGCAGACCGTCTGCACGACGTCCTCCTGCTCGTCGTCGATGCCCAAGAGACCCGAGCAGCCGAGCGCGGCGAAGGCGCCGAGGGTCGCAGCAGCCCGCGGGGCCAGCATCACATGGCCCCCGACAGCACGAGCCCGCCGCCGCCAGGTCCGACGTAGGGCGCGAGCGCCGCGCGCGGGCGCGCCGGGCGGGCGCGCGCCGCGGGCCTGCCCGCCGTCTCGGGAGCGGATGGGGCCGTCAGGATCAGCGTCGCGCCGACGGCCGTGAACAGCACTCCGCCGATGCCCACCCACTGGCCGATGGTGGCGTAGCTCTTGGCGCTGTCGATGGTCTCGAACCCGTTCGGGCTGCAGTAGCCGTTCAGGCACTGATCGGGCTCGTCGGCCTGCGACTTCTTGTTCAGCGCCACGTACTCGAGCACGCCCGCCGTCAGCAACGCGGCCACGCCCACGCCGCCGACGACGTAGCCGATGGTCTTCTGGCTGCTCGAAGGAGGAGGCGGCGGTGGCGGCGGTGCGGCGGTCGGAGGCGGGGCCGCCGTTGCCGTGGGTACTGGAGGTGGCTTCTCCTCCGGGAACTCCTGATCGATGGCGGCGAGATCCAGGCTCACGCTGGAGGTCTCGGCCTCCTTCGCCGTCACCGTCTCGGTCTTCAGCACCTGCTCGCCGCGGCGTACCGTGACCGTCACCTCGCCGGGATCGACCGGCAACCCGACGCCGAAGCTGCCCGGCTCGAGCTTCACGTCGCCGCGGTACACACCCAGCGTCGCCACCGGGTTCGACACCTCGACCTTCACCTTCGGCAGCTTGGGCTCGAGCTTGTCGCGGCGGCCGGCGGCGAACTTCTCGCGCTCGTCCTTGTCCCGGCGCGCGAGATCCGCCGCCTCGTTCCACTGCGCCCAGGCCGTCGCGATCTTGCCAATGCGCTCGTTGCAGTCCGCCAGGTTGACCAGCGTGCCGAGGCCCTTGTCGAGCTTGTAGCTGGCGTCGAACTTCGGGCAGGCCTCGGTGTACTTGCCCTTCTTCGCCAGGGCCTTGCCTTCCTTGTAGAGCTGCTCGGCAGCCGCCGCGTCGCCCTGGGCGAGCGCCGAGCTCGCCGCGAGGGAGACGAGCAGGAGGGCGATCGTTGCGCCCCGACGGGGCCCGGTCACTCGGTTCGATCGGGTCATTTACGTCCCATGTCCAAGGGGTCTTTGGCGCCGCCGGTGGAGGTCGTCGTGGGGGGGGGCTTCGGTCCGCTCCCAACGACTGGCTTCACGGGTGGCTTCGAGCTCTGCGTGGGCGCGACGCTGGCGGTGGGGAGCACCTCGGGGCTCGTGGTGGGCTCGACCTGGGGCTTCGTCGCGCTCGGCTCCGCCGGCGCCGAGACGGTCGGCTCCCGGGTGGCCGCCGGCGCCGGGCCCGCCGCTTCGCCCTTGGCTCCCGTGCCTTGGACGAGCATCCAGATCCCACCGAGGACCAAGCCCGCGAGCAGCGCGCCGCCCGCGACGACCAGCTTGTTCGGGCCCTTCTTGGTGGTGACCTGCGCCGAGAGTGTGTCGGAGCCGATGGCGGAGTGCGCGCCCGCGACCGCGGTGGCGGCGAAGGCGTCCTTCGTGGAGCCGCGCCGGGAGCTGATGCGCGGCGCGGAGGTGCCGAGGTCCGCCCCGGAGCTCACCATTGGCGCCTCTTCTCCCAGCGCCAGAGCTAGCGCGCTGACTGCCTCGGACGCGGTCGCGAAGCGGTCCTCGGGTCGCCGTGCGCAGCAGCGCGCGAACCAGCGATCGAACTCGCCGCCGAGGCGGGAGCCGCGCTCGCTCGGTACCGGCAGCGGCTCGTAGGCGATCTGCGCGACCAAGTGCGGCAGCGTCTCCGCCGTCCAGGGCTCGATCCCGACGAGCATGCGGTGCGCCATGATGCCCAGCGCCCAGATGTCGGTCTGCGCGCAGATCTTCTCGGGCTGACCGAGGATCTGCTCCGGCGCCATGTACAGCGGCGTGCCGAAGATGGCGCCGGTCGCCGTCTTGGAGGCGACGCTCTCGGAGCCTTGAGTCAGCTTGGCGATGCCGAAGTCGAGGAGCTTCACGCAGGGCGTGCCGTCTTCGCGCCGCGTCAGGATCAGGTTCTCCGGCTTGATGTCGCGATGGACGATGCCGAGGCTCGCCGCCTTGTCGAGAGCGCGCGCCATCTGCTGGAGGTAGAGCAGCGCCTCGACCTGGGGCATGCGGTGCTCGAGGAGCTGATCGAAGCTCTGCCCGCGCAGGAGCTCCATGACCAGGAACGGCACGCCGCCCAGCTCCGGCGCGACGTCCGCGTCGGTCACCTGCACCACGTGGTCGCTCTGGATGCGGGCAGGCGCCCGGGCCTCGCGCCGGAAGCGCTCGAGGGCGATCTGGTCACGGACCATCTTCGGGTTCAGGACCTTCAGCGCCAGCTCTTGGCCCGTGTGGACGTGCTCGACCGCGTAGACGGAGCCCATTCCGCCCTCGCCCAGGCGGTGTTGGACGCGGTAGCGCCCCGCCACCACCGTGCCCAGGGGGATGCCATCCGTCTCTTTCATCGCGAAGCCAAGACGAGCCAGAGCTTGGCAAAGGCTAACACGCCGCTCCGAGACCGGGCCAGGCAGCGGCCTCGAACGTCAGCCCGCAATTATTACTCGGCGGGTGCTACTCGGCCGAAGGGGTTCGTTCCGCGGCGGCGGCCGGCGGCTCGTCGCTCGGGGCAGAGGCGTCCGGTGGAGCCTTCGCCGCCGGTTCGGCCTTGGGCGGTGCGTCCGCCGGCTCGGGCTCCGCCGTTTCGGCGGCGCTCGGCTCGGCTGGCTCGGCGGCGATGGGCTCCTCGGCGGGAGGCGTTCGTCCTCCCGGGTCCGGCTCCGCCGTCCCACTCGCGGGGGCGACGCCACCGCCGGCGAGCGCACCGGCGGGCACCAGCTGGCGCACCAGGTCGAAGTCCTTCGCGATCGTCACCAGGAGCAGCGCCGCCGTGCCCAGGATGATCAGCGCGCTCGAGTAATAGAAGTGCAGACCCAGATCCTTCTCGATGGCGACGAAGTACTGCGCGGCGCAAAGACCGAGCAGCGTGATCCAGAGGCCCGCGTCGGCGGGCTTCATCGGCCAGAGCTCGCCGCCCTTCTTGGTGTCCTGGAGCTCCGCCGCCAGCATCGGCAACACGAAGATGAAGTGGATGTAGTAGTTCGCCGGGTGGAACGCGATGGGGATCATCAGCGTGCCCAAGGTGGCGGCGAACGCCAGGTTCTTGCGCCGGGCGCCGAGCGCGACCATCACCGAGAACATGGCGATGCCCGCGGCGTACAGGTTGGTGCGCGCGACCAGCACTCGGGTGTGGATGCCGTCCGGACCGCCGATCAACGCGCGCAAGCTCACGTGGTTCACGTGGGGGTCGCGCTGAAGCATCGAGACCTTGTGCAACCACTCCGACCAGGAGTGGAAGCCGAACAAGAGCGAAGACGCCAGGAAGAGCACCAGGCCGGTGACGGTGGCGCCCAGCGCCACTTTCAGGATCGGCATCTGCTCCTGCTTGATCAGCGCCAGGGACGGCAGGCGGCGGTTCTCGCGTACGTGGTCGATCAGCCACCAGATGGCGGGCAGCGCGGCGCCGACCAGCGCGAAGAACGGGAAGGCGCGGATCAGCCCGGACAGCATCAGGAGCGCGCCCGCCCAGGTCCAGCGCTCGAGCTTGAGCAGCGCGATGCCCATCGCGAGGTAGGCGAGCCAGTCGTGTCTGAGCGTCGCGCCCGCCCAGCAGGTGCCGAACATGTAGAAATCGTTGGCGCCGAAGACGATGGCCGACACCAGCGCCGTGCGCACGCCGAAGGCGCGCCATATCATGGCCAGCGCGATGACCAGCAGGATGGGGTCGAGCATCGCGGTGATGGTCAGCGTCTGGTTCGACGCCCACGCGTTCTTGAACATCGCGTGCCCGAACAGGAACCACACCGGCGTGGCGTTGCCCCCGTGGTCGCTCATGCTCCCCAGGTAGTCGCGCACCCCCATGTTCTCGCGGAAGTAGCGCATGTCGCGCTTGAAGTCCTCCCAGCGTTGGGGCGAGAAACGGCTCTGCACTTCCTTGATGTCGGCCATGGAGTCGCCGACGCTCTGCATGCGGTGGGTCCTGAGGCTCCGCAGCTGTTGGCTGCGTAGCGACTCGAGCGTGACGCTCTTGTCGTCATCGACATACGCCGCCACGCTGCCCAGGTACAAACCGTCGAAGCGCAGCTCCTTGAAGTACTTCGCGATGGGGAAGTACACCCGCATGTCGAAGTTGTGCACGAAGCCGGGGCGGCCGTTCTTGTAGTCGTGGAACTGCGGGTGCCCCAGGTTGTAGAAGGCCGCGATGGCCAGGCCCGCGCACACGCCGAACACGCCGACGGTCACGCGCCGGTTCGCCAAGAGCTTCGCGGGAGCGAACACCTCGCGCACGACGATCAGGGCGCCGACGGCGGCCACCACCCCGCGAACCAGGGCCACCTCCCGCGTGCTGGGGGGCCAGGCCACGGACAGCGCGCGCCAGGCGTCGAAGGCGGCAGCGCAGGGCACCAGCAGCACCAGCAGCGTCCACCAGAAGGGAGCGCCCTTCCAGGTGAAGATGACCAGGATCGACAAGGCCAGGCCGAACGCCAGGATCTTGTTGCGGAACACCTCGTCCGGCGGGATGGCGTCCTTCACCACGGGCTTGGGCGGCCAGGTCCCGGGCTTCTGCGAGAAGACCTGGATCTCCGAGAGCGCGAAGGAGCCGTCGCCCCCCGACGCGGTCACCCGCACGTAGCGAGCATTTCCGCCGAGCCCGTCGGCGGAGCGGGGTTGCAGCCCTCCGCCGCCCACCGGTCGTCCCTCCCAGAGCGGACGAAAATCCTTCCCGTCATCGGAGACGGTCACCGTGTAGGTGTCGTTGTCGTCCCCCTGCAAGTAGATCGCGGTGATCGGGGTCGGTGCGCCGAGATCCCACTCCGCGAACGACTCCGCGGACGAGAAGATGGTGGTCAGCTCGCTCTTCCAGAAGTCGCCCCGCGGCGCGATCACGTTGTCGGTGAGGCGCACCTCACGCCGCAGCCCGGAGTGCTTCGACGGGAGCTTGCCGTGGATCAGACTCTCGCTCGCGCCGCCGAACCCGAACGTGCTGGCCGCGCGCGAGCACGCCGGGAGCACCGCCGCGGCGAGGACCAGCAGCAGGCCCAAGAGCAAGATCGCCTTCTTCTTCACGTCGAGATTCCCGTCCGTTGGCTGCCTCGGGGGCGCCCCGCCCGCGTCGAGGACGCGGGAGGATAGCAGCGACCCCGGTCCCGCCAAGCTTTACCGGCAGGCCAGACCACGTGGGCCCAAGCCCGGCGGTTTGTCGCGGATTTGCCTCAGTCCGCGTAGCTGCCGCCGGGGATCTTCGCGCCCTTGTGGACCAGGACGCCGTTGACCAACGGGAAGCTCGCGATGCTGCCGCCGCCGAGCCACACGCCGCCCTTCGGGTCGATCCACACCGAGTGGAAGTCCGCGAACACGTCGAAGCCGAGCGGCTCGTCCACCCAGACGCCGTCCTTGCGCCGCATCACGCTGCCGCCGGTGCCGGCGGCGTAGCCGTCGTCGCCGGCGGTACGAATGCCGATCATGGCGTGCGTCGGCGGAGCGGGGCTGACGTCCTTCCAAGTGCCGCCGACGTCCTCGAGGATCACCGCCTGGCTCATGCCGCCGACGGCGGTGTAGCGACCGCCGGGCTCGGCGAACAGGGTGAGCAAGCGGCGATCGGTGGGCGACGCGATCTGCTCGAAGCCCTTACCGTCGAAGTGGACGATGGCGCCGTCCATTCCGACGAAGCGCACGTCGTCCGCCGCGCGCCCCCAGACCTTGAACCAGGCGGCGACGGGCACGCTCGGGAAGCCCTGAGCCGCGCTCCAGGTGCTGCCGTCGAAGCGCCACACGAACGCCGTGCCCGACTTGGCCGGGTCGCCGCCGACTGCCCAGAGCTGGTCCGGCGTCGCGCCCCAGATGCCGAACACCGTGGCGCTGCCGGGCGTCGGCAGCTTCTCGAAGCTCTGGTTCTGGTAACGCAGGATGGTGCCGCCGCTGCCGCCGAAGAAGACGGGGCCGCCGGCGAAGGCGTGAACCCACCACAGATCCACCTGGTGGCCGGTGAGCTTGCGCGTCCACTGCCCGTCGAAGTGCAGCACGAACGCGCCGCTGCCGTCGCCCGGGTTGCCCCCGACCGCCCACACGTCCTCCTCGCTCGTTCCCGAAACCCCGATCAGCGCGCCCGGCAGGCCGTCGAAGGTCTGCACGTAGGCGTTCGGATCGTGGGGGTCGTCGCTGTAGTCGTCGCCGCCGCAGGCGGGGAGCGCGAGCGCGGCAAACACCAGGATCGACCAAACGTGCGATGAATCGCGCTTCACGCCCGACCTCGAAGCGAAAGCGCGGCCTCGAGACCCAGGGGTGGCTCACGCATGGCCGTGACGTTAGCTCCGGCGATCGCCCGAGTCGACCCGCGCACACTCGGCCTCCCTGCCGCGCACCACGCGCTTCCCCGCGAGTGGACCGCGGTGCTCGGTGACCACCGTGCACTGCCCTTCGTGGCCGTCCTGCTCGAAGTACAGGATCACCCAATCGCGCGTCGTCCCGAGCTCGTGGGCGCGGGCGGTGTTGGAGTAGAGCGCGGTGAAGTGCCAGCCGTCGCGGTCGGTGTGGAGGATGGGCAGCCAGGCCGCGCCTTCGGGGTTGAAGCGCCGCGGCGCGATCTTCGGCAGCTCGTCCGCGGCCGCACGCGCTCGATACTCGGCGTCAACCCCGAGGAGCACGTCCACGCTGGGCGCGGCGGCTGGTTGGTCGGTCGCGGGCACGAGCCGAGCTCGGCGGCGGGTCGAGCGCGAGAGCCGGACGTCGAGCAGATCCCGCAGCGCCTGCGCTCTGCGCCGGCCGAAGCCCGGCAGGCCCTCGAGCCGGCCGTCGTGGGCCGCGAGCTCGAGCTCCTCCAGCGTCTCGACCCCGAGCTCCCGGTGCAGGCGCGTGGCCAAGGCCTCTCCGATGCCCGGCAACGTGGTGAACAGATCCTCCGGCGAGACCTGGCCCCGCAGGCGCTCGAGCAGCGGGACGCGCCCGCTGTGACAGAGCTCGGAGATCAGCGCGGCGATGCTCTTGCCGATCGCGGGTAGCTCGGCGAGCGCGGCGACGCCTCCCTCTCGGTCGAGCTCCGCGAGCGCGCGCGGGCACTTGCGGACGGAGTCGCCTGCCGCGCGATAGGCGCGCACTCGAAACGCGTCGCCATCCTGCGCCGCGAGCAGATCGGCGATCTGCTCCAGCGCGTCGGCGATGTCGCGGTTGTCCGGCGCCGTCACTTGCCGCGACGGGCGCGGGCCTTGGGCGAGGTGGCCTTGCGCGTCTGGCGCTGCTTCAGGTTCGAGTCGGGCTTGGCGCGATTCGAGCTGCCTCGAGTGGACTTGCGCGAGGGCCGACCGGAGGCCGAGTCCTCGAGCTTGAAAGCTGCCTTCTTGTCTGCCCGCGCCGCCGCGTTACGGGGCTCGGTGTGCCCTTGCCCCTTCTTCTTGTCGGAGGCGCTCACACCGGGGAGCGCAGTGTCGACGCTGGCGAGCTTTGGCTTTTCGGTCTTGCCCGTCTTGGCTTTGGGGCGAACGGCGTCACGGTGGAACTTGGCGGCCTTCCTCAGCATGCGGCCAGCGTAGACCGGCCGGCGCGAGCCCGGAAGTGTGGACGCAGGTTTTTCGCTGGGCGGGCGGGGTCAGTTCGGACGAGCGTCGTCGTGTGCGGCGAGCCGTAGCGTGAACTCCGCGCCTCCGCTGTCGAGGGCGCGCGCCAGAAGGCGCCCGCCGTGCTGGCGCGCGATCTGCTGGGAGATGGCCAGGCCCATGCCGGTGCCGCTGGTCTTGGTGGTGTAGCCTGGTGCAAAGATGGCGACCGGGTCGGCGATACCCGGGCCCGTGTCGCGCACCGACAGCTCGTAGTCACCGTCGCGCCGCCGGATCGACAGCGTCGCAACCCTGATTTCCGCGCTCGCCATGGCCTCGATGGCGTTGCCGATCAGGTTGTGGACGAGCTGCTTGAGCTTGTCGGGGTGGCCGAGCACGATGGCCGGCTCCGGGCCGAGCTCGTCCACCAGGTGAATGCCTCGGTCCGCCATGCTCGCCGCGTGCGTGCGAGCGACGCTGGCGACCACCTCGTTCAGGTCCAAAGGCCTCACCTCGAGCGCGCCCGACTTCGGGCTCATCGACAGGTACTCGTTGGCCAGGCTCGTCAGCCGAGCGAGCTCGCTCTTGACCACCTGCACCGAAGACGCGACGCGCTCCAGGTCGGACGGCGCCAAGGGCAGCTTCGCGACGCGACGCTCGAGCAGCTGGAGCTCGAGGCCCAGGCTGTTCAGGGGGTTCTTGATCTCATGGGCCAACAGGCGGCCGAAGGCGCCGAGCGTGCTCCACTGCTCGGCGAAGCGCAGGCGCGCTTCGAGCTGCACGCGAGCGAGGGCGCTGGCCGCCACCGGCGCGAGCGCTTCGGCCGCCTGGACGTCCTGGGTCGAGAACTCGCCGCTCGCCCGAGCCAGGTGCAAGGCGCCGATCAGGGTCTCGTCCACCTTGAGCGGCACGGCGAGCTGCGCGCCGGCGCAGCGCTGGGCGAGCGCCGGGCAGCCCGCGGCGGAGTCCTTCGGGATGGCCGTGACCTCGGCGGGGGTCACCCCGTCGCAGAGCGCCGGCAGGCGCTCCAGACGGCTCTCGTGCACCGCCCACATGTCCTCCACGCGCAGCGTGGAGTCGAACAGCTCGAGCACCGCGGCGTCGTGAGGGACGAGCTGGCGGAGGCTCTCGCCGAGCTCGGCGGCGTCCGGGCGGCTGGACAAGCCGCCCAGCGCGATGGCCAATCGTCCCTGGGTGGTCTTCTCGGCCAGCAGGCGATCGGCCAGGCAGGCGATGGCGAAGACCTGGGACAAGGTGTCGAGCAAGACCTCGTCGGAGGCGGGCCGCTCCTTGGCCGATCCGCCCAGCCGCAGCGTGCCGAGCTGTTTGCCGCCCCACTCGAGCTGCTTGTTGCGCCAAGCGTCCGGGGCGCCGTGCTCCAGCGCGAGCTCGGCGCGCTCGTGGCCGGTGGCCCGGGCGACCTCGGCCAGGGCCCTGTCCAGCGACCCGTCCCCCGCGATCCACGCGCTGAGCGAGTCGGCGACGCTGTGGGTGGCGAGTTGCTGCAGTTGCAGCTCTTCGGCTCGGCGCGCCTCCGCATCGCGGCGCTTGCGCTCCGCGGCGATGCCGCGGCCGAGGGCGCCGGCCAGGGCGTCGAGCTCGTCCGTCCCGCGGATCTCGGCGCTCAGGCCGCGTTCGTCCGCTGCTCCGACCAGCGCGCTGAGCTTGCGGATGCGCCCGAAGACCTGCCAGACGCCGATGGCTACCAGCCCGACCAAGAGCATCGACGCGGCGCTGGCCCAGAATCCGAGGTTGGCGTTCTTCTCCGTGCGGGATTGGATCGCGCGCGCCGCGGCTCGGACCGTGATGTCGAGCTCGTTCACCTCGAGCAGGACGTCGCTCGTCAAGGCATCGGTGCGCCCGTCGCTCCTGGCCAAGGCGGAACGGAATCGCGGCTCGAGCTCCGAGTCCCAACGCGTGAGGTGAGTGCGCAACCGCGAGCAGACCTCGTCGGTGGGGCAGGGCGCCAGGCGCGCGGCTGGATCTCCGGACACGGCGGCGCGGAGCACGTCCCGCTGCTCGTGCATCAGCACCTCGACCCGCTGGCGCGTGCCTTCGTCGCGCTGCGCGCGCGGCAGCTCGAGGTGGATCTGGAGCAAGCGAAAGCGCAACGAGCCCGCCTCTTGGAGCGCCACCGCGAAGCCGTCGGTGCTCCGGCGCAGCTCCTCGGTCACGATCCAGGGCGCGAGCATCAGCGCGGTGAGGCCGGCCAGGAGCAGGTAGAAGCGGGCGCGCAGTGACGGCAGGGCACGCTCCGCCCAGGCCGCGGGCCTCCTCCTCGACTCTGCCTGGGCCATCTCGGCACAGCGTTGCGCGCCCGCGGCGCCAAGGGCATGACGGGTGTCAAATGGGAGCGCCGCTCGGACCGCAGCTCGGCCGGCTGGCGGACGCCCTGGGCGCCCGCGCGCCGAGGCAGTTCTCCCGCCGGAGTTGGCTGGCGCGGGCCGCAGTCGCGGTGGTTCTCCGAGAGCAGGCCGACGGGGTGGAGTTGCTGCTCGGGCGGCGGGCCCACGCAGCGGGCGACCGCTGGTCCGGGCACCTGGCGTTCCCCGGTGGGTTGGAGCAACCCGGCGACGCGGATGCCCGGGCGACCGCGGTCCGGGAGACGTTGGAGGAGGCCGGACTCGACCTCGGCCGGCATGCCCAGCACCTCGGCGCGCTGTCGCAGCTGATCACGGCCCGGCACGGCTCGGTCGCGCCGCTGGTGGTCGCGCCGCAGGTGTTCGCGTTGGTCGACCCGGTCGAGCCGACTTTGGGCCCGGAGCTGGTTTCCGCCAGCTGGATCCCGCTGGACGCCCTGCGCCGGTGTCGCGCCGCGCGGTCGCGGCTCGGCCGAGCCCTCGGCTGGTTCTCCCGGGCACATGGGGAGCGCCTCGGCGAGACCTCCCTCTGGGGGCTGACCCTGGCGTTCGTGGACGAGCTGGTGGAGGTGTGACTCGGGCTCGGGACCGCGCGGCTCGAGAGCAATAAGTCGGACTTTTCCCTTGACCCAGCAATAAGTAAGACTTAATGGGATCGCGTGAGCCCGCCCAGCGCGCGCAAGGCCGACGAGGTCGCCGACGATCTGCTCCGACGCATCGTCTCCGGCGACATCGCCGTCGGCTCGCTCTTGCCCCGGGAGAGTGACCTGGCGGAGAGCTACGGCGTCGGTCGCAGCGTGGTGCGCGAGGCCAACAAGCTGCTCGAGGTGCACCGGCTGGTGCGCCCGACCCGCCGCCGCGGCACTGAGGTGCTCGACCCGCTGTGCTCGGTGACGCCTGCGGTGCTGCGCGCGATGCTCCTCGACGCCGAAGGCCGGGTGGACCGCGCCATGCTCGCCGAGTTCCTGGAGATCCGCGCGGAGCTCGACGAGAAGATGACGCGGCTCGCGGCCGAGCGGCGCACCCGCAGCGACCTGGTGGCCATCGAGCACGCCATCTTGCGCATCGAGCAGAGCCCGCCGGGCTCCGCAGAGCGTTCCGCCGCCTCGAGCGACCTGGGCACCGCGCTGGCGCGGGCCACGAAGAACCGCATCTACGTGATGCTGGCTCACTGGCACGCCGAGATCGCCGAGGACCTCGAGCCCTTGCTCGTCAAGGTGCGCGAGCCGGTGGCCGAGGCGCGCGGGCAGCGCTTGTTGCTAGACGCCATCACGGCGCGCGACTCGGATCTTGCCGGCCGCCTGGTGGCCGAGTTCCACCGCTGGGCGAACCAGCGCCTGTTGGACGCTGCGCGAAACCAGCACCGCCACAGCCAGAGACACCGAACCGAGAGCTGACCCATGCAGACCGACACCCTGACCTCGACCCGAGCCCAGAGCCGCGCCGCTTCGCGTCCGGCCTACGAGACCCACGCCGGCCTCCACGTCTTGCGCCTGTCCGGCGACGACTACGAGATGGGTTACCAGCACGGGCGCCTGCTCGGCGAGGCCGTGCACCGCGGGCCCATTCCCTACTTCGAGCGCTACGTGGAGAGCATGCTCGGCGCTGGCCTGGGCCCCCGCGCGGGTCGCCTGATCGGCGCGGCGCTGCGTCACACCGTGGGGCGCAAGATCGCCCGCGGCTTTCCGGCGCACGTCCGCGCCGCGCTCGACGGTCTCGCGGACGGCTCGGGCATCGACCGCCGGCGCCTGCTCGGCGCGGTCACCATGCCCGAGACGTACCTGTGGGTGCTCGGCCGCGTGCTGGCGGTCCGGCGACCGCGCCTCGCGCCCCGCTCCGGCGTGCCGCTGCTCGGCTGCACCAGCGCGCTGGCTTGGGGTGACGCGACGCGGGACGGCCGCCTGCTGCACGGGCGCAACTTCGACTACCAGGGCGTGGGCGCCTGGGACACGGAGCAAGCCGTGGTCTTCCACCGTCCCAAGGACGGCCAGCCGTACGTCTCGGTGTCGAGCGCCGGTGTGCTCTTCGGCGGCTTCACCGCCATGAACGCCTCGGGGCTGTCGCTGGTCGTCCACCAGCACATGGCCAGTGACGCGCTCGAGATCGGCGGGGTCCCCATCGGCGTGGCGGGCGACGAGATCATGCGCCACGCCAAGACGCTGGACGACGCGCGCCGCATCCTGGATCGGGACGTGCCGAACGGCTGCTGGACGTACCTGATCGCGTCGGGCCGCGAGCAGGCGGTGCTCTGCTACGAGACGACGCCCAAGGCCCGCGCGCACCGAATCGCCAGTGACGGCGGCATCTTCGCCTACGCCAACGTGTTCCTGGACCGCGAGCTCGGCCGCACCGAGCGCCACCTGTACCCCTCTCACTGGCGCAACAACCTGTCGCGGCTGTCGCGGGCGGACGCGCTGCTCTCCGCGCAGAAGGGGCGCATCGACGGCGACGTCATCGCCGGCATCCTGGGCGATCCGGGCGCTGACGGCTGCCGCTTCGAGAGCGCGATCTCGATGCTGCTCACGGTCGGCTCGGTGGTGTTCCGCCCCGAGGACGGCCTGGTCTGGGTCGCCACCGAGCGCGCGCCGGTGTCGAACCGCGACTACGTCGCCTTCGAGCTCGCGTCCGAGGGCCCGCGCGAGGATCTGCCGCCGCTCACCGGCGGCCGCCAGCGCGACGCGGCGGCGGTGCTGGCGTTCGACGCCTACCGCGAGGCGTATTCGGCGTACTTCGACCGCGGGGACGTGAGCGAGGCGCGCCGGCAGCTCGTCCGGGCCATCGAGGCCAAGCCGAACGAGGCGCTCTATCACTTCGTCGCGGCGCTCCTGGCGCTGCTCGCAGGGGACGCGGCGCTGGCCGAGTCCGAGCTCGACCGGGCTCTGGCCATCGGTCACGCCTCGGGCGCCCGCCGAGCCAGCTTCCACCTCTGGCGCGGCCGGGCGCGGGACGTGAGCGGCAAGCGCAGCCAAGCCGTGGCCGACTATCGCGCCGCGCGCGACGGTGACGAATACGTCCGCGCCGCCGCCGACAAGGGCGTGAGCCGCGCTTGGAAGCAGCGTCGCTTCGGCGTGGAGTTCGCCCTGGCCGACGCGCCCCTCCCGTGACGAGAAGGCCGAGAGCCGCGCTCCAGTGCCCGGATCAGTCGCCGAAAGTGGCCACGCCCACGTAGTGCAGCGTGCGCGTGCAGTAGCCCGAGCCCAGCGTGCCGCGGCAGGAGTCTTCGCCCTCGAAGCGGGTCTCCCCGCCCCGGAGCGCGCGCATCACCGGCTCGGTGATGTCGTGCCCGCCGTCTCGACAGCTGGAGTCGCCGCAGGAGAGGAGGAACATGGCCGGAGCGCTCTCGACGGGGATCCTGCGGATGTGGGACGAGGCGGCGACGCCGGACGCCGAGGTGCGCTCGTCGATCTCCAGGCGCAGGCTCGTCAGCTTGGGCAAGACCGCTTGAATGCGAGGGGCAGAGTCCTCTCGGACGCGTCGCTCGGCGGCGCGTTGCGCGGCCTCGCTCATCGGACGGTTCATTCTTCGGGCGGCCAATCGGACTCCTATGTCATCGCGCTCAGAGCACGAAATCGAGCATTTGCAGCCGCGTGAGGTGGTCTTCGACGGCGCGGTTGTAGTCGTCTATTAGCATGTCCAGGCGGATGTGCATGCCGTCGTCGTCGCTCCCGTCGACGGTGCCGCTCACGGCGATCTCGCGCTCCGGCAAGAGCAACACGCCGCTCCAGAACGCGCCGTGCTTGGGCGTCCCCGCGTTCGAGGGCAGGTGCAGCCAGTCTTTGCTCATCGCGTGCACCGGCACGACGCTGCCGTCGTCGAGGCGCACCGAGGTGGGCAGCGCCTCCGCCGGCTCCACCAGGTAGTGCCCCTTCTTGTTCTGCTCGATCAAGACCTCGAGCTCTTCGTACAGCTGCTTGTTGAGCGGAGTGTCCTCGCCCTCGAGCAGGGCGTCGCGCATGCGTTTCATGGCCTTCTGAGTGGTCATGAGGTTCTTGCGCATCTCCTCGGTGCGCCGCGTGTCGCGCCGGATCTTGTCGGCGACGACGCGGATCAGGTTGTAGTGGAAGGGGAAGGCCACATCGCCGTGGTCTTCGAAGAACTGCATCAGGTCCTTCACGGAGATCTCGAGCACCTCGGCCGCTGTGGCGGACACCGCCGTGGTGCGGCGCTCGAGCTTGGCGAGCGCGCCGAGCTCGCCCACGGGCGCGATCGGCTTCAGTCGAAAGCTCTCCTCTGCGCCTTCGCGCAGCGAGATCTCGCCCTCCGTCAAGATCAAGAAGTGATCGGAGACGGACCCCGCCTCGAACAGCACCGTGCCGCTCGGGACCTTTCGCAGCTTGCAGGCCGCGACGAGCTGGCCCAGGTGCTCGTCCGTGATGTTGGCGAACAGGGGGATCTTGCGCAGCGCGGACGGGGCGACGGACATGCTGACCTCTCGGAGCCGACGGGAAACGGGGCCGGAGTCTACATGAGATCCTCGGTCCTGCGAGATAAGGAGCTGGCGCCCGAACGCTGCTCGGATATTCTAGCTGCGAGGTGCGCACATGACTGGGCGATGGATTGCTTTGTCTTTGGCCGTGGCTTGCCTGAGCGGCTGCGGTGGGTCGGACGACGACGCCAACATGCCGCAGAGCGGCGGCTCGGGCGGCGGTGGTGGCTCGAGCGGCAGCGGCGGCTCGAGCAGCGGCGGCTCGAGCAGCGGCGGAGCGAGCTCCGGCGGAGCGAGCTCCGGCGGCAGCTCCTCCGGCGGTTCCGCGGGCATGGCGAGCGGCGGGTCCGCGGGCACGGCGAGCGGCGGGTCCGCGGGCATGGCGAGCGGCGGTGGCGGCGGCAGCGGCGGCTCCGGGACTGGTGGCGCGGGGACCGGCGGCGCGGGGACCGGCGGCTCCGGGACCGGCGGCGCGGGAACCGGCGGGTCCGGAACCGGTGGCACGAGCTCCGGCGCTTGCTCCAACATCACGACCGGCCTGCCGCCGGCCTGCGACACCTGCATGAAGGGGGCGTGCTGCTCGCAGATGCAGGCCTGTCAGGCCAGCACGGCGTGCACGAACCTGGTCACGTGCTTGCAGCAGAAGTGCGCCAACGCGCCGAACCTCACGACCTGCGCGTTGCAGAACTGCGGCTCGTTCCTGAGCGGCGCCAGCCTGGCCACGCCGATCCAGACCTGCCAGCAGCAGAACTGCGCGACCCAGTGCCAGTGAGCTGGGGTGTTCACGAGCTCAGCGAGAGCTGATTGAGACTCGGTAGCGAGCCCGACTATCCTGGCGGGATGTCCGTTTCGAGGATGCACATCCTGGGGCTCGCTGCGCTCGTCATCGTGGCACTGCTGGCGTGTCGTCAGAGCTCGAACAAGAGTGGCGCGAGCGCGAGCGCGAGCGCTCCGCCGGCAGCTGCCGACCCCGTGGACGCTGCTGCCACGCCTCCCACCGATCTCGGCGAAGCGAACGCTGAAGGCCGCGCCCCCGAAGCCGACGCTGGACGGCTTCGTGAACTCGCCCAATGCCGCCCTGGCGAGCCTAGAACAGCTCGCCGAGCTGCGTGTAGACAAGCAACTGCCGTCGTTCGTCACCACCTCGCTCAGCTGGTGCGGCGCGTGGATTAGCGGCAAGAAGGCGAGCATCGACGAGCGGTACATTCGAGAGTGCGACGGATTCAGGTACGTGGTGGTGCTGCGCTTTTCGCGCCTGATCAAGCCGAAGATGACCGGCGCCTCGACGTATCGACCGGGCAACTGCGCCGGTGATGCGACCGTGTTCGACATCGAGACAGGCGAGCGGCTCGGTTCGGTCCCGTTTTCGGCGGCGAACGCCGGCGAGCTCGAGGCGATGCAGGGCGTGGAGCAGGGGCGCGTCGAGAGCGATCTCAATCGACGCTGCGCGTGGGCCGCACAGGTCGAAATCGACGAGATCTTCGGCGATCCGACGCCCAAGTGACGCTTCACATGCCGCGCGCTCGCGCGCTCACGGGTCGATCAGCTCGCCGTACACCATGTCCTTCGTGAAGGCGTCGTCCAGGCCGCACTCGTCCTTGATTTGGTCCGCAGACACCGTCGCGAGGGTCTCACCGAAGCCGCTGGCAAATCCATACGACGTGAGCTTGGTCGCGACGGGCAGCACGCACGGCGTGCCGGTCAGGTCCTTGGTTTGGAAGAATGTGGCGTCGTGGAGCAACACCATGCTGCCCCAGCCGCTGAGCTTGTCGCCGGTGGCGCACGAAGCGGAGAAGTGCTGGTCCCGCACGAGGCCGGTGTCATGGTCCGAAGAGAGCTTCCAGGGTGTGCCGTCCTCGCCGACCACGTAGCCCTCCCACTTGTTCCAGTCGGAAGCGACCAGGAAGGCCGTTCCGGCGGACACCTCGGGAAACGTGCTGCTGAAGTGCCAGGCACCCGGCCCCATCGACTCCCCGACGCGGATGTCCTGCTTCAGCGTACCGACGCAGTAGCTGCTGAACGCCTCGAGGCCCCCGGTCCGAAAGGACTCGCCCGAGTCGGAGCCGGAACACCCCGAGATGATGGTCGATAGTGCAAGCGCGCCGAGACACGCCGAGGGACGCATGCTCCTGATACGCGGGGAAAGCACAGCTCCTCCCCGAGCGGCCGCGCGCAACGGACGAGCTCGGTCAGCGTGCGCCCGGCCCGAGAGCGTGCGGATGTGCGGCAGTCCGACCGCCGCTACCGGGTAAGGCGCGCCCTCGGCGGGCTCGGCATCGCACGCAACTCGATCGCGGTGGCGGCGGCTTGCCGAACAGTTTTCGCGAGTTGCTGCCGGGAAGGGGCCAGGACGGTGGCACAGCGGATGCAGCACTCGGGCGTCCCCAAGAGGAGGCCTCTAGTGCCATCACGCATCGCCCTCGCATCGTCCTTCGCGCTCGTGTTCGTCGTCGCCTGCAAGGAGGAGCGGCCTGCGCCCGCAACGACCGCCCCACCGGCGCCGAGCGCCGCGCCCGCCGCGGCCGAGGTCACGCTCGAGCCCGCGCAGCTCGGTATGTTCGCGCCGCTGCCAAAGGAGATGCCCTCTCCCCTCAACGCCATCACCGAGGCCAAGGTCACACTCGGACGCATGCTGTACTTCGAGAAGCGGATCTCGAAGAACCAGGACATCTCGTGCAACAGCTGCCACGACCTGGCGAATTTCGGCGTCGACGGGCACGCGTTCTCGGACGGGCACAAGAAGCAGAAGGGCGGCCGCAACTCACCGTCCGTCTACAACGCAGCCGGTCACGTGGCGCAGTTCTGGGACGGGCGCGCGGCGGACGTGGAGAAGCAGGCCCAAGGCCCGGTGCTCAATCCGGTCGAGATGGCCATGCCGAACGAGAAGCAAGTGCTCGCGGTGCTCGAGTCTATGCCGGAGTACGTCGATGCCTTCGAGAAGGCGTTCCCGGGCGAGAAGCAGCCGATCACCTACGACAACTTCGGCAAGGCGATCGGGGCGTTCGAGCGCAAGCTCGTGACACTGGCCCGCTGGGACAAATTCCTGGGCGGCGACAAGTCGGCGCTGACGCCCGCCGAGAAGAAGGGTGTCTCGCTGTTCGTCAGCACGGGCTGCACCGCCTGTCACAGCGGAGCGTACGTGGGCGGCGCCTCGTTCCAGAAGGTGGGTGCGGTGAAGCCCTGGCCGAACCAGAAAGACCTGGGGCGCTTCGACGTCACCAAGCAGGAGGCCGACAAGCTCAGCTTCAAGGTCGCCTCCTTGCGCAACGTCGCGAAGACGGCGCCCTATTTCCACGATGCCTCGGCCAATACGCTGCCGGAGGCGGTGAGCTCGATGGCCGAGCATCAGCTCGGCAAGAAGCTGTCGGCCGAGGACGTGGCGTCGATCGTGACGTTCCTGGAGGCGCTCACCGGAGAGGTCCCGGAGGACTACATCAGGCCGCCGGAGCTGCCCAAGAGCACCGCGCGCACGCCCAAGCCCGACCCGAGCTGAACCCGCACGGGCGAGCGGATTCGAACCGCTCCTCGTTCCGGACGTCAGGGGGTGGCGCCGCAACCGCTCGCCCGTCACTGATACTGGAACGTCGCGTCGTACGAGGGTGCGGTCCAGGCTCCGTTCACCAGCGCTCGAACGCGCCAGCGATAGGTGGTCTGGTGAAGCTGGGGGTAGAACGTGCGCGAGGGGCCGGTGGTCGTGTACTTCACGTAGGGTGCCCAGCTGCCGGACTTCGAGGTCTCGATCGTGAACTCGTAGCTCGAGGCGCTCGTCACGGCAGCGCAGCTCAGGGTCACCGACGGGCTCGAGTGCGTCGTGCCGTTGGGTGACAGGGTGCCGAAGTCGCCGCCGCCGGTGGGCGGCGGTGGAGGCGGCGGCTGCTCCGGCGTCCCGGACGGGGGCGCCGTGATCGACTTGCCGAATTCGAACACGGAGTAACCCGACCAGGCGCCCCAGCCGTGGACATTCTGGGCGCGGGCGCGGAAGCGATAGAAGCGGTTCTCGAGCTGCGGCGTCACCTTCTGGAAGCCGTCCACTCGGGTCCACGTGTAGTACGGCTTGAACGCCGCTCCGTCCCAGCTCTCGAGCGCGAGCTGATACTGCGTCGCATGTGGGACGAGCCCCGTCATCAGCTTGACGTAGTCGAGCGAGACCCGTGAGCCGTCAGCGGGGTAGAGCCCGGTCGGAGCTGGCGGCGGCTGCGACGGCGCAGGCGGCAGGCTGCGATCGACCACGGTGGGCTCGGTCACCACCTGCATCGTGTCCTTGTCGACGCCCACGCTGCAGAGCACCTCTTCGGCCCACTGCTTGGCGACGGGCTCGGTCCAGCCCCCGAAGCTCTCCGTCGACCAGTGCGAGAGCTCCTTCTTGAGGTTGTAGTGGGCGTACCAGAGCGGGAGCGTCGCGAACTGGGTCGTGTCCGCCATCTCACCGGTCCAGAAGCCGCGTCCGGTGTAGATGCCGCACTCGGCGCCTGCCTCGGCCAGACACGCGTCCGCCGCAGCCTTCACCCGGATCGCGAGCTCCGTCGCGCCGAGCCCACCCGGATCCTGCTCCACGTCGAGCCACATGCGGCCGATGGGGAAGCCCGCCGTGCGCTTGAACGCCTCCTTCACCTGCCCGGCGATGTCGTCGGTCCAGTAGAGGTAGACGTAGGCGTCTACGGTCATGCCACGGCTGACGGCCATCGCGAGCTGCTGGCGCGTGACCTCCTCGACCTGGGTCCCGGAGACGACGTGACGCACCCCCGAGTCCCAGAAGCAGTCCATCTCGGCCTGCGCCATCGGACCTTCCCAGTGCGAGATGTCCACGCCGAAGACGGCATCGTGGGCGGGATCCCCGTAGAAGGGCGGCGATGCCTTGATGGGCTCGACGACCTCGCCGCCCTCGAGTGGGGGATCGAGGGCGCCGCTCGCGGGCGCACCACAGGACGAGAGGGCGAGCAGACCGGCGCAGGAGAGCGCCTCGACGACGCGGAGCTTCATCTGAGAGGGCTCCCTCGAGTCAGCGGGTCAACCGGCGGCGAGCGACCAGCGCGGCCGCGGCGGCGAGAGCGACGGCTCCCATGCCGAGAGACACGTCGGCCGGCAGGCTGCTCACGCTGCAGCCGCCGCCCTGGTTGCAGGCGGGGTTGTCCACGCACTCGGGCCAGGGGGTTTCCGCGAAAGCGCTCGCGCTGCCGAGTCCGAGGGTCACCAGGGTCGCCGCGAAGACCAGAGATTTCTGCGTCATTTGCCGAACCTCCACGGTCTTCATCCTGCCTTTCGGGGGCCCCTCCGATCAGTGACCGCTCCGGCCAATCCGATGGACGAATCGGCCAATCGGGCGCGAGGTCGCCAGGCGCTCGGCGTCGGGCTCATGCGATCTCTTCGCCGAAGCTCAGCGCCGATGTTTGGCGAAGAAATCGAAGAGCTCTCTGGTGGCGTCGAAATCACGGCAGACGCCGCCGATGACGCCGCGGGGTAGATACTGAGCTCCCCCGGGCCAGGTGTGGCCCCCACCCTCGACTCGATAGAGCACCACCGCACTGCCCTCGCTGCAGCCTTCGTGAGCCTCGACGTGGACGCGAGCCCCGTCGTCCGGATCGGCGTCGGGGAGCGTGCGGACCACCGCCGGGAGGGTGCAGCCGTTGACCTTTCGCCACCACTTCACGGTGTCGTCGGTGGACAGCACCTCTCCACGATCGCGCCCCAAGACCCTGACCTGACCGCCGCCGTAGGGCACCAGCGGATCGTCCGTGCCGTTGACGATCATCACGGACACCGGGCGCTCCGGCTTCTCGCGCTCGTGCGCCTTCTGCAGGCTCGCCGTCACCGGGCCCACCGCAGCGATGCGGTCGGCCAGATCGATGGCGAGCCGATACGACATGAACCCGCCGTTGGAGATGCCCATCGCGTACACGCGGGCTCGGTCGACGCCTTGCTCGGCGTCCACGCGTTCTATGAGCTTGGAGAGAAAGTCCACGTCGTCCACGCCGGCGCGAAGCCGGTCGGCACGCGCTAGCGGAGGGCGCCCATCGTTCCATCCCTTCTCGACGCCCTCGGGAAAGACCACGAGCCACCCCCGCGCGTCGGCCTCTCGCACGACCTGGCCATTGGTGGACCAGTCGAACTTCTCGCCCGTGCCGCCCCCACCATGCAGCGCGATCACGAGAGGCGCAGGCCTGTTGCGAGCGTGGCCCTTGGGCACGTGCAGGTGATAGACGCGATTCAACCCGTTGTGCTCGAACGCATGGGTCGAGAGCGCCGGCGCGGCGCGCCGGCAGCCCGTGCCCGAAGCACAGCCGAGTGCCAGCAAGAGTGCCAGCCATCGCAGGGAGCGCGAGCCCGGGCTTGCCAGCGATGTCACGAGCTCAGGTTAGCCGGGCCCGCGCCAGCAGGCACTCGACTCCCCAACAGGGTGCGCGGTCTCGCAGGCAGGCCAGCCCCCGCGTGGTTCTCTGCGCCCCGCAGGGCCAGTGAGCTACCCGCGCTTCTTCGCCTTGGCCCCTGTGCGCTTCGCCGGCGCCTTGGCGGGCTTGCGTGGCTCCGCCGCGGGCGCTTTGCCCTTGCCCAGGAACGCGAACGCCTCGCGTACCTGCCCGTCCGTCATCGAGTGGCCGACCTTGGCCCGGCCCACCACCAGGCTCTTCCAGCCCATGGCCTTGAGCGCGCGGCCGAGCCGTGCGGGATCTTTGCGCGCGCGGTCCTTGTGGCCGTAGCCGACGTAGATGGGCGGCTTGGGCTGGGTGCCCTTCGCCCAGCGCTCGACGCCCTTTGGCGCGCCTCCGCCGGCGAAGATGCCGTAGCCCGCGACGGACAGACGACCACGCAGTGCCAGCGACGCCGCGTAGTAGGCGCCTGCCGAGAAGCCCCACACGTAGACTCGCGCGAACGGGCGCCCGTTGCGCTTCTCGAGTTCCTGCTGCGCGGCCTTCCACTCCGCCAGGACCTCCGCTTCGAGCTCCTTCTGACCCTCGGCGGACGACGGCCAGTTCCAGTGGTCCGCGTACTTCTTCGAGCCGGCCCCGAGCCGGCCCCGCGGAGTGATCACCTCGAAGCCGTGCGCCTTCGCCGCCCGCGCCAGGCCGCGCTGCCCGTTCCACTGCCAGGTGGTGCCGAGCTTGGTCAGCCCGTGCAGGAAGATCACCAGCGTGTCCGGCGCGCGTTCGGGCGGCGCTGGCGAGTAGTGGCAGACCGTCGGCGTGAGCGCCTCGATGCCCTCGCCCTGGAAGCACCACGGTTGGTCCGGCGCGCTCGCGTCGGCCGGGCCCTGCTCGGGGTCGATGAGCTCGTCGGGCGAGGGGTCGCTCTCCTCCGAGTCCGCCCGCGGAGCGGCGGCCTGACCCTGCGCCGAGGCTGCCAGGCCCAGCGCGCAGAGCAGGAGCGGGGCCGTTAGCCAAGGGCGCATCGAGACCGTGCGGTCTCTAACATGTGCCGGCGGAAGGCGCTCATTTCGGGCGGATTTCCTGGTGAAGAGGCGAGCTCACCGGCCGAGCCGATACCCGAGCGCCAGCGTGCCGCCGTAGGGCACCGCCCCCGACAGGCGGTGCGTCGCGCCGACGTTGGCGAACACCTGAAGCGACACCGAGAGTCGGCCCGGAGTGAAGCTCGCCCAGGCGAAGGGTGTCGTCACGAACCCGAAGACCGTCGGCTCCTCCGCGTCTGCCGTGCAATTCGGGTCGCAGGCGGCGAGCTCCGTCGCGCTCTGAAATACCGGGTACCCTTGGAGCAGCGCTCCTGCCGCCACCGAGAGCATGGGACCCACCCGGACGCCGGGGGATAGTCCGCCTCGGAGCTGGAAGTAGTCGAGGCGCTTCGACCCCTCGCCCTCGAGCGCGAAAGGATCGCCGTTGACCGATTCGCTGGCGCGCTCGTGGTAGGGCAGCATCCAGAGCGACAGCTCGGTGATGCCGACCAGGAAGAACACCTCGTCTTCCGTGAACACGCCGCGCACGCTCAAGGCCGTCCCCCAGTAGAGGGAGTCGTCCAAGCGATCCGACGGCGTGTCGCTGGCGAGGCGCTTCCCCGAGCCGGTGTGCGCGAACATCAATGCCCCGCCGAGCTCCAGCCCCGGCGTCACCCCGTGGTGGTAGCCCGCGTGGAACATCGCGCGAGAGACGACGTTGGCGGGCGCGTCATCGTCGATGCTCTGGTCGAGGGCCTCGACGCGCGCCGTGGTGGCGCCGAGCTGAAGGGTCCCCGAGCCCTTGCTCGCGATGGGACCCACCGCTCGGGGCCCGTCGGGTGGTGGGGACGCGCCGACGCGTTCGTAGCGGCGCCGGATCTGGTCGCCCTGCCCGCCGCAGGCCAGGAGCGCTGCCAGGAGCAACGCGAGCGTGGTGAGTCCGCGTCCTGCCAATCGCCGTTCCTCAGTCTGGAGCGATGCCAGGACCGAGCGAGTCCAGGCGAACCCGGATGATCGTCACCGCGTCGTCGAGGAACTGCGCGTGCGCGAAGACCTCGTCGCAGTTGACGCCCAGCACGCCCGAGAGCCGGAAGCCGGTCGAGAGGGGCGGCGCGTCGTAGATCCACGAGACGCCGTCGCTGAGGCGAACGACCATCAGATCCTGCGAGGCGGCCGCCCCGGCGCCGGCGTTCTCCCAGTAGACCCGGGCAGCGTAGCCGCACCCGACCACGAACCAGTCGAGGCCGATCTGACCCGGATCCGAGCGCAGGCGCTTGGCGGTCTGCTTCACCGCCTCCGGATCGGTGGTGAACGGAGCGGTCATCACCGAGCGGGTGGGATACTCCGAGTCGTCCGGCGCCTTGGCCTCGCCGTGGGTCCACACCATGTGGGCGCCGTCCGTCCCGAAGTTGCCCGCGCCTTGCGTGTAGTCGCCCAGGTAGCGCACGAGCGAGCGCCCGCCCGCCGATTGGGTCCACGACATGATCCCGTGATACTTCAGGTTGCCGACCTCCCAGAACAGCGAGTCACCGGCGCCGCGCGGGCCGTAGGCCGAATAGCCCTCGGGATCCATGCTCGGCGTTTGCACCGTGAGCTCGGCGGCGGAGCCCCACGGGCGCCCAAAGAGGCCGGCTCGCCATCGTACGAGCCAGCCAGCGGTTACTCGCCAGGTTGTGTGGAGCGAACCAACGGGCAATGTGAGAACTGTATCCACTGGACTCCCAACCTTACCTGCGATGACGCCTTCGGTCTGATTGGGACCTGGATCGACATACGGACCGACCCAGTAGGCATAGCGCCCATCGGTGAAGGCTTCGGTCATTAGTCCACAAGCCAGAGAGTCCTCATAGAACGCACTGAGGACAGGACCATCCGCTTCGGCGATCAGGCGGTAGCGAGTCTTACTCGTCGGGTCGTCGTTGAGACCGTTACGGCCAAACATCAGGTACGACTTGCCCGCGTCGGAGTCGAACCAGAACCGGTTGCCCACCGGCATCGCGCCCATGAGCTTGCTCCAGGGCGTGCGCATGCGCCGACAGGACGGGTTGCTCGGCGCAGGAGCAGGGCAGGGCTCCCACTCCACCGGCTCGGGCATCTTGCCCTTCGCTCCGGGGTAGTAGACCGCGCACTCGCAGTAGCCGGGGAACCGTTCCCAGTCCGGTGGTGCCTCCGGCGGCGCCGGTCCCGGGCACCCGCCGGAGCCAGCGTCGCCACCGGCTCCACCGCCGCCAGAGCCCGAGCCGCCCCCCGCGGTCGAGCCCCCGCCGCCCCACACCAGTCCGCCCGAGCCACCTGCCGGCGAGCCGCTGTCGCCGCCGGTCGCGCCGGTGCTCTCTCCCGGGTCGTCCTCGCCGCCGCACCCGTGAGCGGAGGCAGCGGCAAGTCCGACCAGCACCGCCAAGGCGCAGACAGAGCGCTTGCGACTCACCAGCACTGCGCGACCTTGTCGAGCCAGCCGGTCTTCAGCAGGGGCAGCGACTCGAGCCGCTCGACGTCGAGCTTCTTGCTCCCCTTGCGCGTGATCAGCCAGTAGCCGTCCATGTCCACCACCGGCGGGTGGGCGAGCGCCTGCGCGCGCTGGACGAAGCCGGTGGCGCTCAGGCCGCCCGCCGTCTCGAAACGGAGGATGGCGTGGTGGTTCTGCTTGGTGCCCGACGCGAAGACCAGGAGCGTCCCGTCCCGGTCGGCGCGCAGATAGTGTGCCTCGTAAGCCCCGGTCCGCGGCCACTGTCCCCGCACGACCACCTTTCCGCTCTCCGGCTCGATCGACGTCAACCTCGCGGCCGTTCCCTTCGCCGCGCCCACCTCGTCCAGCACCCAGAGCAGCTTGTCGTGGTGGTTGTACGTGGCCGCCAAGACCTTGCCGAGCAGATGGATGCCAGTCGGAACCGGTTGCCAGACTGCTCCCGTGCCGAGCGGTCGCCACACGATCTCAGCTGCTGGACCCCCGCTCGATGGCGTACCGCCCACCAGGAAGAGCCGAGCGAGCGAGCGGCTGTAGACTGGTACGAACCCGGTTCGGATCGCTGCGGAGCTCAGCGACTGGGCCGCCGCCGGAGCGACGTCGCTCGGGCCCGGCGATCGCGCGAGGTCGGCGCGACCCAGCAGCTTCCCGCCCGACGAGAAGACCTCCTCGATGAGCTCGCCATCGGGGGCGACGCCGACCGCCAGCGGCGACACGAGCCCCTTGCCGAAATAGGCCGAGGCCTCTGCCTCATCGACCCAGATCAAGTCCTGCGACACGCTCTGCTCGAGCGCGGTCCCGAGGCTGGTCCTCAGCGGCGCGAGCGCCCCGGTGCGGGACGCCACGCCGAGCCGGCCGTCCCCGTTCTTCACGACGACCCGCGAGACTGGTGACGGCAGCTCCGCCATCGCTTCGACCGTGCAGTGCGGGCAGTCCTCCTGAACGGCCTCGAGCGCGCTGCCGCACCAGTAGCACTCGCGGTCGATGAAGATCTCTTGGACGCCGATGGCCTGGTAGAAGACGTACTTGGTGAACGGCGCGAGCGGCTCGTAGTGGTTCGAGAGGCTGTCCGCGGGGCCCGTCGCCGGCGGCGCCAGGTTGTGGACGCCGGTGTTCGCCGAGAGGTCGGTCGTGCCGACTGGCGTGGCCGCGTGGACCCAGAATCGACCGGAGAACCCGAAGAACAGGTCCGCGCTCTGCTGCGCCCCGAAGACGTCGGGGACCCACCCGCCCCAGCTGGTGCTGCGCCAGTACGCGAAGTCGAAGGGGTACAGCCATTTGCGCGAGAACTCGTTGGTGTCGGCGTACGTCCGCGGCGCGTCGGCAACGCCGATGCCCACGTTCTGAATCGCGACGCGATGCCACCAAGACGAGGTGTCCTCGGCTTCCCGCGTCGCCGCGATAGTCAACCAAGCGTCGTCGATTGCCGGGTCCTTGAGACAGTCGATTCCGTGGGCAGCACTGCTGACGCAGTACCGATACTCCGTCCCCAAGACCAAGATCGGAACCTCCGTCTCCTGCTCAGCGTTGCGATCGTGCGCGCCGATGGGGTCGATGCTGAGCGAGTCCAGCGACTGCTGCACCTTCACGTCGGTGTAGAGCGGCCCCTTGAGCTCGCCGGCGAGCTTGGCGCTCATGATCGGCGTGAAGAGCGGACACGGAACCGGGTCGCAAGCATCCCCGAGGATCTCGGCCTCGCGCGCCACCTCGGCCTCGAGGTTGCAGTTCTTCTGGTCCGGGTTCGCGATCGTCGGGCAGTTGTCTCCGGACCCGTAGCAGGTGTGCGTGCAGATCCCGTCCTCGTCCGGATCCGGATCGGCACCAGGGTCGCAGTCGCAGAAGTCGCAGGCGTCGCCGAGCCCGTCGCCGTCGCTGTCTACCTGCCCGGGGTTGGCCACGGTGGGACAGTTGTCGTCCAGCTGGCCGACGCCGTCGCCGTCCGTGTCGATGGCGAAGTCGAAGGCAATCTGGTGTACCCGGGGAGAGAAGGTCGTCGGGCAGAACAGGGAACTTGGTGAACGGCATTCGTCGAGCGCGGGGTGGTAAGTGCACGGGAGGGGGTCTCCTCCCAGGCAGGTCACGCAGCGGTCCAATCCACCCGGCCCTTGGCTGGACGCTGGCACGGATCCGGCCGGACACGCGTTGGGTTTGACCGCCGTTACCGGATAGCTCCGCGGCATCGCCGGGGGCACCGACGTGAAATCCGCGATGCGGGTCAACGAGGCTGGGACGTCGTGGAAGCGAACGCGCTGGAGGCATGCCGCGTTGGCGAGGGGATTGCACCCGGGGCCGGGCGCCGGAGCGTTGAACGGCGAGTTCGCCCCACCAGGGTAGGTGAAATACGGCAGGACCGCGTCGCCCAGGGCGTTCTCGGCATTCGCGCGGAGAATCGCGTTCAGCTGTTTCACCGCGTTCTTGTTCGCGATGTCGTCGCAGTCGACGACTCCCGACTTGCAGGCCTTCTTGATGATGCCGGAGCACTTGTCGTAGTTGACGTATGCCTCGATCCCGACGTCGCCGTTGAAGTTGAACACCGGGTTGAAGTGCTCCACCAGCGCGTGAACCGCGACGGATGGCCGCACGGTCAGGCAGCCCTGCCAGTAGCGCCTGCCGTTGGGGAGGTTCTGCATCCAATCCAGGTCATCCCGAAACGCGAGTGGCGCGCAGCCTGGGGTCGTCGAGGGGATCAGCCCGAGCCACAGGTGCAGACGATTGAGCTGGACTATCACGTCGACGCGGTTGCAGTAGAAGTCCGAGCCGAAGGTCCAGTCCTTGACCCACCCGACCTTCTCCGAAATCCCCGAGTTGACGCTCGACAGGATCTTCGTGCACTGCGAAATCCCGAGCGAGCCGTCCGCGCTGAGCCCTTTGGCTTCGCACCAAGCGGTCAGCCAGCCACCGTCGGCGCTGACGGTGCTGACGGTGATCGGCATCCAAATGCCGGCGTCCCCGTTTCGGGACTCGATCTTCGTTTGTTCGGGGTGGAACCTCACCTCGAGTCGGTAGTTCTGTTTCTGGACGAGGTGGCCGATCTGGTCGAATGCGCTGTCCGGGACCACAGAGCCGCTTTGGGTGAGCTCGCTCAGATCGATGCCAGCGAGCTGGATGAATCCTGCCGTGAACTGGCTTCCGCCGCCGGGTAGGTCCACGCGGTTCGGATCGAACGGGAAGACGACGTTGTTGACGAAGATCGGCCCGACCATGCAGGCGTGCCCGAGGCCCGCAGTGCAGCTCGCAGGGACCGCATCGGCCGTTGGGTTGACGATGATGACCGTGTTCGGCGCGCCGCCGCCGAGGTCCAGCATGTCGATGAGGTTCGCTCGAAGCGACGCCAAGCCAGCGTCGTCGAACACCGCCACCGACTTCTTCCCGCCGGGGACCGTTGGATCCAGCTGCACCAACGTCGCGCTCACGACACCCGGGCCATGATGAGCGTCAGTGACCGCCAGCTGGTTCTCGGTGCAGCCGCTCACCGCAGCGACGAGAAGTGCGATCGTTGGCCCGATTGTTGCGCGTGCGTGCGTGCGTGCGTCCCATCATCGCCTCCGGAGTGAAGCCCCGCATCATCCTAACATGCGGGCGCAACGCGGTTGCACGGAGCACCTGCGCGGTCGTCACTTCGGTGGGTGCGTGTCGGACAACAAGTGTGTCGCAGCGTCAGCTTCAGTCGCAGCTCCACGTCACTTCTCGAGACCGGCCAACTTGGCGTTCAGAACCTGAGCGAAGACCTCGTAGATGATGCTGCGGCGCTCGGCGAAGATGCACTGAATGGTCCGGCGCCCGGCATAGCTGAAGACGACCCGATAGCCGCCCACACGGAGGCGGCAGTAGCCCTCGAGCGGGCCCTCGAGCGCCTTGATGTCCCCCTTGCCCAGCCCGAGCGCCCGCAGCGCCTGACGGAGCTGGCGTCGGCCCTCGGGAGGCTGGGAGCGCACGAATTCGGCAACTTGGAGCGAAACCTCGACCTTCATGCGTCGCGGTCGAGCTTCGACAAGGGCACGAACTTCGTCTTCTTTGCGCGGTGCTCGCGGATGGCGCGCATGGCGGCCGGGTTGGCCAAGATCTCCATGGTCTCCACGATGGCCTCCATTCGCTCTTGCGACAGAATGTAGGCGACCGGCTGGTTGTGCCGCCGGATGCAGACTGCGTCGCCCTGCTCGGCGCTCTTGAGAAGGCGGGGTAGCGCGCTCTGCGCCTCGCTCACGCTGTACGTAGACTTCATTGAAGGTCTATGTAGATTAGACCAGGCGCTGCGTCAAAGCCGAGTCGCCGGGTCGGGTGTTCCACCCAGCCCCGTGCGCCCCGTGCGGTCCGGACGTGTGGGGCCCGTCCGAACCCCGGCTCGCCGGCACGCGGCTTGCTGATGCCTCCCCGTGGATCCGCGAGGATCCGGAAAGCTGCCACGAAAATGCGACCCTCCCTCGAAATCGACCCTGGCCTCTTCGCCCCGTCGTCCTCGCGCTCTGGCACAGGTCGGCACACGCTGCCGGACGCGCCGGCGCCGCTGCTCGAGGCCGGCGACCGCATCTCGCTCGGGGGCATGGCCGACGAGTTCTTCAGCGCCGGCGACGCCGTCGAATATCCGGCGGAACCGGAGCCCGAGCTCGAGCTCGCCGAGCCCGTGAAGGTCGTCCTCCGCACGCCGGAGATGGACGCGCGGCGGGCGCGGCTGGTGCGCGTGGTCGCGACCGTGGTGGGCTGCTTCGCCGGCGTGCTGGCGCTGGGCGTGGTGCGCGCCAGCGCATCGGAGAAGGCCGAGAGTGCCGTGAGCGCTCCCGCGCCCGCGCGTCCGGTGGCCACCGCGCCCGCGGCCCAGGTGATGGCGCCGAAGCCCGCGCCCGAGCCGGTGGCCGCGCCTGAGCCGGTGGCCGCGCCCGAGCCGGTGGCTCAGCCCGCGCCCGAGCCGGTGGCAACGCCGGCACCGACCCCGGCGCCTGCGCCGGCCCTTGCCGCGCGTCGCCGCGCGTCCCGCCGCTCCGCCCGCGCCCGCCCTCGCGCCGCCGCCGCGCGTCGTCGCGCCCAGCCCCGCGACCACGCTGCCCAGCGTGGTGAACTTCGCGGCGCGCGCCGGCGATCCGACCCAGACGGCGACCAAGGTGCCCACCGCGTCGTTCGCGCCTGCGCGCTGAGCGAAGATTTGGCATGCTGCCCCGCGTGGGCCGGATCCTCCTCGCGTTAATCGCCACGACCTTCCTCGGCTGTGGCTCCTCGTCGAGCGAAGAGCCCCAGGGCTCCGGCGGCGCGGCCGGCGCGAGCTCGCTGCCGCCGGTGTCGAGCTACGACTGCACCGTCGCGGGCAAGCCGCCCGAACGCAAGAGCGCCGTCCCGATCGGCTGCGCCACGGATCGGAGCTGCAAGGAGCGCCTGGTCTCGGGCCACCGCAGCGCCGGCGGCGAGCTCGGCGTGCTCGCGCCGGAGAACACGCTCTCCGCGATCCGCGCGGCCGTCTTGATCGGCGCCGACTACATCGAGACCGATCCGCGCCCGACCAAGGACGGAGTCCTGGTCAACCTGCACGACCCAGAGGTCGATCGCACCACCAGCGGCACGGGCAACGCCGCGGACCTGACCCTGGCGGAGATCCAGGCACTCGAGCTCGACACCACCAAGTTCGCGGGGGACTACGCCTGCGAGCGGGTGCCGACCATCGAGGAGGTGCTGGCGCTCGCCAAGGGCAGGATCCACGTGCTGCTCGACGCCAACAAGACGAATCGCGTGGACCTGTTGGTCAAGGCCGTGCACGACACCGACACGCTGGACTGGGCCATCTTCGACACCGACGACACCGCCAAGATCCAGGAGGCGCTGGCGCTCGAGCCCAAGCTCCACACCATGATCCGGGTGAGCGACGCCGCCGAGATCGACGCCGAGCTCGCGCTGTTCGCGGCGCACCCGCCGGTGATCGTCGAGCTCCACGACGGCGCCGATCCGAAGCTGCTGGCGCCGAAGCTGCACGCCGCCGGGCACCGGGTGCTGCTCGACACCTTCGGCGTGGACCTCGCCGCCAAGTTCTCCAACGACCCGAACGCCTACGCCGACGTGTTCGCGAACGGCGTGGACATCGCGCAGACCGACCGGCCCGAGCTGGTGGCGCAATTTCTGGGGCGCTGAGGCCCCCCTTGATGGCGGGATTTTTGCGCTGGGGCAGGGCGCAACACGAGGTTAGGGTTCGCGCTCACGGAGGAAAGCCATGAAGAAGCTCGCCAAAGAGATCTGGATCGTCGCCGCGAAACGCACGCCCTTCGGCGCCCTGTCCGGCGGGCTCAAGGACGTGAGCGCGATCGATCTCGCGGTCCACGCCGGCAAGGCGGCCATCGCTCAGAGCGGCGCCCAGGCCAAGGACTTCGACCACGTGATCCTGGGCAACGTCCAGCAGACGAGCGCCGACGCCATTTACGGCGCGCGCCACGTCGGGCTCAAGGCCGGCCTGCCCATCGAGACTCCCGGGCTCACGGTGAACCGCCTCTGCGGCTCCGGCTTCCAGGCGGTGGTGAACGCCGCCGAGCAGATCCTGCTCGGCGAGGCCAAGTGCGTGCTGGCGGGTGGCAGCGAGAACATGAGCCAGGCGCCCCACGTGATGTGGGGGCTCCGCGACGGCGCCAAGTTCGGCAAGCCGCCCAAGCTGGTGGACTCGCTCTGGGAGGCGCTGACGGACAGCTACTGCCAGACGCCCATGGCGGTGACCGCGGAGAACCTGGCGGTGAAATACGGCATCACCCGCGAGATGGCCGATGCGTGCGCGCTCCGCTCGCAGAAGAACTGGGCCGCGGCCCAGGAGTCGGGAGCCTTCGCGGACGAGCTCGTCACGTTGGAGATCGCGCAGGGGCGAAAGACCGTCACGGTGGACAAGGACGAGCACGCGCGCCCGCAGACGACGCTGGAGACGCTGGCCAAGCTGCCGGCGGTGTTCAAGAAGGACGGCGTGGTGACGGCCGGCAACGCCAGCGGCATCTGCGACGGCGCGGCCATGCTCGTGGTGGCCGACGCGGAGTGGGCCAAGACCCAAGGCATGAAGCCCCTCGCCAAGCTCCTTCAGTGGGGCGTGGCCGGCGTCGAGCCCACGCTCATGGGCATCGGCCCGGCGCCTGCGATCCGGGGCGCGCTCGAGCGAGCCGGGCTCGGCATCGGCGACGTGGATCTGTTCGACGTGAACGAGGCCTTCGCGCCGCAATTCTTGGCGGTGCAGAAGGAGCTCGGCCTGCCGGAAGAGAAGACCAACGTGAACGGCGGCGCCATCGCCCTCGGTCACCCGCTCGGGGCGTCCGGCGCGCGCATCACCACCAACCTGATCTACACGCTGAAGAAGCGGGGCAAGCGCCTGGGCGTCGGCTCCGCCTGCATCGGCGGCGGCCAGGGCATCGCCGTGGTGCTCGAGTCGGCGTGACCGCTCACGCCGCGCCGGGATCCGCGTGGTGGGTCACGGCGCGGCGGATGCGCGGGCTCGCCCAGAGCGCGCCCAACGCCAGCACGAGCAAGAGCGCGCTGGCGTAATACGGCAGGTCGTCCCGCAGCGTGTAGAGGCTGGTGCCGACCACCGGCCCGAGCACGCGTCCCAAGCCGTGGGCGGAGTGGTTGAGCCCGGCCGCGGCGCCCTGCTCGTGCTCGCCGACCGTGAGGGACGACGCGGCGGTCACGCCTGGCAGCGCCAGACCCTGCCCCAGTCCCTGGACCGCGAGCGCCGCGGTGAGCGGGCCGAAGCGATGCGCGAAGATCAGGCCCACGAAGCCCGCGAGCGCGATGGGCACGCCGGCGTTGAGCAGCACGTGAGGCGGCCACTTGAAGCGCCGCACCAGGAAGCCCTGCACGAACACGGCGACGATCCCGTAGAAGACCAGCGCGAGCCCCACGGTGCGCGCCGTCTGGTGCTCCGACAGGTGAAGCCGGTCCTGGAAGTAGAAGGCCACCGTCTGCTCCATCGCCACGCTGGACAGGCTGATCACGAAGCCCAGCGCGAGCACCGGCCACATGCGCACGATCAGGGCGGTGGGGTGCCCCTCCGACGGCACGGCGACGTGTTTCTTCGGCTCCGGCAGCTTGAGCCACACGAACAGCGCGTTCAGGAGCGCGAAGCCGGCCGAGAAATACACCGGTGCCAGCAGGCTCAGCGTGGAGAGCGCCGCGCCGATGGCCGGCCCGATGACGACGCCCAGGCCGAAGGCCGCGCCGATCATCGCCATGCCCGCGGTGCGATCGGCGCGATCGGTGGTGTCGGCGATGTAGGCCTGCGCGGTCGGCAAGGTGGCGGACGAGAACGCTCCGCCGGCCAGGCGTGACGCGAGCAGGAGCCCGAAGGTCGTCCAGTGACCGAACACGCCGTTCTTCCCCAGCTGCGCGATCACGGCGAAGGCGAAGAACGACAGCGCAAAGCCCAGGATGCCGGTCAGGAGCACCGGCCTGCGCCCGACCCGCTCGCTCCGCCGCCCCCAGTACGGGCTCATCAGGAACTGCATCAGCGCGTAGCTGGTCGAGAGCGAACCGACCTGGAGCTCCGTGAAGCCGAGCCAACGCCCCAGCGGCGCGAGGATGGGGAACAGCACCGAGAGCCCGAGGATGCTGTTGAACAGCGTGATGAACAGCAGCCCGCGCGGGTTCACGGGGGGTACTGTACTCGAAGGGACCACGGCGCCTAGGCCGGATGCACCAGGGACATCCGCGCGCTCTCCGGGCCGCCCTCGTCGGTGTGCCGCTTCATTTCCTCGACCAGCTCGTCCACCCGCGCTTTCGGCACGCCCGCCGCCTCCGCGATGCCGTCGATGACGGCGCGCTCCTCGGCCGAGAGCCCTTCGCTCGCGAACGCGATGGCGAGCGCGACCCGGAGGCCCGGCTCGACGGCGTCGCAGTCCTGGAGGATGGCCGCCACCAGGCGCGAGCGCGGGCCGGCGCCCGCGGCGATCGTCACCTCCACGCTGGCGGTGATCAGCACGTCCACGACCTCGGGCGTGAGCTGGGTCTCGAGCAGCGCCTGGAATACCTCGCTCAAGAGCTCCCGCTCGCGCTCGCTGACGTGGCCGTCCGCGTTCGCGACCAGCACGCCCAGATCGACGAGCGGCGTCGGGTTGTAGCCGCCGCGTTCGAACGCGGCGCACAGGTCCTCGATGGCCGGGGCGATGATCGCGTGCATGCTGCCTCCTTCAAGCCACCGGGTGGATAGAGGCCCGGCGCTTCTCGAGCCCCAGCACCATCTGAGCGCGCAAGGCGCGCAGCCCCGCGACGACCTCGCTCGAAGCTCCGGTCGCCTCGGCGCGGCGCAAGGTGGCGTCGAGGGTGGCGATGCGCGCGTTCTGCATGGCCCGAAGCGAGAACGTCATCTGCAGGAAGGTCTCGAACAGATCCTCCAGCTCGTCGCCACGACGCAGGCGCTCGTCCACCACCAGCCGTCCGGTGCTGACCCGCCGGAGCAGGCGCTTCAGCTTGTGCACGGGGCCGACCACGCGGTGGGTGATCACGATGCCCATCAGGCTGAGCAGCAACAGCAGCGCGACCCCGGCCCCCACCAGCAGGAGCTGGAGGCTCTGCTTGTCCCTGCCGATGTCCTGCTGGAGCCGGCGCACCTCCGCCAGGTTCTTCTCCTGCTCCGCGTCGACCTCGCGCAGCTGCTCGTTCATCACGCCGGCCAGGGTCGCGTTGTCCGGCGCCGCCAGCTCCACCGCGCCTCGGGCCAGCTGGTTGTTGACCTTGGATTCCTTGAAGGCCTTCTCGGCCTGGGTCACCGCGATGTTCGCGGTCTCCGAGGTGCGGCTCGCCATCCGGGCGATGAGCACGCCCAGCGAGGCCATCACGGCGAGCACCACGACGACCAGGTAGCCGGTCCACTTGAGCTGGAAGCGCGGGTCGAGGAGGTAGTGCTTGGTTCGACGCGAGCGGGCCATTTCGGGAACTTACATCACAGTCCATCCGTTCCGGCTAGTCTCGGGGCGTGCGCGTCTCCGGTCTCGTCGTCTACCCGATCAAGTCCTGCGGCGGCGTGGAGCTCGGCCGCGCTCGGGTCGAGCGGCGTGGGCTCGAGCGCGACCGGCGCTTCATGCTGGTGGACGAGCAAGGGAGCTTCGTCACGCAGCGCGAGGAAGGACGCCTGGCGCTGTCCCGGCTCGGCGTGGCGGAGGGTGTCGTCCGGGTGACTGCGGAAGGGCAGCCGCCGCTCGCGCTGTCGGCAGAGCCGACGGCGGGAGAGCGCATCCGCGTGCGGGTCTGGGACGACGACACCGAGGGCCTGGTGCAGCCCGAAGCGAGCGCTTGGTTCAGCCGGTTCCTCGGCCGGCCGGTGCGGCTGGTCTACATGCCGCCCGACGTGCGACGGCCGGTCGATCCGCGCTACGGCCAGGCCGAGGACGAGGTGGGGTTCGCCGATGGCTTCCCGCTGCTCCTGATCTCGGAAGGCTCGCTCGAGGAGCTCGCGCGGCGCCTCGGGCGACCCGTCGAGATGCGGCGCTTCCGTCCGAACCTGGTGGTGACCGGGGCCTCGCCGCACGCGGAGGACGGCTGGCGGCGCCTTCGTGTGGGGGCGATGACGTTCCGCGCCGTGAAGCCCTGCTCGCGCTGTCTGATCACCACGCGCGATCCGGATACCGGCGAGCTCGGCAAGGAGCCGCTCGCCACGCTCGCGAGCTACCGCAAGCAGGACGGCAAGGTGATGTTCGGGGTGAACGTGATCCCGGACGGCCCGGGGCAGCTCGCGGTCGGCGATGCGGTCGAGCCGCTCAGCGAGATCTGAGGCTCTGCTCGAGGGCCCGCGCGCAGGGCGAGCTCGCGTCGCGCTCGCGTTCGAGCGCGAGCTGACGCGCGACCACGTCGCGCTGGCCGCGCAACATGCCGAGGGCGCCCAGCCGCTCGCAGGCCCGGCCCGCGAGCTTCTGCTCGGCCACCACCCTCGGCAGCTCCACGGCCTTCTGGTAGTGGCCGAGCGCGGCAGCGGGATCGCCGCGGGCTTCTTCGAGCAGACCCAGGTTGACCCGGGCCGCGAGCAGGTTCGGATCGAGCTCGACCGCCTTCTGTAGGGCCAGCCGCGCGTCGGCAATGCGCTCCTTGCGCAAGAGCGCGCTGCCCAGGTTCTGCTGGGCGCGCGCAGAGCGCGGCGCGCTCTCGGTCGCGGCGCTGAAGAGGGCCACGTCGTCCCGGAAGCGCAACATGTTTGCAGAGGTGAGCGCGAAGAACGCGAGGCCGGTGCCCAGCATCGCCGGGCGCGACAGCGCGTCCGGCACGCGCTCGGCGATGAGCCACGCGAGGGTGAGCGCGGCGCCGACCGCCGGCAGGTACAGGTAGCGGTCGGCGAGCGGGTTCAAGAGCAGCGTTGGCACGGCGATCGGCACGCTGGCGGCGAAGAACCAGGCGATGCCGAGGGCGACGCGGCCGCGCGCGCGCAGGTCGCGCCAGAGCGCAGCCGCGAGCAGGGCGAGCGCGAGCGTGCCGAGCAGGCGGGCCCACGGAGTACGGAAGGGCGCGAGGTCGTACTCCGGCGCCGTGGGCCAGGGCACCACCAGCTGCCAGGCGCGGAACGCCTGGAGCGCCGGCGCATCGGCGAGCGCGATCTCGCCCTGCGGGCGGCGCCGCGCGCCGGGCTCGGGCGCTCGGGGTTCGCTCGCCGGGGGCGCTTGCCAAGCCACCAGCGTCCGGAGCGGCAGCACGACCGCGGCGCGCTCGAGCCCGGTCCCGCCCGCGGCGGGCAGGAGCGACGGATAGCCGAGCCGCAGCTGGAACGCGGCCCAACCCGCCGTGACCAGGCCGAAGGCCAAGCCCAGCGCGAGCCAAGCTCGGCGCGGCCGCTCGCGGGGCCGGAACCGCGGCGAGCACAGCGCCAGCGTGAGACACAAGAGCGGGATCGCGAGCGCGCTCTCCTTCGACAGCAGCGCCGCGGCGAACAGAACGGCCACGAGCCCGAGCGCGCCGAGCTTGCCGGCGAAGACTTGGCGCGTTGCCAGAAGGGCGGACAGTCCGAAGAACGCGGCCAGCACGTCTTCGCGGTTGCTGATGCCGGCGACCGCCTCGACCAGCGCCGGGTGCAGCCCGAACAGCACGCCGGCGAGCCCCGCCGTGCGCAACGCGAAGCCGAGCGAGCGGCCGAGCGCGAACACCAACCCCGCCGTGGCTGCGTGCCAGAGCGCGCTCTGCAAGTGGCACACCGCCGAGCTGCCGCCGAGCCATCGATCGAGGAAGTGCGTGAGCACCAGCACCGGTCGCGCTTGGTCGGGGAATTCCTGGTCGAAGAAGCGCCAGGGCAAGAGCCGGGAGAGGTTCCCGAGATCCTGGACGAAGGGGTTTCGGACGAAGTGGTGGTGATCGTCGTAGGTGAACTCGAAGTCGAGGGAACGCAGGTACACCGCCAGCGAGATGCCGACCACGATCGCCGCGACCGTCGAGGTGCGGGCCTTCTGTTCGCGGGGACGTTTCATCGCGGTCGGAGCAGACCTTCGTCACGGTACCAGGCCACCGTGCGCGACACGCCGTCGGAGAAGCGGACGCGGGGGGCGAAGCCCAGGCGCCGGGTCTCCGAGGTGTCGAGGGCCGAGTCCGCGGTCAGGGTCCGGAGGCGCGCGCGGCTGAGCGGCGGGTCCTTGCCGGCGAGCCCGAACGCGCCCTCGGCGACGAGCCCGAGCGCCTGCGCCACGGGCAGCGGGAAGGGCAGCGGCGAGAGCGAGCGCCCGAGGGCCCAGGCCAGCGTCTCGACCAGCTGCCGGAACGACAGCACCGGATCGTCGGCGACGTGCACGACGCCGCGGACGGGCTTGGTCTCGAGGGCCCAGGCACAGGCGTCCGCCAGGTTCCCGACCCAGCAAGTGCTCATGCGGTTGTCGCCGCGCCCGGGCACCGCGAATACCCCGCTGTCCACGGCGCGCGTCAGCGCCAGGAAGTTCCGGCGTTCGCCGGGGCCGTACACCGTCGGCGGGCGCAGGATCACGCTGCGCAGCGCGCCGAGCGACGCGGCGGCGAGCGCGCGCTCGGCGGCGAGCTTGCTCTTGCCGTAAACGGTGGTCGGCGCGCAGGGCGAGTCGGGCCCGAGCAAGCCGGCGCCGGGATGGTAGCCGATGGCGGCTTGCGTCGAGACGTACACGAAGGCGCGGGCGCCGGCCGCCGCAGCGGCCTGGGCCAGCTCGAGCGTGGCCAGGTGGTTCACGCGCTCGGCGGCCTCCGGATCCGTGATGGGGTCGAGCAGCGCGGCGGCGTGCACGATCCCGGCGCAGCCGGCGACGACCTCCCCGAGGTCGCTCGGGCGAGCGAGGTCCCGAGCCACGCTCTCGACCCCCGGCGGCAGCTCCCGGCTCTGGTGCACGAGCGCCCGCACGGAGTAGCCGCGGGCTTGCAGCACGCCGACCACGTGGCGTCCGACGAAGCCGGTCGCGCCGGTCACGAGCACGCGGTCCGTGGCCATTCTCGCGCTCAGTGGAGGGCGCTGCCCACGAAGTGGTAGAGCACTTCGGGCAGCGCGCGGGGGTTCATCAGCGTGTTGCTGTAGGCGACGTTCGAGGTCTCGCAGTGGCAGCGCTCGGCGCGGATCTTCGCCCGGGCCTGCTCGGCCTGCCGCGAGCGCCAGAGCGCGCGGAAGTCGAGGTCGAAGTCGCGCAGATCGCCCATGGGATCGGCGCGCTGGGTGTTGGACCAGACCTGCCCGTGCGCCGTCACCGAGCAAGTGGCGAAGGCGGAGTAACACTCGTGCCCGACGGGGCTTCGAAGCTCGCGTTTCACGTCGGCGTAGTACTTCTGCCGGAACGCCTCGACCAGGCGCGAGACGCCGCGCCGGGCGTGCTTCTCCGACTTGGCGAGGAACGAGTCGATGGCGCGCGAGGCCAGGACCGGATCTGGGGCGATGACGTCGTCCTGGTTGTGATACTCGGGACGGATCTGCGCGAGCTCGACCACGTACGAGTCGGGGCGCACCACGCCCAGCACGTAGTCGAAGAGCTCGTCGGCGTGCTCGATGTTGAAGCGAGAGAGCACTGTGTTGACCCCGAGGGTCAGGCGCGGGTCGTCGAGGGCACGGAGCTCGGCCAAGGTGCGCTCGGCCAGGGCGAAGTTGCCGTCGAAGCCCCGCACTCGGTCGTGCTCCTCGCCGACCCCGTCCAGCGAGACGTTCACCACCAGGCGGGTCTCCCCGAGGCGGCCGAGGATCTTCTCCACCCCGCGGGTAGTTCCGCGCACCAGCGTGGCGTTGGTCGGGATGTTGATCACGGCCGGGCGCACCAGCTCGGCGAGCCGCGCGACGATCTCGGGGAAGTCGGCGCGCATGAAGGGCTCGCCGCCGCTGAAGGTGACCCACATCGGGCGAGCCAGGCTGGAGAACACGCGCGTGTACTCCTCCAGCGTCAGCTCGCCCTCGGCGACGCTGGGGTCCTCGATGAAGCGCCGGCCGATGTTGCAGGTCTTGCACAGCGAGTTGCAGCGATCGGTGACCACGAAGCTCATGGCCAGAGGCGGCAGCCGCGGCTCGCCGTAGCGGCGGAACGCGCGGTAAAGCGGGATCTTCGCGGCGACGAGCGCGCCCCTGGCGGACAGCGGCAACTTCACGCCCGGAGGCTAGCGCGAATCCCGGTGCCCGTGCGAAAGTCGGAGCACATGGCGGGAGGAACATGAGCTCGAGTCCGGCGCACTGTCCTCGTTGCGGAGGGATCCTCTGGGGCCGCGCGTTGCCCGCCGGTGCGGGGCACGCCTGCGGGAGTTGCGGGGGCGTCTGGCTCGATCACGCCGCGGCCACGCGCATGACGCAAGTGCTCTGCTCGGACACCCTCGGTCACGCCGAGGTCGGGGCACGCACCGCGAGCGCCGTGGACACGCGCGGTGGCCTGGTTTGCCCGACCTGCAAGAGCGCGCTCGCGCGCACGGTCGTCGGCCAGACCGGGGTCGAGATCGACTACTGCTCGGCCCACGGCACCTGGTTCGACAAGGACGAGCTCCGCCGCGTCGCGGAGGCCTACGCGACGGCCCGCGCGTACGGACGCCACGGCAGCGGAGTCGGCGGCGCCGCCGTCGCGGGGGCAGCCGTCGCCGGCACCGCGGTCGCCGGCGCAGCCATGATGGCTTCGCAAGAGAGCCAGGTCGAACGCTACGCGCAGAACCTCGACGCCGAAGACGTCGCGGACATCGCCATCGAAGGCGGCAGCGCGGCGTTCGAGGCGGGCGCCGCCATCGGTGACGCCGCGGACGCGGCCGATCTCGCGGGCGGAGCCGCCGAGGTCGCCGGCGGCGTGTTCGAGATCCTGGGCGGGATATTCGAGGGACTGGGCTGACCTGAGCTCAGTTGCCCTGGCAGGTGTCCGACGAAGAGCTGCAGTACTGCCCGCCGGAGCAGTGCGAGCTGCTCAGGCACTGCACGCACATGCTGATGCCGGTCTCGCAGTGCGGGGTCGAGGGCGTACCGGTGCAGTCGGCGCTCGACGTGCACTTGGGCAGGCACTTGCGCTGAACCGAGTGGCACGAATGCGTCGTGGGGCACTGTGAGCTCGAGGTGCACTGCACACAGGTGCTGTTGCTGCAGTAGGGCGTCGATCCACCGCAGTGGGAGCTCTGGGTGCACTGCACGCAGTTGTTGTTGCTGTTGCAGTGAGGCGCCGAGGTGGAGGTGCAGTTCGAGCTGGTCAGGCACTGTACGCAGTTGTGGTCCGAGCTGCGGCAATAAGGCGCCGACGAGCTCTTGCAATCCGAGTTGGTGACGCAGTCCTCGCAGCTGGTCTGGTTGTAGCAAACCGGGTTGTTGCTGGGGCAGTCCGCGTTGCTCAGACACTCGACGCAGGTCAGCGTGCTGGGCTTGCAGATGTCGTTCGTGCCCGAGCAGGGCGGATTGCAGGTCGCGCCGCCGCCGCCGCTGGGTGCACCGCCGCCGCTGGGTGCACCGCCGCCGCCGGGTGCACCGCCGCCGCTGGGTGCACCGCCGCCGCTGGGTGCACCGCCGCCGCTGGGTGAGCCGCCGCCGCCGGGTGAGCCGCCGCCGCCGGGTGAGCCGCCGCCGCCGGGTGAGCCGCCGTTCCCCGCGGCGCCTCCTCCTCCGGACACGCCTCCCGCGGCTGATGCTCCAGCTCCAGAGGCGCCGCCGGTCGCGCCGCTGGCACCGCCAGCGCTGCTGCCTGCCGCCGCCCCTGTGCCCGACTCGTACTGATCGAGATCGCGGACGGCGGTGCACGCCGCGAGCGCGACCAGCGTCGCTTGGACTACCAAGAGTGAATGGGAGCGAGGCTTTGCCAACCCCTGCAAGACTAACGGGGCGCCGGCGCCACGGCAACGATCTCTCTGGCTCGACGCGCCGCGTTCAGTGGGTGACCATCCGGGCCATGCGACGTGGGCTTCTACTCGGGGCCGTGATCTCGGCCTGTGCTGCGTCACCGGCTCGGGCGCCCGCGGGCGTCGCCTCCGTCCTGGACGAGCTCCACGCAAATGCCGCGGCGGCCGACGAAGAGCGTTACTTCGCGTTGTTCGCCGAGGACGCCGTGTTCCTAGGCACCGATGCCAGAGAGCGCTGGACCAAGGCAGCGTTTCGTCGCTACGCGAAGCCGCACTTCGCCAAGGGCAAGGCCTGGACCTTCCGTGCCGTGAAGCGCGCCGTGGCGTTCGCACCCGACGGTGTCACGGCTTGGTTCGACGAGGAGCTCTGGACCGAGAGGCTCGGGCCTGCCCGCGGCAGCGGCGTGCTGGCGCTGCGCGACGGATGCTGGTTGATCGTGCAATACAACCTGTCCCTCACCATTCCCAACGAGCGATTCCCGCTCGTCCGAAGCGTGCTCGGCTCCGAGCGCGCGGACGCCCCCGTGACGGATGCCCTGGCAGGGCTCGGCTGGTTGGCGGGCGCCTGGCAAACGAAGCGCGCGGATGGCACGCGTGTGGAGGAGGTGTGGAGTGCCCCCGACGGTGCGAGCTTGATCGGCTCGGGTCGCAGCGTGCGTGACGGCAAGACCACGTTCTTCGAGCTGTTGCGCATCGAGGCGAGGCCGGACGGGGTCTTCTACGTGGCGCAGCCGATGGGCGGGGTGGCGACGGAGTTTCGCCGCGTGCCTGGCCCCGACGACGCGTTCGTGTTCGAGAACCCGGACCACGACTTTCCCAAGCGCGTGAGCTATCGCAAGGTGCCGGGGGGCGTGCAGGTGCGGATCGAAGGCGCCGCGGGCCAGCGCGTCGAGGAGTGGACGTACACGCGGGCGCTGCTCGGATTGGACCGCGAGTGACTCCCGCCGACGCGATCTGGATCGCGCTGGGGATCGCCGCTGCCAGCGCCGCTTTCAACCTGTATTCGGCCGTGCGCGGCCTCGGCGCCATGGTGAAGCTGCCCGAGAGCGTTCCGCCGCGCGAGAGTTGGCCGCGGGTGAGCCTGATCGTCGCCGCCTGCAACGAGGCCGAGAGCATCGAAGAGGCCACGCTCGCCAAGCTCACCAGCGACTATCCGAACCTGGAGGTCGTGCTGGTGGACGACCGCTCGAGCGACGGCACCTCCGAGATCGCCGATCGACTGGCCGCGAGCGACGCTCGGCTCCGGGTCGTCCACGTGAAGGAGCTGCCTGCCGGTTGGCTCGGCAAGGTGCACGCGCTCGAGATGGGCCGCCGTCACGCCACGGGTGAGTGGCTCCTGTTCAGCGACGCGGACGTGCATTTCGACGCCGACCTCTTGCGCAAGGTCTTGTCCGAGGTGCTGCGCCGAGAGCTCGAGTTCGTGACCATCGCGCCGAAGCTCCTGTCCTCGTCCTTCGCGCTCGACGCGATCCTGGCGTGCTTCATGCGGATGCTGGTGGTGGGGGGACGCCTGTACAAGATCTCGGATCCGAAGTCGCGCGTGGCAGTCGGCGGTGGCGTGTTCAACCTGGCCAAGCTGAGCGCGTTCGATCGCTCACCGGGCTTCGAGTGGCTGCGCATGGAGATCGCCGACGACGTCGCCTTGGGCCAGATGATGAAACGCTCCGGCGCGCGCTCGGCGATCTTCGACGGAGCGCACGGTGTGAGGTTGCACTTCTACCGCTCCGTGGGCGAGATGATGCGGGGCCTGGAGAAGAACGGCTACGCCGTGTTCGGCGGTCTGAATCCGCTGCGGCTGCTCCTGACCGTCGGCCTGCTCCTCGGCCTGGAGGTCGGACCGCTCCTGATGCTGTGCTGGCCCTCGCTCCCGGTGAGGCTCGGCGCTCTCGCCGTGCTCGCCGCCACGACGCTGAGCCAGGTCCTGGTCGCGCGCGCCGGTAAGCGCGATGTCCCGAGCGCGCTGCTTCCGTGGGTCGGCGCGCTGGCGCTGGTGGCCTTCTCGGTCCGCTCGGCGATCCTGACCCACTGGCGGGGTGGCGTGGTCTGGCGCGGGACCCTGTACCCACTGGCGGAGCTGCGCGCGGGCCGGCGCCTGGAGCTGTTCTAGGGGGTGTCCCTAGTTCGGCGGGCGAAATAGCAGCTCGATACGAGCCGCTCGGCGGTCAGCCGAGCCCCGGGATCACTCGAGCGGTCTGGCCATGATCAGATCACGGTCCGCCACTGAGAGGCGAGTGCGAATGCCGGCCGGACGCGCTGCGCGATACCCGACGGGCCGACGGGGTGGACCGGCGCCCGCCGTTTCGACCGAACGGAAGCGTCGCGTGGCGTTAGCGACCGCCAGCGGAGCGCGAATCAGGGACACCTCCCTAGGCCTTGCGCGCGGCGTTGCGCGTCTCCGCGGAGCGCCGCGTCGAGCGCGCCGCCGGCTTGTCGCCGCCGCTGTCGTTGTGCAGGCAGAACGCCGTGTGCGGCGTGTAGCGGACGCCCTGGCCGCGCTCGGTCCAGGCTCGTGCGCGCGACTCGAGCACGTCCCGGAGCGCGCTCGGCTCGAACGGGAGCTCGACGTCGGCCAAGGCGGCGCGGGTCGCGGCGAAGCACGAGGCGTGTGGCGCGGCGATGCGTCGCGCCACGTCCCAGTAGTAGTCGTCGGCAGCGGTGCCCGAGCCATCCCCCGCATACAGCGAGGCTCCACTCTCGTTCACCAGCCTGGGCGAGACGGCGACGGTGCCCGGATAGGCGAGCTCCCCGAGGAGACACTCGAGCCAGTCGTCGTGCAGGGCCTCGAGCGTGGGCTCGACCCAGACCAGCCAGCGCGCCTCAGGCTCGAGCGAGCGGAGGTCTGCCGGGCTCCGGAGCGAGACGATCTCGACTCCCGGCCTCTTGGTGTGACGGCGGAGCGAGCGCAGCGCCCGCTCCAGCGAGCGGCGAGAGGCAGACTCCGGAACCACGACCAGCGTGTTGCCCTCTGGTACCGGGCAGCGGACGCGGAGGGAGCCTGGCGAGACACCCGGCTCCACGCTGGCGTCGACGCGCCGCCGGAACAGCGCGTCGCGAGCGGCGGCGAGCTCCGCGGCGTGCCGGCGGCGGGTCCTTTCCACCAGCTCCGCTTCGGAGAGGGGGCGCTCCCAAACCTGACAAACCACGTGCGGAACGTGCACCACCTTGCTCGCGCGTTCGCTCGCGCGAAGCGCACAGTCGTAGAGCAGCGCGTCGACGGGCCAGTCCCGCGCGTGCTCTGGCGACAGCGCGAAGACCTGCCCGGAGTACAACACCGCCGGGCCCAGGTAAGGGCGGCAGAGCAAGAGGTCCGGAGAGAAACCCGGCTTCTCGCGCGCGGGTGCCGGGACGCCGCTCGCTCCGACGATGCGCTCCCGTCCGTACACCACGTCGGCGCTCTCCGCCCGTGCCGTGCTGACCAGCTCCGCCAGGGCATCGGGGCGCAGCAGCGTGCCGGCTCCGAGCAGCAGCACGTGGTCGGCGTTGCGCAGCCTGCGGTGCTCGCCGAGGTCCACCCGGTCCGCTCGCACCAGCTCGGCTCGCCGCGTGCCCAGTCGCACCGTCGCGGCCTCGAGCAGCGCCTCGAGCGGCTGGTCGAGCGCACCCAGGCTGGCGACGACGAGCTTCCAGCCCTCCAGGTACTGGAGCTCCAGCTGTTTGAGCGTCCAGTCGAGCACGTGCAGCTCGGTGGAGGCGTCCACCAAGAGCGCGATCGCGACCTCCGGGCGTGGAGCCAGCGCGGCGAGGCGCTCGCGCCACTGGAACGCCGCCAGGCGCGGCGCTTCGAGCGGCGGCGCCTCGAGCGCGTCCGCCTCGGCGCCGAGCTCGCTGGTCTCGACCAGGCCCAGCCGATTGGCGACGCGCTCCGCCCCATGGCGCAGCTTGCGCAGGCCCAGGCGGCCCGCCTTGCCCAGCGTGGCACCTGCGCCGTGCTGCCGGAGCTCGCTGCGCACCAGCGTCGCTTGTTTTCTGGCCGCCACCGCGAGACCCGGGCGCCAGTCGAGCGCCACCCGGTGCTCGAGATCCGGTGGGCGCGTCGGGGCGCTGGCCCAGGCGGTGAGCGGCTCGAGCTGGCGCTCGGCCCGGCATACCTCATGGGCGAATTCCCGCCCTCGCTCGCCGCGGGTGCGCGCCGCGGCGGGATCTCGGCAGAGCTCGAGCAAGCCCTCGGCCAGGCCGCGGGCGTCGCCGCACTCCGCCAGGATGGCCGCGCCGGCGCGCTCGACGTCCAGGCTGATCTCCGACAGACGCGTGCTCACGATGGGCAGCCCGGCAGCGAGCCAGTCGAGCATTCGCGTGCGGGCGCCCAAGGTGCCCTCGTACGAGAAGCGGTCCACCAGGATCGCCGCGTGTGCTCCCGCGTAATACGCGGGCAGCTCGGCGGTCTGGACCCAGCCCGCGAGCTCGTAGCGCTTCTTGTGACGCGAGCGGGCCACACGCGTCTCGAAGCGCTGGTAGGCGTCGATGTGGTGCCCGGCGATGCCACCGCCGGTCGAGACGAAACGAAGCTCCGGGGCGTCGTCCATCGCGAGCTCCAGGGCCTCGAACAAGACGTCCGGCTCCGTCCAGGTATTGTAGCCGCCGCTCCAGAGCACGGTGAAGGGCTCGCCGGGACTTCGCGGGACGCGCGGCAGCCGACCCAGGAGCTCCAGCTCCTCGTCGTCGATCGAGTTCGGGATGGCGCTCACGAAGTCGTAGCCGTCGTTCTTGGCGGTGAGCCGGCCCAGCATGCCGAGCTGCGCGATCAGCGCGTGGCGCTGGGCGCGCGAGCAGGTGGAGAAGCGATCCGCGCGCGCCAGCACCGGCACCAGCGTCCGGTACCACTCGTTGATGTTCCAGTCGGCGCCGAGGCTCGCGGCCTTGACCTGTGCCTCCGCCATCGGGTCGCCGTTGATGTCCGCCCAAAACGGCCTCTGCTCGGCGAAGTTGACGGCGATGGCGGCGGGGTCGCGGTTCACGCCGACCAGGCAGTCCGGGGCGAAGGCGTCGATGCGCTCCCGAATGAAGTCGCCGCGCTCGTGACACAGGTGCTCGGACACCGACCAGACGCAGACCCGCCCGCGCTGCACGCGCGCGACCTTGTCGTGCGGCCAGCCCTCGAAGGCGTGCCCGCGAATGGCGAAGAGCAACACGTCGTGCCCGCCGCGGGCCAGGATGCTGGCGAAGTGCCAGGTCCGGAGCGCGAGCGCGAACAGGCGATTGCTGGTCTCCCAGCGCATCGGGCCGTGCCCGAAGACGACGACGCGACTCACGCTCGGTCCTTTCGGAAGCTGTCCGACACGACGTCGCCAGCCATTGGAGTGCCGCGGCGCCCGTCCCAGGCCGTGCGCCAGGCCCCGACGTAGGCTCGCGCGCAGATGCGCCGCTCGGCGGGCGGGCAGTGGCGGTAGAGCCAGCCGAGCTCGGCGGGAACGAAGCGCCGGACGAGCTCGGCCCTCGAGTAGTTCCTGAGCACGAAGCGCACGCGGCTCTCGTGGAAGCGCTCCAGGTACTTGCGCGTCGCTGCGGAGCCGCTCGCCACGCCTTCGTGGTGGTAGGCGACTGCGCTCGGGGCGTACACGACCCGAAAGCCCGCCTTGCGCGCCCGCACGCAGAGCTCGGTCTCCTCGTAATAGGCGGGGAAGTAGGCCGGTGACAGGAACCCGACGCGCTCGATCACGGCGCGGCTGAGCGCGATGGCGGCGCCGCACACGTACTCCACGTCGCGCTGCCGATCCCACTGGCCCAGATCGGTCTCGCCGCGCCCGAAGTGGCTGCTCAGGGCATTCGGGTGGAGCACGCCGCCCGCGTGCTGAAGGACCTCGGTGCCCGGGTGCAGGAGCTTCGAGCCCACGATCCCCACGCTCGGCTCGGCGAGCGGAGCCAGCACGGCGCCGAGCCAGCCGGGGGTGGGGACGGCGTCGGGGTTCAGCAGGGCGACGTGCTGGCCGCGGGCGTGCTCGAGACCGAGAGCGTTGCCCCCGGCGAAGCCCAGGTTCCGGCGCGAGGTCAGGAAGCGCACGTTGGGGAACCCGGCGGCCAGGTCGGCGACCGGAGTGGGCGACGCGTTGTCCACCACGAGCACCTCGAACGCGTCGCGCGGAAGTCGGCTGTGCTCCAGGGCGGTCAGGCAAGCGGGCAGAAACCGCCTGGTCGCGTACTCGACGATGATGACCGAGGCCAGCAAGAGAGCTTCTCGCCATCGTCGTTCCACGGGGCCGAGAGGTCAAGCCAGGCTCCCGCCAGATTGGGGTTTTCCCGCGCCGCTCGCGGGAGTATGGGAACCGCGCCGTGACCTGCGGAGCCAAAGCAGTCCTGATCGTGACGCGCAGCGTGACGGGGACGACCACCAACGTGGCGCAGAGTCGCACCGAGCTCCGCTGCGACAAGCCCGAACGTCACGACGGGGCGCACGCCGACTCGGCGCACGGCGAGGAGTGGACCGCCGAGCCCGGCAAAGTTGCCACGCTGCTGCGTCACGAAGGCTGAGCGCCCAGCTCGTCTCTGAGCCGCGCCAGCGTCTGTTCGTCGGTGCGCAGGCGCACGCTGACGCCGTCTTCGCCGTAGCGCTCCTCGAGCACGCGCCCCGAGTCGTGCATCTCGGACACCAGCCGCTGTTTGCCCCACGGCACGAACAGCTCGGCCTCCAGGTAGCTCGCCTCGAAGAAGGCGATGATCTGGTCGCGCAGCTGGGCGACGTCGGCCGGAGCGTGGGCCGACACGAACCAAGCGTCCGGCAGGCGCGCCCGGAGCTCGGCCAGCTCCTCGGTCGCGAGCTTGTCGATCTTGTTCATGACCAGGCGCGCGGGCAGACCCTCCGCGCCGATCTCCGCCAGCACGCTCCGCGTCACCTCGAGCTGGCTCTCCCAGCTCGGATCCGCGGCGTCCACGACGTGGAGCAGGAGCGACGCCTCCAGGGCTTCGTCGAGCGTGGACTTGAAGCTGGCAACCAGGTCGTGGGGCAGCTTCTTGATGAAGCCGACGGTGTCGCTGACCAAGATGCGCGGCTTCGCCTCCGGCTGGAGGGCCCGCACCGTCGTGTCGAGCGTCGCGAAGAGCTTGTCCTCGACGTAGACTTGGCTCGCGGTGAGCGCGCGCATCAGCGAGCTCTTGCCGGCGTTGGTGTAGCCGACGAGGGCAACGCGCCGCGCTTCACGGCGGTGAGCGCGTCGCACGCCCTGCTCCCGCTGGATCGAGGCGAGCTCCGTCCTGAGCTCGGCGATGCGGTCGCGGATCTTGCGCCGGTCCAGCTCCAGGGCGGCCTCGCCGGCGCCGCGCCCGGCCTGGCGCTCCTTGCCACCCGGTGACTCGCGCAGGCGCGGCGCCGTGTACGTCAGGCGCGCGATCTCCACCTGCAGGCGCGCCTCCCGGCTCTTGGCGTGGCGATGGAAGATCTCGATGATCACCCCGGTGCGATCGAGCACGGTCGTGCCGGTCGCGCGCTCCAGATTGCGGGCTTGGCTGGGCGAGATGTCGTGATCGACCGCGACCAGGTCGATCGCGGCCTCCGAGGGCTCTTCCTCGCCCTCTGGCTCGGCCGCCTCGTCTCCCTGCTCCCAGCCCCGTCGCGCCTTGCTCTTCTTCTTGATCGGCAGGGGTAGGCTGCTCTTGCCGCTGCCGCCCGTGAGCTCGGCCAGCTCGGCGAGCTTGCCCTCGCCGAGCACGGCGGCGGGAGCGAGATTGTCGCGCGTCTGCGTCACGCGATCGATGACGTCGTAGCCCAGCGTCTTGACCAGCCGTCTGAGCTCGGAGAGGCTCGCGTCGAGCTCCGCCTCGCTCACGTCGGGGAGCTTGACCGCAATCAGGACCGCGGTGGGACGCTTGCCCGACGCCATCTGGCTAGCGGTTTTCGCGCAACACGTCGCGCAGCGCCCGCACCAGGTCGAGCGCGGTGACGATGCCCACGACGGCGCCGTGCTCGGTGACCACGATGCGGTGGATGCGGCCGCGCACCATGGTGTCCGCCGCCTCGTCCACCGGCGTGTCGGCCGCGGCCTGGAAGACCACCGGGGTCATCACGTCACCCACCACCTGGGTCGGTCCGCCTTCGACCATCAGCGTGCGCAGCTCCTCTTCGCCCAGGGGTCGGTCGAGCGAGGTGGCGAAGTATCCGCCCTCGGTGGTCTCGCTCGTGTCCTCGGAGCGCAAGACGTCGGTGGCAGAGACCACGCCCACCAGCTTGCCGGTCTGATCGACCACGGGGGCCCCGCTGATGCCGTGCTCGAGCAGGAACGTCTTCAGCTCCGCCAGCGTCCAGTCGGCTCCCGCCGTCAACACCTTGCGCGTCATCACTTCTCGGACCAGCACCGCGTACCTCGTTCTCTTCGGGCCCGGTGGCCCGTTCAGGGGGCGGGAGCATACTCATCGGCAGGCGATGTGCGAGGGGAATGCTCGGCTGGCCGTCAGAACGGGCGTTCGCCGACAAAAGGGCTGCCGCCGTGCTATTTTCCGGAGCGTGACGCGCGCGCGGGGCCTCGCTCTTCTCTGTCTGTGGCTCGCACCCACGGCGTGCAGCTCGGAGGACGCCGCCTCGAGCGCGATCCCGGACGCCGGCAGTGACGCCTCGCCGGACGTCGCCACCGAGGCGACGACCGACGCGGCCGACGCGGGCGAAGAGGCAGCGAGCGAAGCCAGCACGCCCAAGGTGATGCTGCCGAAGACCGGGCTCTCCGCGGCAGAGCTCGGCGTGCTCGTCAACGACGCCGACCCTCAGTCCAAGGAGGTCGCCGACTACTACGTCGCCGCCCGCAAGATCCCGGCGGCAAACGTGGTGAAGCTGACGTTCCCGGTGAACGACGTGATGAGCGAGGCCGATTTCGCCACGGCGAGGGCCTCGGTGGACGCGGCGCTGGGACCCAAGATCCAGGGGTTGGTCGTGACCTGGACCAAGCCGTACCGAGTCGCCTGTATGAGCACGACCAGTGCGTTCGCGCTCGGCTTTCGACAACAAGTACTGCAACACCACCGGCGGCGCCTGCGGACCCACGGCCAGCGTGGCCAGCCACGACTCCGACACCACGGCCCCCTTCACCGACCACGGCATTCGGCCGACGATGATGCTGGTCGGCAAGGACGCCGCGACGGCCAAGGCGCTGGTCGACCGCGGAGTCGCCGCGGACGATACCTTCCCGACCGGCGAGGGCTGGCTGATCAGGACCACCGACACGGCGCGCAGCGTACGCTGGCCGGCCTTCGTGACGCTCACCTCGGAGTGGACCGATCCGAGCGTGATGAAGCTCACGTACGTGGACAACTCGAAGGGCACCGGCTCCAACGAGATCGAGAGCCAGAAGGACGTGCTCTTCTACTTCACCGGCCTGGCCAGCGTGCCGAAGATCGAGACCAACGGTTATCGCCCGGGCGCCATCGCCGATCACCTGACGAGCTACGGCGGGCAGGTGCCGACCAGCGGGCAGATGAGCATCGCGAAGTGGATCGAGGTCGGAGTCACCGGCAGCTTCGGCACCGTGGTCGAGCCCTGCAACTACCAGAGCAAGTTCCCGGATCCCCGCGTCGTCGTGCCGCGCTACTACCGCGGGGAGACGCTGCTCGAGGCCTACTGGAAGAGCGTCGCCGCGCCCGGCGAGGGCCTGTTCGTCGGCGAGCCCTTGGCGCGACCTTGGGGGGCGGAGATCGTCAGCTACGCCGGCGGCACCCTGAGCATCCAGACCACGCACCTCGATCCGGCGAAGAGCTACCAGATCGAGCGCGCGGACGCCGAGAGCGGCCCGTTCACGCTGGTGCAAGGCGGCATCACGGTGCCGAACCACCAGCGCGTCACGCTCACCGTCGCGCCGGCGGACGCGCCCGTCTATCGACTGTCCGTCGAGTGATCACCATCGCCCGGCGTGTACGACGGCGTACTCGATGTCGAGCTCGGGAGCGGGAGGCGCCGGCGTCGTGTCGGCCTCGGCGCGTGCCGGTAGGACTTGGGACGAGCGGCGCTCCTCGGCCTCCAAGGTGAGCGCCCACTCGGCGGCGAGCCGCTCGAGCAGCTGCGCCGCACGCCGCACGCCGCAGGGCAGGGAGACCGCCGCCACGCCGACCAGGCCCGCGGGGGATTGGATCGGCACGACCAGGAGCTCGTGGCAGCCGAACGCCAGGGCCAGCTTGGGTGGAGTGGGGCGCACCACCATGGCGTCCACTTCCTGGAGCCAGGCCATCAGCACGGCTTCCTTCACGTCGCCGAGCTCGACCGGAGAGCCCGCGACGGCCAGCTTGGCGACCTTGCCGGTCAGGTCGAGGACTGCGCCGACCTCGCTGCCGACCGTGTACCGGGCCCGCTCGGCGAGGGCGAGCAGGCCGGACTCGGCCGCGCTCGGGTAAACGCCGCTGTCGAGCTCCGGCTCGAAGTAGAAGTTCTGTTCGTCCATGGGACGCCCCGCGCGACAAAAAGCCGAGATCGCCGGGCCGGGCCAAGGTTCGGACGAAAAAGACTGGGTGGGTGTGGGAGGCCATCCCACAGCGCGGCTAGGACAGACCGCGCAGCGCCTCGCCGATGCGCGGCAGCGCGTCCTGGATGTCGCGCAGCGACGCGGCGCCCACGCTGAGCCGGAACCAGCCGTCGTCGTCCGGGTAGCCGAATGCCTGGAACGGCACCACGCCGACGCCCGCACGGTCGAGCAGGAGCTTGCGCACGTCCTCGTTGCTGCCGACGAGCTTGCCGTCCGTCGTCTTCTTGCCGAACGGGGCCACGCGCACCGTGAGGTAGATGGCTCCTTCCGGCGACAAGCTGTCCACCGGCAGGCCCTGGGCCTTCAGGGCTTGGAAGCCTTCGTGCAGCGCCGAGAGTCGGCTGACGATGCCGCGCTTGAGCTCGCCCACGTAGGCGTGGATGCCGGCCGAGTCATCCAGGAGCTTGGCCGTCGCGACCTGCTCGGCGCGCGGCGCCCAGGCCCCGACGTGCCCCAGGATGGAGCTCATGCGGTCGATGACGTCCACCGGGCCCACCGCCCAGCCCACGCGCACGCCGGTAGCGGCGAAGGCCTTGCTGATGCCGTCCACGAAGATGGTGTAGCGGGCCATCTCCGGCAGGATGCCCGGCGGCGAGACGTGGCTCGTGCCGTCCGCGGTGAGCATCCAGTAAATCTGGTCGTACATCAGGAAGACGGGACGCTTCCCGCTCCGCTCGCGCGCGTGGTTCTCGGTCAAAATCGCCTCGGAGATGCCGGCGAGCATCTCGTGGCTCATCGCGGTGCCGGTGGGGTTCAGCGGCGAGTTGAGGCACAGCAAGCGCGCCTCGCCCAGGCTCGCCAGGATGCTCTCGCGGGTCGGCAGGAAGCGCGTCTCCGGACCGCACTTCACCGGCACGCCACGGGCGCCGGCCATGTGGATGTAGTGGTTGTTGTTCCAGCTCGGCAGCGGGAACACGACCACGTCCCCGGGATCGACCAGCGTGCGGTACACGCCGTAGATGACGGGGCGCGCTCCGCCGCAGATCAGGATCGACTCGACGGGCACCTTCAGCCCGAGCTCGCGCTCGTAGAAGCGCTGCACGGCGGCGCGCAGCTCGGGCATGCCGTTCGACGGCGGGTAGTTGGTCTCGTGCGCGTCGTAGGCGGCGACGATGCCCTTCTGGAGCGCCTCTGGGATCTGGAACTGCTTCGGATCGAAGTCGCCGACGGTCAGGTTGCAGATCTTCTGCCCCTTGGCCACGAGGGCGCGGATGTCGGCCGCGATCTTCAGGATCTCCGACCCGACGATGCCCGCGGCCATGCTGGAGACACGCGGCGCGCCTTCGACGGGACGGACGAACTGAGTGAGGTCGGTCGTCATTTTCGGGAGACTGCCACGGGTCCGGTCCGACGCACGTGACAAAGCGCATCTCGCGGTGCGTCAGGGACGACGCGCGCGCAGCGCGTGCGCGGTCCGGATTGCGGCGCTCGGTGGGCTGACGGATGATGGTCGCCGATGCGGCTCCGTGCGGCGTTCCTGTGTGTGGTCCTGGCGAGCGCCTGCGGTCAGAGCTCGGACCCCGACAGCACGCCAGGCGGTGGCGGTGGAGGAGGAGCGGCTGCGGTGGGCGGCGGCGCAGGGGGTAGCGCGGGCGCAGGTGGCGGCGCTGGCGCAAGTGGCAGCGCCGGGGCGGGGGGCAGCGCTGGCGCAAGTGGCAGCGGCGGGGCGGGTGGCAGCGCGGGCGCCGGTGGCAGCGCGGGCGCGGGTGGCAGCGCGGGCGCGGGCGCCACGGACGCCGGTGACGCGGGCACGCTGCCGCTGCCCGGCTTCGGCAGCATCCTCGGCGACTGCGGCCCGGTCGACGCCACGGAGATCCTCTCCGCAAGCGCGTTCAGCTTCGACAATTCGCTCGACTTCGGCACCGCCACCTTCGACGACACCGCGCTCTCACCCGGAGGGAAGAAGATCTTCGACGCCGGCAACCTCGGCGGCAGCTCGCTCCACTCCGAGATCTTCAGTTACGAGGTGCTGTACCGCTGCGAGCTCGCCACCTTGCTCAAGACCGAGGCGGAGGTCGAGTACGTGGACACGGGTGGCAAGAAGACGGACCTCTTGGTCGAGATCGACGGCTACAAGCTCGGCGTCAGCGTCACCCGTGCGTTCATCTATCCGCCCGGCACGCCGTACACGGTGAGCGTTGCCCAGGACCTGCTCGACAAGAAGCTCGGCGACATCCTGCTCAGCAACCAGAACGTGAAGCCGATCGACGCCTGGAAGAAGCAGATCCTGCACATTCTGGCCTGGGACAAGCAGCACCGGGACGCCCTGGCGCAGGCCTACCCGCTCGTTCCGGCGTCCACCCGGGCCGACACCATCGTGATGGTCACGGTCACCGAGGGCAACGACGCCTTCGTGTATTAGGCTGACAAAAGGGCGCGCCGCCTGCCGATGCCCGAGCACTCTTCGCAGATCCTGCGCGCTCGGCCGCTGCAAACTCCCGGCTTTCGCGGCGTGGCACGCGCGATGCGTCAGCACCCGTCATGGCCCGCATCACCCTCGCCGCGCTCCTGGTCGCCGCGGGCGCCGTGGCGACGCTGCCCGGCGCGGCAGCTCCGCCCTGCGGCTCGTGGGAGATCGAGTACGCCCTGCGCGCGAACCTGAAGCTGACCGACACCCCGCTCGGTCAGGGTGACGGGGTCGTACGGATAGGCCCCGGACGTACGGTCCTGCGCTTCGGGGACCGCGGCGGGAGCCCCGGCGGCGCGGTCCAGATGCGACGCTACGAGATGCGCGATCACTTCACGGTCAAGACGCGCACGCTGTTCTGGAACACCGTGGTCGAGAACGACACCAAGACTCGCGCCACACCGGACGACAAAGGTGTCGCTGCCTCCGGGGTGATGAACAACCAGGAGCTCGTCTGGAGCACACCCGTGCGCGGCTACCGTGTGGACGGCAAGATCACCTGCACCGGCTCCCTGTGCGGCAAGTTCGGCGCGCCTCCGGCCGGCACCACGGAGATCCACATCGGTCCGAACCCGGTGCAGTTCAGCTCCTTCGGCTTCAGCCCGGACCTGAAGCGGCTGACCATGCCCTTCACCTTCGTCACCAAGACCAAGATGCCCAAGCAGACCTCGTACGTGGAGCTCAAGGGCAACGAGGTGCGTCGGACCTGTCTGCCTCCGTAGCCCTCAACGTGCTCGCGCCGAAACCAGCCAGCTGCTCGAGCGTCCGAACACGCCGTCCGGGCGCGCGAGCGGTGCCAGCACTTCTCTCAGGGCCTGCTCCACCTCCGGCCGGCGACGCTCGCCTTCCGCGCCTGCGAGCCGCAGGATCTCGCCGGCGGGACCCAGGGCCATGGCGAACTCGAGGGCGTGGTCCAGGTCCTTGCCGATCGAGATCTCGGAGTCGAAGCGCTCGAACGTCATGCGATCGAAGCCCGCCGCCTCGAGCTCGGCGCTGACGACGTTCGGCTCCGCCATCGAGAACGGACCCGGACCGCAGGTGACCTGATCGCCCTTGTCGGGGTGCGGGATGAGCTCGAGCAAACGCTGCTCGACGTCGTAGAAGAAGGGGTTGTCCACCTTGCGCCGCCAGACCACCATGCTGAGCAGCCCGCCGGGGGCGAGCGAACGCCGGATGTTGCGGAACGCCGCCACGGGGCTGGCGAAGAACATCGTGCCGAAGCGCGCGAACGCCTGATCGTAGGGGCCGCCCAGATCGGATGCCTGCACGTCCGCCACCAGGAAGCGCGCGTTCTTCACGCCCGCGCCCTCCGCCTCTTTCCGCGCGCCCTCGATGAAGCGCTCGGCGGCGTCCACACCCACGGCTTCGCCGCTCGGGCCGACTTGCCGCGCGATGACCTGCGTCGTGTCGCCGAAGCCGCAGCCGACGTCCAGCACCCGCGAGCCGACCCGCGGCGGATGGCGCTCGAGCACGGCGTCTCCGTGGGACCCGAGCCCCCGGGTCAAGAGCTCGCGGAAGCGCACGAACTTGTCGAACAGCACGGTATTCCATGCCTCGACGGCCTCCAGGTTCTCCTGATCCACGTTGACGGCCATGCTGCCCCTCTGGGCGGAGCATAACGAAGGAGAGCCGCCAAGCGAAGCGGCTAGCGCGCGATCTGCGCACGCCGGGGCGCGAAGCTCACCCGCCGGGTCTCCTTGATGCGGCTGCCGTCGAGCTCGCCTTCGACGATCTCGTAGCCGAGCAGGGCGAACAGGCGACCCTTGAAGAACAGCGGGCGCGCGTTGCCGTACCAGTCCACGCAGGAGGCGCGGCAGCCGTCGTCGGCGCTGCCTTCGGGCCGAGCGCCCAGCGTGCCGAGCTCGGTGAACCGCAAGAGGTCGTTGCGTAGGAACAGCACCGACGCCGAATTCTGGAACAGGTGCTCGTAGCCGGGGCGGCCGGCCTCGGCCACGGGCAGGCCGATCAGCCCCGATTTTTCGTCGAGCGGCTTGTAGAAGAAGCCGTGGCTCCGGAGCTCGCCCTGTGAGGCGTTCTTGCGCGTGTAGCGCTGGGCCACGCTCGGGCGCTGGCCGAGGGCGATGGGTGAGAAGTGCAGGTCCTTGCCGTCGGTGCCGACGACCAGCGCGTCGGCGCCCAGCGCCTCGATGCGATCGACGCCGTGGGTGAGCGGGAGCTTCGCGGGCTCGGCGCCGCCGGAGTAGCGGTAGGCGACCAGACCGCCGCGCTCCTTCTCCTCGGGCGCGCCCCAGCCGCTGCCCGTGCCGTAGAGCACGTATTTGCCGACGAAGCGGTTCTGGAAGGTGTAGCCGGCGGGCTTGGGCAGCTGGCGGTAGTGCGAGGCGGGGACTTTGTCCGCGCCGTCGGAGAAGCTCGTGAGGCGCACGCGCATCAAGGCGATGTCGCCGCCGCTGACCTCCGCGTTCCACATGCCGTCGCCCGCAGCCTCGGCGCGTACCAGCACGTTCAGAAAACCCTCGGTGTCTTCCAAGAACGAGAACTGATCGACCGGGCTACCCGCGGTCTGGAGCGCCGACGGGCTCGAGCCGTCGAGCGGCATTCGGTACACGAACGAGCGCGGCAGTGAGCGGTCGTCGAGCTGTTCGTAGTCGGTGACCCAGACGAACACCGAGCCGGGGGACACGTAGAACACGCGCCCCGCCGGGCCGAGCACCGCCGTGGCGTCGCACGAGAGCTCGCGTTTGCCGAGATCGCAGACCGTGACGGTGTGCAGCGTGAGCGACGAAGCCTTCTGGATCGGCCGGTAGATGCGCGTCGCCGAGGCGATGCGCTGGAAGTCGGTGTCCTTCACCCCCTTCTTCCACTTGCGCAGGGCAGGGAAGGAGCGGAACGGATCCTCGTCGCCGACGGACAAGTAGAGCGGGGTGTAGAAGATCAGCTTGTCGCCGATCAGGCGGCTCGCGTAGTTGCGCGAGGAGTAATAGTCGTTCGAGCGCAGGTGATAGGTTGCGCGATACTTCAGCCGCCCGGAGTCGCTGATGTCGAACAGACCGAGCTCCGTTCCGCCGCGGTCGTAGCTGTAGCCGACCACCACGACGGTGTTCGCGCCGATCAGCATCTCGTCGTACCAGGTGCCGCCTGGGTCGATGTCCGGCGCGAAGGCGTCCACCGCCGAGACCGGCGTCAGGTCCGAAGTGCGGACCGTGAACAGCCGGCCGCGCCGCAGCACCACCAGGTGATCGCCGTGCAGCTTCACGATGCCGCCCTCGTCCACCCCGGCGTGCTGGGTGTTCGTGACCGACTCGTCGCTCTTGGCAGACGACGCGGTGTCTGCCGCGGCGCTGGGCTCGGGTGCGGGGGCCGCTTGCGCGGCGGGGGCCTCGGCTTCGGCGCCGGCGTAGGCGGAGCCCGGCTGCGCGGTGTGGGCCTGCGCCTTTCGCGCCTTGGCCATGTCCTTCAAGAACTTGGACAGCTCCGCCTCGGAGCCGAAGGCCGTCAGGGTCTTCCTCGAGTGGTGCTGGATGACCTTCGCGAGCGGGTCGCCATCGGTGGACTTGCGGCAGGCCGGCCCGAGGGCGGCGCCGAGGCCGAGGGTGGCGACGGCCAGGATTTTCGGGAGCTTGGCGGAGAAGCGGGCGAACGGCATGGGAGGTCCTCGCCGGGTCGAACGGCCGGCGAGGGAGGCCCCTTACACGGCGTTTCTCTTTGACCAGCCCAGTAGGTCGGGGGGACGCTCGATTGGCAAGGATGAACCGCGCTTTCGTGCTCGTGCTCGCCCTCCTGACGCTGTGCTCCGCGTGCACGCCGGAGATGCGGGGCAAGCGTTTGCTCGGCAAGTACGAGAAGGTCTTCGCCACCTGCCGCAAGCTCACCGAGGAGGCCAAGCTCCTGCCCGGCCAGCACTCGTGCACGAAGGTGGCGAGCCTGGCAGTCGAGAGCTCGCTGCGCGACACCGGCCTGGAAGAGGCCAAGTGGCGAACCATGCTCACGGCCTGGCTCAGCGAAACGGGCTTCACCCCCTACTACGTGAGCTCGTCCGAGGCAGCTGCCGACTCCGCGCTCGCCGTGCTGCCGGCCGCGGCCGCTGCGCCCGCCGAGTCTGCCGCGCCGACCAGCACGCCGCGGACGCAGCGCGCGCCCGAGAAGCTCGACGCGGGTCTCCTGGCCAAGCCAGCGGACGCCGGCGGAGGGAAGCCGATGGAGGCAGCGAGCGGCGACTCGGCCGACGCCGGCGCGAGCCCGAAGAAGAAGCCCGCCTACGGGGTCGGCAGCAAGGTGCAGGTGCTCTGGGGCGCCAAGTGGTGGCCCGCCACCGTGCTTCAGGTGAAGGACGACAAGTACCTGATCCACTACGACGGCTGGGCCAGCTCTTGGGACGAGTGGGTGACCACGGCCAGGATGAGACGTTGACGCCGAACCGCCGCGCGACCACTGGCGTGACGGATTCCTGACACGAGTGCGAAGCAACGTTCGCGCGCTCGGCCTGGCGCGGGAGTTGCTCCCGCCGGAGCGAGCCTAGACGAACTCGCCGCCGTCGCGTTTTTGCGCTAGGGGGTGAGCTTCGTCGATGAACTCCGCCACCCTGACCCAGACCGGAGACCTGGCGAGCGAGCTCTTAGCGCTCTTGCGCGAGACGGATCCCGCGCTGCTCACGGACACGGTGACCGAGCGCGCGAGGGAACGCTGGTCGCGCATCCGTGCCAGCGTCGAGGAGCTGGCGGACGAACCCGCCGCTCCGCCGCCCATCACCGAGTCCTTGGCGACGCTGCGCGAGCTGATGCAGGAGGCGGAGGCGCCGAGCAGCGAGTCGGCCAGCTACTGGCTGTCGTTGCGCCCGCACTTGATGGCGACCTACGAGCGCCTGGCGGGTGAGCTCCGGCGCCGCTCGGTGCGCGCGCCCACGCTGCGTCCGACCAACTGGGCCCGCATCGGCTTCCACGTCAGCTCGGCGCTCGGCGCGCTGCTCCTGCTCGAGGTGTTCCTGAGTCGTACCGGTACGCTCTGGGCGACAGGGGCCTTCGCCGCCTACTGCTGGGTGATGGAGACCGGGCGCGCCTTCAGCAAGCGCTGGAACGACCGGCTGATGCGCGTGCGCTTCTTCCAGCTCATCATCCATCCGCACGAGCACCACCACGTCAATTCGGCGACCTGGTACGGGACCGCGCTGGTCATCCTGGCGGTGGTGAGCCCACCGTTCGCTTCGGCCGCGGCCCTGGCGGTGCTCGGCATCGGCGATCCTGCCGCGGGCCTGGTCGGCCGGCGCTGGGGCCGCCGGCCGCTGGCGGGGGGGCGCACCGTGGAGGGCACCTTGGCCTTCGCCGCGTTCGGCACGCTGGCGTCCTTCGCCGTGCTCTCGCTCTGGCACGGCGCGGCGGCGTGGCCGCTGCTCTTGCTGATTTCGGCAGCCGCGGGCGCCGCCGGCGCCGTCGCGGAGGCCGTCAGCGTCCGCATCGACGACAACCTGTCCGTGCCGCTCGCGGCCGCCCTCGCGGCTGGCCTCGCCGGGCTGGCGCTGGGTGTTCAGATCTGATCTGGGCGAGCATCACTGCTCGAAGCAGTACAGATGGCGGAATACGGCACAGTCCTGCGCGCCGGGCAGCGCCGACCACTTGAAGCCGTAGGCCGTGATCTCGCCGACGGTGGCCTGGCCGTCGCCGGACCAGTCGTTGCAGTCGTCGCCCGTCGCGGTGCCGTCGGCCGCCGTGCCGGTCCAGGCAGTGAGGCCGATCGTCGTCTGCTCCGAGTACTCGTCGTAGTCCAGGTTCGCCTTCAGTGAGCCCGAGGTCAGCCCGGTCCAGCCCGCGGCGATCACCGTGCCACTCACCGAGACGTAGTTGCCTTCGGCCCGCGTGAAGCGCGTGCTCGGTGAGGACGTGGAGTCGCTGAGCCACGCCATGTAGCTGCCCGAGAGGCCCGCCTCCGCCGCGCGCGTCGCGCACTGGGCGTCGGCCTTGGCGACGGAGCCGAAGTCCGAGGTGTATTCGGTGGAGGTCACGAAGGCGATCTTGGGCTTGGGCGCCGCTGCGTCGCCGCCGCTGCCGCCGATGCCTCCGTCGCCCACCACCGTTGCCGGAGGGCCGCTGCCGTCGCCGCCGCCGCAGCCCTGCAAGAGCCAGGCGAAGCAGAGCCAACCGAGGCGCATCGGTCTCAGTTTCCCGCCCGAGCCGGCTCGGTGCAAGCCTTCACCACGGAAAAGGCTGGCCGTCGTAGTTCAGGAAGCTGCCGCTCTCGGACACGCTGAGCTCGTCGAGGATGCGCAGCAAGCGCGCCGCGGACTCCTCCACGGGCATGGTCGCGCCGGACCCGCCCATGTCAGTCTTCACCCAGCCGGGGTTGACGGCCACGCAGGCGAAGCCCTCCGACCCGAGCGCGATCGCCAGGTTGCGCGTCGCCATGTTGAGGGCGGCCTTGGCCATGCGGTAGCCCCAGGCTCCGCCGCTGCCGTTGTCCGCGAGCGACGCCATCCCGGTCGAGACGTTCATGATCCGCTTGACCGAGCTCTGGCGAAGGCGTGGCAACAGCGCCCGTGTCACCCTCAGCGGGCCTAGAGCGTCAGTGGCGTAGGCGCTCTGCATGTCGTCGAAATCGAGTTCTTCGAGGGGTCGCAGCTTGCCGACCACGCCGGCGTTGTTGATCAAGGCGTCGATGGCGCCTGGGGCGACGCGTCGCTCCAGCCCGGCGACACTCTCGGCGCTGGCGACGTCGAGCTCGACGACCTCGACTCGGTCGGGGTGAGCGCTCCGTAGCGCTCCGAGCTTGGTCGATGTGTCGGGCGCGCGCGCCGACGCGACGACCTGGTCGCCGCGCTCGGCGAGCTGGCGTGCCAGCTCGAGGCCGATGCCTCGGCTCGTTCCGGTGACGAAGACCCGCATGGGCGGAGTCTCGCCGCGGGGCGCCGCCCGCGCAATTGCGTGCGCACCCGGGTCGGTCTGACCTTCGTGACACGGTGGGTGTGACCGGACACCCACGCGCGCGCCGGTCTCGCCCCCGAGAAACGCGGGGAAATCCCTGGGGCACGCTCCGGCACGGGCCGTGCTTCTACCACTCGGTGAGGCCATCCCCATGACCCCGCGTCGTACCCCGTCGAAGACCCCCTGGCTGGCTGCGCTCTCGGCCGCCGAGCTCAGAGCCGTGTTCGCCAGGGCCCGCGAGCGCGCCGGCAAGGCACGTCCGCGCCGCGCGAGCTCGGCAGAGCTCGCCCTCAAGTCGAACCGAGCGTGAGCAGTCGCGCGCGCGACGCACGCTTGGCGGAGCGCTCGACTCCGATGGCGTCGAGACCGTGCGCGTTGGCGACTGCCAGCATTGTGCCGATGCCGCAGAAGGGATCGACGACGGTGGTGCAGCTGGTGCTCGCGCGCAGGAAGCGGCACACCGCCGCGCAGGCCTCGACGCCCATGGCGCGCGGCCAGGGCATCTCGCCCAGGCGCGGCAGCACGTCGGCGCTGGAGCTCTTGGGGTCGAGGCGGAGGGTCTTCGAGAAGCAGGAAAGGTGCGCGTAGGCCGGGCGCCCGAAGGTGGTGGTGCCGGCGGGCGCGCGGCACACGATCTTGTGCCAGAGCAGCTCCACCTCCGCCAGCTCCGCGCCGCGCGCCACCAGGTAGCCTTTGTCCACCCAGACGCCCTCGCGCTTCACGTCGGTCTGGAAGAACACCGCCACCGAGTCGTCGGCGACCTGCCGCATCACCAGCGCCGCGGTCTCCACGAACCAGGCTCGCCAGCCCGCAAACCCCAGGCTCGGCAGCTCCGAGCTGTCGGGCATCGAGGTGACCACGGCGTGCGTCGCTGGGAGCCGCTCGCGGCGGAGCCACTCCACCCCGTCGCCATGAATCACGCCGCGCGCGGGCATCTCTCACCTCGACACGGGAAGGCGCGCGCGGAGTCGCATCGGGATGCCGTGCTTGGGCCTGAGGGTGATCGACGGCAGGAGCTCGAGCGGCGCGCCGGACGCGAGCTCCAGGTGGAAGCGCTGTGCGAACACCGCCAGAGTGAGCACGGCCTCCAGCATGGCGAAGTGATTGCCGATGCAGATGCGCGGACCGCCGCCGAAGGGGAAGTAGGCGAAGCGCGGCAGGCTCTTGGCACCGGCCTCGAGCCAACGCTCCGGATCGAACGCCTCCGGATCCGGGAACCAGCGAGCGTCGTGGTGTACCAGCCACTGGCAGAGCGCGAGCTGCGAGCCCTTCGGCAGGAGAAAACCTCGAAGCTCCAGATCCTCGAGCAGTTGGCGGCCGATGGCCCAGACCGGCGGCAGGAGCCGCATCGTCTCCTTCACGATGCGCGCGGTGAGCTCCAGCGCTTCGACGTCCGCGTAGGTGGGCGAGCGCCCGCCGAGCACGCGCTCGAGCTCGGCGTGCAGGCGTGCCTCGACCTCCGGGTGCTTCGAGAGCAAGTAGAAGGCGAACGAGAGCGCGATGGCGGTGGTCTCGTGCCCTGCCAGGAACAGCGTCACGCACTCGTCGCGGAGCTCGCGGTCGCTCATGCCGCCGCCCTGCTCGTCGCGCGCGCGGAGCAGCGTCGCCAGCACGTCGTCCCCGCCGCCGCTCGAGCCGCGGCGCGCGGCGATGATGCGGTATAGCACCTCGTCGATGCGCGCGATGGCCCGTCCCGCGCGCCGAGAGCCCGGCGTCGGCAACCAAGTCGGCAAGAGCAGCCCGGCCTCGAGGCTGGCGCCGAAGTCGCTCAGCACCTGCATCGCTTCGCCCACCACGCGGGCGTCGGCGCGCACGTCGGCGTCGAACAGGGTCTTGGCCACGACGTCCAGGGTGAGCCGCGTCATCTCCTCGTGGATGTCGAGCACCTGACCGTCGGACAGGGCGCGCGCCGCCTCGCCGGCGACCTCCGCCATGGTGTCGGCGTAGCCGCGGATCTTGGCCGGGGTGAAGGCGTGCGAGACCAGCTTGCGCTGCTTCTTCCAGTGCTCGCCCTCGCTGGTCACCAGGCCGTTGCCCAGGATCTTGCTCAGGTCCTGGGTGAACAGGTCCTTGTGCATGACCGCGTGATCGCGGACCAACACGCGCTCGATGTCGTCGGGGTGCACCACGATGTGGAGGTCGCGGCCGAGGATCTTCACTCTGAACAGGTCGCCGTGAAGCGCCGCCTGACGTTGCAGAAAGCCGAGCGTGTCCCGCGAGAATTCGATGGCGGAGCCGACGAACGGCAGGCCTCTGGCTCGGGGGACTCGGCGCACGGCCAGGAGGCTGCTCGAACGATTCGCAGGCAACAACACCGCGCAGCTGCTCGGCCGAAATCCTGCTGGATGCAGGCCGAAGTGCGGAACGCGGCGGCGCGGCGCGGCGCGCGATCGGCTATCCTCTGACCGCCCCCCGATGCTCGTCGTCTCTTGCTCGCGCTGCGGCGCACCGACGCCCGTGCGCCTGGCGGAGCCAACGGCCCTCGCTTGTCTACACTGCGGATACTCCGGCGCGCCAGCCGGTGTCGCGCGCGACGCGATCGACGCGGCAGCGGAGATCTTCCGTCATCGAGACGCCACCGAGCGGCAGCTCTCCGCGCGACAGCAGAGAGCGCTGTCCCGCTCTCGCCCGGTGCAGCTTTCTCTGGTCGCCGTCCTAATGGGCACGCTCTGCCTCGGCGGGGCCTCGGTCGTCGTCTACGCCGTCGATGCCGCGACCCGCTGGCGGTTGGGGTCCGAAGTCCGAAACACGGCCTGGGTCGTCTCGTTGCTGCTCCTGGTCGCGCCGACCTTGATCGCCATCGTCGTCGCCTGGCGTGCCCACCTGCGCCTGGAGGCCCGCTGCGCGGCCATTGCCCCCGCCGCGCCAGGCGAGCCGGCGGAGTGCCGGGTGTGCGGCGCCCCGTTGCCGGCGTCGCCTGGTCGGCTCGTAGTGCGCTGTACCTACTGCCGCGCGGACAACGTCGTCTCGTCCGCTGCCATGTCGAAGCTCGTCGAACACCTGCACCGAGCGGCTTCCAGCCTGGACGAGCACATTCGGCGAGAGACCCGCGCCGCTCGCTCCCCGACACGCTGGATACTCCTGAGCCTCTTGCCCCTCGGCTTCGGCGCGCCTGCAATCTCGTTGACAGTCGTCTGGTTGCTCGTCGACCACGCCAAGTCGATCCCCGCCGAGTATGTGTCCCTCACCACTCAGAAGGGACAGTGCTTCTTCCGCGTGCACCACTCGATGCTCGGCGCCGAGTACTTCGGCAAGGACGGGGCCCGGATCTGGCGGGAAATGACGCCAGCTCGCCCAGGCGTCGAGCGCTTCCTCGCAAGCGCGTTGGTGGGGCGCGAGGTCTACGGCGAAGGCGGCAGTGTAGGCAAGGTGGAGCGAGCGAAGCCGAGCCCGTACCCGGACATGGGGTTCTACTTGGACGTACGCCACGGCGATCGCGTCGTCCCCATCGCCGCGACCGAAACCTGCCTGGTTCGATCTCCGGGGCCGAAGCTTCTCGCGCTGTTGGTCGATGACGACTCGGCGGTGGACGCGGCGGTCATGATCCTGGCTACGTCTCACGTCATCGTGGGGTTGGGGCGTTCGCTCGTCGTCGCTCCGAAGCACGGCGGCGCTTGGGTGCGGCTGCAGCTGTCGGGCGGCAGCGTCCAGGGTTTGGCGCTGCAAGGCCCCGATCTCTGGGTGGAGAGCCGCTCGCACCGGACGAAGATCCCGGGCTGGCTCGACGTGGTCTCCCGTGCGCAGCCGGGCACGACCGTTCCCGCGCCGACGACGTCCATCGAGTCGGTCGCGAGCGGAGAGCGCCGCTCGTTCGTCGAAGCCAGAGAGCGGGCCAGCTGGAGCGCGCGTCTGCCCCCGATCCCCATGCACGACAGCCTTCAGGGAGTCGCCGCGGACGAGAACGCGGCGTACTGGGTCGTGCGCACGCCTCGGAACAGCATCGGGTTTCCGCCGAGCGCGCTGCTGATCATGCGACGGGAGGACTAGATAACGGTGCCGCTAGCCCAGCCTCCGGCCGGTGCGGACGTCGAACTCGACGCGGTGGTTGGAGAAGTTCTCGAGGGCTCGGAGCCTGCTGCTGTCTTCTGCGAAGCTCACCGCCCGGAGAGCGTTGAGCCCGGCGTGCTCCTCGAGCGGCACCATCCGCCCCGTTCGGAGCTCGAACAAGCGCAGCAGCCCCGAGCCGCCGTAGTCTTCGAGGTCGTTGTCGGCGAACGCGACGAAACGCCCGCACGGGCTGACGACCGGTTCCATCGCGCGGTTCTTCTCGTAGCTGCTCCCAACGAACGGGCCGTAATCCTGCCGGCTCGACAGGTCCGTGACCATCACTGAGTGCAGGCTCGCGACGGCGCGGTACGGCGCGTCGCAGATCACGTCGGACGCCAGCCGAAACGCCGCATCCAGCCCCAGCCGCAGGCGGCGGAGGTCCGCCGCGAGCTCGCTCGGGAGGAAGCTCTCGTCACTCGGTCGCGCCCACGCCAAGGCACCGCCGCGCTCGAGCTCCAGGGGGTGTTTTGCCTCCAGCACGGCCGAGTGACGCTCCGGCGCTGCCGGCAGCGCGGCATCGCCCCTGAGCCAAGCGACGAGCTCCGTCGAGTAGGCGTCGAGGTAGGAGAGCTCCGTCAACACTCGCAAGCCCTTCGTCGCTTCGGGCCGCGGCGGTGGACGCGTCGTGACCAGATCGCCCTTCGTCAACCAGCGCCAGCGCTGCGCCAGCGCCCGCTGGTGGGCGATCGCGTCCAACCGTTGCGCGACCTCCACGACGCCGAGCTGCCCCAGCCATGGCGAGAGCCGAGCCAGCGCCTGCTCGGCGGAGGCCGTACCCGGGCGGGCGGACTCTCGGGCCTCGGCCAGGAGGGTCCTGAGCTCGTCCAAGCTCAATCCCTCCGCAGCATCGAACACCCTCCGCGCGCCAGCGAGCTCGAGCTCGTCTCCGCGCGCGATGCGCTCGAAGCGGAGGGCGTAGTCTCGGGGAACGCCCTCGGCTTGCACGAGCACTGCGAGCCGAGCCCGGAGCGCGGCCAAAGCCAACCACTCGTAGCGCTCGACGACCGAGAACAGGTCGCCGCCCGCCGACCAGCTCCGTGTGCTCTCGCTCTGGAGCGCCTCCAAGAGCTCGCGAGCGCCCAGGACCTCCGCTTCCTTTCCGGCGGACAACGTCTCGTGCCGAGCTCGGAGCTCCGCCGCGTCTGTCTCGTCGCGAACCGGGCGCAGGCCGATGGCCCCCAGCTTCGTTCCCGACGGATCGAAGTACAGGGCGGCGGGGGCCGAGCAGGCGTTGGGATCACCGCGATACGTGAACCCGGCGACTTCTCCGGCCGCGTCTCGACGAACCGTGACCATGGCGAAGGGTCCCTGGCACTCGGCGTCCGTCGCGACGGACGCCAGTGCGGCTCGAAGCTCGGGAGTCATCCCTTCGGTACTCTCTGCTCGAACGCCGCGCCTGCGCAAGCGTCGCATTTGCCGGAGCGGCCCCTCAGTCCGGCTCGAAGCACTCTGGGTAGGTGGACGGGAGCAGCGTGAAGCCGTCGTCGTCCTCCGGGGGCTCCAGATGGACGAGAGCCAGACCTGCGAGTCGCTCCTCCACGCGCTGCGCCCGCACGAAAGCGTCTTCGTCGACGCCGTACCCGCTGGACACCTCCAGACGAACTCGGTCCTCGAGGCGCTCCAGCCGAGGCGGGCCACCGGGGACGTCGCGGAGCTCCTGCATCAGGGAGCGGCGGAGCGCTTCCCATTGCGCCTCGTCACGACACTCGAGCGCGAGCACGAAATACTCGCGCTCGTCCGAGCGAGGGTGGGGCGGCTCTCGCCGCAGACGGAACCATCGCAGGCCCCGGGCCCAGCGCCGGTAGGTCGGACCCGCGAACGGGTGTGTTTGCCCGGCGCGCAGCAGCCGCAGGCGAACGCGGACCGCGGCCGCATGACGCTCTCCGACGGGAGCGCCGAGCACGGTCTCGGGAGCCGTGCCAGGCGCACTGGGGCCACCCGACGTGGCTTCGGCGGGAGCGCCGTCCAGCGCGCGCCGGCCTGCGTCGATCTCCGCGGCGAGCGCTCCGAGCAGGCGGGAGAGCTCGGCCGAGTAGGCCGCACGCGCCGCGTGATCGACGCGGGCCACGCGCTCGGGCTCCTCCTGCGCCTCGGTCCGCAGCTGGACCGCGAGCTCTTGCGCGGTCCGTTCGGCGTCGAGCATGCCGGACGCGAGCTCGTCGAGCAGGTCACGCGCGACGTCCGGGTCGCCAGATCCTCGCAGCTGCCGCGCGGTTCCGATCCAGGACTCGATGGCGCGATACCAGCCGTAGGCTCGGGGCGCCTCGCGAATGCGCTCCCGCGTGGACTCGCGCTCGGAAGACATCGTCGTTGGCGCATCGAACGCGCGAGGACGAGCCTACTCCGGTCCGTGCTAGCGTCCACTCCGTGCGCGTGAGTCTGCTCTTGTGCTCGCTGCTGCTCGTGTCCTGCGAGCCTGCGAGTCGCTCGAGGCCCCCAGCGCCGTCACCCTGGGCCGGCGGACCCGGCCCCGCGGGATGGCCCGCGGCGGCGCCGGTGCCGGCGCCGTCCAGCGGCGGAGCCAGCCCATGCGCCCCCGGGCGCGCAACGCTCGATCGCCCGGATGACAGCGCCGAGTTTCAGATCAAGGTCTTCTACGTGTTGCCCCGCGACGGCAGCGACCGTGGGCTCGACACGAACGGTACCATCGCGCGCTCGGTCTCCGCCTTCGATCGCTGGCTGCGCAGCCAGACGGGCGGAGCGGGTCTTCGCTTCGATCGCTGCGCCGGTCGGCTGGACGTCGGCTTCGCGGTCCTTGCCAAGAGCGACTCCGAAATCGCGGCCCGCGGCGCGTTCGTTCGAGAAGAGATCCAGGCAGGCCTGTCCGCGCTGGGCTTCCACCATCCGCGCAAGCTGTACCTGGCGTACTACGATGGCAGCAGTCGGCTCAGCTGTGGCGGAGGAGCGTGGCCACCCACGCTGGTCGGGCACACGGCAGCCCTCTACCTCCGGGGAGCTCCGCCGAACGCGAGGCCCTGCGCGGACAACCCGCTGGGCGCGTCGGAGTCTCAGCCCGGGTACCTGGACTTCTCCGCACTCCACGAGGCGCTGCACACCCTAGGCTACGTCGGCAGCTGTGCACCGCACCACACCCAGGCAGGCCACGTCTCCGACGACCCGCGCGACTTGATGTACGCCGGGGCCGCCGCCTGGACGCCCGAGCTCCTCGACGTGGGGCGTGACGACTACTTCGCGCATGGTCGCCCCAACTGTCCAGACCTGGCGCGCAGCGCGTTTCTGGAACCGCTGCCGGCTTCCCCGCTGGTCCCGAGTGGGTGGTAGCTCACTGCTCTGCCATCTCGAAGCGAAGCTCGCGGGCCCCGGCGAGCTCGGCGTGGGTCACGGTCCGGGTCTCGAGCGCGACGCCATCGATCGTGACGCGCTTCGGCGCGAGCCCGCGCCGAGGCGCCGGCGACGCGAGCAGGGTGAGGTCGCCGCCCGGTCGCCTCAGCACCACCTTCGGGTAGCGCGGCGCGGACACGATGTAGCGATCGGTGCCCGGGAGCGGGTAGAGCCCCGTCGCCGCGAACAGCAGCCAGGCGCTCATCGTGCCGCCGTCGTCGTTGCCCGGGATGCCGTCCACGCCGACGCCGTAGAGCTCGGTGACCGCCCAGTCCACGAACTCCCAGCTCTCGCCCGGTGAGCCCCAGGCCGCGAACAGCCACGGCGCGCCGATGTCGGGCTCGTTCGACGGCCAGTAGTGCGAGCGCACGCCCAGGATCGGCACGTCCTCGAGGCTCGCCGCGTAGAACTCTCGCAGGCGCTCGAGCGCGGCCTGCTCGCCGCCCATGACCTCTGCCAGGCCCTCCGGATCGTGCGGCACCATCCACAGGTAGTGCCAGGCGTTACCCTCGACGTAGTGGTCGTCCATCGCCGTCGGATCGCCGAACGGCACCCAGCTGCCGTCGCTCTTCTTGGCGCGGAAGAAGCCCACGCCAGGGTCGTATACGTTCGCGTAGTTCTTGCCGTGTTTGCCCAGCACGCTCTGGTCGCTCGTGCGGCCGAGCTTCTCGGCCCAGAGCGCGAGGGCGCCGTCCGCCACGGCGTACTCCTGCGTCTTGGAGACGGAGCCGCTCGACACGTCCGAGGGAACGTAGCCCTTCGCCAGGTAGTCGGGCAGATCGGCGTCGCGCCCGCCGACCGGACCGGGCGAGGGCCCGAACGCCGACACCCGGGCCAGATCGTAGGCGGCGGCCTCGTCGTCGAACGGCACGCCCTTCAGCGCGGACTCTGCCAGCACGATCTCTCCAGGTGAGCCCACCATGGTGCGCGAGTCGCCGTGAGCGATGCCCCAGACCGGCACCGCGCCCCCCTCCTTGGCCATGGCGACCAGGGACGCCGCGAAGTCGGCGTTGCGCTCGTCCTCGCTCAGGAGCAGCCAAGGGTGCGTGGTGCGATAGGTGTCCCAGAGCGAGAAGTCGTTGTAGCGGGGCCGCGAGCCCTGGGCGATCTGGCCTTGTACGTTCACGTGGCGACCATCCACGTCGCTCATCAGCGTGGGCATCAGCATCGCGTGGTAGAGCGCGGTGCCCATCACGGTGGTGTCGTAGCTCGACGCACCCCAGAGCTCGAGGCGCTCCGTCGCGGCTCGCCAGGTCTCCTCTGCGTGCCCGCGCATCGCCTCGAAGTCGAAGCTCGGAGCCTCGGCCTCCAGGTTCTTCTTCGCACCTGCTGCGTCCACGAAGCTCACCGCCAGGCGCAGCGTGGCCGTGGCGGTCCCCTCCGGAAGCTCGAGCCAGGCGCCGAGCGGGACCCCGCTCGCCGAGGTCTGCCCGGCCTTCAGGCCCGTGCCGTCGAAGGTGCCGACTGCGCTCGGCGTGACGTCCAACACGCCGCGCGCGTAGAGGTCGTACCCGCCCGCGCCCCCCGACATGTTGCCGAAGTGGCGCACGTGGGCGTCGAATCCCGCTCCGTCGAGCGTGACGTCGGCCGCCTTGATCTCGCCCTCCAGCCGGTGGTCGAGATCCAGGAGCAACACGGGCTTGCCCTGGGCGGGGAAGCTGAAGCGGAAGATCGCCGCGCGCAGGCTGGAGGTGATCTCGACGCGGATGCCGTCGGCGAGCGTGACCGCGTAGTAGCCGGGCTTGGTCAGCTCGGTGGCCTTGTCGAAGCCGATCATGTGTCCGGTCTGAGCGCGCTTCGCGTCGCTCATGCCCAGGGTCGGCAAGAGGCCGATGGCGCCGTAGTCGGGCACGCCGGTGCCTTCGAAGTGGACCAGTGAAAAAGCGCTGATCAGCGGATCGTGCGCGTAGTACCCCGCGCAGTGGTAGAAGCTCGCCGCCCCCTTCTCGCCGCGCGTGTCGGGGCTCGGGTGGATCATCGCGAAGGGCAGCGCGGGGCCCGGGTAGGTCGAGCCCACGCCGAAGCCCACGCCAGCGGTGCCGATCCGCGGGTCGATGGCGGCGAAGAGGTCGGCCCGCTCGAGCGCCGGCTCGACGCCTTCTTCGCCGTCGTAGCATCCCGCCAGAGCCGGCAGCGAGCAAAGGGCCAGGAAGTGGAAGGCTCGGCGCACGCAGCTCCGAGCGTACCACGCCGGCCTGGCATTCGGACCGCGGGGCGTGGGATGATGACCGCTCGACCAACGAGGCCGACCGTGAGTGAGAGCCAGCAGCGTTATCACGTGATCGAGCGCATCGCCGCCGGCGGCATGGCCGAGGTGTTCCGGGGCGAGAGCGCGGGAATCGAGGGCTTCCGCAAGAAAGTCGCGATCAAGCGCGTGCTGCCCAAGCTCAGCGCCAACCGCGAGTTCATCCAGATGTTCCTCGACGAAGCGCGGCTGTGCGCCTACCTGAGCCACAGCAAGTGCGTGCAGGTCTTCGACATCGGCCAGGGCAGCGGCGCGCACTTCATCGTGATGGAGTACGTGGACGGGGCGGATCTGAAGGAGGTCCTCGACTACCTCAGCGCCCACCAGATGCAGATGCGGGTGGAGGTGGCCTGTCGGGTCGCGATGGACGTGTGCGAGGGCCTCGCCTACGCGCACGCCGCCTGCGATCACCAGGGACGCTCTCTGGAGATCGTGCACCGCGACATCTCGCCGCACAACGTGCTCATCACGCGCTTCGGCGAGGTCAAGCTGGTGGATTTCGGCCTGGCCAAGGCCAGCTCCCACCTGACCGCCGAGGACGAGGACATCGTCAAAGGCAAGTTCGGCTACCTCGCGCCGGAGGTGACGATGGGGCAGAGGGCCGACCGGCGCGTGGACATCTTCGCCGCCGGCATCCTGCTCTGGGAGATGCTGGCCGGTCGCCGCCTGTTCCTGGGCGAGAGCGACGTCGAGACCTTCAAGCTGGTGCGCGCCGCCGAGATCCCCGACCCGCGCCAGTTCCGCCCGGACATTCCGGAGGCGGTGCTGCGCGTCCTCGGCAAGGCGCTCGCCAAGGACCCGGCCCAGCGCTACCAGACCGGCGACGAATACGCCCGGGACCTGGGCCTGGTGCTCAGGGGGCTCGCGAGCCCGGTCACCTACCTGGACATCGCGGAGATCGTGCGCCTGGCCGCGGACGAGCGCGCGCGTCGCCGCAAGGCGGAGGGCAAGAGTCAGGCAGGCGCCATCGGTGACGTCATCATCGACGCGCTGCACGAGTTCTCGGGATCGCCGGGCAGCCTGGCCGCGGAGGCCATGCAGGCCACGCTCGGGACGCCGGGCATCGAGGCCGGCGGAGGCAGCTTCGAGGATCCGAGCTCCTGGGGACTGGATGCGGTGTTCGAGGAGGCCGCCAAGTCGGCGCGTCAGCCAGCGCCCGCGCCCGCCGCACCGGCCGCGCCGGCTGCGCCCGCCGCACCGACTGCCGCGCCGCGTCCGCCGCCGCCCCGCGCCGCTGCGCCGCCGCCCGCCGCTGCGGGAGCGGCCCAGGCTCCTCCGCCACCGCCCCGCGAGCGCGTGAAGGAAGAGCCCAAGAAGGACGGTCCGTTCTGGCGGCGCTGGTTCGGCAGCTGACGCGTTCCGCCGGGCTGGCGCTCTGCTTCGCCGTCGCGTGCGGCGAGCGCGGGCCCCGGCAGTACCGCTACCCGCCGCCGCAGCCGCTCGCACCCACGCCGGTGGCGCAGCCCGCGCCGCCGCCGAGCGCCAGCGCTCCGCTCCCGGAGGCGCCGCGCCCGACCCCGAGCAGCGTGACCTTCAGCGTCGGGCAGCCCATCCAGTTTCGCGGCGGGCCAGCGTTGAAGCTCGCGCCCATCGCCAAGCAGACGGCGATTCACGCGCTCTCGCCGGACGCCAAGAGTTGGGTCATCGACGGGCCGGACAACACGGTGAAGCTGGTGACCCCGGCTTTCCCCCAGGGCGTGTCCCATCCCGTATGGGTGCCGAGCGCGCTGTTCTCCGACGACGGGAGCAAGGTCCTGATCTGGAGCACCAGCGATCTGGCCGTGATGGACGTGCAGAGCGGCCGGCTCCTGGGCAAGCGCGAAGGCTCCATCTGCGCTGCGCGCTTCTCGGGCGACAACGAGGTCGTCTTCCACGAGTCGAGCAAAGAGCCCAGCGCGCGCTTCTGGCGCTGGACGCTGGGAACGCCTGCCGCGCTGCCCCTGGGGCCGGGGCGCGAGGCCGACTACTGCTACGCCTCGCGCGACGGCACGAGCTGGCTCGTCGAGAGCTACGACAAGCGCTGGTACCTGGACGGCAAGAGCGGCGGCGCGCGCCCGATCAGCCCACCCGCGCAGGGTGGCGCGCTGTCCCTCGCGGGCAACCGGGCCTGCGTCGGCGACGACAACGGGTTTTCGTGCGTCCGCTACCCGGACGAGCGCACCGAGCGGGTCTGGTCCAAGCCGAGCAGCGACTACGTCGTCTTCGACAGCGCCGGCGCGCACGCGATGATCGTGTACGCCGAGGGCGCCGACGGCGTGCGCCAGAGCTACGCGCTGGTGGACTTCGGCGCGCTCACGGTGCGGCCGCTCCGAGGGGTGAAGGCCACGAGCGGCAGCATGTTCACGCTCTCACCTGGGGCGACGCTCTTGACCATCGGCAGCGGCCGCGGGCTCTTCGTCTACGACGTCGAGCGCGCCCAGACGCGCTTCGCCGCCCACCGCCCGCTCTACGGCAACCACGTGTTTCCGCACCACCCGCGCCGCGTCGTCGCCGGCACCGACGAGCCGATGGACCTGTTCCTAGTCGAGGTGCCGTAGCCGCAGCCGTCGGTCGGTGGGGCGTCGGCCAACACAGGGACTTGCCGGGGCAGGGAAGCTCCAATCAAGTCGCGCCGTAAGGTCTACCCGACACGGTGCGACCTTCGGCCTTTGGGCTTGGGGGGCGCGGCTTGCAGCTGATCCGCTGGCTACTCAGCCTGCCGCCGAGCCGTCATGATCTTTGGTGTCAGCGCCATGACCGTTCGCGAGCTCGAGCGTCCCCGGTCCGGTCGTTCGTGGGCCATCAGCCTGGCGTTCGCCCTCGCAGCGGGAGCTCTGCTGGCGGGTGCCCGCCGGTGGGGGTGGTCCCCAGCGCTGGTACGATGGTACGTGGCGGCCCCTTTCGCTATCGCTGCCGCGTCGGCCCTACTTTGGAGCCATCCGGCGAGGCGGTGGGGACCGCTGGCAGCGCTGGTAGTGACCTTTGCGGCGAGTCTGATCATCGCGATCGAGTGGTCTCTGCCGAGCCCGACTCGGGAAGCCTGGTGTCAGGGTCCTCACGCCCGTTGCCCAGACCGCCTCGTGACGCTGGCGCTGCTCGTGAGCGCGCTTGCCGCCGCGGGCCTGGGCGCTCTCTTGACCTGGCTCGTGGCCAAGCTCCGCCGGCGCCTCTCCTCGCCTCGGGACTAGGGGTGGTGTCCCCATGCACACGCCGGGCACGAAGCGCCCGACCGTGACCCAGCCCCGCTCGGTAACCGGACAGAGGGTGAGAAGCGACGCGTTCTCGGAGAGTTGAGGACGGTCACGGGCAGGGCTCTCGAGCAGGCGCAGATTCGCAATTGAGGTCAGGACGGGCCGGCGCTGGAGCGGAGGGTGTGGCTATTCGGGGGCGCTGGTGAAGCATCCGCTTGGAAGAGCGCGATCTCGGCCGCGACCACGCGGCGAGAGGTGACCAAGAGCCAAACCGCGTCGGAGTAGTGCTATGATGCGTGCTCCAGCGAGAGGGAGAAGCAATGCGGGGCTTTGGCGTAGTTGTGCTCTTGGGCGCCGGTGTACTCTCAGCAAGCGCGGGTGCACCCCGTGTGATGGCCCAGACGGTCCCAGCGGCTCCGCCGCTTGCTCCCGACCTAGCCGTGACCGGTCTGAAGCTGAACGGCGAGTTCAATCCCGGGGGCCGCGTCCAGCTCGAGGCGACCGTCACTGCCCTGGGGCACTTTCCCGGCAAGTCGCATCAGCTCGAGTACGCTTTCCAGTTCTGTCGCGAGAAAGTCTGCACCGGGGTCGTGAAGGGTTTGGCCACGTTCACGCCGGGCGCGACGACGCTGATTCAGACGGACTGGATCTCCGTCGACCCTTGGGTCGGGAAGAGCTTCGCTGGGGAAGTCGTGAAATACACTCAGTTGATGGTCTTCGTGAAGGACCCGAAGGTGCAGGAGAACTTCGCCAACAACGAGCAGTCCGTCCCCGTGAGCGCGGGAGAGCTCCCCAAAGCGCCTTACGCATACGTGAAGTTCAGCGATCGAGAGATCGACAAGCAGAACGCCGCAAAGCTGAAGGGTGTCAGCCGTGACGCGTGTTTGCTGGCCTGCTCGGCGGATCGACTGTGCAAGAGCGTGGACTACGCCCCGAAGACCGATACCTGCTACACGCAACACGTGCACCGCCAACAGGTGGGCAAGGCTTACAAGAAGTCCGCGAAGTACGATCACTACGCGCGGCCATGTCAGCTCGACGACAGCCCGAAGAAGTGCAGCACCTGAGCGTCCCGAACAGAGTGTCTTTTCGCCCCGTGCGGACGATCCGGCGAGCCGACGAGCCCGGCCGAGCACCGTGGTCTTCGACAGCGCCGCTCAATCGGTAGATGCGTCGCCGGTCGAACCGCCGCTGCCACCGGTCGAACCGCCGCTGCCGCCGGTCGCGCCGCCGCTGCCGCCGGTCGCGCCGCCGCTGCCGCCGGTCGAGCCGCCGCTGCCGCCGGTCGAGCTGCCGCTGCCGCCGGTCGAGCCGCCGCTGCCGCCGGTCGAGCCGCCGCTGCCGCCGGTCGAGCCGCCGCTGCCGCCGGTCGAGCCGCCGCTGCCGCCGGCCCCGCCGCTCGAGGCGTCGCTGCCGCCGTCTGGCTTTGAGCCGCCAGTGCCGCTCGAGCCGCCGGTGCTCGCGCCGCCGCCGCTCGTGGTGCCTCCGGCGCCGCCGCTCGGGTAGCCGCCGGAGCCGCCGAGCTGCGTGTAGCCGTCGGGGCAGACCTTCCCGGTCTCGCACACGCCGGAGACGATCTCGCCCTGGGCGTTCTCGCACAGGATGTTCGGGCAGGGGCCCATGCCGGCCACGCCGCCTCCAGCGCCGCCGCCGGCGCTCGACCCACCGCCGCCGCCGTCGCCACCCTTGGGGTTGGCGTCGCCGATCTCACCCGGGCCGCACGACGACGCCACCAGCGCGAGAGCGACCCAGAGCGATCTGTCCATCCAGCTCTCGAGTCTATCAGCCAAAGAGCGGAAGGTCCTCCCCGGGCAACGGGAACGCCTTCTCGGCCTGGCTCCCGGCGACCTGGGCCTTGATGCGCAGCGCGCGGTGGATGTGCTCGGGGCGCAGGCGCACACCGGCGTCGCCGTCCACCACGTTCAAGCTGGTCGGGTCGATGTTCTTCGGCTTCTGCGAGGCCTCCAGCGTGCCGCCGATCACGCGGTTGCCGGCGATGCCGGGGCCCATGGCCAGGAAGCTGGTGATCGACCAGTGGTCCTTGCCGCTCGCGGCGTTGGTGCCGTTGTAGTGGGGCCCGCGACCGAAGTCGCTGGCCGAGAGCACCACGACCTTGTTGGCGAGGCCGTTGGCCGAGATCTCGTCCATGATGAACGACAGCCCGAACAAGAGCTTTGCCAGCTGGCGTCGCTGGTTCGTGTCGTGGTTGCCGTGGGTGTCGAAGCCACCGATGCTGACGTTGGCGGCGACGGCGAGGCCGGACTTGAACGCGGCGATGGCGAGCTGCGCCTGCTGGAGCATGCGCTCGAGATCGCTCAGCGCGTTGCCCGGCAGGTCCACCAGCGTCGCGGGGATTTGCAGGTCCGCGAGCTCGTTCTCGGCGACCCGCGCCAGGAACAGTCCGTCCATCGAGCGCTGGATGGTGGGCAGGCGCTGGCCGCCCTGGAGGCGCGCGATGCGCTCGGCCTGCGCCTTGGCGATGCGGCTGAAGGTGTCGGTGGTGTGGTACTTGTCGCCGGCCAGATTGTTCGGGTCCACGTTGTTGGGGAACGCGATCTTCTTCAGCGTGGCCACGCTGTTCACGCGGGTGAGCGGCACGATGTTCTGCGTCGCGTCGTAGCCGCCGCTCGAGATGAAAGCCATCGGCTTCTCCGGCGCGCGGACTCCGGCGATGAGCGCGCCGAGCGCCGGGTATCCCTCGGAGATGCGACCGCACCACATGGTTCGATTGCCGGCGTCGTGATTGTTGGTGGAGGTGTCCACGCCGTTCAGCACGCAGAGCTGGGCGCCGTGCTTGTTCAGGAACGCCTCGTTGTCCATCAGGTAGCTCTCGTACCCGGTGGTGGTGTCGAGCCCCATCGCGGCGAGATCCAGCGGGATCGGCGCGTAGGGGATGTTCCCGACCTTCTTGATCTCGGTGTAGAGCCGGTTGTGGTCTTTGTTCAGCGTCGGGTTGAACATGAAGTTCGGATCCCAACCGCCGCCGGCGTTGACCATGATGTAGAAGGGGCCGCCGTAGGGGGTCGCGGCGCCTGCGTCTCGGGTGAAGACGGGAGCCGTGACGGCGAGACCAGCGAGCGCTGCGGCTTTCAGGAAGCTTCGTCGTTCCATGGCGGTCTCCTCACTCGTACAGGAAGTGGAAATCGGACATGAGGTAGGTGACCACGGCCATCCACGCGCGCACGGTGTAGTCCGGGTCCTTCTCGAGGCGCTCGGCGGTGGGTAGATCCTGGTCGGTGTAGGGGTTCTTGCGAGCCCGGCACGAGTAGACGATGTCCGCCGTCAGGGTCTTCGCGGCGATGGCCGCCTTGCCCTCGTTCCAGGTGTCCACGAAGAGCTGGTAGGTCTTGTCGAGCTCCGGGTCGCCGAGCGGCAGCGCCTCGCCCAGCACGTGGGCGTGCAGATACTGGATGTTCTTCTTGATGGCTGCCGCGCTGGTGTCCGGCGTGTCCGCGACCTCCACGTAGGGGAACAAGAAGCGCGCGGCCGGATCGTCCACGGAGAGGTCCCAGGCCGTGGTCTGGCAGGCGACCTCGTTGGCCATGCGCCAGCCCACGTTGGCCATCACGCCGTTCGGCGCGGACAGGCGCTTGGTCACGTCGTCCGAGTCGATGCCGCCGTAGAGGATGCGGTAGTCCGAGCTCAGGTAGTCGGTCTTGTAGTAGCCGACGCCCTTGCCCCAGGGGAGCCCAGTGACCGCGCGGATCTTGCGGCCCAGCACCTCGGGGATGATCAGCCGTCCGGTGCCGACGCCGGCGAGCTCGGCCGCGCGTCCTTCGCTGAGGGCCGCCTTGGTGTTCTTCCCGCGGAAGTAGGGCGAGAGCACGATGTCGCGCACGACCAGCTTCAGGTTCTGGCCTTCCTTCACGAAGGTGTCGGCGATGCGCCGGAACATCGCGTCCTGCGCCGTCCAGGCGGCGAGCTCCTCTTTGAGCGTGGGCGAGTCGGCGCTCCGCGGGTACTCGAGGGGCTCCTGCCCCGTCAGCGCCGTGTACATCGTGTACACGACCGAGAGCGAGAAGCGCGGATCCGCGACGATGCGCGCGCCCAGCCAGGGCAGCGCGGCGTCGTAGTCCTTGTTCTCCATGACCTCGCCGCCGAAGCCGGAGAGCACCATGTCGTTGTGCCAGGTGTTCTTCGGCTCGAACTTCTCCTGGTCGTTGTCGTCGTACTTCTGGAACGCGCCGGCGATGGGGTCGATCATGCGGTGGCAGACGCTACAGCTCTGATCGTTCATGGTCGGGTTCTGCACCGCCGTCGCCGCCGTCGGATCCAGCGGCCGCTCCGCGACCTTCAGGATGTCGGTGGCCAGGAAGAACTTGAAGATCATGCGCGACCGGTGCCGGTTCCGGTTGGTCGGCGTGGTCGGGAAGCGGTTCAGCCAGACCGGGCTGGACAAGACGCCGGCGTGCGGGATGGTGCCCTCGCCCAGCGCCACGATCTTCCGCTCCTGGAAGTCGGTCTCGTCCGTCTGGGAGAGGCCGTTCAGATCCGCGTTGTAGATCTTGGCGGAGAAGTAGTTCATCACCGTGTAGTCGGCGGTGACCACCTCCGAGAAGGGCTTGTCGTTCTTCACGATGTGCGCGACGAGCTCGAGCGGCTCGCGAGCGAGCGCCCGATTGACCTTGGTCTGATCCGCGGTCGGCAGCGTCTCGAACCAGGCATCCCCCGCGTTGGGGAACTGCGTCTTGTTGAGCAGATTCGCGGCGTAGCTCGAGTAGCCCAGGTAGCGGTCGGTCAGGTAGACGTCGTTGAAGATCTCCTTGATTCGGTCGAAGAAGGCGTCTTCCTTCATCATCTCGAGCAGCACGGCGGAGAGGGCGGCCTCGCCTTCGGTGACGACCTTCTCGATCTCTGCCGGCTTGGGCAGCCGGCCCAAGAGGGTGATGCTGGCCTTGCGCAGGGTGCTCAGGGCGTCGAGCTGCACCACGTCGTCGAAGGACATCGCCGAGCTGCCGCCGGCGCAGGCCTCCGTGGCCGGCAGGTTCTTCACGAACGACTCGAGCGCTTGGTGCTCGGGGCTGCCCGCCTCGAACACCACGCCGCCGCCGTGATCGATGTCGCCCAGGGGCTTGAACAGCAGGTAGCTCTTGCCGTCGTACTGCGTCTTCGCGAACTTCTTCGCCATCTCCAGGTTCGCGTCGAGGAAGCCCGGGTACGACGCGGGCAGGAGCTGAAACTTGGCGCCCTCCATCACGGCCTCGCCGTCCGGCGCGTGGCACTTGAGGCAGTGCTCGGCCATCACCGGCGCCCAAACCTTTTCCGCGAAGTACTCGCGGGTGCTCAGGCACTGGCCGGTCTGGCCGGTGCCGCCGGAGCCACCGCTCTTGCCCGGATCCGAGTCGCTGCTGCAGCCGAAGCCCGTGAGCCCCGCGGCCGCGGCCGCGCCCAAGAGGCCCGCCAGCCAGCCGGGGTTCCGCCGAAGAGGTTCTCGCATCTGATTCCTCCGGTTGGGCGGGCTCTCGGCAACAAGAGCCCGCCAGACTAGATAACGCTACGGAACCAGAGAGATGACGTCAATCAAGTCCGACAACGTCGGCTGATGTGCGCGTGATCTCTAGCGACGCGGCGCATTACGCCGGCGAACGCGCGCGCCGAGCGCGAGCGCGACGCCGAGCGCGAGCAGGAGGGCGTGTCCGTCGAGGGCGCCGCTTGGCTCGACGCGCGCGCCGCAGCCGTACTCCGGGCCGCACAGATCGCCGGCGCCGGCGACGTTCGGATCGCGGCCCGCCGCGAGCTCGGCGATGTCGTCCATGCCGTCGCCGTCGCTGTCTTTCGGCGCCGCCTTCAGCTTGGCTGCCGCGGACTTCACCAGCGACTCGTCTTCGCCGTCGAGCCCTTCTTCGATCATCGCGTCCGCGAAGGGTTTCACCGCCGTCCCGGCGCCGCCGTTCATGGTCAGGTGGCAGACCGTACAGGGCGGGGGGCAAGGCGCGCCCGTCGCGGTGCGAAGCGCCGCCGGGTATTCGTCGGAGGCCACCGCGGGCGCGGCCCAAGCGAAGAGGGCGAAGGTGCCGACGCAGAGACCGAGGATTCGCTTCGAGGTCATGGCGATCACAGGAACACATGGAGCTGACTGAGCAGCGTGAACGCGCTCTCTTGCCGCACGATGGCGTCCACGCGGAGCTCGCAGTGCGGCAGGAAGAACCAGTCGACGGTGAGCCAGCCGCCGAAGCGCGGCTTGCCGGCGCCGACCTGGCGCGGCAGGTCGATGCCCAGGTTGCCGCTCGGCTGTTGCTGGTAGCCGATGTCCAGCGCCTCGCCCGTGGCTCCGAGGTGCAGCCCCTGCGTGAGCTCGTAGTCGAGCTGCGCGAAGCCCACGTAGCCGAGATCCCGGCGCGACATGTGCAGGGCGTCCGCTTCGACCAGGACCGCCAGGGCCCCGGCGGGCGCGAACCGCGCGAAGGCTCCGTGCGCCCCGCGCGCGGTGCTCTCCTGCTCCAGCGTCATGCGGTCGGCCTTGGCGAAGGTGAGCAGGCTGCTGGCGCCCGCCGCGACGGACTTCGAGGCCAGCGCCTCGACGTACAGGCTGTAGCCGCGCTCGCGGTATTTGTCCGGGCCGAGCTGGTAGTTGCCGGCGATGGCCATGACCTCCGCGCGCAGGTTCATGCCGCTGTAGGCCAGGGCGGCGCCGTGCTGCTGGTCCGACTCGCGATCGGTGCGCGTGGCCTCGCGCACCCACATCACGTGCTCGCTCATGCGGATGCCGAACGGCAGGTTGAGGCGTCCGGCGCGGAGCAAGAGATCGCCTCGGCTGCCCAGGTCGAGGCCCAACCAGTGCGTGCGCGAGATCAGGTTCAGCTCGTCGCCCTGATTGGTGGTCACCTGCGCGGCGCGCGCGTGCGGCGAGCCCTCCTTGACCTTCGCGGCGCCGATGCTGCCGCCCAGCTTGACCGGCCCGAACGCGAGCTGGCCGTAGAGGTCCGCCTGCATCGGGAAGTAGCGGAAGTCACCGCCCGAGAGCAGGCCCACCGTGCGCAGGCTGCCGCCGAGCAGCATGAAGTCCGGCGGCTCGAACAGGCCCCACAAGAAGCCCGAGGAGCTGCTCGGGCCGGTCTCCTCGGCGGCCTCCGGCTCGGGCTTCGGCGCGGGCTTCTTCGGCTTGGGCGCGTCGCCCGCGAGGTCCTCGTCGAAGGAGTCGAAGGAGTCGTCCTTGGGCGCGCTGGTCTCGCTCGCCCCCGCGGAGACGCTGTCCTCTCCGTAGCGCATGCGGAGCAGCAGATCGCTCTGCGCGCGCCCGTAGCGGGTGAGTGTCTCGCCTCCGGACGGGTCGGCGTGGCACGTCGTGCAGCCGCCGTAGCCGTGCCGGATCATCCACGCGTACGCGGAAGCGGGACGGCTCCACGAAAAGAGCGCCGCGAAGGTCAGCGCGGCCAGCGCCACGCGCAAGAGAAGTCGCATGAGCTCCGGTGTCTTCGCAGAGGCCACGGGTCGCGTCAAATCTCACTCGCCCGAGCCGTCCAGCCGGTACGAGACGCCGCCCCAGCCGCCGTAATACTGGTCGAGCGCGCCGCCGGCGACGTTCGCGTCCCCGGGCTTCGGGTTCATGTCGAACGCGTAGCGGCGGAAGTCGAAGCCGGCCATCACCTCGAGCCCGCTCACGAGCTCGAAGCCCGCGCGGACTCCGGCGTCGAAGCCGCTGGCGGTGGCGTGCGGGAACCAGGTGCGGGACGCGACCTCCCCGGCGTCGAGCACGAAGCGGTGGCCCAGCTCGGCGCTGATCGACACCCGGGACACGCGCACTCGTCCGTCGATGCCGACGCGCAGGTATTCGTAGCCGGTATTGGGCACCAGGGGGTTCGTCGGGTCGTCGTCCACGCGGAAGCTGTGCTTGCCGTAGGTGACCTGGACGCCGGCTTCGTGCACGTCGAAGGGCACGCGCCCGCGCAAGCCGGCGTACCACTCGGTCATGCTGGTGTCGTAGCTCTCGCCGCTCGAGTCCTCGCTCTTCAGGCCGAAGCCTTGCTCGTAGCCGGCGGCGAGCCCGACGTGCGCGGGGATGCCGCTGGTGAAGTGAGCGCCCGGGTACCAGCGCAGCCAGAGCATGGCCGCCGGCGCGGCGCCCAGCTTGTACGCGCGCAGGGTGCCGAACAGGTCGTCGGTGTAGCGGTAGTTGCGCGCGAAGGCGCGCATGCCGAGCCCGACCTCCAACGCCGAGGGCAGCGCCCCCGGGCGGCTCCGGGGCTCGGCGGGCGACTCCGCCTCTGCTTCGCCGTCTTCTGCCGGCTCGGCGTCGCCTTCGCCGCTGCCCTCCGCGGGAGCTGCGCCGCCGAGCTGTTCCTCCGGCAGGGGAGGTAGCTGAGCCTCCCCGAGCGGGCCCGCGAGCTTCTTGCCGAGCTCGTTCTGGATGGTGCGATTCAAGCCCTGAAGCCCCGCTCCCTTGAGCGTGGCCTCGGTCATCAGCTCTCCGTCGCCGCCGTTGTAGAGCTTCACGTCGAGGCTGGCGGCCTGCCCGGTGATCTTCACCTCGCCGCCGACGAACGCAGACGCGCGCAGCACCTCGGCGGCCGCCGCGAGGTCCTTCGCGCCGGCGTCCTTGGGCGGGAGCTGTCCTTTGGTGTCGCGCTCGGACATCACCTTGACGCCCTTCTGGCGGTTCACGGCTTTGACCACGTAGCCGCGCACCACGGCGGCCTTCGGACCCGTGAGCCCGAGGACCACCACACGCTTGCTCGAGCCCCCGGGGACCTTGGCGTCCGCCAGGGAGCCGCCGATCTGTTTCCAGGCTTTCTCGCCGACCCTCTGGGCAAGCTCCGCGGCGCTGGTGGCCCGGAACTGGTGGCTCTCGGCGATGTCGCCGTCGCTCGTCGCGCGCACGCGCAGCGCCACCGACCAGTCCTTGCCCTGGCCCTTCACCTCCGCGTCCACGATGGCGGCGAGACCCAGGCTGGTGCCGAGCGCGACGGCGCCGCGCGGGTCGCCCAGGTTCGCGCCGAGCTTGTCCGCGCTCTTCTTCACGTGCGCGAGGCTCACCACGCGGACCTCCGCGTGGCTCATCAGCGCCTTGACGATGGCTTCGCGGATCAGCTCGCCGCTCGGGCCCCGAGCGTCGTTCACCACCACGAGCCGTGGGTCCGCTGCCTGCGCGCGCTTCGCGAAGGCGAAGCACGCGAGCAGCAGCAACAGGAGCGACGCGCGCCGACCGAGGAGCGTCACCCGCCGCCTCCAGAGTCGGTCGCTCCGCCGCTGCCCGCGGCGCCGGCGGAGCCCGCGGCGCCGGAGTCGGTGCCGCTCCCGACCAGGCTGTAGACCCACTGCCTCACGCACTCGATCTCGGAGGCCGTCGCCTTGGTCAGGGTGTCGGGCATCTGATCGCCGCACTGCGGGCTCTTGCTGGTCAGCTTCTCGATCAAGAAGCTCTGCTCCGGGGTCGCCGGGTCGATGAGCAAGCGCGTCGCGCAGTCGCCGTCGCTCGAAGCCACGCCGATCAGCCGCGAGGCGGGATTCGCCGACTTCAGGTCGAGCGCTCCGTCCGGGTCGCTGTCGTCGTGGCACAAGTCGACGCACTTCTTGGCGAACAGATCCGAGGGCACGTCGTAGCCGGTCGGGCAGGTGGCGCTGCCTCCGCCCATGCCGCCGTCGAGAAATCGCTCGGGATCCTCCAGCGAGCCCGGCGGGCAGCCTGCGACCCCGGCGCCGAGGACGAGGGAAATTCCAAATGCCAGCCGATAGCTCGCTCGAAACGACACCGAACGGGCATAGTAATGGCGGAAGGGCACCGAGTGCGCGAAATTGGCACAACCAACCCGAGCTCGAGCGCGCTCGTCCTGCTCGTCGGGCTCGTCGCCTGCGAATCGAGCGCCCCCGCGCGCCGGCCGCCTCCTTATTACTATCCGCCCCCGGGACCCGGACCAACGGCAGCACCTGGGCCGCCCGCAGGCAACCTGCCGGATCGTCGCCCCGAGGACATCTCCCGAGGGGTCGAGGCGAGCACGCCGCGCTTCACCGACTGCTACCAAAGGAGCGAGTCGTTCATGCTGGGCAAGAGCGGCACGGTCACCATCTTCTTCGACATCGCTCCGGCGGGGCAGGTGACGCGGGCCACCGACGTCGCGCCTCCCGGCATTGCGCTGCCCGGCGCGCCGCTCGCGGATCCGAAGCTGGCCGAGTGCCTGTCGCAGGGGCTGCTGGCGGTCCGGTTCGATCCGGCGCGGGACTCGACCGCGGCCAGCTGGACCTTCCAGTTCAGCCGCTGATCACGCTCTTGAGCTTGCTGACCAGGAGCTCGATGGCGACGCTGTTCTTTCCCCCCTCGGGGACGATCACGTCGGCCCAGCGCTTGCTCGGCTCGACGAACTGAAGGTGCATGGGGCGCACGGTTCGGTAGTACTGATCGCGCACCGACTGGAAGGTGCGCCCGCGCTGCTCGAGGTCGCGACGGATGCGGCGGAACACGCGGATGTCGGCGTCGGTGTCCACGAACACCTTGAGATCGAAGCGCTGCCGCAGGCGCTCGTCGGCGAAGACCAGGATGCCCTCCACGGCGATGACGGGAGCGGGCGCGACCCTGTGCCGCTCTTCCCGGCGGCGGTGCGTGGAGAAGTCGTAGCTCGGAACGTCCACGCTCTCGCCCCGCCGAAGCGCGTCCAGGTGCTCGACCAAGAGCTCCGTCTCCAGCGAGTCCGGGTGGTCGAAGTTCAGCTCCGAGCGCTCCTCGTAGCTGATGTCGGGACGATCCCTGTAGTAGCTGTCGTGCTCCAGTAGGGTCGCGGTGCCCTGGGGCAAAGCGGATGCGATGGAGCGGGCGACGGTGGTCTTGCCCGAGCCAGTGCCGCCGGCGACTCCGACGATGTACGGTCGCGTCACGGCGCTGTTTCTAGACGCGGACGCGGCGCCTGTCTCGTCAAAGCGCTGAGGCTTGCGGTCGGGGGTGTTTCGGCCGTAAAAGCTCCGGCTCGCCCCGGAGGGGGGCGCACCGATGCGAGCTTTCGTCTCCTCTTTGCTCTGCGCTTGCGGGTCCGTCGCCTGCGCCGCCCCACCACCGGCGGTGGAGGCTCCCCCACCCGAGCCAGCCTCGAGCTCGACCGAGCCCCAGAGCGCGGAGTGGCTGTACGCGACGGACGGTGTGCCCGGCGGGCGCAAGGCCGAGTGCCGCGCGCTGGTGACGAGCCTGGAGAGCGAGGCGAAGTGCACGGGGGCGCTGTGCTCCCACGCCGCGTCCCTCGCCGAGGACTGGCTGCGCGTCTGCAAGAAGCTGACGCCGGAGCTCTCCGGTGACGTCGAGCGCCGGGTCGAAGAGCTTCGGAAGAAGGCGCGCACGGCGCCGGTGGCCTGCGAGCAAGAGGTCGAGCGCCTACTGAAGAACGGGTGCGGCAAGCGGGAGGACTGCGCGGGGGACGCGCAGAGCTGGGCCACCCGCTGCGCGGACTTCAGCACGCCGCTGGTGCTGCGCATGCTCGAGGTCGCGATCGAGCGCGGCGGCGGGGGGCGCTCGCAGCTGGACGCGCGGGCTTGCCCGGCGCTCCTGACGGACGTGCAGAAGGCGGGCGCCTGCACGCAGCAGTTCGCGTGTCAGGACGGCTTCGCCGCCATCGACACGTACCGCGCGCGCTGCGTCTCGTCCGTGCGCCCCATCTCGCAGACCGCGGCGGTGCTGGAGCTGGCGGTGCGCTCGGGGGCCTCTGCAAAGGTCGAGCCGCTCGCGTTCGCCGGCGGCTCCAAGCTGGATCCGGCGCTGCTGCCGCTGATCTTCGAGGACGGCAGCGGAGCAGTGCTCATGACCTGCGGCAAGCGCGCGACCAGCGTGGACGCCTACCTCGAGCTCCGCAAGCCGTGTACCGACGGCGAGCTCGTGCTGGCGCGGCGCTTCGACGGGCCAGAGGGTCCGCTCCTGCGCGTCGGGCGCCTGCCTCATCTGGGCGACGTGGCGTTTCTCGCCGCCTTCCCCACGCTGCGCGTGGAAGGTGAGCCCAAGGCGCGTTATCGGGCTGCGCTGCCGGCGTTCCTGTCGTCGGTGGATCTGGCGGCGAAGACCGCTGCCGACTCCAAGCAGAGCACGGAGGCGCTGCGCATCCTGATCGCGGCGATCGAGGGCAACATCGACGCGGTCCGCAACTCGGCAGATCTGGAGACGGCGCTCCGGGCCAAGGACGACGCCTTGACGCCGCTGTTCGCCGCGCTGGGGGAGGCCAAGAAGAAGGCGCTCCACGCCGATCTCTCGTCGACGAAGTTGGTCCCCGCGATGCTTCGCGGAAAGTCGCATGAGCTTGCGGACGTCGACGTCGAAGGGCGCGTTCGCCTCGGCGCGGTGACCCAGGCCGCGTCCGTCGAGATGGTTGACTTCCTGCCCAAGGCCGTCGCGGCGTACCAGGCGGCGCTCGCCGGCCGCTGGAAGCTCGTGGAGAAGAAGAAGCTCGGCAAGCGAGACACCGAGAAGCTCGGCCTCGCGGCGGACGGTGAAGCCGCGCGCTGCGGACAGGCCATGAAGGGCGTGGACGCCGCCGAGAAGATCCTGATTGCCTGCGCCTTCGGCCTCGAGACCTGCGACGAAGCCAAGGTCGTCGCGGCGGTGCAGAAGGCCGGCGAGTCGCGGCGCGCGGCCGAGTCGAGCTGGCCCAGGTCGGTGCTCGCCCTGGCCAGCTTGCCGCGCGAACAGCGCGCCGGAGCGGAGAAGGCCGCCGAGCTCGCCGGCTGTCGCGAGCCTTGGTGGTGAGCGGCTACCAGGGCTTGGCCGGGCGGCACAGGCCGCCGTCGCACTTCATGGTCCCGGTCGGGGCGCAGTCGCCGTCGCCGGTGCAGGTGGCGTGGCAGATCTTCTCGCCCGCGGACGCGCCGTCGGCGCAGGTGAGCCCCGCCTCACACTCCGGCTCGCCGCCGCTTCCGGCGCACATGTCGCTGCCCGTCCGGCAGGGCATGTAGGCCTTGCCGCAGGTCCCGAGGGACGACGCCTGCCAGCCGAGCGCGCCGTGGTCGGCGTAGCGGCAGAGCTCGCCCTCCGCCGCCGACCCGAGCGGGACGGTCGCGGCGAGAGTCTCCGGCGTCTGCTCGCCGGGGCAGGGATCGGTCACGATGTTCACCGGCAGGTCGGCGCCGCCCTTGGCCTTCACCTCGAAGGACCAGTCGTAGATGCAGACGCCGCAGGCCGCGAGCAGACAGCCCGGGTTTGCCAGCCGGAGCTCGAGGCCGCCGTCGACCTCCTTCGCTTGACCCTTCCACTCGGCACCGCACGCGCCCTCGAAGTTCAAGAGGTCGATCTTCACGGTGTCGGCGTCCACGCTCTTCCAGCGCACGCACTGGAGCCCCGCGTAGGCCTCTTCTGCGGTGAGCGCGCTGGAATTGCCCTCCTTCTTGCACGCGCTGCCCTTGAAGCTCACCAAGCTGCCGCCGCTCGACGACGACGAGGAGTCGTCGGAGCCACAAGCAGCGACCAAGCAGAAGCTGAGAGTCAGGGTCAACGCCGACAGGGTCTTCATGCGGGACATCAGGGCACCTCGTCTTTCTTCTAGCACTCGGCTCCGGAACGCTCTCGTGCAAGCATTGCGGGTCATTGGGGGAAACAATCGAAGCGCGCCAGCTGCGCGTGGGCCTGGCCGCCGGCGTTCGCTTGCGCCGTCCATGCCACGAGCAGCGCGCGCGGCTCGGCCAGGGTGATCGCGGCGTAGGCGGTGCCGGTGGTCAGGCTGGTGGTCGGTAGCTCGAGCTCTTGAAGCTGGTGCCCCGCCTTCGAGAGCTGGCGCAAGCGCAAGCGCGAGTGCCCCACCTGGTTGGGTGGGAGCGTCTGGTCCACGCGCTCGCCCCAGACGAGCAGCAGACCTTGATCGGAAGCCAGGAGCTCGGCGCCGGCGTCGGGGTGGGCGTCGGTCTGCCAGCTGCTCGTGAGCACGAGGCCGTCGGGGCTGAAGCCGGCGAGCCTCAGCGTGCTCGGCGGGTCGTCGCCCGGCTTCGCATCCGCCGGCTGCTCTCGCCAGGCCACCCAGGTCGCGCCGGTGTGCGAGCGCACGAGCGGCGTGCGGGCGCGTTTACCCACCATCCCGCCCACGATCGATGCGGGGACGAGCTTCGCCGCGGGACCGACGCCGGGCTCGAGGCGCGCGATCTCCACGCGGTTCGCGCACTCCGGTCCGCTGCCCTCGCAGGGCTTTGGGTTAGCGGCCACCAGGTAGTGTTGACCGTTCCAGGCGATGGTCGCGCCGACGCCGGGATAGGCGCTCGGCGGCGCTACCTCCACGGGCCCTGCCACGACGTTGCCCGCGGTGTCCGTCACCGCCGCTCGCGCCGAGACCACGTAGTTGCCGGCGTCGCCGCTGGTGGCGGAGCGCCAGGTGACGCCGTAGCCGAGTCCGCCCCAGCCCATGCCCTTGCCGAGCGCCGGACCCGCGGCGATGGAGTAGGCGTAGCCGCCGAGCTGCTCGATGAACACCTCGTCGAAGGGCTTCCACGCGCTGGTGTCGAAGCGCCGGAACTTCACCCCGGGGATCACGTTCGGGCTGGCTTCGTCCGCGTGGTAGTAGAGCAACGCCAGCTCCGAGCCGCCGCCCGCCGCCGTGATCAGCTGCCCGGGCGCGTGCGCGTCGATGCCGTAGAGCAGCATGCCGTGCGTCACGCTCACGCCCTCCGGCCACGCAGGTCCGACGCTGAGCTCGGCGACGCGGAGCTCCGGGTGCCAGAAGTGCTCGTGGATGAGGCCCACGGCGATGCGTCCCGGCACGCCGGGCGCTGCGGCGGCGATGGTCGCCAGCGAGGGCGTGTGCACGCCCTCGCCGTAGGTGAAGATCACGACGGGCTCGCCGTGCTGCACGTAGACACAGTCCGGCAGGGGCGGGGGCGAGTCGGGACCGGCATCCCCGACCCCGGCGCCGCCGCCAGCGCTCGAGCCGCCGCTCGAGACAGCCCCGCTGCCTCCGCTGGCCGTGGGGGCTCCACCGGCGGCCTGCTCGCTGCCCAGCATGAGCCCGCTCTTCGAGCCGCACGCGGCCGCCACGGCAGCCGCCGAGAGCAAGAGCCAGGCACGTCCGGACGTCACACGGCGCCACGTTTGCACTGGCCATGCCAGCGAGCAACGAGCACGCTTGGAAGGCAGGCGCCGGAGCCCGGACCGACTCTGTTGCCCGGGCTTGTGCCAAGCCAGAGGTTGGCACAGTGTCACCGCACGGCGCTCCACGGCATGACCCAGGAACCCTACAAGCCGAACGTCGAGCTGGCGCAGGGGCCGCTCGGCACCCTCGCGGTGGCCCAGGGAGCCGAGCGCGCGGTCTTGCTCCGGACCGTCCGTCAATCCACCGGTTGGAAGGCGGCGACCCTCGACGCTTGGGCCGCGTCGAGCACCCGAGCCCAGGCGTTGCACCACCCGAGCCTGCTCGCGGTCATCGACGTGAGTCGCACGGCAGACGCGCTCGTCATCGCCACCGAATACGTCCAAGGCGTCCCTCTCTCCGTGCTGATCGCGCGCGCCCGAGCGAAACACCGCGCCATTCCCCCTGAGCTGGCCGAACGCGTGGTGCTGGACCTGGCGAGGTCGGTCGCGAGCACGCAAGAGCTCCTGGCCAAGCAGGGTGACCCGCGCCCGCTCGGATGGGTGCACCCCGAGAGCGTGCTGGTCACGAGCGGGGATGACGCGTTGATCGCCGACGTCGGTCTGCTCGGGCTCGACGTCGTGGCGGAGCACGCCGACCTCCTGACCTTCCGCGCTCCGGAGCTGCTCGACGGACGCGGGGTGACGCCCAACTCTGCGGTTTACTCGCTCGGCCTCTTGCTCTGGGAGCTGCTCGCCGGCCGCAACGCCCTGGGCGAAGGGACCACGGCGTCGAGCGCCGCGGAGGTGCGGCGCCGCGCGCTGGCCGGTGCCATTCCGCGCCTCGATCTGGTCGCTCCCAGCGCTCCGGCGCTCCTGGTGGGCATCGCGAGCCAGGCCATCCACCGCGATCCCGCCGAGCGCTTCCCCGACATCGCAGCGTTCGTCGAGACGCTCTCCGTGCGGAAGCGCCCAGGGCCCGGCGCGCTCGTCCGCTTCATGAACGAGCTGTGCGGCGATCTGGTCGAGGCCCAGCGTGGCGCTGTGGTGCGACCGCAGGCGGCCGCCGCGTCCTGGCGTCCCACGTTTCACCCCGGCGACGAAGCGCCCGAAGTCTCGATCCCGCGCGCTCCGAGGGCCATCGGGCTCGCCGCGTTCCGCGAGCCGGTCGCGGCACCCGCCGTGGTGATCGCCGACAAGCCGGAGCCTGAGCCGAAGCCCACGCCCGCAGCGGAAGCCCCGCCGATCGAGCTGCCGCCCGCGCCCCCGGCGCACGCCCCGCAAGCCACGCTGCCGCTCATCTTGGTGAAGAAGGTCTCGACTCCGCCGCCCGCGATCACCGCGCCGATCGCCGCAGTCGAAGACGACGACGAAGCGCTCCCGCCGGTGCGCTCGAGCCGCCGCGGCGCGTTCATGGTCCTCGTCGCGCTGATCGTGGCAGGAGCTGGCGCGCTGGCCTACGTCGCCTACCAGAAACAGCAGCAGGGCGAGGTCGCGGAGCCCGCTCTGACGCCGCCGGCGCCGAGCCCGGCGAGCGCCAGCCCTTCGGTGGCCGCACCCGCCGAGAGCGCCAGCGCGGCACCCAGCGCGAGCAGCGCTCCGCCGGAGCGCGAGTCGAAGGCAGAGCGTCGCGCGCGCGAAGCCCGCGAGGAGCGCGAAGCCCGCGACGAGAGGCGGAAGCGGCGTGACGCCGGGGCTGCCCCGTCCAGAGACTGGGGCAAGGTGGACGAAGAGGAGCCGGCCAACCCCAAGAGCGACAACCCTTACGCGGACCCTCCCGCACCGGCGCCAGCGCCGGCACCCGCGGCGAGCTCGAAGTTCGGGTACTGAGATTCAGCCGTGGGTGGCTGGGACGTCATCGTGGTCGGAGTCGGCGGGATGGGCTCCGTCGCCTGTCTCGAGCTCGCTCGCCGGGGCGCGCGGGTGCTCGGCATCGAGCAGCACGCGCTCGGTCACGCGCTGGGCAGCTCCCACGGCGAGACGCGCCTGTACCGCCGCGCTTACTTCGAAGCTCCGGACTACGTGCCGCTGATGGATCGCGCGCTCGCGCTCTGGCGCGAGCTCGAGCGAGAGTCCGGCGAGGAGCTGGCCGTCCAGACCGGGCTCGCGCTGTTCGGCCCGCCCCGCGGCGGGCTGCTCGAGCGGGCCGAGGCCCACGGCGCGGCGCACGGCATCCGCTTCGAGCGGCTCGCTCTCACCGAGGCCGAGCGCCGCTTCCCGGACTTGTCCGCCATGCCGGACGCCGAAGCGATGTTCGAGCCGGAGGCGGGCTTCTTGCGCGTCGAGCGTTGCGTGGAGGTAGCGGCGCGTCTGGCGCTCGCGCGCGGCGCGCGCATCGAGTCGAACCTGCGGGTGACGTCGCTCACGAGCGACGGAGGGGGCGTACGCGTCGAGACGGAGCGCGGCAGCTTCGCGGCGGCGAGCGTGGTGCTCGCTGCCGGCCCCTGGTCGGCCCCGCTGCTCGGCGGTCTCGGCGCTCGACTGGCGGTGCAGCGCCAAGTGCTGCTCTGGCTCGCGTGCGAGCCCGACGCCTACCGCCTCGACTCGGGGACGCCAGCCTTCGGGTTCGACACGCCGGCGGGTTTCTTCTACGGCTTCCCGTCGCTGGAGCCCGGCGCGCTCAAAGTCGCCCGGCACATGCTGGGAGAGCGTGTCCCGAGCCCGGCGGAGCTCGATCGCGAGCTTCGCCCCGAGGACGCGCGCCCAGTGCAGGAATTCGCCGCCCGACACCTGCCGAAAGCGCACTCCCGCGTGCTCCGCCATCACGTCTGCATGTACACGATGACGCCCGACGAGCATTTCATCGTCGATCGCCACCCGGAGGAGCCGCGCCTGGTCGTCGCGGCGGGCTTCAGCGGGCACGGCTTCAAGTTCGCGTCGGCCATCGGGCGCGCCGTCGCGGATCTCGCGCTCGACGGGATGACCCGCGAGCCGATCGGGTTCTTGAGCGCGCGGCGCTTCGCTCACTTCGGCGCGGTCTGATCGAACTCGTAAGTCGGCGCCGGCGCGCCGTGCGGCCACTTCACCGTCAGCACCCGCTTGCCCCACTGGGTCCACTCGAAGGTCCAGTCGGCGTCGATGCCGGGCCTCACCCGCGTGACGATGCTGGCCACGCCCTTCTTCATGAAGGGCGGGATGCCACCGGAGTCGTTGCCGCGAGTGAGCTTCACGGTCTGGATCTGATTCGCCGAATTGTCGCTGGTCCGACAGGACACGCGCAGCCACTCGCGGACGAGCTTGGTCTCGCAGTTCAGGGGTGTGCTGTGGCGCACGGTGATTTCTCCGACGGCGCCCCACTCCGCGACCGTCGGCGGCTTGGAGGTACCGCTGGTCGGGATGCCGGTCTTGGACTCGCTGCCGCCCGAGGGCGGGGCGGACTCCGCCGGCGCTGGCGTCGGGGTCGCCTCCGGGGTCGGAGCAGCGGCCGCGGTGACCGTCGGCGGCGGAGGCGCGATCTCCTCTTTCTTCGCTTCCTGCTTGCACGCCAGGAGCACCACCGTGATCAGCATGCCCGCTCCGATCGTCGTTCGCTTCATGGCCATCCTCCAGAGAAGCCCGAGCATGCTCGCGCCGTGCGCTGGGATGCAAGGCGGCTGTCGAACTGGCAATCGCCGGCTGCCGCGCCCGCCAGGCTGGCAGCGTCGCCGCGATTGTTCGGGCGATTCTCGCTGGAACGGCGCGTGCAAAGTCGCTTGGCCATGACCCAAGCCTTCGCTGGAGCTCTGCTCGGAACCGCCGCCGGTGACGCCCTCGGCCTGCCGTTCGAGGGGATGACTCGCGCACGCGTGCGGCGCTTCCTGAGACACCGGCCGCTCACTCACCGCATCGGCCTCGTCTCCGACGACACCGAGCACGCCTGTCTCGTCGGTCAGGCGTTGCTCGAGGCCGGCGACGACCCGGACCGCTTCGCGCGCGCGCTCGCCTGGCGCCTGCGCTGGTGGCTGGCGGCGCTGCCCGCCGCAGTCGGCTTCGCCACGCTGCGCGGCATCGCGAAGCTCTGGCTGGGGTTTCATCCCGGGAACAGCGGCGTGCGCTCGGCGGGCAACGGCGCGGCGATGCGCGCGCCGCTGATCGGCGTGTGGGCCGCGGGCGACGCCGAGCTCAGGCGTGCCTTGGTGCGCGCCTCGACCCGGATCACGCACGTGGATCCGCGCGCCGAAGAGGGCGCCCAAGTGGTGGCCGCGGGCGCGGCGCTCGCTCTCGGTCCGCCGCGCCCGGCAGAGGAGGTCGTCGAGCTGCTGCTCCATGAGGTGCGCGACGACGCCCTCGGGCGCGCGCTCGAGGCGGCGGCGACGGATGAGCCCCTCGAGGACTACGCCGAGCGCCTGGGGCAAGGGTGCGGCGTCACCGGCTTCGTCGGTCACACCGTCCCGATCGCCGTGGCCGCGTGGCTCCGGCATCCGCTCTCGTTTCGCGACGCGATCGAGGACACCGTGCGGCTCGGCGGCGATACCGACACCACCGCGGCCATCGTCGGAGCGCTCGTGGGTGCCAACACCGGACCGAGCGGGATCCCCGAGGAGTGGCTCGGCGGGCTCCGCGAGCGGCCGCGCTCCGTCGAGTGGATGCGCGCGCTCGCCGAGCGCCTGGCTACGCGCGGCCCGCCGCTGCGGCTCTCCTGGCCGCTGATCCCGCTCCGAAACCTGGCGTTCCTCGTCGTGGTGCTCGGAATGGCGGGGCGGCGGGCGTTGCCGCCGTATTGAGTGGTACCCTCCTCCCGCCATGAAGCAACTGCTCTCCTGGTTGGTCCTGCTGATCGCGGTGGTGGGCTGCGGAGCGGCGAAGAGCGGCGACGCCGCCAGCAGCGGAGGGGCCGCCTATCCCGGGGCGCCGATGGCGGACTCCGTCCAGACCGTCAGCGAAGGCGAGATGATGGAGGCGGACGAAGCGCCACCAGCGCCTCCCGAGCCGGGTCCGGCGCCCGAAGGCGCGATGGTGGCGGGGCGTGCCTCCGCGGGCAGCACCGGCGGTGCACCGCCGCCGGCGCAGGCGCCGATGCCCGCGGCGAAGGCGGCGCCAGCCAGGCAGCCCGATCTCGCAGCGAGGGACAACCGCGACAAGGCCGAGAGCCCGAGCGGAGCGCCGGTGGCGAGTGGTGCCCAGAAGGCGGCGGTCGCCTCCCAGATGCTGGTCTACACCGCGGACATCCGGCTGCGCGTGCAGGAGGTGCCGAAGGCCATCGACGCGGTGGAGAAGCTCGCGAAGGAGATGGGCGGCTACCTGGTCGTGCGCCAGGACAACCGCATCACCGTGCGCGTGCCCAGCGCCAAGTTCGACGCCTCCCTCGACGAGCTGGTGAAGCTCGGCGAGCTCACGCACCGCAACGTGAGCATCGAGGACGTCACCGATCTCTACTTCGACATGCAGACCCGCATGAAGAACCTGGAGGTGGTGAAGAAGCGACTGGAAGAGCTGCTGGAGAAGGCCAAGACCGTCGAGGAGTCGCTGGCGGTGCAGCGCCAGCTCGAGCGCGTGACCATCGAGCTCGAGCGCCTGCGCGGCAAGCTGAAGCTCCTGGCGGAGCTGGTGATGTTCTCGACCATCACCGTGATGCTCGAGCCGAAGAGCACCGAGCACATCGACTCGAAGGTGCGGCTGCCGTTCCCGTGGATGGACCGGCTCGGGTTGGGCGAGCTACTCCGGCTGTGACGCGAAGCGCCGGACGTACTCTATCCGGTCGTGACCCCAGAACAGCTCGTCGCCGGCGGCGAAGGTCGGCACCCCGAACACGCCCCGGGCGGCGGCGGCCTCGGTGCGGGTCTTGAGCTCGGTCTTGGCCCAAGGGTCGTCGAGCGCCTCGGCCACCTGGGCGAGGCCGACCTCCCGAGCCAGCTCGGCGACGACCGCCTTGTTGGAGACGTCTCGCGCCTCCGCCCAGGCGGCGCGGAACAGCGCGGAGTGGAGCCGGGCGAGGACGCCGTCGCGTTCGGCCAGGAGCGCCGCGCGTAGCGCGTAGAGGCCGTTGATGGGGAAGACCGGCGGCGGGGTGAAGCGCACGCCCTCGTGCTCCGTGCAGCGCACCAGATCGCGGGCGATGTACTGGAGCTTCGCCGCCGTGTAGGGCATGCCCTGGGCGAAGGTCTCGAGCCCGCGCAGGTAGACCGGGCAAAACGCGACGTCGATCCCCGAGAGCCTCGCCGGCAGGAGCTCGTTCGCGAGGTAGGCCCAGGGGCTCGCGTAGTCGAAGTAGAAGAGCACGCGCTGCATGAGCCCTGCTCTAGCGCGGGACGGGCGCCCGCGGCCAACGCTTTGGCCGCTCGGGTCAGTGCGGTCGGCGGCGGCGCGGGGTACACTGGCCCCATGGTGCGCGGGTCGTTGCTGCTGCTGTTCTGCGTGGTTTGCTCGGTCGGGTGCGGGGGCACCTCCGACGCGGGCGTGCCCGACGAGGGCAGCGGCGGCACCGCGGCGGGCGGCGTGGCGGGCGTGGCCGGCACGACCTGGGGCAGCGGGGGCGCGGCTCAGGGTGGCAGCTCGTCCGGCGGCGCCTCCTCCGGCGGTGGCACGACCGGCGTGGGCGGAGGCACCACGAAGCCGTACTACCTGCACTCCGGGCGCACCTACGATCACGAGAAGGACTACGTGGAATGGGACGGTCAGGTCTCGTTCGTGATGCTGAAGCACAAGGACCAGACCGCGCTGCCGGCGGACGAGGGCGGCGCGAGCTGCTCCGGTGGCTGCGACGAGCAGGTCACTCGCATCGAGGCGGGGAGCTCGGTTTGGGGGCGCTTCAAGGGTATCACCGGCATCAACGTTCAGTTGGCCTCGACCAGCGAAGCGGGCGTGGGGCAGGGCGTCTTCAGCGTGTGCAAGACGGATCTGCCGGCGTTCGACCTCGGCGCGGCCTCTACCGGGCTGCCGGGCTTCAACAACCTGCCGTCGCCAGCGCACGGCGTCGCGGCCAGCGACGACTGCGAGTGGCGGGTGAAGGCCGTGGGCGGCTTCGTGTATTTCCGCGCCGTCACGGTCACCTCGCCGGCGGGGAGCGGCGGCAGCGGCGGCACCGGCGGCGCTTCGAGCGGCGGCACGGGCGGCGGCCCGTCGTGAGCGGTCCGTGCGCCGGCCCGTCGTGAGCGGCCCGCACGCCGGCTGAATCTGTGGCATCATCCCGCTCCCGTGCGGCTCCTCTATATCGCGCCAGAAGTGGCGCCGTTCGCCAAGACGGGGGGGCTCGCAGACGTGCTTGGCGCGTTGCCGCGGCAGATGCAGCGGCTCGGGCACGACGTGCGCGTCTTCCTGCCGGCCTACGCGCAGATCGATCGGAAGAAGTACCGGCTGCGCCCGGTGCTCGGGCCGGTGCAGATCCAGCTCGGCGGCCGGCGCTTCGGCGTCGGCATCGCCAGCGCGCTCCTACCGGGCAGCGACCTGGAGATCCACTTCGTCCACTCGCCGGAGCTCTTCGCGCGTTCCTCCATCTACACCGCGGACGCCGACGAGCACCTGCGCTTCCTGGTGCTCTCCTACGGCGCCCTCGAGGCCTGCCGTCGCTTGGGCTTTTCGCCGGACGTCGTTCACTGCCACGACTGGCAGACGGCGCTCGTGCCTTTGGCGCTGAAGACGTTGTACGCCCGTGATCCCGTGCTCCGGCGCGCGCGCTCGCTGCTCACCATCCACAACCTGCACTACCAGGGCTATTTCCCGGCCAGCGTGCTGCCGGAGACCGGCCTCGCCCGTGCGGCGCACCTCTTCCACCAGGACTACTTGAAGGAAGGCCGCCTCAACTTCCTCCTGCACGGCGTGCTCTACGCCGACGGCATCACGACCGTGAGCCCGAGCTATTCGCGCGAGATCCAGGGCCCCGACCACGGCGCTGGCCTCGACCCGTTCTTGCGCACGCGTGCCTCCACCGTGGTCGGGATCTTGAACGGCGTGGACTACGAGGAGTGGAGCCCGGAGCACGATCCGTTCATTCCGCACCCTTACGGCGCCACGGATCTCTCCGGCAAGGAGAAGAACAAAGCCGTGCTGCTCGGCAAGCTCGGGCTCGAGTACCTGCCCGGAACGCCGGTGGTCGGCGCCGTCAGCCGCATGGTGGGGCAGAAGGGCCTCGACCTGCTCGCCGGCGTGCTCGGTCGCGCGCTCCGCCGCCACCGCTTCCAGTTCGTGCTGCTCGGCAGCGGCGAGCACCAGCTGGAGGAGATGTACGCCGCGCTCCAGCGGACGTTCCCGCGCCAGGTCTGCTTCTACCGCGGCTACAGCAACGAGCTGGCGCACCTGATCGAGGCCGGCGCCGACATGTTCGTGATGCCGTCGCGCTACGAGCCCTGCGGCCTGAACCAGCTCTACAGCCTGCGCTACGGCACCGTGCCCATCGTGCACAAGACCGGAGGGCTCGCCGACACCGTGCAGCTCTTCAACCCGAAGACGGGTCGCGGCACCGGCTTCCCGTTCGAACAGCACGACGCGCAGGGGCTGACCTGGGCCCTCGAGACGGCGCTGAAGCTCTATCGCGACCCCTCGGTCTGGCGGAAGATCATGCTAAATGGCATGGCTCAGAACTTCTCCTGGGCCGTGCAGGCCAAGCAGTACGAGCTGCTCTACGAGCGCCTGCTGCGGAACTGAGACAGGAACCCTCATGCACGTCGTCTTCATCGAGCCGCGCTTCCCCGCCAACCAGAAGCTCTTCGTCCGCGCGCTCGCCGAAGTGGGCGCGAAGGTCACCGCCATCGGCGAAGGCAGCAAAGACTCCCTCGACGACGAGCTCAAGCGCTGGCTCCTGCACTACGAGGAGGTCAAGAACGTCTGCGACGAGGGCGCCGTGCTCCGCGCCCTGCGCTTCATCCAGGGCCGCGCCCACGTCGATCGGCTGGAGGCCGTGGTGGAGGCCCACATCATGCCGACCGCCAAAGTGAGGGAGGCCGCCGGGATCCCCGGCACCAGCGTGCGCACGGCCTTCTTGTGCCGCGACAAGCCGGCCATGAAGGAGGTGCTGCGGGAGGGCGGGATCCCCTGCGCCCAGTCCACCGGCGCGTCCACCGCGGAGGAGGTGCGGGCGTTCGTGGAGCGCGTCGGCTTCCCGGTCATCTTGAAGCCGCGGGACGGCGCCGGCGCCTCCGGCGCGGTGCGCGCCGACAGCCTGGCCGATCTCGGCAAGGTGCTCGGCTCGTTCGGGCTGGGCCACCCCGGCCGCTCCATCGCGGTGGAGGAGTTCATCGAGGGCCACGAGGGCTTCTACGACACCATCAGCATCAAGGGCGAGGTGGTGCACGAGTTCGCCACGCACTACTACCCGAACGTGCTCGAGGCCATGCGCAAGCGCTGGATCTCGCCGCAGTTCGTCGCCACCAACCGCATCGACAGCGCACCCGGCTACGACGAGGTGAAGCTGCTCGGGCGCAAGGTGGTGAAGCTGCTCGGCATCGAGACCTCGGCGACCCACATGGAGTGGTTCGCCGGCCCCAAGGGCCTGAAGTTCTCCGAGATCGGCTGCCGCCCGCCGGGCGTGCGCGCCTGGGATCTCTACAACGTCGGCAACGACATGGACCTGTATCGCGAGTGGGCCATGGCCGTCTGCGCCGGCCGGCCCAGCCAGCGCGCGTCGCGACGGCTCTCCGCCGGCATCATCGCCCTGCGTCCCAGCCAGGACGGACGCATCAGCGGCTACGACGGGCTCGAGGCCGTCGGCAAGTCGTTCGGGCAGTACATCATCGACGCACACACGCCGCCCATCGGTACACCCACCCAGCCGGTCGAGGCGGGCTACATGGCCAACGCCTGGATCCGGATGAAACACGAGAACTACGACGAGCTCCGGCGCATGCTGGACGTGGTCGGTCAGACCGTGAAAGTGTGGGCCCACTGACGGTACCTGCCGTCGTCCTCCTCGGCCCGCAGCAGCCGCAGCCGGACGTCGGCGCGGCGCTCTCCGACTTGGGCGTCAAGGGCCAGGTGGCGCTGATCACCGCGGGCTGGCAGGAGCGCGAGCGCGAGGACGCGACGCTGATCGCGACGCTCGGCGTGAAGGCCGTGAACCTGAAGCTCCACGCGCGCTCGGAGAAGGTCTTCGCGGCGGACAAGGAGCTGTCCCAGGCCGCCAAGGCGCGACAGGCGCGGCTCAAGGCGGTCAACGACTTCTACCGCATCCGGCTGGACCACGCCTTCGAGGCCGCTCACGCCATCTCGGTGCGCCACGTCGATCCCGAGCTCCTGGCGGAGGAGCAGCACGAGTCGGTCGAGGCGCTGAAGCAGCTCGACGGCGATCACCTGGAGCGCTGCCAGGCCTCCCACGACCAGTTCGTGCAGAAGTGGGCCCCGAACGAGCGACCGGCGGTGGCCAAGCACCGCCACGAGCTCCACGCCATCATCGACGACTCCGAGGCGATCGTGGTGATGGGTGGTCACGTCGTCTCGCTCCTGAACCGCATGAAGCTGTTCGACGTGGTTGGCCTGACCAAGACCCAGCGCTGGTTCGCCGCGGCCGCCGGCGCCATGGTGCTCACCGAGCGCATCTACCTGTTCCACGACTTCCCGCCCCACGGCACCGGCATCGCGGAGGTGCTCGACTGGGGCTTCGGCTTGGTGCGCGACCTGGTCGTGCTGCCCGATCCCAGCCACCGCATCCGCCTGGACGACCGGGCGGGCATCGCGCGCTTCGTGCAGCGCATCGCTCCGGCCAGCTGTCTGGCCATGGATCGCGGCGCCCGCGTCTACGCCGAGCACGGGCACGTGCGCGGAGGGTTCTGCCATCGCCTGTGCGCCGACGGGCAGGTCGAGGAAGGCTGGACCGGATGAGCCGCAAGAAGGCCATCGAGGAGCTTCAGGCGGGCCCGCGCACCCCGGAGGACGTCGCCGCCTTCTTCGAAGGACGCAGCTTCCCAATCGTCGAGGGCTCGACCATCACCTTCGTGTACCGCGGAGACGCGGAGGCCATTCACCTCAAGCACTGGGTGTTCGGCCTGCCGTCGTCGCAGCAGCTCACGCGCATCGAGGGCACCGACGTCTGGTTCCTCACGCTGGAGCTGCCGCCGGGCTCCCGCGTCGAATACAAGCTCGAGGTCGTGCGCGGTGGGCGCGGCGAGTGGATGGAGGATCGCCTCAACCCGAACCGCGCGCGGGATCCCTTCGGCGCGAACTCGGTGGCGCACGGCGAGGGTTACTCCATCCCGAGCTGGATCCACCCCGACAAGGAGTCGAAGCCCGGCAAGATCGACGAGCTGGTCCTGGACAGCAAGGTGTTCGGCGGCCGACGCAGCGTCGAGATCTACCTGCCGGCCCGCTTCCGTCGCACGCGCCGCTATCCGCTGCTCGTGGTCCACGACGGCCACGACTACCTGCGCTACGCGGCCCTGGGCACCATCCTCGACAACCTGACCCACCGCCTCGAGATCCCGGACATGATCGTGGCCATGACCAGCTCGCCGGATCGCCTGGTCGAATACGCGAACGACGAGCGTCACGCGCGCTTCCTCACCGACGAGCTGGTGCCGCAGCTCGAGCGCGCGCTGCCGGTGGACGCCCGGCCCCAGGCACGCTGCCTGATGGGCGCGAGCTTCGGTGCCGTGGCGGCGCTCTCGACCGCCTGGCGGCGCCCCGGCTACTTCGGACGCTTGCTGCTCCAGTCCGGCTCCTTCGCCTTCACCGACATCGGCGACCGCAACCACCGCGGCCCCCTCTTCGATCCGGTGGTCGCCTTCATGAACAAGCTGCGCGCCCGTCCCGTCGCCATGTCCGAGCGCGTGTTCGTCAGCTGCGGCATGTACGAGTCCTTGATCTACGAGAACCGCTCGCTGGTGCCCATGCTCCAGGGCACCGGCATGGACGTGCGCTTCGTCGAGGCCCGCGACGGCCACAACTGGGAGAACTGGCGCGACCGCCTGCGCGAGGGCCTCTCCTGGCTGTTCCCGGGGCCGTTGCTCTTCGTGTACGAGTAGTCGAATCGCCTCACGGGCTGGCAGCCCCGAAGGCCTCGTGCGACGCTAGGCCTCGTGACTCGGCCCGAAGCAGAGACCCCCCCGAGCTTCGAGGTCGCGCTCGCCGAGCTCCCGCTCTTTCCGTTGCAGCAGGTGGTGCTCTTCCCCGGCGCCAAGCTCCCGCTCCACGTCTTCGAGCCCCGCTATCGGAAAATGCTCGCGGACTGCCTCGGGTCGCACCGGACGATGGCCGTGGTCCTGGTGCCCAGCCCGCACCCGGTCGATCGCCACGGGCACCCGCCCATCGCGCCCGTCGCGGGCGCCGGGTTCGTCGTCGAGCACCAGGCGCTGCCGGACGGCCGCTCGAACATCTTGCTCGTGGGCAAGGCGCGGGTGTCGCTCGAGGAGCTGCCCTTCGAGGCGCCCTACCGTCGCGCCCGGGCGAAGCTGCTCCACGACGTGCCGACCGAGGTCTCTTCGGCCGACTTCTCGGCCCTGGCGCAGACGGCCACGGCGTTCGCCCACGAGGTCAGGAAGCGCGAGCAGCGTTTCTCGTTCCACCTGCCGCCGGCGGCCACGCCCGCAGAGCTCGCCGACGCCTGCGCGCAGCACTTGGTGATCGACGCCGACGCGCGCCAGCGAGCGCTGGAGACCCTCGACGTGCGCGAGCGCGTTCAACTCGTCACACACGAGCTGGTGTCGCAGACCGCCGCTTTGTCCGAGGCGCGCTCGGAGATCTTGAACTGAGCGAAGGGGCGACCGCGGTGCAGGCCTCCGCGATCGAGGATAGAGTCCCCTCATGACGACACCGTCCGCCGAGCTCGACCGGGTCGTGCGCCTCGTTCGCGCGAAGCCCGGCACGCCCGCCGCCGAGCACCTCGACCCGCTCACGGGTGGCGATCCCGCCGCCGTCCTCGACGCGCTCGTGGCGCTGAACGACGTCGCCGCCGCCGCGGGGGACGGCGAGCTGTATCACGCGGTGCTCTTCGCGTTCTTCGCGTTCGACGACGATCGCGCGTGGGCCTCCCCGAGGGCCTGGCTCGACGCCTGGCGCGCCGCGGGCGCGCCGGACAACCCCGGGAGCCCGCTTCGTCAAGGCGTCGAGGCGATGTTTCGGACGGGGCCCGCTGCGCGAGCTCTCGCGACGCTCGGACCGCACGTCGCCGACTTCCGAGACGGGAAGGGCCCGCGTCCGATCGCGGCCCGCGCGCTCGAGGAGGCGTATCTCTTCGCGCGACGCGGCGGGGCGCTCGATCCCGGATGGTTCGAGCTCGCGAGCTCCATGCTCGATGCTCACCCGGACCTCGCGCTGTCGCTCCGGCACATCGTCGCGCTCACCGATCACCCGCGGCGGCTCGACTTCCTGCTCGAGCGCGTCGAGCGAGGCGATGCGTGGCCTGGCGCCTACGAGGGCCTCGGTCGCATCGCGGACGAGCGCGCCGAGGAGGTCGTCCTGAGGGTGCTCGCCGAGGGTGCGGACGCCGACGCGCTCGAGGCGGCGCGTGGGCTCGCCCAGCGCGGCGCGAAGTCGCGCGCGCCGCTGGTGGTCGAGGCGGTGTGCCGGGTCATTCCGAACGCCGGTAAGGTCCGCGTCAACCTGAACCAGCTCCGCGACGCGCTCTTGCCCCTCGCCACGCCCGAGGACGCGCCGAAGCTCCGCGCGGCGGCGAAGCTCGCGCGCAAGGCCGAGGGCTTCGTCAGCGCGAAGGAGCGAACGGAATTCGCGCGCGACGTCGACGGGCTCGCGAAGCTGATCGCGGAGCGCGGGTGACCGGCGCGTGGCGGTGGTCGACCACGCCGCAGCGGCCCGCAGGTTGGCGGAGGCCCTCGACACGGCCTTTGGAGGGGCGCGCACCTGGCACGTCACGCGAGGCGCGCTCGACACCGTGATCGCGCTCGAGCAGGGCGCGCACCGTCGCCCGTTGGCCTACGTGCGCGACGCCGGAGGTCAGCTCGAAGTGTTGACCCCCGGCAGCTCCGACGGGCCCCGACGCTTCGTGCTCGACGACGACGTCGCCGAAGTCGTCGTCGCCGTCGTCGCAGCAGCGGCGACGCTCACGCTGTGGGATCTCGTGCCCGGGCGACGCTTCCGCCTGCTCACGCCGTTTCGCGGCCTCTCCGCCGGCGAGGAGCTCGCGCTGGTGTCGATCGAGGAGGTGAAGCCTTCGGGGCGCGACCTGTACCGCTTCGTCCGCAGCGCGGGCTCCCTCGATCTGTATTGCGATCGTCCGGAAGACGCCGCAGTGCTCGACTGCATCGACGAGCTCCTCGTGCCGATCGACTGATGGCCGCGCCGGGCCCGGAGGGCGAAGACTTGGAGCGCGAGGCGTGGAGCCTGTTCGAGAACCGAGCCGAGCTCGAGGAGCAGATGACAGCCGAGGTGAGGGCACGCCTGTATGAGGCGCACGGCGTCTTGGTCAAGCCGGCCTGACGCCGCCTCACTCCACCGTGACGCTCCGCTGCGCCACGCTCTGGTTCCCCGCCTGATCCGTGGCCGTGACGACCAGCGGGTGCGCTCCGGGCAGGAGCTCGGCGGTGTTCACGCTCAGCACCTGCTTGCCGCCGCCGAGGCTGCCGAGCGGGGTGCCACCGAGCGAGACGTCGACCCACACCGGGCCGCCGCCCGCGTCGCTCGACTCGATGATGATCGTCGCCACTCCAGCGAGCGCCGCGCCTTCGGCGGGTGAGACGATGGACACCAGGGGCGCGGTGGCGTCGATGTCCAGCGTGAACGACTCGGTCTTGGTGTTGCCGGCGGCGTCCGTCGCGACGAGCTTGGCCGCTCCCTTCTGCGCCGGTAGGCCCGCCATCGGGAACTTCACCAGGGAGTAGTCCCAGGTCTTGCCCAGCGTCTCGGGCCAGCCGGGCTCGAATACGTGGCTGAGCACCTGGCCACCGACCTCGAGGCGCACCTGCCCGAGGATCCAGGCGTCGCCGACCCAGAGCTCGAGCTCACCTTGGCTCGACACGACGGTCTGGCCCAGGACGATCTTCGGCGGCGTGAGGTCCACGAGCACGTTCGAGACGGTACGCGTCGACGACTTCCCGGTGGCGTCCCAGAGCATCACCGTGAGCACGCCGTAGCCCTCGCCCAGCTCTGGGCCGCCGATCTCCAGCGTGGCGAGCGAGCCCGACACGCTGCGCATCACCGGCTTCTGGAAGCTCACGTGAACCGAGGAGAGGTCGCCGTCGATGTCGGAGACCTTCACCGTCACCACGCCGCTCGGGCCGACGGGCGGGAATTTCGGGACCTGGATGTCGCCGATTACCGGTACGTGCTGCGGGTTCGCGGGAGGTGTCTGGGCGGGCTGCCAGGGCTCCCCTCGGTAGCTGACGTCCATCTCGAAGCAGCTCGCGGAACCCAGCGACAGCGCGGCGAGCACGGCGACGGTGGCCGGGCGGCTCATGGCGCGGCCCCCAGGGCGTGGACGCCGAGCAGCTTCGGCGGCAGCTCCGCCGTGGAGTAGATCAGGATCCCGCGGTCGGCGTCGCCCACGTAGAGGCGCGTGCCGTCGGCGGCGACGGAGGTCGCGACTCCGGTGAACGACTCGGTGTGGAGCAAGACCGCCGACGTCTTGGTGAGCGAGACCGTCAAAAGCGCGCTCTGGTAGACGCCGCGATCGGCCGTGACCACGAAGAGCGCGTCGCCGTGCGCCACCGCGTCCACGTAGGTGCCCGCCGGCAGCGCGAGCTTGGGCTCGTCGGCGGTGCCGGTGTGCAGAGTCAGCCCCGCGCGGGCACCGAGCGAGGCGATCTCCACCACGCCGTGCGCGGAGTCCGCGAGCAAGCGTCGCGGTAGGCCTTCGCGCCACAGGTTGGCGTCGAAGATCTCCGCGGCACCGAACACGCCGTTCGGCGGCAGATCCTCGGCCTTGCCGGCGGGGCCGATGCGCAGCGCGCGCTCCCACTCGGGCGCTGCCAGGAACACGCCGTCGCCCTTGGCGACGACCGCCGGCGGCAGCTCCGCGGGCCGGGGCGCCGGCAGAGTTGTCTCGACGCCCGCGGGATCGACGAAGCGCACTCCCTGCGGCAGAGCGATCACGACGTCGGAGTCGCGGGCGGACAGGCCGTGGGCGAAGAGCTTCGCGGCCACGAATTTCGGGGCGGCGAGCTCGACCCGGAGCTCCGTCTCGGTGGAGAAGGCCCAGCGCCCGTCCGCGAGCATGACGGCGGAGATGCCGTCCTTCACCTTCTCGGGCTCGCTCTCCAGCGCGAGCTGCCCGCTCGGGCTCGCGCTGAACACGCCGCCGCCTTCGCCGACCGCGATCACCCGCCCGCCGCCCGCGGCCAGATCGACGACCAGCCGCGGCTCGTCGTAGCGCCCGAGCTGGAGCAGATCGCTGCTCGCGCGCACGTCCACGGCGCGGGTGCCGATGCGCCGCGCGTCGCCGAACGCGTACACGACGTCGCCCGCCGGGAGCGTCTGCACGGGATCCTTCGAGGGCGGAGGCGGCGTCCAGAGATCGTGCCAGGGCAGAAGCTGCCACGGCGGCTTGGTGCTGCACGCATCGTCTCCGCTCGGCGTCGCCGGCATCACTGGCCAGAGCCACTTCGCGCAGGTGGGCGCGGTCGCGACGTCGAGGGCGCGCACGCCCCACTCGCCGGCTGCGGCGAACAGCCGATTGCCCTGCACTCGCACGCCGCTGACGTAGAAGGAGAGATCGAACGGCTCGGTGCACTCGCCCCGGAGCTCGGGGGCCGCCGGCTTCGAGACGTCCAGCTCGACCACGCCGTGGCGGCCCGCCGCGACGAACGCCGTGTCGCCCAGGAGCGCGACGTCGCGAGCCGGTGCGGTCAGGATCTCGGCCTCGTCGTAGGCGTCGAGCCAGCTCTGGCCGACGAGCTCGCCGGTTTGGAGGTGAACCACGGCGAAGGTGTCGCAGGCCGCCACGAACGCCTGCGAGGTCCGGGTCGCTACGCCCACCGCGAAGCCCGGCGTCGGCACCACGGTTAGCAGTTTCGGCGCCCCCGCGGGGACCGCCAACGTCGGCGCGAGATCGATCACGGCCAGGCCGGCCTTGCCCATTGCCACGACCGCGCGGTCACCTTCGATGAACACGTCGAGCGCCGGCCCCGGCAAGGGCAAGGCGGCGAACGGCGCCGGCACGCCGGGGAGCTTGGGCTCGAGCATCACCAGGCCCGCCTCGCCGCTCGCGATGACCAGCCTCCCGCCGTGGTTCGCGATGGCGACCGGGTGGCCGAGCCCCGCCACGACACCCAGCCGCTTGGGCTCGACTTGCTTCACGTCGAGCACCCAGAGCCGGGTCGCGTCCACCACGTAGAGCGTGTCGTCGATCAGGGTGCCGTCGCGGAACATCGGCGAGCGGAGCGCGTCGAGGTAGCCCGGGTCGTCGGTGTCCGCGCACATCTCGTCCACCAGCACCCACGCGAGCGTGCTGCGCCCGCAGTCGCCGGTCACCTCGATGCCCTTCCACTTGCTGCCCGTCGGTGCGGGCGTCGTCGGCGGCGAGGTCGGCACCCCCGGATCGGGCGGGCCACTTCCTCCGCCCATGTCGGCGCTCCCGCAGCCGCCCATCACCACGAAACCCACAGCCGCGCACACCTTCGCGCGCGCGCCCCAAGCGTGAGATCGAGCCATGATCCCTCCGTGCGCTCCCGCTGGCGCAGATGAAGAAAGCCCGAAGCGTCGCCAGCAATTCGCGTGCCTCGATCTCGCGCACGAGGCAGGTCACCGAGATCTGAAGCGATTGCGATCCCGGCACGTCGAACCATGTCCCCCGCGGCGTGACATCGCTGTCAGGGGCGGTAGAGTCCGACTGCGTGCGCGACACCAACCCGAAGGCTGAGGCCCGCTACTACGAGCTGCTCCGGCAGAGGTCCGCGGCCGAGCGGCTCGAGATGGCCTCGGCGCTCACGAACGCGGCCCGCGAGCTCGCGCTTGCCGGGATCCGCGAGCGCTCCCCGAACCTGACGGAACGGCAGCTTCGGGCCAAGCTCGCCGAGCGTCTGTACGGCCGAGAGGTGGCCACTCGGCTGTTCGGTGGCGAGAGCGGACGGTGAGCGCGACGCCTCACGATGATGCCATCTCGGTGGCGCTCCGCGTCGCTGCCGCGGTGGAGGCGGCGGGCGGCACCTACTTCGTCGGCGGAAGTTTGGCGAGCTCGCTGGACGGTGAACCGCGCTCCACGAACGAGATCGACTTCGTCATCGACCTTCCCGTCGGGAGAGTGGCGGCGCTGGCCGCCGCACTTGGACCTGACTTCGAGGTCGACGAAGCGATGCTGCGAGATGCCCTGCTGCACGGCACATGCGCCAGTGTCTTCTATCTGCCGTGGGTGCTGAAGGTGGATTTCTTCGGGAACGCTCATGGGGACTTCGACGAGTCGGAGTTTTCGCGTCGCCGGCGGGTCGAAGTACGCAGCGGCGCGAGCCTCTACGTGAAGAGCCCCGAAGACACGGTGCTGCGCAAGCTCGCCTGGTACCAGGCCGGTGGCGAGGTCTCCGAGCGCCAGTGGCGGGACGTTCAGGGCGTCCTCCGCGCGCACGCCGACGACCTCGACCAGAGCTACCTGGACGCGTGGTCGCGACGCCTGGGGGTCGAAGACCTGCTCGCGAAAGCCCGGCGCGAGGCTCTGGGCTGAATCCGCCGCGTTTTCCCGTGGCGCCGCGCCGGTTTTGGGCATAGGGAGGGGCCCGCCCATGGCCCAAGTCACCCGCAACATCGGCCTCTCTCTCGGCGCCGACATCTGCTGGCCCATCTGTTACGAGGAGATCGTCAAGAAGCTCGACTTGGCCATCGACTGGCAGGGCGACACGGTGGGGGTCGCGGTCGATCGCGTGACCATCGAGCCCTACGACCTCCGCCAGCCGTGCCGCTACGACGTCGTGCTCGATCGGCTGACGCACTGGTATTACACGAGCCGCGAGTGGATCAAGAAGGCCATCCTCATGGACGGCCTGTACGTGCTCAACAACCCCTGGGCCGTGCAGTCCATGGAGAAGCAGACGACGTACTGCGCCATGATGCACCTGGGCATGCCCATCCCCGACACGTGGATGGTCCCGCCGAAGAGCTACGAGCCGCTGCCCGACCTGAAGCCGACCTTGCAGAGCTACGCCAAGCTCTTCGACTTGGGCAAGGTCGGCCAAGCGCTCGGCTACCCCATGTTCATGAAGCCGTACGACGGCGGCGGCTGGAAGAGCGTGAGCCGCATCCCGGACGAGGCCACGCTGCGCGCCCGCTACGAGGAGAGCGGCAAGCTGGTGATGCACCTCCAGAAGGCCGTCGAGCCCTTCGACCGCTTCGTGCGCTGCGTGGGGCTCGGACCTCAGACCCGCATCGTGCGTTACGACCCGAGCGTGCCGCTGCACGATCGCTACACGATGGACCCGGAGTCGAAGTTCCTGTCGGCGGAGGACGCGAGCATCCTCCGGGACATCACCCTGACCATCAACGCGTTCTTCGGCTGGGACTTCAACTCGTGCGAGTCGCTCAGCAAAGAGGGCGTCTGGTACCCCATCGACTTCGCGAACCCGTGCCCGGACTCGCAGGTGACCAGCCTGCACTACCACTTCCCCTGGCTGGTCAAATCGAAGATCCGCTGGAGCGTGTTCTGCGCGGTGACCAAGCGGCCGTTCCGCATGAACCTCGACTGGGCGCCGTTCTACGCCATCGCCGCCGAAGCGGACATGCCCTACCGGGACAAGCTCCGCGCCTACGCGCGCATCGCCTCCGAGCGCTTCGAGACCGCGCGCTTCGAGGAGTTCTGCGCCAAGCACCTGTCGCACCTGGACGCCGTGGCCTGGGAGTTCTTCGGCACGCCCGCCGCCAAGGAGGCGTTCCGCAAGAAGACCGCGGCGCTCTACCCCGCCCACGAGGTCGAGCAGTTCACGGAGCTGTTCTGGCAGCGCGTGCAGAAGTGGCGCCAGGACGAGGAGGCGGCGAAGTGAAGGCCGTCGAACGCTGGCGCTCGCCCTGTGTGGAGCGCGAGGTCACCCTGGCGCGCTGGGGCACCTTCGGTCAGCCCGTGCTGCTCTTCCCGACCGCCGGCGGCGACGCCGAAGAGATCGAGCGCTTCCACATGATCGACGTGCTCCGGCCGTTGATCGACGCGGGCAAGATCAAGATCTACTCCTGCGACAGCGTGGCGGGTCAGGCGCTGCTCGGTCGCGAGGGCTCGGCCCGCCACCAGATGTGGCTCCAGAACCAGTTCCACTACTACATCAAGACGGAGGTCGTGCCGGCCATCCGCAAGGACTGCAAGAGCCCGGAGATCGAGGTCTGGGCCGCCGGCGCCTCCATCGGCGCGCTGCACTCGGTGGCGATGGTGTGCCGCTTCCCGCACCTGTTCACCCGCGCCATCGCCATGAGCGGCACCTACGACATCCGCCGCTTCTACGACGCCCGCCCCGACGAGTTCACGGACGAGTTCTGGGTCTCGTCGCCCATCCACTTCGTGCCCACGCTGGCCGGCCGGCACCTGGACGTGCTCCGGACCCGCTTCATCCTGATGCCGTCGGGCGAGGGCAAGGCGGAGGACATCGGCGAGTCCTGGGCCATGGCCAGCACTCTGGGCCGCATGGGCATCCCGAACCGCGTGGATCCCTGGGGCAGGGACTGGCACCACGACTGGGTGACTTGGCGCAAGATGATGCCGCAGTATCTTGGCGAGTGGACGAAGTGAGGCGGGGCAGGGGATGAGCAGCACGACGCGACCCCACAAAGACGTGGCCGAGAGCGACGCGCAGAAGCGCCGCGAGTTCATGCACGCCATCCTGGCGGATCTGCGCGCGCTCGAGCGCATGCTGAAGGAGGGCCTGTTCGAGTCCGGCGTGCGCCGCATCGGCGCCGAGCAGGAGATGTTCCTGATCGACCAGACCTGGGCACCGGCGCCCGGCGCGCTGGAGATCCTGAAGCGCCTGAACGACGAGCACTTCACCACCGAGCTCGGCATGTTCCAGCTCGAGGCCAACTGCGATCCGCAGCCACTGGGAGGCGACGGCCTGTCGCGCATGGAGAAGCAGCTCGACGAGCTGATGGAGAAGGCGCGCAAGGCCGCCGACGAGGTCGCGATGCAGCCGGTCTTGATGGGCATCTTGCCGACCATGCGCAAGAGCGACCTCGGCATGCACAACATGGTGCCGAGCCCGCGTTACCTGGCCCTCAGCAAGGTGATGCACGACCTGCGCGACGGAAAGTTCGAGTTCTCCATCAAGGGGCTCGACGAGCTGATCATCGAGCACGACTCGGTGATGGTCGAGGCGTGCAACTCGAGCTTCCAGGTCCACTTCCAGGTGGACGCGGACGAGTTCGCGCGGGTCTACAACGTGGCGCAGCTGCTGGCGGGGCCGATGATGGCCGTGTCCGCCAACTCGCCGCTCTTCCTCGGGCGCCGGCTCTGGGCCGAGACGCGCATCGCGCTCTTCCGCCAGGCGGTGGACACCCGCAGCCACACCTCCCACTTGCGCGAGAGCGAGGCCCGCGTCAGCTTCGGCACGCGCTGGGTCAAACAGAGCATCGTCGAGATCTTCCAGGAGGACATCGCCCGCTTCCGCGCGCTGGTCGGCACGGATCTGGACGAAGATCCGATGGCCGTCCTCGACCGCGGTGAGGTGCCGCTGCTCAAGGCGCTGCGCTTGCACAACGGCACCATCTACCGCTGGACCCGGCCTTGCTACGGCATCGCGGGCGGCAAGGCGCACTTGCGCATCGAGAATCGCATCATGCCGGCGGGCCCCAGCGTGGTGGACGAGGTCGCGAACGGCGCGCTCTGGTTCGGCCTGATGGCGGAGCTCGCCGCGCGGGGGCTCGAGGTGCACAAGCGCCTGGAGTTCGACCTGGCCGGCGCGAACTTCTACACCGCCGCTCGCGAGGGCCTCGGCGCCAGCTTCAACTGGCTGGGTGGCAAGGACGTCGCGGCCGTCCCGCTCATCCTCGACAAGCTCCTGCCCGTGGCGGAGGCCGGGCTCCGGCGCCACCACGTGGACGAGAAGGACATCAAGCGCTACCTGGGCGTCATCGACGCCCGCGTCCGCACCACCCGCACCGGCGCGCGCTGGCAGCTCTCGTCCTGGAACGCCCTGAAAGACAAGGGAACTCCCGGAGAAAAGGCCAACGCCCTGGTCGCGGCGACGGTCAAGCGGCAGCTCACGCGCCGGCCGGTGGCGGAGTGGGAGCGCGCCCGGCTCGACGAAGCCGCCGCTTCGCTTCACAACTACCTCAAGGTGGACCAGTACATGACCACCGATCTGTTCACGGTGCACGCGGACGATCCGGTGGAGATGGTGGTCATCTTGATGGACTGGGAGCGGCTCCGGCACATTCCGGTCGAGGACAAGGATCACAGGCTGCTCGGCCTGGTGAGCTATCGTTCGCTGATGAAGTTCCTGGCCGGCGGCGGCTCGACCAAGGACACCCCGGTCTCGAAGATCATGCGCCGCGACGTGAAGACGGTGACGCCGGAGACGGACACACTGGAGGCGCTTCGGGTGATGCAGCGCTTCCGCATCGGCTGCGTGCCGGTGGTGCAGGGCGATCGCCTGGTCGGTATCGTCAACACCGAGGATTTCATGCCCATCGCCCACAAGCTCATCGAGCAGAAGTTGGGCATCGGACCCGTACGCGAGCCGGAGCTCAAGAGCTTCGTGGACGTCAGCAGCCTGCTCGCCCCCACCCAGGAGGACGACCTGTGACCCCGCGACAGATCAACCGCATCGCCGGCAGCGAGCCCGGTCCCACGCTGATCATCATCGGTGGCCTGCACGGCAACGAGCCCGCGGGCATGGAAGCCGCGCGCATCGTGCTCTCGCGCCTGCGCCACGACAAGACGCCGCTCCGGGGCGAAGTCGTCGCGCTGGCCGGGAACCTGCGTGCGCTGGTGGCGCGGCGCCGCTATCTGGATCGCGATCTCAACCGCCAGTGGACCGAGGAGCGCGTGGCCGAGGCCCGTCGCGCCGTGGCAGGCGCCGGCGTGGACGGCGTCGAGGCGGAGCTGCACGAGACGGTGGAGCTCGCGGACGCCATCGACGCCATCATCGCCCGCGCCCGCGGGCCGGTGTTCGTGCTCGATCTGCACACCACCTCTTCGGAGGGCACGCCCTTCGGGGTGGTGGGTCCGACGCCGGAGCACCGGGCGTTCGCGGCGCACTTCGCGCTGCCCTGCATGGTCGGCCTCGAGGGCCAGCTCCCTGGAGTCTTGACCAGCTACATGGGTCGTCGCGGCTGCGTGACCTTCGCGGTGGAGGGCGGCCAGCACGACAGCGCCAAGGCGCGCGATCACCTGGTCTCGGCGGTCATCGTCGCGCTGGTGGCGAGCGGCGTGTTCGCCCGCGCGGACATGCCCGACTACGACGCCTCGAACGCAGTGCTGGAGAACGCCCGCGGCCAGCTGCCGAAGCTGATCGAGGTGCTCTCCCGCCATGCGGTGGCGCCGGATCACGACTTCCGGATGGAGCCGGGGTTTTCCACCATCCACCCGACCCTGGCGGGCACGCTGATCGCGCGGGACCGCCAGGGCGAGATCCGCGCGCCGAACGACTGCATCGTGCTCCTGCCGCTCTATCAGGCGCAGGGAGCGGACGGCTTCTTCGTGGGCCGCGCGCTGGACTAGCAGCATGCGGGGGTGGCTCCTGGTCGCTGCGCTCGGCGCGGGCTGCGCGGGCACTGAGCCGCCGCCCGAGCCCAAGGCGGCGCCGGCCAAGGTCGAGATCCCAGCGGCAACCGACAAGAGCGAGCCGTCGCCGCCGCTCGTCGACGAGGTGCCGGTGCTCCCGGAGGTGCGCGAGCCGGCGGACGTCGCTTGTCGCATCGTCGAGCCGGGCTGGAGCTACCCCACGCTGCGCCTGAAGGACGGCGGCGCGGTGTTCGCCAAGATAACGAGCGCCCCGACGAGCCTCGCCTTCGCTTCGGGAGAGCCCCGGGCAGCGATCGCGGTGTTCGACGACAAGAACGTGCTCTTGCGGGGTGTGGTCGCGCACAAGGACATCCGCATCTACACGCGAGCGGCGACCGCGCTGCGCGGGTTTCTGATCCCGAAGCGGCACACGGTGCTCGACTGGATCGGGGGCGGCGGCGGCAAGCTCCGGGTGGGCGTGGACGCGAAGGACGATCTGGTGCCGCCCACGCTGGTGGACGAAGAGCTCGGCTGCGACAAGCTCGGCCTGAACGTGCAGGATTTCGAGGCGAGAGATCAGGTGACCAAGCAGGCAAAGCTCCCGGAGCGGGAGATCGCCCGCGAGGGCGCCGAGCTCGCCCAAACTCGCGGCGGTGACGCGGTGGCTCGGCTCCGAGACGGGGTCCGAGTCGAGCTCGTGCAAGCTCAAGGCAAGCACTCTAAGATCCTCCGCGACGACTCCCGGTACGTCTGGTTCGGCTGGGTCGCGTCCGCCGACCTCCGCCCGCCACAGCTCGGCGCGGGGTACGGCACCGGTCACGGTCGCCTCGGCGGCCGGTACGTCAGCAAGCGCGGCGGTCGCAAGTGCGCGCGCGACCTCACGCTGATCGCGGAGGTGGGCAGCGAGCGCGCGGTAGTCGGCGTGTTGCGTCAGGGCGCGCCGTTCCTGGCCGAGAGCCTGCCCAAGGAGCAGCCCGAGAGCGCCGGTCCGCCCCCGCGCTCGAAGCGCCGGGAGCTCAGCTTCGTGCCCATTTCGCTGCCCCTGACCCGCTGGCTCGAGCCGGTGGAGGGGGCGCGCGTGCTGGTCCTCGAGGAGGAATTCAAGCAGTGCGATCCCCCGCCCGCGCCGCCGGCTCCCTGAGTAGACTGGGGGTGCATGTCGCGGCGCATCGGGGCGGTGGTGGCCATCGTGGTCGTGCTGGTGGCGATCGGCATCGGCGCCTTCGTCTTCATGGGCAAGCGCGCAGCGCGCGCCGCCAGCGTCGCCGCCGCGTCGCTTTCCCACTGCCTGCTCGGCGGCCCGCTCGCTGCCGGCGAAGATCCGGAGCTCCGCTTGCACCGCATCGCGCTCGGTGGTCCGCCCGCGGACTGGCCCAAGCGCTGCGAGCGCTACGCGACGGAGCTCGCCGACGCGCTCGACCGCGCCGGCAGGAAGAGCGACGCCGCCGACGTTCGCTCGCGCTGGAGCAACGGCTTCGAGCTCACGCGCATCGAGCTCGAGCCGGAGTCGTTCGTCATCCCCGCGCTCGACCCGAGCGTGGAGCCCGCGCCCGACGTGCCTGCCGCGCCGCCGCCCGCGAGCGCGCCCGACGATGGCGCGGCGCTCCTCGCGGAGAAGACCGCGCTCGCGGGCTCGACTAGCGATCCGGTGCCGGGAGCCGGGCTCAACGTGGTCTTGGGCAAGAGCCGCCTCTGCCGCTTCGCCAAGGACCTGGACACCGCCAGCTGCGCGCCGCTCGGGAAGAACGCGCCGACCGGAGCGCAGGGCTTCTTGCTCTGGCCGCCGGGGGAGGTCGGCGGCTCGGTCTGGGTCACCGACCACCTGCTCCCGGACAACCGCGTGCAGCGCTTCTTCCGCGCCGACACCGGCACGCTGTTCGACGCGCGTAAGCCCGATCGCGCCGTGTACGCCCACGCCTACGGCGAAGATCGCTTCGTCACCCTCGGCCCGTCGGACGAGCCCGCGGGAGGCTGGAAGCTCATGTCGTGGACCGGTGCCAAGCACGGCGAGCCGAAGGAGCTCGATCTCTCGTTCAAGCGCCTCGGCCTGTTCTCCGACCGTTTGCTCTGGATCGCGCGCGCCGACGACGATCTCGATCACCTGATGTCGGCGACGCTGACTCCGGAGCCCCTCGCGCTGGGCAAGCCGGTCGATCACGGCGCGCTCGAGGTCACGCCGGACGCCATCGAGGGCTGCCGCACCAAGGACTCGCTGGCGGTGGTGCTCTCTCGCGGCTCGGATGCGCGGGTCATGTTCTTCGCGGCCGAGGGCGTCTCCCCCCAGCACCGAGCCAAGCTCCGCGCGGACGCCCAGGCCGGCGCCCGGGTGCTCGCCTGCGGCAGCGACGACGTCACGCTGACCCGCGTCGTGTCCGTGGCGCGACGGCGCACGGACCGCGACGCGACTGGCTACTTGGTGCAGCACGCGCGCTGCACCAAGGCGGGTTGCGATGCCACGGAGGTCGAGCTGGACGCGATGCTCGGCAGCGCAACCGACGTGCTGCGCCCGACGGGCACGCGCACCGGCGACGTGGTGGCCGCGGGTCTGGGCGGCAAGCTGCTGGTGGTCTGGCGCTCCGCCACCCGCGGCGTGCGCGCGCGCCTGGCCGAGCCTCAGGCGCTCACGAGCGCGCCCGACATCCTTCTCTTCGACGACGGGGTCACCGCTGGTCGCCGGGTGGTCGCCGGCAGCGTCTTCGCCATGAGCCTATTTCCCCGGTACGAGGCCGCCGCGCTGCTCTTGGAGCTGACGGCCGAGCGCGGCGTCGTCGGCCTGCGCGTCGGCGCCGACGGAAAAGTGCAGGTCATCGCGCCGAAGGGCTGATATTTTCCGAGCTTGACCAGGTGACCGGGTCGAACACATTCGAGTGGCTGTGCGCCGAGCTGGAGGTGCGCACCGCTCTGTCGAAGCTCGAGGCTCGCGGTACGGTGCGCCTGGTGCTCAAGGACGTCGGTCTCGACCCGGCCACCGTCAGCCCGCACCAGATGCACGTCGTGCTCTTGCGCCTGCTGGCCCCCGCGCTCGCGAAGCGAAAGGTGGAGGACGCAGACGCCCTCTGCAAGGCGCTGGCCGAGGAGGTCGAGGCCATCGGCCAGCACCACACCGAGCCCGACGAGGACACGGCCTACGCCGTGTTCGATCGGCTCGAGTCCGACACCACGCGGAGGGGGCGCAAGTGAGCCTGCTCAGCGTCGGTGGCGTCGTGCTCTTCATGCTCACCTCTCTGGTGATCGGCAGCCGCGTCCTCGCGCTCTGGTGGCGGCGCAAGAACCTGCCGGAGCTGCTCCTGGCCATCGCCCTCCTGTGCGTCGGCTTCATCGCCTACGCCGTGGGCACCGCGGGCAAGCTCCTGGTCGAGGGCACGCAGGAACAGCGGCAGGTCTTCACCTTGGTCGGCCTGAGCATCGAGTGCGTCGGTCACGGCGCCTTGGTCGCCTTCTCGTGGCGGGTGTTTCATCCGCGCGACACCTGGGCCGGCGCCCTGGCGGGCACCCTCGCGGCGCTCATCGGCGTGGCGCTCTCGGGCGAGGTGCTCTCCGGCGAATACCTGCGCTACTCCGACATGCGCCCCATTTCCGGGCCCTGGTTGCTCTTCGGCCTGGCCGCGCGGGGCGCGGCGCCCACCTGGATGGCCTTCGAGTGCTTCCGCTTTCACCACAAGCTCAGGCTGCGGGCGAAGATCGGCCTGGCGGAGCCGCTGGTGGTGAACCGCGTGCTGCTCTGGGGCATCGCCATCGGCTGCTCGGCGCTCGGTTTCGGCATGAGCATCGTGCACCGCCTGGTCTACGGCACGGGCTTGCGTGCACACGTTTGGGCGCTGACTACGGTGTCGGCGCTGGCCACGGTGTCGGCCCTCTGCCTGGGCCTGGCCTTCTTCCCGCCCAAGGCGTACCGTCGCTGGTTGGAGGAGCGCCCGGGCCCCGCGCCGCGGGCGTGAGGAGAACATGCCGCGCTCGCTCGTCGCTGCCCTGTTCGTCGCCGCCGCGTGCTCGCCCGCGCCCGAGCCAAAGGCTTCGTCGGCAGAGCCGGCGCCGAAAGCGAAGCCCGAGCCGGCGGCGAGCAGCACGCCCAGCGAGCCGGACGACCCCGAGACGGCCGACGCGTCCGCTCCCGACGCCGAGGCAGCCGCGGAGCCCGTCTACAAAGAGCCCCCGCCGGTGGTCGTGCGGCGTCACCACGTCTTCACGAAGCTCGAGGCGCGCGCCGGCAAGCGCGTCACGCTGACCTCGCTCTTGACCACCGCCAGCGACGACCACCCGGATCTCGAGGTCGGCACCGAGGCGACGTTGCAGCACAAGCCCAAGGGCAAGACGGAGTGGGCGGATCTCGGTCAGGTGAGGGTCGTCTCGCTGAAGACCAAGACCGGGCGCTTCGGCACCGGCGAGCAGGCCATCGCGGTCGAGCTCCAGAGCGAGGTGGCAGGCAGTCCGAAGGGCGCCTACGTCCGCGGCGCTCAGCTCCGGCTCCAGGTGGATCGTCCCGAGCAGCCAGCAAAGTAGCCGGATCTCCTGGACTTGCGCCGACGGGTCGTATTTGGTTGACGATGTAGGATAACAGGAGCAAAGGTGCGCTGGTGTCGTGCTGAGTACCACTCAGACCTACCCAGGGAGCTCCCCATGCTGAAGCGTACCGCCTTCGCTCTGATCCTGCCGTCGATCGTGCTTGGGGGCTGCGCGAGCCACGATCCCGGTGACGGCTCCGAGCCCGGGACGGCGAACGAAGATCGCAAGCCGCTCGGCAAGGCCGACTCGAGCGGGTCCTGCGAGGCGGACGGGCAGAGCTACTGCGGCGGGAAGTCCGCCGGGAGCTGCTGGTGTGACGAGGGCTGCGCGAAGTACGGCGACTGCTGCGCCGACGTCGGGAGCGCCTGCGCGCTGTCGAGCGGACCGAGCATCAGCTTCGCCTCGGACTGGTCCGAGACGGTGAACGGCGAGCTGACCAAAGGCGCCGAGGTGACCATCGCGTACGATCCGGAGCGGCTGACCAAGTGTCGCGGCACCCAGGGCGGCTACCAGCAGTGGGCCATCACCGCGCAGTATCGCGTGGACGGCGGACCCATCGAGAACGTGGTGGTGGCGGGCAACGGCGCTTCAGCCGAGCCGCGCATCACGCTGTCTCACCGCGGCGACCTGGAGCTCTGGTTCCAGAACACGAACCGCTGGGGCTGCGTCGCCTACGACTCGAATTTGGGCGCAAACTACCACTTCGACGTCAACTGATCACTCTGCCCAGAGCGTGACCTCCGTGGCCGCGGCCGCGGCCATCCGGTAGGTCGTGTCCCAGTCTGGGTGGCGCAGCATGATGTGCCCGTCCGAGATCAGCGTGTGCTTCCAGTTCCGGCGCGGCGTGCCGGGCCGGAGCAGGCGCTCCTCGACCACGTGCTCGCCGTACTTGCGCATGAACTCCACCAGGCCCTCGATTCGGGTGATCCGGCCGCGCCCCTTGGCTCGCTTGAAGATGATCGCGGCGTTGTACTTGCGCTGCGTGGGCGCCTCGAACTTGCCCCAGCACACCGCCCGGGCCCACTCCCGGAACAGATCGATGTCGCAGGTGTAGTTCATTTGATCGACCAGGCAGGCTCCGCCCGGGCGGCAGCCGATCTCGCCGAAGACCACCTCGCCGTCGGGCTTACGGAACCACTCCATGTGCGTGAAACCGTCGCCCATGCCCAGCGCGCCCAGCACCTGCTTCCCCAGCGCCACGCCGGCGGCGAGCTTCGGCTGATCCATTTCGCGCACCGTGATGATGACCGGGCTCACCCACTCCTCGCTGCGCGCGATGAGCGGCGGCGGCAGGTATTGCGCCACGTTCATGAACACTGGCTTGCCGCCGATGCACACCGTGTCGAAAGTGAACTCCTCGCCGGTGATGAACTCCTCGCAGCTCGCGACTTGGACGTGCTGCATCAGGCCCAGCGCGCTCTCGAGCTCGGCGTCGCTCGTGACCTTGTAGGTGTCCGCGCTGCCGGCGCCGGAGATCGGCTTCAAGATCAGCGGGTAGCCGATGCGCTCCGCGGCGGCGCGCACCTCGCTCACGGTGCGCACGCGCTCGGAGTGTGGGGTCCGGAGCCCGGCGCGCCGCACGCGCTCCTTCATCAGCTGCTTGTCGCGAAACCCCTCGACCGTGTCCACGCTCATTCCCGGCAGGCCGAAGCGCTCGCGCAGCTTCGCCGCCGTGAGCACCATGACCTCCCAGTTGGCCAGCACGCGATCGACCTCTCGGCCGCGCATCCAAGACGTCACCCGCGCCACCACGTCGTCGTCGTCCAGGATGCGCGGCACCTCCAGGTAGTCCGTCAGGTGACGCTTCAACGAGGCGGGCAGGGCCGAGCGCGGCGTGTCGCCGACGCCGTAGACCTCCGCGCCGACCTCGGCGAGCCCCCGCGTGTACTGCTGCATCTCGGGCGGGTACGCGGGAGCGAGGAAGACGACCTTCATGGGGGGATGGTACAAGGCAATCCATGCGAAATGTGGCGTTCGTCGCGCCGTTTCCCCTGGAGACCACCCTGCGCTTCGCCCGCGCCGCGGCGCGCCTCGAAGGCGTGCGGCTGCTCGGCATCGGCCAGGAGCTGCCGTCCGGCAAGGACGGCGCATTGTTTGCGGACAAGGTCCAGGTCGCCGATGGGCTCGACACGCGCCAGCTCGTCGAGGCCGCGCGCCTGCTCGAGCGCCGCCACGGCAAGCTGCACCGCGTGCTCGGCATCCTGGAGCCGCTCCAGGTGCAGCTCGGCGAGGTGCGCCGCGCCCTGGGTATCCCCGGCACCGATCCGGAGACCGCCGACCTGTTCCGCGACAAGGCGCGCATGAAGGACGAGCTCCGCCGTCACGGCCTGCCCTGCGCGCGTCACGCGCTGATCCAGAGCTGGGCCGACGCCGAGGCGTTCGTCGCCGAGGTCGGCTTGCCCGTCGTGCTCAAGCCCCCGGCGGGTATGGGCTGCAAGGCCACCTGGCGCGTGCGCACGGCCGACGAGCTGCGCGCCGCGCTCGCTGCCATCCACGCTTCGCCCGAGCGCCCCGCGCTGGCGGAGGAGCTGCTCAGCGGTCGCGAGCACAGCTACGAGACCATCACCGTCGGCGGGCGGGTGCGCTTCGAGTCGATCTCCCGCTACTACCCAACGCCCCTCGAGGTGATGGAGACGCCCTGGATCCAGTGGGTGGTGGTGCTGCCGCGGGTGATCGACGGCCCCGAGCTCGCCGACGCCCGCGCGCTCGGCGTGCGCGCCATCGAGGCGCTGGGCCTCGACACCGGTTTCACGCACATGGAGTGGTTCCGCAAGGCCGACGGCTCGCTGGCCATCGGCGAGATCGCCGCGCGCCCCCCCGGCGCGCACATCGTGCTGGCCAACAGCTACGCCCACGACGCGGACATGTACCGCGCCTGGGCCCGGGCGGTGGTGGACGACGCCTTCGACGGCCCCTACGACCGCCGCTACGCCGTCGGCATCGCCTACCTGCGCGGCGTCGGCCGCGGCCGAGTGGTGCGGGTCACCGGCGTCGATCGCGCCAACGCCGCCGTCGGCAAGCTGGTGGTCGAGAGCCGCCTGCCGAGCCCGGGCACCCCACGCTCCGACAGCTACGAGGGCGACGGCTACGTCATCGTCCGCGACCCCGACACGGAGGTGGTGAAGGCAGCGATGAAGACGGTGATCGAGACCATCCAGGTGCAGTACGCCTGATGCCGTGCGCGCGCCCGCGCGCGCCGAGCGTCCGGGTACAGCGTGCGGTTGCCGGGGTTGCGGCTGAACCTCGGCGTGCGGTTGGGCCCGCAGCCCGGGCGTGCGGGGGGCCCGGCGCGAGCGAAGTGTGCGGTTGAGCGTGCGGTTCGGCGTGCGGTTGAGCGTGCGGTTGAGCGTGCGGTTGAGCGTGCGGTTGAGCGTGCGGTTGGGCGTGCGGTTGAGCGTGCGGTTGAGCGTGCGGTTGGGCGTGCGGTTGAGCGTGCGGTTGAGCGTGCGGTTGAGCGTGCGGTTGAGCGTGCGGTTCGGCGCGCGGGGGACCCCTCTCATGGGTCTAGGAGAGGACCTCGCTGGTGCCGCGTCGAAGACGGCCGGGCCGTGGGCGCCGCGGCCCAGCTCACGCGCATCACTCACACAGATCGAACTCGTCGATGCTGGTCTCGAGCCGGAAGCTCGACCCCGACGTGTGTCGCTCCGCGAAGAACAGGTGGAACGAGTACACCTGCCCGACCACGATGCCGAGCTCGGCGGCCTTCGCGTCCAGTGACACGGTCTGGCTCGTGGTGCCGTGCACGCCGCCCAGGTCGATGGCGAGCCGGCGGTTGATGAACACCCAGAGGTCGTCGTCGCCGGTGAAGGTGAACAGCTCGCCGCCCAGGTAGCGGAACTGACTCTTCACCTCGAAGGTGAAGTGGAAATTGTGCGGGTTGCCCTCGTTGCCGAAGAGCTGCCCGTCGATGGGGAAGAACGTGCCGTCGGCGTAGGAGAGCTCTTTGCCCGACTGAGTCAGGGCCAGGGTGAGGCTCGTCGAGAGGTTCACCCCCGGCACGTCGCGGTACCATTGATCGAACGCAGCCTTCCCGTGGGTCGTTTGTGTGAGCCCGGCGTACACCGGCTTGTCGTCGGCTCCGAGCAGCGGCTCCACGATGCCCGGATCGTCACCGAGGGCACTCTCCATGTCCGGGTGCGTCGAGCGGAAGTCGCGCACCACTCCCGTGAGCACGGGCGCCTTCGGTCGCGGCGCGGTGCAGCCCTGCCAGTAGCCGTTCACGCACACCTCGACGCCCTGCCCGCACACCGAGAAGCACGCGCGCTCCGCCCCGGCGTCGCCACACGGGTCGAGGCTCGTGGCGGTGAGCCCGGTCCTGGAGCCACACCCGAGCCCCGGGATCAGTAGCAGCAGAGCAACACCTCGGTGGTGTATCGACGACACTCGCGGGCCTCGGACCATCATGCGCGTGGCCCTTGCAGGAGTCGAGCCAGGCGGCGTCGCGACGGCCCTCGCGCGCCCGCAGCGTTCGTGGGAGGTTCGGTCCGTGCCCTCCCGTCAGATCCACTCCGCCTTCCTGCTGGTGGCTGCGCTCGCCCTCGCGGGCTGCGGCGATGGGGAGGAGGCGCCGCCGGAGCAGGCCTTCGGTTGCAGGACGCTGGGTGCCAAGACGGTGGCTTGCGGCAGCCAGGGCTACGCCTGGCGGGGTCTCGCGCCGGGTCCCGCGGAGCCGCTCTTCGACGCCGAGCTCGAGGCGCACGCCACGCGGCTCGAGCGGCAGTTCCACGGCCTGAACGCCCACGGCACGCAGGTGACGGCAGATTTGACGATAGCGACCACACGAACCGAGGAGCGAGAGCTGATCGCGGACTTCGTGGCGAGCGACTCCTGGGACTTCGAGGCCTTCGCCGGCCGCTCGGTGCCCAGCGTGATCGACGGCTTCGGCAAGACCGCTGGGATGTACGCGGGCGCGGGCATCGCGGCGGACGCCTTCCGCTACGCCACGCTGCGGGACCAAGGAGCGGACTGTGCCGAGGTCGAGCAGGCGCGGAAGTTCCTGGAAGCGGATCTGGACGTGCTGCACCTGGTAACCGCCATCACGGGCATCCCCGGCGGCGTGGCCCGGGGCTTCGCGCAGAAGGACCTGCCGGGGGCGGGTCAGGAGCCGACCACGCCGCTCTTCGACGCGAGCGGCGCGCCGCTGCCCGCCGAGAAGAACAACGGCACCTGGCGCGACGACAACTCCGGCGGCTCGTACCCGAACGTCATCTGGGAGGACTCCTGTAGTCGGGACATGTTCTCCGGTTGGGTGCTCGGCTACGCGTCGGCCTGGGAGGCCATCGCGAACGATCCGGCTTTCGCGGAGGAGAAGAAGCAGCGCCTCCAGGCCGACGCGCGGGCCATCGGGCACTCGCTGATGCAGGTGGGCGCCGAAGGCTACGACTTGGAGATCAAGGATCCCGACGGGCGCCGCACCTACCACGGGATCCTGAACGAGAGCTCCATCGACCGCGCCTACCTGGATGGCGTCCAGAATGGCTTCAACGGCATGCTGGCGCTCGGCATCGTGGCGGCGCTCGCCTACGTCTCCGAAGACCCGGCGCTGAACGCCTACCTGAAGAAGTCCCTGATCGCCGAGCGCGGGCTGCACCTCATGGCCCGGGACAGCATGATCGGCGTCGATCTCGGGGTGAAGTCGAACTACTCGTCCTACAACATGGCGTTCCTCGGCGGCTGGCTCGCCGTCCGCTACCTGTGCGACGAAGCGGCGCGCTCCGTGGCCCGCGAGGCCGTACAGGTCGCCCTGTACGACCGCCCCGGCCAGACGCGCCAGCCGCTCGAGCAGAAGCAGAGCTACTTCGACCTCACCTACGTGGCGGCCCGCTCGGGCAGCAGCGCCTTCGCGCCGCCGAGCGCAGACGTCGACGAGCCCGCCCTCGCCCGCGCGCTCGAGACCCTCTCGGAGTTCGAGCCACCGCCCTACTACGCTCCGGTGCGCCTCAACTGCGACGCCGCCGAGATCGCGTCGGGACAGTGCGTGGCCGAAGACGGCACGGCGCTCGAGCTCCTGGGCTACGTGGGTCGCGGGGACGAGCTGGTCGCCGCCGCGCCGCTGCCCATGCGGACCCGCCCGTCGAGCAACTACCACTGGCGCAGCAACCCCTACGCCGTGGACTCACCCTCGGACGGCTCGGCGCTGCTCTCCGGAGCGGACTTCCGAGTGGCGTACTGGATGGCGCGCTTCATGCGGCGTTGAGGCTTCACGGCCCGAGGCGCCGGCCTCGAGAGTGGCAGCCGTGTGCGAGAGAACATGTCGGTCGCGCCGACGCCCGTCCGCTCAGGCGAGGGCCTCCGGCAAGGCCGCCAGGGCGGAGCTCAGCTGCCCGCGATCGAGCAGCACGAACTGCTTTTCGAGGTGCCAGAGGCGCACGTCGTCGGGCAGGCGACGGTAGACGCCGCGCACCACGCTGGCCGTGCGCTGCGGGTCGTGGGGCCAGCGGGCGAGGGCAGCGATCTCGGCCAGCCCGCCTGCGTGGCGCCCAGCGCGCTCGACCCAAGCCGCCACGTGGCCCGCGTCCGCCAAAAAGTCGCTCTTGTGGCGGTTGCAAGCGTCGTGCGCCACGACCAGGTTCGCGATGCCGTCGTCGGGATGTCGCGCCCAGGGCAGGAAGTGATCGACCTGGGGTTGGGCTCGGATCGTGCCGGCGCAATAGAAGCACCTCCCGTCTTGCAGCTCGAGCAGCGGCGAGCAGACGGGACGGAGCGCGGTCCGGTCGACGCCGAACAGAAACTTCTCGAGCGCTGACTCCGGCAAGTGATTGAGGTGAGTGACGTGTGTGATCCAGTGACGGTGAACCAGCGGGCGAAGCACGCCCGCCAGATCGACGAGACTCCGCGACGCGCCCGGGCGGAACAAGATGCGGTTGTCGAACTCGCTCGAGTTGAAGGCCCGCCGCTTGATCTGGTCGTCCCACGCGAGCTCGTAGATGAACGGGTCGAGCTCACGCCCCACGCGCTGGAGCTTCGGCAGCGGCATCTCGACCAGCTTCCACTCCACGTCCCGCACCAGCTCCTCGAACCGGTCCGGGTCGTGGAGCCGGGCCCGGAAGAGCGTGGCGCTCGGATCGGGAGCGTGCCGCTCGCGGAAGCGGGTGATGAGCGTCAGGATCTCCGCCTGGCCACCGCGATTCTGGAGCGGGATGCGGTCCCCCAGCGGCTCGAACTTCTGGGTCTGGTGCCAGTACAGCTCGACGACCTTCTGCGCCAGCTGCGCCGTGGTCAGCATGGACGGCGGCGACCCGTCGCGTTCGCTCTTCTCGAAGCACAGGTCCATCAGCCCGAGCAGCACGGCGTATTTGTAGGTGGCGGTGAACCCGCCCTGGTCGAGCAGGACGATGACCTTCTCCGCGAAGCGAATGACGTCCGGCGTCGCCACCCTCAGTACCTTTGCTTGTCGGGGATGACGCCTCGCACGCCGCCCCGAGGATCCGCCATGTCCCCGCGGAACCGCGGGATCACGTGGACGTGCAGGTGCATCACGGTCTGTCCGGCTGCCTCGCCGGCGTTGAAGCCGACGTTGTACCCGTCGGGTCGAAGCTCGCGGTCCAGGTCGCGCTTGACCACCTCGACCGCTCGCCAGATTTCGGCCTGCTCCTCCGCGGAAGCATCGAAGTACGTGACCGCGTGCCGGCGCGGGATGATCAGCGTGTGCCCGTTGCTGACCGGGAAGCGATCGCGGAAGGCGACGACCCGCTCCGACTCGTAGACGAGCGGAGTACCGGCGAGGGAGCAGAAGGGGCAGGGCACCGCGGGCGAGTCTCGCAAAGCGCTCACCCCGACGCCAGCGTCGCGAAGCGCTCGAAGAGGCCCGCGGGCAGGGGATGCTCGAGACGCCAGGTGATCGCGATGGGACGGTCACCCGCGTGCTCCACGTAGGACACGGGGCCGACGAAGGCGTAGGGCGCCTTCGGATCCGTGCGCACGAAGAGGTAGAAAGACCAGCCGTTGTCGGGGCTCTCCAAGTAGCGGCGCCCGGACTCCGCCGAGACGCTGGCGATGCCCTGAGTTTCCCAGTGGAAGAGCTCGCGGCTGATGGCGTAGTCGCGGTAGCGCGTGGTCGGGCTGAAGTCGCGACCGGACTTGTCGAGCGTCACGAAGAGCAGCTCGCGGCGCTCTTCGGGCAGCTTCAAGATGCCACCCTGTGGCGTGCGGCCTTTCTCCCCCGGGCTCACGTACCCGACGGCGGCGAGGATTTCGCGCCGGCGGTAGTGACGGTGGAGCGCCAAGGTCCAAGCGGGAACGGGGAAGACGTCGTTCGCGGTGGGGACGCGATCGGAGAGCACCTCGGCGAGCTGGACGAGCTCGTCGCGCACCGCCGCGCTCCGCGTGATGTACTCCGTCAGCGCTTCCGCGGTGCGCAACACGCCGCGGTGGTGGAGCTGGAACTCGGTCATGAGCAGGCGGCGCCGGTCCGCGGACGTCAGCGGGTCGTTCGCGCCGTGGGTCAACGCCTGGGTCAGCGAGCGAAGTCGCGTGGGCTCGTCGATGTGGACGAGCCAGCCTAGTCGACGGCTCAGGTCTTCCACTTGGTCGTCGCGCTCGGCGCTGAGCCCCGCGAGGCGACACAGCGTCGCGAAGCCGCCGGCCTCGTACACCTCTTCGATCTCGCGCCCCGTCGCTTCGAGCAGCTCGCCGAGGGTCGGCTTCCGCTTCCACTCCGCGGCGAGCTCGGCCAGGTCGCGGGCCAGGTGCTTCGCGCCACTCGCGGCGGCGACCAGGTCCAGCACCTGTTCGCGCGCCACGCGATCGAGCTGGAGCACGCATCCGCTTGGCAGGTACGGAAACCCTTCGGCCACGGCTCGCCGAATCGCCGCGCGGGGCAAGCCCGCCAAGCTCGCCAAGAGCGCGTCGTAACGGAACTCGGCGCGATGGCGCCCGACGAAGTCGAGCACCAGACAGCTCTCCTTGCCGCTGTGATGGCGGAGGCCGCGGCCGAGCTGCTGGAGGAAAAGCGGCACGCTGGCGGTCGGGCGCAAGAGCAGCAGCGTGTCCGCGAAGGGCAGATCCACGCCCTCGTTGTAGAGATCGCACGTGCAGAGCACGTTGACCTCCCGCTCCCGGAGCCGTCGTGGCGCGTCGTCGCGCACTTCGTCGGAGCTCTTTCCGTGCACGGCCAGGGCCGGGAGCCCGCGCGCTGTCAGGCGCTGGGCCACGAACTCGGCGTGCTCGATCGAGACGCAGAACGCGAGCGCGCGAACGCGGCGGACGTCGGACACTCGCTTGTCGAGCTGCGACAAGATTAGGTCGAGACGCGCCTCGTTGCCGGTGTAGAGCTTTGACAGCGCCGCCAAGTCGTAGCCCGACCGGCTCCAGCGCAGGTGGCGCAAGTCGGTGTTGTCGGACACGCCGTAGTACTCGAACGGCACGAGCAGCTGGCGGTCGAGCGCTTGGCGCAGTCGGAGCTCCGCCGCGACGTGCCCGTCGAAGTCCGGCAAGAGGCTCTTGCCGTCCATGCGCTCGGGCGTGGCTGTCAGCCCGAGCAAGATCTCCGGCCTGAGCGCCGGCACGAGCGCCTGGTACGAGTCGGCGGGCGTGTGATGGCACTCGTCCACCACGACGTAGCGGAAGTGGTCGGCACCGAAGCGCCCGAGCAGGTCTCGCGACACCGCGCTCTGCACCGAAGCGAACACGTGCTCCCAGCGCGACGGCTCGTGGCCGTCAACGAACAGCTCGCCGAACGCCCCGTCTTTGAGCGCGTTCCGGAACGTCGCGCGCGCCTGCTCGAGCAGCTCGCGCCGGTGGGCCAGCACCAAGAGGCGGGGCGCGACGCCCAGCCGCTCCGCCTGCCGGCGGTAGTCGAAGGCGGCGATCACGGTCTTGCCCGTGCCAGTCGCCGCGACGAGCAAGTTGCGCCAGCGCGAGTGGAGGCGCCGCTCGGCCTCGAGCCGGTCCAAGATCTCCTCCTGGAACGGCAGCGCGCGCAGGTCGAAGAGCACGCGCGTGGCCTCGTCGTCGCTGACGCGCTCCCGCCCGAGCGCCTCGCGCAACCGCCGCCGGTGCCCCTCGTCCGCCGGGTCGAAGTTCTCGAGCTCGGAGTCGTTCCAGAGGCTCTCGAACGTGCCCGCGAACTTGTCCACGACGTGGCCGAGATCGGCGGCGCAGACCTTCACCATCCACTCTTGTCCGCTGCCGAGCGCGGTGGCGGTCAGGTTCGCCGAGCCGATGTACGCGGTATGGAGCCCCGTCGCTCGTCGGAACAGCCAGGCCTTCGCGTGCAGCCGCGTCCGCCGCGTGTCGAACGAGATCTTCACTTTGGCGCCCGGCAGCCGAGCGAGCCACTCCACGGCTTCGACCTCGGTCGTGCCGCTGAACACGCTGGTCAGGAGCCGGAGCCGCCCACCTCGGCGCGCGAGCTCCTCGAGCGGATCCCGCACCGCCCTGACGCCGCCGACCGTCACGAAGGCGATGAGCGCGTCGACCTCGTCCGACGACGCGATCTCGCGCGCCAACTCTCGCCCCAAGCTCGGCTCCGCCGGCCCGCGCGTGAGCAGCGTGCTCGAGGCCAGCGGCGTGCTCGGCCGAGCCGGCCGGGCGGTCCGGTACAACCCGATCAGCTGTCGGCCCGGCGGCTGCACCGTGTCCTCGGCGCTCGAACGCGCGAGCGCAGGCACGAGCTCGAGCAGCCGGCTCAGCACCGCATTCGCAACCTCGACCTGCCGCGCCGGGCGCTCGTCCGCCGGGATGGCACCGAGCGCGCGCTCCACCTCTCGCCCCACGTGCCGGGCCAGCGCCACGTGAGCGTCGGCCCGGTCGAGCTCACGGAGGTCGCGCGAGATCGCCGGCTCGAGCCCGTCCAGGCTCTCCTCCAGCGCCCGAGTCACCACGTGCTCGTAGAGACCCTCCGGAAGCGCGCGCGGCACGAGAACACGATACTCGGCGACGATTGCCGAGTCAGCTGCCCATCCAGCGCTGGCGGTCGCGCGGCGAGTCGCCCAGCGAGCCGAGCCGCGCTAGCCGCGCGGATGACGCCCGCTCCGGGCTTGCTGAGCTCGCTCGAGAGTGACCTCGCCGACCTTCGAGCCGTGGTCGAGGATGACCCGCAGCGACGCATCGACTTGCTGGAGCCCGCCGGTCTCTAGGCGCACGCCGCGGCGAGGAACGAGGCAGCGCGGGACAGAGAATGTCACACGTCACAGGTTGGCAGCGCGGGCCCTGCGACCGTTCGTGACGCACGAGCGGCTCGGACCCGATGCCGTCGGTGCCAACGAGGAGGGCGTTCGACAGCTCCCGACACGCGGCGCTCGGGGAGCGCGGTGGTCCGAGGGGGGACCAATGCGGCAGCCATGGTTCGTGCTGGACTAGGCCCTCTCGACGATCACGCCGTGGGAGTGAGCTGCGAGCGCACGAAGGTCTCTGACGTCGGACGTCAGGACGACCCCGTCTGGCTCGGCCGACGCGACGACGAGCGCGTCGACCGCCGAGCCTCGGCGCGCGGCGAAGCGCAACGCAGCCGCCCGACGCGCGAGGACCTCGGAGACGCGCTCCTCGACGTTGCACGTCCGGAGCAGGCGGTTCACGTTGGCGTCGCGACCGGAGTGGCCGGTCAGGCATTCGATGAGCACTGGGCCTGGCACGAGCGGAGGCCAAAGCTCCTCGCGACGGAGAGCCGCCAGCAGGGCGCTCGTCCGTTGTGAGCGCTCGGCCAGGCGGCTCAGGCCGCCCGAATCCAAGACGAAGATCGGCATGGCAGGCGTCAGCTCGCGCGCCGCGCCGTGCGACGAGGACGGGTCATCCGGTGGACGATCGCGTCGGCGCGCGCCTTGTCTGCGCGGGCCGGCTTGCCGACCTCCTGCTCCAGCTCTCCGAGGTACTCGTCGAGCAGAGCGATCTGCTGCCGCCGACGTAGCTCGGAGCGCACGGCCTCCTGGAGGAGCTCGGACGGCGAGAGGCCGGTGCGTTTGACCTCGCGATGAAGGTCGTCGGGCAGGTAGACCTGAATGCGCGGCATACGCCTATTGTACACACACGCGTCACGCCTCGCCATGGCCTGTTCTCACTGTCGAAGAGGTCGCCGACCTCATGCGCGTAGACCGCGAGACCGCCTACGCCGCGATCGCCGACGGGGGCGTCCCGGGCGTTCGGCGACTGGGGCGATGCATTCGCGTTTCGCCCGACGTGTTCGTTCGCTGGCTCGAGGAAGGCGACACGAAGGCGCGGGCCCGATGAGCGTCCGGCGTAGGAAGTGGGTCGATCGTCAAGGCGTCTCGCACGAGGCATGGGCGATTGACGTTCAGGTCGTTCGTCGCCCAGCCCCTCGCGTCGTTCGTCGTACCAGGCTGCCGCGTCGTCGAGCTCGTCCTCGGCTTCAGCGAGGAGAACGAGCTTCACGGCGGGCTTTCAGGCGAGCGGTGATGCGTTCTCGCGCATCTTCCCAGTCCACGAGCCTCGCGCTTCCGTCGGCGACGGCCTGAGCGCGACGATCGAGCTCGGCGACCCAAGCCGCGGCGGCGTCGGGGTCGGCCTCCTCGTGTAGGCTCTCGAGCAGAACCCGAGCCAGATCGGCCCGAGCATCCGCCGGCAGGGCCAGGGCTTCAGCGCGCAGTTTGTCCGCGTTCACGGGAGTCATCATAGCGCCAAACATGGTCTTGGCACGACGTCTGGGTCCGCCCAGACCCGGATCCCCGGCACGGCGGTTGGCCAAGGGGGCAGCGCAACATGGAGCCGGTCGATGCGCTGATCACGCATCAACCAAGCTCCCTGTCCGGTGGAGGCGCCGGGAATCGAACCCGGGTCCGGGGGATCATGGGGAGGCGGTCGTGATGCTAGTTCAGCATCAACTCGGCTCGATTCGCGTTTGGCTGGACCCGTTTGGTTCCACGGAGATCCCGGAAATGGCGCGAGGTCGCGGGACATGGGCGTGACATGACTTCGGCGTTCGTTGTCGGCGCAATTCAGGTCTTGCCCGCCTGGGGGAACTCGCTGGACGCCGCGATGTCTGCCTGCCCATGACTGATGTTCCAGCGCAGCCCCGATTTGTACTTCGCAGAGTGGTGAGGGGAGAAACCGTCCCTGCAGTCGGCGAGGAGGTCAACCTGAACCACCTGCCTGCCGTGGGCGATGAATTCGAGGAGCTGCGTCTTGCCCGGGACCAAGCTGCCCTCGTTCAGGACGACGAGCCGGACGGGAACACCATCGTTGTTTGCGACGCGACGACGGGGCGCCGAGTCGGGTAGTGCGCGGTCGAGCTTTCCCCCCCCAGGCAGGACGGCTTCCTGGCTGCGGCCAGCCCTCCAGGCAAGCCGTACGGGAGCGCGGCCTTGGAGTGGTGTCGACCAGTCATGTTCCGGGGCTGAGCTTTTCGCCTCGGCAGGAACTGCGCGGGGCAGGGTGCCCGGCCCGCGTGCCCACGGCCTGACCAAGGTCAACGCACAGTAGGGCGACCCGCGGTAGGATGCCGAGCTCAGGGAGGAGTCATGGCGAGACAGATTCTCACGGCCGCAGCGGTTGCCGTGGGCGGCGCGCGCGCGGCGGCTCTTGCCTTCGCCACCCTGGCGCTTGCGTGTGGGGGTGTGGCACCCGCGTCGGACTTGGCCAAGCCGCCGGAGTACAAGCCTGCTGGGGAGGCGAAGTGCAAGGTCACGAAGAGCCAGGGCAAGCCACTCGTCGTGGAGTGGCCGTCCGGCGACCGGGCTGAGCTCGAGGCGCGCACACGGGATGGCGTTGTGGTGGTTCGATATTCAGGCTGCGAGTTGCGGATCCTCCCGGAGTGTTCGGCAAAGGGCGCGTACGCGTACATGCCGGTCACGCCCAAGTCGGACCTCGTGACCATTCGCGACGAAGACGAGCTGTACGCGAACATCCCGGTTGGCGCGGCGGGCTTGGAGGGCACGCTCAAGAAGACCGGCCAGCTCAACGTGTCCACCACGACCGTTGGGCGTTACGTGGCGTATCCTTCTGCTGCCTACCGCGACGAACTCCGGGGTGCTTGCGCTGGGGCCACCCACATCATCTCCGGATTCACCGTGGGTGCATTCGAGTTCTTCGCTGGCGCCGACGCTTCGGTGGCTGGCGGCGCCTCGGTTCTCGGTGCCGGTGTGGGTGCGTCGAGCAAGGCTCAGAGGAGCACCCTCTCGTCAGATGGCGACGCCCGGGCGTGTCGCGGTGCTCCCTCGGGTCCCAACGCTCCACCCACGGACTGTGGGGCACTCATCCGACTGGAAACCGCTGAAATCCTCACGCCCGGCCAGACGCGGGCGACTCACAGCAGCAAGTCGCGCATCGGGACCTGGGTGGCTGCGGGGAAGATGTGCAATGGGATTGGAGTGCAGACCCAGGGGCTGCGGCAAACCCTGGTCGTGAGCGAAACCGAGATCACCGCGACCATGAGCACCAAAGACTGCACTGTGACCAACGCGCACGTCCCCATCCGGGGCGACGACGCGCTGGTGGGGGCTGGGAAGATCAGCTGTGCGCCGCACCCGTGCACGATCTCGTACAAGGTCAGCGCTAACGACGGGTCGTCCTTCGATTTCAGCAAGGTCTGCCCGGACGAGTTGCCGATCGTGATGCCGGTCATGCTCGGTGGTGGGGGAGACCTGCTCTTCCTAACCACGGGAGACGCGAAGATCGCCTGCCTCGAGACTTTCGTTCGGCAGGGCGCGGCCCCCGAGATCCCTGCCACGGCTGGTTCGGAAGACGACGCCCCCGCCAGACGAGAACCGAAGGCGGCGCCCCGGGAACGGCGGGCGCCCGCGATTCCGCGGAGCGCAGGCCAATCGCATGCGGCGAGCTACGTGCTTGGTGGCATCGGAGTCACAGGATTGACGGTGGGTCTCTTGACGGGCGGGATGGCGCTCGGCAAGAAGAATACAGTGGACAGCGAATGCGACGCGGCCAGCCGTACCTGCACGCCGGAGGGCCTCGACGCAGCGAAGTCGGGGCGAACCTTGAGCACCGTTAGCAACGTGAGTTTCGGGGTTGGGATCATCGCGTTGGGCGCCGCGATCTACTTGATGCTCGATTCTGATGAGGCTCCCAACGCGGCGGTCCTGCGCGGTCCTGGACCGCAGGGGCCCGCTGCCGTGTTCAACGGGGTCCGGTGGTGACCAGGGTCCGAAGCGAACTTTTCGGTGTCGCGTCCGCGGCTCTTTGGATCGCAGCGTGTGCCGATATCCTCGGCGCCGACTTTGGAGATTATGGGCCTGCGACCTCCGGTGGCGGCATTGGCGGGGCTGACGCATCCAGTGGCGGTGGCGTGGGCGGCATCGGAGGCGCGGGCGGCGCATCCGGCGCGAGTGGCGGGACCAATCCTGGCGGCGGCAGCGGCGGGGCAGGAGGGAGTGGGGGTGGCGGCGGGACGAGCCTCGGCGGCAGTGGTGGCGCGATCGGCGGCACCGGCGGCGCGATCGGCGGCAGTGGTGGCGCGACCGGCGGCACCGGCGGCGCGACCGGCGGCACCGGCGGCGCGACCGGCGGCAGTGGTGGCGCGACCGGCGGCACCGGCGGTGCTGATGCCAGCGACGGCGCCGGCGACGTGAACACTGACAGTGGAACGGACGTGAGCACGGACGCACCTGACGCGACGGTCGGTTGCCCCACGCTGCCCGGGCCAGTGCTGCGGCAGGTTCCCGCTCCCGGTGGGGGTTCCTATTGTATCGACAGCACCGAGGTCTCGAAGACGCATTATGCCGCCTTTCTCGCGACGAACCCGACCACGGCAAACCAACCGGCGCACTGCGCGTGGAACGTGTCGTTGCTTCCGACGAAGGAATGGCCGGCTGCGACGGGCACCGGCGACCGCCCTGCGGTTTGGCTGGACTGGTGCGATGCGCGTGCTTACTGCGCGGCCGTCGGGAAACGATTGTGCGGCAAGATCGGTGGGGGGAGCACGGACTTCGGCTCGTGGAACGTTGCCGCGCATAGCCAGTGGTTCAATGCGTGTTCGTCAGCTGCGACAGTCGGCTCCCCGCTCGCGTATCCGTACGGGAATAGCTACCTTCCGACTGCGTGCAACGGCAACGACAACGGCGCATCGTTCGACATGCTCGATGTGGGCAGCCAACCGGGTTGCCAGTCGGCCCAGAGCGGGTTCTCCGGCGTGTTCGATCTCAGTGGCAACGCATTCGAATGGGAGGACGCTTGCAGTGGTGCCAACGGGCCGGCAGACAAGTGTCGACTCCGGGGCGGCGGCACGAACGAGAGCGCCTTGGGGTTGCGCTGCGACTACGACCTCGGGATCTTTGCTCGAGACTTCACAAACGACTTGGTTGGGTTTCGATGCTGCTACCCGTGAAGGGAGCCGCCAGGGTCAGGAATTCAGCAGCCTCCGGAACGCCGGGACGTAGGACGGAAGAACCAGCGGAACGCGATCGTAGAGTGTCTGCACCACGCTTGAGAATCCAGGAAAGAGCGTCGATGCCGTAACGCCATGCTCGTCGAGAAGCTGGAGTAGCTCCGGTGCTCGTCCTATCGGCAGGCAGATCTTCACGAGCCCTGGGCTGTAGTCGCGCACATCACGGAGGAGCGGGTCGCTCGCAGTCTGATGCGCTTGCGCGATGGCTTCATCCAGTGCTGGTGGCGTATATCGCATCGCGGACGATGGCCCGGTATAACGGTCGATCGTGAAGACCCCCGACTGCGCATGCACGCGCGGATTTGATGCGCTTGGCGTCTGGATCAGAGCGAAGCGCTTGGAGAAGCCGAAGAGGCGCGCATAGAACGGTTTGTTGAGGCACCAGACGGCGAGGTGAGTCGGCGGCGCAGACGGGCGAGCGCGAGTCGTCGTCGTAGAGGCACGGCCGTCGCGAGGACCGGTATTCGCTGCCTCGGTGATGGCGTCGTGCGCCGCGAAGTACGCTGCCGAGAGGGGGTTGCGGCTCCAGTCGAGCAGGCGTGTGGGAAGGCCGAAATGTTGGGCCAGTGCGAACGCTTCGAGGAGGTGATCCGGGGGCCACCACTCGCCGTCTTCGACGCTCCGGTCCATGGGTTTCCAGAGCGCCTCGTCCGCGCCGTCCAGGTCGCGGATGGCGTTTGACGTCCCCGGCACATGCAGGCCGACACGGTTCGCTTCGGAGACGAAGTCCCGTATCGCAAGTACCTCGAGACGCAGGGTGTCGCTGCGCGTGCGCGTTCGCCAAGCGTCGAATTCATCGTGGTGCGGCAGTGCTTTTCGGAAAATACTTGGAAGCAGCTCCCACCGCGCGTCGCCGTGGCCGCGGAAGTACCACGATCGTGGAGAGCTTTTCCCTTTCTTGTACCACCGCGCAGTGCCCGGCATGAGCGTGCGCAAGAACTCGACGGGGCGCTCGAAGTGATATTCCCCGATCGGCTGCGGCTTGGCCATGCGCACACGGTAGTCCACCTGCTGCTCAACGCCATTCGCTGCGGCTCCGGAGCTGTGCCCGTGGCATGCTGCCCGCGGCTCAAGGCGAACCGGAGTTCGGGAAACGCTTGATGGATACCTGCGCGGCGACCGAAACAAGCCGCGTCAGATCGAGTTCATACGGGCGCCCCACGGGTGCGGGTAGGCGGCTCGGCATCGGGCTCTACGCCTGCCTCCGATCCTGGCATGATGCCCAGGTGTCGGACCCGCTCAGCATCGGATTGGCGTCGCGCGCGTGGTACCATGACACACTCGACCGCTTCCGTGCGACGCTCCCCGATGCGATCCTCGGTCGCCTCGTTGCGAACAGCGCATTTGCTGTGCTGGAGAACCAGCGCGACGCGTGGCGCGCTGAGATCGCGTTTCTCCAAGACAGCCTGGCCGGTCTGAGCGGATCGCTCTTCCTCGAATTCAGCATCCCTCGCATGGGTAGGAGGATCGACGCCGTCCTGCTGATCGGCCCCGTCGTCTTCGTCGTCGAGTTCAAAGTAGGCGCGACGAACTTCGACGCTGCGGCGATTGATCAAGTGTGGGACTACGCGCTCGATCTCAAGAACTTCCATGGTGCGAGCCACCCACTTCCGATCGTACCGATCCTGGTCGCGACCGAGGCGTCAACCGTCTCGGTTCCGCCGCCGCGAACCGACGCCGACGGCGTCTACCGGCCAATCGCCGTCGACCGCTCCGCATTCCGCGCCGCGATCGATCTCGTGTTCGAGGGTTCGAGCGGTGAGCCCGTCGACGCGCAGCAGTGGCTCGCCGCTCCCTACCTCCCGACTCCGACGATCGTCGAGGCTGCGCGCGCACTATACGCGCAGCATTCAGTCGAAGCGATCGCCCGGCACGACGCCGGTGCGGAGAACCTGCGAGTCACCTCGCAGCACATTGAGGAACTGATTGCCGAAGCCAAAAGAGCGAAGCGCAAGGTCGTTTGCTTCGTCACCGGCGTCCCCGGCGCGGGGAAGACCCTGGTCGGCCTCAACGTCGCTACACGTCGCCGCGACGCAGACGCGGCCGCGCCAGCCGTCTATCTATCAGGCAATGGCCCCCTCGTTGCCGTCCTCCGCGCGGCGCTTACCCGTGACGAGATCGCGCGCCAGAAGGCCCTCGGCAACCAGGTGCGGAGAGGCAAAGTCGGGGAAAGCGTGAAGGCATTCATCCAGAACGTGCACCATTTCCGCGACGAAGCGATCATCGATAGCGGCCCACCCGCCGAACACGTCGCCATCTTCGACGAGGCCCAGCGCGCTTGGACGCTCAAGCAAACGGCTTACTTCATGCGCCGCAAGAAGAACCTGCCGGACTTCTCGCAGTCCGAGCCCGAGTTTCTGGTTTCGTACATGGACCGCCATGCCGACTGGTCGGTTGTCGTCTGCCTCGTCGGCGGTGGGCAGGAGATCAACATCGGTGAGGCGGGCATAGATTCGTGGCTTCAGGCTATTCAGTCCAAGTTTCCCGGCTGGCGAATGCACATTTCCTCGCGACTGACGGACGCCGAGTACGCCGCCGGTCATGCTCTCGACACCGTGCGGAGTCGGCCGGACACGTTCTTCGACGATTGCCTACACCTTTCGGTCTCGATGCGCTCCTTTCGCGCCGAAAACGTCTCTGCGTTTGTGAAGGCGCTGCTCGACCGCGACGTGCGGACCGCGGCAGCGACGTATGAACAGTTCGCCGACCGCTACCCGATCGCCATCACCCGCGACATCGAGGCTGCGAAGGCGTGGGTTCGGCGCCGTGCGCGCGGCTCTGAGCGATACGGCCTGGTCGCATCGTCAAAAGCGATGAGGCTGAAGCCGCACGCGATTGACGTGCGCGTGGATGTTGACCCGGTGCACTGGTTTCTGAACGACAAGGACGACACGCGCTCAAGCTACTATCTCGAGGATGCGGCCACGGAATTCCAGGTGCAAGGACTGGAACTGGACTGGAGTTGCGTGACGTGGGACGCAGACCTCCGATTTCATGATGACCGCTGGGGCTTCCATGACTTTCGCGGAAGCAAGTGGACGAACGTGAAGCATGCCGACAACCAGCGCTACTTGCTGAACGCTTACCGTGTCCTCCTCACCCGCGCACGCCAGGGCATGGTGATCTTTGTTCCTCCCGGCAACACCGCCGACCATACCCGCCCGCGCGAGTACTATGATGCGACGTTCGGGTATCTCGCCAAGGTAGGGTTGCCGACCGTGGCGTGACGGGATTTTAGCTCCGGGCCGCGACACGCTCGCCCACGTGGCGCCGGCCGAGTAGGAGCGCACCAAACGCACCATGTGCACTCGTTGCAGACGTGGCTCGCTCGGCATCCAGCGGATTCACTTCTGCTCGTATTCTTTGGCGCTCGCGCCGTCGCTGCCCGCGGGCGCAGGGTTCGCGCCGACTCCGCCGACCGACCCACCCGCGCTCTTCACGCCCGCGGTGCCTGCCGTGAGTGTGACCGTGCCGACCTTCGTCGGAGCGGTTCCATTCCAGACGAGCGCGTAGCTCGCGCCACCGGTTCCACCAGAGCCGGACCCGCCGTCGCCGCCAGTGCCCCCAGATGCGCCATCTCCTCCCTTGCCGACGCCGGTGGTGTTTGGCCCGCCAGTTGCTCCAGCCCCTCCGTTGCCACCGCCACCACCATTTCCCCCCTTGCCGCCGTCGCCGGCCTTCTGCGAAACCAACTCGACGTTGTCGAGCGTGGCGGAGCTCTGCCACACGAGGATCGCCACGCTCGCCCCGCCTCCTCCGCCACCGGTCGCCTTCTTGCCCCCGCAACCGCCCATGCCGCCTGCTCCGCCCGAGGCGCCGATACATGTGGGAAGACCAGTAGCCGCGCTCGCTCCGCCTCCACCGCCGCCCTGGCCCGGGAAGCCGTCGCCGGTGCCGTCGCCGCCGCTTGCTGGCGTGAAGCCGGCAGCGACAAAAGTACCGGCCGCGGGGGCCGCGGCGCCGGGCGATGCGGAATTCCCATTCGAACCCGGCTGGCCGGGGCTGCCGTTGGCCGGCGGGATACCTGACCCAGCGCCCTTGTTGTCCACGCCGGCGGGCGTGACGTTGTTGAGCGGCGTGCCCGGCGTCCCGTTGCCGCCCGCGGCAGTCTTCTTCGCATCGCCGCCGGCGCCTCCAAGAGACCCGCAAGCGCTCGCTGCTGGCCATGCGCCGCCCACCTGCGTTGCCGGTGCACTCGTGCATGTCGCCGCCGTGCCTTGCTGCGCAGAGCCAGGCGCGGCACCCGGAGCGCCGTTCGCCCCGTCTGTGCCTGGAGCGCCGTTCGCGCCTTTTCCAGCTGTGGCCTTCACGCGGCGCAGGGCGACGTTCGTGCTCGAGGCCACGAAGACCCCGAAGCTCGAGGCACCTGCTCCGCTCGCGTCTGCGGCGGTGATCTCGAGATCCTCCACTGTGAGGCTAGTCGCCACCGAGTTGATGCGCACTGCGGTGCTCGCGCCTACGAGCTTGGCCTTCGCCGTGGTCGAATAGGTCCACGCAGTACAGTCGAATCCCCCGTACAGCCCGGAGCCGTTCAGGGCGGAGAGATCGAGTGTCGTGGTGTCGGAGTACCCGGTGCCGTCGTCGCACGCATACACGCGCTTCTTTGCGCCGGCGGCGGCGCCGATGGCCTTGCTCAGGGTCTTGTAGGGCTTCGTCTTGGTGCCATCTCCCGTTGTGTCGTCGCCCTTGGGCGAGACGAAGACTCCGTACTGATCGTCGATGACGCAGGCCTCTTCGCTCGGGCTCTTCGTGGTGTCGCAGGTTCCCGAGTCGCCACCGGTGCCACCGGTGCCGCCCGTTCCACCTGTTCCCGAAGTCCCGCTGGTCCCGCCCGTTCCACCACCGCCACCGACTCCGCCCGTCGCCCCGCTTCCGCCAGTTCCGCCCCCGCCGCCGGTGCCCGCGCTGCCGCCGGTGTACGCGCCGCACGAGTCCGTGTCCTCGCACGAGCTCGACCCACATCCGGTGACGAGCGACCCGATGGCGACAGAGCTGCTCAACGCAGCGAGGCCCACGACGAAGAAGCTACGCATCTCGAATTCCCCTTAGAATCTTCCCTGAAGATGAAGCGACGTGCCGCGCGCGGTGACGCTCGGGACGATCATGGTGCCGCTGGACGAATCGGAAGAGCGCGGCCAGAGCAAAAACGTGAGCACTCCCCCCGCGGCCGCGACGCCGAAGCCCACGTAGCCGAAGGTCCGAAACTGCTTCGCGTCGTCGGAGAGCGAGGTGACTTCGGCGCACTTTTCCGCGGCGATGGTTCCGGGCCCGCACTTGTTCGTTCCCGGGATCTCGTCGAGGAGAGCGTCCTTGTCGCTCTCCTTGCCGGAGGCAGCGACGAGGAACCCAATTCCGGCGCCGAGGCCGACGATGCCCGCACCCAGCGCGATGTACGCGGGGACGGCGCTCTGCGGCTTTCCGCCGGTATCCGCCGCGGCACCCGTTGGGCCGGACTTCGAGCCGTTGCCGCCCGGCGGGGGAGTACTCGCAGGGCGAGCTGTGCCCGCCGGTCCCGCTGCAGCGTTCGCCTCGAGAGCGACGCGCACTGTCTTGCTTTCGCCTTTGGCCACCGTGAACGATCCGACATAGGTTTCGTGGCCGGCCTTCGTAACCCGGATCTTGCGCTCACCGGCCTCGACGAACGTGTCGTCGGCGATCGGCGACGTTCCGATCGTGGTTCCGTCGATCACCACCGACGCGCCGGCGGGCTGCACGTCCAGGCGCACCGTGGCGATCTCCTTCTTCGCCTTCTCGAAGCCTTCCGTCAGCCGCGCCTTCTGGTCCTGGGTCGTTCCCGCGAGCAAGTGCCGAAGCGCGAAGTCGAAGTGCTCGGCGGCGTCGCGATACTTGTTCAACGCGAGCTCGCAGGCGGCGAGGTTCGCGGCGATGTCGGGGCTCCGGTGGAGGGTCCACGCTTGCGTGTACAGGTCTCGCGCCTGGTCGAGCTTGCCACTCCCGTGCAGAGCCTTGGCCTTCTTGAAGAGCTCCGCCGCGCGGTCGAGCTCGACCGCGGTCGGCTTCGCCGGCTCCGCGTGCGTTACCGACGGTGCGGCGAGGGTCAGCGCCACGACGAGCGCGAGTCTAGTAGATCGGGCCATGCGCGCTGCTCGGTGGGGCTGAAGTGGAGGGCGCCGTAGCCGAGCTCGGCGGGCCTGCGGTGATCGGCTTCTTGATGGGGCGCGTGAGCTCCGCCGATGCCGGAGGTGAGGGGGCGCTCGACGGTGCGGCGAGCGCGGGCTGCGATTCGGTGACCGCTGGCGTCGCAGTTGCCGGCGGCACTTCGGGTGGTTGTGACGTTGCCGTCGCGGGTGGGTTGACAGCCGCCGCGATCGGCGCGGGCGTACGAAGCAGGCGCCAGCCGGCGAACAACGCGAGCGCAACGAGGGCAATGAGCGCGAGGGGCAACCAGCGCGTCGAGCTCGATGTTGGATGTGCTGCCTCGTGTTCCGCGGGGCCTTCGAGCGTTGCGCCGCCTTCGGTGGCCTTCGGCTCGGGCGGACTGGGCGCTGCCGGGGTCCCGGGAGCTCGACCGAATTGCCGGAACCACCCCGACGGTGGGCGGCGCCAGAGCTGGGGCGGAACCGTGAACTCCTCTTGCCGGAGTCTGCGTTCCTCCTCCGGCGTCGGCGGGGAAGCGGAGTCCGGATCCATCGGATCACCGACGCCACGAAGCGTGTCGCGGCGCTCGGCCGGGGCGACGTCGATGGGCACGCCGGGCGGGAGCCGCGGCTCTTTCGAGTCCGCGCTCATGAGGCCACCGCCAGAGGAACGCACCACGACCCGCACGGGCGGTGATTCGTACCGTCCATGGAGCATTCGGCCAAGTCCTGGGAGGGCTCCGAGCTCGGCGCCGGCAGGCAGCATTGACCGGCCATATCGGCAATGCGGTGAACGAGTTGCGGGGATTTTTCGAGCAACATCGGTCAGAGTCCCGATCCAGGGAGTTTTTGGGCGCCGGGGTCGCTGCGTCGGGCGGGCTTCGGTGCTGCGGGCGACGGGCCGGATGTCGTGGGCTCGGTGCGGGGCGGCGGGGACGCGGGGACCGCCGGGACCGCGGGCGGCACGGATGGGGAGGCGACCGGAGCGGGCGGAGCCGGTTCCTCGGGTGCGGCGCTGGCGGACGGCGCCGCGGGTTGCGGAGGGGAGGGGGCCGCGGTGGCCGGTGCGGTCGCTGTCGATGCTTGCGCTGGCGTCCGCGCTCGTAGAGCAACGCCGATGGCCAAGACCAGGCTGGCGGAGACAGCGGCGATCGCGATCACCAAACCCATTCGCACCGGCGGCGCGGGAGGCGCGGCGGCGACGGGCGGCGACGGTCGCGGCGTGGTGATCCCAGATGGCGTCGGCGTTTGCGCCATCCGCGGCGATGCAGGGATTGCCAGCGGCGGTGCGGGCACTGGAGGAGCGGGTGGCGGCTCCGAGTCCTGGAGTGACGCAGCGCTCAGCACGAATGCTGCGAGCTCCGAACGCGCGAGCTCCGAGTCTTCGGGTGCACCGAGCAAAAGAGCGAGGAGCGCTCCGCGCGGTGCGGGGTGCATGGCGACGGGCGTGCGCCCGAACGCCACCAAGATCGACAGGGCGAAGCTCTGCACGTCGGCATCGGCCGCGCCGAGCTTGAACAGCGCGGTCTCCGCCGCATCCGAACGATTGCGCGGGTCGAGCAGGAGCGCTGCGCCGAGCGCGACGTCGGTGTGCGAAGGGGCGGATTTGGCGCGTGCTCGCTGCGCGAGCAATGACCGCAGGCGCTCGATGAGGCGGACGCGGGACTCGGCTTGCTCGGTGCCGATGCGAGCGACTGCGGCGCGGAGCGGCGCTCGGGAGCGATCGTCGCACTCGGCCGAGGCTAGCGAAAGGTCGCGACAAATCGTCGGATCACCTGGCGCGGCTGCGACGGCGCGAAGTCCCTGCTCCACGTCGGTGGCCTCCGGAGACGCGCCGGCGAAGCGGACTGCTCCGCACATCAAGGCCGCATCGATGCCCGCGGGTTTGCGCGCGGGCGCAGGCCTGGGTTGGGCTGGAGCGCTGAACGGGACGGCGGTCTCTTCGGTGGTGGTCGCGGACGATTCCGGCTCGAGCGCGGGTGCACGCTTGGGCCGCTCGATCTTCCCTGCCGCGCGACATCGAGCGAGCGCGGACTGGAGCTCCGCGGCGAGCTCACGCATCGTTTGTTGCCGGTGCCGCGGGTCCTTGGCCAGGGCGCGTATCACCAGGCGGTCGATGTTGGCTGGCAGACCTGGCACGTGCTCCGAGAGCGGTGTTGGCGGCGCGTAGATTTGGCGCATCCCGAGCTCGATCGCGTCGGGCAGGTCGAGCGGACCGGGCCCTTCGCTCCAGCAATGCCGTCCCGCGATCATCTCGTAGAGGATGTGCCCGAGGGCATAGATGTCGGCGCGGGCGTCGGTGCGCTCGGCCTTCAGCCGCTCGGGCGGCATGTAGGCCTGAGTCCCGATCAGGCGGAAGCGGTCCGTGGTTTTGAGCGCGCCCGAGCGGCGCAGCTTGTTCGTGATCTTGCTCGTACCGAAGTCGAGCACCTTGATGGTGTCGTCTTTCAGCACGAACACGTTCTCGGGCTTGAGGTCGCGGTGGATGACCTCTTGTTCGTGCGCGGACGCGACGCCTTCGGCGACCTGAATGCCGAAGCGCAGGGCGCGTTCGACGTCGATGACCACTCCCTTGTTCAGGAGCTCTCGCAGAGACGAACCCTGGAGGAGCTCCATCGTGAACCAGACCACGCCGTCGGCGACGCCGCCGTCGGTGATCTGCACGATGTTGGGATGGCGCATCTCCGCGAGCGTTCGCGCCTCGGCTTGCATGCGCTCGGGGTGGTCGCCGGCGCGATTGTGCAGCGCCTTGAGCGCGACCTTGAGGCCCGTGAAGCTGTGCTCCGCCTCGTAGACGACGCCGACCCCGCCCGCGCTGAGCCGCCGGATGATGCGGTATCGCCCCTCGACGGTCTGGCCCGCCACGAACGGGTCGTCGCCGCTGTCGATTTCCCTCCGGGTCCCCATGGCTCGCTCGGGCTCCTGAGAATACTCCCCGCGTGGGCGCGGACAATCACCGCGTCAGCGAGGGGAGTATTCTTGCGGTGAGCGCAGCGCCCGCGATGCTCGCGGCGAGCACTGCCGCGAGCGCGGCGAACGAGCGGACGTCTACGACCCACATGCCGAGCGCCGAAACCGCGACGGCGACCAGCGCCGCGCCGACGTAAGCGACGGTGGGGTTGTCGCGCCTGGCCGCGATCGGCGTGGCGGGTGCGGGCGGTGCCTGCGCGGGGGCCTGTGCGGTACGAGTGGGCAGGCCGGCACCGTCGTGCGGGGCGGACTCCTTGTGCTCGATGACCTCGGTGCGTGTGGGCACGCGACGCGTTGGAGCCGTCGTGCTCTCGGCGTGGAGGCGCTGTTCGAGGTTCGCGTCTGGCGAAGTGTGGTCGGGATCGACTGAGGTCTGTTTGGGTGGGTTGCTGGGAGTGGTCTCGAGCCAACCGATGGGCGCAGTGAGCCGGCCGGCGATCCTCTCGAGCGCGGCGGAGAACTCGGCGGCAGTCTGGAAGCGGTCGGCTGGGTTCTTGCGGATCGCCTGGAGAATGGCCGCGTCCAGATCGTGAGGGAGCGACTGGCGCGACACGTCGGAGGGCGCTGGCGGATCGTCGCCCAGATGCGCGATGAAGAAGTCCTCTTGCTTTCGCACGTCGTCGAACGGGCCCCGCCCGCACACGAGCGTGAAGAGCACGAGGCCGGCGGCATAGATGTCGGCCCGGTGATCGATGCCCTTGCCCATCACCTGCTCGGGGCTCACGTAGCGCGGCGTGCCCACGATGGCGCCGTCGGCCGTCGGTAGCGACGGCGGCGCGGGAGCGCGGGCGTTGCGGCCGGACAGGACTTTCGCGATGCCGAAGTCGAGGAGCTTCGCCACTCGCTGGCCGGACGCGGTCTGGTGCAGGAAGACGTTGTCGAGCTTGATGTCCCGGTGGACCAGGCCGAGCTCGTGGGCGGCGGCGAGCCCGGCCAGGATCTGCCGGACTACGTCGATGGCCTCGTTCACCGGGAAGGCGCCGCGGCTCCGGAACTCCTCCCCGAGCGTCCGTCCGTCGAGCTGTTCCATCACGTAGAACGGGCGGCCGTCCGCCGTCCGCGCGAAGTCGGTGACGCTCACGATGTTCGGGTGGGAGAGCGCCGCGAGCGCCTGCGCTTCGACGCGCATTCGATCGGCGATGGCCGTGTCGTGGGCGAGCTCGGCGCGCAGCACCTTCGCGACCATGAGCCGGCCGACGATCTCGTGCTCGACCTCGTAGACCTCCCCCATCCCGCCGGCCCCGAGCTGGCGCAGCGCGCGATACTGGGTCCCTCGAAAAGGGTCCGCGGTACTCGGACCGTGAGCTTGCGCCATTCGCCTCACAGCCTATCCGACCTCGGCCAGGGTGTTCACCTTAGCCGGGTGCATCGCAGTGAGCCGCGGATGCGGCTCCGGAAGTGCACGCATGAGCACCCATCGGCTCGCCGCCGCGCTGGTTGATGAAATTCTTGCGAGCCTGCGCAACTCCTTCAGTCTTGTGCCCGATGCCTGGAGTGCCATGACGAGCGAGATCACGGGGGGCCGGGCGAAGCGCTACGCCCTTTTCTGGTGCACCACACCCGATGGTGACGAGGACTGGTTCGTGGTGGCACCCTCCGCTCGCGCCGCGCGTGCCTTCCACGAGAGAGCGGAGGGATACGACCGGGGAAGCGCAGCGGCGGAGCGAGTCGTCGCGCTGCCGCCGGCGTTGGTCGAGGCTGGCGGGTGGTCCGATCCAGAAACGGGCGAGCGGTCGTCCGGCGCGGGCTGGCCCAGCGACGCCGTGCTCAGGGCTTGCGGAGGGGAAGTAGCGCCGCTGGAAGATGACGAGCTACGCGGCGCCCTCGGCGTCGTCTGCAAGCTTGTGCGGTTCGGCGCTCGGGTCTTTCGGCCCGGAGACATCGTCTCGAACCGCGAGCGCCGGAGTGCCGGGGCACGGCGTCCGCGTCTCGGCGTGTTTCGAGGCGGTGGTTGATCCAAGGCGGGACCGAGAAGGCAGATGCCTGTGGATGTGCCGCGGCTGGGGACGAGCCGTCGCTGGGCGGCGCGGTGCGGCTCGCTCGCCCCCAGCCGCTTGGACAAGCCTTCGGCTTGCCCACACACCCACAGGCCCGACGACGACGACGGATGAACTCGATCAATCCCCTTCGGACTGGCGCTTCACCCATTCGCCTGCGGGAATGGCGCCGCGCGTGATGCGCTCGATCTCTACCGCGAGATCTAGGCTGGGTTTGCGAGCGCCGCGGCACAGCATGTCGAGGTAGTTGCGGTTGACGCCGAGCTTCGTGGCGAAGGCTTCGCGTGTCGTGCCGGCCGCGTCGATCCAGCGTGAGAGCTTCGTCTCACGTTTCCGCGGCCTGCCGCGGGAGCGCTTTGCGGGTGCAGGCACGCGCTCAGTTTTCGTGGTCGAAGACGAGCAGTCAACGCTTGCGTTTAAAGTCTAACAGATTTATATTACCGGCTATGGATGTCGGTCCCGCTTTTGATGCTCTGCCCCCCGTTCTCACCGTCGAAGAAGTCGCCGACCTCATGCGGGTCGACCGGAAGACGGCGTACGCCGCGATCGCCGATGGCGGAGTCCCCGGTGTCCGGCGGCTCGGCCGCTGCATTCGGGTTTCCCGCGACGTCTTCCTGCGCTGGCTCGCCGAGGGTGAGGGCCGATGAGCATTCGGCGCCGGAAGTGGGTCGACCGGCAGGGCGTCGCGCACGAGGCATGGTCGATCGACGTGCAGGCGGTCGGAAAGGACGGCAGGCTCCGCCGCGTCCAGCGCGTGGCTCCGGTGCAGAATCGCCGGGCGGCGGAGCGGCTCGAGCACGACGTGCGGAACGAGCTCCTGGAGGCGGACGACCGCGTAGCCAGCGAGTCGGTGGAGTCGCCGACTCTCAGGGAGTTCGCCGAGCGGTTCTTGGGGACGTATGCGGTCACCAACAACAAGCCCAGCGAGGTCGAGTCGAAGAGGATGATCCTGCGTGTCCACCTGGTTCCCGAGCTCGGGGAGCTGCGGCTCGACCGCATCGGACCGCCGGAGATCGAGGTGTACAAGGCCAAGAAGGTGAACGCGAAGCTCTCGCGCAAGACGATCAACAACCACCTGACCGTGCTGCGGAAGCTGCTCGCGACCGCCGTGGAGTGGCGCGAGCTGGCCGTCTTGCCCGCGATCAAATGGATGAAGCCACCGCCGCCGGATTTCGACTTCCTGACCTTCGAGGACGCCGACCGGCTGATTGCCGCGGCGGACCCGGGCTGGCGGACCATGATCCTGGTCGCGTGCCGGACGGGGCTTCGTCTCGGCGAGCTTCTGGCGTTGCGCTGGGTGGACGTCGATGTGGACAGCGGGCGGCTGGTTGTCCGGCGAGCGGTCTCACGGGGCGTCGTCGGCACGCCGAAGAACGGTCGGACTCGTGAGGTGGGGCTGAGCAAGCAGGCGGCAGGCGCACTGCGCGAGCATCCACGCCGAGGTCCGCTGGTGTTCTCGGCGACCGGCGGGTCGATGCTGACGAAGGGCGCAACGAAGTGGCCGCTCTGGAGCGCCGCGAAGGCGGCGGGGATTCGGCGGATCGGATGGCATGTGCTGAGGCACACGTTCGCGAGCCACCTGGTGATGCGCGGTGCGCCGATCAAGACCGTGCAGGAGCTGATGGGTCACAGCACGATCGAGATGACGATGCGCTACGCGCACCTGAGCCCGGATGCGCGGAGGGAGGCGGTCGAGTTGTTGGACGTCCGGGAAGCGGTCCGGCTGTGCTGGATCACCGCCACGGGAAGGGTGGTTCGGTGGGCCGAGAGGCGGCCCGATGCGGCGCAGGCCGCCTAGCGCCCGCGGCCTCCTCGACGACGGATTCGCTGAAGGCGCTCATGACTTCTTGCGTTCCCTGCTAGTGCGAGGTTTTTCGGGCTTCTTCTTCTCTTCGAGTTGCCTGGTTTCGGCGACGACGCGGTCGAAGTCGCTCTCGAACAGTCGGTCCTGCACGATGCGGTACTTCTCGAACTCGCTCTCCGCGTGGGCTCTGGCGATCTCTGCGGTCACCTTGCCAGCGTCCGAGAGCACCTCGCGATCGGTCACGGCGAGGAAGCGGTTCAGCCGCGTCTCCCAGTCTTGCATGGTCATGGGAATTCTGCGGAGCGCCATATCCTCGGCGACGTCCAGGTAGGCGTTCACCAATCGCGAGAGCTGCAAGAGCTCGTGCTCGGTCAGGTAGTTCTTGGCCACGACCACATCGAACTTCTGGATCTTCCCCAAGGGCGCGTCGGCCCAAGAGTTGAGGCCCATGTGCTCCTTGGCCGCATCGGCGCGATCGTAGATGACCTCTGCGGCGGTCTGCCCGTGGATGGCCCAGTGCAGCTTGTTCTGCACCGTGGCGAAGAAGCGCTTGGTAGCCTGCGCCGTCACGTCGTAGTCGACGGCCGTGGCGTAGATGTCGGTGATCTTCTGGTAGAACTTGCGCTCCGACAGCCGAATCTCACGGACCCGTTGGAGCTGTTCTTCAAAGTACCGCTCGCTCAGGATGGAGCCGCCGCGCTCGAGGCGCTCGTCGTCCATCGCGAAGCCCTTGATGGTGAACTCCTCGACGACGCGCGTCGCCCACTTGCGGAACTGCACAGCGCGCTCGGAGTTGACCTTGTACCCGACGGCGATGATGGCCGAGAGGTTGTAGTGCTTGGTGTCGTAAGTCTTGCCGTCGGCGGCAGTTATTCGAAAAGTTCGAATAACTGAGTCCTCTTCCAACTCGCTGTCCTCGAACACCTTTTTCAGGTGGTAGTTGATGGTCGGGATCTCCACGTCGTAGAGCTGCGCCATCATCTTCTGGCTGAGCCACACGTTCTCGTCGGCGTACGCCGCTTCGACACCGCCCCCGCCGCTGGCCGCCACGAAGGTCAGGTACTCAGCCGCCGAGGAACGAACGATGGAGGCGGAGGGCGGGGACTTCTTGCGCGTCACGCGGCGCCCTCGTCTGCTTCCTCGTGCACGGCGTCATCTTACCGCACGCGGTCTTGGCACGACGCCTTGGGTCCGCCATGACCCGGGTCCCCGGCACGGCGGTTGGCCAAGGGGGACTTTCAAACAGTCCCCCTGCTGCAAGCGCCGTGCGGGGGGCCCGAGGAACGGACTTCACCGGACGGCGGGCTCACGCAACACCAGCGCAACACGACGCTTGGCGATGCGCCGATCGCGCATCAACCAAGCTCGTTCTGTTGTGGAGGCGCCGGGAATCGAACCCGGGTCCGCGAGGCGTCCAGCTGACCTTCGTTCACGTGCGTAGTCCCAATTGACCCCGGGACCGGGCTTCGTGGATTCGGCCACGACCTATCCTTCACTTTTTCTCGGTCACCCTATCGAAGGCACCCTCGGGTGACCCAGCCCTAGTACTGACGCCCTTCCGCTAGCAGGACTATCTCACGGTTGGACGGCTTCACGGTTTTTCAGGCCGCGAGAGCGATTGCGTTGTCGTTCGCAATTAGCACGGCTCGGTTTTGAACTGGGCCGAGTGCCAGCACACGCAGATCAACCTTCTGTCCCCACGTCGAAACCGATCGCCCCCGAATGGTGGTGGGGGTGTGGGTTGCCCGGCAAGCTAGCCGCCCGGCCGGAAAGGTCAAGGGAGGCCGCTTCACGGCGCCGCGCGGGTCCGCTAGTTCAAGGGCCATGCGCCTGGGATTCCTCTTCGCTCTCGGTTGCCTCGCAGCTTGCGGCGGGGCGTCGCCGTCGCCGTCGCCGTCGCCGGTGACTGGGGCTCGGTCGTCCAATGCGGACTCGGAGCCGGGTGTCGCGGTAGCCGGGGAGCCTCAGGGCAATCTCGTGGCTGCGGGCGGCGAGAGCTCGAGCGGCGGCGGCGGGGGAGGCGGGAGCGGCGGCTGCGCGAACCCGCAGGAGGACTACGACGGTTTCATGGACGACGACGGCTGCGCCGATCCCGACAACGACCAGGATGGCGTGCTGGACGTGAACGACATGTGCCCGAACGTGCCGGAGGACCGGGACGGCGATCAGGACGAGGACGGGTGTCCCGAGGGTGGGGGTGGGGATCGCGATGGGGATGGCATCCTCGACACGACCGACAAGTGCCCGGACGATCCGGAGGACCGGGACGGGTTCGAGGACGCGGATGGGTGCCCCGATCCCGACAACGACCGAGACGGGGTGCTCGACGCGAGCGACATGTGCCCGAACGACCCCGAAGACAAAGACGGGTTCGAGGACGCGGATGGCTGTCCGGATCCGGACAACGACAAGGATCGGATCCTGGACGTGTCGGACAAGTGCCCGAACCAGCCCGAGACGTACAACGGCAAGCAGGACGACGACGGCTGCCCGGACAAGTGAGATGACCTCGACCAAACGTAGTGGGCCGCTCGCGACCGTCGCGAAGATCGCCTTCGCGGCGCCGTTCCTGGTGGGCGGGGCGGTGGCGTTCGTGGCGGGGCTGCGCGACGTTCTGGGCGGAAACCTTCGTTCCTGGTTCGCGTTCCCGTTCGGGGCGCTGTTCTTCGGCGCGGGGGCGTTCGTGGTGCGACAGGCGCTTCAGGGCACGCGCTCCGCGGAGGCCGTGGCCGCGGAGAAGAGCGCGGCGCCGGCGGCCGCGGCGGCGGCGGCGGCGGCGTCCGACGTCATGCCCGTCGTGAAGGTGGCGGCCGACTACCGCAGCCCCGCGGGAACCGCGCGAAGCGCGCGCGAGGTGTACGGGGCCGCGTTGGGCGCGCTGCCCGTGCAGAAGCTCGAGCTGCGCCCGGGGCAGGTGCTCGCGGCCGAAGTCTCGTTCCACGCCCCGCAGGGCAGCTTCGTGGAGATCTTCGTGGCGCTGCTCTGGAACGGGTTCGTGTGGCCGTTCCTCTTCGTGGCGGTGGGTGCGCGCAGCATCCTGGGGTCGCTGGTCTCTGTCTTGTTCTGCGGCGTGGGCCTGTTCATCCTCGTGGCGACGGTACGGAAGATCTTGGGGCGGCAGCGGCTGCCGCGGGTGGAGGTGAGCGCGGAGCCGGCGTACCTGGGCGACGAGCTCCGGCTGCACGTGGATCAGATGGGACCGGCGCGCATCACGCGCTACGTGGTGGGCGTTCGCTGCGAGGAGATCGTGAAGTACACCGTCGGGACGAACACCCGCACCGAACGGCACGAGGTCTGGGACACCACGCTCTTCGACGAGCCAGGCACCCACGTGCGGCTCGGAGAGCACTGGACCCACGATCTTCGGGTGCAGTTGCCGGCGGAGGCGCCGGCGTCGTTCGAGTCGGCGAACAACCAGGTGCTCTGGACGGTGCGGGTTCACGCCGAGATCGCCGGTTGGCCCGACTACGACGAGGGGTTCGCCTTCCGAGCCCTGCCGAGGCCTGCGGCATGAGCATCGAGATCCAGCTCGAGCGGAGCGAGCACGAGCCCGGCGGCGTGGTGCGCGGCAAGGTGGTGTCGACCCCGCCGGTCGGCCAGGAGGACCGCAAGGTCGAGCTGAGCGTGTTGTGGCAGACGGAGGGCAAAGGCGACACCGACCTGGGCGTACCCCTCCACCGCGAGCTCGAGCGGCCCGGCACCCACGACTTCGAGGTCAGGCTGCCGCTCCTGCCGGTCAGCTACTCCGGCACCCTGCTGAAGATCCGCTGGCTGGTGCGCGTGCGTCGCCATGCCCCGTTCGCCGACGACGAGGTCGAGGAGAAGGAGTTCGTCGTCAGGTGGCCGGGGTGAGCCTCACGGGTGCGGCGCACAATCCGTTCGCGGCGGCGCGCTTCGCGCCGGGCGCGCTGCCGTGGCTCGGCGACGACGTGGACGGGATGCTTGCGCGCGTCTGCGTGTCCGGCTCGCGCCATCAGATCCTGGGTCCCCGCGGCAGCGGCAAGAGCACGCTCCTCTGCGAGCTCGAGCGTCGCGCGCGGCGGGCGGGCTGGCGCGTGGCGCGCGTGCGTGGCTCGCGCGGGCTCGCAGGGCTGGAAGGTGGCGAGCTCTGGCTGGTGGACGAGTACGAGGAGCTGTCGCGCTGGGAACGGTGGTGGGTGGCGCAGCGGCCTCGGCTGCCGGCGAGCGGCGGGCGGGCGGCGCTGGTGGTGACGGCGCATCGCGACGCGGGCTTTCCGACGCTGTGCGAGCGAGCAGTCAGCGCGGAGGTCGCTCGGGGGGTGGTGGAGCGGCTCCTGGCGGGGCAGGGGGACTTTGCCGCTCCGTCGGAGGCCGACCTCGCTCTGGCGCTATGGCGCCACTCGGGCAACTTGCGCGAGGTCTTGTTCGAGCTCTACGACCAGGTGGAGCGGATTGCCGCGGGCAGAAGGCCCGCCGTTGATGCTGGGGGGTAGCCGTGGCATTGAGGAGGGCGATGAGCCTTCCGACAGTGGACTTGAGTCAGTTCGGCGCCGACCGCGTGCGTGCTGCGGTTCAAGCGGCGGTCGAGCACGCCTCCGCGGGAGCCTTGCCCAGCAAGGCCTTGCTCCACCACGGCGCCGAGGCGACGCTGCGGAGCGAGGACCCGGAAGCGAGCACGTACTTCGTCTCCATCCTGGAGCTGGCGTACCTGGTGGCGTCGGCGGACGGGCTCGCGGACGAGGAGCGCCACACGCTCGCCGACTTGCTGGAGCGCCTCACCGGCAAGGCCGTCGAGCACGAAGCGCTCGACCTGCACTTCCGGGATCTGGCCGAGGCCGTCGAGATGCTGGGCCGTCGCGAGCGACTGCGACGCGCCGCGGAGGACTTCGGCGACTCGACTCGCCAGCACGAGGCGCTGGGCTTCGCGGCCGTGGTGGCGCTGGCGGACGGCAGGCTGGCCGAGCCGGAGAACGCCGCCCTGTCGGAGCTCGGCGGGCACTTCGGGTTCTCACCCGACGAGACCGCGAACGTGGTGGGAGCCATCGTGGAGCGCGTGCGCGCCGAGCTCGGAGCCAAGTCATGAGCTTCATCAACCACATGACCAAGGAGATCAACTGCAAGGTCGTGTATTACGGCCCGGGTCTCTGCGGGAAGACGGCGAACCTCCAGTACATCTTCGAGAAGACGAATCCTGCCAGCAAGGGCAAGATGATCTCGCTCGCCACCGAGACCGAGCGCACGCTCTTCTTCGACTTCATGCCCATCGATCTGGGCACGGTGCGCGGCTTCAAGATTCGGTTCCACCTCTACACGGTGCCGGGCCAGGTGTTCTACGACGCCAGCCGGAAGCTCATCCTGAAGGGCGCGGACGGCGTGATCTTCGTGGCCGATTCCCAGGCCGAGCGGCTCGAGGCGAACCAGGAGAGCCTGGACAACCTGCACCACAACCTGGCCGAGTACGGCCTGCGCACGGACACGGTTCCCTACATCGTGCAGTACAACAAGCGCGACCTGCCCAACGCGGTCGAGCTCGAGGAGCTGCGGCGCCTCTTGAACCCGACCAGCGTCCCGGACTTCGAGGCCTGCGCCCGAACGGGCATGGGAGTTTTCGAGACGCTCAAGGGCGTGTCGCGCGGCATCTTGGGCAAGCTGGCCGGGCAGACCGGCGCCAGCTGAGTCCCTCCCTCCCTCCCTCCCGCTCGGCGGGCCGCTCGTGTTAGGCTCGCTGGCCGGGCGGTGCTGACATGAAAAGGAACAAGGCAGTTCTCGCGTTGGCGGTCGTGACTTTGAGCGCCTGGCTGTCGCCGGCCTGCGGCGGCGAGTCCGAGAGCGAAGAGAAGAAGACGGTGACCGGTGGCGCGGGCGGCGCGGGCGGCGCGGGCGGCGGCATCATCGGCGGCGCGGGTGGCAGCGACGGCGGTGGCACCGGTGGCAGCGGCGGTAGCGCCGAGGGCGGCAAGTGTGTGGCCGCGGACTGCCCCGGCTTCGGCAACTTCGTGCAAGGCTGCTGCCTGCCGAACGACGAGTGCGGCTACGACGGCAGTGCGCTCGGGATGGGCTGCGTCTCGCAGGACGACATCGGCAAGCTGCTCGAGGGCGGGCTCGACGTGAACGTCCCGCCGGACGCCTCCGATCCCAACTGCGACGACTACCAGGTCGGCGGCTTCAAGCTCGAGGGTTGCTGTCCGTCCACGGGCTTCTGCGGCGTGTACGCGCCGATCATCAACCAGTGCTACGACTGGAACGCCTTGCCGAGCCAGGTGCCGAAGCCCGACAACATCGTGCCGAAGCCCTGCGGCCCAGGCGCCGGCGACGCGGCCACCGACGTCTCCGCTGAAGCGGCGACGGATGCCGGCGCGGGTTGAGCGGGCCCCCCGCTGACTGCGCCGCTCGGCGGCAGAATTTCCGGAGTCGGACCGCGGCGCGGCGGGGCGGGGTGCGTGGCGCGGCGAGCGGGGCGGGGCACGCGGCGCGCGGCGCCCGGAGCGGCGAGCGGGGCTGGGCGCGAGGGGGCCGCGTCAGCGCGGGACTTGGCCGCAGGCGACGCCCTTGTACAGGGCGGCGTTGTTCTGCTCCCAGCACTCCTTGCTCTGGGACTTCGGGTCGACCTTGACGAACACGTCGATGGTCTTGCCGCCGAGCTCGGCCTGGCACGAAACGACCAGACACTCGCCCACGCCGAGCGCGATGGGGATGGGCGCAGTGCAGAGCTCCTTGCCGGTCTCCGAGCCTTCGAAGAACGCGACCTCGGTGCCGCTGACCATGGGCAGCGTGCCGCGGTTGCAGACCTTGGCCTCGATGGTGGCGAGGGTGCCGTTGCACTTGACCGCGCCGACATCGCCGCCGGCGGTGAGATCCGGCTCGCCCAGCGCGTCGAGGCCGCCCTGCACGTTCTGGCGGAAGTTGTTCAGCTTGGCGTCCTTCCAGTTGATGGCCACGGAGCTGGTCTTGGGAGTCTCGCCGTGGTCACCGACGTGGGTGACCGCGTAGGCGTGCTGGTTCCAGACTGGGCGGGAGGCGGCCCAGCGATCCTGCTCGTCGCGCAGGATGACGATGCCGTGGTTCACCGAGAACTGCGCGGAGGGGAAGAGCGGATCGGTGGCGGGGCAGCCGAGGCTTCCGGCGTAGTCGTTCACGGCGGAGACGATCTCCGTGCGGTAGTCGCCGTCCACGTCGGCGATGACGGGGTTCTCGTAGGTGGTGCCGCTGGAGCGGGCGGCGCTGTAGAGGACCTTGCCGGTGGCGCCTTCGTACACGCGCACGAAGCACTCGTCCGCGTAGACCGCCTCCGCGGAGCCGTTGGCGTCGAAGTCGAAGACGCTGGAGCCGGTGACGTTGGAGCTCTGGTCCTGCGAGGGCTGCTGCCAGAGCACGCCGCTGGTCTTGGCCTGGCCCCCGCAGCCCGCCGCGCTGCCGCCGGCGAGGCAGTCGAAGTCGAAGACCACGTACTGCGCGCCGCCCGCGCTGGCGAACTCGCGCCGGCCGTCGCCGTCGAAGTCGGCGATGGTGGGGGGGCCGCCGGTGCCGCCGCCGGGGATGGCGACGGGGCCGAAGATGACGGTGCCCTCGAGGGTTTGGACGCGCACGCTGCCCGCGGCGACCACGACGATCTCGGCGCGGTCTTGGTTGCCGAACGCGGCGAGGGGGAAGTTGCCGAGATCGGCCACCGCGACCTGGCCCGCGGTCTTGCCGGTGGCGTTGAAGTAGGTCTCGGCCTTCCAGGCATTGGCGGTGGCGTCCCACTCGTGGATGGCGTTGCCCTGAACGAGCTCCATCTTCCCGTCTTCGTCCACGTCGGCGATGACGGGCACGTAGCCCTGGCTGTAGGCGGGGAAGCCGAGGGCGCTGGTCACGATGCAGCCTTCGTTGTCGTAGACCGTGGCGCCGTAGACGATCTCGGGTTTACCGTCGTCGTTCAGGTCGTGGATGCTGGGGCCGCTCCACTTCGCGGGGCCCGTCACGTCGGGCGCGGTGGGCGGGCCCTTGCCGCCGGTGCAGGTGCCGGAGCGCCACAGGCGCTTGAACGTCTTGGTCGCGGTGTCGAACTTGAACGCGAGCATGCCGCCGCCGTGGGCGGGGGCGATGATCTCGGCGCGGGCGTCGCCGTCGAGGTCGGCGACCGCGACGGACGAGGGCGCCATCACCTCGTCGCCGGGGCTGTTCATGCTGTGCTGCTGCGAGCAGTCCGAGCCGCTGACCACGCGCAGGATGCCGGGCTGCCCGTAGCTGCCGGAGGTGGGGAAGGTCGGGAAGACGATGGACGGGGAGAGCGTCTTCGGATCGCTGTCGAGATCGAAGTCGACCACCACCGGCGTGGCCATGACGTGGAAGTGGTTGGGGAAGGCATCGCCGGCGGGAGGCGCGGTCCAGCGGCACTGCACCGAGGGCACGATCTTGTCGATGCTGATGGCGACCTTGCACGTCTCGTCCTTGGTCTTCTCCTTGGGGACGCCGTAGGGGATGCACTGCCCGTTCAGGCAGTAGCTGTCGAACCAGCAGTCGTCGTTGCCGCTGCACGGGTCCTGTTCGACGGCGCAGTCGGTGCCGAGCGCGCAGAACTGGCCGGTGCCGCAGCACACTGCGCCGCACTGCTTGGCCGCCGGGCAGGCGTTGCCGTCGGTGAGCAGGCCGCCCGTGCCGCCGGCGGCGCCCCCGCCGCCGCTGCCGCCCTGGCCCGAGTCGCCGAGGGTGGTGCACTTGCCGTTGAGGCAGGTCTGTCCGGTGGGACAACCTCCGCCGCAGTCGCCGGCGACCGCTCCGCCGTCGCTGTCACCACCGCACGCGAACGCGATGGCGCTCGCCACCGCCGCCAAGACCAGCCCGGGGAGAACCTTGCGCCGCATGCCCCGAGGCTAGCTCGGAAGGCTCATCCCGTCAGCCCTGGCACTTGTGCTCTTGCACGTCGCAGGTCTGCCCCTGGTCGCAGTGCGTGTCGTTCGTGCACTCGACGCAGCGTCCGTTCTGCGGGTTGCAGGCTGGATCCCCGCCGCCGCCGCAATTTTCGTCGGTCAGGCACTCGACGCACTCCTTTGCTTCGACGTTGCAGTACGGGCGGTCGCCGCCGCACTGCGCGTTGCTGGAGCAGGAGGTCGAGATGCAGTGATGGTCGCTGCAGGTCGGGGTGGCGCTGGGGCAGTCGGAGTTTTGCATACACTGCCGGCACTCGCCGTCGAGGATGTCGCAGATGGGCGAAGCCGCGCCGCAGTCGTTGTCGGACTTGCACTCGACGCAGCGATCGATGGCGGCGTTACAGAACGGATCGCCCCCGCTGCAGTCGGCGTCGCCTTGGCAGCGCACGCATACGCCGCGCTTGTCCGAGCAGATGGGGTTGTCGCCGCTGCACTGCGCGGCCGAGGTGCAGGTCGCCTTGCACTGCCCGGTGACGCCGTCACACACGGTGCCGGCATCGGTGCAGTCCGTGTTGCTGGAGCACTCGACGCAGCGCCCTTCCAGACAATACGGTTCGTTGTTGCCCTTGCAGTCGGCGCTCACCTTGCACTCGGCCTGGTTGCCGAGCCCGAGGCCGCCGTCGTCGTCGTCACTGCCACACGCGAAAGCGAACGTGAGCGCCAGGAAGGTGGCGCCGACGCCGCGCAAGCCAGACCAAGTCTTCAGGGAATGCATGGGTCTCCTTGGAGCGCCGCATGGGCTCCTTGGGGGGGTAGTAACCGGAGCGGAGGAGCGGCAGGCAGGAGCGAATCGGCGGCAAGCGCCCGCGTTCGCGCTATGCTTCGGGCCAGATGCGCTGGCTCGTCCTCGCGACCTTCCTCGCGGCCTGCGGCAGCGACCAGGAGCTGGCGCTCCTGCCGGCGAGCGGGGACGCGGGGGCCACGGGGGGCAGCGGTGGAGCCACGGGAAGTGGCGGCGCGACGGGCGGGTGCACGAGCTCCGCCCAGTGCTCGGGGGACAAGCTGTTCTGCAACGTGGCGCTCGGCCGCTGCGTGGCCTGCCTGGTTCCGGAGAACTGCAAGGAGGCCGGCAAGGCCTGTGATCCCGGCGGCGAGTGCCGCGAGGCCTGCACGGGCGAGGCCGAGTGCACGCCGCTCGGCAAACACTGCGATCTGCCCACGGGGACCTGCGTCGAGTGCGGCAACGACGCGCACTGCTCGAGCGGTGACGAGCCACTCTGTGTGCTCGGCAAGTGCAGGCAGTGCAAGGGCGACCCGGACTGCGCTTCGAGAGCCGACAAGCAGTTCTGCTCGCAGGAGAGCGAGTGCGTCGAGTGCCTCAGCGACGGGCACTGCGAGTCGGGCCAGACGTGCGATCTGGCCGAGCACCACTGCGAGTGAAGCGTCGCACTTGCGGTTGACGTGAGGCATCCTGCACGAAGCGAGTGGGCCGCGAGCGTCACTGCGAGTGAAGGGTCTCACTTGCCGGAGGGCTCGATCGCCACACCGCGGGCTTCGTCACGGGCCGCGCCGCTCTGGTTGTCCAGCAAGTAGCGGCGAGCCTCGCGCGCGGCTTCGGCGTGCTGGCCCAGGCGCTTGAGCGTGCGGAAGCGCTCGACGCGGGCCTCGGGCGCGAGCGGGCTCTGGGGGTACTGCGCGAGCAGCTGGTTCAGGTGAGCGAGCGCCGTGCGGTCGTCGCCGCTGCGGCGCGCGGCGGCGGCGGCGGCAAACAGGCGGTTCTGCTCCGCGAGCGCCGAGGCGTCGTTCGCGGCGTGCTTGACCGACGGCTTGGCTGCTGCGTGCTTGTCCGGTGCAGTCGGAGCGGAGGCAGGTGCAGGCGCAGGTGTGGGCTCGGGGGCGGCGGCCTTCTCCTCCTTCGGCTGCGAGCTCCAACTCTGGCCCGGAGCCAGGAAGACCTCGGAGCCGCCCTGCTCCACGGAGACCCGGCCTTCGCTCACGCTCACCTCGGTGAAGGTGCCGGCGCCGTCGTGGCGCTTCGTGACGCGCACGACGAAGGCCGTGCCGTGCACGGTCACCCGCGCGTCGGGCGTCAGTACACGGAAGCTGCCGCGCTCGCCCAGCGGCGGGACGCGCAGCGCGACCTCGCCGATGCCGAGCTCGAGCTGCTCGCTGCCCGCCGCTACGCTCGACAGGGTGACGCGCGTGCTCGGCGCGACGCTCGCCTCAGCGCCGCTGCCCAGGCGGAGCGTCGCGCGGGCGTCGGCCACGGTGCTGACGACGTCGCCGGCGCCCAGCGCCCGATCGGCGTTCACCGCCGGAACGTGGGACTCCGCGCCGCGACTGACCAGCACGCCCGGCGTGCTCGGTCGCAGGCTGGCGCTCGGGGTGGCGCTCCGCGCGCCAACGCCGCGCCAGAGACCACCGACCAGGAGCGCGACGACCGCTGCCATGGCCACGACCGCCGCGATGCGGCCGCTCCGCTGCTTGCGCTCGCGCTCGAGCTTCGACTCGCGGATGGTGCGCGCGAGCTGGCTCACCACACGCGCCCGCCGCTCTTCGCCGTCCTGGCTCTCTTCCACCGGGATCGGCGCGCGAGCCCAGCTGCGGAGCAGGTCCGGCGTGGAGGGACGATCGGTCACGAGCGACCTGCCTTCCCGGTCCCCATGCGATCCATCAGCTCGTGACGCCCGCGCACGAGGCGCGACTGCGCGGCAGCGATGCTGACACCGGTGAGGGCGGCGATCTCGGCCAGGTCGTGGCCGAGGACGTCGTGCAAGAGCAGCGCCTCTGCGCGGGCGGGGCTCATCTCGGCGAGCTGGGCCCGGACCCGATCGAGCTCGCGGCGCAGCGTGGCCTCGCGCTCGGGGTTGTCGATGCCCGCCGTCGACTCCGGCGCGTCCACCTCCGAGCGGTCGAACACACCCCGCTCGCGACGCCGAGAGCGCAGGGCGTTCAAGCCGACGTGGGTCGCCACGCTCGAGGCCCAGGTGCGCAAGCTGCAAGCGCCGGCGAAGCGCCGGTTGGCCAGCGTCTTGACGATCTGCTCGAACGCCGACTGCACTAGATCTTCGTGATCCGACTCACGGCGCCCGAGCACGCGGTAGAGCGTCTGATCCACCGTGGTCACCAGCCGGTCGTAGAGCTCCCCGGACACCGCTCCATCGCCGCAGACCACCGCCTCGATGATCTCTGCGTCGCCCAGGGGCGCCCGCGCGGGGGCGCTCGCCGGCGCGTCGGGCACCGGGCGAAGCCACGGCTTGTTGCGCCGAGCGGGGCTCATCGTGGATAGGGTAACCGGCGCGGCGGCCGGCAGGCAGGGTCAGAACAGCCGCAGCCGGGCGCCGAGCGATAGCGCCCATGTGAGCGGAGGTGCGCGGCCGACCGCCTGGTTCTCCAGCGTGATCAGCGTTCCTTGGCTGATCGCGCTGATTTCGGCCGCGGCGACGAGCACGCCCCAGTCGCCCAGGGTCGGGCCGGCGCCGAGCACCAGGCGCATCCCGGGGTACCAACGACCCGCGTCGTCGCGCCGCGCCCCGCCGACCGAGGCCTCGATCCGCTCGAGCACGGCTTCGCCCCGACCTTCCAGCCTGAGCCACGGGATCGGCCGATAGTGCAGGCCGAGCCCCAGCGACACGCCGAGCCAGCGAGCCTCGACGTCGCGGTCGTCGGCGGCGCGGGCGACATAGCGCGCGGCGATCGAGCCCAGCACCGGGAAATCGGGGACGTCGTAGATCGCGAGGGCCCCGGCTCCCAATCGCCAGATCCCGTCGTCGAGGGCCGGACCCGCGATGGCATCGACGCCGAGCCACAGGCGGGTAGCGTCGCGGGTCGGCTCCGGTGCGGGTGGCCTCGTTGGCGGCGAGGGCGCTGGCGCCGGTGTCGGGTTGGGCGCCGGCTTCGCTGGCGGCGGCGTCGAGGGCTTCTCTTGCTCCGCTTCGCGCTCGGCCTCACCCACCAGCGCGCCGACCACCAAGCCCACCGCGCGCCAGCGCTCGGGCTCCGGATCCGATGCTTTGAACTCGAGGCGCCGGCTGACCCAGCGGTCTCTTCCCGCCCGGGTCGTGCCGATCTCGACGCGGGCCTGACGCCGCTCCGGGTCCCATGACACGATCACGACCGCGCGGGCGCCCGCCTCGGTGGTGACTCCGGCGCGGCACTCGCCGTCGGCCACCGCTTCGGTGCAGGCACGCACGAGAGCGGCTGCGTGGGGTGAGGCCGAGTCGGCCGGGCCGAGCTCGATGACGACGGGAGGGAGCGGCATGCCTGCGAAAGTCTGGCTCGGTTACCACCCCAGGGCGCCGAACTCTAACCAAAGGGGCACCAATGATCGCTCGCGGCTTCGCCTTCGCATCGCTTCTGGGGGTTTTCGCTTTCGCCGCGTGCGGCGGCGACGACGGATCGACGTCCACCGGCTCCGGGGGATCCGGAGGCTCCGGTACCGGCGGCGCGGGCAGCGGTGGAACGGCGGGCGACGCGTCGGCGACCGGAGGCACCGGCACCGGAGGCACTGGCACCGGAGGCACCGCCGGCACGGGTACCGGCGGCACCGGCACGGGCGGGGCGGGCACGGGTGGCACGGGCACCGGCAACTGCGGGCTCTGTCCTGGCGGGTTGCCCTTCTGCGACCCGGCCACGAACCTCTGCGTCGAGTGCGCGAACGACGGCCACTGCGCAGGCAACGGCGTGTGCGATCAAGCGACCAAGCAGTGCGTCGAGTGCAGCGCCGACAAGGACTGTCCGACGGGGCAGAAGTGCGCGCCTTCGAAGCCGTGCAACAACGCCTGTGGAGACGGCGGCGCCACCTGCGGCGGCGGCAACCCGGTGTGTGACAACGGTGTTTGCGTCGAGTGCAGCAGTGACACCCAGTGCGCCAACACCGGCAACCCGTTCTGCAACACCACCACCAAGTCGTGTGTGGACTGCAAGACGAACACCGACTGCACGCAGGCCGGGCAGTCGCAGTGCACCTCGACCGGCCAGTGCGTGCAGTGCGTGAGCGACGCCAACTGCCAGAACGGGCAGAAGTGCAACACGGTCACCAACGACTGCGTGGAGTGTCTGACCAACGCCAACTGCCCGACCGGGCAGTCTTGTTCGCCCGGCGGTGAGTGTCAGCCCACCTGCACCTCCAACGCCAACTGCACCCAAGGCGGGCAGCCGGTGTGCAACACCCAGGCGGGGATCTGCGTGGAGTGCGTCTCCAACACCGACTGCACGGACCAGGGTACTCCGGCGTGCGTCGCCGCGACGGGTCGCTGCGAGGAGTGCACCGCCGACACCGACTGCAAGGACACGCAGAAGCCGCACTGCCTGACGGGCGAGTACAAGTGCTCGGAGTGCAACGCGAGCTCGCAGTGCCCGACCGGCGAGGTCTGCATCGACGGAGAGTGTCAGGGCAACTAGGCCGACCAGATCTAGAGCTGCTTCTTCCTCACGTAGAAGAAGTCTCGCTCGGCGACGTCGGCCACGTAGCTCCTCTTGGTGTGGACGAGCTTCGGGACCAGCGTGCTCTTGACCTCGAGCTTGCCGTCGTCGTTCTTCGCGTAGAAGTTGAAGCGCGTGTAGCTCCAGTTGATGTCGAGCTGCGCAGCCGTGGTGGCGCCGGCGGCGCGCATCGCCAGCTCGAGATCCTTGGGCTCGACCCACTCGCCCAGCCCGAAGAACATCACGCGGCCGCTCGGGTCGATGCCCAGCGCGGTGCGCCGGATCTCGAACTTGCCCTCGGCGGACAGTCCCCACTTCTTGTGATCGCTGCGCACGGCCGCGTGCGGCTCGCCTTTGTGGAGCAGGCAGGGCGGCGTCTGGCGGTAGGCGGAGAGCTCGGCGACGCTCGGCGCGAGCTCCTCCCAGGGCGCGACCTTCACCGCCCCGCTCTTGGTGATGGCGATGGTGCAGGCGCCCTCCCGCGGAGGCAGGAACTCGGCCCCGTCGAGCATGGCGCCGAACTTGCCGTGCTTGGTCATGAAGCCGCCGTTGAACGCGGCCAGCAGCCGCGCATGATCCGCGGAGGGCACCAGGCCGTGGCGCTTGTCCGCGGGCGCGGTCTTGCTCTCCGGTTCCCGAGCGCCGGCGACCCAGACCAGCTCGCTGCGCGCGAGGTCGAAGGCGATCACCACGACCTCGACGTCCTTGCGGATGGGATGCGGGTGAAGCGTGGTCTTGAGCGCGAGGGCCTCGCCTTCGGACTCGCCGACCTCGGGCACGGGCTTCCACTCGCCGTCGCCGGGCCGTGCGGAGCGCTTGTGGGGCGGGGCCACGCTGGCGAGGGTGAACGGCTTCCTCGCAGGCGCTGGGTCGGCGGGTCGTGCCGTCGCCTCGGAGGGCGCGGGCTCGGCCGCGGCGCTCGCGGGGCTCGGAGCCGGTGCGGGGGCGCTCGGCGCCGGGGTCATCGGCTCGGGCTGGGCAGCGGGGCCGCAGGAGCTCGCGGCGAAGAGGGCCAGGGCGGGGAGCAGGGCACGCATGCGCTCCGCGAACGGTACGGCGAGTCGCGCTTTTCGGCCAATTTGGTCGGAGCGAGGCTGCCGAATAGACTCGGCCCGTGACGAACCGCGACGTTTACCTGATGTCCCCGCCCGACGGTCGCTGGGCGCTGCGCGGGCGCGCGAACTTCCGCAGCCAGGCCGCCGCGCCCGTGGCGCCGCTGCGGGCGCGCAAGGAGTGGCTCGCTCTGGCCGAGGCCATCGAGGCGGCGGGCGCGACGGTGGTGGTCCTACCCCCCGGCGACGAGACCCTGACCGGGTTGCCCTACGCGGCGGAGGCCGGCCACGTGCTGCCGCCCAAGGCCCCGGGCGAGAGGCCGCGCTTCCTCCTGCCGCGCATGTTCGCGCCGCACCGCGCGCGCGAGCGCGAGCACTGGGAGCCCTTCGCGCGCTCGCTCGGCTTCGAGGTCATCGATCCGGGCGCTGGGACCTGGGAGGGGCAGGGGGACGTCGCGTCGTTCGACGGCGCCACGCTGCTCTTCTACGGTGGCCGCACCGATCGCGCCGGGCTCACCGCCGCCCTCCAGCACTTCGACGGCGAGGTGCTGGTGCTCGAGCTCCGCCAGCCGGCCTTCCACGGCAACATGGCGGTCTTGCCGCTGCCCGCGGCCGACAAGATGTTGGTCTGCCAGGAGGTGCTGGTGGGCGACGGGCTCGAGCGCCTGGTCGAGCGCTTCGGGGGCGCGCGCCTCGAGCCGGTGAGCGAGGACGAGATCCGTTGCTACGCCACCAACGGCCTGCCCATCGGAAAGCGCTGGCTCGCGCCCAGCGTGGTCCCGAAGCGGGTGAAGGACCGCGTCGCGGCCCTGGGCATGCAGGTGATCGAGCTCGGCATGGGCGAGCTGTGCGAGAAGGCCGGCGGGGCCTCGCGCTGCCTCGTCTGCCACGCGCCCGGAGTGCGGGATCTGCTGCGCATCCCCGAGGACAGCAGGCTCGCGGCCGTCCGCGCCGACATCCTCGGAGAGCCCGACGATGGATGAGCTGGCCCGAGACTTCTTCGCGCGCCACACCGAGGTGAAGCTGGCCGCGCTGGGCTCGCAGGCGAACCGAGACTCCCTCGACCTCACGCCCGCTGGCTGTCCTGCGACCTTCTACGCCGCCGAGCAGCACCCCACCTTGGTCGAGCGCTACCGCGACGCGAACGCGCTGGCGTTTCCCGGTGATCTCACCCTGCCGGGCTGGGTGCTCTCCGACCTCTACCTCCTGCCCGGCGCCATCGGGCTCCTGGTCTGCCCCGGTCGCTTCCTGGACGTGCCGACGCGCAAGCGCCTGAACCTTCAGCCCGACGACGTGGCGATCGCCGCTGCCTACTACGCCGCCCCGACCGTGGAGCCCGGCACCTTCATCGGGGTCTCCCTGCTCAGCCTGGTACCGAAGATCCTGGCCGGCGCCTGGGTCAAGGCGCTCACGCTGAAGATCATGCGCGCAGAGCGGCTACGCGGCGTCGCGCAGTGGGCGAGCCCGGCCGTGCGCGTCCACACGCGCATGGGACCGCTACGCGTCGTCTCGTCCGTGCCGGGCACCCACGAGTTTCGCGCCAAGAGCTTCGTGTACGAGAGCGATCTCACCGACGCCGCGGCCTGGACTGGCGCGATGGCCCGCCGTCCCGCGGGACCCTTCTCCGAGAAGATCCCGGCCACCGACGCCGAGCGCCTCGCCACCTTGTGCGCGCGCGCCGAGGCCGGCGAGCGCATCTTCGTGGTCCCGCCGGGGCTCGACGCCTCGGGGAACGTGCTGATCCGGTACGAGAGCTGAGCCGCGGCCCGGCGGACGCGAGCCACCGCTGTGCCGTTTCCGTGCGCTCGGTCCCTACGATCGCCGCCCGCACAATCTGCGATTGCGCCGCGAAGCCCCTGCGGCGGATTGTCGCGACGCTGGGTGTGAAGGAGGAGGCGATGCGTGTATTCGTGACGGGGGCGAACGGGCACATCGGTAGCCACGTGGTGCGGGCGGTGCACGAGGCTGGCGCTTCCGCCATTGCGTTCGTGCGCCCGGGCTCGGACCGCCGCGCGCTCGACGGAGTCCCGTGCGAGGTACGGGAGGGGGACTTGCTCGACGCCGCGTCCGTCGAGCGCGCCATGCAGGGCGCCGAAGCCGTGATCCACGTCGGCGCCGTGCATCGCAACATGACCCCGGATCCCGAGGACATCGTGCGCCCTGCCGTCGAGGGCACGCGCGCGGTGCTCGACGCCGCCGACAAGCACGGCGTCCGGCGTGTGGTGCTCACCAGCAGCGGCGCCACCGTCGGCTTTGCCAAGGACCCCGTGAAGCCACTGGACGAGAGCGCTCGTCAGGAGCGCACCGAGAGCCCCTACATTCGCGGCAAGGTGGAGCAGGAGCGGCTGGCGCTCGAGCGCGCCGCCCGCGGCGGCCCGGAGGTCGTCGTGCTCAACCCGAGCGGCGTGTTTGGCCCGCGCGACTACCGTCTCACCCCTGCCACGCGCGCGCTGGTGGGGCTGCTCTCGGGGGACCCGGCGTTCCTCGGCGTGTGTTTCACGGACGTCCGCGACGTGGCGCGCGCCCACGTGATCGCCCTCGAGAAGGGCCGTCCAGGCGAGCGCTACCTGATCACGGGCGAGCTCGCGACGCCCCAACAGGTGGCCGCGCTCTTCGACGAGGTCGGCGGCGTGCGCCCCTCGGTGTTCCGCCCGCCGGGGTTCCTGCTGCGGTTCATCGCAGGAAGGGCCGAAAAGAAAGCCGCGCGCGAGGGCTCCGACCCGCCGGTCACTCGCGCAGCCCTCGCCGACCTGGACGGAGGTCACCTGCTCTACGACTCCGCGCGCTCCAAGTCGGAGCTCGGCATGACCTACCGCGGCGCCAAGGACGTGCTCACTGACTCGTTCCGCTGGCTGCTCTTCGTGGACGCGCTGAAGCCGAAGGTCGCCGCGAAGGTGCGCGCGAAGCTGGGTCCCGCCGCGGCGCCGGATCCCGACTGGAGGCAGTAGAGGATCCGGGCGGCGCCCGAGCGCGCCAGGGAGCTGCTTCCTGGGTTGCAGCTTGGCCGCTGGGCGCTGCTGGCGTAGTTTTCTTGGCGTGAAGACCCTCGCGCTCCTCGTGGCGGCGTCCCTGTCGCTCTCGTTCGGTGTGGCCTGCGGCAGCGGCGGCTCCAGCGAGAGCTCGACCGACGCCGGGCAGGGCGGCGCCGGAGCGGGCGGCACGTCCGGGACCGGCGGCTCGAGCGCCAGCGGCGGCAGCGGCGGCAGCGGCGGCAGCGGCGGCAGCGGCGGCAGCGGCGGCAGCGTCGCATGCCCGAACTGCCAACAAGCTGGCGCCGAGTGCGGGTTCTTCACCAACGCCTGCGACGAGACGCGAAACTGCGGGGACTGCCCCAACGGCGAGACCTGCGGTGGCGACGGCGTCCCCAACAAGTGCTCGTGTACGCCCAAGACTTGCGCGGCGCTGGGCGCCGAGTGCGGGAATCCCAGCGACGGCTGCTCGGGGACCGCGACCTGCGGTGGGTGTCAGGCGCCCGAGACCTGCGGCGGCGCGGGCACACCGTTCAAGTGCGGTTGCACGCCGAAGAGCTGCTCCCAGCTCGGCAAGGACTGCGGCACCACCGACGACGGCTGCGGCGGCAGCATCTCCTGCGGCACCTGCGTGGCGCCCGCGAGCTGCGGCGGCGGCGGGACCCCCAACGTCTGCGGTTGCACGCCGACGACGTGCGCGGCCGTGGGGGTGCAGTGTGGCAGCTACCCGGACGGCTGCGGCGGAACGCTGACCTGCGCCGGCTGCACCGGCACCAACTGGTGCGGCGGGAGCGGGACCCCCAACCAGTGCGGCTGCACCAGCAGCGCGACCGCAGGCCCGAGCAGCCCGAAGCTCGGCGCGGCCAACGCCAGCATCGGCACGCGCCAATGGAGCAACCCGGGCAACATCGTCGCCGCCGACAGCAGCGTCGCGCAGATCTCCGCCATGGTCGGCGGCGAGATCAGCCAGTACCTGGTCGCCAGCAACTTCGGGTTTCAGATCCCGTCCTTCGCGACCATCACCGGCATCCAGGTGGAGTGGCGGCGCGGAGCGTTGAGCGGAGTCGGACTGAAGGACCACGCCATCCGCATCGTCAAGGGATCGACCATCTTGGCGACCGACAAGAGCGCCGCCGGTACCTGGGGCACCGCGCTGAGCTACGCGAGCTACGGCGGCCCCGGCGATCTCTGGGGCTCCACCTGGACGGCGGCGGACGTCAACAGCGCGGACTTCGGTGCCGCGCTCAGCGTACGCTACGACACCGCGGGCAACGACTGGCCCCGGGTCGACCACGCGCGTGTCACCGTCTACTTCACGGTGGCGTGCCAGTAGGCTCCGACCTCCGTTCCTCGCGCCGCCGCCCCCGGTCCGCGACGTGGTGAGGGGTGCGTCGCCGCAAAAGTGTGCGGTCGGGCGTTCGGGAGGGCACGCGACCCGATGCAGCTCGAAGCTCGAAGGAGGGGTGTCCCACGCGAGCGAAGTGTGCGGTTGGGCGTGCGGTTGGGCGTGCGGGGAAGGACGCGAGTCGATGAGGCTCGACAGAGGGAGGGGGTCCCACGCGAGCGAAGTGTGCGGTTGGGCGTGCGGTTGGGCGTGCGGTTGGGCGTGCGGGGAAGGACGCGCGACTCGATGAGGCTCCGACAGAGGGAGGGGGTCGTCCCGCGCGCGCGAAGTGTGCGGTTGGGCGTGCGGTTGGGGGTGCGGTTGGGCGTGCGGGGAAGGACGCGAGTCGATGAGGCTCGACGGGCTCGGTGGGCGCGCACGGGCTCGACGGTCGCGACGGAGGCGACAGGCTCGATGGGCGCGACGGGCGCGACGGGCGCGACTGGCGCGCACGGGCGCGACGGGCTCGGTGGGCGCGCACGGGCTCGACGGTCGCGACGGAGGCGACAGGCTCGATGGGCGCGACCGGCTCGGTGGGCGCGCACGGGCGCGACGGGCAGAGTGGGCACTTTGCTGGGCCGCGACGCGCTACGCGCCCGTGATCAGTGGTGCGAGATCAGCGATAAGCCTGGCCGAGCTCGTCGAGCTTCCAGGATTCGCGCAAGAAGTCGAGCAGGGTCTGCTCGCGTCCCTGGATGCAGTCGGCCTGCGCGACGCCGAGCACGAGCCCGTAGATGCGTTCGCGCGCGTCGGGGCTCCGGATGGTGGCGGCGGCATCGCGGATGGCCGCCTCGTCCGGGAGCTGCCGGCCCGCTTCGTCCACGAGCTGCCAGAAGGTCTTCTCGCCGAAGTCCGAGGCGAGCTCTTCCAGGGCCTCCTGCTCTTCGTCGGAGAACTTGCCGTCCAGGCGCACGAGCATGCGCAGGAGCCCGGCCAAGACGAGCTGCTCGTTCGCGGCGAGGCTGCGCGCGCCGCTCGTGTCGTTCACGCCGCTCACGCGGTCACCGCCCAGATCGCCGGCACCGCCGTCACGCGCCCGGCGGCCAGAGGTTCTGCACGACGTCGGCGAGCTTCTGCACCGTCTTCGGCTTCATGCCGGCGGCCGGGTGCGGCCAGGCGAAGGTCTTCGCCGCCACCTGGTTGCACGAGAACGAGATCAAGACGTCGTTCGACGGGCCACCCGAGGAGAACGCCAGGCCCATCTCCGCGTACATGCAGGCCGCGTGGTTGTTGTCGAAGTTGCTGTCGTTGCCCAGGATCTTGCCGAGCTCTTCCTTCAGATCCTCGTCGATGACCTGGGTCTGGCTCAGGATGCGGAAGCCGTGGAAGCGCGGCGTGGTGTCCTGAACCGGGGCCGGCGCGACGGCGCCCTGCTGGGGGTTCAGCATGCCCGGCGGGAGCAGGCCCGGCGGGATGAGCGCTTGCAGACCCTGCGCGCCTTGCTGCACCCAGGTGCTGATCTCGGGCGGCAGGCCCGGCAGCATGCCCGGCGCCGCCGGCGCCGCCGCGGCGGCGGCCGGAGGCTCGTAGTTCTGGAGCCGGAAGGCGGTCAGGTTGGCGGTCTTGAGGGTGTCGAAGGGAGGTGCCGGCTTGCCCGCGCAGCCCATGGTGGCGGACGCGGCGAGCACTGCGACACCCAGCAACGAAGCCTTGGTCATGGCCGTTTTCGTAGACTCGATTTGAAGCCCCGTCCAGCTACGCGGGCAAAACCCCGGCCAAAAGAAGTGGTACACCGGGACTCGTGGCGAAAAAACGCATCCTCGTCACGGGGGCGACCGGGTTCATCGGTTCGGCGCTGGTGCGCTTCCTCTCCGCGGAGGGGGCGCAGGTCACCGTGGTGGTGCGCAAGCCGGAGCAGCTCGCGGGCTTCGAGAGCGCCGTCCGCCCCGTGCTCTGGGACGCGCTCGGGTCGGTCATTTCCGAGGCGGACGCGGTGGTGCACCTGACCGGCGAGCAAGCCGTGGGCGTGCGTTGGACCGAGAGCACCAAGCAGCGCATCTTGCAGAGCCGAGTCGAGACCACGGCACGCGTGGTCTCGGCGCTGAAGGCCGCAGAGCCGCGGCCGCGCGTGCTCGTGTCGGCGTCGGCGGTCGGTTACTACGGCGCGCGAGCGGGCGACGAGCGCGTGGACGAGACTGCCGGTGCGGGGACGGACTTCTTGGCCGAGGTCTGCGCGCGTTGGGAGGCCGCGGCGCGGGAGGCGGAGGCGCTGGGCGTGCGGGTGGTCTTGGCGCGGCTCGGCATCGTCCTCGACGCCGGGGGTGGCGCGCTCGCGGAGATGGCCAAGCCGTTTCGCTTGTTCGCCGGCGGCCCCATCGGCAGCGGCGAGCAGGTCGTGTCCTGGGTCCACCGCGCCGACGCGGTCACCATGCTCGCGCGCGCGGTCGACGACGAGGGCCTGTCCGGTCCGGTGAACGTCGTGGCGCCCGAGGCGCTGACGCAGGCGGAGCTGGCGCGGGAGCTCGGCCGCGCCTTGGGCCGGCCGTCTTGGCTGCGGGTGCCGGCCGCCGCGCTGCGCGCGCGCTTCGGCGAGGGGGCGGACCCGCTCCTGACCGGGCAGCGCGTGGTCCCGGCGAAGATGAAGGCGGCCGGGTACGTGTGGCAACATCCGGACATCCAGGGCGCGCTTCGCGCTGCGCTCGGCTGACATGGCGCCCGTCGTCGATCCCTCCGTCAAGCGGGTGCTGTCGGCGATCCTGCTCTTGAACCTGGTGATCGTCGCTGGCGGAACGGTCGTCTGGTCGCTCGGCGGCGGGACCTGGAGCTTCTGGGACACCGTCTACTACGCGGTCTACACCGTATCCACCGTCGGCTTCTCGGAGCTGCCCGGCACCGAGTCCCACACCGGCGTGCGCCTCGCGACCGGCGTGCTGATCATGTGCGGCCTCGGCGCCATCGCCTTCTTTCAGTCCACGCTCACGGCGCTGCTCATCGAAGGCGTCATTGGGCGAGCGTTTCGGAGACGACGCATGCAGAAGAAGATCCAGGCATTGCGCGATCATTTCGTGGTGGCGGGCTGCGGCCGCACCGGAAAATACGTGGTCGAGGAGCTGGCGAGCACCAAGCGCCCTTTCGTCGCCGCCGATCGCGACGAGACGGCGCTGGCGCGCCTGAACGGCGAGCTCGGCGGCGGGCTGCTCTACATCGTGGGGGACGCCACCGAGGACCACACGCTGGTGGACGCGGGCGTGAAGCGCGCGGCGGGTGTCTGCTCGACGCTGGCGGACGACCGCGACAACTTGTTCATCACGCTGTCGGTGCGGACGCTGAACCCCGACGCGCGCATCATCTCCAAAGCGGTCGAGATCGAGAACGAGGTGAAGCTGGTGCGCGCGGGGGCGGACTCGACGGTGAGCCCGAACCGGGTCGGCGCCCACCGGCTCGTGAGCGAGCTGGTGCGACCGGAGGCTACGGCCTTCCTGGATCACCTGCGGGTGGACAAGGACTTGAACTTCGAGTTCGTGGAGATGCCCGAGGAGTCCCGCTGGGCCGGCAAGACCCTGCGCACCATCCCGATCCGGCAGCGCACGAACCTCTTGGTCCTGGCGCTGCACGAGGAGGACGGCACTTACGTCTACAACCCCGAGCCCGATCAAGTGGTGAAGGCCGGTTCGCGCTTCATCGTGATCGGCGAGCACAAGAACGTGGACAAGCTGCGGGAGCTGCTCGAGCAGAAGTAGCGGGCGACTCGAGCTTCGCTCCTTCGCGCCAAGCGCTTGCGGCCGCGCCCTGCCTGCTTCGCGGTACTCGTCGAGACCCGCCCAGGAAGCGCTCGGCGAATACCTCCACCTGACGACGGAGTGCGCCGGCCCACCCCTCCGGGTATCCCCCTCCGGGGACTTCCAAGGGTCGTCGCGAAGCGCGTTCGCCGGCATTCTCGTGGGTCTCGATCTCAGTGGTAGATCGCGACACCCGAGGGTGCTTCCTTCGGTCGTCTGCTCATGTCGAGACGGCGAGAGTCGAGTCAGAGCGAGAGCCCCCGCGCGCGGAGCACGTCCGATAACGTCGCCTTGAGCTCGCGGGAGGCGTCCGGGAAGGCGGCGCGCGCCACCTCGACGAAGCGGTTGCCACGTCCGGCCTTGAGCGCGTCGGCCACGACCTGCCGCTCCTCCGGCCCGCCGTGCTCGAGCACGCCGAGGACCAGCTCCGCTGCCTCGAGCGCGTCGATGCGCGCGATGGAGCGCAGCGCCGCCAGCCGCGCGTCCAGCCGAGTAGAGCTGCGGTAGATGCGGGAGAGCGGATCGAAGGCGTGGTCGAAGCGCAGGCGCTCCAGGGCCGCGACCGCTTCTTTCACCACCCCGGGATCCGGATCGACGAGCGCGCGCTCCAGCGTGATGAAGGTGCGCTTGTAGTAATAGCGGGAGAGCGCGCGCACCGCGGCGAGCCGGACGCCGGGCAGGTCGCTGCCGTAGAGCGTCTCGAGGGGCGAGAGCACGCCGTAGAGGCCGATGGGCGCCAGCTGCTCGGCGACGATGCTCTGGGCCTTGGCGGCCTGGCCGGGGGGCGCGTTCTCGGCGCCGAGGGCCGCGAGGCGGGCGACCAGGGCGGTGCGCCGGGTGATGCGGTCGCTGTCCTCGGAGGGGTCGAGCAGCACGTCGGCGCAGGCCTCGCTGGCGCTGCCGCGGGCCTCCCACTCGAGCAGGTCCACGTGCCAGACGTCGGGCGGGCCCACGTGCTCGCCCAGGCGCTCGTCGCGCAGGCTGGCGTCGATGGGCGTGTCGCGCGCGTCGGTGTAGCGCTTCGCGGCCCGGGCGTAGTGCTCGCGGCGCGAGGACTCGACGTCCAACGCGGCGAGCTGGGAGTAGATCTGCCCGACCTTGGTGTACTGCCCGGCCTCGGCCTGGGCGAGCAGGCCGGCCACCAGCGCGTTCTCCACCAGGTTCGTCGGGCCCTGGCGCTTCGCGGTCTGCTCCGCGACGCTCGCCCACAGCTCGGCCTGCGTCAGCGTGCCCCGCGACGCCACCCGGTGCAGGCCCTGGCGGCGCGCGTAGTCGGTCATCTCGCGGCACAACGTCGCTGCCGCGGAGTGCTCGCCGGCGAAGCTCGCGAGCTTGATCGCGTGCTCGTAGAGCCGGAGCGCGTGGTAGCGCAGGTTGTCCTCGGTCAGGACGCGGATGGCGTTCACGCAGCCTTCCAGCACGTGCTCGAAGGTGTCCGTGGCGGAGCCGATCTCGATCAGCACGTGGTAGCAGTCGAACGCGCGCTCCCGCTGCCCCATCGACTCGAAGCGGTCGGCGGCCTCCTCCAGCCGGTGTACCGCCGCCATGGTCGCCTCGCGTGCGCCGCGGGCGTCGTTCGCCAGCCGGCACATGCGCGCCAGGTTGAAGCGGCAGAGGCCGGCGGCGTAGCGGTCGGAGCGCGCGCTGTCGACGAGCTGCGCGAGCCGCGACCAGAGCGCGCGGGCGGCGTTCACGTCGTTCGCCCGCTCGTTGCACACCGCGGCGCGCGCCAGCTGGCCCGCCTGCTCCAGCTCGCCCGCCGCGCGCTTGAAGTGTTTGGCCCGCTGAGAGGCGTCGGCTTCGGCCCAGGACATGAACGTGCGTGCGCGGTCCACGGCCGGCACGCGCTCGAGCAGCTTGGTCTGGTGCGAGACGTCGCCGGTGTACCAGGCCGCGCTGAGCGCGGCGCGGTGCTCTCCCGCCCGCTCCAAGGCGTCCGTCAGCAGCATCACCGCGGCGGAGTAGCTCTGCTCGCGCGCGTGGCTGACCAGGAGCGAGGCCAGCAGCGTCTCGAGGGCGTCGCCCCAGCGGCCGCGCTCGGCCTGCTGGCGCGCCTTCGAATAGGCGTCCTCGATGGAGCCCGGCGCCGAGAGCTTCTCGAACAGCCGGATCACGCCGTCGCCTCGCGCTTCGGGCCGTCGCTGCCCAGGATGCGCCGCGCCTCCTTGGCGCGGGCCGAGCGGCTGGCGAGCGCCGAGTGATCCACCACCCAGTGCGCGTCGAGCAGGTCGAGGTAGTCGAGGTCGAGCTCACCCGCCGAGGGCAGCATGAACAGCCCGCTCACCTTGGCGCGCCGGCCGATGGCGGCCATGACGTCTCGCGGCACGTAGAGCGCGCCGTGCGTGAAGATGTGTACCACCGGCTCACGGGGATCGCGCGTGGAGGCCAGGGCCAGCGTGCGCTCCACCTCCGCGAACACCCGCGACGGATTGCGGCCCCGCTCCCCGCGAAACGAGAGCAGGTAGGCCACCGGCAGCTGACCGGCGCGGGCGGCGTGGGGCTCGTACAGCCGCGAGTCGAAGAAGCGGAAGGTCACGTCTTCGCCCGAGAGGAGCAGCTTCTTCGCCGAGGCGATGGCCATGCCCCGCGCGAAGGTGGCGCGCTCGCCGCGCATGCTCGCGGAGGCGTCGATCAAGAAGTGGTGGATGCGGCGCGCCTCGTCGTGGGCCTGCTCGCGGGCGTAGTAGAGCACCTCGTCGTCGGCCATGCGGCGCATCAGCTCGTCTTGGTCCCAGGCCAGCTCCGTGAGCACGAGCCCGTCGATGCTGCCCTTGCGTGCCAGGCCCGAGTAACCGAAGGCTGCGTGGGTGCTGGCGCCGGGCCGCGCCTTCGACTCCAGCACGCTGGGCAGGATCTCGAGGGAGAAGTCCACCACGTCGTTGGCCTCCGGCGCGCCGAGCACGCCGAGCAGATCCACCTGCGCGAGCGCGCCCTGGCCTGCGTCCCCGCCCAACATGCCGAAGAGCTGGAGCGTGTCCAGGTCCAGGGCGTCCACCAGCGTCAGCACGTAGAGCCGCGCCTCGGTGAGCCGCGTCAAAGCGTCCACGTCGAAGCCGCGGCTCACCGCCCGGAGCAGCGCCGGCAGCTGCGGGTCGATGCCGTCGAGCAGCGAGGCCTCGAGGGGCACCGAGACGGGATACGGCGGCGCGATGCGGATGCGCTGGGCCACGGTGCCGAGGATCCGGGCCAGGAGCACCGCCATGATGTCGTCGGTCATGCGCAGCGAGCGCGCGCGCCGCGCCGTCTCGCTCCCGGCGATCTCCTCGATCATCTGCCGGTAGCCGACGAAGAGCGCGGGCGGGGCGCCGGTCACCTCGACCGCGACCTCCGGCTGGGCCCGGGGTCCGAGCTCGAGCTGCTCGTTGGGGCAGGCGAGCACGAGGCCCACGTCGTGCACCACTGCCAGGGGGACGCGCACACCGAGCCGCTCGAGGTCCCGCTGCCAGCGCAGCGCGCGCAGCGCCAGAGTCGGCGTGTGCGGGCGCACCACCGAGAAGCCGAGGGAGCCCAGGGGACCCGCCACCGCGGGGTCGTTCGCCAGCTCGCGCGGGACGGCCATGTGGCGCCACTCTAATACAGCTCAGCCACCCGAGCGCGGGGGCTCGTCGCTGGCGAGCGCCTTGGGCTCGGCGTGCCCGGCGATCACCGGCAAGAGATCCCACGACCGCTCGCCGGTGATGAGCCGCGCGCCGCGCTTGTAGGTCACGTAGTTCCAGAGCCAGTTGGCCAGCACGCTGACGCGGTTGCGGAAGCCGATCAAGAACCAGATGTGGATGAAGAGCCAGGCGCACCAGGCGAGAAAACCGCTCATCCGGAGCGAGCCGTTCATGGCCTGGGCCACCGCGCGGGAGCGCCCGATGGTGGCCATCACGCCCTTGTCCACGTAGCGGAAGGGTTTGCCGCGCTTGCCGCCGCCGGCGATCAGCTTGCCGACGTAGCGGCCTTGTTGCAGCGCCACCGGGGCCAGGCCCGGCAATGGCGCTGCGTCCCCCTCCTGCACCAGGTGAGCGATGTCGCCGATGGCGAACACGTTCGGGTGCTCGGGCACCGAGCAGTCGGTCCCCACGATGACGCGGCCAGCCCGGTCGAGCTCGGTGCCCAGGGTGCGCGCGACGCCGCGGGCCTTGACGCCCGCGGTCCAGAGCACCGTCGCGGCGTCGATGCGCTCGCCGCCCGCCACGCTCACGCCGCGCCCGTCGATGGCCTCGACGGAGGTGCCGACGCGCACCTCCACCCCGAGCTCCACCAGCTGGCGCAGCGCCCGCTTGCTGAGCTTCGGATCGAAGCCGCCGGAGAGCAGCCGGTCGCTGCGCTCCACCAGCACGATGCGCGCGATGCTCGGGTCGATGGTGCGGAAATCGTCGGCCAGGACGGTGCGCGACAGATCGCTGAGGGCGCCCGCCACCTCGACCCCGGTGGGCCCGCCGCCGATCACCACGAAGGTGAGCAGGCGCTGGCGGGCCACCGGCTCCGCTTCGCGCTCCGCGGCCTCGAAGGCGAGCAGCACGCGACGCCGGATCTCCAGCGCCTCGTCCAGATCCTTCAGTCCGAGGGCGTGGGGCTTCCACTCGCGCTCCTTGTCGAAGTAGTTGGTGCGGGCGCCGGCCGCGATCACCAGGTAGTCGAAGGGGAGTGCGCTGCCGTCGTCGAGCACGCAGCGCTTCCCCGCGAGGTCGATGCGCGTGACCTCGCCAAGCAGCACCCGGGCGTTGTCCTGGTGCCGGAGCACCGTGCGGATGGGGTAGGCGATGTCCGCTGGCGACAGGCCCGCCGTGGCCACCTGGTAGAGCAGCGGCTGGAACAGGTGGTGGTTCGAGCGATCGACCAGCGTCACCTCCGCGCTCGCGCCGGCGAGGGCGCGGGCCGCAGCGAGCCCGCCGAAGCCGCCGCCGACGATCACCACCTTGTCAGGGCTTTTGTCCGCCATCCGCCGCCTTGGCCTCGTACCCCAGGCAGCGGAGCACGGGAAGCGGCGGGTATTTGGGGTACTTCGGCTCCGAGCGGGAGCGCTCGCACAGCCAGAAGGCGCTCTTTCTCGAGCTTTGCACGAGGCGCGCGTGGCGGCAGCTCGCGCACAGCCCCGGCTCCGCCATCAGCCCTGCTTCCAGAAGAAGCCGCGCTCGATGCGGTCCTGGCGGAAGCGACCGAGGCGCTCGAAGTCGAGCTCGAAGGCGCTGGCTCCGGCCGCCGCGATGGGCTGGAAGAAGCGCTCCGGATCGAGCTCGGTCGGATCGGCGAGGCCGCCGACCCCGCTTGTGAAGAGCATCGGCAGCTCCGAGGGGTGACCCCAGTCGCTGACCCCGACGAAGGTGCCCATCTCGTAGGCCCGGGCGATGGCCAGGTGACGCCACAGCGCTCGGGAGTAGTCCGGAGTCGGCTTGCGACTGACCGAGAGGGCCGGCACCAGGACCACGTCGGGCAGGTGCTCGGCCTGGTGGAACAGATCCGAGAACCAGAAGTCGGCGCAGATCAGCACCATGAAGCGCCGGCCCGCGATGCAGAATTCGCCCGGGCGGGCGCCGCCGCGGACCGTGGCGCGCTCGCTCGCGTACGGGCGGACCTTCTCGTATTCGCCGAGCAATGCCCCGTCCGGCCCGACTGCGATGCCGGTGTTCACCTGCTCCCCGTTCCGCTCCTCGTGGTGGGAGCCGCCCACCACCGAGCAGCCGAGCTCGGCCGCGATCCGGCGGACCGCGTCGGTGTACTCGCGTCGAGAGTGCGTGAGCGTGACGCGCTCCGGCAAGAGCAGCACGTCGCTGGGCCCGGGCGTGAGCCCCGCGGCGCCGAGCGCCGCCCGAACCGCGCCGAGGTTGTCTGCGCCCTCGACGTGTCGCAGCTGAGGCTGCACCAGAATGAGTCGCATCGGGAGGACTCTAACTCCCCTCGCGTTGCGCGCTCTCGACGCCTCGAAGAAGCCGCTGCGGCAGCGTTCCTTCGAGGGTACCCGCGAAGCGTGACCTGCGAGAAGGTCGCGACTCGTCCCACGGACGAGGAGGCATCCGCCGGCCTACCCCTCCGGGTATCGCGAGGCGCGTTCGCCGGCTATCTCCACGGGTCTTGGCCACTCCTGAGGATCGTGATCTGATCATGGCAAGACTGCCCAAGTCGAGCCTGGCACGCCGCCCTCTCATCGTTTACCCTTCCGCTCATCACCGCGGGAGGGAGCCAGCATGGTTCCATTGGAAAAGCTCGTCTTCAATCGCTTGGGCTTGGGCATCGCGTGCGCCGGACTCTTTGTCGCCGTGGCCTGCGGCGGCAGCAGCTCGGAGGACAAACCTTCGTCGGGCGGCTCGGGCGGCGCCGCCGGCGGCGGCGGCGCGAGCGGCTCCGGTGCCGTGAGCAGCGGCGGCTCGGGTGGCACCACCTCGAGCGGCGGAAGCGCCGGAAGCGCGAGCGGCGGCGCCGCGGGCACGAGCGGCGTCTGCTACCCGGGCGTGTACGACGGCCTGGTCTACGTGAACTACGAGCAGTTCAGCCCCAAGCTGAACGGCTCCTGCGCCGGCACGAACCATCAGGACATCCAGAACCCCGAGAAGCTGGTGTTCCTCGGCGACTCGATCACCGTCGGCACCTTCCCCACGCCCGCGAACCAGGTCTACCGCACGCTCTTGACCAACCTGGCGAAGGCGCAGTGGCCGAGCATCGAGGTCGCGAGCTGCGCGGTCAACGGCGCCCAGACCGACGACTTCTTCGCGGGCGACAACCAGATCCCCAAGTGCTTCCCCGCCGCCGAGCAGAAGAAGACGCTGGTGGTCATCACCATGGGCGGCAACGACATCGCCGCCATGGCCAAGGACAAGCTCTCCGCCAGCGCGGCTTCCGTCGAGGCGGACAAGGTGCTCGCGAACATGAAGCAGGCCGTGGAGTGGCTGAAGGATCCGACGAACTTCCCCAACGGCTCCTGGGTGGTGTTCGCCAACATCTACGAATACACGGATCTGACGGCGGATCTGGGCTCTTGCCCCACCGGCAACCTGATCGGCCTGACCGGCGAGTGGATCGCCGGCACCGCGATGCTGGTCAAGCTGCGCGAGGGCTACATGAAGATCGCCGTCGACGCTCAGGCCGACATGATCTTCCTGGGCGAGCACTTCTGCGGCCACGGCTACAAGTTCGCCGACACCAAACAGCAGTGTTACATCCCGAACTCCAGCAACTGGTTCGACTTGACCTGCATTCACCCGACCCCCGAGGGTCACAAGCAGGTGGCGGACCTGTTCTGGAAGACTATCGCGGAGTGAGCGGCTTCCTGAAGTAGTACTCGACGGTGCCGCTCTTGTCGTTCAGATCGCGGGTGGTCGGCCCGCGCACCCAGCCGCGCCGCGCGTAGAAGGCGTGGGCGGTCACGAAGCGCGTGTCGCTCCAGAGGTCGATGAAGGCTGCGCCGCGCTCGCGCGCCCGGGCCTCGACGAGCTCGACCAGGCGCGCGCCGAGGCCATGCTCGCGTGCGCTCGCGTGCACGTAGAGCTTCTTCAGCTCGACACCGCTGGGATCGGTCGCGGGTGAGTAGCCGATGCAGCCGACGACGGTGCCGCCGAGCTCCGCCACCCAGAACTCGCCGGCGTGCTCGCGGAAGTAGCTGGCGATGCGCCGGAGCTCCGGCAGCTCGCCGTCCACGTCCATCACGCAGCCGGGGTACTCGGCGAAGACACCGCCGATCAGCGCGATGAGCCCGTCGGCATCGTCGTCACGGGCTTCGCGGAGCAAAGGGAGCGAGGTCAAGGAAGCTGGGAAGGAAGGTCGCTCTCGATAAGCAGCGCACCCGGGGGTGCGCGAAAAATCGCGAATCAGCCCAGCGCCGGCATCGGCAGGCGGAGGCGGGCGAGGAGCTCGAGGAGGCGTCGCATGGCTTTGGATCCCGTCCGGCTCGTTCAGGTGAGCCAATGTGCGCGGCCCTCGTACAAGAGCCCCCCGGGATTTGCAAGTTTCTCGCGACCCTGCCGGCTAAGTGCTTGGAACTTGGTGGGCGTGGCGCTACGCCCCGGGGTATGGCGGAAGCGACCGGACCGCGCCTCTTGGTGGTGGGCTGCGGCGCCATCGGCGGGGTGGTGGCGGGGCACCTGCTCGAGGTCGGGCACGACGTCTCCCTGCTCACCAAGAACCCCGAGATCGCCCGGGCGCTCCGGGAGCGGGGGGTGCGCGTGACCGGCGACGAGCCCCCGGCGCCCTGCCGAGCGAGCGCCGTCTTCGAGACCATCCCGGCGGACACGGCGCGCTTCGACTACGTGCTGCTCGCGACCCAACCGCCTCAGGTCGAGGCCGCGGCCCAGAGCGCCGCCGCCTTCCTGGCGGACGACGGCCGCATGGTGTGCTTTCAGAACGGCCTGTGCGAAGAGCGCGTCGCCAAGCTGGTGGGGCCCGACCGCGTCGTCGGGGCCGTGGTGGCCTGGGGAGCGTCGATGGTCGAGCCGGGGCTCTACGATCGCACCAGCGCCGGCGGCTTCAGCATCGGGCGGCTCGACGGCTCGAGTGACGCGCGCCTCGAGGAGCTGGCTCGGGTGCTCGAGGCGGTGGGGCCGGTCAGCATCACGACGAACCTGCTCGGCGCGCGCTGGAGCAAGCTCGCCATCAACTGCAACATCTCGACCCTGGGCACCATCGGCGGCGACCGCCTGGGCGTGCTGATGCGGCAGCGCCACGTGCGCCGGCTGGCGCTGGAGGTGATGACGGAGGTCGTGGCCGTGGCGCGAGCCGAACGCGTGAAGCTCGAGAAGGTGAGCGGGACCCTCGATCTCGACTGGATCGCGCTGACCGAGGCCGAGCGCACGGCCGCCGGCTCGACCGGGCTCCTGGCCAAGCACACGCTGCTCCTGGCGGTGGGAGCGCGCTACCGGCGCCTGCGCTCCAGCATGCTGGCAGCCATCGAGCGCGGGCGCCCGCCGGCGGTCGAGTTCCTGAACGGCGAGGTGATCACCCGGGCCGAGAAGCACGGCATCGAAGTGCCAGTGAACCGCGCGGCCCGGGACTGGGTCTGGGACATCGCGCACGGGAAGCGGAAAGCCTCGCACGCCACGCTGCGTGAGCTATACGAGCGGACGCGGTGAGACTCCTGAGCGCGATTCTACTGGCCCTCGCCCTCTTCGCCTGCGATCGCGGCGAGGAGCCGAAGGTGCTCTACCCGGCCGGGCAGTTCTCGCTGACCGATCAGAGCGGAGCGCGCTTCGGCACCGAAGAGCTCCGCGGCAAGACCTGGATCGCCGCGTTCTTCTTCACGCGCTGCCCCACGGTGTGTCCGAAGATCACCAAGCGCATGAAAGAGCTCCAGGCCACCGCCAAGGCCAAGCGCGTCCCCGTGCACTTCGTCAGCATCAGCGTGGATCCGGAGAACGACACGCCGCCGGTCTTGACCGAGTACGCGCAGAAGAACCAGCTCGACACCGGCTCCTGGACCCTGCTCACCGGCGACTACGACACGGTGAAGAAGACGGTGCTCGAGGGCTTCAAGGTGGCGCTGGAGGGCAAGGCCGACTCGAGCGCCGAGGACTACGGCATCATGCACGGCTCGCACCTGCTCTTGGTGGACAAGAACGGGCAGATCCGCGGCTACTACAAGACCAGCGAGGACCACGACATGAAGATGATCCTCGTGCACGCCCGGGCCATCGGGAAGTAACGCTCCGCGACTCTCCCGTTCTGTCGAAATAGCCGGCGCCGGCCCACCTCGTCGGCCCGTCGGGTATCCCTCCGGAGCCGCTGCGGAACACCCGGAGGGCCCGTCAGGTGTCGCGAAGCGGTCCGGCCGGGGTTCACACTCGTCTCACTCTCGCGGACCGAGATCTGCCGCGGCAAGACCCGAGAGCTCGTCGCACGGCTCGGCTGACCGCCGAGCGGCAGCCGGACGGGTCTTGGCAAGCACCCGAAACGCCGAAACGCCGCGGCTCTCGCGAAGAGAGCGCGCGGCGTTCGGTCGCGTGGGCGCGAGGTTCAGTAGTAGCCGAGGATGCCCACGGCGAGGCCGTAGGAGGTGACCTTGACGTCGGTCTCGCTGCTGGTGCCGCCGGCCGGCTCGTCCTTCGCCGTGCCGGAGAGGCCGAAGTCCACGTAGGGACCGACCAGGATGGCGAAGTTCTCGATGGGCGAGATGCCGACCGGCACCTCGAGCGTCAGGTCCAGGCCGCTGATGGTCAAGGTGTCGGTGCCGGCGGTGCTCTGTTGCTCGGTCTTGGAGCTGAAGTACGTGATGCCCGCCCGCGGCCAGATCGAGAAGGTCTCGTCGAAGGCCATGGCGTAGCCGACTCGCGGCGCGATGGCGAACGTGGTCGTGGTCGGTCCGTCGTTCGACCCCGCGCTCGTCTCCTGCTCGGTGGACTGCGAGAAGTAGAGCAGCGACCCGCCGACGCTGATGCTCTCGACCGGGAAGAAGTCGAGGCTGAGGCGCGGGATCATCAGGCTCGGAGCCTCGCTGCCGCCGCCGGGATTGCCGAACAGCGCGACGTTGGTGGCCTTCAGGGTGACGTCGCCGCCGGTGTCCGGCGAGACCACCGCGCGGTCGAACGAGATGCCCATGATGCGATCGACGCCGAAGGTGATCTGCTGCTCCTCCCCGATGTTGTCGAGGCCGCTGGAGCGGGGCATGGGAGCCGGCGAGTAGCTGCCCTGGTAGCCGCCGCCGTACTGCTGCTGAGCCGCGGCCAGGCCGCTGACCAGGAAGATGCCCAAGCCACACAATGAAGTGATCGCCGTCTTCATGATTTCCTCCGTGAAGCGGGCAAGGTCTTATCCCAGCCCGCCGGCGCTGTCCCGACAAAAGCGGAGGCGCGACCCGGGCCCAGCGGCCGTTTTTTCGGCAAATCCCGCGCGTCAGTCGCAGACCAGCAGCTCGCGCGCCCGCGCGATCTTCACCTCGAGCTCTTCGGGGGAGCCGGCGCGCAAGGTCAGGTGCCCCACCTTGCGGCGCGCGCGCGGCGCCTTGCCGTAGTCGTGCAAGTGCGCGTCGGGGATCTCGAGCAGCATCGCGGCGGGTGGCACGTGCCCGATGAAGTTCAGCATCGCCGTCGGGCCGAGGGCCGAGGCGTCGCCGAGCGGCAGCCCGCAGATCGCGCGCAGGTGGTTCTCGAACTGGCTGGTGCGCGCGCCCTCGATGGTCCAGTGGCCGGAGTTGTGGACCCGCGGCGCGATCTCGTTGGCGAAGAGCGTGCCCTTCACGTCGAACAGCTCCAGCGCCATCACGCCCACGTAGTCGAGCCGGTCGAGCAGGCGCTGGGCGTGAGACTCCGCCCGCGCCTGAAGCTCCGGCTCCAGGTCGCGCGCCGGCGCGCGGCTCAGGCGCAGGATGCCCTCGGCGTGCTCGTTCTCGACCAGCGGGTAGAAGCGCGTGTCCCCCGAGCGGTTGCGCACCGCCAGCAGGCTGAGCTCGCGGCTGAAGGGCACGAAGTCCTCCAGGATGAGCGGCTCGCCGCCCAGCGCGCGCCAGGCGTCGGGCGCCTCAGCCGCGCTTCGGATGACGTACTGGCCCTTGCCGTCGTAGCCGAAGCGGCGGGTCTTGAGCACCGCCGGCGCGCCGATCTCGGCCAGGGCCTCGCCGAGCCCCGCCTCGTCGTGCACCGCCGCGAACTTCGACGTCGGGATGCCCAGCTCCTGAAAGGCCGTCTTCTCGTGGAGCCGATCTTGCGCCACGCCGAGCGCCGTGGGGCCGGGACACACCCGCGTCCGCGTCGTCAGCACCTCGACCGTCTCGACCGGCACGTTCTCGAACTCGAAGGTGACGACGTTGCACTCGGACAGCTGGGTCAAGGCGTGGGCGTCGTGCCAGTCCGCCACCAGCTGCTCGGCCAGCGCGGCCGCCGGCGAGTCCGGCGTGGGATCCAGGAAGCAGAAGCGCAGGCCGAGCGGGTAGCCGGCGAGCGCGAGCATGCGACCGAGCTGCCCTGCGCCGAGCACGCCGACCCGCACGCTCAGCTTCCTTCGCGCGGGTCGGGGTTGTCGAGCACCTTGGCGGTCTGCTTCTCGCGGTACGCGCGGTAAGCGTCGCGGATGACCGGGTGCTTGGCGCCGAGCATCGCCGCTGCGAGCAGCGCCGCGTTCACCGCGCCGGCCCGACCGATGGCCAGCGTGCCCACCGGGATCCCCGCCGGCATCTGCACGATGGAGAGCAGCGAGTCCACGCCCTTGAGCGCCTTGCTCTCGACCGGCACGCCGAGCACCGGCAGGACCGTCTTGCTGGCGGCCATGCCCGGCAGGTGCGCGGCCCCACCGGCGCCGGCGATCAGGAGCTCGAGCCCCCGGCTCTCTGCGCTGCCTGCGTACTCGAACAGCAGGTCCGGGGTGCGGTGGGCGCTCACCACCCGCACCTCGTTGGGCACGCCCAGCTCGTCCAGGGTCTCCACCGCGTGCCGCATCGTCTCCCAGTCGCTCTGGGAGCCCATGATCACGCCGACGAGGGGAGCGGGTCTCTTCGCCAAAGGGTCGCCAATCTACCTCAGCGTCCGAAATGGTAGAAGTCCTCGATGCGAGCTCCCGCCGTGCTGGGTTTGTGGCTCTCGGTGGCCTGTGCGGCGCCGACCCCGGCGCCGAAGCCCGCGCCCAACACACCGGCGCCGGCGGACGACGCCCCGAGCTCGGCGCTCGCGCCGCTGACCGAGCGAGAGCGCGCCATCGCCGCCGAGCTCCGGAGTGACGTGGCGGAGCTCGCCGGCAAGATCGGCGAGCGCAACGCCGACAAGAAGTGGGAGCTTGCGAGCGCCGCAGACTGGCTGGTCGAAGCGCTGGAGAAGAGCGGCTACGCGGTGGTGCGGGACGGCCACGAGATCGACGGCGTCGCCGTCCAGAACCTGGCCGTCGAGGTGCGCGGCGGACGCGCGGCGCACGAGCTGGTGCTGGTGGGCGCGCACTACGACAGCGCCGCGGGCAGCCCCGGCGCCAACGACAACGCCAGCGGGGTGGCCGCGGTGCTGGCGCTGGCCCGGCGCTACAAGGGCGCCTCCCCGGAGCGCACGCTGCGCTTCGTGCTGTTCGCCAACGAAGAGCCGCCCTACTTCCAGACCGAGCAGATGGGCAGCGTGCTCTACGCCAAGGGCGTCGCGGCCCGAGGCGAGAAGGTCGTGGCCATGCTCAGCGTGGAGAGCATCGGCTGCTACAGCGACGCCGCCGGCAGCCAGCGCACCCCGAAGGGGCTCGAGGGCCGCTACCCCAAGAGCGGGAACTTCGCCGCGGTGGTCGGCAACCTGGCGTCGAAGCCCCTGGTGGATCTGGTCGCCGAGGGGCTCGCCGCGCGCAGCAGCCTGCCGGCCGTCGGCGCGGCCCTGCCCGACTCCGTGCCCGAGGCCGGCTGGTCCGATCACTGGTCGTTCTGGAAGCTCGGCGTGCCGGCGGTGATGGTCACGGACACGGCGGCGTTCCGCGACGTGCACTACCACAAGGCGAGCGACACTCCGGGGCGGCTCGACTACGAGCGCGCCGCGCGCCTGGTGGTGGGGCTGGAGAGCGTGATCGCCGAGCTCACCGGCGACACTTTTGCGCTCGCCCCGGACAGATAGACCGTCCGGCCGAGCCGGAGGAGCTCCGTCGGCGGGTGCCCACGGTCGCGAGTGCCCAGCTGGACGGAGGACGCTGAGCGTGAGTGAAGTCGAAGGACATGCTCTTGCCCTGAGCGCGGTCTGGGTGCGACCCTGCCAGCCGTGCGCGCTGATCGCCGGAGCTTCCTCGGCTGGTTCTCGCTGGCCAGCGTCGCCATCGGCGGCGGCATAGCGCTGGTGCGCGGCGGCAACTATCAGGTGCCACGGGACCTCGAGCTCGGCAGTCTCGCGCCCTGGCAGTGGGCGGTGTTCGAGGCGGTGGGCTCGAGAATCCTGGCGCCGGAGAGCGCGGCGGTCGGGCTATTCGCCGACGGCTACGTGGCGGGTCTGGCGGAGCGCGATCGCGACGATCTGATGGGCCTCCTGGCCTACGTCGAGCACCTCGCCCCCATCGCCGCCGGCTTCGGCCCGCGCTTCACCCAGCTCGCGCCGGCCGAGCAAGATCGCGTGCTCACGCTGCTCGAAGCGAGCTCCATCGGCCTGCTCCGCGGCGGCTTCCAGGCGCTGAAGGCGCTCTGCCTGATGGCCCACTACCGGAGCGACGCGGCCTTCGCCGCCCTCGGCTACGGCGGCCCCGCCGTGCGCTGGAGCGGGCGATGATCGAGCTCGGGCGCAGGCTCGGCAAGGCCGCCCGCTGGAGCGCCGACGTGGTGATCGTCGGCACCGGCGCCGGCGGCGGCATGGCGGCGAGCGAGCTCGCGCGGCGCGGCGCGCGGGTCATCGCCCTGGAAGAGGGCCCCGCGCTCTCCGCCCGCGACATGAGCCAGCGGGAGGACGAGATGATGCCGCTGCTCTACCAGGAGCGCGGCGGGCGCAGCACGGCAGATCTCTCCATCCGTGTCATCGGCGGGCGCACCGTCGGCGGCAGCACCGTGCACAACATCAACCTGTGCAAGCGGCTGCCGCCCGAGGTGCTGGAGCTCTGGGCGCGCGAGCACCAGGTGAGCGGGCTCTCGGAGGCGGAGCTGCGTCCGGTGTTCGAGAGCGTGGAGCGCGATCTCTCCGTGAGCGAGATCGAGCCCGAGCGCCGCAACGCCAACAACCGCGTGCTCGAGCGCGCCGTGGCCGCCCTGGGCTGGAAGGGCGGACCGCTCCAGCACAACCGCCTGGGCTGTCAGGGCTCGGGCTTCTGCGAGATCGGCTGCCCCTACGACGCCAAGCAGAACGCCGCGAAGGTGCTGCTCCCAGACGCCGTCGATCGCGGCGCGCGCGTGGTGGCCGACGTGCGCGTCACCCGCATCCTGCACGACGGCCGGCGCGCCCGCGGCGTGGTCGGCGTGGCGCTGGGCGAAGACGGGCGTCCGGTCGCCGACGTCCGCGTGGACGCGAGCGCGGTGGTGCTGGCCGGCAGCGCCATCGGCAGCGCGGCGCTCGGCGTGGCGAGCAGCCTGCCGGATCCCCACGCGCGGCTCGGCCGCGGCCTGCGCATGCACCCCGGCGTGGCGGTGGCGGGCCTGTTCGACGAACGCATCGAGGGCTGGAAGGGGATCCCGCAGAGCTACGAGTGCACGGAGCTCCTCGACCTCTCGCCCGGCAGCGACAAACGCGTCTGGATCACCACGGCCTTCGCCCACCCCATCGGCGCCGCCATCATGCTGCCCGGATTCGGCGCGAAGCACCGCGCCTGGATGCTGCGCTACCCGCACATCGCCGTGCTGACGGCCATGCTCCACGACGAGAGCGAGGGCCGGGTCTCCGTCGCGCGGGACGGACGGGCGCGCATCGACTACGTGCTCTCACCGGCGGACTCCGAGCAGCTCGCGCGGGGCGTGCGCGCTTGCGCGCGGCTCCTGTTCGCCGGCGGCGCCCGCAAGGTGCTGGTGCCGAGCGTGCCGCCCCTCGAGCTCGATCGCCCCGACCAGATCGAGTCCATCCCCGGCTCCGTCGCGCGCCCGCACGGCATGGCCATGGCCGCGGTCCACCCCATGGGCACGCTCTGCCTGGGCGACGATCCGCGGCGCGCGGTGGTGAAAAGCAGCGGCGAGCACCACCAGGTCGAGGCGCTCTTCGTGCTGGACGGGTCGCTCTTCCCCACCAGCATCGGCGGGCCGCCGCAGATCGGGATCTACACGCTGTCGCGCCACCTGAGCCGGCACGTGGCGGCGCGGCTGGGGTGAGCGCGAGGCGCGCGCGCCTTGCTGCAGGCGCGTGAAACAGCTAGCCTGGCTAGATGAAAAAGACCTGGGCGCTCCAAGACGCCAAGAACCGCCTCAGCGAGCTCGTGGCGGAGGCCGAGCGAAGCGGCCCGCAGGTGATCACTCGTCGCGGGCAAGAGACGGCCGTCGTCCTCTCGTTCGACGAGTGGAAGCGCCTGTCCCGTCGCCGCGGCAGGCTGATCGAGGTGCTCCGACGCGCGCCTCGGTTCGAGGGCGGTCTCGACACTCGCCGGTCGAAGGACCCGGGCCGCGAAGTCGAGCTGTGAGACGCGCATGGCCTACTTGATCGACACCTGCGCGCTGTCCGAATTCACCAAGCCGAAACCCTCGGCGAGCGTGGACGAGTGGTTCGCCTCGATGCCGGATGGCGCCGACTTCGTCAGCGTACTCTCCCTGGGTGAGCTCGAGAAGGGGATCAAGAAGCTGGCGGCCGGCCGCCGGCGCGGCCAGCTCGAGCGCTGGTTTGGCGAGCTTCGCGATCGCCTCGAAGGGCGAATCCTCGGCATCGACGAGCCCGTGGCGCTCGAGTGGGGTCGCATCGCGGCGCGCGCGGAGCGGTCGGGTGCGCCCATCCCGGTGGTCGACGCGCTGCTGGGCGCCACTGCCATCGTCCACGGGCTGTCGGTCGTCACTCGAAATGCGTCCGACATCGCGCGGACGGGTGCGTCCATCATCGATCCTTGGTCGTAGCGAGTGCAGAGCGCAGTAGGCAGCGGGAGCGGGTCGGGGAGAGCTGGAAGAGCAGGCGCGTGGAACGCCCCGTCCTTCCCCGCACGCCCAAGCGCCCGCCCAAGCGCCCGCCCAAGCGCCCGCCCAAGCGCCCGCCCAACCGCACGCCCAAGCGCCCGCCCAAGCGCACGCCCAAGCGCACGCCCAAGCGCCCGCCCAAGCGCACGCCCAACCGCACGCCCAAGCGCACGCCCAAGCGCACGCCCAAGCGCCCGCCCAAGCGCCCGCCCAAGCGCACGCCCAACCGCACGCCCAAGCGCACGCCCAAGCGCCCGCCCGAGCGCACGCCCAAGCGCACGCCCAAGCGCCCGCCCAAGCGCCCGCCCAAGCGCCCGCCCAACCGCACACTTCGCTCGCGTGGGCCCCCCCTCCCTCTGTCGAGCCTCATCTCCCCGCTCTCCGCCCCCGCTCCCTGCTCGAGCCCCCGCCCCGCGCTGCCCCTGCCCCTGCTCCTGCCCACTGCCCGCCGCGCCCGCGCCCGCGCATCCGCACGGTTCCGCGCGCGCATGCGCGGCCGAGCGCCGCCCCTCGCCGCACCGCGTGGGCGCTCCGCCGCCCCTCGCCGCGCTGCGCGCCCGGTTCAGTGGTGCGAAAATTCAACCGCCGGCCATCATCACACAGGCCCCGCACCAGCTGAACGTCCACATCACGATCAAGAGCGCGATCACCCCGAGCACGATCCACACCCAGGAGTAGCTGCGCGTGGCCGGGTGGGGCGCGGGCGCGGCCATCACGCCGGGCATGTACGGCGACGGCATCGTCGGTTGCGGCGTGGCGAGCGGCGCTCCGACGTGCGCGGGGCCGAAGGGACCCGCCGGCGTCGCGCTGTACGGATTCGGCGAGTACGGCGTGGCGTAGCTCGGGTGCGCCACGCTGGGCAAGGCGGCGGGGCGCGCTCCGCTCGCGTCGCCGAGCGGCGCGAAGCTCTCCGGCGGCAGGTAGGGCAGGCACTGCTCGATGGCCGCCTTGAAGTCGTAGGCGGACTGGTAGCGATACGCCGGGTCCTTCTGAAGCGCGTGGAGCAGCACCGTCTCGAGCGCCGGCGGGATGTCGGGCCGGAGCAGGCTGGGCGCCGGCGGCATCTGCTCCACGTGGGCCTTGAGCAGCTCGTACAACGTCTGCGCGGGGAAGGGGCGCTGGCCGGTGGCGCCCTCGAACAGGATCACCCCGGCGGCGTAGAGATCCGCGCGCTGATCGACGTGCTGGCCCATGGCCTGCTCCGGCGACATGTACTGCGGAGTGCCGAGCAGCGAGCCGGTGCGCGTGGCGTCGCTGACGCCGCCCTGATCGGGCCGGAGCTTGGCGATGCCGAAGTCGAGGATCTTGACGCGCCCGCTCTCGAGCACGAACACGTTGTCCGGCTTCAGATCGCGGTGCACGATCTGCTGTTGGTGCGCGGCGCCCAGGCCGTCGAGGACCTCCATGACCACGCGGCAGAGCGAGCCCAGCGGCAGCCCGCCGAAGCGCTTCATGTAGGCCGAGAGCGGCAGCCCGTCGAGCAGCTCCATCACGATGTACGGGCGCCTGTCGGCTGTCTCCGCCAGATCGGAGACGCTCACGATGTTGTCGTGTCGGATCAGGTTGACGGCCTTCGCTTCGGCGAAGAAGCGCTCGACCAGGGCCGGGTGCTGGCTGCACTCCTGCGACAGGAACTTGATGGCCACCCGGCTGCCGATGCCGGGGTGGACGCCCTTGTACACCGAGCCCATGCCGCCCTTGCCGAGCAGCCGGGTGATGCGATAGCTGCCCACCATCTGCCCGAGCAGCGGGTCGGCGGCGGCGTCGGCGAGCGTGCCGCCGTCCTCGGTGCAGAACCCCGCAGCGGGGAACGAGCGGCCGCACTCGGAGCACACGAACATGGGCGGCTCGGAGCATCGCAGAGCCCCGAGGCTTCGTCCACCTCACTCGCCGTACAAACCGAGCTCGCGGCAGATGATCTGCTGCTGGATCTCGTTCGTGCCTTCCCAGATCGGGCCGACGCGCGCGTCGCGGAAGTAGCGCTCCACCGGCAGGTCTTCGACGTAGCCGTACGCGCCGTGGATCTGCACCGCGTCGGAGGTGATGGCCACCGCCGCTTCGGTGCAGAAGAGCTTGGCTTCGCTGACCTGTCGCGCCGCGCGCGCGCCCTGGTCCACGAGCTCCGAGGTGCGCTGCAAGAGCGCGCGGGCCGCGTCGAGGGTGGTGGCCATGCGCGCCAGCTTGAAGCCCGTCGCCTGGTGCTGCGCGATGGGCTTGCCGAAGGCGGTGCGCTCCTTGGCGTAGGAGAGCGAGGCCTCGAAGGCGGCCTGCGCCACGCCCAGGGAGAGCGCGGAGATGAACAAGCGGTTCACGTCCAGGAGCTCCATCATCTGGCGGAAGCCGCGCCCCGCGCCGCTGCCGCCGCCCAGGCCCCCGGCGGGCGCGAAGGCGTCGTCGAAGAAGACCTCGCTGGTCTCGCTCGAGCGCATGCCGAGCTTCTTCATCGGAGCGCCGACGCTGAGGCCGGGCGTGCCCTTGAGGATCACGTGCACCCCGATGCCTTGGACGCGTTCCTCGCGGGGTTTGTCGGCGTGGTCTGCGCGCACCGCAGCCACCAGGAAGGCGTCGGCGGTGGGGCCGTTGGAGATGAAGGTCTTCTGACCAGAGAGGAGCACGCCGCCTTCGGTCTTGGTCGCGGTGGTGAGCATGCCCGCGAGATCCGAGCCGCCGCGGGGCTCGGTGAAGGCGAGGGCCGGCAGGATCTGTCCTGCCATCAGCGGCTCGAGCAGCGCGCGGTTCGGCGACTCGCCTTGCAGCCGAACCAGGATGGCCGGCGCCAGGACGCTGGCCATGGCGCCGATGGCGAAGCCGCCGGAGACGCGCGCGATCTCCTCGCCCACGACGCACAGGAGCAGCGCGCCGCCGCCGCTGCCGCCAAGGCTCTCCGGCACGCCGATGGAGAGCAGGCCGAGCTCGGCGAGGCGCGGCAGGATGGCCTCTCGCGGGAAACGTCCGCTGGCCTCGGCCGCGGCGACCAGCGGCGCGAGCTCGCGCTGGGCGAAGTCGCGGACGGTGCGCTGAACGGCAGCTTCCTCGTCGCTCAGGCGGTAGCTCATGGCGGAAGCCTCGCTCCGCCCCGAGGTCGCGTAAAGCGCTGCCCATTGACGCGCGCCGCGCGCCGAGCGACCGAGCCCGGGATGCGCGCCTGGGTGCTGTGCCTCGCTCTGCTCACGGGATGCGGGAGCTCGGACGACTCGAGCCCGGGAGGAGGTGGCAGCGGCGCGGTCGGCGGCGCTGGTGGCGCGGGCGGCATCGCTGGCAGCGGTGGCAGTGCTGGCAGCGGTGGCAGCGCAGGCGCGGGCGGCTCCTCGGCCTGCGCGCTGCTCGCCCAGAAGCTCCAGGCCGCCCTCGACGGGGCGCGGACCAAGACCGGTAGCCGCGACGCTGCCCTCGCCGTGACGACGCCGGAGTGCGGCACGAATAGCTACGTCAGCGGCGACTCCGGTCTGACCGGCGCCGAGCTGTTCCGCATCGGCAGCGTGACCAAGACCTACGTGGCGGCGGTGATTCTGCGCCTGGCCGGCGCCGGGAAGCTGTCGCTCGACGATCACCTCGACAAGTGGGTGAGCGGCGTGCCGAACGGCGACACGATCAGCGTTCGCATGCTCTTGAACCACACCAGCGGCATCTTCAACTACACCGAGGACGCGGGCTTCCTCGGCGACCTCCAGAAGAAGTGGACGCCGGACGAACTCGTGGCGCTGGCCGCGGCGCACGGCGCGGTGAACCCTCCGGGCACGACCTGGAAATACTCGAACACCAACTACGTGACCTTGGCGGCGCTCCAGACGTTGTTCCCGTGATCACCGCGCGAGCCAGCGCGCGCTGAGCCCCGCCAGGGCCCCGGCGAGCACGTCGTCGGCCATGATGCCGACGCCCTTGGGCTCGAGGTGCTGCACGCCGTCCACCGGTCCCGGCTTCCAGATGTCGAAGACGCGGAACAGCGCCACCGCCAGGAGCTCGCCCTTCCAGCCCGTGCCGCGGGCGATGAGCAGCGCCAGGAGCACGCCCGCCACCTCGTCCACCACCACGCTCTGCGGATCGTCCTCTCCCAGACGTTCGGCCTCGCGCTCCGCCGCCCAGGTCCCGGCGGCGGTGATGGCGATCACGGCAGCGGCGTAGGGGAGCGGGCCGAGCGCGCGCAGCGCCAGGTGCAGCGGCAGCGCGCCGAGCGTGCCCACCGTCCCGGGCGCCACCGGCGAGCGACCGCAGCCGAACCAGGTGGCGAGCAGGCGCGCGACGAGGGCCGAGTCCATGCGCTCGCCACCATAGGCCGCAATCCCCGTAGGATCGACCACTTCCCGCCCGTGCAGGCTTTCCCGTTGTGGCGCCGCCGCGGCTGCTCTTACGCTCCCTGACACTGAACATGGCTCGACTCGACCTCCGCTTCATCGCCCCCGTTCTCCCGCTCGTCGCCCTGGGCGCGCTTGCCTGCAACAAGCTCAAGCCCACGGGTGGTGAGACCTCCGCCAGCGCGGTGCCCGTCGCCTCCGCGACGCCCGCACCCGCCGCCAGCGAGGACTTGCGGCCGCAGGATCCCGGGGCCACCTGCACCGCTGGCGAGCGCAAGGTGCTCGCGAAGTGGGCGAACCGGCGCACGGGCATCACCCCGGTGCAGATGGGGGACAAGCTCGCGCTCGGCGTCGCCGTCGGGAACAAGCCGCGGGTCGTCGTCCTGGACAAGCAGGGTAAAGGCGAGGTGGTCAACGTCGCGCTCGCCGACGGCTCGGAGCTCGCCAACGACATCCCCAAGAAGGAGGGCAAGCGCGACATGCAGCGGGTCACGCCGTTCAAGGCCGCGGACGGCAAGATCACGGCCTACGCCGACTACCGCGACAAGTGGGAGAGCAAGCGCCGCCGCATCGCCTGCGAGCTCGTCGCGAACAAGCAGGTCGTGCTCGCCTTCGACGGCAAGCCGCTCTTGGATCCGGAGGCCAAGAAGGACGAGAAGAAGGAGCCCGCCAAGGAGGCGGCCAAGGCGCCCGAGGCGGCCGCGCCCGCCGCGACGGCGCCTGCCCTGGCCGGCAGCGCGGCGGTGGCTTCGGCCGCCAAGGCGCTCGGCGCGATGCGCCGGCTGCGCGCCCCTGGCGCGAAGGCCGACGCGCCGAAGGCCGACGCCCCGCAGCCCGAGGCGGCGAAGCCCGAGGCGGCGCCGGCAGCGCCGGAGGCAAAGGCGGAGGGCGACAAGAAGGAAGAGAAGAAGAAGGCGCTGCGCGAGATCCGCGACTGCCGCACCTTCGTGGACAACGACGGCGACGTGTGGGGGCTCGGCACCGAGCTTCACGGCGAGCCGCAGACGGACGACAGCGTGAAGTGGAGCATGCGCCTGTTCGTGCAGCCGAACGCCAGCGGTGGCTACTACCTGCTCGACTCGGTGCCGTTGCCGAAGGAGCCCAAGGAGCTCCACACCTGGGAGGCGCCCTCCGCCGCCGAGCGCGACGACGGCTCCATCGCGCTCACCGCGCGCTACCGCGGCACGCTGGTCAGCTTCCTGCTCAACAAAGATCACAAGCCCACCGGCAAGGTGAAGAGCTACCGCGGCGGTTGGCCCGGCATGGTCGAGCTCACTCCGGACGGCTCGAACCTGCTCCTGCTCACCTCGTTCAAGGTCTCGGGTGACACCCATGAGCTGCGCATCGGCAAGCTGGGCGCGGGCCTGCCCGCGACCATCGACAAGCCGGTCATCGACGGCGTGGACGCCTCGCTCTCCGAGCCGAGCCTGGCCATCGCCGGCGGTCAGCGCTGGCTGATGATGCACGCGGGCAAACGCCGCGAGGCGCGCCTGGTGGTGCTGCCGGTGGACGAGAGCATGAAGGCCACGGGCAAGCCCTACGACGTGGTGGGCACGGCCGGCGGCGTCGCCGAGTCGCGCCTGTTCCCGCTCGACGGCGGCAAGATCCTGGCGGTCTTCATCCAGGGCACCAAAGAAGGCGACGAGCTGGTGAGCCAGGAGCTGACCTGCGCCGCCAAGAGCTGATCGGGAGCGCCGTGCCGCACCGCCGCATCCCGCTGGTGAAGGACGTGATGACGCCCTTCCCGCACTTCATCGACGTCGGGCAGAGCATGTCCGCGGCACGCGAGCTCATGCTCGAGCACCGGGTGCGCCATCTGCCCGTGAAGGAGGGCGGCGAGCTCACGGGCGTGGTCTCCGAGCGGGATCTGGAGGTCGTCGCGGTCGTCAGCAAGGCGGCCGGCGCCGAGCGCGACGTCCCGCTCCGCGAGCTGTGCGAGAAGCAGCTCTACGTCGTCGATCTGCACGCCCCCATGGACGAGGTCGTGCGCCAGATGGGCGAGCGCCGCGTGGGCACCGCGCTGGTGGTCCGCGACGGGCGCCTGGCGGGCATCATCACCGTGAGCGACGTGTGCCGGCTGTACGGCGAGCTGCTCACGAAGCTCGCGCCGCCGGACGACGAGCCGGCGTAGGGTCGCACCGCGGATACGGGCGCGCAGCGCGGCGAGGTGCGGCGGGCGGCGACCGAGGGGCGGCGAGGGGCGGCGAGAGTAACGCGCATGCGCGCGCGGAACAGAGCTCGAGCGCCGGAGCGGGAGCGGGAGCGGGAGCGGGAGCGGGAGCGGGAGCGGGAGCGGGAGCAGGAGCGGGAGCGGGAGCAGGAGCGGGAGCGGGAGCAGGAGCGGGAGCGGGAGCGGGAGCGGGAGCGGGAGCAGGAGCGGGAGCGGGAGCAGCGGCGGGACCTACATGGTGAGCGGTGCATGGCGCCCACGCTTGTGCGGGAGATCACGACCGGGACCGAGGCCCTACAAGGGGTGTCCCACGCGAGCGAAGTGTGCGGTTGGGCGTGCGGTTGGGCGTGCGGTTGGGCGTGCGGGACACCAGGCGACTCGATGCAGCTCGAAGCCTGACGGACGGAGAGGTGTCCCACGCGAGCGAAGTGTGCGGTTGGGCGTGCGGTTGGGCGTGCGGTTGGACAGTGCCCGCTGACGCTGGCACTGGCGCGTGCAGCGCTCTGGAGTTCTTCCTCGGCCCATGGAGGACCACGCAGCTCGGGTGGGTCGTCCGGGCCCCAACCTTCTCTCCCACACCACCGCTTGCTCGCCTGGCACCTCGCCGCGGAGCTCGTGCGGCTCGTGAACGACATCCGCATCAGCGACGCCGAGGACCGGCGCGAGGCGCGGCGGGCCGCCAAGAGCTGCGCGCGCAACGTCGCCGAGGGCGCTGGCCGCACGTCGCGCGCCGACAAGGCTCGGGTCTACGCCATCGCCCGCGGCGAGTGCGGCGAGTGCGTCGCAAGCGTCGAGCTCGCGGGCGCGACATCCTCGCCGCCTCCCGTACCTCCACCCCCGCAGCTCTGCTCGCACCCAGCGTCGCTCTTGGGTGAGGCCGCGGTTTCATCGCCGCCGCAGCCCGGAGTCAGGCCCACGGAAATGCAAATGAGCGCCGCTCGCTTCACAGCTCGATCCCTCGTGCATCGGCGAATGCGGCGAGCGCGATCTCGAGCTCGAGCGCCTGCCGGAGCGCTTCGACGCCCGCAGCTTCGGTCTGCGGTTTGAGGAGCGCCCTGGCGACCTGCTTGAACGCGAGGATCTGCGCAAGATCGCCCGCCTCGATCCGGTCCTCGGCGAGCTCTTCGAGAGCGATCGCTCGATCGAGCGCCGTCACCAGGGGACGGGTGATGATGATGCCGGCCGGCAACAAGGTTAGCGCCTTCCCGCAAGTCGCGGTCCCCGTCGCGAACGTCGGGCGGCAGTAGGAGAGCTGAGCGGACACTCGAGCACTGGCTGGCCCTGCCACCAGCAGAAGCGCAAAGGCCGCCGGCACCGCGCATGCGCCGAAGCTTGCACGCGCAACCAGACCCGGGGCCCCAACCCGCCAGCCCGCCATGAGTCGCATGATGAACGCGACCACGCCGGTTGCGCAATCCCCGCCTCACGCGCGGAGCATTCGTGTCCGCGCGTGTGCGAGTCGGTCCAAGATCACGCAACGTCAGCTTCGCGTTTTCTGCGCCAGATTCGGCGGCCGAGCTCGGAAGCCGGCTCTCCGCGATGCTGTACCGGTTGAGCTAGACCCGGTCAGGCAGGCGGGTGCAGCTCGGGTGTTGGGCGGAGCCGGAGCGGGAGCGGGAGCGGGAGCGGGAGCAGGAGCAGGAGCGGGAGCGGGAGCGGGAGCGGGAGCGGGAGCGGGAGCGGGAGCACCGAGCTGACGCTGGCACTGGCGCGTGCAGCGCTCTCGGGATTTGTCCTCGGCTCGTGGAGGACCACGCAGCTCGGGTGGGTCGTCCGGGCTGCGTGGTTTTCGAGCCCTTCACCGGATGAAAGGACTCGAAAACGACACGCGAGCGGGGACGCGTGTTTTCGGCGGCCAAAAAGGGAAGCCATCAGAGCTTCGGTGTGGTCTCTCGTCGGCCGTCCCAAACGTGGAGCACGCGGATCATCTGCTTGCGCTCGTCGATTTCGAAATGGATGTGGCACCGGGACTTCGGCATCAGCAACCGCTTCAAGCCTGGGCGCTTCTCCGTCGGAAATGGCGTTCCAGGCGTGTCGACAGAGCCAAGGAAATCGATCGCCTCGAGCAGCTCCTGCGCAAAAGTGCTGGGGAAGTCAGCGTGCTTGCTCCAGCGCGCGTTGATGCGCGCGGCAGCCCGCCCGGCTCGCGTGGAGATGAAAACGTTCACGGCCTGGCCGCAAGGCGCAGGGCAAACTCGCGTGCATCTTCGAAGTCACCGCGCTCGAAATCCTCCGCGCCTTCTTCGACGGCGCGCTCGAGCTCAGCTCGCTCCTCGGCAGTCATCCGATCTGTCACCGGAAAAACGAGCAGCTCCGCTCCCTCGACAAAGTCCGCCGGCTCGTCGAGCACGATCTGCCCGTTCTTCACGTGCGCCTTCAGGGCGTTCATACGGCCAAAGATAGCACCGCCCCGCGCAGACACCGAGGCCCGCGTGGGGGGTCCGGGGTCCCACGCGGGCGGAGTCCGGTGTTTCGCACCGCCTGCGGGCTCGGTAACGCTGCGTTGGCCTGCGGCGGTGCGCTTCAGCGCCGCACTTCGGGCGCGCGCGCTCAGAGGCGCGCTCGCCGCCGTCTGCCCCAACGGCTGGGTGACCGAGCCGAGTGACGCAAGAGCGCCGCCCTTCACTCGGCGTCGCCGGAGGACTTCGGCAGTTCGCCGCCGGGTGCGTCGCCGAGTGGATCGCCTTCAGCTTTCGGATCGACCATCGCGTGCCGGAAGGGTGTGGCACGCCCCGCACATTCCGAGCTCCGCCGCCCGCACGGTGCGGTTCAGGCGCGAGCCCCCTTCGACTCAGAGCGCCTTCGTCTCCAGCTCCTCCCAACGCGCCATCAGTGCGCTCGCTTCGACCTTCGCCGCATCCAGCTCGCCGAGCGTGCGCTTGACCTGGTCGGGCTCGGAGCGGAAGAACGCCGGATCCGCGATGCGCTCCTCGAGGCTGCGCACCAGGGCGTCGGCGGTCTCGATGCGCTCCGGCAGCTTCTCGAGCTCCAGGCGCTCGGCGTAGGTCAGCCCCTTGGGTTTGTCCGGCTTCTGGCTCGGGCGCGCGGCGGCCTTTTTCTCGGGCTCGGCGGGAGGCGGGGCGGACTGCGCGGCGCCCTTCAGGCGCCGGTAGGTCTCGTAGTTGCCGGGGTAGCGCACGACGCGGCCGTCGCCTTCGAACACCAGCAGCGAGGTCGCGACCCGATCGAGGAACCAGCGGTCGTGGGTGACCACCAGGGCCGCGCCGCCGAAGCCGAGCAGCATCTCCTCGAGCGCGCCGAGCGTCGCCACGTCCAGGTCGTTCGTGGGCTCGTCGAGCAGCACCAGGTTGGTCGCCGCGCGCAGCACCTTGGCCAGCGCGACGCGGGCGCGCTCGCCGCCGGAGAGCGCCGCCACGCGCTTGCGCTGCTCGTGGCTGTCGAACAAGAAGCGCTCGAGGTAGCTCCGCGTGTCGAGCACCTGCCCGTCGAGCTCGAAGCGGCCCTGGTCGCCGATGTTGTCGAAGATGCTCTTGTCGAGGTCGAGGCCCGAGCGCTCCTGATCGAAGTACGCGAGCTTGGTGTTCTGCCCGAGCGTCAGCCGGCCGGAGCTGGGGGCGAGCTCGCCGGCGATGGCCCGGAGCAAGGTGGTCTTGCCGGTGCCGTTCGCGCCGACGATGCCCACGCGCTCGCCCTGCGGCAGGTACAGCGTCAGGTCTCGGACCAGCGTGCGCCCGGCGATTTCCAGGGACAGGTGCTCGAGCTCGAGCACGGTCTTGCCGCTGCGGGCCTCCTCCAAGGAGAGAGCCACGCGCTCCTCGGCCACCGGCGCTTGAATGGCGCGGGCAGCCTCGGCGCGCTCGATACGCGCCTTCTGCTTGGTGGTGCGCGCCTTCGGCTGCCGCGACAGCCACTCCAGCTCCCGGCGCAGGAAGTTCTGCCGGTTCGCCTCGGTGCGCTCTTCGTGGGCGAGCCGCGTGGCCTTCGCTTCCAGGTACTCCTCGTAGCCGCCGTCGTAGCTCTGGAGCGTGCCGCGCTCGAGCTCGAGCGTGCGCGTGCAGACGCGATCGAGCAGGTAGCGGTCGTGAGTCACGAGCAAGACCGCGCCCGGGTGCTCCTCGAGCAGGTAGCGCTCGAGCCAGTCGATGGTCTCGACGTCCAGGTGGTTCGTGGGCTCGTCGAGGATGGCGAGCGCCGGGCGGGCGATCAGGATCTGGGCCAGCGCGACGCGGCGCTTCTCGCCGCCGCTCATGCTGCCGATGGGCTGGTCGCGCCGCGCGATGCCGAGGTGCATGAGCATGGCGTCCACCTCGTGGTCGCGCTGCCAGCCGCCGTGGTGCTCGATCTCGTGCCCGAGCTCGGCGTGCTCGGCGAGCAGCTCGGGACTCGCGTCCTTCGCCAGGAGCTCCCCGAGCTCGTCGTAGCGCGCCTTGGCCCGCGCCCACGTCGCCAGGCCCTCGGTCACGATCTCGCGCGGCGTGAGCGCGGGGTCGAAGCTGGGCGCCTGCGCCAGGTAGCGAACCTCCGCGCCGCGGCGCAGCATGAGCTCGCCGGCGTCGGGCGGCTCGAGCCCGGCGAGCACGCGGGCGAGCGTGCTCTTTCCGGTCCCGTTGCGCCCGACCAAGCCAACCCGCTCGCCGGAGACGAGGGTGAGGGTGGCGTCCCGGAACAGCGGGCGTTCGCCGAAGGACTTCTCTAGACGCTGTGCGTTGAGGACCGGCAAGGAGGCGCCAAGGCTAGCAGCGCAACGGTTTCGCTGCGTGCTGGAAGCGGAAATCAGCGAATGGGTTGCTCACGTCCCGGTCCCGAGGCAGGCTCCCCCGACGCGTCGCTGTCCGACGCGGGGAGCGAGCGCATGGTTCGATATCGTTGGCTTACCTCCGGAGTGCTGAGCTTGGGTGTCGTCGCGTGCGGCAGCGACGACTCGGGCGGTGGCGGTAATCAGGGTCCCCCGGACATCATCGACATCGTCGCAGACACCAGCCGTGACGGCCTCGTCGTCGCCGAAGATCCCAAGGATCAAGAGCGCGAGGACGAGTGGGACGCGACCGTCGGCGCGTCGTTCATCGCCAACCTCGACGACGACGACAACGACGGCAAGCGCGACTGCGAGGACGAGATCGTCAACGGTCCGAACGACCTCCTCGATCTCGCCCCGTTCAAGGTCACCGCCTGGCCCACGGCGCCGAAGGACGGCGAGGGCGTCGTACGCATCGATCCGGAGGCGGCGGAGAACGTGCGCATCTTCCGCGAGAACCCCGACGGCTCGACCCAGCTCGTGATGGGCAGCATGGGTCCCTGCACGTCCGCCACGGATTGCAGCTACACCCTCGAGTACCGCTTCCCGAACGCCGACGTGGTCGCCGGCGTCAGCTTCCGGGTCGAGGGCCGGCGCTTCAAGGGTCTGCCCATGGCCAGCCTGGAGCCGCAGGACGACGTCAAAAAGTTACTATGGAGCGGCCTGCTCGATCTGTCCTACGCCGTGGAGAAGGTCGGGACCGGGGAGCGCTACGCCACCAAGGAAGTCCCCGACGGCTTCGACAAGGTCCGGATGCGCGTCGCGCCCTGGATGATGTTCGGCAGCCTGGGGCTCCACGACACGCTCTACTCGTCGGAGTACTACTCGCCGTTGGTGGAGGGCAACACGGCGGCGGCGCAGGCCGCGAACGTCGGCTACACGCCCTACCCGGACACGGCGAGCCAGCCCGGTGGCTGGACGGACATCTGGACGGAGGACTTCTTCCAGACCGGCTGGACCGGTTTCCCCGGCCCGAACGGCACCGTCCAGGGCATGCGCATCTACAACCCGCGCCCCTGGGGCCGCCCGCCGCAGAACGCGACGCCAGAGGTGGTCAAGGACTACCACCCGACGCGCTGGATCTGGGGCAACCCGGAGAAGGACCGCCCGGCCTCAGGCCTCGGTCCGGACAAGGGCGCTGCCGAGTTCTACAACCCCAAGCAGTTCCAGACCGGCAACACGCAGGACTCGCACGGCAACCACGACCTGGTCCCGCCCCACAAGGACTACAAGATGGGGCGCATCTACGTGGGCAACAAGGCCCTGGCGAGCACCATGGACTTCTACACGGCGCAGGGAGTCCAGGGACCGCCCATCGTCGCGGACACCACCTGGCTCGCCGTCGAGCACGTGGACGAGTACTTCCACTTCGTGCCGGCCAAGAACGCGCTCGGCTGGAAGCTCCTGGTCGCGTCGCCGGCGCTGATGACCAAGATGCTCGAAGATCTGAAGGCCAAGGGCCACGGCGCGGCGGTCCTGCACCAGGGCCTGCCGTCCGGCGGCGGTGACTTCGAGAAGTCGGTGGACGAGACGCTGGCCGACACGCAGCTCTCGCAGTGGAGCCAGGTGGCAGACACCAAGATCCAGGGTCACATCGACCAGATGAAGGCGGAGACGGGACTAACCGACGCCGACATCATCGAGCTCCCGACCTGGTTCGAGGATCTCGCGGTGAACGAGAAGGTGGCGTGGAACGTCGGCACCGTGAACATGCGCATGCTGGGCAACGTCGCGGACATCGCCAAGCCCTTTGGGCCCGACATCGGCGGCAGCGATCCCTTCGAGGACTACATTCGCCAGCAGCTCGAGGGGCCGACGAACCAACTCGGCTCCGATGGCCAGGGGCTGAAAGTCTTCTTCACCGACAACTGGGTCTATCACGTGTCCTTGGGTGAGGTTCACTGCGCCACGAACGCGAGCGCCCCCGCTCCGTTCGTGGATGGTTTCTGGTGGGAGAGTGGCAAATGAGCGCGCTGCGTAAACTGTTGGTTTCTTCGATCCTCGGGAGCGCGCTCTTGGTCGCCCCGACGGCCCTCGCCGACGGCATCAGCCTCGCCACCTCGGCCCTGCCGAACGAGGCGCGGGCGAAGCTCGAGAACGAGATCGCCGCGGCCAAGGCGGCGCAGCCGAAGGTCTTCCAGGCCGTGAAGAACGTGAAGGGGCACCGCCCCGAGGTCTACGGCAAGTTCCGCAACCCGTACCCCACGGTGTCGCGCGAGCTCCGCGGTCTCGGCAAGCCGGCCCTGCTGCCCATGCTGGAGGCGTTGGCCTTCCAGGCGCCGGAGCGCGGCAGCCTCACGGACACGGAGTGGGACGCGCTGGCCATCGGTTTGCTCGAGGCGGTGGGCGTGATCCGCGACGCGCGCGCGAGCGCGGTCGTGGGTGCCATCTTCGAGTCGAGCGCCATCCGACCGGCGGTGCGTCTGGCGGCGGCTCGCGCTGCCGGTCGTATGGGCGGGGACGCGGAGCTCAAGCTCCTCACCGGCCACGCCAAGAGCGGCGATCCGCTGGAGCTGGCGGCCATCCACGGCCTGGGCCAGATGATGCGCCTCGAGGCCGCGAAGCACGTGGCGCAGATCCTCTCGACCACCAAGGACGCCGCCGTGGCGGAAGCCGCGGCGACCGCCCTGGGCACCATCGGCTCGAGCTGGGCCTGGAAGTCCCTCGGTCCGAAGGCCGCCGCGACGGGCCTCGAGGTGCGCAAGGTGTGTGCGGACGCTCTGGTGCCGCGCTACACGCGCGCCAAGGGGAACCTGCGCAACGCCGCCGCCGAGTCCGTGATGCTGGTCGATCACCCCGAGACGACGACTCTGCTCGAGGCCCAGCGCTCGGTGTCGGGCGCCGACGTCAAGGCGGTGAACGACCTCATCGCCAAGGTCGAGCGGCAGCGCAAGCGCTTCGCGAGGTGAACGGCGGTTTGAAGGGGTGCGGGACCACTGCGCCCCCTCAATGTTCTGCGCCGCACTTCCCGAGGTAGTTGCACGCGCCGGTCCCCGCGGCTTTTTTGACAGCCTCTGCCTCGCCGCCTTATGCGTTCGAGGTTGGACGCTCGGGCTTCGAGGCGTGGGGGACCGTAGATGGTCCCGTTCCTGGGTGCGATCCCCCTCGCGGCCGTGCTCCTGTGCCTGAGCTACGCGGCGCTGGTCGCTGTGGGGTCGGCCTTGGCGTTCGGGCTGTCGAGCGCCTTCGGGGGAGGGCCCTGGGCCGGCGCGCTCGGCAGCGTGCTGCTCTCGGCGCTCGGAGTCGCGGTCGTGGAGCTGGGCCTCCGGGCCCGCGCGGCCCGCCGGGATCCGCGCTGGCTCAGCGACATCCAGACCCTGGCCGCGAGCCGCCGCGTCGAGCTCGAGCGGATCGGCGGCGAGGCCCAGGCGCTGGCGCGCGCGATGGCTCTGGGAGTTCCGATCCCGGACACGCTGGTCTTGACCGCGGAGCTCACCGAGGCGTGGCTGCGCGAGAGCCGCGGGGCGCGACGCGGGGTGGAGCCCACGAGCCTCTTGCCGAAGGGCGCGCTCGCGCCCCTCGCTCGGTTCCTCCACGGCTGCGAAGGCGGCAAGCTCGTCGTCCGGCCGTCGTTCCGCGGTCCCGATCCCGCGGCGACCTACCCGGGCGTCTTCACCAGCGTCGGCGACGTCGACCCTGCGAACCTCCACGGGCTCTTGACCGCCATCGGGCGCGTGGTCGAGTCCGGCGACGCGCCCGCGGTGCTCGACTACCGGCGGCGCATGCGTCAGGTCACGACGCTGCACCGCTCGGTGGTGCTCCAGCGGCAGATCGACGCCGACGTCTCCGGCGTCGCGCAGTCTCGGGGTCTCGACGGGAGAGCCGACTCCATCCTGATCGACTTCGCCAAGCGTCGCGCGCCGACAATGACCGTGAGCTACGATCTGATCGACGGGACCGTGCTCGCGGTGGCTCCGGACACGCCCCTCGACGCCACCCCGACTTGGATGAACCGCCTCGCGGCGCTGGTGGTCGCGCTCGACAGCGAGCTCGGTGGGACGGTCTTGGTTCAGTTCGCCGTGGAGGCGGGGCAGCTCTGGGTGCAGTCGGTGCGACGCGTGAAGACCGAGGAGCGCACCACCTGGGTCAGCGCCGGCGGCCCCCTGGAGGCGCTGTTCCCGCGCCTGCCGCGCTTCGTGTGCGAGAGCTTCGGCGACGAGAGCGTGCTGGTCGAGGGCGCCAACGACGCCCTCGGGAAGCTGGCGGTCACCACCCGCGCCGACGTGCGCTTCGAGGAGGGCGTGCGTTACCTGAACGTCGAGGTGCTCCGGCGCGCGCTCGGGCGCCTGGGCGTGGAGCTCTTGCTGTCCGAGCCGATCTGGCGGCTGTTTTCCCTGTCGCGCCGGGTGCCGCGCCGCCCCTTCGCGAAGCTGCCCGAGGTCGGGCAGGACGTGCGCGCCAGCCTGGCCAAGGCGCGGGCCTGGCGGGCGCGGGTGCTCCTGCCGCTCGCGCGGGAGCACGTCGCCCTGGGGCTCTGGCGCTGGCTCATCGAGTCCGCGATCGGGATGCTCTCCGACGGCGCGACGGGTGAGCCCGTGCCGCGGGTGCACGCGCAGCTGAAGAAGGTCCTCGGGCGGGGCGCCGCGGCTTGCTCCGCGGAGTCCGAGCGCGCCAAGCGCCACCTGGAGGAGAGCGAGAAGGCTTTGCGCGACTTCGCCGCGCAGGTCGTCGCCCGCGGCGCCACCGACTGGAGCGGCGTGTTCGTCGGCGAGCGCCACCTGTACGCCGGGCTCGAAGAGATGCAGCGCTGGGTGAGCGCGCCGGCCGAGCGAGAAGCGCTCGGCGCGGCCTGGGACGAGGAGCGCCTCGGCTTCGAGGCGCGGCACTTGATGGAGACCCCGGAGCGCATCGTCGAGCCGGCGCCGCCGGACACGATGCTGTCGCTCGCCGACTCGGCGCGCGCCGTAGTGGGGCTCGTGACGGGCAGCGCCGAGGGCAAGGCCGCGGCGCCCACCGAGTCCCGCGGCGAGATCCCCGCGGGCTCCGTCGTGGTGCTCCCGGACGGTCGCCCCGATTTCGCGTGGTTCGTCCTGAGCGCGAAGGCGCTGGTCCTGACCGGAGGCGGCGCCCTCTCGCCCATGGCGCAGCTCGCCCGCGAGCTCGGGATCCCGACCGTGGTCACCGTGCAGCGCTTGCCGGTGACGAACCTGCCGCTCGGCCAGGCCGTCAAGGTGGACGGCGCCCTGGGCGCGCTGGAGGTGCGCTGATGGCGGGCTGGCTCGTCGCCGGGAGCGTGCTCGGATCCGCGCTCGCGCTCGGCCTGCTCTTGCTCGTGGCGCGCCGCCTATCGGACCGCTTCGGCTCCGACGAGCCCCCGCTCTGGCGTTTGCTGGTCTGGCTCGCGGTGGCGCTCGCCGGGCTCGTCGGCCTCGCCTTCGTCCGGAACGAGTGGCTGCTCGGTGCGGGCGCGGTGGGCATCACGGCCTGGGCGCTGGTCGGCGCGGGGCTCGAGGCGCGCGCCGGCTCGGCGCGCCGTCGCTTGGTGGTGCTGGAGCTCTACGTCGTGCTGTTCGCCGCGACGTACCTCTACGCCCGCGCCCGGGGCATGGTCGACGGGCTCCGCGCTTCGACCGCGGCGAGCGCCGCGCTGCACGAACAGCTCACCGCGTTCGCGCTGCCGCTCAGCGAGCTCGCGCTGTCGTTCTCCAATGCGGCGCAGCCGGCGTGGTCGATCGGCGTCCTGGCGAGCGCGCTCTCTCGGAACCTGGCGCTCTGGCTCGCCCTGTCGAGCTTCGCTTGCGCCGTGTACGCGGCGGCGTACCTGTCGCGGCGCCCGCTGCCGCTGCCGGGCGCCGCTCTCTTCCCGTATCCGAGGGCCGCGGACCTCGCCTTCGTCGCGCTCGCGCTCGCGTCGGAGCTCTTGCCGGTCAACCATCCCGCGAACCTCGCAACCCTCGCGCTCTGCCCGCTCTTCGTCGCGGACGGCGGCGCGCTGCTCTTCCGCTGGCTCTCGCGCTTTCGCGCTCGCGGCTTCTTGCTCGCGCTCCTGGGCGCCGTCGCGCTCTTCTCACCCGTGCCACTGGTGCTGCTCGCGGCGCTCGGGGTCGTCGCGCAGCTCTCGGGGCTCCGCGAGCTCCTCCCGTTCGTCGCGCTCGACGAGACCCCGCTCCGGCGGCCGCGCCTTTGGTCGATGCTGCTCGTCCTGGGGCTGGGTGCGCTCTGCATGGCGGCCACGACGGCGGTGGCAGCGCGCTCGCTGCGCAGGGCGTCGCCTCGACTGGGCGTGGCGACGGAGGCCTGCGGCGCCACCGAGCCGAGCGTGGACTGGGCCGGGCGCACCGCGACGTTCGAGATGCCCGGCGCGCGCTTCAGCATGGACCTGGACGAGACGCCGCTCGCGGCGGCCGCGCCTGCCGAGCAGTGCGAGAGTGCTGGCAAGCGGCTGTGCACGTCCGACGAGTGGTACCTGGCGTGTGCGTGCACCTATCCGCTGGAGGTCGAGGCCGGCACCAAGAGCTCGACGCTGTACGCCTTCGTGGCCCGCGCGGAGCGCGAGCGGCAGGCGGGCGCGCCGGGGCCCGCCGAGCCCACGGCGGCCGCGGACAAGCGCAGCGAGCTCCGGGGCCTGCTCACGGGTCGCAGCGAGATCGTCGCGCCGGCCAGCGGCAAGGGCCTGCTCCTGGCAGGCCCGAACGACACGCTGCGCGATCCCTGGACGGTGGACTGCCGGCATCGCGCGTTCCTGACGCCGGCCGGGCTCGGCGCGATGTCGGGGCTGGCGGCGGTGCGGTGCTGCCGCTGAAGCAGACCTCCGCGCTAAGGCAGAAGGACGCGTAGACCCAGGCCGCGTGCCGCGGCCGCCTGTTGTCGGTCAGTGGTGAGCAGGACCGCGATCTCCAAGACCTGCATCGCCGCCAAGTGGAGGCGATCGAGGGTGCGGCAGTGGACGGTCCCTCGCTCCCGAACCTGGGCTATGGCAGCGTCGAATACGTCGCCCCCGAGGGGGACCGGCTCGAACGGGGCCTGGCCCATCAGGACGTCGAGTCGCTCGGTCGAAGCTCGATACTGCGAAGGTCGCATGGCGCCGCCCCGGCGCAGGGCGGAGAGCTGCGAGCGCGCTTCCAGCTCGGCGAGGGACGACACGATGAGCCTCTTTTGCTCGGTGACCAGCTCGGCCACCGCGCCACTCTCCGGCTCTGGCAGGAGCAACTTCAGGAGGCAGCTCGTGTCGATGTAGCCGGAGTCAGTCATCAGCACGTTCGCGGTCGAGCGAAGCGTCCACCACGCTTCTGCGGCGAGGGCCAAAGGTACTGCGGAGCCACGCGAGGTGCTTCTCGACTGAGAAGCGCTCGCGACGATCCGTCGTCGCCTCGATGCGGACGAGGCGCGCCACTTTGACCCCGTCCCGCGTGATGAAGAGCTCTCCCTCGCGGCGCAGCGCCGCCTCGACTTCGGGCCAGCTCTGGCGCAGCTGCCGCACGGGCACCGTCTTCATGTGCGTAGCATGAAACATGTTTCACACGACGTCAAACGTGTCAGCGCTTGCCGCGCCTGCCGGCTCCTCGCGCGAGTTCCGCGGCTCGGGTGCCGGCCCAGCGCTTCTGCCATCGGGCATGTGCTCTGCTCGCGCCAAGCCTGGTAGTGTCCCGCCCATGCCCATCTACGAAGACAACTCCCGATCCATCGGGCGCACGCCGCTCGTGCGCGTGAGCCGCATCACCGCCGGCGCGCCGGCCACGGTGCTCGCCAAGATCGAAGGGCGGAACCCCGCGTATTCGGTGAAGTGCCGCATCGGCGCCGCCATGATCTGGGACGCCGAGAAGCAGGGGCTGCTCGGTCCCGGCAAGGCCATCGTCGAGGCGACCAGCGGCAACACCGGCATCGCGCTGGCGTTCGCCGCGGCGTCGCGGGGCATCGAGTGCGTGCTGACCATGCCGGAGACGATGAGCCTCGAGCGTCGCAAGGTGCTGGTGGCGTTCGGCGCCAAGCTGGTGCTCACCCCGGGCGCGCAGGGCATGAAGGGCGCCATCGCCCGGGCCGAGGAGCTGGCGAGCAGCGAGCCGAATCGATACGTGCTCATGCGCCAGTTCGAGAACCCCGCCAACCCCGGCATCCACGAGACCACGACGGGTCCCGAGATCTGGGAGGACACCGGCGGCAACACCGATGTGCTCGTGGCCGGCGTCGGCACCGGCGGCACCCTCACCGGCGTGAGCCGCTTCTTCGAGAAGGTGAAGGGCAAAGCGCTCCACTCCGTCGCCGTCGAGCCGGTGGCCTCGCCGGTCATCTCACAGACGCTGGCGGGACAGGCCCCCGCGCCGTCGCCGCACAAGATCCAGGGCATCGGCGCCGGCTTCGTGCCGAAGAACCTGGACCTGTCGTTCGTCGATCAGGTCGAGCAGGTCACGAACGAGGAGGCCATCGAGATGGCGCGCCGGCTGGCGAAGGACGAGGGCATTCTGGCCGGGATCTCCTGCGGTGCCGCCATGACGGTCGCGCTGCGCCTGGCCAACGATCCGCGCTTCGCCGGCAAGACCATCGTGGTCGTGCTGCCCGACTCCGGCGAGCGCTACCTCACGGGGGCCCTGTACGAAGGCCTGTTCGACGAGGTGGTCGCGGCCAAGGGGAGCTGACGCAGCTGCCTCAGTTTCGGATTTCGCTCGCCGTGTTTGTCGCCGCGCCCTGCCTTCGTCGAGGTTGTTGTCGAGATGCTCTCGGGAAACGCCAGGCGAAACTTCCCACCTGACGGGGGGAGTGCGCCGGCCCACCCCTCCGGGTATCCCCCTCCGGGGACTTCCAAGGGTCGTCGCGAAGCGCGTTCGCCGGTGTTCTCGTGGGTCTTGGCCCGAGTGGCGGGTCGCGACACCCAAGGGTGCTTCCTTCGGTCGTCTGCTCATGCCAAGACAGCGGAAGTCGAGTCAGTGCAGGAGCGCCGTGAACAGCACCTGATAGCTCATCGCCGCGTTGTCGAACGAGGCGTCGTTGCGCGTGTGCTCGGTGCTGGCGGCGACGACGCGTCCCTCCAGGCCCAGCGACCACTGGTCGCCGATCCAGAAGTCGTAACCCCCGAAGAGCGAGCCGCCGAGGCCGGTGGAGGACTGCCCGTCGTCGTCCTGCAAGCCGACCTCCGCGGGACCGATCATCACGCCGACGTGAGCGCCCCCCTTCGGATCCGGATACCAGTCGATGAAGGGACCGATGGTCAGGATGCCGAGGGACTGATCCTCGACCGTGCCGCTCACGTTGACGCTGCGGCTCTCGACCTCCAGATCGGGCTCGCTCACGTCTTGACCCACGAAGCCGCCGCCGAGCACGAAGCCGCTGCCCAGGGTGCCGCCGAGGAGCAGCTCGAAGGCGGGACCCCAGCCCTTGTAGGTGGCCTTCACGTCGTTCGAGCCCGCACCTTCGGCGACGACGCGGCCGTAGCCCGGCCCCATGCCCATGCGCAGGTAGAAGCCGTCGTGGTTCCGCTTCGAGGTGTCCGGCTTCTTCGGCGCCGGCGGCTGCTCGCCGGGCGGCGGGTAGGCTGATCCCGGCGGGTACGCGTAGCCCGGCTGTGGGTAGTAATAGCCGGGCGGGGGAGGGTACTGGCCCGGGGGATGGCTGCCCGGCGGATACGCGCCGGGGGGATAGCTGCCCGGCGGATAGCTGCCCGGCGGATAGCTGCCTGGCGGATACGCGCCGGGTGGGTAGCTGCCCGGCGGATACGCGCCGGGTGGGTAGCTGCCCGGCGGATACGGCTGCCCGGGCGGCGGCTGCGCGCCCGGTGGCGGCGGAGGCGGCCCGGGTGGAGGCGGCGGGGGCTGCTCGCTCGGCGGAGGTGGAGGCGGTGGCGTTGGCTCGGGGGGCGGCGCTGGCGCGTCCGGCGCGACGGGCGCGACGGGCGCGATGGGCGTGCCCGGCGGCGCGGCCGTCTGAGCGAGGGCGTTGGTTGCCGAGAGACCGATCAGCGACGCCAGAGCGATCCCGCGCATGGCATCACTCCGGGCTGAGCGAGCAGCTGACCGGACGCGCGACCATGGCGGCGCCTTCCTGGACCCATGCCTGCCCCGGGGACCAGCGCACCTTCACGTTCTCGACGCGGCCCACGAACTTGAGCTCGCAGTCGGTGACGAAGCGCGAGAGCTTCTTCTGATCCACGCCGGCGGAGGGCTCGCGGTGCAGGCGCAGCGCCATGTTCGGCTCCGCCCACAGGCCCGCGATCAAGATGAGCTTGTTGTCCGGCCAGGTGCGGTACGGCTGGACCAGGTTGGTACCGTTGTCATCCAACGGGGCGCTCGGATCTTTCGCGTGGGCCTCGGTGTCGCTCTTGTGCGAGCAGCGCGCGCCGTCGAAGGTGTCCGGGTGGTTGCAGCCGAGCAGCTCGTAGTCCGCGGTGATCAGCGTGACCTTGGCCTTGCCCGTGCTCCCGACCTGCCAGCCGGCGGTGTCCGTGACGTCCTTCTCCGGCGGGCTGATCCAGTTCGCGATGGGCGAGAACGGCAGCACGATCATCGCGCCCAGCATCGCGGCCGCGATCAGGAAGTGGCCGCTGGCCACCGGGATGGGCTCCTTCGGGCGTCGGCGGCGGACCGTCGTGGTGGCCATGGGGGGCGTTTTCTAGCTGCAATTTCCCGCACCGTCCATCCGTCTTCGCTTCCGCGCTAATCTCCCCGCGTGTCCGCGTCCAAGCCGGGCTTTTGGCAGTGGCTGCGCGCCGGCTGGGATCGCCGGAGCCTGGTCGCGCTCGGCCTCCTGATCGGAGTCGGGGCCCTGGTCGGCTATCGCTGGAGCGATCTCATCGACCCGAGCGGCGGCATGGATTGGCTGTTGCTCGGCACCTGGCTCTGGATGGCGGCGATGCTCACCTGGAGCGTCTCCGCGCGCCGCGACCTGGTGTTCCTCGCCGTGGGCCTGGTGGGCGGCGGCGTGATCGAGTGGTGGGGCACCTACAGCCGGATCTGGTCGTATTTCACCCTGGAGCGCCCGCCGCTCTGGATCCTGCCGGCCTGGCCCATCGCCACGCTGGCCATCGATCGCATGGCGCGCATGCTCGACCGCGGTCTTCCGCGCAACGTGCCGGTCTCGTGGTTCTGGATCGCCTACTGGGTGTTCGTCCCCTCCTTCGTCGTCAGCATGATCGCCTTCGCGCGCCACACCGTCGGGATCACCGCGACGCAGGTGGTGATCGCCCTCATGGTCGGAGTGACGCTCGCGTGCCGGGAGCCGCGCCGCGACTTCACGCTCTTCGCCGCCGGCTCGCTGCTCGGGATCTTCCTCGAGTACTGGGGCACCAGCCGCCAGTGCTGGACGTATTACACCGGGCAGATCCCGCCGCCGGTGGCCGCCGTCGCCCACGGTTTCGCCGCCATCGCCTTCGCGCGCGGGGCCGACGCGCTGAACCGCGTGCTCGACTCCGCGCTCGTGGGCCGCGATCAGCGCTTCGCGTAGCGCTCGCGCCCGTCCACCCAGGTCGCCAAGGTCTCGGTGCGCCAGAGGTCGCTCGGGGCGGTCTCGAGCGGATCTCGGTCCACGACGCAGAGGTCCGCGCGGGCGCCGGGCCGGAGCCGCGGGTCGTCCTGGAGCACGGCGCTCGCCGCGCCGCACACGAACGCCTCCAGCGCCTCCGGCACGCTCAGGCACTGCTCGGCGAGCCAGCCGCGCTCCGGCGCGCCCTGCCGGTCCTGTCGGGTCACCGCGGCGTGCAGGCCGAACCAGGGGTTTTCGTGCTCGATGGGCGCGTCCGAGCCGAACGCCAGCCGCGCCCCGCTCCGCGCCAGGCTGCGCCAGGCGTAGGCGCCGAGCAGGCGCTCGCGGCCCAGGCGCGCTTCGGCCCAGGGCATGTCGCTGGTCGCGTGGGTCGGCTGCATGCTCGCGGTCACGCCGAGCTCGCGGAAGCGCGGCAGGTCTTCCGGCGCGAGGATCTGCGCGTGCTCGACGCGGTGCCGGCGCGAGCGATCGCTGCCTTGCGCCGCAGCGATGGCGTCGAGGGCGCGTCGATTGGCGAGATCGCCGATGGCGTGGATGGCGATCTGAAGGCCCGCTTCGTGGATGCGGCGGGCCGCTTCGGTGAGCTCGTGGGGCTCCATCAGCGCGAGCCCGCGCTCTGACGGGCGGTCGCAGTACGGACACGAGAGGAGCGCGCCATGAGAGCCGAGGGCGCCGTCGGCGAACAGCTTCACGCCGACCTCGCGGTACAGGCCCACCCGGGTCGGGCTGGCCATCCGCTCGGCGATGGCCTCCGGTTTGCCGTACAGGTGCGCGAACACGCGCACGCCGAGCGCCCCGTCGGCGGCGAGCTCGGCCAGCACCTCCGCCATCTCGGGCGTCGTGCCCATGTCGTGAACGCTGCCGAGGCCCGCGCGCGCCAGCGCCTCGACCCCCGCGAGCAGCTCGGCCCGGAGCTCCGCCCGAGAAGGCGCCGGGATCTTTTCCTCCACCAGCTCCATGGCCGTGTCCACCAGGAGCCCCGTCGGCTCCCCGCGCGCGTCGCGCACGATGCTGCCGCCGGCCGGATCCGCCGTGTCGCGGCGGATCCCCGCGAGCTCGAGCGCGCGAGAGCTGGCCCAGAGCGCGTGCCCGTCGATGCGCGTGAGCGCAACGGGACGTCCGGGCGCCGCCCGGTCGAGGGCGTCCCGGGTCGGGTATTCGGCGCCTGGCCAGCGGTTCTGGTCCCAGCCGCGGCCGAGCAGCCAGGCGCCGGCGTGAAGCTCGGCGTGCCGCGCCCCGACCGCAACCGCCGCGTCCTCGGAGCTCTGACAGCCCCGGAGGTCGAGCTGTCGCGCGCGGGCGCCGATGCCCTGGATGTGCAGGTGCGCGTCCGAGAGCCCCGGGAGCACGACCGCGCCGCCGAGATCCCGCACCTCGCCGTCGAGCCCGCGGGCGTCGTCTGCGACGTGCGTGACGCGCCCGCCCTCGAAGCGCAGCACGCGCGCTCGGGGGCGCTCGGGGTCGAGCGTGAGCACGCGCGCGTTCACGAGCAGGGTGGCCATCAGCGACAGCTCGCGAACACCTGCTCGTACAGCGCGGCGCCGAGCTTCTCGTGACCGGGCGGGCCGAAGTGCAGACCGTCGCGCAGGCTCCCGGCGTAGTCGGGGCAGATCTTTTCGGGGTCCCCGCAGGAGAGCAGCGCGAAGGCGTCCACCACGTGATGGACCTTGCCCTCCTTTGCCTGGCTCTGGATCCAAGCGTTCAGCTCGCGGGTCGAGGCGGCGCGCTTTTCGTTGTAGTACTTCGTGAAGCCGCCCCAGGGCGCGACGGTGAGCGCGACGACCTTCCAGCCGCGCGCGCGGGCCGCGTCGTAGATGGCGGTCAGATCCGTCGCGACCTTCTTCGGCGTGCGCCCGGCGGTCAGATCGCTGTAGAGATCGTTCACGCCGCCGAACACCACCAGGTGGGTGTAGTCGGTGCCGCTCGAGAGCACGTCGCGCTCGAAGCGCCGGCGGATCTGGTTGACCATGTCGCCGCCCTTGCCGAAGTTGTCGAAGCGGCTCTCCGGGCAGCGCTTGGCCAGATAGTCGAGGTACTTGCCGCCGCCCGACTTGGCGTCGGTGAGCGAGTCGCCGAGGGCGGCCACCACGACCTTCTGCTTTGGAGCGGGCGCGGTGGGTTCGGCGCTCGGCGGCGGTGACGGCGGCTCCACTGGCGGCGCGCTCTGGGCCGGGACGACCGGCGACGGAGCCGGCGCGGCGGGCGGCGGCGCGGGGGCGGCCCCGCAGCGCACGAACCCCACCGCCAGCGCGGCGACGCCCGCGGCGCACAGGGTGGTGAACGACGGCCTCTCGAAGCGCATGTCTCGCAATCTTCGCCCACGTTGGCGATTTTCGCTATGAACCTCGGCGTGGGTGCCATCGAGGTCTACAAGAAGACGCGGAAGCGTCCAGACCTGTTCTGGAACACCTACGTGGCGCGCCCGCCCGCGGCCGCGGTGGTCGCCCTGCTCGCCGGGACCCGGGTCACCCCCGACCAGGTGACCCTGTTCGCCTTCGTGGTGGCCATGGCGGCGGCGGCGTGCGTCATCGCGCTGCCGGGGTACTGGGGGTTCCTGATCGCCATCGTGGTGTTCGAGCTGTCCTACGTGCTCGACTGCGTGGACGGCATGCTGGCGCGCTGGCGCGGCACGGCGTCTGCCACCGGGCACCTGCTCGACTTCCTGATGGACGAGATCAAGGCGTTCGTGCTCCTGGGCGCGATCTCGGTCCGCCTGTTCCGCGAGCATCACGACACGCTCTACCTCCTGATCGGCGTCGGCGGGCTGGTGGCGCTGGCCACCGGCATCGCCATCACCACCTTCCAGCGCCGGCCGGAGGTCTCCGGCAGGCCAGCCGACGCGAAGGACACTCCTGGCAGTGGGAAGCGCTCGCTCGTCTCGCTGATCGCTTCAGCGCCGCTCGGCGTGGCCAAGTGGCTGGTGCACTACCCGTCGTACATCCTGTACGTCGCCATCGCCGGTCGCCCGGAGCTCTACTTGTATCCCTACGTCGCGGTGAACGCGCTGTACGCGCTGAAGAGCTTGGCGTGGCTGGCGTTGCGGTTCGGGCGGGGGGCGCGGGCGTAGCTGACCGAGCGCGGGGATTGTGCACACCGGTTGCGCCGCCGCGTAACGAACGCGAGTTCTCCCGAGTCCCGGGCCTCGCGGTCGAGAACTGGGCGAAGTGAACGTCTTTGCAGCCCAGCCGTTCGTGACGTAGCCGGGTGTCGGCAACGCGGGGAGGAGCGGAGGATGCTAGGAAGCGTGGAGAGCACGACTGGCGGACCGCCGCCGGACTTGGCCACGCGCTTCAGCGTCTGGGCGTCGAAGTAGTAGAGGTACTGCGCGTCCATTGCGAGCACACTGACTTGGCTCTCTGTGGTCAGGAGGTCGGATGCCGTGCTGGAGGCCAAGTCGACGCGGCGAAGCCCCCCGTGCCAATAACGCATGAGACACCTTCTTCCGGTCGCGTGACAAGGCGGTCCGACATCACGCAACGTCAGGTTCTGCTGCCGAGCCTAGTGCGGCATCTCCCGCCCGAGCTCCTCGACCACGCTCTGGTCGTCGAGCGTCGCGGGCCGTCCGGGTCGCTTCGCCCGGAGGTCCTTGGGCATGTAGGAGAGCTCGGCCACCGTGGTGCCGGAGAGCCAGGCGCGCGCGGCCGCGAAGTCGAGCTCGCCGGGCGCGCGGACGAAGCCCAGCACGAAGCCCCAGTCGCCGAGGGAAGGCACCGCCGCGTGGTAGGGATGCGGCTCGAGCTCCGCGGCCCGGAGCGTCGCCACGATGGAGTCGAAGCTGGTCGGCGCCGTGAATGGCGACAGGGCCTGCACCACGCACACGCCGTCCGGCGTCAGCCGCTCGCGCAGCTTGCGGTAGAAGTAGCGCGTGAAGTTCTTGCCCTCGACGTGGCCGTCGGGATCCGGCAGATCCACCACGGCCACGTCGAAGCGTTCGCTGCCCTCCGCGAGCCAAAGGATGGGCTCCCGCTCGATCACGCGCAGGCGCGGTGACGTGAGCGCGCCCTCGGCGCGGCGGGCGAGCCAGCGCTGCGTCCGCGCGATGTCCACGAGCGCGCGATCCACCACCACCACGGTCACCGACTCGACGTCCGGGTGACGCAGGATCTCGCGCTCCGCCGGGCCCGCGCCGCCGCCGAGCAGGAGCACTCGCCCGCGGGCCTTCGCCACGCCGAGCGCCGGGTGGACCAGCGCCTCGAAGTAGCGGCGCTCGTCCAGGGTCGAGACCTTCAGGTGGCCGTCCACCCAGAGCTCGTAGCCCTCCTGCCCGGAGGTCACCTCGTAGCGGCCGCGCTCCGACTCGCGGTGGAACACCACCGGGTTGGGGTGGGAGCCGAGGATCGCCGTGGGCACGACGAGCTCGCACGCGAAGAAGAGCCCGAGCCAGAGCAGCACCGCCGAGAACGAGGCGAGACGCGCGAGCGCTGCGCCGGGGCTCGGGCGGCGCTCCAGGAACCAGCGCAAGGTCGGCGCCCAGGCGCCGAGGGCTGCCAGCAGCATGGCCAGGGAGAGGGACGCGCGAAGCGGACCCACCACCGAGGCGATGCCGGCGCCGGTGCCGCACAGCACCGCGAGCGCGAGCAGCCGGAACGGGTTGGCGAGCCGCCAGGGCGCGTCGAGCCGGACGAGCGTGCGGCCGAGCGCGCCGAGCCCGAGGGCGGTGCTCGCGCCGAGCGCGGCGCCGGTCACCAGGGCGGTGCAGAGGCTCGTGGCGACGAGGGGCGCTCCCGTGGCGAAGGCGAAGTAGGCGACGCCCGCGGAGGTCCCGACCGAGAGCGAGGCGAACGCGAGCATCCACGGCAGCGCGCCGAAGGCGTCGGCCCAGCGCTGGCGCGCGGCGAAGATCCCGAACGCGGCGGCGCCTAGGCCGGTGACGCCGATCAGCGGGCGAAAGGCCGCGTTTTCCGCGTCCACGTAGAGCGCGGGCTGGACCACGAAGACCTCGTGGGCCGCGCCGACGAGCGCCGCCGCGCCCAGCACGGCGAAGTAGAACGGCGGCCCGCCGATGTCCGTGGCCGCCGGCTCACTTGCCGCCGCTGTAGACGCCGGACCCGCTTCGGACGCCACTGCTCCCGCTGCTGCTGCTACCGCTGCTCCCGCTGCCGTCGCCGATGCACGCGCCGCACGAGCCGAGCGCGCAGATCAGCAGGATCAGCAGGATCACGATGATGATCACCGTGGTCGAGGCGCAGCCGCCGCTGCCTCCGGAGGAGCCGCCGCCTGCCGCGATGCCCTGCGCCCCCGCGCCGTCCACTGGCAGCCCGAAGGCGTTGGCGATCACCGCCCAGGGCATGGGCGCGGAGTAGCTCCAGTTGGCCTCCCCGCCGCCCGCCTCGCGGGAGAGCACGTCGTTGCCGCTGATGAAGTCGGTGACCTGCGTCTCCTCGCCGATCTCTGCCTTCCAGTAGATCTCGCCGAGCACGTAGTCCACGCGGGCCACGTTCTGGTTGCGGCGCGAGAAGCTGCGGCCGCCCCAGCCGACCTGGTTGGGCATGCCGTAGAGCTCGAGCTCGGCCAGGTTCACCGACGTGACCCAGCTCCACCCCGTCTCCGGGTCCTTGACCAGCCAGCGGTAGCCGACGGGCTGCGACCAGAGCAGGAACTCCTCCCAGGTGTAGCGCTCGCCTTCGAAGTCGCTGGAGCGCTTCATGTAGGCGATGCAGATGTACTCGACGCCGTCCAGCGTGCCGCGGCCCCCGATGGGGATGTCCGGCAGCTGCATGGCGCGCTCCTGCTGCGCCACCACCTGCTGGAGGGCCACGTCGCTGACCGCGCCGCAATACGGGCAGCCCACGCGCTCGGCGCGATCCCCGGCGAGCTTCGGGATGTCGCCGCCGCACTGCGGGCACTTGATCATCGCCGACTTGATCTTCTGAGCGCTGCGCGGACCGAGCTGGGTCACCTGCATCTGCGGCTCGTCGAACACCCAGCCGGTGAAGACCTCGTAGGAGCCGCGATTGTCGTGGTAATCGAGGGTCGCGAAGGCGTTGTTGACGCCGTAGCAGTCGGCGTAGTGGCGGACGAATCCGCGCGGGAAGGCGGCGGGCAGCTCGCCCTCCGCGCTGACGATGGTGCCGGTCTTGATCTCGGCGACGCGGAAGTTCCCGGCCGCGCCGAGCGGCACGTCCATCTCGACGTAGAGCGCGGTGTAGGGCGGGATCGCCAGCCCCGGCGTCTGGCTGGTGACGTACCACTTGCCCTGCGCGTACGCGAGCCAGCCCCAGGCCTGTCCGTAGTCGAAGGCGACGTAGTACTCGTCCCAGGGTCCCTTGCCGTGGTCGAGCTGGACGCGGCCGAGCACCTCGAAGGGCCGCCCCGAGAGCGTGCCCTGGTCACCGACGGCGATCAGCGACGGTGTGTTCGCGATGTCGGCGACCTTGCCCAGGTTCTCCAGGCCGCGGTCCGAGCGCACCACCGTGGCGCGGCAGTACTCGCAAACCTTGGCGATGGACGAGCCCACTCCGAACTCGATCGACGCCCCACAGCTCGGGCAGCTCCCCTGCGCGACGGCCATTCAGTAACTCGGGACGGACTCTAGCATCATCGCCGGACTCTTTGACACGATCCGAACGCGAGGCCCGCGCCCGACGAAAACTGGCCAAAAACACCTGAGAAGGCCGGGCTTCTCGATTCACCTTGCCCGCACCGAAGTAACGAGCGCGCTGTCCTTCGGAGCACGGCGCGGCGCCCGCGCGGGGCGGCACGGGGCGGCGCTCAGCCGCGCATGCGCGCGCGGAACAGAGCTCGGGAGCCGGAGCGGGTGCGGGAGCAGGAGCAGAAGCCGGAGCAGGAGCCGGAGCAGGAGCAGAAGCAGGAGCAGGAGCCGGAGCAGGAGCCGGAGCAGGAGCAGAAGCCGGAGCAGAAGCCGGAGCAGGAGCAGGAGCAGGAGCAGGAGCAGGAGCAGGAGCAGGAGCAGGAGCAGGAGCAGGAGCAGGAGCAGGAGCAGGAGCAGGAGCGGGAGCAGGAGCGGGAGCAGGAGCGGGAGCCGGAGCGGGTGCGGGTGGTACTGGTGGTACCGGGTGGTACCGGAGGTACCGGACAGGACATCGCTGACAGCTGGGGTCCTTCCGGGCCGCGTGGCTTGCACGCGCGTGCCAGCTGACGCTGGCACTGGCGCGTGCAGCGCTCTCGGGATTTGTCCTCGGCCCGTGGAGGACCACGCAGCTCAGGTGGGTCGATCCGGCTGCCTGGTTTTCGAGTCCTTCACCGGGGGTGAAAGGACTCGAAAACCATGCCCCAGCCTTCTCTCCCACACCATCGACTGCTCGCCTGGCATCTCGCCGCGGAGCTCGTGCGGCTCGTGAACGACATCCGCATCAGCGACGCCGAGGACCGGCGCGAGGCGCGGCGGGCCGCCAAGAGCTGCGCGCGCAACGTCGCCGAAGGCGCGGGCCGCACCTCGCGCGCCGACAAGGCCCGCGTCTACGCCATCGCCCGCGGCGAGTGCGGCGAGTGCGTCGCCAGCGTCGAGCTCGCAGGCGCGACGGGCGCCTGCGCAGCCGGTGACGTCGCTCGGGTGACCGAGCTCGGGAGCCGGCTGTCCGCGATGCTGTACCGGTTGAGCTAGCCTTCGGCCTGAGATTCGACTCGGGCTCGTCGAGCGCGGTCTCGCCGGCGCGGATGGTCGTGCGATCCCGGTCGAAGATGCGGCCCAGCTCGGAGAAGCTGAAGCTGCGAGCGGGGTCATGTCGCAAGAGGTACCAGACCTCCTGGCAAGCGGCCACGGCGGCCTGCGAGCGTCCGCGACCGCAGACTTCGTCGAGCAGGACGCCGCGGCGCTCGCAGACGCTCAGGACGAGCGGCAAGAGGCTGCGTGCGGGAGAGCACGCGACTCGATGCAGCTCTAAGCCTGCCGGAGGGGTGTCCCACGCGAGCGAAGTGTGCGGTTGGGGGTGCGGTTGGGCGTGCGGTTGGGCGTGCGGTTGGGCGTGCGGTTGAGCGTGAGGGAGAGCACGCGACTCGATGCAGCTCGAAGCCTCATGGAGGGGTGTCCCACGCGAGCGAAGTGTGCGGTTGGGGGTGCGGTTGGGCGTGCGGTTGGGCGTGCGGTTGGGCGTGCGGTTGAGCGTGAGGAGAGCACGCGACTCGATGCAGCTCGAAGCCTCATGGAGGGGTGTCCCACGCGAGCGAAGTGTGCGGTTGGGGTGCGGTTGGGCGTGCGGTTGGGCGTGCGGTTGGGCGTGCGGTTGGGCGTGCGGGAGAGCACGCGACTGGATGCAGCTCGAAGCCTCATGGAGGGGTGTCCCACGCGAGCGAAGTGTGCGGTTGGGCGTGCGGTTGGGCGTGCGGTTGGGCGTGCGGCAGAGCACGCGACTCGATGCGGCTCGAAGCCTGACGGACGGAGGGGTGTCCCACGCGAGCGAAGTGTGCGGTTGGGCGTGCGGTTGGGCGTGCGGTTGGGCGTGCGGCAGAGCACGCGACTCGATGCGGCTCGAAGCCTGACGGACGGAGGGGTGTCCCACGCGAGCGAAGTGTGCGGTTGGGCGTGCGGTTGGGCGTGCGGTTGGGCGTGCGGTTGGGCGTGCGGTTGGGCGTGCGGTTGGGCGTGCGGTTGGGCGTGCGGTTGGGCGTGCGGTTGGGCGTGCGGTTGGGCGTGCGGTTGGGCGTGCGGTTGGGCGTGCGGTTGAGCGTGCGGGAGAGCACGCGGCTTCGGCCCGTGTGTGGAGGACCACGCAGCTCGGGTGGGTCGTCCGGGCTGCATGGTCTTCGAGTCGTTCAACGGGGGTGAAAGGTCGCCACGCGTGTGGGGAGTCCGCGGAGCGAGAGGAAATCCCCGCTCACTTCGCTTCGGCCCGCGTCTCCCGCAGGGCCTCGTCTACCAGTGAGGCCAGCTCGTCCGTGGCGCGATCCTTCTTCGCCGCCTTCTTCGGCTGCGGCGCCGTCTGAAGCATCGCCTCGAGCTCGGCCAGGGACAGGTCGTCGTCGTGCTTCTTCATGCCGAACAGGCCGCCGAACAAGGGCTTGTCCTTGGCCAGGTCGAAGTCGCCTTCGGCCAGGCGCTCGGGCGATTCCTTCAGGGCGCGCAGGAGGGCGCTGTTCCTCTCGAGGAGGGCCCGCGCGTCGTCGAACGCCTCGCGCTGCGTGGGCGGCAGCTCCTTGGCCAGGGCGCGCGCGGAGTGCTCGCCGCGGGCCGTGAACAGCACGCAAGCGATGGACAGCTCCGCCGGTCCGAGGGCGGTCAGCTTGGCCACGCTGGGGCCGCCGCAGCTCTTGGAGTAGATGTGCGAGCCCTCCAGCATCAGCTCGCCGAACCCCAGCGCCACCGCCGTGAGGTCCACGCTGAGCTCCAGCGGCTCGTCGATGGAGTCGCCCTCGTTCTTGGTCTCCATCAGGAAGACGTAGGCGAGCGCGCGCGCCACCGTGGCGGTCAGCGCGACCGGGTGCCGGAGCTCGGCCTCCTGGAGCTGGAGCCGCCAGCCGTCGCCGTCGTCCACCAACCGAGTGGGCGACTCGGTGTTCGCACCCTTGGGCACGGCGCAGCCCCCGGTGCCGCAGCCCCCGCCACCGTGCGCGTGCTCTTCGCCCTCGGCGTCGATCAGCACGGGCTTGACCGGGATGTCCGCCATGCCGGCGTGCTCCTGCATCCGCTTGACCAGACGCCGCAGCGACTTCGCGTCGGCCTTGAACGTGTCTGGAAAGAACTTCTCGGTGGGCAGGACGAGCGGGCGCTCACCCAGCTCGGGGCCCAGGCGCTGGATGAGGCGGGCGTAGCGCTGCACGACGGCCCGCACGACGGGCTCGGGAAGCTGTTCCATGGGCCAATGGTGACAGACCCCGGGGCGTCAGTCCACGGAGCGCGGCGCGCGGAGCCCGGGGCGTCAGTCCACGGAGCGCGGCGCGCGGAGCCCGGGGCGTCAGTCCACGGCACGCGGCGCGCGGAGCCCGGGGCGTCAGTCCACGGCACGCGGCGCGCGGAGCCCGGGGCGTCAGTCCACGGCACGCGGCGCGCGGACCCCGGAGCGAGAGAGGTCGCCGCGGCGGATGCGCTCGAGCTCGGCGAGCCGGATCACCACGCCCCGAGCCACGATGTCGAGCACGTGCTCGATGACCTGGCGCCGCTTGCGCGGATCACCGGAGAAGGTCAGGTGGCTCTTGGCGGCCTGGCCCCGCGGCAGCCTGCCCACGGCGGTGCAGCGCACGCGCAGCACGTCCCCGTCGTCCTGGATCGAGAGCTCCGAGATGGTGAAGCGATACTGGATCACGTTGTTGCGGCCCGCGCCCCACTTGGCGCGCCGGGACTCGCGGAGCAGGCGCTTCTTCAGGTACTTGGTGTAGCCCTTGGCGTTGGCGACGTCGGGCGGAAGCTCGACCTTGACGATCTTGATGGTCGGCCGCCCGTTGGGCGTGATCAGCGCGAGGCGCGCGTCCTTCTTCTCGCTCGGCTTGCCCTTGGCCGAGGCCGGGACCGCCGCGAGGAGAAGCGCACCGCACAGGGCCAGCCGGGAAAGGCCTCTCATATCGTCCCGGACGCTACGCCGCGGCGGTTGGCCGGCCAAAATTTCCGGGGTCTCGGCCCGCGAACCTGCTAATTCCGTGCCCGCCATGCCCGTTCAGGCTGCCTCCGACCGACCCGACGTGGACGTCGTCGTCATCGGCGGTGGAGTCAATGGTAGCGGCGTGGCGCGCGACGCCGCGCTCAGGGGGCTCTCGGTCGCGCTGTTCGAGCGCAACGACATCGCCTTCGGCGCCAGCGGCAACTCCAGCGGCATGATCCACGGCGGGCCGCGCTACCTCACCTACGACCCCGACGTGACGTACACGTCGTGCCTGGACTCGGGGCACATCCAGCGCATCGCGCCGCACCTGCTGTTCCGCATCCCGTTCCTGGTTCCCATCCAGGCCGGCCGCTACCCGGCCAGCGTCGCGCTCACGGGCTACGACGCGTTCTTCGACCTCTACGACAAGTACCAGGAGCTGAAGAGCGGCAAACCCCACGTCCGGCTGAGCGTGGACGAGATGCGCCAGCTGGAGCCGGGCCTGAAGGGCGATGCCGTCGGCGGCGTGACGTTCGACGAATGGGGCATCGACGGCGCGAGGCTCTGCATCGGCAACGTGGTGGACGCCATCGAGCACGGCGCGGAGGTGTACGTCCACACCACCGTCACCGAGGTGACCCGCCGCGAGGACGGCAGCGTGAGCGGCGTGCGTTATCGCAACCGAGTGACCGGAGAGAGCGGCGCGCGCACGGCGCGCGTGGTGGTCAACGCGACCGGAGCTTGGGCGCCGCTCACCGGCACCTTGGCCGGCCTCGAGCCCAAGGCCGCGCGCATCCGTCCTGGCAAGGGCATCCACGTCTTCCTGGATCGCCGGCTCACGAACTACGCGGTCGTCGCCACGGCCATCGACGGCCGGCAGGTGTTCCTCTTGCCCTGGCAGAACATGTCGGTGCTGGGCACGACCGACGACGACTACTACGGCGATCTGGACGAGGTCGTCGCCAACGGAGACGAGGTCCGCTACCTGACGCAGGCGGTGGAGCGGGTGTTCCCCGCCGTGAAGAGCGCCCGCGCCATCGGCACCTGGGGCGGTGTGCGCCCCACGCTCTACGCTTGGGGCCCGAACGAAGACAAGCTGAGCCGCGAGCACGAGATCGTCGATCACGCCGCGCACGGCGCCGACGGCTTGTATTCGATGATCGGCGGCAAGCTGGCCAGCTACCGGATCTTCGCCGAGGAGATGACGGACGTCGTCGCCAAGCGTCTCGGCAATGAGACGCCGGTCAAGACCCACGTCTCGCCGCTGCCGGGCGGGGACGAGGTCATCGATCCCTTCGTGCTCAGCGACGACGGCCTGATGGACCCGGTGGCCGCGCTCCGGTTGGAGTACCGCCACGGCAGCCGCGCGCTCAGGGTGATGGAGCGTATCGCCAGAGAGCCACGCGAGGCGCGCGTGACCTGCGAGTGCGAGCCCGTGCTCGAGGCCGAGGTGCGCTACGTCGTCGAGCACGAGCTGGCGACCAGCGTGGAGGACGTGTCGCGCCGGACCCGGCTCGGGCTCGGCTCCTGCGGGGGCATGCGCTGCGCCGCGCGCTGCGGCGCCATCGTCGCACAGATGAAGGAGCGCTCGCCGGAGTCGGGGCGCCGGGACGCGCTGCGCTTCCTCGAGCGGGCGCGGCGGCGCAGGCTCGCGGCGGTGGGGCCCGCGCAGGCGCAGCAGGAGGCGCTGGCGCTGGCCCACCTGCGCGCTCAAGTCGGCCGGGAGCCGGGCGAGGACGAGGCATGAAGGTGCTGGTGATCGGCGCCGGTGTGGCGGGGACCGCCGCCGCGTGGGCCGCGGCGCGCGCGAGCGCGGAGGTGGTCGTCGTCCACGATCGCGCTGGGGCCTCGGCGCTCGGCAGCGGCGCGGCCGACTTCGATCCCTGGGAGCGAGCGAGGGCGCCCCACGAGCTCGGCGCCGAAGAGGCCGAGCACCTCCGGGCCCTGGGCTACGTCGCTGGATCGGAGCCGTGCCTGCTCGCGACCTCGGCGGGACTGCTGCGCCCCGCGCGCGCGCGGGACGGCGCCCTCTTGGATCTGGCGGAGCTCGGCGGGCGGCGGATTGCCGTCGCCGAGCTGGTTCGCGACGACTGGGACGCGCCGCTCTTGGCGCACGCGCTCAGCGAGACGGCCTGGGCGAAGCGGACGGGCACGCGCTTCGAACCTCGCGCGCTCGAGCTCGACGCGGAGCGCGCTCTGCCGGCGTACGACTTCGCCGCGCGCTTCGAGGACGAGGCCGAGCTCGAGAAGCTCGGTGCAGAGCTCGCGAAGGCGGGCGGCGGGGCGGACGCCTGGCTGCTCGGACCGTGGCTCGGCACGAAGCCCGGCGTGGCGGAGGCGCTGCGCAAGCGCGTCGAGCTGCCGCTCGGCGAGGCGCTCTCGCTCCCCGGCGGCGCGGCGGGGGCGCGCTTCGAGGCGGCGCGCGACGCGCTTTTGTCCGAGCGCTCGATTCAGGTTCGCCGCGCACGCGTCGAGCGCGTCTCGGCTTCGACGGCGGTGTTGGAGGGGGGCGAGGAGCTCGCCGTGGACCGAGTCGTGCTCGCCCTCGGCGGCGTGCTCGCCGGGGGCATCGTGCTCGACCCCGCGCGTCCCGATCACCCGGGAGGCGCGGGGCTTCGGCCTTCGCTGGACGCTCCCGTGGTCTTGGAGCTGGACGGCTTGCCCGTGGATGCCGTCTCCACGCTCCACGGCGTGGATCTCGCGAGCCACGGCGTCGAGCTGCTCGAGCGCGTTGGCATCGCGGTGAGCGGCGCAGCGGCCCGGGGAGCGCCGGGGATCTTCGTGGCGGGCGACGCCGTCGCCGATCGGCCGCGCACCTGGCTTCGCGCCTTGGCGTCGGGGCTCGCGGCGGGTCGGGCGGCGGCGACCTGAGCGCGGGTCTCGAGACCCGGCCCGCGCGCTCCGTGATAACGTCTCGGTGTGGTGCGTCGGCGGGTGAGCACGGCCGCAGCGATGGCGTTGGCGGTGACGACGGGGACCTGCGTCAACCCCACCGACATCTGCACGCCCCAGGAGGCTGATCTCGGCTTCTTCTCCAAGGGCGACTGCGTCATGACCCGGTCGTCCTTCTTTCAAGGTCACGAGTGGCTCACGTCCTTCGCCAACGACGCGCTTCCGCCCGACGACCGCTTCACCCGCGAGGAGGTTCACGCCATCGCGGAGGGGAATCGGCGCGTGGACTGGCCGAAGGAGCTCTTGGTGCACCTCAACGCGGGAGTCTACTCGTACGTGCGCGCGCTCACCGAGTACACCGATCGGAACGAGGTGCAGCGAATGCACTTCCTGTTGACCGACACCAACCAAAGCGCCGAGGCGGCGCGGGACGCCAACGAGACGGTGCGCGCGCTCACCCGGGCGGCGGCTCGGGACTGGATCCCAGCGCGCGCGCGCGCGCTGTCGGAGCTGGGCAAAGCCAGTCACGTTATCCAGGACTCGTTCTCCGATGCCCACACGTTCCGCGATCGTGACCACGCGAGCCGGCCTTGGTGCATTCAGCGGGTGAAGGCGTTCCGCCCCCGCAAGGCCGGGTACGAACGTTACACCGACGGTGCGGAGGTGCTGTTCCACGGCGGCAGCACCGACGCGCACGGCAACAGCCTCTCCGAAGACAGCATCGGCCACACCACCACCAAAGACTCGATCTATCGCCCGGGGCGCGACTGCAACGATCCCACCACGCCGGGCGCCGTCGAGGCGTGCCTGAACGACTTCGCGAAGCGCGCCCGCGACGCGACGCGCGACTACCTCTCCCTGGCGCGACGCGTGGTCCGAACACCCGCCAGCGGTGCCGATCTCGACGCCGTCGTCGATCAGGAGATCGACGCCTTCATCACGGAGCACCTGTCGCTGTGTCCCGACGCGCCGCAGTGATCGCCCTCGCGGGCTGGCTGGTCGGATGCGCAGACTCCGACGCGCCGGCTGCATGCCATCGCGTCGCCGGCGGTGCGCTCTCGGCGGACGGGCTCTCGCTTCGACTCGGGAGCCGCGTCGCCGGGGCGTCGCTCCACCCGGGTCCGGTCGGTCGCTGCGACGCGGGACCCGCGCCCGCCGCCGCGTTTCTCGATGCTCACGCGGCCTTGCTGGCGCTGCCCCCCGAGCTCCGCCCGCGCCAGGTCGACGTGCACTGGATGATCGCCAGGGGCGCGGCGCGGCGCATCGAGGTCCACGCGGAGTCCCGGTCGGTGCTGCTCGCCGGCGGCAATGAGCCGCTCTCGCGTACCGTGTGGCTCCACGAGCTCGGCCACGTGTGGGCGGCGGGGGCCCGTCCCCCGGGTCGCCTCGGGCGAAGCGTGCTGGCGGCCGTCGACGAAGGGTTCGCCGACTACTATGCCGCGCTCGTGAATCGCTCCCCGCGCGTCGGTGGACGCGACGAGCTTCGCGACCTCGAACGGCCCCCGCCACCTGCTGCCGCGGCTTGGGCCGAGCTGGCCCTGGCGCCGGAGGGGTTCGACCCGCACCGGCTCGGCCACGGCCTCGCGGCGAGCCTCTGGGCGCTCGAGCCCGCGAACACCGGGCTGCTCCTCGACCTGCACACGGGCCTCGCCTCCGACGCCACGTACACCGGCGTGCCCGACACTCCGGGTGCGGTGATCGAAGAGCTCGCGCGGCGCATCCCGAACCGCAGCCGCGCACGCTTCGAGCAGGCCGTGGCCGCCTGGGCTCCGGCCGAGGTGCTCGGCGGGCTCGCCAGCGTCGACTCCGCGCGGGCAGCGCCTGGTAAGATGCGTGGCGCTCATGGCCCGTGATCTCTCAGGCCTTTGCCTCGCGGGCCTCGCCGTCGTCGTGCTCTCGGCCTGCACGGTGCACCACAGCCGCCAGGCGGTGTGGACGCCGCACCACGAACCGCCGGGGCCCGAGTCCACCTTCGTGACGGAAGAGGACAGCGGGCTGATGCTGCTCGGCCTGCTCCAGCTCAGTGAGCCGGACCACTACGCGGTGCTGCTCGAACGCGCGCGCCGACGGCACGCGTGCGACGAGATGCACCACGCGCAGCTCGACTTCTACACCGACCACTGGCTGCTGGTGGCCTTTCCCATCGCGCGCATGACGCTCGTCTGCGAGAAGCGTGCGCCTCGCGCAGCGCCGCCGGCACCCCACTCACCGGCGGCGCCAGCGTCGCCGACGAGCACGCCCGAGCCTCCGATCGCGCTGCCGGCCCTTCCCCCCGCAGTCGACGACGCCGGTGCGGGGGGGAAGTCCGAGGCGCCGTGATGCCTTGGGCGCGCGTGACCGGCCGGGCCCTCGCCGCCAGCCTGGTGCTCCGCGCCGCCGCCGTCGCGGCCGCGCCCGCGACGGAGGTCCCGCGCGATCACGGCGTCGTCGGCCCCGTGCTCCCGGAGCGCTGGGAGGTGGAGCCGCGGCGGCACTGGGTGGTGGGCATCACCACCGAATCCGCGGCCCAGCGCGTCGCGTCCGACGAGGTCATCAGCGCGCTCTTCGTCGGCCTGTCGGCGGGGCTGCGCTGGGAGTGGGCGAACCCGCACCTGCGCCTGATGGCCGGCGATCGCGGCGTGAACGCGCGCTACTTCGCCGGGCTCGGGTTCCGGACGTTCTTCGGAACGCTCTGGGGAACGGAGTGGTCCTGCGGTGTCGGCACCCACTTCGACGCGCGGCTCGCTCGGCACTACTGGCTCGTCGGCGTGACGCCGCTCGAGCTGGGCGTGACCCTGTTCGACCAGCGCTCGTGGAGCATCCAGATGTTCTGGGGCGCGCGCGCGGCAGTCGCGGGACGGCTCCTGAACTCCTACCTGATCGACCCGAACGGGTTCCACAACGCGGCGGCGCAGGACGAGCTGGAGGATGCCCGGGATCACCGCCCCTGGGAGGGGTTCGTCTCAGTGGTCTTCGGGAGGAAGGTCGAGTGAGAGCACTCGCGGCGCGCGCCGCCGTGGCGCTCGCGTTGGTCGCGCCCGCGGCGCGGGCGAAGGACGTCGGCTTCCGTTCACCCGGCGGCCGGGCCTTGTGCGGTCCGCACGAGCGGTTCGGGACCGTCGTCGATCAGAACCGGCGATTTTTGGTGGTGGAGGTCGCCACCGGCCTGGCACCAGAGGGCAACTTGGCGATGTTGCTCGGCGTGCTCAACCTGCCGGTCCACGGCCTCGAGTGGTATCTCGGCTACGGCGTCGAGCTGAACCCTGCCGTTCATTACTCGGCGAGCGTGCGCTTCTTCCCCGAGCTGGGTGAGTTCCGCCCGTACCTGGGCGCCGGCTATCTGTACAAGGACACGTACGCCATCGGCGTCTCCTCGCACAACGTGTTCGTCGAGATCGGTCACAAGTGGATCATGCACCGCACCTACCACTTCAGCGTGGGCGTGGGCGTGCGCCGGCTGCTGGCGCTGAGCATCGACCGCGACTCGATCCTGAATGACCCCGACGTCGATCGTGCGCTGCTCGACGAGCAGATCGACGAGGAGCTACCGCGCTGGCTGCCCACCGTGGCCCTGCGCTTCAGCCGGGCGTTCTGAGCCCTTTGCCCCCGCACACCCGGCCGCGCTCGGGGGCTTTGGCGTCGGGCGGAGCCGCCGCGAGCTCGAGCAGGTCGCCCTGCTTGCAGCCCGCGTCGCGCAGCACCAGCGCGACCAAGCCCGGCGTGTCCTCGACCAGCCAGTAGCTCTTCGGTAGCCGGCGCGAGCATGCCCTCGGCGTCGGCGGGCGAGTGAGCGACCTCGACCACCAGGTTGCGTCCGAGCTCCGGCAGCTGGAGCAGCGCGATCTTCCTCCACAAGCCGTCCACGAAGGCCAGCGCCTGCACGAACTGCCCGTTCTCTCGGAACACGCCGTGGTAGGTCTCGCGCCCTTTCTCGCTCACGGTGGCGATGCGGAGCTTCTCCGGGAAGAGCGCCTCTGCGACTGCGAAGGGGATGATGATGAGGCAGACGGGGCTGTGACCGCAGCCTCCGCCGCCCCCCTTGGGCGCGGCGCGCTTCTCGACCTTCACCACGACGTCGGGCGGGTCGTCGAGCTCCCCGACGGCCGCGAGCTCCGTGGGGACGCTCACGAAGGACTCGAACTCGACCTTGGAAGCGCAGCGAGCGCAGCCGCCGAGCCACAGCGCGAGCAGGCCGAGGAGGACCCGGCGGATCATGTCGCGCAGGGTACCAGCCCAGCACCCCGGCTCACTCGACTTCTGCTAGCGTCCGCGAGGCTCATGGGGTCGTTCGCAGCATCTTCGGCCGTGCCGCGCCGCGGGGTGACTCGCGTGCTCGCCGCGGGCGTGCGCTTCGGCAACTCCTGGGTGCGGCGGCGCGCGGAGCTGGGAATGGCCCCTGCCGCGTTCGCGCGCGCGCTGCTCTCCGCCGCCCGGCCCCACTTCTTCGTGCTGCCCGCTGCGGCCTGCCTCGCCGGCGCGGCCGCTTCGCCCGGTGTGGCGCGCGGTCCGGGCGTGGCTGTCGCGGCCGTCGCCGTGGGCGTGGCCTGGAGCGTCGGGCAGCTGCTCAACGACCTGGTGGATCTGGAGGCCGACGCCGTGGACGCGCCGGAGCGGCCGGCCGTGAGGGGACTCCTGCCCGAAGGGCCGACCGCGCTGGCGGCCTCGCTGCTCGGCCTGCTGGTCGCGCTCGCGCTCGCGCTCACGCACCGGCTGGGCTGGCTGATGGCTCTGGCGAGCGCGCTCTTGATGCTGGCGTATTCCCCCGCCAAGGCGCTGCCGTTCCTGGGCAACCTGGCCCACGCCGCGCTGATGGCCTGGCTCGCGTTCATCGGCGCGGCAGCGGCCGCCCCGGACGCGCCGCTGCTCGAGGTGGCGGCCCACACCTGGCGCATGCTGCTCGCCGTCGGCGCGCTCGCCGCGCTCTACCTGCAGGGCAACTACGAGAAGGATCGCGCCGGGGACACGCGGGCGGGCTACCGCACGTTGGCGCACTGGCTCGGCGTGCGCGGGAGCGCGCTCCTGCGCGCGGGCTCGGGTGGGCTGCTCTATTGGGCGGGTCATCGCGCCGGCTTGGTCTCCGCGGGCGCGCGCTGGCTCTGGCTGCTCTCCGCCGCGCTGCTGGCGCTGTCCGTGGCTCGCTCGCTGCTCGAGGGCGGGCGGCGGGGTGCGCTCGCGGGCTACCGCTTCACGGTCCACTCGACCGTGACGGCGCTCACTGCGCTCGCGTGGCCGCTGATCGGCTCGGCGGGCGCGCTCGGCCTGTTGGCGGCAGCCACGCTGTTGGTGGAGCTCGCCTTCGCGCGCAGCGAAAACCCCTGAGGCGCGGGCCTCACGGCTCGAGCGTCGAGTTGTTGATCTCGATCTTGGTGTCGTCGTGCATCGAGATGCCGGGCTGGGCGTACCACGAGCCGCCGCTGTTCTTGCGGATGGTGGAGTCGTTGATCACGATGTTGCCCGAGTGGTCGTTGGTCACGAAGAAGATGGCGCTGCCGTGGGCGTTGACCTGGTTCTGCTCGATCAAGGTGCCGCACAGGGAGAGCGTCATGGTGTTGCCGTCGTTGTAGATGCCGCCGCCGCTGCCGCCGCCGGGGGTGCCGGCCTTCGCGGGGTTGGCGCCGTTGCCCACCGCCTTGTTGTAGCTGAACAGGCTGTTCACGATGGTCCACGAGACGCCGATGCTGCTGACCCCGCCGCCGTTCGAGCAGGCGTTGCCGAAGCCGCTCGGATCCCCGCCGAAGGTGCTGTTGACGACGTAGACGGGTTTGTCCTCGGACTGGTCGAACACCCGCACCGCGGCGCCGCCGACGTCGGGCCCGGTGTCGTCGCACACGTTGTTGAAGAACCGGCTGTTGACGATCTTGATGCGCCCGCCGCGGGCGAAGATGGCGCCGCCGCCTTCCTCCACGCTCTTGGCGTTCCCGTCGGAGAAGGTCAGGTTCTGGATGCTGAGCCGCGGGTGGTCCTGGTCGTTGCAGTGCGACGTGGTCCACTTCTGGTCTTGGTCGCAGGTGTTCATGTAGAGGATGCGGTTCTTGCCGTCACCGCTCAGGACGACCTTGCCGCCGCCGTCGATCACGATGCTCGGGCCCGTGTCGTTGACGATTTTGGCCGTCTCGGTGAGCTTGATCACGACTGGGTCGGGGCCACAGTCGAAGGTGATGACGCCGCCCTTGGCGATGGTCTGCACCACGAGATCGGAGGTACAGCTCGCCGGCGTGCCGTCGCCGATGACGTGATCGGGATTCGTGACGTCCTCGGGCAAGGCCTCTGCCGGCAGGCCCAGGCTGCACTTGCCCTCCGACCAACCCGCCGGCGGACCCGACTCGGGATTGGCGAGCGGGTTGTGGATGGTTCCCGGGTTGGTGCCGCCGGCGGAGCCGCCGCTGCCGCTCGAGCCGCCGCCGGAGCCACCGCCGCCGCCGGAGCTGCTGCCGCCGGTGCTCGCGCTGCCGCCGCCGTCGTCACCACCGCAGCCTTGCGTGCCCAAGACCAGAGCCAACAGAAGCAAGCTCGAACGCATCACCGACCTCCGCCGCCCAGTATACGCCAACTGTGCCGGCTGGGCCCTCGGAGCACGCTTCGCGAAACGCGTGCGCGTCACGCGAGGGCCTCGCGAAGCATCTGCGAGATTTGCGAGCGAAACCCGCTCCGTCGTCGGTTGACCCTGCTCGGCCGGGGGCTACTCTCCAATTGAGACACGAGCAACATTTGATCGGAAGGAGTCACCGATGGCACACCTGGCAACGCACATGACTCTGGACGTCTTGGTCGCCACCGTCGCCGATCTGGAGGCGCGGGTGATCGAGCTGAAGCGAGCGGCCAACACCCTGGCCGACATGTACTCGCTCCAGCTGCCCTACATGGATGTGGGGGTGATCGCCTCCACCCCCATGCGCCGCACCGACGAGTCCGAGTCCGCGGACTCTCAGGACTGAGCGTCGCCTTCTTCGGCGTCGCGGGAGCAGCGGCCGCCGCTGCACGCGCCGCAGCGCCCTCGGTTGGGGCAGCCGGAGGCGCGGTCTACGAGCACCCATACGGCGCACGCTGCGGCGAGACCGAGGATGGCGAAGAGCTCGTACATCGATTTGTCCTCAAGCGTTGGAGAACAGGCCCGCGAAGCCCATGAAGGCCAGGGAGAGGATCCCCGCGATGAGGAAGCTCATGGCGGTGCCCTTCACGACGTCGGGGGCGCCGTTGACCTGGGTCTCCTCGCGGATCCCCGCCATGATCACCAGCGCCAGGGTCAGGCCCAGGCCGCTGCCGAGCGCGAAGACCAGGCCCTGGACCAGGCCGTACCCGCGGCTGGTCTGGAACAGAGCCAGCGCGAGGATGGCGCAGTTGGTGGTGATCAGCGGCAGGTAGATGCCGAGCGCTCGGAACAGCGCCGGGCTCAGCTTCTTGATCACCATCTCGACGAACTGAACGGTGCTGGCGATGACCACGATGTAGCTGATCAGCGCGAGGTACGGCGTCTTGACGACCACATAGGTGTTGAGCACCCAGGTCGCGAGCGAGGTGATCAACATCACGAAGACGTTGGCGACGCCCAGGCGGACCGCGGTCTCCACCTTGTTGGTCACCCCCATGAAGGGACACAGGCCCAGGAAGTAGCTGAACGTGAAGTTGTTGATCACGCAGGCCGACGCGAAGATGAACACCAGGTTGCCGATGTCGCCCATCACACAGCCTCCCGTTCGGCCACGCCGGTGGGCGCGGCACGCTCGGCGCGCCGCTTCCTGACGTACCCGAACAGCGTGAGCAGCGCGCCCAGCGTGAGGAACCCACCGGGCGGAAGCACCATGATGGCCCAGGGCTCGAAGCTCGAGCCGAGAACCTGGGCTCCGAGCAACGTACCGCTCCCGAGCAGTTCGCGGATGGCGCCGATCATGGCCACCACCAGCGTGAAACCGATGGACATGCCGGTGGCGTCCGCGAGCGAGAGCCACACCCGGTTCCTGGCGGCGAACGCCTCGGCGCGTCCTAAGATGATGCAGTTCACGACGATCAGGGCGATGAATGCGCCGAGCTGCTTGTGCGCCGCCGGGAGCAGCGCCGCCAGCGTGAAATCGATGACGGTGACGAAAGTCGCGATGATGATGATGTAGGCCGAAATGCGCACCTGGCTCGGGATGATCTTGCGCATCGCGGAGACCATCGCGCTCGAGCCGATCAGGACGAAGGTCGTGGCCGCGCCCATCACCAGCGCGTTCTCGAGCGAGTTGGTGACGGCCATGGTGGGGCACAGCCCAAGCACCGCGACGAGCACCGGATTCTCCTTCCAGATCCCCCGGGTGAGCTCCGGCCAGGCGGGTCGAGAGTCCTTGTCCGCCATGCTCACTTCACCTCCGAGCTCGCCGTCTTGGGCCCGTCGGCCCCGAGCTTGGGCAGCCAGGTGGCGTTGCTCTTGTTCATGATGGTGACCACGGCCCGCGACGAGATGGTCGCCCCGGTGATCGCGTCCACCTGGTTCGGCGCCGTCTTCTCGCCTTTCTTCACCAGCTCGATCGTCGGGTCGACCTTCAGCTCGACGAAGTTCGCCTTGAAGTGGGGATCGAAGATGATCTTGTCGCCGAGCCCTGGCGTCTCCCGGCTCTCCAGCACCTCCATGCCGATCACCGCGCGGCGCTTGGGATCGTAGCCGTACAGGATCTTGACCGCGTCCTGGAAGCCCGGGCCCTCGGCTGGCACGGCGTAGCCGATCAGCCCGCCGGACTCGTCGAGCCCGCGGTAGACGAGCGGTTTCTGGCTGGGCGCGCCCACCTTGCCCTTGAACGGCACGAGCGTTCCACCCTCGAGGGCGAAGGGCTCGATCTTCTTGGTGCCGGGCAGCACTTTGTAGACGGCCTCTTGCAGGGCAGCGGCGCGGTTGTCCTGAATGCGCTCGAGCGTGCCCAGGTAGACGAGGACGATCGTCAGTCCGGACAAGAGCCCGGCGACCGCGAGCGTGCCCGCCAGCCGGATCGAGGAGGGCTCGGCCGCTTCGCTCATCGCTTGCCTCCGAAGGTGCGGGGCTGGGTCTTCTTGTCGAGCAGCGGTGTGACCGCGTTCATCAGCAGGATGCCGTACATCACGCCCTCCGGCAGCCCACCGAAGAGGCGGATCAACACCACCAGGACGCCCACCCCGAGCCCGAAGATCCAGGCGCCGCGGGGGGTCAGCGGCGTGGTGACGGGATCGGTGACCATGAAAACCGCGCCGAAGAGCAGGCCGCCAGAGAGCAGCATGAAGATCGGCGTCGGGTAGGACGCCGGCTTCCACAGGTGCAGCACGCCGCTCAGCGCCGCCACCGAGAGCAGCGTCGAGACCGGCAGGCGCCAGTCGAACACGCGGCGCAGGCCGAGCCACAGCCCGACGACGATCAGCACGATCGCGGCGGTTTCGCCCAACGAGCCCGCGGTGTTCCCGGAGAGCAGCAGACCGAGCTCCGTCGGCTTGTGCTGGAACTTGGACAGACCGAGCGGCGACGCGGAGCTGATCACGTCCACCTTGGCCTTCATCAGCGGCAGCGCGAAGCTGCTCGGGTCCAGGTGCAGCAAACCCCGGCCTGGTGCGACCCAGGTCGTCAGCGTGATGGGGAACGCGGCCTGAAGGAACGCGCGCCCGACCAACGCCGGGTTGAAGATGTTCTTGCCCAAGCCTCCCCACATCAGCTTGCCGAGCGCGATGGAGACGATGCCGCCGAGGGTGGCCATCCAGAGCGGGATCGCCGGCGGCAAGGTCAGGGCGAGCAAGATCCCGGTGAGCAAGCCGGAGCCGTCGCGGAGGGTGGACCATCCCTTGCGCTCGGACAGCAGCCACTCGGTGCCGACGGCGCCCGTCACGGCCGCCGTCACCAGGAGCAGCGCGGTGATACCGAAGTAGTAGGTGGCGGCGGCGATCACCGGCACCGTCGCGCCCACCACCTCGAGCATCACGCTCCGGGTGGTCTGCCCTCGGTGCACGAACGGCGAGGTGCTGATCTGGAGCAGCTCCAGGCTCTGGCTCATGAGGCGTCCTTCTGCCGGACCAGGCCCTTGCCGACGCGGATCAGCTGCACCAGCGGGATGTGCGACGGGCACGAGAACGAGCAGCTCGCGCACTCGAAGCAGTCGAGCACGTGCTGCTCCTTCAGCTCGTCGGTGAGCTCGGCGCGGGAGAGCTGCGCCAGCCGCGACGGGTTCAGGAACATCGGGCAGGCCTCCAGGCAGCGCCCGCAGCGGATGCAGGGCTCCTCCGGGGCCGTCTTCGCCAGGCGGGTCAGGACCAGGATGCCGGAGGTGCCCTTGGTCACCGGCACGTCCAGGCTCTTCTGGGCGTTGCCCATCATGGGACCGCCGAGGATCACCTGCTTGGCCTCGGGCAGGAGCCCGCCGCAGTGCTCGATGACCTCCTTCACCGGCGTGCCGATGGGGACCATCACGTTCGCGGGCCGGCGCACGCCAGGGCCGGTCACCGTCACCGCGCGCTCGATCAGCGGCTGCCCGCGGTCGAACAGATCGGCCAGCGCCGCCGCGGTGCCCACGTTCTGCACCACGATCTCGAGATCCAGCGGCAAGCCGCCGGCGGGCACCTCCTTCTTCAGGATGGCCTCGATCATCATCTTCTCGGCGCCCTGCGGGTACTTCACCTGGAGGCCCACCACGGCGACGCGCTCGCGATCGACCTCCTTCTCGAGCGCGGCGATCGCGTCTGGCTTGTTGCGCTCGATGCCGATGTAGGCGCGCTCCGCGCCCGTGACCTGCATGATCAGATCGAGCCCGCGCTTCACGTCGGCGGCCCGCTCGGACATCACCCGGTGGTCGCAGGTGAGGTAGGGCTCGCACTCGCAGCCGTTCAGCATCACGAACTGCACGCGCTTGCCCTTCGGGACCTTCAGCTTGACGTGGGTCGGGAACGCCGCGCCGCCCAAGCCGACCAGGCCGCCGCGCTGGATGGCCGAGATCAGGGCTTCGGCGTCGGCCTTGGCCGGATCCGGGACGTCGAGCGGGGTGACCTTCTGGGTCGCGTAGGCGTCGGCCGCGATGACGACGGTCTCGACGCGCTTGCCGCTGGGCGCCAGCCGGAGCTCGATGGCCTTCACCGTGCCGGTGACCGGCGCGTGCAGGTGCGTCGAGACGAAGCCCGCGCTCTCGGCGATGACCTGGCCCCGCTCGACCTTCTGGCCCGCGCGGACCAGCGGCTTGCTGGGCGCCCCGATGTGCTGAGACAGGGGCAGGAGGTACTCGTCCACGAACGGCATGCGCTCGATGGCCGAGGCACACGTCGCCTCCTTGTTCTCGTCCGGGTGCACGCCGTGGCGAAAGGTGCGCCCCTGGAGAAAGAAGGCGAGCCCCGTCATGAGCTCTCGTCTCCCGACTTGGCCGCGCCGCCGCGGTAGCCCGCCAGCGTGAGGAGGCGCGCGCCGAGCCGCTCTGTGGCCTCCTGGAGCTTCTGCTGGGACAGCGCTGCGAGCCGCTGCTCGTAGTCGGCGGCGAGACGCGCGAGCTCGGCCTGATGTGCCGCCGCGAGCTCGTCCCGAGCCGCGGCGCGCACCTGCTCGGTGAACGGCGTGGAGACGCCCGCGAGCTCCTGCAAGGTACGCCAAGTGTCGAGGCGCTCGACCACGACGCGTGCGAGCTCGGCGTCGAGCGCGCGGGGGCCGTCCGCGCCGTCGAGCTCCGGTGTGGCCTGCGCGCGCGCCGCGGGGTCGCCGAGCGCCCACTGGGCCACCGCTTGGGTCGAGCCGGTCGGCTCGACGAAGTGCGCGGCGAAGCGGGTCTCGCCCGCGGCGAAATGCGCGGGGGTCAGCGGCTGCCCGCTCGCATCGCTGGCCCAGGGCTCGCCGGGCGCGGGGTTGCCGGCCAGAGACAGGCGCGCGCCGAAGACGCCGCCTGCCGCGGGGTCCCAGCGCAGCAGCGGGTGGACTCGGCACTCCACGGCGAGCCGCGCCCGCTCGACGGTGAAGGCCTGGTCGAACCCGTGGCGCACCGGGCTCGGCGCGTAGAGGTGGATCAACGCGGGCCCGGTCGCCTCGAGCGCGGCGTACAGGCCGTCGAACAGGTGTTCCTGGTGAGCCAGCGTCGAGGAGAGCACGAAGGCGCGGCGCTCCGCCACGAACGGCAAGAGCGTCTCGCCGGAGCGGAGCAGTCGCTCGCGGCCGTCGAGCACGAGCACCTTGATGGGCAAGCGCGAAGCGAGCGCGCGCGCGAGGCCGGCGCGGGTCTCGGCGCCGAGCGCCTCCGGGCCGCACAGCACCAGGAGCGGTGGGCAGTCCGCGCGCTCCGCGGGGCCGAGCCCCGCGAAGTCGAGGCTCTCGAGGGCACGCTCCTTCAGCACCAAGTCCGAGGGCGCGGCCAGCAGGAGCTCGCCCAGGCGCACCAAGCGCGCCTCGGCGACGTGGCTCGCCGCCAGGCTCTCGGCGAGCCCGAGCGCCAGGTCCAGCGCTCCCGGCGACAGATCGACGACCACGGGTGCGGCGAACGGGTTGCGCGGGAACTCGGCTGCCCACTCCGCCAGGGACGGGCTGGCGACGACCAGACCGAAGCGCGCGCGCCCGAGGCCGTCGGCGCCTTCGGCGATGCGCTGGCGCAGCTCGTCGAGCTGCTTCGCCGTCCGCACCAGGCGGCGCGCGCGGTCGCCGTCCACGCTGGCGCGTTCGCCCAGCGCCTCCAGCCGGGTGATCAGCGCGGCGGTGCTGGCGCCGCGATCCGGCAGGTCGTCGAGCGCGCGATCGAGCGCCGTCAGGTCGTCGCTTGGAATCGACGCGGCCAGCGTGCGCCTGACCGCGTCGTGCAGCTCGCCGATCAGCTTGTCCAGACGGCCGAGCTGCTGAGCGAGGGCGCGCTGCTGCCGGTACTCCGCCACGGCCACGCCGAGCCGCGCGCCGAGCCGCGAGCCGGAGCCGGGCTCGTGGCCGCCGCCGCCGGTCACGCTGAGCAGCGTGTGCCGGCTGGCGAGGATCGCCGCGAGCATCCCGGTTCGACCGGCTGCACGCGCCAGGCTCTCGCCGCTCGGATCGGGCAGGCGTTCCCAGACCTCGAAGCCCGCCGCGGCCGCCGCGACCGTTGCCTCGGTGCGGCCTCCGACCTGCACCGCCTGCTCCGCGCACACCGCCGAGCAGCCGCCACAGCCCTGACAGGCAGCGGGGTTCACCGCCAGCCCGAGCAGCTCTCCGCTGCCCTTCTGCTGCGCGTGCGCCTCGTGGAACAGCACCTCCGTGGCCGCGAAGGGCAACGCCGCGATCGGGCCGAGGGTGGCCTCGAACGCCCGCTCGAAGGCCGGCCGGTCGGCGTCGGCGATCTTCATCTGCTCGACGAGCCAGGCGAAGCTCTCCCGGAGCAGCTCCGGCGTGAGCCGCCGGCCCTTCTGCTTCGCCAGCGTGCCGTCGATGCGGGCCGCTAGCTGCTTGTGAGCTCGCTTGAGCTTGTCGGCGGCGGGATCTCGCTCCGCGCTCGGCTCGGCGGCGAGCTCCGCGGCCCGATCGAGCAAGGCCTCGGTCCGGATCAGGGCAGGGGCGAACGCGGAGTCGGGGCAGGCGCTCCAGCACGCCCCGCAGCCGACGCAGCGCTCGGCGTCCACCAGCGGCAAGCGGTTCTGATGAGTGGCCACGTGGAAGAGGCCGCTCGTGGAGGGGGGCAGCGCGGCGAGCGAGAGGTAAGGATCCGGCGCCGGCTCGGCGGCGCCCTTCTCGATGCGCGGCGCCGCGAGCTCCCCCCAGAAGCGCGGCAGGTTGTCGTACTCCGCGCGGCTCTTGGCGAAGCGCCGGACCGCGAGCGGCGGTGTCTCGTCCGCTGCTCTGCCAGTCGGCTCTCCATAGCTCTGCCAGTCGAGCTTCTCCGGAGTCCCGCTCGTAGTGGTGATGGCGGCCTCCTTGGCGAGCAACCACGGCGCGTGCTCGACGAGCTCTCGGGCCCGAGCGTTCAGCACCCAGACCGTGAGCTCGCGCTCGCGGATCTCCGCGCGCCATGACGCGGGAAGATCTCGCCACAACGCCTCCGGCGGCAGCGGGCTCGAGAGCAGCGCGACCCCGCCGCGCACCACCTGGCGGAGCGGATTGACGTCGTGGGGCAGCTCCGGCGCCGCGACGATGGCCGCGTCGTGCCAGACCACGGCGCCCGGCTCGACGAGGGGCTCGGGGCAGGCCGTGACCTGGGCCGCGAAGGTTCCTTGTTCGGCGCTCGAGCGGCGGCTCCGCACGTGCGCTCCGACCGCGGCGGCCGCGCGCTCGGCCAGGCGCTCCAGCACTTCTTCCGGGGACTCGCTCTTGCGCGCCCACAGGCCCACGGTGCGCGCGGTCTTGGGCCGGAGGTCGAGCGGGGCGTCGACGCCGAGGCTCGATCGCAGGAGCTCCGGGTACGCTGCGCGCACCTTCTGATTCAGGACCTCGCGGCGCGGGTGCTCCGACCGCGCCTCCGGGAAGGAGACGCCGAGGGTCAGGTAGGGGCGCGCGGCCTCGCCGATCTTCATGTTCTCGAACGCGCCGAGCAGATCGGCGTTGGACAGCGGCTGCCCGCCGAGCCCGTAGCTGGCGGAGAGAACGCGTGGCGAGCGCTCGCCCAGGGCCGCTTCGATCTCGCGCCTGAGCGGGCCCGGGGCACCCGTGGCGTCACCCGTGCGCTCGAGCACGGTGACGACCTCGACGTCCGCGAGCGCCTTCCGAATCTGTTCCACGGCGAGCGGCCTGAGCCACTCGATCCCGAGCACGCCGACCTTCTCTCCGCGCTCCCGGCGCAAGTAGGTCGCCACCGCTTCGGCCGACTCGATGGCCACGCCCTGGGCGACGAAAGCGTACCGCGCGTCCTCGATGCGGTGAGTGGAGACGAGCGAGAGCTTGCGCCCCGTGAGCCGCGCCAGCCGCTCACACGATTCCGTCAAGACCTGCTCCAGGTCGCGCGCGAAGAACTCCTGCCGGCCGGCGAGCGAGACGGAGAGATCTTGCCCCGAGAGCTCTGCGCCATGCGCCGCGGGCCGATCGAGATCGAACCAGCGCGGCACGCGCCGGCGCTCCGCGCCCAGGAGCATCGTCTGCGCGGCACCCGTCGCGGGAACGCCGGCCTCCGGGGGACCGAGCAGCTCGCGCACGCTGGCGGCCTTGGGGAGCTCCACGCTGGCGGGTGCCCAGGCCGTCTCCGGCCCGTCCTGCACGACCACGGCCGGGACGAGCGCGAGCTCGGCGGCGCGCCGGACTATCAGGGTCATGTCCACGGCGTGCTGGGCGTTCCGGGCGAGCCCCAGGATCAGGCCCGTATCCGCCAGCGCGTGATACGGCCCGTGGCCTTCGGCGCCCAGCGTCGGCGCCGAGGCCGTGTCCGCCGAGACGACGGCGTGGATCACGAGCGGCGCACGTCGCGAAGCGACCGCGTGCAGCGCGCCGTGGCACTCCACGATACGGCCTTCCGGGATCAGCACGGCGGCGCGCGCGCCGCCCAGCGCGCGGCCTTCCGCGAGGGCGATGGCGCCCTTCGGGTCCTCGCTCACGGTCTCGGACACGAGCTGTCCGAACGCGTTCGGACCCGCGGTGAGCTCCTCCGAGCCCAGGGTCTCGCTCTCGGATGCCACGCGACAGACGCGCTGGCTCGCCAGCACCTCCGTCGCCAGCACCGCGGCGGCGCCGGTGGAGACGCTGCGCTCTCCTTCGGCCGGCTTCACGCCCTCCGCCTCCGGGCGCACCAAGCGCGTGAACCAACGGGCCGTTGCCTTCGCCCAGCTCATGATGCCACCTCGAGCCTTCTTCGCTGAAATTGGTTGCCGACTACTTCCTTGATGGCGCCGGTCGGGCAGCGCAGCGTGCACTTGATGTCGAGCCGTGCCGAGTCCTGGAGCACGGGCAGGCCCCGCTTCATGACGATGGCGTCTCGCGGCGCGTCCAGCGCGCAGCGACCACAGCCGTCACACGCAACCGCGCAAGCGTTGGTGGCCTGCGCCCCGGTCAGCGGGCTGTTGCACTGGAGGACGATGGGGTGGTCGAGCGGCTCGATGCTGAACAGGTTGACCGGGCAGGCCGTCACGCAGTCGCCGCAGGCCGTACACTTGTCAACGTCCACCACCGGCAGCGCCTCGGCGTTCATCTGAATCGCCGCGAACGTGCAGGCACGGTCGCAGTCGCCCAAGCCCAAGCAGCCCCAGGAGCAAGCCCGTCCACCCCCGTTGACCACGAAGGCGGCGCGACAGGAGGGAATGCCCTGGTAGTCCGCCAGTTGCCGCACGCTGGACTTGCCACCGGCGCAGTGCAGCCGCGCGACGCGCTTCTGTCGCTCGCCCGCCGCCACGCCCAGGTAGGCGGCGATGGCCGCGATGCCTTCGGCGTTGCTGACGGTGCAGCCGCTGGGCTGAGACTGTCCGTTCACGACGGTCTCGGCGAACGCGCGGCAACCGGGCTTGCCACAGGCGCCGCAGTTGCTGCCCGGCAAGAGCTTCTCGACGTCGTCGATCCGCGGGTCCTCCCAGACCTTCAGCTTCCGGTTCGCAATGGCCAAGATCACGCCGAACGTGAGAGCCACGCCGAACATGATCCCTCCTGCCGTTGCGATCTCGTTCAGGGGCACTGCCGCTAGCCTCCGTCAGTTGAAGCGCGCGGCTCTCGCCACCAGATCTTCGGTGACGGTTTTGTCGTCCGCGCGCGGCGCGCCGGGATGGATGCAGGCCGCGGGGCACTTCTCCGCGGCCGTCACCAGCTGCAGGTACGTCCCGGCCTTGGCGTCGGCCAGGATCGCCTGCTTGTCGCCGTTGTACTTGAACATCAGTCCGTTCAGGTTCACGCACTCGTTGCACGAGGTGCAGAGCGGCGTGTCGATGTACGGGTCGGTGAACGAGACCGCTTCTTCCTCGGCGGCGGGAGCGGCAGCGGCCGGCGTCGGTGCGACGGGCTCCGGAGCAGGCGCGCTCGCGGGGCTCGGGGCGGCGCGGGCGGTAGCGGGCGCCGTCGGTGTGGCGAGCAGAGCGCCCGGGTCGAGCAGCGCCTGGGCCAGCCGGCTCAGCGCCTCAGCGGCCTCTTCGGTGCGGACTCGCTCGAGCTCCCTGGAGTGAGCGGCCTCGAGCTCGCCGAGCCGAGCCGCGGCTTCGGCCTCGGCTTCGCGGCGCGCCCGCTCGGCGGCGCGCCGGGCGTGCTCGTTGGCCGAGCCGCCGAGCTCCTGGACGACGTGCCAGATGCGCAGGCGCTCGCGGCACGCGAAGGCGAGCTCCCGCGAGACGACGGCGCGCGCCAGCCGCCCGTCGTCGCCGAGGACCCAGATGAACGGCAGGCGCTGTAGCGCCTCCGCGGGCGGGATCGACACGTAGCGCCCGAGCTCCACCTGATCGTCGCTCCAGGCCTCGGCAGGGATGGGCCAGAAGTGCGCGCGGAGGTTCACGTCGAGCGCAGCGGCATCGGCGAAGGTGAAGGCCAGCTCGAGGCTCTCGGGCTTGCCGTCTGCGCCGTCCACCTCCAGCTTCCGCGTCGGCCAGGGCTCCTCGGGCGCGGGGTTGTCGCGGATGTCGAAGCACTCCGCCCAGGACGCGCCCGCGTCGGGATCGTAGGAGAACGCCGGCAGCGCGCGGCCTTCGAGCGCGGCGCCTTGCGCGAGCCACGCGGGGATCGGGCCCGAGGCAGGTCTCGGCGCGACGACGACCACCGCCGGCCGGAGCGACCGGGCGGTGCGCGAGAAGCCCTCGGCCAGGTGCAGCGGGCGGGCGAGGCTGCCCTGCACCACCAGCGCCTCGCGGTGAGCGACCAGCACGTAGCCCAAGCCGGGCTGACCGGACAGCGACGCGCTCTCCTCGATCAACGCGTGGATCGGGCGCCCCGAGCGCAAGAGGCGCGAGAGCGCGTCGAGGGACGAGCGCCAGACGCGCTCGGCGCTCTCGACCACCACCACGGGGGGCACCAAGAGGAGCTCCTCCTGGCTGAAGCCGCGCCACTCGAGGGATTCGAGGCCCTCGTCGTGGACGGCCGGGTCGTAGGCTCCGTCGAGCTCGAGGCGCCCGACGCGCATCGCCCGGAAGACCTCCGCCAAACGCTTCGCCAGGCCGTCGAACAGCCCGGCGGCGACCTCGAAGCAGTCGGTATGGCGTACGCGCTCGACTCGGCCGAGATCGAGCTCGTCGGGGACGCTGCCCGAGTGAACGATGGTCAGCTTCGCGGACTTGGGGGCGTCGTTCAAGAAGCGCTGGAGCAGGCCGAGTGCGGCTTGCATGCGCCGCCTGCGCGCCTCGGCCAGCGGCTGCGGCCCGCGGGCTTTCGGCAAGGCTTTGGCCAGGGCCGCAGGGTCCACGAAGCTCACCCCTTCACCGAGCACCGCGCTCAGGCCCTCCGCGGAGCGCGCGGCCGGGGAGCGTGACGCCTCCAGGCGCAGGCGCTCGGCCAGGCCCGACGCCACCGATTCGACCTCGCGCAGGAAGCCCGCCGCGCGTCGCTCGCGCTCGGCCAAGACCACGCTGGCGTAGAGCCGGAGGTGCGTGTGCGACGACAGGCCGAGCAGCGTCCCCGACTTGGGCAGCGCCTGACGGAACGCCGCGAGCTCCGCGTCGAAGCTCTTCTTGGCGGCGGCGCTCAGCTCGAACTCGGCGGCGAAGCGCGCGAGCCCGCGCTCGAGCGCGGCGCTCACGGGTGCCGCGCCGCCGGCCTCAGCCAGCTCCGCTGCCACGTCACTCACGAGGCGGGCGAGGTGCTCGGCGACGACGCCGCGCTCGCCGCCCAGCGCCGCCTCCAGACGCGCGTCGAGCGGGGTCACCAGCTGCTCCGCGCCTTCGTCCACGAGCAGCAGCGTCTCGCGGGCCGGGGCCCCTGCGAGCCAGGCCGAGACCGCGGCGGGCGCCAGCGGCAAGAGCGCCGTCGGACCCGCAGCGCCTTGGCCGGTCACGTGGAAGCGCCGGAGCCCGGCGCGCCAGCGCGCGTCCGGTTTGTCGGCCTTCGCGGGGAGCACGGGCCGCTCGGGGAGTTGCCTCGGCGCGTGCGCAGCGACCGACGGAGTCGGCTCGACGCGCTGCAAGACGGGCTCGCCCGCGAGGGCGGAGATGCGCCGCTCGTCCAGACCCAGTCGCTCGGACAGGCCCGGCGCGGCGCTCTCGAGCAGCGCCCGCTCCAGCGTGAGCCACGCGGCTCGCGGCAAGTCGGCCTCGGAAGCGCGACTCTTGGCCGAGTCGAGCCAGAGCACGCGGACGCCGAGCCCCCGAAGAGCTTCGCGCTGCACGGCGCTGAGCTCGCCCCACACGGCATCCGGCGTCGCCGCCGTCGAGGCGATGACCAAGCTGCCGCCGCGCGCCAGGCGCTCGGCCAGCTTCGAGGCGGAGAGCAGCACCGGATCGGCGACGAACAGCAGGTCCGCGGCGATTGCCGGACGCGAGCTCACTCGGCTCCCGCCGATGGCGAGCAGCGAGACCGCCTCGCCCGAGCCCTCCGGCTCGGCGATCGAGATCTGCCCGACCTCCGCGAGGCGGGCCGCCAGATCCCCGAGCAGCGCCTCGGAGCGCGGCCCGGCCGGCGCCACACCGATCACGAAGCGCGGCGGCTCCGGCCTGAGCGAGTCGGCCGGCGCGTGCCCGAGCCCCAGCGTCGCGCGGAGCGTCGCCCGGAGGTTCGGCGCGAACGGGTCGATGACCGGCAGCGGCGCGCCGTCGCTGGCGAGCGCGCTCCGGACGGCGTTCTCCAAGCGGCCGCGGGCCCAGCTCGGCTCGAGCACGACCACGCGCTTGCCACGTGCTGCCTCCGCGACGGCAGCGGCGGGGAACGGTCGAAGCTGCGCGATCGCGATGGCCGCGCACTTGCCCAGCGCGTGCGCGGCCTCCGCGGCCAGGTCGCGGGCGTCCGCCGTGGTGATCAGCACCATTTCGGCGTCACCGCTCTGCTCCACCGAGAGCGAGGCGACGGCGCGGCCGAGCCCCTCGGATGCCTTCGCGAACGCTGCCCCGAGCTCGCGCGCGACCCCCTCGTCGTCCACGACCAAGTGCTCGCCGTCCGCCGCTTCTTCCAAGAGCGGCGCGGTGACGGCGGCATCCAGCGGCTCGAAGAGCTGGAGCCGCTGAGAAAACCCGGGATCCACCAGGAGATCGCCGCAGAGACCGGTCAGGTGCGCGACCAAGCACTGATCGACGGCCTCGCGGGCGCTGCCGGCCACCAGCTCGAACGCGCCGAAGGCGCCACCGCGCCCGCGCTGCGAGGTGGTGCGGTGAAGCACCCAGGGCACCGCGGCGCCGGCCTGGTTGCCCGGCCGCGCGTCCTCGTCGGCGAGCAGCCGAGCGGCCCGCACTCCGGAGAGCGCCAGGCCCTCGGCCGCCGCGGCCGTGAGCACCGCGCCCGGGCCGCACAGCGTCTTCTCCGTCAGTTCCAAGGCCACGCCCCCGCGGCACGCGCGCTGGCTCTTTTTCCTGTCACCCACCGGAGCTGCTCCTTCCCGACGTCCCCCCCTCTCGAGTCGAGTTTGTTCCAACATGACTTCCCTTACCTAGACGAGGAAGCGATCGATCTCGTGTTGCACGGCGCCGAGCTTCTTCTCGACGCTGGTGCCGATGCCCTGCTGGGCGATCTTGTCGTAACGCTCCGCGTTCTCGTTGCGGTAGAGGAGCCCGATCGGGATGGGCATGTCCGAGGCCGCGTAGTCGCGGGCGGCCTTGAGATCGCTCGGGTCGTGCTCGACGCGATTGGTGAAGATGCGCGTCAGGCTCTGGTCGACGGGGATGCCCTTGTCGTGGGTGAGCAGGAGCAGCTTGCTCGGATCCTGCTGCACGTCGTCCCAGACGTGGTCCATGTAGTGCGGGCAGCGCTGAAGGATGCGCACGAAGGAGAGCCCCTCGTGCTCGTAGGCCTGCTTGAGAGTCGCCGTGACGTGCACCGGGTTCCAGTCCACGGTCTGGGCCAGGAACGAGGCGTTGCGGATGCCCAGGATCACCGACAGCGGGTTGATCGGGCTGAGCGTCGCCCCGCCCGGGTGGGTGTTCGACTGCTGGGCGAGCCGGCTGGTCGGCGAGGTCTGCTTCTTGGTCAGGCCGTAGATGTTGTTGTCGAGCAACATCACGGTCATCTTCATGTTGTAGCGGATGGCGTGGATCCAGTGCGCCGTGCCGATGGCGCAGCAGTCGCCGTCACCCGTGGCCACGAACACGTGCAGATCCGGCCGGCGGCTGCGCACGCCGCAGGCCACCGGCAGCGCGCGGCCGTGCAGGCCGTGGAAGCCGTAGGTCTTCATGTAGTGCGGGAAGCGGCTCGAGCAGCCGATGCCCGAGACCACTGCGATCTTCTCCGGCGGCAGCTGGTAGTCGCGCACCAGCTTCTGCACCGCGGTCAGGACCGAGTGGTCGCCGCAGCCCGGGCACCAGCGTGGGGTCGCACCTTCGTAGTCTTCGAGCACGAAGTGGCGCGGGGGGATCTCGCAAACCCAGTCGAGCTTGAGTCCGTACATGCGCTGTTCCTTCCTTGTCCTTCCTCGATCCACTTCACTGAACGTTGAGCCTGCGGCGGAGCTCCCGCTCGATCTCGCCGGGCGGCAGGGGGATGCCGGGGACGCGCGACCAGCAGTCGATGTCCACCAGGGTGCTCGCCCGGAGGTGCCAGGCGAGCTGCGAGTAGCGGCGGTTCTCCGCGGTGATGCCGGGAGCGTCCACCGGATCGCTGTAGTTGATCTCGACCGTCATCACGCGCTTGAAGCGCTTGAAGATCTCCGCGAGCCCCGGCTCGAGCGGCGACAGGAAGCGCAGCGTCAGCGAGCTCACCTTGCCGCCGTCGCCCCGGATGCGGTCCACGGCCTCTTCGATGGCGCCGCGGGTGGAGCCCCAGCCCACCACCAAGAGGTCACCCGACTGGTCGCCGTAGACCTGCGGGGGCTTCAGGCTCTTCTGGAGCGTGGCCAGCTTCGCGCTGCGGCGCTGCATCGCCCGCTCGTTGATCGCCGACTCGTACGCGACCTTGCTGCGCTCGTCGTGGGCCAGGCCCGTGAGCACGTATTCGCCGCCCTTCTGTCCGGGGACGGGCCGCGTGGAGAGGCCCGTCTGATCGTCCCAGGCATAGGCGGGAACGCCCGCCTCCCAGTCGCTCTGGTCGATGGGAGGCGCGAGCCACTCCTCCTGCGCCACCGGCCGCTTGAACGGCTGCTGCCCGGTCGCCAGGTTCGCGTCGGTCAGGACGATCACCGGCCCGCGGAAGGCCTCCGCCAGCTTGCGAGCCGTGACCATGAAGTGGAAGCACTCGGGGATCGTGGACGGCGCCAGGACGATCTTGGGCGCGTCACCCGGCGCCGCGAAGAGGGCCGCCAAGAGGTCGCCCTGCTCGACCCGCGTGGGCAGGCCGGTGGACGGCCCTCCGCGCTGGACGTTGACGATGACCAGCGGGAGCTCCGCCATCACCGCGAGCCCGATGAACTCGGTCTTGAGCGCCAGCCCCGGGCCCGACGTGACCGTGACCGGGGTCTTGCCCGCGTACGAGGCGCCGAGCGCGAAGCCGATGGCGGCGATCTCGTCCTCCGCCTGGTGAATGAAGCCGCCGATCTTGTGGATCGCGCCCGCCAGGTAGTGCGTCACCGAGGTCGCAGGAGTGATCGGGTACATCGAGCAGAGCTCGATGCCCGCTGCCAGGATGCCGAGCGCGGCGGCCTGGTTGCCGTTCATCACCACCAGCTCCTCGGTGGTCTCGCGCTCCGGGATCCGGAAGCGAATCTCCAGGTTCCGCTCGGCCCAGGCGTAGCCCGTCTCGACCAGCGCGGCGTTGGTCGCCTGGAGCTTCTCGCCCTTCTTGGCGAACTTGGAGCGGACCTCCGCCAGCACCCGCGCCTTGTCGTGGCCGTAGAGCGCGCACATCAGGCCGAGCGCGAACATGTTCTTGCCGCGCCGCGCGTCCGGCACGATCTTCAGGCACTCCTCCTCCATCTCGATCTCTCGGACGACGTAGCCGCGAGCCAAGAAGTCGGCCTTGGCCTCGGCGTAGGCCGCGCGAATGCTGGGCTGCGGGTCCTTCGCCCACTTGCTCTCCAGGAAGACGATGGTGCCGGGTCGGAGCGCGCCGACGTCGATGCGGCTGTAGAGCACCTGCTCGTTGAAAGAGATCACTACGTCGGCGGCGTCGCCCATGTTCGTGACCTCGCCAGAGCCGACGCGGATGCGATTGCCGCTGGCGCCGGAGCGGGAGCGAACCGGCGGCTCGATCTCGGCCGGGATGATCTCGACCGTCCAGACCCCGTTGCCCATCTTCGCGCAAATCGTGCCGAAGAGCTGGCCTGCGGTCTGCGCTCCCTCACCGGAGTCGCAGACCACCTCCACCACGTGCTGGCTGACCGTCTCGACGCTGACGTTGGGGGTCGCCGCGTCGCCCTGGGAGCCGTTCGTCTTCTGGATGGTCGCTGAGCTGGTCATCGGGCCTCTGGGTCCTCTCTTCGAGCGGGTTGGAACAGCCGCAATGGTTGCGTCGAGTCCGCCTTGCCCGCGCCGTGAACGCAAGGAGTGCGGAAGGATCGTGAGCAAGTGCCCCGTCGGGGTACGTTGCGGGGCTCGGATGCGAAATCTGCGCCAGCGGGATGGTCGGAACCGGAGCAGCCAAGAAGGTGGTGCGCGCGAGCGGTGCTGGTCGATCCGCTCGCGCTCGGCGCGGGCTCAGTCTCCGCCGCCGAGGTCATCCCAGAATGCATTGAAGATCAGCTCGTTCTCCTCGGCCTCGTGGCGCCGCAGGGTGGCAACGGCGCGGCGCGTCCGAGTGGCCAGGCGTGAAGCCGCGGCCATGTCGCTGCCGTCGAGCGCCGCCGCCTGCTCCGCCACCTGGCGGAACTCGTTCAGGATCTCGGCGTGCTCGGAGGTCAGTCCCGTGAGCTTGCCGATCAGGTGGGGCGCCTGTCTCGCCACGTCCGCGAAGAAGGTGCCCTCGGCGTCGCCGCTGAAGTGCTGCTTCAGGTGCTCCGTCACGGTCGCTGCTTTGCGTCCGAGCTCGGGTCCCCAACCGGCTCCAGCGGCCCCGGCTGCGATGTCGTCCAGCTCGCTGACGTGCCGCACCAGCTCCCGGTGCTCTTCCAGCACCAGACCGCGCTGATCCTCGGAAACCTCGCGTTTTGCCATGGGCGCCTCCCTGCTCGAGCGACTCGGATCGCTTAACACGTTTGGAAGCGGTCGGAGTGCGCGTTTCCTGCGGGGTCGGCTCGTCGTTCACGCGCGGGCGCCGCCCGCGCGTGCGCTACGCTGAGCCGACCGCCATGACGCGCTTCAACGCCAACGAAGTCCTCGAGCTCGCCCTCTCCATCGAGCGCACCGGCGAAGCCTTCTACCGCCGCGCTGAGCAGAGCGTCAGCGACCAAAAGGTGCGCGACACGTTCCGCACCCTGGCCCTCGAAGAGGTGGACCACGAGCGGGTTTTCCGGCGCATGCTCGAGCGCATCGGTCGCTTCGATCCGGGAGACGGCGCCTCCGAGGACTACTACGCGTACCTCCGAGCCTACGTCGATAACGTGGTTTTCTCCCAGGAACGGGCCTCGGAGCTGCTCGACACCGCTCGCGACACCGAGGCCGCGCTGCGCTTCGCCATGCAGCGCGAGCAAGACGCGATCCTGTTCTACCTGGAGCTGAAGAACCTGGTGCCGGTCGAAGAGCACGAGGTCATCGATCGCATCTTGACCGAGGAGCGCGGGCACTTCACGAAGCTAGCCGGGCTGCTCGGCGAAGGGGCGCGTGAGCCGGCCTGACTACCGGCAATTCTTACGACCCCCGCTGCCGGAAAAGTCGATTAAGATATCGGCGTTGGGGGCGTGGAGTGTCACTGAATGCATGCCGACTTGATCCGCCACACGCGGGTACTGGGAATCGTCGGGGACATCCTCAAAGTTCGCGCCACTGACGTCGGCTTCGGCGATCTGGCGGTGGTCGACAACGGCGAGGGCGCGAAGAGCCTGGCCCAGGTCATCCGCCTCGACAAGGACGAGGTCAGCCTTCAGGTCTTCGCCGGCAGCAAGGGCCTCTCCACCGACGCCAGCGTGCAGTTCCTCGGGCATCCGATGCGGGTGCCCTACTCCCCGAACATCTTGGGGCGCATCTTCGACGGCTCCGGCCAGCCCATCGACGACGGGCCGTCCCTAGCCGTGGACCCGCTCATCGACATCGGCGGACCGAGCGTGAACCCGACCACGCGCCTCGTGCCCGACAAGATGATCATGACGAACGTCCCCATGATCGACGTCTTCAACTGCCTGGTGGAGAGCCAGAAGATCCCGATCTTCTCCATCGCGGGCGAGCCGTACAACCAGCTCCTGGCGCGCATCGGCATCCAGGCCGACGCCGACATCGTCATCTTCGCCGGGCTCGGGCTGATCTTCGACGACTTCCACTTCTTCCGCAGCATGTTCGAGGACCAGGGTGTGTTCCAGCGCACCATCATGTTCGTGAACCTGGCCTCCGATCCCATCGTGGAGCGCCTGCTCGTGCCCGACATGGCGCTGAAGGTGGCGGAGCGCTTCGCCGTGGAGGAGTCCAAGCGCGTCCTCGTGCTGATGACCGACATGACGGCGTTCGCCGACGCGCTGAAGGAGATCGGCATCGCGATGGAGAAGATCCCCTCCAACCGCGGCTACACCGGCGACCTCTACACGCAGCTGGCCCAGCGCTACGAGCGCGCCTGCGACTACAAGGGGGCCGGTTCGGTCACCATCTTGACCGTGACGACGATGCCCGGCGACGACGTGACGCACCCGGTGCCCGACAACACCGGCTACATCACCGAGGGCCAGTTCTACCTGCACGACGGCGTGCTCGATCCCTTCGGCTCGCTCAGCCGCCTCAAGCAGCAGGTGATCGGGAAGGTCACTCGCGAGGATCACTCGCAGATCATGAACACCATGATCCGCTTCTATTCGGCGGGGAAGGACGCGGAGAAGAAGAAGGCGATGGCCTTCGAGCTCTCCCCCGTGGACGTGAAGTGCCTGAAGTTCTCCGAGGCGTTCGAGAAACGCTTCATGGACATCGAGGTGTCCCTGCCCCTGAACGACGCTCTCGATTTGTGTTGGCAAACCCTGGCGGAGTGCTTCGAGCCGGAGGAGCTCCTGATGAAGGAGGCCCTGGTCGAGCGCTTCTTCCCCAAGAAGTCGGAGGTCGCCGCTGCCGAGCCAGCGGTGACCCCTGCGGAGTGAATGGCTGCATCGCATGGCCCGGCTCGCGCTCAACAAGAGCTCGCTCAAGCGGCAGCGAGACCAGCTGAAGACGTACCGGCGATTTCTCCCGTCCCTCGACCTCAAGCGGCAGCAGCTGATGCTGGAGCTGCGCGACGCACAGCGCGAGCGCGATGCCCTGGCGTCGGAGGCTCTACAGGCCGAGACCGGGCTCCGGCCCCTGTGCGAGCTGGTCGGGGCCTATCGCGTCGATCTCACCGGGCTGTTCCGGGTCGGCCGGATCCGCATGGCGGAGGAGAACGCCGTCGGTGTCCGGTTGCCGGTGCTCCAGAGCATCGACTTCGAAGTCGCGTTGTATTCGATGCTGGCCAAGCCGTTCTGGGTCGACTTCCTGGTGGACGCGGGCAAGCGCTTGGTGGAGCTCCGGCTTCGCTCGCAGGTGGCGGAGGAGCGGGCGCGGCTGCTCGCCGAGGCGGTGCGCACGGTCACCCAGCGCGTGAACCTGTTCGAGAAGGTGCTGATTCCGACGGCGGAGGAGAACATCCGGAAGATCAACATCTTCTTGGCGGATGCTCAGCGCGTCAGCGTGGTCCGCTCCAAGATCGCCAAGGCCAAGACCGTGGCGAGGGCGAGCAAAGGGTGAGGTGAAGGCGAGGTCACATGGCCATCGTTCCAATGCTGAAAGCCACGGTCCTCGGGCTCTTGCCCGAGAAGCAGGAGGTCATCGAGAAGCTCCAGGAGCTCGGCTTCATGCACGTGGTCAGCCTGCGGGACCAGCCGGCCGCCCGCGCCGAGCTCCCGGAGGTCGCGGTCGAGGCGCACGAGGCGCTGAAGTACCTGAAGAGCTGTCCCATCCAGCGGCCCGCGGCGAAGCGCAGCGCGGACTTCGACCTTCAGAAGTTGGCGCGCGAGGTGATGCAACTCGAGCGACGCCAGCGCGAGCTGTCCGACGAGCGCGACCACCTGGCGAAGTCGGTACAGAGCGTGCGCCCTTGGGGCGAGTTCCGCGTTCCAGCGCCCGAGCGCCTCGCCGGCCTACGGCTCTGGTTCTACCTGGTCCCCAGGGAAGAGGCAGAGCGCCTCTCCAGTGTGGAAGACCCTTGGCAGGTCGTCGGGCAGAGCGAGGGCAAGGACCACGTCGTGGTCGTGAGCGCGGAGGAGCCGCGCGGCGTACCCGGGCAGCTGGTCGAGCTCGACCCGAGGCCGCTGTCGGAGCTCGAAGAGCGCATCGGGAAGGTCGACCTGGAGCTCGAGGAGATCCAGCTCGCGCGCGCCCGCGCCACCCGCTTCATCCCGCGCATCGAGCAACGGCTGGACGAGGCCGACGACCAGGCCAGCCTGCGCCACGCGATGCAGCAGACCCTCGACGAGCAGGCCGTGTTCGCCGTGCAAGGCTGGGTGCCGAGCGCCAAAGTCGATGAGCTCCGGTCCTTCGCGAAGAAGCGCGGCCTGGGGCTCCAGGTCGAGGAGCCCGCGGAGACCGACTCGCCACCGACGCTGCTCGAGAACCCCGAGCTGCTCTCCGGCGGCGAGTCCACGGTCACCTTCTACATGACACCGGGGTATCGGAGCTGGGATCCGTCGCTCCTGGTGATGTTCGCGTTCGCCACATTCTTCGCGATGATCTTCGCCGACGCGGGCTACTCGCTCGTGCTCGCGCTCCTGCTCGGCAGCGTCTGGCGGCGGATGAGCCGGACGCGCTCGGGCGTGCGCCTGCGCAACCTGTTCGTGCTGATCGTGCTGTTCTCGCTGCTGTACGGCGTCAGCATCGGCAGCTACTTCGGCGTGCCGGCCGCGCGGGTCCCGGGTGTGGGCGGGGCGCTCGACGCGCTCAGGGTGCGTTGGCTCGACACCAACAACAACGACCAGATGATGCTGATTAGCATCCTGATCGGCGTGTTCCACTTGGTCTTGGCCAACCTGGTGGTCGCCTGGAGGACCCGCAGGTCGCTCGCCGGTCTGGTCAACCTCGCCTGGGCGAACAACTTCGTCGGCGGGCTGCTCATGGGCCTCTCGTCGTACGAGGTGATCGGCGCGCGGCACTTCCAGCTCGGCATGTGGATGCTGATCGGCGGCGCCGCCACCGTGCTGTTCTTCTCGAGCAGCCGGCCGCTGCCGCCGCGCTCCCTGGGCGACGCGCTCTTGCGCTTCGTGGACGGCCTCCTGGCGCTGACCAAGGCCTCCGCGGCCTTCGCCGACGTGCTGAGCTACCTCCGGCTCTTCGCGCTGGGCCTCGCTTCGGCCCAGCTGGCCGGCACCTTCAACCAGTTGGCGAGCGACGCGGGGGCGAGCCTGGGCAGCATCGGCATTCTGGCCACGGCGCTGGTGTTCCTGCTGGGCCACACCCTCAATTTCGCGCTGGGAATCATGAGCGGAGTCGTGCACGGGCTCCGCCTGAACTGCATCGAGTTCTTCAACTGGAGCGGCCTGGAAGAGGGCCATCCGTTTCGAGCTTTCTCGAAGAAGGCAAGGACCTAATGGACGATGGGCTGTTGCGACTGTTGGGATGGGTCGGGATCTTCGCCCCACCGGCGCTGGGTGCCGTGGGCAGCACGATCGGCTGCACGCGCGGCGGTCAGGCGGCCTGCGGGGCGATGCTCGACCAGGAAGGCGGTTACGGCCGCTTCGTCGGCGTCTCCGCGATGCCGGCGTCGCAGACCATCTACGGCATCGTCGTCATGTTCACCCTCAACCGCCCGGTCACGGCCGAGACCGCGCCGGCGCTGTTCGGGATCGGGCTCTTGTGCGGTCTGGCGCTGATGGCCAGCGCCATCGGGCAGGGCGCTTGTTGTGCTGCCGCGATCAGCTCCTTCAAAGCCAAGCCAGAGATCTTCGGCCTGTCGATCGCGCCCGCCGCGGTGGTGGAAGGCTTCGCGATCCTGGCGTTCGTGTTCGCCATCGTTCTGTCGGGCCGGATCCCGGCCCCAGCGGCGCCTGCTGCGGGCGCGCCGCCCGCCGTGTTGGCTCACTGACCGGAGTCGAGCGAGATGGCAGCCAAGGACTCCTCCAGCGGTGTGAAGAAGCTCATCGAGCGCCTGCGCGAGCAGGGCGTCGAGGAGGGTGAGAAGCAGAAGGAGCGGCTGCTCCAAGAAGCCAGCGCCAAGGCCGCCGAGATGTTGGCGGACGCCGAGCGAGAAGCCGCCGAGCTACGCCAGAAGGCCCAAGCCGACGCGGACCGAGTCCGCGCCGCCAGCGAAGCTGCGCTCCAGCTCGCCGTGCGAGACGCTGCGATGAAGCTGCGCGAGGAGATCGCCGAGCGGGTGGCGGGCGAGCTCCGGCAGCTGGTAGCGCGCCAGATGTCGGACGGGGAGCTGCTCCGGCAGGTGTTGCTCGAGGTCGCGCGCCAGGCCGCCCCCGACCCGGCCCAAGGGAAGTTCCGCGTGCTCTTGCCCAAGGTGCCGCTCGGAGTCGACGAGCTGCGCGACCAGGCCAAGGAGACCGAGCAGTCGGCGCTGACCGCCCTGGCGGCGGGTCTCGGTCGCGAGGCGCTCGCGCGTGGCATCGAGGTGGTGCCCGGACCGGACGACCGCCCGGGCATCCGCATCCACCTCGTGGACCAGGACGTGCTCATCGACCTGACCGACGAAGCCGTGACGCAGCTCTTGCTCAAGCACCTGATGCCGCGCTTCCGCGCGCTCCTGGCCGGGCTCGTCTCGTGACCCTCCTCGACCCGCCCAGCCGCAAGTACTACCAGTTGATGGCGAGCCTGCCGCCGATGCCGGCACACTTCGAGGTGAGCCGCCTGCCCATCAGCGGCCCGCGGCTCGAGCAGCGGTTGCGGCTGCTGGACGAGCGCGATCTCGCCACCCTCGAGCGCATGCGGGGTCGGGTCTTCTGGGAGCGGCTCCGGCTGGAGCTCCCGGAACAGCAGCTGGTCCGGGAGCTCGAGGCGCTCCTGGCGGAGGAGACGAACGCCATCGTTCGCGAGGTGGCGTCGTCGCGGATGGATACCCGCACCATCGTGGCCGCCCTGCGGCGCAAGCGCCTGGGCCTCGGGCCGCCGCCGGCGATGGGCAGGTGGGTGGATCACATCGCGCGCCACTGGTCCGAGCCCCACTTCGGCCTCGACCACCGCTATCCCTGGATCCCGCCGCTCGAGCGGGCGATGGCGGCCGGCGACGTCGCCGAGGCCGACCACATCATGATCGGCATTCCCTGGCGTCACTTCACCCGACTCGCGCAGCAGCACCTCTTCGACTTCGAGGCCGTCGTGCTCTACGTGGCGCGGTGGGCCGTACTCAACCGCTGGGTCAGCCGCGACGAAGCGGCGGGTCGACAGCGCGTCGAACAACTGTTCTCGGAGGCCATCGGTGAGCAAGCACGACTTTTCTGAGGCCAAGGTCACGGGCGTCAACGGCAACATCGTCTCGGTCGAGATCTCCAGCGGCAAGGTGACCAAGAACGAGATCGGCTACGTCTGCGTCGGCGACGAGCGGCTGAAGGCCGAGGTCCTGCGCATCGAGGGCAAGTCGGCCGACCTTCAGGTGTTCGAAGAGACGAACGGCGTCCGGGTCGGAGACGAGGTCGAGCTGACCGGGCGGCTCCTGTCCGTGCGGCTGGGCCCGGGGCTGCTCGGCACCGTCTACGACGGCCTGCAGAACCCGCTGCACCTCCTGGCGGCCCGCGACGGCTTCTTCCTCAAGCGCGGGCGCTACGTGGACCCCCTCGACCGAGAGACCCGCTGGCAGTTCACGCCCAAGTGCAAGCTGGGCGATCGCTTGCGCGCGGGCGACGTGCTCGGCAGCGTGCAGGAGCACCGCTTCACCCACAAGATCGTGGTGCCGTTCGACACCGCCGGCGTCGTCGAGATCGTCGCCGTGCAGGAGGGAAACCTCACCGTGGACGAGCCGGTGGCGCGGGTCCGTGACCAGAGCGGCCGCGAGCGGACCCTGAGCATGACCCAGGAGTGGCCGGTCCGCCGCGCCCTGCCGGCGAACATGCTGAAGGAGCGACGGGTGGAGCGCCGCTATCCGAACGAGCCGGTGACCACCACCATCCGGCTCATCGACACCTTCTTCCCCATCGCTCTCGGCGGCACGGCCTGCATCCCGGGGCCCTTCGGCGCCGGGAAGACCGTGCTCCAGAGCCTGATCTCGCGCTACTCGTCCGTGGACGTCGTGATCGTGGTCGCCTGCGGCGAGCGCGCCGGCGAGGTGGTCGAGACGCTCGACGAGTTCGGTCGCATGCAGGATCCGAAGGGCGGCGGGCCGCTGATGAACCGGTCGATCATCATCTGCAACACCTCCAGCATGCCCGTGGCCGCGCGCGAGGCGAGCATCTACACCGGGATCGCGCTCGGCGAGTATTACCGTCACATGGGGCTCAACGTGCTGCTCCTGGCGGACTCCACCTCGCGCTGGGCGCAGGCCATGCGCGAGACCTCGGGGCGGCTGGAGGAGATCCCGGGCGAGGAGGCGTTCCCGGCGTACCTCGACTCCGCGATCAAGAGCGCCTACGAGCGCGCGGGCGTGTACGCCGCGGCGGACGGGTCGGTGGGAAGTCTGACCATGATCGGCACCGTCTCTCCGGCGGGAGGCAATTTCGACGAGCCGGTCACGCAGTCGACGCTCGGCACGGTCAAGACGTTCCTCGCGCTCTCGTACGACCGCGCGTACAAGCGCTTCTACCCGGCGGTGGATCCGCTGATCTCCTGGTCGCGATACCTGGGGCAGCTCGCGCCCTACTACGAGAAGCACGCTCACCCGGGCTGGGCGGCGGCCGTCGCGCGCACGCAGGACCTCTTGCGACGGGGCGACGGCATCGGTCAGATGATGCAGGTCACCGGCGAAGAAGGCATCTCCGTGGACGACTTCGTGGTCTACGAGAAGGCACGCCTGGTGGACATGGTCTACCTACAGCAGGACGCCTTCGACAAGGTGGACGTGTCCATGTCCCTCGAGCGCCAGAAGGAGACCTTCCTCCTCCTCTTGGACCTGGTGGAGCGGGAGTATCGCTTCGCGGACAAGGAGCGCGCTCGGGGCTACTTCACGCGCTTGACCGGCCTGTTCAAGAACCTGAACTACTCCGAGCACCGCTCGCGCGAGTACGAGCGCTTCCTCGGCGAGATCCGCGCGCTCACCCAGGAGCACGCCCTCGACGTGCTCGGCGAGCAGGCGAGGGCGGGGGCGGGGGCGGAGGCCTAGGCGGCGCGAGCGGGAGTCCGCGGAGGGCCTGATAGCGGCCGCTGACACCAGGAGTCAGCGCAACGGGTTCTTCCACCTGAGCCCGGGGAATCGCGCGAAGTCGGCGTCGTTCGAGTGGAGCTCGGCCTGATGCTCGATGGCGAGCGCAGCGAGATGCGTATCTGTCGTCAGCCCCGCGGCGACACCGGTCGCGGCGAACAGCCCTTCCACGATCGTCAGGTGGCGATACCCCGGCTCGATGACGGCGACCGAGCTCTGCTCAGCCCACCCGCGCACGTACGCAAGCGCCTCCAACGCGGAGAGCGGCTCCGCGAGCACAGAGGGGTGGGTGACGAGCCGGATGAAGCCAAACGCGACGGCCCAAGGCAAGCCGATCGGCTGCTCAGCGTTGACCAGATCTTCCCACCATTGCCGGGCGGGGGCGTGCAGAGGTGCAGCGGCGTTGTGTGCGTACACGAGCAGGTTCACATCGGGGATGATCATCGCCCGCCGAGACCCTCCCGGATCTCGAGCTCGTCCACGAGTTGGTTCAGCTTCACCGGGTCCACGCCCGCGCGAAACGCGCTGTGGAACGGCTCGATCCGGAAGGCCTTACGTCGGCGATGTGGGGGCTCTTGCGCCGAGAGTCCGCGTCGGATCGCCTGGTTGACCACGGCCTTGAGGCTGGTGCCCTGTTTTTCCGCGAGCCGGCGCAGCTTCTCGGTCAAATCGTGGTCGAGGTCGATGGTCGTCCGCACATCCGCATACTGATGCGTCGCACAGATGATGTCAATGTGCGGTCCACAGTCGAGCTCAGGGCGCCGGCTCGATCTCCAGGTAGGCGAAGAAGGTGTAGGCAAAGTCCCCGGTGGACGCCGACTTCCCGCCGACGACGATGGACAAGCTGCCGTCGCTGACGTCCACGGTGGTCGTCTTCTCGAGCGTCGGCGCGGCGTCGGTCGTCACCGCGTCGTCCACGACCTTGACGCCCTCGATGCTCACGTTGTGGGGATCGCCCGGGTAGCCCTTGGCGGGGCGGCCGACTCCCACGGTCACGTTGTATTTGCCGGGATCCAGCGCGAACTCGAACAGGTTCGGACGCCCGTAGTCGTCGTAGACGTACGACTTCTGGACCTCGGAGTAGGCGCCGGCGTCGTCGTAGCCAAAGAGTGCGATGGCGGGGTTGTCGATGTTCTCGCCGCTCCAGCCGTAGCCCTTCTTGGCGTCGTAAGCGTCCCAGCCGACCTTGATGTAGGTCTTTCCTGCGACCACCAGCGGTTCCACGCTGGGCGAGCCCTGCGGATCCTGGAAGTTCACGTAGTACTTCCCCTTCGGGTGCACGCTGCCCGAGACCTCGAGCACCGGCAGGGTGCTTCGCGAGCCCTCGATGTAGCGGCCGAGCTCGTAGCGCAGGGCCATCAGCGCATCGGGATCCTTGAGCCAGCTGGTCATGCTCGCGGCCACGCTCTTGACCGTCGGGTCCGCGATCTCGGCGCTGTCCACCTTGGGGTGGGCACCGGCGTTGGCGAGCCAGAGGTATTCGTAGTCCTCGAAGCCCTCGCGCAAGAGCTCGGCGCGCACGTTGGGCGCGCCGCCGGGGAAGAAGCGCGCGCCGTCGTAGTAGGCCCAACCGCGGATCCGGTGCGTCCACGCCGCCCAGGGGATGATCCGCTCGTGCATGCCCTGAGTCTCGACCTTGGTCGGGTTGAAGTAGGGGTCCGGATCCTGATCCAGGCTGTAGAACCAGACCTGCTCGGAGTGGTCCTTCTGGCGCTTCCAGGCGTAGGCCTCTTGGTAGGCCTGGATGTGAGCGATCCAGATGTCGTAGCCACACGCGCCTTTCGCGTCCTCGGCGACCTCGGGCTTCGGCTCTTCACTCACCGCGATGCGCAAGTTGGGCGCCGCCTTCTTGGTCAGGCGGCACAGGTGTGCGGCCAGCGCCGCGTCGGCCGCGTCTTGGGGCTCGTTCTGCACGTAGTAGTAGGTCCGACCGGCCAAGCCGTTCTTGACCAGGTAGGCGTCGAGCGCCGACAGCCACTCGCTCCACTCGGCGTTGTAGGCGCTGGTGCCGTAGTGATCGCCGCCGCGGTCGATGCCGCAGAAGGTCTGGGGGCGCGGCGTCGAGTTGTCGACGAACTGGAAGATCTCCGCGTCGGGATAGCCGGCGCCGTTCCAGCCCTGTCCTAGCAGGTACTTCTTGCTCAGGTGCTGGATCGAGTAGTCCGCTCCTTCGTCGGGCTCGTCGAAGAAGGCGCTGCACTTGGTGGGAGAGGCGTCGTTGTCCCAGGTGATGTTCCACTTGAAGCCGCTCGGCCAGGTCGGGCTCGCCGGTGTCAGGCGATGGTCGTAGAGCACCGTGTGTGCCGCCTGGGCCGTCGCGCCTAGGCCTTGCACGCCGATGTTCAGCTGCGAAGAAAAATGGATCTCCTTGGGCAGCGCGAAGTCGAACACGTGCAGCTCGACCGGCACCGAGACCGCGGTGCCGCCGGAGGGAGTGAGCGTCAGCGTGGTCGTGTGATCGCCTGCTGGAGCGTTCTCCGGCACGTACACGGTCAGCCAGATGGGCGTGGGCGCGCTGCCGCTCAGCGTGACAGTGCCTCCGGACGCCAGCTTCGTCAGCGTCTCGCTCCACTCACCGGCGAAGCCGACCTGAGCCAGCTCGACGCTGGCCCCCGGCAGGGTGCTGAACGGCGCCACCGCCACGGTCACGGCTCCGCTCGTGGGGCTCACCACGAGCTGCGCGGGCTCCCACTCGTTCTTGGCCGCCGCCAGCTTCAGCCCAGACCGCTTCACCGTGGGGGCGGCGTCGCTGGTCTTCACCTTGCGCGTGGCGGGGGTGGTCCAGAGAGAGAGAGCCGCGGTGCTCTCTTCGAGCGCGTATGTGAAGTCGCTCGGGTCGAGCGGAACTGGCTCGACCGGCTTGCCGCCGGTGCCACCGGTGCCGCCGCCGGTGCCGCCGGCCCCTCCCGAGCCGCCGTCGCCGCCATCGTCCCCGCAGCCGCCAGCCAAGAAGAGCGCCGCCGCGAGCACGACACCCAATTTTCGAGTGGGCATGGCCGACATTCTAGGGCCTTTCGCCGTCGAGGGGACGGTCAGCCTCCATCAGCGGTGCTCACCGCCGAGCCGCTGCCCGAGCCAGCCGAGCGCGTCGGAGGAGTCGAGCTCCGTGGCGAGCTCCGCGGACTGCTTCAGGTGGCTCGCCCACTCGGGGTAGCGCTCTTCGTAGCTCGAGGTGGCGAGCGCGAGCAGGAGCGGGCGCCCTGCGGCGAGCGACGCGACGTGGGGAACGTCCGCGACGTTCAGGATGTGGCTCACGTGGAAGCTGAGGCGCATGCCGATGCCGAAGCGGTCGAGGAAGGTGCTGGTGAGCGGCCCGACCGCCACCGCGTCGAAGGGCTGCCAGACCGCCTGGGCGAACAGCCCGGGCAGGGCCGCCTCGTCCACGGCCAAGAGGCCGATCGGCACGCCGCTGCCGACCAGGCTGCGGGCGACGCGCGCCGCCTGCAAGAGCTCGTGGGCGCGCTGTCCCGCGATGGGATCCCCGAGCAGCACTCCGTCCGTGAAGGTCGGCCAGCCGTACCACCAGGTCTCGCCGGTGCCGCGGGGAGAGACGTAGAGCGCGTTGAGCCCCGCGGCGTCGGCTGCTCGCAACAGCTCGAGGCCCGCGAGGACCGCGGCCGAGCCGTCGCTCAGCACCACGATGGGTGCGCCGGGGTGCGAGAGCCGTGCGTGAGCCGGCACGGAGACTCCGGGCTCGACCTCGATCTCGATCCGGGTCGCGCCGAGGCCGTCCACGACGACCTCGCCGAGCACATGGTGTGCGACCGGCACGTCGGGCTGCCAGCGCAAGAGCGCCCCGAGCTCGCTCCGCGTCTTCTCGGGCTCGAGCTCGGTGGGGCTCGGCAGCGCCGACGCCGCGGCCTCTGCCCACTGCTTCGCGAGCTCCTTCACGGTCGGGCTCGTCGCCGGCACCTGACCGCCCTCGAAGCACTGGAACACCGAGGCAGGCAGCTCGTCGAGCTCCGGCTCGGGCAGCGGCTCGTCTGCGCCCGCCAGCAGGTGGTGGTCGAGGAAGCCGTAGATCGCCTCCCGCATGGGCTTCGGCAAGCCGTGATCGCCCGGGAAGCTCTGGAGCCTGAGCGCGTCGCCTGCGCCGAACAGCTCGTAGACGGTGCGCGCCTGCCCTTCGGCCTTCAGCGCGCCCTGGGTCGGGAACATCGGATCGTCGAGCGCATCGAGGAGCAGCTGCGGGCGCGGCGCGAACAGCGCGGCGATCTCACCCATGTCCGTGAACGAGGCGACCGCCGGGACGTGCGAGCAAGAGCAGTGGGTGGCTCCCGTCGCCAGGAAGTCCTCGTACTGAGTGACGTAGACCGCCGGCGCCGAGACGTGGACGCGGGGATCGGCGACCGAGGTGAACAAGGAGTTCAGCCCGCCGCCGGACGCCCCCGTCAGCGCGATCCGAGCGCCGTCGGCGTCGCTGCGCGTGAGCACGTAGTCCAACGCGCGCATGCTGTCCCAGACCATGAGGCTGAGGTTCGAGTGGCCGCTGAGGTTCAGGCCCGGCGACTCGTCGTGGGAGTTGCCGGGAACCTTGCGCTCGCCCTGCCCGAACGGATCGTAAGTGAGGGTGAGGAAGCCCAGGCTCGCCAGCGCGCGGCCTCGCGCCGTGACGACGGGGTGGCTCTTGCCCGCCGTCCAGTGGCCCACCGGCGAGATCACCACCGGGAACGGGCCTGCGCCGTCGGGCACGTAGACGTTCGCCGTGACGACGAACCCCGGGCGGCTCTCGAAGGTGACGCGCTCGATGCGGTAGCCTTCGAGTTGGGTGTGTCCGAGCACGTTCGCCTGGAGCGGGGTCTTCTGAGGCAGAGGGTCGAGCCTCAGCGCTTGCAGCACGTCCTGGCGCAGCCCCTTGGCGCGCTCCGTCCACTGTGCCTCCGAGCTCGGCGTCGGGATGGCGGCGGCGTAGCTCTGAGCGCGCGCTACGATGTCGTCCAGCACCATGCCGGCGGCGAAGCCCTGATCCAGGACCAGCCAGCGGGACTCGTCCAGCGCCGGGTCGTACTCCGGATCGGTCGCCAACACGATCGCATCGGCCACCTCGTAGTAGCTGCCGGCATCCGCCAGGGTGAGCTCGACCGGTCCCGCCGGCAGCGTGACCTCGCCGGCTCGCTGCCAGCTGAAGTCGTTCAGGTTCGATGAAGCGTGCGTCGGCGCGAGGAACGTACCGCCGACGCCGATCTGCCAGCGCCGATCCTCCCCGCTGCCCTCCCAGCCACGGGCCCAGACCGAGTACTTTCCTGCCACCGGGATGTCGGCGACGGCCGTCATGACGTCGCTCGACGCCTTTCCGAGCAGCCCCGAGACGCCGAAGCCGGTGCCCGAGTGCCGGGGCAGATGAGCCTGCCGGGTCCACGTGCCTTCGAAGTCCTCGCACTCGAGTCGCAGCACGTGGTGGGTCACCTCGGGCTTCGCAGGCGGGCGCTCCTCCTCGGGAGTCGTGAGCGCGGGGCCGTCCGACTCGCCCCACTGCCCGCAGCCGGACGCGAGCAAGATCGACAACCGGGCCGCGACTTCGGCGAGCCGCCGGTCCAATGGTCGCCCTCGCACCAACATCGCGAAGAGCATAGCGGATCGGGCGGGCAGCGGCCGCTCGGCTGCCTCACCCGGCGCGTCCACGCGAGCTCAGGGTCCCCAGTCCACGCAACCGAGCATGTCCATGACCGCTGGCTTGGGGGGCGCTAGGCCGGAGTCCGGCGGCAGCGGGCACGGACCATCGAACACGTTGAGCTTCAGGGTGGCGGCGCTACCGCTGACGACGATCTTGGACGAGTCGTCGATGCACCAGTCCTTGGCGGAGCCGCCTGCCGGTGCTGGGGCGCGGAACGAACCGGACAGCGAGTCCCCTTGCGCGGCGCTCGTCCAGGAGAAGTCGATGGCGCCGTCGGGGCTCAGGGCCGCCGAGAGGGAGCTCGCCGAAGCCGTGACGGCTGCGAGCGGATAGAGGGTCGTGTGGATCTTCGGGTCGTTCGGAAAGTAGAGCCGGCCGGAAACCCCGAACGTCCCCGGCGTGCAGCTGGGTTGCTCCAGCACCCCGCTGACTCCGCCAAGACCCCCGCCGCCGCCGCTGCCGGAGCCCCCGCCTCCGCCGTCACCCGAGCAGCCCGCTACGATCACCGCCCAGACGAGGGCGAACGACATGCGCAACGGCATGGCAACCAAGCTACACGAAAACCGCGCTCCACGCGCGCTGCCAGTGTCGGGGAGATTCCGAGGGGTTCGCCGTATGCTGTGGCACATGACCCGAGCCCTGGCCTTCCCCGCCCGCGCCACCGCCGCCCTGATGCTCGCTCTCGGCGTGCTCGGCGCGGGGTGCAGCGAGGACGAGCCGAGCGCGGAGGAGAAGTTCTGGAAACGGTACGGCGAGATCTACTGCTCCAAGGTCGTCTCGTGCTGTCAAGCGGAGGGGCGAGCGCACGACGTCGGTGCGTGCGAGCAGGCGACCTCGGTGTTGGGCGTGCTGTTCGGCAAGGGTGAGTTCAGCCAGGCCCGGGCGGACCTCTGTTTGTCCGAGCTCCAGGCCTGGGACTGCAGCGAGGGTGACGGGCCCGACTCCTGCGACCGGGTCTTCCAGGGCAAGGTGGGCCCGGGCGGCGCCTGCGACACCTCGATGGACTGCGCGCGCCCCGCGGAGGGCGACGTGACCTGCTACTACACGTTCGCGGAGGGGAGCGAGAACGGCGCGGGGGTGTGCAAGACGACGCCGAAGCCCGCCGCCGGTCAACCCTGCGGCTCGAGCTACTCGACGGCCACGGAGTACTTCACTTGCGAAGACGACCCGAGCCTGTACTGCGACTGGCAGACCGAGGTCTGCAAGACGCGCCTCCCCATCGGGTCGCCCTGCGAGCTCGACGAGTGCGCGGTCGCCGCGACTTGCTCCTTCGACGACGCTGGCGGCAAGAGCTGCGTCGCGAGCACCCCCATCGGTGGCGATTGCTCGAACGTGTCCTGCGTCGAGGACGCCTACTGCGACCAAACGAGCCAGAAGTGCGTGAAGCTCAAGGGAGCCGGTGAGCCTTGCTCGTCGTTCTTCGAGTGCGACGGCTTCTGCGACAGCGACACCGGCAAGTGCGAGGGTAGCTCGTCCTTCGGCGTGTCCTGCGTGACGCGAGGCTGACCCGAGCGCCGTCGAGCCCTCACGGCTCGAACAGGTCCAGCGCCCGCCGATCGGCGGACGCGCGCCGCGCGCGGGTCTCGGCCCAGCGCCGCAGGGCCTGCACGCGCTCCTCGTAGAGCACGGCCAGCGGGATGATCTCCGCCGCGGCGGCGTCGAGGTCGGCCTGGGTGAGCTCCCGCGAGCCGGCGAAGGCACGGAACAGCGCGCTGGACACCACCTGCTCGATCTCGGCGCCGGAGAAGCGGTCGAGCCGGCGTGCGAGCTCGGTGACGCTGAACTGGCTCGGGTCGCGCCCGCGGCGCCGGAGGTGAACGGTCAGGATCTCTTCACGGTCCTTGGACGACGGGAGATCGACGAAGAAGATCTCGTCGAAGCGCCCGCGCCGCGCGAGCTCGGGCGGGAGGCGGTCGACCTCGTTGGCCGTCGCTGCCACGAAGACGGGCGCGCGTCGTTCTTGCAGCCAGGTCAAGAAGGAGCCGAAGGTGCGGCCGAGGCGCGCGTCGCCCGGATCGCCGGCCAGGCCTTTCTCGATCTCGTCCACCCAGAGCACGACCGGCGCCACCGCCTCGACGGCCGACAGACCGTCGCGCAGCGCCAGCTCCGGGGACCCCGAAGAGAACACCGACGCGAAGTCCAGCCGTACCAGCGGCAGACCGAGGACCGCCGCCGCGGCCTTGCTCACCAGCGACTTGCCGCAGCCCTGTACACCGCACACCAGCATGCCGCGCGGCTCGTCGAGCCCGTAGCTGCGGGCTCGGTCGGAGAACGCCAGCACGCGCTCGCCGAGCCACACCTTCAGTACGCCGAGCCCGCCCACGTCGTTCAAGCTCACCTCGGCTTCGACGAGCTCGAGCGTGGCGCGGCTGCGGAGCACGCGGCGCTTCTCGTGCCCGATGCGCGCGGCGGCCTCCGCGGGGGATCCTGCCGTGGCCGCGTCGCGGAACGCCCGCTCCGCCTCGAGCAGCGTCATGCCTCGCGCGGCCTGGAGCAGCGGGCCCCGCTCGCCGAGCACGGGCGTCGGCTGCTCCTGCACCACGTCGTCGAGCGCGGCGGACAGCTCGCTCACGCTCGGCAGCGGCAGAGGCAGCACCGCGACGTCGCGCTCGAGCTCGGTGGGCAGGTCGAGCGCCGGCGCCAGGAGCACCAGAGGTGGCGCCGGCGGCGCGAAGCCGGCGACGAAGTCGCGGAGCGCTCGGGCGACGCGCGCGTCGCCGATCCAGCGGTGCACGTCGAGCAACACTCGCACGCGCGTCGGGTCGTCCAGCGCCTCGAGGATCACGCGCACCAGATCGCCCGCGGCGTCCGCGGAGCGCGTGGCCGTCCAGCGCTCGAGCTCTCGGCCCCCGAAGGCACGTCCGAGCAGCTCGAGGGCACGCGCCTCCTCGCGCGTCTCGAGGGCGACGAGCGGGAAGCCCGCGGCCAGGCGGCGGGACAGCTCGACTTCGACGTCGTTCGACACGCTCATGCCTCCGTCGTCACCCGCAGCACCTCGGCGAAGGTCGTGACGCCGCGGGCGAGCTTCTTGATCGCGGCCTCGCGCAGCGTCATCAGGCCGTCGTCCCGCGCCTGCCGCATCATCTCCTTGGCCCCAGCGCGCCCGACGATCATGCGCCGGAGCTTGTCGTCGATCTCCATGACCTCGAACACCCCCGTGCGCCCGTAGAGCCCGGTGTTGCGGCAGCGCACGCAGCCCTCGCCCTCGGGGACCATGACCTCGCGGAACTCCCCGCCCGCGTCCAGCGCGTCCACGTCCACGCCGAGCATCGCCATCTGGTCGCGCAACAGGAACGTCTCCACGCGGCAGTTCGAGCACACCAACCGCACCAGGCGCTGCGCGGCCACGCAGACCAGCGTGGAGGCGAGCACGAACGGATCCACGCCGAGCTCGAGCAGCCGCGTCACGCCGGTCGGCGCGTCGTTGGTGTGCAGCGTGGCCACGACCAGGTGCCCGGTGAGCGCCGCCTGCGCGGCGATGGTGGCGGTCTCCGGGTCGCGGATCTCGCCCACCATGATCACGTCCGGGTCCTGGCGCAGCACGGTGCGCAGACCCTCCGGGAAGGTCAGCCCGATCTTCGGCTGGACCGCGATCTGGTTCAGCTCCTCGAGCACGATCTCGATGGGGTCCTCCAGGGTCACCACGTTGATCTCCGGGCTCGCGACCGCGCGGAGCGTGGCGTAGAGCGTGGACGTCTTGCCGCTGCCGGTCGGGCCCGTGACCAGGATCAGGCCGTTCTGCCGCGCGATGGCGCGCTCGACCACCGCGAGCTGCTCGGGGAAGAGCCCGATGTCCGGGAGGTCGCGGACCATCACCTCGGGGTCGAACACGCGCAGCACCAGCTTCTCGCCGAAGGCGACGCTCACGGTCGAGACGCGCAGCTCCACCTCGCGCTCGCCGCGCGCCATCTTGATGCGTCCGTCCTGGGCCCTGCGCTTCTCGGCGATGTCCAGGCGTGCCAGGGTCTTGATGCGGCTGACCACCGCGGAGTGCACCACCTTGGGCAGGCTGTGCACGCGGTGCAGCACGCCGTCGATGCGCATGCGGACCACGCTCTGTTCGCGGTGCGGCTCGAAGTGTACGTCACTGGCGCGCTGGTCCAGGGCGTAGTTGAGCAGGTACTCCACCGCCGCGACGACGTGGCTGTCGGCGGCGTCGATCTCGTCGACCCGCTTGAGCTGCACGTAGCGCTCGAGGTTGCCGATGTCCACGCCCGGAGACGCGATCTCCTTGGCTGCCGCGGTGACTGCGCCGCGGAAGCCGTAGAACTCGGTGATGAGCCGGTAGATCTCGCTGGGCGTGGACAGCACCATGCGCGGCTCGCGCTTGACGTAGGTGCGGATGTCGTCCGCGAGCTGAGCGTCCAGCGGGTCGGTCACCGCCACCGTCACCGTCGTCGGATCGGCCGCGATGACCAGCGCGCCGTGCTTGCGGGCGAAGGGCCGCGACAGGTACTGGGGCGCGAGCTTCGCGTCGAGCTTGAGCGGATCGAGATCGACGAAGGGCAAGCCCACCTCCGTCGCGAGCGCCTGCATGATGACGCGCTCCGTGAGGGCGTAGCGCTCGTCGCCGCCCACGCCGAAGCCCATGGCCACCAGCACCTCCGCCGGGTGCACGGGCTCGTCGCCGCCCGGCCGGCGGCCGCGGGTCACACCCGTCTTTGCGCGCAGCACGCGGGCGCGCTCCTTGTCCTGGCGCACCACCGCGTCGCGGTGCTGCTCCGGCGTGATGATGCGCGCGGCCTCGAGCACGCGGCACAACATCTCGACGGTGAGCGCGCGGGGGCGGGCGGGAGCGCGGGGGTTCGTCACCAGGGGGCCCAGCGTACGCGCGCGCGCGGCGGCGGTCCATGTCGCCTGTCCGTGCGGGGCCGGAACGCGTGGTGTCCTCGAAGGTACGAAGAGCTCACAGTCCGCGCAGCAGCCAGGCCAAGGCGGAGAGCAGCCGCTCGCCGTTCTCGTAGCTGAATACGTCCTCGGCGATGGCGGAGCCGAGACCTTGGTCCGACACGCTGCGGGCGAGGTACTCCCGGTCCGCGGAAGACAGCCTGCCCGAGGGGGTAGGAGGTGCGGCAGCTGCCACCCTGCGCGCTCGCGGCAGTGCTTACTCGTCGCGACGAGTACGTGCTCGACGGTCAGAATCGTGCTCGTCAGCTGCGTCCGCGCGTAGTGCTCCGCGAGCGTGCGCTCCACGTCGCCTCGCCCCAGCGCCTTCGCGGCGTAGGCGAACGCGCGCGGGTCCGACCCATCGCGTCGCCCGATCCGCCCGCGCGCCCTCGCGGTGGTGACTAGATGAAGCGCTTGAGCTCGGCCCAGACGACCCGAGCGGGACGCTTCCAGCCGCGGCACGAGTAGATACGCAGCCCCCGCTCGTACGGCATCGCGTATTCGGCGTCGTGCTCACCGACGAGCTCGACCCGCTCGAACAGCGCGTTCGGATCGAGACGTGCGTCCTTGGCCAAGACCAGGAGCACCGGTCCGTCCTCCCGAGGTGTTCCCCAGCCGTGATAGGAATTGTGTGGGCTGAGCGCGCGTGGCAGCCCGAGCGCGGGACCGAATCGATCGACGGCCCCGGCTTCGCCGTAGTTGGTCACGATGACCTGCACGCTGGCGCGGTCGCCCTCCGGGAGCGCGTCGCGGGCGCGTGCGACAGCTCTCACGAGCTCGGGCCAGCCGAACATGTCGGCGAAGTGTTGCGGCAGGGCTCCCAGCTCGGCGCGTTCGGCCTTGGGCGGCGCCAGGCCGAGTCGCCGACCCCAGGCGACGGTGCGCTGGACCTCTAGGATCGGCAGCGCGAGCGGCGTGGTGGCCGCGCCCAGGCCCACAGCGACGACCCCCGCCATCTGGGGCAAGCGCCGGAGCGCGCGCCGCGCCGCCCAGCGCTCGAGGCTCGCGCCGCCGCCGGCGAAGAGCACCGGGTAGAACGGCAGGAGGTAATACGCCTTGGCGCCCAGCACGACCAAGAGCCCCAGCAGCACCAGATAGGAGAGCCCCAGCGCCCGCGCCGCAGGATCGTCTCGGACCAGCGTGAGGCCCACCAGGCCGGACAGCCAAAGCGGGAGGTTTCCTGGACCGGCAAGCGTGATCTGCGCGACGACGAACCCGAGTGGGGACATCCGCACCATCTTCTGAGACTGCGCGTTCGCGTAGAACTCCAGCGCCGGCAGCCCATGGTGGAGCTGCCAGACCAGGTGCGGTAGGACCAGCACGAACCCCAAACCCAGCGTCAGCGCGAAGCCCCGGGTGAAGAGCGAGCGACCTCGCCCCGCCAGGACCCAAGCGACGACCGACGCGAACGCCAAGAACGCCATGCTGTGCTTGGTCAAGAGCCCGAGGCCGAGCGCGAGCCCCAGGAGCGCGTGCCGACCGAAGGTGGGCGCGCGCCCCACCTCCAGGAGCAGGCAGCAAAACGCCGTCCACAACAGCGGCTCGAGGGAATTCATGGAAAGCGTGTGGAAGACGAAGAGGAAGGTGGGCGAGAGGGACACGCCGGCGGCCGTCAAGACCAAGCCGACCGAGCGGGCGCCGAGGCGATGGGCCAAGAGCACCGAGCAGAGCGTGGTGACCGCTCCGAGCAGCACCGCCGGCGCGCGCAGCGCGGACAGCGAGTCGCCGAGCCAGCGAGAGGCGAAAGCCGCCAACGCAGCCACAGCCGGCGGATGATCGACGTAGCCCCAGGCCAGATGCTTCCCGCAGGCGAAGTAGTAGAGCTCGTCACGAAACCAGCCGAATTGGTCGATGCACGCGACGTGCAAGCCGGCGACCCCGAGGCAAACGCCAGCGACAATGCTCCACGCCAGGCGGGGGCTCACAACACATGCTCCACGTCCACGTACACACCGGGGACGGCACCCGTCTCGCGCGCCAGCGGCGCGTAGGCGAAGTCTGCCCGAACGAGCAGCGAGTCCCCCCAGCGAAATCGCGGACCACCGCCGAACCCCGGATGGAAGGTCCAGCCCGATCCATCGAGCGGGCTCACCGACCGGAAGCTGCCGGCGTAGACCCTGCCGGCGTCGGCGAACGCCGCGGCCCCCAGCGTGAAGCGCTCCTGCGCGCTCTGAAAGTGCCAGAACATCGAGCGAGCTTCGAGGTTGCCGATGAGCTTGGTACGGCCGATGAGCCGCCCATCCGGCAGCCCGCGGACACCCATGCCACCGCCGGGGCCGCGCCCGGTCTCGAAGCCGCCATGACGTCCGAGCTCCAAGAGTGGAGCCCGACGGCTCAGCACGTCCCCGATCAGGCGCGCGCCGATCACGAGCCGCTCGCCCGTGACGGGAAACCAGCTGCGCAGGTGGAGCGTCGCGCCCAGATACGGCTCCGAGGCAAACACCCCCGGACTCTGACGGAACGCCAACTGCAGGTGCTGGCCCGAAGTCGGAACGGTCTCGTGATCTCGCGTGTCGACCGCCAGCCCGACCCCGAAGACGATGCCGGTGTAGTCCCCGACGCCGTGGAGGCGGTGGGCCTCCTGCTCGAGCAGGCTCCCCGGATACACCTCGATGCTCGTTCTCTCGAGGCGCACGCTGGAGAGCGTGCGCAAGAAGGGCAGTGGCGCGCCGACGACCGCGGCGCCGGTGCGCAGCGTGGTGCCGTCGAACTGATAGAATCGCCGCGCCGCGACGTAGGCGTCGCTGCCTTCGGGCAGACCGGCCCACTTCTGCTCGGCGTGGCTGGCGTTTCCCACTCCGTAGTAGCCGCGGTTCGTCGTGCGCAGGTAGGCGACGTCGAAGGACGGCCGGAGCAGCGGCGCGGCGGCGGCGGGCCAGTCCAGGCGGGCCGCAGCCTCGCGATAGGGAAACTCCGTGCCCGTGGCCTCCTTCTTGATGCTGGTGACTGCCAGGACCTGGGCACGCCACGCATACGGACGCACGCCGTCGCGGAACCGGGCCAGTTGCCCGAAGGCGCCGAGCTTGAACCCTACGTCCGTGTCGCCCGCCATCACCGGGAGCACCCCAGGCTCGAAGCGGTCGCGCGCAGGGGCGGGATCGGCAGCCGCGGCCCGGGTCGAGATCGACATCGCGATCAGTACGGCTGGAAGGGGAAGCCGCATCGGTCCGTGGCGGCGTATCACATGCAGGGAACGACGTCCGGAGCCCGCTCGACGCGGCGGCGCAACGGCTGCGCGCGACGACCCGCTGGGGTCACTGGACCGGGTGACGACTTCGACGGCCGCACGGTGGGCGTGGACGGGTAGCGTTCAGAGCGTGAGCACGTGGATGCCGCGCTCGCGGCAGTGCTCGTCGAGCTGGCGAATTGCTCGGGAAATGTCCGGGCGCATGACCCCGTCGCGGGCGCTCTTCGACTCGGAGCCCTCGAACTCGAGCTTCTTCAGCGCGCTGCGAGCCACTCTCCTCTCCTTCACCCTACACGCGGCACGGTCGATCTTCGCCCAGGCGGCGATGCCTGCTCCGGATCGCGCGCGGCCACCGGCGCGGCTGGAGCCGTGGCCTCGACCTTCCGCTTCCGCGCCGCTCGCGCCGGCGGCCAGCCGCTGCCGCGCCGCCTCGACCTCGGCTCGGCTCACGGCAGCGCGCCTTCCGGCAGAAGTCCTCGACCTGCTTCAGGCGGTCGGCGCCGAGCGTGGCGAGCGCGCTGGATTTCGCTCGCTCGGCGTGCGGCATGTGGCGTGGGCGACGATCCACCAGGCGTCCGCCGTGCAGGTGCACGTGCGAGAAGAAGAGCCGCTGCCCTTCGAACGCCGCGCGGACGCTCGTGTGCTGGATGCGCCGGTGCCGCGGCGTGCTCGCGGGGGGACCTGACGCCGCTCCCGTCATTCACCGCGCCGACGTTTGCGACCATTCGTCGCCTCGGCCGCGCTCGGCAGGAGCGGTAGCTTTTTGGTCGACATTCGGCGCGCGTCCGCGGGCGTCACGCCGAGGCTGCGCAACACGAGCTGGGCTGCCTCCGAGCCGGCGTCCTGCCAGTTCTTGTACCCGCTCAGCATCGAGAACATCGCCGCGAGCGTGGTGCCCGTGATGAGAGCCACGACCGAGGCGATGTGCTCGGGCGCGAAATCGTAGCGGTGCTTCGATAATCCGAGCACGAGATCGGCCATCGGCGCCGCGTTCCACATCGTTTGCAGAAAGTGGTTGCTGAACGAGAAGCGAACCAGGAAACGACCCCAGTTCGGCTCCTCGTGCGCGCGACGGACGAAGCACCGAATCCCCGTCGCCAGGCGCTCGGCCGGATCGTCGAGGGTCGGCAGGATCGTTGCCAACCGCTCGTGCATCTCGGTTGCGAGACTGGCGGCGATCTCGTCGAACAAAGCGTCCGGTGCCTCGACGTTGTTGTAGACGGTGCCTCGCGCGATCCCGGCTTCCTCCGCCAACTCGCTCACCGTGATCGCGGCGCTGCCCTTCTGGGCGAAGAGGCGGAGCGCCGCTTCGCGAATTCGCTCCTCATTCGTGCTCATCGACCTCGCTCCCGAAGCGAAACTGAACATGGGTGTTTAATATGTGAATTCTGCTGGCCAAATGCAATATAAAATATGGCTGTGTACCCGACTTGACAGATTGAACACGCGTGTTCAACTTGGAGTCATGAAGCTCGCAGTGCCGGCAAAGCCTCTTTCCTCCGAAGCCACCGTGGAGGTGCGCCCATGAACACCGCACTCTGGGTCGCGCAAGCGCTTCTCGCGGCCATCATGATCGCCGCGGGCGCGCCCAAACTGTTGCTGCCACGCGCCTTACTCGTCCAAAAGATGACCTGGACGAAAGACGCGCGCGCAGCGCTGGTCCGGCTGCTGGGACTCGCGGAGGTGTTGGGCGGTCTAGGTTTGATCCTTCCGCCCCTCCTCGGAATTGCTCCAATTCTCACACCGATCGCAGCCGCGTGTCTGTCGTTGATCTTGGTTGGTGCACTCGTGACGAAGCTGCGCAGTCGCGAATCGCCCGTGCTGCCTGCCGTCGCCATGCTGCTCGCGGGCTTCATCGTCGTCGGGCGGGTGCTCCCGCCGAATCGCAGCGCGCCGATGGTGGAGCGCGGAAAGGACGCCAATGGACAACTATCAGAATGAAATCGTCGGTGCGCTGAGGGCTCGCTGGTGGGCACTGCTCGTGCGAGGGATTGCCGCCATCCTGCTCGGGATCCTCGCGCTCGTCCTGCCCGGTCCGGGCTTGCTCGCGCTGGTGTTCGTCTGGGGCTCGTATGCGGTGATCGATGGCGTGTTCGAGCTCGCCGTCGCGGCGAAGCGAGGACGCCGAGGCGCGCGCTGGGGCTGGTACTTCTTCGAAGGGCTCGTCAGCATCGGCGCGGGAGTCCTCGCGTTCGTCTGGCCCGGCATCACGGCGCTCGTCCTGGCCATGATGGTGGGCGCGTGGGCCCTCTTGACCGGTGTCGCCGAGATCGCCGCGGCAATCGGCCTGCGCAAGGTCATGAGCGGGGGAGGGTTGCTGGTCGCGAGTGGGATCTTGTCCATAGTGTTCGGGCTCGTCGTATTCGCGTTTCCGATCGCCGGCGCGCTCTCGATGGTCTGGCTGTTCGGCATCTGCGCCATCGCATTTGGAGCGCTGCTCGTCGCGCTTTCGTATCGCGTGAAGCATTGGAGCCAGCAGCCGCAAAAGCCGGCGACGCAACCTTCGCATCGAGTCTTGCGGGTTTCACTCGAGGGGAGGCTGTGATGGGCAACCCAGGTGCCGCCCCAGCTCGCGCAGGGTCGGATCGCGGAACAGCTCGGGGACCCGCACGATCTTGCTGGCGCCGATGCCGTCCAGGGCGGTCTGGGCGAAGAGCGCGTCGACGCCCAGCTCGGCGTCCTCCGTGAGGGCGTGCGCCAGGGGACTCGGAAGGGCAACTTGGCGACGGGACGACCACGAACAGTGACGTCGCCACTCCGGTGCTGAACGCGGCCAACGTCACCTCGGTGCGCGCAGGCGCTCTACACTCAACGTGGAAGCGATCTCCGAAATGCGCGGCGCTTCGACCCGAACCACATGTGGTCGGCGAGGCCACGAAACACGCGCGACTCGCACGCTTGGCAACGCGATCGAAAGGCTGCGGATCGCCGTGATCGCTTCCATCCACACCACTGGGCCGACGTGCCCGAGCCGCTGGAGGCGCTCACGGCTGGGTTGATGGCGCGCGACGCCTCCCGACGGCCGGACATCGCCGAAGCAGTCGTTGCGCTCGCGGCGGTCCGCGCGGCAGCAGGCTACGAATAGCGCGGGCCCCCGCGCTTCGGGTCGGTGGCGCACGAGTTCACGCAACTCGGAGATCAGGACACCGAAGCAATCCAGATCCGCTACAACGGACGGAGCCATGACCCTGGAAACCCGTGCCTGGATCCTGAAGCAGCGACCGAGCCCCGAGATCACCGATCAGACGCTCGTGCTCGAGCGCCGGCCGCTCGCGGAGCCCGGTGACGGCGAGGTGCTGGTCCGAAACCTGTACCTCTCTCTCGACCCGACCAACCGCGGCTGGATGAACGAAGAACCCACGTACCTTCCCCCGCTGCCCCTGGGCGCAACCATGCGCGGGCTCACGGTCGGTCGCGTCGAGCGCTCGCGCTCCGAGTCGCTGGCGGTGGGGGAGCTCGTGCAAGGGATGGGCGGCTTTGCCGACTACGCCGTGGCACCGGCGCGTGCCTGGACGAAGCTCCCTCCTGGGCTCGATCCCACCCAGGCCCTGGGCGTCCTCGGCCACATCGGGCTCACCGCGTACTTCGGGCTGATCGACGTCGGCAAGGCGAAGACTGGTGAAACCGTCCTCGTCTCTGCGGCGGCCGGCGCCACCGGCTCGCTAGTGTGCCAGATCGCCAAGCAGCTCGGCTGCCGCGTGGTGGGCATCGCGGGAGGCAGCCAGAAGTGCCAGTGGCTGGTCGATGCGCTCGGAGTCGACGCGGCGATCGACTACAAGAACACCCAGAACCTGGCGCGCGCGGTTGCGGCCGAGTGTCCGAACGGTGCCGACGTGTTCTTCGACAACGTGGGCGGCACGATCCTGGACGCGGCGCTGGCCAACCTCGCCATGCGAGGACGCGTCGTCTTGTGCGGAGCGATCTCTCAGTACAATCGCGCCGAGGTCGTCGGCCCCAAGAACTACCTGGCGCTCCTGGTTCGCCGCGGGAGGATGGAGGGGTTCATCGTGCTCGACTACCTACCACGTGCGCTCGAGGCGATCGGAGTGCTCTTGCCGTGGGTGCAGCAGGGCAAGCTCCGGCTGCGCCTCGACGTGGTCGATGGGCTCGAGCATGCGTCCACTTCCCTGCGCAGGCTTTTCAGCGGCGAGAACCAGGGCAAGCTCCTGATCAAGATCGCGGACTGACGGCTCACGTCGCCAGTCCAAGCGTCATCCGATCCACCTCGCGGGAACACCCGGTCACGACCAAGAACCCCGTGGCCCACTCACCAAGGGAACCACTCGCGGGGGATCTTCTGCCATCTTCCTGCCCCAACTCCTGGAGGGGGAGATGTCAAGAATGGTTCTTCGCGTGGCCAGGGCCCACGACGCAATTTGCGCGTCGGGCGGTTGGCTAGCAGTCACGGAGTAGCGCTCGGGGCTAGCGCCTTTCCAGGTACGCGAGTCTGGCGGCGCTGATCGAGACGGCGTGTCGCGGTGCGGAGACGATGAGCTGCTGATGGCGTTCTGAAAGTAGATGTCCGTGCCTGTCCGATTAGGGCGGCACGATCCTCCTGGAAGGGCCTCTTGGGTCCATGGCTTCAGTAGATGCTCCGAGGACGCACAACCTCGCATGGGGACCTCCGCTGCGCGTACAGGGGGCCAGTTGGGGCATGGGTGCTTGTCCTCGAAGTTTTTGGGAGCCGCCGGCGAGCATTCGCTCCATCTGCACCGAGAGCGCGAGTGGCGAGCAGCTACTTCGCGTCTGTCGTGCAGTGCTTGGCCGGGTCGTACTCCTCCTTTTTCTTCCAGATCGCCAGGGTGGCCGAAGCGATGCGACGTGCAATCGTCAGGCGGGCGAGCGGTGGCTTGGAGTTCTGCAGCAGCCGGTCGTAGTCGCGGCGCAGCGGGTGATCGGTCTGGGCGATGACGCTGAGCGCCGCGCCTTTGAATATGGCCTTCAGCAGGGGATTGCGGTTGCGGTTGAGGCCGCGGGTGTGGGCGACCTGACGGCGCACCCAGCGCTGGCTCCGCTCGTCGCGCTCGTAGTCCGACGAGCTGCGCGTGACGATGCCGAGGCCGCAGTACCCGAAGAAGTCGCGCTTCGTGGAAAAGCGGAACGGCGTGACGACGATCGCGACGATGTACGCTGCGCGCACCGGGCCGATACCTGGCAGCGTCGTCAGCCGGCGCACCTCCGCATGCTCCCGTGCTTGCTCGAGCAGCCATATCTCCGCCTGTTCGCGGACTTCGCACAGACCGTCGAGCTCGGTCGACAGCAGCTGAGCCATGCGCGCTCGGGCCGGCGGCAGCTTCGGCAGCCACTGATCTCGGGTATCCGGGTCGTAGATCTCGTTGCCCATGCCGTGGATGCCCCGAGAGCGATACAGCGCATTGAGCCTGAGCTTCGTGCGGACCACGTCGGCAGTAGTGACCCGATGAGCTCGCACCGCCTCGCGCAGCTGCGTGAAGCGGCCGCGCGCCTTGAAAACGACGTTCTCGAGGTCGCCCTTGCGGAGCTTCGAGGCGAGATTCCAGGCATCGATGGAGTCGTTCTTCGCTCCGGCATGCTTGTCGGGCTGGACCACCACGAGCTCCGCCACGTGCGGCTCCAGGACCTCGCAGAGCCATTCGCTGAGGGTGCCCTCCTCCATGCACAGGCGACGCTGTCCGGGAATGGTGCGAACGAAGTCGATCAGCACTTTCGCGTTCGTCTCGAGCGTTTGCTCGCGTAGCTGACGGCCTGCCGAGCCCATCACCGCGAACGTGCAGGTTTGCGAATGCGCGTCGAGTCCTATATAGCGATCCATCGGTGTCCTCCTTGGTGGCTGTTTCGGTTTGCACTTGAGGCAGTACCACCACCGGAGGACGCCGGTCGCAGAGCACGCGTTCCAGGCGATGGGCGCTCAGCCACACAGTCAGCGCGAGCACTCTGAGAACAGCTGAACCGAGCGTTCCAACCGCCACCCCCGTCTTATGCCTCGCCGCCGCTTCGCGGCGTCGGTCTTCCCCAAATTCGGGCTTACGCCCGAATGGGGAAGACGGGTCGTCCCGCGCCCGTCGCTGCGCGCGGTGTTTCGTAGCTGGCACGTCGTCGCTCGCTGCTGCGAGCGGCCCGGTGTCCTCGGCCCGGCGCGGCGGTCGGGCTCCGCTCGTCGGCCCACGCTCTGCGCCACGCCGCGCGGTGGACTGTCGCGCCACGCCGCTCTCGCATGCGCGTGCGCGACCGAGAGCGCCTGGGGCGGCGTGTCACAGATCGTGCGCCCTGGGTCGCGAAGCCTGCCCACCACGCCGGGCCTCGGAGGAACCATGTCCGCTCACCCCATCGCTCAGCTTCGTCGCCAGCAAGTCCTCGCGGACCGCGCCGCCGCCATGCGGGCGCAGCCCACTCGCTCGGAAGCCGCCCTGTGGCAGCACCTTCGCGCGTCGCGGCTGGGCGTTTCGGTGCGCCGTCAGGTGGTCATCGATCGGTACGTGGTCGAGTTCCTGCTGCCTGCGTGCAGGCTCGTCATCGAGGTCGACGGTGGCTGGCATCGTGAGCGCCGCGGCGCCGACGCGCGGCGAGACCGCCGGCTTAGCAGGCTCGGCTATCGGGTGCTGCGGCTCGAAGACGAGCTCGTGCTCGGCGATCTCGCCGAGGCCTTGCGCCGGATCCGAGCGGCGCTCGACGAGCCCGGCTGACTACCCGCGCACCAGCGCCGACCCCGCGAGCTCCCCCGCGAGCGCCACCAAGATCTCGCGTGGGTCGCTGGTCTTCAGCGCTGGCAACAGAGCGAGAAATCCATGTACGCTCGGCGGTCGAGGCGGAACCCATGGGAGGCGAGGCACCGAGCGAGCTCGAGTCAGAGATCCGCCGTCGTTTCGACCTCGGAGATCTGGCGGGTGCGGCAACGGCGGGGTTGCGCGGATACGGGCCCGAGCTGTTCGGGTTCTTGATGGCGTTCCATCGCGACGAGACCATGGCATCGGAGGTCTTCTCGGAGGCCAGCGAGCGCCTCTGGCGGGGGCTGCCGGGCTTCGCGTGGCAGTCGTCCTTCAGAACCTGGGCCTACGCCGTGGTGCGGCGGGCCGCGATGGCATACCAGCGCGATACCAGGCGGCGCGCGCGGAGACAGGAGGCGCTCCCCGAGGGGTCGGCGCTCACCGCGGTCGCGGAGCAAGTGCGCAGCGCGACGCTCGAGCACCTGAAGACCGAGACGAAGACGCGGGCGGCGGCCCTGCGCGAGTCGCTGCCGCGTGAGGACCAGGAGCTGCTCATTCTGCGCCTCGACAAGGGCCTTTCGTGGAACGAGCTCGCACAGGTGCTGAACGAGGGCGAGAGCGAGCTCGGGGCCGACGCTCTGAAGCGCGAAGCAGCGCGGCTGCGCAAGCGTTTCCAGCTCGCGAAAGAGAAGCTGCTCGCGCTGGCGCGCCGAGAAGGTCTGGTGCGGGAGAAGGAGCCAGAGTCGTGACGAAGAGCTCGGTTGGGGCGCAGGCCACCGCCGACTCCGGGCTCGGATCTGACGAGCCGGACTCGGACAGCGACGACGCCTTCCTGCGCGCGGCCGTGCGGGTCGAAGAGGTCGCTCCGCCGACGGAAGAGCCGGATCGCGTAGGCACGGAGCTCGGTCGCTTCCAAATCGACGCCGAGCTCGGTCGCGGGGGAATGGGCATCGTGTACGCCGCGACGGACAGCCGCCTCGGCCGGCGCGTGGCGCTCAAGGTCCTGCCGCTGCGGGTCGCAGAGGACTCGGAAAGGAGGAGTCGTCTGCTGCGCGAGGCGCGTGCGGCGTCCGCCGTCAGCCACCCGAACATCGCCGCCGTGTACGAAGCGGGTGAGGCAGGGGGCAGTGTCTTCATCGCCATGGAATACGTGGACGGGCAGACCGTCAGGCACGTGCTGGAAGGCGGTCCGCTGCGAAGTGGGGAGGCCGTGCGCATCGCTCGCGAGATCGCGCGGGCGCTCGTCAAGGCCCACGCAGCCGGCATCGTCCACCGCGATCTGAAGCCCGACAACGTGATGGTGGGCGCGGATGGCGCCGTGAAGATCCTCGACTTCGGTCTGGCCAAACCCATCGGTTCGCGCGGCCCGGCCATCGAGTCTGCGACGGTCCTCTCCACCGTGGAAGGCCGGATCCTCGGCACGCCCAGCTACATGTCGCCGGAGCAGGCGAAGGGCGGGCAAGTCGACGCGCGGAGCGACCTGTTCTCGCTCGGGGTGTTGCTCTACGAGATGCTGACCGGACGGCGTCCCTTCAACGGCGAGGGCGCGATGGAAATCCTGATCGCGGTGGATCGCGACGAGCCCGCCAGATTGGACGGCGTCGCGCGACCGCTCGAACAAGTCGTGCTCCGATGCTTGGCCAAAGATCCCGCCTCCCGATTCCCGAGCGCGGAGGAGGTCATCGCCGCGCTGGACGCGGCAGGCCAGCCGGAGCGCCGTCGCTGGCCGCTCGTGGCCATTGCTGCCGGTGGCGCGGCGGCGTTTGGGTTCGTCCTCTGGCGTTCGAGCGGCTCGACGCCTGCGGCAGCGCCGAGCGCGCAGGTCGCGCCGGAACCGCCTCGTTCCGGGCCGACGGCGGTCCCTACGCTTCCGCCGAGCACGCCAGAAACGGTGCTGCCGCCCGCTTCGGCCGCTGCCACGGCGCCGAAAGCCGTTCGCAGGCAGATGCCGGCTCCAGTCAAGAGCGCAAGCCCGGCGAGCAAGCGGGATCCGTGGAGCGAGCAGAAGTAGTCAGTGCTCCGCGCGTTCGACGCACACGGGCGTTCCGTGCGGCCCGAATTCGCACTCGCCCACACAGTAGGTGTCACCGCACGGGGTGAGTGAAGGCGCCGTGCACTGCGAAGCTCTCGACGGCGGGACGAGTAGGTAGCTGCCAGCGAAGACCGCGCACGCTTCAGCGTCCTCTTGCGCCGCCAGCAGCCAGTGTCCGTCGCGGGCCGGCCTGAGTCCCATGGTGCAGCCCCCGCAGCGCGCACGCTCGCCGCCCTGCTCGTCATCCGGAAGTGCCTCGCAGAAGAACTCATCCATCGCGGCGATCCGGCCGTCGGCTTCGGTCGTGACGCACACGGTTTCGCGCGCAGACTGTGAGAAAGAGGTTCGCAGCACTCCGGTGTTCACGCCTGCCGATCCGGTCCGGTCCCGAGCGGCTGGGGTAGCGGCGTCGGCGTTCGAGTCTTCGCCGTCGACGGTCCAGGGCTGCCGCTCCTCGCGCTCGGCGACGCCTCCGCAAGCGGCGCAGGCAAGGACGGAGATCGCGATGAACAGATGGGTACTGGCCATTTTCTGTACTCCTCGAGGAGACAGAAGCCGACGCGACGGAGTGTGAAAGCCGACCTCCCGCGCAGCCCTCCTCAGTGTGCGGCGCAGGTCCCTGCCGACGGCGCCGTTTCTGGAGAGGTGCAAGTCGCCACGCACAGTCCCACCTCAGGCGCCCACGGAAAGCCGCCCAGCATGCACTTGCCGCTGCAGTCGGTGTCCGAGCAGCAGTAGCGGCGGCAGGTCCCCGTCGACTTCGTCGGCTGGCCGCTCGCATCCACACAGGTGAGTCCTGGTGCGCAGAATTTCGGATAGTCACCTTTGTAGCCGCTGCCGTAGTACTTGCACGGTTCACACTCGCCTTGGGGATTCGGACCGCCCCAACAGACGAAGGCCTGGTCGGGCCACGCCACGTCACAGGCGGCGCCGGCCCAGGTGGCACAAGGTTTTCCAGTCACCGGATTGCACGCCACGCGCTGGTCCGCGGTGCAGTTCGCCACCTCTTGCGTGCAGCTCAACTCGAGGCACTTCGCACACTCGGACGATGCCTGGAGCCCTTGGAACGGACAACCCAAGCACGGGCTTGCGCACTTGCTCGAGCAGCAGGTTTGAAGCTCCTGCGCTACGTCGGCGGTCGCCGCCGAAATGTCCAAGCAGGGTGGGACAGTGCACGTTCCCGAGTGCACGGATTGGAGCAAGCTACCGCAGTTCACGAAGCAGACGCCGGGCGGCGGCGTGCAGGCGACACTCGACAGAGTCCCGTCCGGTCCGCCGTCGTCCCCACCCTCGGACGTAGCGTCTTGGCCTTCGCCGCCGCTGTCGGAGACGCCGGCCTCGGCATCGGTTCCGCCAGCGTCCGCGTCGGCGCCGTCGGCACCCCCGTCGGGCTTCGCTCCGGCCTCGCCGGACTCTCCGTTCCCGCACGCCACGAGACACGACGCCAAGGCGATCCAACTGATTCGCGTGAAAACGATCATCCTGAGGGCTCCTTTTGCGGAGAGAAGCCGCAGCGCCAGGTTGTGAAGGCCGCCAGGTGCCTTTCACAAGCGTCCGTCACGGATTCCACCCAACAGGAGCACCGCGAGCACCGCTCATGTCCGAAACAGGAGGGACTGGCTCAACGCACGCCACGCAGTCTATCGTTCGCGGGAGGATGGCTCGCGCGGGGGTGGTCTGCACGTTCGCGTTCGCGCTTGCGGTGCACGCGAATGCGGCTCCGACCCCCGAGGACAGCGCGCTCGCGACCGAGCTCTTCAAGCAAGGACGCGAGCTGATGGCCGCCGGCAAACCGCAGGAGGCGTGCCCGAAGCTCGCGGAGAGCCACCGCCTCGACCCCGGCGGCGGAACGGTCATGAACTTGGGCCTCTGTTACGAGGCGATCGGCAAGCTTGCCAGCGCGTACAGCGCTTTCAACGACGCGCTGGCGATGGGCCGGCGTGACGATCGGGAAGACCGTGTGACGATCGCCACCGAGCACATCGCTCACATCGAGCCGCGGCTCTCGCGCGTGGTGATCCTGGTTCCGCCGGCCGCGGACATCCCGGGCCTGGCGATCACTCGCGAGGGCTCCGAGGTGGCACGCGCGGCGTGGGGCTCGGCCATGCCCGTCGACGGAGGCTCGCACGAAGTGGTCGTGATGGCCGCCGGACACCAAACCTGGCGCAGGACGATCACGGTGCAGAACGAGGGCGACAAGCAGACGGTCGTCGTCCCTCGGCTCGAGCGCCTGCCGGAGCCAGACCCGGTTGCACCACCGCCAAAGCCGACTCCCGTAGTGCGTGCGGTGCACCGTCGCCCTCCTGTGGAGGACGGCAACGGTCGGGTTCAACGCACCTGGGGCTTCATCGTCGGCGGCGCAGGAGTGCTGGGCGTCGGCGCCGGCAGTTACTTCGGTCTTCGCGCACTGTCGAAGCGTGATGACAGCGAAGCGTCGTGCCGGAACGGCTGCACGGTGCGGGGCTCGGAGCTGTCCAACGAGGCGACGACCAACGCCGATGTTTCCACGGCGAGCTTCGTCATCGGAGCTGCCGCGCTCGGGCTTGGGGCCTACCTGGTGCTCAGCGCCGAGACCGACGGGGCGAGCGTAGGGCTCGTGGTCGCGCCGAGCAGCGCCGCGGTTCGAGGGAGGTTCTGACGTGGTGCGCTGGGCCATGCTCGCCGCTCTGGCGGTGTCGGCGTGTGCGGACGGCGGTTCGCCTGCGAGCGCTGCTTGTCCCGGGATCACCGCGCGCTGCGGCGGAATCTGCGTCGATCTCTCCACGGATCGCGATCACTGTGGCGAATGCGGCCACGCCTGCACCGAGCTCGGCAAGGGGTGCTTCGCTGGGCAGTGCACGAGCCCGGCGCCGATGGGTCGTCCCCGTGCGCTGCACGCCGTGGCAGTCGCCTCCGACGGGAGGATGTACGCCATCGGCGGGCACGACGACACGTTCGCGCCCACGACCAGGGTGGAGGCCTACGATCCGGCAACCAACCGTTGGAGCGAGGTCAAACCGATGACCGTCCCGCGCACGGTGCTGTCGGCGGTGGCGCAGGGTGACCGCGTGCTGGCCATCGGAGGGACCCAGTTCGGCGATCTGGCCGTCGATCGCGTCGACGCATACGACCCGAACGACAACGGATGGTCCTCCCCGCCGAAGCTCCAGGTGGCCCGAGCCGACGCGGCGGCGGTGACGGATCTGGCAGGCGTCACGCATGTGCTCTGGGGCTGGAACGTATGGGTCGCCAAGAACTCGGACGAGGACGACGGCGGGCCGGCGTGGTCGCTCGCGAGCATGGAATCGCTCGAGCAAGGTGGCGACTGGATGCTGGAGGGGACCGTCGACGGTCCACCCCCGCGCTGGGGGGCTCGGCCCGTGCTCGGGCCGAACGGTAAGATCCATCTGCTCGGCGGCTACCGCAGCCATTGGGTCCCGCTGGGATCGACCACGGACGACGTGAGCATCTACGACGGCGCCACGTGGACTCACGGAGCTTCGATGCCGTTGCGTCGGGCGCTCGGCGCGGCGGTGGCTGGACCAGACGGCCTCATCTACTACTTCGGAGGCATCGGCGATCGCGGCGGAATACCCCCTTCCAGCGATGTGCAGGTGTACGACCCGGTTGGGGACCGCTGGGCGCTCGCGCCAGCGCCGCTGCCACTCCCGCAGCGGGACATGGCCGCCGCGACCCTCTCCGACGGCCGCATCTACGTCGTCGGCGGCCTGGTCTACCTCCCGGACGGCATCACCAGCGGCGTCGTGGTCTACGACCCCAAGCGAGGCGAATGGTACTGGTGAGGTCGCTTTTCGCTGCGCTCCTGCTCGCGCTGGCGTGCGAAAACACGCAGCAGGAGCGATCGGCACCGAACCGCCTCGCGGAGATCCGCACCGCATGCACCGAGCTCGCGGCCGCTTGGTGCGAGGCCGGTGGGCGCTGCCTCTCAGAGACATTCCGAGCGTCCTACGGCGACGTGGCGACTTGCGTCGCGCGCCGAGCCGAGCTCTGCGAGCGCACGCGTTTCGGCGCGGGCTCGTCGGACTCGCCAAGAGGTGTCCGCGAATGCGCCCAGGCTTGGGGTGACTCGAGCAAGGACTGCAGCGGTTGGCTCAGAGCTGAGGTCGGTCGCAATCCGCCGAAAGCGTGCACCACGAAAGGGAAGCTACTTGCCGATGAGCCGTGCCTCGAAGACAGCCAATGCCAGAGCGGCTCATGTGCGCGCGCGCGCGGCGCTTGTGGCACTTGCTCCACGCCAAGGGAGTTTGGCGCGAGCTGCTTCGACGACGAGGACTGCGCGGCGACGCTGGTGTGCCGCCAGGGAATGTGCACCACGTTCAGCGAGCTGAACCAGGAGTGCGGGCCGGGCGTCGCCTGCTCGCCCGAGCTCGCCTGCGTGGGCGGCAAGTGCTCGAAGCGGCTGGGCGAGAGTGCGCCGTGCACCAGCGGAGAGGAGGACCCCTGCGAGCTGTGGCCCAGGCAGCTGGTGTGTCGTGAAGGCACGCAGAAGGGGGTAGGCGTTTGTGTTCCGTACGAGTGGCGCTCGCTGCACGACGCCTGCGGTCCTTCGCCGATTGGCGCGCAGTGCCTCCCCGGCCTCGTCTGTCAGACGCGCTCGGACGGTCTCCCCGACTCGCCGGTTACGCAAACCTGCGTGCCAGTCGTCGAGGATCGCCTCGCCTGCGGCGTGAGAGAGGTGCGCCACCCGAGCGGGGGACCGTGCCGTGCGCCAGCCGTGTGCTTCCAGAATCGATGTCAGATCCCGGACACGGCCGCGTGCTCGGAGGCAGTGCCATGAATGTCAGGCTGGTCCTCGGGCTCTTCGCCGCCGGGTTTCTCGGGGCGAGCTGCCGCCAGCTCGCGGACATCGAGGAGCGTGCGCCGTGCGAGGGCGGGGCGACCAGCGCCTGTGCCGCCTGCCAGCGGGCCCATTGCTGCGATGCTCTCGCCGCGTGTCGCGGCGATGCCGGCTGCGCGAGCGCAGCGGCGTGCCTGGCCGCGGCCGACAGCGATGAAGATCGTTCGGACTGCAGACAGAGCTACTTGACCGGGTTCCGTGACTCCCTCGCGGACCTGGCTGCGTGCAGCGCCAGCGCCTGCGCGGAGGCGTGTACCCCCGAGTGGGGGCTCCCAATGCCGAGCGCAGGCTGCGGGGGGTGCGCGGAGAAGTGTGCCGACGCGCAAGTGGCCTGCGCCCGCAGCTCGGAGTGTATCGCGCTCGCGTACTGCTCTTGGCCCTGTGGCGATGCCCACTGCCGGGGGGATTGCGAGCGGCTGCATCCGGAAGGCATCGACGCGGCGAGAGCGTTGGGCGGCTGCCTCGCGGACGAGTGCAAGCAAGAGTGCGCCTACCCGGAGCGTCCGGACTGGTCGTGTCTCGACGAGCCCCCGCAGGAGGTCGGGGAAGGACCACCTGTCGTGGTCACTCTCGAGCTCAAGCTCTTCGGAATGAGCGCGAAGCCGGCCGGCAAGAAAATTCGCGCTTGCGAGCCCAACATGGGGATCGACGAGTGCAAGGCGAGCGTCCCGGACCCGGGCGCCAGCAGCGGTGGGAAGCTCGACCTCCAAGTCCCGTACGGGTTCGAGGGCTATTTCTTCACCGAGGACTCCCCCGACGCTTACGGCAGCATCCGTTACGTCGAGCGGCCCATCACCAAGACCGGCATGTACCCGGTGACGTTGATCCCGAAGAATACGACGAAGGAGCTCCCGCTCGTGGGAACCATAGACTTGGACTTCGGCATGATGTGGTTCATGGCATACGACTGCTCACGCGCCCAACCCGCCGGGGTGTCACTAGCGTTGAAGCCGTGGGGCCCGGAAACCAAAGCCTTCTACGGCAACGTGGGTCAAGTCGACGGTACCACGACCACAGCAGCGACGTCCGTGGACGAAACGGGTGGAGGCTTCATGAACGTCCCAGCGGGCTTCGTCGAGGTCGAGGCGGTCCGCCGCGATACGATGGGTTGCATCGCGAGGAAGAAGGTTCTCTCGCACCCTGGTGTGCTCACCGGCGTTCAGCTGCGAGCTGCAGGCAAGTGCCCGTAGCTCACTCGCAACGCCCGAGGTTGCCGAGCTGGGGATCGAACGCATGGCACTCACCGGCGGTGCAGTCCGCGTTCGAGCAACACAGCTTCTTGCAGGTCCCGGTGAGCTCGTCCCCGGCTTCCGTGGCTTGGCAGTGCAGGCCCTTTCCGCACCGCGCTTCCGTGTACCCTTGAACGGGGTTACAGGAGTCGCCCTCCGCCAGCGCGTGCAAACCCCCCATGCAGAGCAGGCCCCCGGGATGCAGCTTGCACTTCTCTTCGGGCGCGCATCCCTCGTTGGTCACCGGATTGCAGAGCGCAAGGACCCACGGGCTGGTCACGCATCCGGCTGGCAGCAGCACCCTGGAAGCGCAGAAGGTCTCGAAGTCCTCGCAGCAGTCGCGGCGATGCTCGCACTGCCCGTCGCACCAGCAGCCGCCCTTCGCCTGACCCAGGCACGCACCGGCACAGCTCCCGGTCAGCGCCGGCTTCGTCGCCGTCCCTCCGCTGCCGAATAGACTCGCGTCACTCCCGGCTACGCCACCGCTGTTCACTGGGCGCGAGCGGAGCTCGCCTTCGCAGCCCCCGAGCATCAGCGAGGCCAGGGCGATCACCGACCAATTGTCCTCGCGGCGCAAGATTCGCGTCCCCAGCATCGGCACCCTATCACGGGTGCCGCAGGATCTTGTGAAGAGAAGCCGCGGTCCCGCGATGTGAAGCCAGCAACCCGCAATGAAACAGCGCGGGCAAGGTCACGCCGGCGATCGACTTCGCCTCCGATGAACCCGCTGGCGCTGCCCTCGGCACGTACGTCTTCTGCTACGCACGCCGCGAAACGTCGAGTGCGTGGACGAGACCGTCGTGCGCAACGAGGCCCACTCGATCACTGCGGCAAGGCGGGGCGGGAAGCGCGTCGAAGTGGAAACGATCCTGGATTTGCGCCGCGTTCTGATCACAGTCGCAGGACCGATAACTCCACGGAACTAGCCGCGTTCCGTCGAGCCTCGTCGCGTCCGAGAGGCCGCGCTTTCGCGCGATCGTCTCCACTCGAAGCTGCCCGGCTGCCTACCCGCGCACGAGCGCCGACCCCCCGAGCTCACCCGCCAGCGCGATCAGGATCTCGCGCGGGTCGCTGGTCTCGAGGGTGGGCAGCGCGGCGAGCGGGGTCTTGGCCGGCAGCACGCCGCGGAGCGCGGCGACGGCGGCGCGGGTCTGGGCCTCGCGGGCCGCGTATTCGTCGCGGTAGGCCGTGATCGCCTCGCCGAGCTCGGGCACGTCGCGGCCTTCGAGCGCGCCGACCCACGCCGGCGCGGCGCCGACGGCGCGGTTCAGGAGCACCGCGGAGGCCGAGAGCGAGCGCTCGCGGAGCTCGCCCACCAGGTACTCGGCGTCGTCCAGGGAGCTGCCGCTCGGGCCGGTCACGATCACGTAGCGCGTGCTGGGCAGGGCGATGCGCCGTTCGACGTTCTTCACCAGGTGGAGCCACTTCTCGCGGACGGGGAGGAACTCGGCGAAGAGCGCGGCGATGTCGCGGACGGCGACGACGCCGACCAGGTTCGAGACCAGGTGGCCGACGCGCTTCTTGCCCCAGGCGAGCAGGCCGCGATCGTCGGGGCGCTCGTCCAGGGTCGAGCCGGCGAGCCTGGCCAGGCCCACCATCCACTCGAGCGTCTTGGCCTCCAGCATGCGGCCGAGGCGCCCGGGGTAGTCCAGGAACTCGAGGGCGTGGCGCGAGGGGGCGGTGTCCAGCACGACCTCGTCGTAGCGGCCGGACTCGAGCTCGTGCAGGGTTGCCTCCCCTCGCGTCGCTTCGCTCCGCGGTCCCCTCCTTAGCCGGTGAGCGCGAGCGGCAGCGTCTCACCAAGACCCTTGGCGTCGTGCCGATGCTCGCGCTCACGCGGCTGGAGGGGACGCGTCGTTTCGAGTCTGCGCTGCCTCGACCGTTTGGTGGCAGGTTGTGCCGACAGGAGGCATACTGCGGGCATGCCGATGGAGATTGTACCGGGCATCACGGCTGAGTCGACGGTCATGTTCGGCAAGCCCGTGATTGCCGGCACGCGCATTCCCGCGGCGGTGATTCTCGCCCAGCTCGGTGCGGGTGTGTCCGAGAGCGAGATCGTTCTCGAGTACGACCTGACGCCGGATCAGATCAGAGCTGCAGTCCGATACGGGGCGTGGCTCGCCGAACAGGACGAGGCTAGGGCTGTCGGTTGACCGATGGCGACCTTCCTGGTGGACGAGTCGCTGCCTCGGGCGATCACCCGTGCGTTGTCCGCATCTGGACGACGTAGCGGATGTTCGCGACGCGGGCTTGCGGGGCGCCGCAGACAGCGCGGTGGCCGCGCGAGCGGCTTCGGAGTCGCGGGTGCTCGTCGCGGGTGACACGGATTTCGCGAACTCGCTGCGCTTCCCGCCCGGCCGGCACCCGGGGATTCTCGTGTTGCGCCTGCCCAACGCGTGGTCGCCGGAACAACGGGCAACGCGCCTCATCGAGGCACTCGACCGTGCTCTGCTGGATCGCCTCGCCGGCTGCATCGTCATCGTCGAGCCCGCTCGCGTGCGCATCCTGACGCCGCGCTGAGCTCACTCTGCCTACCCGCGCACGAGCGCCGACCCCCCGAGCTCACCCGCCAGCGCGATCAGGATCTCGCGCGGGTCGCTGGTCTTCAGGGTGGGCAGCGCGGCGAGCGGGGTCTTGGCCGGCAGCATGCCGCGGAGCGCGGCGACGGCGGCGCGGGTCTGGGCCTCGCGGGCCGCGTATTCGTCGCGGTAGGCCGTGATCGCCTCGCCGAGCTCGGGCACGTCGCGGCCTTCGAGCGCGCCGACCCACGCCGGCGCGGCGCCGACGGCGCGGTTCAGGAGCACCGCGGAGGCCGAGAGCGAGCGCTCGCGGAGCTCGCCCACCAGGTACTCGGCGTCGTCCAGGGAGCTGCCGCTCGGGCCGGTCACGATCACGTAGCGCGTGCTGGGCAGGGCGATGCGCCGCTCGACGTTCTTCACCAGGTGGAGCCACTTCTCGCGGACGGGGAGGAACTCGGCGAAGAGCGCGGCGATGTCGCGGACGGCGACGACGCCGACCAGGTTCGAGACCAGGTGGCCGACGCGCTTCTTGCCCCAGGCGAGCAGGCCGCGATCGTCGGGGCGCTCGTCCAGGGTCGAGCCGGCGAGCCTGGCCAGGCCCACCATCCACTCGAGCGTCTTGGCCTCCAGCATGCGGCCGAGGCGCCCGGGGTAGTCCAGGAACTCGAGGGCGTGGCGCGAGGGGGCGGTGTCCAGCACGACCTCGTCGTAGCGGCCGGACTCGAGCTCGTGATCGATGAAGGCGACGCTGATCAGCTCGTGGACCCCGGCGAGGGCGTTGGACAGCTCCTTGTACATCCCGTTCTCGAACACGCGGGCGCGGGCGGCCGGGTCATCGAACAGCCAGCTCACGAACAGATCGACCGACTTGTGCGCGTCGGGCATGCGCGCGCAGAGCTCGGTGCCGTCGATGCGGATGGGGCAGCTCTCGATGCCGATCTGCACGCCGAGCGCGTCCGCGAGGCGGCGCGCGGGATCGACGGTGACCACGAGGGTGCGGCGGCCCTGGCGGGCGAGGGCGAGGGCGAGCGCGGCCGAGGTCGTCGTCTTGCCGACGCCGCCGCCACCCACCACCACCGTCAGCGCCGCGCTCATACCTCAGTCCTCGGGCTCGAGCTCCTCGAGCAGAGATACGTCGACCAGATCCTTCTTGCGCCCGGCAGCACGCTTGTTCGCCAGGAGCTCGGCGCGCCCGATCACGTACAGGGTGATGCCGTGGAAGTCGACCTGTTCGCGGCCTTGCCAGGCCTGGTCGAAGCTGACCCCGTCGATCCCCGTGAGGATGTCGATCCGCCACGGCTTGACGCCGAGCATGAAGACGCGGTCGGGAACGGCCAGCTCGCCCTCGTCCGCGATGCTGCCGCCGAAGCCGAAGCGCTCGAGCGCGCGGAGCACGCGCTCGGCGTTCTCGGGAGTCGGCTCGACGAAGACGTCGAGGTCCTCAGTGAGCCTCGCCTCGACGTGGTAGGCGAGGGCGTGCGCGCCAATCAGAAGAAATTTTGTGTTCTCCGAGAGAAGCGCGGACAAGAACTCTTTCCAGTCGCGGGGGATCGTCGTCATAGCCGAAATAGAGCCGCCTCAGCTCCTCCATCGCTTCGAACCGGGCCTGGCAGCTGCTCCGCTGGGCATCTTCGAGATCCGCGCGATCGGCATCTGCCAGGCGGGCGATGCGCACTACCTTGTCCACGGACGGGAGCCTAACACGAGCCCGCGGTCACGAGACTGCGCCCAGTGCCGGTCACGAGACTGCGCCCAGGTGCCGCCCCAGCTCCCGCGGGGTCGGATCGCGGAACAGCTCGGGGACCTGCACGATCTTGCCGGCGCCGATGCCGTCCAGGGCGGTCAGGGCCAGGAGCGCGTCGGCGCCCAGCTCGGCGTCCTCCGTGAGGGCGTGCGCCAGGGGCGCGAAGGCCGGATCGCGGGTGGCCGCGTGCTTCGCGTGCTCGAGCTCCGCCGGCGTGGGCCTGCGGGGCACGCGGTTCAGGACCAGGAGATCCGGCGCGCGCCCGAGCTCGTGGCTCAGGCGGAACACCAGCTCGCGGGTCTCCGACGCCACGACCGGCTCCGCCGTCGAGACCACGACCAGCGCGCTCTGCTCCGCGGCGAGCACCTCTTGCTGGATGGTCCGGCACATCTTGGCGGCGGGCCCGACCTTGAGGAAGCGCTCGGCGGCGGCGGGCACGCGCAGCCAGTCCACCGCGTGGCCCGTGGCCGGCAGATCGACGAACAGGCGAGCGCTCGGCTGCTCCGCGTGGAGCTGGCGCACGCGGTCGAGCGCCACCAGCTCGCGCACGGCGGGCACGGCCTGCACGACCTTCTTCAGCGTGCGCTGCTTGACCATCAGCTTGCCGAGCAGCCGGCTGCCCAGCATGGACGCGATGGCGCCGGCGAGCGCGTCCATGTACTCGACCACTTCGGTCGTCACGCCGTCGGTCTCGGGGCGGAGCGCCCGCGTGGCGCCGGCTGCGCCCTCGAACTCGACCAGGATGGCGCGTCCGCCGCGATCGGCCTCGGCGCGCGCCAGTGCCGCGGCCACGCTGCTCTTGCCCACGCCGCCCTTGCCGGTGACGAAGACGACGGGTTGTCGAGGGAGCCGCACGGCGCTCCCTTAACACGAAGGCCGGTGCCGGCGTGCGCGGGCCAACAGGAGCGCGAGCGCGAGGGCGCCGAACCCGGAGCTCTCGCTCCGCGGCAGCGTGCAGCCGCAGCCGCCGTCGTCGTCCGACTCGCCTTTGGTCGCGCCACCCGAGCCCGCCGCGCCGGCCGTGCCGGCGGCGCCGCCGCCCGCCGCGCCGGCGCCGCCGCTGCCGCCGCTGCCGCCGCTCCCCGCGCTGCCGCCGGTCCCGCCGCTCGACCCGCCCTGGAGCGGGTGCGGATACGGCGGCTCCGTGTAGTGCTTCTGCCACTTGCCCGCGGCGTCGCAGGCGTAGAGCACCCTCTCCGCCGTGTGGAAGAAGCCGTCGTGGGGCTTGCAGCTCGCCGGCAGCGCCGTGCCGACGGGGACGTCGTCGAAGTAGTCGCGGCCCGGCTCGAGCTGCGACACGTCTTCCCCGAAGTCCACGTCACAGCCGTTGCAGCCGCTCGAGCCCTCGCCGCCCTTGCGCGTGTTGCCCCACTCGTACCAGGGCGCGCGCTGCATCTGGGTGCCGAAGCCGGGCTGCATGTAGCAGGGGTAGCCGTCCGCAGCCGGGCCGTCCAAGTAGCCGTTGCACGTCTCACTGCTCGGGCAGTCGCCGTCGGCCGCGCAGAGCTCGAGCTTCGAGACCGAGCAGGTCTTCCACTTGCAGGTCGTGCCGGCGCCGATCTCGTCCACGCAGTCCTGATCGCTCTTGCAGTTGTAGGGGAAGTTGCCGCTTTGCAGGCTCCAGTCCTTGCCGATGTTGGAGCACATTCGGTACTGAGAGCCGTCGCAGGGCTGCCAGTGCTCGTTGCCTCCGGCGTCGGTCGGCGTGCGGTAAATGGCCAGATCGATGTGTGCGGCGCCGATCCAGATGTCGCCGCCGATGGTCCAGTCGTTGTCGTACAGGATGCCGGTGCCGCCGCGGAAATGCGCCAGGCGGCCCCAGGTCTTCGAGCTCCAGGCGGGGGCGTCGTCGTCCAACACGAACGAGTTCGAGTAGGCGATGACGCTGAAGATGCTCGCGCCGAAGCCCGAGTCGAGGCCGTGGCTGCCGAGCATCTGATTTCTGATCTTGTTCTTGCGCACGACCATGCGGCCGCCGTTCTCTCCGTCGAACGGGCGCCCCTCCCACGAGCCCGTGAAGGCGATGTCCGAGTCCTCGACGTAGACCGCCGCGAGGCCGCCGAGATCGAGCGGGCGCTTCCAGGCGGGGAATCCTTCGTCGTCCACGGTGACGAACTCGCTGGGGGTCGAGCCGGTGACGGTGACGTGATCGATGAGCCCGAAGGTCTGGCCGTAGGTGCGGAACAGCCGCGTGAACACGCCGGTCGTCTCGAAGCGCAGGTGGTGGAAGCGCCACTGGTCGCCGCCGCCCACGCCGATGATCGAGTCGCAAGTTCCCGTGCAGGTGGCGTCCGAGAGCTGGAGTTGGGAGATGGTGAGCCTCGTGCCGGGCTTGCCCGCGACGTCGAAGGCCTGCTCGCTCACGCGGATGCGCGTCGTGTCCTGGCTCTGGCCGACGATGTCGAGGGGAGCCAGGGTGCCGTCGACCTGCACCGCCTTCGACCACTGGCACGGAGCACCCGCCGGGTCCGGGATCTTCACCGTGCCGCCGTTCTGCGCGAGCGCCGCGTCCACCGCGGCTTGCACGGCGGCCTGCTCGCAGCTGTCGGCCTGGTAGCAGTCCTGCCCGCAGCTCACCGTGGCCGCGGCGGGCCGGCAGACCAGCAGGGCAGCGATGGCCGGGGCGAGCGCTCGACTCGGGTTCATGGCCAGCCATGCTAACCGAGTCGAGCCCGCGCCGGGAGCGCTCACGCCCCGGTGATGCCCCAGCGCACGCGCACCTCGACCGCGACGCTGCCGGTGCCGCGCTCGATGGGCATCCGCGCCACGTCGGCGCTCTCCAGTGGCATGGTAGGGACGGACTGGCTCACCGCGACCTCCTCGACCGTGATGGGCCTGCCCAGGCGGATCCCGGACAGGCGCGCCAGCTCGTCCGCGCGGCGCCGTGCGTCGGCCACCGCGCGCTCGCGGGCGTCGTCGCGGAGCTTCGCCGGATCGTCGAAGCCGAAGCGAATCCCCTGGACGCGCGTCGCGTTGCCGCCCGCGCTGGTGGCCGCGTCGATCAGCTGACCCACCGAGTCCAGATTGCGCGCCTTGACCGTGACGCTGGTCGTCACCGTGTAGCCGGCGATCCGCTCGCGGCCCGCGACGTGGTCGTAGCGCGGCGAAATGCTGAGGCTCGAGGTCTGTAGATCCTTCGCGTCCACGCCGTTCTGCTTCAGCGCGCCGAGCACCCGCTCAGCCGCTTTGGCCGCGCCGCTCCGCGCGGCGGCCACGTTCGCGGCGTCCACCTCGACGCCGACGTCGAAGTACGCGACGTCCGGCGCGGCGCTGGCCTCGCCGCGACCGGTCACGCTGACCCCCGCCTGATCGGGTGCGGCGAGCACCACCTGCGGAGACTGCGCGGGGGCCTGGGGGGCGGCGGTCTGCGTGCAGCCGGAGAGCGCGGCCAGGGAGACGACGAGCGAGCAAGCGAGCAAGCATTTGTTCATCACGAGTTCCTCCAGTTGGAAAGCTGCTCGGTGAGACGCCCCTCGAGCGTGGAAGATCTGCGGCGCGAACGCGGGCGGAGCCGGCTCTCCCGAGTGCGCAGAGCTCCGCGAGGGCTGAACGCGCGGCGGCTCCGCGCGCTTACGCCGGGCTCTCAAAAAACTCCGCGGAGCGACCGGTGCTTCGACTATGCTGTCGCCCTTCGGAGGGAAACATCGAATGGTACGTTCGTCTCGAATGACTGTTGGGCTCGGAATGGCTGTGGTCGTGGTCGCGCTCCTCGCGTGCAAGAAGAAGGAGGAGTCGTCGACCTCCGGGTCCACCAGCTCGGCGGCGAGCGGGGATTCCATCGGTGTGCCCGAGTGCGACGAGTACCTGACCAAGTACGAGGCGTGCTTGAAGGAGAAGGTGCCCGCCGTCGCGCGCCCGGCCCTGGAGGACGCGATGAAGAAGACGCGGGAGACCTACAAGAACCTCGCCGCGAACCCCACCACCAAGGCCGGCCTGCCCGCCTCGTGCAAGCAGGCGCTGGATGCCACCAAGACCGCGATGAGCAGCTACGGCTGCACCTGGTGAGTCAAGAGCTGTCGAAGAAACGACAGCTCTTTCACTTTGTCAGTCGGGGAGGCACGCGCCTCCCCGCCCCAACGAAGTGAATTCGTTGGGGCCCCACCCCACGCGAGCCGGCTTCGCCGGCTTTCGCGCAGACCTTCAACGCTCCTGCGGGAGCCAGCGGTAGTTGCGCTCCGAGCCGGTCACCTTTCCGATCGGCTCGAAGCGCAGCGACGCGTCGCCGCCGAGGGCGGCGTGCAGGCCGGCGGTGACCAGGATCTCGCCGGCCTTGGCGGTGTCCTCGCCGAGCTTGGCCGCCGCGTTGACCTCCTGGCCCCACACGTCTTCGTCGCCGATGCGCAGCACGCGCCCGAAGCCGATGCCGACGCAGAGCAGGATCTGATCCTCGGGCTTGCGGCGCTGGTTCACCTGCGCGCAGGCGCGTTGCATCGCGAGCGCGCAGTCCAGGGCGCGGTGCGGGCTGCGGAACAGCAGCATCAGGCTGTCGCCCTCGGTCTTGAGCAAGAGACCGTCGTGGTCGGCGATGACCGGCGCGAGCAGCTCTTGGTGCTCCCAGATCACCTGGAGGAAGTGGAGGATGCCGAACTCCTCCACGTTGCGGGAGAAGCCGGCGAGATCCGTGAACATCACCGCCCACTCCTCGCCGAACAGATCCCAGATCCGCTCGTCGATGCGCTCGACGTCGGCGCCCGTTCGTGCGCGTTCGGCGATCAGCTTCCAGAGGCGGGTGGCGCTCCGGCCGAGGTCCTTCTGGTCCATCGACCCGAGGGTAATCCCGACACGGCGCGCCCGTCGACGCCGCCGGCGATCCGCGCTTACCTTGCGGTCATGTCGTTCTCGCGCATCGGGTCTCTCGGCCTCGTCCTCGCCGTGCTCGTGTCCTGCCTGCTGCCGCTCCGCGACGCGAGCGCTTGCGGGATGTTCGTGCCGAACCTCAAGGTCAAGGCGCCGCCGAGCATGGAAGAGGAGCGCACGCTCATCCTGTGGGACGCCTCGACGCGCCGGCAGCACTTCGTGCGCGAGGTGCGCTTCACCAACACCGGCGAGCTGCCCTTCGGCTTCATCGTCCCGACGCCTGCGCGCCCCGAGGTGAACGACGTGAAGAACCCGCCGTTCGACGCGCTCGAGGCGCGCTTTCCGCATACGCTGCTCGACACGCCTGCCGACGGCCTGGGCGCTCCGGGGAGCAAGGGCGGGGGTGAGGGTTTCGGGCGCGGCATCGCGGCGGGCGGGGCGCCGCCGGTTCAGGTGCTGGAGAAGAAGCGCATCGGCGACTTCCAGAGCTTCGTGCTCTCGGCGACGGACGCGAAGGCGCTGGGGGACTGGCTGAAGAAGAACCAGTTCAAGGCCAGCGCCGCCGGTCAGAAGTGGATCGAGCGCTACGTGAAGCTCGGCTTCTTCTTCGTGGCGCTGCGCTACGAGGGCAAGAAGCAGAAGGTGGACGAAGGTCGAGCGCTGGTCAGTCGGGCCGTGCGCTTCTCCTTCGACAGCCCCTTGCCGTATTACCCCTACGAAGAGCCCGAAGACGCGCCCGAGCAGCGCGGGCGCGAGCTCCAGGTCTGGCTGGTGACGCAGGGTTTCCACGTGCCGCTCGCGCCGGTGGCCGGGAACATCCGGCGGCCCTGGAGCGAGGGGGTGCGCTACGAAGGCGAGATCGCGAGCGCGCTGGGGGAGGAGCTCGGCGCGCTCGTGCCGGCGGGCGCTCGTCTCTCGACCTTCGGTGACTGGAAAGAGCACCGGCGCGGCTTCGGCGATCTGGTGCTGGTGCCCGCCGAGGCCGAAGGCTGCGACGCGGCGTGCGTCAGCGCCCGGCGTCCGTTGATGGCGCTCCTCGACCCGACGCTCGGCAGCGCCCCGAGCATGGACGCGGCGGCGCTGTTGGTGCCGCCCCCCGCGCCACGCGCGCCGCGGAAGAGCGCGCCTCGAAGCCAGACCCCCGCCATCGCCACGGGCTCGCCGTTCGGGAACAGCCTGACGCTCGGCTCCGGCATCGGCTGCGGTCTCGGCCGGGGCGGCGCGGATCCGGCGTTTCTGCTCGTCGCGCTCGCCGCCCTCGGCGTGGCGCGCCGTACGCGCCGGCGCTCGGTCACTCTGCTCGCCCTCGGCTCGAGCGTCGCCTTCGGCTTCGCCTGCGCGTCGCCGCCGCCCCCGCCGCCGCCCCCGCCGCCGCCCGCGACGGCCAGCGCGGTGGCCACCGGCAGCCCGAGCGTCGTCGCCGAGCCGGCGCCGGAGCTGGTGCTCCCGGGCAAGCTCGAAGAGTACGCGCTGCCGGCGGACGCGGCCGAGCGCCAGAAAGCGGTGATGCGCCTGCTCGCGGGTCACCACGACGACAAGCTGATCCCGGTCTGGTCCACTCCCGGCGAGCGCGGAATCGGCCACGCCCGGCACACGGCGTCGAACGCGCTCGGTGACCCCGGCGAGATCGAGCAACGCTGCGCCGCCGACCCGCGCGTGGAGGGTACGCTGAGCTACGTCGTGGACAGCGACGAGACCGGCGCGACGCGGGCCTTGGTCAAGGGCCCGCTGCCCGCGCCCGTCTTGGCCTGCGTGGAGTCGATGCTCGTGAGCGCGGGACCCCGCATCGGGCGCGGCGTCGATCGAGGTTTCCTGTCGCTCGGCGCGCTCGGCCCCGACGTCGTGTCGCTGCGCCACCGCATCAAGGATGCGAGGCTGGTCTCGGTCCGACCCCAGTCAGGTTTCAGCGTGAAGCGCGTGGCCTCGACGGTGACCGCGGGGTTGCCGCCTGCGGTGGTGGAGCGAGTCCTGCGCGCGAACTTCGGGCGCTTCCGCTTCTGCTACGAGCGCGACCAGCACCCCGCGCCGAAGGGCTCCGTGACCTTGAAGTTCGGCATCGGCGCGGGCGGCAACGTGACCAGCATGGCCGCCACCACCGCCGACGTCGCCAGCACCACCGGGATCTGCATCGGCAACGCGGTCCGCGGGATCGGGTTCCCGGCGCCGGAGGGCGGCAGGAGCGTCAGCGTCAGCTACACCATGGGCTTCGAGCGAGTGAAGTGAAGAGAGGCGAGGGGCGACCCCGGCCGTGATACTGTTCCAGTGTGGACGCGCTGGACGACGCGCTGCGCGTGATCGCGAGCCTGAACTCTGCGGGCGTCGACTACGTCGTCGTCGACGGCGTCGCCATGAACGTGCACGGACTGGTGCGCGCCACCGAAGATCTGGACGTCTTCATCCGACCCGACGGCGAGAACGTCGAGCGGCTCAAGCAGGCGCTGAGAGCGCTGTGGACCGACCCCAGCATCGACGAGATCACCGCCGCCGACCTGTGCGGTGAGTACCCCGTGGTCCGTTACGGTCCGCCCGAAGGGTCGCTGTACCTCGACATCATCGCGCGCCTCGGGGAGGTCACGAGCTTCGCGGATCTCGAGGCCGAGGAGCATCGGATCGAGACCGTGAGCGTCCGTGTCGCGACGCCACGCACGCTCTACCGGATGAAGAGAGGAACCGTCCGTCCCATCGACCACGCGGATGCCGCCGCGCTCCGCGCCGCGTTCGACCTCGAGGACGAGGAGAAGGAGCCATGCCGGTCTTCAAGTACCGCTCCGCCGAAGAAGTACCCCGCCCCGGGGTTGTCGACCGCGAGAACCTCGCGGCGCGGATCCGAGCTTTGTGGACGCGCTCGTTCCTCTTCGCGCGACCGACCTTTTCCCGCGGCGTGGAGCGCTTCCGCAGCATCGAAGACGCGAACGCCGCACGCACGCGGGCAACTGTGACGCGGGTGCGTCGCTTGCGCGCGGATGGATCCTGAGTCCGGGTCCGACCGCGCGCCTCGGCGGCGTCACAAGAGGCCCAAGACGTCCAGGTGTGCGCCCACGCTGGCCCGCGTCACCGCGGTCATGAAGCCAAAGTCGAGCAGGCTCGGCACGTCGTCGCCGGCGGAGCAGTGATACTGCGCGTAGCGGAAGTTGCTGGTGTCCGTGACCATCAGCGCCGGATAGCCCTGCTGCCAGAAGGCGGCGTGATCCGAGCGGCTCAGATCCGAGAGCAGCGGGCTCGCGGCCTGCGCCTGGGTCAGCATCAGGGTCACGGCAGGCGGCCCGGCGGCGGCGGCGCGCGCACCGAACGCCTTGGCCAGCGGCGCCGCGCTGTCGATGCTGACGATGGCGACGAAGTCGGCTCTGAGATCGTTGGCCTCGATCTTGGCGTATTCGTCGGCGAAGAGCAGGTCGAAGCCGGCGGGGACGGACTGCGTGTTGGGCGCGTCGCTCTTGTAGCCGATCATCTCGAGCGAGGTCATGCCGACGATGGTGTCGCCCTGGGACTTGGCGCGGGCGGCGTAGGCCTTGGCGCCGATCAGGCCGTCCTCCTCCTCGTCCCAGCAGGCGAGCACCAGCGTGCGGGCGAGCTTGGCCTTCTCGAGCACGCGTGCGGTCTCGAGCACGGCGGCCACTCCTGTCGCGTTGTCGTCGGCCCCCGGGCAGTCCGCGATGTGGTCGTAGTGCGCCGAGACGATGACCTGCTCGGCAGGCTGGCTCAGGCCGGCGCGTTTGCCGATCACGTTGACGCCGGTCGCGTACTTCTGGCGCTCGACCTCGAAGCCGTATTGCTCGAAACGACTCGCGCAGAGATCTTGCACCGCCTGCCAGTGACCGCTCTTCGGGGGACGCGGGGCGGCGATGAAGGTCACGTCCGCCTGCAGCCGGGATTGGTCCACGCAGGCCATCGCCGCGTCGGCGCTCGCGCCGCACGAAGAGCCGCCGGAGCCGCCGGAGCCGCCGGTGCCGGTCGCGCCCCCGCTGGCGGTGCTCTTGGCGCTCTCTTCGGAGCCGCAGGCCGCAGCGTTCGCGACGACGAGGCAGAAGAGCCAGCAGGTCAGGAGGCGCACGCGCATGAGGAAGAAGGTACCACGCCGCGCTCAGACCGCGTCGAGCGCTTGCGACAGATCCGCGATCAAGTCCTCCGGGTGCTCCACCCCGATGCTCAAGCGCACCATGTTCTCGCCGATGCCCATGCGAGCGCGCTCGTCGGGGGGGATGTCGGAGTGGGTCATGCTGGCGGGGTGCTCGGCCAGGGACTCGGTGCCGCCGAGGCTGACCGCCAGGCTGAAGAGCTGGAGCGCGTTCAAGAAGCGGAACGCCTCGGCCTCCCCACCGTACACGGAGAAGCTCACCATTCCGCCCGGCGCGACGCACTGGCGCTTGTAGATGGCGTGGTCCGGATCGTTTTCGCCCAGGTGGCCGAGGAAGTGGACCTTCTCGACCTTGGGGTGGTCGGCGAGGAAGTCCGCGACGTAGCGCGCGTTCTTCATCTGGCTGGTCATGCGGAGCTTCAGGGTCTCCAGGCTTCGCAGCAAGAGCCAGCCGGTCCAGGGCCCGCTCATCGTGCCGAGGAACGTGCGCATCGCGCGGACCTCTTGCATCAGCGTCTTTTCGCCCAGGCACACCCCGGCGATCACGTCGCTGTGACCGCCGATGTACTTGGTGGCCGAGTACAGCACCAGATCCGCGCCGTGCTTGAGCGGGTGCTGCCAGAGCGGTCCCAGGAACGTGTTGTCCACCGCGACCAAGACCCGCCGCGACTCGTTCGAGTGCGCCCGGGCGATGGCCGCGCAGGCGGCGATGTCCACCAGCGCGTTGGTGGGGTTCGCCGGCGTCTCGACGTAGATCATGCGCAACTTCTCGGCGCGGCCGCTGGCCGCGAGCTGGCTCTCGATCTCCTGCGTGGTGCAGCCGGCTCGGAAGCCCAGCGCCTGGATGCCGAACTTCGAGAGCACGTGCTTGAACAGGTAGTCCGTGCCCCCGTAGAGCGGCTCGCTGTGCAAGATCACGTCACCCGGGGCGAGGAGCGCGAACAGCGAGGTGCTGATGGCGGCCATCCCCGACTCGAAGACCGCCGCGCTCTCCGCGTCGTCCCAGAGCGTCAGGCGATCCTCCAGGATCTCCAGGTCCGGGTTGTTCAGCCGCGAGTAGATCAGGCCCAGGCTCTCGTTGCCCCGCGGCGCGCGCAGCCCGTACGCCAGCTCGAAGAAGCTCTTGCCCTCCTCCGCGCTCTTGAACACGAAAGTGCTGGTCTGGAAGATGGGACACTTGAGCGAGCCCTCGCTGAGCTTCGGATCGTAGCCGTAGCTCGACATCAGGCTCTCGGGGCGCAGCGCCTTGCCTTGGATGAACGCCTCGGGCTTCTTCGCGGAGGTCATGCCTCGACGCGTGCCACGGCGTCCGAGCGGGCGCCATGACGAGGGCGCGACGCTCCGCGCAGGACCTGCGGGCGGTCACTTCTTGCCGAGCTGGCGGGTGAGCGCGGCGACGTCGGTCAAGGACCAGACCTCCGCGATCTTGCCGCCCTCCAGCCGGTACACCGCGAAGTTGGCCGCCTTCACCGTGCGCCCCGTGGGCTTGATGCCGGCGAACTCCCCCTTGTGCGTCCCTTCGATGGTCACGCGGGCGGCGAGGCGGTCTTTGTCCTGCACGACCTCGTCCACCGTCAGCTTCACGTCGGGGAACGCGGCGATCAGGTTCTTCGCCAGATCTTTCAGGTAAGCGGTCCCTTCACCGCCCTCGGCGTCCGGCGCCACGCTGTGGATCTTCACGCTGGGCGAGAAGAACTGGTCGATCGCCTCCGGGTCGTGCTTGTTGTAGACGGCCTCGATGTACGCTCGGTAGTCGAAGCTCTGCGCCGATTTCTCTTCGGACGCCGACTGCCCGTCCGACACCTGCGGCAGCGGCTTGCACCCCCCGAGCAACGAGAGCGATAGGCCCACGAGCAGTCCGGCACGCGTCATCGTGGCCTCGACGCTCGCACGAACGCTGGGGCCACGGCAAGGTCGCGCCCTAGCGTGGGGTTGTCGAGCGCCCCCGCTCTCGGGCACCATGCGGCTCGATGCGCCGCGGACCGCTCCTGGCTCTCCTCTTCGGGCTCACCTCGGCGGCTTGCGACAAGCCCACGACCAGCGCGCCGGAGGCCGGGCCGAGCGCCACCGCGTCGCTCGGCCTGCCTAGCCCTGCGGCCGCCACTGGACGCTTGGTGTTCGAGGCGAACTGCGTGGCCTGTCACACCGTCGGGGAGGGAGACCGCACGGGCCCCGATCTCAAGGACGTAGGCAAGCGACGGCAGCGCGATTGGCTGGTGCGCTGGATCAAGAACCCGGCGCAGATGGGCGAGGCCGATCACATCGGCCGCGCGCTCTCGAAGAAGTATGGCGACGTGATCATGCCGACGATCGAGCTCACCGACGAGCAGATCGACCAGGTGCTCGCGTTCTTCGACGACGCCAGCGTGCGCGGCTACCGCATCCCCGAGCGTCCCGCGAAGCAGCTCGAGGGTCCCGAGCTCGAGAAGGCGCAGAGCATCTTCTTCGACCGTTGCGCCGGCTGCCACGGCTCGCTGCGCCAAGGCGGCTCGGCGCCGGCCATCACCCCGGAGCGCGCGAAGCAGATCGGTGGAGCGGGTCTGGCTGCGACGCTGAACCACGGACGCCCCGGCGGCATGCCGGCGTGGGGCGAGCTCGGCATCTTGTCCACGCAGGACGTCGAGCTGCTCGCGAACTACCTCCAGCTGCCGCCGGCGACGCGTCCGGAGCTCCCGCTCGACGCAGCGAAGAAGGCCTGGAACCTGGTCACCAAGCCAGCGGAGCGCCCGAAGAAGGCGGCCCACACCCGCAAGAGCCAGAACTTCTTCGCCGTCGTGCTCCGGAACCAGGGCTACGTCGCCATCCTGGACGGGGACACCCGCGAGCGGCTGGTTCAGGTGGACGTGGGCTTCGCCGTGGAGCTGGTGCGGGCCTCGGCCTCGGGCCGCTACCTGTACGCCATGGGGCGAGACGGGCGCATCACGCTGATCGACCTCTTCACCAACCCGCCCAGCATCGCGGCGCAGGCGCGCGGCTGCTTCGACGCGCGGACGCTGGAGGTGAGCCGAGCCAAGCCCGACAAGCTCTTGATCCAGGGCTGCTATTGGCCGCCGCAATACGTGGTCTTCGACGGCGAGTCGCTCGAGCCGCTCCACGTCGAGAGCCTCGCGGGCGGTGAAGACGCCGGCACCACCGTCGCGGAGGCGCGCGTCGGCACCATCGTCTCGCCCCGGGGCAAGCCGTTCTGGGCGCTCGGGCTGATGGACTCGGGTGACGTCGCGCTGGTGGACTACGGCAAGCCCGGCTACGCCATCTCCTCGCGCGTCCCCGCGGAGCGCGACCTGATCGGCGGCGGGCTCGACCCGAGCGGACGCTTCTTCTCCGTGCCCGCGCCGACCAAGAGTCAGCTCCTGGTCATCGACCTCGAGGAGAAGAAGCAGGCCGCGAAGATCGCGACGGGCAAGGGGCCGCGGCCCGATCCGGGCGCGCGTTGGGAGGATCCGGAGCACGGCCTGGTCGCGGCCATCCCCCACCTCTCCGAGGAGAAGCTCCTGGTCTACGGCGTCGATCCCAAGAAGGAGGACAAGCTCTGGAAGGTGGTGCGCGAGATCGGCGGCATCCCCGCCGGTGCGCTGAACGTGCGGACCCACCCGAAGTCGCCTTGGGTGTGGATCGACTCGCCGGCGAACCCCAAGGCCGAGCTGTCGCGACAGATTTGCGTCATCTCGAAGAAGGAGGCCAAGGTCCACAAGTGCTGGTCGCCGCGCCCCACCGGGCGAGCGATGCACTTCGAGTACAACCAGGCCGGCACCGAGGTCTGGGTCTCCGGTTGGGACAAAAAGGGCGCGCTGATCATCTACGAGGACGCCACGCTCCAGGAAGTGCAGCGCATCGAGGCGGACTGGGTCGTGAACCCGATGAACAAGTACAACGTGTTCAACACGGCGAACGACGTGTATTGAGCTGGGTCGCGGGAGGTCTTGCAGCGCCTGGTCCGTCGCGGTACTCGGCCCGCCATGTCCCGATCGCGCGACTCCTTCTCCACCAGGACCGACCTCGAAATCAGCGGCAAGAAGCTGGCCTATTTCTCCTTGCCCAAGCTCGGGCAGAAGACGGGCAAAGACGTCGCGAGGCTGCCGTTCTCGCTGCGCATCCTGCTCGAGAACCTGCTCCGGCACGAGGACGGCAAGGTCGTCAGCGAGAAGGACGTCGAGGGGCTGCTCGCCTGGGATGCCAAGGCCGAGCCCGACAAGGAGATCGCCTTCCACCCGGCCCGTGTCGTGTTGCAGGACTTCACCGGCGTGCCCGCCGTGGTGGACCTGGCGGCCATGCGCGACGCCATCGCCGAGCTCGGCGGCGATCCGAACAAGATCAACCCGCTCTTCCCCAGCGAGCTGGTCATCGACCACTCCGTGCAGGTGGACAACTACGGCTCCGCCGACGCACTGGTGCGCAACACGGAGCTCGAGTACGGGCGCAACCAGGAGCGCTACGCGCTGTTGCGCTGGGCGCAGAAGGCCTTCGAGAACTTCAAGGTGGTGCCGCCCTCCACCGGCATCGTGCACCAGGTGAACGTGGAGTACCTGGCGCGCGTGGTGTTCGACAGCGAGGGTCTCGCCTACCCGGACACCCTGGTCGGCACCGACAGCCACACCACCATGGTCAACGGCATGGGCGTGCTCGGCTGGGGCGTGGGTGGCATCGAGGCAGAGGCCGCCATGCTCGGGCAGCCCATCAACCTGCTCGTGCCCCAGGTGATCGGCTTCAAGCTCCACGGCACGCTGCCTGAGGGCGCCACCGCCACCGATCTGGTGCTGACCATCACGCGGATGCTGCGCGACAAGGGCGTGGTCGGGAAGTTCGTCGAGTTCTACGGCTCGGGACTCGACAACTTGCCGCTCGCGAACCGCGCCACCATTGGCAACATGAGCCCGGAGTTCGGCTCGACCTGCGGCATCTTCCCCATCGACGACGAGACGCTGCGCTACCTCAGGCTCACCGGGCGCAGCGAAGCGCAAGTGAAGCTGGTCGAGGCCTATGCGAAGGCGCAGGGCATGTTCCGCACCAAGGACACGCCCGACCCCGTCTACACCGACAGTCTGGCGCTCGATCTGGGCAGCGTGGAGCCGACGCTGGCGGGACCGCGCCGCCCCCACGACAAGGTGCTGATGAAGGACATGAAGCCGGCGTTCCAGAAGGTGCTCGGCGAGATGATCGCCCAGGGCAAGGCCAAGAAGGGCGGCGGCGTCGCCACGCCGGAGGAAGTGGCCAAGAGGGTGAAGACCTCGCTGGGCGGCAGTGACTTCGAGCTCGCGCACGGCTCGGTGGTGATCGCCGCCATCACCAGCTGCACGAACACGTCGAACCCGTACGTGATGCTGGGCGCGGGCCTCCTGGCTCGGAACGCCGTCAGGCGCGGGCTCAGCGTGAAGCCCTGGGTCAAGACCAGCCTGGCGCCGGGCTCGAAGGTCGTGACGCAATACCTGAAGAGCGCCGGCGTGCTCAGCGACCTCGAGGCGCTGCACTTCAACGTGGTCGGTTACGGCTGCACCACCTGCATCGGCAACAGCGGTCCCTTGCCGGAGAGCATCAGCAAGGGAGTGAAGGACGGCGATCTGGTCGCCGCCGCGGTGCTCAGCGGAAACCGCAACTTCGAGGGACGCATCCACGCCGACGTGCGCGCCAACTACCTGGCCAGCCCGCCCCTGGTGGTGGCGTATGCCCTGGCCGGTCGCGTGGACATCGACTTCGCCGCCGAGCCCATCGGCAAGGACCAGGGCGGTAAGGACGTGTTCCTGAAGGACATCTGGCCGTCACCCAAGGAGGTGGCCGAGGTTGTCGAGAAGCACGTCACGAGTGAGGCCTACAGCCGGGAGTACGCCGAGGTGTTCGCCGGCGACGAGCGCTGGCGCGCCTTGCCGGTGCCCGAGGGCAGCCGCTTCGACTGGGATCCGAAGAGCACCTACGTGCGCAAGCCGAGCTTCTTCGAGAACCTGCCGAAGCAGCCGAAGCCCCTCACGGACATCGCCGCTGCGCGCGTCCTCGCCGTGCTCGGCGACTCGATCACCACCGACCACATCTCCCCGGCCGGGAACATCGCCAAGGACTCCGCCGCGGCGAAGTACCTGACCGACAACGGCGTCAAACCGGCGGACTTCAACCAATACGGCGCGCGCCGCGGCAACCACGAGGTGATGATGCGCGGCACCTTCGCCAACGTGCGCCTCCGCAACGCGCTGGTGCCCGGCGTCGAAGGCGGAGTCACGCGCCACCTGCCGACGAACCAGCAGATGAGCATCTACGACGCCTCGATGAAGTACCAGGCGGACGGCGTGCCGCTGATGATCCTCGCCGGCAAGGAGTACGGCTCCGGCTCGTCCCGCGACTGGGCGGGCAAGGGCACCTTCATGCTGGGCATCAAGGCCGTCGTCGCCGAGAGCTACGAGCGCATCCACCGCTCCAATCTGATCGGCATGGGCGTGCTGCCGCTCCAGTTCCTCGATGGCCAGAGCCGCGAGAGCCTGGGCCTCAGTGGCGAGGAGACCTTCTCCATCTCCGGCGTCGCCAAGGATCTCGCCCCCGGCAAGCTGCTCACGCTGGAGGCCGTGGCCGCGGACGGGAGCATGAAGAGCTTCCAGGCCAAGACCCGCATCGATACCGTGGTCGAGCTCGAGTACTACCGGCACGGCGGCATCCTGCAGTACGTGCTCCGGCAGCTGCTCGGGAGCTGACCCCGGCCCTCAGGTCGCCAGCTCGACCCCCAGCATCTCGAAGTCCCGGTCGAAGGCCAAGGCCACGCGGATCTTCTTCGCGCGCATGGCCGCCGCGGACGCGCAGTCGCAGAGCGACAGCTCGTGATCCGCGTACTTCTCGAAGCTGCGCGTGGCATCGGTCATGGCTGTCGCGCTCGTAGAGCCCGCGCCGGAAACGTGAGAGACTCGTTCACGGGCGGAGGGCAGGCGAGATGAGCTTCCCGCGGAAGGCAGCGAACCGGCGGTCCACTTCGGGGGGCGTGGCGCCGCTTCGGGCGCGCTTCGGCTTGGGAATGACTCTGGCCGCGGTCGTCGGGTGCGGGGATGCCGGTTCACCCACGCCAGCCTTGGGCGATCACCGGCACGAGCTGACGTCCGGCAAGGGCTTTCAGAGCTCCTCGACCAAGTTCACCGGCCCACACAGCTACGCACAGCTCGGTGTGTCTCTCGCTGGACTAGGCGACGTGAACGGCGACGGTTTCGAGGACCTCGCTGTCGGGGCGCCCTTCTACGATCCGTTCAACCAGGCGCTCAACTACGGGCGTTTCTACCTCTACTTCGGCTCCGCGGCTGGCCTGAGCGCCACCAAAGCTCAGATCGTCGACGGAGATCAGCAGGACCAGTATCGCGGGAACGTCGTCCGCGCTGGAGACGTCAACGGGGATGGGTACGCCGACGCCTTCGTTCAAGGGGAGCTCAACACCAGCACCTTGAGTCCTCCCAAAGGGGAGAAGGGCGTCGAGTTGCTCCTCGGGGGGCCGTCCGGCCTCACGCTCTCGAGCTGGAAGATCCCTTTGTACCCAACGATGCCCCGAGCGCTGGGTGGCGTGGGGGACGTCAACGGCGACGGTCGGGGCGACGTGCTGATCCACACGCGCGAGTTCGTGACCAGCTGGACACAATACTTCTCCGTGTACGCGGGCACCGCGACGGGCCTCAGCGCGACGCCGCTCTGGGTGTATTCCGACACCACGTCGATCACTGGTGCGGGCGTCGGCGACGTGACCGGAGACGGATTCAACGACCTGGTGATCGGAGCGGCGTCCTGCGGTTCACCTAACCTGAAGGGGTTCTGGGGGAGTGCCGCGGGCTTCCCCTCGAGCCCGAGCTGGATCTATTCGGATCCGGACTGCGGCCCCTTCGTCGGTGTCGGTGCCGAGATCGAGCGCTTGGGCGACATCGACGGAGACGGGTACGCCGACTGGGCCGCCTCTTCGAATTGGTACGCGAAATTCGACTTCAACGGTCTGCTCAAGGTGTTCAGAGGGGGAGCGACGCCATCCACCACACCCGCCTGGGCCAAGCAATTCCCCGACAACGTCTCCGGCCAGCTCGATGTGGCGGGTGTGGGAGACGCCTACGGAGACGGCTACGCGGATCTCCTGGTGGGTCTGAGCTACTTCTTCAACCCCCACAACGGGAGCTGGGACCCAATGCCACCGCTGGGCCGCGCTCGCGTGTACTTCGGCAGCGCCAGCGGGCTCGGAGCCACGGAGTCTTGGTGGGCGTACGACGAGTCGCTCAACGCCAACATGTTCGCCAGCCGAGCCGTCGGTGCGGGCGACCTGACGGGGGACGGATTCCCGGAGATCGCCATCGGTGACCGTTTCGCGGAGTTGGACGAGACGAAGAAGTCGCAGGGCTTCGCCTACGTCTACTACGGCGCCGGCGGCCCCGAACCCGTGGGGAAGGTGCTCTGGAACCTCACGGCGCACGAACCTGGAGCGACGAAGCCGCTCGCTGCCGGCGAGCGGCTCGAGAACCCCAGCAGCTTCGACGTTCGCGCCGTCGGCCTCGGAACCGAGGGGCGCTCTCGCATCGCGCTCGAGGTCGAGGTCAAGCCCGATGCCGCCGCTTTCGACGGGACCAACCTGGCGAAGAGCGCCGCTTGGTCCGACAGCGGCATCGCGGGGACGCCGCTCGAGTGCAAACTGACCGGGCTGAAGAGCAACACGACCTACAAGTTTCGAGCCCGAGTCGTGCACCGCCCTGACACAGCCGTGATCGCGCGCCACTCTCGCTGGTTTTCTGGGATCACACTGGTCACGGACTGCTCCGCGGCGGATCCCGACATCGACGGCGACGGAGAGTGCGACGACAAAGACGCGGACGACGACGACGATTCGTACCTCGACGCTGCAGACTGCCTGCCCAAGGACCCCAGCGCTCATCCGGGCGCAACGGAGGTTCTGGACGACGGCATCGACCAGGACTGCAGCGGCAAGGACTCGGTGACCTGTCTCAGCGACGTGGATGGAGACGGGTTCGGCTCCGCAGTCCCCGCCGTCGGACACGGCGGCTGCTCGGCACCCGGCGTGACGGCGGTACCGGGTGACTGCGACGACGCTGTCGCGCAGGTTCACCCCGGAGCGGCGGACGGCCCGGGTGATGGAGTCGACCAGGACTGTGACGGTGAGGACACGACCGACTGCTACACGGACGCCGACGGCGACGGATTCGGGGTGAAGGGCAAGATCGTCCCGGCCAGCGCGTGCGCGGGAGCTGGCCAGAGCAAGGTCGGAGGCGACTGCAGCGACGGCGACGAGAACATCTTTCCAGGAGCTGTCGAAATCCCGGGCGACGGCGTCGATCAAGACTGTACCGGGTTCGACGGCATCGTCTGTTACTTCGATGCCGACGCTGACGGATTCGGTGCGACCGAAGCTGGCGCATTCGACGGCGATTGCCCGTTCGTGGGCATGAGCTCCAGCGCGGGAGACTGCAACGACGACGATCCCCAGATCTTCCCAGGCTCGACGGAATTGGCAGGCGACGGCATCGATCAAGACTGCGACGGCGAAGATGCCCCTGGGCAAGGCGACGCGGCGCCCGAGGCCGGCGCCCCGTTCGTGGACGGCGGGAGCGACGCGGGCGACATGCCCGGTCGTCCCGAGGGCGCCGGCGGGTGCGGGTGCGACCTGGCGCAGACACGGAGCCCTGGCTGGAAGTTCCTGGTGCTCGCGCTCGCGCTGCTCATCGCTCGTCGACGGTCGCGACGCTCCAGCACGAGGCAGGATGGCCGGCCGCGCTATCGTCCACCCGCGCTCGCTCTTGCGCTGCCATTCGTCGGGGCGCTCTCTCTCCAGCTCCTCGGCTGCACGCCGCGCCCGAGCGCGGGCGAGGCGGCACCCAAGGTCGAGCTCACGCGGGCGGGCAAGACACAGAGCCTGGACGCCGCCGCCACCCGGGCGCTGATCGTCCGCGTCGAGAAGGCGCTCGCCGTCTGCAACTTCAGATCGGACCAGCACGCGAACGTGTTCGGGGCGGCGGATCCGACCGCGCTCTGGAAAGAGCGTGAGGGTCGCGCGCACCTCCGGCTGAGCTACGCCACCGACAGGAGCGTGGAGGCCGTGGCGGGCAGGCTCGTCTTCCGCGAGGTGCTCCTCTCCGTGGACGAGCCGAACGGCCCGGAGCCCGCGCTGGTCAGGGGGGACGCGACGGGGATCCTGGGTTTGAAGAAGTGCGGCTACGACGATCGGCTGCTCGGCTGCGCGCCGGAGCTCGCCGCGCACTTCCCGCGTCCCGCCGCGTGTCCGCCGGGGTACTGAGGCGGCCGTGCACCTAGCCTTCATCGGAGGGACGCGCTTCATCGGCCAGGCCGCCGCTCGGCGCGCGCTCGAGGTCGGGCACGCGGTGAGCGTGCTGCACCGGGGCGAGCACGCCTCCGACGTCGCCGGCGCCCGCGACGTGCTGGTCGAGCGCCGCGACCCCTCGGCGCTGTGTCGCGAGCTCGCCCGGCTCGCGCCGGACGCCATCGTGGACACCCGCGCGATGACCCGCGCCGACGCGCAGGTGACGGCGCTCGGCGCGCGCATCCTGGGCGTGCCGGCCGTCGTGCTCTCGAGCATGGACGTGTACGCGCAGTTCGGGCGGCTGAACGGGTTGCCCGCCCCGGAGCCGGAGGCCGTGGTCACCGAGAGCTCACCCCTCACCGTGCCGTATCCGTTCCGCGGCGTCGCGACCGATCTGCCGCCGGAGTACGACAAGAAGGACGTCGAAGAGGAGCTCGAGCGTGCCGTGGGCGAGGGCGTCCCGGGCGTGCTGGTGCTGCGGCTGCCGGGCGTGTACGGCCAGGGCGACTACCGGCGGCGCTTCGGCCCGCTCGTCGATCGCCTGGACGCCGGTGAGCGCGTGCTCCCGTGCTCCGGCGGCGCCGCGTGGCGTTTGGCCCACGCCCACGTGCGTGACGTCGCCCACGCCATCGTGAGCGGTGCGGAGCAGTGGAAGGCGGGCTTCCGGGTGCTCAACGTCGCCGAGCGCGAGACGCCCAGCATGCGCGAGCGCGCCGAGGCGCTGGCGGCCGAGATGGGCGTGGCCCTCGAATGGACGGAAGCCGAAACGGTCCCCGAAGACCTCGCCTTCCTCGGGCGTATGCCGAACGACCTGGTGGTGAGCTCCGCGGCGCTGCGCGAGCGGCTGGGCTTCGCCGAGCTGACGACGCCCGAGGAGCGCGTGCGCGATCTGGTGGCCTGGCTCCGGGTCAGCCGTCGAACCTGAGCTTCAGCACGTAGGCCTCCCAGCGCTTCTGGAAGCCCTTCATGTCGCGCTCTCCCAGGGTCTTCGCCAGCGTGTGGTAGCCGCTCGGATCGCTCGCGTGGGCGGCCACGAAGTCGCGGTAGTAGCGGCGCAGGAGCTCGCGCTCCTGCAAGTAGTGGAGCAGGTAGCGCGAGGCGGCGTAGTGGACGCCGCTCTCGTCCGCGTAGAACTCGGAGCTGCTGGTGCCCAAGAGGGCCTCGAGCGCAGGCACGCGTCCGGCGCGAATGGCGCGCTGCAGCCCACCGAGCCGCCAGTTCGTGAGCCCGACGATGTGTCCGTCGCGCTCGGCGCTCTGCTCGTACAGGGACCCGAGCCCCTCGTTGAACCAGGCGGGGCACGCCGGGAAATTCGCCTCGATGTACGGGTGGACGATCTCGTGGACGAGCGTGCCGCCGCCCGTCGCGATGTTCATGACCAGCGCGCCGTGCTGGCGAGTGTAGAAGCCGTAGGGTGTGCCGGGGGCATCCCCGGTGATGGCGCGCGCGGTCTTCTCGTAGCTCTCGGCGTCGCCGAGCAGCCACACGTTCAGGATCCGCGCCGGGGGCCTGTCGAAATAGTCCTGCGAGAGCAGCTTCACCGCCCAGCGCACGGTCTGCTCCGCGCTCCGACGCACGTTCCCGAGGCCGCCGTTGCCCACCACCACGAAGGGCGGCTCGACCACCACGGCCATCTCGCGCGAGAGCCGCTCCCTGAGCTTCATCACGTGCTGAGCGAACTCGGCGGCGCGAAAGCCCGGGCCGCGCTCCGGCAGCTCGACCTTGCCGGGCTCGAGCCGGAGCCGGATCAGGGTCCAGCGCTCGGCCTCGTAGCGCAGCGGCCAGAGCGACAAGAACCGCGCTCGGGGCATGCGCCGGTAGGCGCCCGCGTCCTCCGCCGGCTCGTGATAGACGATCTCGTCCTTGTCGGCGTCGTAGCCCAGCACCAGCCGGAAGTGCTCGGTGGTGTCGGGCCGCTCGTCGTAGCGCGTGCAGACGATGCTCGGCACGCCGCGGCCGAGGTCGGCGTGGAGCGCCGCGAGCTCGGCGGCGAGCTCCCGCGCGGCAGCGGCGGCGTCGATCTGGTGCCAGACTCGCCCCGGGCGGAAGCCGAGGCGGAGGAGCGCGGCCTCGAGCTCCCGCGTCGTCACCCCCATGCCGCGTGCCGGGTCCATGCCGGAGGCGTCGAACACGGCGTCCTGGTCGGCGCGCTTCCCCAGCGCCCCGAGCCAGCTCGCGGTGACCGCCTCGCCGCAGAAGTCCGGCTTCTGCCGCACGTGGGGCACGTTCTCGATGAGCACGCTCGGAAGCGCCGCCTTGGGCGGAACGGGCACCGGGCCAGGCTCGGGTCCGGCGCCCCGTGCCGGCGCGCGCCGGTCGCAGCCCGAGAGCGCCAGGGCGGAGAGGGCAGCTTGGACGAAGGCTCGGCGGGGGATGCTCATCGTGGGGGTTGGACGCCGGGGGCCGCGCGGCCTTGGCGAACGGCATCGCGCTCAGCCGAGCGAGTGTGACACGGGCTCAAGAATCGAGGGAAGCGCGCAAGAACCAGGCGTGCTTCTCGAACTCCGTCACGATGCCGGTCAGGAGATCCACCGTGTCCGTGTCCCCGAGCTTCTCCCCGACGCCCCGTGAGGCGCGGACGCCCTCCAGGTATTTCTCGATGCGCTCGGCCAGGAGCTTCACGTGCTCCAGGTCCCGGCTGGTCTCCTGGGGGTAGTCCGGGATGCTGGAGGCCTTCGCGACGTGGCGGGCGGTGCCGTAGGCCCTGCCGCCCAGCGTCACGGCCCGCTCGGCGAGAGAGTCGTTGTGGTTGGCCAGGCTCACCGCGAAGATCTCGAACAGGGGGTGCAGGGCGGCGAAGCCCGGCCCCTTGATGTTCCAGTGCGCGACCTTGATCTGGCTGTGCAGATCCAGGCCGTCCGCCAGGCGCTCGTTCAGCGTGGCGGCGATCTCGACGCGGGCGTTCTCCGGCAGCGGGCTCGGGCTCTTGTACATGGGGTCTTCCTCTTTCCTGAGCTCAACCTAGGCGCTCGGCGCTGACTCCTCCAATACAACTTTGCGGCGGATATGATAGTCCTGGGCTATGAAGCTCGGTCCCCACGCCTTCAGCCTGCGGCAGCTCCAGTACGCCGTTGCCGTCGCCGACGAGCTGTCGTTCCGCCGCGCCGCGGAGCGCTGCCTGGTCTCGCAGCCGTCGCTCAGCGCGCAGCTCGCCGAGCTCGAGGGTGCCCTCGGGGTGCGCCTCTTCGAGCGCGATCGCCGGCGCGTGCTGGTCACCGCGGCGGGGCGCGAGGTAGTCGAGCGCGCGCGGCGCGTGCTCGTCGGCGTGGACAACCTCGGCGAGGCGGCGAAGCGCTCGGCCGATCCGCTCTCCGGCACGTTGCGGATCGGGGTGATCCCCACCATCTCCCCCTACCTGCTGCCGCTGGCGGCGCGCGCGCTCCGGAAGAAGCTGCCGAAGCTCACGCTAGTCTGGGTCGAGGACAAGACGGACAGCCTGCTCGCGAGCCTGGACGCCGGAGAGCTCGACGCGGCGCTCTTGGCTCTCGAGGCGGAGCTAGGGGACGTCGAGCACGAGATCATCGTCGAAGATCCCTTCGTGCTCGCCGCGCCGCCGGGGCACCCGCTGGCCGCGAAGACGACGCCCATCGGCAGAGCGGAGCTCGCGGGCCACGCGGTGCTCCTGCTCACCGAGGGTCACTGTCTACGGGAGCAAGCGCTGACGTACTGCAGCAGCGCGCGGGCGGAGGAGCTGGAGTTTCGCGCCACCAGCCTCTCGACGCTGGTGCAGATGGTCGCAGCGGGCGCCGGGGTCACGTTGCTGCCCGAAATGAGCCTGCCGACCGAGGCCGCGCGCGCCAAGCTCGTGCTCCGTCGCTTCAAGGCGCCGGTCCCGCAACGCACGGTCGCGCTGGTCTGGCGCAAGCGCTCGGCGCTCGCGCCCGCGCTGTCGCAGGTCGCCACGGTCGTGAGATCTACGCACGCCTGACCGGCCGGCCCGCGGTTCGAAGCGTCGAGGTAAGGCAATTGCACACACTTCACGAGTTGCCTCGCCCGCTCGGGGTGGGGCTACTATCGAGGGCGATGAGGCACTTCCACTCCCGCATCCTGCTCCCGCTCGCCGCCTTCAGCGTGGCGCTGGCGCTCCCCGCGTTCGCCAGCGCGCAGATCAAGCAGCCCGGCGCCCACCCCAAGTACTCCGTCGAGCTCGAGCCGCACCTGGTGCTCGACTGGGGCGGTCACGACGGGCCGGGCGACGACGAGGCCATCGGGCTCGGCTTGCGCGCCACCATCCCGTTCCTCGACAACGGCCCGATCAGCAAGATCAACAACAACATGGGCATCGGCTTCGGCCTGGATTGGGCCCACAACGGCGACGCCTGCGACGGTTGGCGCTGGGGCAATCGCTACTGGGACGACGACTGCACCGTCGACATCTTCATGCTCCCCGTCGTCGTACAGTGGAATTTCTGGCTCACCCCGATCATCAGCGTCTTCGGCGAAGCTGGGCTCCAGATCGAGCGCGTGCACTGGGAGTGGGACAACTGCCCCTGGGGCAACAACTGCGACGACACGGATACGGACCTCGAGCCGGTCTTCTGGGGCGGTGGCCGCTTCCTGTTCGGCCGGGGCAGCAGCGTGGGCGGCGTGGTCCGCCTGGGCTGGCCCTACGTGTCGCTCGGTGTGGGGATCTTGCTCTAGGTCTGAATACATCCCCCCAGGTCCGCACCTAGTGTTCCCGAGCTGACGGGAACGCCGCGCGAGGTGCCGCGCGGCGCGATTCGCTCGGGGTGTTCCATGAAGAACGGGCTGTCGGGGCTCTTGGTAGCCTCATTGGTGTCGTGTGTCCTCGGCTGCTCATCCGGCGACGCCGGAGGAGCGAACGGCACCGGAGGTGCGGGCGCTGGCGGCGCGTCGGGCAGCGGCGCGTTCGCCGGCAGCGGCGCGTTCGCCGGCAGCGGCGCGTCGGCCGGCAGCGGCGCGTCGGCTGGCAGCGGCGGGGCAACCGCCGGCGGAGCAGCGGGAGCTGGCGGCGACATGGGGGGCTCCGGCGGCGCACCTGGCGGCAGCGGCGGTACGAGCGCGTGCGCCCACGACGTTTGCACCATCGGCGCGCCGCTCTCCGCGGGCTGCGACCCTTGCGTGGGCAAGGTCTGCGGCGCCGATCCGTACTGCTGCCAGGCGGCCTGGGACGACATGTGCGTCGGGGAGGCCTCGCAGTTCTGCAACGGCATCTGCGGCAGCGGCGGCTTCGGCGGCGGCGGCGGCGGCGGGTTTGGCGGCGGCGGCTTCGGCGGCAGCGGGGGCGGCTCGGGATGCGGCTACGACACCTGCCAGGACTCGAGCGGCAAGTGCGTGAAGAACACCAACACCGCGTGCGGCAAGATGGGCGCGCCCTGCGTGGACTGCACCAAGATGGGGAGCGTCTGCAGCACCGGCTACGGCTGCGCGGAGTGCAAGGCGCAGTGCAGCGGCAAGAAGTGCGGCGACTCCGACGGCTGCGGCGGCGTGTGCAAGGTGGACTGCGGTGCCGGACAGTTCTGCAGCACGAGCGGCTCGCTGAAGCCGGGCTGCTACACCTGCGGTCCCAGCACCTGTCCCGGGGGCTGCTGCACGCCGGACGGGCAATGCGTGACCGGAACCAAGCGCAACGAGTGCGGCAGCGGCGGGGTGGCGTGCTCCGACTGCGGCGCGCAGGCCTGCGTGGCGAGCAAGACGAGCTGGCCGACGAAGTTCGCCTGTGGGCCTTGCGGCTCCGGCTGCTCGCCGAGCTACCCCGGCATGCCGCCCACCTGCCAAGCGGACGGCTGCGGCAACCTCTGCCCCGGCGCCGCCTGCGATCCGCAATACGGCGGCGGCACCTGTCAGGCTACCGGTGACTCCACCGCGCAGTGCTCCTCGGGCAGCGGCTTCTGCGATCCGTACTCGTGCGCCAGCGGTTGTTGCGACTATTCCGGCGGTTGGTTCAGCTCGAAGTGCGTGACCGGCAACCTGCCGAGCCAGTGCGGCTCGGGCGCCGTCACCTGCGTGGACTGCGTCGCCCAGGGCGGCAGCTGCGACACCAAGACCAAGTCTTGTACCAATTGCACGCCCAAGTGCGACGCCGCCTACTCCTGCGGGCAGGCCGACGGCTGCGGTGGCAAGTGCACCGGGAAGAACGGCGGCAAATGCCAGGGCACCGGCGCCGTCTGCGGCGGCGACGGCGTGTGCGGCTGCGGCATGAGCGGCAAGGCCCTGTGCTTCGACTCGACCAACACCACGCAAGCGTGCATCGACGTGCTCGCCGACGCGAACAACTGCGGGGGCTGCGGGGTCAAGTGCCCGAGCGGGGTGGCGTGTAACGGCGGGATCTGCGACTGCGGACCGGGCTCGCTGTTCTGCAAGTCGAACGACCCCAAGCTGCCGGGGGTGTGCACGAACCTGGCGACCGACGCCAAGCACTGCGGCAGCTGCTCCATCGCCTGCCCCGGCACCGCCTGCACCGACGGCAAGTGCGGCGCCTGCGCCGCCGGCACCACCCAGTGCGGCTACCCGACTCCGGTGTGCGCCGATCTCCAGACCGACGGCAAGCACTGTGGCCAGTGCTACAACGCCTGCCCGAGCGGAGTGGCGTGCGTCGGCGGCAAGTGCCAGTGCCCCTCCGGCCAGACCTCCTGCTCTGCCAAGTGCACGGACGTCACCAGCGACGCGAACAACTGCGGGGGCTGCGGGGTCAAGTGCCCGACCGGGGTCGCGTGCAGCGCGGGGCAGTGTCAGTGTCCGAGCGGGACGACCTTCTGCTCGAGCACGAGCACCTGCACCAACCTGACCGTCGATCCCAAGAACTGCGGCAAGTGCGGCACCACGTGCCCCAGCAACGTCTGCTCGAGTGGAAAGTGCCTGTGAGCTAAGGCGGCGGGCCCCTGGGCCATTTCCTCGCGAAATCCTTTCGCCCCGCTTGCGAGCACGGTGTTTTGCACAACAAAACCCGTGCTCGCGGCACATTTCGCGCTCGCGTCCGGGCCCGTCCATGGAGTAACTATTCGGCCGCGAACCGCCGAGGTCGCCTCCCTTCCGGGTGCGGCTCCGGTGCTTGCCAGTGAGCGAAGCTCGAAGGGTCGAGCCTCGAAGAATCATGCCCATGGCCAAAGCGATCACGCTCCACGACACGACGATCGGCAAGAAGGTCGTCATGGCGGTGACGGGCCTCATGCTCTACGGCTTCGTCATCGCCCACATGGTGGGCAACCTCCAGGTCTTCATGGGCCCGGAGCAGCTCAACGGGTACGCGAAGAAGCTGCACGATCTCGGCCCGCTGCTCTGGGCCATGCGCGGCGGCCTACTCGTCGCGTTCGTGCTGCACGTGGTGATGGTGCTTCAGCTCTACGCGCGCACCACGGCCGCGCGCCCCATCGGCTACCGGCAGAAGAAGAACCTGACCACTTCGTATGCCGCGCTGACCATGAAGTTCGGCGGCGTTGCGCTGCTCCTGTTCGTGCTCTACCACCTGGCGCACTTCACCTTCCCGGGCGTGTCGATGACCGCGGGCTACCAGCACAGCCCGACCGACGTCTACGCCAACGTCGTGGCCGGCTTCAAGGTGCCCTGGGTCACCGCCATCTACGTGGTCGCGCAGGTGTTCCTGGGCATGCACCTCTACCACGGGGCCTTCAGCCTGTTCCAGACGCTGGGCCTGAACCACCCGCGGTACAACGAGAAGATCAAGTTCGTCGCGCAGACCATCGGAGTCGCGGTGGCCGCAGCCAACATCGCCATGCCCGTCGCCGTCGTGGCGGGCGTCGTGAAATGACGGAGAGAGCGATGGCCATCAAGCTCGAGAGCAAAGCACCCACCGGTCCCATCGAGACGCGCTGGGATCGTCACCGCTTCGAGATGAAGCTGGTGAACCCAGCCAATCGCCGGAAGTACAAGGTCATCGTGGTCGGCACCGGCCTCGCCGGTGGCGCCGGCGCCGCCTCGCTCGGCGAGATGGGCTACAACGTGCTGTCGTTCTGCTACCAGGACAGCCCGCGCCGCGCCCACAGCATCGCCGCTCAGGGCGGGATCAACGCTGCCAAGAACTACAAAAACGACGGCGACAGCATCTACCGTCTGTTCTACGACACGGTAAAGGGCGGAGACTTCCGCGCGCGCGAGAGCAACGTGCACCGGCTGGCGCAGCTGTCGGTGAACATCATCGACCAGTGCGTCGCCCAGGGCGTGCCCTTCGCCCGGGAATACGGCGGCCTGCTCGACAACCGCTCCTTCGGCGGCGCGCAGGTGTCGCGCACCTTCTACGCCCGCGGTCAGACCGGGCAGCAGCTCCTGCTCGGCGCCTACCAGGCGCTGGCGCGGCAGATCGAGGCGGGCACGGTCAAGAGCTTCCCGCGCACCGAGATGCTCGACCTGATCGTGGTGGACGGCGTGGCCCGCGGCATCGTCACCCGCGACATGGTCACGGGCAAGGTCGAGGCGCACGTGGCCGACGCCGTGGTGCTCGCCACCGGCGGCTACGGCAACGTCTTCTACCTCTCGACCAATGCCCGGGGCTGCAACACCACCGCCACCTGGCGCGCCCACAAGAAAGGCGCGTTCTTCGCCAACCCCTGCTTCACGCAGATCCACCCGACGTGCATCCCGGCGGGGGGCGACTACCAGTCGAAGCTCACGCTGATGAGCGAGAGCCTGCGCAACGACGGCCGGGTCTGGGTGCCGAAGAGCGCCGACGACTGCGCCAAGGATCCTGCGGAGATCGCCGAGAAGGACCGCGACTACTACCTGGAGCGCCTGTACCCGAGCTTCGGCAACCTGGTGCCTCGCGACATCGCCAGCCGGCGCGCCAAGATGGTGTGCGACGAGGGACGCGGCGTCGGCACGGAGCTCGAGGGCGTGCGCCGCGGCGTCTACCTTGACTTCCGCGACGCCATCAAGCGTCTGGGGGAGGCGAAGATCCGCGAGCGCTACGGCAACCTGTTCGACATGTACGAGCGCATCACCGGCGAGAACCCGTACAAGGTGCCGATGCGCATCTACCCGGCGTCCCACTACGCGATGGGCGGCCTCTGGGTGGACTACAACCTGATGACCACCATCCCGGGCTGCTTCGCCGCCGGCGAGGCGAACTTCAGCGACCACGGCGCGAACCGGCTGGGCGCCAGCGCGCTGATGCAGGGTCTTGCGGACGGCTACTTCGTGCTGCCCTACGTGGTGGGCAACTACCTGGCCAGCACCAAGGCCGAGAAGATCGACGAGAGCCACATCGAGGTGAAGAAGGCCGTGGCCGACGTCGAGGAGCGCATCGAGAAGCTGCTCGGCATCGGCGGCGAGCGCACGCCGGACTCCTTCCACCGCGAGCTCGGCACGCTGATCTGGAACAACGCCGGGATGGCCCGCAACGCCAAGGGCCTCGAGGCCGCCCTGGCGCGCATCCCCGCCCTGCGCGAGGAGTTCTGGCAGAACCTGAAGGTCACCGGCAGCGGCGACAGCCTGAACCAGACCCTGGAGCAGGCCGGCCGGGTGGCGGACTTCATGGAGTTCGGGGAGCTCCTGTGCCGCGACGCGCTCGCGCGGGACGAGAGCTGCGGCTGCCACTTCCGCGAGGAGCACGTGACCGAGGAGGGCGAGGCAGCGCGCAACGACGCGGAGTATCAGTACGTCGCGGCCTGGGAGTACACCGGGGACCTGTCCAAGCCGAACCTGCACAAGGAAGCGCTAGAGTTCGAGTACGTGAAGCCGGTGGCGCGCAGCTACAAGTGAGGAAAGCGAAGAAGCTCACATGTCGAAGACGATGAATCTCACGCTGCACGTCTGGCGCCAGAAGGGTCAGACCGACCGAGGGGACTTCGAGACCTACAAGGCCCCGGACATCGACGAGCACATGTCCTTCCTGGAGATGCTCGACGTGGTGAACGAGCGCCTGCTGGCGGACGGCAAGGAGCCCATCGCGTTCGACAGCGATTGTCGCGAGGGGATCTGCGGCATGTGTGGCCTCGTGATCAACGGCGTGCCCCACGGCCCCAACGCCGCCACCACCACCTGCCAGCTGCACATGCGGCACTTCAACGACGGCGACGAGATCACCATCGAGCCCTGGCGCGCTCACGCCTTCCCGGTCCTGCGCGACCTGATCGTGGATCGCGGCGCCTTCGACCGCATCATCCAGGCCGGCGGCTACATCAGCGTGAACTCGGGGGCCGCCCCGGAGGCCAACGGCCTGCCGGTGCCCAAGCCAGACGCCGAAAAGTCGATGGACGCCGCAGCGTGCATCGGTTGCGGCGCCTGCGTGGCGGCCTGCCCGAACGCCAGCGCCATGCTGTTCGTAGCGGCCAAGGCGGCGCACCTGGGTCTCCTGCCGCAGGGCCAGGCGGAGCGCTACGAGCGCGTGAAGAAGATGGTGGCGCAGATGGACGCCGAGGGTTTCGGCCACTGCAGCAACCACTACGAGTGCATGGCGGCCTGCCCCAAGGAGATCAACGTCGAGTTCATCGCGCGCTTGAACCGCGACCTGATGCGGGCCACCGTGGTCGAGAAGGAGCACGAAGAGAAGACGGGCGGGGCGGGCTAGAAAGCCCAGCTCGCGCTCCAGACGAACGCGCGCTCGCCGAGAAGCGCGCCCTCGAAGCGCAAGTCGAGGCCGCCGCCCGCGTCGGTGCCGGCGCCGACGCCGAGGGCGTAGTGGTGTCGGTCTCCGCCAGTGCGCGCCTCGCCGGCGCGGCGGAACTGCACCGGCCCGCCGAACACCCGGGCCAGAGCGAACGGCCGCAGGCGCTCGAACAGCGTCACGCCGAGCTCCGTCCCGAGCCGGAGGTCCGACGCCGACAAGGCTTCGTCTTCCTTCGAAGCGGCGTGCTCGACGTGAGTACGCGAGAAGCCCATCGTGAGCGTCACGACGCCGAAGAGCTCGCCGTCGCCGCCGCCGAGCAGACGATAGCCACCGGTCGCCGCAGCGAGCCAACCGGTGCCCACGGAGTAGCGCCGGCCCTCGCCATCGAAGTCACCGCCGCCGATCATCCCGCCGGAGAGCACCACGCTGGTGCGGTCGCCCAGTCGCCGCCCGACGCTCAGGACGTACGAGCTCTGGCGCAGGGTGTAGTCGGTGTCGTCGTCGAAGCGGAGCTCGGAGGTGAAGCTCGCCGCCGCGGCGCCGACGATCCACAGGCGCTCTCTGCTGTCCGCCGTCGCGTTGCAGCCCGTCGGACCGACGGGCGCCGCCAGGCCTCAGGCCTCGGCGCGAGTCGGGAAGAGCGCCACGGACAAGGCGACGGCAGGGAAGACTGGCCAGAGGCGCGGCATTCGGCCGAGCGTGGGGGTCGCGCGTTCAATCGTCAACTGGAACCCTCCCTCGGTCTTGCTGTCGGAGCTTCGTGCCGCGCGCATCGCTCTTGCTCGCCTGCCTTCCTCTAGCAGGCTGTGCCGGCCCGGCCGAAGGTACCCCCAGCGGAGGCAGCCTGGACGACGTGCCCAGCTTCGCCGAGCCGCGGCCGGAGGCTCCTGACTGGGTGCGGAACCACGCTCCCGCTTTCTGGAACGACTTCGGCACCGTCGATGCCGCTCGGGGCGCGCCCTTCGCGCGCGCGGCCCTCGAGCTGGAGCTACCGGCCACCCACTGCGACGAGCCGCCGTGCCGACTCCGGGCGCGCTCGTACGTGCGATTCGAGCCTGCCGGCGACGCGATCTCCCTGATGCCCCACTGCTCAGTCGTAGCGGAGGACTCGGAGTTGCTCCATAGCGCGAGCAGCTTCGGGCCTTGGCGGCTCGCGAGCGGCGCGCCCGCCCGCATCCTGCGCGTCCTGCACGATGCCGCTCCGCCGGTCTCGGGGGATCGCGGCGCGAGTCCGGTGTCGCCCGCATGGCGCACGTCCCCAAACCAAATTTCGATACCCGCCGGAACGCCCCGATTTGGCCGCGGAGCGACCCAATCGTGGAGCTCGGTTGCTCCAGCGCCTGGTTCTGTCCGCGGAAAGGCCAAACCTGGCCCACCCGGCTCTGCCGAGAGCAGGGAAGCCCGCTTCTGGCCGCCCAGCGGACAAAGCGCGACCGCCGGGGCGCGCGAGCCCGCGTTCCAGACCAGAAGCGGCCAGTTCGAGCCATTGCGGCGACCCTCGATTTTCGAAGCCAGAGACCCCATCGCCGTTGGCGAGGATGAGGGTGGCGAGCGGGCCCTGGGTCAGGGCGACGAGCGGGCTTCGGGCGAAGGCGACGAGCGAGGCTTGGGCCGTGGCGACGAGCGAGGCTCCGGCCAAACCGACGCGGACGCGCGGGGTCCCGGCGAAGGCGACGCGCGGGGTTTCGGCGAAGGCGGCGAGCGAGGTCCCGGCGACCTCGACTCCTTCGCCGGGGAGCCTGTCGAGCTGATCGGTGAAGGTGGCGCGCGGCTCCGGATCCGCGTCGAGCGCTGGTGGGAGCCGAGCGCACCGCCGCTGGCCGCGTGGTCGGCGTGGCTCTACACGCGCTCGCTCGTGCGCGAGCGCGCTCGTTCCTTCGGCATCGAGCTTGGCCTGTTCGGGGGCGAGGATTGCGAAGAGCACGCCTCTCTGCCCCAGGTCCACGACGTCTGCTGGTCGTCGAGCGGTGGCCCGCTCTCGGTGCTGATGGATCCGACCGTGCCGCGCTACCTCGACGAGAGCGTGCCGTTCTACCTGCCGTCGGAAGCGGAGTGGGTGCGGCGCCGGGTGGTCTCGCCGGCCTCGGCCGGCCACTGGCAGCTCTTCTGCGGTCGCCTCGACTGGGACCAGCTGCGCCTCTCCTGCGACGTGGTCGAGCGGCGCGTGCGACCCTTCGCCGACGAGCTCGCCGCGAACGGCGTGAACCTGACGCGATTCTTCGCCGGTGCCGCGCTGGTCTTCGGAGGGCGCTACTACCCACAGCTGTCGCTCGACGCGCTCGCTACGGTGGCTGACTGCCTCGGGGAGGGTGACGAGCTGGGGCGCGAGCTCGGGCGCATCGCCGCCGAGCCGGGGCTCGACTTCCCGAACCGCTTCCGGGTCGAGTACGTGCGAGCACGCCTGACGGGTCGCGAGCTCGGGGTCGCCGAGCTCCGAGCCTGGGTGCCGGGCCCCGCCACCGACGCCGACGACGAGACGCGCCTGGAGATCGACGCTGCCGATGCCGCCTGCGTCCAGGGTCTGACCGGACCGATGTCGCTCCGCTCGGCGGGCTGAGCCTCCGCACAGGCGCCCGCTCAGAGCGGCTCGACCTCGGCTTCCGCGGCGATGTAGGGGATGTAACGGAAGTCGCGGATCGAACTGACGCGCCCGTTCTCCCATTCGAGCAAGATGAAGTAGGCGGGGGCTTCGGAGCCGGCGACGTGAGCCGAGAGCGCCAGCTCGCCGTCAAGGCGAACGACCCCGAGCGACACGTCCGCCTTCGCGTACTGGCTGAAGTACACCCCGACTTCCCTCCCGCGTCGCTGGGACTTCGAGACCAGGTCGAGGCGGCAGTCCTCGCCGACGAGCGCTCGAACCCCGTCCCAGTCCCGGGCGTTGAACAGGCTCGCGTAGCGCTCGAGGGCGGTACGTGCGGTCGCGTCGCCCGCCGCGCTGGACGGTTCGGCTTCGCGGAGCTTCGCGCGCCCGCGGACGAGTGCTGCTTTCACTGCCAAAACGCTCGTTCCCATGGTCTCGGCGGTCTCGTCGAGCGAGTGGCCGAGCACGTCCTTCAGGATGACCGCGCTCCGCTGCCCGACCGGCAAGGCGACGAACCGCCGGAGCGCAGCGCGGATGGCGGCGGGGTCCGGCGCTTCGTCGAAGCCGGCGATGTCGGTCAGGTCGGCGCGCGGCTCGGTGTACTTGCGCCCGTGGCTCTTCAGGAAGTCGAGCGCCGCGTTGTGAGCGATCTTGAACAGCCACGGTCGGAGCGGCGGCGTCTCGGGGCTCATGCTCAAGGTGTAAAACGCGCGCGCCAGGCACTCCTGCACGATGTCCTCGCCTTCGATGACCGAACCCGTGAGCCTGGAACAGTAGCGGTGCAACTCGGGCCGGATCCCCTCCACCACCAGCAGGAACTCGTCCCGCGCCTTGGCCACGCTGTCTTGCAGCGAGTGCGTCATGGAGCTGGAGCGTAGACCCGTCAGGGTGAGAAGCGGTAGGAGCCGATCGGCTCGACCGCGGTGGCCACGGGCGGCGATTCGCAGCGCTCCTTGACCGCGGACGTGAAGGCCCGGAACGCCTCCAGCGCCGAGAGTGGGTTGGAGCCGTCGGCCGATTCGATCTGCGCCAGGTGCAGGAAGCTGACACCGTCGGCGAGTCGGAAGGCCGCGTAGCGAACTCCGTCGGGCCGTTCCCGCTCGAGCGCGGCGAAGACCGCGCGGATCGCCGCCACGTTCTCCTCGTCACGCCCCGGCTTCACCTCGTAGCGAACCAAGATCGTCTGCATCACGCCTTCACTTTCCTTTCTGACGAGCGCGAATCCGATTGTTCTTCGGGTTGTGCTCCAGCTCGGCGAGGCCCAGCGCCTCGACCACCGGGGGCACGTACACGCCGAAGCGTCCGCGCAGCCCCTTCTTCAGCCCATACCAGCCCTTCACCGGGTTGTCGCTGGCGCGGGCCCAGGCCTCGACCGTGCCCTCCGCCGCCGGCTTCTGCTCGTCCGCGGCACCGAGGGGCATCCAGTCCCCGTGCCGCTTCAACATCGCGGCCAGGTCTTCGATGGCCCGCAAGTGATACCGGAGCTGGGTCTTCCCCACCTGGACGACCAAGGCGGGCGGGTCGGCTGCTTCGTCACGGTAAGCCTCGTACTCGGCGGTGCCGGGCGGCGTCTTCAGCTTCCAAGGGCTCGCCTTCGTTCCTTGGCCACGGCTGCTCACGACGTGCGCTCCGAGTGCGCGTTTCTACGGTTCATTGGAGTCCTCCGTCTCGACGACGAGCCACGCGGGCAAAAGGATGCGGGCGACCATAAGAAAGGGACCGAGCCGGCAAATGGTTGCGCAGGTGGTCCGCGCCGTGGAACGACTGCCGGAGGAGTCCGCGCGTGGGAAGGAAGGACCAATGACACGACTACTTCGGGTAGGGCTCATCCTCCTGCCGATCGCCGCCTGCGAGGCCCCGCCGCCTCCCAGCCCGCCGAGCGGGGAGCCGGCGCCGGCTCCGGCCTCGGCGGTCCCCACGACCTCACCGGCCAGTGTCCTCGACCAGATGGACAAGCGGACCCCGGTGCCGCTCCTGCCGATGATGGCGAACCACCAGAAGGCCAATATGCGCGACCATCTCCTGGCGGTTCAAGAGATCGTCGTCGCGCTCGCGACCGACGACTTCGCCGCGGTGGAGAAGGCAGCCGGGCGCATCGGCTACTCCGAGCAGATGGGCCAGATGTGCAACCACATGGGCATGGGCGCTCCGGGCTTCAGCGACAAGGCCGTCGGGTTTCACCGGGCCGCAGACAAGATCACGGCCGCGGCGCGGGACCGGGACAAGGGCCGGGTGCTCACCGAGCTCGGGACGACGCTCGGCACCTGCACCTCTTGCCACGCCACCTGGAAGCAGCAGGTGGTGGACGAGGCCAGCTGGACGAAGGCCACCTCGGCGCCCGTGCCCTCGCCGGCGATGCATCACTGAACCGGGGCGTTGCGTCGGCGCCCCCGCCGTGCGGAAGTCCGGCGCATGCCGAAGCCGCCCCCCGCGAAAGTCGTCGAGCTCGCCGAGAAGGCCCGCAATGGGCTCCGCGCCCTGGAGCGCAAGCTCGCGCCTCCCGAGCTCGGCCTCTTGGGCTTCATCAGCGACCTGTGGGGGTTTCAGATCGTGTACACGCTGGCGGAGCTCCGCGTGGTGGACGCGCTGAAGGACGGCCCGCGCGCGGCGGACGCGGTGGCGAAGGAGCTCGGCGTGGACGCCGACCACCTGTACCGCCTGCTCCGGGCGGCCACGCACTTCGACATCGTGCGGGAGGAGCCGGAGCGCCGCTTCTCGCTCCTGCCGCTGGGCTCGGCGCTGTGTCAGGCCGAAAACGAGAGCTTTCGCGACTTCATCATCCTTCAGGGCAAGGTGGGGTGGCGCTTCTGGGGGCACCTCGCGGACTCGGTGCGTCAGGGGCGGTCGGCCATCGAGATCGAGACCGGCAAGAAACCCTTCGAGTACTTCGTGGGCGACGAGAACGCGCGGCACGTCTTCAACCGCGCCATGACGGCGGTGAGCGCCGTCTCGGCCGAGGCCTTCGTCGCTGCCTACGACCTGTCCGGCTTCGCTCACATCGTCGACGTGGGAGGTGGCCACGGTCGCCTGCTCTCGGCCGTCCTGCACCAGGCCAAGTCGGCCAAAGGCGTGCTGTTCGACCTGCCCGAGGTGGTGGCGGACGCGCCCGCCGTGCTCGAGGCGCTCGGCGTGCGTTCGCGCGTCGAGGTGGTGGGTGGCAGCTTCTTCGAGTCCGTGCCCGCCGGCGGCGACCTGTACATGATGAAGTCGATCATCCACGACTGGCAGGACGCCGAAGCGCTCGCCATCCTGGAGAGCATCCGCAAGGCCGCCAAGCCCAGCTCCAAGCTCGTGCTCTACGAGACGGTGGTGACGCCCCCCGGCGAGAAGCACTTCGCCAAGCTGCTCGACATCGAGATGATCGTGCACGCCGGCGGGCGCGAGCGGACCCGGGACGAATACGCCGATCTGTTCCGGCGCGCAGGCTTCCGCCTGACGAGGGTCTTGCCCAGCGCCGGCCCGGCCAGCGTGATCGAGGCCGTGCCGGGCTAGCGCGTCCGCCCGCCGGCCTTGATGGCGGCGACCGGGTAGGTGCCGACCACGTTGCGGAGCTGCTGGAGCTGCGTCGCAGGGATCTCGCCCTTTGTCACCACCAGGCGAGCGCGCCGATCCTCCACCACGACCTTGAAGCGAGCCGAGCGAAGGCGCGGCCGGCGCACCACGTCGGCCAAGTCGTCCAGCAGCCGCTGCGGGAGCCGGCCCCGCACCGCGCGCGGCACACCGTCCTCGACCGCGATCACGAACAGCTCGTTGGAGCGGGAAATCGCGATCCAGAGGGGCGTGGCGAGGACCACGAGGATCAACAGGCCGAGCCAGGCGCTCACGCGCGGATCCGTAACACGGTTGTCGCACGACCGGCGGTCGGGCGATACTCCGCGGCATGAGCGACGACGCGCGGAAGGCCATCCTGGCGCGACGCGCGCGCTTCGTCGCGGCGGCGCTGGCCGGCGCGAGCCTGGGCGCGGCGTGCGCGAAGGACCGGGGTCCGGAGCCGGTGATGTGCCTATCGCCGCCGATCGAGCACCAGGAGGACGGCGGTCCGCCGCCGATGCCCTGCCTGGAGCCACCGCCACCCCAGGTGTGCCTGGACCCGCCTCCTCCCGAGGTGTGCCTGTCGCCGCCGCCGCCGCCGGACGAGACCGATCCGTCGGGCGACTACGCCAAACCGCCGCCGGGCAAGTCGTAGCTCACCACTCGGCCAGGAAACGGATCAGCGCGCGCGTGCGAGCGAGCAGCGTCGGCGCCTCGATGAGCTCGTCGTGGGTGTGGAAGCCGCGCCCGCGCGGACCCAGGCCGTCGATGACCGGGACGTCGAGTGCGGCCACGTCGTTGGCGTCCGAGCCGCCGCCGAGCAGCGGGCTCTCCGCGTGGCCGAGCCCCTCGGCCGCGGCGCAGGCGGCGTAGCGCTGGCAGAGCGCCGCCGAGCCCTCGCTCCGCTCGAGCGGCGGCCGGCGGACGCCGCCGTCGAGCTCGAAGCTGGCGCGCGTCTCCTCGGCGATGCGCCGCGCAGCGGCTCGAAGCTCGGTCATGACGCGCTCGCCGTCGGCGCGCTTCAGCAGGCGGAAGTCCAGCAGACACTCGGCGCTCTCCGGCACCGTGTTCTTGCTGCTGCCGCCGGCGATGGTGCCCACGTTCACCGTCACGCCGCGCTCGTAGTCGGTTAGGGACTGCGCGGCGTCCACGAAGCGCGCGAGTGCCCAGATGGCGTTGACGCCGTCGGCGTGGGCGTTGCCGGCGTGGGCGGCCTTGCCGCGCACGCGCACGCTGACGCTGCCGGTGCCCTTGCGCTGGGTGATGATCGCGTCCGTGGGGCGTCCGGCCTCGAACACCAGCGCGGCGCTCGCGCCCCGGGCCCACTCGGCCAAGAACGGACGTGAGTCGGGCGATCCCACCTCCTCGTCGGCGACGGACACGAACGCCAAGGGCAGGGCCTCCAGCAGTCCCGTCGCCGAGAGCGCGGCCAGGGCCGAGTGAACGGTCGCGATGCCGCCCTTCATGTCGAGCACGCCAGGGCCGCGCACGCGCTCGCCGTCCTCGTGCCAGCCGGAGAACGTGCCGGGCGGGAACACCGTGTCGTGGTGGCCGACCAGGAGCACGCGGCGGGCAGGCTCCCGGTCCCAGGCTGCGGTGCGAAAGCACAGGTGGTCCCCGAAGCCTTGCCCCTTACGGGTCTCGAGCGCGAGCTCGGGCAGCGCGAAGGCGTCGGTGACCAGCGCCCCCATCGCGTTCACGTCGGCGACGGCGCCCGTGTAGGAATCCTGCTCGACCCAGCGCCGCAGGAGCGAGAGCGCGCTCGCGCTGCGGCCGTCGGCGAAGGCCAGGGCGGACTCCAGAGAGGACACGCGCCCGGGATGATACACGGGATCTTGAGAGCGGCGAGGGACGGTGCGAGAGTCGCGTCCATGGCGAAGTCGAGACTCGGTCGGGAGGTTCCGCTGTTCGTGGCCACGCTCGGGCTGGCGCTCTTGGCCTGCAAAAAGGACAAGTCCGACGGCCCCAAGATCGAGATCAACGCCACGCCGGACGGCGGCTCGGTCACCATCGGCGGCGACAAGGGGCAGATCGAGGTTCAGGGCGGCGGCGACGGTGGCAGCGTCACCCTGGGCAACGACAAGACCAAGATCGAGGTCGGCAACACCGGCGGCGACTGCAAGGCCGGCGACACCTGCGCCTGCGGCGGCATGGGCAACTGCACGAAGACCTGCGCCGGACCGGGCTGCGAGTTCTCCGCGAACGGCATGGGCAACGCGACCTTCAAATGCCCCGACGGCAAGTGCACGCTGAAGAGCCAGGCCATCGGCAACGTTACCCTGGACTGCAAGGGCGGCGGCTGCACGCTCGAGTGCTCCGGCACCGGCAACTGCTCGCTCACGGGCTGCAGCTCGGGCTGCTCGGTGAAGTGCAAGGGCGTCGGGACCTGTAACTGCCAGAGCGGCTGCTGATCACTTCACGCGGTGCAGGCGCTCGAAGGGGGCGGGCCGCGTACTCTTGACCCCGCTCTTCTCGAGCGGATCCGCCGCAGGGGCCGAGAAGCGCACGGCCACGTCGATGTGCGTCCCCGCCAGGAGATCGCTCAGCGAGCCGACCAGCGAGAGGAGCTTGTCCTGGGCCTCCGGCGTCGCGCACGCGGCGATCAGGAGCTCGGAGCCGGAGTCCGGGGCCATGTGCGAGACCACGTCGCGAGAGAGCATGCGCCGGGAGTCGAAGTAGGGATTGTCCGCGCCGGTTCCGATCAGCACTACCGCCCGCCGCACGCGCTTGCCCTCGCGCGTGAGCCGAGCGAGCACCCGGCGCACGCGGAAGGAAAGATCCGACTCGGGCCCGTCGTCCGCCGCATCTTCCCCCGAGATCACCACTCGGTCACCTTCTGGCGAGTGGTTCAGCCACTCCGGCCAGACACTGCCTGATTCGCGGACAACGAGCTCGATCGATTGCGGCATGACACCTCCCCAGGGGGCAGACCAACGCTGCATCGTTCGTGCCTTCCGCCGCGCAAAAGGATTCGCGCACCAGAACGAATCATCAGCCCCGAGGCCGCCCTCGCGGCGCGCAAGAATTCCCAGCGACGACCGCGCGGCGCAGCTCCTGCGCGATTTTCCGCGGCGGCCCCGCTGTACCCAGCTCAGACGGCTGCGACGAGACCTGGCGGACGCGTCGCAGAAAACGACGCCCGCTCGGCGATGGTCGCGTGCCACTCGGCCAGGGTTGGGCGCTGCTCGCGCCAGGCGTGCGGGTTGCGGAAATCCACGTAGTCCAGCGCCGAGCCGAGCGCGATGTCCGCAACGCTGAAGCGCTCGCCGACCAGATAGTCGCCGCGGATGCGCGCGTTCGCATAGTCCATCGCGCGCGCGACCTTGCCGGCCTGGTGGCTGAGCGCGGTCTTGGACTGGTGCTCCGGCGCGCGGCGCGTCTCGGTCATCAAGAGCACGCTCGCGTCCATCATGCCATCCGCCAGGGCTTGCCAGAGCAGCACCTGCCAGCGCTCCTCTCCGTCGGCGGGGATCAAGCCCGGGCTCTTCGAGCGGTCGAGCCACTCCAAGATGAGCGGCGAGTCGAACAGCACCGAGCCGTCGTCTCGGACCAGCACCGGGACCTTCCCCAGCGGGTTCAGCGCCGGGATCGGGCTGTCCTTCGCGTTGGGGACGGCCTCCTCGAAGTCACAGGCGATGCCCTTCTCGGCCAGCAGGATGCGGATCTTGCGGGCGTAGGGTGAGGTCAGGGAGGCGAGGAGCTTCATCGCCCGGAGGATAGACCCGAGGGCGGCGCCGCGCGTAGATCCCCTCCAATGACCCTCCGATCGGCCCGCGCCGTGCTGCTGCTCTCCGCCCTGCTCCTCGTGGCCGCCTGCCGCAAGACCCAGCCTGCCGGCGCCGACGCCGGCGGGGCGCCGGATGCGGAGGCGCCGAAGGTGGTCGAGGCGGCCACCCGCGACAAGATCCAGGCGTTCGCCTCCGGCGCCGAGCTCGACGGCTTCCTGAAGGAGCTGCTCGAAGCGCAGAAGCGCGATCGCAGCAACGTCGAGCGACGCGCCAAGGGCGAGGCTTCTCCGCCGCCCGCCGCTGCGCCGGCGGAGGCGGCCAAGGCCGACTCGAAAGAAGCGGAGTCGGTCACCAACGTGCAGCACGCGGGCGTGGACGAGGGCGGCATCGTCAAGCTGCACGGCGACTACCTGATCGTCCTGCGCCGCGGTCGGCTCTTCAGCGTGAAGGTCAGCGCAGACGCGCTGACGCCGGTGTCGGTGAGCGACGCCTTCGGGCCCGACGTCGATCCGCGGGGCGCCTGGTACGACGAGATGCTGCTCTCCGGCAACACCATCGTGGTGATCGGCTACAGCTACCAGCGCGGTGGCACCGAGATCGCGCTGTTCGAGCTCGGCACCGACGGGCGCATCAGCTACCGCTCGACGCACCACCTACGCTCGAACGACTACTACTCGTCCCGCAACTACGCCAGCCGCCTGATCGGCAAGAAGCTGGTGTTCTACACCCCGCTCCACCTGCGCCTGAGCGACGCCGACCTGTACGGCTCGTTCCCGGCGGTGCGACGCTGGAGCAAGGGCGCGACCGCGGCCGATTTCAAGCGCATCGTCGAGCCGACGCGGGTGTACCGCCCGCTGGTCAGCTCGACCTCGCTCACCCTACACACGGTGACGAGCTGCGATCTGTCGCAGGCCGACCTCGCGTGCAGCTCCACGGCCGTGATGGGGCCGAGCGGCCGGGTGTTCTACGTCTCGCCGGGCGCCGTGTACGTCTGGATGACCGACTACCAGCGGCGCGGGGCGACAGGCGTGCCGCGGTCCATCGTCTACCGCATGCCGCTCGACGGCAGCGCCCCGACCGCGGTCCGCACCGTCGGCGGACCGATCGATCAGTTCTCGTTCCTGGAGGGCAGCGACGGTCAGCTCAACGTCGTGGTCCGCGCCGACGGGGCAGGGGACGGCATGTGGCGCGCCGAGGTCACGCAGGGCGACGTCGCGCTCCTGCGCCTGCCGCTCGCGATGTTCACCAGCGACGCGCAAGAGGCCGACCGCTCGCGCTACGCGGGCCTGCCGCGGCCGAGCGGCTACACCTTCCAGAACCGCTTCGTCGGCGACCACCTGCTCTACGGCAGCGGGTCGGGTTGGGGGCGGGCGCAGCCCGGCACGGGCAAGCTCTACGCCTATCGCTACGCCGGCGGCAGCGAGCCCGTCACGCTCGAGCTGGGCCACGGCGTGGATCGCATCGAGGCGCTCGGTCGCGACGCGCTGGTGGTGGGCACCGACGGACGCGACCTGCACTTCTCGCCGGTCGCGCTCTCGCAGAAGCCCACGCTGGCGCCGCGCTACACGCGAACCGGCGCCTCCCAGGGCGAGCTCCGGAGTCATGGCTTCTTCTACAAGCCCGACTCCCCGACCGGCGGCCTCTTGGGCCTGCCGGTGCGTTCGCCGGGTCGTCCCGGCGCCGTTCACCTGCGCGAGGGCTCCGCGTCGATCTTGTTCCTGCGGAACGAGGCGCTGCGCCTGAGCGAGCTGGGCGATCTGGCGGCGCGCGCCGAGGGCGTCGTCCTGGACAACTGCCGCGCATCTTGCGTGGACTGGTACGGCAACGCACGCCCGCTGTTCTTCCAGGGACGGGTGATCGCGCTGCTCGGCTACGAGCTGGTGGAAGGCGAGGTCGGTGCAGGGGGCATCCGCGAGAAGCGGCGGGTGAGCTTTGCGCCGAGCGGCGCGGCCCTGCAGATCGCGCAGTGACAGAATTGCCGGAAGCGCAAGATATGCAGGCGTGACGCGAACCCCCGTGGCCCGGCCGCGGCTCTCCATCAACGGAGAGCCAGCGCATGGCCACTAGCTTGAACCGGCGGACCTTTCTCGCGATTTCTGCGACGACCGTGATGGGCGGGGTGGCGGGCACGGCAGGGCTGGCCGCGCTCGCGCCGAAGGCCCAGGCGAACGACCGGAGCGTGAAGCCGGATCGGGTGGTCCCGACCTTCTGCGAGCTCTGCTTCTGGAAATGCGGAGTGCTCGCCTACGTGAAGGACGAGAAGGTCGTGAAGCTCGAGGGCAACCCCAAGCACCCGCTCTCGAACGGCAAGCTGTGCCCGCGCGGGACGGGCGGCATCGGCGCCCTGTACGACAGCGACCGACTGAAGCGGCCGCTGATCCGCACCCGGCTGAACGGCGAGGAGAAGTGGCGCGAGGTCAGCTGGGAGGAGGCCCTCGCCTTCACCGCCCAGCGCCTCTCCGAGGTGAAGGCGAAATACGGCGCGAAGAGCATCGCGCTCTACTCCCACGGCCACGGCGGCGCCTTCTTCAAGACGCTGCTCAAGGGCCTGGGCAGCACGAACATCGTCGCGCCCTCCAACGATCAGTGCCGGGGTCCCCGCGAGTCGGGCTTCGAGCTCACCTACGGAGTGGGGGTCGGCTCGGTCGAGACCATCGACACGCCCCACGCGCGCTGCATCGCGTTCATCGGCTCGCACCTGGGCGAGAACATGCACAACACGGCGGTGCAGGACATGTCCGCCGCGAGCGCCCGCGGCGCCAGCTTCATCACCGTCGACCCGCGCTTCTCCATCATGGCCGGCAAGAGCAAATACTGGCTGCCGATCAAGCCGGGCACCGACACCGCGCTGCTCCTCGCCTGGGCCAACGTTCTGATCGAGGAGGGCCTCTACCAGAAGGACTTCGTCGCGAACAACGTGGAGGGCTTCGAGCAGTTCAAGGCGCACGTGAAGGACAAGACGCCGGAGTGGGCGTACATCGAGACCGGAATCGAGCCCACGGTCATCCGCGAGACGGCGCGCGAGCTCGCGCGGAACGCGCCGGCCGCGTTCGTGCACCCGGGCCGCCACGTGGTCTGGTACGGCAACGACACGCAGCGCTCTCGCGCCATCGCCATCGTCAACGCGCTGCTCGGGAACTGGGGCAAGAAGGGCGGCTTCTACCTGCCGCAGACGCTGAACGTCCCGGGTTACCCCACGCCGCCCCTGCCCAAGGGTGAGGGCTATCAGCCCCGGCAGACCTTCCCGCTCGCCGCTGCGCCGTGCGCCTACGACGTCTGCGATGCCTCGGCGAAGCAGGGGGACGACGCTCCGCGGGTCCACGCCTGGATCGTCTACGGCTGCAACGTGCCGCTCACCTTGCCGAACACCGCGCGGACCATCGAGGCGATGAACGCCCTCGATTTCGTCGTGGTCGTGGACACCATGCCGGCTGAGGTCACCGGCTACGCCGACGTCGTCTTGCCCGAGAACACCTACCTCGAGCGCTACGACGACCTGGACACCACGCCGTACCGGGTCCCCTTCGTCGCGCTCCGGCAGCCGGTGGTGCAGTCGCTGCACGACACCAAGCCCGGCTGGTGGATCGCCAAGCAGCTGGGAGAGAAGCTCGGGCTAGGCGCCTTCTTCCCCTGGCAAGACGCGGAGGACTACCTGTCCACCCGCCTCGCGAAGGCGAACCTCTCGTTTTCGGATCTCCGCCGCGACGGCGTCATCGTCGGAAAGGCCGAGCCCATCTACGACGACTCGCCCACGCAGACCTTCAAGACGCCGAGCAAGAAGATCGAGCTCTTCAGCAAGACCATGGCGGACGCCGGCCTGCCCCCGATGCCGGAGTACGAGGCGCCGGAGGAGCCGCCGCCCGGCTACTTCCGCCTGCTCTTCGGCCGCTCGCCAGTGCACACGTTCTCGCGCACCACGAACAATCCGGCGCTGCTCGAGGTCGTCCCGGAGAACGAGCTCTGGCTCAACGCCGAGATGGCCCGCGTGCTGGGGCTCGAAGCCGGCACCAAGGTCATGCTCGAGAACCAGGACTCGGTGAAGACCGGGCCCATCACGCTGAAGGTCACCGAGCGTATCCGGCAGGACTGCGTGTACATGGTCCACGGCTTCGGTCGCGAGGACCGGCGGCTGACCCGCGGCTACAAGCGCGGCGCGTCGGACGCGCGCCTCACGACCCGCGTCAAGCGCGACCCGGTCATGGGCGGGACGGGCATGAACGTCAACTTCGTCACCCTCTACCGCTGGAAGGAGGCGTGACGTGACCCGCTACGCCATGACGGTGGACGAGAAGCTGTGCGTGACCTGCAACGCCTGCGTCATCGCCTGCAAGAACGAGAACGACGTGCCGGAGGGCGCCGCCCGCTGCTGGACCGTCCAGGTCGAGCGCGGAACCTTTCCGCTCCTGTCCATCGAGACGCGCAGCGAGCGCTGCAACCACTGCGAGAACGCACCCTGCGTCACCGCCTGCCCGACCGGCGCCAGCCACTACGAGGAGGGCGGCATCGTCGTGGTCAACCCCGACAAGTGCGTCGGCTGCAAGGCCTGCATCGTCGCCTGCCCCTACGAGGTTCGCTACATGCACCCCGAGGGTTACGTGGACAAATGCACGTTCTGCATCCACCGCGTGCGCGAGGGCCTGCAGCCGGCCTGCGTGACCGTGTGTCCGACCAAGGCGCTGACCTTCGGCGATCTGGACGACCCGCGCTCCGAGGTGCACCAGCAACTTCAAACCCGGCAGCACAAGGTGCTGAAGCCGGAAGAGGACACGCGCCCGCGCCTGTTCTTCTTGACCTGACGGGAGCACGGAAATGACCGTCTCTACCCTCTCATTCATCGACAAGGACGGGCTCCGGAGCCTCACGGACGTGCTCTTGGTGCGTGAAGGCGACGCGCCGCACCAGGCCCGTGGCAAGCGTCTGCTGCAGTTTCTGCTCGCCGTCGCGCTGGCGGGCGCGTTCGCGGCGCTGATCGCCCTCGCCAAGGGGCACCACGTCATGGGCACGACCTCGGAGATCTCCTGGGGGGTCTTGATCGCGACCTACGTGTTCTTCGTGGTGTCGAGCACGGGCCTGTGCCTGGTCAGCTCGCTCGGTCACGTGTTCGGATTCAAGGTGTTCGAGCCCATCGCGAAGAAGGCCATCTTCCTGGCGCTGGTGACGCTGCTCGTGGGTTTCACCGTCATCGCCACAGAGCTGGAGCGCCCGTTCCTGTTGATGAAGCTCGCGCTCCTGTCGCCGAATCCGACGGCGCCGATCTGGTGGATGGGCACGCTCTACGGCGTCTACATGCTGCTCATCGGCACCGAGCTCTGGTTCCTCTTCGCCGAAGACCACAAAAAGGCGCGCATCGCCGGGCTCGCCAGCGTCATCGCGGCCGTCGCCGCGCACTCCAACCTGGGCGCAGTGTTCGGCCTCGCGCACAGCCGCCCCTACTGGTACGGCCCGCTCCTGCCGGTCTACTTCATCGCCTCGGCGCTGGTCTGCGGCGCCGCGCTCTTGATCCTGATCGTGACCCTCGGCGACTACTTCGGCAACGCGCGGAAGCTCCGCCCCGAGAACGCGCCGCTTCTGGACGCGCTCCGTCAGCTGCTCGCGTTGTTCATCGCAGTCATCGCCTTCTTCACCGTCTGGAAGACGATCACCGGCGTGGCCGGCCAGCACTACCACAAGCTGGAGGTGACCCTGGCTTCGCTCACCGGGCCGCTGTTCGTCAGCTTCTGGGTGTTCGAGATCCTGCTCGGCATGCTGGTGCCGCTGGTGCTCCTGCTCGGACCGTGGCGCCGCTCCTGGCAGGCCGTCGCGCTCGGCGCGTTCCTGCCGATGCTGAGCGTGTTCGTGATGCGCTACAACTTCGTGGTCTCCGGGCAGATGTTCTCGCTCAAGCCCGTGGTCGGCCACGCCGGCGAGCGGCTGACGTATTCGCCGCCCTTCAAGGGCAACGTCGCCGGTTTCCTGCCGTACACGCCGTCGTGGGTGGAGGTGCTGGTGGTCGCGGGCGCCGTCGCAGCGGCCACGTTGCTCTTCGTCGCAGGCCTCCGGGCCCTGCGTCTCGAAAAGGAGGCCTGACGTGGACAACACGCCTCAGCCCTACTGGAACTCGTACAAGGCCGGCGTGGTGCTCGGCCTGGTCCTACTCGCCGCGTTCCTGCTCACCGGTCGCGGGCTGGGCGCCTCCGGCGCGGTGACGCGCATGGCGGCGTATTCGACGCAGAAGATCGAGGCCTCCATCCAGGGCGGCACCGCCGCCGAGGCGAGCACCTTCGCCAAGCACAACGCCTACACCGGGCAGTACCTGAAGGGCCCGGAGGATCCCCTCGACGACTTCCTGGTCTACATGTTCGTGGGCGTGGTCGTGGGCGGCTTCGCGAGCGGCGTGCTCGCGCGCCGAGCGAAGCTCGACGTGACCTTCGGCCCGCACACCACGGTGGCGCGCCGGCTGACGCTGGCCGCGGCCGGCGGCTTCATCTCGGCGTTCGGCACGCGCCTGGCGCGGGGCTGCACCTCCGGGCAAGCGCTGACCGGAGGTGCCACGCTCGCCCTCGGCTCCTGGGTGTTCATGCTCGCGGTGTTCGCGGGCGGCTACGCCCTGGCCTACTTCCTCCGAAAGGAGTGGCTGTGATGGACCCCGTCGCCCCTGTCTCGAAGCTCGCGGAGTGGGGCCCGAACACGCTGGTCGCGACCTCGGCGCTGCTCGGCGTCGGGTTCGGCTTCGTGCTGGAGCGTGCCGGCTTCGGCAACGCCAAGACGCTGGCCGGGCAGTGGTACGGCTACAACTTCGCGGTGCTGCGCGTGATGTTCACCGCCATCGTGACGGCGATGGTCGGGCTCTTCGGCCTCTATTACCTGGGCGTCGTCGATCTGTCGCAGGTCTACGTCAACGAGACGTTCATCTGGCCGCAGCTCGTGGGCGGGCTGATCTTCGGCATGGGTTTCGTGATCGGCCAGTACTGCCCGGGCACCGCCGTGGTGGCGTGCGCGACCGGGAAGATCGACGCCATGGTCTACATGCTGGGCTTCGCGCTCGGCCTGATGGCCTTCTTCGTGGCGTACCCGAAGCTCGAGGCCTTCTACCTGTCGTCGGAGAAGGGCCGAGTGCTCCTGCCCGAGACGCTGCACGTCTCGACTGGAGTCGTCGTGCTGGGCGTGGTGGTGATGGCGCTCGGCGCGTTCGCGCTGACGCACGTTCTGGACAAGCGGTTCGCCAAGGACCCAGCGGAGTAGGTGTCGCCATGTGGAGCAAACGCGCCATCGCCTTTTCAGCGGTCCTCCTGATCTCCGGCGCCGCCGTGGCCGGGCTCTCCGCCCGCGGCGAGCCCAAACGCCGCCTGCACTACGAGGTGACGAAGAGCGCCCAGGTGGTCACCGCGCCGGAGCTGGCGAAGTGGATCATCGAGGGGCGGCGGGACTTCGCCGTGGTGGATCTGCGCGCCGCGCCCGCGTTCCAGGCCGGGCACGTGAAGGACGCGGTGCACTGCGGCAAGTGCCACGAAAACGCCGCCGAAGGGCGCAAGGCCCTGGCCGAGAGCGTGTTCGTCGATCTGTCGAAGAAGCTGGTGCTCTACACCGAGACGGGCAGCGAGCCCGTCGAGCTGCCGAAGCTCCTGGCGAAGAACCCGCGGCTCTACCTGCTCCGGGGCGGCTACCAGGCCTGGAAGGCCGAGGTGCTCGCGCCGGTGGTCTTCGGCGGCGAGACCGACGCGGAGCAGCTCCGGGCGAAGCAGCAGAAGGAGGCCGTGCGGGCCTACTTCGCCGGCGAGCGCCCGCAGAGCGGAAAGGCTGCGGTGCTCCCGGTGACGCCCATCCGGCGCGACAACGCGCACAAGCCGGCGGGCGCGCACGAGGGGTGTTAGGGCGGCAGACCCCGAGCTGGGGGAGCTCTTTCCTTCCGGGTCGCAGAAGTAAAGATTCCTTTACTTACTGGCACCCCTTAGGCAAGATTCCTTTCCGGGGACGCCGCAATGCCAAGGATCACAGGCAGGTACTAGCGAACACGGGTAGGCGGCGAGGAGGTCGCCGCTTTCATCCCCGAGCCGCTGCCGCCGCACGACCCAGCGCTGAGCCTGGACGGCGAAGTCGCCTCGCTACTCGTGCGCGCCGACGCCGCGCTCGGCCGGCTCGACCTTGCAAGCGCCATGGTGCCGTCGGTCGGATGGTTGCTCTACTCCTTCGTGCGCAAAGAGGCCGTCATCTCGTCGCAGATCGAGGGGACCCAAGCCACTCTCATGGACCTGTTCGCCTTCGAGGCCACAGGCAACGCCGAGTCGTCCCGAACCGATGACGTGCAGAAGGTGTGCAACTACCTGAACGCTGTCGCCCACGCGCAGAAGCGGCTCAGATCGCCCGTGGGGCTGCCGCTCTCCGTGCGACTGCTCTGCGAGACTCACCGCCAGCTCATGAAGGGGTTGCGCGGTGCCGAGAAGAGCCCGGGCGAGATCCGCCACAGCCAGAACTGGATCGGCGGGACCCGTCCCGGCAACGCGGCCTACGTCCCAGCACCGCCGCACGCGGTGGGTGAGGTTCTAGCCGAGCTCGAGCGCTTCATCCACGCCGAAAGCGACCTGCCCGCGCTGATCAGGGTCGGGCTTTGCCACGCGCAGTTCGAGACCATCCACCCATTCCTGGACGGCAACGGGCGCATCGGCCGCCTGCTCATCGCGCTCCTGCTCGAGCACTGGAAGCTGCTCCGCGAACCGCTCCTATACCTGAGCCTCTTCTTCAAGCAGCACCGCGCCGAGTACTACCGGCGTCTCGATGGCGTCCGCGCCCAGGGCGACTTCGAGGGATGGCTCGCCTTCTTCCTCGAAGGCACGGCCGTAGTCGCCGAGGAGGCAGTCGCCACGATTCAAGACCTGTTCGGCCTGGTCAGCGCGGATCGAGCCAAGGTGCTCGCCGCGAAAACTACGTCCGTCACGGCCGCGCGTCTCTTCGAGCTCCTGCCGGAGCACCCGATCGTGACCATCGGTCGAGTGGTCGATCTTCTCTCGACCACCAAGCCCACGGCGAACAAGGCCGTGAGCGCGCTCGTCGATGCCGGGGTGCTCGTCGAGACCACGGGCCGCCGGCGCGACCGCACCTTCGGCTACGCCGCCTACCTGGACCGGCTGCAGGCCGGTACAGAGGTCTAGGGCCAGCCATCGCGCCGTGACGTTCAGGGGTGGGGACTGGCCTCGCGCGGGATCTTGCACGTGGCCGCGAGCCGCGCCCGACTCTGCTTCCAGTCGCGGTAGAGCGCGGGCTGCTGTTCGGGATCGTGGCAGCCGAAGCAGGCGCCGACGTCGAGCACGCGCTCTTGCTCGGCGCGACCGAGCGAGCGCTGTCCGAGGCGCGTGGTCTTGCCGGACGCGTCGGACAGAAAGCCGATCCAGGCGTCGAGCGGCAGTCCGTCGAAGGGGGACGCCGGCCACTTGGGCTCGAAGCGCCAGCCGTTCGCCTCGGCGCGCAGCGTGCCTTCACCGTAGCCGAGCGCGATCGAGTCCAGGTGACACGAGCGACACGAGCGGCCACCCCGCGTGATCGTGTGCGGCACGGCGAAGGCGTAGGCCCGCACGAAGCGAGTGGACGGTCCGTAGAGCTCCGGGGCCGTCTTGGGCAGCGGGCTCGGGCCGGGAGCGCTGTTCAGCGTGAGCACCATGCCCGGGGTGAAGGGCTCGATGCGCTCGGCGCCGTCGCGGGAGACCACGCCCAGCGTCGGCGGCGCGACTTGCGGCTCGGCGTCGTATTCGACCCAGGTGCCCTGGTCGTTCTGGGTGTGACAGCTCACGCAGCGGTGGGCCCAGCTCGCGTGGCAGCTCTGGCACGCCAGGCGCTCGTGCCCCATGCCGGAGCACGCCGTCGCCGGCGGTTTGGCCAGGTGGCGGGTGCCGCTGAGCTTGCCGATGAGCTCGACGCTGCCGTCGGCGAGCGGGCGCGCGTTGGTCAAGGCTTCGCCGCTCCGGTCCTCGAGCAGGTACTCGGGAAGTGGGTTGCCGCGCAGTCGCACCGCCGTCGCCGCCCGGGCGTCCAGCGCCCCGAGCGGCAGCGAGCGCGGGGGCGCGGTGCGGTGACAGGTCGTGCAGCGCACGCGGGTGGCCTGCTCTTCGTGCGCGTGATCCTGCCCGTCGCCCATCGTCTCGCCGGCGGTGTGGCAGTCGATGCACGCCAGGCCCTTCTCGTGGTGGACGTCGGGCGTCTCGCGCACGGCCGCGCGTCCGTCGAGGAGCTGGCGCCGCTTCTCCGGCGGCGCGGTCGACGCGTCGAAGGTCTCGCGCCAGCCGGCGTAGGTGAGCGAGATGCGCGCGGAGCGGCTGTGGCAGCCGAAGCAGCTCGCGTCGCTCACGCGGAGCGAGACCCCGGGGTGGACGAACGCCCGCGGGTCGGCCGCAGCCGGGGTCCGGGGCGGGTCGTCGCCGAGGTGACAGGCGGTGCAGCCGCCTCCTCGGCTGAGCTCGTTCGTCGCGGCGGGTTTGTCCTTGGGCTTGCCGAGGTGACAGCTGGCGCAGAGCTGCCGCAAGTGGGTGTCCGCCGGCGAGTGGCCGATGGCGGTGATGGGGGTGTCGCCGTCGGGAGTCGGCCGCTCGCCGAACACGAAGCGGTTCACGGCGACGATGCCGTTGGCGCGGGCCATCAGCGAGCCGCGCACCCGCACGCCGATCTCGGCGTGGCAGCGCCCGCAAGTGCGATCGACGCCGTCCAGGTTGCCGGGGACGAGCAGCAGACCGTCGTGCGCGCCGGCGGCATCGGGACGGAAGGGATTGCCCAGGTGACAGGGCGAGCAGCCGACGGCGCGCGGGTCGTGGGAAGGGCCGAGCCCGCGCACCTCGGCGTGGCAGCCGAGGCAGCCCTCGCGCCGGCCGAGGATCCGCGGCACGTCTGGCGACACCGCGCCGAGCGACAGGGGCAGGAGGCGACTTCGGACGCGTTGGCTGGCAAACGGAGCGTCGAGCGCGAGCGCGCGGCGCACCAGCCTTCCTTGGGGCTCGACGGGATCTTCGAGGCCCGGTGGCGCGAGCCAGCCCAGCACCGAGGCCGCGCCGAGCACGAGAGCCAGGCTCCGCCACGACGGGCGCGCGCGGCGGAACGCCTGCCAGCCGAGCACGGCGAGCGGCAACGCCATTACGACGTGGAGGACGAGCAGGAGGACGAGGCTTTGGGCGGCGCTCTGCGCCGCGGGCCAGTGTCGCCCGAGCGCGAGCGTCCAGGCGTCGCCACGCAGGAGCACGCCCGTCAGCGCGGCCGCTGCGACCAGCGGAAGTGCGAGCGCGCCGCGCCGGCTGCGTCCCGCGTGCAGGCCGCCGAACACCACGAGGCACAGCGTGCTCGCGGCGTGGAGCGCTCGGAGCGCGCGCCCGCTCGGGCTGCCGAGCTCGAGGCGCCCGAGCGAGTCGAGCCCCGCGCCCGGCTCGTACCAGAGCGCGAGCAAGAGCCCGCTCGCCAGCGCGAGCCCGAGCGACGCGAGCGCGAGCCCCCGAACGTTCCACGCTGCGCGGGGCGGGTCCGGCGGGGTCATGGGGCCGGAGTCTAGGCGGGATCTGCGCGGCGTCTCAGCGAAGCGCGCAAGGCCTGCGCGGAACGCAAACTTTGAACCTCCGGCGCAGGTCTTCGCTCTCACCCAGCGTCATGGACGCATCCCGCCTGCGGCAGCTGGCCATCAGCGACTCCGGCTTCGTGTTCGACCCGACGACCGGGCACACCTTCACCGTCAACCCCACCGGTGCGCTGGTCATCGCGGCGCTGAAGGACGGCCACGGCCCCGACGAGATCGCTCGCCGCTTGCGGGACGCGTTCGAGCTCGACGGCACGGAGGACCTCTCCCGCGAGGTGGAGGACTTCATGGCGCGCCTGGCCGAGAACGGACTCGTGGGGTGAGCCATGGACGCCTCGGCGCCAGCAGTCGGCATCACGGGCATGAACGCCACCGACAACCCTGCGCCGGGCGTGGCGGTGGCGCGCTCGCTCCGCGACGCCGACGAGTTCGGCGGACGACTGATCGGGCTCGGCTACGACGCGCTCGATCCCGGTTTCTACGCCCGCGGTCTGCTCGACGCGGCGGCCATCTTGCCGTTCCCTTCGGCCGGCCGTGAGGCCGTGCTGGCCAAGCTCGCGGAGGTGAAGGCCCGCCTCGGGCTCGACGTGTTGATCCCGACGCTCGACTCGGAGCTGCGCGCGCTGGCCGCGCTCGCCCCCGAGCTCGAGCGCATCGGCATCGCGACCTTCTCTCCCCGCGCGGACTCGCTGGAGGCCGCGTCGAAGGCCGAGCTGCCGGAGCTGGCGCGCCGCGCCGGCTTCCGTGTGCCGGAGTCGGAGGCGCTGAACAGCGTGGACGCGCTGCCACGAGTCGTCCGGCGCCTGGGGCTGCCCATCGTGATCAAGGGCGTGTTCTACGGCGCCAGCATCGCCCACACCGAGGCCGACGCCGTCAGCGCGTTCCACCACTTCGTGGCGACCTGGGGCCTGCCGGTGATCGCGCAGAAATACGTGCGCGGGGAGGAGTACAACGTCGCCGCGCTCGGCGACGGCAAGGGCGGCACGGTCGGCGCCGTGGCCATGCGCAAGATGGCGCTCACCGACAAGGGCAAGGGTTGGGCGGGCGTCACCATCGACGACCCGGAGCTGCTCAGCGTCAGCGAGTCGTTGATCGACGCCCTCGGCTGGCGCGGCGGGCTCGAGGTCGAGTTCTTGAAGGACTCGGACTCCGGGATCCCCTACGTCGCCGAGGTCAACCCGCGCTTCCCCGCCTGGGTGTACCTGGCCACGGGGGCGGGGCAGAACCTGCCCTGGGCCAACGTGCGTCTGGCCCTCGGGCTGCCAGCTCCGCGCCTCGCGGGCTACCGCGTGGGCACGCTCTTCGTCCGCATCTCGCTCGATCAAATCGCCGAGCTCTCGCGCTTTGGCGAGCTGGCCTCGCTCGGCCTGGCCGACCTCCGGGAGAAGCAGTCATGAAGCCCCGCTACGAGCGACCCGTCATCGTGCGCCACGCGCTGGGCGGGCGCAGCAAGTTCGGCGCCGTCACCGCGCCGCGCGTCGTGGACGCGATCGAAGGCGTGCGCGTGTCGGAGCTGGTCGAGACCCACGACTCGCCGCTGTTCGTGTTTTCCGAGCGCATTCTGCGGGAACGCATCCGCGAGCTGTCCGAGCAGATGGCCCGGCGCTTCTCCAGCTTCACGCTCGCCTGGTCCTACAAGACCAACTACCTGGACGCGGTGTGCAAGGTGTTTCACTCCGAGGGCGCCTGGGCGGAGGTGGTGTCGGGCATGGAGCTCGAGAAGGCGCTGCACGCAGGGATCCCGGGGCACCAGATCGCGTTCAACGGTCCGGGCAAGAGCGAGAAGGACCTGGAGCGCGCGTTCCGCGAGGGCGTGCGCGTACACCTCGACCACCTGGACGAGCTGGTGCTGGCCGAGCGCGTCGCCGAGCGCCTGGGGATCCAGCCCAGCGTGGGCATGCGCGTGAACATCTCGGAGCTGCCGGTCCCGAGCTGGGATCGCTTCGGCTTCAACATCGAGAACGGCGCGGCGCTCTCCGCCGCGCGCCGGCTGGAACGCGGCGGCCAGCTGCGCCTGGACGCGCTTCACTGCCACATCGGTACCTTCATCCTGGATCCGGACGCCTATCGCCTGGAAGCGCGCGCGCTGGCCCGCTTTGCGCGGCAGCTCGAGGCCGAGCTCGGTACGCGCATCGAGACCCTGGACCTGGGGGGCGGCTTCGCCTCGCACAACACCCTCCATCAGCAGTACCTGCCCGGCGAGGAGATCACGCCGTCGTTCGGGCAATACGTGGAGAAGATCGCTGCCGGGCTCGACGAGGGGCTGGACGGCGCTCGCGTGCCGCGCATCGTGCTGGAGACGGGCCGCGCCCTGGTGGACGACGCAGCCGTGCTGATCTCGACCGTGCTCGGCACGAAGCGTCTGGTGGACGGCCGCCGCGCGGTGATCTTGGACGCCGGCGTGAACATCCTGCCGACCGCGTGGTGGTACCGCCACGACGTGTACCCCGCGCAGGCGTCCCGCGGCGCCCCGGAGCCAGCGGTCTTCTTCGGGCCCTTGTGCATGAACATCGACGTGGTGCGGGACGGCATCTCGTTCCCGCCGCTGGTGGCCGGAGACCGCGTCGTGATCGGTCACGTCGGCGCCTACAACGTCACGCAGTGGATGCAGTTCATCACTGCGCGTCCGAACGTCGTCTTGATCTCGACGCGGGCCGAGCACGCGGTGATCCGGCGTGCGGAGACGGTACAGACCCTGCTGGATCAGGAGGCGGTGCCGGCGTGGCTCCAGCACTGAGCGAGCGGGACGGCCTGCGCGCGGCGCTCGAGGCCCTGCTCCGGCCTTACGGGCAGATCGTGTTCTCACGGGATCTGCGCTCCGGGGCGCTGGTGCTCCTCGGGCTCGGCGCGTTCCCGCGGCTGGCCGCCGTCACGCTGCTCGCGGTGGTCACCGCGCAGGCGACCTCGCTCTTGTTCGGGCTGGGTGTGGCCTCCGTCCGCAACGCTGGCGCCGCGACGAGCGCGGTGCTGGCCACGCTGGCCCTCGCGGCCTTCGCGCCCGGGGGCGGGCATCCGCTCGTGGTCGTGGTCATCGCGTCGGTCCTGGCGGTGCTGCTCTCGGCCTCGTTCGAGGCGGTGTTCGCGCCGGTCGCGCTGCCGACGCACTCGCTGCCGTTCGTCGCCGCCGCGTGGATCGCCGCGCTGGCGGCGCGGGTGCTGCCGGCCGCGCCCGTGGAGATCGACTGGCTGGCTCCGGCGAGCTTCCTCCCGCAGAGCTGGTTCGCTCCGTCCTGGCTCGACGTGCCCGCTGCCATCGTGTTCACCCACGGCAGCGTCACGGGCGTGCTGTTGCTGGCCGCGATTGGCCTGCACAGCCGGATCAGCTTGCTGCTGACGCTGATCGGCGGCGCCGTCGCCATCGGGATGCGCCACGCGCTTCGGGCCGAGGTGCCCTGGTCCGGAGTAGACACCATCGCTTCGTTCAACGCCGTCTTGACGGCGATGGCGCTGGGCGGCGTCTGGTTCGTGCCCCAGCCGTCGTCGCTGCTCCTGGCCGCTCTGGGCTCCGCCGTCTCGGTGGTGATCGCTCACGCGGCCGGCCCCATCCTCGGCCTGGCCTTCCTGCCGGTGCTCTCGCTGCCCTTCGTGATCACCACCCACCTGGTGCTGACGGCGGCGCGCCGGCGGGAGGCGGACCGGCGGCCGCGCTCGACCATCCCCGCGGACCGTCCGGAGGAAGCGCTGGCTCGGCACCTGGCGCGGGTCCGGCGCTTCGGTGACATGGCCTGGCTGCCGTTCCGGCTGCCGTTCCGAGGCCAGTGGTGGGTGAGCCAGGGCTACGACGGCCCGCACACGCACAAGGGACTGTGGCGACACGGCCTCGACTTCGAGGTGCAGGACAAGGACGGCAAGGTCTTTCGTCGCGAGGGCCAGGCGCTCTCCGACTACCACGCCTACGGCTTGCCGGTGCTCGCCGCGGGCCTCGGCACGGTCGCGTCGGTGGTGGACGGCGTGCCCGACAACCCTCCGGGCGAGGTGAACACCCTCGACAACTGGGGGAACGCGGTGGTCATCGCCCACGGCGCGGGCCTGTGCTCCGTGTACGCCCACCTGCAACCCAACAGCGTGCGTGTGCGCGCCGGCGAGGTGGTGGCGGCGGGAGCGGAGATTGCCCGCTGCGGCAACTCCGGACGCTCTCCCGTGCCACACCTGCACTTCCAGGTGCAGCGCCTGCCGCTGCTCGGCAGTCCCACGCTGGGGGTGGACTTCGGTGACGTGGTCACCCAGGACGGCGAGCGCTCCCGCGTGAGCGGTCGGGTCGTGCCCGCGGAGGGCGAGCTGGTGCGGCCAGTGCTGAGGGACGACTCGCTCGCCCGCGCGCTCGCCTTCGTGCCCGGCTCGAGCTGGGAGCTCTCCGCGGACGACGGCCGGCGCGAGCCGGGACGCGTGGAGCTCGACCTCCTGGGGCGCCGCATCTTGAAGACGCGCTTGGGACAGCTGGTGCTCGACCCCTACGAGTCGGGCCTGGTGATCGTGGACTTCGCCGGGAGCCCGCGCTCGCTCCTCGGCTGGGTGCTCCTGGCGCTCGGGCGGGTGCCCTTCGACCAGGCCGGGAGCCTCGTCTGGGAAGAGCGTCTGCCCAAGCGCCTGCTCTTGACCGGGATCCCGCGGGCGGTGGCCGACTTCTTCGCGGTCTTCGCGCCCGACGCCGGAAACCTCGAGGTGCGCTTCTCGAGTCGTCGCGACGGCGGCGCCGTGGTGGTCGAGAGCGAGCACGAGCGGGGAACCGCGAGCGCGCGCTTGTCTCTGGGCAACGAGCCCCACCGCATCGCGATCGCCCACGACGGTCGAAAGCTCCAGATCGAGCTCAGGCCGACGAACGGCCGCGACGAGAAGGAGCAAGGACGATGATCGAGATCCTGGCCGCCGTCGCCATCGCAGTCGCGCAGCTGCCTTCGGACGCGCAGGCGGAGCAGCGCGTCGGGGCGTGGGACCGCTCGGTGGAGCTCGAGCGTGCCGGCGACCTGCGCGGCGCGCGCGCGCTCCTGCTCGCAGCCTGGGGCTCCGCTCCGGAGAGCTACGAGGTCAGCGTGCGGCTGGCCTGGCTCACGCTCGAGCTGGGCCGGCCCAGCGAGGCCATCCCGCTCTATCGCCGCGCGCGCGCGCTTCCGGGGGCCGGGCCCGAGGCGACGCGGGGGCTCGCCTCGGCGCTGGTCCGCGACGGCTTCGCCGCCGTCGAGGCGGGCGACCGGGCACTCGCGCGGCGGCGCTTCGAGGAGGCGCTCCGGCTCTTCCCGGATGACGCCGATGCGGCGCGGGGTCTCGAGCTCGCGAAGGACCGGCCCTTTTCCGCGGAGCTCTGGCTGGGCGGTCTCGGGCTGACGAGCTCGGCCCCCGCGCTCTACGGCGGGTTCGCTTTCGCGCAGGCGCGCGTGTCGCCGACCGAGTCGCTGCGCCTGCGCGCGGCGTATCGCTTCACGCTCAGCTGGCAGGAGCGGAGCTCGGCCGGCATGGGGCCAGGGAGTCGGCGGAACGCCGGACGCAGCGTCACCCGGACGCGGCACGAGGGCTGGGCGGGGGTGGGCCTCGAGCAGCGGACCTGGCGTGCCGAAGCGCTCGGCTTCGGGGTGTTCGCCAGCGGGGCGCCGGCCGTTCCGGGCCAAGCCGCGCGCCTCTCGGTCGGCACCCGCGTGGGCGCGCTGCTCGACGAGAGTGCGCTCTTCTACCGGACCGGAACCGAGCTCCAGCTCCGGCCCCTGCTGTTCGCGTGGCCCACGACCTCGCTCGGAGCGGCGGCGGGTGCGCGCGTGACTCGGGGCGCCGACAGCACGTTGGTCGCAGGCGAGCTCGGTCTGAGCTGGGTCGGGCCGAGCGTCGAGCTCCACGCGAGCGGCCTCTGGGGCAAGGCCAGAAGGCCGGTGTTCCTCGACGTCCCGATGCTCGTGGACGTCGAGGGAGAGCTCTGGGCCGGCGGCACGCTCAGCGTCTTGATCCCGGTCAGCCCAGCGCTCGCGCTCGGCCTCGCCGGCGAGCTGCACGCTCTCGACGACGACGGCGATTCGATCACCTACGGCAGCCTGGCCGCGGGGCTCAGGTGGTCACCCAGGTACTGAAAGGAGAATCCAGATGTCTTCCCACCTCCGCAATTGGCTCGCGTTGAGCTTGGCGCTCGGCGCTCTGCTCTTGCCGGCGTCGGGCCGCTCCGACGCGGCGAGCGACGTGGCGGATCTGTATCGCGCCTCTTACGCGGCAGAAGCGAAGGGCCAGCCCGCGGTGGCGCTGGAGAGCATGCAGAAGGTCGGGGCCAAGGCCGGCCGCAGCTACTTCGTCGAGGTGCGGAGCGGCTGGCTCGCGTACCTGGCCGGGCGTCATGCGGACTCGGAGAAGGCGTACCGGGAGGCCATCGCCAAGAATGCCGACTCCGTCGAGGCCCGGCTCGGGCTCACGCTGCCGCTCCTGGCTCAGAAGAAATGGCGCGAGCTGGAGAAGGCCTGTCGCGAGGTGCTGAAGAAGGACGCCGGCAACGCCGTGGCGCGGGCGCGCTTGGCCCACGCCTACTACTCGCTCGGCAACTACCCGGATGCTGCCACGCAGTATCGCAGCTTGGTCAAGGAGTATCCCGGCGAGCTCGACCATCAAACCGGCCTCGGGTGGGCGCTCGCACGCATGGGGCGCGTCGCAGAAGGGAAGAAACTCTTCAAGCAGGTGCTCGACGTGTCGCCGGACAACGCCAACGCGCAGGCGGGCATGGCGCTCAAAGACGCGCCCTGACGGCCGATGAGCTATCGTCGCGCTGGTCATGACGAGCGTCCGCCGCATCTCGCTGTCCCTCGGTCTCTTGGCGCTCGGTTGCGGTAGCGACGAAGACGCCGGCGCGGGAGCAAAGGTCTGCGCCGGCAAGCTCGAGCTCGACGTCGCCGGGGTCGTGCTCAGCGACGACTGCAAGAGCCGATTCACCCTCGGGCCGCGAGTGAAGAGCGCGGGCGCCTGGCAAGGGCCGAGCGGCGACTGCGCGCTCGAGGGCGGCGCGCTGACCTGCCCGATGGGCGCGCTCGGGAGCGCGCGCGTCACGCTCGACGGCTCGGTCGTGAAGCTCGGATTCACGGCCAGCGCGGCCGGCGTCTTCCAGGGCCTCGAGCTCGGCGGCACCGGCGAGCTGCCGGGCGCCAATGCCTGGCTCTCCAACGGCTTCCAGTCCTGGTCGCAGAGCGGCGTGATCGCGCTCGGTCCGTCCCCCGCCGACGCGGAGCTCGAACAGGCGCTCGGCGCCCGCGGAGACGGCGAAGTGGCGCGGGAGGGCTCGGAGCTCTCGTGGACGTTCACCTTCGCCGGCGGTGGGGACTCGAGCCTGTTCGCAGGCGCGCTCGCCGAGAAGCGCTTTCGTGCCTGGGCGGCGCTGCACCAGGCCGGCGACGGCTTGCACCTCAGGTTGGTCAGCGGCGCCTCCGGCGAGGCGGTCCCGCTCGGGGCGAACGAGAGCCTCGAGGCCGAGCCCTGGCAGCTCGAGCTCGGCAGCGACCTGACCGGCGCGGCGACGCGCTGGGCGGACGCGATCCCGTCCCGCGCTCGGAGCACGCCGCGCCCGGCGTCGGCGGGCTGGAACTCCTGGTACGAGCTCTGGGACGACGTCGACGAGACGGCAGTGCGGGACAATGCCCCGCTCGCGCGCGACGTCTTGACCCCGCATCTGCCCTCCGGGACGCCGCTGCGCATCGTGGTGGACGACGGTTGGCAGAAGGCCTGGGGTGACTGGGAGCCGAACGCGAAGTTCCCCTCGGGTCTGTCCGGGCTGGCGAAGGACCTGAAGGCGCAGGGCTTCCAGACCGGGGTCTGGCTCGCTCCGCTGCTCGTGGACGAGGACAGCGCGACGGCGACGGCGCACCCGGAGTGGATGGTGGGCGGCGCCAGCTTCAAGCACAGCAAGAACGGCAACATGCGCGTGCTCGACGTCACGCATCCGGAGGCCGCGAAACATCTGGGGCAGGTGATCACGCAGATCGTCGGCTGGGGCTACGATCTCCTGAAGATCGACTTCTTGTTCGCCGGCACCTTCGAGGGCCAGCGCGCCGAGCCGGTGCAGCCGATGGAAGCGTACGCGCGCGCGCTCCAGATCATCCGTGACGCGGCCGGTGAGGACACCCTGCTCCTCGCCGTAGGGTCGCCGGGCCTCGCCAGCCTGCCCTTCGTGGACGGCTGGCGGGTGGGTGGCGACATCGCCTTCCAGGTCTCCGACGTGGCCTGGGCGTTCCTGCCCAGCCAGGCCCGCAGCGTCGCCGCGCGCTGGCCGCTGTGTCGCGCCACGGCCTGCGATGCCGACCCCGTCATGCTGCGCAAGCTCGAGCCTCACGAGGTGGACGCCGGCGGCTACATCGCCGCGTTCGCCGGCGGGGCGTTGTTCCTCTCGGACGACCTCCGAGCGCTACCGGTCGAGCGTCGGGCTCTCGGCCTGGACGCAGAGCGCGCCGCCTGGGCGCTGTCGAAGCGGCCGGCGGTCCCGCAGGATCCGTTCCCCGAGACGCCGCCGGAGACGCTCGCCAACGTGATCGTGGACCTGATCTCGAAGCAGACCTCCCACGTGGTGCCCAGCGTCTGGAAGAGCGAGGACGGCACGGAGATCTTGCTCAACGTCTCGGACGAGGCCCGGAGCATCCGCGGCGTCGAGGTCGGCGCGCACTCTGCACGGGTGCGCTAGCGCGCTCCCGATGCCCCATACATCACCAGCCCCAGCACCGCGACCACGTCCACCTCGAGCAGCAGCGACGTGGCGCTCACGCCTTCGTCGTCGAAGGTTCCGTCGAAGCGCAGGCCGACGCGGAAATCGTAGAGGTAGGCCGGCACCGTGAGCTCGGTGAGAGCTCCGAGCAGCAGCCGGCGCGCGTCGTCGTTGCCTTCGGCGCTGCCCCGCTGGGCCACCAGGCCGCCGACCCGGAGATCGAAGATGTCGAAGCTCGCAACGGGCACGCTGCCGATCCCGCCGAGCGACCACATGGCGTGGGTCTTGGCGTCGATCAGGTACTCGCCGAAGAAGCCGAGGCCCGGGCCGTGCCCCGCGTGAGACGGATACGCGATGAGCGCGGGCCTGAAGCCCCAGGTGAACCCGTGCATCTCCTCGCGGCCGAAGGTGCTGCCGAACGGCATTGAGACGTTGAGGCGCACGGGCCAGGCCGGCGGTGCCTGCTCTGCCTGCGCCGAGTGCGTGACGAGGCCGAGCGCCAAGAGCGAGAGGACGAACGCGGCTCTTCTCATGAACAGGCGGAGCCTCCAGCTCCCGCCCCTCGTATCAGCTCTTCCACGGTGCTTTTCAGCACCCCGAAGGAGAAGTTCCCGTACAGCATCGCGCGCCCGCCATCGAACACGAAGGTGGGTGAGCCCTGGAGCTTGAGCCGCTCCTTCTCGCTGAAGTCGTCCCAGACCAGCGCGAGCGCCCGTCCGTCGTCGAGGAGCTCTTCCACCGGGGCTCGGGCGATGCGCAGCTCTTCGAGCAGGTCGAGCTGCACGGAGCGGCGCGAGACGTTCTGTTCCTGGACGAAGAAGCGCTCGCGCAAGCGCAGCTGGAAGAGCGCGCCGCTGCCCGGCTCGGCGAGCCCCGCGCGCTCGACGGCGAAGACCGACCGGATGGCTGCGCCCGCCGACCACGACGACGCCGGGCAGTCTCGCTCCCAGCAGCGACCGCTCACCTCGCCGCGCCCGTGATCGGCGGCGATGCGCCGGGTCGCGGCCACCCGCCCTGCGACGCCGTCCGCCCGCCAAGGCCCGCTGGCGAAGCGCGAGGGAACGCTGCCGAACACCGGGATCACGCGGTAGTCCACCGTCAGGTGCTCGCCGAACTCCGCCAGCACACGCTCGAGCTTCTCCTGCGCGACGAAGGCCCAGATGCACAGGGGGTCCGACCAGTAGCCGAACTCGACGTGCGCGGTCATTCCGCGGCAAAGTTAGCACGAAACGCCGGCGGCGCTTGCCAAGCACGGGGCGTTTCGGCAGCCTGCCCCGCAGAGGTCACGGATGCTGGGTTCTCCTGCGATGCAGCTGTACGCGCTCTTCTCGACGGTGGTGGCGATTCACCTGCTCGTGCTCGCGTCCTGGACAGGCACGGTCCGCTTCATGCGCAAGGCCTACGTGAATCCAGAGGACGCGAAGCTCAACAAGGGCGAGCAGGTCGAGCAGGACCATCCGGACGTCATGCGTGTGAAGCGCGCACACCAGAACGCGATCGAAAACGCCATCCCGTTCTTCGCCGTCGGGTTCCTGTACGCGGCGGTCGCACCCAGCAAGAACGCGGCGTTGATCTACTTCGCTACCTTCACCGGAGCGCGCGTGTTGCACTCGCTGTTCTACCTGTGGGGCCGCCAGCCCTTCCGCTCGATGATGTTCGCGGTCGGCGCCCTCGCCACCCTGGGCATGGCCGTACACGTGATCCGTACGGCGATTTGACCCCGACTTGATCTGGATCAACGCGCGGCGAGCGCTCATCCGGCACCTAGAAACGAGGTGCCATGAGCGGAGCCGAGCACGACGTGATCATCATCGGCGGGGGGCACCACGGCCTGACCTGCGCGGCCTACCTGGCCCGGGCCGGCGTGGACGTGTGCGTGCTCGAAGGGCGGCACGAGTGGGGCGGAGCCGTCTACACGGCGGAGGTCACCGCTCCGGGCTTCTGCCACAACATCCACGCGAACTTCATGGAGTTCCTGCACATCATGCCGTTCTTCGAGGACTTCGATCTGCCGAGCCTCGGCGCGCGCACGATCTACCCCGAGGTTCAGGCAGGCATCGCGTTTCGGGACGGCCGCCCTCCGGTGCTGATCTACAAGAACGACATGGTCGAGGAGACGGCGAAGAGCTTCGCCGCCTACTCGAAGCGCGACGCCGAGACCTGGCGCGAGCTCAAGACCAAGGCGAACATGTTCGAGCTCGTGATGGCGGCGGCTCTCTACACGCCGCCGGCCAAATGGAACCCGAGCGAGAACCTGCCGAACCCGCTCCTGGCGGCCTCGAGCTCCTTCAGCATGTTCGGGCTCGACGAGGAGATGGCCTTCAAGACGGTGCGCGACTGCATCGACGAGTACTTCGAGGCCGACGAGGTGCGCGCGCTCCTCTACCGCGTGGCCATCGAGTTCGCGGCGCCGAGCCTGGAGTGGCCGGGGTCGGGGTACTTCTTCCTGTTCGCGTGCCTGTTCATGCCCGGCTGCTGGCGCATGATGGTCGGCGGCACGCACCGCCTGAACGGCGCCATGGTCACCGCCTGCATCAAGGAGGGCGTGACGATGCGCGAGTCGAGCCGCGTCCGGCGCATCTTGCTCGACGGCGGCCGGGCCTCGGGCGTGGAGCTCGTGGACGGCAAGCGCCTGTTCGCACGCAAGGCCGTGGTCAGCGCCGTGGGGCTCAAGGACACGTTCCTGGACATGGTCGGTGAGGAGAACCTGACGCCCTACACGCGCCGGCGCGTGAAGCACTTCAAGGAGGGGCCGGACCAGGTGCTCGGCTCGGTGGCGATGGCCCTGCACGAGCCGCCCCGCTACAAGAGCGCGCGCTGGGACCCCGGGATCGATCGCGCCTGGTATCAGGTCGTCGGCTACGACAGCGCCAAGGACGTCCTGGACTACTGCCGCGCCGGACACTGCGACCGGGTGCCGGAGCTGCCGGCCGCCGGCGTTTGGGTCAACTCGCTCTGGGACGCGACGCAGGCGCCACCCGGCAAACACAACTTGACCGGCTGGTACTTCTTTCCCAAGGCCAGCGCGCTCAGCGAGGCGGAGTGGGAGTCGGTGCGCGCCGGCTACAACGCGGAGTTCTTGCGCCTGTACGCCGAGTTCGCGCCGAACATGACCCGCGACAACGTGATCGCCGACTACCTGCACACGCCCCTCGACCAGGAGCGGGGCATGCGCATGCGCGAGGGGGATTTCGGTCACGGCGCCATGAGCCTGGACCAGTTGATGGGGCTCCGGCCGTTCGCGGGAGCAGCGCACCACGGCACCGAGATCCCCGGCCTGTACCTGGCGGGCAGCTGCATGCACCCCGGCGGCGGCGTCACCGCCGCCTGCGGCTACAACGCCTTCAAGGTGCTGTGTCAGGACCTCGACTTGCCACCGGTGTGGCAGAAGCCCACGCGGTTCTACTGAGGCGCGCCATGGGGATGTTCGACCAAGGCTTCGACGCGATCATCATCGGTGCCGGGCACAACGGAATGGCGCTGGGCGCGTACCTGGCCAAGTCCGGCTGGTCCGTGGGCGTGCTCGAGCGTCGCAGCGAGGAGGGCGGGGGCCTGTGCACCGAAGAGGTGACCGAGCCCAACTTCCTGCACAACCTCCACTCGAACTACCACTCGCTGGTGGGCATCTGTCCCGTCTACGACGACCTCGAGCTCACGGACAACGGCGTCGAATACGCGCACCCCGACGTGCAGATGGGCAGCATCTTCGCCGACGGCACCGCGCTCACCATCCACACCGACATGGCAAAGACGGCCGCGAGCTTCGCGCGCTTCTCACGGAAGGACGCCGACACCTGGCTTCGCCTGTGGAACGAGGTGAGCGGTTACATGGACCTGATGGTGCGCACGCTGATGTACGCACCGCCCATCGCCTTGAACGACATCACCCGTGCTCTTGCCTCATGGGGGGTGGAGGACAAGAGCGAGTTCCTGAGCGCGCGCCTGCGCTCGATGACGGTGGCGGAGTTTCTGGACAAACACTTCGAGAACGAGCGCATCAAGGCGATGCTGGCGTTTCACGCGGCGATCTGCGCCTACCAGCCCCACGTGAAGGGGCTCGCCGTGAGCTACCCGGTGCTGCTCGGCAAGATCGCCAACTGGCACGTGTGCAAGGGCGGCAGTCATCGACTGGCCCACGCGCTCCTCAGGGTGATCGTCAAGGCCGGCGGGCGCGTGTTCCCGCAGGTCCCGGTGCACAAGATCGTGGTCGAGGACGGCCGCGCCATCGGCGTCGAGACGCCCGACGGCTTCGTGCGGGCACACAAGCTGGTGGCCTCCAGCATCGACGTGAACCAGACCTTCGAGAGCCTGCTCGACGCCGAATGGGTGCCGGAGCGCACGCGGAAGGACGTCGCCGAGGTGAAGTACCAGGACGCGACGCTCTTCAACGTGCACGCGGCTCTGAACGGCACGCCCAGGTACAAGGCGGCCAGCTTCGATCCCGACATCGATCGCGCCTGGATCCTGAACATCGGCTTCGAGACGCTGGCCGACTTCGAAGAGGAGTTCTCCCGCGTGCGCGCCGGCCGCCTGCCCGAGCGGCCGCGGCTGAACGTCGCCGTCAACTCGCTCTACGATCCGACCGACGCTCCGGAGGGCAAGGCCACGGGACTCTTGCGGGTGTTCGCGCCGTTCTCGCTCGAAGACGGCGGACCCGAGGCCTGGAGCCGCGTCGGCCCGGGCTACGGAGCGGCCTGCCTCAAGCGCTGGCGCGAGGCGATGATCGAAGAAGACGCTCGTGCGCTCGTGCGCCGCTTCGCCACCGAGTCGCCGCTCCAGATCAGCCAGAAGATGCTCAACTACCGCTTCGGTGACTGGATGGTCGGGCGCATCCACCCGAAGAGCCTGCTGGAGCACCGCCCCACCGACGAGCTGGCGCAGTACCGGACTCCCATCGCCGGCCTCTACATGTGCGGCGCGTCTCAGCACCCGCACGGCTACATCACCTTCGCTCCTGGCTACAACGCGCTCGGCGTCATCGCCGAAGACATGGGGATCGAGAAGTGGTGGGACCGGGTGTGAGCGAGCGACCGCGGGTCGAGCTCTTGGGCGCCGACAGCGCGAGCGGCCTGGCCGACCTGCTCTTCCAGTTCCTGGAGCAGACGCTGGACGCTTCGGTGGAGAAGGCGGCGGAGGCCCGCGCGTTGCGCGGCGACCTGGTGGTGCGCGCCGCCGAGGACGAGGGCATCGCCGTCCGCATCGCCTTCCTGGGCGACCGTATCGAGCTCAGCGACCTGGGCGCGGCAATCGCCGACGACGCCCCGAGCATCCAGGGTGATTTCCTGTCGGTCGCCCACGTCACCAGCGGCCAGGCGAGCCCGCTGGCCCTCTTGTTGCGGCGCCAGCTGCGGGTCCGATTCGACCTCGCTCAGCTGCCGTTCCTGTGGCGGGTGCTCGGCTTCATGCGCATCGAGGACCGAGCGCCCGCTCGGCAACGCCTCGTCGTGCTGGCGCTGACGTTCCTGCTGATTCTCGCGCTGGTGCTCTTTTTCTGGCTTCGCACGCCAGGCTAGGAGGTCTCCCGATGTCCACCATCTACTCGGACGCCTGGTACGAAGACATGAAGCTCCTGATCAACGGCTCGACCGAGTTCAGGCGGCTCGCTCCGACCGAGCGCATGGTCATGACGCTCGAGGTGATCGGCGACGACACCAGCCCTTACGTTCCGAGCGGCAGCGCCGTTCACTACCTGGTGGTCTTGGACCACGGCGAGGTCACCGAGTACCGGCGTCTGGCCGAGAAGCACGACGGCAAGGGCCTCGGCTTCCGCTTCACCGCGCCGGCCACGGTGTGGGAGACCATCGCCGCCGGGCAGATCGACCCCATCACCAGCGGCTTGCGCGGCCAGATCAAGATCCGCGGCGACATGCGCTTCCTGATGCAGAACGCCGACGCGGTGAAGATCCTGGTCGATCTCTACGGCCGGCAGGTCACGACCGAGTGGCCACTCGGCAAACCGCCCTACGCTGGCGCGCGCTGAGCGTCCGGGGCACCCCGCCAAAGCTCCGAGATCGCGTGCTTCGGCTTGTCGCGTACCGTGCTCCGGAGCATGAACGCCAGCGATGACGGACCCGGCACCCGCCCAGGCCCTCGGGGGGTCTGCGATCGGGGGCATCTCCGAGCGCAAGCTGCTGGTCGTCCTGGCGCTAGTGCAGTTCGTGAACGTCCTCGACTTCATGATGGTCATGCCGCTCGGCCCGGACTTCGTCGAGGCGCTGGGCATTTCCAGCTCGCGCCTGGGGCTCATCGCCGGCAGCTACACCGGCGCGGCGGCGGTCTCGGGCCTGGTGGGCATGTTGTTCCTCGATCGCTTCGACCGGCGCGTGGCGCTCCTGGTCGCGCTCGCGGGGCTCGTCCTCGGCACCGCCGGCGGCGGGCTCGCGACGGGACTCGGCTCGCTGATGCTCGCCCGCGTCGTGGCGGGGCTGTTCGGCGGACCGGCCGCGGCGCTGGCGCTGGCCATCATCGCCGACGTGGTCCCGCCGGAGCGACGCGGTCAGGCGCTCGGCGCCGTGATGGGAGCGTTCTCCATCGCCTCCGTGCTTGGAGTCCCGGCGGGGCTGGAGCTCGCGCACCTGGGAGGGTGGCGCTTGCCGTTCTTCGCGGTGGCAGTGCTGGGCGCCGTGGTAGCGCTCGGCGCGGCCTGGCTCTTGCCCGCGCTGACGCTCCACTTGCGCGCTGCCGAGGCCGCGCCGCCGGTCGGGACGCTGGACGTGGTGCGCCGTCCGGTGGTGCTGATCGCCATGGCGATGAACCTGACGACGATGCTCAGCGTCTTCGTGATCGTCCCCAACATCGCCACCTACCTCCAGTTCAACCTGGACTACCCCCGGGCGAAGCTCGGGCTGCTCTACCTGGTCGGGGGTGTGTTCAGCTTCTTCAGCATGCGCGTGGCCGGACGCCTCGCCGATCGATTCGGCGTCAGCGTCGTCGCGGGGCTCGGGACCTTGTTGTTCATCGTGGCGGTGGTGACCGGCTTCTTCTTCGAGCGCTCGCTCTTGCCCGTGATGGCCGTCTTCGTCGCCTTCATGGTCGCCGGCGCCTTCCGCATGGTGCCGATGAACGCCTTGGCCACGCGCGTCCCGCGCTCGGTGGAGCGCGCGCGCTACATGAGCGTGCAGTCCACGGTGCAGCACGTGGGAGCCGCGCTCGGAGCCGCCGGCGCCACCGCGATCCTGGTCGAGCAGCCCGGCGGGCGACTCCTGCACATGCGGGAGGTAGCCCTGCTCTCGGTCGCGCTGGCCGTCCTGCTGCCCTTCCTGCTCTGGGCGGTGGAATCCCGCGTGCGGGCCGCCGAACGGGGGCCGTAGACGGGGATCATTTCCAGCTCGGTCCGGCACGGGTACGGGGATCGGAGCTGGGGGTGTGCATCGCACCGTCCCCCGAGGAGGCAGCGGTGAACGACCACGTGAAGTACACGCTCGACGAGTCCGAAATCCCGAAGGCTTGGTACAACATTGCGGCGGACTTGCCGGTGCCGCTCTCGCCACCGTTGCATCCGGGCACCGGTCAACCCATCGGCCCCGACGATCTGGCGCCGCTCTTCCCGATGTCGCTGATCCAGCAAGAGGTCAGCGCCGAACGCTGGATCGAGATCCCGGAGCCCGTCCGCGACGTGTATCGCCAGTGGCGGGTGACGCCGCTGTATCGCGCGCGTCGTCTGGAGAAGGCGCTGGGGACCCCGGCGAAGATCTACTACAAGTACGAAGGCACGAGCCCGAGCGGCAGCCACAAGCCGAACACCGCCGTGCCGCAGGCCTTCTACAACCGCGAGGCGGGCATCCGGCGCATCAGCACCGAGACGGGCGCCGGGCAGTGGGGGTCGTCGCTGGCGTTCGCCGGCGCGCTCTTCGGCATCGCAGTGAAGGTCTACATGGTCAAGGTGAGCTTCGACCAGAAGCCGTACCGCAAGGCCTTGATGCAGGCCTACGGCGCCGAGTGCGTCGCGAGCCCCAGCAACGAGACGGAGTCTGGCCGCGCCATCCTGGCGGCGCACCCGAACAGCCCCGGCAGCTTGGGGATCGCCATCAGCGAGGCCGTGGAGGTCGCGGCCAAGAACGACGACACCAAGTACGCGCTCGGCAGCGTGCTGAACCACGTGCTCCTGCACCAGACCGTCATCGGCCTGGAGGCGCTGAAGCAGCTGGAAATGGCCGGCGACTTCCCGGATTTCGTCATCGGCTGCGCGGGGGGTGGCTCCAACTTCGCAGGCATCGCCTTCCCGTTCCTGGGCGAGCAGCTGCGCGGGGGCAAGAAGGTGCGCGTCGTCGCCTGCGAGCCCGCGGCCTGCCCCACGCTGACCCGGGGCAAATACGCCTACGACTTCGGCGACACCGGGAAGCTCACGCCGCTGGTGAAGATGCACACCCTGGGCTCGAGCTTCATTCCCCCGGCCTTCCACGCCGGCGGTCTGCGCTACCACGGCATGGCCCCGCTGGTGAGCCACGTCCAGGAGCTCGGGCTGATCGAGTCCCGCGCCTTCCACCAGAAGCCGTGCTTCGAGGCCGCCCTGCAGTTTGCCCGCGCGGAGGGCATCATCCCGGCGCCGGAGTCGAGCCACGCGGTCCGTGCGGCCCTGGACGAGGCGCTGCGCTGTCGCGAAGAGGGCGTCTCTCGCGTCATCCTCTTCAACCTGTCGGGCCACGGGCACTTCGACATGGGCGCCTACACGGACTTCCTGAGCGGCAAGCTCGAGGATCGCGACTACGACGAGAAGGAGCTGTCGGCCGCGCTGGGACAGCTTCCGCAGGTCGCGCTCAGCTGAGCGTCGGCCGGATTGGCCGGGAGTGGGGGAGCTGTCGAGTTCTTCCGACGGCTCTCCACTCAGAAGTCGTAGCGCACGGGCGGATTCGGCACAGCCCCGCCGCGGGCGGGACGCTGTTCGCCGCCACCGCGGCGGCGCCGACTACTTCGCCAGCACGACCTGGCAGCGCCCCGCGTTGCACAGGGCCGTCGCGTTCGGCGGGTACTGGATCATGCACTTGGAGCACGCGGAGTTGGGCTCGCACATGGCCTGCTTCAGCGCGGCCTCGCTGTCGGTGCGCACGGCGACCAGCTGCTCCGCGATGGGGCCGCAACCTTCGCAGCAGCCCAGCCCGTCGCGCAGGCGGCAGTCCGAGTCCAGCTTGCACCCGGCGTAGTCCTCGCGCAGTCGCACGTCCCATGCCGCGCACTGCCCGCTCTCGCAGCTCGCGGCGAGGTTCGGGTTCATCATCATGGCGCAGTCGCAGATGGGTCCCTGGCAATTGCACTGGCCGGCGGACGCCTGGTTCATCGCCACGTAGTCCGTGAGCTCGGGCACTCCGCACAGGCAGCAGTCCGAGGTCGCCAGCACGCACTGACCCGGGCCATTGCAGGTCTTGAGCGTCGGATCGTGACAAGCGTCGCCGCCGCCGCTGCCACCGAGGGCGCCACCCGAACCGCTCACGGCGCCCGTGCCCGAGCTGCCGCCCACTCCACCGCTCGAACCGCCGCCGCCGCCGGAGCCACCGGGTCCCGTGCCCGCGCTGCCCCCCGATCCGTCGTTCGACGATTGTCCGCCACAGGCTCCGAGGACGAGAGCCAAGCCCACCGCGATCAGGTGCTTCATGCACACCTGCACTGCAGGGCTCGTGCCAGGCGAAAGCCGCGGATTTCTTCGCAACTGGCGCGGCGTGCCACGACCGACGGTTGGCACAAACCCGGGCGCCGCCGCCATCAAGCGCCGTCGGGTCGAGGGACGACGTCTTCGGCTCGGAGCGGGCCCTCGCGCACGAGCGCCCAGAAGTCGTTCAGCGGCACGAGCAGGCCGCCGAGGTTGAACACCTCCCAGCCCAGGAGCAGGTCGCTCCGGCCCGGGTTCACGCTCACGAGTGGGCAGTAGCCGGTGCGCGCTGGGAAGTCTCCGAAGCGGTTGCCCGCATCCCGGTAGTCCAGGTAGTGCTCGCCCTTCCAGCCGCGCGGGAAGCGGAGCCCGGTGGCGGAGCGCACCTCGTAGTGTCCGAAGGTGAGGGGCTTGCCGGCGCGGTCGCGCTTGGGTGCCGGCGCGCTGCCCCAGCCGGTCTGCTCGACCTTGACGTTCCAACCGCGCAGGCGGCCGCTGACCGGGTCACGATGGAAGGTCTTGCGAAAGGACTTCCAGAACAGGCGGTGGAACAGCGCCGGCATCGACAGGTCCACGCCCGGGTAGGTCGTGTCGGCGAGCGCCTCGAGATCGAGTGGCAGGGCGCGTTCGACGATCGCGAAGCGCTCGGCGTTCGACATCGACAAGAGATCTTCGAGCGTCGTGAGCATGGCGGCGCGGGAGTGTACCTCGAGCGTTCCTCGCTCGCGCGCCCCGCACTGAGGGCCTGCACCGTTCTCGTGGCCCCCAGCACCCGACGCAAGCGTTGCGCAGGATGCTCGCCGCCCGCACTGCGAGCGCCGGGCACGCGCCTTGCTCCGCTTCTCGGTACAGGAAGGAAGCGCCATGGCAGAGTTGATTGGAGTCGAGAGCCCGGAACCGCTCCCGCCAAGGGCCCAGCGGCAGCGCACGAACTGGCGCCACAGGCTCGGGGTCGCCGTGCTCGTGCTCGTGGCAGGCTCCGTGCTCCTGTTCGTCATGCGCTCACCACCGGCGCCGAACCTCGATCGCTTGCCTGCGTCCACGCGGGGCGCGCTCTACCAGCGCGTGCTCGCCGACCTGGAGCTGTGCGCGACGCCGGCGGGTGGAGACTTCGGCGACCACTGTCGCCACCAGGCGGAGCTCGCGCAGCATTTCCCCGAGTGCGACGCCGTCTGCCGGGAGCTCGCTTCCCGCTGGGTCGGGCAGCCGACCCGCTGAGCCCTTACGCAATCCTTGCTCCGGCGCCGAGCAAGTTGTCGCCGGGCTTGCTTGGCCGAAGCTAGCTTTCACTCGCTCGTCTTCTCCAAGGGTCACTCCCATGCCGGACCTCGTCTACCTCGGACTCACCGCGATCCTGTTCGCGCTCACGCTCGGGCTCATCCGAGTGTGCGAGCGGGTGAAGGAGTAGCTCGCATGTCCACTCTCTACTGGATCGGTGCGGTCGTGTCGGCGCTCCTGTTCGTCTACCTGGTGGTCGCAATGCTGAAGCCGGAGTCCCTGCAATGAGCTGGCAGTCCTGGGCGCAGATCCTGCTGTTCTTCGCGGTGCTGCTCGCCGCCGTGAAGCCCCTGGGCAGCTACATGGCGCGCGTCTACGAGGGCGAGCCGGTGCTGCTCGAGAAGGTTTTCGGGTCCATCGAACGGTTGATCTACCGCCTCGCCGGAGTCGAACGCGACGCGGACGATCACTGGAAGAGCTACGCGGTAGGCATGCTGGTCTTCAACATCTCCGGGCTGGTCGTGGTCTACCTGCTCCAGCGCCTGCAGGGCTCCCTGCCGCTGAACCCGCAGGCCCTCCCGGCGGTGACCCCGGACAGCTCCTGGAACACGGCCACGAGCTTCGCCACCAACACGAACTGGCAAGGCTACGCCGGGGAAGCGACGCTGTCGTACCTGACGCAGATGCTCGGCCTGACGGTGCAGAACTTCGTGTCCGCAGCGACTGGAATGGCGGTGCTCGTCGCCCTCATCCGAGGGCTCGCGCGGAGGAGCGCCACCGGCATCGGCAGCTTCTGGGTCGATGTCACTCGCGGCACGCTCTACGTGCTCTTGCCGCTCTCGTTCGTGGTCGCGCTGGGCCTGGTCTCCCAAGGCGTGGTGCAGACGTTCTCGAGCTACCAGACCGTCCCGCTGGTGGAAGGGCTGAAGGACGCCGACGGCAAGGCGGTCGTCGGTCAGGTGCTGGCGCTCGGCCCGGCCGCCTCGCAGATCGCCATCAAGCAGCTCGGCACGAACGGTGGCGGCTTCTTCAGTGTCAACTCCGCTCATCCGTTCGAGAACCCGACGGGCCTCGCGAACATGATCGAGCTGCTCTCGATCCTGATCATCGCCGCCGCGCTCTGTCACACCTTCGGCAAGATGGTGAAGGACACCCGGCAGGGCTGGGCCGTCTTGGCCGCCATGTTGGCGATCTTCGTCCCGCTCTTCCTGCTCTGCCTGTGGCAGGAGCAGGCGGGAAACCCGGCGCTCGCGGCGCTGGGCGCCGACCAGGCTCCGAACGCGCTCCACGCGGGCGGCAACATGGAAGGCAAGGAGGCGCGCTTCGGCATCGGTGCCTCCACGCTCTGGGCGACGGCGACCACCGCGGCTTCGAACGGCTCCGTCAACTCCATGCACGACTCGTTCACGCCGCTCGGCGGGCTGGCCCCACTCTGGCTGATGCAGCTCGGCGAGATCATCTTCGGCGGCGTCGGCTCGGGCCTCTACGGCATGCTGATGTTCGCCATCGTCGCGGTGTTCGTGGCGGGGCTCATGGTCGGCCGCACGCCAGAGTATCTGGGCAAGAAGATCGAGGCCTACGAGATGAAGATGGCCTCGATCACCATCCTGGTACCCCCGGCAATCGTGCTCTCTGGAACCGCGGTCGCGGTCGTCTCGGCCGGCGGCCTGGAGACCGTGTACAACCCCGGCGCCCACGGCTTCAGCGAAGTTCTGTACGCGTTCTCGTCGGCGGGGAACAACAACGGCAGCGCGTTCGCCGGCCTCGGCGCCAACACGCCGTTTTACAACACGGCCCTCGGCCTCGCGATGTTCTTCGCCCGCTACTGGCTGGCGATCCCCGTGCTCGCCGTCGCCGGCTCGCTGGCGCAGAAGAAGACCGTCCCGCAGGGCGCGGGCACCCTCCCCACCCATACCCCGCTGTTCGTCGTGATGCTCGTGGCCACCATCGTCGTAGTCGGTGCGCTCACGTTCATCCCTTCACTCGCGCTCGGCCCGATCGTCGAGCAGCTGATGCTGCACTCCGCAGTCTGAGGACGCGAGCATGGCCACCCCGGACACCCACCACCGCCCGCGCGGAGCTGCTCGCCCGCTGTTCGATCCTCCGATCGTGCGGCGAGCCGTTCTCGACGCCTTCAAGAAGCTCGACCCCCGTCACCAGGTTCGGAACCCGGTGATGCTGGTGGTGGAGGTGTGCAGCGTGCTCACCACGGCACTCTTCGTACAGGCCTTGGTCGGAGTGGGGGAGGCGCCGGCGAGCTTCATCGGCGGCATCTCGGCCTGGCTCTGGTTCACCGTGCTGTTCGCGAACTTCGCCGAGGCGATGGCCGAAGGGCGCGGCAAGGCGCAGGCCGACACGCTGCGGAAGGCGCGGCAGGACATCCAGGCCAAACAGCTCCACAAGCCGAGGCGCGACGCCACGCAGACGCTGGTGTCGGCGGCGACGCTCAGGAAGGGCGATCACGTGCTGGTCGAAGCTGGGGACTTCGTGCCGGGTGACGGCGAGATCGTCGACGGTATCGCGTCGGTGGACGAGAGCGCGATCACCGGCGAGAGCGCGCCTGTGATCCGCGAGAGCGGCGGCGACCGCAGCGCCGTCACCGGCGGCACACGCGTCCTGTCGGATTGGATCGTGGTGAGGATCACCAGCAACCCTGGCGAGACCTTCCTCGATCGCATGATCAGCCTGGTCGAGGGAGCGAAGCGCCAGAAGACGCCGAACGAGATCGCGCTCGACATCCTCCTGGCGGCGCTCACCATCATCTTCCTGCTGGCGACGGTGACGCTCTTGCCGTACTCGCTCTACAGCGTCCAGGCCGCAGGCAAGGGGAGCGTGGTCACGGTCACGGTGCTGGTGGCGCTGCTCGTGTGCCTGATCCCGACCACCATCGGCGGCCTGCTCTCGGCCATCGGCATCGCGGGCATGGATCGCATGATCCAGGCGAACATCATCGCCACCAGCGGGCGCGCCGTGGAGGCCGCCGGTGACGTGGACGTGCTCCTGCTCGACAAGACCGGGACCATCACCCTCGGCAATCGCCAGGCCACCGCGTTCTTGCCGGCTCAGGGTGTGCGGGAGTCGGAGCTGGCGGACGCTGCTCAGCTCTCCTCGCTCGCGGACGAGACCCCGGAGGGCCGCAGCATCGTCGTCTTGGCCAAGGAGAAACACGGCTTCCGCGAGCGCGACGTGCACGAGCTCGGTGCGCGCTTCGTGCCATTCTCGGCCCACACGCGCATGAGCGGCGTCGATCTCGACGGCCGCGAGATCCGCAAGGGAGCGACGGACGCCATCGAGGCTTACGTGCGCGAGAAGGGCGGCAGCATGCCGGCCGACGTCAAACGCAGCGTGGAGGAGATCTCCCACCAAGGCGGGACGCCGCTCGTGGTCGCCGAGGGAAGCAGGGTGCTCGGCGTGATCCAGCTCAAGGACATCGTGAAGGGTGGGATCAAGGAGCGTTTCGCCGAGCTCCGCAAGATGGGCATCAAGACCGTGATGATCACCGGCGACAACCCCCTGACCGCCGCTGCCATCGCCGCCGAGGCTGGCGTGGACGACTTCCTGGCGGAGGCGACGCCGCAGGCCAAGCTCGATCTGATCCGCGACCATCAGAAGGGCGGACGCCTGGTCGCCATGACCGGAGACGGCACCAACGACGCGCCCGCGCTCGCTCAGGCCGACGTCGCGGTCGCGATGAACACCGGCACGCAGGCCGCCAAGGAGGCCGGCAACATGGTGGACCTGGACTCGAACCCGACCAAGCTGATCGAGGTCGTCGAGATCGGTAAGCAGCTACTGATGACCCGCGGCGCGCTGACCACCTTCAGCATCGCCAACGACGTCGCCAAGTACTTCGCCATCATCCCCGCCGCGTTCGCCACGACCTATCCTGCTCTCGGCGCCCTCAACGTCATGCGCCTGGCGACTCCGGAGAGCGCCATCCTGTCGGCGGTGATCTTCAACGCCATCGTGATCATCTTCTTGATCCCGCTGGCGCTGCGCGGCATCGGCTACAAGCCGATCAGCGCCTCCGAGCTGCTCTCCAGGCACCTGTTCGTGTACGGGCTCGGCGGGCTGGTCGTACCGTTCGTCGGAATCAAGCTGATCGACCTCTTGCTCGTGGTGCTCGGTCTTGCGTGAAGGAGCCAAGGATCATGTGGAAAGAACTGAGACCCGCCCTGGTCGTTCTGGGCGCCATGACTCTGCTGACCGGTGTCGCCTATCCCCTGCTGGTCACCGGCGTGGCGCAGGCCGCTTTTCCCCGTCAGGCGAACGGCAGTGTGATCGTGAAAGACGGGAAACCCGTCGGCTCCGAGCTCATCGGCCAGCAGTTCAGCGAGCCGAAGTACTTCTGGGGGCGCCTGTCGGCCACGGGCCCGGTGCCCTACAACGCCGGCGTCTCGTCGGGCTCGAACTACGGTCCACTGAACCCCGCCCTCCACGAAGCCGCCAAGGCGCGCGTCGCGGCGCTGCGCGCAGCCGATCCGCAGGCGACCGGCGCGATCCCGGTGGATCTGGTCACCGCCTCCGGCAGCGGCCTCGACCCTCACATCTCGCCGGCCGCCGCCGAGTTTCAGCTGCGGCGTGTGGCCAAGGCGCGCGGGTTGGACGAGGCGCGGGTGCGGGCGCTGGTGACCCAGCACACGTCGCCGCGCCAGCTGGGCGTCCTGGGCGAGCCAGTGGTGAACGTGCTCGGCTTGAACCTGGCCCTCGACGGGCACGGGAGGTGAGTGAAGCGAGATGAACGACGGGCGCCCCGATCCTGAGCGGCTCTTGCTCCGAGCGGAAGCGGAGGAGGCGGAGGAGCGCAAGAAGCTGCGCGGGCGCCTGACCATCTTCTTCGGCGCGGCGCCGGGAGTCGGCAAGACCTACGCGATGCTCCAGGAGGCCAGCTTCGAGCGCGACGTCGAGGACCGCGACGTGGTCGTGGGCGTGGTGGAGACCCACGGCCGGTTCGAGACCACGACCCTGCTCGCCGGGTTCGAGCGGCTCCCGCGGCGCGAGGTCGAATACCGCGGGACGACCCTGGACGAGTTCGACCTCGACGCGGCGCTGGCGCGCAAGCCCAGTCTCTTGCTCGTGGACGAGCTGGCGCACACCAACGCCGAAGGCTCGCGGCACCCGAAGCGTTGGCAGGACGTGGAGGAGCTGCTCGAGGCGGGCATCGACGTGATGACCACGCTCAACGTGCAGCACGTCGAGAGCCTGAACGACCTGGTGGCGCGCGTCACCGGCGTGGTCGTGCGCGAGACCGTGCCGGATTCGGTGATCGACAGCGCCGACGAGATCAAGCTGATCGACTTGCCGCCGGAGGAGCTGCTCGAGCGTTTGCGCGAGGGCAAGGTGTACGTGCCGGCACAGGCCGAGCGCGCGATGGAGAACTTCTTTCGGAAGGGAAACCTGATCGCGCTGCGCGAGCTGGCGCTGCGCACCACGGCCGAGCGCGTGGACGCCGACATGCAGGCCTGGCGCCGCGCACAGGGCATCGAGAAGACCTGGGGCATCAGCGAGCGCATTTTGGTCTGCATCAGCCCGAGCCCGCACTCGGCCCCGCTGTTGCGCGCCGGCCGGCGCATCGCCGCCAGGCTCCACGCCGACTGGTTCGCGGTGAACGTGGAGACGCCGGCGACCCAGTCCCTGCCGGCGACCGAGCGCGCGCGCTTGTCGGCGCACCTGCGGCTGGCCGAGAGCCTCGGCGCAGCGACAGTCACTCTCAGCGGCCAGCGCGCCGCCGAAGAGTTGCTGAAGTTCGCGCGAGAGCACGGCGTCACCAAGATCGTCGTCGGCAAGCAGCGCGTCTTGCGCTGGCGCGACCGTCTTCGGACCTCGTTCGTGGACGAGTTGATCCTGGGCAGCGGGGACATCGACGTCTACGTGACCGCCGGCGAGCAGGAGGACGCGGAGCCCAAGGAGCGGCCTGCGGCGCGCCTCGCGCCGGCGCCGGGAAGCGGCGCGCTGCGAGAGTACGCGATGGGTGCTGCGGTGGTGGCGGCGACGACCCTGGTTGCCTATGCCGTCTTCGGTCGAGACCCGCTGGCCGACGTGGTCATGACCTACCTGCTCGGCATCGTGCTGGTGTCGATGCGGTTTCGCTTTCGAGTGGCGCTCGCCAGCGCGGTGCTGAGCGTGCTGGCGTTCGACGTCTTCTTCATTCCCCCGTACCTCACCTTCTCCGTGGCGGACCTGCGCCACGTCGTCACCTTCGCCGTCATGTTGCTGGTCGCGGTGGTGATCGCCGGGCTCACCCAGCGCGTGAAGGACCAGGCCCAGTTCGCCAAGACCAGCGAGCGCCGCACGGCCGTGCTCTACGCCCTGAGTCGCGACCTGGGCGAGTCGATCGACGAGGGCAACCAGGCGCGGATCGCCTGCCGCCACCTCGAGGACGTGTTCGACGCGACGGTCGCGGTGTTCACCCGGAGCGCGACCGGTGACACCGAGCTCTTGCAGGCGAGCGCTGGGCTGAGCGCGCCGCTCGACAAGGAAGTAGGCGTCGTGCGCTGGGTGGCGAACCAAGCCAAGGACGCGGGGATCGGCACCGACAACGTGCCGGGAGCGCAGGGGCTCTACGTGCCACTCGCGGCGGCGAGCGGCGAGGTGCTCGGCGTGCTCGGCCTGTATCCGAAGAACCCGGAGCGCTTGTCGGATCCGGAGCAGCGCCGGCTCGTCCAGAGCCTCGCGCTCCAGATAGCCTCTGCGATGGAACGCGCGCGCCTCGCCGGCGAAGCGCAACGCGCGCGCGTGCGCATGGAGACCGAGCAGCTCAGGAGCAGCCTGCTCTCGTCCGTTTCTCACGACCTCCGGACACCGCTCGCCGTGATGAAGGGAGCCGCCAGCTCCATCGTGGACGACGACGCGGCGCTACCCCCGGAGACGCGCAGGGACCTGGCCCAGACCCTGCTCGAGGAGACGGAGCGACTGGAGCGCCTGGTGGCCAACTTGCTCGACATGACGCGGCTCGAGTCGGGCGCCGTGCGCGTGGAGAAGGAGTGGCAGTCGGTCGAGGAGATCGTCGGAGGCGCTCTGGCTCGTACGGAGCGCCAACTCGCGCGCCACCCCGTCGAGGTGAGCGTTCCCCCGGACCTGCTCTTGCCGTGCGACGGCGTTCTGGTCGAGCAAGCGCTGGTGAACCTGCTCGAGAACGCTGCGAAGCACACGCCCGAAGGCACCGCGGTGGAGATCTCCGCCGCGCGAGCCGAGCACGACGTGACGCTCTGCGTGGCTGACCGCGGCCCGGGTCTCGCCCCTGGAGAGGAGCGACAGGTATTCGAGAAGTTCCATCGCGGCCCCTCCGAGCAGGCGACGCCGGGCTTCGGTCTGGGGCTGGCCATCTGCCGCGCCATCGCCCTCGCTCACGGCGGTCGCATCCACGCTCGGAACCGCAGCGAGGGCGGTGCGGCGTTCGAGCTCACCCTGCCGGTGGAGGGCGAGCCGCCGAGCGCCCCGCCGCCCGAGATCCCGGACAAGTCCGGCAGCGTCGAGGCCGGATGAACCCGACGAGCCCCCTGATCCTGGTCGTCGAGGACGAGCCGCAGATGCGCCGGTTCTTGCGCGGCTCACTCGGCACGCACGGCTATCGCATCCTGGAGGCGGTCAACGGCGAGGAGGGACTGGCTCGGGCCGCCGCGCACAGCCCCGACGTGGTCCTGCTGGACCTCGGCTTGCCGGACCTCGATGGTCTGGAGGTGACGAGGCGGCTCAGGCAGTGGACATCGCTGCCGGTGATCGTGATCTCGGCGCGCGGCCGGGACGAGGACAAGGTGCGCGCGCTCGACGCAGGAGCCGACGACTACCTCACCAAGCCATTCAGCGTCGCCGAGCTGCTCGCGCGCATTCGCGTCGCGCTTCGTCATGCCGGTCGCGGCAAGCGCGATCAAGAGGAGTCGACCTTCCGCGTCGGCGACCTACGCATCGAGTTCGCCAGACGCCAGGTGTTCGCCGGTGAGGCCGAGGTGCACCTGACGCCCACCGAATACAAGCTGCTCAGCGTTCTGGCGCGTCACGCGGGGCGCGTGCTGACCCACCGCCAGCTCCTCAGAGAAGTGTGGGGGCCGGAGCACGTGGGGCACACGGAGTACCTGCGCGTGTTCGTCGGACAGCTCCGCCACAAGCTCGAGGCCACGCCGGCGCGGCCTCGCTACCTGGTGAACGAGCCGGCCGTGGGGTATCTCTTGAAGGTGGACTGAGCATCGCGCGAGCCGCGCGTCCGCGCCCCTTGTCGCCGCTACGCGGTGGGGGCGCCGCGCAAAGACCCCGGGGCCGGGAATTTGCGCCGAATCGGGTCGTATCAGAGGGCATGCGACTGCGCCTCCTTGCCCTGCCGCTCCTCGCCCTCTGGGGCGGCATCGCCTGCTCGTCCGGGGGAGACGACTCCGGCAGCTCGAGCAGCGAGTTTGCCGCTCGATACTGCGCGCTGTTCAAGCCGTGCTGCGCGAAGGCCGGGATGCCGACCACGCAGAACCTCTGCCACCTGATGTTCGGGGCAGCGGTCGCGAAGGATCAGCAGGCCGCCGAGGAGTGCATCTCCCAATACGAGGCCTGGGCTCAGGAAGCCGACTGGTGCGAGACCTTCGGGTCCAAGCCGCGCCCCGCCAGCTGCGTCAAGGCCTACCCGGAGGATCCGTCCAAACCCAGCGGCTCCAAGAAGCCCGGCGAGTCGTGCAACGTGTCGAGCGATTGCGCGCTGAGCGCCAAGGGCGAGGTGGACTGCTACCACGACTTCGACGCCGACTCCGACTACTGTCGTGTTCGCGTCCTGGCCCCCGTTGGAGCGGCCTGCACGGGCACGAAGCTCGGCAACGTGACGGTCTTCGAGGGGCAGTCGCAGTCCGGCGCGACGGAGGTCAGCGTGTGCCACGTCGACGCGGGCGCCTATTGCGACAACGGCACGTGCGCGGCCCGGGTCGCGGTGGGCGGAGCTTGCGGCGGCTACGCGAGCTGCGCCGGCACCGACACCTACTGCGCGGGGACGTGCAAGACGAAGGTACCGGCCGGCTCGAGCTGCGCCGACAGCTCGGAGGCCTGCCAGGACGACGCCTACTGCCCGTTCCCGGAGGACGTCTGCAAGCCGAGGGCGACCGACGGCGCGGCCTGCTCGAGCAACGAGGAGTGCCTGAGCTCGTATTGTGACGGGACCTGCAAGGCCCACCCGGGCTTTGGCGGGCTGGCGCTGGGCATGTTCTGCGCCTGAGCCCGTTGCTTTGCCTTCTGGCGGATTTGCGCTATTTCGCCAAGCTCCTCGTGCCGACCATCAGCTTCACTCGACCCCACTGCCTGAGCCCGCGGGACGCGCGGGAGACGGCCGAGTCCATCGCGCGCCGCTTCGAGGAGCGCCTGGAGGTGTCGTGGCGCTGGGAGGGTGACGCGCTCCACCTCACCGCAGACCGCGGCAAGGCGCGGGGCGCGTCCGGGAGCGTGCTCGTCGGAGAACGCTTCATCGACGTGAGCCTGCACCTGCCGCTGCACCTCAGGCCGATGCGGGCTTTCTTGAAGGCCGAGTTGGCGCGCCGGCTCGAGCTGTTGCTGGGTCCCGCGCCGGGGTACTGACGCCGCGAGCCAACGGGGTGCCGCCCGGCGACACCGTGCTACGGTCGCCTCCTCATGACCCATGCCGAGGCCGACGTGCTCCGCGCGGAGGTGGAGCGGCTACATGCCCGCGTCGCCGAGCTGGAGCGCTCCTCGGCGCGTCAGCCGGCAGTGTTCCTCGAAGCGCTGCTCAGCGCCCTGCCCGCAGTCGTCATCCTGTTCGACCACGACATCAGAATTCGCTTCATCAGTCGCATGGTGCCGGGTCTCGCCGAAGAGCGCGTGATCGGCGCACCGGCCCTCGACTTCATCCCGCCGGAAGACCACGAGCGCGCCCGCGCCGCCATCGACACCGCGCTGCGTTCCGGACGGCCCGGCGGCTACGAGACCGTCGGGCCGGGTCCACACGGCGAGCACCGCCACTATCAGGTATTCGTCGCGCCGGTGCTGGAACCCGATGGCACGCTGGGGGGCTGCTTCGTGGCAATCGACACCTCGCACCTGCGCGAGCGGGAACGCGCGCTGGCGGAGAGCGAGCAGAAGCTGCGAATCGCGCTCGCGTCGACCAAGCTCGGGCTGTGGAGCTGGGACTTGCGGAGCGGCGAGCTGCTCTGGGACGACCGCATGAGGCAACTCTTGGGCCTGACCGAGTCACTCGCGCTGCCCGACTACGTCGAGCAGGCCGTGCATCCCGACGACCGCGACGCCGTCCGGCGGTCGGGCGAGCGGGCCCTGGCGACCGGCCGCTTCGAAAGCGTCACTCATCGTGTCGTGCGCCCGGACGGGGAGGTTCGCTGGATGCTCACCGTCGGGGAGGTCGAATGCGACGCGAACGGCCGCCCTTTGCGCCTGACGGGAGGCAATCTCGACATCACGGAGCAGCGCGCGCTGGAGGAGCAGCTGCGTCGCGCGCAGAAGATGGAGGCCGTGGGGCGCCTGACGGCAGGCGTCGCCCACAACTTCAACAACATGCTCATGGCCATCCTGCCCAGCCTGGAGCTGCTGCGGCGCGTGGCCCCGGTCTCTCATGTCGCGCTCCTCGACGATGCCGCCGCGGCATCCGAGCGCGCCGCGGACATGGTGCGCAAGCTGATGACGTTCGCCGGTCAGCGCCGCCCGGTCGACCCGCGACCCTGCGACGCAGTCGCCCTCACACGCCACATCGCGGACATGTGCGAGCGTACCTTCGACCGGCGCATCGAGCTCCGCTGTGACATTCCTGCCCAGCCGCTTCACGTCAGGGCGGACGCTGCGGACCTGGAGCAGGTCCTGATGAACTTGCTCTTGAACGCCCGCGACGCCGTCACCGACGCGGGTCGCGACCGACCGCGCATCGAGGTCATCGCGTCGCTGGAAGCGCCGGATCCGAGGCTGCCGAGCGCGGGCGCGCTCGTCGCGCTCCGCGTGCGGGACAACGGTTCCGGGATGAGCGAGGACGCCAAGCAGCATGCCTTCGAGCCGTTCTTCACCAGCAAAGAAGTCGGGCGTGGAACCGGGCTCGGGCTGGCGACCAGCTACGCGTTGGTCCGCGACCTCGGCGGGCTCATCGAGATCGACTCTCGAGAAGGGATCGGAACGACGGTGTCCGTGCTCCTGCCCGCGACCGCTCCAGTGGCGGCAGAGACTGCGGTCCCCGGCCGTGCCCCGGGCCTGACCGACGCGAGAGTCCTCGTGGTCGACGACGAACCGCTGATCCGAAGACTGGTCCAGCAGGTGCTCGAGTCCGCGGGTTGCCGCGTGCGGACCGCGCATGATGGCGATGCGGCGCTGGCGGAGGTCGCGCGCGAGCCTGCCGACGTGATCTTGCTGGATCGGTCCATGCCGGGTACGGCCGGAGTATCGCTGCTCGGCGCGCTACGCGCGCGCGCCCCGAACGCGAAGATCGTCTACTTCACCGGTCAAGAGGTCGCGCCGGAGGAGTACGCGAACGTCGATGCGGTGATCCAGAAGCCGGTGCGAATCGACGCGCTCGAGCGCGTGGTGGCCGAGCTGGTCGGGCTCGCTCGGGGTGACTCCCTCGGCAGCGAATAGGCGCCGGGCGGGCGCAGGGGGAGGGGGCCCGGCGGGACGAAACTTGCCCGCCGTGCGAGAGCGGTGAGATGTGGGACGACGAGCGTGCAATTCGTCCCCACCGATAGCGAGTTCTGGGTGGCGCAAGGGATCGCCCTGGTGTGCGGCGGGTTGGTCGGGCTGGAACGCCAGCTTCGAGGCAAACCCGCTGGCATGCGCACGAGCATGCTGATCTGCGCGGGGACCTGCCTGTTCGTGCGCATCGGCGCCCAGCTCGGCGCCGGCATCGGCTCGAACACCGACGCTGCGCGCGTCGTCGGCCAGGTCGTCACCGGCGTGGGCTTCCTGGGCGCAGGGGTGATCCTGACCCGCGACGGCCTGGTCAAAGGCATGACCAGCGCGGCGGTGGTCTGGATCCTCGCGGCCATCGGCAGCTTGATCGGCGTGGGCCGCGGCGGCGAGGCGCTGGCCGCGACCGGCGTGACGCTCGCCGTCCTGGTCGGCGTGAACCGACTCGAGCGTGCCTATCGCGGCCTGCGCACCGGGGTCCACGCGGACGACTCGATGGAAGAGCCGATGAGCGGGCTGCCGCCGCCGGTGCAACCGCGCAAGTAGCCAGGGCATGGAGGCGGCACGCTCGAAAGCGCAGGGCCTACTCGCAGTGAGCGATCAGCCAGCCGCCGGCGACGTCTTTGTGGTCGAGTGACCCGATCAGCCAGGCGAAGGCCACCCGGCCGCGCGCCGCGGCGACACCGTAGCCGTATCCGTCGAAGCCAAAGTCGGTCCCTTCGATCACGGTCTCGAAGACGGCCGACGTCGCCTGATCGAAGCGCGGAGCAGCGCTCGCCCCCGGGATGCGGACGAAGCCCAGGGCACTGTCCCGACCATGGGCGACATACAGGTCGTCGCCGTCCACCGCCAGGCTCAGCGAGTAGGCCTCGGCGTCCGGAAGCTCCGTCGAAGCCACGTCTTCGATGCCGCCGTCGCCGAGCTCGAAGATTCGGACGAACAGCCCGGAGGGGGTCCTTGCTCCCACCGCCACGCGGGTTCCCCAGGCGATCAGGTCCCCATCGTACGCAAGGGGCAACGCGGGCAACGGCGCAACGGCGAGGTCGAGGTTGTCTCCGAGCAGCGGACCCATGAGCAGGACCAGATGGCCCGGCGCGCTGGTCTGCGTGTCTTCCGCCGAGAGCATGCCGATGACCTCGTTGCTGGTGGCGACGCCGGCGCCTCGCCACTGGCTCTCTCCGAACGGGTGCTCGACCGGCACACTCCCCTTGAGCGCGGAGCCGGCCAGCACTGCACGTTCCGGGACCGCCGCCTGCGTGTAGACGAGCTCCCACTCACCGATCGCCTTGCCAGGAGCGAGCGATCGGCGCGAGGTGCCGAAGCCGAAAGAGGTGGCGTCGTTGGCCACGCCCGCGGGACCGGGCTTCGCGTCGCTGTCGAACGGAAGGAAGGTCATGCCCGCGCCGCTGGCGCAGATCGGCAGCCCTGTCACCGCCATGCCCTGGCCCGCCCGGTACGCGAGGCCCAGACCGTTGGACTGCGCGTACGCACAACCCCCGAGGTCGAGCTCCTCCGGAGCGCCCGTCAGGCCGTCATCGCTCAGCGCGAGCAGGTGGACGCGGTGGGGCTCGCCGCCGAGGTCACCTTGGCTCCGGTAGCCGATGACGAAGCCGGACTCGGTTGCGATTACCGCGGGGCTGTCGGTGTGCATCGAAGCCGTTGCCTTTGGCAGTGAGCCCCGCGACTGAACCACGCACCCGACGTGTGGAGCGCCGGCGCCACCGCCCATCCCCCCGCCGCCTGCCGCGCCGCTGCCGCCGCCTCCGCCGCTCGCGGCGCCCCCAGCGTGCGGCGCCGCCCTCTCGCTCTGCCCGCCGCAGGCGCCGATCGCGAGAGTCAGCGCGAGCACAGGCAGCTGACGGCGCAGCGGCGGGACCGCGCCAGAGGTGGTCCGCTCGCGAGTCCCCATCAGCTGAGGGTAGCACCCTCGGATCGGAAGGCGCGCCTCAGCCCAGCTTCTGCAGCAGCGCCATCGCGGTGGACTCCGCGTGGCTCGGACCTTCTCTGGCCAGGCTCCGCCGGCGCGTGCAGCTAGCCTGGGGCCGTCTTGCGCGTGCTGTTCTTCTCCGACACCCACCTGGGCCTCGACGGGCCGTCGCGCCCCCGCGTCGCGCGCCGACGCCAGGGTGACGATTTCTTCGCGAACACGGAGCGCGCCGTCACGCGCGCCCTGGCGGGTGACGTCGATCTCGTGGTGCACGGCGGCGACGTATTCCACCGGAGCGACGTGCCGCTCTCGCTCGCCGAGCGCGCGTACGCGCTGCTGCGCAGGGTCGCCGATCATGGCGTGCCGTTGGTGCTCGTACCAGGGAACCACGAGCGAGCGGCGCTGCCTTTCCCGTTGCTGTTGCGCCACCCGGCCGTCTTCGTGTTCGACCGCCCGAAGACGCTGGAGCTCAGGCTCGCCGGGCTTCGCGTCGCCATCGGCGGTTTCCCGTACCTCCGTCACGCGCGGGCGAGATTCACGGCGGCGCTCGCGGCGGCGGAGCTTTCGAGCGCGCCGGCAGACCTCCGCTTGCTGTGCATGCACCACTGCTTCGAGGGAGCGCAGGTGGGCCCGCACGACTGGACCTTTCGCGACGCCGACGACGTCGTGCGCGCGGCAGACCTCCCGGAGGGGCTCTCGGCCGTGCTCTCGGGTCACATCCACCGCCATCAGGTGCTCAGGCACGATCTGCGCGGCGCGCCGCTCCGCGCGCCCGTCCTCTACCCAGGGTCGGTCGAGCGGACGAGCAGCGCCGAGCGCGGCGAGACGAAGGGGTACCTGACGCTCGACTTCGACGCCGGCGGGCTCGCCGCCTGGCAACTCCACGAGCTCCCGACGCGACCGCTCGCGGTTTGCACGCTCCGAGCGGGGGAGCTCCGAGCCGAGCTCGAGCGCCTGGCCAGCACGCTGCCCGAGGACGCGGTGCTCGTTCTGCGCGTCGAAGGCAAGGCCACGGAGGCTGAATCGATGCTCCTCAGTGCCGCGGCGCTTCGCGAGCGCTTCGGGCCTCGGGTCAACGTGCGCGTGAGCGCGCCGCGCGATCGCTAGTCGCTGGCACGGCATCGACCACGACCGCTGCGGCGGCCCGCGTGCGCAGGCAGCGGCGGTGAGGCGCGGCTCAGCCCACCTTCAGCACCAGCGCCATCGCGGTGTCACCCGCTGCGCAGCCGCTGAACAGGCCGTAACCACCGCCGCCTGCGACGAGCTCCTCGACGAGCTCGATGCCGAGGCGCATTCCGGTCGGGCCTTGGGGGTGCCCGTAGACCAGCGGCGAGCCGAAGTTGTTGATGGCCTCGAGCTCGAGACCCATCTCCTTGCAGAAGAAGAGGTCGTTCACCGCGAAGGGGTTGTGAGTCTTGATGGCCTTCACGTCGTTGATCCCGATGCCGGCCTTGGCGAGCGCGGCGCGGGCCGCGGGCACCACGGCCTTGGGCATGAAGCCCTTCTCGACGCGGGCCTCGGCGGCGGCGACCACGCGGATGCGCAGCTCGGGCCTCGCGGAGAGCTCGCGGGCGCGGCCCTCGGTCGTGAGCACGAGCCCCGCGTTGCCGTCGGCGGGGTGGGTCTGGGAGCCGAAGCTGACCGTGCCGCCTTCCTTGACCGGCGCGAGCTTCTGCAGGCCTTCCTTCGTGGTCGGGTGGATGCCTTCGTCGGCCTCGACCTTGCCGACCTCCTTCTTGCCACGGCGCAGCGTGACTGGAGCCATGTAGCGCCTCTGGAAGGCGCGGTCGTCGGCCAGAGCGGCCTGGTACTGCGCGTAGCGGAGCAGGGCGACGTCGTCCTGCTGCTCCTTGCTGAAGCCGGCTTCCTTCGCGACGTTCTCGGCCGTCTCGATCATGGCGTTTTTCGCCCAGGGATCGCGGTTGAAGGCGTCGAGCACCGCGTTTTCGCTGGCGCCCGTGCCGCCGGGAGCGGTCGGGTCGGGGTAGTACAGGTGAGGCCCGTTGCTGGTGCGATCGCAGGTCACGGCGAGCACCGCAGCGCTCTGACCGAGCTCGACCTCGGCCGCGGCCGAGGCGATCACGCGCGCGCTGGTGGCGCAGGCCTGGCCGAAGGTCGGGCCGGTGGCGCCCGTCGCGCCGACGAGCGCAGCGAGCCAGGGCGCTCCGTAGAACGAGGAGCGCTGGATCACCGTCATGCCCAGCATCACCGAGTCGAACACCTTGGGGTCGACCTTCTTCGCGGCGAGCACTTCGCTCGCGACTTGCGCGGCGAGCTCCAGCGAGTGCGCGTTCGCGAGCGTGCCCTGCCAGCGGCAGAACGGACTGGACCAGTAGAGACCGTAGGGGACGAAAACCTTCTCGAATGCCATGATCTCAACCCTTCTTCTTGTTCTTCAGCGCCATCACGATCTTCTCTGGAGTGATGGGCAGGTCGTGGATGCGGACGCCCACGGCATCCCAGATGGCGTTGGCCAGGGCTGGCGCCGTCGGCACGAGGCCGGGCTCGCCCACGCCCTTGGCGCCGAAGGGGCCGGCGGGATCGTCGGTCTCGGCGAAGAAGACGTCCACCGGGAAGGCCATCTCGTGCGCGGTGGGGATCTTGTAGTCGGTGAAGCTCGGGTTCAGCACACGGCCCTCGTGGGTCTTCACTTCCTCGTACAAGGCGTAGCCGATGCCCTGCGCCAGACCGCCCTGCACCTGACCGCGCAGCGTCTGCTGGTTCAAGACGCGCCCGACGTCGTGGGCGGAGACCGCCTTCAGGATCTTCACGTCGCCGGTTTCGGTGTCCACCTCGACCTCGAACGCCTGCACGCCGTAGGCGTAGCTCGCGCTCATGTTGCCGACACCCTTCGACCAATCCGGCAGCGTGCTGGGCGGCTCGTAGAACGCCTCCTCGACGATCATCTGGCCATCCCGGCCGCGGAAGTGCAGCGCACGCAGGAGCTTGCCGATCTCGAGCCGGAGCCAGGGCTCGTTCGGCGCGTCCTTGGCGAACAAGAAGCCGTCCACCAGCTCCAGGTTGTCCGCGCGGGAAGCGGCGGCGAAGTCGTAGGCGGGGGGCTGGTAGGCCGGGTTCTTCTTCTGGTACGCCGAGAGGTTCTTCTTCACCTCAGCGGCGTAGACCTCGGAGGCGAGCGCGAAGAGCTTCTTCCGAGCCTTGTCGGCGGCGCGGATGGCCGCGTTCAGCGCGATGAAGGCGCCGCGGCTGGCGTGGGTGCCGACGTCCCAGGGGCAGGTCGCGGTGTCGGTCTGGTTGATGCTGACCTTCTCCGGCAAGACCCCGAGCGCCTCGGCCACGCCCAAGGTCAGCGCCGCGTGCAGGCCCTGGCCCATCTCCACGCCGCCGTAGGAGACGTTGACGTTGCCGAAGTCGTCGAGCTTCAGGATCACGCCGCCGCCGTCGGAGCGGTAGATGCGACCGGAGCCGCCGACGTGGACCAGCGAGGCGACGCCGACGCCGCGGGCCTTGTCCCGCTGCTTGCCGCGCTTCTTGTCCCAGTCGAGGCTCTGCTTGGCGAACGTGAGGCACTCCCCCAGGCCGCAGGTGGTGATGTCGAGGCCCATCGGCGTCTTCTCGCCGGGCGTGTTCTTGTTGATCAGGCGCAGCTCCAGCGGGTCGATGCCGACCTTCTCGGCGAGCTCGTCGAGCAGGCACTCGATGGGCCAGGTCACCTCCGGGTTGCCATAGCCGCGCATGGCCTGGGCGTAGGTGTTGTTGGTGTAGACGAGCTTCGCGTCGAACCAGACGTTCGCCACCTTGTAGAGCGAGGTCGCCGGGATCAGCATCACCGTCGGGTAGGTCGCGCCCCAGGAGGTGTAGGCGCCGTTGTCCTGCAGCACCTCGACCCGGCGGAAGGTGAGGCGACCGCTGGCGTCGCAGCCCTGCACCACCTTCGTGCGCGCGCTCTGGCGCGGCGAGAGGTTCGCGAACTCCTCGCGCCGGTCGTACACGATCTTCACCGGCCTCCCGGTCCTGTGCGCGAGCAAGATGGCGATGTACTCGTAGGCGTGGGTGTCGAGCCCGGTGCCGAAGGCGCCGCCCAGGGTCGGCACGATGACGCGGGCGTTGCGGCCGCCGAGGCCCATGGCCTCGAGGGCGCGCACGAAGTCCTTCTGGGCCAGGAACGGGATCTGGGTCTTGGCCCACATCGTCAGGTTGCCGCGCGTGTCCATCTCCGCGATGCAGCCGGCGGTGCCCAGGCACGCTTGCTGGATCAGCGGCGTGGAGAACTCGCCTTCCACGATGTACTTCGAGGCGCGCTCGCCGGCGGCGAGATCCCCGGACTCGTGGTGCACCTGCACCGGCAAGAGGTTGGAGGTCACCGGGCGCCCGTCGGCGTCCCGGTCGTGCACCAGGGGTGCGCCTTCGGCCAGCGCCTCTTCCGGCGTGAACACCGCGGGCAGCGGCTCGTATTCCACGCGGATCAGCTCGATGGCCTCCGCGGCGATGTCCGGATCGATGGCGGCCACCGCCGCGACCTCGTCGCGGAACTGGCGCACGCGGTCCTTCTTGAGCGCGAAGTTGTCGCGCAGAAACCCGATGCGGAGCTCCGGCGTGTCGTAAGCCGTGATCACCGCGCGCACGCCCGGCAGGGCCAGGGCCCGCGAGGTGTCGATGTGCGCGATGCGCGCGCTCGCGTGCTCGGCGAACTTGATCTTGCCGTAGAGCATGCCCGGGCGGCTGAGGTCGTGGATGTAGTAGGCGCGTCCGGCGGCCTTGTCGGCGGCGTCGGGGCGCGCCGTGTCGGTGCCCACGTGGCGGAGCTCACGCATGTTCGGCTCCCTTCTTCCCACGCTTCGCCGAGGCAGCGAGCTGCACCGACTCGACGATCTGAGCGTAGCCGGTGCAGCGGCAGAGGTTTCCGGTCAGGGCGTCACGGACCTCTGCGTCGCTGGGGCTCTGGTTCCTCTCGAGCAGGGCGTGGGCGCTCAAGATCATGCCCGGCGAGCAGAAGCCGCACTGGATGCCGCCTTTGTCCACGAAGGCCTGCTGCACCTCGGAGAGCTGGCCGCCGGGGCCGACCAGGCCCTCGATGGTCGTGACTCGCTTGCCCTCGACCTCGAGGGCCGGCAAGAGACAGGAGCAAACAGGGCGCCCGTCCACCAGCACGGTGCAGGCGCCGCACTCGCCGTTGCTGCAGCCTTCCTTGGTGCCGACCAGCCCGAGCGGGCCGCGCAGCACGTCCACCAGCCGCGCGTGGGGCTCGACCGAGAGGCGCGCGGGCTCGCCGTTGACCTCGAAGCTGAGAGTGACGCTCATGGCATTGCTCCGTTCATCAAGCGGCGGATCCCGCGCTCGAGCAGCGCCCCTGCCAGGTGGCGCCGGTAGTCGGCGCCGGCTCGCACGTCGCTGATCGGGCGGACCTCGTTCTCGGCGGCCTCACGCGCGCGGCGGATCGTCGCGTCGTCGAGCGGGTGGCCGCTGAGGATGCTCTCGGTCTCGCCCAGGCGCAGCGGGCAGGGCCCGAGGGAGCCCGCGGCGACGCGCGCCCTCACGCACTGCCGTCCTTCCGTCTCGAGGAGCACCGCGACGCTGGCGAGCGCGATGTCCATGCGCACGCGACCCTTCTTCAGGAACACCGCCCGGGCGTTGGGCGCCGGCGCGTCCACGACCACGGCCGAGAGAATCTCGCCGGGTCCCAGCACGCTGGCGCGCGGGCCGACGAAGAAGCTCGCGAGCGGCAGCTCGCGCGTTCCCATGGCCGAGGCGATGCGCACGCGGGCCTCGTGTACCAGAAGTGGCGGTGCCAGATCCGCGCAGGGCGAGGCGTTGCACAGGTTGCCACCCAGCGTCGCGACGTTGCGGATCTGCACGCTGCCGAGCAGCGCCGCGGCTTGGCCCAGGACCGGGAGCGCCCGCGCGAGCCCGGCGTGGCTCTCGAGCTCCGCCACGCGCAGGCCGGCGCCGAGCACGAGGGGCGGGCCGAGCTCGACCTGCGCGAGCTCGGCGATGCCAGAGAGCGAGACCAGCGAGCTCGGCGCGAGCTTGCCCTCGCGGATCCGCACCATCACGTCGGTGCCACCGGCGACGAAGCGGGCTTCCGCGTCGGCGTCGGACAGGCGCCAGGCTTCTTGGAGGGTTTTCGGGCGGTGGTAGTCGAAGGTCATGAGCGATCACCAGTGAGCAGTTCGGGGACTGACTCGTGAATCCCGCCCGAGGCGGTGCGGGACCGGGGTCGGGGTCGGGGTCGGGGTCGGGGTCGGGCAGAGGAAGAAAAGAGGCAACTTGCCGCGTCTCGCTGCCGATGAGATTGCGTGTCCTTCGACCACGAGAAGCTGGACGTCTATCAGGCTGCGATTGCGTTCCTGACCCTGGCAACTGGAATCACGGCTCGGTGGGCGCGCGGGCGCGGGTACCTTCGGGACCAGTTGAACCGAGCCGCGCTGTCCATCGTCACCAACATCGCCGAAGGCGCGGGCGAGGTGATGCCGGCCGAAAAGGCGCGCTTCTATCGGATGGCCTGTCGCTCCGCGACGGAGTGCGCAGCGATCTGCGATGCCTGCCGCGCGCTTGGTGTCAGCGATCCGTCGCTCCTCGAAGAAGGCCGTCGCATCCTGCTCCGCATCGTACCGATGCTCACAGTACTGGCGAAGCGCAACCAGCGCCTGACCTGAGCGGATTCTGCGTCTGCTTCTGCTTCCTACCGACCCCGACCCCGACCCCGACCCCGACCCCGTGTCCGTGGTCCGGTCACCGGAGGACCGGCGACTCGGGCTTGGGCCGAGCTTTCGGGCGGACCTCACGCGACCACCCCGCGCTCTCTCAACGCAGCGACCTCGTCCGCAGGAACGCCCACTTCGCCGAGGACGCCGTCCGTGTGCTCCCCGTAGGCCGGCGCGAAGCGAAGCTCACGATCCCGTGACTCCAAGAACTCCGTGCTCACCGCGGGCGGGGGCAGCCGGATGCTCTTGCCGTCGGGCGCCTGGGTCCGGAGCAGCGCGTCCTTCAGGAACTCCTGGTCCATCACGCGCTCGATGGGCGTGATGGGCGCATGCGGGATCTGAGCCGCGCGCAGGCTCAGGGCGACCTCGGCTGCGGTGAGCTTGGAAGTGAGCGCGCCGATGGCGGCGTGCAGCGCCGTCTTGTCTCGGCGCCGCCCCTCGTTCGTCGCCAGATCCGGGCGATCGAGGGAGCGGAAGGGCGCTTCGGCGACCAGGCGCTGCCACTGCACGTCGCTGCCCACCGCCAGGTAGATGAAGCCGTCGGCGGTGGGGTAGGCGTTGGTCGGGATGAACTGCCGGTGCTCGTTGCCCGAACGCTTGAGCTCCTCCGGCGGGCTGCCCATGTCGAGCATGGGCAGGAAGGTGAGCAGCCAGCTCGTGGCGACCTGCGCCATGGACACGTCGATGGCGCGCCCGGCGCCGGTGCGATGGCGTTCGAGCATGGCCCACAGCACCTGCGCGAAGGCCTCGTCGCCGGCCTTCAGATCGATCAGCGGCGGGCCGTTCTGCATCGGCGGCCCGTCGGGGTAGCCGGTGACGTCCATGTAGCCGCACTGCGCTTGCAGCACCGGGTCGTAGCCGGGCACGTTCGGGTAGGCGAGGCCCATGGCCGAGATGCAGCACCAGACCAGCTCGGGACGCAGCTTCGAGAGCGAGGCGTAGTCGATGCCCAGGCTCGCGTGCCGCGCCGGCATGGTGTTGGTGCAGAACACGTCCGCCCGGAGCTCGCGGATCAGCCTCGCGAGCAGCGCCTGGCCGTCGGGCTCCTTCAGGTTCAGCGTGATGGCTTCCTTGCCGCAGTTCGGGCCGACGAAGTAGCTGTGGCGGTCGCCCTCGGCGACCTTGCGGCCGATGTGGCGATTGGGATCGCCCCGGGTCCTCTGGCCCGGCGACGGCGTCGGCTCGATGCGGATCACCCGCCACCCGAGGTGCGCGAAGCGCAAGGTAGCGTACGACATGCTGAGCGCTTGCTCGACGCTCAGGACCACGGGGCGCCGTTCGGTCATCGGAGCGTTTCCAATGCGGCTGAACCCTTGCGCGTCGCGAAACCAAGCGAGCAAGGCGAGCGCCGCGGTGAGCGAAGCGAGTCGCGTTGGGGGTCCGGGGGTTTACCCCCGGGGAGGACTACGGTGGGGGTGGGTGGGTGGGAATTCATCAGAACCTCACCGGCTCCTGGTAGGTGCCGAACACCTGCTTCAGCGCCCCGCAGATTTCCCCGACGGTGGCGTACGCCTTCACGGCCGCGATCACCGGCGGCATCACGTTTCTACCGTCGCGGGCGGCGGAGCGCACGCCATCGAGCAGCCGCTCGACCTGGGCGCCGTCGCGCTCGGCGCGTACCTTGTTCAGGCGCGCCACCTGCTTGTCGGCCTCCTCGCGCCGGTAGGGATGGAACTCGACGTCGGGTCCGGGCTCCTCGTCCACGAAGCAGTTCACGCCGACCTTCTTGAGCTCGCCGCTCTCGACCCGCTTCTTGTGCTCGTAGGCCTGGCGGCTCACGTCGGCCTGCACGCGGCCCTCGGCGATGGCCTTCACGACACCGCCCTCGGCGTCCAGGCGGTCCATCAGCTGGACGATGCGCCGCTCCATCTCGTCGGTGGTGGACTCGACGAAATACGAGCCGGCCAGCGGATCGACGGTGTCGCAGGCGCCGATCTCGGTCATCAGGATCTGCATGGTGCGGAGCGAGAGCTTCGCCGCCTGCTCGCTCGGGATGGTGTAGGCCTCGTCGTAGGAGCAGAGCGCCATGGTCTGCGTGCCGCTGAGCGCGCTGGCCAGGGCGTAGTAGGCGCTGCGCACCAGGTTGTTCAGCGGCTGCTCCACGGTCAGGCCGGCGCCGCCGCCCCCGGCGATCATGCGGAGCTGCATCGCGCGGGGGTTCGTCGCGCCGTAGCGCTCTTTCATGATCTTGGCCCAGAGCCGGCGCCCCGCGCGGAACTTGGCGACCTGCTCCCAGAGGTTTCCGTAGATGTCGAAGTTGAAGCTGATGCCCTGTGCGAACTCGTCCACATCCAGGCCGCGCGCGCGCACGTGGTCGACGTAGGCGCGGGCGATGGCGAGCCCGTAGGCCATCTCCTGGGCCGGCGTCGCGCCGCTCTCGCGGATGTGATACCCGCACACGCTGACCGGGCTGTAGTGCGGGACCTCGCGCGCGCAGAACTCGATGGTGTCGCCGACCAGGCGCACGCTGGGCTCCACGGGGAAGATCCAGGTGCCGCGCCCGACGAACTCCTTGAGGATGTCGTTCTGAGCGGTGCCACGCAGCTCGTTCAGCAAGAAACCGCGTTTGTCCGCCATCGCGAAGTACATGCCCATGATGGCCACGGCCGAGCCGTTGATGGTCAAGGACACGCTGATCTGGTTCAAATCGATGTCGGCGAAGGCCTCTTCCATGTCGGCCAGGGTGTCGACGGCCATGCCCACGCGCCCGACCTCGCCCTCGGCCATCGGGTCGTCGGAGTCGAGGCCACACTGGGTCGGCAGATCGAAGGCCACGTTCAGGCCGGTGTTGCCGTTCTTGATCAGGAACAGGAAGCGTTCGTGGGTCTCGGCGGCGGTGCCGAAGCCGGAGTACTGGCGCATGGTCCAGGGTCGCTGCCGGTACATCAGCGGGTGGATGCCGCGGGTGTAGGGATACTCGCCGGGCCTCTCGGCGCCCTCGGGGGCGTAGACCGGGTCGATCTCGATGCCGCTGTCCCAGCGCACGGGCTTCGGTCCTTTGTCGCTCCGGTTCATGACTGCCTCCGCGCGTTGTCGCGCACCCAGCCGACGATCTGGTCGAGCGCCGCGTCCACGCCGAACACCGCCGCGACACCGAGCTGCTCGAGCTTTTCGCGATCGCGATTCGGGATCACGCCGCCGACCACCAGCTTCGCGCGTCCGGCACCGGCTTCCTTCAAGCTCGCCGCCACCTTCTCGCTGAGCGGCAGGTGCGCGCCGGACATGATCGAGAGGCCCACCACGTCGGCGTCGAGCTCGCGGGCAGCCTGGGCGATGGCCTCCGGCGACTGCCGGAGCCCGGTGTAGACGACCTGCATGCCGGCCTCCATCAAGGCGCGGCACACGACCTTCGCCCCGACGTCGTGTCCGTCGACGCCGGGCTTGGCCACCAGAACGCGGATGGGTGTGTCCGTCATGAATCCCTCGCGATGTTGACGCGCAAGATCTCCGAGGTTCCGCCGCCGATCAGCACGAAGCGAGCGTCCCGCAGGTAGCGCTGGATCGGGCTCTCGGCGGCGAAGCCGTAGCTCGCGGTGACGCGCGCGGCGCGATCGCAGATGCGGTGCGCCGCCTCCGAGGCGAAGAGCTTGGCCATGCTGGCCTCGCGGGCGTTGGGCAGCTTCTGATCGCTGCGCCAGGCGGCCCACTGGGTCAGGCGCCGCGCGGCTTCTAGGTCCGTGGCCATCTCGGCCAGGTGCTCCTGCACCAGCTCGAAGCGCTCGATGGGTCTTCCGAACTGCTGGCGCTCGGAGGCGTAGCGCTTCGCCTCCTCGTAGGCCGCGCGCCCGACGCCCAGCGCCAGGGCCGCGGTCACCACGCGGATCTCCGCCAGGATCTCCCTGAGGTACTTGGTGCCGCTCTCCGGATCGCCGAGCACCGCGCTCGCGGGCACGTCCGAGAGGTGGACCTCGGAGGTGAGGGAAGAGCGCACGCCGAGCTTCTCGATGGGCCGCCCGAGCTCCAGGCCGGGAGCCCCGCGCTCGACCAGGAACACGCCCAGGCTCTCCTTGCCCGTGCGCGCGAACACCGTGAAGAAGTCCGCCACCGGCGCCGAGGTGACCCAGGTCTTGTTGCCGCTGAGCAGCCAGCGCTCGCCGCTCTGCTTCGCGCTGGTGGTCATGGAGAACAGATCGCTGCCCGCGTTCGGCTCGGTCATGCAGATGGCGCCGATCTTCTTGCCGGCGAAGGCAGGGCGGAGCAGGCGCTCGTGGTGATCGGCGCTGCCGAAGCGAAACACGAACCAGGTACCCATCAAGGACTGCATCGTGCAGGCCGCAGCGACCGAGAGGCTGCCCCAGGCGAGCTCCTCGACGGCGAGCGCGCAGGAAACGATGTCCGCGCCGCTGCCGTGCGGCTCCGGGTAGCGCATGCCGAAGAAGCCGAGCTCGCCCACGCGCTCGAACAACGCCCGCGGGAACTCTGGCTGCTCGTCCAGAGCCCGAGCGCGCGGGCGGATCTCTTTGTCCGCGAAGTCGTGGAAAGTCTTCTGGATCGCGGCCTGCTCGCTCGACAGGGAGAAGTCCATCAGCTCCTCCCGCGCAAGCGCGCCGTCTCGGCCTGGTCCACTTGCCAGGTCTTGGGATCCACCGCGACGCCGTAGCGCTCGCTCGCCGCCGCGAGGCTCACGATGCCGTCCCGCACCTCGCGCGCGACTTGGTCGGCCGGGCGCTCGTGCGGCGAGCCGTGGCCGCCGCCGCCGCCGGCCTGCTGCACGTAGAGCGTGCCGGCGGGCACGCCGCGCACGTGGTCTTTGGTGGTGGCGCGGTAGCGCGTGCCGTCCGGGTACTCGAGGTCGATGAAGTTCAGCGTCCCGCTCTCGCCGCCGTCGAGGCCGAACGCCGGCTCCACGTCGCCGTCGCCGAAGGTCACGATCTGCGTGTCGGCGCCACCCACCAGGTAGCGCGTCTCGACACCGAGACCGCCACGCTGCCGGCCTGGGCCCGCCGAGTCGCACAGGTACTCGTGGGAGATGAGCCGGTGCGGAGTGATCTGCTCGAACATCTCGTAGTCCTGGTCCAGTACGCCACCGGAGGCGTCGATCATGCCGATGTGGTCGTAGCCGTCGGCGTCCGGCAGCGCACCGGAGCCGCCCTTCAGGCCCATGAACAGGATGTCGACGTAGGTCTCCTTGGTGTCCTGACCCTTTCGCGTGTCGCGCCCCGTGGAGAGCGAGCACAAGAGCTGGTTCCAGCCCGCCGTGACGCGCTCCGGGATCACCGGCGCGAGCGCCCGCATGATGGCGTCCGCGTTGTTCGGGCACAGGTGGTTGCCGAAGGTGGTCGCGGCCGGGTACGCGGCGTTGAGCAGCGTGCCCTCCGGGATGACGATCTCGATGGGCTCGATCATGCCTTGGTTGTGCGGGATGCGCGGGTCCACCATCTGAAGGAACGTGAGCACCGTGGCCGAGGCGCTGGAGGTGAACGTGCCGTTGACGAAGCCCGTGGTCTGCGGATCCGTCTCCGAGTAGTCGAAGCGGATGTGCCCGCCCTGAACCGTGATGGTGACCCGCACCTGGTGCTTGGAGCCGGGGTGGTGGCCGTCGAAGTGGGAGGTAGCCTCGCCCTTGTAGACGCCGTCGGGGATCTTCTGGATCTCCGCCTCCATCAGCTTGCGGGTGGACTCGAACAACGCCTGCTTGTGCGCCGCGAAGCTCTCGAGCCCGTATTTCTCCACCAGCGCCTTGAGCCGGCGCTCGCCCACGGTGCAGCTGCCGATCTCGGCGCGCATGTCCTCCTGCACGATGGGCAGGCGGATGTTGGCGAAGATGAGATCCCAGACGTCGCGGCGGAGCTTGCCCCGCTCGTAGACCTTCACCGCGGGGATGCGCAGCGCCTCCTGCCAGACCTCGGTGGCGGCCGGGTTGTAGCCGCCGCGCACCGCGCCGCCGATGTCCGCCTGGTGCCCCTTGCAGGCGGCCCAGCCGATCAGCTCGTCACCCAGGAAGATGGGCTTGAAGGCCGCGACGTCGTTGTTCTGGTTGCCGAACGAGAACACGTCGTTGTGGAAGAAGACGTCGCCCGGGTAGACGTTGCCGGCGAACTTCTCGGCGATGTGGCGGCACACGGGCGAGAGCGAGAAGCTCAGGATGGGCAGGTTCTCGGTCTGCTCCAGCATGTTGCCTTCGGCGTCGTAGAGCCCGGTCACGAAGTCTCGTGCCTCGCACAGGATGGGCGAGCGGCTGCTCCGCTCCATGCTGATGCTCATCTCGTCGGTGATGGCGCGCAGGGCTCGGCCAAGGATGCTCACCAGGACCTTGTCGACGGCGACCTTGCTCATGATGCCCTCCGCTCTACGACGGCGGTGCCGTAGTCGTCGAAACGCGCGTCGTAGGCGGCGCTGACGAAGATGGTGGTGTCGGTGCGCTCGATCAGAGCGGGGCCGGAGATGCGGTTCCCGGCCCGCAGGGCGTGCCCGTCGAACACCGAGAGCTCCTCGAACTGGTCGCGCTCCGGCACGTAGGCGCGGCGGGATTTCTTCCTCGCGTGGCTCGCGTCGGCGGTCCCCGCCGGCAGGCGTGGCAGCGCGGGTTTGTCCACTCGGCCGACGCTCTTCACGCGCACGTTGATCAGCTCCACGGGCGTACCCTCCGCGCTGAGCTCGTAGCCGTAGAGCCGGTCGTGCTCGCGGTGGAAGGCGGCGATCATGCTGGACCAGTCACCCCGCTCGATCGCGTCCAGAGACACGGGCACCGTGACCTCGTGGTACTGCTTCAGGTAGCGCAGATCGAGGGCCACGCGCTGCTCGATGCGGTCCGCCGGGACGTCGGCGCGCCGGAGCTGCGCCTCGCCGTGACGGGTGAGCTCCCCGACCACGCCTTGCAGGCGCTCCTTGGGCAGCTTCTCGAGCTCGGAGATGCAGGAGCGCACGAAGTCGTGCTGCTGGTCGGTGAGCAGCATGCCCGCCGCGCAGAGCACCGAGGCCACCGGTGGCACCAGCACCACCGGGATGTCGAGCTCGCTGGCGATGGCCGTGCCGTGGAGGGAGCCGGCGCCACCCGCGACGACCATCGGGAACTCGCGCGGGTCGAGCCCACGCTTCACCGTGATCTCGCGCACGCCGTGGGCCATGTTCGAGTTGATCACGCGGTACATACCGACGGCCGCGCGCTCCACGTCGAGGCCCAGGGGCTCGGCCACGTGCCGGGCGATGGCGGTGCGGGAGGCGTCGGCGTCGAGTCTCAGCTCGCCGCCGGCGAAGTAGCTCGGGTCGAGGTATCCGAGCACCACGTTGGCGTCGGTGCAAGTCGGCAGCTGCCCGCCGCGGCCGTAGCAGGCGGGGCCGGGATCGGCGCCCGCCGACTCGGGGCCCATGCGCAAGAGGCCGCCGGCGTCCACGCGCCCGATGCTGCCGCCGCCGGCGCCGATGGTGACGATGTCGAGCATCGGCAGCGCGATGCGAAGGCGCGCGATCTCGCCCTCCGCCTTGAGCTCCACCGAGCCGCCGCGCACCAGCGAGGCGTCGAAGCTGGTGCCCCCCATGTCCACCACCAGGCAGTCCTCGAAGCCCGACGGGCCCGCCCAGGCCGCCGCGGCGCGCGGGGCGGCGGCGGGACCCGAGAGCAGCGTCGCGGCCGGCTTCTTCGCGGTCGCGTCTGGCAGGGCCACGCCGCCGCTCGACTGCATGATCAAGAGCGAGCCGCGGAAGCCGGCCTCTGCCAGGCGTCCCGTCAGCGCGCGCAGGTAGTCGCGCAGCACCGGGCCCACGAAGGCGTCCAGGGTGGTGGTCGAGACGCGGTTGTAGAAGCGCACCGCGGGCAGGACCTCGCTCGACACGCTGACGAACGCCTCGGGCAGCTCGCGGCGCAGCGCCTCGGCGGCGGCCTGCTCGTGCTCCGGGCTGACGAAGGCGTTCATGAAGCACACGGCCACGCTGGTCACGCCCTCCTGGCGGAACAGCTCTGCGGCCTCCTTCACGTCGTCGAGGCAGAGCGGCTCGAGCTCTCGGCCGGCGTAGTCCAGGCGGCCTCGCACCGGGCGCCGCAGGTAGCGCGGCACCAGCGGCAGGACGTTGCCGAGGCGGTTGTCGTACTGGTCCTCGCGGATGCCGCGGCGCATCTCCAGGGCGTCGCGCACGCCCAGGGTGGTGACGAGGCCGGTCTTCGCGCCCCGACGCGTGAGCGTGGCGTTCGTGGTGACCGTGGTCCCGTGCACGATCGCGGTCAGTCGCTCCGCGAAGTCCCGCTGCGAGAGCCCCATCGCCTTGGCGACGCTGCTCACGCCGTCGAGCACGCCGATGCTCGGGTCCTTCGGGGTGGAGAGCACTTTGAAGCTCCGGGTCTCGCCGGCGCTCGTCCACAAGAACAGATCCGTGAACGTCCCGCCGACGTCGATGCCGAGCTTGTAGGTCTGGTCGTTCGCCATCACACCCTAGCCTCCCTGGCAGAGCCTCGCTCGGCGCGCACCGCGTCGCGTCCGAGCAAAAATGCCTTCGCGTTGGCCTCCGCGAATTTCTTCCCGCAGCGCGTCGCGATGGCGTCGAGCAGCGACGCCTCGCCGACCGGCAGGAGCCCGAGGCCCGCGGCGGCGCCCAGCATCAGCACGTTGAGCGTGCGAGTCTCGCCCGCGGCGCCGACCAACGCCGGCGCGTCGATCACGTGGGTCTCCCCGGCGACGTCGCGGAGCGCGGCGACGATCTGCTCGGCGTCGGGCACGAGCGCGTCGTCGAGCACCGCCTGGAACGGCAAGACGACGTGGCGATTCGTCACCACGCGCGTGCGCGGGCCCATGGAAGGCACGGCCCTGAGCGCCTCGAGCGGCTCGAAGGCGACCACCACGTCCATCTCGTCGCCGGCGGCGTGGGAGCTCTCGGCCTCGCCGAAGATGGCCGTGCAACTCACGCTGCCGCCGCGCTGGCTCATGCCGTGGAGCTGGCCCACGACGACCGGCTTTCCTTCCGCGTGGGCCGCCATGCCGAGGATCTGAGCGGCGGCGAGCACGCCCTGACCGCCCATGCCGACCAACAGGACCTGGTGGCGCTTCACGGACATGGAGCCCCCGCGGGTGAGAGCGCGCGGTTCGAGCAGACGTCCGCACAAACGCCGCAGCCGATGCACCAGACCGGGTCCACGACCACGTGCTCGCGGCTCGGGTCCATGCCGATGGCGGGGCAGCCGAGCGCCTCGATGCAGGCGCGGCAGTTGCCGCACAGGCCGCACTGCAAGCAGCGCCGGGCTTCCTCGCGGGCGTCCGCCGCCGAGAGCCCTCGCACCACCTCGCCCATGCCGCGGAGGCGAGCGTCCAGCTCCAGCTCCGCTGGGAAGCGGCGCGGGCGTACGGGCGCGCGCGCGCTGACCAACGCGCGCTTCTTCGGCAGCTCAGGCGGGGGCCGCCGATCCGCCACCTCCGCTCCCGACAGCTCGCGGTCGATGGCCCAGGCTGCGCGCAGGCCCCAGCCGATGGCGTTGGTGACGGTGCGCTCCCCGAACACCACGTCGCCGCCGGCGAACACGCCGGGCAGCGAGGTGTGGCCCGTGAGCGCATCCACCCGAACGAGGCCGTTCGGATCGCGCTCCAGCTGGCTCGTCTCGAGCGCCGCCGGATCGGGCTCCTGCCCGATGGCGACGATCACCAGATCGCAGGCCAGTCGCTGCTCGGCGCCGTCCGCGAGCCGCGCGACCACCAGCGCGCTCGGCTCCACGCGCACGGGCCGCACGGTGGTGAAGAGGACCACCCCTTCGTGCTCTGCCGCGGTGATCTCGTCGCAGAGGGCCGGCATGGCGCTCGGCTTCTCCAGGCAGGCGATGCTGACCGAGCTCGCCCCCTTGCGCAGGGCGCTCCGCGCCGCGTCGATGGCCGCGTTACCGCCGCCGATGACCACCACGCACGAGCCGGCGGGCACGTTCAGGCCGAGCCGCACTGCGCGCAAGTAGCGCAGGGCTTCGATGGTCTCCGGGGCCGCGGGGTCGCTCGCGCCCGGAAGCTCGAGCGTCTTGCCGCGGTGAGCGCCGATGGCCAGGAACACCGCGCGGTAGCGCGCGCGAAGCTCGTCGAGCCGGAGCTCCACACCCAAGCGCTGCCCGCCGACGAAGCTCACCCCGAGGCCGAGCACTCGCTCGATGTCGCGCGACACACTGTGCTCCGGCAGGCGGTACTCGGGGATGCCGTGGGTCAAGAGCCCGCCCGGGCGCGCTTCGGCGTCGAACAGCGTCACCGCGTAGCCGCGCACCGCCAGGTCGTGCGCCGCGGCGAGCCCCGCGGCCCCCGCGCCCACCACCGCGACCTCGAGGCCGTTCGAGGGCTGCCTTTCCACGTCGAGGAGCTCCGGTCGCTCCGCCTCGGCCCAGTCCACCAGGTAGCGCTTCAGATCATTGATGGCGACCGGCTCGTCGAGGCCGTGCCGAACGCAGCCGTCTTCGCACGGGCGATCGCACACCCGGCACACCGAGTGAGGCAGCGGCGTTCGGGCCATCACGTGCCGCAGCGCTTCGACGTGCTCGCCCGCGGCGAGGTGGCCGGCGTAGCCTTGGATGCACAGCGAGAGCGGGCAGCGCTCGGCGCAAGGAGCCACGTCGGACTCGAGCCGGAGGTGGCCCTTCTGCGAAGCCACGCGCGCCAAGTTCCGCTCGAAGCCCTCGGTGATGGGGACGTCGCAACGGAGCTTCAGCTCGGCCCGACCGCAGGTCCGGCAGCGCTCGGTCTCCGCCACGTAAGCCGGCTTCTTCTGGGCGCTGCCGTTCTCGCGCGCGGCGTTGACCGGGCAGGGGCGGCGCACGACGACCACGCTCGTGCCCGGCGCGCCCCTTGCCCGGCGGAACGCGGCGCTCGAGGCCTCGAGCTCATAGGGATCGATGGTCTCGACGTGTCGCGCGCCGAGCGCTCGCGCGACGTCCTCGATGCGCTGCTCGCGGGTCGGGCTCTCCTGGAAGCCGGTCATCGCCGTGATCTCGTTGTCCAGCACCACCGCCACGACGTTCGCGTTCTCCTTGATGGAGTCGAGCAGCGCCGGCATGCCGGCGTGGAAGAACGTCGAGTCCCCCATGAAGCCGACGGTGCGCTTGCCGGTGACCTTGGCCACCCCAGCTGCCAGCGTGAAGCCGGCGCCCATGCACAAGAGGGCGTCGGCGGTGCTGAGCGGCGGCGCGTAGCCCAGCGTGTAGCAGCCGATGTCGCTCATGTAGATCTGGTCCTCGTCGAACGCGGCGCGCGCGGCGACGAAGGCCGCGCGGTGCGGGCAGCCAGGGCACAAGGACGGCGCTCGGGGCGGAACCACGGGCAGGGCTGGCTTCTTGCGGGGCGGCTGCCCCACACCGAACGCGTCGTGGAGCGCGCGCTGGACGACGTCGGCGCCGTATTCGAACTCCTCCGGCAGGTGGCCGGAGTGCTTGCCGAGCACCGTGAGCGAGAGGCCGTGGCGAGCGCTCAGCGCGAACAGCGCGTTCTCCAGGAACGGGGACAGCTCCTCCACCACCAGGAGGCGCTCGACCCCGCGAAGCGCCTCGACGATCTGGGCCTCCGGCAGCGGGTAGACCGTGCCGAGGCGCCACAGCGCCACGCGCTCGGAGGCGCCCGCGAGGGCTAGCAGATCCGCCGCGGTCGCGGCGGGCGCGCCGCTGGCGAGCACGACGTGCTTGCCCCGTCCGTGCTGCTGGAAGAAGCCGGAGCGCGCCATCCAGGCCCGGGCGACCTCCACGCGCTCCTTGAGCTCGAGGCGCATGCGCCGCGCGTTGGCTGGAACGGGTACATGTCGGGCGGGGTCTCGCACGAAGCCGGTGACGCGCTTCGGGCGGAGCTCGCCGAGGCGAACTGCTCCGCGCGAGTGAGCGACACGCGTCGTGGTTCGGAGCAGCACGGGCAGCCGGCACTCTTCCGAGAGCTCGAACGCGGCACGGGTCATCGCGTGCGCCTCCGCAGGGGTGCTCGGATCTAGGATCGGCAAGTGCAACATCGGGCCGAGGTGCCGCTGATCGGCCTCGTTCGGGCTGGTGTGGCATGAAGGATCGCCCGCGCTGACGACCACCATGCCGGCCTCGACGCCGACGTAGGGAATGGTCGAGATCGGGTCACCGGCGACCATCAGCCCGAGGTGCTTCATCGCCGTGAGCGAGCGGGCGCCGGCGAGCGCCGCGGCGAAGGCCAGCTCGAGCGCGACCTTCTCGTTGACCGAGTACTCGAACGCGATGTCTCTCGAGCGCGCGATGCGCGAGAAACCATCGGTGATCTCCGACGACGGCGTGCCGGGGTAGCCCGCGACGAACGCCACTCCCGCCTCGAGCGCGCCGCGCACGATGGCGTCGTTGCCGAGCAGGTGCGCGGTGCTGCCGACTCGGTCCTCGACGAGCGGCTCTCCGGAGCTCGGGTGAGACCGCCTCCCCTGTGTGCTCTCCCGGTCCACCTGCTTGTCGTTCCACGCCTCGCGAGACGCCTACATGACCCCGATCATGTTTCAAATGCCGCGTCGCGTCGTCGTCGCGGAATCGGCCGCACGCGGCACCTTCGGGATTGGCCTATGATCCGTCGTCGGGTGGCGAAGTGGCTTCAGTCTACCTGAGCGGCATCCTGACCGCCTGGTGCGTGACCCAGCTCGCCCTGGGGGTCTTCTTCGCGCTGGCGCACCTGGTCGCCCGCCGCGAGCGCGACCTGCTCATCTACGGCGGCATGTGCCTGGCGCTCGCGTACCACAGCGCGAGCAGCGCCCAGGCTCACGTCGCGCACACGATCGCCGAACGGCTGCAAGCGGTCACCGGCGTGATGCAGGCTGCGCTCCTCGCCGCCGCGCTGAACCTGCACTTCGTGACGGCCTTCACCGGCATGCCCAATCGGCAGCGCTGGCTCTGGGCGCTCTACCTGGCGGCTCTGGTCCTCGAGGTGGCGGCGTTCTCCGGCCATTGGTGGCAGCTCGACACGGCGGTGCTCTCGCCGGCGAGCGTGTTCGGTTGGGACCTCCGCCACTGGCGGGCCGAGCCGACGCTCGTGGCCCGCCTCGGATTCGCCTGGGTGGGCGCGCAGCTGCTCTTGGCGCAAATCGGTTTGTATCGTGCTGCGCGAAGCGGCAAGCGAGAAGCCTACTTCGCCTTTGGCGGCGGCCTCGTCCTGGTCGCCGCAGCGGCCAACGACATGCTGCTCAGCACCGGCAAGGTGACCCACACGCTCTACTTCGTGCCGCACGCCTTCATGCTCTACGCCTTCAGCGTGGCCAGCACGCTGGTGTTCCGCTATCGCCGGACCATCGCCGAGCTGACGCGCACCGAGCGCGAGCTGCGCACCACCACCGCGCAGCTGTCCGCGTCTCACGCCGAGCTCCACGAGGTACAGACGGAGCTGACCCGCAAGGAACAGCTCGCGGCGGTGGGTGAGCTCGCCGCCGCGATCGCCCACGAGGTCCGAAACCCGCTAGCCATCATCGGCAACGCAGTCGCGGGCCTCAAGCGCGCGGGCGCGCGGGACGAGGACCGCGAAATCCTGCTCGGTATCGTGACCGAGGAGGCCGACCGGCTGAACAACCTGGTGACCGATCTCCTGCGCTTCGCGCGTCCCACGTCGCTCAATCGGACGCGCATCGACCTGGTCGAGCTCATCCAGCACACCCAGGTGCCGCTCGGCGAGGGTCATGGCATCGAAGCCCGAGCCGAGGACGGCGCGCGCTTCGTCGAGGCCGACGCCAACCTGCTGCGCGCGGCGCTGGACAACGTGATTCAGAACGCGGCGCAAGCGATGCCCAGCGGAGGCACCATTTCGGCCGAGATCAGCGCTCGCGACGAAGACGGGCGCCAGGGCGTGTTGGTGGAGCTCAGCGACAGCGGCTCCGGCATGGACTCGGCGACGCTGTCCCGAGCGCTCGACCCGTTCTTCACCACGCGCCCGAGCGGGACGGGGCTCGGCTTGCCGATCGTGCAGCGTGTCGTGCAGGCGCACGGGGGACGCGTCGAGCTCCGGAGCCAGAGCGGACGAGGGACGACCGTGGAGATCTGGCTGCCGCGTGCGCCCGAGCCGGAGCCGCGGGCACCGGAGCCTCCCGAGCCGGCGGCCGATCACGCCTGACTCGAGTTGGGCAGGATCGCGGCGGGTTGACGCGCCGGAGCGGGCGGAGGACGGTCGCTCGAGCGCATGCTCGGACCCAAGCTGGCCCGCCTCTCTGCCGACGACTTCGCCCGCCGCGCGGTGTCGTGCTGGGCCAAGAGCCTAGCGATGGGCGCGGAGCTCGCGCCAGAAGAGCGGGCGCTCGCGGTCGAGATGGAGGCCGTGTTCGAGGTGATGTACCTGATGGCCGCCGCGGACGGCGAGCTCGGCAAGGACGAGCTCTTGCTCCTGTCGCAGAGCCTCGAGGCCATCATCACGGCCAGCGAGAGCGCCGGCGGGTCGCGCTTCGAGCTCGGGCTCCCGCTGCTCAAGCTGGGGGAGATCCTCGGGCGGTTCGGCAGTGCGCTCTCCGCAGACGGCCTGAAGGCGCGCGTCGCGAGCGTCGCCGAGCGGCTAGGGTCCGAGTCGTCGCGCCGCCTCGCGCTCTCCCTGGCGGCGGGGGTCGCATTCGTCGACGACTTCGTCGCCGACGGCGAGATGCGCGCGCTGGACCGACTGGCCAGCGCTCTGGGCTTCGACCACGAGGATGCGCTGCGCGTGTTGCGCGAAGCCCACGAGGCACTGAGCTAGCTCAGGCCCGCAGGATCGCTTCGTTCGTGCCCTCTTCGCCGAAGCCGATGTCGGAGGCGGAGAGGCTGCGCTGCTCGGCATCCGGCACGTCGTAGGCGGCGCGGCCGACTTGCGTGGTGCCGAGCGAGGGGAAGAACGGCGCCAGGAAGTACTGCTGGAAGAAGTACCACCACATGCTCTTGTGCATCAGGCGCGGGTCGATTTGGTCCACGTACTTGGCGTGGATCTCCGGCAGCTTCGTCCAGTGCGCCCCGGCGTTCTCGTGGTGCGCCCCGTGCAGCCCGTTGTTGAACAGGAAGAAGTTCGTCCAGAAACCGACGAAGCTGCGCGAGTGGTTGTGGTCCGACCAGGGGTCGGTGTGGATGTGCTGCACGTAGTTGAAGACCATGATGGTCCAGAGCGCGAACAGCGCCGGGATCAGGCAGACCAAGGACCAGAGCACGAGCCCCTGCCGCGCGCCATGAAGCCAGATGGCCAGGGCCAAGAGGGCCGCGTGGGAGCCCAGCCAGACGGCGTATTGGATCTGGATGCGCCGGTAGAGCTTCGGGTTCTTGACCTTGGCCTGGCGGATGAACGACGCGGTGGGCTCGGACTGGTAGTACGCCGAGATGATCGGGTAGGTCACCAGGACGAGCAGGGTGTTCTTTTTGGAGTGCCGCCAGGTGATGGTGGCGTCGCCCGCGCGGTTGACGAACTTGTGGTGGTTCAGGTTGTGGGTCGGGATCCACGCGAAGGTCGGGTAGCCGTAGAAGATCGAGATCACGTGCCCGAAGAGCTCGTTCATGCGCTTGCTCTTGAAGGTCGGGCAGTGGTTGTGGTTGTGGGCGATCACCCCGCAGGCGAGCGCGAAGTAGGCGCTCAGCCAGAACAGGTACGGGGCGTAGTCGGGGCGAGCGAACTGGAAAGCGACCAGTGCGATCGTGAGACAGACCCAGAGCAGCGTGCGGACGTCGGCGGCGAAGCGGAGACCCATCGGCGACCCTTTCGGTGGCGGAACCTCGCACAGCTTCGGCCCTCGGTCCAGCTCGGTGACGGGTTCCCGTGCTCCGTCTGGGCACAGGTGCGCTCGGCCGAGGCGCGGTCGCGCGCTCGGTGCGACCGCGCTGCGAACCAGGTTTCGCGGGGGTTTCTCGCGCCGGAACGCGGCGCGCGGTGAGCCCCGCTATTCTGAGCTGCCCCATGTCCGACGAGGACTACCCCGCGAACAACGCGCTCCTCGTGGCCGAGCTCGAGGCGGCGAAGCTCGAGGGCAAGCCCGACGACGAGGTCTACGTCCTGGTGCGGGATCTGCTGGACCTGCGCCTCGACGCGCGTGTGGCGGCCGAGGCTCGCGCGGCGCTCACGGAGCTCGAGGCCGTGGTCGACCGCGACGACCCCGGTGGCCAGATGCTGCTCGAATACTACGCGGGGCGTGTGCTGCTACTGGAGGACGACGCTGTGGGCGCCGTGGCCGCGGGAGAACGCGCAGCCGCGCTCGCCCGCGAGCACGAGTTCACGGAGGACCAGGCGCCCCTGCTCTGCCAGCTGGCCGACGCGCTCGACGCGGCAGGGCGCCCCGACGACGCCCGAAAGAACCGCGAGGAGGGGGCGATGCTGTACGAGGCGGAGGGCAACTTCGCTCAGGCGGGGCTGGCGGTACGCAAGCTGGCGCTCACGGCGCGTGCCGAAGACGCGCTCGCGCTGCACCGGCGCGCCGTGGCCTTGATCGAGAAGAGCGACGTCCCTTCGCTGATGGTCGTCGTGCTCCACTCGCTGGGAGCCTGGCACGCGGAGCGAGACGAGTACCTGCCGGCCCGCCACGCCCTGGAGCGGGGGCTCAAGCTCGCCCGCGAGGCGTCGGACTCGACGGGGGAGGCCTACTGTCTCGAGCAGCTGGCGTGGCTCGAGGCCGACGCGTTCCACCACCAGGCAGCCATCGAACTGGCGGGCGAAGCCCACGCTGCGGCGAAAGACGACTGGCAGCGCGGTCGCGCGTTGGATGCACGGGGGAACGCCCGCCACCGACTGCACGATCACCTGAGCGCCCGCGCAGACTTGCTGGAGGCGGCGCGCGCCTTCGAGGCCGCCGGGGAGCCCGAGTGGGCAAAGGACTGCCGGCGGCGCGCCGACGGAGACCGCCTGCTCCACTACCTGCACTACCTTCCGAGCTGGGTGTTCCGGCACAAGGACATGAGCACGCGCGAGTCGGCGTTCAAGCGCCAGTTTCAGCCCTTCTGGCTGTGGCTCATCGGCCTGTCCGCGACCTGGACCGCGGTCTGGACCGTGGCCGCGAAGCTCGAGCCCGACAAGCGCCTGCGGGGGATCTTGGTCACGGTCGCCGTGGTGCCGATTAGCGTCATGATCGCGCTGAGCACGCTGCTCGTGGTTCTCCTCTTGGTCCAGCGCTTCCGTGCGAAACGAGCGGAGTGACGGTCCGTCACTTGGCGACGAGGATGCGCGCGCTCCGCGCCGGCACGCTCACCGACGGGCCCGACACCTGCGTGCTCGTCAGCAGGTCGTCGTAGTTTCCGTTCGGGATGCCCCCGACCGTCTGCGGCCCGTCGCCGCGATTGATCAGCACGAAGACGCTGTCCGCGTTGTGCTGCATCCTGTAGGCGAGCGTGTCAGCGGTCGCGACCAGAGACGTGCGCGAGCCGCGGCGCAGCGCCGGGTGGGCGGCCCGGATGGCGGTGAGCTTCTTCACGTGCCCGAGCAGGGCGCTCTGCCCGGCCGAGAGCCCGCTCCACTGCATGGGGCGACGGTTGTCCGGGTCCCCGCCGCCGGCCATGCCGATCTCGTCGCCGTAGTAGAGGAGCGGCACGCCGCGCAGAGTGAAGATCAAGGTGTAGGCGTTGGCCAGCCGCTCGAACGCGCTCTGCCCCGAAGGCAAGGTGGGTAGCCCGCTCCAAGCCTTGTCCTTGCCGTCCGCCCACTCGTTGCTCCAGACCGGCGAGTCGGCGGCGAAGTGGATGGAGCGCGGCACGTCGTGGTTGCCGATGAACGTGCTCATGATCCCAGCGCCGTAGAAGCCGTCGTTCGACGCCAGGAAGCCGTCCAGGTCGGTCAGCGGCGCGCTCCTCGTGAGCAAGCCGGCCACCGCTTTGGCGCGCAGCGGGAAGTCGAACTGCCCGTCCAACATGGTGTTCGGGTCGACGTAGTACTTGATGGCGTTGCGGTCGCCGGTGAACGTCTCGCCCACCATGTAGAAGTGCTCGCCGGTCGTGACCTCGATCTCCGACTTCACGCGGGCGCGGAGCTCGGTGACCCAGGCGTCTTCGATGTGCTTCACCGCGTCCAGGCGGAAGCCGTCGATGCCGGTGTCCTTGATCCACTGAATGGCGTTGTCGATGCTGAACTTGCGCGCCGCGGGCTTGGTGAAGTCGAAGTCGGGCAGGTAGTCGCGGAACCAGCAGCGCTTGGCGTCGGGCCCTTCCCAGCCGCAGCCCTCGCCGCAGACGCACTTCTTGCCCGCGAAATCCAGCGGCCAGAACCACTCGGGGTGCTGCGCGAACACTGGCGCGGAGCTGTGTACGTGGTTCATCGCGTAGTCGAGGATGACGCGCAGGTCCTTGGCGTGAGCCTCGGAGACCAGCGCCTTCAGGTCGGCGAGCGACCCGAAGTGCTCTTCGGTCTTGTCCAGGTTCTGCGGCCAGTAGCCGTGGTACGCGCTGTACTGGTGACCGTCGGTGCCCCAGCCGGCCTGGTTCGGGTTGTCCATCGGCGCGGTGAGCCAGAGGACGTTCACTCCGAGGTCGGTGAAATAGCCTTCCTGGATCTTCTTCCGCACGCCCGCCCAGTCGCCGCCCTGGTACGCGGCCGGCGTGTCTACGCCGCCGATGGGGCTGCCGTTGTTCGCCGGGTCGCCGTCCAGGAAGCGATCGACGAACACGAAGTAGAGTACCGCGTCGCGCCAGTCGAACGTGCCGGTCACGGGCGGCACGCAGCTGAAGACCGCACACTTGGGCGCAGCCACGACCGAGTTCTCGCCCCCCATGCCGTCGGAGACCTTGGTCGGGTTCGTGGGGTCGGTCACCCACTTCGTGCCGTCGACCAAGTATTTGTACTGAACCTCGGCACCCCAGGGGACCTCGACGTCGGCCTTCCACTGGCTCCCGGACTTGGCCAGCGGCACACCGACGTCCCAGCCGTCGGCCGCGAACGTGCCGCGCAACTCGACGCTGGCCTCGCTCCCGGCCGGGTAGGTGAACTGGTGCTGGCAGCGCTTGAAGGCGTCGTCGCACGCGGCGGTGCCGCCGCCCGAGCCCGCCGCACCCGCCGCGCCGCCGACGCACGCCCCCGAGCTCGCGCCGGCGCCGCTCGACGCGCCGTTGCCCGCCGACGCGCCGTTGCCGGCGGAAGCTCCGTTGCCGACGCAGCCGCCCGCACCGCCGGCGTCGAGGTTGCTCCCGCCGCTTCCTGCGCTGCCGCCCGCTCCCGGGAACTGCTTACGGGGTTCTTCGGCGGTGGCGCACGCCACCAGACCGATTGCGAGCGAGATCCCGACCCAGAGCTTCACGCGGCGAGGCCTAGCGTCAGCCGAGTGCTGCGGCAAGTGTCGCGAGCTCGCCGAGCTGATATCCTGCCGCCGATGGGCGACCGGAGCAGGGCTTACTTCGACGAGGCCAACCGTCTCGGAGGTCTGGTCGCCAAGATGCGACTCGCCTCGATGGCGCAGCTGACTTCCACGGAGGCGGCGACGGTCGAGGACACGCCGGAGCTGATCACGCGGCTGGATCAGGCGATCGAGCGCTTGCGCCAGGAGTTCCCCGGCAGCTCGACCTCGCGCCACGAAGTCGCGCCCGGCATGATCTCTCAGCCACGAGCCAGCGTCGACGAGACGCGTGCCCTCAGGCGCCACCTCTCCACCTACGTCGAGCTGATGACCCAGCGCAGCTTGTTCGTCGGCGATGTGGACGCGACCGTGCGCCGCATCAACGAGGCGGCGTCCACCACGCTGGACATCGATCGCGTCAGCGTGTGGTTCCTCGATCCCGAGCGAACCAAGATCACCTGCGCCGATCTGTTCGAGCGCTCGACGGGACAGCACAGCGCGGGCGTCGTGCTCTTCGCCACCGACTACGCCCCCTACTTCAAGGCGCTGGAGACCGAGCGGACCATCGCCGCCAACGACGCGCACCGGGATCCGCGTACCTCGTGCTTCTCTGCTTTCTACCTCACCCCGCTCTCGATTTCGTCGATGCTCGACGTTCCGATCTGGGTCAACGGCAAGATGGTGGGTGTGGTGTGCCACGAGCACGTCGGCCCGCCGCGGGTGTGGAACAGCGACGAAGAGACCTTCGCCTACCTGATGTCGAGCTTCGTCGCGCTGGCGCTCGAGCGACGCGGCCGCACGTGACGGAGGACGCCCTCGGCTCCCTGGCCCGCCGGTACCGGCTGCTCGAGCGTCTGGGGCAAGGAGCGATGGGTACCGTCTGGCACGCGGAGCGCATCGCCGACGGTCATCGCGTCGCGCTGAAGCTGCTCAAGCGCGAGCTCGTCGGCGACCAGAAGTCGCTGCACCGCTTCAAACGCGAGGCGAGGCTCAGCTCGAAGCTCCAGCATCCCAACGTGGTCGCGACCCTCGACGCTGGCGTGGACGAGGCGACGGGTCAGCCTTGGATGGCTCTGGAGCTGGTGCCCGGTCCGACACTCGCGGCGTGGGTGCAGGAGCAGGGAGCACCGCCCATGCAAGCGGCTGGGGCGCTGCTCCGAGACGTGTTCGGCGCGGTGCGGCGCGCGCACGAGCTCGCCATCGTGCACCGGGACCTGAAGCCCGAGAACGTCTTGCTCGAGCTCGGAGACGGACCGGTGCCGAGGGCCAAGGTCTCCGATTTCGGCATCGCCAAGGGCCTCCAGGAGAAGAGCTGGGCATCGACGGAGGCCGGGCTCGGCACGCCGCTCTGGACGGCGCCCGAGCAGGGGCGGGACGGCTTCGTCCCCTCGCCGCGCGTGGACGTCTGGGCGCTGGGGTTGATCGCCTACTTCGTCTTGACCGGGAAGCCGTACTGGCGCCACGCGAGCGGGCGCTCGAGCGTCGTGGATCTGGTGCTCGAGCTGGAGCGCGCGTCGCTCGTGGCGCCCAGCGAGCGGGCGCGCGAAGCAGGCTTGGGCGAGCGCATCCCGCCGGGCTTCGATGCTTGGTTCGCGCGCGCGGTGAACCGCCGTGCCGAAGAGCGCTTCGCCGACGCCGGCGAGAGCTGGCGCGCGCTCGCCCCGATCCTGGGTGTGGCGGAGCGCGGCAGCTCGGCACGGCGCCTGGCCTGGATGGGCGTGGCGCTGGTGCTGCTCTTGCTCGGCGTTCTGGTGGTGGTCTTGCGCTAGACTGCGCCGCGATGGACGAAACGACGCTCCTGGCTCACCTCGACGACCTGTTCAAGGAGCTCGACGAGCTGCTCAAGCGCCCGGAGGCGGCGGAGGCGTTCGCGGCGCGCGGCGTGAACACCAGCATCGCGCTCGTCGCCGCGCACGGGCTGCTGGCGTACCTGCAAGGGGACAGGGAGCGAGCGGCGGAGGACCTCGGGACCGCTGCCGAGGAAGTAGAGAGCCGCCTCGAAGCATCGCGACGGCTGAAGGCAGACTCGAACTGATCAGAACGGCTTGAACACCATCAGGTAGAGGATCACGAGGATCCCCAGCGTCTCGATCCACGCCAGCCACAGGCCTCGGGTCGAGCGCAGCAAGCGCTCGAGCTCGACCTGATCCGGCGGCTCGCGCTCCGCGGCCCGGCGCATCGCTTTGAAGTACGGCACGGCCAGCGGGAACGCGGCTGCGAACAGCACGATGAGCAGCACCAGGGAGGTCCAGATCCAGCCGCTCGACCACCACTTCCCGTGGAAACCCGCGCCGATGCCGCCCAGCAGGAGCAGGGTGAAGGAGCCGTGCATCACGCCGCGGGTCGAGCGCGACAGATCCAGGTAGGCCCGCACCCGGGCCGGGTCCCTCTCCTTGCGCAGCTTGAAAGTGATGGCAGCCGTGGCGCCGTGGGCCGCGACGAAGCCGAACGCGCCGAGCAGGTGGACGAACCGTTCGATCAAATAGGCGTTCATCGCGCGCCCGGAGCCTAGGGCACGGGGTGGGCCACCGGAAGTCCACGCGGCTCTCGATCTGTGGTAGTCCGGCGCCGCCATGCACGAGACCGAATCCGACGAGCTGACCCAGTGTGAGGAGTGCGGCGCCGAGGTCGCGCCGGCCCGGGACCGCGCCTTCGTCTACAGCGACGAGAATGTGCTCTGTTACGGGTGCTCGGTGAAGCGCGGCGGCGTTTGGGAGGCGCTGCACGAGCGCTGGGAGAAAGCCCCCGACCTGACCGGGCTTCCGGACGCGCGCCGGCCCCATCCCTGACTCGGGGAAGGTAGGCTCGGGTACGGCGTATTACGGCCGTGAATCCGGGAAATGCTTGGGTCTTGGGCGGTTCGGTGCTGGTCGCTGCGCTGGTCGGCGGGCTCACGGCGAGCTGGGTGCCGGACGTGGGCGCGGGGATTTCCGCGGCGCTCCTGAGCGGCCTCACCGCTCTCATGCTGGGTGGCTGGCTGAGCACCCACCGCGCCGTCGCGCGCTGAGCAGGTCAAGGTGGGGGCGGCGGGGGCGGCGGGGGCGGCGGGGCCTCGAGGCGCTCGCGCTCCTCTTTGTCGAGGCGCTCGACCCGCACCAAGGGTGATCCGTCCAGCATCACCTGGCCGTCGGACTCATCGAGCTCGAGCTCGAGTCCCCAGATCACACCGGCCCTGTCCCGCGAGACCAAGAACACGTCGTCCACGCGATAGCCGAGGACGCGGCCATGGCGCGCGGCCAGCGCCTCCGCGCTCCGCAGCTGCTCGAGCTTGGGTCGCTCGTCCATCAAGCGCCGGTAGAGGAAGTCGTCGCCGAGCACCGGTCGCTCGGCCTCGCCGACCAACAGCTGACCGATGCCGCCGCCGCGCAGGGCGGCGAGCACCTCGTTGCCGAAGCGCTCGACGCCGGACAGCCACGGCGGCAAAGGACGGTGGCTGCGAGGGCTGCGCGCCTCGAGCTTCGCGACCTTGAGGCCGGTGCGGCTGAGGAAGGCGATCAGCTCGATGCTGCCGTCCTCGGGATCGTCCGCCGAAGTGCTCGAGGGCTCGCGGAGCACCAAGGTGATCTCCATCGCGAACGCGAACACGTCCAGCTCTCGGCTCGGCGGGGGCGGCTTGTCCGACCGCACCCTGCGACTCGGGTCGCGGCTGGGCTCGACAGGGATCGCCCCTTGGGGCAGGGGCCGCCCGTCGAGGGCAGCGAGCGCGATGTCGCGAACGCCGCCGGCGAATTCGGTCAGCGGGGACGCCGCGAAGGCGCCGCTCGGCGAGCCGGGCGGCCCGCTCAGGGTCGGCCCGGCCGCGAGGGTCGCGGCGGGCGGGGCGGCCTGGGTTCCGCTCGCCGGCGGAGCGGGCGCCGGGGCGAGGGCGGGAGCGCAGGCGAGGCAGGCGAGGAGGGCGAGGGGAGGGGTCCGGCGCATGCGCCGAGCTTACGCGAGCCCGGCGTCGTATGCTCTCGGTCCCATGCGGCGTCTGGCTTGGCTCGGTGGCGTCTCGGTGTTGGTGGTTCAGCTCGTCCTCGCCTGCGGCGGCTCGTCGGACGACGACGGCGGCTCGGGTGGCAAGTCGAGCGGCGGGGCCGCTGGCAGCGGCGGTGGCGGCACGTCCGGCAGCGGCGGGGCTTCCGGCAGCGGCGGCTCCGGCGGCGCGAGCGGCAGCGGCGGCGTAGCGGGCTCCGACGCCAGCGTAGGCGGGAGCGACGCCGGCGCCGACGCGGCGCCCGACGTCTCGGTGGACGCGCTGGTGGACGCGCCCATCGACGTGGTGCCCGACGCCGCGTCCAGCGAGATCGACTTCGACCCCACGACGATCCCCGAGAGCAAGACCTCGTTCCCCTCCGGGATCCAGTCCGGCGACGTGACCTGGGGCGGCGCGATGGTCTGGACCTACTACGGCGGGACGAGCCCGCTGCTCTTGCGCGTCTACAGGCCCAGCACGGCCGGTAAGGTGTCGCTCTACCACGAGAGCGTGGTGACGCCGTCCGCCGACGGCTACGTGCACGTGGACGTGCCAGCGCTGCCGCCTCACACCGAGCTCTTCTACGTGTTCCTCGAGGGGTCCTCACCGAGCTTCAGCGGACGCAGCGCCGTGGGACGTTTCGTCACCGCGCCCTTGCCGGGCCAGAAGCCGGCGGTGCGCTTCGGCGGAACCTCCTGCACCGACAACGGCAAGGCGCCGTTCCCCCCGCTCTCGCACGCGGGCGCCGAGAAGCTCGACTTCTTCATCCTGGCGGGCGACACCACCTACAACGACTCGGCGAACACGCTCAGCCAGTACCGCGCCAAGTGGCTTGGCCAGATGGGCCAGGCCACCTATCAGGCGCTGCTGACCAGCACCGGTCACTACGCCACCTGGGACGACCACGAGGTGGACAACGACTGGAATCCGGAGACCATCGACAAGACGCGGCTTGCCAACGCGACCCAGGCGTTCTTCGAGCACCTGCCGATTCGGCGTGACAACTCGAGCCCCAATCGCATCTGGCGCAGCTTCAAGTGGGGCGAGACGCTCGAGGTGTTCGTGCTCGACTCGCGCAGCGAACGAAAGCCGAGCACCGCATCGGGACCGAACGCGCAGTACCTGTCGCCGGCGCAGATGACCTGGCTGAAGAACGGGCTCTCGACCAGCAGCGCGACCTTCAAGGTGATCGTGACCTCGGTGCCCATCACCAACATGCCCACGCTCTGGGACCTTTACGCGGTCGACCGCTGGGAGGGTTACCCGGCGCAGCGCAAGGAGCTCCTCGACCACATCACCGGCACCGGCATCAAGGGTACGCTGTTCGTGGCCGGCGACTTCCACCTGGGCGCCTCCGCGCAGGTCGAGCCGAGCGGCGCGGGTGCCGCGCTGCGCGAGGTCTTCGTGGGTCCGGGCGGACAGAGTGGCAATCCGCTCACCGCGACGTTGGGCGCGCCGCAGTTCGAGTTCAAGACCGGCACCAACAACTACGTGACGTTCCTGGCGGATCCCAACACCACCCCGCCCACGGTGAAGGTCACGTTCATCGACGGCGCGGGGGCCAAGCTGTTCGAGAAGACGTACTCGTTCTGACTCGACTTTCGGGGTCTTGACATGAGCAGATCGCGATCTGCCACTGAGACCTAGACCTACGAGAACACCGGCGAACGCGCTTCGCGATACCCGGAGGGGTGGGCCGGCGCACTCCCCCCGTCAGGTGGGAACTTCCGCCTGGCGTTCTCCGAGTGCGTCTCGATGACGACATCGACGAAGGCAGGGCGCGTCGGCAATCACGGGGCGCAAAAGAGCGAAACCCGAGTCTGACCTGAGCTCAGCGCAACGGTCGGCCGTCGGAGTCGGTGGAGTCGGTGGCCAGGATCATGATGCCGTCGATCATCGGCCAGAGCAGCACGAACGCGCTCAGCCCGCAGGTGAACCAGGAGAACACCCACACGCCCAGGATGCAGGCGACGAGCTGCCCCACCGCCATCCCGGTGTGACCCGTGTAGAAGCGCCCCACGCCGAACTTGCCCAGGAAGATTTGCAGGATCCCGGCGATGATCTTCTGCTTGTCCGAGAACGGGCGGCCCGTCTTCGGATCGACCCCCCACGGCGCGTGGGCGTTGTAGCCCCCGTAGGCCACGGGCGGCGCCGCGAACGGGCGAAAGCCGGTGGGGCCCGGCGGCGGACCGTAGCCGCCGTAGCCCGGCGGTTGGGGAGGCGGACCGTAGCCTCCGGGGGGATAGCCTTGCACCGGTCGAGTGTAGGAGATTTTGGGCGCGATGGCTGCCGGACTTCACCTGGCCCGACTGCGCTGCACCGGTTGCGGCGAATGCTGCCGAGGTCCGCGTGTGCCGGTGACCTTCGCGGACCTCTGCCGGCTCACGCGGGCGACAGGCCTCTCCGCCGAAGAGCTCGTGGACTGGGGCGCCCCGGAGCTGCTGGCGGGGGAGCCGAGCAGCGTCGTGCTCCTACCCAGCGGCCGAGCGATCATGCTGCTCGGGTGGAATGACGGCGGCTGCCGTTTCCTAGACGGAGCAGTGTGCGGCGTGCACGCCTCGAGGCCCGCCGCTTGCCGAGCCTATCCGCTGCACGCGACCTTCGGCGAGCGAGGCGGGCTCAAGCGCCTGCGCGTGCTGCGCGAGCTCGACTGCCCCTACGAGCTGGACGGCACCGACACGCTCGCGGCAGTTCGCCGCGACCACGCGATGCTGCGCAGCGAGCTCGGCGAACATCACGCCGCGCTGCGCGAGTGGAACCGCGCACAGGAGCGTCGGAGACGCCTGGGTAAGCGCCTCGCTCCGGCGAGTGAGCTGTTTCAGCGCTACGTCCGGGCGTGAGTCAGCCGCAGTTGCACGTCCGGGAGTGTAGGTGGATGTCAGCGCTGTCGGCCCGCCCGGGTCCCGTGGCAGCCTCCCGGGATGTCGAGCGACGCGGTCCTGGCCTTCATCCAACGGGAGCGCGCCATCGCCATCCTGCGCTGCGCCGACGAGACGCGGGTGGCGCCAGCGCTGGGCGCAGCGGTGCGGGGCGGCTTCCGCTGCTTGGAGGTGACGCTCAACACCCCGGGAGCCCTCGACGCCATCGCTCGGCTGGCGGAGAGCCAGGAGCTCTGCGTCGGCGCGGGGACCGTCCTCACTTCGGATGACGCCCGGCGCGCCGTCGAACACGGCGCCCGCTTTCTGGTGTCGCCGGTCGTCGATCCGGAGGTGATCCGCGTCGGTGGCGAGCTCGGCGCCGTGGTGATCCCGGGCGCGTTCACGCCCACCGAGCTGCTGTCCGCACACCGCGCCGGCGCCCCGCTCCAGAAGCTCTTTCCCGCGCCGCCGGACGGCCCGGACTACGTGCGCGCATGCCTCGGCCCGCTGCCGTTCCTGCGCATCGTGCCGACGAGCGGAGTGCGCCTGGACAACGCCGCCGACTTCTTGTCCGCCGGCGCGTTTGCGCTGGGCTTCGTGCGCTCGCTGTTCGAGCCTGAAGATCTGGCGGGCGGCGCGTTCGACCGGATCGAAGAGCGCGCTCGGGCGATCGTCGGTCGGGTGCGCCAGCACGCCGATGTCAGGCGAAATCAGCCGGCGTAGGTGGTGCCGTGGGGCGCCCGAACGGAGACTCGGGGTCGAGAGAGGTCGGCCATGCAGATCCCCGTCGCGCTCAAGCTCGGCTTGTTGTTCTCGCTAACGGCGTGCGCGTCGCCGGTGGGGCTCGAGGAGGAGCCCTCGCTCGGCGGCTCTGGCGGCGGCGTCGGTGGCACCAAGCCGAGCGCCGGCGGAAGCTCGGCGGCAAGCGGCGGCGCCGCGGCGGGCACGGGCGGCGCGCTGGGCAGCGGCGGCGCGAGCAGCAGCGGCGGCGCGAGCAGCGGCGGCGCGAGCGGCGGCGCTGGCGGCAGCGTCAGCTGTACTCCGCCGGTTCCCGGTGGCCTGTGCGACACGTTCGCGCAGTGCGGCTGCGGGCCGAGTCAGAACTGCGACGTCGCCGGTCCGAGCGGGTTCACGTCGTGCTTCCCTGCGGGCCCCAAGCTCGCCAACCAGACCTGCTACACCCAGACCGAGTGTGGCAAGGGCACGAGCTGCGTGTCCTACGCGTGCAAGCCGTTCTGCAAGCTCGACGCCGACTGTGCGCTCCCCGCGTCGCGCTGCGTCCAGGTCTACATGGGCTCGGCCGTGCCCGGCTGGAAGTCGTGCACGTCGGGCTGCGATCTCGCCAACCCGAGCGGCGTCTGCGGCGCCGGCGCGAGCTGCCTCGTCGTGCTTCCCGACATCAGCGACTGCGTGGGCGGTGCGGGCACCGGAGTCGGACCGGGCACCTGCACGCCCGGCAACGACCTCGCGTGCGCGCCCGGCCACGGCTGTCGTCCTGACGGAGCTTGCGCCAAGTGGTGTCGCTTGGGGCAGAGCGACTGCCCGGCCGGCAGCACGTGCTCGGCCACGCCCCTCGGAACGCAGGCAAGCGGCGTCGCCTACGGCACCTGCTCCTGACGCCGAGTTGTCGATATACTCCCCCCGGTGAGCGCCGCGACGGACCGAGCCCGCTCCCGTGTGGGCAGCACGGTGCGCGGCAAGTGGACGCTGGACCGGCTCCTGGGCGTTGGCGGCATGGCTTGGGTCTACGCGGCCACGCACCGCAACCAGAGCCGCGCCGCGTTGAAGATCCTGGCGCCGGATCTGGCCGGGGACGAGGAGATCCGCCGGCGCTTTCTGCGCGAAGGCTACGCTGCCAACACCATCGGTCACCCCGGGGCCGTCTTGGTCTACGACGACGACGAGGACAGCGACGGGACCGCGTACCTGGTGATGGAGCTCCTGGAAGGCGGGACGCTCAACGATCTGCGCCGGGCCGCCGGCGGGAAGCTGCCGGTCGGCGCCGTGCTCTCGGCGGCGGACCAAGCCCTCGACGTCCTGGCCGCCGCTCACGAGCGCGGTGTGGTGCATCGCGACCTGAAACCCACGAACCTGTTCGCGCTGCGCGACGGTCGCCTGAAGGTCCTCGATTTCGGCATCGCGCGCGTCCGCGGCACCACCAGCGAGGACGAGGACGAGGGCATGCAGCTCGGCTCCTTCGCGTACATGGCGCCCGAGCAAGCCCGCTCCGAGTGGGACCGCGTCGATGGGCGTGCCGATCTGTTCAGCGTAGGGGCGACGGTGTTTCGGTTGCTCTCCGGGCAGTACGTCCACGCCGCGAAGGACGACCTCGAGCTTCAGAGCATGGCGCAGTACCAGCCAGCGCGGTCGCTGGCGAGTGTGGCCCCCGAGTTGCCCCCTGCATTGTCAGCCGAGATCGACCGCGCACTGGCGTTCGAGGCGGCCGAGCGACACCCGGACGCGCGGACCTTCCAGCGTGGGCTGGCGAAGGTGGCCCGCGAAATGGGCGATGCCAGCGGTCCGAGCCTGGGGCAGCTGGCACTCGAGCTTCCGGCGGAGCTTCCCTCCCACAGCGTGCCTCCGCCCGCCGGACCCACGGGCAGCGCCACCATCGCCGCGTCGCCGCGGGCCGCGGCCCGCCCGCCGGCGCTCACCATGTCGCGGCACGACGCGCTGGAGCGCCTCGCGCTGTTCGGCATTCGCGGTCAGGACGTGTACTTCATCGACACCATCCCGCTGCTCGAGATGATCTGGGCGGACGGCGTGGTCCAGCCGGAGGAGGTCCGGCTCCTCGAGTCGTTCCTGCGGGCTCACGTCAAGAACCTCAACGCGCTCGCCGGTCACGAGGTCGTGACCTTCGAAGAAGCGCGGGCGTTCGTGCAGCAGTTCCTCGAGCGCCGCCCGGACCCGGAGCTGCTCGGCCTGCTCCGCCGAATGCTGCCGGACACCGGCATCGCCGGCGACGAGCCCCACAGCATCCAGCGCCGCCGCGCCATCCTGAGCTTCTGCTTGGACATCGGCGCCGCCTGCGTCGCGGCCTACCCGGACGGCGACCGCGATCGCTTCTGTAGCGAAGAGCAACAGGCGTTCGAGCAGATCTTCCGCACGCTGGGCGGGGGCTAGTCTCGACTTGGGTTGTCTTGCGACGATCAGACGGCCGCAGGAAGCACGTTAGTTCGTCGATCTACTGCTTCTTCTTCAGCACCCCGCGCACGATCTGGTAGCCGATGCTCAGCGCCAGATCGGCGCCGCCCGTCGGATCGTTGGCCACGTCGCGGGTGACGCCGAGGTGCGTGCCAGGGCCGCCGTCGCCCGTGCCGGCGTCGGCGGCGGGTGGACCGGCGTCGGCGGGCGGGGCGCTGCCGGGCGCGCCTTCGGCCGGCAGGTGGTTCTCCAGATCCGACTCGCGCACGACGCCGAAGGTCTTGTCGGCGACGTAGGCGGCCTCGACAAGCACGTCGGGCCGGATGCCCTGGGCCTGGATCGCGCGTCCGCTGGGTGTGTAGTAGCGCATCGTCGTCAGGCGCAGCCCGGCTCGGCCCGGCAGGTCGATCAGGGTCTGGACCGAGCCTTTGCCGAACGTCTTGGCTCCCACCACCGTGCCGCGCCGCTGGTCCTGGAGCGCCCCGGCCACGAGCTCCGCGGCGCTCGCGCTGTACTCGTTGACCAGCACCACCAGCGGGCCTCGGCGCAGCACTCCGCCGCGCCCCGCCTTGGCCTCGTCGATCACCTTGTCCCGGTGCCGAGTCGTGTAGATCACTCCGCCGATCAGGAACTCGTCGGCGACCGACGCCGCCTCGTCCACCAGGCCGCCGGGGTTGTTGCGGAGATCGAGGATGACCCCGCCGAGCTCGCCGCCGTTTGCCTTGCGCAGCTTGGCGGCGGCCTCCAGGAGCTCGTCGTGCGTGCCGTTCTGGAACTGCTTCACGCGCACGTAGCCGATGCTGCCGTCGAGCAGCTTGTGCGCGACGCTCGCTACGACGATGACCTCACGCGTCAGGGTGAAGTGCAGGAGATCCTCCTTGCCCGCGCGCTTCACCGAGAGGATGACCTTGGTGCCCGGCGCGCCGCGCATCGAGCGGATCAGGTCGTCCGGGCTCTTGTCGCGCACGCTCTTGTTGTCGATGGCGACGATGTGATCGCCGGAGCGCACCCCGGCGCGCTCGGCGGGGGAGCCCTCGATGGGCGCGATCACCATCACGTATTCGTCGCGGAAGTCGACCTCCACGCCGACTCCGCCGAACTTGCCCTCGGTGTCCGACTGGAAGATCGCCCAGTCCTGCGGTGGCAAGTAGCCGGAGTGCGGGTCCAGCTCGGCGACCATGCCCTTGATGGCGCCCTCGACCAGGCGCCGGCGATCCACCGGCTCCACGTATTCGTTCTCGATCAGGACCAGGACCCGTCCGAGCTGCTCGAGCATCTCGTAGGGGCTCTCTCGGGCGGGAGTGGCGGTGGCCAGGTGGGCGGAGAGCGCGCCACCGGCGAAGGCGGCGGCCGTGGTCAGCGCGAGCCGGAGCGAGGAGCGGTGAAAGGGCATGGCGCCGAGGATACCCGGACCCGCTCCGAGCGCCGGGTCGGAGCTCGGGAGCGACAAAAAGACGGGGCTCTGCTCCTACTCGTTCAAGTTCGTTGATTTTATTGGGCTGTGGGTGCTACTCCCCTAATGGGGCGCTTCTGGTGACACTCCCTTACAGGGCACCCGGCTCCCCGAAACGAACTTTCCCTACGAGGTCCGAGCGTGGCTGACGAGAACAAAGGCGGCAGCGACAAGCGCAAACAAAGCCTCTATTTCCCCGAGGCGATGCTGCAGGAGATCAAGGACGAGGCGGCGCGGCTCGACCGCTCGCTCTCCTGGGTCGTTCAGCGCGCTTGGAAGATGGCTCGCCTCGAGATCAAGAAGATCCCGAGCGTCAATGACATCGGGGACGACGAAGACGGCGACGCCGGCTGAGACTCCCGTCACGGAGTCGGCCGCGCTGGGCTCCGACGGCACGCGCCTCTACGTGCGCCACCGGGCCGGCCCATCGGCGACCACCGTCCTCCTGTCGGACGGGATCTGCTGCGACGGCTTCATCTACAAGTACCTGTGGGACGACCTCGCCCGCGCGGCGTCCGTGGCCCACTGGAACTACCGAGGGCATGGGCGTAGCGGCAACCCCGTCGATCCCGAGCAGCTCGGGGTCGAAGCCCATGTCTCCGACCTCGACGCCGTGCGCCGCCACCTGGGCGACCCCCCGGTGGTGCTGGTGGGACACTCATTCGGCACGCAGGTCTCCCTCGAAGCCTACCGGCTGCGCCCCGACAACGTGCGGGGCATCGTGCTGCTCTGCGGCAGCTACGGGCGGGTGACGCACACCTTCAAGAACAGCGAGGTCCTGGCCAACGTGCTGCCGAAGCTGACGGAGCTCGCGACGAAGCACCCGCGCCTCACGCGCGCGCTGTGGTCGAGGGTGCCCTCGAAGACTGCGCTCAGGGTCGCGCTGTTCACCGGCGAGGTCGATCCACGCACCGTGAACCCCGCGGACATCGAGCCCTACTTCCAGCACGTGGCTCACGTGGATTTCCCGATGTTCGTGCGCATGCTCGCCGCCGCCGGGGAGCACTCGGCGGAGGACCTGTTGCCCAGCGTGAACGTGCCGGTGCTGATCATCGCCGGAGACCGCGACTCGTTCACGCCGCCGGATCTGTCGCGCCACATGCAGGAGACGCTGCCGAACGCGGAGCTGGTGATGCTCTCGGGCGGCACCCACGTGGCGCCGCTGGAGCAGCACGAGCTGGTGGGGATGCGCATCGAGAAGTTCCTGTCGGAGCACGGGCTCACATGAAGCGACTGGGCTGGGCGTGCTGGCTGGCCCTCGGGGCTCCGGTCGCCTGCAAGGAGCCAGCCCCGACGTCCGACGCGGCCACGAGCGTGGCGGTTCCGTCGGCGGCTCCGTCCGCCAGCGTCGCGGCAGCGCCGGCCCCGAGCACGGTGCCGGCCCCGAGCGCCGGGGCGCCTCAGCCCAAGCTCTCGGCAGTGCTCGAGGACGGCAAGCTCGGGAAGCTCTCGTTCGAGCGAGGGGCCTGGCTGGGCGAGCTCGAGCGCACGCCGCCGGCACGGGTCCTGGTGACGCTCGCCACCAAGGACCAGCCCCTCGGGCCGCGAGCCCGCACCGCCCACTTCCGCATCGCCGAGCTCGTCGCGCCAGGAGTGGTCGCGCCGACCGCGCTCCGCGCCCTCAGCGTCGCCGAGCTCAGCCATGCGGCGGACTCGCCCACGCGCAAGCGCCTGGAGAAACAAGCTCGCGTGCTGGGCAACGGCAGCGTGGAAGTCGCGCTGACCCTGGCGCCGGCGCCGACCCTCACCCGGGTGGAGCTGACCCGGCTCGGGGAAGACGCGCCGGCGCAGGGCTGGGAGACGCTGCTCGGCGCGCGGGAGCCGATCCCCGAAGCGCAACAGCTCGGGCTCGCGCAGTACCAGGCGCTCCTGGTGATCGACTACGTGTCCGGCAACGCAGCGCGGATCAGCGTCTACCGTCACGCCAAGACCGGCCGCCTGACGGCAACGGAGGGCAACGAGGCCTTCTCGCCGGTGCCGAAGGAGGGCGCGCAGAACGACGCGCTCACGCGGCTGTCGCGCCACATGACCTACTCGAAGTCCTTGGAAGAACGCCTGGGCAAGCTGGAGCGCGAGGCGCTCGAGCGCGCTCTCGGCTGGGGCGAGCCGCCGGCGCTGCTGGTGACGCCCAAGCAAGTCGAAGAGTGCCTCGAGCGCGCGCGTAGCGTGCGCCGGCTGATCGCCGAGCGGGTGAAGCAGCGTGGGGCGGACAAGGCCCTCGCCCTTCCCTAGGCGCACATCAGGTGGCAGTCGTGCCCTTGCAGCGAGCAGCCGGCTTCCGGCTGGTCCGCGCAGTAGGGCGGCGGCGGCGTGCAGGGATCCATCTCGCAGCATCCCGCTGGATCGGAGCAGCTGCCCATCTGACAGCCCTCGTGGAAGCCCGAGGGGCAACTGCCGCCTTCGGGTTTCGGTTGGCAGATGGGCGGGGCTCCCCCGCAGCACGGATGGATGCAGAACTGGTTTGCGCTGCAGGTGCTCGCCCCGCAGGCGAACGGGCCGTCCGCCGGCGGCACGCCGCCGCTGCCGCTCGTTCCGCCACTCGCGCCAGCTCCGCCGCTGCCTCCAGCGCCTCCCCCTCCCGATGAGCTGGAGCTGTCGCTGCCGCATGCCGACAGCGCGATTACGAAGAGAAACGGGAGCCCGCGAGTCATGGGGGGAGTGTAGCGCTCACGGCTGCACGATCACCACCGCGTCGGGATCGCGGTGCAGGATCTTCCCGGTCTCGCCCGGGCAGCCCCAGCAGGTGCTGAAGTGCAGGCGCGGCCGGATGTAGCCGCTGTAGGCCAGCGCCACCGGGCCCGGCTCGTTCTTCATCACGAAGCTGGACGCCAGCCGGTATTCGTCCTTGCCGGCCGCGTGGAAGGCCACCACGAACGAGGTGTTGTCCCCGGAGCGCGCCGCGACGAGCAGGTATTGGGCTCCCGCGACCGGGTTCCAGAGCAGCGGCGCAACCGTGAACGAGAAGCCCTTCTTGTCGCCGGGGCCGCGCTCGATCACGGTATTGGCGGCCTCCGGGTCGCGAAAGAACTTCACGTCCTTGGCGAGCATCGCGGTGCGCGGGTCTGCCGCCAGGATCTTCTCCAGCTCGGCGGCGTTGATCTTGGCGCGCTCGAAGGTCTGCCCCAAGGTCGGCTCCTTGACCACCGCCGCGTTCGGAGGGCCGTGGCAGCAGCGGAAGCCCAGGTCGTCGCTCTTGGTATCGGCGTCGATGCCGTTGCGGGCGGCGCAGCGGTGGTCCTGGGCAGGTGCCTTGGCCGCCGCGCCGCGGATGGCCGCGCGCCGCGGCGCGTCCTTGTCCGTCGGCACCACGTCGCTGGCGGTCCACTCGCGGAGCGCGGCTCCCATCCCGAGCACCTCGAAGCCGGAGGCGCAGCTCCGCGGCTCGTCGGCGCAGCGCGGGTCCCAGGCGTCGCCGGTCGGAAAGACTTCGTTGGAGGGGCCCTTGCAGGCGCGCTCCCACTCCAACTCCGTACACAGGCGCGCGCCTTTCTCCGCGCATCGGCGCTTGGCGTCGTCGCGGCTCACACCCGTGAGCGGGGGGCGGCCGGGGTCGTTGGGGAACGGCAGCCGATCGATGGAATAGGGGCCGAGCTCCACGCTGTGCTCCGCGGGCTCGAGCTCGGGCCTCCGCCCGGGATCGCCGGGGCGGCTGCCGACGCGCACCGCGCCCGCAGGAATTTCCGCGCGCGCGTCGGCCTTGGCCGCTTCCTTGGGCGGCCGCGCCGACGCGACGGGCGGCGAGGCGCTCGGAGAGGCGCTCGCGGTCGGCCCCGCGGCCGTGCCCTCCGCGCGCTTTCCGCAGCCGAGGCCGACCGCGATCGCCAGAGCAGAGCTGGCGGCGAGTCGCGTGGGAGGGTAGATCCACATGACCAAGTGCCGGCGACCTTGACGAAGGATGCCTGCATCTGCAACCCCTTTGCGCGGGGACACCATGACACATCCACTGGCCAGCCGTCTGGCACCGCTCATGAACCGTGACATCGACGAGCTCCACGCCATCGTGGCGGAGTGGGTGGTGGGCGAGCGCGACGATCACGAGCGGGCGCGCTACCGAGTGTTCGGCGCCGAGCTCGGCGCGGTGAAGCGTCGCATCTCGGCGCGCAGCGCGCCGCCCAGCCACGAGGAGATCGAGATCGCCCTCACCGCGGTCCTGGCGCTATCCGGACGCAAGGTTCGGGGCCGAGCTTGAGCTCGTTCGCGGAGCGCGCCCTCGGCGAGCTACCGTCGGATCTCGTCATCCAGCGCTCCCCGGCACCCGCCGCTGGCGGCGGGTCCGTCGTCGAGCTGTGCCGCGGCGCGCTGGCGGCTCCCGTGGGCAGCCCGCCGCTCGCGGAGCTCGCCCGCGAGGCGCGTCGCATCGCCGTGGTCGTCAGCGACGAGTCGCGGGACGAGCCGCGGGCTGAGATGCTGGCGGTGCTGCGCGAAGCACTGCCCTGGGAGCGCGTCACGCTGGTGGTGGCCTCCGGCACGCACCTGGCGACCGAGCGCGCGGTGCCCGCTGCGTTTCGCGATCGCCCGTTGGTCGTGCACGGCCCGCGCTCGCGACTGGTGGATCTCGGGGCCACCCCGCGCGGCACGCGGATCCGGATCGTGGCTGAGGTCGCCGAGGCGGAGCTGGTGGTCGCGACCGGGCGCATCCGCCCCCACTACTTCGCGGGCTTCTCCGCCGGCGCGAAGGCGGTATTTCCGGGCTGTGCGCTGGCCGAGGACGCCCTCGACAACCACCGCCTCAAGGCCGATCCGAGCGCCCGCCTGGGCCGCGTCGAGGACAACCTGTGCCGGCTCGACATGGAAGCGGCCGCTCGGGCGCTGCCCGGCCGAGCCTTCCTGCTCAACGTGCTGTGTGACGTCGAGGGCACGCCCGTGGCCGCCGCAGCAGGGGATCTGGTGGCAGCGCACCGAGCGCTCCTGCCGCGGGCGCGCGAGCTGTTCACGGTGCGCGCGCCGCGCGCCGCCGTGGTCGTCGTCGCCGACCGCCCGCCGGTCTCGGAGAGCCTCTACCAGGCCTCGAAGCTCGTGCCTCCAGCCGGCGCGCTGCTCGAAGACGACGGCGTGGTGATCGTCGTCGCGGATCTGGCGCTCGGGACCGGGCCGCTCGAGCGGGTCAATCGCGGCATCTACGAGCTGGGGCTCCGCCCGCAGCTGCCGCCGCGCCATCGCGTGCTCCTGGTGAGCCAGCTGCCGGAAGAGATTGCGCGCGCGACCTACGCTGAGCCCCGAGCGAGCCTCCGAGGCGCGCTCGAGGAAGCGCTCGCGAGCACCGGAGCGGCGCGGGCAGTGGCGCTCTGGCGGGCCGGCGAGCTGATCGCCGTGCCGGAATGACGCGGCGCAGAAGCGGAGCCCGGCCATTCGGCCATGACGTGACGGCGCATTCGGGCTAGGTTCCTCGTCCCCGCCCGGGAGGCGCCGTCGATGAGTGAGCAAAACGTCCGGATCAGCGGACGAATTCTGTACCTGACCGAAGACCCAGACCTACTTCGTCGGCAGCTCGCAGGGGAGAGCGTCGCCTACGATTCGAGCCGGAAGCTCATCGACAACATCTCGACCGACGAGATCACGCCCGGCTGGGTCTGCTACTACTTCGACGAGACGCTGGCGCGCTTCAGCCTGGTCGGGCTGCGGGGCGGCGTCGTCGAGAAGGACTCGATCAAGAACGGCGGCTTCGGCGTGATCGTGAGCGGCCGCAGCAAGGGTTGCGGCTCCTCCCGCGAGACGGCTCCGTACTCCGAGCTGAAGGCCGGCGTGCAGCTGGTGATCGCCGAGAACATCGAGAAGATCTACCGGCAGAACGCCCAGAACATCGGGCTCCTGACCTCCACGGACTTCTCGCTCATCGAGCGCATCGAGCGCGGCGAGGCGATCCCGATCGCCGAGTTCACCCGCGGCCTCGACCCGATCAGCGCGCAGATCGTCGAGTGCGGGGGCCTGTTCGCCTACAACCGCAAGCGCATGGCGGGGGAGATCGCGCCGCCGCCGGTGGACACGCCGCTCCGGCCGATGAACCTCTGCGAGAAGATCATCGCGGCACGCGCCATCGCCGACGCGCGCTCCGGCGCCCTCGGTACCGCCGCGGTCAAGCCCGGCGACGCGCTCTTCGTGCGCACGGACGTGCGCTTCAGCCACGAGTACGTCACGCCCATGGCCGACTCGCTGTTCCGGGCCGGCTTCGGCGACGGCGCGAAGGTGAGCGAGCCGGAGAGCGTGTTCGCCTTCCGTGACCACTTGACCTTCCTCGACCTGGTGATGCCGGAGGCCCACAAGAAGATGGGCCTGGACGCCCAGGCTGCCTCGCTGGCGACCGTGCAGGACAGCTTCAGCAAGCGCCACGGCATCCGCCTCTACGGGGAGGTGACCCGCGAGGGCCGCACCGTCGGCAGCGAGGCCATCTGCCACAACAAGGTGATCGAGGAGCTGGCCCTGCCCGGACAGGTCGTCGCCGGCACGGATTCGCACACCTGCATGGCGGGCGCCCTCGGCTGCTTCGCCTTCGGCGTCGGCAGCACCGACATGGCCAACGCCTGGTTCACGCGGGACGTGCGCGTGAAGGTGCCCGAGACGGTGCGCTTCGTGCTCCGCGGCGAGCTCCGCCCCGGCGTCGCCGCGAAGGACGTGATGCTCCACATCCTCTCGCTCGACCACTTCAAGACCGGCAAGGGCATCGGTCAGGTGCTGGAGTTCTCGGGCGACGGCGTGAAGAAGCTCTCGCTCGACGAGCGGGCGACGCTCACCAACATGGCGGTGGAAGCCGGGAGCTTCACCGGCATCATCGAGGCGGACGAGGTCGTGGTGGCCTATTTGGCCGAGATGCGCGGGCTCTCGCCCGAGCAGCTGCGCCAGATGATCGTGCGCGCCGACCCCGACGCCGAGTACGCGGCGACCTTCGAGATCGACCTGGGCAAGGTGGTGGCGATGGTGGCGACGCCCGGCGACCCGAGGAACGGAGTGCCGCTCAGCGCCGCGGGCGACGTGAAGATCGACATCGCCTACGGCGGCTCCTGCACGGGTGGCAAGAAGGCCGACATGGACATGTACGCCTCCGTGCTGCGCCGGGCCGCCGACAAGGGGCAGAAGGTCGCGGACGGCGTGAAGCTGTACATCCAGTTCGGCTCTCAGCACATCCGCGACTACGCGGAGAAGATGGGCTACATCGAGCTGTTCCAGCGCGTCGGGGCGAACCTCGTCGATCCGTCTTGCGGCGCCTGCATCCGCGCCGGCCCGGGGGTCTCGTTCGGTCCCGACGAGGTCACGGTCAGCGCCATCAACCGTAACTTCCCGGGCCGGAGCGGTCCGGGCAAGGTGTACCTCGCAAGTCCGCTCGTCGTCGCCGCCAGCGCCATCGCGGGCAAGATCGTGGCACCGGACCAGATTTGAGCTCGGACCACGCCTACCAAGTCGGACCCGAAGTCGTCGTGACCCTCACCTACGAGGTGTACGACGCCGAGGGTGAGCACGTCGGGGGCAGTGATGGTCCGCGCCAGATCGTGTTCGGCTTCGGCGAGCTGCTCGCTCCGGTCGAGCGCGCGCTCGAGGGAGCGCTGCCGGGACAGGAGCGGACGGTACGGGTCAAGGCCAAAGACGCCTTCGGTGAGCGCGACCCGAGGGCCGTGCTGGAGATCGACCCAGCGGATTTCCCTGCCGACGTCGCTCCGGGCGACAGCTTCGAGGCCGAGGGCGGCGCGGGCGAGGTGATCGTGCTTCGGGTGCTCGACGTGACGCCTGACGCCGTGGTCGTGGACCAGAACCACCCCCTTGCCGGGCAGACGCTACGGGTCGAGGTTCGCGTGCTCGAGACGCGGCCGGCCACGGCGGCGGAGCTCGAAGCCGCGGCCCAGGCGCTGAACCAGCCGGCGAGGAGGCCCGAGTCGCAGCTCATTTCCGCCGAGCGCTTGCTTCGCGGGCCCTCCCAGCGCTAGGAACCGGGGCGATGACCGACCTCGACCTCTTCAAGTACGACGTTCGCATCCGCGAGCGAATGATCCGCCGCGGGCTCCTCTCGGAGACCGACGTGACGCGCCACCTGGACGGCCTCTCCGACGCCGAGGCGAAGTGCGATCCGGTGCCACAGCACCAGCCGGCGCTCGGGCTCGGCGAGGCCCCGGACCTCGACGACGACGAGGACGACGAGGACGACGAGGAGGAACCTTCGTGAGCGCAGACGGGGTGGACGGGCCGAGCAGTGGTCAGCAGCGAGACGCCCAGGAGGCGTTCGACGCTGCGAACGAAGAGCGGGCGCGCGAGCGACTCCCGCCCGTGGACTTCGTGACCTTCGTGCTGTCGCTCTACCACTCCGCCCGCGTCCACCTCGGGGACGCCCCGAACCCGGAGGGGGGGGCCACTCAGCTGGAACTACCCCTGGCACGGCAGACCATCGACCTGATCGGCCTCTTGCAGGACAAGACGCGCGGGAATTTGACTGGGGAAGAGGAGCGCATCGTCGAACAAGCGCTATACGATCTGCGCATGCGCTACGTGGAGGTTGCTAAGTCGAAGTGAGGCCGTTTGCTGTCGTCCTGTTCGCAGCACTGGCGCTGACCGCCTGCCGGCGCTCCACCCCGAGCGGGGTCGACGCGGGCGCGCCGTCCGCGTCGGGGACCCCGGTCGTCGCGCCACCGACCGCGCCGCTCGCGCCGGCCCCGCCCGCTGACACGCCGAAGAGCTTCGCCGATCTGGCTGAGAAGGCCGATCCCGCCGTGGGCTTCGTGAAGACGCTGCAGGAGCAGCGCGGTAGGACGGGCCGGCGGCGCGTGATCGGGGAGGGGCTCGGAAGCGCCTTCGTCTACGACGCGTCCGGCCTGGTCTTGACCAACAACCACGTGATCAAGGACGCGACCGACATCACGGTCATCATCCGCAAGAAGGAGCTGAAGGCCACCGTCGTCGGGCGCGATGCGCCCACCGACGTCGCCGTGCTGCGCGTGGATTCCAAGGAGCTCGCGCACCTACCGCTCGGCGACTCCGACGCCACCCGCGTCGGCGACTGGGTGGTCGCCATCGGCAACCCCTTCGGCCTCTCCCACACCGTATCGGCCGGAATCGTCTCTGCCAAGGGTCGCACCGGAACGGACGTCAAGGGCCTGGGCGACGGCACGGGGTACTACAACTTCATCCAGACTGACGCGAGCATCAACCCCGGCAACAGCGGTGGGCCGCTGCTCGACATGGCAGGGCGGGTCGTCGGCATCAACACCGCGATTCGAGCCAACGCGAACAGCATCGGCTTCGCCATCCCCATCAACATGGTCAAGGAGCTCCTGCCGCGTCTGATCAAGGACGGCAAGGTGATCCGCAGCGCCATCGGCATTCGGGTGTCGTCGTTGCTCGACGAAGACGCCACTCGCTTGGGCCTGGGCGACGCCTCCGGCGCGCTGGTGCGCTCCGTGCTGCCCGGGGGACCCGCCGACAAGGCCGGCGTTCAGGTCGACGACGTGATCACGGCGTTCGAGGGCGACGCCATCCCGGGCCCGGAGAAGCTTCGCTGGGCGGCCAGCCTGGCCGGCGTGGGCAAGTCGGTCAGCCTGCGGATTACCCGCGGCAAGCGCAGCTTCGACCTCAAGGTCGCCCTGGGCGAGCTGCCCGACCAGCCGGAAACCCCCGAAGCCGAGCCGGACGAGCCCCCGGCGCTCCCTCCGGGCCACCCGTGAGCTCCCGTTTCAACGGGGGCACCACGCTTGCAGAGGGCGTAGAGTGAACCGTGATGGCCCAAGGCTCCCGGCCCGAAGCAGCCGCGCCCCCCGCCCGGGCCGTAAGCCCGAGTATCGGGCCGCGTTCCGCTCCCATGAAGGGCAACGGCGCCCCGGCCCTGGCGGAGGCGAGCCCCGCGGAGGGGGATGACACTGCTGTCGCGGGGGCCGTGAATAGCGCTGCGCGGGGGGCGTCCAACCGGTTGGTAAGACAGGCAGAAGCCGAGGAAGACCGTGCCCTCATCGACCGCGCCCGATCGGGCGACAAGCGAGCCTTCCGTGAGCTGGTGGAGCGGCACCAGCGACGGGCGTTCGCCATCGCCCTCGGGCTGGTCCGGGACGAGAACGACGCTCGCGAGGTCGTCCAGGAGGCCTTCCTGCGGGTCTTCCGCGGGATCGACTCGTTCCACGGGGGCTCGAGCTTCTTCACCTGGCTCTACCGGATCGTCACGAACCTGGCCATCGACCTCATGCGCAAGCCCGCGCGTCGTGACCAGGAGCTGGACGAGACCCGCGAGATCAAGGACGAGCTCGACATCCCGCTGCTCGCGCGCATCGACGGAGCGGACCCCGCGGACGTCGTGCGTCGCGGCGAGATCCGAGCACGCATCCAGAGCGCGCTGGACGCGCTCCCTCCCTACCACCGAGGCGTCATCCTCATGCGGGAGGTCGAGGGCATGAGCTACGAGGAGATGGCGCAGGCGATGGGCGTCTCGAAAGGCACGATCATGAGCCGCTTGTTCCACGCGCGGCAGAAGCTGCAGCGGGCGCTCGCCGACTGCTACGCAGAACAGATTGGTGGCCATCCGAAGGCCGCGGAGGAAGCATGAGCAGGCACCTCGACCTGATGCGCCTTCATGATGGGGAGCTCTCGCCCGAAGAGGCCGCGGAGCTCGAGCGGAGCCTGTCGGAGGAGGACCGCGCGGTGCTCGGCGGCCTCGAGCAGCTCGGCGACGTGGTCAGGGCCTCGGAGCGCGAAGAGGTCGCTCGGTTCGCGGGCGTCGCCGACGCCGTGATGGCCGCCCTCGAGCAGGAGGAGGAGCCGGCGAAGGTCGTGCCGCTTCGCCCGCGGGTCGAGGCCGACCCGGAGCTGCCGGTGTCGCGCCACCGGAAGGGCCGGAGCACCCCGGTGGTGATCGCCGGGCTGGCCCTGGCGGCCGCGGCCGCGGCCGCGCTCTGGCTCAGCACGCCCCCGCCGGAGCCGAGCGCGCCGCTACCGGTCGCCGCACCGGTCAAGCCCTCCTTGCCCGCCGAAGCGACCAGCGCGACGCCGGCACCGGTCGCGGAGCTGACCGACGAAGACGTCGATCCCGCCGCGACCATCGAGGCCGTCGATTTCGGCAACCGGGGCGGCTCGATCTTCATGGTCCCGGCTGGCGCGGAGAGCACGCCGGTCGTTTGGTTGGTGGACGAGCCGGCGGGCGCTAGAGTGGAGCCGTTATGAGGGCCCGCTCTCTCTTGTTGGTCGTGCCCGCCCTGCTGCTCGCGGTCCCGGCGGTCGCCGAGGACAAACCCGGCAAGGCACCGGCTCAGAAGCCGGACAAGCCCAAGGACCCGAAGGCGAAGGACGAGAAGAAGCCCGTGGAGGCCGAGCTCGGGACCGAGGTGATGGTCCTGCACGCGACCAACTCCGGCAAGGGCATCGACTCGCGCATCGGCAACATGCCGGAGCTCCAGAAGCCGCCGTTCTCTTCCTACGACAGCTACGCGCTGCTCTCGAAGACGCGCCTGCCGCTCTCGAAGGACGACCAGACCATGAGCCTGCCCAACGGGCGGGTGCTCAAGACCAAGCTCCTGGAGGTGATGCCCGACAAGGAGCACCTGCGCATCAGCGCCAGCATCAACCAGCCGCGGGGAAAGACCTTCCTCCCGCTGCTCGAGGTGAAGGCCAAGGTGGGGCAGGCCTTCATCGTCGCCGGACAGAGCTACAAGGGTGGGATCCTGGTGCTCGTGATCCGCGTCGTGAAGTAGGTATTCAGTCGCTGGATGGCGGACGGGTCGAGGCGCGGCGCTGGGCCGTCGGCAGCTCCAGCGTGAACGTCGTCCCTTCGTCGAGGGTGCTGGTCACCGCCACGCTGCCGCCGTGGGCCGTGACGATGTCGCGGACGATCGACAGCCCGAGGCCGGTGCCGCGTCCCTCGGTCTTGGTGGTGAAGAACGGCTCGAACACGCGGTCCAGGTGGGCCGGATCGATCCCAGCCCCGTCGTCGTCGATCGTCACGTTGATGCGCTCGGATGCCGAGCCGATCGAGGTGGTGATGGTCAGCCTGCCGCCGCGCCCGGCCATGGCATGGGAGGCGTTCGTGAACAGGTTGACGAACACCTGGGTCAGCTGGCCGCTGATGCCCAACACCAGCGGCGCCTCGAGCTGCCAGCGCCGCTCGACTTGGACGCCGGACTTTTCCAGCTCGTGCTCGCAGAACACCAGCGCCTTGTCGATGACCTCGTGCAGCGGTACCGCCCCCGGAACGTCGGCGCTGGGGCGCGCGTACGCGACCAGATCGCGGGAGAAGCGCAGGATTCGCTGGGCCGCCTCGCCGATGCGGCGTGCCCGCTCGACGTCGTCGTGCGCGTCCTCTCGACTCTCGAGCCGGCGCTTCAAATAGTCCGCGTAGGCCACGATGGACGTGAGCGGGTTGTTGAGCTCGTGGACGACACCCGCCACGATCTGCCCCAAGGAGGCGAGCTTCTCGGTCTGGATGATCTGTGCTTGCAGGCGTTTGAGCGCGGCCGTGCTCTGCGCCTTGCGCTCCAGCGTGCGCGCCCGGCGCACGCCCTGCTCCAAGAGCGGCAGCGCGCGATCGAGCACGGCCTGGGCCGCTTGGCTCGGCCCGGCCGCGTCGCCCGTGCCGACGTGGAAGGTGGAGCCGGCGAGCGGGTCGGAGAAGCGCTGGACCTGCTCGCGCCGGAGCCCCGGGAAGAGGCGGCTCGGGTCGTGGCCGGTGCCGGCTTCGACCCCCTCCGGCAAGCGCATGTCCACGAGCTGCTCGCCGAGGGAAGCGTCCACGATGCAGACGCCCAGCGCCAGCTCGGGCAGAAGCGCCGACATGCGGTCGAGGCACGTACGAACTACCGCGTGCGTCCCTTCGTCGACGGGCAGCTCCACCGCGAGATCGAGCAGGCGCTCGAGCGTCGCTGGATCGACCGGCGCGCGCACTCCCGAAGGGACGGGGCCGAGCTCCCGCGTGTCCGAGACCTCGGCGCCCGGTCGCTCGGTCGGCAGGTGGTCCTTGCGCGAGGTCATCGGCCAGCCCTGTCGCTGCTGGGTCCTTCCGTAGCCTTCTCGAGATCCAGGATCTTCGCGCCGCCCACGTAGCTCTTGGTCTCGTACTTGGTGATCTTGCCGATCTTTCGCACGATCTCCGCCATGCGCTCGGCTTCGGAGATGATGACCTCGGTCGCTTTGCCCAAGCTCGAGCCCGGCTCGAGCCCCCGCCGCAAGAGCTCGGCGTAGCCGATCACGCTGGTCAGCGGCTGGTTCAGCTCGTGCGCCGCGGCGCCGGCAAGCTCCGCGACGACCGACATCTTCTCTCTCGCTCGCAGCTCTTCCTGGGCGCGGCTCAGGCGGGCCTCCATGCGCAGGCGGTCCCGGATGTCGGTGAAGACGCCGACCGAGCCCACGGGTTTGCCGTTCTCCAGGATGAGCGCCGCCGAGAGCGTGACCGGGATCAGCTCCCCCGTGGCGCTGATCATGTCTACCCGGCAGTCCTCCAGACGCCCCGGTCCGCTCATGTTCGGGTCGCGGATCTTGCGCATGATCTCCCGCGCCACGCCCGGGGGGTAGAGCGATTCCACGCTGCGCTTGCCGACGACTTCGTCCGCGGCGTAGCCGAAGATGCGGGACGCCGCTCGGTTGAAGAGCAGCAAGTTCCCGCGCATGTCGGAGCTGACGATGCCGTCCACCGAGCTCTCGATCACCCGCTCCAGAAACTCCTTGGTCTGCTTCAGCTCGACGGCGGTGTGACGCTCCTCGGTCACGTCGCGGAACGAGAACAGCACGGAGTCGTCCTCGTGCAGGACCGAGCTGAAGCTCATGCTGGCGGTGATGGCCCGGCCGCTCGCGGTCCCGAGCCGAACGTCGATGCTCTGGGGGAATCGCCCTTCGGCGAAGCCGTCCATCAGGCGATCGGCGCGGCTCGGATCCTCGGCGAAGAGGTCGCGGAAAGCGCGCTTCATCAGCTCGGTCTCGTCGTAGCCCAAGATGGTGCGGGCCCGCGGATTCGCGAACAAGACGCGGCCTACGCGATCGATCACCACCATGCCGTCGGCCGCGCTCTCGAAGATGTCCGCGTAGCGCTGGAACAGGCGCACGCGTCGTTCGGCCTCGACGCGGGCGAACGCGCTCTGCATCGACTCGTCGCGCAACAGCTTCAGGATGCGGGCGTTGCGCAGCGCGATGGCCGTGGCGTTGGCCACGGTGTGGACCAGGTCGATCTCGTGAGGGGCGAAGGCGGCGCTGCCGCGCGAGCGGAGGAAGATCACCCCCATCGGTCGCTGCTCGTGGGAAATCGGCACCAAGGCCAGCGAGGTGAACCCGAGGCCGGTCTCGGCCTGGCGCACGGCGTCGAGCAAGGGGTGGCGCGTGGCGTCGCGAATCACCAGCGTGCTGCCCGTGCGCAGCACCTCGCGGATCTCCGGGTACTTCGCCAGGTCGATGGTCAGGTCGCGCATGTCGGCGTCGTCGCTGGAGGCCACGACGTGTCCGGTGTGCTCGTTCTCCGAAACCAGCACGATGCTGCAGCGGTCCACGTTGGCCACGTCCGCGACGCGTTGGACGACCGTGAACAGGATGTGCCTGATGTTCAGCGTCGAGGCCAGCGCCTGCGTGAGCTCGAGCACCGTCTGGGAATCGCGCTCGCGGCGGCTCAAACGCTCCACGTATTCGCGCATCCGCAGCTGCCCGCGGATGCGTGCCACCAGCTCCGCGGGTCGGAACGGCTTGTGGACGTAGTCGTCGGCGCCGGAGGCGAACACGGCTCGGATTTCGTCGTCGGAGTCCAGCGCCGTGAGCACCAGCACCGGCGTGTCGGCGATGCCCGGGTTGTCCCGGATCACCTTGAGCACCTGGAAACCGTCGGGCTCCGGCATGACCAGATCCAAGAGGACCAGTGCCGGGGCGTGGCCCTCCAGCCAGGCCAGCGCCTCTCGGCCCGAGGCCACGGCGTGGCTCGGCAAGCCCGAGGTGCTCAGTGTCTCGGTGAGGACACGGCGGCTCACCGCGTCGTCGTCCACCACCAAGATCGGACTCAGCTCCGGCACTTCGCCGAGAATGTACCATGCGCGCGCGGGCCCTTTCGGAAAAGCGGCCGTCTTTCGCTATAGTGGGATACGAGATGCCCCCCTCCGACGCCGACGACGAGCTCCTGCCGGAGATCGACGACGACGCGATCGTCGCGCAGCAAGCCGAGCCGCACGCGCCGGCTCCCCGCGTCCAGGTGATCGAGGAGGCTCGCACCATCGTCGTGGCGCCGGCGCGCGGTCGGAACGACCCCACGATGGTGGTCCGGGCGGTCCGGCACCCGCTTCCGTACCTGCCCGGACCCGTGGCGCCGCCTGCACCGAGCGGCACTCCGGGCTGGGTGCCGTGGCTCGTGTGGGGCGTCGCCGGGCTCATCGCGCTGCTGCTCGGCGGGGCCCTGGCGCTCATCGCCGACCGAAGCGCCACGCCTCGGTCGGTCGAGCCGAGCCGTGCGCCACCGCCGGCCCCGAGCGCGATCAGCGAGTGAGCTCGGCGCCGGCTTCGCTGACGCTGAAGCCCGCCGCTTCTAGCGCGGGCCTGAGGGCCGCCAGGTCGCCCGCAATCACCACCACCAACCGAGTCTCGTCGATGCGCGTGGCCTCCTTCGCGACCTCCGCGGTGGTGCGGGCGCCGAGGAGCTTCGAGAGCTCGCTGTGATAGCTGGGCGGTAGCCCCAACACGAAGCCGGTGCCGACGTCGGTCGCGACCCGATCGACCTCGAGCAGACGGGCGCCGAGCGAGCTCGCGAGATCCGCGCGGGCGCGGGCCACTTCTTCGTCCGCGATGGGCGCGCCGCGGCTCGGATCCCTGGCTCGACCCAGCTCTCCGATCAGCTCCGTGAGCGCCGGCGCGGTCACGCCCGCCTCCACTCGGGTCGAGACCACGAGCGCGCCCGAGTCGCGCGTCGCGATCGCGTCGGAGCGAGCGCCGTAGGTGAAGGCGTTCTTCTCGCGCAGGTTCTGGTTGATGCGCGAGGTGAACAGGCCGCCCAAGAGCGAGCTCAGGAGCTGGCGGGCCTCGTGCCCGGGCTCGGAGCGCTTGGGGAACGGTTGGGCCACGAAGAGCGCGCTCTGCACCGCGCCGGGGCGGTTCACCACCACCACGCGCGTCTTGTCGGGGGCCGGCGGCGCGGCGCTCTTTGGCGCGGGCGGCGCCGGCCCTGGCTTCCAAGCGCCGAAGGCCTTCTGGGCCGACGCGCGCAGCGCCCCGAAATCCAGCTCGCCGACCACCACCAACGCGCTCTCGCCCGGCACGAAGCGCTCGGAGTGGAACTTGGCCAGGTCCTTTGCCGTGAGCTTCTGCACGTCCGGAATGCTGCCGCCGACCGGAGCCCCCCGGGGCTCTCCCCAGAGCAGGCGGAGCCCCGCGAGCGACGCCAGCCGATCCGGCGCCTGGCGCTCGGCCGTGAGCCCGTCGATCCACTCGCGCTTGACCCGCTCGAGCTCCTTCGGGGAAAAGGCGGGCCTCTGCACGACCTCGGCCAGGAGCTCGAGGCCCGCCTCGACGTCGGCGCTGAGCGTGGTGATGCCCACCGTCGAGTAGTCCCGTCCGGCGTCGTGATCCAGGGTCGAGCCCAACGACTCCGCCGCCTCGGCCAGCGCCAGCGCGGAGCGAGCGGTCGTCCCCTCGGTGAGCAGACGCGCGGTCAAGGCCGCGAGCCCGCTCTTGCCCTTCGGCACCGCGCTCGCGCCGTGCCGCACGACGACCGACAGCGAGGCTACCTGTGCCGGCCGCTTCACGAACAGCAGGGTCAGCCCGTTGTCGAGCTTCGCGCTTTCGGGGACGGGATAGCTCAGGTCGACTCGGGGGCCCGCTGGCGGTACGGCGGCCCGCCAGCTCTCGGGCGCGGCGCTCGGCGAGGCGGACGGCTGGGGGGCGGTCGGCGCGGGCGTCGGGCGCACGGGACCTTGGGCTGCGCAGGCCGCGAGCGCGAGCGCGAGCACGAGCAGACAGAACCAGCGGAGCTTCACGGCTTCTTCTCCACCGGCTTCGGCAGCGTGGTCACCACGACTCGGCGCGACGGATCCAGATGCTGCTTCACGACCCGAGCCACGTCCTCTGGCGTCACACCTTCGAGGCTCGCGTGGTACTGCTTCAGGTAACCCGGGTCGCCCAGGTAGTGGTTGAAGCGCTGGAGCAGGCCGGCGCGCCCCGACTCGCCGTCGCGACCGTTCAAGAGCTGGACCTGCGCCATCAGGTCCACCAGGAGGCGGCGCCGAGCGCGAGCGAGCTCGGCGTTGCTCGGCCCCTTGTCACCGAGGTCTTTCAGCACCGCGTCGAGCGCTGCTTCGACGTCCTTCGGAGCCTTGCCCGACGCCGCCACCGCGCTCACCGAGAAGATGCCGGCGAGCGCGTTGGGATCCAGATCGGCATCGACCTCCGCGGCCAGCTTCTTCTCGACCACCAGCTTCTTGTAGAGCGACGTCGCCTTGCCGCCCGCGAGCACCGCGGCGGCCACCTCGAGCGCGGCGGCGTCCTTCGAATAGGCCGGCGGCGTGATCCAACCCATGCTCACCTTGGCGAGCTCGACGGGCTCGGTGACCTCCTTCCGGACGCTGTCGCGGAGGGGGGCCGTCGGCGCCCGGCTGACCTTCGGCTTGGGCTTCTTCGGCAGCGTGCCGAAGTAGCGCGCGATCCAGCGCTTGGCCTGCGCCGGCTCGAAGTCGCCGGCGAGGGTCAAGGTCGCGTTGGAGGGCGCGTAGTAAGCTCGGAAGAAGCTCTCCGCGTCACCGAGCTTGGCCGCGTCCAGGTCCGCCATCGAGCCGATCACCGCGCCGTGGTACGGGTGACCCTTGGGGAACAGCGTGTCGAGCAGCGTCAGGCTGCTGGGCCCGTAGGGCGCGTCTTCGTAGGACTGGCGTCGTTCGTTCTTGACCACACCGCGCTGCACCTCGAGGCGGTCGGCGGACAGGGTGTCCAGGAAGAAGCCCATGCGATCGCTCTCCAGCCAGAGGCAGAGCTCGAGCTGCTCGCGGGGCACCGTCTCGAAGTAGTTCGTTCGGTCCCAGCTGGTCGTGCCGTTGACGTTCGTGGCGCCCGCGCCCTCGAGCAACGTGTCGAAGCGGTTCCCGACGTGCTTCGAGCCGGTGAACATCAGGTGCTCGAACAGGTGCGCGAAGCCCGAGCGCCCCACGGGCTCGTTCACCGGACCCACGTGGTACCAGAGGCTCACCGCCACCAGCGGCAGCGACGAGTCGCGGTGCAGAATCACCTCGAGACCGTTGTCGAGGGCGTACTTCTCGAAGGGGATCTCGGGCACCTTGGCCGCCGGCGCGGCGCGCTCGGCGCGCGCGCCGGACGGCGCCAGCGACAGGCCGAACAGGACGAGCAGCACAGCTCTCGGGCTCATGCCGCGCACGCTACGCCGGTCCCTGCCGTTCCGGAATGGGCCATGAGCTCGCGCAGTTCGCCTGGCGCCTGGTGCGCCCAACTTGCCCTGTCCGCGCAAATCGCTACTCTCGCGCACGAAACCGCCGGCGGGCGGGCTCAGTGCTCTCGGGGAGGAGGCTCGACATGTCGACTCGGAAGGCTGTCTGGATCTTGATCCTGGCCAACGCGGCCCTGGCACCGGCGCTCGGCGTGGGCACGTTCGTCGAGGCCGCGGAGGCGGCTCCCGGCGCGCGCTATCGCGTCGGCATGCGCGTGCGCGCCAAGCGCACCTGCACCGTGCAAGGTTTCGAGGTCAAGAAGGGCGTGGTGCTGGCCGTGGCCGCCGTGCAGAGCGACGACAAGGGCAAGGTCCTGTCGGTCGATCTCGTCGTGAGCGGGATGACGATCAGCAACGTGCCCGTGCAGGTCGTGGACGCGTCGTTCTCACCGGCCTAGGGACCTGGCTTCGGCAGCGGCGAACCCGTCGGCACCGGCTCCTGCCCGCCCAGCTCGCGCCACACCGCGTCGGCCCAGCGCCAGCCTGCGCTCCAGCTCGGGTGCCGGCCGTCCTCCATGCGCGGCAAGTCGAGCTTCGCCGAGTCGAGGTAGCGACAGTGTCCGAGGTTCTGCCGGAGCACCGCGATGAAGCCGGTGTCCGGCTTCCACAGCGGCGGCCCGATCCAGAGGCAGGGCCGACCGCGCGTGTCCGCCACGATCTGCTTCACCGCCGGGCCGCGGCGCTCGGGCTTGGGGTCGAACAGCTCGTTCGAGCCCAACGAGATCAGCACCAGCTCCGGGTCGTACTTGTACATCGCGTCCTGAAGCAGGCGCTTCTGGGCCCAGTCGAGCGTGCTGGTGGAGACCGTGCTCTCGATCCAGTAGTTCCTGCCGCTCTTCGTGAAGATGGGCCGCAGGTAGTTGCCGACGAGCGGCGCCATCGAGTCGCCGACGTGCAGCACGCGCGACGCCTGCGCCGCGGGCACGACTCCGGCGTCGCTCTTCAAGCTCAGAGCTTCGAACGCCGGCGAGGCGTCGGGTCGGGGTGGTGGCTCGTGCGGGGTCGCCGACGGCGTCACGGGCGCCTCCGCGGCGCGCGCCGTCGCGCCCGGGGTGGTGTCCGGGGAGCAGGCCGGGAGTAGGCACAGCGGGAGCAGCCAGACCGAGCGCACGACCCGCCCATTGTCCCCCGAACCGCCGGCCGTGGGGCAAGCTCCCCGCCACCGATTCCGCTATGGTCGCGGCGTGGAGCTCAGCAAGCTGCCCAAGGTGGACAAGGTCGTCGATGCCCCCGAGCTCGGTCAGGTGCGGGGAGCGCTGGGCAGGAAGGCCGTGACGGTGCTCGCGCGGGGCGTGATCGCTCAGCTTCGAGCGGAGGTGCTGGGAGGGAGCGCGGCCCCGAGCTTCGAAGCGGTGGTCGCCCAGGTCCAGGCCCGCGCCGCGGCCCGGCTGCGCGCCGGGCTCAGGCCCGTGATCAACGCAACCGGCGTGATCTTGCACACGAATCTAGGCCGGGCGCCGCTGCCCCAGGCGAGCCTCCGGCGCATCACCGAGACCGCCGGCTGCTACTCGACGCTGGAGCTCGACGCCGAGACGGGGGTGCGGACCCGGCGCGGCGTGCAAGTGGAGCTGGCGCTGGCCGAGCTGATCGGGGCCGAAGACGCGCTGCTCGTGAACAACAACGCCGCCGCGGTGCTGCTCGCGCTGAGCTCGCTCGCTGCCGGGCGCGAGGTCGTCGTCTCCCGGGGCGAGCTGGTCGAGATCGGCGGCGGGTTTCGCATCCCGGAGGTGCTGGCGCGCTCCGGCGCGCGCCTCGTCGAGGTCGGCACCACGAACCGCACGCGCGCTTCGGACTACGCCCGCGCCATCGGCACCGAGACCGCTTGCTTGCTCCGCGTCCATCCCAGCAACTTCAAGATCTCGGGCTTCGCCGAGCGACCCCTGCTCTCGGAGCTCGTCGCCGTCGCCCGGGAGCGCGGCATCCCGCTGGTCAAGGATCTCGGCGGCGGGCTCGTCGTCGAGCTGCCGGCTTCGATAGCCGGGTCGGATCTCGAGCGGGAGCCGAGCGTGCAGGCGTGTCTCCGTGCCGGGGCGGATCTGGTCTGCTTCAGCCTCGACAAGCTCTTCGGCGGGCCGCAGGGCGGGGTCATCGCGGGACGCGCTGCCCTGGTGCGAGAGTTACGCGACGATCCGCTGGCGCGTGCGCTTCGGCTGGACAAGCTGGCGCTGGCGGCGCTCGACGGCGTGCTCGACGCCTACCAGCGGGGCGCGCTGGGGGAGATCCCCGTTCATGCGTTGCTCGCGACCTCCACCGCCGAGCTAGCGGCGCGCGTGGACGTCTGGATCGCGGCGCTGGGCCAGGGGATCGTCGCGGACCGGGTCGAGTGCCAGAGCGCCATCGGCGGCGGCACCCTTGCGGAAGCTCCGGTAGCTTCGGTGGCCCTGCGTCTCTCGACCCCGGACCCCGAGGCGCTCGCGCAACGCCTGCGATCCGGTGCCGTCCCGGTTCTCGGCCGTGTCGTGGAAGGTGCGCTCCTGCTCGACGCGCGCACGGTTTTCCCCGAGCAAGACGGCGAAGTCGTCGCCGCCTTGAAGAGAGCCTGCTCGACCTGACGGCCGAGGCTCGAACCGGGGGTGGACCCGTAGTAAGCTCGTGCTGTGGTGCGGCGCATACTCGTCCTTCTGGGTCTCGTCCTGATGCTCCTGCCCGCCTTCGGAGGCTGTGGCGTCACCGAAGAGGGAGGGCTGGAGCCGGACTCGGGCGTCGGGGGCACCGGCAACGACGGCGGTGGAGGTATCGGTGGGGGACAGTGCTTCCCCGGGGACAAGCTCTGCCCGGATCCGAAGGACCCGCTCGAGACCCTGTGCGTGAAGGCCGACGTACCCGCGAACGGCTGCAGCGCGTCACCGGCCTGCGCTGCCTGCGCCGTGCCGCACGCGACGGCGGCCTGCGCGGGGGGCAACTGCGCGGTCGGGCAGTGCGACCCGGGCTGGGCCGACTGCAACAACAACCCGATCGACGGCTGCGAGTCCGATCTGAACGGCGACAAGAACCACTGCGGCAACTGCGCCACGGACTGCATCACCTCCAAGGGCCCGGGCTGGATCTGCAAGGCCGGCGTGTGTGAGGTCAATCAGTGCTGCCCCAACGGGGAGCCGGCGTGTGCGACGAAGGACGACTGCGACGGCGACAAGACCAACGGCTGCGAGGTCGACAAGGCCATCGACCCCAACAACTGCAAGACCTGCGGCAACGTCTGCTCGCTCGCCAACGCGTCGTCGGGCTGCTCGCAAGAGGTGTGCGTGGTCACGAGCTGCAACGGCGGCTGGGCGAACTGCAATTCGAACGACGTGGACGGCTGCGAGACCAACATCAACTCTGGCAACAAGGCCAACTGCGGCGCGTGCGGAAAGGCGTGCAACGAGACCAACGCCAGCGCGACCTGTATCGGCGGCACCTGCGTGCTGGCGTGCGCGGCTGGCTGGGGCAATTGCGACAACAACCCGGACAATGGCTGCGAGACGAACCTGAACACCAGCCCGCTGCACTGCAATGGCTGCAACAAGCCGTGCAACCCGCAGAACGCCAACGCGGCGGTCTGCAACAACGGGGTCTGCGACTACACCACCTGCAAGAACGGGTACGCCGACTGCGACAACAACAGGGTGAACGGCTGCGAGATCAACATGCTCCAGAACGTGAACCACTGCGGCGGGTGCGGCAACGTGTGCCAAGCGCCGTCCGGCGGTACCGTGCTGTGCAGCAACGGGACCTGCGCGCAGAACTGCGGGAGCGGCCTCACCAACTGCAGCGGGGTGTGCGTGCCGCTGCAGACCGACATCAACAACTGCGGCACCTGCGGCACCAAGTGCACCGCCCCAGCGAACGGGACGGCTACTTGCAACGGCACATGTGGCTTCAATTGCTTGAACGGCTTTCACAAGTGCGGCAACGAGTGCAAGTCGAACACCGACGCCACGGCCTGCGGCACGAATTGCACGAATTGCCCGGCGCCTCCGAGCGGCAACGGCAGCCCGGTCTGCAACTCGGGGAGCTGCTCGGTCAACTGCAACACTGGCTTCCACAGGTGCGGCGCCGACTGCAAGTCGAACACCGATCCGACGGCATGCGGCACGACGTGCACGAACTGCCCGGGCCCGAGCGGGGGCAACGGCAGCCCAGTCTGTAGCACCGGGACGTGCTCGATCTCGTGCAACACGGGCTATCACCTGTGCAGCGGCCAGTGCAAGTCGAACAACGACGTCGGGAGCTGCGGGACGAGCTGCTCGCCCTGTCCGAACCCGAGCGCCGGCACGGGCACCCCAACCTGCGACGGGACTTCGTGCGGCATCAGCTGCAGCTCCCCGACGCCGGACAAGTGCGGAACGGCCTGCGTCGACCTTCAGACGAGCGAGCAGCACTGCGTGACCTGCGGCACCCCTTGTGGTGCTGGCCTGACCTGCTGCGGCAGCGGGAAAGGGTGCGTCGACACCAAGACCGACGACAACAACTGCGGCAGCTGCGGAAACAAGTGCGCGACCAACGAGACCTGCAAGAACTCGGCGTGCTGCCCGAACGGCGGTCCCGACGGCGGCGCCGACGGCGGTTGCTGAGCAAGCCGGGAGCGTGAGGACATGAGCCGCTTCGAGCGCCTCTCGGCTCTGGACTGCGCGTTCCTCTACGCGGAGAGCCCTACCGCCCACATGCACGTGGGCTCGCTGCTGTTCTTCGAGGACAACGGCCTCACCGAGGCCGACATCTTCGAGCACATCCGGAGCCGGCTGCACCACGTGCCGCGCTTCCGCAAGAAGGTGCGCTTCGTGCCGGGCGGGCTGCACCGCCCGGTGTGGATCGACGATCCGCACTTCGATCTGCGCTTCCACGTGCGCTGGACCGGCCTTCCGCGCCCCCGCGGCGAAAGCGAAGCCTTGGCCCTCATGGGCCGGCTGATGAGCCACCACCTCGATCGGCGCAAGCCCCTCTGGGAGATGTGGGTGTTCGACCTGGAGGACGGTCGCCGGGGCGTGATCCAGAAGACCCACCACTGCCTGATCGACGGGGCCAGCGGCGTCGACCTCGGCACCGTGATGCTCGACTTCTCGGCGGACGCCCCGCACGTCGCCCCGGAGCCGTGGACGCCCGAGGCGGAGCCGACGGACGCCGAGCTGACGCGGGACGCGCTCCTCGATCTGCGCGAGCGCCCGCGGCAGCTCCGCGACGTGGCGCGGCGCGTGTGGGAGGACCTCGAGTCACGCGAGCACCTGGCCGACAAGGCGCGCGAGGTGCTGGATGGGCTCAAGTCATTCGGGCGCGCCGCGACCGAGCTGATGCCCAAGACCAGCCTGAACGCGCCGATCGGCGCGCACCGGCGCTATCAGATCGTGCGCGTCCCGCTGGCGGAGGTGAAGGGCGTCAAGGCTCGTTTCGGCTGCACCGTCAACGACGTGGTGCTCGCGCTGGTGACCGGCGCCTTGCGAAAGCTCCTCGTGTCTCGCCACGAGAGCGTGGAGGGTCTGGTCATGAAGGCCATGGTCCCGGTCAGCGTCCGCGACGCCTCGCAAGCGCGAACCTGGGGCAACAAGGTCAGCATGATGGCGGCAGAGCTGCCGGTGGGGGAGGCGGAGCCGCACGCCCGTATCGTCCGCCTGCGCGATCGCATGGCCGACCTCAAGGCCTCGCGCCAGGCGGTCGGGGCGGACTTCTGGGTGCAGCTCGGTGAATACGCGCCGCCGACCCTGCTCTCGCTGGTGGGGCGCGCCGTGGCGCTCCAGCGCATGGTGAACCTGGTCGTCACCAACGTTCCGGGGCCGCAGTTCCCGCTCTATCTGCGCGGCGCGCGCATGCTCGAGGCCTTCCCCTACGTGCCCGTGTTCGCGCACAACCCGCTCAGCGTTGCCGTCTTGTCCTACGACGGCAGCCTGGGCTTCGGCCTGACGGGGGACTGGGATCGCGTGCCGGATCTCGAGGTGTTCGCGGCAGGGATCCGCGAGGCTCTCGCGGAGCTCGGCCCGCCCGCCGAAGAGAAGCCCAAGGCGAAGCGCGCGCGCAAACGCAAGCCTGGTGTCGCGCAGCGGGCGAGCTGACTCAGGCCCGGAGTGCGTCCTCGACGAAGTCCAGTCGGTCCTTGCCGAAGAACAGCTCGTCGCCGACGGCGCACACCGGTGCGCCGAAGATGCCGCGGGCTCGCGCCGCCTCCGTCGCGGCGCGAAGCGCGTCCTTCACCTCGGGCGCCCGGCTGCGCTCCAGCACCGCGCCCGCATCTTGCCCCAGGCCGCTGAGCAGCTCGGCAAGCACGGCCTCGTCGGAGATGTCACGGTCGTCGACCCAGTAGGCGCGGAACACCGCTTCGGCCCACGCGCGCGGAGACAGTCCGAGCTCGTCGCACAAAAGAGAGACGCGCAGCGCGCCCAGCGTGTTCATGGGAAAACGCGAGGGGAAGCGGAAGGGCACCTGGTGCTTCTTGCTCCAGCGCTCCAGGTCCTTCAGGCTCGCGGCGGCCTTCTCCGGGCTCGACATGCCGGGCGTCTGCGGCGCCCCGAGCAGCTTGAACAGCCCACCCAGGAAGAACGGGCGGTACTCGACGCGCGCGCCGGCGCGCTCGGCGAGCGCCGGCAACATCATCGCGGCGAAGTAGGCATTGGGGCTCGAGAAGTCGTAGTGGAATTCGACCGTCTTCTGCATCGGGATCACCTCAGGAGCTCGCGGGCTGCCGTCAGGATTTCGGTTTCGTCGACCAGTACCAGGTTCGCGGCGTCTCCGAGCGGGATGTAGCTGTCGGCGCTGGTGACCCGCGCGAATCGCACGCCGCCGCCAGCGTCGAGCAGCGCCGCCGCCAGAGCCTCCGAGAGGTTGCCCGTCTTCCGGCACTCGTCCACCACCAGGAGCTTGCCGCACTCCCGGGCGTGCTCGACCACGTCGCGCTCCGGCAGCGGCGCGAGCCAGCGCAGATCGAGCACGCGGGCCTTGGCGCCCGTCTCCTGCTCCAGGCGCCGAGCGGCGCGCAGGCTCATCCACAGGCCGTTGCCGTAGCTGGCGATGACCAGGTCCCGGGCCTCGGGGTGGTACACGCGCGCGCGACCGAAGGGCGCTGCGGCCGGCGGTGGGAGCGCCGCCCACTCGCCATCGCCCTCCGCGTGCAGATCACGCGTGTGGTATAGCGCGATGGGCTCGATCATCACGACCACGCGCCGGGCCTGCTTCGCCAGGGCGAAGGCGGTTCGGTAGAGCTCCAGGGCGTCGTCTCCGCGCGCCGGCACCGCCACCACCACGCCGGGGATGTCCCGCAGCACCGCCACGGAGTTGTCGTTGTGAAAGTGCCCGCCGAAGCCCTTCTGGTAGGCGAGCCCCGCGATGCGCAAGAGCATCGGGTTGTCGTAGGCACGATCGGAGAAGAACTGCATGCTCGCGGCCTCACCGCGCAGCTGATCCTCCGCGTTGTGCAGGTACGCCAGGTACTGGATCTCCGGCACCGGCAACAGGCCCTGCATCGCCGTCCCGAGGGCGAGGCCCAAGATGGTCTGCTCGTCGAGTAGCGTGTTGAACACCCGCAGCGGCCCGAACTTGGCGAAGAGACCCTTCGTCACGCCGTAGACGCCGCCCTTCTTGGCGACGTCCTCGCCGAACAGGATGGCCTCGGGGTAGTGGGCCAGCGCTTCCGAGAGGGCGCCGTTGATCCCCTGGGCCAGCGTGAGCGCCTGGGCGGGCAGGACGCTCGCCAGCGTCGCCGCTTCGGTCTCCACCGCCGGCCCGACGGGGCTCGTCAGCGCCGCCGTCACTTGCGTGCGAGTCTCGAGCCGCGGCCGTGTCACCGCCCGGACCGCGGCCTCGCCAACCCGGGCCGCGCAGCGCTTCTCGAGCGCGAGGACCTCGCGTGCGTCGAGCGCGCCGGCGTCGATCAAGTCGAGCGCGGCGCACAGCACTGGGTCGCGTGCCTCCGCAGCTTCGATCTCCGCGGGTGAGCGATAGGTCGTGTCCACGTCGCTCCCCGCGTGACCGAGCAGGCGGACCGCGCCCAGGTGGAGCACCGCGGCGCGCCGTGTCTTCCGGCAATACTCGACGGCCGCGCGGGCGCTCCTGTAGGTCGCCGCGAGATCCCAGCCGTCCGCGCGAAAGTAGGCGAGGTGCGGCAGGGCCCGGAGGCGCGTCTCCACCCAGCCCTCGGGCGTGCGCACGCTGATGCCGAGCCCGTTGTCTTCGCACACGAGCAACAGGGGCAGAGGCAAGTTCTGGTGCAACGTCCAGCTCGCGGCGTTGAGCGCACCGAGCGCTGTCGAGTGATTCAAGCTGGCGTCGCCGAAGCTCGCGAGCGCGAGCGCCGACTTCGCGTCGGGCAGCTCGACGCCCAGTCGCGGCGCGCGCTCCAGGGCGAAGGCCAGGCCGAGGGCGCGGGGCAGGTGAGAGGCGATGGTGCTGGTGTTGGGGATGATCCCCAGCGGCTTGCTGCCGAAGACCTTGTGACGGCCGCCGCTGATCGGCTCCTCGCTCGAGGCGACCAGCGAGAGCACGATGTCTTCCACCGCGTCGATCTCCGGCACGTGCCGGGCTCGCTCCAGCTGGAACGCGGCGCTGCGATAGTGGACGATGGCCGGGTCGGTTGGTCCGGTCAGGCGGCCGAGCACGACGTTGGCCTCGTGGCCCGTGCTGCAGATGGTGTAGTGGCCGAGGCCTTTGGCGCGGAGCTCGTGGGCGCAAAGATCGAGCTGGCGAGCGAGCAGCATCGACTCCAGCAGCTCGCGGCCGAGCGCTGCGGGCAGGTCCCAGTCGGGGCGGGGGGCCTTGGCGGCGTGGCTCGTGAGCCGGTCGGCGAAGCGCTCGACCAGGTGGCGCACTCTCTCGAGCGACATGGGGCGGCGAGCGTAGGCCCAAGCCTGGTTCGTCCGCAATTCCGCTCGGCGCGCCCGCGCCGCTTTGCACGAGGTCGTGCCTCGGCGCTAGGCTCCGGAGTTGGGACGATGCCCTCCGACCATCCCGACACTCCGGAGGATGCAGCGCCGCCGCCCCGCGTGACGGCGCCGGACGAGCCCACGCAGCTAGACGTTCGGCCCAAGCGCGAGCCGGAGGTCATCGAGCCGAGCGCCGCGGGGCAGGAGCCCGAGCCAACCGAGCCCAGCGCGACGACCGGAGGCAGCTCGGCGCGCACCGAGAGCGGCGTCACCGGCGTCACGGGCCTCGCGCTCACCCGCGGCGGAGCGGCCAGCGGCGTCACGACCGCGTCGTCGCTGATCTTGCGCAGCGAGGAGCAGGCCAGGGCCGTAGCGCTCTTCCGTCTGGTCATCATCGCGGGCCTGGCCGGCATCGTCGCGGTCTGGCTTCCCGAGCGCGTCTCGCCCGGCCGTTGGCCCGCCACCCTGTCCAGCGGCTTCACGGTGGCCGTGAGCGCATGGCTGCTGTTCGAGTTCAAGGAACCGGAGCGATTCAGCGCGCAGAAGCTCCTGTTCCAGGGGCTGTGCTGCGTGGGGACGATCCTGTTCTTCGTCTACTACGTGGGCATCTTCTCGCCGGTCATCATCGCGATGTACATCGGCATCTATTTCTTCGGGGTCGGCGACTCGCCGCGATCGGGTTGGGCCATCTACTTGACCGGAGCCACCGGGTACCTGGCGCTGAACGTGGGCGCCATGCTGGGCCTTCTGCCCACGGACCAGTCGGTGATGGCGCTCTCGACGCCGGAGCTCTCGAGCATGTTCGCGGTCACCGCGGTGTGCCAGGTGCTGTTCGTGGCGACCTTCTGGATGGCGCGGCGGAGCCGGCAGGCCACGCTGGCCGCGTTCGAGCGCCTGGAGCGCGCGGCTCGCCAGATCCGCAAGCGAGAGGCGCTGCTGAACGAGGCGCGGGCCGAGCTGGATCAGGAGCGCGCCGCGAAGGAAGGCCGCTTCACCGATCAGCAAGTGGGAAAATACCTGGTCGGCGAGGTGATCGGCCGGGGCGCGATGGGCGAGGTCTACCGCGCCTGGGAGCAAGGCGCCGAGCGGGCCGTCGCGATCAAGTTCCTGGCCGCGGCCATGATCGAGGACAGCGCGGCGCTCGAGCGCTTCTTCCGCGAGTCCGAGATCGCCACCCGCGTGCGCTCGAAGCACATCGTCGACGTCCTCGATCGCGGCGTGGCGGAGGGCGGCTCGCCGTTCCTGGTGATGGAGCTGCTCGAAGGCGCGGATCTGGCCCAGATCCTCCGCGAGCATCGCCGCCTGGGCATGGCGGAGGCGCTGGAGCTCGTGCAGCAGGTCGGCGAGGCGCTGGCCGCCGCCGACGAGAGCGGCATCGTGCACCGCGACCTGAAGCCGCAGAACCTGTTCCGCACCCAGAGCGGCGGCAAGACCCAGTGGAAGGTGCTCGACTTCGGGGTCTCGAAGGTGAAGGACGCTGCCAAGGACCTGACGCTGGGCGCCGCGGTGGGAACGCCGAGCTACATGTCGCCGGAGCAGGCGCGTGGCGCGCCGGTGGACCACCGCGCCGACGTGTTCGCCCTTGGCATCGTGGCCTACCGCGTGCTGACCGGAAAGCCGGCGTTCACGGGACCCGACAGCGCGAGCACGCTGTACAACGTCGCGCACGTTCAACCTGCGCGCCCCTCGGATCTGGCGCGCCTCGGCCAGGACGTCGATCGCGCGCTGGCGCTGGCGCTGGCCAAGGAGACGGACCGGCGCTTCTCTTCCTCGAGCATGTTCGCGACCGCGCTGGCGGAGGCCGCCAAGAACCGGCTGGACGAGCGCCTGCGGCGTGACGCCGACGCGCTGCTCGAGGCCATGCCGTGGGGCAGCGACGTGTTGCAGGTGCTCACCGCCGAGAACAAGCGCTGGCGCCGCACGGATTCGGCCAAGCCCCGCGCGAGCTTGCGGCCCCCGGGTCGCGCCGCGGGGAGCTGAGCTGGTTCAGCCCTTCTTGCCGGGCACGCGGTCGTCACCTTGGCGGCGCGTCGTGCCCTCGCGGTCGAGCTGCTCGAGCAGCGGGATCGCCTGCTTGCGCGAGACCCCGGCCAGGTCCTTGAACTCGGGCACGCTCATCACGGAGTGCTCGGTGAAGAAGGTCACGACTTTGCCGCGCAGCGCTTCCAGTGGCCGCTCGGCGAACCAGAGCCCGGTCAGGCGTCGCGCCTCGGTCTCGCTCGACAGCCGGCTGAGCGCGCTCTTCACGCGCTCGGGGCGCTCGTCGGGCAGCCGTGCCAAGAGCGCGGCGTCGCTCACCCCTTCGAGCCCCGCCGCTTCCAGCACCTCCAGCACCCGTGCCCGCGTCCGCGCGGCCTCGGGTCCGGCCGTGTCCGCGAAGGAAGCCAGACAGACGACGCCGGCGGTGAGGCGCACCCGCCCGCTCTTCGCCACGCGCTCGAGGGCGAGGTCGGACACCTCGCGTCCGGCGCGCCCGACCAACTTCGCGCGCAGCGTCTCGAGCGACATGCCAGGCTGGTCCGGGTGCTCGCGGTGGTAGCGCTCGAGCCGCGCGCAGATGTCGTCTGCCAAGGCCTCCAGGTTCGACGGGAGCGTGTAGGCCTCGCCGGGCAGGGCCAGCGCGTCCGCCGGGCCCTTGCGCTTCTTGCCCGTGAGCCAGCGGGCGAGGTCGCCGGGCTCGAGCCCGAAGCGCCGCTCGATCTCGGATCCGAAGATCGGCCGGGGCGCCGCCAGCTCCATCAGGCCACCCAGCGCCGCCGCCCAGTCTCCTTGCGCCACCAGCGCCAGCGTCGCCGCGCGGCGCTCACGGCCGGCGGAGTCGCGGCGCTTCGGCAAGGGGCCAGCCAGCGCGTCGAGCACGCGTCCTCCGGCGAGCACCGCGCCGTGCTCGCGGGTGGTGTGAAAGCCGCGCAGCACCACGCCCACGCCGCCCTGGCACGGCACCGGCTCGTCCAAGGCGAGCTGGAACAGGCTCTCGCCGATGCGTGCCACCCGAGCGCCCACCCGCGTCGTGCCGAGGTGCACGATCACCGGGCTCCCGTCGGCGAGATCGCGGTCCGTCCCGGGCAGCGCGCTCAGCAACGCGTCGAAGCGGCGGGTGACCGACAAGGACGGCTCCAGCGTGAGCACGTCCCCGCGCGCCACGTCCGAGACCTCCAGCCGCGCCAGGTTCACCGCCACGCGGCTCGGCGCGGCCACCGCGCGCACCGAGCGGCCGTGCACCTCGAGGCCGCGGCAAGCGCTCTCGACGATCCCGCGCGAGCTCGCGACCCAGATCGTCTCGCCCAGCGCGAGCGTGCCCCGGGTCAGCGTGCCGGTGACGACTGTGCCCGCGCCCTTCACGCTGAACACGCGATCGACCGGCAACCACAGGCGGCGGCTGTCCCCGCGTGGCGGCGTGGCCTGGGCCAGTGCCCCGAGCGCCGCCCGGAGCTCGGGCAGCCCTTGCCCGCTCGGGATGGCGGTCGGGACCACAGCCGCTGCCTCCAGCCCCAGCGCCTCCAAGGTCGATCGGATGTCGGCCTCGGCGAGCTCCAGCATCTCGGCGTCCACCAGATCGGCCTTCGTCAGCGCCACCACCACGCGACGGATCCCCAGCAGCTTGCAGATGTGCAGGTGCTCTCGGGTCTGCGGCATGACGCCGTCGTCGGCGGCCACCGCGCACAGCACGCCGTCCACGCCACCCACGCCGGCGATCATCGCGTGCACGAGCTTCTTGTGCCCGGGCACGTCGATGAAGCTGATGCCGGCCTCCGGCAGCTCCGCGAAGCCGAGCTCGATGCTGATGCCGCGCCGCTTCTCGTCGGGCAAGCGGTCGGTGTCCGTGCCGGTGAGCGCGCGGATCAGCGACGTCTTCCCGTGGTCCACGTGGCCCGCCGTGGCGAGCACCACGCGGCGGCGGCTTTCGGCAGGCTCCGGCACCGGGAGAAGGTAGCAACGCTCGCGCCGAGCTGGTAAGCCTTCCGGCGGAAGCGCTTGGTACGCTGGCGCGGCCCTCGGTCTTCAAAACCGATGGGGCCTCGGTGAACCCGGGGTCCGGTGGGTTCGATTCCCATGCGCTTCCGCCAGGCGCTGCCGCCTCAGGGCTTCTCGATCCAGATCTCGACGTTGCGATCCTCGGGCTGCCCGGGACCGGAGCCGCCGGTCCAGCCCGCCACGAAGTCGAGCGTGCCGAGCGTGCGCCCCTCGAGCGCGACAGGGTCACCCATGACCGAGAAGTCCACGTTGGTGGTGCGCAGCATCAGCCAGCCGTTGTCCTGATCGAACACCTCGACGATGCGGATCTGGTGGGGGAAGTCGGCCAGGGCGCTGGTCATCACCTCCCAGTAGGCGTGGCCCGAGGTCGGCGCGATCCACTTCACGCGGTTCTCGTGGGAGTGCCCCACCATGCTGAAGACCACGTTCGGGTAGGTGCCGAGCAGGTCCACCCAGGCCTGCTCCGTGACGGCGTCGGGTTGCTGCTTGCCGCCGAGGCCGGTGCCGTCGCCGAGCGAGCTCACGGCGTGGTGGGAGGCGAGCGCGACCCACTTCCCTTCGGCCTGGGCCTTGTCCAGCGCGGGCTTGATCACGCCGTCGATGTCGCCTTGCCGGAGCAGCCCTTCGGAGCCGCCGGTCTCGGCGGCGGTGTCGAGCACCAGGAAGCGCAGCGGCGTGCCCGGCACGTCGAAGGTGTAGATGGCCTTGCCGCTCTTGGTCTGTTCGCTCCCGACGCCGTGCCCGTCCGCGTCGGCGGCGATGCGCGCCATGATCTCGGTGCGCATCAGCGGCAAGCGCGCGTCGTCGGGCACGATCTCGGTCTTGATCAGCGGGCCGCCGGGTTGCGACCAGTCCCGAGTGCCGCCGGCCGACTCCGTCCCGGTCGCTTCGGCCAGCTTGAGCGCGGAGACGGGCAGGTTTCCCTGGATCAAGATGTCGTGGTTGCCGGTGACCCAGTACCAGGGCATGGCCAGCCCCGGCGCGGCGAACGGATCCTTGCCGTCGTTCTTGGCGCCCTTCTTCGGGTCGTCGTCCTTGCCGGAGTCGCACTCGATGGAGTCCTTGCCGCTCAAGAGGCCGAGCACCCAGTCGATCTCGTTCTGCTGCGCGCTGTCGGCGTTGTCGCCGCCGAGCAGGAGGAAGTCGATCGGATCGGCCTCGTGCAGCTCGTTCACGCTCTGCACCGCGGCGTTGACCATGTGGCAGATGTTCACGTCCTGCGGGCGGTAGGCGCCTGCGGTGGCACCCGGCGAGTCGAACGAGGCCAGCCGCGTCGGCGACTCGTCGTCCGCGAGCTGTAGGTCCGGCATGTGGACGAAGCGCGCCACTCGCTTCGCTCCCGCGCCGGCCGCGGGAGGCGTCTTGCCCGGGGGCGTGCGGGTGCCGTGGGCCTCGCCGCCGGCCTCGACCAGCTTGCCGAAGCCCTCCTTCAGCATCTCGGCGCGGCTGTCCGGATCGCTCGGCTTGCGCCCATCCGGGGGAGACATGGGCGCGAGCTCCGTCAGCAGCGTCACCTCGGTGGTCAAGCGCACCGGCTCCTTCGGGATGCCGCCGCCGCCGCCGCCGCCGTCGTCGTCGGAGCCGCACGCGCACAGGCCGAGGGTCAGGAGCAGCGGAAGCGTCGAACGCGGGAAGAGCATGACGACAGTGTACGCTGTCGATGACGATTCGGCGACGCTCAGTGGAGAGCAGCCATTTCGGCCAGCAGTTCCCGCGGGGGCTCCGGCATGGCCCCGCGGTGACTGGCCACGAAGCTGGCGTAGCGGTTCGCCCGCGCGACCAGGCGCTCGAGCGGCGTGCCGCGGCAGAGCTCCAGGCATAGCGCGGCCGTGAAGGCGTCCCCCGCGCCGACCGCGTCGCCACCCGGCAGAGCCGCGAAGCCCGGGTGGCTCGCCGAGGCGTTGCGGGTGTGGAGCACCGCCCCGCGCGCGCCGCGGGTCACCGCCACCACGGAGATCCCGCGCGCGAAGAGCGCGGCGACGGGGTCGTCGCAGCCGAGCGCCTCCCCGACGCGCTCGGCTTCTTGCTCGTTCAGCTTCACGACGCTGGCGCGGTCGAGGGCGAGGCCCAAGGCCTCATTGCTCACGTGGGGCGGGCGCACGTTCAGATCCGCGATCCGGAGGCAGCTCGGCGCCAGGCTCGCGAGCGCCCGGCCGAGGGCTCCCGAGCCGAGCGACGTGCGCTGCGCCAGCGTGCCGAACACGAAGGCGTCCGCGCCCGCGAGCTCGCGCTCGAGCTCCGGCGAGACCTCGATGCGATCCCACGCGGCCTGCTCGCCGATGCTGAAGCGCGGCTCGCCGTCGGTGAGCTCGACGTGCACGCTGCCCGTCGGGCGCTCGGGGTCCACCCCGACGAAGCGCACGTCCACTCCGTGCCGCTCGAGCTCCGCGCGGGCGCGCCGCCCGAGCGGGTCGTCGCCGACGCGGCTGACCAAGAGCGCGCGGGCGCCCAGCGCCGCCGCGTGAAAGGCCATGTTGGCCGCCGCGCCGCCCAGGCGCGGACCGTCCGGGAACAGGTCGAAGAGCAGCTCTCCGAAGGCCACGATGCGCGGGCTCCGCTCCACGTCCGGGAGCCTCTCACAGACCGCGGCGGTTTGCTCGACGCGCCCCGCCGTGCTTGGCTCCGGCGCCGGATGACCCGCTCCGCCGTCCTCCTGGTCGCGTTCACCGCGCTCGGCTGCGGGGCGCCCGAGCCTCCCGAATCGACAGGCGGGACGAGCGTGCCGTCCGGGCCCTGCGGGCGCGGCGTCGCCGTGGCGCACCAGGACGAAGGCTACGCCTCCTCGAACGTCTCGCTGCTGGACTGGAAGGGCAAGGTCCTCTCCTCGTCGTTCATCTCCAGCGCCACCAGCGGCGCGAAGCTCTCGGCGAAGCTGACGGGTGACGTCGTGCTGCCGACCGCGCCGACCACGGGCGAGCGCCTGGTGCTCTTGGACCGCTACCCGGCCGCGGTCATCACCTGGGTGGACGTCGAGTCGGCCGAGGTCTCGGCCCAGCTCAGCGTGCGCTCGGGGTTCGCCGCGAACCCGCACGACTACTTGGAGCTGTCCGCGACCCGCGGGTTGGTGACGCGATTCAATCGAAACCCCGATCCCGAAGCTCAGCCGCTCGATCGAGGGGACGACGTGCTGGTCCTGGATCCGAGTGCGCCCGAGCCGGTCGGGCGCATCGATCTCTCGCCGGCGCTGGCGGGTTCCGGCGGCGGCTACAAGGCCAGCCCGCACCGCATGATCGCCGCCGCTGGGCGCGTCGTGGTCTCGCTCTTGGCGCACAGCACCGACTACTCGGACGCCTTGCCGTCCCGCCTCGCCGTCATCGACCCGAGCACGGAGTCGCTCGGGCAGGTGCTCGTGCTCGACGGACTCTACGAGTGCAACGGCCTGGCGCTCTCGCCGGACGGCCAGCGGCTGGCGGTGTCTTGCACGGGGCGCTTTCAGGGCGACTCGGAGCCCGCGCCCGGCGAGTCGGCCATCGCGGTGGTGACGGTCGGCGACGCGCTGGAAGAGGTCGCTCGCTTCCCAGCGGATCCGCAGGCGCCGTTCGGCTTCAGCGTGTCGTGGGCCAGCGAGCACACGCTCGTCGCCAACACCTTCGGGCGCGAGACGGCGCCGACCCGTCCCGATACTCTGGTGGAGCTCGACATCGACACCGGCGCGCGCCGAGTCCTGCTCGAGTCGAGCGACCGGCCTTTCACCCTCGGCGACGTGCGCTGCGCCGCCGCATGCGGCACCTGCTTCGCGACCGACGCCGGGCGCGCCGTCGTACACGCCTTCGGGGTGGACGCTGGCGGCCGCCTCGGCGCCCCGAGCCCAATCCACGTCAACGACGCCATCGGGCTGCCACCCCGCTGGCTCGGTCAGTTCTGAGCCCGCCGTGCTGTTCGACGTCCTCACCCTGGTGCTCGGGATCTGGCTGACCATCCGCAAGCTGGACGTGCGGCGGCGGGAGGCGAGCGAGCACCCCGGCGTCGATGCCGCGGAGTTCGGGCGCTGGAAGGAGCTGGCGCTCGGCGCCTACGGCCTGGGCAGCCTGGGCTGCTTCGCGAAGCTCGCCCTGGACTACCTGGTGCAGCTCGGCGGCCCCCGGCTCGGCGTGCCCTGGCCGGCGATCCGGGTCGCGGGGCTCCTGCTCTTCGTCGCCTGGGTCGGCGTGCTCGTCACGGTCTGGGTGCGGGCCAACCGGGCCAGGAAACTCCAGGAAAAGCTGGGTCTGACCTTCGGCCCCCGCCCCCCTCCGGACGCGGCCTCGGACTGAGGGCGCCCTGGCTCCGCCGCCGGAGGAAGGACTGCCCCTGAGCAGGCGTAAAGAGGGGCGTCCATGACTGAACGCGAGCGCCTCTCCACCACGCTGGGCATCCTGCTGGCGGGCCTCCTCCAGGCGGAGGAGGAAGAGGCGGAGAGCCAGCGCCGCCCCCGGATCCGCTCGGAGAGCGGCGTGTTCCGGGTGGGGGAAGAGGGTCTGGGACCCCTGGACCCGCCCTTCGACCCCGGCGACGCCCGGCTCTAGGGGGTGTCCCTGATTCGCGCTCCGCTGGTGGCAGCAAACGCCACGCGACGCTTCCATTCGGTCGAAACGGCGGTCCCGGCCGGTTCTCGCCCTCGAGTCTCGATGGCGAAACGTGATCTGATCATGGCAAGACTGCTCGAGTGATCCCGGGGCTCGGCTGCGCGCCGAGCGGCGGGCATAGCGCATCGGCGCGCACCTGCGCCGAACCATGGACTCCCTCTAGCCGACCACGCCCATCGCCCGGCCGACCTTGGTGAACGCCGCGATGGCCTGGTCCACGTGCGCCGGCTCGTGCTGCGCGGAGAGCTGGACGCGGATGCGGGCCTCGCCCTTGGGGACGACCGGGTACGAGAAGCCGATCACGTAGATGCCCTCTTCCAGCAAGCGGGCCGCCATGTCCTGGGCGAGCTTCGCGTCCCCGATCATGACCGGGACGATGGGGTGGATGCCCTCCTTGATCTGGAAGCCCGCGGCCAGCATGCCCTTGCGGAAGCGAGCGGCGTTGCCCATCACTCGCTCGCGCAGCTCCGCGCTCTGGTCGAGCAGGTCGAACACCGCGAGGCTCGCCCCGGCCACCGCCGGCGCCAGCGTGTTCGAGAACAGGTACGGGCGCGAGCGCTGGCGCAACAGCTCCACGATCTCTTGCCTGCCGGTGGTGAAGCCTCCGCTGGCTCCGCCCAGCGCCTTGCCCAGCGTGCTGGTCAGCACGTCCACCCGGGACAGCACGCCGAAGTGTTCCGGGGTGCCGCGGCCGGTCGGCCCGATGAAGCCGGTGGCGTGAGAGTCGTCCACCATCACCAGCGCGTCGTAGCGCTCAGCCAGATCGCAGATCCGGTCCAGCTTCGCCAGGTAGCCGTCCATGCTGAACACGCCGTCCGTCGCGATCATGCGTAGTCGCCTACCGGCGGCTTGCTTCAGCGCCTCCTCCAGCGCGGCCATGTCGCCGTTCGGGTAGCGCAGGCGCTCGGCCTTGCAGAGTCGGATGCCGTCGATGATGCTGGCGTGGTTGAGCGCGTCGCTGATGATGGCGTCCTCGGCGCCGAGCAGCACCTCGAACAGGCCGCCGTTCGCGTCGAAGCACGAAGAGTACAGGATGGCGTCTTCGCTGCCGAAGAACCTGGCGATGCGGGCCTCGAGAGCCTTGTGCAGATCCTGGGTGCCGCAGATGAAGCGCACGCTCGACATGCCGAAGCCGTGGGTGTCGAGGGCTCGCTTCGCGCCGGCGATGACCGCCGGGTGGCTCGAGAGGCCGAGGTAGTTGTTGGCGCAGAAGTTCAGCACCTCCTTGCCGGCGGACGAGATGCGGGCGCCCTGCGGCGTGGTGATCACGCGCTCGCTCTTGAACAGCCCTGCTTCGCGGATGCCGGCGAGCTCGGCGGCGTAGATGGCCTTCGCGCGGTCGTACATCGCAGTCTGCGATCTGCCATGCCAAGACGGCGAAAGTCCAGTCAGAACTCGAGCACGACCTTGGGGAAGGTCTTGATGCGCTCCTCGAAGGAGTCCTTCTCGTATTTGTCGAATTTCACGATGGGGCCGTCGCCGCGGTTCAGGATCACGTCGTAGATCAGGTCGTGGATGTTCGGGTCCCGCGACTCGAGCAGGTGGCGCGTGATGTGCCAGGTCTCCCAGATCCGGCGCCCGATCACGCTGTGCAGCGCGATACCGTCCACGATCAGGCGATCGAAGCTCTCGATCACGGCGTCGCCGCTCTTGAGACCGAACAGGATCACGTCGCCGCCACGCCGCGCGCAGTGGATGGCGTTGTTCACGCTGGAATTCAGCCCGCTCATCTCCAGCGCCACGTCCACCCCGACGCCGTCGGTCAGCTTGCGCACCTCGGCGACCAGCGACTTGTCGTGCGCGTAGTCGTCGGGTCCCGTGTTGCCCGGCGAGAGCACGTGGTCCGCCCCCAGCTTCCGCGCCATGGCCGCATGGTTCGCCACGGGCTCGATGCCGATGATGGTCTGGGCGCCCAGGGCCCGTGCGATGGCCACCGCGAACAGGCCGATGGTGCCGCAGCCCACGATGGCCACGCGCTTGCCGCGCAGGTTGACCTTGGTGCAGGCGTGGACCGCGTTGCCGAACGGCTCCTGGATGGCGGCGACCTCCGGCCGGATCTTCTTGGTGTCGGTGCGCCAGATGACCTGCGCGGGCAGCTTCACGTAGTCCGCGAAGGCGCCGTCGTAGCTGATGCCGATGATCAGATCGTCGGCGCAGACGTGGGCGTCGCCGTTGCGGCACTGGTAGCAGACACCGCAGAAGATGTGGCTCTCGGCCGCGACCATGTCGCCGACCTCCAGGCCGTGGGTGCGCTTGGCGTCGCTGCCGACGGCGACGATCTCGCCGAACAGCTCGTGGCCGATCACACGCTGGTCCCTCGAGCGGTGCAGGGCCTTCGCCTCCTTGTCCAGCGAGCCGACGATCATGTCTTTGAAGGCGCGCCGGAACCAGATGCCGCGGTCGCTGCCGCAGAAGCCGACGAAGCGCGGCTTGATCAACACCCGGGAGCGGTCCTGATAGTCGTTCTTCTCGTCGAGCTCGGCCTTGGGCACGTCTTCCAGGCGCAGGCCCCGGCTCTCTTCCCAGGGGTCCTTCGCGCGATCGTACACCAGGGCCCGCATCGACTCGGTCATGCTCGGCTCCTCATACGACCGACGCTGTCCGCGGTCGAGAGGCTGGCGGGTGCGGGCCCGGCAAACGCACAATCGCCGCGGCGCGTCAGCACGGGCCGCGGCGACGTGCTTGCCGGCTCGGCTATTGCGTCGGCTTCAGCAACCCCGGCGGGATCTTCAGGCGTCCGGCGTCGGGCTTGGCCGGCGGCGCCGTCGCGGCGTCCGGGGTCGGGGTGGCGGCCGCGTCCGGCTTGTCGGTGGTCGTCGCGGCGTCCGGCGTCGCGGCGGCCGCGTCGGGCACGGGCACGGAGGCGTCGACGGCGACTACCACGCCGGCGTCCTGGTTCTTCACCTTCTCGAGGTCGATCTTCAGGACCTTGTCGTCCAGGTGCTTGGTGACGATCCAGCCCGGCGAGAGCTGACCCACACCGCTCGGCCAGTCCACCAGCATCCAGTTGCTGTAGCGGGCCTTGCGGTTGACCAACGTGCCCTTCGACAGCGTCGCGATGTGCGAGGTGCTGTCGTCGGCCTCCTTGTAAACCTTGGCGTTGGGGAGGAGCACCACCACGGTGCCGCTCTCGTCCTTCTCCTTGTCGCCGTAGCGCTTGACCTCGTCCTTCTTCTCTTCCTTGGGAGGCTCGGCGCTGGCCGTCGGAGTCGGGGCCGGCGGCGGGGTCGGAGCGGGCGGCGGCGGCTCTTCCTTCTTCTTGCAGGCGAGCAGCGCCCCGATGAGCAGGGCAGCTGAAGCCGTGATCGTCCACTTGTCGAGCTTGCGCATCCGTTCCTCCTCCGTGCGAGGGGCGACGGTAGCAAACAAGCTCGGACAGCGTCGAGCCCAGAAAAGCTGGGCGCTTTGCCTCACTTTTTCGGCGGCGGTGTCGTTTCCGACACGGGCGGGCGCCCCGCGAGGCACTTCTTGATGCCTTCGGTCAGGCTCTGGGGCGCCTCCTTCGGCAGTCGGGGCTGCCCCATCACGTTCACCAGGAGGCGATCCCAGGTGATGCCGCCGTCGGAGCCGAAGCTCATCCAGACGAAGAGCGCGCGACCCTTCACGTTGGCGAACGGCACGCCGGCTCCGCGCCCCCCGAACCAAGCCCGCGAGTCGCTGGAGTTGTTGCGGTTGTCGCCGAGCACCCAGACCTCGCCGGGCTGCACCTGGTAGGGCCCCTGGCGCCCGTCGAAGCGATCGTCCTCGAACAGGGTCAGGTAGCTGTACTCGCCGAGGAACTCCACGAACAGATCGCCCCGCTTGGTGCTGGAGTCCTCGCCCTCCCGGAACTCGTAGGCGCCGACGAAGCAGCTGGGTACGCGCCAACCGTTGATGATCGGGTGCCCCGCCTCGACGCTCAGCACGTCCCCCGGCAGCGCGATGACGCGCTTGATGAAGTCTTGCCGCGGGTTCGCCGGGTTCGGGTCGGGGAACTCGAACACCATCACGTCGCCGTACTTGGGCGGGAGGTCGGGCAAGACCCGGCTCTTCGTGAACGGGATGGTCGGTCCGTACGAGAACTTGTTGACGAAGATGTGGTCCTGGATCTGCAGGGTAGGGAGCATGGACCCGCTGGGGATCTTGAAGGCCTCGACCACGAACGCCCGGAGCAGGAGCGCCACGCCCACGGCGACGCCGATGGACTCGGCGTACTCTCTGAGCTCGCCCTTGCGCCAGCGCCCGAGGTGACGCTCCACGGCCTTGGCCGCCGCGTCGTGGGCCGCCGCGAAGGCGTCGGCGTCGAAGCGCTCGGTTTCCATGGTGTCGCGCAGCTCTTCCAAGCTCTCATCGAGCTTGTCGCGGGCGCTCCGGGGGACGTTGCGCTCGATGGCCTTCTCGTTCTTGTCCCGGATGCGCTCGACCTCGTCGAGCAGGTGCGCGGCCTGCTCGTAACCCCGCCGGAGCTCGGGCGGCACGTCGGGGCGCCCGCCCAAGCCCACGTGGGCGGCGAAGGGCAGGTAGTACCGGAAGTGGTAGAGCAGCATCTCGTACAGCGTGAACAGCACGATGCCGCTCGGGACGGGCTGGTCCTGGACGATGAAGCGCAGCTTGCCGAAGCCGGAGGCGGCCAGCTCTCCGGCCCCGGGCTTGAGCGCCCACACCGTGAGCGCCGCGAGCGCGAGCGGGACCAGGACGAACCAGACGGCCCAGAACAGTGTGCGCGGGAGCTTCGGTGATGACACGGGATGGGCCGACGCCCGACTTCTACTCGTAGGTCCAGAGCGGGGCAAGCAGATGGGCTCTCAGGGCCTCTCGCCCGACTGGACGACGTAGTCGATCTTCGCCGCGCGATCATCGCCGGCCTGGGCCGGCGGGGCGGTGCGACCGACCTGAGCCGAGTGGTCGATGACCAAGTAGTAGACGCCCTTCCGCGCCGGGACGAAGCGCTTCCAGACTTGCCCGGCGACGAGCGCCTCGTCCAGGAGCGGCGCCTGCGGCAAGGCGGCCGCGCCGGGGTGCTTCACGTATTGCTCGATCATCTGATCGCCCAGAAATTTCGGGATCAGGAAGGCGTCCACGCCGGGCGCGCCGTCGATGCTCGCGGTCAGGTAGAGCGCCTGATCGTCGTCGGTGAGCTCGAAGCCGCCGATGAAGTCCATCTGCCCGGTGTGGACCTCCGTGCGGTCGTTCACCAGCGTCACCTTGTCTTCGCTCGAGACCACGAACGGCTTGAAGGGTTTCCTGCCCTTCGGCACGTAGCCCAGGGCGAAGTCGGTCTCGCCCTTGTCGTTGTAGCGGATCACGGTGAAGCCGCGCTGCAGCTGGCCATCGACGATCTGGCGCCCGATCTGGTCCGGCTTCACGTTCAGGATGCTCATGCCCCCGCGGGCCAAGTTGCTCTCGACCATCAGCGTCGTGAAGTTGGTCGAGTCGACTTTGCGGGGCCGGAAGTAGATGTACATCGACCCGTCGTCGTGGAGCTGGAAGTCTGGCGCGTACTCGACCAGCCCGGCGGTGGTGAAGCCGATGCGCCCCGTCAGGTTGGTCCAGCCGTAGCCCTTGCCGGTGTACTGCACGATGATGCTCTTCCGGTGGTCGTCGTCGAGCACCGTCTGGCTACAGGTGTCGGCGAAGAAGCGGCCGGCGACGGGCTGGTCGTCGGAGAGCTTCAGGGGGGCGCCGCGACGGGTCATCTCGAAGCAGAAGCGCTCCAGGCCGAACTTCAGGATGTCGAAGCGCAGCGACTTGTTCTTGGGGTTGTTGATCACCCCCGGGCCGAGCACGGACATCGACGCGGCTCCCAGGGTCTCCTTCTTGGGACAGCCGGAGGTTCCGAACAGGACGAAGCCGAGGGCGATGGCGAGCCAGGCGCGGCGCATGGCCCGCAGCATAGCGTGATTCGTCCGCGCCCCAAGCTGGGCTATACCGGGGCTCTGCCATGGCGAATGCGAGCCACGTCGCGGTCATCGGGGCCGGAGCCTGGGGGACGGCTCTGTCGCTGCTCTTGGCCCAGAAGGGCGACCGCGTCGCGCTCTGGACTTGGCAGGCGGAGCATCGCGACGCGATGCGCGCCGAGCGGGAGAACCGCGCATTCTTCCCCGGCTTCCCGCTGCCGGACGGCGTCGTGCCCACGTCCGACCTCTCCGAAGCGCTCAGCGGCGCGGACCTCGTGGTGCTGGTCGTGCCGTCCGATGCGTTCCGGCGGACCCTCGAGCGCATGCGCCCGCACGTGCCCGAGGGCGTACCGCTGGTCAGCGCGACCAAGGGCATCGAGAACGACACCTTGATGCTGATGAGCGAGATCATCGTGGACGTGCTCGGCCCCGAGGCGAAGGCGCGCTCCACGTTCCTGTCCGGACCGAGCTTCGCCAAGGAGGTCGCGCAGGGCAGCCCGACGAACGTCGTGGTCGCGGGCTTCGAGCACGAGCTCTCCATGGCGGTACAGCACCGCTTCGCCACCGATCGCTTCCGTGTCTACTCGAGCGACGACCCGGTGGGCGTGGAGGTCGGCGGCGCCCTCAAGAACGTCATCGCCATCGCCGCCGGCGCGTGCGACGGCCTCGGCTTCGGGCACAACACCCGCGCCGCGCTGATCACCCGAGGGCTGGCCGAGATCGCGCGCATCGCCATCGCCAAGAGCGGGAACGTGCTGACGCTGGCGGGGCTGGCGGGCATGGGCGACTTGGTGCTCACCTGCACCGGCGAGCTCAGCCGCAACCGCACCGTCGGCTTCGAGATGGGGCGCGGGCGCTCGCTCACGGAGGTGCTGGCGGGCCTCGGGCACGTGGCGGAGGGCGTGAAGACCGCGAAGAGCGCCTATCAGCTGGCGCAGGCCCTCGACGTGGAGTTGCCGATCTGCAACGAGGTGTACCGCGTGCTGTACGAGGGCAAGCAGCCCCTCGAGGCGGTGCGGGACGTATTGACGCGACCGCTGAAGCGGGAGTGGGGTTGATGCCGGGCTGATTTCGCGCCCACTGCCGCCCCCAGCACCCCTCACCCGTTCTGGCGTGGCAGGCCCGTCACGTTGAACATCGCGCCCATGTCGTGGACGTGTCGGAAGCCCGCGCCCTCCAGCAGGTGTTTGGCGTTGGCACTGCGGGCGCCGGAGCGGCAGTAGATGACGATCGGACGCTCCCTCGGTCCGAGCTCGTCGAGGCGTGAGGAGAGCTCCTGAACCGGGACGTTCAGCGCGCCGATGACGTGGTCGTCCGCGAATTCCTGGGGGGTTCGCACGTCCAGCAACAGCGCGCCCTTCGCCACCAGCTCCCCGGCGTTGGGCAGAGAGGTCTTTTGGTCACCCAATAGGAATCGCAGCATCCGGCAATTCTCCTGTCTTTGCGTAGGAGCCGGGGCCCACGCAAAGGATTCGCGTGGTAGATTCCGTCCGAGGCAGGGGCGGCGATGGTCAACGATCCGGAGCAGCTCAACGTGCTCGTCATCGACGATGACGAAGACGTGCGCCGTCTGCTCGCCGACGTGGTCACCGGCCGCGGTCACCAGGCCCTACCGGCGGCCTCCGCGGAGGAGGGCATGGCCCTCCTGCCCATCTGGACCTTCCAGGTTGCCTTTCTCGACCAGGGCTTGCCCGGCATGGAGGGACTCGTGCTCGGGGAGTTCCTGCGCAAGAACAACCCCGACATGACCATCGCCCTGGTCACCGGGGAGGACGAGCCGCGGGTGGAGCGTCTGGCGAGGCACCTGGCCATCACCTTCATTGCCAAGCCCTTCGACGTGAAGCAGATCCAAGCAGTGCTCGACGAGGCCGTGGCAGACGCCCACGTCCGTAGCGTCCGGCGCCATCGTCAAGAGGACACGGACTTCTCCCCGCCCATCGCGCGCTTCGCCGGCGAGATCGAGCAGAGCTTCGAGATGCCCCACCTGCCGGAGCGCATCGCCGAGCGCCTGACCACCACCATCAAGCGCAAGCTCAGTGACTTGCGCTCGGTCGGCCGCTACACCGAACGTGACCGCGTGCTGGCGCTCTCCGGCCTCTTGGCGGCGCGCGTGCTCGGCGTGGACCTGCCCAAGACGCACGCGGGGCACACGCTGTACGAAGAGTACGACGAGATAATGCGGCAGCAGGGGCGACGCACGGAGTTCGAAGACAAGTAGCCGAGGCGTCGGCCGCACACCGAGCCGGCTGCTGGACCGTACCAGCGTGGAGCCGCCAACCCCAGACGCGCGGGTGAACCGGAGGCCGGCTTCGGGCTCGTGTCAGCCGGCGAAGCCGCTCCCAGCCACCAGCGTCGGCGCGAACCCGGGCGTCGCCGACCACGACGGACGCGGCCGAACCACCCAGACTTGACCCTGCCACCCCTATCGGCTGAGCTTTACCCCGTGAGAGCGCAATCGAAGCTTGGAGCTCTAACCGTCGCGCTCTGCGTCGGGCTGGGCGCGGAGCGCGCGGAGGCGCAGTACCCGCAGCCCGCGCCGTACGGTCAGCCACCGGGCTACGGCCAGCCGCCGCCTTACGGTGGGCAGCCGGGGTACGGCCAGCCGCCGCCATACGGAGCGCAGCCGGGCTACGGTCAGCCGCCGGGCTACGGTCAGCCGGGCTACGGTCAGCCGCCGGGCTACGGTCAGCCGCCGGGCCCCGCGCAGCGCTCGAACAAGCGCGGCGACGTCGAGATCGGGTTGCTCTACGCGACCGCCGCACTCTACGGCGTGGGCACCGGGACCTGGCTCTCGACCGAGATCGGCATCGAGGACCCGGGCATCTTCTTGATCCCGCCGGCGCTGCTCGGTGTCGCTGCGCCCGCCGGCGTGTACTTCCTCGACGATCCGGAGATGGATCGCGGCATGCCCGCGGCGATCGCGTCGGGGATGGTGATCGGTGCGGGTGAAGGCATCGGCATCTGGAGCTACCAGTTCGTCACGGCAGACGAAGACGAGGCCTGGGGCTTCAAGGGTCTCGCGCGCGCCACCACGCTCGGCGCGACGATCGGTGGCGTGGCGGGCTTCGCGACCGGGTACTACCTCGAGCCCTCGCCGAAGAGCTCGCTGCTCACCTCGAGCGCAGTGGTCTGGGGCGCGGCCATCGGCACCATGTTCGGCTACGGCGGCTCGGAGGCGGGCGTGGGCTACGGCATCGCCAACGACAGCGCCTCGCTCGGCGGCTTGATTGGCTACAATCTCATGCTCGCGGGCGGGGCAGCGGCCAGCGCCATCTACATCCCGAGCTACGAGCAGGTCGGGTGGATGTGGGCGGGCGCCGGCATCGGTGTGGCCGCCTCGCTGCCGGTGTTCCTGTTCTACGCGGGCGACGACGGCCCGCCGGCCAAGCGCGGCTTCTTGTTCATGGGCACGGCGACGACGCTGGGCATCGCCGCAGGCGCCATCTTCGCCTCGGGCGAGATCGACGAATACGAGATCGGCAAGCGCGACGACGCGCCGCTCGGAAACCGCTTCGCCAGCATCACGACCGTCGGTCCCATGGCCCTTCCGGGCGGTGCAGGGGTGGCCGTGGGCGGGCTCCTGTACTGACGTAGTAAAACCGCCGCGCCTCGACTAACCTGTCAGAAAAGTATGGCTCTGGTCCGCTACTACCCGTCCGACGGCGCGCCGGTCCTGACGCCGCTCCACAAGCCGGTCACGACCATCGGCCGGGCGCTGGACAACGACGTGCGGCTGCCGGACCCGAGCGCGGCGGAGCACCACGCACAGATCGTGTTCGACGGGCGGGACTTCCAGCTGGAGGAGATCGACCGCAACGCCGAGATCCTGATCAACGGCAAGAAGAAGCGCCGGGCACGCCTGGTCAACGGCGACCGCCTGACGCTCGGTCGCGCTCAGCTCGGCTTCAGCATGTTCAGCGAGCCCGGGGCGCCGGCGGAGGAGCGGCCGGACGCCAGCGGCGGAGCGTCGAACGAGCTGATGGGCCTCAGGCGCCTGCAGTCCTTCAGCGAGCGCCTGATGACGTCGAGCTCGGTGGACGACCTGCTCGAGACCCTGCTCGACGACGTGATCGAGCTGACCGGCGCCTCTCGCGGCGTCGTCCTCTTGGTCGAGCCGGGCGAGGGGGACGACCGCCACCCCAGCGTCCGCGCCAGCCGCAACGTGCAGCGCGAGGCGATTCAAGATCCTTCCGGCGCCATCAGCGACAGCATCGTGCGCCAGGTGATCGAGAGCAAGCGCCCGGTCATCGTCAGCGACGCGCTCACGGACACGACGTTCAGCAAGAGCGAGAGCGTGATCGCGCTGAGGCTCTCGAGCGTGATGTGCGTGCCGCTCCTGGCCCAGGGCGAGGTGATCGGCGCGCTCTACGTCGGCAACGACGAGATCAAGCACCTGTTCGACCGGCGCGAGCTGGATCTCCTGAACGTGTTCGGCGCGCAGGCCTCGCTGATCCTCCAGAACGCGATGCTGGTGAGCGCCCTCCGCGCGGACAAGGAGAAGCTCAAGACCGAGCTCCACGACAAACGCTTCGGCGAAATCATCGGCAGCTGCGCCAGCATGCTGGAGGTGTTCCGCAAGCTGCAGAAGGTGGCCGCGACCGACATCAGCGTGATGATCACCGGCGAGACGGGCACGGGCAAAGAGCTGATCGCCCGCGAGCTCCACCGCCGGAGCAACCGCGAGAAGGGGCCCTTCGTCACCGTCAACTGCGGCGCCATCCCCGAGAACCTGATGGAGAGCGAGATGTTCGGCCACGTGAAGGGCGCCTTCACCGGCGCCATCGCGAGCCGTCCCGGCAAGTTCCAGCAGGCCGACGGCGGCACGCTGTTCCTGGACGAGGTGGGCGAGCTCACCCCGCAGCTCCAGGTCAAGCTCCTGCGCGCCATCCAGGAGCGCGTGGTCTACCGCGTCGGGGACAGCCGGCCGGAGAAGTGCGACATCCGCATCATCGCCGCGACCAACCGCAACCTGGAGGAGATGATCAAGACCGGCGAGTTCCGCGAGGACCTCTACTACCGGTTGAACGTCGTCAACATCTGGCTGCCGCCGCTCCGGGAGCGGGCGGACGACATCTTCATCATCGCCAAGGCGCTGCTCAGCAAATACGCCGACGAGCTCGGGAGTCAGGTGCGGGGCTACTCGCCCCAGGCGCTGGCGGCCATCAAGCGCTACACCTGGCCGGGCAACATCCGGCAGCTCGAGAACCGCATCAAGAAGGCGCTCGTGCTGTGCGACAAGTCCCTGCTCGGTCCAGAGGACATGGACCTCGGGCCCGAGGCCATGGAGCCCATCGTTCCGCTCGAGAAGGCGAAGGAAGACTTCCAGCGGCGCTACGTGCTCGAGGTGCTCGAGCGCAACAACGGCAACCGCACGCAGACCGCGCGGGATCTCGGCGTCGATCCGCGGACCATCTTCCGCTACCTGGAGAAGGAGCAGAACCCGATGCCCAGCGGCGCGGGTGGGACGGCCGTCGAGAAGGAGTGAGCGCCATGTTCGCCAAAGCTGGTCTCACGCTGCTCTCGTCCTTTTTGGTCGCGGGCGGATGCCACGGCACGAACGCGCCGCCCCAGTCGGCGCCGCAGCCTCACTCGGCTCCGACCGCGAGCGCGCCACTCACGCCGACCGCCGAACCCCTGCCGCCCGTCGCCCCGGTCTCGCGGGAGGGAAGGATCGAGGACGAGCGCAATACCATCGACGTGTTCCACCGCGTCGCGCCGAGCACGGTCTTCGTGACCCAGAAGCAAGTCGTCGTGGACTGGCTGCAGGGCAAGGCGATGGAGGTCCCGTCCGGCGCGGGCACCGGCTTCCTCTGGGACGACAAGGGCCACGTGGTGACGAACTACCACGTGGTGCGCGACGCGCGCGTCTTGACCGTGACGCTCCAGGATCAGAAGGTCTACCCGGCCAAGCTCGTCGGCAGCGAGCCGCGCAAGGACATCGCGGTGCTGAAGATCGACGCGCCCCGGGACGCGCTCCGCCCGATCACGTTGCCGCCGGCCGCAGACAAGCTGGAGGTGGGGCAGAAGGTCATCGCCATCGGCAACCCCTTCGGGCTCGATCACACGTTGACCACCGGGGTCGTGAGCGCGCTCGGTCGCTCGATGGAAGGCGTGGGAGGCGTCAGCATCCGCGACATGATCCAGACGGACGCCGCCATCAACCCCGGCAACTCCGGGGGACCGCTGCTCGACAGCCGGGGCCACTTGATCGGCATGAACACCATGATCTTCTCCAAGAGCGGCGCCTGGGCGGGGATCGGCTTCGCGGTGCCGGTCGAGACCATCCGCCGCATCGTCCCGGAGCTGGTCAGCAAAGGGCGCGTCGATCAGGTGGGCTTCGGCATCCGCATCGATCCGATGCAGCGCCTGGAGCGGCGCTTCCGCATCGCCGGCGTGGTGGTGCTCGAGGTGCTCCCGGGTACGCCGGCCGAGAAGTCTGGGATTCGCGGGATCACTCAGAGTGAAGAGGGCGTGACCCTGGGCGACGTCATCGTCAAAGTCGCCGACGCGCGCGTCAAGAGCTACGACGACCTGTACAACGCGCTGGACGGCAAGAAACCCGGACAGAAGGTCCGGGTGCGGATCGTGCGTGGCACGGACGAGCTGGAGCTGGTGCTCGAGCTCACGCTCGTGCAGTGAGCCGAGCGCGGACGGACTTGACGCGCCGCGGGCGCGGAGGTCCCTTCCCGTCCATGCCCATCTTGGACTCGGTACTGGACGCGGTGGGCGGGACGCCGCTCGTGCGGCTCTCGCGCATCGGACGTGATCTGCCCTGCGAGCTCTGCGCCAAGCTCGAGTTCATGAACCCCGGCGGCTCGGTCAAGGACCGCATCGGGGTGCGGATGCTGCTCGAGGCCGAGCAGGCCGGACGCATCAAGCCGGGCGACACGCTGATCGAGCCCACCAGCGGCAACACCGGCATCGGGCTGGCGATGGCGGCGGCGGTGAAGGGCTACCGCATGATCATCACGATGCCGGAGAAGATGAGCCGCGAGAAGCAGGTGGTGCTCGAGGCGCTGGGCGCCGAGATCATCCGCACGCCCACCGAGGCGGCTTGGGACGCACCGGACTCCCACATCGGCGTGGCCAAGCGCCTGAAGGAGGTCATCCCGAGCTCGCACATCCTCGACCAATACGGCAACCCGGACAACCCGCTGGCCCACGAGCTCGGGACCGGTCGCGAGATCCTCGACCAGTGCGGCGGCAAGCTCGACGCGGTGGTGATGACGGCGGGAACCGGCGGCACCATCAGTGGCGTGGCCAAGGTGGTGAAGCGCGAGGTCCCGGGCTGCCAGATCATCGGCGTCGATCCGGAGGGTTCCATCTTGGCCGGCCCGGGCGAGATCAAGAGCTACAAGGTCGAGGGCATCGGCTACGACTTCATCCCGGACGTGCTCGACAGGAAGCTGGTGGATCGCTGGGTGAAGAGCAACGACCGTGACAGCTTCCGCATGGCGCGGCAGCTGATCCGCCAGGAGGGCCTCTTGGTGGGCGGTTCGAGCGGGGCGGCGGTCTGGGCGGCGATGCAGGTCGCCAAGGATTTCCCCAAGGGCTCCCGCATCGTCGTGCTCTTGCCGGACTCGATCCGCAACTACCTGTCGAAGTTCGTCGACGACTCCTGGATGCGCCAGCACGGGTTCTTCGACCTGGACTGGGAGATGGGCACCATCGGCGACATCGTGCGGGCGCTCCCGGCGAAGCAGATCATCTGCATCGAGGACGACCGCACCCTGGCCGACGCGGTGGACACGCTGAAGAACCACGGCATCTCGCAGCTGCCGTGCACGAGCCAGGGCCGGCTCTCGGGCATCATCACCGAGACGGACGTGCTCGGCCTCCTCGTCCAAGGGCGCGATCGGAACACGCCGCTGGCGGAGGTCATGGTGCGCAAGATCTCCACCGTCGCCCCCCACGAGGGCGCGGGCGCGCTGCCTCAGATCTTCGAGCGCGGCGAGGTCGCGCTGGTGGTGGACGACGAGCGCCACGTGCAGGCGCTGGTCACCAAGATGGATCTCATCGACTACCTGGCCGCGCGCTCCAAGCTCGGGCCGGCGCGGCCCGGAGCCAAGGCCTGAGGCTCAGGCGTCGTCGGCGGCTAGAGGCTGCGGGCCGGGGACGATCCCAGCCAGATCCGGGTCTTCTCCGGCGGCTTCCGCCGCGCGGGTCTGGGTCTCTTTCTCCGCCTTGCGCTCGCGGCGGCGCTCGGCCTTGTCACGCTGATGCTCTTGTCGCGAGAGCTCTTTCTGTCGCTTCTTGACGCTCGGATTGCCAGCCATTCCGTCCTCCGTGTTTCGTCACTCGTCTCCGTCGGGTGCGGTTCGCGACAGCCACCTCGCTCGGGCAACGACGTAGGCGCGTCGTGCCATGGTCTCGCGGTCGGGCTCCACGCCGCGCGTCGCGGTGCGCGTGCAGCCGCTGACGCGGGCGCGCGCTTCACTCATCGTTCCAGGCCAACCACCGGCGATGGGGCGGCCTTCTCTCTTCAGTGCATCGATGCGGGCTTCCGCCCAAGCTTGCCCGATGGCCTCGACCTCGCGGTCGAGCGCGTCGCGCTGCCGTGAGGCCGTGGCCTTCGAGCTGCTTTCGGCCGCGCCGGGCGGCGCGGCACCGGCCGCACCGCCGCGATCGCGGACGTCTGACATCAGGAGCGGCCCCAGCCGCCGCCGCCACCGCCGAAGCCGCGGCCACCGCCGCCGCCTCCGCCGCCGCCGCTACGCGGACGGCGCTCTTCCGCCTCGTTCACCTTCAGCGCGCGGCCGTCGAGGTCGGCGCCGTTCAGCTGCGCGATGGCGCGCTGGGCGTCGTCCGACGACGCCATGGTGACGAAGCCGAAGCCGCGCGAGCGGCCCGACTCGCGGTCGATGATCAGTTTGGCTTCGGTGACCGAGCCGACCTTCGCGAACACGTCCATCAGGACGTCCTCGGTGGTGTGGAATGCCAGGTTGCCTACGTACAGTCGGTTGCTCATGTGCTTGCTCTCTCGAACCTCGGTTTGATGCGGGCCGACGCATCAGGAACCGAGAACCCAACACGCCGGAGGCAGCTAGTGCTGCCACCACAGGATCGCTGTCGGGGAGTCGACTTTCCGCGATCTCGAGCGAGAGGCAGGCAGGCGGGACCGAAAACGCTGTGACGGACGGGACCCTAGCTCGCATCGCCCGGCAGCGCAACGCGAGTGGCGTTTGTCAGCCGAAACCGCCACCCTTCGGGCACGCGGCGGTCGGCCACACGAGCGTCGGAGTCCACTCCTGGACGAACGCTCTGACGACCAGAGTCAGGTCGGTCGGCTGCGGCGAATTCGAGCCGACCTGCTCCACGGGGACGGGGTCATGGACCACCAGCGAGAGGCACGGGTGACCGGGAGGCAGTCGCGGAGGCGGGAACGGCTCGGCTGTCGAGGCATGCGTGACCGGGAGGCGGTCGCGGAGGCGGGAACGGCTCGGCTGTCGAGGCACCTGTGACCGCAAGAGCAGTCCCGAGAGCAGGAGCAGGCCCAAAAGCAGGACCTGGTGCAGGCCGGCGAGGCCGCAGGCCGAGCCCGGAATCACATTCTGGGTCTTGGCAAGATCAGATCACGGTTGGCCACAGAGAGCTGAGTGTGAAGACCGGCCGGGACCGGCGCTGGCCGTTTGTCTGGTGGGAATGGTCGCGAGGCGTGAGGGCGGTCGGCGGAGCGAGATCAAATCCGCGGAGCGAGATCAAATCCGCGGAGCGTGACTCTCCCCAGATTCAGCCCTAAACGGAAATCGCGTCCTTCCTGAAATCACTCGAAGCGATCTTCACGTTCACGCAGGCCGGGACGCCGGCGGCGAAGGCTGCGTCGAGCGCGGGGCCGAGCTCTTCCGTCCGCTCGACCCAGAAGCCCTTGCCGCCCAGGGCCTCCACGACCTTCTCGTAGTGGGTGTAGTCGAGCTTGGTCGCGATCGCTCGCTCCTCGCCGTACATCATCACCTGGCCGCGGCGGATTTGCGTCCAGCCGGCGTCGTTGCCGATCACGGCGACCACCGGCAGCTTCTGCCGTGCCATCGCCTCGAACTCCATCGCATTCAGGCCGAACGAGCCGTCGCCGTACATGATCACCGTGCGTGACTCGGGCCGCGCGAGGGCAGCGGCCATGGCGTATCCAGGACCGATGCCCAGCGTGCCGAGCGGGCCCGGATCCATCCAGAGCTGCGGCCACTCCAGCGGGATCACGTAGGCCGCGGTGGCGACGAAGTCCCCGCCGTCGCCGATCACGATGTCGCTCTTGCCCAGGCGCTTGCCGACCTCGTGGCACACCCGGAGCGGGTTCGGCGGGTTGCCGTCGCTCTCGATCTCGGCCTTCATCTTGCCGCGCCGCTTGTCCTCCGCGGCGCGCAGCGTCGAAAGCCAGGTCGGCGCCTCCTTGGTCCCCACCGCGTCGAGCAGCTGTCGGAGCACCAGCCCGCTGTCGCCGTGGATGCCCACGTCGATGGCGCGGTTCCTGCCGAGCTCGCCGCCGTCGAGATCGACCTGCACGATCTTGGCGCTGGGGTTCCAGGTGCCCGGGCGGCCGTAGTCCACGCGGAAGTCGAACGGCGTGCCGAACACGAAGATCACGTCGCTCTCCGCCAGGGCCTGCTTGCGCGAGCGCGTGTACAGGCACTCGTGAGCGTAGGGCAGGGCGCCACGGGCCATGCCGTTCAGGAAGAACGGCGCGCGCACCTTCTCGGCGAAGCGGCGCACGATGTCGCGGTCCTCGGACCAGCGCAGCTGCGCGCCGATGACGAAGCTCGGCCGCTCGGCCTGCTTCAGGAGCGCCGCGGCGCGCTCGATGCTGGCCGGATCGCCGCTCGGACGCGGCGGCGGCATCGGGGCCGTGAGCGGCTCTTCGTCCTCGTGCCAGTTCATCAACAGGTCGAGCGGCATCTCCAGGTAGACCGGCCCGGGCAGGTTCGACTGCGCGATGCGGAAAGCGCTGTCGATGTACTCCTTGACCCGGCGGATCTCCGGGATCTGCACGCTCCATTTGCTGATGGGTCGCATCAGCGTGACGGAGTCCATGTCCTGAAGCGAGCCCATGTCGCAGAGCGTCTTCGGGCCAGCGCCGCCGATGCAGATCAGGGGCACGCCCGCGCGCTGCGCGTTGGCGACGGCGGTCACCACGTCGGTGATGCCCGGACCTGCCGTGACCAGGCACACACCCGGCTTGCCCGTCACGCGCGCGTAGCCGTCGGCGCAGTGGCCGGAGGTCTGCTCGTGGCGGGTGTCCACCACGCGGATGCCTTCGTCCAGGCAGCCGTCGTAGATGGCCTGGATGTGGCCGCCGCAGAGCGTGAAGACGTGATCGATGCCGTGCCGCTTGAGCGCCTGGGCGACGAGGCGCCCGCCGTGGACCATGGTCATGGGCCGATGAGCTACAACGCCGTGGCGCCGCCGTCATGCACCGGCGCGGAGCCCCTGCAAGAACGCGGAAATCTCCGTCGTCACGGCCTCGGGCTCTTCGACCGTGGACGAGTGCCCGGCGCGGGGGATGGTCACGAGCTTCGAGCCGGCGATGCCACGCTGGATGCGCTCGGACTGCTCCCGCGGCGTGGCTACGTCCTCGTCGCCGACCAAGATCAGCGTGGGGCAGCGGATGCGCCCGAGCTCTGGGGTCACGTTCTCGCGCTCGAGCACGCCGTTGACCGCGCGCCACACCGATCTCGGCAGCGCCTGGAGGTGGGCGCGCCAGCGCGCGCGCACGGCGGCCTTGTCCGGGTCGGCGAGGAAGCTCCTGCCGAACATGATCGGCATCAGACGGTCCACCAGCATGCGTGCCCCCAGGTAGCGAGCGGTCAGGTTCATCGCGGTGTACTTGGGCACGTTCGCCGCGGGCTCGGGTCCCGCGCTGGTGTCGAGCAGGGTCAAGCTCTTGACCAGCTTCCGTCGCCGCGCCGCGAGGCGCATCCCCACGAAGCCGCCCATGCTCAGGCCGACGAAGTGCACCGGCCCCAGCTCCAGCTTCTCGATCAACAGGGTGGCGTCTCCCGTCAGCGTGCCCATGTCGATTGAGCGCAGATCGCTCGGCGCGCTCTGCCCCTGGCCACGGTGGTCGTAGGCGATGCAGCGGTAGCGTTCGCGCAGCGCCTCGACCTGCGCGGCGAACATCTCGTGACTCATCAGCAGGCCGTGGCTGAAGAGCAGCGTCTCGCCGGAGCTGGCGGTGCCAGTATCGAGGTAGTGGAGCTCGGTGTCGTCGAGTGCGATGCGGGGCATGCGCCCGCGTAGCGCGAGGCTCGCCCCGCAACAATCGTCAGTGCACCGAGCCGACCAACCACGCGAAGGCGGGCACCAGCACCTCTTCTGGAGAGGCGCCGCCGGAGTGGGCGGCGCTGGTGCCGCCGCCGACCGGATCGAGGGTGAAGCCGTGATCGCCGAAGACCAGGGCCAGCGTCCGCGGCGGCAGCTTGAGCAGGTGGCCGGCCAGCGCCTCGGCGGCCTCGTCCGCCAGGTCGTCGAGGCGCTCGGCGAGCGGGCCGCCGGGTACGCTCATGGCGCTCTCGACCAGGTCGAGCTTGAGCACCTCGCGCTGCCCAGCGCGGATGCGCCGGAGCGTGGTGGCCGCCCGTCCGCGGGCGACGGGGATCTCGCTGTCGGTCTCTCCGGTGACCTCCTTCAGGCCCTGCGCTCCCCGCCCGATCAGCTCGAGCTGCATCGCCGTCGTGCTCGGCAGCGCCGACCAGAGCAGGAGCCGCTCGGTCAGCGCGGCGTGCTGGCCGAGCAACGGACGCAGCCGTTCGTTGACGCGCAGGCCGAGGTCGAAGCGCATGCCGTCGACCAGGATCAGCTGCGCCGAGCGCGCGCCGTGCAGGCGCCCGATGCGCAGCGCCAGATCCGGCACGTCGAGCACCATGGTGGGGCGCTTGCCGCGCACGCGGAGGGCGTCGAAGGCCTCGCTGTAGCTGCGCTCGAAGCTCTTGGCCCAAGCCAGGGCGACGGGAGCCGCTTCTTCGCCCGCCACGCCCCGCGCCAGGGCGTCCGAGAGCGGCACGTAGGCGGAGACGAACGTGCGCTCGATCACCGCCAGCGGCTTCGGGCCGCGCGTGCTCTCGAGCTCCTGCACCCAGCGGCGCCACTCCAGGGCCGCGTTGGGGTCGAGGGGTGGATGGCTCTTCTTCGCGGCGGGTTCCGGCTCCGGCTCCGGCTCCGGCGCAGCCGTCGAGGGTTCGACCTCGATGGCTTCCGGAGTGGGCGGCGAGCAGAAGGGCTCGACGGGAGGGGGCGCCATGGACCCGACGTCCTCGCTCGGGGCCTCGGTGGCGAACGCCTCGATCGGATCGACGCTCTCTGCCGGCTCGGCGGGCGCGGCGTCCACAGCGAAGACTCCGGGCGCCTCTTCGGTCACGCTCGGGACGCCCTCCGACGGAGTGCTCTCGTCGGCGAAGATGGCCGCCATGGCCTGCATCAGCGCCTCGGCGTCGTTGACCGGCGCGCAGGTGACGGGCGCGGGGGACGGGGTCGGCTCGCGTTCCTCGCGCACCACGATACGCGCGGCGATCTCGGCCACGGAAGGCGGCACCTCCGAGAGCTCCATGGTCGCCGTGCTGTGCCGCACCTCTGGGGCTGCATTGGGGGAGCTCTGCTCCAAGGAGACGCATCGGTCCCCACCGAGCAGTGACGCGAGCGCGACGGGCTCGCCGTACACCCCTACGGACCGATCGGCGTCCGCGAGGTACAGGTGGACGGGGCGCTCGTGAGTCGCCGCGACCCACCAGCGGAGCACCGCGCTGTCTTCGGCGTCGATGGCACCGGCCAGGTTCGCGATGCCTTCCACGGTGTGCAGCGAGATGGCCAGGCCCTGGCTCCCGACCAAACGCGCGCGGTAGAGCTGGTCGCTCAGCGAGGCGTCGAGGTCGCTCGAGGCGCCGACTCCCGGGGGCGGTGCGCCGCGCCGCTCCAGCTGCTCCTCGACCGCGGACTCGATCAACAGTGCCAGGCGCCCACGCAAGGCCGGCCGCGGCGGCTCGATGGGAACGAGCAGCAGGCCCGAGCTGGTGGCCATCGCCTCGAGCTCGGCCCGCTCGCCGCCGCCCACGAAGCGCACCTCGCCGCGCGAGACGGACGGCTGGTCATTGGTCGGAGTCGCCCACGTCATGCGGGCAGGCATGACCCATGTGCGCTCGATCGGCCCAGTTTCCGGCGGGTCCGCGCGCGGCTAGCCGTTTGTCAAGCGGCATCATCGGAGAATCTGCAGAATTTCCCGAGGAAAATGCCCCGATCCGCGGTTGACGAAGGGGGATCCGATAAATACTCTGAGAGCGGTTCCCTCTGCGGAGCACGAGAGGAGCGCAGTAACGAACTCCTGACAAGCATACGAACCCGGGACGCGATTTCGCGGGTGGAGTGCAGGCCCGGACCTTCTCACCGGGAAGCCGGAAGCCCCGACGAGCGTCCCACCTAGCGGTGCTAGGGGTTCGGGCTACGCAACCAAACTCACGGCTCACGCGGTAAGGAACCCATGAACGGGCTGGCTGAAAAGCTAGCCCGTTCGCCATTTCTAGAGCCCTTCCGTCCGGCCGGGGCCTCGACTACCGTCGGCCCCGATGATTTCCAAGGTCGGGCGGGCTGCCCTGGTCCTGGGGCTCGGTCTGGCGGTGCTCGGCTCTGCCGGGGTCGCCGAGGCCGCGAAGGTCAAAGGCAAGGTGACGGGCTTCCGCGGCCTGGTCAATCCGGTCTGGGACGAGGCGCGCGATCCCAAGAAGCGCGGTTACTCGTTCCGCGAGATCGTGCCGACGGTCAAGCCGGAGTTCCGCCACCTGTTCCCGCACATCCCGAAGGAGCTGTGCATCGTCGCGCTCGCGGAGAGCAAGCAGGCTCCGCAGAAGACGGCGATCTTGATCCGCGTCGGTGGTGGACGGACGACGCCAGTGACCATCGTGGTTCCGCCGGGGCAGCAGCTGCAGTTCCACAACACGGACCCGTTCAAGCACCGGCTGTACGGCGTCGGGGTCTCGACGTTCCAGCCCGGCGACACGATCAAAGGTGCTCGCCGTGATTGGACTGCCTCCACCGCCGGGTCCTTCGAGATCCGCGACGAAGCAGCGCCCAGCCTGCGCATGTGGGTGATCGCCGAGCCCAACGTCGCCGCCATCGCCTACCCGAACCTCAAGGGCGAGTTCGCGCTGACCCTCCCCACCGAAGGCAAGTACACCGTGCAGGCGTACTTCGCGGGCAAGAAGGTCGGACCTGCCGTCGCGGTGGAGGTCAAGGGCGGGGACATCGACATGAAGGAGCCGCTGAAGGTCGCCGAGGAGAAGAAGGCGGAGAAGAAAGCGGACGACAAGGACAAAGAAGCCAAGGACAAAGGCAAGTAATGCTGCTGTCTCGCTTTTGGTACGTGGTTCTGGGGCTTTTGCTCGGCGTCGCAGCGTTCGTGCTGTTCCTGGCCGCGGGCATGTACAACCGCGTCGGTGCCCGGGCGATGGGCGAGGCGCTGTCGTCGGACGCTCAGGTCGTGTCCTGGTACCTCGGCAACGACGCTCGCCAGCGCTCCGCGCAGCTCATCGCGTTCGCGCTGGAGCCGGATGTCGGGAAATTCCTGCAAAAATCCAGCGATTCCGACGCCAAGGTTCCGGACGAAGCTCGGGACAAGGTTGGGGCTGCCCTGCGCGCAGTGAACGCCAAGATCCCGCCGGAGTTCGCCTTCGATGCCGTGTTCGCCGTGGACACTCACGGGCGCGTGGTCGCGCACGTGGGCTACGAGCAGGCGGCGGGCATGGAGGACTTCGAGCTCGGCGGCTATCCGGTGGTCGCCGACGCGCTCCACGGCTTCATCCGTGACGACACCCTGGTGCTCGACCGCATCTACCGCGTGGTGACCCGCCCGGTGGAGGTCGAGGCCGGCTCGATGCCGGCCGGAGCCATCGTCGGAGCGCGCATCATCGACGACAAGTTCGCGCGCGAGCTGTCGAGCCGCACCGGCGCCGCCGTCGCGTTCTACACCAAGGGTCAGCGCGTCGCTGCCGGGGCGCCCGAGGACTTCGACAAGGCGCAACTCGACCAGATCGTGAGCGACCTGGCGAACATCGAGGGAGACGCGGACTACGCGGAGAAGGGGCGCAGCGGCATCCGCACCATCGGCGGGTTGGGTCTCGGCGTGCAGTACACCCGCCTGCCCGGCGAGGCGTGGGAGCTCGGCGCGGGGTACGCGGTGGGTCGGCTCCCAGCGCGCGTGGACGGACCCTTGGGCTTCTTCAAGCAGGCGGACGACAAGGACAAGAAGGGCGTCCCGGTGCCGCTCGTCGCGGGCATCGTGCTCGGGGCCATGGCGTTGGGCCTGATCTTCTCGATCTTCGAGCACAGCCGGCCGCTCGGCATCTTCCGCCGCGAGGCGGCGAAGATGGCCAAGGGCGAGGTGGATCAGCTGGCTCCGAGCAAGTTCCGCGGAATCTACCGCAAGATCGCCTCCGACCTGAACGACGGCGTCGACAAGGTGGCGGCCAAGGGCGGCGTGCCGCGGCGCGCTGCGGATCTGCAGCAGGTGCTCGGCGACCTGCCCGCGGAGCCCCAGATGAGCGCGTTCTCCTTCCCCGGTGACCCCGCGGCGGCGCCGCCGAGTGGGCCGGGCTCCGGACCGATCAGCCTCGAGCCCGAGCCGGTGCTCGCCTCACAGCCGTCGTCGCCGCGGCTGCCCAAGCCACCGCCTCGGCCGGGGGGGGCGCCGCCGCCGCCCCGGGCTGCAACGCCAGCTGCCGTACCGGCAGCGATGGAGACCACGCTGCCGTCGAACGTGGAGATCGCCGCGTCGGCAGGCGCCGGCGAGGCGGCGGAGTGGCGCGCGGTCTACCAGGACTTCGTGGCCCTGAAGCAGCAGTGTGGCGAGAACATCGAAGGCTTCACCTACGAGAAGTTCGAGCAGACGCTGAAGAAGAACCGCGATGCCCTGGTGCAACGCCACGGCGCAGCGAAGGTGAAGTTCAGCGTCTATGTGAAGGACGGCAAAGCCGCGCTCAAGGCGAGCCCGATCAAGGCATGAGGAAGCTCCGGCGAGGGTTGGCCGCTCTGGTTGCGCTCGTTGCGCTGTCGGCGGGCCGTCCGGCTCGCGCCACCGACGTCCAGGAGTTTCCGGAGATCGGCACCGAGCCCCTCGGCCGCGGCGGCGCCTGGGTGGCGCGGGCTTCGAACCCCCTCGCGACCTTCCTGAACCCCGCCGGGCTCGCGGGGCAGGAGAGCGGCGCGCTCGCCAACGTGCACCTGATCTTCAACAAGGTGTGCTTCGAGCGACAAGGTGACGGCGCGAAGATCCGCACCGGCGGCGGCCTCGACTACCCCGAGGTGTGCAACGAGAACACCGGCGCGCCGACGCCGCTGCCGGCTCTGGGAGGCGTGTTCCGCGCCACGGAGAGGCTCGGCATCGGTCTGTCGGTGGCGACGCCCAACGTCTACGGCACGCTGCGCTTCCCCGAGACGGTCGCGATCAAGAACAACGTGGGCGTCACGCAGGAGCTACCGTCACCGCAGCGGTACATGCTCCTGGAACAGGACGGCATCGCGCTCAACATCACGCTGGGCGCGGGCTACGAGGTCCTTCGGGGCCTGCGCATCGGCGCCGGCTTCGTCTGGGGCCTCGCGAAGTACAACCTGTCCAACGCCAACATGAGCATCAACCCGGATCCCGAGGCCGACGGGAGCTGGCTCGATCCGGACACAGCCGACGTGCGGGCGAAGCTCGTCGTGGCCGACTGGTTCATGCCCGGGGCCACGTTCGGCGTCCTCTACTCGCCGCTCAGCACGCTCGACGTCGGCCTGAACGTCATCGTGCAGGATGCCTTCGACGCCCACGGTGATCTGGAGACGAAGGCCAACTACTGGACGAACAACGGCGTCTCGGACAACCCGGTGGTGAGCAACTCCGCCGACGTCGAGGAGGGGCTCGGGCATTTTCGGCTGGCGAACCCGCTCGAAGCACGCATCGGCGCGCGCTTCCACCTGCCGCGGCGCGACGGCGCGGTCCCCGGGGCCGTGCGGGATCCGCTCGTCGACGACGTGTTCGACGTCGAGCTCGACGTCTCTTACACACGGAACAGCGCGTACGACCGCGCCATGCTGCGCTTCCCGGCGTCCCCCGCAGTCCCGGTGCAGGGAACGCCCGGCGCCGTGCCGCAGAACAACGACATCGACTTCAAGGTGAAGGGCGACACCATCGGCCTCCGGCTGGGCGGCGACTTCGTGGTGCTCCCGGGGCAGCTCGCTGCGCGAGCCGGCGCCTTCTTCGAGCCCGACGCCCAGAACGAGCAGTACGCCAACGTCTCGTTCCTGGCCAGCCAGCGCATCGGCTTGGCCCTCGGCGGGACCTACCGCGTCGCGATGATCGACATCGAGGCGGCGTACATGCACATCTTCGTCACCGAGATCGACAACGGAGACCGGGGCAAGCTCTTGGTCGTGAGCGGTGACGCCAAGGGCGGGGCGTTTCGTTCGCCCTACGGCATCAACAGCGGGCGCTTCCGGCAGAGCGCGAACGTGTTCTCGGTCGGGGCGACGGCCAGGTTCTAGTCTCGGAGATTTGCGCAACGACGCCACGGCGCCACGACGCCACGTAGAGAAGAGAATTGATTTTGCCCGGGCTGACGGCGCGAGCGTGAGATGACGGCCGACTTCCTTTGGACCTGCCGCGCGGGGTTCGAGAGCGACCTGGCCGAGGAGGTTTCGGGGAAGGTGCTCGCGCCGGCGCTGGCGCGGGGGAGGGCGCCAAGGGACCGATTGCCGACCTTCGGGCGGCAAGGGCTGCCGATCCAGGCGGAGGTCGCGCCGACGGCCGAGGACTGCCTTCCGATCGTGAAGCAGCGGCTGGGAGAAGGGGCCTTCGGGTTTCACGTCTGGGTGCCCGACAGCGACGCTGGGAACGCGCTCACCGGGCTCGCCGACCAGCTCGGGCGTGAGCTGCGTGCCGGGCTCGGTGACGCCGGCGCGCGCGAGCGCCGCGCGGACCAGCTGGCCGCATCGGATCCGCTCGTGCAGATCGCGGTCACGAGTCGGGAACGGGCGTTCATCGGCGCGCTGCCCGTGAGCGAAGTGGCCTCGACCTGGCCCGGCGGGCGCGCCCGCATGAAGCTGCCGGCGGGTGCGCCGTCCCGGGCCACCGCGAAGCTCTTGGAGGCGCTCTCGTGGATCGGCATCGCTCCGGGGCCGGGAGAGGTGTGCGTCGATCTCGGCGCGGCGCCCGGCGGCTGGACCTTCGTGCTGCTCGCGAAGAGGGCGCGGGTCATCGCCGTCGATCGCGCCGCCATGGCGCCAGCCATCGCCCGAGACCGGCGCCTGCGTCACGTGCGCGACAACGCCTTCGAGTTCCGGCCGGACGAGCCGGTGGATTGGCTGTTCTGCGACATGGTGCACAAGCCCACGGAGGTCGCGCGGCTGATCGCGCGCTGGGGACGCGAAGGGCTCGCGCGCCTGGTCGTCTCGAACCTGAAGCTGCCGATGAAGAAGCGCGTGCCGGTCGTCGCGGAAGCCCGTCGCATCGTCCAGGCCGGCGGCTGGAAAGACCTGCGGACGCGGCAGCTCTACCACGATCGCGACGAGATCACGCTGTTTGCCCACGCCTGACTCAGCCCTTGGGCCCGGCGCGGTGCTTTGCTAGGACTCTGAGCCCCATGCCCGAACCGCGTCTCCACAACGTCATGATCATCGGCTCCGGCCCCGCCGGCCTCACCGCGTCCATCTACGCCGCGCGCGCGAACCTGAAGCCGTATTGCGTCGAAGGCTTCAACGCCGGCGGCTTGATCCCCGGCGGGCAGCTCATGTTCACCACGGACGTCGAGAACTACCCGGGCTTCCCCCACGGCGTGACCGGGCAAGAGATGATGGCGAAGTTCCGCGAGCAGGCGGAGCGCCAGGGCACCGAGATCGAGACAGCCGACGTACAGAAGGTCGACTTCTCCGAGCGGCCCTTCAAGGTCTGGGTCGGGGAGGACGAGAACGTGCTTCACCTGGCCAAGACGGTGATCATCGCTACCGGTGCTCGCGCCAACTACGTTGGCCTCCCTAACGAAGAGAAGCTCAAGAACAAGGGCGTGAGCGCGTGCGCGGTGTGCGACGGCGCGCTCTTCCGCAACCAGGACGTGGCCGTGGTGGGCGGGGGCGACACCGCGATGGAGGAGGCGAGCTACCTTGCCGGCCTGTGCTCGCGTGTGACGCTGATCCACCGGCGCGACGAGTTCCGTGCCTCCAAGGCCATGCAGCAGCGCGTGACCGCGAATCCGAAGATCGAGATCCTCTACAGCCACGTCGTGGAAGACGTGCTCGACGTCTCGCAGGACAAGGTCACAGGAATTCGGGTCAAGAACCTGAAAGACGGCGCGAGCCGCACCGTGGACGTCGGCGCTCTGTTCGTCGCCATCGGCCACACCCCGCTCACGGACCTGTTCAAGGGACAGCTGGAGCTGCACCCGAACGGCTACCTGAAGGTCGAGCCGGGCAGCACGCGGACCAGCACGCCGGGCGTCTTCGCAGCCGGTGACGTGGCGGACTGGGTGTATCGGCAGGCCGTGACGGCGGCCGGGACGGGCTGCATGGCGGCGCTGGACGCCGAGCGGTTCCTGCAAGCGAACGACCATTGAGCGTCCCCTCCGACGACCCCCGCGAGGAGCTGCGCGCGCTGACCCAAGCGCTCCGGGCTCACGCCGAGTGGCAAGCGGTCACCGGTGCCACGGGCCTGCCGGCGGCGACCCCGGAGCTCGACGCCGAGCGACGGCCGCCGGACCCGGGCCCGGTCGTACCCTCGCTCGCACCCGAGCTCGGAGCTCCTGCGCCCGCCTCCGAGCCTCGGCGGCAGCCGTCGGCAGCCGCGGTCGCGCTGCCGGCACCGGTCACGGATCCCGCCGAGCGCAAGCGGCAGCTCGAGCTGATCGCTTCGGAGGTGCGCGAGTGCGTCGCTTGCGGCTTGCACAGCGCGCGCACGCAGACCGTGTTCGCGCGGGGTACGGGCAGTGCGGGCCTCTGCTTCGTGGGAGAGGGGCCGGGCGCCGACGAGGACGCGCAGGGTGAGCCCTTCGTCGGCGCGGCGGGGCAGCTGCTCGACAAAATGATCGAAGCGATGGGGTTGTCGCGAGACGAGGTCTACGTGGCCAACATCGTCAAGTGTCGGCCCCCGAAGAACCGCAAGCCCGAGCCGGACGAGATGGCGCAGTGTCTGCCGTACCTCGAACGCCAGCTCGCCATCTTGAGCCCGGAGGTGATCGTGGCGCTCGGCGCGACGGCCGTGCAGGGACTGCTCGGCACCAGCGAGGGCATCACGCGCCTGCGCGGCAAGTGGAAGCTCTACAAGGGCCGCATCGCGGTCATGCCCACGTTCCACCCGGCCTACCTCCTGCGCACGCCTTCGGCGAAGCGCGAGGTGTGGGCCGACCTGCAAGCGGTGCTACGCCAGATGGGGCGACAGCCTCCGCCGCCGAAGAAGGCGTGAGTTGGCGTCGCTCGTCGAGCGCCTCCCGGGCAAGACGCTGGGCCGCGTGGTCCGAGCCGTCCTCGTCGTGATCGGCCTCGCGCCCCTCGCAACGCCCTTTCTCGAACAGCTCCCGCTGCTGCGCTACCTGGCGATCCCCTTCAACGCCTGGTTCGAGTTTCAGTGCCACCGCGAGCTCGGGCGCTCCTTCGAGATTCTCGGGCACACGCTCCCGGTGTGCTCGCGCTGCTTCGGCATCTACGCCGGCCTGGGCCTGGGCGCGCTGGTCCTGCGCCCGCGCCTGGACGTGTGGCCGCTGCGCATCTGGGTCGGCGTGGCGGCCGTCGCGATGATCCTGGACGTCGTCACGGAGAACCTGGGCATGCGCCCGCCCTCCGGCTGGGTCCGCTTCGTGACCGGGACGTTGCTCGCCTACCCGGTCGGCGCGGCGCTGGTGCTCACCGCGCGCGGCGACGCCGACGCTACGTCTTGAAGGTCGATGCGTCCACCAGCACGGGACGCGCGTCCGCGGCCAGCGGGTTCGGCAGACCGATGCACCAGAAGTCGACGGCGCTGCCGTCGGCGCGCACGCGCAGCCGAAGAAAATGCTTGAAGCCCGGGTGGTCGAGGGCCGTGAAGGCCTGGGTGTGCTCGAAGCCGAGGCGAGTCAGGAGCGCCAGGTAGGCGCCGAAGACGAAAGCGCCGCCGAACACCGCCCCGAGCAAGCTGCCCGAGATCAGGAGCGTCCGCGACACGGGCAGCTCGGCCAGCGCCGCCAGCGTCCTGAGCAGCTGCGCTGCGCCCACGGGCAGGAGCGCCGTGGCGGAGCCGGCCAGCAACGCCGGCAGGAGCACTCGCGAGCCGTGACGGCGCAGCCCGCCGATCAGCGCATAGACCAGCGTCGTGACCAGCACCACGACGGCCGGCGCGACCCAGCGCGTACCGAGCCAGGTGAACGCGGCGATGCCCAGGCCGAACGCCGGCGCGAACAACGCGAGCAGGATCAGGTGCGGCAAGAACCCGGACCGTCCGACGGCGATCTTCCAGGGGACCTGCCAGAGCAGCGCCGCGCTCTGGCGTGCGTCGGGCCACTCGACATCCGGCGTGATGCGAGCCCGCTTGTCGATGGGGGCGGGGTGCAGGAACGCGCCGCCGCCCCCGGCGATGACGTGCAGAGCCTGCCCCTGCTGGAAACGCTCGTAGTGGTGAACGTCGCCGGAGAGCAAGAACGCCGGCTTGGCCTCCGTGTCGAGGCCCAGGGCGCGGATCATCGCCGTGCCGGTGCGGCTCGGCGTTCCGAAGTGGTAGACTGGGTCCGGCAGCGCGACCCAGGGCGTGACCTGCGCGTTCTGCCCGAGCCAGCCGGTGAGGAAGCGCGTCTGTCGCCCGTCGAGGTCACGCAGCTGACGATCGACCCCGAGCAGGTGAAGCGTCGGCGTGAGCGGCAGCACGAAGTAGCTCGCGCCCTGGATGGCGGTGTAGCCCTTCAGCACCAGACTCTTCGGTTTCTCCACCTTCCCGCCGCGCAGGAACTCCTTGGCCCACTCGGCGTAGTGCTCCAGCATGCGCTGCGAGATGCCGAGCATGCTCGGGCGCGTGTCGTCGTCTTCGGCGTGGCGGCGGAACAGGCGCGCGAAGCCGTCGAGCCCGTCGTACCAGTCGTGGTTGCCCGGAATGCCGAGCAGCACGCGGGACCGGTCGTCGTCCAGGTCGTCGAGCACTTGGTTGAAGGGCACCAGCACGCGATTGGCGATTTCGGTGGCGGTGGCCACCGGATAGGCGGTGTCGCCGCCGAAGATCAGCACGTCACCGCGCGGGCCCTCCAAGTGCTCGCCGGGGTGCTCGGGGTCCGGGAGCTCGTAGTCGCTGAACACCAGGCGCGCCATCGCGCGGCTCACCGAGACGTCGTCGCCAGTGTCCGCCAAGTAGTCGATCCAGACGTCCCGGCCCAGGGTCTCACACAGGGAAGCGCCGGTTGGCGTGGCACCGAGCGCGAGGGCCGCCCGGTCCGCCAGCGCAAACGGCGGGTCGGGCGTCATCCAGTCCCGCGAGTCGATGTCCTCGGTGGCGATGGCGCTGGAGACGAAGTGGCGGAGGTGCCCCCAGAACGAGCGCACCCCGAACCAGACCACGCCCCGGGGGCGCTCGTGCCCGCGCACGAAGCGGGTGATCGGCCGAGCGAGCTCGAAGCGCTCAGGGCGGAGGAGGGTCTCTGCCACGCCCCTCTTCACTCCGGCTTCGGGTGACTCACCGCCGAGGCGTCGTACATCAGGCGGATCTGGCTCGCGTAGCGCTCGCGGATGCGCTCGCGGCGCGGCTTGAGCGTCTCGGTCAGCTCGCCGTCGGCGACGCTGAGCTCGCGCTCCAAAATGGCGAATTTCCGCACCTGTTCGAAGCGCGACAGACGCCGGTTGACGTCGTCGACGTCGAGCTGGATCAGCGCTCTGAGCTCTGGGTCGCGGGAGAGCGACGCGGGATCGGTGCCGCGACGGTGATCCGCTGCCCAGCGCTTCACCGTGCTCATGTCCAGGGTCAAGAGCGCCACCAAGTAGCGCTCTCGGTCCCCGAGCACGACCGCCTGGCTGAGCCACGGAGACTGGCAGAGCAGACGCTCCAGGGCCTGCGGCGCCACGTTCGAGCCGCCAGCAGTCACGATTAGGTCCTTCTTGCGATCGACGATGCTGAGGAAGCCGTCGGCGTCGAGCCTGCCGATGTCCCCGGTGTGCAACCAGCCGTCGGCGTCGATGACCTCCGCCGTCGCCTCGGGTTGTCCGAAGAAGCCGCGCATCAAGGTCGGCCCGCGGAGCAAGACTTCGCCGTCCTTCTCGACGCGGGTCTCGACGCCGTCGAGCGGCACTCCGACCGTGCCGAAGCGATAGCGGTCGAGGCGGTTCACGTGGCTACAGCCGGAGGCTTCGGTCAGGCCGTAGCCTTCGAGCACCAGGATGCCCATGGCGTGGAACCACTCGGCCAGCTCCTTGGAGAGCGGCGCGCCCCCGCTCACCGCGAAGGCCAAGCGCCCTCCGAAGCGCTCGCGAACCTTGGAGAGCGCGATCTTGTCGGCGTAGCGCAGGCGCGCGGCCAGGAGGCCCGAAGGCGTATCGCCGCGCTGCCTGAGGCGCGAGGTCTGAAGCCCGATGCCCACGGCCCAGCGCCAGAGCCGCTCCTTCACCGCGCCCTCTGCGCCGGCATTCTCGGTCGCGACCGTGAACACCTTCTCGAACAGGCGCGGCACGGAGGCGAAGAAGGTCGGTCGCACCTCCATGAAGCTCTCGATCACCCGGTGCATGCCCTCGGCGAAGGCGGTGCGCGCACCGGCCGCGACACAGCCAAAGAGCACGATGCGCGCCAGTATGTGTGCCAACGGCAGGAACAGGAGCTGCTCGTCGCCCGGGCCCACCGCCACGGCCCGGAGCAGACCCTGCACCTCGGCCAAGAGGGCGCCGTGCGTGAGCATCGCGCCCCGCGGCACGCCGGTCGTGCCGGAGGTGTAGACGATCGTGGCCAGGTCGTCCGGGCCCAGCGCCGCACGCCGCTCGTCGAAGCGCCGGCTCGGCTCGGTCTCGCTCCCGAGCGCGGTGGCGTCGCGCAGGGCGTCGAGCCAGCGGCGCACCGGCAGCGGCGCCGCACTCTTGCGTTCGATGGGCTCGAAGGGGGCGGCCGTATCGAGCACCACCACGCCCTCGAGCGTGACGTTCGTCAGGGCCGCCCGGGAGAGCGCTTCGAGCCCGGCGGCGGTTTCGACGAATGCGCGCCGGGCTCCGCTGTTCTCGAGAATCAGCGCGATCTGCTCGGCGGTCGCCGTCGGGTACACGGGGACCGTGACGGCGCCGGCTCCCAGGACGCCGAAGTCGATGATGCCCCACTCTTCGCGCGTGCTCGACATGAGGAGCACGCGATCCCCTCTCTGGACGCCGCTCTCGATCAGGCTGATGGAGAGCGCTCGGCTCGCGTCTCGCCACTCGCGCCAGCTCTCACCGCTCCAGCGCCCGGCCTTCTTGCTCCTGAGCGCTAGGGCATCGCCGCTCTCTGCCGCGCGATGCTCGAGCAGGTCTTGCAGGTGTCTGGCGGCCATGCCCGCCGGTTCACAGCCCGAAGACGTAACCCAGGCTCGGCTCGATGACCTGACCGCTGGTCGGCAGCATCTGCATGATGTTCAGGTTGAGCTGGAATCCGCTGTTCGGGCTCAACGCGTAGACGATGCCGCCGTTCAGGCCGACGAAGCTCTGGCCGAGCTTCTTGAAAGCGTCGAGGTTGCGGGCCTGCCCCTGGGCGTTGGGCTGGTTCTGCATGCACTGGGCGTAGCTCGGGTTCGTGGACGGGTTCTTGCAGTCGCGGATCGTCACGGGGAGCTTGGCGTCCACTTGGGCCACGCCGCCGCCGGCGCCGATGTACGGCCGGAGGCCCTTCTTGGCGAAGACGTCCTTGCCGAGCCAATACTGGACGCGGAGCTCGCCGTGCCATGGCAAGAACTTCACGTTCTTGTCCTTGCCCGCAGCGGGGCCCCCGTTGAAGGCGAAGCCGGCGCGAGCGCCCAGCGTGATGTTGGTTCCGAGCACGCGGTCGAAGGAGACCAGCAAGCGCGCAGTGGCGGGCGCCATGCCGGTGCTGATCTTGTTGGCGACGCCGGGCTGCGGGTCGTCGCTGTACTGATTCTCCGTGCCCTCCTCGAAGCAGGCGAAGCCCTCGTCGGCCTGGCTGGTCTTCGAGCACACGTCGTCACCGCCCACGATGGCCAGGTCGTAGGCCGCGTGGAAGCCGAGCCAGTTCTTCTTGAACGGCCCGCTCGGCCCGCTCGAGTCGCACTTGCCGCCGGAGCACTTGGCGCCGCTCGGGCAGTCGGCATCGAGGTCGCAGGTCTGCCCCTGCTCGCAGGTGCCGTTCGTGCAGGACAGGCCCGACTGGCACTCGTCCGAGGAGGCGCAGCTCGAGCCCCAGCCCTTGGTACCGCCGCCGCCCTTCTTGCAACCGGGGAAGTCGGGGGGGCACTCTTCCTGCTCCGCGCAGCGCGCCGGCGGATCCTTGTCTGGGAAAGCGGGCGCGTCCTGATCGGTCTGCGCGACTACGGCGAGCTCGACCGGCTTGCCCTTGCTGCCGTAGGTGTCGACGGTCTCACCCGAGGCGTCCTGCGCGCGGATGTAGAAGCGGAGGGTGCCCGCGAGCTGCGTGGCGGAGCAGGGGATCTCCGCCTGGAAAGCGTCGCCCTTCTTGCTCATCTTGAGCGTCTTCCACTGGTCGCCGCCGAACTCCTTGTACTTGACCTCGGCCTTGGTGGCCTCCTCCTCGGTCGTACAAGAAATGGGGATGGCGCGCCGGGTCTGCACCTCGGTGATCTTCGGCTCGCACTCCATCTCGCCGACGGCGCCTTCGCCCTTGGGAGGCTTCTTGCCACCCTCGCCGCCTTCGCCCTTGCCAGCCTCGCCGCCGCTGCCGCCCGTCCCCGCCGCCGCGCCGCCGCCTTGCACCTCGGTGAAGGCCTTCTTCGTCTCGGGAGTGGCGAGCGCTTCGTCCAGCGTGACCTTGGCGTCTGCGGCGACCGCCTTCTGGAAAGCCTCCTTGGCGCCCTTCAGGTCGTTCTTGCCGCTGCCGCGCACGATGCCGACGTACATCCAGGCCTTGGCGATGACCGCTGGGCTGCACTTGTCGCCGCAGGCGTTGATGGTGCCCGTCAGCGTGGCCTCGGCCTTGTCGAACTCCGTTGCCAGGTAGTGGGTGTTGATCGCCTCGTCGATCTTCTTCGTCGCTGCCGCGTCCCGCGGTGCCGCGGAGGCGGTGGCTGCGGCGAACGCCACGAGGGCTGCGGTGAGGAGCTTCAGGAGCGGTCGGCGATACACGGGGCTGTTCTCTCCGTAAGGGTGGTCGTGGGTCGTTCGAAGCTTTCGGCCGTCGGGGGCCACCCCCGGAGGTTCGCCGACGCCCCGATCAGCTCAATCAATTCCCCTGGGTCTTCGGGCAGCCTTCCTTGGCTCCCTCGGTGCGTACGAACTGAACGCGGCGGTTCAGCGCCATGTTCTGCTCGGAGTTGTTCGGGACCAGGGGGCGCTCGAAGCCGTAGCCGTGCGAAGTCAGGCGGCTGGCCGGGGTGCCGTGCGACACCAGGTACTTCATGACGCTCGCCGCGCGCTTGTCGCTCAGGGTCTTGTTGTACTTCGCGCTGCCACGGTTGTCGGTGTGACCTTGGACCTCGATCTTGATGTCGGGGTTCTTGTTCAGCACGTCGACGACGGCATCGAGGACTCCGAAGCTCTCCTTGCGGATCACGGCCTTGTTGTACTCGAAGTGGATCTGCTGGGTGATCTTCACCTCGCAGTCCGTGACGACCACCAACGCCGGTTTCGCCGGGCAGCCGAGCGGCTCCTGAGTCGCCGAGCCGATCTCGTTCGGGCACTGGTCTTTCAGATCGAGGACGGTGTCCTTGTCGTTGTCCGGATCCGGGCAGCCGTCCTCGTCCTCGTAGCCGTCGGGATCCTCCGGCTCGTTGGGGCACTTGTCCTTAGCGTCGAGGATGCCGTCGAGGTCGTTGTCCACATCCGGGCAGCCGTCGTCGTCGAGGTACTGGTCCTTGTCCTCTGGCTCGAGCACGCAGGAGTCGATGGAGTCCGTCAGCCCGTCGCCGTCCGTGTCCGGATCGTCGGGGCAGCCGTCTTCGTCCTTGAATCCGTTGAAATTCTCTGGCTCGTCCGGGCAGGCATCCTCCGGATCGAGGAAGCCGTCGCCGTCGCGGTCACCCGGCGCGGGCTTGGGCTTCGCCTTCATCTCGACGAAGCCGCGTTCCGCGCAATACTGCGGCGGCGAGAGGAACACCGCCGCGTGGGCGTTCGGCTCGGCGATCCACAGGTGCCGCTTGGCGTTGGAGATGAAGCCCTGATCGAGCTCCATGGCGGCGAACTTCAGGTGGCTCTGCGCCGTCGCCAGCTCGCGCGGAGCACAGCGGACGGCGCCGTTGCGCTCCGCCTGTTCGGCGACCTTGCTCAAGCCCTCGATTTGTCCGCGGAGCTTCGGTCCGTTGGCGCAGGCCGCGAACGAGAGCGCCGGCACCAAGACGACGAGCGCCCAGGCGAGAACGCGCTTCATCGGCCACCTCCGCGGTGCGCGTCGCGCGACAGGCGGACGGCTTTGTCCGCGTACTCTTCTGCGATCTCGGCGAGGTTGGATGCGTCGCTGTAGTCCGCCGACGCCGCTTCCTCCTGCGCCTTCTCCAGGTGCTGCTGGGCGTAGAAGTACTCGTACGGCGCGAGCTTCTCCGCGCCGAGCTCGCGCGCTTCTTCGAGTCGGCTCGCCGCGGAGTTCGCCTGGAACACGTAGAGCGTGTGCCCGCAGCCGCCGAGCGCGAAGCCGAGCCCCATCACCGTGAGCGCGAATGGAACACGAAGGATCCCTCGCGCGCTGCCCCGACCGAAGCTCAGTTCCCTGGTCATCCGTTGCCCTCGGCTCGACAGCCGAAATTCGCTACGGGGACGCTACCAACCGACGGATTCCCCCGTCAATAAGCCCCTGCGTCCGAGCCTCGATCGCGCTGCCTCGCGCTGATTGCCGAAACCTTCCAGCTGCCCCTCGCGGTACGGCAATTGCCGTCTCCCGGCGGGGGAGCGGGCGTGCGCGAGCCCAGGATGCCCTCGCCGCGACGCAGGCGCTCCCGCGCGGAGAAACGGGCCAGCCGAAGTGGGCGGACGGGGCGCCGACCGAGCCGAGCCGACCCGGCTCCGGCCCGGTCTCAGATCTTACGAAACACGCCGATGACCTTGCCGAGCAGCATGGTCGGCTTGAAATCGCTGGCGCGGACCAGAATCGGAGCCATCTGGGCGTTCGCGGGCTGGAAGCGGACGTAGTCGCGCTCCGGGTAGTAGTACTTCACCGTGGCTTCGTCGCCGATGAGCGCGACCACGATCTCTCCCCGGTCGGCCGTGGCCTGCTTCTTCACGAAGATGTAGTCGCCGCTGAAGATGCCCGCGTCGATCATGCTGTCGCCGGCCACTTTCAGGCCGAAAACGTCCTTTCCGCCGCGCACCAGCATCTTGTCGATGCGCACGTTGTCGATGACGTTCTCCTCGGCCAAGAGCGGGGCGCCCGCAGCGACCCGGCCGACGACGGGGACATCCACCATGTCGTCGGAGGCAGACGGCACGCTCTTGAGCTTCGGGTCCTCGACCAGCTTGAGCGCCCGGCTCTTCATGTCCTCGCGGCGCAAGTATCCCTTGCGCTCGAGGGCACGGAGGTGATCGTTGACCCCGTTGGTCGACTTGATCCCCATGTGCTCCCCGATCTCGCGGAGGGTCGGCGGATATCCGCGCTCGTTGATCGAGTGGCGGATGAAGGCCAACGTCTGCTCTTGGCGCTTCGTGAGTCCTTGCATGATGAGCCAAGGCTACTGAACGGCCGTGCGGGCGTCAAATGTCCTACACAGTTTTCCCACATGGGCTCGAAAACCCAAGGATTTCTTGGCAGGGCAGGGGGGTCCCTCGGGTCGCGGATGAACGGTGCAGGCTGCGCGCCCGGCACCGAGCGGGCGCGCAGGGCACTCCGGATGTCGCTGCGCGTGTGCTCAGACTCGATTTTCGGCGCACTCCCGCGCCCCGCGTTCGCAGCCGTGCCCTGGCGTCGTCGTGGTCGTCATCGAGAAGCACTCCGGCGACGCCACGCGAAAGCTCCCACCTGACGGGGGGAATGCGCCGGCCTCGCCTGCCTTCTCGTGGGTCTCGGTCTCAGCGGCGGATTGCGATCTGCTCGTGCCAAGGCACGAAAGTCTCCCTAGAACTTCCCGCTCACCGACAGGAAGGTGAGCTTGTCCGTGGTCTCCCTCAGCCGACTGACCAGCATGCGGACGACGCTCCACAGGACCTCGTAGGCCAGATCCTTGTGCAAAAAGAGCAGGTCGTCGAAGCCGTCCTTGGGGATGGCCAGGAGCCGGCAGCGCTCGTGGACGCGGGCGTCCGCCGAGCGGGGCGACTCGTCGAGCAGCGCCATCTCACCGAATACCTCGCCGGGTCCGAGCACGGCGAGCGCTTCCTCGCCCATGCCTGGCACCTCGCGGCTGATGCGCACCTTGCCCTCGAGGATCAGGTACAGCTTGTCGCCGGCGTCCCCGTGCTGGAAGATCTTGGTGCCCGAGTTGTGGCGTTCTTCGGTCGCCACCTTCGCGATCAGCTCCAGCGCCTGGGGCTTCAGGCCGGAAAATAGCGCCACTTTGCGCAATTGCTCGACCCGCTCGACGCTCACGAGCCTCGCACTCTAAATCAACGCCCCGAGACCGGCCACTTCGGCGAGGGGGCCTCAGCGCGTGAACCGGACCGGGAACGGGCTGGTGGTCTTCACCACCGGCTGCCCTTCCTTGTCGACCCCGACGTTGTATTGCATGCGCATCGCGCAGCTCTTCGCGAGGCGACCGAAGCCGTGCCCGGGGTCGGACAGTACGTTGACGCTCTTGGCCCGGCCGTCGGTGCCCACCGTGACGCTGATCATCACGGTGGCGTAGTCGATTTGATCGAAGTCGGCCTCGGGAGGGAACCCGCAGTTCCAGCTGCGGCTCGTCGGGGTGGCGGCGCGTGACGCATCTTTTGCCCCGGCGCCCGTGCCCGCCGGGGCCGCGCCGGGCTTCTGACCCTTGCCGCCTTCGGTGCCGCTGGGGCGAGCCTTGGGATCCTTCACCGCAGTCTTCGAGGTACCCGCCGCTGCGGTCGTGCCCCCGGCGAAGCGGTCGCTGGTGCCGCTGATGAACCCCTCGCCGGTCAGATCGACGGGCTCGTCGGGATCGGGCTCCTGCGTCAGCACCTTGCCGGCCTCCGCGGCCGCCGGCGGCGGCTCGCCCGCCTTCGCCTCGGGCGCCGCCTCCTGCTTGACCTCCGGCGCCTTCTCGACGGGCTCCTCCTTCTCGGGCTCGGCGGTGGGCGCCGGCGGGGTCGGCGGCTCGGGCGGCTCCGGCAGCTCGATGTCGTAGGAAGCCTGACTGCGCTCGAGCACGAGCATGCGTACGTTCTCCGCGAAGGCCCCGACCTCGAACAGCGCCGTCGCCATCTGGACCACGACCAGGGCGTGCACGAGCGCCGCTCCGACCAAGCCCACCGCGATGCCCAGCGGGAGCTCGCGGTCACCCAGCTCGAGCACGCGCGAGAGCGGGTCTCGGGTCTCGCGCGCGAACACCGGGGAGCCAGGCTGGGCGATGGCGCTCATGGGGTCATTTCGGCTTCGTGGTGTCGACCGGTACCCCCTCGCCTGACGGTGACACTGCGAAAGCGATCTTGGCCACGCCTGCTCGCTTCAGCAAGTCCAGTACGTGGATGACGCGTCCGTGCTCGACCTTCTTGTCGGCGCGGATCACGGTGCGAAGGTCCTTGTTCTTGGCCTTCGCCTCCTTGGCGAGGCGCGAGATGTCCTCGTCGCTGCCCACCGCTTTGGAGTCCACCACGGTCTTGCCGTCGGCGGAGAGCTCCACGCTGAACACCATCTGGATGTCCTCGCCGCTGGCCGCTTTGGGCAAGTCCATCGGCATGCCCTGAGACACGATGATCTTCGCGGTCACCATGAAGATGATCAGCAATACCAGCGTGACGTCCACCAGAGGCGTCACGTTGATCCCGCTAATCAAGCCGTCGTCGTCGTCACCACCACCAGCAGCGCCCATCGCTCACTCCTCGTCGCTGTCGCGGCTCTGGCTCTTGTCCTTGCCCCTGGCAGGGGGATCGGAGCGCCGTGTGGCGATCGCCGGGGCGAACCCGGCCTCGACCGCCGAGAGGTGCGAGAGCAAGACCCGGGTCAGCGCGTCGGTGTTGGCCAGGATGGCCTTGGAGTGGCGCTGGAAGACGTTGAACATCACCACGGCGGGGATCGCGACGGCGAGGCCGACGGCCGTGGCGACCAGCGCCTCGGCGATGGCGTACATGACCTCCTGCGGCGCCATCGCGCCGGTGGTCTGGGCCGTCACGTTCTGGCGGCTCAGCGCTTCGAAGGCCTGCACCACGCCGATGACCGTGCCGAACAGCCCGATGAAGGGCGCGTTGTTGCCGAGCGTGCCCAAGAACGCGAGGCGCCGCTCGAGCTTGATGCGCTGAAGCGCCTGCGCTCCTTGCATCGCCTGCTCTGCCGCGGTCGCGCCGCGGTCTGCCTCGAGCAGGCCGGCGGACACCACCGCCGCTTCGGCGCTGGGCGACGACTCCATGCGCTTCTTGGCGCCGTCCAGATCGTTCGCGCGCAGGCGCTCCCGGAGGTCGTGGGCCAGCTTCGCGAGATCGTCGCGGAGCGACCAATAGAACCAGGCGCGCTCCAGCATGACGGCGACCGAGAGCACGCTCAGCACGACGAGGAGCCACATGACCCACCCCGCACCGAAGTTGGTCATCAGCCGTTGTAGCCACGAGACGAGATTCATAGCGATTGTCCTTGGACGCGCGTTCGACGCGAGAAGAAGGCGATATCTTTAGTGCCGATCCGCGGTCGGGCCATAGCCAAAGGTGAGACTGGCCGCGAATTTGGCAGTCTTGCCATGATCGGATCACGGTCATCAAGAGCGGCGAAAACCCACGGAAACCGCCGGCGGGGCCGGCGGATGCCTCTTCACGCCAGGGGATGAGTCGCGACTTTCTGGCAGGTCACCCCTTTGGAGGGAACCTCCGGGCCAGGTTCTCGCGGCGGGTTCTTCGCGGCGTGAAGGTGCTCGAGGCAAAACTAGCAGCTTTGATGCCAGTTCCGCCAGCTCGGCTCACCAGAGCTGGACCTCGGCGAGCCCGCCGCCCACGCCTTGCCAAGTCTCGACGCTGACGCGCACCCGGTCCACGACGACTCCCGACAGCGAGACGCCCGCGTTCTGCTGCGTGAAGGTCAGCTCGCGGCTCTCCACGAGCTGACCCTCACGGAAGCTCTCGACCCGCACCTGCCGCGAGCCGAAGTCGCCGTGCGGGGGGTTCGTGGCGTTGACGAGCACGACGTGGCGCACACTCAGTGGTTTCTCCGGACGAACGTCGAGCCAGCCCTTGGTTCCCGGCGGCGCGAGCCACTCCGTTTCGAGGCGACCGTCCACGGCGTTCTCGGGGCGATACCAGTCGTTCTGCCCGCGCTCCGCGTAGTCGGAGGCGCCGGCGGCGAGGGCCAGCTTGGGACGCTCCGGCGGGAGGCGAGGGCCCGGGCGCGCCGCCCGAGCGTAGCAGGCGACGGCGCAGGCGGCGCCCGCCGCGAGCGCCAGCGCGCGCCGGCGGCCGTCGCGCACGCGGAGCAGCACGGCGACACCCGCGAGCCCGCATAGCGAGCCGAGGGTGCCCCAGGGCAGCGACGCGGGGGCGTAACGCACCACCACGCGGTGCGTGCCCGGCGGCAGCTCCACGGCCAGGCGCCCCGCGTCCACGGCGACGTCCCCCAGCGACGCGCGCCAGCCGGGAGCGTAGGTCTGGTTGAACACGACCCGCCCGCCGATCGGGAGCACCACCTCCGCGAAGGCCGCGCGCGTGCTGCGACCTTCGGTGACCACGCTGCCCAGCGGGGCGACACGGGCTTGATCCACGTCGCCGGCCCAGAGCCCTGGGGCGGGCTCGTAGCCCATGCCCGTGTAGCACCAGCCGCTGCCGATCTCGTCGGTCGGCGCCTGCGCCCGCGGGGGGTAGGGGCTCGGCGTCTTCGGCGGCGCGACGTCGCGCAGGTGGTAGTGGCCGCCGGTGCCGGCGAGCAGCGGCGCGAACTCCCAGTGGCCGTCGAGCACCGCGCGGTGCTGCAAGACCACCGGCGCGCCCAGCGCGGCGGCCAGCAGCCAGGGCGCGAGGGCGGCGTGTTCGCGCAGGCGCTGGAGCCAGCCCCTCTCCGCGGCACGCGCCTCGAGCCAGTCGAGCCCGGCGCCGGCGAGCAGCGCCAGGAAGAACGTCACCGCGAACAGGAAGCGCGACGGCACCTGGAGCGAGCCGAACACGGGCAAGCGCCGGAGCAGCGGCCACGGCGCGAAGCTCGCGAAGTCGCCGAGCGCGAGGCTGGTGAAGAGCAGCAGCGGGACGAGCAGTCGAAGCCGAGTGCGCTCCGCGGTGAGCGCGCCCACGAGCGCCAGGAGAACGACCCCGGCGCCGACGTAGGCCCCGTATTCGACGCGCGCGTAGGGGTGCCCGGGCTCCTGGACCAGATCCGCCGCCCGGTCGAAGTGGGTGAGGAACCCCCAGAGCTCGCGCAGCGAGATCGCGTCGAGCTGAGGTCGGTGGCGTGGATACCAGAGCAGGTGCTCGATGATCGGCACCAGCCGGAACGCCGAGAGCAGGAGCGCGAGCAGCGCCGAGACGCCGAGCGCGGTGGCGAGCTTTCGTGGCTCGACTCGCCGGGCGAGAGCGAGCAGCGCGTCGAGGCCGAGCAAGAGACCGAAGTACGGGAAGGCGTAGACTCCGCCGGCGAACAACGCCAAGGCGAACACCAGCGCGCAGAGCGCCGTCCAGCGCGGGTCGCGGAGCGCTCGCCGGAAGCCGAGCAGGAGCCAGGGCGTCAGGTAGAACGCGACGAAGCCGCCGTGCCCGGAGCCGACGTGCCAGGCGAAGAAGCCCGAGCCCGTGAAGACCAGGGCCGCGAGGGCCGCCGCGGCGGGACCGAGCCCCTCCTCGCTTCGGGCGAAGCGATACATGCCGGCCAGCCCCGCCGCGGCGTGGAGCAGGATGAAGAGCTTCAGCGCGAGGGTCGAGCCGAAGACGAAGGTCAGAAAGTAGATGGGGTGGAAGAGCTGCGACTGCGGATCGCCCCACTCCGGGATGCCGCCGCACTGATAGGGGTTCCAGAGCGGCAGCTCCCCGTAGCGAGACAGCGCGACCTGACCGAGCTCCCAGGAGTGATGGAAGAACTGGTAGTCGCCGAAGCCGGTGGCGAACGGCCGCTCGAACAGCTCGCTGAACAGCCCGAGCAAGAGGCCGAGCGCCGCCGCGCCCTGGGCGAGCAGGCGGAGGCGACTCGGCGCGGCCATCGAGCGGCGAAGCTACACCGGGTTCGGACTCGGCGGGAGTATGCCGCGAAACCCGAATCAGAGCTCGTGCGGCATCAGATCGTGCGGCGAGCGGAAGAACTGAGCCGGCGAGTACGCGAGCAAGCTCGAGACCCGGCGCATGTAGATGTCCGCGTAGGTGGCGACCTGGAGGCCGAAGCCGCTCATCTCGTTCTCCTCCTTGAGCAGCGAGCCCCAGTAAGGGTGGAAGGTGCGATCGACGCGCTCGTGCAGGAGCGCGTGCTCCGAGTCGATGCGGCGGAGCTCCGCTCGCAGCCGGTCGATGGCGCGCTTGACCCGCGCCCGGTCGGCGACCCGATCCGCGCCGTCGCCGTTCGTCGCCTTTCCCAGCTCCTTGAACTGAGTCTGGTAGAAGCGCAGCTCGTCCTCGATCTTCTCGCGCTGCTCGTACAGCTCGCGGATGCGCGAGAGCTCGGTGGCGCAGCTCTCCAGCGCGGCGATCTCTGCGTCCAGCTCCTGGATGATCATCGCGGTGCGCCACGACGTCTCCTTCTTGGAGCGCAGGATGTCGCCGTAGATGTGATCGCCGACGTAGAGCACGCTCGAGCCGCGCACGCCCACGAGCCGCTCGAAGTCCTCCAGGTTGCCGTTCTCGTAGATGCGGCCGCGCTCCAGGCCACCCTTGACCGGGCGGGTCGTCTCGCCGTCGCGCTCGACGAACGGCCTGCCCTCCTGGAACCAAGACGGCTTCTGCGCCGCGCAGATCACCACGTCGAAGTAGTGGTGCCAGCTCGGGTACTCGGCCATGCCGCTGCCGAGCAAGTAGGTCATCACCGCTTCGGTGTAGGCGTGCGGCGAGTTGGTCAGCAAGAACAGCTTCTTCCCCGCGGAGCGGAACTTGTGCAGCGTGCGGGCCAGCTCGGGATCGCGCCAGATGTAGCGCGGGAAGTCCGCGGTCACGTGGGCGTAGACCGAGCCGTCGCGGTGCGCGTCGTCGATGGACAGGCGCACGTCGCTGAACAGCGTGGCGTAGTCCACGTGCTCGCCGCGCCGCTCGAGCACGTCCACGATGGCCGAATACGCCGTGACCTCCGAGAGCGCGAACAGCGTGTCGATCCAGTGGTAGCGCGGCGTCTGGGGGCGGATGCGCTTGTGGTGGTAGAGCTCGTCGAGCTCGTCCCGCGCGAGCAGGCGGAGGCCGTGGTAGCCCTTCAGCACGCCCTTGTGGCGGTCCATCTTCAGCACGTGGCCGAGCTTCTTGTCGACCAGCAAGCCCCGGATGGGGAAGCGGGCGTCGTAGCTCAGGTGCTTGAGGTAAGCCGGGTAGCCGCGGCGCACCAGGCGCTCTGCCGTGAGATCGATGCTGATCGCATCCATCTGCTCCTGGTTGTAGATGGCCAGCGTGTAGTCCATGTCGAAGCCCACCCACTCGATGCCCGAGAGGCGCAGGTTGCGGTTGACGAACACGCGATCGGCGCGCGGGATGCCGACGCCTCGGCCGTTCTCGGTGACCACCCCGGGCAAGGGCAGCAGCAGCTGTTTCGGGTGGGGGGGCAACTCGGTCGAACCCTAACAGTATCTCAAGTCCTGCTCACGCCGTGCCCAGCCTGGATCGCCGCCAGGGAGAGCCGGGGTCCGCGCTGCTCGTAGCCCCCGGCGAGGGGACGGCTCGCCATGAACAGCGGGGTGTCCAGATCCACGAAGGAGAAGCCGCCGAGGCCCGCGGCGAAGCAGGCGGAGGTGGTCATGCAGAGCTCGGTCTCGACCATGCCGCCGACCATCAGGCCGAGGCCCGCGGCGCGCGCGGCCGCGACCATGTCGAGGGCCTCGGCGAGGCCGCTCTTCATCAGCTTGACGTTGACCACGTCCGCCGCGCGCTCGCGGGCCAAGACGGCCACGGCCCGCGCGTTCTTCGCGCTCTCGTCCGCGGCGACCGGGATCCGTCCCTGCTCGCGCACGCGACGCAGGCCGTCCAGGTCGCCGGCGGCCGTGGGCTGCTCGAACAGCACCACGCGCGAGCTGCGCGGGCCGAGCCCTGCGACCAGCGCGAGCGCGTCATCGGCCGAGAGCGCCGCGTTCGCGTCAAGGATCAGCCGCGCGCGCGGCGCGGCGTCCAGGATGGCGTCCAGCCGCGCGAGATCGACGTCGAGCGTGGCGGCGCCGATCTTGGCCTTGAGCGTGGCAAATCCGTCGCGGTCGGCGCGCTCCGCCGCCAGCCGCGCTTCGTCGACGCTGCCGGTGACCAGCGTGAGGTCGGTGACCAGCGTCGTCTCCGCGCCGCCGAAGAAGGTCCAGAGCGAGAGCCCGCCGCGGCGGCAGAGCGCGTCGAGCAGCGCCGTCTCCACCGCGCAGCGCGCCGCCGGCGCCCCCGGCGCGAGCTCGGCGAGCTGCGCCGCGACCCGGCGCCAGCGCCGCGCGTCCTGCCCGACCACCACCGCGCGCATGCTGTCCAGGGTCGCGAGCGTCTGCTCCTGGGTCTCGCCGCTCACCGCGGGGAACGGCGCGGCTTCGCCCAGCCCCCGGGTGCCGTCCTCGAGCTCCAGGCTGACCAGCACGTTCTTCGCCGTCTCCTGCACGCCGCCGGCGATGCCGAAGGGCGTCGTGAGCCCGACGTCGAGGGCCTCGGCTCGAAGCTGGGTGATGGCGAGCATGTCTGGCTAGCGTACCGCATCACGCGGCCGAGCCGTGTCAGTTCAGCGGTTGCCCGAGGGTGTCGAGCTTCGCCAGTTCCAGCCTGACGATGCGCTTGGAGACCCACGGGTCCGTGTTGCTGGCCTCTTTCTCGGTCACGTAGAGGTGGGTCTCCGTGAGCGTCCAACCGTCCGAGTGCAGCGCGAACCCCGGCCGCGGATCGACGCGCCAGAGCTTCTGAGTGGACGGTCGCATCACGAAGAGCGAGACGTTGGTCACCACGCCCGGGGCCGAGAGCTCGCCGAGCTGGACGGCGGCGTGATCACCCCATGCCCGGATGAAGCTGCCCGTGCGGCTGAAGAAGAGGCCGGGGAAGGGCGGGCCCTCCACGGGCTTCACCCCGGAGGCCGAGTAGACTCTCGGTGCCGTCCAGAACCAGCTCTTGGGCGCGCCGGAGCTGCCCTCACATCCGCCGTTGCCCGCCATGGCGTGGCCCACGATGGTGGTCGAGGTGAGCGCGACCGTACACGTCTCGAAGGGGACGGGGTCCAGGAGCGTGCGCACGCCCTTGCCGTCGGGCGCCCAGCCGCGCAGGCGCTCGGAGGTGCTGGTCGGGTAGTCCGTCCAGGCCGCGAGGTTGCCTTCGCCGCTCCCGCGGCGGGCGTTCGAGGGCGCCTCGAGGGTCGTCCACTCGTTTTTCTTTGGGTCGAGGAGCGCCCAGACTCCGCCCTTGCCGGTGTCGAACACCGCGCCCGGCGGTTCGTCAACGTCCCACTCCACGAGGCCCGCGGGGAGCTCACTCCTGAAGCGAGCGGGAAGGGACCACGTCCACTCACCTGGGCCGAGCGGAGCCGTCGCAGTCAAGATGCGACTCGGGGTTCCCCCGAAGAAGACGTTGGACCGCGCGCTCTCTCTCCCGTTGCCGAAGCCACACGACGTCTTCTTCACGTCGCTGATACGGCGCTGGACAGCGGCGACAGAAGCGCCGCTCGTCAAGTCGAGCAGGCGGCGAACGGAGTAGGCGTGGGTGCCTTTCACGCCTTGATCGATCGCCAAGAGCGCCCGCGTCTCCCCCTGCACCCTATGCGTGCTCCCCACGCCGTACCACGCGCCCTCGCCGAGCCCCTGGACCAGGTCGGCCACGGAGCACCCGTCGCCGCAGCCCTGCCAGTCGAGAGTCGGGAAGGCGAGCTTGTCCCCGGCCGCCTCGAAGACCTTGCAGTAGGGATGGGTAAACTCCGTGCCCGGCACCGGGCTCCAGATGTTCGGATCCGCGAGCCAGGCGTGCTCCGGCGCCAGGGCGGGATCGCCGCCAGCGCCGGCAGCACCGCCGCCGGAGGTCCCGCCGGAGCCCCCGCCCCCGCCCAGCCCGCCCGAGCCACCCCAGACGAGGACGTCCGCGGCGTCCGCACCGCCGGTCGCGGCGTCCGGCCGGGTCGCCTCCGAGGGGCCATCGCCGCACGCGCCGAACGCCAGCGCGAGCGTGAGCGCTCCCGCACCGCCACTCGCGACGACGGTTCGTAGGCTCATCACAGCGAGCATGGGGAGTGGCCGTGGAACAGGTCCGGCGAGAGCGTTCGATACGAGAGCTTGCCCTTCCACTCGACGGCGACGATCGGCGCGTCGTCGCCCATGACGGGTTGACCCAGCACGCGCCCCGGCGCCGCGAGGACGCCGTCGAAGGAGGCTCCGGAGGCGGCTGGTCGGAGTCGCCAGGCCGTGAAGGCCTTGGGCTTCCGCGCGACGAGCAGCAGCGAGCCGTCTCCCGAGGCCACCAGCCACACGCGCTCGTGAAGGCCCGCGTACGGCCAGCTCGCGAGCTCGGCGGACAGACCCGAGCGCACGTCGTAGCGCACCAGCCGCGCGCGCGGCGGCTTCGAGGGATTCACGTCCAGCACGTAGAGCGCCCCGACCGCCTGGTCGTACGCGGCCGCCAGGGTCGATCCGGAGGGCTGGTGGCCCGCGTATGGCGTGACCAGATGCCACGAGCGCTCGGTGACGAGGTACCGCCAGATCGTCCCGGTGGCGTCACCGTCCTCCGCGACACCGCCGACCATGTAGACCGCGTCCTCGAGGCCCGAGTACAGCGCGGCGAAGCCCGTGCGTGCGCGCGGTGCGCTCGGCGGCTCCGTCTCCTCGTTCGCCAACGCCAGCGCCGGCCCGGTCCGGGTGCCGCCGATCAGGCCGGTGGGCGTGGTCAGGACGGGGGAGATCGGGCTGAGCGGCGTGAACGCTCTTGGAAACCCGACGGCTTGCACTCCGCGCCGACCGGCGGCGAGGCGCACCCGCCGCGCCGGCTCAACCGGCGAGAGCCAGAGCTGGCTTTCGTCCCGGATGAGCTCGGCCACGCCGCCGGCGACGTCGGCGGACAGGTCGTACGCGGTGCCGGGTCCCACGATGAGCCCGACGGAGCCCGGCTGGTCCGAGCTGAGGAGCGCGGGCGCGACGAAGCCGTCCGCGAACTCGAAGAGCTCCGGGTCGTGAAGGTAGAGCTTGGGGTTCAGCCAGCGCAGGCAGTCCGTCAGCTCGCAGACGGGAATGACGAGGGGGATGTGCGGCTTGATCGTCACCGCCGGCGTCTTCACGAGCTGGAAGACGTCGCGCAGCTTCGCGCTAGCGTCCCGGGCGCTCGCGATCGGACCGAGCGTCGTCGTGAAGAACGCGCCGTGCGTGCGGCAGGAGAGCGGGTCGAGCGTGCACGCGGCGGCGGCGCCGGACACCTTCCCAGAGATGAGGTCGGCGCGCCAGCGCCAGACGGCGTTCAGGGGGCTCCCGGTGGCCGGACTGAAGGGGAAGCTGAACGGGGTCGCTCCGCTGGCATCGAGCAAGGGGAAGCCCGCGGTGCTGGTGAGCGTGGGGATCCGCCACTCGGAGAAGGTGGGGGAAGCGGGGTCGTCCCAGCGGCAAATCCCGCCTTGAGCGACGCAATCTTGGAGCTGCAGCTCGGCCTCTCCGGCCACCGTTTGATCGATACAGCTGCAATGCCGGTACGCCACCCGCTCGCTGACCGGCGGTGGGGTCGAGCCATCTTCGTTCCGCCCGAGCCAGCGCTCGCCCGGGAGGACCACGACGTTGTCGGGACCAACGCCGTCGGTCGTGTCCAGAGGTCCGCTGATGACCTCCGGCGTCTGTGGCGGCAGCCGCACCACCGGCGTCGCGTCGCAGTCGTCGGCGCGCGACTCGAGAACCTGCAGGCCCACCTTCTCCCGGTCCTCGGCGCGGTCGTTGGAGTTCAGTGACGACTGATTCGGGAAGGCGCAGGTGTCGCAGGCGTCGGGGATCTCGTCGTCGTCCTGATCCGCCGGCTCGCTACAGCGCGCCGGCACCGCGCCGCCGTTCCCGGGGATGCAGAACCCGGCGAACCCTGCCTGGCAGTCCGCGTCCGTCGAGCAGCTCGGGTTCTCGTTCGGCAGCGGGCAGAAGTCGCAGCCGTCCCCGACGCCGTCGTGGTCCTGATCGCCGACCGACGGTCCGTTCGGGCAGAGATCGCAGGTGTCGCCGTGCCCGTCGCCGTCGGCGTCTTCTTGCCCGGGATTCCGGCAGTGGACCTTCGGCGTGCTCGGCGGCAAGGCCGCGCAGGTCGATGGCGGGCAGTTGTCGCAGACGTCCCCGACCTCGTCATGGTCGTCGTCGGTCTGGTCCGGGTTCTTCACCGTCGGGCAGTTGTCGACCGCCGAGGGCCACCCGTCCTCGTCCGGATCGCCTCCGAGCGCGTCCAGCAGGAACTGATGGTTGGCGGCCTTTGGCCCGATGTCTCCCGCGGGCGCCCATCTGTCCGGCTCGAAGCCGTGCGTGACGCCGACGAGGACACTCTGGTTGGTCCAGTCGGAGAGGTACAGCGGGCCTCCGGAGTCACCTCTGTTGACCTTGGCGAGCGCCTGAAGTGCAGGGGACACCCAAACCGGCATCTCGCCCCACCCTGGTTGCAAGTGCGGCTTCGACGCGCCAAATCGGCGCGTGCCTATCCCGGCCCCCGGGACCGTGTAGCCCCAGCCGACCACCAGGCCTTTCGACGAGAGCTTGCCGGTGTCCTGCGCCTCCTTCAGCGAGCCGAGGAACAGCCTCGGCAAGCGTTCGACGACGGACACGGGAACGTCCTGCGCAAGGGTTCCGACCGCCAGGTCGATGGAGTCACGATTGACGTCGCTGCAAGTCCACTTCGGGTGCAGAGCAACATCGATGAAATTGGTGACGAAGCCTCCGCCCTGGCCGCTCGGCAAGAAGAACTCGACCAACGTCCAAGGCACCCCAGTGTTTGGCGCGTCGCAGTAGCAGTGCGCGGCGGTCAACACCTTATTGCGCGCGATCAACGTCCCTGAGCAAAAGACCTGGCCGCCCCCCCGAAGGGCGCCGACGGGGCTGCGGTCGGTGCCCGTCGAGTTCATGTCCACCGAGGTGGGTCCACCGAGCTCTTCGCTGGACGCCGAGGTCATGCTCTCACGCGGCGTGCGCGACTCGTTGCCGCAGGCGATTGCAGACAGCGCCGCCACGAGCGTCAGGCGTGCTGCGTGCTGCGTGCTGCGTGCTGCGTGCTGCGTGCTGCGTGCTGCGTGCTGCGTGCTGCGTGCTGCGTGCTGCGTGCTGCGTGCTGCGTGCTGCGTGCTGCGTGCTGCGTGCTGCGTGCTGCGTGCTGCGTGCTGCGTGCTGCGTGCTGCGTGCTGCGTGCTGCGTGCTGCGTGCTGCGTGCGCATGGTCACACCTCCCCGAGCTTCGGATGAATGATACCGAGCATCAGCTGGGCCCGCAAGCAGCAGCTCGCCTCGAGTCCGTGCTCATGTGCCGGAACGCGGCTAGAGTACACCACACCCATGCGCCCGCTCGGCATCCTGCTCACCGGCGATCCCGTTCCGCGGGCGCGCGCGCTGCGTGGCAGCTTCGCCGACATGATCCGGACCACGGCGGGCGACGCCTGGACCGGACGGTGGCTCGAGCTCGACGCGCGGAGCGCGGTGCCCTGGCCGGAGCTCGCGGCGCTGATCGTGACCGGGTCGAGCGCCAGCGTGACCGAGCGCGCGCCCTGGATGCTGGAGGCCGAGGCGCGCCTGCGCGCGCTAGTGACCGCGGGCACGCCGGTGTTCGGCATCTGTTTCGGTCACCAGCTGCTCGGTCAGGCGCTCGGCGGTCGTGTCGCCGTGAACCCGCGCGGCCGTCAGATCGGCACCGTCGAGGCGGAGCTCCTGGGCGAGGACGCGTTGCTCGACGCCGGCCGCCGCCCGTTCCGCGTGAACACCTCGCACCGTGACGTGGTCTCGGAGCTGCCGCCCGGCGCGCGCGTGCTCGGCCGGACGCCGCGCGACCCGCACGCGTTCCTGCGCTTCGGCGAACGGGTGTTCGGCGTGCAGAGTCACCCCGAGTTCGACGCGGTCACCATGCGCGCCTACATCGAGGAACGCCGGGAGATCCTCGGCGCCGAGGGTTTCGACGTGGAAGCATTGCTCGCGGGCGTCGACGACGCTGTGCCCGGAGCGAGCATCTTGAAGCGGTTCGTAGCGAGCGTCGCGCGCGCGCCGGCGATGGGATAGAGTCGCCTCCGGCATGCTTCGACGTTGGGGGCTCGCTACACTCGCACTACCGCTGCTGGTCGCCTGCAAGGGGGAGCCGAAGGTGCTCGAGCCCCGCTCACCGCCACCGCGCTCGCCGCCGCCAGTGGCGTTGCCCGCACAGCCCACCCCGGCTGGCATGGGGCGCGTGGTCCTTCACGGTACCGACGGCCCGCTGCGCGTCAGCGCTCGCGCCGACGTGGCCTTCGTGCCGCCGGGCATGAGCGTGCCGCCGACTCGGACGGGCGAGCTGTGCGTGACGCCCTGCGTGGTGGATCTGCCGCACGGGCACTACCGCCTGTTCATGTCCAGCGCCGACGGAACCTACGAGCAGAGTGACACCGACGACATGGTCGTGCGGGACGGCGTGAACTACCACGTGCGCGCGCCGGGCAAGTTCGTGCCGCCGACCTGGATCCCCGTCTTGCCGACGGTGATGATGGTCGCCGCGACCGCTGCGGTGCTGGGTGGGGCTTCCTTGATGAGCGGGGACGACGACTCCCAGAAGACCACGGGCGGCGTGCTGATCGGCGTGGGTCTCGCGGTCGGTATCGGCGGTGGCCTGCTCTACTACGACGCCTCGAGGGGCGCGCGCCAAGACGGCGCGACGACCCAGTGGAACGTACCTGCGCAATAGAGGAGACGGAAAATGGAGATCGCGAGAGTCGTCAGGCTGGTGTTCGGGGGCTCGCTGCTCTTCCTGCTGAGCTGTGCCACCAATTTCACGGGGAGCCCGCACGTCGAGGGCGGTCGCGCCGGCTGCGAGAAGAAGTGCAAGGCGCAGGGAATGGAGGTCGCCGGCATGGTCTACATGGGCGAGTACTCCGACGCCTGCGTGTGCTCGGTGCCGGGCCAGACCGCGGGGCACCACAAGAAGCTGGTGGCAGCGGTGGCCGGGGCTGGCGCCGGCGCGGCCGGGGTGGTCTTGCAGATGCGGCGCAGCGACGACAACAACCGCGCCGTCATGCTGCACTGAGAGTAGAGGCAGCTCTCTCTACACGTTCGCGCTGAAGCTCGGCAGCTCCGCGTAGCGCGCGACGTGATACGCATCGTCGCCGAACAGCGTGGCCAGGATGTGCATGCGCTTGAAGTACAGGCCCACGTCGTGCTCGTCGGTGACGCCGATGCCGCCGTGGAGCTGAATGCCCTGGCGCGTGACGAAGGCACCGCTCTCGATCACGCTGGCCTTGGCGGCGCTGATGGCGCGGCGGCGCTCGTTCGGATCCGGGTCCTCCGCCTTGATCATTGCCAGCATGGCCACGCTCTTGGTGAGCTCGGTCTCGACGAACATGTCCACGGTGCGGTGCTGCAAGGCCTGGAAGCTGCCGATGGGCACGCCGAACTGCTTTCGCTCCATCAGGTAGTTGCGCGTCATCCAGAGCACGGTCTGTAAGATGCCGCTCGCCTCGCACACGGTGGCGGCGGCGCCGAGGTCCATCAGCGCGTCGAGCAGCGGACCGGCCTTGCCGGCCTCGCCCAGCAGGCGATCCTTGCCGACCTCGACGTCGGCGAGCTCGATGAAGGCGCCCTTCTGCCCGTCCATCATCTGCACGCGCTGGAGCTTCACGCCGGGCAGGCTCTGATCGATCACGAAGAGTGAGATGCCGTCGGCGCTGCCCGCGTCGCCGCTCGTGCGCGCGGTCACCACGATGTGGTCGGCGGCGTGGCCGTTCAGCACCCAGCGCTTCTTGCCGCGCAGCTTGAACCCGGCGCCTGCCGCGTGGGCGTGGGTGCGGATGCACGAGGCGTCATGCCGGCTCTGCTCCTCGTTCCAGGCCAAGGCCAGGCTCTCCGCGCCGCCCAGGCTCGGGGTCAGGAAGCGCTCGATCTGCTCCGGCGTACCGGCCTTGGCAATGGCGCTGCCCGCGACGAGCAGCGGGATCACCGGCTCGGGCACCAGCGTGGTGCCGAGCTCCTGCAAGATGAGCCCGGCCTCCACGAAGCTCATGCCCATGCCGCCGGCGCTCTCCGGGAACATCACGCCCAGCCAGCCGAGCTCGCCCATCTTCTGCCAGACGGCCTTTTCCCAGCCCAGGTCGCTGTCGCGCAGCTTGCGCATGCGCTCGACGGGGGATTCTTTCTTCACGAACTCGCGGACGGTGTCCACGAGCATCGACTGATCTTCGGTGAGCTGGAAATCCATGGGGTCACCAGGTTCTGGGGTTCAGGCGGCAGGCCAGGGTTCAGGGTTCAGAGACAGTGGCCCAGGCGGGGAGGGGCACAGGCCCCGGGCCTCAGGCAATCAGGATTCAGCAATCAGGACTGGGTTCAGGAATCAGGAGTCAGGAATCACGTTTCAGGTCGCAGGCCACAGGCTCGGCTGGGCTTTGCAGAGCGTCTCGGCCGCAGGCCGAGCCCGCCACGACTTCATCGGTCTTGTCAGGAGCAGATCACGGAGAGCCAGAGTGAGGAGAGTGAGAAAACCGGCCCGGACCGGCGCCGGCTGTTCGGCCGGTGGGGAGAGTGGCGAGGCGTTGAAGTGGTCATCGGAGAGAGAAGAAGCAGACTCGGATGCGGAGCCACTCGATCCGACCTAGCCAGGCATCCCGAGAATCATCTTCGCAATGATGTTCTTCTGAATCTCGTTCGACCCGGCGTAGATGGTCGCGGCGCGCAGGTAGTTGAACGCGGGCCCGACCCAGTGCTCGCGCGGCGGCACGGTCCCAGGCTCGTTGTACCAAGTCAGCGAGTTGTGCCCCATCAGGAACATGAGGAGATCCATGCAGCCTTGCTGGATCTCGGTGCCGCGGAGCTTGAGGATGCTCGACTCCGGTCCGGGCGCGTGGCCGAGCTTCGCGCCGGCCAGGGCGCGGTAGTTCGCCATGCGCAGCGCCTCGAGGCGGATCTCCAGGGTGGCGATGCGCGCGCGGATGGTCGGGTCGTCGAGCAGCGGCTTGCCGCCGCTCTGCGTGTCCCGGGCGATGCGTTTGGCGCGGAGCAGCGCGCGGGCGCTGATGCCGATGCCGGCGACCAGCGTGCGCTCGTGGCCGAGCAGCGCCTTGGCGTAGGTCCAGCCCTGGTTCAGCTCGCCGACCAGGTTCTCCTTGGGGACCTTCACGTTCTCGAACCAGGTCTCGCAGAACGCCGGCGTGCCGCCGGTGGTCAGGAAGGGCTTGGCGGTGACGCCCGGGCTCTTCATGTCGCACAGGATGAAGCTGATGCCCTCCTGCTTCTTCTTGGCCTCGGCGTTGGTGCGCGCGAGCAGGAAGATCCAGTCCGCGTACTGCGCGTAGGTGGTCCAGGTCTTCTGCCCGTTCAGGATGAAGTGGTCGCCCTTGTCCTCGGCGCGCAGGGTGAGCGACGCCAGATCGCTGCCCGCGTTCGGCTCGGAGTAGCCCTGGCACCAGACCTCCTCACCGCTCAGGATCTTGGGCAAGTAGCGCTTCTTCTGGGCGTCGTTGCCGAACTGGATCATCAGCGGGCCCACCATGGCCAGGCCGAACGGCGACAGACGCGGCGTGCCGGCGAGCTCGAGCTCCTCGCTGAACAAGAAACGGCGCGCGGCGTCCCAGCCGGTACCGCCGTGCTCCTTCGGCCAGTGGGGCGCGGCCCAGCCCTTCGCGGCGAGGATCTTGTGCCACTCCATCACGTCGGCGTGGCTGGGCTCCGCGTCCATCTCGGCCTTGGCTTTGAGGTGGGGCGGCAGGGCGCTCTGAATCCAGGCACGCACCTCATCGCGGAACGCGAGCTCTTCGGGGCTGAAGGTCAGGTCCATGGCGGGCGGGCTCATAACACAGCGCGGCAAAGCCGTCCTCGACTCGCCGGATGGCTTGAGCTAAAGCCCTCGCCCCCATGGGTTTTTCCTGCGGCATCGTCGGGCTGCCGAACGTCGGCAAGAGCACGCTCTTCAACTCGCTGTCCAGCGCCAAGGCGGACGCCGCGAACTTCCCGTTCTGCACCATCGAGCCGAACGTCGGGGTGGTCTCGGTGCCCGATCCGCGGCTCGACGCCCTGGCCAAGGTCGTGAAGCCGGAGAAGATCATCCCCACCACCATCCGCTTCGTGGACATCGCCGGGCTGGTGAAGGGCGCGTCCAAAGGTGAAGGCCTGGGCAACAAGTTCTTGGCGCACATCCGCGAGGTGGACGCCATCGCCCACGTGGTGCGCTGCTTCGTCGACACCAACGTCGTTCACGTCGACGGCAAGGTCGATCCCATCGCGGACGTCGCGACCATCGGCACCGAGCTCTGCTTGAAGGATCTGGACACGGTGCAGGCGCGCCTGGAGCGCGCGCGCAAGCAGTCGAAGGGCGGCGACCCGGTCGAGAAGCTCGCCATCGGCGTGTGCGAGAAGCTCGCCGCGCACCTCGACGCCGGAAAGCCGGCGCGCAGCGCGCGCTTCGAGGACGACAAGGAGAGCGCCATCGTGCGCGAGATGCAGCTCCTGACCGCCAAGCCCACGTTCTACGTGGCCAACGTGGACGAAGCTTCGCTCACGAACCTGGAAGGGAACGAGCACTATCGAGCGCTCGCAGCTCTGGCCAAAGAAGAGGGCGCGCCGGTGGTGCCGATCTGCGCGTCGCTCGAGGCGCAGATCGCCGAGCTCGAACCCGCCGATCGCCCGGAGTTCCTGGCCAGCGTGGGCCTCAGCGAGCCGGGCCTGAACCACGTGATCCGCGCTGGCTACGACATGCTGGGCCTGATCACCTACCTCACGGCCGGTGAGAAGGAAGTGCGCGCCTGGACCATCCAGCGCGGCTGGACCGCGCCCCAGGCAGCCGGCGTCATCCACACCGACTTCGAGCGTGGCTTCATCAAGGCCGAGGTCATGTGGTGGGAGGATCTGGTGAACCTGGGCAGCGAGGCCAAGTGCCGCGAGGCCGGCAAGCTGCGCATCGAAGGCCGCGACTACGTCGTGAAAGACGGCGACGTGATGCACTTCCGCTTCAACGTCTGAGTCGTCACCGCGGCCGGCAGCCCGACTCGTCCGGCAGTGCAGCCGCCAGCTCACCGGGCAGCGGGTGGTCGACCCAGGAGCAGAGCGCTCCAGCGGTCCACACACGCACGTCGAGCGCGGGGTACTCCGTGTCGCGGATCTCGGGCTGCCCGTCGGCGAGGAAGTGACCCGCGGCGAAGGGGCGCGTCAGGGCTCCGAGCGCTTGCGTCGCTTCGATGATGCGTGAGGTCGCAACCACGAGCGCGCAGTCCCGCACGAGGTCGTGGCGATCTCGCCGTTCGCCCTCCTCGCGCCAGAGCTGACGAGTGGTCTCGAGCAGGGCGGGGGCTGTGGCGGCGCGGAGACCGCGGAACCCCTTCCCGGCGCGGTACCAGGCGAGCAGCCAGTCCGCGTCGCGTTCGACGGCGACGAGCGCCGACTCGCAGCGGAAGCTCGGCACTACGCTGGCTCGCGCCGCGCCCGAGACGATGGAGACCTCTCGGTCCCCCAACACCGTGACGCCGTCGCCGCGCAGCACGCAGTCCTCAGGATCGCCTGCGAAGCGCAAACGCCCGCCCGAGTCGCTCACTCCGCGGACCCACACCCTGGGCAAGCGCGCCTTGTGCGTCGGGCCGGCGAGAGGGTCGAACCAGCCGCACCAGAGCGTCACCCCCGGTGCAGGGAGGTCGCCCGGCCCGACGACCGTGAGGACCGGCTCGGCCTGGGCAACTTCCGGCCTGAGCGCGGCGGCGGCGGCCACCAGTGCGATGGACAGCCCGACCCCGGCTGCGATTGGAACGTGTCGGTGCATCGAGCTCGCGTGGTCGCCTAGATCTGAAAGGCGGCGACGGCAATCTGGCCCGAACGGAGACAGTGCAGTTGCGCGAAGCCCATCGCTGAGCTAGCTGTCGGGGCATGCACCTGGGGCGGAGCAAGCTCTTTCACGCCGTGATTCTCGCGGGAATGTCCCTCGGCTCCGGCGCGTGCGGCGGTGAGAGCACGGACTCCGGCGCAGGAGGCGCCGCGGGCGCAGGCAGCGGCGGGGTGTCCGCAGGCGGTACAGCGGGCGCCGCGTCGGGAGGGGGCGGCGCGGCGGGGAACGCGGGCAGCGGTGGCGCGAGCGGCGCGGCGGGTGGCGCGGGCGCGCCCGGCGACGCCGGCGCCGACGCTCACGACCTCGACGCGGGCGCCGACGGCGACGCCGGCTGGCCCATCACGAAATGAAGATCCGCGCCGACGGCCGTTGGGGAGGGAAGCTCACGAGCCGCGAGCTCCTGAGCGGTGACCCGAGCGTGGACGCGCTGGGGGACTCCGAACGCGCCGAGCTCGCGCGCGTGTGGCTGGCCCGCTCGGCGACGGAGTACCGCGTCGCCAGCTCCTTCGAGGTGATCCGCGACGCGTTGTCCGCGCTCCGCGCCGACTCGGCCTTGGTCGCGATGGCCCACCGCGCCATCGACGACGAGCACCGCCACGCGGAGATCTGCCGCTTCACGGCGTCGTGCTTCGCGGCCCGCGAGCTGGATCTCCCCGAGGCGCTGCCGTTCGACTACCCGAAGCACGCGCGCGCCTCCGAGGAGCTGCGCCGAGCGCTGTGGGTCGTCGGGCAGTGCTGCTTCAACGAGACGCTGGCTGCGGGGTTCTTGGAGACGGCCTCCGGGGCAGCGAGCGGGCCCATGGCTCAGCGCGCGCTCAAGGAGCTGCTCAGCGACGAGGTGGACCACGCGCGCCTCGGCTGGGCGTTCTTGGCGAGCCTTCCGCCGGGCGCACGCGCGGACATCGGCCCCTGGCTGCCGGCGCTTGCCCGGGCGAACCTGAGGATGTGGCGTGAGGCGCCGCGCGACTACCCGGCCACGGCGACCTTCGTGGGGCAGGGCGCCCCGAGCGGCGAGCTGATCGAGGAGGCGCTCCAGACGGCGCTCCGCGACCTGATCTTGCCGGGTCTCGAGACGTTGAGCCTGCCGGTCGCGCCCCTCGCGGCGTGGCTGGCCGAGGGCGCACCGACCGCGAGCTCATGAGGAAGACATGCGAAACCCGAAGTTGACGATGGTGATTGGCCTGCTGCTCGCGACGGCGTGCGGCTCGGACGACGGCGAGAGCGGCTCGACGGGCGGCGCCCTCTCGGCGCCCGTGCTCGAGATGGTGATGCCGATGGCGCCCGCCGGCCTGCATGTCACCTGGAAGAACATCCAGGCGGACTGCGACAGCGTGGAGGGCGAGCGCAAGACCGCGAGCGCCGACTACGCCGTGGCGTTCAGCGTGCCTGGCTCGGTGGACAACGAGCACGACGGCACGGCGACGGACAAGGTCGAGTACAGCTACCGCCTGCGCTGCAAGAAGGGCGGCGAGTACTCGCCGTACTCGAACGAGATGTCGGCCACGCCATGAGCGGGCGCGGCGCCTTCTGCCTGGCGCTCTTGCTCGCGGGCTGCGGCGACGGCGAAGACCGCGCGGCGCCGGACGCTGTGCCGCTCCCGTCGTTGCCGGCGCTCGAGGACGCAAGCCCGGACCCGGACGTGCTCGAGGTCACGCTGCGCGCGCACCCTGCGCAGAAGACCTATCCAGGCTCGGAGCCCAGCGAGGTCTGGACCTACGCGGGGACGGTGCCCGGACCGCTGCTCGAAGCGAAGGTCGGCGATCAGCTGGTGGTTCACTTCCAGAACGACCTGCCGGAGCCGACCAGCGTGCACTGGCACGGCGTGCGTCTGCCGGCGGCGATGGACGGCAGCATGGCGATGCAGTCGCCGGTCCAGCCCGGCCAGGGCTTCGAGTACTCGTTCACGCTGAAGGACGCGGGCCTGTTCTGGTTCCACCCCCACGTCCGCTCCGACGTCCAGGTGGAGAAGGGCCTGTACGGGGTCTTGCGCGTGCGTGGCCCGGACGAGCCGACGGTCGATGCCGAAACGGTGTTGGTGCTCGACGACGTCCGCGTGAACGCGGACGGGACGTTCCCGGAGTACTTGGACGACGCGTCGAAGATGATGGGGCGCGAGGGCAACGTGGTCCTGGTCAACGGCGCCGTGCGGCCGGCTGTGGCCGTGCAGCGCGGCGCGCTCGTGCGCTTTCGAATCGTCAACGTCGCCAACGGGCGCTTCTTCAACCTGCGGCTGGAAGGCCACACCTTCCGCGTCATCGGCACGGATGGGGGTCTCGTCCCCGTGCCCTGGGACGCCGACACCCTGCTCCTCGCGCCAGGGGAGCGCTACGACGTGGTGCTGATCCCGAACGGCACCGCGGGCGCGCGGCTCACGCTGTGGAACGAGCCCTACGCCCGCGGGCACGACTCGGGGAGCGCGGAGCCCGCGCCGCTGGCCAGCGTCGTGCTCGGCGCAGGGCCGGCGCTCGAGGGCCGGCAGCTGCCGAGCGCGTTCCCGGTCATCGAGGAGCTCCCCAGCGCCCCCGCGGACATCCCCATCGCGCTCGCGGAGGCCTTCGACGATCAGGGCGAGCTCACCTTCACCGTCAACGGCAAGACCTATCCGGAAGTGCCACCGCTCATGGTAGCGAACGGCAGCGTCCATGTGCTCGGAGTGCAGAACGAGAGCGACATGGATCACCCGTTCCACTTGCACGGCTTCTTCTTCCAGGAGCTCGGCGCCGCGAGGCTCGCGAACAAGGACACCATCATCGTGAAGGCGCACGCGTCGCTGAACCTGGTGTCGCGGTTCGACGAGCCGGGGATGTGGATGTACCACTGCCACATCCTCGAGCACGCCGAGGGTGGCATGGCCGGCGAGCTGCACGTGGAGTGACGGGACGCCGGTTCGCTACCGCCAGCCCGAAAACGTCTGGACCGGCACCGGACCGCCGAACGCCCCGAAGAAGCGCGCGAGCCACACGCCGATGAGCAACACGAACGCCACCAGCGCGAACGCCGTGATGGCCTTCGTCAAGCGGCTGTTCGGGATCTTCTCGATGCCGCCACGCACGTAGCCCCACGCCACGCTGCCGATCATGCCGAAGTACAAAGGCGTGGCCAGGAACACGAGCGGGTGGAAGTGGAGCGCCGCGCGGAGCTCTCCGCGCAGCAGCGCGAGCGTCGCGCGGGTGAGCCCGCAGCCGGGGCAGGGGATGCCGAAGATGGCCGCCGTCGGGCAGCTCGGCACGTCCACCAGCACCACCGCGAAGAGCGGAGACATGACGAGCGCGACGATCAGAAGGCGCTTGGGCCACCCGGGTCGAAACCCGAGCGGCCCAGCGGGATCGGCAGTGACGGCAGCGCCATTCATCTTAGGGTCATAGTAGCAGCGAGGCCGCAGGCCGAGCCCGCCGCTACTTTTCGAGTCTTGGCTCGGTCAGATCACGGTTGGCCAGAGTGAGGAGAGTGAGAACACCGGCCGGGACCGGCGCCGGCCCTTTCGCCCGTGGGAAGTGTCGCGAGGCGTGGCGGCGAGCATCGGAGAGAGAAGATCTCTATCTCCCGCCGCCTGCCGCCTGCCAGATCTCGTTCAGGTCGGCCGTCAGGAAATACGGCCACAGGAACAAGTACAGGATCGGGTGAGGCACCTGCGCGTTCGGCACGCCGGCCATCTGCTTGGCCTCGAGCACCTTCTCCGGCAGACCCCAGAACAAGATCAAGTTCAGGATCGGCACGAAGAACATGATCGGGTTGATGTCGTCCTTGCCGCGGAAGGACTTGAGCTCGTTGATCTCCACCCACATCACGTAGAGCAGGTAGAAGCCGCAGATGCAGCCGATGACCAGCTGCATGATCGGATTGCGCGTCTGCCCGATGGGACCGAAGCCACCCGCCGGGGCGCCGCCGCCGTAGCCGCCCATCATGGGCGCCGCACCGGCAACCTGCATGGCGCCACCCGGGGAGCCGAAGCCTGCAGGCGCACCCGGCGCGGGGCCGAATCCCTGCGGCGCAGGCGGTGGGCCGTACGGAGATTGAGGAGCACCGGGAGGACCGCCCATCGGGCCGCCGGGCGGCGGACCACCCATGGGACCACCGGGAGGCGGTCCGCCCATGGGGCCACCGGGAGGCGGACCACCCATGGGGCCACCGGGAGGCGGACCACCCATGGGGCCACCGGGAGGCGGACCACCCATGGGGCCACCGGGAGGCGGTCCACCCATCGGCGGACCACCGGGAGGCGGACCACCGAAGCCGGGGGGCGGTCCACCGGGCGGGGGACCGCCGAAGCCGGGAGGCGGACCCGCGTCGGGCGGGGGAGCACCGGGCGGCGGGAAGCCCGGTGCCGGACCGCCGGGCGGCGCGACCATGGTGCCGCCGAGCGGATCCGCCGGGCCGCCGAGGCCGGCGGGAGCCGGAGCCGGCGGCGGCGCTGGGGCCGGAGCTGGCGCGGGGCCCGGAGGCTGCGGCGCCGAGCCCATGGAGGGCGGGGCCACGCCGAGCATCGTTCCCTTCAGCTGCGGCTTGGGTGCCGAAGGCACCGGCGCAGCTGGTGCGCCGGGTGCTGCTGGCGCGCCCGGGCGCGGAGCGGCCGGCGCTCCGGGCTGCGGGTTCATCATCAGCATCGTCCCCTTGAACTTAGGGGCGGCGGCGCCTTTCAAGTTGAACCCACACTTCGTACAAGTGCTGGCCGTATCCGGATTCTGCGTCCCACAGTTCGGGCAAAACACGCGTCACCTCCGCCTCGGGAGTTACCGCCGAGCGGCGCCAGCCTACATGCGGTCGAGGGCGGTTCTCAAGTCAGAAGGATTGAAATTTCGAGGGCCCACACCCGCCTTGACACCGCGCTTTGGCGCTCATTAGGGTGCGCTCGCCCGACGCCCCGGGTCGGCACGGCCCGCTCGAAATGCCCGGCGCCGCGCCCACTCGGGACCCCGGGTCGGGGCCCTCGGCCTCGCGCGGGGGGACGCCCCAACCGCCACACGGAATCCCGAACATGGCTTTTTCTCTCAGCGGGGAGCAGGAGCGCGAGCTCGAACGCATCCTCGCGCGCTACCCGAACAAGATGGCGGCGACCATTCCGGTCCTGCACCTCTGTCAGGAGGCCAACCAGAACTGGGTCAGCGAAGAGGTGATCCAGTTCGTGGCCGACAAGCTCGAGGTCGGCACCGCCCACGTGAAGGGCGTCGTCACCTTCTACACCCTGTTCAACCAGTCGCCGCCCGGCAAGCACCAGGTCTGGGTGTGCCGCACCCTGTCGTGTGCGCTCAGGGGCGCCGACCAGATCCTGCACCAGTGTGAGAAGCGCCTGAAGATCCACGCCGGTGAGACCACCGCGGACGGCAAGGTCACGCTGCGCACCGCGGAGTGCCTGGCTTCGTGCGGCACCGCGCCGATGATGCAGGTCGACAAGACCTACCACGAGAACCTGACCCCCGAGCAGGTGGACAAGCTGCTCGACCAGCTCACCTCGGAGTGATGGTCCCATGTTCAAGACGACCACCTATCTGTCTCACTCCTACGCCAAGCCGGACGGCCACACGCTCGCGGCGTACGAGGCCCAGGGCGGCTACAGGAACGCGAGGAAGGCTCTGGGGATGAGCCGCGACGCTGTCGTGGAGGAGGTCAAGAAGGCCAAGATCCGCGGGCGTGGCGGCGCCGGCTTCGACTGCGGCACGAAGTGGACCTTCATGCCGAAGGAGAGCAAGAAGCCCTGCTACCTGGTGGTGAACGCCGACGAAGGCGAGCCCGGGACCTTCAAGGACCGGACGATCATGGAGAAGAACCCGCACTCCGTGATCGAGGGCTGCATCATCGGCTGCTTCGGCATCGGCGCGCACGCAGCCTACATCTACGTGCGCGACGAGCTGCACCTGTCGAAGGAGCGCCTGTGGGGTGCGATCGAGGAGGCAAAGAAGAAGGGCTACCTCGGCGCCAAGCCGTTCGGTCTCGACTACCCCGTCGAGGTCTACGTGCAGACCGGCGCGGGCGCCTACATCTGCGGTGAGGAGACGGCGCTCCTGAACTCGCTCGAAGGTCGCCGGGGCGAGCCGCGCTTCAAGCCGCCGTTCCCTGCCCAATACGGCGCGTTCGGCTGCCCGACCACGGTCAACAACCTGGAGACCATCGCCATCGTGCCGACGGTCATCGGCATGGGGGGCGAGGCGTTCGGGAAGCTGTCCGAGCTGTACGCGTTCAACGACGGCGGCGCGCGCCTGTTCGGGGTCAGCGGCCACGTGAAGAACCCCGGCGTCTTCGAGTGCACGGTCGGGCTCACGCTGCGCGAGCTGATCTACGACCTGGGCGGCGGCATCTTGGGCGACAAGAAGCTCTTGGCGGTGATCCCCGGCGGCTCGTCGTGTCCGGTCATGCTGCCGGACGAGCTGGTGAAGGTTCCGGGGGATCCGCGCTTCGACCCCTACAACGGCAAGAGCATCCTGGACCTGCCGATGGGCGTGGAGACGTTCCGCGCGGTGGGCGGCATGCTCGGCACCTGCTGCGCCATCGTGCTGTCCGAGGACGCCGACCCGGTGCTGGCGCTGCACAATCTGATGCGCTTCTACCGGCACGAGTCGTGCGGGCAGTGCACGCCCTGCCGCGAGGGCTGCGGCTGGATCGAGCGCATCCTGGACAAGATCGTGGAGGGGCGCGCCACCATGGACGAGCTCGACCAAATCCACCGCATCGCGTCGGACATCACCGGCAACACCATCTGTGCCTTCGGCGACGGCGCGGCCCAACCCGCGCTGTCGTTCGTGCGCAAGTTCCGCAAACAGTTCGAGGACTACGTCCTGACCGGCGGCAAGTCCCAGACCAAGAAGCTCGTAGCATGAGCGTCGGATCCCTCTTCTTCAGCGTGTGCGCGCTGGTCGCGCTGGTGGGCGCGGTGAGCACGGTCGCAGCCAAGAACCCGATCCGCGGCGCGGTGGGTCTCCTGGCGACGATCGTGGGCATCGCCGCGCTGTTCTTGAAGCTGGCAGCGCAGTTCCTGGCTGCGATACAGCTGATCGTCTACGCCGGGGCGGTCGTCGTCCTGTTCGTGTTCGTGATCATGCTGCTCGGCCCGGACGCGAACCTCGGCGACAAACCGGCGAAGCTCCGGCTCTCGCGCTGGGGTGCCGCGATCTTGCTGCTCCTGCTCGGCGCCGGCGCGTTCTTCGGCCTGCGCGGCGGCTGGGGCGACCCGGTGCCGCTCGGCCCGGTGCGCGCGGACTTCGGCTCCACCGAAGCCGTGGGCGGCCTGCTCTTCCGCCAGGGCCTGGTGCCGTTCGAGATCGCCACCGCGCTCTTGATCGTGGCGGTGGTCGGCGCCATCGCCGTGGCCCGCAGCAAGCCCCACGCCAAGAAGGCGCGGCCCACCGGGCACGAGACCAAGCGCCTGTTCGCCGGACCCCTGCACCCGCGGGACGCCGAGCGCCCCTTGTCGAAGGAGGCCGGCCGATGATGGGTCAGCTCGTGCAGCACTACGTGCTCCTCGCCGGGGTCATCTTCGTGATCGGCGCGGTGGGCTTCCTGGTGCGCCGGAACGTCTTGGTTCAGCTGATGAGCATCGAGCTGATGCTGAACGCGGTGAACCTGATGCTGGTCGCCTACAACCGGCAGCACGGCGACAGCATGAACGGGCACATGTTCGCCTTCTTCATCATCGCCGTCGCGGCGGCGGAGGCCGCGGTGGGCCTCGCCATCGTGCTGTCGTTCTACCGGCTCAAGGCCTCCGTCAACAGCGACGAGGCGGACACGCTGAAGCACTGAAGGAGCGACGATGGACGGGCTTCAGAAAATCTTCCCCCCCGGCGAGTTCGCGCTGCTCGCGGTGATCCTGGCGCTGCCGCTGATCGGCGCCATCGTGAACGGCATCTTCGGCAAGCGCCTGGGCAAGCAGGCGGTCACCATGATGGCGCTCGTCGCCGTCGGGGGCTCCTTCCTGGCGAGCCTGGTCTCCTTCCTGCTGCTCCGGAACGCGCAGGCCGCGGCCCACGCCAAGGGCGCCGAGGGCGCGGTGCGCTTCATCTGGCAGGGCTGGGAGTGGGTCCGAGTCTCGGGCCGCCACGACATGGCGCAGGTGCCCCTCGAGGTCGCCTTCTCCTTCGACGCGCTGAACGGCGTGATGAGCTTGGTCGTCACCGGGGTCGGTTTCCTGATCCACCTGTACTCGACCAAGTACATGGAGCAGGACGCCGGCTATCACCGCTTCTTCGCCTATCTGAACCTGTTCGTCTTCTCGATGCTGGTGCTCATCCTGGGCAACAGCCTGCCGGTCCTGTTCGTCGGCTGGGAGGGCGTGGGCCTGTGCAGCTACCTGCTCATCGGCTTCTGGTTCGAGGGCGAGCAGAACGCGGCGGCCGGCAAGAAGGCCTTCATCACCAACCGCATCGGCGACTTCGGCCTGATCGTCGCGATGGCGCTCATCCTCTACTACGTCGGGTCGCTCGACTGGTCGGGCATCGAGGGCGGGCGCATGAACCTGCTCACCAAGGTGCAGATGTGGCCCATCGGCAACCAGGTGCCGGGCACGGGCCTGATCCAGAACAGCCTGCCGTCCGTCGCCGAGTGGCTGAACCGCCCGCGCTTCGTCACCGCTGCCACGCTGGTCGGCCTGGCGCTCTTCCTGGGCTGCGCCGGCAAGAGCGCCCAGTTCCCGCTGTACGTCTGGCTGCCGGACGCGATGGCGGGCCCGACCCCGGTCAGCGCGTTGATCCACGCCGCCACCATGGTGACCGCCGGCGTCTACCTGGTCTGCCGCATGGCGGGCGTGTTCGTGCTGTCGCCGGCCGCGATGTTCACCATCGCCCTGGTGGGCGCCTTCACCGCGCTGCTCGCGGCCAGCATCGCCTTCGTCCAGAACGACATCAAGAAGGTGCTGGCCTACTCCACGGTCAGTCAGCTCGGCTACATGTTCCTGGGCGTCGGCGTGGGCGCCTTCACCGCCGGCTTCTTCCACGTGGTCACCCACGCCTTCTTCAAGGCCTGTCTGTTCCTCGCCGCTGGCTCCGTCATCTACGCCATGCACAAGCGCATCCACGACACGGATGCGTCGCAGGACATGCGCAACATGGGCGGCATGAAGAAGTACATGCCGTTCACCTTCGCCGCCTTCGTGATGGCGTGGGTCGCCATCATCGGCGTGCCGGGTACGAGCGGCTTCTTCTCCAAGGACGAGATCCTGTTCAAGGCCTACACGTCCAGCGTCGCGTTCCCGATCCCCGACGGCAAGATGATCGACCCGCGCACCGGCAAGGTGGCGCTTCAGATGTTCGGCTGGCCCAGCTGGGGCCCCACCGTGCTCTACGCCATGGGCGTGATCGGCGCGGTGATGACCGCGTTCTACATGTCGCGGCTCGTGTTCGGCATCTTCTGGGGCGATTTCAAGGGCTGGAAGGTCGTGAAGGGCTGGAAGGAGCCCGAGCACGAGGAGCACCACGACGAGCACCACGGCCACCACGGCGAGGCGCTCGAGGGCCCGAAGCCCAAGGAGAGCCCGTGGCAGATCACGGCCCCGATCCTGATCCTGGGTGGGCTCAGCGTCGTGGCGGGCTTCTTGAACGCGCATCCGCTGCACATCGCGCCCCTCGAGCACTTCCTGGAGCCGGTCTTCTCCTTCGCCAACGGCACCAAGGAGGTGGTCGCCGCGGGCACCAAGGGACCCGGCGTCGTGCTCCACCCCAACTCACAGTCGCTGATGTGGCCGCTGATGGCGCCGGGTCTCCTGGCGCTGGTCGCCGGAGCCGGCGGCGCCTTCTACGTCTACATGCAGCAGGCGGGCGGACCGGCGAAGATGCTGGCCGAGAAGTTCCCGGGCCTGCACGCGCTGGTCTACGACAAGTGGCGCGTCGACGAGCTCTACGAAGAGACCATCATCGGCGCAGTGGACTCGCTGGCGGAGTTCGCCGTGGTGTTCGACAAGGTGGTCGTGGACGGCATCGTCGCCCGCCTCACGTCGTTCGTCGTGGCGGCGGCGGGCACGGGCCTGCGCTTCGTCCAGACCGGCCACGCGCAGGCCTACGCCGCCGTGATGGTGGTCGGGGCCGGCGGCCTCGGCTGGTTCTTCATCGCGCCTCACGCCAGCGTGACCGTGAAGCCCGACGAGGCGGGCGGCACCTACGAGGTGAGCGCGGCGCCGGGGCTCGGCTACCAGTATCGCTGGGACAGCGACGGCGACGGCAAGCCCGACTCCGAGCGGTTCTCGTCGCAGGCGACGCTGCCGGTCCCGCTCGAGCGCGGCAAGAGCAAGAAGGTCGTGCTCGAGGTGAAGAACGCCTTCGAGCGCGTGTCGAAGCGCGAGATCGTGCTCAGCCGCCCGAAGCTCGACGCCTCACGGGGACCGGGACCCGGCGTGATTCAGGTGGAGCAAGGGCCGGACGGGCAGCTCCGCGGCGTGCTCCCCGGCCAGAATCGGCCCGTGCCGCTGCGCCCGCAAGGCGGCCTGCCCCAACCGGGCGCGGAGCCCGGCCAGCCGCCGCCAGGAGGCATGCCGATGCGCATGCCGCCGCCGGGGCGCCCGAACCCCGCTGAGCCGCCCCACCAGCACCAACCTGGAGACGTGCATTGAGCCCCGGAATGAAACTGGCCTTCGAGGCCTGGCCGTACCTGGCGGCGTTCATCGCGGGCTTGCTCATCCCGCGCCGCCAAGGTCTGTTCGAGCGCATCGCCATCGGCGTCGTCGCCGCGCTGTCGGTGCTCCTGGTGATGGGCCTCTGGCCCGCCAAGGAGGTCGCGGCGGACGCGGCGACGCCCAAGGAGTGGCCGAACCTGCTGAACGTGATCGTCTTCCTGCCCATCTTCGGCTCGATCTCGATCCTGTTCTTGCCGCGACAATCGCCGAAGCTCCTGCGCCGCTTCACCATGCTGGTGCTGGGGCTGGACTTCCTGGCGTCGCTCTGGCTGCTCGGCGTGCCGATGACCGCCGGCTGGCACTTCCAGTACATCCGCGACTGGCTGCCGACCTTCGGCATCCGCTACCACGTGGCCGTCGACGGCGTCTCGACCTGGCTGGTGCTGCTCTCCACCTTCACCACGCCGATCGCCGCGTACGTGTCGTTTGGCAGCATCAAAGCCCGCACCAAGGACTTGTGCTTCTCGCTGCTCTTGTTGCACGGCGCCATGCTGGGCGCCTTCGTCTCCCTCGACCTGTTCCTGTTCTACGTGTTCTGGGAGCTGATGCTGGTGCCGATGGTCATCCTGATCGGCATCTGGGGCGGGGTCGAGAAGATCAAGGCTGCCTACAAGTTCTTCCTCTACACCATGGCCGGTAGCGTGCTGATGCTCGCGGCCATCCTCTACATGGTGTGGTCGCACAACTCGATCGCCGGCTTCGTCACCTTCGACTACCTGGCGCTGAAGAACCTGGTGTTGCCGAAGACCGCGGCGCTGCTCTGCTTCGGCGCGTTCCTCCTGGCGTTCATCATCAAGGTGCCGATGTTCCCGTTCCACACCTGGTTGCCGGACGCCCACGTCCAGGCGCCGACGGGTGGCTCGATCATCCTGGCGGCGGTGCTGCTGAAGCTCGGCACCTACGGCTACATCCGCTTCTGCATGGGCATGTTCGCCGGCCCGGCCTGGTCGGCCGCAGCGAACCTGGCGGGCCTGGCCGTCGGCGGCGGCATCCTGTACGGCGCGCTCGTCGCCTGGAAGCAGGACGACGTGAAGCGCCTGGTCGCCTACTCGTCGGTCGCCCACATGGGCTTCGTGATGCTCGGCCTGTTCGCGGCGACGCGCGCCGGCGTCGAGGGCGCGCTCCTGCAAATGGTCAACCACGGCATCTCGACCGGCGCGCTGTTCCTCTTGGTCGGCGTGATCTACGACCGGCGCCACACCCGCGAGATCCGCGAGTTCGGCGGCCTGGCCAAGGTGATGCCGATCTACACGGCGGTGTTCGTGATCGTGACCATGTCCAGCATCGGCGTGCCGGGCACCAACGGCTTCGTCGGCGAGTTCCTGGTGATCATGGGCACCTTCGTCTCGCTGCCGCTCGGCTCCCACGGCATGCTCCAGGCCACGCTGGCCACGGCGGGCGTGATCCTGGCCGCGGTCTACATGCTGTCGTTGGTTCAGAAGATGTTCTTCGGGCCGCTCTCGAACCCCAAGAACAAGGGCTTGCCCGATCTGAACGTACGCGAGACGCTGGCGCTCGCGCCGCTGATCGCGCTGATCTTCGTGATCGGCTTCTTCCCGAACGTGTTCCTGGACCGCGCGCGGGACTCGGTGGGCACGGTCATCGAGGGCTATCAGGACGGGCGCAAGGCCTACATGGACATGGAGCCCGGTGCCACGAAGGCTCGCCTCCGCCCGCGCAAAGGCGGGGTGCTCGAGACCGGCTACCCGGAGCCGCCCAAGCCCGAGGGCGCGGACGGCAAGCAGGACGAGACCAAGACCGCCGCGGTCGACGCGCCGAGTCCCCAGCCGTCGCCGGGAGGTGCGCAATGACGCTCTGGTTCGGGCTTTCGCCCATCCTCTCGGTCGGCTTCGGCACGCTCTTGCTCATGCTGGCGGAGGCCTTCGGCAAGCCGCCGGCGGACGCCGACAACCCCACCGACGCGGGCTCGGGTCGCTCCGGCGAGCTGGCGCTGGTCGCGGCCGTGGTGCTGATCGCCGGCGCTGCCTTCAGCATCGGCGTCTGGTCGGTGGGCCCGGAGAACCTACCGGGCCTCGAGGCCACGCGCCCCTACCTGGTGATGGACCGGTTCACGGTCTTCTTCTGCTTCGTGCTGTGCATCGGCGGCACCTTCGCGGCGCTCCTCGCCGGCGGTTACCTGCCGGAGCACGGCATCGATCGCGGAGAGTTCTTCCCGCTGCTCCTGCTCAGCACCGTGGGCGCCATGACGTTGGCAGCGGCTGGGGATCTGCTCAGCTTGTTCGTCGCGCTGGAGACCATGTCGCTCGGCGTCTATTGCATGGTCGGCCTCCGGCGCAGCCCGCGGGCGGCGGAGGCCGCGCTGAAGTACTTCCTGCTCGGGAGCTTTGCCGCGGCGCTGATGCTGCTGGGCGCCGCGCTGCTCTACGGCGCGACCGGCCACACCGATCTGGTCGGCATCGGCCAGGCCATCAAGAGCATCGGGCAGCAGGGGAGCGTGGTCCCGGTGGCGCCGGTGCTCCTGGCGCTGGTGCTGACGCTGGTCGGGCTCGCCTTCAAGGTGAGCGCGGTGCCGTTCCACATGTGGACGCCGGACGCCTACGAGGGCGCACCGACCCCCGCGACCAGCTTCATGGCCGTCGCGGTCAAGGCGGCGGCGTTCGCGGTGCTGCTCCGCGTCCTGGTCGTGGCCTTCGGCGACGAGCGCCTGATGAGCTGGGGCACCGGCTGGCCGCCGGCTTTGGCCACGCTCGCGGTCCTCAGCATGACGGTGGCCAACGTGGTGGCCGGCCGCCAGAGCTCGGTGAAGCGCATGCTCGCCTACTCGTCCATCGCCCACGCTGGCTACGCGCTGGTCGGCGTCGTCGCGACCATGCGCTCGGCGGACGGTCAGCCGAGCGTGCTCTTCTACCTCTTGACCTACACCGTCTCGACCGCTGGCGCGTTCGGCGCGCTGATCCTTTGCGGCAGCAAGGGCGCCGAGGCGACCAGCTACGAAGATCTCGCCGGCCTCGCCAAGCGCCACCCGGCCTCGGCGCTGGCCTTCAGCGTGTTCTTGCTCTCGCTCGCCGGGCTCCCGCCGACCGCGGGCTTCTTCGGCAAGCTCTACGTGTTCCGCGCGGCCATCGACGCGGAGCTCTACGTGCTCGCGGTGGTCGGCCTCTTGAACAGCCTGGTGGGCGCCTACTACTACCTGCGCGTGATGGTCTTCATGTACATGCGCGAGCCGGCGCCGGGCGCGCAGCTGGCCGTCCCGATGCGCTCCGCGTTCGTGTCGAGCGCGCTGGTGCTCGCTGCGGTCCTGGTCTTCGCGCTCGGTATCGCGCCGGGCTGGTCGTTGGACATGGCGAGCGCGGCGAAGCTGGTGGTGAACTAGGGGGTGTCCCAAATTCGCGCTCCGCTGGCGGCAGCAAGCGCTACGCGACCCTGGCGTTCGGTGGAAACGGCCGGCGCCGGCCCCGGCCGGTCCTCGCACTCACGCCTCATTGGCGGCTCGAGATCTGATCATGACCAGACTGTTCAAGTGATTCCGGGGCTCGGCTGACCGCCGAGCGGCGCGAATCGGGCCGCCCGGTCCCGAACCGAACTAGGGACACCCCCTAGACCCACGGGTGACCGCGAAGACGCCAAGTTCGCCAAGTCGGAGATTTCTGAAGCTCAGAAGTCCTGAATTGAATTCTTCCTGGCGAACTTGGTCTTCTTCTTGGCGTCTTGGCGGTTCTCTCCCGACCGAACCCTGGACAAAATGAAACGGGGCGCCGTCGCCAGCGCCCCGTCGGGATTCGAGCCGGTCTCTCCGTCAGCGGCCCAGGTCGAACTTCACTTCTTGCTTCACCGTGCTGATGATGAACGGGTTGTAGGTCAGCTTCAGGCTGCTGGCCTTCTGCGGCACCTCGAAGGTGATCCAGCCCTTGGCCTTCTCGCCCTTGGTGATGCGCACGCTCTTGAGCTCCGGATCGCAGCCGCCGAAGGTACTGGTGTACGAGTACCCGTCGCCGTCGGTGACCTTCGCGTAGAACGGGTTCACCGGCACGTCCTTGTCGGCGCTGCCCTCGAGCTGCACCTCGACGCCCAGCTTGATGTTCCCCTTCTTGGGCTTGAAGTAGTACGGGACCTTGCACTCCTTGACGTTTTCGATGGTCATCGAGAAGTCGGGCGCCTTGGCCGTCTCGCCGACCTTGTAGAGCTTGGTCGAGTCGAAGCTCGGCGTGGTCGTGCCCGTTCCCGTTCCGGTGCCCGTCCCGGTTCCCGTTCCCGTGCCGGTGCCCGTGCCGGTGCCCGTGCCGGTGCCCGGATCGGTGGTGGGGGGCGGAGTCTTCTTCTTGCACGCCAACAGAGCCCCCGCGATGAGCGCGGTGGCGGCAAAGACGGTGAAGGAGCGGGAGCGAGTCTGCATCGACGATTCCTTGTCTCTTGCGCCCGAATCGGGGGCGTCGGGACGTTACACAGCTTATTGCGGGTCCACAAACATCCCGGAAGGGTCGGCCCCGAGATTGCAACCGGCCGTGGTACGTGCCCCGACCGGAATTCTTCCTCGCCGCCGTTGCTCAGAAAAAAGTTTTGGAATTCGTTGGGTTATCGCGCTACCAGAGCATCTTCGGAGTCCCCTTGAGCTGCGTTCGCCCCCTCCTCGGTGCCACCTCGGTTGCCATCGCCGCCATCTCCGTCGGCGCCTGCGGGCGCTCCGGAGGGCCGTCCGCCGACGCGGGCGCCCAGCCCAGCTCGAGCGCCGCGCCCAGCGCGTCCGCGCCGTTCGTGATGAACGCGACGCCGTTCTCCGAGGACAGCGTGCGCCAGCAGGTGAACCCGAAGAACGAGCAACCCTACAGCGGACCCACCGGCACGGTGCGCGGTGTCGTGAGCATCAAGGGCGACCCGCCGCCGGTGTTGGCGGAGGTCGTCGAGAAGATCCCCGACAAGTGCAAGCCGGCGCGCGCCGTCTACGGGCGCCTGTTTCGCGAAGGCATGGTGCGAAGCCTGGCCGACGTCCTGGTCACCGTGACCGAGTACCAAGGGTTCGTCCCGGCCAAGGGGCAGACCGTGATCTTGAACACCGAAGGCTGCGCGTTTCCGGGCCGCACCATCGCGTTGACCTACGGACAGCGCATCGACGTCCTCAGCAAGGACGGCGAGCCCTACGTGCCCAAGTTGATGGGCGGGCAGATGCGCGCGGACATGATCGCCGTTCCGGGCGGCTCGGCCGTGAAGCTCTACCCGCACGTGCCCGGACGCTACACGCTGATCGACCAGATGCACCTGTTCATGACCGCGGACGTCTTCGTGCTGAAGTACGCCACGTTCGACGTGACGGGTCTGGACGGGAAGTTCGAGATCAGCGGTGTGCCCGTGGGGGAGGTGAGCGTCAACGCGCTCCTACCCTCGATCATGGCGACCACGCAGCAGAAGGTGAAGGTCGAGGAGGGCAAGACCGTCGAGCTGAACCTGGAGCTAGAGTTCGACGCGAAGAAGCTCGAGAAGCCGAAGAAGCCGCCCAAGGTGAAGATTCACTGATTCGGTGTTCCCGCGCGCTGCTCGACGGCGGCTTCCAGGCGATCCGTGGCCGCCGGCAACGCCCAGATCGAGCGCCAGATCTCCGCGGCCTCGGACCCCGCGCGGCGCCCGAGCAGCTCGCCGAGCAGGCGCACGCCGAGCGGGCTGGGCGCGAGGGGCTCCGGCCCGAGCGCGGAGAGCGCCGTCTCGTAGGCAGGCTGATCCCCGGCGAGCGTCGCGGCCACGAGCAGCGCGATCAGCGCGTCGCTGTCGTCCGGATCGGCGGCCAGCACCCGCTCGGCCTCGGTCTTGGCGAGCGCGGCGTCGCCCAGGGCCGCGGCGCGGAGCGCGAGGGCGGAGGGACCTAGTCCCATGCTCTTGGCCGCGCGTCGCGCGGCCGCGGTGTCGCCGAAACGGAGGGCACGGTCCACGTCCTCCACGCTCGCGCGGCGTTCGCCCGGGCCTCGCGCGCCGAGCGGGTCGGAGCGCCGAGCGGGGGTCGGCTCGGTGGGATGCAACCGGAGGCGAGCCGGCTTGGAGGTCGGATCCCAGAGTGCGAGCGCGAGCAGCCAGCGCCGGGCGTCCGCGGGGCGCCCGAGCTTCTCCAGCGCCCGGGCCACCAGGAGCGAAGCGGCCGGGTCGAGGGGGTCGAGCGCCACCGCGCGCTCCGCCAGCGGGAGCGCGCGCGCCGCGTCGTTGCGATCGACCGCGCAGCGCGCCCGCTCGCGCCAGAGCGGCGAAAAATCGGGATCCAGGGACTCGGCCCTCTGGAAGGCCCGGGTCGGGTCCTTGCCGAGGCGGCACTGGACGGCTGCCACGCGGGTCCAGAGGTCGGGGCTCGAGTCGTCGTCGGCGAGCGCCGCCTCGTACTCGCGCAAGGCCTTGGCGAAGTTCCCTTGGCTCTCGTCGAGCACGCCTTGCGCGTAGTGGGCGTAGGCCTCCGGCGTGATGTAGGGCCCGGGGACCTCTCGCCCCGAGTAGACGCGGATCACGTTGCCGCCGCCCAAGGTGCAACCGCTGGCGAGCGCGAAGAGCAGCGGAGCGAGCGCGCGCCTCACGTCACCTCGGCCAGAGCCCGCAAGAAAGCGTCGTTCTCCTCGCGCGTGCCGACCGTGACGCGGAGCTGCGAGCCCAGCCGCCCGCCGCGAGCATGGAAGCTGCGCACCAGGATCTTCCGCTGGCAGAGCGCGTCGAACACCTCGCCGGCGGGTCGCTCCGTCTTCACCCAGACGAAGTTGGCTTGGCTCGGCGTCAGGGTCACGCGCGGCAGGGCCTCGAGCGCGGCCGAGAGGCGAGAGCGTTCCTCCTTCACGCTCCGAGCGAGCGCCGCGACCTCGTCGCCGAGCTCGGTGAGCACGGTGGTGGCGAGGGCCTGGGAGACGCTCGGCAGGTTGTACGGACAGCGCGCCTTGTCGAGCTCGCGCACGAGCTCGGGTCGAGCGACCAGCCAGCCCACGCGCAGCGCCGCGAAGCCGACCTTGGACAAGGTGCGCAAGATCGCGACGTTGTCGTACTTTCGATACAGGTCCAGGTGGTCGCCGCTCGAGTAGTCCACGTAGGCCTCGTCCACCACGCAGAGCGCGCCCTGGGCAGCCTGAATCAGCCGCTCCAGGCGATCGCGGCTCATCAGATTGCCGGTCGGGTTGTTCGGCGTGGCGATGAACACCACGTTCGGCGGCGTCATCTCGAGCGCGCGGGCGAGGGAGGCGTCGGCCAGATCCCAGCCGGCGTCGAGGGGCACCTCCATCACGTTCATGCCGCGCACCCGAGCGCTCTGCCGGTACATCACGAAGGTCGGCGTGGTGGTCAGGATGGTGGGGACGCCGCTCTTGTCGCGGGGACGCGCCAAGACCGTGAGCAGCGTGGTGATCACCTCGTCGCTGCCGACTCCCGCCAGCACCTCGTCGGGGCTCACGCCCATCTTGGCGGCGATGGCCTGCTTGAGGTGCTCGCAGCGCGCGTCCGGGTAGCGCTCCCAGGCCGTGTCCGCGGCGACCTCCGCCAGGCGCGCTCGGGCCCGCGACGAGAGCAGCGGCGGAGCCTCGTTGGCGTCGAGGCGGACACTGAAGTCGCCCGCCAGCGGCGCGTACGCAGAGAGCTCCGCCAGCTCGGGGCGGAGCAGGTCCGAAATGGAACCTTGGGGCGGGGCCATCAGCGCACTCCTTTGATCTTCGTCAGCTGTCGTCCGGCTTCTTCGAGGGTGATGAGGCCGAGCTCGGCCATCGCGGCTGCGACGCGCTCCACCTGGTCGCCGACGGCTCCGGCGGCCGTCGCCACCGCGCGCGCGTGCAGCGACATGTGCCCGCGTTGGATGCCCTCCGTCGCCAGCGCGCGAAGCGCCGCCAGGTTCGACGCCAGGCCGGCGCAGGCCGCGACGTGCTGAAGCTCCGCGGCCGTCGTGACGTCCAGCATGCGCAGCGAGAGCCGTGCGACGGGGTGCACCCGCAGGGTGCCGCCGACGATGCCGAGGGAGAGCGGCAGCTCCAGGCTCCCGACCAAATCGGCGCCGTCGCGATGCCAAGTGGCCAGCGGGCGGTAGCGGCCCGACTGCGCCGCGTAGGCGTGGGCGCCGGCCTCCACGGCGCGGAAGTCGTTGCCCGTGGCGAGCACCACGGCGTCCACGCCGTTCATGATTCCCTTGTTGTGGGTCGCCGCCCGGTAGGGATCGAGCTCCGCGAAGCGCGAGGCCTCCACGATCAGGTCCACGATTTCCCCGCCGCTCGGCCGCGGCGGCTCCGAGCCGGAGCCCTCGGGCAGGGCGAGATCCTTCGCGTGCACGCGGCAGGTGGCGCGCACGCGCCGGCGATCGCACAGGTTCGTCAGGATGCGCAGCCCCAGCTTGCCCGCGCTGAGCTCGGCAACCCGCGGGCCGATGGCTTCGGCGATGGAGTTCACCAGGTTGGCTCCCATCGCGTCCCGGCAGTCCACGTGGACGTGGACGACCAGGCTCGCCTGACCCAGGTCGCGCACGTCGATGGAGCGGGGGCCGCCGCCGCGCTCGACCAGGTTCGGGACTGCGCGGCTGCCGACCTCCAGCAGCTCCGCCGCGTGCGCTTCCAGGCGCGCGATGGCGCGGGCAGGGTCTTTCACCCCATACACCTGCACCTGCGTGGTCATCAGCGACTCGACCATCTCCGCGGAGAAGCCGCCTGCGGCGCGCACCATCTTCGCTGCGTTGGAGGCCGCGGCGATCACGCTCGGCTCCTCGACCACCATCGGCACCAGTCGATCCCGGCCGTTGACGCGGAAGTTCAGCGCCACGCCGAAGGGCAGGGCGTAGGTGCCGAGCACGTTCTCGACCAGCTTGTCCGCGGTGCTCGGGTCGAGCCCGCCGGCGTCCACCGCCGCGCGGATCTCGGCCGCGTCGATGCCCGTGCGGGCGCTGATCTCCTGCACGCGCTCCGAGATGTCGAGCTTGTAGAAGCCGGGCAGGCGCGAGCCGGACGCTTCGGCGTCCAGCGAGGGATCATGGGTCGAGCTCATCGAGGGAGCCCGGGTCTTATCACGGGCCGTCCCACACATGCACGCCGCGCGCCTCCAAGGAGAGCTCGAGTCGCTGGTGTCCGAGCTCTTCCCTCAGCGCCACCAGAGGACCAGACGGTGGCTCGGAGCCCACGAAGAGCGCGACGTCGCCGCCACCAGCCCCGGACGGGATCACCACCGCGCCCTCGCGCTCGGCGAGCGCTCCGAGCGACTCGACCTCGCTCGTCACGATCGGGATGCCCGCGGCGAGGCCGAGCCCAGCCAGGCCCTGCCGCTGGCCCGCGAGGTGCGCGAGCAGGCGCCTTGCATCTCCTTCGCGAACAGCCTGTGCCGCGCCCTCCGCGTGCAGGCGGAGCGCGTCGAGCTCGGCGGAGAAGGTCCCGGGATCGCGCGCCGCGAGCGCGGCGACCTCGGCAACGAACGAGGCCGTCGACGTTGGCTGACCGCCGGCCCACACCTCCCAGACCAGACCGGGCGGCAAGCCGACGCGCTCGGTCCGTAGCGTCTCACCTTCGCGCCAGGCGAGCAGCGTGCCGCCATGGGCGCTGCTCGCGACGTCCACGCCGCTGCCGCCGCCTTGCGCGGCGCGGTGCGCGGCGAGCGCTCGCTCGAGCACGGCGCGCGCCAGTGAGCCGTCGTCGCTCGCGCCCCCGGCGGCGAGCTCGAGGGCCGCCAGGGAGGCGACCAAGATGGCCGCGCTCGAGCCGAGGCCGAGCTTGCCGCGAGGGCCCCTGAGCTCGGAGGCGTCGAACCAAGGCGCCGGAGCCGGACCGATGGCTGCCTGGACCTCGGGCGTGACGAGCTCGGCTGCTCGCGCCGTGTCCGCGACGGCGTAGCGACTCACTGCGCTGACGACGGCGGTCGCGCCATAGAGCACCGCGTACGCGCCCGAGATCACCAGCTTGCCCGGGGCGCGGGCCTTCACGCGAGACTCCGCGGATCTTCGTCGGTGAGCGCGGCGTCCGGGCCCGCGCCGGTCACGATGCTGCGCTCCACGCCGGGCACGGCTTCGACGGCCTGCACCACCCGCGCGGCGTGCTCGGGCAGCGTCAGCACCTTGACGTGGGGCCCGGCGTCCATCGTGTAATACGCCGGCGTTCCCGCCTGCCGCAGCTCGCGCACCGCCGTCATGACGGCCAGCGTGGTGGGCTGGAAGTAGATCACTGCCGGGCTCGCGGCGAGCATCGAAGCGTGCATCATCAGCGCGCTCTGCTCCATCGCCGCGCCGAGGCGCTCGATGTCCCGACCGAGCACGCCCTGGCGCACCTCTTCGAACAGCGCCGGCGCGTGCGCGACCCAGGGCGGGTAATAGGGGCTGGTCGCCGCGGTGTGCTGCATGCCTTCGGTGGAGCCGACGGACTTCGGTCCCTTCGCCGTGAGCGTGACCACCATCGAGAGCGGGAAGTGAGCGACCGCCGCGACGCGTTCGGCGCGCTCGGCGCCGGCGGGGAGCGCGGCGAAGCCGCCGAACAGCGAGCGCGCCGCCGAGGCGCTCGACGCGCGCGCCACGGCGCTCAGCTCCTCCAGCGAGAGCTCGAGCCCGTAGGCGCGCGATGCGGCGAGGGCGAGGGCCGCGAAGCCCGAGGCGCTCGAGGCCAGCCCCGCCGCCGTTGGGAAGTCGTTCTTGCTCACCACGCGCGCGCGGGTCGAGACGCCGGCGCGCTGGCGCAGGCGCTCGAGCAGCTCGACCACGCGGGCGAGCGGGCGCCCCGCGAGCGGCGCGTCGCCGAGGGTGCCCTCGTCCGCGCCGAGGCTCGGGTCGAGCTCGACCTCGGTGAGCGTGCGCAGGCCGGCCAGCGTGAGCGAGAGGCTGGGCGTGGCGGGCAGGTTCCGGGCGACGTCTGCCTTCCCCCAATACTTGGCGAGGGCGATGTTCGAGCACGCGACGGCGCGAACCGGCTTCATGTGCCACCAACCCTCGCCGCGACGCGGGTGCTGAAGCAGGTGAGACCCTGGCGCCGCCAGGCGTCCAGCACTGGCTCGGGATCGGCCTCGCAGAGCGCGATCACCGCGCCGCCCCCGCCCGCCCCGGTCAGCTTCGCGCCGAGCGCCCCGGCCTCTCGCGCGACGCGACAGGCGGTCTCGATCTCCTCCGTCGACACCATCAGGCCGGAGAGCAACATCTGGTTCAAGTCGAGCAAGCGACCGAGCCCCGTCACGTCACCGGCCTCGAGCGCCAGGCGAGCGTTCTTCACCAGCGACTCGATGCCCGCCAGCGACTTCCGGAACACCTCGGGGCGGCGCTCCCCGAGCCGCGCCACCGACTCGACCATGGCCTTGGTGCTCGCCGGCGGGCCCGCCACGGCGATGGCCAGCGTGAGCGTCGAGCCGAGCGCCAGCGGCTCGGTGCCGCCCTGCTTGGTGTACCAGATGCAGCCTCCGTGGGCCGCAGCTGCCGTGTCGATCCCCGACGGGTTGCCGTGGAACACGCGCTCCCAGGCCGACGCGGCGGCGAGCACGCGCGCTTCCGGTCCGCCACCCCCGAGCTCGAGCACGGCGCGAGCGATGGCGACCCCGAGCGCCGCCGAGGAGCCCAGACCCGCGCCGACCGGCAGCTCAGAGGTCGCTCGCACCACGGCGGGCGCGGCCCCGAGCTCGCGCACGAGCGCGGCGAACGCGCGACCGAGGTCGCTGTCGTCGGCTGCACTGATGCGTGCTTCGCCGAGCCAGAGCAGAGAGACCTCCGCGTGCTGGGCGCTGGCCTCGGCGCCGCGTTCGATGCCCGCTGCGATGGCCGGCACCCCGTACACCACCGCGTGCTCGCCGAGCAGGATGACCTTGCCGCAGGCCCTGGCCATCAGTTTCGCCTGAGGGTGAGCACGCGAGCGGCACCCTCGAGCAGCAGGGCCCCGCTGGGCGGCAGGCGGCCAGCTTGGAGCGCCTCGAGCGCGGAGGCGGTGAGCTCTTCGATCCGCTTCTCGACGAGCTCTCGGGCACCGCTGCGTTCGATGACGTCCACGGCCTGCTCGAGCTCCGCCTTCGTGGCCCTCGCGTTGCCGATCACCGCCTTGAGCAGGCGATGGTCCCGGCCGCGAGCGCGCTTGAGCGCCGTGAGCAGCACGACGGTGTTCTTGCCGGCGCGCAGATCGCTGCCGAAAGGCTTGCCGGTCGCCTTCGGATCGCCGAAGACTCCCAGAAGGTCGTCGCGCAGCTGATAGGCGATGCCGACGGGGAGCGCGAAGCGATCCAGCGCCGTCAAGAGGCGCGCGCTGCCCCCCGCCATCAGCGCGCCCATGCGCAACGGTCCGCGGATGGTGTAGCTGCCGGTCTTGAGCTCGTAGACCTTCTCGACGTCGGCAGCGTTGGCCAACAGATCGAGCTGCTGCCCGGTAACCGCCGCCAATTGCATCTCCGCGAAGCAGCCGAGCACGCGGCCCATGCGCTCGGGGGCGACGTCCACGCGCGCCAGCGCGTCCGCGGCCAGCGCGACCGCGTAGTCTCCGGCCAAGATCGCCGAGGCCTCGCCCTTTTCCCGCGACCGCAGCCGGCGCGCCAGCGCCGCGTGGACGCTCGGTCCGCCACGCCGGGTCTCGTCGTGATCCATCCAGTCGTCGTGCACCAGGAAGTAGGCGTGCAGGAGCTCGAGCGCGACCCCGGCATCCAGCGCGGGCTCGAGGCTGGCGCCCGTGCTCGCGGCACGGTAGCCAGCCACCAAGAGGGCCGCCCGCGCGCGCTTGCCGCCGCGCAGGGTGAGATCGCGCAGCGCGGACACCATCTCGGTGACTCCGGGCCCGAAGGCCTTGGCGGCTGCCAGGTGCTCGTCGAGGTAACCCGCCAGGCGCGAGTCCACGTCTCGCTTCACCGCGGTCAGGAGGGAGGTGAAGGGGTTCATGGCGATGGCCTTCGCCTTCGCCTTCGGCGGGCGCCGGCGAGCCCCACCCCTCGTGGAAGTCCTCGACCTCTTAGGCATTTTCCGAGGAAGCCTAGGAAGCGCGCCGGGGCCTGTCAATGCCCGGCGCCCGCCGTCTCGGACTTCTCTTTTGCCGGCATGTGTGGCCCGCTCGCGATCGATGAGCGAGATCGGCAAGCGCAAGGACGACCACCTCGACCTCGCGGCCACCGGCGACGTCGGCTTCCACCGCACCACCACCCTGTTCGAGGCCATCCGCTTCGTGCACGACGCGCTGCCCGAGCTCTCGATGGACGAGATCGACACCTCGGTCAGCGTGCTGGGCAAGACGCTCCGCGCGCCGATCTTGATCGCCGGGATGACCGGCGGCACCGAGCGCGCAGAGCGCATCAACCGCGAGCTGGGAGCGCTGGCCGAGGCTCGCGGCTACGCCTTCGGCCTGGGCAGCCAGCGCGCGATGCACAAGGACCCGTCGGTCGCGCCGACCTACGCCGTGCGGGAGGTCGCGCCGAACGTGCTGCTCCTCGGAAACGTCGGCTTGGTTCAGGCCACCCGCATGTCCACCGACGAGGTCGCCGAGCTCGTCCGAGCCGTCGGCGCCGACGCCCTGTGCTTGCACCTGAACCCCGCCCAAGAAGCCGTGCAACCCGGCGGAGATCGCGATTTTCGCGGTGGCCTCGAGACCATCGCGCGCCTGGTGGCGGAGCTGCCCGTGCCCGTGGTGGTGAAGGAGACCGGCTGCGGCATCTCGGCGGGCGTGGCGCGGAGGCTCCGTGCCGCGGGGGCGCTGCACGTGGATGTCTCCGGGGCCGGCGGAACGAGCTGGGTTGCCGTCGAGACCCAACGCTCCGACCCAACCCGCCGCGCGCTCGGCGAGACCTTCTGGGAGTGGGGCATTCCGACCGCAGCCAGTCTCGGGCTGTGCAGCGGGTTTGGCTTCCAGACCGTGTTCGCGACCGGCGGCGTCGCGACCGGGCTCGACGTCGCCAAGGCGGTGGCGCTCGGTGCCAGCGCCGCGGGTCTGGCGAGACCCGTGCTGAAGGCGCTCGAGAGCGGCGGCGCGGAGGGCGCGAGCGCGTTCTTCGAGCGCATCGAGGCGGAGCTCCGCACCGCCATGCTGCTGGTCGGGGCGAAGTCGCTCGGCTTGCTCCGTCGCGCGCCGCGCGTCGTCTCGCCGGAGCTCTCGGCTTGGCTCACCCAAGCCGGTTGACCTCACACCTCGACGTGCACCGCGATCAGGCGACCGTCGAGCGCTTCGCCGTGGAGGGTGAAGGTCAGGTAGCCGGGTACGTCGGGCACCTCCAGCGCCACGCTGAGCGAGTCCGGGCTGGCGTCGAGCAGCCGATACGTCGAGTCGCGTCCGCGGTCGAGGGAGGCCAGGACTTGCCGGCGGCCCTGGCACAACGTGCCGTCGGCCAACCGGAGCAAGATGGCCTCGTGCAAGACCGAGGCGCGCTGCTCGCGTGTGCCCGTCACCAGCACCGCCAGCAAGCGCGCGACGAACATCGCATCAGCGTAGCATGGTTCACTCGAGGAGCCCGCGCAGCCGCGGCGTGATCTCGGCCACTGCACCTTCGCCTTTGATCGAACCCTCGATGCGTCGCTCCGAGCAGCGACCCTCGGGGCTCGGTCGCGCGAACAGCGGGATCAGGCGCGAGAGACAGCCGGCCTTGCCGAGCTCGGCCTCGTCGCGGTCGCGATCGAACTCGAGCAAGCGCAGCTCGGGAAAGGTCTGGTCGAGACGACCCGCAGCCGCAGCGTCGTGGAAGCGCACGCAGGGCTCGCACCACGGCGCGCCGACATACACGACCAGCTTCTTGCCGTCGCGCTGGGCGCGGGCGGCCTCGCGCGCGATCGTCGCCAGGGCGTCGGCTCCGGCGCTTGCCTGGACGAGCTCGACCCTGCCCGGAGGCGGCTGACGCGGCTCCGGCTTCGGCGGCGGGTCGTCACAAGCCGAGGACGCGAGCAGGACCAGAATTCCCGCGAAGGTCTGCCTCTCGAGGAACACGCCGGCGGAGCCTACCACCTCCGCCGCGTGTTAGCTTCGGGCGCCATGAAGCGGGAGCTCAGGCGTTCGGTGCGCGCGATCCTGGTGCTCGCGCTGCTCGGACCCGGCTGCGACTTCATGTGCGGCAAGAAGAAGCCCGCGACGACCGCCGGCGCCGGCGCCGACGAGACGCCGGCGGGGGTCGAGGTGATGAGCGCCGGCGCCGAGCCCCGGGTCAAGCTGGAGATCGGACGCTGGGCAGGCCTTCACTACGAGCTCGAGACGGAGAGTGACGGCTCCTTCGGCAAGAGCGGCGAGGCTCCAGCGAAGGCGCCGACCTCGGTCTTGAAGCTCTCCGTGGAGGTGCAGCGCGGCACCGCCGACCCGCTGGTCGTGGAGAAGGACGGGAGGAAGCTGCGACTGGTGGAGGAGCGCGCGACCCTCGAGCGCATCGAGATACGAAACCCGGCGGCGCCCGCCGACTTCATGGCGAAGCTGAACGCGGCGTTCGGGCTGCTCCGGGGCCTGACCACCCGCTCGCTGATCGCCGAGAGTGGCGAGCTGGTCGAGGTGACCACCGAGCACGTCGGCGGCGTCGTGCCTCCGCCGGAGATCAAGCAGATCTTGGACGAAGCGCTGAGCGGCCAGCGCTTCTTCCCGTTCCGATTGCCGCCCACGCCGGTGGGGCTCGGGGCGCGCTGGCGCTTCAGCGCGCCGCTCGAGGCGCGCGGCGTCAAATCGCTTCAGGTCGCGGATCTGACGCTGGTCGAGCTCGGCGCCAAGACCGCCCGAATCGGTGTCCGCGTGCGCCACCAGGCGCCGCGCCAGGAGGTGCCGCATCCCACCGAGCCAGGCCTGACCGCGACGCTGGTCAACCTGCGGGGCGACGCGGACGGAGAGGTCACCATCGACCGGCTGACGGCCTGCATCATCGCCGCTCGCTTCAGCTCGACCTCGCACCTGACGATGACCTGGATGGACGCAGACGGGCACGACCAGACTGCGACCTTCCTTCAGGCCAACGTCCAGCGCATGCGCGGTCGGGTCGGACCGCCTGACGACGCGGGCACGGACGGCGGCGAGGCCCGGGTGGACGCGGAGCCGGAGGCCGCGGCAGTCGAGCCGGCGGACGACGACGAGGACGAGTGAAGTCAGCCGAACGGCGGGACGACGAACTCGCCGCCGACCTCTGGCATGAACGCCCGGCGCATGCGGCCGTTCTCCAGCAAGAGGAACACCCGGTTCGGGTCGTCGAGGCTGCTCTCGAAGCGATAGCGCACGCGCTTCGGTGCCCAGCCCTCCACTTCGAGCACGGTGACGTCGAGCCCCGGGAGCGTCGCGCGATCGCCCGGACGGAAAGGCAGCGTGGGCCGCCGGAACATCTGCGAGGTCGGATCTTCGAACATGTGCCCGTGCTCGACGCTCAGCTCGAGCGTGTCGTCGGAGACCCTGAGGGCGCGCTGCGGCGAATTCGCGATGCCGAGCACGCGCCAGCGCTTGGGCAGCGGGGAGCCGTGGAAGTGGCGCACCCAGGGCGGGTAGATCAGCGCGGCGATCTCGCCGGCCGCGTTGATCAGCACCAGCTCCTGGCCGGCGACCTGCTGGTCGTCGATCTCGGCGGCCAGGTGCTTGGCGCGGATTGTGCCCACGATGTTCTTCCAGAAGTAGGCGTGGTCGTGGGTGAAGCGAGCCGAGAACCCCAGGTGCACGATGGCGACGGGGATCGTGGCGAGCCCGCGGAGCCAGGCGCCCGCGCGGCGCTCGGCGCTCACGAGCAGGAGCAGCCCGGAGTCCCAGATGGCCGCGCCGAGCAGCGCGCTGCCGCCGAAGCTGGTGATGAGCAGCAGGCGCACCGAAGGGATCGTGCCGACGAGCGGCAGCATGCCGAGCAGCATGCCGAGCCCCGCGGTGGCGAGGCGTCGGCGGTTCTGGGCGTCGGCGCGCCGCCACGTTCCGGCCACCAGGGCGAGCACCAAGGCGATGGGCACGAGCGCGCCCAGCGCTTCCGGCGAGCGCGAGAGCAGCTTCCCGTAGAACTGCTCGCCCGGAGTCAAGAGCACCTCGGTGGCGATCATGGCGGGGACGCGCAGCGCGACTTCGCTCAGGAACTGCCCTGGGCTGTCGAACGGGCCGATGTACACCACCGAGCCCTTGGCGCCGTAGCCGAGCGCGAGATGGACCGCCAGGTAGAGCGCCGCCGGGATCGCCGCCAAGGAGAGCCCGCGGAGCCGCTCGCGAAGCGGCTCTCCCCGGCTGCAGAGCTCGAAGGCGAGCACGTAGGCGAGGGCGCAGATGGCGTACTCGCCCCCGGCGAGCGCCAGCCCGAAGCCCAAGAGGGCGAGCGGCGCGCCGGGGCGCCAGCGCTCCTCGCGGAAGCGCAGGTACGCCCACAGGCCGAGCGCGCCGAAGGTGGCGCTGATCAACGCGGTGCGGTTGCAGATCCAGGCGATGGGCGCGACCAACGCCGAGTCGAAGGCCAAGATCGCCGTGGCGATCAGCGCCGCGCCCTCGGGCAGCAGGCGCCGCGCCAGCAGGAAGTAGGCGAACACCAGGCCGACCAGCCAGAGCAGGGAGTGGACGTGCTGGCCCCGGGGACCGAGCGCGAGGGCGCGGTGGTCGAGCCAGAGCAGCGCGCTCGACAGGGGCCTGAGCAAGCTGAGCTTCAGATCCGGGTGGCTCCACCAGGGGGCGATGCCGCCGTCTTGGAGCGGGGCGAGCTCCCCCGGCCGCCTGAGGAACGAGTACAGATCGAGGGGCATCCGCGCCACCGGGTACTCGCCGTCGAGCATGGCCCGGTTCAGGAAATCGTCCGCGGCCAGGCCCGCGTCGAGCGACGGCCAGTGGAGCCACAAGGCGACCGCGGCGAGCAGCGCCACGACGACGAGGCTCTTCCCGGTGGTGCTCGGCATCGGCTCGCGAGCATTGCCGATTTCCAATGCGCTGTAAGCTCAATTAGCTTGGTCACTCGATGTCGGCCGCGCTGCGCATCCTGCTCGACGTCGTCGTCTTCCGGCTGCGCCGGCTCGAGATGGCGAACCTGGCGGGGGCCGTGTCGGTCATGGTCGCGCTCAGGTTGCCCATCGCCGACGTGGCGGTCCGCACGGGCTTCGCGCTCTTGCTCAACCTGCTGGCGTACCTGACCAACGACTACTGCGATCTGGAGCGCGACCTCGAGACGGGCCGCGCCGAGGCGAAGACGCGCTTCCTAGCGGAGCACCGGCGCGCCGCGCTCGGCGTGCAGATCGGGCTCGGCGCGCTGCTCTCTGTGCTCGCGCTCGCTTGGAGCCCCGGTCTGCTCCTGGCTCTGGTCCTGGGCGAGGGGCTGTGCTGGCTCTACTCGGCGAAGGTCAAGCGCGTGGCGTACGCGGACGTCTTGGTGATGGCGGTGTGCGGCGGCGCGATGGCGCTCTGCGCCGTGCCCCTCGACCGCCCGCTGGGCTGGCTCCTGGTCGCCGAGCTCGGCCTGTTCTCGGGAGCGTTCGAGCTGATCCAGGTGCTGCGGGACCGGCGCGAGGACGCCGACATCGGCGTCGTGACCACGGCGGTGAAGCTGGGGGAGCGCACGACGCTCGCGCTGCTCCGGGTCTGGATGCTCCTGACCGCTGCGTTCGCCACGCTCTTCTTGCACCGTTACGTGGGTCCCGCGCTGGCGCTCGCGGTCCTGGTTCCCTACGGGCAGAGCGGCGCGAAGACCTACTGGAATCGGGTGCGTCTGGTCTTCGGCCTGGTGTGGCTCGGCATCATCGCGACGACGACGCTCGAAGGTCGAAGCGACGGGCTCCTGACTCAGGTCGCCGTGGTAGCCTCGCGATCGCTGCCATGACCTTCCTGCCGGCTAGCGGCGAGGTATTCGCCGGTCGATACCGCATCGACGGTCGGCTGGGGCAGGGGGGCCACGGCGCGGTGTTCCGGGCCGCCGATCTCGAGGGTGGTGGTGTGGTCGCGCTGAAGCTGCTCTTGCCCGAGCAGCTCGACGGCGTCGGGCGCGATCGCTTCCGCCGCGAAGCCGAGCTGGGGGAACGTCTCGCCAATCCGCACAGCGTCCGCCTGCACGATTGGGGCGAGGACGCACATGGGCTGCCCTACATCGCGTTCGAGCTCCTGGAAGGGCGCTCGCTCGGGCGCTTCCTGGAGGAGCGGGGCCCGCAGCCGGCCGAGGTCGTTGCGCGTGTGGCCCGCGCGATGCTCGAGGCGCTCGCCGACGCGCACGAGCTCGGGATGATTCACCGCGACATCAAGCCCGCCAACGTCTTCTTGTGCGACTACGCCGGCAGTCACGACTTCGTGAAGGTCCTGGACTTCGGCATCGCGAAGCGCTCCGGGCGCGACGCGACCCAGCTCACCGCCACCGACGTCGTGGTCGGGACGGCGCGCTACATGGCCCCCGAGCAGCTTCGGGGTGAGGAGGTGACGCCGGCCACCGACCTCTACTCGGTCGGCCTGGTCATGGCGGAGATGCTCGCCGGGGCGCCGGTGTTCCGCGGCTCCACCATCGAGGTGTGCCTCGCGCAAGTGTCCTCCGACCCAGTCCCGCTCTCGGAGCGAGTGCTGAGCTCGTCCCTCGGGCCGGCCATCGTCCGCGCGACCGACAAGCACCCCGGGCGACGTTTCGCGACGGCGCGCGCCATGCTGGAGGCGTTGCCGTCGGCGACACCGCGCACGCTGATCGACGATCCGGACGGCGAGACCGCCGTGATGGGTCCGCCTCCGGCGCTGGCGGCAGTCCCGACTTCGACCCCGGCGTTCCAAGCGCCGCTCGGCTCCTCACCGGTGTTCGCCGCGGTGCCGACATCGGCGCCGGTCTACCCGTCGGTGCCCCCGGGCTCCTCGCCCGTCTTCGCCGCGGTGCCGACGTCGGCACCGGTCTACCCGTCGCTGCCGCCGGGCTCGCTGGCGCCCCAGCGCAGCAGCGCATCGGGTCCGTGGGCCTTGGGGCTGGTGGCCGCGTTCCTGCTGCTCGCCGCGCTGATCGCGGCCGGGGCCTGGCTCGTCGCGTCGCCGACCACCCCCGAAGAGCCGCCGCCGATGCCTTCCGCGCGTCAGCGCGGGCGCTGAACCGAGCGGAGCACGTCACGCTCGCCCGCGATCAGCGCGAACAGCGCCAAGTCGGCGGGCCGACCGCGGCGCTGGCCGACCGCGCGCAGCACCCCCTCGAACCGGAAACCGAGGCGCTCCGCGACGCGATTGCTGCGCTCGTTGTGGGGCTCGGTGCGGATCTCCACGCGCGGCGCGTCGAGGTCGTCGAAGGCGTGCTCTGCCAGGCGGCGGGCTGCTTCCGTTGCGTAGCCCTGCCCGAGAGCGTGGGGCCCGAGCCAGTAGCTCACGTCCACGTACAACCAGCTGCTGCCCGGCTCCAGGCTCCGTGCTCGAAGGCCTGCCGCCCCCAAGAGCTCGTTTCGGTCTTTGGTGAACACTCCCAGGCGGTTGCTCTCGCTACCGTCGTACGGGCGGGCGGCCCACGCTTCGACCGCCTCGAGCGAGCTCATGCGTCCCGGCCAGAGCAGCCAGGGGTCGAGGTGGGCGCGGCTCGCCTGGACGAGCTCGAAGAGCGCGGGAGCGTCGCCGGGCTCGAACGCGCGCAGCACGAGGCGCTCGGTCTCGAGCCGCTGGGCCAGGCGATCGAGGCGCAAGTTCATGGTTTCGCAGCCTCGCACACCAGCTGCTCGACGTCACCGTGCGTCAAGGCGGCGGCCGAGCGCGCGCGAGGCGGAGCATGAGCGCCGCGCCCGCGACGGCGCCGAGCCCGCCGCCGAACACGAGCGCGTACGGCGAGAGCGGGTCCTGCATGCGAAAGGCGCCGATCGCGAGCCCGACGCCGCCGTACAGTGCGATGCCCAAGAGGAGGCCGAGCGGGGCGCCCATCCAGATCAGCGAGAACATCCCGATGTTCGCGGCCCAGCTCGGTCGCTCCCGGATGCGCTCGAGCGCGTCTAGCTCCTTCTCGAGCGGACCAGGCTCGAGGCCGAAGCCTCGGCGCAGCGCGGCCGCCGCCCGAAGGTGCACCGTCCGCCCGGGGAAGGACTGCCGGCTGAGCTCCTGCCGCTTTCCGCTCGCGGAGACCAAGATCAGCCGGCCCACGGGGCGGGTGGCGCCCGCCTTGGATTTCCAGACGTCGCGCTCGTCACTCTGCTCGACGACGACCTCATCCACGTCGAACAGCTCGAAGGCCGTGCTGCGACCGGGGATGCCGAGCACGCGGCGCTGGACCGAGAGCCGGCGCTCCGACGGCTCGACGTCGAGGATCAGCCGGCCCGCGCCGCGGAACGCAGAACGGAGCACGGCGAGCCCGCCCGAGAGCATGGCCAGGCCGAACACCAGGAGCCAGGGTGACTGGCGTAGCTTCACCCCGATGGCGGTGCCCGATGCTCGCGCGCGCTCGACCTCGGCGGCGATCTCCCGCGCGCGCTCGGCGTCCACCTCTCGCAGGCGGTAACCACGACCTCCGACCGCGAGCACCGGGCGCCCGTACTCCGTCGTGTTGCCCTTGCCGCCCCAGCGTGACTCGACGCTGACGCCGGTGAGCTCGCGTCGCGGAAAGCGCGCTACCGGCTGTGGCTCGAACACGCCTTCGGAGACCACGCACCAGGAGTCCGGCGCTCCCCCACACGAGAGCTCTTGGCGCTGCAGCCCGAGCATCAGCAACAGCGACGCGACCAGCGTGAAGCCGGCGCCGGCCAGGATGCGGCCGAGGCGCAGCGGGAACGGCCCGTGCACGACGCGAAACGGCGGCAGCGCCGGCGGTCCCTGGCGATACGCCGACGTCACGGTGCGGCTCCGAGCTGGCGCTTCTCCCCCGCGCGCGGCGGGGCGAACGGGACGAAGCGCGCGCCGTCCCAGCCGACGAACCGGAGCTTCTCGCTGCCGAGCGGCCAGTTGAAGCGGAAGGTCACCGCCAGCGGCTCGCCGCGCTCGCTGACCTCGGTGACCAGCGCTTCGAGCGGGCCGGTGTAGACGCTCTCGCCGGCGCGGAACGGCTGGCTGCGGCCGCGGAAAAGCCGGTTGAACGGGTGCTCCAGGTAGCCCCCGGGAACGCGCAGCGCGAGCGCGTTGTCGTCCACGCGCTCGACCTCGACCTTGCCGGGGCCGGCCGCCAGGCACACCACCGGCGGCGCGGGACCGCGCTCGACGTGGCGGCGCAGCGGGCGCAGGAGCGAGCAGTAGTAGTAGTCGGGCGCGTTCAGCGCGATCACCAGCTCGTCAGCGGAGATGACGCTGGCGTAGGCGCCGGAGACGCCCGCCACGACGCGGTCGTGATAGCGGCTCATGGTGAGCGAGCGCCAGGGCAGGAGCACCGGCGCCACGACCAGGTGCAGCGCGCCGAACGGTACGGCGAGCAGCCGAATCCCGAGCGACGCCTGCTCGACGGCGCGCGACAGGAGCGTCCCGAAGCACAGCGCCGCGCCCAGGCCTGGCAGGAACAGCGTGCGATCGCTGGGTGAGGTCGCTGCCAGAGGGACGAGCGAGAGCAACATGCCCGCGAGACCGAAGCGGAGCTCCGGCGCCGACAAGCTGCCGGCCAGGCCGAGGACGAGCAGCGAAAGCAGCGCCGCGCCGCCCAGGGCGAGCCCGAGGTGCGCGCGATCGCCGAGCGCGACCCAGGCGTCCGCGCTCGGGTAGCCGAGCAGGCCCGCGAACAGCGCGCCGAGCCGGCCGGGGAGCTCAGTCAGGAACGGGAGCGGGGCGCGCAGGGGATCCAGGTAGATCCCGGAGCCGACCGCGCCGTGACCCAGCCCGAGGTAGAGCCCCGCCCAGCCGAGCGCGACCGCCCCCGCCGGCAGGAGCGCGAGCGCGCGCCCGGATCCGCGATCGAGGAACAGCGCGTAGGCGGCGAGGTACCCGAGCACGCCGAGCCCGAGCTCGCTCGAGCCCAGCGCGAGCGCCACGAACGCCGGGGCCAGCCACGCGCCGGGACGCCAGCCCTCGCGCCGGAGGCGATCGTGGGCCGACAGCGCCGCCACGGCGAACACCGACGCGAGCAGCGCGTTGCGGTTCGCGAGCCAGCCGACGGCGTGGCCATGGGCGTCGTCCACGGCGTAGAGCAGTGCGGCGAGCCCGGCAATCCAGGGTGTGGGCATCAGGCGGCGGAAGAGCCGTGCCGCCAAGGCCACCAGCGCCGCGTAGAGCGCGATGCTCTCGAGGTGCATCAGCCAAACGGCGTCGCCGAGCACTCGGTAGTCGAAGAGTGCCCACAGCGACGAGACCGGGCGAAAGAACGAGAGGCGAAGATCCGGTGACGCGAGCCAGGGCAAGACGCCCGCCGCCTGCGCCGCCTGCACGTCCGCGGCGCTCGAGAGCGCCGAGTAGAGGTTGACTCCGGCGCGCGACTCGAGGGCGTTGTCGCGGAGCACCCAGTCCTCCGTGCAGAGGCCAGCTCCCAGCGACGGAGTGACCAGCAGGCAGGCGGCGAGCGCGAGCCAGAGGAGCGCTCGCGGGCTCGCGAGCCAGCCGCGCCAGCCGCTCGACGTCATCACGCCTCGGAGCGTACCAAGACCGCGACGGCCGGCACGAGCAGGACGTAGAGCGCGGCGGCCACTGAGAGCAGCGTCGTGAGGCCGTAGGACAAGGCGAGCAAGATGGCCAGGCTCGACGACAGCACGCTGCCGACGCCGTTGATGCCCCAGAACCAGGGCGTCTCGCTCTGGTGGCTCTTCTTCACCAGGCGCATCCCCGCCGGGAAGGCGGAGCCCAGCGCGATGCCGAGGACGCCGCAGATCGCGATCGCGAAGCCGATGCGCGCGGGCGTGGACGCGGCGGCGACGCCCCCGACGAGCTGCTCCCAGCCGAGCGCGACCGCGCCGAGCAGGAGCGCCAGGACCACCGGGTACAGGTAGCACCAGGGCTTCTCGTCGAGGGGTAGGCGGTCGCTGATGAACGAGCCGACGCCCATGGCGCTGACCAAGCTGGCCAGGACCACCATCAGGCTGTAGCTCGGGTGGCCCAGCACCAGCGACAGGCGCTGGAGCAGCGCGATTTCCGCGAGCATGAAGCCGACGCCGATCAGCGCGAAGTAGCAGAGCGCCGCCACCAGGCGCCGATCGACGCGGCCCTCCGGGCGGGCGCGACTTCGGAGCGGCAGCGCGATGGCGACGACCACCAGGACCAGTGACGCGAAGAGCGCGAGACCGAGCGTGCGCGTCGCGAGCAGGTTGCCCTCGATCAGGCCCAAGAGCTCCGGCGACAGCGCCTGCGTCATCGCCGCGACCCGCACCACGTTGAAGAAGAACGGGCGATCGTCGGTGGTCGGGCGCACGTCCAGCGCTCGGGTCAGCGTGCGGCGGTCGAGATCGGCGCGGCTGACGGCGCCGAGGATGTGCTCCACCGGCTTCTGCACCGCCTCGCGATCGGGCAGCGCCGCAACGAGGAACCCCTTCTCGCCCGCCAACGCTCCGAGCTTCGTGATGTCGTCCGCGGTGAGGGGATCGCGCCCCACGAGCAGGGTCGCCACCGGGCCTGCGCCGAGCAGCGCGATGTGCTCTCGGGGGTTCGGCACGCCGCGTTCGTAGAGCGCGGCGACCGCCAGCGCGACCATGCGCGGCGTCTCGATGCTGGCCCAGCGCGAGACGGTGAGCACGCCCCCGGGCTCCAGGCGCTCGAGGAAGAGCCGGAACGCCTCGACGGTGTAGAGCCCGTTCTCCCCCAGCGCGTGCGCGCCGGCGCCGGTCGCGGCCCAGGTGTCGATGAGCGAGGCCTGGATTACGCGGTACCGCTCCGGGTGCCGCGCCAGTTGACTGCGCGCCTCGTCGTGGATCAGGCGCACCTCGGGCCGTGACGCGATGCCGGTGTCCCTGCCCAGATCGCTCTTCAGGAGATCGAGCAGCGCTCGGTTCAGCTCGATGCCCACGACCGGCGCGTGTCCCGCGAGCAGCGCAGCCTGGATGTCCCGCGAGCCCCCCACACCGATGATGGCGATGGCGCCGTCCGGTCGGATGCGGTGCACGGCGTTGGTCACGTCGCACTCGATGAAGCGCAGGGCCTCGAGGTCGTTGCCCACCAAGTAGAGCGGGGTCGCCGCGTGGGCGTCGATCTCCACACCTCGCTGGAGCACGACGCGCGGGCCGCAGCGCTCCCCCTTGCCCCAGAGCGCGGCCGGGAGCTCCACCGCCCGCGTCACCATCACCCGCGAGTGGCTGTTCCAGCGCTCGAGCACGATGTCGTCCCGGGCTTCGGCCCGCCCCTTGACCCAGAGCGGGACCAGCCCCCGGGTGGTGGCGGCGTTGCCGGCGCTGAGGGCCACGCTTCCGGCCAGCACGATCAGGGCCGTGCGGGCTGCCCGCGAGTCGTCCGCGGCCCGCGCGAAGCAGTAGCTGCCGAGCGCCGCCAGGGCGCCCACCGCGAGGATCGCGCTGCCGCCGCCCAGGCGCTCGAGCAGGAGCGGGCACAGCGGAGCGCCGAGGGCCGCTCCCAGCAGATCGACCGCGTAGACCCGCCCGACCGGCAGCGGCGAGCGGGTGAGCGCGGCGGCCACCACCTTGCCCGCGGGGTAGAACGGCAGCGCGATGGCGCCCGCGAAGAACACGAACAGCGGCACGACCGTCGCCACGCTCTCGGCGCGCAGCGGCACGATCAAGAGCAGCACGTAGCTCGCCGGCACCGCCAGCGACATCCACAAGGCGTCCTTGGCCAGCGAGCTCGCCAGCCGATCGGGGTCGTAGTCCGCGCTCCTGAGGTAGACCGACACGGCGCCCGCGGTGAGCCCGAACAGGCCCATGGCGATGACCAGGAACGCCAGCGAGTACCAGGTCAGGACCGAGAGCAGGCGCGTATCGAGGACCTCGAGCGCGAGCACCGAGGCGCTCACCACGAACAGTCCCCACAAGAACGGCCGAGCGCGCAGCCGCTCGGAGCTCACTCCTCGTCCTTTGGGTCCGTGGGCCGCACCGGCGGCGGCGGGTGCGAGTGCGAGACGCTGGACTGCCGGTGCTGGTACGCGCGGCTCGAGGCCTCTTGGTACAGAGCCTTGCCCCCGGCCACGTCCGGGTGCTGCCGCATCAGCTGGATCAGCTTCTGCATCGCCAAGGGCGGCGGCACCGACTCGTCGTACAGCGAGAGCTTGATGCGCAGGACCTCGACGGGTGGGCTCGACCCGGCCTCGTCGAGCTCGCTCCTGGCAGCGTCGTAGTCGCCCGCCTCCAGCATTTCGTCGATGGCTCGAAGGTGGTCGGGGATGTCGGACATGGGGCCGCTCGGGGCAGTCTACGGAAGCTCGGCGACGCGAGTAAAGCTCTCGACCAGAGGCCGTGGTGGAGCCGGCAGCGGCGTGATACGGTCTCCGGGCGCCGGAGCGGTCCGAGACGCGCGAATTTCGAGGCGATGGTGAACGACAAGAAAGGCCGGAGGGGCGGATCGAGCGATTCTCCGCCGCCCGATCTGAAGCGCGAGCGCGACGAGCTGCTTCACAGCATCTCCAAGGGCACGCGCATCACCGAGGAGTTCACCCGCGAGCACGAGCGCCTGGAAGCCCGGCTCCGGGAGCTGGAGAGCGAGAACGCCAGCCTGCGCGCCAAGGTCGAGGCCGACTCGGCGGTCCGCGAGCTGCTCGAGAAAATCCAACAGCTCGAGACCGACAAGCGCGAGCTTCTGTCCCGGTTCCATGCAGCCGAGGCGGCTTCGACCGAGGTCAGCGCCCGCGTCCAGGAGATCGAGGCGGAGTTCGCCAACCTGGCGAACCTGTTCGTGGCCAGCAACCAGCTCCACGGCAGCCTGTCTCCGCGTGGGGTCATGCGTCGCATCAAGGAGGTGCTGGCCCAGCTGGTCGGCGCCGAGCGCTACTGCCTGTACCTGTCGAGCGCGGACAAGAACGAGCTGGTCCCCATCGCCTTCGAGGGTGTGTCGGGCGAGAAGGTCGCTCCGGTCAGCGTCGAGCGGGGCCCGCTCGGGGAGGTGTTTCGGAGCGGGGAGGCCGCGGTGGACGAGGAGCGCGACCCGAGCCAGGGCAGCCACGAAGCCCCGGCCGCCGTCATCCCGCTCACCGTGGACGACCAGCGTGTCGGAGTGATCGCGATCTTCAGCACGCTCTCGCAGAAGAAGCGCTTCGACACCATCGACTTCGAGCTGTTCAAGCTCCTGGGCCAGCACGCGGCGGCGGCGCTCGTCAGCGCCAGCTTGTTCGCCCAGGCGGATCGCAAGTTCCCGGGCCTCGAGTCCTTCATCGACCTCAGCGTGTGAAAATGGCGGAATACTCCTGCTTGATTGTCGAAGACTCGCCGATGATGCGGCAGCTTCTGGTGTTCGCGCTCGCCCGCGTGAAGAACCTCCGTGTGACGGAGGCGGACGACGGTGTCGACGGCCTACGCAAGCTCGCGTCTGCTCGCTACGACATCATCGTGACCGACATCAACATGCCCATCATGGACGGGCTGAAGCTGGTCAAGCGGGTGCGCAGCGATCCGGTTCACAAGGACACCCCCATCGTCATCATCACGACGGAGGGCTCGCACGAGGACCGGCAGCGGGCGCTCCAGCTCGGCGCGAACGCCTACATCACCAAGCCCATCCAGGCTCCGCAGGTGATCGCGACGGTGAAAGAGCTCCTGAAGATCGAGTGAGCGTCTGGGTCAAGATCTGCGGCATCACCCGCGTCGAGGACGCCGAGCTGGCCGTCGATGCCGGCGCCGACGCCATCGGTCTGAACTTCGTGCCGGGCTCGCCGCGACGGGTCGAGCGCGCTCTGGCCGAGGCCCTCGTCGCCTGCTGCCGGGGGCGAGTCGAGATCGTCGGCGTGATCGCCGACCTGGGGCTCGAGGAAGCGCGCCGTCTGCGCGACGAGCTCGGCCTCGATGCGCTCCAGCTCCACGGCGACGAGCCCCCGGGGCTGCTGGCGGCGCTCCTGCCGGCGGCGTTCAAGGCGGTTCGGGTCGGCAGCGCGCTGGACGCCGAGGACGCGGCGCGCTTCGGGGGCGAGCGCCTGCTCCTGGACGCAAAGGTCGCGGGGCAGCTCGGCGGCACCGGGCAGCGCGTGGACCCCGGATGGGTCCGCGGGCTCGCGCGCCGCCGGCGAGTGATCCTGGCCGGGGGCCTCACTCCGGGCAACGTCGCGGCCGCCGTCCGGGCCGTGGCACCTTGGGGCGTGGACGTGGCGAGCGGGGTGGAGCGCTCGGCCGGGGTGAAGGCCGAAGCTCTGGTCCGCGCCTTCGTGGCAGAGGCGCGTCGGGCGGGGGAGAGCTAGAGTCCCCGCCCATGCGCGTCCCGTTGCTCTTCGCGCTCGCCGCCGTCGCTTGCGGCGCCCCCGCGCTCCGAGGCGGCGAGACCGCGCCACCGGGTCGCGAGCCGCCGGGGCGTTGCGTCGCGAGCTACCGCACCGCGGCGTGCATCGACAGGGACGGGGGGAAGCTCGACCACCCGGTCCGCGTTTACCTGGTGGAAGACGCCTCCAGGAAGCGCATGCTGGTGGTCGCACGACCGAGCTACGACTCCCTCGTGATCCGAGCGCCAGCCGCCGAGGGTACGGAGCGCGTCTTCCAGGTGATCGTGGAGGGCGGCGACGGGGGACGAGTGCTCCACGACTTTCGCCTGCCCGCGAGCGGCCGCGGCGACGGGCGCATGGCGGTGTCCACCGAGTTCAGCGAGGCGCCCACCGAGCCCACCAAGGTCAGCGCCAAGGTCACGCGCGTCGCCATCGCGTGTCGGCTCACTCCGGACGAGGCCGCGCAGTGAGCGGCATGCAGCCCGGCTATTTCGGCGAGTTCGGCGGGCGTTTCGTCGCAGAGACGTTGGTGCCGGCGCTGCTCGAGCTCGAGCGGGCCTTCCACGAAATCGTGCTCGGTGAGCCCTTTCAGCGCGAGTGGCGCGAGCTCCTCCGCTCCTACGTTGGGCGCCCTACGCCGCTCTGGCGCGCAGAGCGGCTGACCCGCGCCATCGACGCGAGCGGGACCGAGCTCGGCGAGCTGTGGCTCAAGCGCGAGGATCTCTGTCACACCGGCGCCCACAAGATCAACAACGCCCTCGGCCAGGTGCTCCTGGCGAAGCAGCTCGGAAAGACGCGCATCATCGCGGAGACCGGCGCGGGCCAGCACGGGGTCGCGACCGCGACGGCCGCCGCGGTGATGGGCTTGCCTTGCGACGTGTACATGGGCGCGGTGGACGTCGCCCGGCAGGCGCCCAACGTCGCGCGCATGAAGATGCTCGGCGCCCGCGTGCTCAGCGTCGAGAGCGGCTCGCGCACGCTGAAGGACGCGATGAACGAAGCGCTGCGCGACTGGGTGACCAACGTCGCCGGTACGCACTACTGCGTCGGCTCCGCGGCGGGGCCGCACCCGTACCCCACGCTGGTGGCCGAGCTGCAGCGGGTGATCGGCGACGAGGCCCGCAGTCAGTGGGCCGAAGGCCCCGGCGGGTTGCCGGACGCCGTCGTGGCCTGCGTCGGCGGCGGCTCGAACGCCATCGGCATGTTCCGCGCCTTCATCCACGACGAGGTGGCGCTCTACGGCGTGGAGGCCGCGGGTGAAGGCGTCGAGACGGGGCGGCACGCGGCGACCTTGACCCAGGGGCGGGTCGGCGTGCTGCACGGCGCACGCACGCTGGTGCTCTCGGACGAGCACGGTCAGATCCTGGAAGCCCACTCGATCAGCGCGGGCCTCGATTACCCGGGCGTGGGTCCGGAGCACGCCGCGCTGATGCGTTCGGGCCGCGCGCGTTACTCGGCCGTCACCGACTCGCAGGCCGTGGCCGCCGCGCACTTGGTGGCGCGGACGGAGGGCATCCTGATCGCGCTCGAGACGGCGCACGCCTTCGCCGCTCTGCCCGAGATCGCGCGTGCCGAGCGCAAGCGCTTGGGTCGCGCGGCGCGTTTCGCGCTCTGCCTGTCCGGGCGCGGCGACAAGGATCTGGGTACGCTCGAGGAGGCGACCCGGTGAGCGTGGCGCGCCTCGACGAGTGCTTCGCGGCGTGCCGAGGTGCGGGCCGTCCCGCGCTGGTCATCTACCTGACCGTCGGCGATCCCAGCCTGGAGGACTCGCTCGGCTGCGCGCGCGCGGCGCTCGAAGCCGGAGCGGACGTGCTCGAGCTCGGCGTGCCGTTCAGCGATCCCAGCGCAGATGGCCCAGTGATCGCCGCGGCGAGCCAGCGCGCCATCCGGGCCGGCGGCTCGCTCTCGGCGGCGCTCGAGCTGGCGACGCGCTTGCGCGAACGGAGCAGCGCGCCGCTGGTCTTGTTCACCTATCTCAACCCGCTGATCGCCTTCGGCGAAGCGCGCCTGCCGGGTGCGCTCGCTGCCGCCGGGGTGGACGCGCTCCTGGTGGTCGACTTGCCTGCGGAAGAAGGCGCGGAGCTCCGAGCGGGGCTCGGCCGCGAGGACATCGCCGTCGTGCCGCTGATCGCGCCCACCACCAGCGAGGAGCGCGAGGCGAGCGTGCTCTCCGGCGCTCGGGGCTTCGTCTATTACGTGTCGGCGACCGGCGTGACCGGGCTCGGGGACGCGCCGCTCGAGCGCGCTGCCGAGCGAGCGCGCGCCGTCTCGGCCCGGTCGGGGCTGCCGGTGGTGGTGGGCTTCGGCGTGGATTCTCCGGAGAAGGCCCGGCTCCTCGCGCGCGCGGGGGTGGACGGGGTGGTGGTGGGGAGCACGGTCGTGAAGGCGATCGCCGCTGCCTCCGACGGCGCCGCCCGCGTTCGCGTCGTGTCCGAGCTGGTGAAGAGCCTGCGGGCCGCTGTAGGTCGGGGTGCGCAGGCCTAGACCCTTTGCGGAAACCCGCAGAGTGGGCTGAAATGGTGGTGATGTGGAAGGCCCTCGGAGCGTTCGTGGCGTGCGCGACCCTCGCCGTCGCCTGCGCCGGTAGCACCGAGGACGGAGGGTCCACTCCGAGCGGTGGCAGCGGCGGCGCGAGCGGTGGCACCGGCGGAGCGACCGGCGGCAGCGGCGGGACGCAAGTGTTCCCGAGCTGCAACGACGGCGCGAAGGGTGAGACGGAGACCGACGTGGACTGCGGCGGCACTTGCCCGCCCTGCGCCGACAAGAAGGCGTGCAAGGCCATCGAGGACTGCCTGTCGAAGATCTGCACGGATGGGGTTTGCGGTGGTTGCACGGCGACCTCGCCGTGTCCGAACGCGTTGGCCTGCGTCGCGGGCATCTGCCAGCCCTGCACCGGCAACGCGGACTGCGCAGCAGGTCAGGCGTGCACCTCGGGCAAGTGCGGCGATTGTGGCGGCGCGGGCGCCTGCGCGACCGGACAGGCGTGCGTGAACGGCAAGTGCGGGCCCTGCGACAGCAGCGCGGACTGCGGCGGCGGCCAGGTCTGCGACAACGGCAGCTGCAAGCCCTGCGAGAGCGCCGGGCAGTGCGCGCCCGGGCAGATCTGCCAGGCCGGAGCCTGCGGACCGTGCGCGAAGACCAGCGATTGCCCCGCAGGCCAGGCGTGTGTCGGCGGTGCTTGTGGCAACTGCACCGCCAACTCCGACTGCGAGCCAGGCCAGGCGTGTGTCGGCGGCGTGTGCGGGCCGTGCAGCAGCGCCAGTCAGTGCACCTCGGGCCAAGCCTGCGTGGGCGGAAAGTGCGGCGCGTGCTCGACCACGGACGACTGCCCCAAGGGGCAAGCCTGCGTCGGCGGCACCTGCGGAGCCTGCACGCTCGCGAGCCAGTGCAGCGGCACGGACGCCTGCGTGAACGGGGCCTGCACGGCCTGCACGGTGAGCTCCCAGTGCGGTAGCGGCAAGGTCTGCGATTTCGGGCGCTGCCTCGCGGGCAAAGAGGTGCAGATGTACCAGTGCCCGCCGTCGCAGAGCCTTGGCGGCGGGTCTTGGGGTTTCTACGGCTGCCAAGGTCACGTGGCGAGCACACCCACTTGCACCATCATCGAGTACCCGAGCTCGCAGAGCTTCAACTGCACGCCGCTCGGCAAGCTGGCGCTGGTCACGGCGACCGCGCCGGCCGCACCGGGGACGACGCAGGTCAGCATGTACCAGTGCCCGCCGTCGCAGAGCCTCGGCGGAGGGTCGTGGGGCTTCTACGGCTGCCAGAACCAGCTCGCGAGCACGCCGACCTGCACCATCATCGAAGCGCCGACCACGCAGGCGTTCAACTGCACGGCGGCCGGCAAGATCTCCCTGGCCGCCTCGCCGCCGACCGCTCCGCCCGGGGGCAAGGTCGTGCCCATGTACCAGTGTCCGCCCCAGCAGAGCCTGGGTGGGGGGTCCTGGGGCTTCTATGGGTGCCAGGGCCAGCTGGCGAGCACGCCGACCTGCAACATCACGGAGTACCCGAGCTCGCAGAACTTCACCTGCACACCAGTCGGCTCCATGGTCCTCGGCCCGTAGTAGAGTCGGCCCATGGATCCCAGGCAGGTGGACCTCGCCGCAAAGCTGAAGTCTCTCGAGAAGCTCCTGGGCGCCGGCGCGGACGGGGCCAAGCTCTTCGAGGCCGCCGAAGCGACGGCGCTGGCGCTCGAGTTTCGCGACACGGACGCCATGATCGGCCTCGAGCCGGTCTCGGGTGAGACCTTGGAGCGAGCCCGAGCGCTGGTGCAGAAGGCGCGCGAGCAGGCGGTGAGCGCCGGCGTGCCGGAGGCTTGCCTGGCGGCAGCGGAGGCCATCTGGCTCGGGCGCGACGAGAGCCGAGCCAAGCGAGCGGTGGAGCTAGCGAGCCGTGCGGAGAAGGAACCCCGGGCGCAGCACCTGCTCGGGCTCTTCGCGTTCCATGGCTTCGGTCAGAAGAAGAACTTGGAGCACAGCCTCGAGCTCCAGCGCAAGGCTGCAGAGCGCGGACACGCCGACGCGATGTTCGAGGTCTACGCGATGGTCTCGCAGGGGCTCGGCTGCAAAGCGGATCCCGCAGCAGCGCTCGAGTGGTGCGAGCGCGCGGCGAAGGCCGGCAACGTGCGCGCGATGTCGAACCTCGGTGGCCTCTACGCCACGGGCGGCGGCGGGCAGCCCGCGGATCCCGAGCAAGCGGTGTACTGGTACAACAAAGCCGCCCGGGCGGGGCACGGCCGCGCGGCAGCGACCCTCGGCGTGATGTACGCGCTCGGGGCGGGTGCGCCGCGCTCGGTGGTGGACGCCACACGCTACTTCGCCATGGCCGACGAGATGGGCTTCGACTGGCGGGCCTTCGCCGAGGCCGCGGGCGTCGATCTGGGCGACTTGTTGCGCGTCACGCTGGCGCCAAGCGCCCGAAAGCCGGGTGGAAACGGCAAGCTGCCGCCGATCCCCAAGCTGCCCGGGGCGCCAAGGACGCCGAGCTTCGGTCCCGCCGAGCCGGCTGCGCTGGAGGTGGTGGACGACGGCTGGGACGTGCCGGCGGAGACCACGCGCAAGCCGAGGGCCCCGGCGAAGGAGAAAGCTGCGCCGAAGGAGAAGGCTCCCGCGAAGGAGAAGCCTGCCGCGAAGGAGAAGGCTCCCGCGAAGGAGAAGCCTGCCGCGAAGGAGAAGCCTGCCGCGAAGGAGAAGCCTGCCGCGAAGGAGAAGCCTGCCGCGAAGGAGAAGGCTCCCGCGAAGGAGAAGCCTCCCGCGAAGGAGAAGCCTCCCGCGAAGGAGAAGCCCCCGGCGAAGGAGAAGCCTGCCGCGAAGGAGAAGGCCCCGGCGAAGGAGAAGCCCGCCGCCAAGGAGAAGGCCCCGGCGAAGGCGAAGCCTGCCGCGAAGCAGAAGGCGCCGGTGAAGAAGAAGGCCCCGGTGAAGAAGAAGGCCCCGGTGAAGAAGAAGGCCCCGGTGAAGAAGAAGGCCCCGGTGAAGAAGAAGGCCCCGGTGAAGAAGAAGGCCCCGGCGAAGAAGAAGGCCCCGGCGAAGAAGAAGGCCCCGGCGAAGAAGAAGGCCCCGGCGAAGAAGAAGCGGAAGTAGCTCACCCATGACGGAAGACTTCGCGGCGGTCATCAACTCGTCCTTGGGGGGGTGGAATCGCGCGATGGGGCTCTCGTTCACCCGCGCCACGGCGGAGGAGGTGAGCGCAGAGCTCTCGGTCGGTCCGGAGCACTTGCAGCCCTACGGCATCATCCATGGCGGCGTGTACGCGGGCATCATCGAGACCGTGTGCTCGACGGGCGCCGCGCTGGCCGCGGCTCGGAACGGCCAGGTCGTCGTCGGCGTGGAGAATCACTCGACGTTTCTGCGCGCCACGCGCGCGGGCAAGCTCACGGTGAGCGCGAAGCCGCTCACGCGCGGGCGGCGTACGCAGGTCTGGGACGGTCGGGTGACCGACGAAACGGGGACCCTGATCGCGACGGGCCGCGTCCGCTTGATCTGCATGGACGGCGGCAGCGAGCTCGCCGGCGAGCGAGTCAGCGTCAGGGGATGAGGGCCGATGCAGGGCGCTGACGTGCTCGCGTTGCGTCGGGCCGTCTTGCCAGAATGCAAAATTAAGTTTGCATTTGAAGCTTAAAGCGATACTTTATCGCCTATGCCGAAGCGAACGCCCGCTGTGTTCCCCAGCGCCGCGCGGCAGCTGGTCGCGCTGGGCGAACGCCTGGCTGCTGCGCGCAAGCGACGGCGAATGACCCAGCAGACGCTGGCCGTCCGAGCCGGGATCTCCGTTCCTACGCTCCGGAAGCTCGAGACAGGCGATGCCGGCGTCAGCCTGGCAGCGGTGCTCCGGATCTTGCAGGTGCTCGGGTTGGCGAGCGACATCGACAACCTGGCCTTTGAAGATCATCTGGGCCGGCGCCTCCAGGACCTCCAGCAGAAGGGTGCGCCCCGTGGCCGGCGGGCGAAGTCCACATGATGACCGATGCGGTCGATGTGGTTCTGGATGACCCGCGGCTGACCGCGCCGCCCCACGTCGGCGTTCTGTCGCGGGAACGAAGTGGCAGCGCGGAGGTCGTGCGCTTCTCGTACTCGAGCGCCTGGCTCGGCGCCGCGCGCGAGGGCTTCGCGCTCGAACCTGAGCTCCCGCCCTTCTCAGGAGAGTTCTTCTCCAGCGCGTCCGGCGGGCTATTTCGCATCTTCCGGGACACGTCCCCCGATCGGTGGGGGCGCGTTCTGATGGAACGCCGGGAAGCCCTGGTCGCTCGTGCGGAAGGTCGCAAACCCCGCCGGCTTGGCGAGTGGGACTTCCTGCTTGGAGTCTCGGACGCCACGCGAGTCGGGGCTCTCCGGTTCCGTGAAGCGGGCGCGGACGAGAAGTTCTTGGACGGGCAGACGCTTGGTGTGCCGCCGTCCGCGCGCCTGCGGGAGCTTCAAGCGATTGCGCTTCTGCTGGACGAGCCGGACAGCGAGGGGCGACCCGAGTACGAGAGCTGGCTGCGACAGCTGCTCGCCCCGGGCAGTAGCCTGGGCGGCGCTCGGCCCAAGGCGACGTTCACGGCGGGTGACGACACCTGGTGGATCGCCAAGTTCCCGGCACGGCAGGACCGTCACGACGTGGGCGCTTGGGAGTTCTTGGCGCACCAGCTGGCCGTGCGGGCTGGGATTCAGGTGCCGGATGCGCAGCGCTTGAAGCTCGGGGGCGAGCATCACACCTTCGCGGTCAAGAGGTTCGATCGTGAGGGTAGAGGTCGCCGCCTCTACGCATCGGCCATGACCTTGGCCCAGCGCAATGACGGGGAAGCCGCCAGCTACCTCGACATCGCGCAAGCGATCCAGGACAGCGGCGATCCAGAAGCGCTGAATCACGATCTCGCAGAGCTGTATCGCCGGGCCGTCTTCAACGTGCTGATCGGCAACCGCGACGACCACCTGAGGAATCACGGGTTCCTGCGTGGCCCGCGGGGATGGCGATTGGCCCCTGCGTTCGACGTGAACCCCAACCCCGACAAGGACGAGCACACTTTGGCCTTGGGCGAATCCGGGGGCCATCCGTCGGTCGCCGACCTCCGTGCGACGCGCGAGCTGTACCGGCTCACCGGCTCCGATGCGGAGCGAATCGAGCGCGAGGTACGTGACGCCTTTCGGGACTGGGCGACCGTTGCAAAAGCGTGCGGAGTCAGGCGCCCAGGACTCCAGCGCTTGTCGGCCGTGATCGACCCGACGCTCGAGTAGGCGGCGGGCACAAAACGAAGACGGGGCCGACTTCAGTCGACCCCGTCTCGTAAGAGAGCTCGGGCTCACTCCGCCGGCTCGGGCTCCGGCTTCTTGGTCGGCGCGGGCTCCCCACCGGAGTGGATGCGCATGCCGTAGAAGCTCCGGTAGACGAAGAACAGCATGATGGCGAAGAACACCACGGCGAGCACCGCGCTGGTCTGACGACCGAGCATCAGGCCCATCTCGACTGCCAGGAGGCCGAAGAGGGTGGTGAACTTGATGATCGGGTTCATGGCCACGCTGGAGGTGTCCTTGAAGGGATCGCCCACCGTGTCGCCGACGACGCAGGCGTCGTGCAGGGGCGTGCCCTTCTCCTTCAGATCGACCTCGACCACCTTCTTGGCGTTGTCCCAGGCTCCGCCCGCGTTGGCGAGGAAGAGCGCCTGGTGCAGGCCGAAGAGCGCGATGCTGATCAGGTAGCCGATGAAGAAGAACGGCTCCACGCAGGCGTAGGCCAGGGTGGCGAAGAACACGACCAGGAAGATGTTGAACATGCCCTTCTGCGCGTAGGTCGTGCAGATCTCGACGACCTTCTTGCTGTCGGTGATGCTCGCCTTGGTCACGCCTTCGAGCTTGATGTTGGCCTTGATGAACTCCACCGCGCGGTACGCGCCCGTGCTCACTGCCTGGGTCGAGGCGCCGGTGAACCAGTAGATGATGCCGCCGCCCGCGATCAGGCCGAGCAGGAAGGGCGGGTGGATGAGCGAGAGCTTCTCCAGGTTCTCCTTGAGACCGTTGGTCAGCATCACCATGATCGAGAAGATCATGGTGGTGGAGCCCACGACGGCGGTGCCGATCAGCACCGGCTTGGCCGTGGCCTTGAAGGTGTTGCCGGCCCCGTCGTTCTCTTCGAGCATGTGCTTGGCCTTCTCGAAGTTGACCTTGATCTTGAAGTCCTTCTCGAGCTCTTCCTCGATGCCCTCGATGCTCTCGATGGTCGAGAGCTCGTACACGCTCTGGGCGTTGTCGGTCACCGGACCGTAGCTGTCCACGGCGATGGTCACGGGGCCCATGCCCAAGAAGCCGAAGGCCACCAGGCCGAAGGCGAACACGGCCGGCGCCATCATGATGGTCTCGAGGCCCATGGTGCTCACGTAGTAGCTGGCGCCCATCAGCCCGAGCAGCACGATGCCCATCCAGAACGAGCTGTAGTTGCCCGCGGTCATGCCGGACAGGATGTTGAGCGACGCGCCGCCTTCACGGCTGGCAGTCACGACCTCGTCCACGTGCCGGCTCTCGGTGCTGGTGAACACCTTGATCAGCTCGGGGATGATGGCGCCGGCCAGCGTGCCGCAGCTGATGATGATGCTGAGCTTCCACCACAGGCTGGGGTCGCCTCCCAGGCTCGGGATCAAGAGGTAGGAGACGAGGAAGGTCAAGCCGACGCTGACCAGAGAGGTCAGCCACACCAGCACGGTGAGCGGCATCTCGAAGTTGAACTTGTCCTTCGGGCCGAGCGTCGCCTTCTGGTAGCCCTCGTTGGCCAAGTACGAGAGCGCGCTGGCGATGACCATCATCACGCGCATGGCGAAGATCCAGACCAAGAGCTGGACCTGAAGCAGCTCCTGCGGCACCGCCAGCAGAATGAAGGTGATGAGCGCGACGCCGGTCACGCCGTAGGTCTCGAAGCCGTCCGCCGAGGGACCGACCGAGTCGCCGGCGTTGTCGCCGGTGCAGTCGGCGATCACGCCCGGGTTGCGCGCGTCGTCTTCCTTGATCTTGAAGACGATCTTCATCAGGTCGGAGCCGATGTCGGCGATCTTGGTGAAGATGCCGCCGGCGATGCGCAGCGCCGAGGCGCCCAGCGACTCGCCGATGGCGAAGCCGATGAAGCACGGGCCCGCGTACTCGCGCGGGATGAACAGCAGGATCGCGAGCATGATCAGGAGCTCGACGCTGATCAGCGCCATGCCGATGCTCATGCCGGCCTTGAGGGGGATGGCGTAGATGGGGAAGGGCTTGCCGCCGAGGGCTGCGAACGCGGTGCGGCTGTTCGCGTAGGTGTTGATGCGGATGCCGTACCAGGCGACGCCGTAGCTACCGGCGATGCCGACCAAGCTGAAGAACAGGATGATCAAGACGCGCTCGATCGGGAACTTCAGCAGGACGCCGAAGTAGACGACGATGATCGCGCCGATGAAGATCTCCAGGATCAGGATGAACTTGCCCTGGGTGATCAGGTACGTCTTGCAGGTCTCCCAGATCAGCTCGCTGATCTCCAACATCGACTTGTGGACGGGGAGCTTCTCGACCTGCTTCAGGGTGATGAAGGCGAAGACCAGGCCGAGGACGCAGACGGCCAGACCGCCGTAGAGCAGCCCCTTGCCGCTCATGCCCAGCATCTGGACCTTCTCGAGGTCGGGCAGCACCAGGTTGGCCTCGCCGCCGCCTTGGTGCGGCGTGCCTTCGGTGGCCCAGGCCGTGCCGCTCACGAAGAAGGTGGCGAGCAGCGTCATGAATGCAGTGAGAGCGAACGTGGCTTTGTGCAGTGCGCCACGGGCAGACCAAATAGACATCTCGTTCAACCTCCGCTTTCGCGGAGGCGAGCTTCCACGTCCGGGCGACGGACCGAGCACCAATCGGGCAGCTCGGGTCGTCGATCGAAGCGCTTGGCCTCGCCTCGCCCCCCCTACAGCAGGGGGAGAAACTGGGCGCGCTTTAGCAGAGTCCGGGCACGCAGCCAATGGCCACCGAGCACCCCGGCACAAGGTAGGTAAATGTACGCAATTCCACGCGGGCCGGCCCCGGGCCTCGTCTAGTGAGGCTGAACGGCCAGCGCGATCAGAAACGCCGCATAGGCGCTGACCAGGAGCGCGCCCTCGGCGCGCTGGATGCGCCGAGCGGTGCGCATGCTGACCGCGGTGAGGAGCGTCAAACCGCCCATTACCAAGAGATCGAGGCGCATCGTCGCGAGCTGGCCGTCCACCGGGTGCGCCAATGCAGTGGCACCCAGGATCAGCAGCACGTTGAAGATGTTGGAGCCGAGCACGTTGCCGACGGCGATCTCCGAGTGCCCCCGCAGGGCGGCGACGACGGAGGCGGCGAGCTCCGGCAGGCTGGTGCCGATGGCCACGACCGTCAGACCGACGAGCCGCTCGCTCATGCCGAAGGTGCGCGCGATCCCGACGGCGCCGTCCACGAAGAGCTTGCCTCCACCGAGCAGGAGCACCAGGCCGAGCAGCACGAAGGCGGCCAGGGCCAGCCGACCCTGCTTCGGGGGCGGCTCGATGTCGGTGTGCGCGGCTGCGCCCGCGGGGGTGACTGCTCGCAAGGTGATGCGCGTGAACCAGAGCGCGCCCAGCAGGAGCAGCGCGCCTTCGACGCGACCGATGCGGCCGTCCCAGAGCAACACGGGCACGGCAGCCGCGGACAGGAACACCGCCGGCAGCTCGCGGCGCATCAGGCCGTGCTGCACGTTGGGCGGGGCGATGAGGGTCGTGATCCCCAGGATCAAGCCGAAGTTCGCGATGTTCGAGCCGATCACGTTGCCGAGCGCGAGCGCGCTCTTCCCCTGGACTGCCGAGACCAAGCTCACCATGAGCTCCGGCATGCTGGTGCCGTAGGCCACCACGGTGAGCCCCACCGCCAACGGCGAGACGCCCATGGCGCGGGCCAGGCCCGACGCGCCTTTCACCAGCCACTCCGCGCCGAAATAGAGCCCGACGGAGCCGAGAGCCAAGAGCAGCAGATCCGTAGCCACGCCGGAATCAAGACTGGCGGGCCGGCGGATGCAAGCGTTTGACGGCAACCTTCGCCGGGCGCAGCCTTCGCGGCGTGTCGCCTCACTCCGTACGAGCCCTGGCCATGTTCCCGGTGCTGGTGCTCGGTGCCTGCATCTCGACGCGGCAGGCGCTGACTCCGGAGGCCTCCAAGGTTCACTACGTCGAGGGCAAGCTGGAGCCCGCCTGTGACATGATCGAAGAGATCAGCGTCGGGCGCGAGTTCTTCGTGACCGACGAACGCCAGCCCGCGGTGAGCAACGACGACGTGGTCGTGCGCATGCGGCGGCTGGCGGCGAAGCGCGGCGGCAACCTGGTCGTCATCCTCGAGAACGAGCCGCCCAACAACCAGTGCACGGGGTACAACGGCATGGGACGCGTGTATCGCTGCAGCGCGGAGGCGCTGGCTCAGCTGCCGCCGTCCGGCAGCAAGCTCGCGGCCAAGGAGTAGCTCAGCGCTTCGCGCTCTGGGTACGTGACTTCGACCCAGTCGCGGTGTCGAACGTCAGCCCCACGGTCGCCACGACGCCGACCCGCTGCCCGCCCAGCAAACGTTCACCGGTCGTGGTCGTCGGTCCGAACAGGCCACCGGTCGTCGAATACTCCACGCGCTGCCGCTCCAGGTCCCTGCCGTAGAAGCCCTCGAACCCCAGCTCGAGGTGGGTCTTGCCACGCGCCCAGAACACGTGCGAGGCGCCGGCGTGGACGGCGGCGTAGGGCAACGTGGCGGAAGCGCCGCCGCGCTGGCAGAAGAGATCGCAACCGACGCCGGAGTAACTGTCGCTGCCGACCACGCCTCGCAATGTGAAGCGCGGACCGAGCTCGCTCTGCACGACCGCGCCGAGCGACATGCCGAGCGCGGCGTAGGAGCCCCCGAACAGCTTGGTGCCGAAGTTGCCGACGATGGCGGGCTCGAAGTAGCCGTAGCGATAGCCGAGCGTCAGCGAGTGTGCGACGACGTTGCCCAGGACCTCGTCTCGCGCCCAGCCGGGACCGGCGTTGAAATGGAAGTCCTGGTTGGCCGAGCCGTGCCGCTGGTCTGGTCGTTCGGGCTGGCCCGCGTCCCTTGCAGGCTCGGCCGCGAGCGCGGACGTGGCGGCGAAGAAGGTCAGTGCGAAGGCTACCGTGCGCAACATGCTGGTGGGCCTACGCATCGCTCGTGCCAAGACGCTGCGGACCGAGCTTCGCGGCCGAAACCCCGAGCTTTTCGCTCCGTCTGACAGCGCTGTCAGGGCCGAGCGGTGTTGCGCCGCGTTCACATGGCGCCGACGCAACACTCGCCGCGAGGCGTCAGTCCAAGGGCACGGTCAGCAGCCTGGCCTGGTGCCCGATGGAGCTGGTCTCGACCAGGGCCGCGCTCGCGAACGCGCCTGCCGGGTTCTCGCCGACGCTACCCACACCCACGATGTGCACGTCGGGCAAGTACCGCTCGAACGCCACGTGGCTGCCCCCACACACGATGATGTCGGCCATGTCGTCCCCGACCAGCGCGTTCATCTCGTCGTCGCTCATCTCCGGAGAGAACGGCTCGGTGGGATCCACTGGGCAGCCGTGTATGGCCAGGAGCTCGTCGGCGTTCTCGAGGGGAATGCGCGCCATGATCGGGAGCTTCGAGACGCGGGCGAGGATCAGCTCGCCGAGCTCCTTGTGCACCTGGCGCAGGCGCGCGATGCGCTGGCGCTCGGTGTCGGTGGTGCCGAGGAGCTTGTCGGGGTCGACCCGCGTGAGCGCCCGATCGCCGATGCCCTGGACGCAGACCGCCTTGTGCTCCGTGAGCAGCTTCCAGACTTCCAGCGGCTCGGGTCCCGGAAACAAGAGGTCGCCGCAGGCGACGAGCTGATCGAAGCCCAGGCCGCCCGCGTATTCGAGCACGGCTCGGAGGGCCTTGGCGTGGCCGTGGATGTCGGAGACGCACAGGAAGCGCATGGCGCGCCTGGGGCTTTAGCAGACCCCGCTCGGGTTGGCGATTCATGCTACTTCCGCGGCGTGTCGTCCGAGAGCCTGCTCGCCCGCGCCCGGGGCATCGACCCCGACCGCGCAAAGAGCTCGGAGCGCGAGCTCGGCTCCGAGCGCGCCGTCGCGGTGCTGCTCACCACGGCCTTTCCGCCGCTCCGACCGGCGCTCGGCTGGCAGGTGGACGCGCTCGACGAGATCGCCCGAGCGGGCTGGCGCGGCCGCCGGCAGCGGGCAGACCTGTTGGCGCGCCTGCTCGCGGCAGTCGGCGACCTTCGCGACGCCGACGCGGTGCTGAGAGAGCTCAGGCGCGCGGTCTGGACGGAGAAGGCGCGCATCGCGCTGCGCGAGCTCCTGCCGGCGAGCCTCGGCGGCGCCAGCATCGACGTGACCGCGGCGGAGCTGTCCGACTTGGCCGAGGCCGCCCTGGAGGTCGCGCTGGCCGAGGCGCTGGAGCACGTCACCGCGCGCTTCGGTGAGCCGCGCCTGGAGACGGGTGAGCGCTCCGGCATCGTCTGCCTGGGCATGGGCAAGCTCGGGGGCAGGGAGCTGAACGCCGGCTCCGACGTCGATCTGATCTTCGTCTACGACAGCGACGAAGGCGCCGCCGGCGAGATTTCGCTGCACGACTTCTGGACGCGCGTGGTGCGGAGAGCGGTGGCGACCATCGAGGCGCCGACGGCGGACGGCCTGGTCTGGCGCGTGGATCTGCGCCTGCGCCCCGAAGGCTCCCAGGGCCCCATCGTGAACAGCGTGGACGCCGCCGAGCGCTACTACGAGACCTGGGGCCGGCTCTGGGAGCGCGCGGCCATGCTGCGCGCGCGTCCGGTGGCGGGGGACGCCGCGCTGGGCAAGCTGGTGGAGCGCGAGCTGATCGCGCCCTTCGTGTTCCGTCGCGAGCTCGATCCCGCCATCGCCGGCGCGCTGTCGTCGCTGGTGGAGCAGTCGCGCGCGGAGCTCTCCGAGAGCCCCGCGCGCGACGTGAAGCTCGGACCGGGGGGCATCCGCGAGGCGGAGTTCTTCGTCCAGAGCCTTCAGCTGTTCTGGGGCGGCCGCGAGCCCAGCCTGCGCGTGACCGGGACGCTGTCGGCCCTGAACCGCCTGCGCGCGCGCGGTCTGGTCACCGACCGCGAGATGCGCAGCGTCGCGGGTGCGTATCGCATGCTGCGGCGAATCGAGCACCGCATCCAGTGGATGACCGGCGTCCAGACCCATGACCTGCCCGAAGACGGCGCCGAGCTCGACGTGCTGGCTCGCACGCTGGAGCATCCCGACGGCGCTGCGCTCCTGGAGGAGCTCGATTCGGCGCGCGCACGCGTCGGCAAGCTCTTCCGGTCGCTCTCGCCGGCAGGGCCGGCCCCGCTCGCGCGACATCACGTGCTGCTTCAGAAGCTCGACCTCGGCGACGCATCGCTCCCGGAGGTCGTGGAGCAGACCCTGGGCAATCCGGACGTCGCCGAGCACCTGCGCGCCCTCGCGCGCCGCCCCGACGGCTTGCTCGGCGCGCTCACGCGCGAGCGTCATCCGGAGGCGGCCGACCAGGTCCTCGACGGCATCGCCGAGTCTCCGGATCCCGAGCAAGCGGCGCGCACGCTGCGGGCGCTGGTCGGGCGTTTCACGAGCCCCGGCCCCTACGTCACCCTCCTGCTCGAGGAGCCACGCGCGCTCGCTCGCCTGCTGTGGGTGGTCGGCGCCAGCGCCTTCGTGGGAGACGCGGTGGTCAGCCGACCCGAGCTGGCGGACGTCGTGCTCTTCGGGCGGGACGGCGTGCCCGAGCCCCGCCAGGTCGTCGCCGCTGAGCTCGGCGCCGCCGAGGTCGCCGGCGGCGAAGATCCCTTCGAGCTGCGCGATCGGTTCGTGCTGGCCACGCGGCGGGCGAAACGCCGCGTGATGGTCGAGGTCGCGGTGGCCGACCTCGCCGGAGTCCTCTCCACGCGCGACGCCACGCGGCTGCTCTCCGAGCTCGCGGACGAGACGGTGGACCGGGCCGTGCGCTTCGAGATGGGGGGCTCGCCGCAGGGGCTCGCCGTCATCGCCGTCGGCAAGCTCGGGGGGCGCGAGATCGGCTACGGCTCCGACCTCGACGTGCTGTTCGTGTACGACCCGTCGGCGGCGCCTCCGGACAAGGACGCAGGCGAGCACTTCGTGCGGGTGGCCCACCGGATCATCCGTTTGCTGAGCGAGGCCCACCCGGCGGGACCCGGCTACGAGCTCGACACGCGGCTGCGCCCGTCGGGCTCCCACGGCATGCTGGTGACCTCGCTCGCGTCCTTCGCGCGCTACCACGGCGTCGCGCTCGGCGCGGAGGACGCGGGCCCGGCCGTGCAGTCCTCCGGGGCGGCCTGGGAGCGCCAGGCGTTGATCCGGGCCCGCGGCGCGGCCGGGGATCCGCTGCTCGTGGACGCGGTGATGCGCGTCGCCACGCGCGCGGCCTACGAGGCCGGCGCACCCCCCATCGAGGAGATGCACCGGCTGCGCTCACGCATGGAGGTCGAGCTCGGTCGGGAGCGGCCTGGGCGCTACGACCTCAAGACCGGGCGCGGCGGGCTCTTGGACATCGAGTTCCTCACGCAGTGGCTGCAGATGAAGCACGGCAAGGACCCGCGCATTCGCACGCCGGACACCGGGGAGGGGCTGGAGGCGCTCGCGAGCGTCGGTTACCTGCCGCGGCCGGAGTACGAGACGCTGCGCGAGGCGTACACCTTCTTGCGCCGGCTCGAGCAGCGCATCCACGTCCTGCACGCGACCAGCGCGACCGTCATCGACGTGCGCGCTCCGGGGCTCGGGCAGCTCGCGAGGCGCATGGGCATCTACGACAGCGCTCGTCGCGGCGGTGTGGACGAGCTGCTCGAACGCTACCGGGACGTGACCGAGGCGGTGCGCGCCGCGTACCAGCGCGTGCTGTCGGTCAGCGGTTGAGCGCGAGCGCGCGCAGCATCGCGGTCGCCGTCAGCACGCCGATCAGACGACCGCCCTCGTCGATCACCACGCCCAGCGGACGCTCGTCGTTTGTCAGCATTCGGGCCGCGATCTTCAACGACGTAGTCGCCGGGATGAACGCGCCGCCGCTGGTCGCGGCGTCGAGCGCCGTCGCGCGCGCGAGCTCGGCCTTCGAGCGGCGTCGCACGCAGCGCAGCACGTGGGCGGCGGTGACGACGCCGAGCGGTCGGTCGTCGTCATCGACGACCACCACCACGGTCGCCGCGGTGTCCCCCAGCTCGCGGGCGACGAGGTCGAGCGGGGCGTCAGCTCGCGCCACGGGTGGCCGCCGCGCCAGCGCACCGGCCTCCGCCGTGCCTGCTTCGTCCGGATGTGGGCTGACGCCGGGCCAGGTGTCGCCGAGCCACCACGACGTCGCCTGCACCTCTCCTCGAAACTGATCGGGAACGGACGGCATGCTTCCGATTCGACCCACGTTGAACCTCCTAGAGCGCGGGCAACAGCCCGTCATCGTCCGGAGTCATCGGCTCCGGACCGGGTTTCTCGTCGCCGGGCGACGGCTGCGGCAGGAACGACAAGAGGAGCAGGACCGGGATGGCGGTCACGACCACCAGCAGCACCAGCGCGGAGAGTGCGAGTAGCAGCGGGCTCAGCAGCACCAGCATCGCGAACAAGAGCAGCCAGTCGCTCGGTCGCGCGGATGTCTCCGGTCGCAAGGTGTCCACGGGTCGTCTCCTCTGGGCTCGTGGCTGCAAGGCTCGGGCCAAGCCGAACCCGCGGAGAACCCAGCGACGACGCGAGGAAATCGGCCGAGGGCGCCAGCGTGGCATTCGGCGACAGCGCCTCACTTTGCCCCACGCTCAGCGCGTTTCCTCGCGCGTCGTGACTGTGAGCTTCGCCAGCGCCTGCTCCAGCTCGGCATCTTCTTCTAGAGTGGCCAGCAGGAGCTCTCGTGCTCGCGGCTCGGCGGCGACGTCAGCGGCGATCCGGATGCGCTCCGCGGCGCCTTTCGCGCTTCGGCGCAGGCGTCGCGGGCCTGCTCCAGGCGGGCGAGCGCCCGCTCGAGGTCTTCTCGTGCGCAGCCGATGGTCCACAAGAGCAGCTGCTCCGCGCCGAGCTCGAGCTTGATACCGGACCCCGGGGCGCGTCGGCGGGCGCGCCGCTCGCGGCGAGCTCTGCGCCCGCACCGTCGGCGACCGCGTGCGTCGCTCTCGAAGGGTGAGTGGACCGCCGACCCGCCAGAAGCGAGGTGAGCTCGTGCGCGCGGGCTACTTCACGCTGCAGGTCGAGACCCCGGCGCCGACCACGGTCTTGGCGATGCTGCCCACGACCGTGGTGCTGCCGTCCGCCGGGCTGTAGCGAGTGATCTTGGTGGGACCGCCGGACGGGGACGTGAACACGTAGAAATCGCCGCCCCAATGCGCGAAGGCGAAGGCGTGATCGTTCCCCGCGGCGACGGGCGTCACCGCGAGGACCTCGGCCGTGTGCTTGTCGATGTGGGCCACGTAGCCGCCGTTGCCGGCGGGGTCGAGGATGTAGCCCCAGAGCTTTCCGTCGTCGGAGCTCGTGAGCTCGATGCGGTTGCCCGGGTTCTGGGAGAATGGCCCGACCGGCGTGAGCACGAAGGAGCCGAGGTCGATGGAGGCGAGCCCGAGCGAGTCCGCCCCGGGCTTGCCGCTCTCGGCGACGTACAGCGTCTCGCCCTGACCGTCGTCGTTCAGCGCGAAGCCCATGCCGAAGAGCTTGAAGCCGTGCTGGTTGGGCTCGAAGCTGGTCTTGGCGCAGGCAGCGTTCTCCACGTTCACCATGAAGAGCTTGCCGGGCGGCGTCGCGCCGAGGCCGTTCGGTCGATACACCACGTAAGCGACGCCGAGTCGGCTCACGCCCATCGAGAACGGGTTGCCGTCGACGGGGCAGTCGAGCGCGCCCACCAGCTTGACCTCGCCGCTCGCCGGGTCGTAGCGATAGAAGTCCTTCTCGCTCGTGACCAGGTAGACGAACAGGTCCTCCGGGTCGCAGGGCGCCAGGCCGTCGACCAGGAGGTCGGGGAACGCGTCCGACGGCGAGTCGGGCGTTACGTCCTCCGAGACGTCCGCCGTTGCGTCCTGGTCGGCGCTGGCGTCTTCGGGTCCCGCGTCCGACGCCGCGTCCGGAGGCGCGGGGGCGAGGCCGCTGCGCGCGCCGCATGCCGCGGCGATGGAGAGCGGGAGCAGGATCGTGAGCCAGCGCGCGCCGAGTCGCATGCGCGGAATCTACACCGCTTTGGCGGGGCTGAAGCTCACAGAGAGCAGGCGAGCTCCATGGCGCCGGAGTCGCAGGCCTTGGCGAGCGTGAATTTCTTGCCGAGGTTCTTGCCGAAGGTGCACTCGCAGCTGGTGCCCGGAGCCGCGCAGCTCGCGGCCCAGTCGCCGCAGCCCTCCGTGCACTCGCCGCTCGGCATCCCGGAGCTGAAGCACTTCGTGTGGGGGCAGCTGTCCCGAATGGCCTCGCAGCTCGGCTCCAGGACGATGCCCGTCGTCGAGTCGCACTGAACGCCCTTGGCCAGGTAACACTCCAGCGCTTTCCAGTGGTACTCGCCGCAATCCGAGCCCCACACCCGCATGCTCTGCTCGCACTCTGCGAGGCTGAGTCCGCCGCAGCTGAGCGCCGCCTTGCAGAAGTCGCGCACGACGTCGGAGCCCGTCGCGGAGGCGTTGCACGCGGCCGGGCAGGGCGTCGCGAGGCACGCCTTGTAGGCGTCCGCCGCCTTGCCAGCGTCGGGGAACGCGCCGCCGCAGATCGTGGCGCAGTTGCTGGAGGTGCCGGAGCAAAGCTCGATGCAGTCCGCCCAGCCGGTGAAGTCCTTGGCCAACGTGATGGCCTTGGCCGCGGCGCAGCAGTTGTTCTTGCCGCAGTAGCTGCACAGGCTCTCACCGGGCGTGTGCTCGCAGACCGTGCAGGCGGCCTCCGCCTGCCGCTCCGCGTCGCAGCCGCCGAGCTGTGGGGTTTCGAACGGACAAGTGAAACAGCCGGCGTTCGCCGCGCAGTCGACCACCGCCTGCGACTCCTTGGCGCAGGCCGGGTACTTGGCGAGCTGTTTCTCGCAGCGGAGCTTGCAGACCGCGGGGTCCAAGACCTCGCAGATCCCCTGCGGCGCGGCTGCGAGGCTCTTGGCGCACGACTTCTCGCAGGGTGTCCCGCCTCCGCCCACGGGCCCGCACACGCCGCCGTCCCCGGCTACCGTGCCTCCTGCTCCGGCGGCCCCGCCGCCGGCGAACCCACCGCTGCCGCCGCTCCCCGCGGAGCCGTCGCCGGCTGCGCCCCCGGAACCTCCTGCGGCAGCATCGGAGCCCCCGGTGCCGCCGGTGCCGGCGCTCCCGCCCGCCGCGGGCCCGCCGCTGGGGTCATCCGAGCCGCATGCTGCCGTGACGAGCACGATCCCGAGTCCCAGTGCGCCCAATCCCGCCAGCGCGCTCCGCATGTCTCCTCCTGAGGCTTCCCCCTTGATACGGAGCGCGCCTTCGGCTCCTCCCTACTTCACGCACAGCGTGGCACCCGGGTGCGGGCTCTCCTTGCAGAAGCCAGCCGGACGGCTCGGGAAGAAGCAGCAGAACGCGGCGGTCGAACCGCACTCGCTGCCCGTCCAGCAGGTGCGCTGCTCGCCGCTCAGGCACTCGGCGCGACACTTGGAGGGCGTGGATCCGAAGGTGGTGTCCGCGCAGCAGAGCTGTCCCTCGCCGCAGTCCTCGCCCGCGTCGCACATGCGCTCCAGGGCGTTCAATCCGCAGGCGATCTCCAGCGGGATGCACTGGAACGCGGGCGGGTTGCCGCTGCCTTCGCCGGTGATGCAGCAGTGCTGGAGCGGCGCCTGACAGGCGGCGCCCGGACAAGTGATGCTCGGACCATTGGACCCCGGACCGACCGGGAGAGCTCCGCCATCATCGCTCGCCCCGGCAGCGCCGCTCTGGCCCCCGGCTCCGCTGACGCCGCCGGCCTGGCCGCCGCTGCCTCCGCTGATCGACGCTTCCTCCCACCCCGCAGGTGCTCCGCCCGACGCCGCCGCGCCGGCAGCGCCGCCCGGCTCGCCGAGCGCTCCGCCAGACGCCGAGCATGCCGCCAGCGTGAGGGCGACCACGGGAAGCGCGCCGCGCATCACTTCACCGGCGGGAGCGCGATGCGCTCCAGGTTCGAGCCGCCGGGGTACTGGTAGCTCGTGTAGCTGCCGTAGCCCATGACCTGGATGCCCACCGGCTCGCTCGCGTCGAGCACGTGCGCGCCGCCGTTGCCGGGTCCGAGCTTCACCCGCGCCACACCGTACTCGCCGCCGATGGCGCTCGGCGTGATGGCGAGCATCTCGCCGTCGAGCTCGAGCTTCGCGTCGAGCGGCATCACCACGTCCAGGTACGACACGTCGTAGTCGTCCGGCGCCAGGAACACGTAGGTCTTGCGGAACTGCTCGACCGGGATCATGAAGCTGAGCGAGGGGTCGCCGCGGTAGTCCTCGTCACCGGCGAATTCGGGCGGATCCTGGAGCGCACCACCCAGCATGAACGAGCCGACTCCGAAGGGAGCCGAGCCGACGATCTCGAAGTCGCTCTTCACGTTCTCGAGGTCCACCACCTGGCCCGCGCCGATCACGGTCGGCGCGCCGGGCGGCGCACCGCTCGGGTAACTGAGCTTGGTCTGGTCCACGTTGCCGTAGACGCGAACGCGGTGCCCCGGCACCTTGCCCAGCGGCGAGGTGGGTGCGGTCACGAAGTAGCGCGTGCCGAGCGTCTCGGCGGGGAGCAGGGTCTCCTCGAGGTGATCGCACGCCGGGGTGCCGGCGGGCTCCTCGGTGCAGCGCACGCCCGACAGTACCTGCACGGGGTGGTTCGAGGTCACCAGGCTCCCGGAGAAATCCGAGCCGACCTCGCCCACCAGCTGGACGACATCCCCGCCGTTCATGTCGAGGCTGACGAGCCCACCCGGTCCGGTCTCCGGAGTCGCGCTGCCGGCGATCACCTTCGCGCTGGCGGCGAGCTTCACCTCGACCTTGGTGCCGTCGGTCGCAGCGGTGATGCTGACGAAGCTCCCCGACTTGTGGTTCTTCTGCCCCATCACGCGGTAGGTGCCGGTCCAGGCGTTGCTCGGGAGGAGCAGCGAGGCGTCGTTCGTGAACGAGAAGCAGCCCACCGGCTGGTTCCCGTTGGTGACGCAAGGCTCGAGGCCGGGGCAAGCGCTCCAGTCTTTGCCCGTCGGACCTCCCTTGCTCGCGTACTCGAGCGGGTTGAACTGGTAGACGGAGACCGCCGACGTGCTGGTCAGATGGTAAGCGCCGTCCTCGACCTCGGGGGAGTCGAGCGCCGGCCCCAGTGTTCCGCACACGTTGCCCTGCCCGCCCTTGAGCTCGGGAACCCAGGGCAGGTGGAACTTCGCGAGCCCGCGGGGCTGGACGGTTCCGGTGGCCACCGGGACGCCGGCGCGGTCGATGCTGATGCTGGCCGGAGCGTCGCCCGCGTTGGCCACGACGACGGCGAAGTCGAAGACGTCCCACACTCCGTTGCTCGTCACGGTGGGCCAGAACTCGCAGCCCACGTACGAGGTGTTCGGCTGCGCCGGATCGCACGGGTCGCTGCTCGCGCCCCCGGAGCCCGCGTCGATGTTCAGACCGCCTCCCGAGCCGCCGGAGGTGCTCGGTGCTCCCCCGCTCCCGAGGCCCGCGCCGCTGCCGGCGCTGCCCGCATCGGGGTCGCCGATGGCGACCACGTCCCGGCCTCCTCCCGGCACCGCGCTGCAAGCGAGCCCCAACGCACAGCTCATCGAGACGACCCAACGGCGCATGCTCACGACCTCCGCTCTGCAGTGTGGCGGCTGGGAGCGATGCCGAACTGAAAGCTCGCTGAAAGATCGGTTTCAGCGTTCTTTCAGCCCACACCGTCCGCGCGCGTGGCCTCCTCCGGCCATGGAAACGCTGCGTATGGGGCTCGTCGTGCCACTGCTGATCTTGGGTTGCTCTGCCGCGGGCTCGGGGCCCGCGGGCGGCGCTGAGAGCGGAACAGCCGAGAGCACGGGCGGGGCCAGCGGGAGCACCTCCCCGGGCGGTAGCGCCTCGGTGGGCCAAGCTGGCCAGGCCGGGGAGGGAGGCGACACGGGCGCGGGAACGCCCCCGCTCGACGCAGGCCCGAAGACGCCGAGCCCTCCGGCGCCCGGCGAGTGGATCAGCGTCAACCAGGGCAGCTACCTCGCCGGCGCGGCGCCGGACGACACCTGCAACACCTCCGTGAACCAGGTAGAGCACCCGGTGACCCTGACCCACGACTTCGAGCTGAGCGCGACGGAGGTGACCTTCGCACAGTACGAGCTCGCGATGGGCGCGCCGCACCCGAGCGCGGGCAGCTGCCCGAGCTGTCCGGCCAACCTGCTGAGCTGGCACGCGGCCGCGGCGCTCTGCAACGCGTACTCGACGAGCGCAGGGCTCGTGCCCTGCTACGCGTGCGACGGCGCGGTGTGCGAGGAGGCGATCGCCCCCCACGCCTGTCACGGCTATCGTCTGCCCACCGAGGCCGAGTGGGAGTTCGCCCACCGCGCGGGCACCAGCGCGCCGACCTACGCCGGCGCCATCACGGTCTGCGGTGGGCTCGATCCCGGCCTGGATGGGATCGCGTGGTTCCTCTACAACTCGTCGGGCGGCGCCCATCCCGTCGGGACCAAGCAGGCAAACGCCTGGGGGTTCTTCGACATGAGCGGGAACGTCTGGGAGTGGACCCACGACGGCTACGTCTCGGACCGTTCGACGCTGCCCCAGCTGGACCCTGTCGGCCCTGCGAGCGATCTGCGCGTGATGCGCGGCGGCTCCTACAACTGCGTCCCGAGCGAGATCCGCGCGGCGCATCGCTCGGGGCTCCCGGCCACGATAGCGGGCCTGAACGTCGGGGTTCGCTGCGCGCGCACGCTGGACTGACGGCGGGGTAGACTCGCGAGTCGTTGGCTCGCGCCCCCACGAACTTGCGCCCCGATCCTTCGTCCTTCGTCGGTCGGGACGCCGATCTCGCTCGCGTGAAAGCGGCGCTCGAGAGCGCGAGCCTGGTGTCGCTGACGGGGCCGCCCGGGGTCGGAAAGTCGCGGCTGGCCAAGGAGCTCGCGCTGACCGCCGGCCACCCCGCGTGGTTCTGCGACCTGTCCGTCGCCGAGAGCGCCGAGGGCATCGCAGCCCGCGTCGCCAGCGTGCTCGATCTGCCGCTCGCCGAAGGCCGTTCGGCGAAGGACGCGGTCGCGCAGATCGCCCGGGCGCTCTCGCGCCGAGGCGCAGTGACGCTGCTCCTCGACGACTTCGACCACCTGGTCCCGCACGCCGAGGGCACGCTGGGGATCTGGCGCAGCGCGGCGCCGCGCGCCCGCTTCGTCGTGACCACGCGCCAGCGGCTCGGTCTGGCCGGGGAGAGCGTGATCGAGCTTCACCCCTTGGGCGCCGAGGCCGTCGAGCTCTTCGTCGAGCGGGCACGCGCGGTGCGCCGGAGCTTCGAGCCCACGAAGGCCGAGCTCGCCCTCATCGGTCGGCTCGTGGAGCGGCTCGACGGGCTGCCGCTGGCGATCGAGCTCGCGGCGGCCCGCGCCGGCGTGCTCGGCGTGCGCCAGCTGCTCGAGCGCCTGGAGGGCTCGCTCTCGGCGCTGGATCGGGGCGAGCGGAGCGACCGCTCGACGCTGCGCGGCGCCCTCCGGTGGTCGTGGGAGCTGTCGAGCGAGCGCGAGCGACAGGTGCTCGAGGCGGTCTCCGCCTGCGTGGGCGGCTTCGACGCGCGCGCCGCCGAGGCCCTCACCGAGCTCGAGGGGGCATCGGTGCTCGACGCGCTCGAGGCGCTCGTCGGCCGCTCGCTGCTCTTGGCGGAGAGCGACGGCGAAGAGATCCGCTTCCGCATGCTGGCGACCGTGCGCGAGTTCGCGCACGACGAGCTGGCGCAAGGCGGGCTCATCGAAACCGTGCACCGACGCCACGCCGCCCACTACCTGGAGCTCGGCACTCGGGCTGCGGAGGGGATCGACGGCCCGCGCGCCGCGGAGCTCTTCGCTCGGCTGAAGGTCGAGCGGGACAACCTGCTGGCGGTCGCGCGGCGCGAGCTGGCGCGCTCACCGCTCTCCGCCGCCGGCATCGAGCGCGCGCTGGGCGCCGTGTTGGCGCTCGAGCGGCTCTGCATCATTCGTGATCCGGTCGAGGGCTACCTGACGCTCCTGGAGCGGGCGCTGGAGCACGCGCTGGGGCTCGGGGTCGATCGCCGCCTGGTGACCGAGGCGCTGCGCATGCGAGGCGCGCTCTACTTGTTCTTGGGCCGACCGAGCGACACGGAGCGGGACAACCGCGCCGCGCTGGCGCTCGCGCGCGAGCTGGGCGACGTCGCGCTGGAGGCCCGGCTGCTCGCGGCGCTCGCGCTGACGGGGCTCAGGCGAGTCCCGGTGGCGCCCGAGGAGATGCCGAAGCGCCGCGTGGACGCGCGTCACGCCATGGAGGAGGCGCTCGAGCTCTACCCGCACCGAGACGCGCGGCGCGGCATCATCCTGAACAACCTCGGCGTGATCCTCGAGGGGCTGGGCGATTGGGAAGAGGCCGAGCGGCGCTACGATGAGGCCGTCGCCTGCTACCGCAACGTCCCGTGCCAGAGCGCGGGCGTCGCGCTCGCCAGCCGTGGCGCGCTCCACTACGCGAGCGGGCGCCTGCCCGAAGCGCAGGCCGACCTGCGACGCGCGCTCGAGATGCTGGGCGCGTTCGGCGACCGGCGTTCGGGCGCGTACGTCCACGCCGAGCTCGGCGCGCTCTACGCCGAGCAAGGGCTCGCCCGCGAGGCACGCGTCGAGCTCGAGGCGTGCCTGGTCTGCCACGCGGAGGCTGGCCTGTCGTGGTACGAGGGCCCCGCGCTGGCCACGCTCGGCGACCTGGAGCTGGGCTTGGGCGACGCATCGAGCGCGAGAGCGAGCTACGCCGCGGCGCTCGAGGCCGCCCGCTCGGGTGGTGACGGCGCGCTTCAGGTGCGCGCGCTCGCGGGTCTCGCCTGCGCGCTCGCGGCGGAGAGCTCCCGCGGCGACGCACGCGACACGCTCGGGGCGGCCGCGTCGCTCGCCGAAGAGCCGGTGCCGCGTGCGTGCGTCGACGCGGCCCGCGGCTACCTGGCGCTCGTCGAAGCCCGCGCGCTGCCGACCCCGACCGAGGCGCGAGACGCGATGGATGACACGCGCGCGGTTCTCCGGGACCTCGCCGCCGTGGCGCGAACGGAGCGCTCGGCCGTCGTGCGCGCGCGCTCTCTGTGGCTCGAACGGTCCTTGGAAGCGGAGGCCGAACGCCGCGCCGGCGCGGTCGCCGCCGCCGCGCTACGGGTGACGGCCGACGGCAAGTGGTTTCGTCTGCCCGGTGGCGAAGGAGTGTCCCTCCACCGCCGTCCGGCGCTCGCGCTCGTGCTCGCGCACCTCGTCCGCTCACGCATCGACGCGCCCGGCGAGGGTGCGGCGCTCGAGGCGTTGTTCGCCGCGGGCTGGCCCGGAGAGCGCATCGACCCGCACTCGGCGGCGATGCGCGTCCACCAGGCCGTCGCGACTCTGCGCAAGCTGGGCCTCCGAGCTGCGCTCCTGCGCAAGCAGGACGGTTACCTGCTCGACCCGAGCCTGCCGGTCACGCGCGTCGCGAAGCCGGATGCGTGACGGACTGCTACGACTCGCGTTGCTGGCCGCTCGAGGTCGCGAAGCAGCGGGGTTCGGGCAGGGCAGGTAGGTGAGGGGTCGGCTAGCCAGTGACCTCACCTTTGGCGGAGGTGCGCCCCCGCCCTTCTACAGTTCAGATGTCCTACGCGCCGACGTCGATGTTCGTGGCCGCTCGGCCCCATGGGGCTGCAAACTGGCAGGCAAGCCGCGCTCCGAGCTGCCTCATGCGGTGATGCGCCCGATACGGGTATCGCGCAACACGCTTCAGTGGGCGCGGGGGGCGACATCGAACGCCAGGGCCAGCCCGACGTGCGCTCTCGGCGAACGCGGGTCGAAGCCCAACTGAAGCCTCATCGGCTGCCCCGGACGCGTTCGGTTGTGCTCATTGACGAGGTCGAGCAGTTCCGAGCGCCCGGGCTTCAGGAGGATCCCGCCGACGATCCCGAGCGTCGCAACGCCCAAGCCTGCGCCGACGAACGCGAGCCCTTCGTCGGTCTCGCCTTCCCACTCCTCCATCTTCTGATCGTCGCAGCGGTCGCGCTCGGTGGACCCGATGGGCAACTTGTCGCACTCGCTCTGGTCGAGCCCGGTAGCCATCTTGCTGAATCCCCAGATGGCCAGACCGGTCCCGATGCCGATGCCGCTCCAGATGACGATGTTGCCGAGCGTGCGCTGGTCCTCGATCTCGCCGAGCTTCGGACTCAACGCGGCGTAGACCCGAGGTTCCGACGCGCGCAGCGTGTCGAGGTACTTGCGGAATCCGTCCCAGTCCGCCGTGTAGTACTGGTCCCCGACCGTGAGGCTGCTCGGCGGTACGGCGCGCGAGAGCATCACGTGGGAAGGGGGAGCCGGAGGCACCTGAGCGGACAGGGTGCTCGTCGCAAGTAGTACGGCCGACACCGCGCCAATCGGCCCCCGCCTTCCCCTCATGCGAGGCACCCTAGCACGGCATGCCCGTCGATGACCTCACCAGCACGGGCGGGCGCGGGAGAGCGTTCGGGCGACACGCGAGGGCGAGCCTATCGTCCGAAGGCCCGTGAGCAAGCGGTGCCGGGGGTTTCCCCGATGTGACGCCGCGCTAAGCGACCCGAGTCAGCGAGGCCCTGTGAGCCCCATCCACGGCGAGCGTCAGAGCCTCGCCCGTGGTCTGCACCGGGCTCTCGTCCAGGGCGGGCTTGTGCTCGTCCCACCAGGCCTCCGCCTGGGCCGCGTCCCACGGCTCGACGACACACGTCTGGAGGCGGCGGCGGAGCTCGGCGGAGCTCTGCGGGCGGTGCGCGGGATCCTTGCTGAGACAGGCGAGCACCAGGGCGTCGAGCTCGGGCGGGACGGCGACACCCCGCGCCTTCAGCGACTCGGGTGGCGCGTGGAGGTGCTTCCCGCAGATCTCCAGCACCGACTTGCCCTGAAACACATCGACCCCTGCGAGCAAGTAGTAGGCGACCGCGCCCAGAGCGTAGATGTCGATGCGCGCGTCGACCGAGTCGGGATCGAGGATGGACTCGGGCGCCATGTACTGCGGGGTGCCGATCAGCGCGCTCGCCGCGGTCAGCTTGACCTCGTCATCGACCTCGAACTCCTTGACCAGCCCGAAGTCGAGGAGCTTCACGACGTCGAGCTCGCCGCCCTGGGCGCACAACATGATGTTGGCCGGCTTGATGTCGCGGTGAATCAAGCCGATCGCGTGGGCCTCGTTCAGCGCCCCGCAGAGCATCGTGAGGATGCGGACCACCCGGCCCGGCGGCTGCAGGCCGCCGACGTGGACGATGTGCTCCAGCGTCGCGCCGTCCAGGAGCTCCATGGCGTAGTAGAAGACGCCGTCGTCGGTTCGCCCGTAGTCGTAGATAGTGATCGTATTGGGGTGGGTCAGGCGCGCCGTCAGCTGCACCTCGCGCTCGAACCGCTCGAGGCTGCTCGCGCCCGCCCGATCGACCCGCAAGAGCTTGATCGCCGACGGGCGCCGCATCATCCCGTGGCGTGCCCGGTAGACCTCCCCCATACCGCCTTCGCCGAGCTTCTTCTCGAGGACGTACTGGCCGAGGCGGCGTGCCTCCTGGACCTGGACGCGGAGGCCGTAGATGACCCACGAGATGACCGTGCACGTCGCGACGGCGAATCCCCACATCATGACCATGGTCGAGGGCAGCCACGGAAACACGCCCGAGTCGAGCGAGCGCCAGGCCAGCCCACCCTCGCCGGTCGGCACCACGAGCACGGTGATGGCGATCATCGGCACGCCGCCGATCGCCGTGACCAGGGCGGTGCGACGCGCCGACGAGGGGACCAGCGCCGCGCGGATGGCCGCCTGCATGGCCATGCCGGCCAACGGGACCATCGACAAGTAGCCGTCGGCCATGGTGGTGCCCTCGATGGTCACGAGCGCGCGCTCGCGGCAGAAGGCTTCGAGGACGAAGCGACCGATGAAGCCGCCGATGGTGAAGGAGGTGACGAAGCCGGCGGCCTCCACGACGCGGAGGAACCGCACGGACCGCTGCCCACGTCTGGTGAGGAGCCAGAGGCTCCCCGACAGCGTGGCGCTGCTCGCCGTGAGGATCACGTCCACGCCAGGGGCGACGACCGCCCCCATCACGCCCAGCCCTACGCTGAACGCGATGATGAAGAACATGATCTTCCAGAAGAGCGCGACCCGGGCCTGGAGGAAGGCCCGACCCTCCTCGCCGCCGTCGGCGATCGGCGATGCGTTCTCTACCGCCACGGGTGGTCCACGCCGAGCTCGATGAATGTCACGCGTCGCTGAGTATCACGATCTCGCCGCTCGCGCTCGCTGCGCGGTCGAGTGACCAGTCTCGATCGGTTCTCCTCGAGTCGAGCTGCGTCGCCACCACCGGCGGGGAAGTGGTGACCCGGGGACGGGGCGGTGGAGAGGTACTGGGCCGCACAGGAGCAAGCCAAGACCCAGCGCAAGAATCACTCGCCTGACGGGACCCACCAGCCCGCGGCCTGAAAGCTGCGCTGCGCCAGGGGCAATTCGCAGTGCTGATCGTCTTCGCGTCGCGCACAGGCTACCGTCGTGTCTCTGGAACGGGGGCGACGATGCGACTCTCTTTGAATGGCACCGAGATCTTCTTCGATGTCGATGGGGCGAAGCTCGCCATCGACGCTGGCGGAAGCGTTCGCGAGCGCCCGACCGTGGTCGTGCTCCCCGGTGGGCCGGGCTTCGACCATGTCTATCTGCGCGCCGGGCTCTCTCCGCTCGCGGCGGACGCCCAGCTCGTCTTCGTCGATCCGCGCGGCTGCGGTCGGTCGGGTCGTCCCCCGCTCGAGACGTGGACGCTCGACCAGGTCGCCGCGGACGTCGTCGGGCTGTGCGAGCGGCTCGGAATCGAGCGCCCGTTCGTGTTCGGCCACTCAGCGGGCGGGTTCGTCGCGCTGACCATGGCGTGGAAGCACCCGGACCTCGTGCGCGGGCTCCTGCTCTGCGACACCGTTCCCGCGCTCCGCCCCCACACCGACGCTCATCCGCCGCCCGCTTCGCTCGAGCAGCGCGCGCCGGCGGAGGTCGCCGCGATCAAGGATCGCTTCTTCGGTGGCGACATGTCGGACGAGTCGATGGCTCTCTTCGCGAGCGAGGTCGTTCCTTACTACGCCGGGCCGGCGCACATGGAAGCGGCACGCGCTGTCGGGGCTAGCGGCGGGATGGAGGTTTCGGTGGCGAAACACTTCTTCGGCACCCAGGCGCGTGCGTACGACATGCACCCCGTCTTGGGCGACATCCGCGTCCCGACGCTCGTGATGGTCGGTGCCCACGACTGGGTCTGCTCGCCCGCCGCGAGCCGCGCGATCGCCGCGAAGATCCCCGGCGCCGAGCTCGTCGTCTTCGAGACCGCCGGCCACTTCGGGTTCGCCGAGGTGCCGGCGGAGTTTCAGGGCGCCGTGCGCGCGTTCCTCGCGCGCGTCGCAGTCTGAATGGGAGGGAAGCGTGGGCTGCAACCTACCGGTGTGCGTGAAGTCGTGCCCGAGCCCGAGGAACTTGCTGACGGCGGGGCCGCTGGGGATGGGTGCGCGGAGTAGCTCTCGGACGCATCGTCGCACTCGCGCTCGGCGCGGCGTGCTCCGAGCAAGGCGACGCCCAGCGCCGGTAGCGCGGGCCCCCGCGCTGGGAGACCTTACGGGCGCCCCGTGCCGCCGCTCCGGCCGCGGGCAACGGCGGCCTCCAGCGCGCCGTCGGCGCGCAGTGCGGAGAGGTCGTCGTCGGCGAGCAGGGCCGGGTCTGCGAGTGCGTTTGCCGAACGGCGGGTCCGCCTTGTGACCGGGTGGCGGGAAGCCGTCCACCTCCCGGAGACGGTGTTACTGGCAGGTGTGCCCGGTGGCCCACATGAGGTTCAGACTGCAATCCGTCGCTTTGAAGGTGGTGCCTGCCTTGGGTCCCATGTCGCAGGCGCAGTCGACGGGCCCGTTCGGATCCGGCCCCTGACAGGTCGAGCTCAGTTGGGGGCACTTGATCGTGCAGGTCACGACCTCGGGCGAGCCGCTGCCGACTCCGACCGCGCACATTCCGCTCAGCTTGGTCCAGCACTCGCCGAACGCGACCCGCAGCTCGCCGCAGCTCTCATCGACCGTGGGGAACGACGGCCCATCGTAGCTCGTGCAGCCGATCGGTTTCGACACTGCGCAGCTCAGGTAAGCGTCCAGCTGAGTCCGGCAGCCTTCCTGAGTCGCTCGGGACTGGTCCTCCTGGAGCTCTTCGGCGCAGGCTTGTTCGTCTTCGACGGTGTCGCACTTCGCCGACGCCACCTTCCGACATAGGTCGGTGATCATCGCCTCGGTGCTCGGGACCGGCTCTTCGTCGGAGCTTCCGGCGCAGGCGAGCGCGACGAACAGCGGCATCGCGAGACCAAGGCGGCGAGCCATCACCCAAGCATGCCACAGCGTCAGGACCTGCGCCATCGCCGCCGTAGTTGCGTGCGCCGGTGCACGATGTCGAGATCGTTCGTGGTCATCGGTAATCCATGGATCACCGCGGCTTCGCCGCCAACGACGATGAGCTCGACCCCGGCGTCGCACAGCTTCGCGAGCTGCGCCGGGAGATCAGCTGCGCTGGGATGTCGCCGCATCGCGCGCCAAACCAAGTGTTGACGCTCTGGGGTTGGACGCTCGGGCCGCCCTGGAGCTCCGCGCGCTGGCGCGCGCTGGTCTCATTGCCGATGTCACCCGCGCTGCAGCTGGCGATGCCCCCGGCAAGCGAGGCGAGTGCGAGTGCACGTCGCAGTGTGGAGGTCGCGCGCACCACCCTTCGCCGCTCGGACGCCATCACCCACCTCCTGGTCGAAGTGTGCCCGGGATCTCTTTCGTCAAGCGCCAAACGCTGAGCGCGCACGCACGTGGTTCAGCAGATCGGCTGGAGCGCTCCACGCGGCCGTGTCACCAGGCTTCGTGGTGCGGCTACCGGCGGAGTCGGCGCCGGCGCAGCGCGAAGGCGGTCGTGCACGTGCGCGAGCCGTTGGCGCCCGCGTGCCTCCTGACCTACGCCCTCTTCAAGAGCCTCGCCGCCTCGATCGCCCCATAGGTGAATTTTCCTGCCTCCCCCGGTCGTTGCTGTGCGTCAAGAAGCTCTGTCCTGGAGGATGCCATGTAGAAGCCAATACAAAGCTGAAACCAGGTGAGTGACCCAGCGGGTTCGAATCCCGCCCAGCCAAGGGTGCGCCGCCATCTGGAAGCGAGCCTTGCGTGGCAACTCCAACCGAACAGGGAGGCTTGCTGCGAAGCGTAGGCAGCGAGGGTGCAGGCCGTGTGATTGGGCTGCGAAATTTGGGAAGTGGTGGGAGCCGACGGGACAGCACACCCCGGAAGGCAACATCGGTGAGGCAAGAGTCAGGGGCAACGCCCCGACGGCGCGTCCTCATCGGCCTGCCGCGGTCGGAGAGCACGGCATGTACAGCGAGGGTCACCAGGGAACTTGAGAGGTCCTGTTTGCTCCGGGCGACCGGAACCGCCAAGCGAGCGCAAGTGAGCAAGGTGGGGCAGCGGGAAGTCGGAGCACCGCCATAGTAGCGACGAAGCCGGGGAAGCCGCCCAAGCGACCCGGCGGAGCGAAGGGCGGTGTCGGGAAAGCGTTTCACGGAACCGAGCGAGGGCAAGATGACCGAGACACCGAGCTTGACCACCATCTCAACGAAACTCGAGCGGATAGCAAAGCAGGCGCAGCAAGCGCCCGACATGGCATTCACGACGCTGGCGCATCACATCGACCTGGAGTGGCTGCGCGAGGCATACCGACGGACTCGCAAGGATGGGGCCGTGGGCGTCGATGGGCAGAGCGCGAAAGAGTATGCGGAAAACCTGGAGGGAAACCTCCGATCGCTGCTCGACCGCGCGAAGTCCGGAGCGTACCGCGCGCCGCCAGTGCGACGCGTGCACATCCCGAAGGGGGACGGGAAGGAAACGCGTCCGCTGGGGATCCCGACTTTCGAGGACAAGGTTTTGCAACGCGCCGTCGCGATGGTGCTCGAAGCGATCTACGAGCAGGACTTCCTGAACTGCTCATTCGGGTTCCGTCCTGGGCGCTCCGCGCGCCAGGCGCTCGAAGAGCTTTGGACACCGGCGGTGAAGATGGCTGGCGGTTGGGTCGTGGAGCTCGACATACGAAAGTATTTCGACACTCTCGACCACGAACGTCTGCGGGAAGTGCTGCGCCGCAGGGTGCGAGACGGAGTCATTCTGCGTCTCATCGGAAAGTGGCTGAACGCGGGCGTGCTGGAGGACGGAGAGCTGAGCTACCCCGATGCCGGCACGCCACAAGGCGGGGTGATTTCGCCGATTTTGGCGAACATCTACCTGCACGAAGTGCTCGACGTGTGGTTTGAGCGAGAGGTCCGACCCCGACTTCGAGGGCGGGCACACCTCGTTCGATACGCGGACGATGCCGCGATGCTGTTCGAATACGAGGACGACGCGCGGCGCGTGCTCGACGTGCTTCCAAAAAGGTTTGGGAAGTACGGGCTCGCGCTCCACCCGGACAAGACGCGCCTGGTGCCGTTCAAGCGGCCCGATCGCATCCGACCTGGTTCGCGCGGCGACGGCCGGGGACCCAGCGGGCCCGGGACCTTCAGCTTCCTCGGCTTCACCTTCCACTGGGGCAAGAGCCTCGCTGGCAAGTGGGTGGTGAGGATGCGAACAGCGAAGGACCGCCATCGCAGGGCGCTGGGTGCAATCACCCAGTGGTGTCGGCTACACCGGCACGAGCCCATCCGCGAGCAGCAACGTGTGCTGGCGGCGAAGCTCGCTGGACACTACGGCTACTACGGCCGTACAGGGAACTTTGGCCGTCTCTGGTGCTTCTACTGGCACGTGACCTGCCTGTGGCGGCGGTGGCTGTCGCGCCGCTCCGACAAGGCGTATTTGGACTGGGCGGCGATGAACAGGCTTCTGGAGCGCTACCCGCTCCCGAAGCCGTCGGTCGTGCGCGCACGTCTCGTAGCGAATCCGTGACCGAGGAGCCGGATGCGGGAAATCCGCACGTCCGGATCTGTGGGAGGCCCCGGCAGGTAACTGCCGGGGCCCACCCGACCGCCGCGCTTCGCGCGGCTGCGCGCCGCCTGCCCCCTCCTTATCCGTGCTCGCGCCGGCGTTCCAGGAAGCGAGCAGCACGTCTCGTCGCACCGCGCACACCGAGCGGACGCCCGCCGCGCCGGCGCTGCGCGCGGATGGAGGGGGCGCGTCATTCCGAGCCTGGTACCGCATGCGCGGAGCGGAGGCCGGGCAAGACCAGGCGTGCGCCATCGCTGCGCATAGCGCCAGAGCTTGCGGCAAGAACCGGCCGCTCACGTAGGCATCACCGCACGACGACAGGCTGACTGCGGGCGGGTTTCGATGCCCGCTCGGCCCTGCCCGGCAGCGCGTCCGGGCTCTGCCCTGATGGCGCACGGGCCGCGCCAGGCGCGTCGGAGTCGAGCGTTCCTCGCGCGATGTCGCGGAGCGAAGGTTACGCCGCAAAGTCCTGATCCGCGCCTGTCACGCCCCCTGCGCCGTGCTCGGGCAAAGCCCGGCCGCGCTGCCGGGCCAGGAGGACCTCATGCATCGAAACCACACCCGCCGTCAGCTCCTCGAAGCTCGGGCTTCTGCGATGCGCAGCGCTCCCACCTGGAGCGAGCAGGCTTTCTTCAACCTCGTGCGCGGCGGTCGCCTGGGCGTCGCGGTCCGCAGGCAGGTGGTCATCGGGGAATTCGTGGCGGACTTCGCCGTGCCGAGCGCGAAATTGATCGTCGAAATCGATGGCAGCAGCCACGCGCACAGAGTTGCGGCCGATACCCGCCGGGACGAGAAGCTCGCGCGGCTCGGGTGGCGGGTGCTCCGGCTCGAAGCCGAGCTCGTGCTCCGGCAGCCGGAGGTCGCACTTTCCCGGGTGCGCCGGGCGCTCGGGCGCTGAGCCCGGGCGCCTGGCTCGAGGCCTCGAGCGGATACGGCGGAGAACACGCAGGGTCGCGCAACGAGCGCAACGCGAATTCGGCACAACTCGGGAACCGCGACGACGTCAGGAGCCGCGAGCGGGTTCCCCGCGGCACCGTCAACCGCAGCTTGGCGTCAGTCCGCGAATCGCGGAACGAATTGCTGACGGCGAGTCGATCAGGGCCCTGGCCCCAGCCAGTTCAAGCTCCTCCCGACTGCCGTAGCCCCAGAGTGCGCCAAGACCGACCACGTTGCTCGCGCGCGCCCCCCCTATGTCATGTCTGCGGTCGCCGATCATGCACGCGGTTAGGGGCTCGACATGCTCTTCGCGCAAAACGTGCCTCAGTAACTCTGCCTTTTTTGAGCGCTCTCCCGACAACTCCGAACCGTAGACGCCTGCGAAGAACTCCCGCAGCTGGAAATGCTCGATGATGCGGTCTGCGTAGATCTGCGGCTTCGACGTGACAACCCAGAGACGAATGCCCATCGAGCGGAGCTCGCCCAATGTCTCGCGTATTCCCGAATAGACGACATTCTCGTACAATCCCTGCGTCCCGTACCGCTCCCGATAGGCGCGAATAGCCCGCTCGTTCAGCTCCGGATCTTCCGTTTGAAGGAGGGTCTCGAAGACCTCACGAAAAGGGGGGCCGATGAACTGTTGCAGCTCGATGTCCGTCCACGAAGGGCCGCACACCGCCCGCAGCGCATGCTGGAACGAGCGAACTATCCCCACCACTGGATCCGTCAGCGTACCGTCGAGATCAAAAAGCACATTGCGCATGTGACCGCCCCGCCAACGCTATCCCACTGAACACCCGGCTGCTGCGTCTCCGATAGGTGGGACCGATCTCGAGGAACCGCCGCGATTCGATCGGCGTCGTCCCTGCTCTGCGCCGCGGAGCTCCCGCCCGAACGCGCCTACCCCTTCTTCAACAACCTCGCCGCCTCGATCGCCCCGTACGTGAAGATGATGTCCGCCCCCGCGCGGCGCAGGCACAATAGGCTCTCGAGCAAGCAGCGATCGAAGTCGAGCCAGCCGTTCGCGGCCGCGGCCTTCAGTGCCGCGTATTCGCCGCTCACGTGATAGACGGCGACCGGCAGCGCGCTGATCTCGCTGACGGCGCGCACCACGTCGGCGTAGGGCAGGCCGGGCTTGACCATCAGCCAGTCGGCGCCCTCGGCCTCGTCCAGGCGAACTTCGCGCAGGCACTCGCGCACGTTGGCGGGGTCCATCTGGTAGGTCTTCTTGTCGCCGGCGCGGGGCGCGGAGTCGAGGGCGTCGCGGAAGGGGCCGTAGAAGCCCGAGGCGTATTTGACGCAGTAGCTGCAGATGAGCACGTCGGGGTGGCCCGCTTCGTCGAGGGCCTCGCGGATGGCGCCGACGCGGCCGTCCATCATGTCGCTCGGGGCGACGACGTCGGCGCCGGCGGCGGCCTGCGCCACGGCCATCTTGGCCAGTAGCGGCACCGTCACGTCGTTGTCGATGCGGCCGTCGATCACCACGCCGTCGTGGCCGTCGGACGAATACGGGTCCAGCGCGACGTCGGTGATCACCACCAGCTCCGGGAGCGCCGACTTGAGGGCGCGCACGGCGCGCTGGAGCAAGCCGGAAGCGTTCAGGCTCTCGGTGCCGTGCTGGTTCTTCAGCTCGTCGCCGAGGGCGGGGAAGAGCGCGACCGCCGGCACGCCCAGCTCGAAGGCTTCGCGGGACTTCGCCACCAGGAGCTCGATGTCGAGGCGCGCGTGGCCCGGCATGCTCTTGATGGGAAAGGCGCCGGGTCCTTCGTGGACGAACAGCGGCAAGACCAGGTGCTCGGGCCCGAGGTGGGTCTCGCGGACGAGGCCGCGGACGCCTGCGCTGACTCGATTGCGGCGGGGACGGATGGTCGGCATGGGCGAGATCTATGCAGTTCCGCCGCGGTTCTCAACAGTCGCGAGGGAGGAGGGCCGGTGGTACCATCCAGCGCATGGCGGGGATGGCGCTACTCAGGCTCGGTTCTCGACTCTTCTTGGGTGGTGCGTTGTCGCTCGTCGCGCTGCACTGCTCCGCGGGTGGTGACGGCGGGGGCGGCAGCGCCGCGAACGGCGGTGGCGGCACCGGAGCCAACGGCGGGGGAGGGACCGGGACCGGCACCGGCGGCGACTCCGGCCTGATCATCACGACGGACGGCGAGGCGCCGGACTACTCGGTGGACGCGTTCTTCGCCGTCGACCCGCCGCCGCCCGACTGCAGCGACGCCGGCGCGCAACCCATCAAGCCCGGCGGCACGCCGGAGTGCCCCGACGACAAGAACCTCCAGGGTTGCCCGTGCACGAGCGCGGGGGCGACGGCGCCGTGCTGGCCCGGCAAGCGCAAGCACCGAAACCGTGGCGCGTGCAAGGACGGCGTCACCACCTGCCAGCAAAGCTCGGAGTTCAAGCTCGCCTGGGGAGAGTGCCAGGGCTACACCGGCATCACGCCGCCGACCTTCGAGCCGGATCCGAACGCGACGGGCAAGGCCGCCTGCACCTGCTTCAGCGGCGGCTACTGGGACGTCAAGAACACCAGCCCGTGCTTCTACACGGACGGCACGGGCAAGGTGATCGGCGGGGTCTCGACGATCTTGGAGGCGAACGGGCCGCGCTGCCCGACGCAGGCGGAGATGGACTTCGCCACGAGCAAGCCCCCGACTCAGCCCTTCAGCCCGAACACCCTGAAGGTGGACTGCAACGGCTACTTCAAGCTCTGCTTCAAGCTCCAGGCGCTGTCGGCGAAGGGCGCCGCGAAGAGCGCGGGCGACTGCCAGGTGATGGAGGTCTGCACCGAGGGGCACTACGGCCTGGCCGGCAAGGGTCCGAACGGCACCGACGGCGAGCTGCCGATGCCCGACTTGAAGTCGTGGATCACCAAGCCCGGCGCGGAGACGACCTGCGCGGGGCTCTTCTACGCCAACGGCGGCTACGGCAGCTTCAGCGTGAAGGGCATCAGCGACGAGTGTGATCAGGTGGACAAGACCTTCCTGACCTTCGACTACTGCCCCATCTACTGCAACGACCCCGCCAACAAGAGCAAGCCGGAGTGCGTCAACTGCACCACCGGCAGCGGCGGGCCATTCTGAGCTAGAATCTCGGTCGTGGGCATCCTCTACCTGGCAGCGCTGATCGTCGGCTTCGGCACCATCGCCTTGCAGCTCGTGATGGGCGGCGAGGGCGACGCCGACGCCGACACCGACGCTGGAGCCGACGCCGACGCTGGGGACGCCGGCGAAGCGGAGGCGGATCACCATGGCGATCACGGTCACGCCGACGGTGGGTTCTTGCCCATCTTCCTCTCGCTCCGCTTCTGGACGTTCACCTTCCTGGCGTTCGGCCTGAGCGGCTCGCTGATCCACTACCTCGATCTCGCCAACTCGGTGGTGGCGCTGGTCGTGGCCGTCGCTCTCGGCCTGGGAGCCGGCGTGCTCGCGTCGCTGACCTTCCGCGCGCTGGCCAAGAGCGAGGCGAACTCCGGTGCCACCGATCGCGACGCCGTGGGACAGGTCGGCAAGGTGATGATCCCGCTCGGCAAGGGCGCGCGCGGCAAGGTCCGCATCGAGCTGAAGGGGCAGACCGTCGACTACGTCGCGAGCACGGACGAAGCCGAGCTGGAGGCCGGACAGCTGGTCATGATCGAGGAAATGCGCGACACCACTGCGCACGTGTCGCGCGTGCCGGCGGAGCTGCTTCCGCCGAAACGCGAGCCGTAGCTTCCGCTCACCGGCTGGCCTATGCTCGGCCGCCATGCAACCTCAACTGCCGCCGGAGCTGGGGCTGGATCCGGAGTCGACGCTGGTGCTGCTCGTAGCAGGCGGCATCGTCCTCGCGGTCGCGTTCCTGATCTTCGTGCTGTCGCGCTTCCTGGTGATCTGCCGCCCGAACGAGATCGTCGTGATCAGCGGGCGCAAGCACCAGCTCGCCGACGGATCGACCATCGGGTACAAGGTGCTGCACGGCGGGCGGGGCTTCCGCATACCGCTGCTCGAGCAGGTCAGTCGCATGGACATGCGCCTTATCCCGGTGCAGGTCGAGGTGCACAACGCCTATTCGCGGGGCGGCATCCCGCTCAGCGTGCACGCCATCGCCAACATCAAGATCGGCAGTCACCCCGCGCTCGCGCGCAACGCCATCGAGCGCTCGCTGTCGATGACGCCCAGGCAGATCGGCGCCGTCGCCCAGCAGACGCTGGAAGGCGTGCTCCGCGAGGTGGTGGCCGAGCTGACCCCGGAGGAGGTGAACGAGGACCGGCTGAAGTTCGCCGGCACGTTGATCCGGCACGCCAAGGACGACTTCGACAAGCTGGGCATCGAGCTCGACGTGCTGAAGGTGCAGAGCGTGAGCGACGAGCAGGGTTATCTGGCGAACCTCGGGCGCGCGCGCATCGCGAGGATGATCCGCGACGCGCAGAACGCGGAGAACAGCGCGAACCAAGCCATCGCGGAGGCGCAGGCCGGGGCGCGCCAGCGCGCCGAGAGCGCGCAGAAGCAAGCCGAGGCGTCGGTGCTCACCAAGCGCAACGAGCTCCGCGCCGAGCTGGCCCAGATGGAGGCCCAGGCGAAGTCCATCGAGAACGAGGCCGAGGTCGCCGCCCAGACCGCGCGCTCCGAGGCCGAGCAGGAGCTCCAGAAGCTGCGCGCGGAGCTCGAGCGTTTGCGGCTGGAGTGCGACGTGTTCCTGCCCGCCGAGGCAGAGCGCCTCTCGTCCGAGGCCGAGGCCCGCGGCCGCGCCGCGCCAGTGATCGAGAGCGGCAAGGCTTCGGCGGAGGCCCTGCGGTTGGTCGCGGCGGAGTGGCAGGCCGCCGGCAGCGACGGTCGCGATCTCTACGTGCTCCAGCACCTGCGCTCTTTCGTCGAGTCGGCCATCGCTCGGGTGACGCGGGCCAAGATCGAGGAGCTCAGCGTGGTGGACGGCGGTGACGGGCAGAGCTTCACCGGCACCGTCGCCAGCTTCCCGGCCGCGGTCTCCCAGGTGTTGCAGGAGACGGGTCGCGCCGTGGGTGTGGACATGAAAGCCCTGCTCGAGGGCAAGAAGGGAGGTGCGCGATGACCGGCCTGTTGCTCGTCGGCGTGGTCACGGTCTTCGTCGTCGTGGTCGCGCTCTACATGATGGTCAAGCGTCTGCTCTGGGTCTCCACGCCCAACGAGGCGCTGATCTTCAGCGGCACCACGCGCCAGCTGGGCGAGGGGCGCCGCGTCGCGTACCGCTTCGTGCGCGGCGGCCGCGCGCTCCGGCGCCCGCTGGTCGAGAAGGTGGACGTGCTCGACCTCAGCATGTTCACCGTCGCCGTGAACGTGAGCGGAGCCTTCTCCAAGGGCGGTATCCCCCTGACCATCCAGGGTGTCGCGAACGTGAAGCTCCCGGGCGAAGATCCGCTGCTGTCCAACGCCGTCGAGCGCTTCCTCGGTCGCTCGCGCGAGGAGATCTACTACATCGCCAAGGAGACGCTGGAGGGCAACCTGCGTGGCGTGCTCGCGAGCCTCACGCCGGAGGAGCTCAACGAGGACAAGCAGGCCTTCGCCAGCAAGCTCCTCGACGAGGCCGAGCACGACATGAGCCGGATGGGCCTCGTCCTCGACACGCTCAAGATCCAGAACGTGACCGACGACGTGAACTACCTGGCCAGCATCGGCCGCATCCGCGGCGCCGGATTGAACCAGGTCCAGGCCATCGCCGAAGCGGAGGCCCGCGCCGACGCCTCCGTGCAGCAGGCCTCGAACTGGGCGGCGTCGGAGACGGCCAAGGTGGACGCCGACGTGCAGATCGCGCGGCAGGAGACGGCGAAGCGGATCGCGGAGGCGACCAGCCGTCGCGAGGCGCTGATCCAGGAGGCCAAGGGCCAGGTCCTGGCGCAGGTCGCGCAGGTGCGCGCCGAGATCGAGCGCCAGAAGGCGCGCGCGCTTCAGGAGAAGCGGCGGCTCGACGCGGACGTGGTGCAGCCGGCCATCGCGCGGCAACGCGCCGCCGAGGAAGCGGCGAAGGGCGACGCGGCCTCGACCATCGAGCGCGGTCGCGCCGAGGCGGGCTCGCTCAAGGTGCTGGTGGAGTCCTACCGGCAGGGTGGCGCGGCGTCGCGGGACGTCTTGGCGCTTCAGAACCTGATGCCGCTCCTGCCGCACGTCTCCGGCGCGCACCACTCGCTGACCATCAGCAAGTTCAGCGTGCTGCCCTCCCGAGAGGTGGAGGGGGGCGAAGTGGCGCGCAAGGCCATCGGCGCGGCGGAGCAGATCAAGGCCGCGACCGGCGTGGACCTGGCCGGGGTCGCCAAGAAGCTCGGGGGCTGAGGGCGGTCAGCCGGGTGCTGGCGCCGCCGGACCGGGCGGCGCATAATCGGAGCGCTTTGGCCAAGCTTGCTTCTCGGTGGATCCCGGGTTGGGCGCGCCGCGCGGCCGCGCTCGCCGCCCTCGGGCTCGCGTTCGGGCTCGCGTTCGCGGCCTGCGATCTGAACCCGCAGCCGGAGGTGCCGAGCGGCGCCGGCACGGGGGGCGCTGGCGCGACGAGCGGAGCCGGCGGTGCCTCCATGGGCGGCGGCGGCGGCTTGGGTGGCTCGGGCGGCGGCATCAACGTCGGCGGGGCCGCGGGCGGCAGCGGTGACGCCGGCAACACGAAGTGCACCAGCGGCTGCGCGTCGGGTCAGCTCTGCAACGCTGGCGAGTGCGTGGACGATCCCTGCGCCGAGAACTCGTCGTGCACCGCGGAGCAGGCCTGCAAGCCCAACGCGGACTTCACGGCGTCCAGCTGCCTGCCGTCCTGCGCGAACGTCACCTGCAACGCCGGGGAAGCGTGCAGCGACGGCACCTGCAAGCCGACCGGCTGCGGCACGGCCTGCCAGAGCGGCGAGGTCTGCGCGCCGAGCGGCGACGGCGGTTACGCCTGCGTCCCGGATCAGTGCGCCGGCGACGCGGCAGGTCCTTGTGGGCTCGGCGAGGCGTGCGAGCCGGCGAGCGGCGCCTGCCAGCCGGATCCGTGCACCGGCGTGAAGTGCCCCGCGGGCCAGGAGTGCCTGGCCGGCGAGTGCGAGTGGTCCGGCGACGCGGGGCCGATGGACGCCAGCGCGGACTAGGGGGTGTCCCTAGTTCGGTGTGCGACCGGGCGGCGAGCCCCGGAATCACTCGAGCAGTCTTGCCATGATCAGATCGCGTTCCGCCAATGAGGCGTGAGTGCGAAGACCGGCCGGGCCCGGCGCCGGCCGTTTCGACCGAACGGAAGCGTCGCGTGGCGTTTGCGGCCGCCAGCGGAGCGCGAATCGGGAACACCCCCTAGCGGAAGATCGCCATCGTCGCGTCCAGCGCCCACCACAGGTAGACGAAGCACGCGGTGGCCACGAGCGCGGGCTCGACGGCGCCGTCGTAGAACCGCGACGCGCGCCGCAAGGCCGGGCGCTTCGCGAGCCGCGCCTCGCGCCCGAGCACCACGCGGGCGCGCCCACCGATGCGGCGTGCGACGTCGCCGTCGACGTCTGCCGTGGGCAGCGAGCCGAGTCGTGACGCGAGCTCTTCTTCGGTGCTCATGATCGTATCCTCTCTGCTCGGCCGATGTGCTCGGCAAGCGTACTCCGAGCCCGCGACAAACGCTGCCGCACGGCCTCCGGTTTCAGCCCCAACACCTCCGCGGCCTCGCTCGGCTCCATCCGCTCGACGGCGCACAGGAGCAGGACCTCGCGTTGAGCCAGCGGGAGCGCAGCGAGCCCCGCCTCGAGCGCGCGCTCCGTCTCGGTCGCCGCGGCGAGCTCGAAGGGCGTCTCGCTCGCGCGGCCCGGCCAGAGGCCGAGCTCGCGCAGGCGGTCCGCGTCGAGCAGCGCCCAGCGCCGGTAGCTCACGAACGCGTTGCGCGCGACCGTGAAGAGCCAAGGCCGGAGCGCGGTGTCCGGTGGCAGCTCCACCGCGTGCTTGGCCAACCGGAGCCAGGTGTCCTGAAGCAGATCTTCGGCCAGCCAGCGCCGCCCGCTGAGGCGCACCAGGAAGGAAAAGAGCGGAGCGCGGTAGCGGGCGTAGAGCGCGTCGAACGCGGCGGTGTCCGCGGCCCGGAGGCCGGAGAGCAGCTCGCTGTCGCTCGGCTCCGCCACGCTCGGATCAACGCGCGGGGTGGGGCGGCGTGACAATTCATTTTTCCTGTCACGCCCGCCCGGGCCGAGCGTCGTAGGGCCGAGAGCACGGCGCGAGGCCGGGCCGGAAGAAGGAGAGGAAGATGCTGGATTTCATGCGTGCGGGTGGTGTCGGGATGTGGTTCGTGCTGCTCTTCGGGCTGATTTCGCTGGGCGCGGCGCTGCGCTTCGCGCTCTCGCCGGATCCCCGCCGCGTCGATGCCGTTCGGGACCTGACCCGCGCCACGCTGTTCAGCGTGGCCGCCGCGGTGGTCTCGGGCTTCGCTGCGGTGGGCTCCAAGGTCCCGGCCAACCCCGAGTGGGCCATGAGCCCCAAGATCCACCTCATCGTCATGGAGGGCATCAGTGAGTCGCTGGCCGGTGGCATCCTGGGCTTCTGCCTGCTCTCGCTCACCTGGATGGTGATGGCGGTAGGGCACCGGCGGCTCGGCCGAGAGCTCCCGGTGTCCTGAGCAGCGACCCGGCTCGGGTCTGGCCGCGGCGGGCGTCCCGTCGCGGCCGGCGCACTTTTTGTGTCCCTGGGAGACTACGTGGCCGCCGCGATGTGCCAGAATGGCTCTCCAGCATGTCGCTGAAGATTGACCAGGATCACTCGCGCTTCCGCAACATCGTGCGCGGCAAGATCCGGCAGAACCTGCGACGGTACATCTCGCAAGGCGAGATGATCGGCCGCAAAGGCAAGGACCTGGTCAGCATCCCGATCCCGCAGATCGACATCCCGCGCTTCACCTTCGGGGACAAGCAGCAAGGCGGCGTGGGCCAGGGCGACGGAGAGCCCGGCGATCCGCTCTCCGAGAGCGAGGAGGAAGGAGAAGGCGGGCAGGGCAAGGCCGGGAAAGACTCCGCCGAGCACTCCCTGGAGGTGGACGTCACCCTGGACGAGCTGGCGGAGATCCTGGGAGAAGAGCTGGAGCTGCCGGCGATCGAGAACAAGGGCAAGAGCCGCATCGTCTCCGCCAAGGACCGCTACACCGGCATCCGCAGCGTCGGCCCGGAGAGCCTGCGTCATTTCCGTCGGACCTACCGCGAGGCGCTCAAGCGGTCCATCGCCAGCGGCATCTACAACCCCGCGATGCCCGTCATCGTGCCGCAGCGCGAGGACAAGCGCTTCCGCTCCTGGAACGAGGAGACCGAGCCGGTCGCCAACGCGGTCATCATCTACATGATGGACGTGTCCGGCTCGATGGGTGACGAGCAGAAGGAGATCGTCCGCATCGAGAGCTTCTGGATCGATACCTGGCTCCAGAAGCAGTACAAGGGCATCGAGAGCCGCTACATCATCCACGACGCGGTGGCGCGCGAGGTGGACAAGGACACCTTCTTCCGCACGCGGGAGTCCGGCGGCACGATGATCTCCAGCGCGTACAAGCTGTGCGCCAATTTGATCGAGGCGCACTATCCGCCCACGGAGTGGAACATCTACCCGTTCCACTTCTCCGACGGGGACAACTGGAGCATGGACGACACGCTCACCTGCATCGAGATTCTGAAGAAGGACATCCTGCCGAAGGTGAACGTGTTCTCGTACGGGCAGGTCGAGAGCCCCTACGGCTCGGGGCAGTTCATCAAGGACCTGCGCGAGCACTACGCCAGCGACGACCGGGTCATCGTCAGCGAGATCCGCGATCGAGACGCCATCGTGGGCAGCATCAAGGACTTCCTGGGGAAGGGGAAGTAGATGACGCAGTTCGCGATCAAGACGGGCTTGCCGCGCTACCTGCGGGTCGAGCAGGAGAAGATCGAGAAGATCGCTCGGGAATACGGCCTGGACTTCTTCCCGACCGTGTTCGAGATGCTCACCTACGACCAGATGAACGAGATCGCGGCCTACGGCGGCTTCCCCAACCGCTACCCGCACTGGCGCTACGGCATGGAGTACGAGCGCCTGAGCAAGTCCTACGAGTACGGCCTCTCGAAGATCTACGAGATGGTCATCAACAACAACCCGTCGTTTGCCTACCTGCTCGAGGGCAACAGCTTCACCGACCAGAAGCTGGTGATGTGCCACGTGTTCGGTCACGTGGACTTCTTCAAGAACAACTTCGCCTTCCGCCCCACGGATCTGGACTCGAGCGGCGACAAAACCGACCCCATCCGCCGAGCGGCGGGGGAGTACAACCCGAACCGCAAGTGGATGGACAAGATGGCGAACCACGCCACGGCCGTCCGCCGGGTGGTGGATCGCTTCGGCATCGCGCGGGTCGAGGAGTTCATCGACGTCTGCCTCTCGCTCGAGAACCTGATCGACGCCTACTCCCGCTTCATGGTGCGGGAGCGCAGCATCGAGGTCCAGGACGAGCCCAGCGAGGTCGAGGTCCCGCGCTTGCGCTCCAAAGACTACATGGAGGACTTCATCAACCCCGAGGAGTTCCTCGAGGAGCAGAAGAAGAAGATCGAGGCGGATCGCGAGAAGCTGAAGAAGTACCCGCCGGAGCCGGTGCAGGACATCCTGGCTTTCCTGCTCGAGAACGCGCCGCTCGAGAAGTGGGAGCGGCTGATCCTGTCCATCATCCGCGAGGAGGCTTACTACTTCGTGCCGCAGATGCAGACGAAGGTCTTGAATGAAGGCTGGGCCTGCGTGGCACCGGACTCGCTGGTGTACACGGAGCGGGGGCTGGTACCGATGGAGCGCGTGGTGGCCGGCGACGCCAGCCTGGTCTACGACGGTGGCGAGCGCCTGCAGGAGATCTACGACCGCAACATCATCAGGAACCATCCGACGATTACGCTGCGCACCCGGCGTGGGCTGGAGCTCACCGGCTCGAACAACCACCGGGTACTGATGGCGGATGGCGAGACCTGGAAACGCCTCGACGAGCTCAGGCCGGGTGAGCGGGTCGCGATCGCCGGAGCGCATGGCTTCGGCCCGGAGCAGCAAGTACCCATCGCATGGCAACCGAAGACCCGCATCTCGCTCCACGACGTCGCGGCCGACGCCGGGGTCTCGGTGTGGACGGTGCTGCGCCACCGGGCGGGGCGATCGACCCGGAGCGCTGCCGCCGTCGCCGCCGCGCTCGAGAGCTACGAGACGACGGAGAATCTCGGCGGTCGCCACCGCAATCGACGCCCCGTGCGTTTCCCCGAAAAGCTCGACGCGAAGCTCGGGGCCTTCTTGGGCTACCTGATCGGTGACGGGCACATCAGCCGCGTCAAGCATCACCTCGGCCTGACGACCGGGGACGAGACGCAGGCCGTCGAGTTCGCGTTCCTCGCTGGCGAGCTGTTCGGGGTCTTCCCGGTGATGAAGTGGGACGACGGGCGCTGGCGGGTGCTGGTCCACTCCGAAACGGTCAGCGACTTCCTGACCGAGTTCGCCGGCCTCGCCACGGGACCGAGCGCCAGGGTGAAGCGCATTCCCGACGTGATCCTGCGCTCGCCCGAGCATGTCGTGCGCGCGTTCCTCGCGGCGTACTTCGACTGCGACGCCTACGCGGGCCCAGCTGGCGTCATCCTCTCGAGCGCCAGCCGCGCGCTCGTCGGTCAGACGCAGCTCTTGCTGCTGAACTTCGGTGTGCTCAGCCGAATCCGCGCGAACAAGGACGGGACCCACCATCTCCACATCACCGGTCAGAGCGCCGAGCGCTTCCACGAGCGCGTTGGCTTCACCCTCGACCGTAAGACTCGCGCGCTCGAGGCCTACCTGGCCGACCACAAGTGGTTCCTGAAGGAAGACTGGACTGACGAGGTCGTCGCGCTCGACCCGGGCGTGTCCGACGTCTACGACATCTCGGTCACCGAGACGCACCGCTACGTGGCGCAGGGCTTCGTGAACCACAACTCGTTCTGGCACTCCCGCCTGATGACCGAGCGCGTCGCCGACCCCAGCGACATCATCGACTACGCCGAGAACAACGCCGGCGTGATGGCCACCAGCGGCGGTCGCCTGAACCCGTACAAGCTGGGCGTCGAGCTGTTGCGACACATCGAGGAGCGCTGGAACAAGGGCCAGTTCGGCCGCGAGTGGGACGAGTGCGACGACCTCGACCAGAAGCGGAGCTGGGACCTGCGCCTGGGGCTCGGTACCAAGAAGATCTTCGAGGTGCGCCAGCTCTACACCGACGTGACCTTCATCGACGAGTTCCTGACGCCGGAGTTCGTCATCGAGCAGAAGCTCTTCAGCTTCGGCTGGTCGAACCGCAACGAGCGCTTCGAGATCGACACCCGGGAGTTCAAGGCGGTCAAGGAGAAGCTCCTCTTCCAGCTCACCAACTTCGGCAACCCCTACATCTACGTGGTGGACGCCAACTTCGAGAACAAGGGCGAGCTGCTCCTCCAGCACGATCACCGCGGCGTGGATCTGCGCTCGGACTACGCCAAGGAGACCTTGCAGGCGCTGGTGCGCATCTGGAAGCGCCCGGTGGTGCTCGCCACCGTGCTCGACAACAAGCCCGCGCTCCTGCGCTTCGACGGCAAGGAGCACAGCGTCAGGAACGACGCCACGCCGTGAGACCCTGGCTCGCCGCCGGCCTGGTTTGCCTCGCGTGCGGCAGCGAGCAGCCCCCGGCTCGGGCGCCGTCAGCCCAGCCGCCGCTGCCACCTCCGCCGGGGCTCTACTCCGAGAATCACACGCCCACGCCCCTCGGCACGGCGCCGGCCTGCGCGCCCGGTGCGCCCTGCACGCCGCCCGTCGCGCCGACGGCGAGCGCGAGCGCGAAGGCGCCGGAGCCACCTCCGCCCGAGCCGCCCAAGGCCGGCAAGATGCCCGGCGGCCTCTCCCGCGGGACCGGCGACGCGCTCGACGCCGCGCTCTTCGAGGGCGACAAGGCCTACGCGGCGGACCAGCTGAAGAGCGCGAAGCAGCACTACGAGAAGGCGAAGAAGCTCGCCCCGAAGGATCCGGCGCCGGAGATCGGGCTCGTCCGGGTGGCGCTGGCCGAGTCGGGGGTGGCGACGGACTTCTCCGCCGCGCCGAAGGACAAGAAGATCCTGGCGCTGGAGAAGCGCGTCGCTGCGGTGATCAAGACGCACGCTGGCTACGGTCCAGCGCGCGTCGAGCGCGGGCGCTTGCTCCTGATCCTGGGTGAGGCGGACAAGGCGCTGGCGGAGCTCGAGAAGGGGGTCGCGCTCGAGCCGACCGATCCGGAGTCGCACTCGGCGCTCGGGGTGGCGCTGCTCGCGACCGGCAAGGCCGAGCAGGCGCTGTCGCGCTTCCGCCGCGCCGCGGAGCTCGACCGCGACAACCCGGCGCGCCTGGCCAACCTCGGCACGGCGTACATGATGCGCGGCCAGGTCGAGGAGGCCATCAAGGCCTACGAGCGGGCAGTGGCGCTGGCGCCGAACGATCCGCGCGCGCGGGGCGATCTGGGCACCGCGTACCTGGCGGCGAACAAGGCCGACCAGGCGCTGCCGCACCTGGAGCAGGCGGTGAAGCTCGCGCCCGACCGCGCCACCTTCCTGTCGAACCTGGGCTACGCGCAGCAGCAGCGCGGCGAGCTCGACAAGGCCATCGCCACCTACCAGCTGGCCCTCAAGAAGGACGACAAGCTCGGCTCGGCCTGGATCAACCTGGGCACCGCGCTGGCGCAGAAGGGGAAGCTCGACGAGGCCGAGAGCGCCTTCAAGAAGGCGCAAGCCCTGGATCCGAGCGACCCCCGGGTGAAGGCGAACCTGGAGGAGCTCGCCGAGCTGCGCAAGAAGAAGGGCAAGCCCTGAGAACAGTGTCGGCGAACGCCTGCTCGGGCCCAAGTCGCTGACTTCATTGGCCGCTCGCCGATCCGGCTGTTCGGGCGCTGAGCCTCGTTTCGCCAAGCTTCGCGCACTTGGCTGTGGCACGCGCCTTGAAGAGCGACCGGGGATGCAGCGCGTGTTGGGTCTGGGAGTGCTGGTGTGCGTCGTCGGTTGCAGCGCCGGCGAGGCGCCCCGGGATCACGCGGCCGACGACGAGCTCCTGCGCGAGGTCGGCGAGGCCGTGACCTGTGGGGCGAGCCTCCTGCGCTACCCCGTGGCCGGTCCGCACAACGGTGGCTACGACAAGAACGCGCTGACCTACACCTGCCCGGCGCATCCGTCGCACGCGCCGGACAACTCGGACTTCATCGGCGGCGACCACTACGGCAACGACATCTTCGGCGCGAAGGGCACGCCCATCGTCGCGCCGGTGAACGGCACCGTGGTCAAGGCGGGCTGGAACAGCGTGGGGGGCAACCGGGTCACGGTGCAGGACGGCTGCGGCTGGAGCTACTACCACGCCCACCTCGACAGCATCGCGGTCAGCGTCGGGCAGAAAGTGAGCGCGGGCCAGACCATCGGCACCCTGGGCAACACCGGCAACGCCCAGGGCACGTCGCCGCACCTGCACTTCTCCGTCTATCCCGGCGTGTACGAGCAGGGCATCGACCCGTTCCCGCTGCTGGCCGCGGTGGACGGCACCTCGTGCCAGGGGCAGTGCAAGGCGCACTGCGAGGGCAGCAAGATCCACGGCGCCGACTGCGGGGTCGGCGACTGCGGCGTGTACGGCGCGACTTGCGTGGACGACGCGAAGGGCGTGCGCTGCGCGAGCGTGTTCTGCCCGGCAGTCGGGCAGAAGAAGGTCTGCGTCAACGAGAAGCTGATCGGTGACTGCAACGACGGCGCCATCTCCACGGGTGACTGCTCGGCCTACGCCGCCCACTGCGTGGACGACGCGAAGGGCGCGCGCTGCGTCAGTGTGTTCTGCGACGCCAAGCTCGGCGTGGCCCACGACGTGTGCTTGCCCAACGGGCAGCTCGCGCACTGCACGGCGCTCGGTGGGATCAGCGCCGAGGACTGCGCGGCGGGCAAGCAGTGCAAGGACTCGGGCGCTGGCGCGAAGTGTGTCGCGCCGGGCGCGGGGGGCAGCGGGGGTTCGGGCGGCAGTGGGGGCTCGGGTGGCAGTGGGGGCTCGGGTGGCAGTGGCGGCTCGGGTGCCGCGGAGGCGGGAGCGGGCGGAGCAGCGGGCGCGGCGGGAGCGGCGGGCGCGAGCGGCGAGCCGATCGCTCCGCGGGACGGGACGACGCCCCTCGACGAGGGCTGCACCCTCGGCGCCGGAAGGGCGCGCGCGTCGCGCGGGTTCTGGCTCGCGCTCTTGGCGCTGGGTTTCGCGCTGAGAAACCGGCGGCGTCGAGCCTAACGAGCCGGGGCGCGCGCGAAGGCCACGGCCTGCTCCATCGACTCGAACAACCGGCTCGTGCTCGGGGCGTAGAGGCCGGCCAGGCTGTCGTACTGAAGGCGCTGCGTCGTGGAGCGGACCAGCACCCCCACCGGTTTCTTCGCGGCCTCGGCGCCACGGAACAACGTCTCGAGGGCGTCTCGGGTCTTCGGTCCGAAGACGTCCGGCGCGTCCCTCACGTCGAGCACCAGCCCTCGGAAGCGCGCGTCGGGCGCGAACACCTCGCGGGTCACCGTCTCCACGAGGCGGCGTGCGATCTCGGCGCCTTCCTCCGCGCCCACATCGGAGCGGTTCTCCACCGTCGCGCGCGCCACGCCGTCCAGCGCCGTCACCGTGATGAGCGGTGTGTCCAAGAGAACGTCGTCGTTCATACCCGTCCCGCCTCGGGGCCGAGTCTACCCAGAACCCGCCGTCTGCGGTCGAAAAGATCCGGTGTGAACGCTCACAGACACTTGCCGGGCATGTCCATCTGATCGCAGTCGGCGCCGCAGGGGCACACGCTGGCCCCGACGCAGCTCTGCCCTGCCGGGCACTCGTCGTCCTTCCAGCAGGCCCCGAGCACGGGGACCTTGCACACGCCGTTCACGCACGGCGCGTAGGTCTCGTCGCCGCACGCCATGTCGTTCGTGCAACAGGGGGCTGGGGCGGGCGTGGGCGCCATGCAGTTGCCGAGCTGATCGGCCTGGTGGCAGTCGTAGCCGCAGGGGCAGACCGAGGCGCCCATACACATCCCGTAGGGACAGTCGGAGTCCTGCCAGCACTTGAAGCTCGGCGGCACCAGCTTGCAGACACCCTCCACGCACTCGACCGGCGCAGGCGGGCCGTCGTCGGCATCTCCGGCGCTGCCGCAGTCGGCGTCGGTGCCGCAACATACCGGTCCGCCGCCGGTGCCGCCCGTCGAGCCACCGAAGCCGCCGGAGCCGCCGCTGCCCGCGGAGGCTCCGGTCCCGGCGGAGCCGCCGCTCTGTCCGTCCTTCGACACCGAACCGCCGCACCCCAAGACCGAGAGTCCCACCAGCAGCAGGCAGACACGCAGCATGCGCGGCGAGTTTGCAGCCGCCGTGCCAGGCGCATTCGCGCTGCTTTCTGCGGATCGCCCGGGTGCTGTGCCAGGCCTGGCACAGCAGGGCCGGATCCACCGATCCCCCTTGACCCTCCCGCCGCCCGGAGCAAATACTTCGCACGCGAAATAATTCGCGAAGGACCGGATCGTGCGCGCCGCCCCGAAGACCGCCCTGGCCGAGCAGCCCGAGCTCGACTCCATCGTCGAGGCGATCCTCTACCTCTACACGGAGAGCCGGCGCATCACCAAGGACCTGGCCGCGCGCCACGGCGTGACCGGGCCGCAGCTCGCGGTGGTCAAGATGCTCGAGCCGGTGGGCAAGCTCTCGCTCTCGGAACTGTCCTGGAAGATCCGGGCGCGCAACAGCACCGTGACCGGGATCATCGACCGCATGGAGCGCGAGGGCCTGGTCGAGCGCCGGCGCTCGGAGGACGACCGGCGCGTCATCCACATCACGCTGACCCGGAAGGGGCAGCGGCTCGCCACGGAGATCCCGGTGGAGCCCGTGCAGATCTTCCGACAGATCCTCTCCGAGCTCAGCGCGCGTGACGCGGCCGAGCTCAGCCGCATCCTGACCCGTTTGGCCCGCCGCGTACGCGAGCTGGTGGAAGAGAAAGGTGAACCCGAATGAGCGCCAAGAACGAGCCCACCCGTGATCCGGACGTCTGCGTGGTGACCTGCGCGTTGACCGGAGTGCTCGCCAATCGCAGCCAGTGCCCGGGCATCCCGTATACGCCGGCGGAGATCGGCGAGGAGGCACGACGCGCCTACGAGGCCGGCGCGGCGGTGGTGCACATCCACGCCCGCAACGACGACGGCTCGCCCACCTTCAGCCCGGCGGTGTTCGCCAAGATCCGCGAGGAGGTCCGGGCGCGGAGCCCGATCATCCTGAACTACTCGACCGGGACCATGAGCGACGACGTGACCGAGCAGAGCACGTACATCCGCGAGACGCGCCCCGAGATCGCCGCGCTCAACATGGGCACGATGAACTACTCGAAGTACTCCGGGAAGCGGAAGGACTTCGTCTTCGACATGGTGTTCCCGAACACCTACAGCAAGATCATCTCCCTGCTGAAGGCCATGAACGAGGCTGGCGTGAAGCCCGAGCTCGAGTGCTTCGACAGCGGGCACACCCACGGCGTCTGGCCGTTGGTGGACATGGGCGTCTTGAAGCCGCCGCTCCAGTACTCGTTCATCGTGAACGTGCTCGGCGGCATCCCGCCGTTGGTGGAGTCGCTCCAGCTCCAGAGCAAGCTGGCCGTTCCGGGCAGCGAGTGGGAGGTCATCGGCATCAGCCACGGTCACTGGAAGATGCTGGCGACGGCGCTGGTGCTCGGCGGCAACATCCGCACCGGCCTCGAGGACCACCTGTACTTGCCGAACGGCGAGATGGCGAAGTCGAACGGCGACATGGTCGAGACCGCGGTGGGACTGGTGCGCACCGTGGGCCGCCGTCCGGCGACGGTGGAGGAGGCGCGCCAGATCCTGAGCCTGCCGCGGGTGTCGTGATGGAGACGCGGGACTACAAGGTTCTGCTGGTCACGAGCGAAAGCGGCGTCGCGAAGCTGGTCTTGAACCGGCCCGAGCGGCGCAACGCCATCGGCACCCAGATGGTGAACGAGCTCTGTTGGGCCCTGGACGACGCGCGGGACGACGCCGCCGTGCGCAGCGTCGTGATCACCGGTGCGGGCAATTCGTTCTGCGCGGGCGGCGACTTCCAGCAAATGACCGCCGGCGCCGAGGCTGGCGAGCTGCCGTTCAAGGGCGACTACAAGGATCTGCTGCTCCGGCTCTGGCGCAGCCCCAAGCCGGTGATCGCCCGGGTGAACGGTCACGCCATGGGTGGTGGGCTCGGGCTGGTCGCCGCCTGCACCTTCGCCGTCGCCGCCAGCGACGCGAAGCTCGGCACGCCGGAGGTCAAGGTGGGCCTGTTCCCGTTCATGATCCTGGCCGTGCTCGAGCGCGTCATGGGGCGGCGCGCGCTCACGGAGATGATGCTCTCGGGAAGACACCTGAGCGGCGACGAAGCGGCGCGGCTCGGGCTCGTGAACAAAGCCGTGCCGGCGGACTCGCTGGACGCCGCGGTGGCGGAGTACACCGAGATGATCGCGGCGAAGAGCCCGAGCACCGTGCGCCTGGGGCTCGCGGCGCTGGCCGACACGGAGGACCTCGGGCTGGACGAGAAGCTGCCGATCCTGGAGCAGCGCCTGCACGACTGCCTGGCCACGGACGACGCTCGGGAGGGCCTGATGGCATTTCTGGAGAAGCGGCAGCCGGTCTGGACCGGGCGCTGACGAGAGAGGGGAGATCTCGGCCGCGCTTCTGGTATGAGGCGACGCATGTCGAGATTCGGCCTGTCCCTCGTGGCTCTCATCGCCGTCGGCTGCGGCCCCGCGGCGCGCCCGACGGCTCAGGCGCCGGCCTTCGAGCCGGCGGGTCAGAGCAAGTGTCGCGTCAAGAAGAGCTCCGACCGGCCGCTGATCATCGAGTGGCCGTCGTCGGATCGTGCGGCGCTCGAGTCCACGGCGAAGCGCGGGCTGGTCGTGGTGCGCTACGAGAGCTGCGAGATGGAGGTCCTGCCGCGCTGCCAGCTCGGGGGGTCGTATCGCTACACGGCGACCACGCGCAAGCTGGAGAAGGTGTCCATCCGCGACGCGGACGAGCTCTACGCGCAGGTGCCGGTCGGCGCGGCCAAGCTGGAGGGCAAGCTGGAGAAGGCCGGCGAGCTGAACGTCGCCATGCACGTGGTCGGTCGCTTCGACGCCGTCGAGCCGGACAAACCCGAGCTCGAAGGCGCCTGCGACGGCGCGACGCACGTCGTGACGGCGATGACCTCCGGCGCGTTCGAGTTCTTCGCCGGCGCCGAGGCCGAAGCCGGCGGGGGCGCCTCGGTGCTCGGGGCAGGCGCCGGCGCCAAGAGCTCGACGCGGAACGAGCTCCTGAGCAAGGACGGCGACGCGGAGGCCTGCGCCGCGGCGACGCCGGACGCGAGCGGACCGCCGACGGGCTGCGGCGCCATCTTGCGCCTCGAGGTCTCGGAGCTCGGCAGCTTGGCCAAGCTGGCGAAGGCCGCTCCGCCGCCGGAGACCCCCAGCGTGGGTGGTCTGGGCGTGGCGACCCCGAACAGCGGCGCGCTGATCCGCTCCGGTCCGGGGGTCGTGAAGCTCCACATCGAGAGCCCGGATCCGAGCGTGCAGCTCCACGGCTTGGGCGCGCAGCGCCTGGACCAAGTCGCCGGTGGGTACGTCGGCCAGGGGGCGAGCACGCTCCTGTGCCGCGCGCCCTGCGACGCCGTGATCGACGCGCGCCTCGGCCAGCCGCTGAAGATCGCCGGCCCCGACATCCCGGACTCAGCCCCGTTCACCGTCTACGACAAGGAGGGCGAGGTCACCGCCCGCGTGCGACCAGGCAACAGCGGGAAGCTGACCTGGTCGGCGATCACCGGCTCGACCGGGATCCTGGCGGTGATCACCGGAGGCAGCCTGCTCCTGACCGGTGCGCTCATCAACTCGACCGACTCCGCCTCGACCAGCGGCGACGGTCTGGTCAAGTGGGGCGCCATCACCCTGGGGGGCGGCGTCGCGCTGACCACCGCGGGCGTGATCCTCTGGAACAGCGGCACCACCGACGTCACCCTCGAGGGCGGCGGCGGAAAGCCCTGAGCCCGCAAGCGCACGTTTCAGCGTCCGCGGGCGACATACCAGGAGTGTTCCGACCGGCCACTCTGGGGTTCATCCTCGCGACCGTCCTGGCCGGGTGCGAGCCCGAGACCGAGCCTGCCGGTGTGGGTGACCCCTGCGTTCCCGAGGAGGAGCACCAGCCCACCTTCGGCGGGTTCGACTACATGGAGGTCAGCGTCGAGACCGGGTCCGTCCAGTGCCGCACGCGCGTCTGCCTGGTGAACCAATTCCAGGGCCGGGTGAGCTGCCCCTACGGCCAGACCGAGGCCGACCTCGAGCTGCCAGCCACCGATCCGCGGCGCTGCCGTCTGCCCGGCACGAGCGATCCGGTCACCGTGCGGGTGCCGCCGCAGCTCGTGAGGCGCACCGCGGCGGCGTCGCCCCCGCGCCACCCGGAGTACGCGAAGGACGCGGTGTACTGCTCGTGTCGCTGCGACGGTCCGGATCCGAACGCCCGCTACTGCCGGTGCCCGAGCGGCTTCCACTGCGAGAAGCTCATCGAGGATCTGGGCCTCGGATCCGCCGAGCTCGCCGGGAGCTACTGCGTCAAGAACGGAACCGAGTGGTCCGGGGCGAGCGCCCTGGAGTGCAACGCCGCGCTGACGAGCTGCGGCAATGAGGGGAAGAACCCGTAGCGCTGCGAGCGGGGCTCCCCGGTGCCTCGTGTGCTACAGTGCCATTATGCGGCCCGGTCGGACGAAGACCACGAGCTTGTCTCTCGACGAAGCCACCTTGAAGAACTTGAAGGCGCTCGCGAAGAGGCGCCACAAGGGAAACGTGTCCGCCCTGATCACGGAGCTCGCGGCTCGAGAGGCGAAGCTCGCGGCGGCCGAGGCCTTCTTCGTCAAGTACGGCGCCCCACCGCTCAGCTCGAAAGACATCGAGCGCATCGAGGCCGAGTGGCGGGGCGAGGCGCCGCGCAAGAAGGCCCGACGCCCAGCGGCATGACCTTCACGTTCGACACCGGGATGCTGATCGCGCTCGAGCGGCGAAAGCTGCGCGCGGTGCAGGCGTTTCAGGCCATCGTGCGTCGCGGCATCCTGCCGGTGGTGCCTGCGGTCGTCTACGCCGAGTGGTGGCGGGGCAGGAGCGACATCCGCGAGGAAATCCTGGCGGCTGTGCTGGTCGAAGACATGCCGCCGCCCTTGTGTCGCGCCGCAGGCGAAGCGCTCGGGGCCGTGAGGGGAGCCACGCTCACCGACGCGGTGGTCATGGCCTCCGCCGCCCTCCGGGGGGGCGGCGTCGTGTACACCGGTGATGTCGCCGATCTGGAGCGCCTGAGCGCTCACTTCCCGACGGTCCGCGTGCTGCCGGCGTGAGCGGTTGCCCTCGCACGTGCGCCGAGCGCGACTACGGGACGTCGCGGCCCACGGCGTGCCGCAGCCGGACGTCCGCGATGCGGAGCTCGATGCGCGCGTTGATCTCGGAGAGGCGCGCCGCGAGCAGGTCCGTCTCCGCCTCGATGACCTCCGTCGTCGTGGCCTTGCCCACGCGGTAGAGGTCCACCGCGACGCGGTACGCTTCCTCCGAGGCCGCCACGCCGCGCCGCGCGCTGGTCAGCGCGCCTTCGGACTTCTGGCGTGACAGGTAGTGGGCGGCCACCTCCTGCCGGATGCCGTCCGACAGCGCGTTGCGCTGCGACTCCAGCGAGCGCGCCGTGGCGTCCAGCTGACTCGACTGCGAGCCCACGATGAACACGTCGGTGACGTTCCAGGTCGCGACCAGCCCTGCCGACCAGGTGGCCTTCCACTTCTCTTCCTGGGGGAAGAAGCGCTGGTTCGGGTTGGCGTAGGTCACGTCCCCGAAGGCGTCGAGCCGCGGGTAAGCGCCCACCTTGAGCGCCTTGGCGGCGAGGCGCGTCGCACGGCTCGCCTCGGTGAGCGCCCGGAGCTCGAGCCGCTTCGACAGCGCTTCGTCGGTAAGGTCGTCGAGCTCGCCGGGGATGGGCCGGCGCGGCGCGTTGACGTCCTCGCCGACCTGGAACGTTTTGGTCTTCTTGTCGCCCATCAGGATGGCCATCTGGCGCTCCGCGAGATCGCGGAAGGTCTTGGCCTCGAGCGCCACCTGCTCGGTGCTCACCGCCAGCGCCTCGAGCCGCATCAGATCCGCCTTGGTGATCACGCCGAGCTGGTAGGCGGGCTTGGCGTCCTTGACCCGAGCGCGGGTCCGCTCCAGGGACTTCTCGGCGACGGCGACCCGCGCCTTGGCGCGCAGCCAGTCGTAGTAGAGCGCCTGCGCGTCGGAGCGCACCTTGAGCTTCTCGGCCTTCACCGCCAGCTCCGCGGCCCGCCGGTTCGCCGACGCGCCGGCCGAGGCGTTGGACAGCCGGAGCACGTAGTCCGAGATCGGAACGGTGAGGGACGCGCTCAGCGCGTACATGTTCTGCAAGCTCGGAAACGAGAAGCTCGCCGCGCCGACCGGGACGCCGCCCGAGTCGAGCACGCACTGCGCCGCCGGGTTTCCCGGGCACGGGCCCACCCCGAGCGGGCCGGGGTTCTGCGCGCCGACCAGCGCGCCGCCGAGGCCGCTCTCGACCTTGGAGAGGCGGGTGTAGGAGGCCTTGCCGGTGAGGCGCGGGAAGAACTGCGCCGTGGTCTCGTTCAGCCGGGCTCGGGAGGCGTCGAGCTCGGCGAGCTTCGCGCGAACGGTGTGGCTGCTGGCCACCGTGCGCTCCGCGAACGTGTCGGCAGTTAGCCCTCCGGGAGCGGGGGCGAGCACGGCGGCCGCCTCGTCCACCTTCGGGGCCGCGTCGACCTCGGCCGACGCGGGGGGCTGCGGAGCCGCGGCGGGCGCCGGCGCCTCGGGCTGGGCGAAGGCCCAGGTCGTGAGCAGGGACGAATACGCGACGAGAGAGGCGACCGTTCGACGTTTCACTGGTTCTCGCTTTCGTTGATGTGTGCGCCGGGGCGACTGGAGGGGGCGTCGGGCGCGAGCACCAGCCTCGAGAGCCAGCGCACCGGGCGGCTGCGACCGAGCCCGTCCATGAAGGTGTAGACGACGGGTACGACCACCAGGGTCAGGGCCGTCGAGGTGATCAGGCCGCCGATGACGCACACGGCCATGGGGGCGCGGATCTCCCCGCCCTCCGACAGCGCCAGCGCCACGGGCATCATCCCGAAGATCATCGCAGCGGTGGTCATGACGATGGGCCGGAGGCGGATCACGCCGGCCTGCACCAGCGCCTCCCGGAGCTCCACGCCCTCGGCGCGCAGGTGATTGGCGAAGTCCACCAGCAAGATGGCGTTCTTCGTCACCAGACCCATCAGCATGATCACGCCGATCATCGAGAAGATGTTCAGCGTCATGCCGCTCACGAACAGCGCGCCGAACGCCCCGACCACCGAGAGCGGCAAGGACAGCATGATGGTGACGGGCTGGACGAAGCTGTCGAACTGCGCGGCGAGGATCATGTAGACCAGGAGCACCGCGAGGATCAGCGCGATGCCCATGTAGCCGAAGGACTCGCCCATGATGTCGGCCATGCCCGCGTAGTCCGTGGTCAGGTGCTCCGGGACGACGCGCTTCGCAGCTTCGTCCACCGCCTTCTTGGCCTCGCCCAGCGGCAGGCCCTGCGTCGCGGCCAGCACGGTGATCTGGCGCTGCCGCGCCTGGCGCTCGATCTGGCTCGGGCCCAGGCCTCGGTCGAGCTTGACCACGTTGGCCACCTCCACGAGCTGCCCGTTCACCGCCCGGACGCGCACGTTCGAGAGCGCCTCGATGTTCTGCCGCTGGTCCTCCGGCAACTGAACGACGATGTCGTAGGCGTCCACGCCGTCCTTGAGCTCGCTGACGGCGTCCTCGCTGACCAAGGAGCGGATCGTGGAGGCCACCGCGATCACCGGCACGCCGAAGCTGGCGGCGCGGTCGCGATCGATCTGCACCTCGAGCTCGGGCCGGCCGCCGCGGTAGGTGGTGTCCAGGTCCACGAGCCCCTTCACCTTGCCCAGCTCGGCCTTGAGCGCGTCGGTGACGCGCACCAGCTCGAGCATGTCGTTGCCGCGCACGTTGAACTGGATCGGCTGCTGGCGGAAGCCGCCGCCGCCGACCGCGTTGACGGGCTGGGCGCTGATCTTGACGTCGCGCAGGCTCCCGTAGCGCTCGCGGGCCCAGGCCATCAGGTCCTCCTGGTGGAAGTTGCGCGTGGAGCGCGGCTGCATCACCACCTGGATCGAGGCCTGGTTGGCCTGCCCCTGCGCGCCGCCGGCCACCGTGGTGAAGGTGTTCTTCACGCCGGCGGCGTGCCGGCGCAGGTCGCCGGCCACCGCCTCGGCGATCTTGCTGGTGGCGGCGAGCGACGAGCCGCTCGGCAGCTCCACGCTGAGCTCGAACTGAGCGCGGTCTTCCGGCGGAATGAACTCGGCCTTCACCCGGCTGACCAGGGCGAACGAGCCGATCAGCGTCAGGGTCGCCAGGCCCAGGGTGGCCAGCCGGTGCCCGAGCGCCCAGCGCACGATCGTGCCGTAGCTCCGGTCGGCCCAGTCCAGCACCCGCTCGATGCCGCGGAATACGAGGTTCTGCCGCTTGCCGTGGCTCGGCAAGAGGAAGCGCGACGAGAGCATGGGCGTGAGCGTGAAGCTCACCAGCATCGACACCGCCACGGCCACGCTCACCGTGATGCCGAACTGGAAGAAGAACCTGCCGATGATGCCCTTCATGAAGGCGACCGGGACGAACACGGCGAGGATCGACGAGGTGGTCGCGAGCACGGCCAGGAAGATCTCCGCCGTGGCCTTCGAGGCCGCCTGTTTCGGCTTCTCACCCAGCTCCAGGTGCCGGTGGATGTTCTCGATCACCACGATGGCGTCGTCGATCAGGATGCCGATCGAGAGCGACAGCCCCAGCATCGTCATGTTGTTGAAGGTGAAGCCCAGCCACTGCATGAAGGCGAAGGTCGCGATGACGCTGGTGGGGATGGCGACCGCGCTGATGAGGGTCGCGCGGAAATCCCTGAGAAAGAGCAGGATGATGACGACCGCGAGGAAACCGCCGAACACCAGGTCGAACTGCACGTCGGCGATGGAGTGCTCGATGTAGGTCGAGTTGTCGGTGGGGATGGTGAACGCGGCGCCGGCCTTCTCGACCCGCGGTCTGAGCGCTTCCAGCTCCTGGCGCACGCGCTCGGCGACGGCCACGGTGTTCGCGCCCGACTGCTTGCGCACGACCAGGGACACCGCCGACTTGCCGTCGAGGTACGAGGCGCTGCGAGCGTCGGCCATGCCGTCCACCACCCGGGCCACGTCCCGCACCCGGACCAGGGTCCCGGCCGGGTTGGGGATCAGGATCTGCTCCAGCTCCTTGGCGTTCTTCACCTCGCCCTTGGTCTTGACCGAGAGCTCGCGCGCGCCGCGCTCCACGCTGCCCGCCGGCAGGTCCAGGTTCTGGGCGCGGATGGCGCCGCCGACGTCGTCCACCGAGAGGCCGAGGCCCGCGAGCTTGGCGGGATCCACCAGCACCTTGATCTGACGCTCGCGCCCGCCCACCAGATCGACGCCGCCGACCCCGGGGATGCGCTGCACCCGCTCCTTGACCACGTCGTCGGCCAGCTGGGTCAGCGTGCGCGGGCTCAGCTCACCGAAGAGCGCGATGGCCATCACCGGCGTCGCGCCCACGTCGAACTTCTGCACCACCGGCGGGTCGATGCCGGCGGGGAGCTCGCGGCCCAGGGCCGAGATCTTGTCCCGGATCTCCTGCATGGCCTGATCGACCTGCACGTCGAGCTCGAACTGCACCACCACCTGCGTGACGCTCTCCAGGTTCACCGAGCGCAGCACCTTGATGCCGCTCAGCGTGTTGATGCGCTCCTCGATGGGGTCGGCGACCTTGGTCTCCATCGTCTCCGGATCGGCGCCCGGGTAGACCACCGTCACCGTGACCACGGGGAACTCGACGTTCGGGAACAGATCCACGCCCATGCGCGGATAGGCCAGCGCCCCGAACACCAGCATCGCGGCGATGAGCATCACCGCGAACACCGGGCGGCGGATCGAGACGTCGGCGAGCTTCACCGGTCGCGCTCCGGCCCGGCGTCGGAGGCGCCCGCGTCGGGCTCGCCGAACTCGACCTCCGCGAGCATCCCGGGCTTGAGCACGCCGTCTGCGTTGTCGAGCTCCGCCACCACCTCGACCGTCCGCGTCAGCACGTCGATCGCGGGGTTGATGCGCTTGATCTGGGTCGTGCGCTCCACACCGATGGCCGGCAGGCGCATGCGAATCGCGCTCCCGGGCGCGAGCGTGGCCAGGGCCCGCTCGGGCAGGCGCGCCCGGAGCTCGATCACGGTCACGTCCTGCACCACCAAGACCACGGTGGGCGGCATCATGGTGACCGTTTCGCCCACGCTCTTCAGCTTGGCCGTCACCACCCCGTCGATGGGCGAGCGCACGGCCGAGTCGCCGCTGGCCTTCTGCGCCATGCTGACCGCGACCTTCGCCTGCGCCACGCTGTTCTTCGCGGCGTCGTAGCGCGCCTGCACCTGGTCGAAGGTCGCCGGCGCGACGGAGCCGCGATCGAAGAGCTCCTTGGTGCGCTTGTAGTCCGTCTCCGCGGAGCGCAGCCCCACCTCGGCGGCCTCGAGCAGCGTCTTGGCCTGGCGCACGGACAGATCGGCCTGCGACGAGTCCAGCCGGAACAAGAGCTGCCCCTTCTTGACCTTGTCACCCTCCTTGACCGCGACCGACGCCAGTGTGCCCGAGCCCTTCGGGCCGAGCTGGGCCTCGGCGCGCGCGTAGAGCGTGCCCGTGCCCGTGAGCGCGCCGCTCGCGGGTGCTTCGCCCGCGCCGGCCTCGGACTCCGGCCCCTCGACGGGGGGGATGGCCGGCGCAGCGACGCCGCTGCCCGCAGCGGGGGGCAGATCGGCCTTTCCCGAGGCGTTCTTGCAGCCCGCCGGCGCGAGCGCTGCCAGCAACATCGGGACCAAGATTCGACGGCTCATCGCGCGCTGGCTCCTTCGAAGAAGAAACTCAAGAGGGGCTCCGCTCGAGAGCTGAGCGGATAGCTGCGTCCGGCCTTGAGCCACGTCAGCAGCGTGCCCCGCAGCGCTCCCTCGAACATGGCGGCCAGGTGCACGGGCTCGATGTCGGCGCGGATCTGGCCGCCGGCGATCGCGTCGGCGACCACGCCCTCGACGATGCGGATGATCTCGTGGGTCGTGCGGTCGTCGCCCGCGCGCATCTCCGGTGACAGCTGCACCTGCTCCAGCGGCCCGAGCTCGGAGAGCACCGCGAACACCGCGTTCTGTCGCTCGACGTGGGCAAAGAGCTCCACCACCATCGAGCGCAGGCGCTCCGTCGGGTTCGGCAGCTCGGCGGAGCGCCGCAACAGCTCGAGCGCCTCCTCGCGTCCGCGCGCCGCGAGCGCCTCGAAGAGCGCGTCCTTGCTCGGGAAGTGCTTGTACAAGGTGCCGACCGCGACGCCGGCCTCCTTGGCGACGTCGATCATGCGCGTGGCGTGGTAGCCGTCGCGCAGGAACAGCCGCTCGGACGCGGCCAGGATCGCCTCGCTGTACGCGGCCCGCGCGTGGGTCTGGATGGTGTGTCGGAGCGGGCCGACCGCGCGCGCCTTCATGACGCCCGACAGCTAGCGTTTAGATTCTAGGTTCGCAAGTGTGAATTCATGTTCACTAAGCAAAATCAGCTGTCCGAGCGTCCAGCCGGCCCACGCCGGGGCCGCGCGGAAGACGCCGCTGGATCCCCCGCTCCGGACGGGTGCAGAACAGCCGACCATGAGCATGAGGGAACGGGTCGCTGAGCTCGAGGCACGGCGCGCGAAGATCCGCGAGATGGGCGGGGCCGAGCGGGTCGCGCGGCAACACGAGCGCGGCAAGCTGACGGCGCGCGAGCGGATGGCGGCGCTGTTCGACGCCGGCGAGTGGTTCGAGGTCGGCATGCACGGCCGGCAGATGGGACCCGCGGGGGAGCGCAGCGACACCCCAGCCGACGGCGTGCTCTGCGGCTTCGGCAAGGTCGAAGGCCGCATGGTGTGCGCCGCGGCCTACGACTTCACGGTGAAGGGCGGCAGCATCGGTCAGACCGGCGAAGAGAAGGTGACGCGCCTGCGCAAAATGGCGCTCACCGGCCGCTGGCCCATGGTCTGGCTGATCGACTCCGCTGGGGCGCGCATCGACCCGTCGAGCGGGCACCACCCGGACGAGCTCAGCCTGTTCGCCGGCTCGGGGCACCTGTTCCGCGAGCAGGTGATCATGAGCGGCGTGGTGCCGCAGGTCGCGGCCATGGTCGGGCCCGGCGCCGCCGGCACCGCGTACATCCCCGGGCTCGCCGACTTCGTGCCGATGGTGAAGGACATCGGCTCCATGGCGCTTGGCGGGCCGCCGCTGGTCAAGGCGGTGACCGGACAGGACATCGACGAGCAGACCCTGGGCGGCAGCAAGGTGCACAGCGAGGTCAGCGGGGTCGGCGACGCCGAGGTCAAGGACGACCACGAGTGCATCGCGCTGGTGAAGAAGTACCTGTCGTTCATGCCGTCGAGCGCCGACGAGGCGCCGCCCGTCGTGCCCTGCCACGACCCGGTGGACCGCCGGGACGACGCCTTGCTGGATCTCCTGCCGGAGAGCACGCGCCAGGCCTGGGACATGTACGCGCTGATCAAGCTCCTGGTCGACCACGGCGAGTACCTGGACATCAAGAAGAAGTTCGGGCGCAGCATCATCACCTGCCTCGGACGCATCGGCGGCAAGAGCGTGGGCATCGTCGCCAACCAGCCCAAGCACCTGGGCGGCATCCTGGAGAACGACAGCGCCGACAAGGCCGCGCGCTTCATCCAGATCTGCGACGCCTTCAACATCCCGCTGGTGTTCTTGCAAGACGTGCCGGGCTTCATGGTGGGCTCGAAGGTCGAGCACGCCGGCATCATCCGGCACGGCGCCAAGATGCTGCACGCGATGAGCGCGGCGACGGTGCCGAAGATCACCGTCATCGTGCGCAAGGCCTACGGCGCCGGCTACTACGTGATGTGCGGTCGCGCCTACGAGCCCGACCTGATCGTGAGCTGGCCCACCGGCGAGGTGAGCGTGATGGGCGCCGAGGGCATGGTGGGCATCGCCGGCAAGAAGCTGTTCGGCGGCGGCGAGCCCGATCCGGAGGTGAAGGCGCAGCTCGTGGGCCTAATCCAGAAGAACATCGACATCTACAAGGTCGCCGGCTGGGGCCTGGTGGACGACGTCATCGACCCGCGGGACACGCGGCGCGCCATCGCCTGGGGGCTCGAGCTCGCGCAGCACAAACGCGTGGAGCGGCCGGCGAAGAAGCGCGGCGTGATGCCGGTCTAAAGGATTGTGCGCGGACCGGTAAGGGTACCGGTACGATGCAGCGCGTTCCCCAGGTCGTTGGGCTCTTCCTGTGTGTTTTCACGCTCCTTGGCGCCTGCGCCGGGGCGGACGACGGCGCTCCGGAGGCCGAGAGCGGGGGCGCGGCCGGGGTGGCCGGGGCGGCCGGTGCGGCCGGCGAGCCTGGGGCGAGCGGAGGTGAGGGCGGGGCCTGGCCGGACTCGGGTTGGGCCACGGGCGGCGCCGCCGGGGAGCCCGCGGATGACGCCGGCACGGAGCCCGACGCGGAGCCCGAGGTGGCGGACGCAGCCGTGGACGCGCCCGCCGAGGCGGACTCCGGTCCCGAGCCGCCGCCCGACCCCTGCGCGAGCAAGGCGGACGGTGCGTACTGCGGCACGGCGCTCGGGGTCGCGGCGTCGTCGCTGGTCACCTGCGCCGCCGGCGAGACGGCGTCCAAGAAGACCTGTGCGAACGGCTGCCTCGCGACCAGCATCGGCTCCGACGCCTGCAAGTCCGCCTGCTGTTTGGCCAAGCCGCCGGGCAGCTTCGTGCGCGGGTTCAACGCGTGCTCGGCGTATTCGGGTGGGAACGAGCACTACGGCATCGACTACTCGAGCCCGCTCGGCACCAAGATCCCGGCCGGCATGGACGGCACGGTGGTCAAGGTCGTGACCGGTTACGGCAACTGTTGGGGCAGCGGCTCCGGCAGCATCGCGTGCTCGAGCACCTGCATGTCCCACTACAACCTGATCCGCATCAAGAGCGCCTGCGGCGACCCCGACAACCCCAAGAAGGACTTCTACATCGAGTACGCGCACGTGCAGAAGCTGGCGACGGGCATCAAGGTCGGCAGCGTGGTCAAGAAGGGTCAGACCATCGCCTACGTCGGCAAGAGCGGCTGCGCCTCGGGTCCCCACATCCACTTCGAGACGATGAGCGTGGCCAAGGGCGCCACTCCCACCGTACACACCTGCGCCTCGGTGAACCCGACCACGCGCTATTGCCCGTGAGGGCCTCAGGGTCCGCGCTGCGTACGCCGTGGCGTCCCTGGCTCACACCTTCGAGGTCGACGCCGACCGGCGAAATCCGCGTCAGGCACGTGTCCACTTCGGCCGCGAGGTGGCCCCTGGCCGGGTGGCGAGACAAGCGCGTCCGCCGCCCCAGCCCCGCTCGGTAGTCGACGCAGGGTCATCGGCATGCTCGTCAAACGCTTCGGCGACGCGCGCCTCGACGAGGTCCGCGACCCCCGCGATCCGCGCGGACGTCGCTGGCAGCTCGGCAGGTTGCTCGCCAGCGCGCTGCTCGGGATGGTGGCCGGAAGCAGGAGCCTGCGCGAAGTCGAGCAGCTGACTGATGAGCTCACGCCGCCAATCCGGGCGAAGCTCGGCATCCCACGTCGTGTTCCGGACACCACGCTGCGGGACGCGCTCGCGGCGCTCGAGCCCGACGACGTCCGCCCGGCCCTGCACGCAGCGACGCGCGCCGCCCAGCGCCGCAAGGCGCTCGAGCCCGACGGCTTGCCCTTCGGCGTGGTCTCGCTCGACGGCAAGGCGACCAGCGTGCCTGCCGCTGACGACTTCTTCGCCCACGTCAGACGGCGACGGCCGAAGCGCGCCTGCTCGGCCTGGTCAGGACCGTCACGGCCACGCTGACCAGCTCCACCGCACGACCCGTCATCGATGTCGTCCCGATCCCAGCCAGCACCAACGAGATGGGCATGTTTCATCGCTGTCTCGGCGCCTTGATGCGGACCTACGGACGCAGCGACCTGTTTCGCCTCGTCACCTACGACGCCGGCGCGTGCTCCAGAGAGAACGCTCGGGCGGTGCGTGACCTCGGCCTTCACTACCTGTTTGCCGGCAAGAGCACCCAACCCTCCCTCCACACCGAGGCCGTGCGCTGGCTCTACCGCCCCGTCCCGGGTCACCATTGCCCAGCCGGTGGTGGCGACCCAGCTCGACTCGGGGAGAACCGATCGAGACTGTCCGCCGCCCCTGAGACGGTTCCATCCGGCGCCGCGTGTGGCATCATCGCCGGCCAAGTCCGGAGGTTCTGATGGCCGTCTCACGCAAGAAGCTCATGAAGTTGCTCGAGGAGTCCGAGGTCGAGGGCCAGGACTTCAGCGGCTCGGACTTCAGCGGCGCAGAGATCCAGGGCGGCGACTTCAGCGAGTCGGATCTGAGCGGGGTGAACCTCGCCGGCGCGAACGTGAGCCAGGCCGAGTTCATCGGCGTGAACTTCTCGGGCGCCCGGCTGGACGGCGCACGGTTCTCTCAGTGCGAGTTCACCGACGCGGTCCTAGCGGGAGTCAGCGTGCAAGGCGCCGTCTTCGAGCAGTGCGAGTTCTCAGTCGGGGTGAGGCGTACGCTCACGGGCGCCACGTTCAAGATGTGCGACTTCGGGGGCGACGACGACAGCGACGGCGGCGCGATGACCGCGGCCGATGCGGGGGCCGCCCCCGGGCAGCCGGACAGCGCCTGGAAGGTCTACTTCCGTGGCTTCCCGGACTGGGAGGCCGACGAGCGCAGGTACCAGGCCGTCGAGGCGCTCTTCGGCTCGTTCGCCCAGAGCTTGCCTGGCTCGCAGGTCTTCCGGCGCGTCAACGACCGAAAGGTCGAGATGCGCGGCACCTACGCGAGCTTCCCGTTTCGGGTGGAGCTCGATCTCGGCGGCACGTCGATGTTCTCGATGGCAGCCCAGATGCGCCCGCACGTCGTCGCGTCGTTCTGCTACGAGCCGGATTTCGTCCCGGAGCCGCAGGTGCACGCATGGCAGCACGGTGAAACGGTGCGCGTGTTCTTCGGCAAGGGGGTGTTCCTGGAGGGGCACGCGGGCACGACCTACGTCGCGGCGAAATCCCGTCGGCGGGCAACATCGACGAGATGACGGCCCTCTGCTCGCGGCTGCCTCCGGGGAGCCTGCAAGGCATCGCCCAGCTGATGACGAGCGAGAACCTCATGTGGTTGAACGTCGGCCCCGGCTCGGTCGAGGCCAGCCCGCGCTCCGAGATCCACCAGATCTACGACCCAATGGTCACGATTGGGCGGGTCATCCACGGCATGTCGCAGTGCATCCAAGCCTTTCAGGCTGCGACCGCCAACGACCCGGCTCAGGTCCTCGCGGTCGACATCGGACAGATCTCGCTCCGCTGTCGCTACTGCAACGCGCTGCACGTCCTGACCGCCACGGCGCGTTGCCCGCACTGCGGCGCGCCCAGCGGAAGCTGAGCCTCGGCGCGCGGGCTGCTGCTGCTCCGCTAGCCGCGCTCTTGCCGGGCGAAGGCCGCGCGCAGCATGTCCTCCATGAGCAGCTCGCGGATGCGGCTGTCCGTCAGCACGTTCATCTTGTCGCCGCCGAGCGCCCGCGAGTAGCGATCGAGGTAGACCAGCTGCTTGGAGATCAGCACCAGGTCGCGGGGCAAGCCCAGCTGGTGTCGGTTCGCCAGGCGCATCAGGTTCGGCACCAGATCGGCGATGCGGAAGGCCCCGCTGGGGTCGAACATCGGCGAGTAGAGCTCCTCCAGATCCCGGGTGAAGGCCGTGCGGTCCACCTGGGCGCGGGCCGCGCCGATGGCGATCATGGCGTCTCCCAGCCGGCCGAAGTCCCGCGACTGGAAGGCGAGGACGTACTCCAGCACGCCGGCCTGCCGCTCCACCGGCAGCGTGCCGACGATGCCGAAGTCGAGGAAGCCGATGCGGCCGTCGTCGAGCAGCATGAAGTTGCCGCCGTGGACGTCGCCGTGGAAGAAGTCCGCGACCAGCAGGCACTGGAACCAGGCGCGGATGCCGGTGCGCAGGCGCTCCTGGCCGTCGAAGCCGCTCCGCTTCACGGCTGCCGTGTCGGCCACGCTCACGCCGCGAAAGCGCTCCATGGTGAGCACGCGCGGCCCGGAGAGCTCGCGCACCACCTCGGGGGCCGCCACCGAGTCCGTGCCCATCAGCCGCATGACCTGGTTGAACTCCGTCATGCGCCGGGCTTCGTTCCTGAAGTCGAGCTCCTCCGCGAGGTTCTGCGCGAAGTCGTCCACGATGCCCTCGGGGTGGCTCTGGCGCGCGCGCGCCGAGACCCAGGCGGAGAGCCTGGCGATGAGACGCATCAGCACCACGTCCGTGCTGACCAGCTCGAGCAGGCGCGGGCGCTGCACCTTGATCACGACCTCGCGGCCGTCATCGAGCGTCGCGGCGTGTACCTGCGCGATGCTGGCCGCGGCCATCGGCTCGCTGTCGATGGCCCGGAAGCGATCCACGCCCTTGCCCAGCTCGTGCTCGAGCGTGGCCCGGACCTCGGTGAACGGGAAGGGCGGCACGCGGTCCAGGCACCTCTGGAACTCGCTGGAGTAACGCGGGGGAAACAGCGCCTCGCCCGAGGCGACCAGCTGACCGAGCTTCACGTAGGTCGGTCCCAGGCGCTCGAACGCGAGCCGCAGCGCGACCGGGAGCGTCACGCGCTGGTAGCTCTCGCGCTGGCCCCTCGCGAGGTGCCAGAGCCAGCGCAGGCCGACCAAGTCCAGGAGCCAGACCGCCGCGAAGAACCAGGCCACGGCCTGGACCACCAGCAAGCGCCAGAGCACCTGCGACAGGCGCGGGCGCGGCAGCGCGTGGGTCGTCGAGAGTGCGGCTGTGGCAACGGCCGCGGGGATCGCCAGGCTCTGCGCCATTGGCGCGACAGAGTGCGGCGCGGATCTCGAGTGTCAAGGGTCGATCAGTTCTGGCGCTCGAAGGGGTGGAGCCTCGGCTCGGGGGGACGCTCCGAGGTGTGGAGCGACGGCAGCGGCAGATACTCCGGCGGGTCCGCCAGCCGCACCATCGCGTCCGAAGTCACCAAGTGGGCCACGCCGTCCACGAGCACGAAGGCCTTCGCCCAGAAGGCGTCCACGCGTTTCTCCCCGGCATGCAAGGCGACGTAACCCGCTCGAGTGTGGAGCAGCGTGAGCGACGAGCCGGGCACGCGTGTGATCTGGGTCTCCCGACGCCGCTCGCCCAGGCCGTCGCTCTGGCTGTCCATGCCCTGCCAGTCGGGTGTGCGCTCGAAATCCCGAACCTCGCGGTGCGGCGGATTGGGCAGCGCAGCGTGGAGCGGAGCGCTGACACAAGCCTCGACGCGCCACGCCCCGCAGGTCGCGATCTGTTCCAGGCTCTCGCTCTTGGCGAGGAAGAGCTCCGCGCGCGCGTGGGTCGAGCTCTTGCAGACGCCCGCTTCGGCCACGAGCCAGAACGTCGCTTCGAGCTCGAGGTCCGGCAGCGCTCGAAAGCCGAGGAGGCGCCGCTCCTCGGGCGATCGGTCGAAGCAGGATGCGTCCGGAACGAGCGCCGCCTTGGCGCTGACGACGACGGGACGAACGTGCGCGCTCGGAGGCGGCACGGCTTCCGCAGCGGCTGGCCGGGCTTTGGCGACCTCGACGTGGGCGGGCTTGTTCGTGCTCGGCGGGGGAGCGCAGGCAGCGAAGAGCAACAGCGCCGGCACGACCCACCTCATCACCGCGCAGCCTATCAGCACTTCGTTCCCGCCCAGCGCTCCAGCTCGCCGAAGGGATCGAGCACGCCGGTGAGCAGACCGCGCCAGGTGCGGTCGCCGATGCCCCGCGCGAGCCGCCAGCCCTGGTAGCGGGCCTCGCCGAGCACGAGCCCCGCGGCTGGCGTGTACCAGAGATCGAGGGCGCTCGGGCGCACGCCGTTCGCTTCGAAGCCGTACTCCCAGACGGTGCTGCCGATGGCCGTGAAGGCCAGGGCGGGCAGGACGCCGTGGTGACAGGTGCGCGCGCGCAGGTAGAGCTCGCTGCCGAAGAGCGCGTGGCCGATCGAGTTGACCCACCAGGGGTCGCCGTCCCACTCGAAGGCGCGCCGCGACGAGTCCCACTTCGGCGGTTGCGTGTACGCAGCCTCGTAGCTCCGGCCCATACGCGCGAGATCGGTGTCGGCGAAGGGCTCGGGCCAGATCACCGCCTCGCCGAGGCGCATCGTGGACATGAGCCCCAGGGCGTGCAGCGAGGGGATGGTCCAGGACTGCTCGTCGGCCACGGCTGCCGGTGCCTCCACCGGGCCCGAGAGGAGCAACACCCAGAGCGCCGGGCTCACGCGGCCACCGCGATGAGCTCCGCGCGGGCGCGCTCGCCGTCGGTCTCCAGACACACGTGGTAGCGGAGCTCCTGCTCGATGCGGGGCACGCGCGCCGCGTTGACGTAGAGCACTCCGTCGGACTCGAGCAGCCACTTGCGCTCGCCGCCGCCCTTCAAGCGGTGGTGCATGTGCCCGGCGGCGACCGCGAGCACGCGTTTGCCGGCGCGCCTGGCGTGCTCGATGGCGGCGCGCAGATCGGCGTCGCCGAAGTCGCCCTCCTGGCGCCGGAAGTCGCAGCCCCAGATGTCGTGGCGCCGCGCGCCGAGGCCGCTCGGGCCGTTGTGGGCCACGAAGATCAGGCGCTCGTGCGGCGCCTCGTCCACCAGCCGGCAGAGCCGGTCCGCCGAAGCCGTGAGCGAGCGCACGCCGTACACCTCTTCGAGGTAGCTCGCGAAGGCGAAGAAGTCGCCGCCCTGCGAGTGGGGGCGCCCGGTGATGACGCTCAGCGCGAGGGTCTCGCGCCGGACCTCGTGCAGGCTGTAGCCCGCGAGCGGCACGGGCGCGAGCGCCTGACGCAGATCGCGGCAGCGGCGGCGCTGGCCGCGCCCGAGCACGGCCGCGAGTCGCCGGCGTTCGAAGGTCTCGGCGGCCAGGTGCGGCAGGCTCACGCCGTCGTGATTGCCGGGGATGACGAAGGCTGGTGTCCTGAGACGAGCGATGCTCGTGGCTACTCCGAGGGCATTTTGCCGGTAGCCCGCCAGATCACCGACGAACGCCACCAGATCGTAGTCCGCCGCGTCCAGGAGCTCCACGTCGCGGTCGTCCCAGCGCAGGTGGACGTCCCCGACGACGGCGATGCGGATGGCGGACCGTGGTACTTTCGCGCTTGCCATGGCCGCTTCGAAGAACGAGATCGTCATCTACCACAACCCGCGCTGCTCCAAGAGCCGGCAGGCCCTGGAGCTCTTGCGCGAGCGCGGCAAGGAGCCGAAGGTGGTCGAGTACCTGAAGGACGCGCCGAGCGCCGCCCGGATCAAGGAGCTCATCGATCTGCTCGGCGTTCCGCCCCACGAGCTCTTGCGCAAGGGCGAGGCCCCCTACAAGGAGCTCGGCCTGTCGAAGGAGTCCAGCCGTGCCGAGGTCGCGAAGGCCATCGCCGAGTTTCCCATCTTGCTCGAGCGACCGGTGGTGGTCGCCGGCAAGCGCGCGGTCATCGCGCGTCCGCCGGAGCGAGCGCTGGAGCTACTCTGACGGGCTCGACGACACCGGCTGCTTCAGCTTGCCGCTGCACAGCCACTCGCAGCCGCAGACCATGAACTTGTGCCCGCTCTCGGAGCAGGCGTCCTGATAGGCGGCGCTGGTCTCGGGAGGTGTGCAGTCCTTCTGCTCCGGGGCGCAGGACTTCTCGCGGTTTTGGGCGTCGTAGCCCTTCTTACCGCTGGTCACGTTGCCCGTGCACACCGTGCTGCACCCGCACTGCATCACGCGGAAACCGGCGAGCTTGCACTTGTCCTTGAACTCGATGGGGACGTCGCTCGGGGCGCAGCTCTTCTCCGGCGGCGTGCAGGTGAGCTGCTTCCCGCTCACGTCGTACACGCTCTGTCCCGCCATGCGATCCTTCGGCACCTCGAGCGGCGCAGGATTTGCCGGGGGTGTGCTGGCACCGGGACTGCCGCCGCCACCGCCGCAGGCGACGAGCGCGAAAGCGAAGAGCAGAGTCGGGCGCGGGTGGCGAGGAGACATGTCCCTTCGCTACTATCCCGTCGCCGGTGCGCCGTCATCCCCTCTCGTTCGCGCTCGTCGGTGCCTCGCTCGTGTGTAGCGCTCCCACTCGTGGCGACGAGACGCCGTCCCTCGCCCTGAGTCCCGCGCCCGCGGGCGAGCCGACGCTCTTCACCGAGCCGGCCCAGGTCCGAGGCGACGCGCACCTGCGCGCGCGGCTGCTCGGGGTCTTCGCCAGCCAGCCGCTCGTGCTCCAGAACCAGGACCAGGAATTCGACCGCGTCGTCGAGCGCCAGCTCTGGCTGCACACGCTGGTGTCGTTTGCCTTCCGGCACCGCTACCAGCTCTCCCTCGACGTGCCCTTGCTGCTCTCGCAGGCGACGGGCGCCGCGCCGCCGCACGGCAACACCGCCGCCCGCCCGCTGGAAGAGACGCTGCTCGGCGACGTCCGCTTCGGAGCGCGCGCCAAGCTCCTGGGTCCGGCCGGGGAAGGTGAGCACCTGGCGCTCGCGGCGGCGGTGGCGCTGCCCACAGGCAAGGACTACGCGGGGGACGGCGGCCTCGGCGGACGCCTGGCGCTGCTCGCGGACGGCCAGTACTCGCGCTGGCTTTGGGCCGCCGACGCCGGCTTCCGCCTCCGGCCAGGGACGCGGCTGCCGGGCATCGTGCCGACGCGGGTCGGCAGCGAGCTCACGGCCAGCGTCGCGCAGAGCACCTTCGTGGACGAGGGAAAGACCGTCGCGCTCGGCAGCGAGCTCGCCGCGTTCTTCACCGTGGGCGAGGGCGCCAAGCTCCTCGACCCACACGCCACGCGCGCGCACTTCCTGATCCAGGCGCGCTATCGACCCCTCACCGAGCTCGAGCTCGGCGCCGGCGTCGGACCTGATCTGGGCCAGGCGGCGGGCGCGGCGGACTTCCGCGCGCTCGCCTTCGTGGGCTTCTCGCCGGAGCAGGCTCCACCGCCGCCGGATCGCGACGACGATCGCGTCCCCGATCGCGTCGATGCCTGCATCGACCTGCCCGGGGTCCCCTCGCAGGATCCGCTGATGAACGGCTGCCCGGAGGTGCCGCCGGACTTCGACGCCGACGAGATCCCCGATCAGTTCGACGCCTGCCCGAAGGAGCCTGGGATCCCGACCGGCGATCGCCGAACGCACGGCTGCCCGAAGCTCGTGGACAGCGACGGCGACGGCATCGTCGATCGCGTGGACGCCTGCCCCGAGGACAAGGGCGTCCCGAGCGCGGACAAGAAGAGGCACGGCTGTCCTCCGCCGCCTCCGCCGCCCCCGCCGGTCGCACACGTCGAAGCAGAGCAGGTCGTGATCTCCGAGCAGGTGCAGTTCGAGCACGGCACGGCGGTGCTCCGACCCGAGAGCGACGGCATCCTGAGCGAGGTAGCGAAGGTCCTGGCCGAGCACCCCGAGCTCGAGCTGATCGAGGTCGCGGGCCACACCGACGACACCGGCACGCCGGCCATCAACGACAAGCTGAGCGCCGAGCGCGCCGAGAGCGTGGTGAAGTGGCTGGTGGATCACGGCACGGCCGCCGCGCGCCTCAGCGCCAAGGGCTACGGGCAGACCGCGCCCATCGCCGACAACGGGAGCGAAGAGGGCCGCGCAAAGAACCGGCGCGTCGAGTTCCGGATCCTGAAGCGCGCGCCGAAGGAGCCGGCACCTTGAGGCGCTCGGTCCTCGCGCTCATCGCGCTGCTGGTCTCCGCGGAGCTCCGCGCCGAGCCCGGCACGAGCGAGCTCGGCCCCGGGGTGCTGAAGCTCCCGGTGCTGGAGCGCAAGGCGGAGCAAGGGATCCTGACCCCGGTGCCGATCACGGTGGCGCTGCCGGCGGAGCTCGCCGCGCGGGCGGCCCGCGTCCTGGTCCACTACCGGGTCTGGGGCGATCCCGACTGGACGACGCTCGCGCTCTCGCGTCGCGGCAAGGCCTGGACCGGCGCCATCCCTTGCCTGGAGGTGAGCACCGTCACCGGCGACGTCCGCTACTACGTCCGGGTTCACGACGCGGAAGGGAGCGTCCTCGCCAGCGCCGGCTCCCGCGTGAGGCCCTTCAAGGTCACGGTGCTCCACGACACGATGCTCGGCCGCGGCGCGCAGAAGAAGGCGCGCTGCCCCGACCCCTCGGACTGTCCGCGGGGGCTCCCGGGTTGTCCCAGCGAAGCCGTCAAGGAGATCCCCTGCAAGTCGGATCGGGACTGCGAGGGCGCCTCGACCTGCAGCTGGCGCGGCTTCTGCGAGCTGGTCCCGCGCAAGCGGAGCTGGCTCTCCCTCGGCGTGGAGCAAGATCTCGGCTTGGTCTCCACCACCGGCGCGTGCTCGATCCAGGCCCAGGAGAACGAGGGCACCGCGTGCTTCCGGGAGTCGGACGGCGCCAACTACACGAGCTACCCGGTCTACACCAACGAGCCGCTGGGCCCGGCGCGAGGCCCGACCCGGCTGCTGATCGGCTACGAGCGCCTGGTCTACTACGACACGAGCTTCGGCCTGCGCGCGGGCATGGCCATCGCGGGCGAGGGGCCCACGCTGCGCGGGGCCGCGGCGTTCGTGCCCTGGTCGCTCGCGCTCCGCGCCACACGCTGGTTCGGCGAAGACCCCTTCGCCCGCGCCGGCTGGCGCCCGTATGCGTTCCTCACCGCGGGCTACGCGCAGTTCGATCTGGTCACCAGCGTCAGCGTGCGCGAGGACCCGACCCGCTTCTCGTACCAGGGTGACAACGACCTCGAGCAGGATCTCGAGCTCTGGAAGCGCGCCGGCGACGGCTTCGCCGGCATCGGCGCGGGCGTCGCCTTCGCGCCCACTGGCGACACGATGCTCGGCGCCGAGCTCGCCTTGGTGCAGGTGTTTCCCTTCAGCGCCACGGTGATCACGCCGACGCTGTCTTGTGCAGTGGGGTTCTGACGATGACGAAGCTGAAAGCCCGACCCGCGGCCCTGGCCATTCTCCTGGCGGGTGCCTGCGCGAGCCCGCGTGCGCCGGACGCGAAGCCAGCACCCGCGGAGCTGCCACCAGCTGCGGCCGCGACGCTCGACGCGCCCGCGCCGGAGCCTGCACCCCCCGCGGCCGTCGCGCCCAAACCGAAGCCCGTGCAGCTGGCGCTCGGCGAGGACCACTCCTGCCTGGTGTACGCCGACGGTGGGGTCGCCTGCTGGGGGCTGAATCGCTCGAACGCTACGGGCGCTGGCGGCGACGTCGAGCTCGTGCCGGCGCCGACGCGTGTGCCTGGGGTCGAGAGCGCGGCGCAGGTCAGCGTGGGCTTCGAGCACAGCTGCGCGGCGCTGCGGGACGGACGGCTTCAGTGCTGGGGCGCGGCGCACCACCTGGTCGGCGACGATCCCGATCCGACGGATCGACCCGTGATCGCCCAGAAGCAGAGCGGCATCGTGCAGCTGTCCGGCAGCCTGGGGGAGCTGGTGGCCCGGCTCGGGGACGGACGCGTGCGAATGTGGGAGTCGATGACCAGCAGGCTCTACTTCATGGGCCCCGGGCGCAGCCCGCCGGAGAGCTTCTGCGACGGCTGCGAGCTCGGCGGTCTCGGTGACGTGACCAGCGTCGCCTCGGGCTACAACACTCACTGCGCCGTGCGGAAGGCAGGGACCATCGGCTGTTGGGGGGGCAACGAATACGGCCAGCACGGGGTGGGCAAGGTCGAGGCGATCCCGGACGGCACGCTCCCGCCGCGCTCGCCGGTGAAGGTGAAGGGCATCTCGAACGCCACCGACGTCGCGGTCTCCTCCCACGCCTGCGCGCGCCTCGCCGACGGTCGCGTGGCGTGCTGGGGCAACAACGACCACGGCCAGGTCGGCGACGGGACGACCAAGCTCCGGAGCTCGCCGGTCACGCTCGCGGGGCTCGACCAGGTGACCCGGGTCGCGGTCGCCGCCGACTCGAGCTGCGCGCTCCGGGCGGACGGCTCGGTCTGGTGCTGGGGTGCCAACGACGAGGGTCAGCTCGGCGACGGCACGACCACCGACCGAGCGGTGCCAGTGCCCGTGTCGGGCATCTCCGGTGCGGTGTCGCTCTCCGTCGGACATTGGCGCGCCTGCGTCATCCGGAACGACGGCGACGTGTGGTGCTGGGGTTGGTGGGACTTCGCGCGCAAGACCCCGAAAGAGCGCGACGAGGCCTCGCGACGTCCGCAGCAGACGGCCTGGTGAGGGCGGGGGTCAGTGATACGTCGCGCCGATCAGCAGTGACGGCACGAACATGCGCAGCGTCGCCTTGCCGCCGCTGTCGTCGCCCTCGATGGCGTCGTTGTAGAACGCCAGGCGCAACAGCGGGCCGATGCTCCACTCGTGCCCGATCCAGACCTCGTACCCGCCGCCGATCATGGCGCCGAAGCCGAAGCCCGTCGCGGACTCCAGCTGGTCCTTCTGCTGGACGTAGATGCCGCTCAAGAGCAGCGCCGCTTGGACGTGGGCGCCCTGGCGCGGGTCGAAGTAGTAGTCGACGAACGGCCCGATGCCGGACACGTGGTGCGTGCCGACGTCCACGTCGCCGCCGCCTTCGGGCGAGTAGGTCGGAGAGGGCACCACCATCGAGAAGCTGCCGCCGCCGATCACCAGCCCAGGAGCCAGCGTGCCGCCGAAGGCGAGCTCGGTCGAGAGCGCGAGACCCGAGACGTCGGCCTTGCCGCTGCCCCGCTCGGGCTCGTTGGTGCCGAGCACGTAGCCCGGACCGACGCCCAGGCGGGCGTAGAAGCCGTCGTGGACGTAGACGGGGATGCCATTGGCCGCAGCGGGGCCGCTGGACGTGAGGCCGAAGACGACGATCGCGAGCCGCCAGAGCGAGCGCATGGCGGCGATACTGGGCGTTGCCTCGTGCCGGGTCAATTGCCGACGGCATCTGGGCTATCGTGACGCCGTGGGGACGCTCCTTCCGCCGGGACCGAAGCTGCCGACGGCGGTGCAGACGCTGATCTGGATCCGGCGGCCCATCGAGTTCATGCGCTTCTGCCGGGCGCGCTACGGCGACACCTACGCCATGCGCATCGCCGGCACGGGCACCGTGGTGCTGCTGAGCGATCCGGAGAGCATCAAGCGTGTCTTCACCGGCGACCCGAGCGACCTCTGCGCGGGTGAGGTCAACGCCGTGCTCGAGCCCATCGTGGGCCAAAACTCGGTGCTCTTGCTGGACGGGGCGCGTCACCTGCGCCACCGGCGCTTGCTCCTGCCGCCGTTCCACGGCGAGCGCATGCGGCTCTACGCGGCCCAGATGCAGGAGGCCACCCAGCGCAGCCTGGAGCGCTGGCCGCGGGGCGAGCCCTTCTCGCTCCGGCCCCACACCCAGGACATCACTCTCGACGTCATCCTGCGCACCGTCTTCGGCGTGGACCAACGCGACGAGGTCGGCGAGCTCCGCCTGCGGCTCGAGCGGCTGCTCTCGATCGCCGACTCGCCGCTCTCGGTTTTGGCCATGATCCCGAGCTTGCGCCGCGATCTGCCGCTGACGCCCTGGCGGCGCTTCGTGCGCGATCGCGAGGCAGCGGACCGGGAGATCTTCGCGGTCATCGCCCGGCGCCGGCGCGCCGGAACCGGCGGGCGGGACGACGTCCTCGGCATGCTGCTCGAAGCCGTGGACGTGGACGGCGAGCGCCTGAGCGACGTCGAGCTCCGAGACGAGCTGATGACCTTGCTGGTGGCCGGGCACGAGACCACGGCCACGGCCCTGTGCTGGGCGTTCGAGCGCCTGCTCGGGACGCCGCGCGTGCTCGAGCGCCTGCAACGCGAGATCGACGACGTGACCGGCGGCCGGCTCGAGCCCGAGCACCTGGGGCGGATGCCTTATCTCGACGCCACCATCGCCGAGGTGCTGCGCGTGCGGCCCGTGATCCCCATGGTGGGCCGGCGCCTGCACGCGCCGCTCACTCTCGAGCGCTACCAGATCCCGACGGGTTGGGTCGTGTCGCCGTCGATCTACCTGACCCACATGAACCCTGCCGTGTACGACGATCCGGAGGAGCTCCGGCCCGAGCGCTTCCTGGAAAAACGCCCCGACCCCTATGCGTGGCTGCCGTTCGGCGGCGGGATCCGGCGCTGTCTCGGCGCCGCTTTCGCTCACTACGAGATGAAGGTCGTGATGGCGACCATCCTGTCGCGCACCGAGCTCGAGCTCGCGCAGCGCCCGCCCGTGCCGACGGTGCGGCGTGCCATCACCTTCTCGCCCCGCGAGGGCACGCTGGTGCGCGCGCGGCCCAGGGGCTAACGCCCCTCAGAAGCGGTACTTCTGGTGGCAGCTCGTGCAGCCCTCGAGCACGGTGCCGAGCTGCTTCGTGGCGCCGGGGAGATCGTTCCGCTTCGAGGCCTGGAGGAGCTTCACCAGCTCGTCGTGGAACGCCTCGTCCTCTCGCTTGAAAGCTTCGAGATCGGAGCCGGCCTTCGGGGGTTTGTACTCGCCCTTCTCGAGCGCCTTCTCGGTGACCATTCGGGCGGAGTGGACCTTGGAGATGCCGGGGGGAATGCTGGCGAGCTCGTTCTGCGCAACGGCCGTGACCCAGTCGCGGGTGGCCTCGTGCAGCGCGCGCATCTCCGCTTGCACGGGGTTCGCGGGCGGGGGCAGCGCGCTCTTCGCGGCCGTAGCCGCGGGCTCGTCGTGCGCGTGCGATTCGGCGTGTTTGGTCTCGCACGACAGGCCGAGCAGGGGCAGTGCGGTGAGCAGGACGATGGCTGATTTCATGCGCGTTCCTTCGAAGATTGGGGTTGTTTGCAGGCCAAGACGGCGATCAGCGTCCAGAGCGCCGTCCTCACGGCCATCGCGACGACGGTCCTGCCTTCGAACGCGCCGCCGAGCGCGACGTGGACGCCGAAGGCGGCGTAGGTGAGGGCGGTCAGCCCGGCGAGCGTCACCGAGAGCCAAGCGCTCCAGGCGCGTCCGAGCCAGAGCCCGGCGCCCGCGGCGACGTAGGCGAAGCCAGCGACGAAGTTGAACCAGAGCACGAACGGAACGTAGGCGCCGGCCTCGGCGCGCGCGGCGCCCACGCCGAGCAAGACTCGTCCGCCGGAGACGACGCTGGCGATCCCGAACAGGATCGCCACCGCGGCCGCCACGCGGAGCGTGGAGGAACTAGCGGGGGCTCTTTCTTGGGACATGGGCTCTGGTTCCGATCGGTCTTGGTGCGGCGCCCAGCAAGCGCTCGAGCGCTTGCCACGCCTTCTGGGCCCCGATGCGAGGGGCCCGCCCGAGCGCGCTCGCGGGCCGGCTCACGCCGGCAGTGCCGTGCAGCACGCCGGTGAAGCTCCAGACCAACACCTCGACGGGCACGTCGTCGCGCACCAGCCCGTCGCGCTGGGCGCGGGTCAGCTGCTCGCGGACGAAGCCGACGGATCGCTCGACCACGCCGCGTACCCGCGCCGCTCCCTCCTGGCCCGCCACGTCCGCCAGCCGATCGCTCAGCGCCAACCGGAACAGCTCCGGACGCCGGCGCGCCAGCTCGAAGCGCCGCGCGAACAGCTGCGAAAGCGCCTCCATGGGCTCGGCGCTGGGCTCGGGGAAGGTCTCCGCCATCAGCGCCTCGAAGGCGTCGATGGCGGCGGCGGCGATGGCCTCCTTGCTGGCGAAGTGCCGGAACAGCGAGCCGTCCTGCACGCCGACCCGAGCGGCGATCTCCCGCGAGGTCAGCCCCCTGACCCCGCGCGAGGCGAGGATGTCCAGCGCGGCCTCCGCGATCTGGCGGCGGCGCTCGGGGGCGGGCAGGCGGCGGCGGGCTTTAGCTAGCAAGTGCTCACTAGCTTAGCGGGGCCGCCCGAGCCGTCAAGTCCACAGCGTGGCGACGACGCCCGAGCGGTGTCCGACCCAGCTCGCGGACGACGGTCTCCTGAGCGTGGCCGCGCTGCGCTCCGCGGACGGGAAGCGCGCGTCGCTCTTGATCGCGAACCTGGCGAGGGAACCGCGGCGGCTGAGCGTCACCCTCCGTGGCCTCGAGCGCGCAGCAGCGGAGGGAGTGGTGCTCGACGGGCGCGCAGATCTAGCGCCCCGCCGGCTCGCGGTGCCGATCCCAGCGCTGGCGCTCGAGCTCGAGGTGGCGCCGCTCAGCTCCGCGTGGGTCGTGCTGGGCTGAGCGCGCGTGGTAGATTTCGAGCGTGGACTGGTCACGCCTGGCAGGTCTGGCGTTCGCTTTTGCGCTCGGCGGTTGCGCGTCGGACGCCGCGGAGGCTCCCGAGCCCACGCTGCGGACCCCCGGGGCGTTCGTGGCCCAGGAGGTTCACGCCCAGGAGCTCCATCTGTTTCGCGTGCTCGGCGCGCTGAGCCTCGAGAACGGCCAGACCATGCTCTTGATGCGCCGCTTCGAGCCGCGCCCGACCAGCTTCGAGGCCGCTCGCGAGCTGGCGAAGGAGCCCGACCTTCCCATCGACCTGGCCCTCACCTACGCCGTCGAGTCGGAGTTCGTCGCGGTTCCTTACCAGGTGGTCTGGTTCCGCACGCTCAACGAGCAGGATCGCAATGCGCTCCACTGACCGGACCGCGATGCGCCGCCTCGTTCTCGCCGGCGTGCTCTTCGGCCTGCCGGCGCTCTTCGCCCAAGCCTGCCAGCGCCAGGCCGATCTGGTGGACGAGCCGGATGCCACCGTGCTCACGAAGCCGACGCCGGAATACGACGGCGATCTGCCCATGCTCGACGCGGACTTCGCGTCGGACGCGTTCGCCGCCTGCGAAGAGCGCCCCTTCGGGACCTGCATGGGGCCGAACGACTTCGTCTGCGGCTTCGCCGAGTGGGTGCGCGCTCTGGCCCGCGAGTGCCAGAAGCAGACCGGCTGCAAGACCAACGGCTGGCTCACGGTGAAGATGGGCGACGACGGCTGCGTCAGCGAGATCGGCATGGATCGGCCGAACCCCGAGATCGTGGCCTGCCTGCTCGAGAAGCTCGGCGCCGAGCGCTGCCCGTGCCCCGCCATCGAGACCACGTACTACTTCGGCGAAGGCAACAGCGGGAAGTGCCCCGACGCCGGGCCGAAGGGCTGACCCGGGCGCACCTGCGCCCCACGAGCGCGTTCTAACCGGCGTCGAGTTGCGCTAGAGGGCCGACCGGCCGGAGGTGCGTCCGGCGCAAGGGAGGCACTCATGTCGAAGAACCTCGTGCGGCGCTCGCTCGCCGCTCTCGCCATCCTCGGCTCCACCGCCCTCATGGGCTGCTCGGAAGAACGCGACCCCATCAACCGCGTACAGCCGAACGCCCTGGCGAAGAGCTTCTTCGTCGGCGACCTCGCGAGCCCCGACGACGACCCCGAGTTCTACATGCGGGTCACCGTGGTGGACGTGGACTCCGGCGCGGGCTCCGACGGCCTGTTCACCAACAGCGACGCCCAGCCCACGATGCGCGTGCGCTGGGAGATCACCGAGAAGCTCCTGATCGCGCGCCTGACCTACGAGCGCATCGAAGACACCGACGGCAAAGGCGTCCGGCGCACCCCGGACGGCCAGGCCGTCGCGGCCTACGAGATCGACAGCCACTTCGACATCAAGCGCTCCTACAACGAGACCACCGGCGAAGAGCTGAACGTGGTCGAAGAGAACGACGAGGATCGCCCCTGGTTCAAACGCAGCCACTTCCGGGTGAACTGGTCGAAGAACCTGATCACCAGCGCCTACGAGCTCGATACGCTGTCGCAGCTCGGGATCTACTACGGCGTCCAGGTCGAGCCCGTCGCGTATTACGTGAACGACCCGTCGCACCCCGACCTGCCGGTCTTCGACGCGAAGCGCGGCTACTTCGACGTGACCCACAAGGTCTGGGCCAAGCCCCAGATCATCAAGGACGAGGTGTGGGGCGATTTCCCGGCGTGCTGGCTCTACGGCAGCTTCCCCAGCGTCAACTGCAATCCCAGCGAGGTCACGCTCCGCCAGGCCTACCTCAAGATCGAGGACACCGACTACGAGCCGCTCGAGTACGACGGCACGAAGATGGACATGTTCGGCCTCTTCACCGTCGATCGCTTCGGCTACGACCGCAGCTACGGCGTGGTGGACGATCGCTGGCACCGCTTCGCGGCGCGCTGGAACCTGTGGCAACGCTCCCACGTCGAGCCGGTGGTGCAGTGCAACACCCCGGACACGACGCCGGTCGGCGCCGATCCGCACCGCGACGACGACGCGAGCGGCACCGAGGACGAGTGCGAGAGCGTCGGGCGCGGCAGCCGCTGCGACGCCGTCAGCGGCGAGTGCACGCTGCCGCTCCGCGATCGCCAGCTCCGCACCATCGCCTGGCACGTGAACCCGGGCTTCCCGGCGGATCTGTTCGCGTCGACTCGAGAGATGCTCTCCGCGTGGAACGACGCCCTGCGGCTCGCCGTCCTGGCCGGCAGGCTCGCGGAGTGCCGGCGGACCGGCGAGCAGGGCTGCGAGGCCACCTTCGGCTGGCCCGCGCGTTGGTCGGACGACTTCGTGCCGCCCGTCGGCAGCGCCACGGCCGCAGAGGTGCCGAACATCTTCGTGCTCTGCCACAACCCGGTGTCGAGCGAGTTGGGTGACGACCCGGCCTGCGGCGCGGACGGCACGGCGCCCCGCATCGGCGATCTGCGCTACAACATCCTGGCGGTGGTGCAGGACCCGCAGATCATGGCGCCGTGGGGCATCATGATGGACGCGGAGGATCCGCTGACCGGCGAGAAGATCGCGGGCTCGGTGGCGGAGTGGGGCTCGGTGCTGGACCGTGCGGCGTCCACGCTGGCCGATCTGGTGGGGCTGATCAACGGCCAGATCGAGCCCGACGAGTACATCAAAGGCCAGAACGTCAGCGACTGGGTAGCGGCGAATCAGCCCAAAGGCCCCGCGACGAAGCCTTCTGCGCTGCCCAAGGACGAGCTCTCCTCGCGCCGCGAGGCCTTCGACCCGAAGGTGCTCGCCAAGTACCTGGACGGCGCGCCGGCGACCAAGCCGCACCGGCACCCGATCGCCAAGCGCGCAGCCCGCGCCAAGTTCCTGCTCGACTCCGGCCGCCTCGGTCCCGGCAATGCGGCGCTGTCCGCGCGTCTCTCGGCGCTGCGCGGCAGCTCGGTGGAGGCGAGCCTGGTCTCGCCGCAGATGCTCCAAGCCTCGGGCGTGGATCCGAGTGGTCCGCTCACCGCCGACGCCATCCGGCGCGCTTCGCCCCTCGATCGGCGCATGAACCCGACCCTCAGGGCCGCCGATCGCCGGGCGCGCTCGCTCGGAAACGCCAAGCGTCACGCCTGCCGCTACGACGCGCTCGAGCCCGACAACCTGATCGGGCTGGCGCAGAGCGTGGCCAAGCGCTTCCCGGCGCCGGATCCCAAGGACAAGGCGGCGGTGAACGCGCACCGAAAGCAGGTCGTGGACTGGGCGCGCGCCGAGCTGAACCGCGGGGTGCTCGCCCACGAGCTCGGGCACTCGGTGGGCCTCCGGCACAACTTCGGCGCCTCCTTCGACTCACTCAACTACGCGCCGGAGTACTGGCAGCTCCGCACCGGCGACGGCAAGATCACCGCTGCCTGCGCCGACGGCACCACGGACGGCTCGGGCTGCATCGGGCCGCGCTGGCGCGACCCCATCAGCGACAAGGAGATCGACGGCGAGATCCAGCGCTACTCGACCTCGAGCGTGATGGACTACCCCGGCGAGCACAGCCAGGACATGCTCCTGCCCGGCAGCTACGACCGCGCCGCCGTGCGCTTCGCCTACGGCAACGTGGTGGACGTCTGGTCGAAGCCCGGTGTGAGCGTGACCGGCAGCGGCGCCGGGCAGGCCGAGGCCTACAAGCTCACGGCCTTCACCACCAGCCCGGGGCTGTTCGGCGTGCAGTACTTCCCACCGGTGAGCGTGAACGACCCCTACGAGTTCATCCACTACAGCCAGTACCAGCAAGAGTTCGGGCTGATCGCCGAGTGCGCGGCGGACTCGGGCAGCGCCCTCGGCACCAAGTGCAAGGGGCCCGAGATGGACGTGGTGGAGTACCGCGACATGCAGGACTTCGCGGCCGATCCCGACTACGCCTCGTTCGCGTGGGCGGTGCAGCCCCGCGCCGTGGACGGCGACGGGCGGGTGCGCCGCGGCTACCTGTTCTCCAGTGACGAATACGCCGACACCGGCAACGTGCCCTCGTTCAGCATGGACTCCGGGGCCGACGCCTACGAGCAGGTGCGCTTCCTGGAGCAGGGCTACGAGAACCGCTACATCCTGGACGCCTTCCGGCGCGATCGCGTCGACTTCAACTCGTTCGACGTGACGGCGCGCATCCAGTACCGCTACCTCGACAAGATCCAGCAGATCAGCAAGGCATTCGCCTTTGGCGCGGTGCTCGACGGGGATCCGACCAAGCCCTCGACGGAGCTGCTCGTGGACGGCAACTACGGCCCGCTGGCTCTGGCGGCGACGGTCGGGCTCGACCTGTTCGCGCGCATCCTGACCCGGCCGGAGCCCGGCTACTACTGCCCCGCGGACGTCTGCGGCAGTGGGCAGCCCCCGGGCGTGGCCACGGAGCTCTTCGCGGCGGACTCCGTCGCGCTGCCGAACGTGTACGTCTACGACTACCGCGTCGCGCTCGGCGACGGGCGCTACCTGCACAACGACTTCGACTACGGGCAGGGCTACTTCTGGGGCGACTACCAGACGCAAGTCGGCAGCTACTACGAGAAGATCTGGGCCACGTATTACCTGACGGAGGCCTTCGACACCTTCGTGTCCAACTCGAAGGAGGACTTCTACGACTCGCGCTACAAGAACGTGAGCTTCGCCACGGTCTACCCGGAGCAGGTGCGGCGGCTCTACTCGGCGCTCTTGACCGGCGATCTGGACACGTTCGCGCCCTGGGTACTGGTGAAGAACGACCCGAACGACACGCCCCTGGGCAAGCTCGTGTACCCGAATTGGCACGACGCGCTGGACGTGGGCACGCGCCCGGCCGCCGCGAAGCTCGCGGATCCGAACTACGGCTGGAACCCGCAGCTCTACGCCATGGTCTGGGGCAGCATCTACTTCCCGACCAACTGGTCGAGCTCGTGGGTGCACGACGCGCGCATCGCCGTCCTGCCGAGCGAGCTGCCGGACTGGCCGGCGGACGAGGTGATCAAGTTCAGCTACCCCGTCACCGGGCTCACCTACCGCGCGCACCGCACCGGCACGGAGAGCATGCTGGGGCAGACGCGCGAGAAGGGCATCGGTGCGCGAATGCTGGCCTGGGCGAACCACCTGATGTCGCTCGCCTACAAGACCCAGGTCGACGGCAGCGGCAAGCCGCTGTTCAACCCGGACGGCACCCCGGTGCTCGAGCTCGACCTGAACGGCAAGCCGCAGAAGAACGACGCCAACCCGGGCGCTGCCGCCGCGCTCCAGAAGTACGTCGACAGCATCGACCTCTTCCGGCAGCTCACCGCGAAATTCGAGCTGCCGCTCGGCGACGACAGCCTGCCGGCTCCGTGAACGGAAGGGGGCTCGTCAGCAGGTGGGGCAGCCGCAGGTCACGCCCTTCACGCCGGACAGGTCGTTGCACTGGTTGAAGATGCCGACGCACACGCTCGGGCCGAAGCAGCCGCAGCTGGCGTCGGCGCCGCAGATCTGCGGCACGTCCACGCAGTGGCGGACGGGCGCCGGCTTCGCGACGTTGGTGACGCAAGCGTATTTCGCGTCGCAGTCGGCGCAGGACGCCACGCTGGCGCACTCGCCCGCCGGCACGCAGTCGCCGGCCCAGCAGGCGCCCTTCACCCGCGGCACCTCGCCTGCCGAGCACTTCGGCGGCATGCCCAGGCACACCACCTTCGAAGAGTCGCACTCGTAGCCCTTCACGCAGCGGCCGGCGACGCAGCTGACCTCCGTGGAGGACACGCCCATCGCCGCGCACTTCTTGGTGGTGCAGGCCATCTTGCAGATGCCGGGGTTCGCGCTGTTCGGCACGCCCTCGCAGGAGCAGCAGTCTTCGAAGACCTTGCAGTCGCTGGCCTCCTTGCACTCCGGCGAGGCCACGCCGCCGGTGCCACCGGCGCCGCCGCCACCCGTGCCGCCGGTCGTGGTGCCCCCGGTGCCTCCAGTAGCGCCGCCAATGCCGCCGGCGCCCCCGGTCGTGGAGCCGCCGCTGCCAGCGGCGCCTCCGCTGGTGCCGCCGCCGCTACCGGCTGCGCCTCCGGTCATGGAGCCGCCGCTGCCCGCCGCGCCGCCGCTGCCCGCTGCGCCGCCGCTGCCGCTCGCGCCGCCGCTGTTCCCGCCGCCGCAGGCGCCCGCGCCGGACGGGCACTCGCCGCCGGTGCCGCCGCTGCTCCCGCCGCCGTCTTCGGACTCACCGCCGCACGACAGCGCCAACGTCGAAGCCAGGATCAGGGAAGCAAAGCCACGCATCGCGAACCTCCGAAATCGGAGCGTACACCATTCTCCCCCGAGCGCCCTAAGCTCCGCGTATGCCGGACCAAGTGCTCTGGGGAGCCGAGACCAAGAAGGCCATCGCGCGCACGCCCATCTCGGGTGAGCCCATTCCCGCCCCGGTCATCCACTGGCTCGGGCGCATCAAGGCCGCGGCGGCGCGCGTGCACGCCGAGCTCGGGGTGCTCGACTCCGAGCGCGCGCGGCGCATCGCCGCGGCGGCGGATCGCGTGGCGAGCGGCGAGCTGGACGACCAGTTCCCCGTGGACGTGTTCCAGACCGGCTCCGGGACCTCGTCCAACATGAACGCGAACGAGGTCATCGCCGCGCTCGCGGGCGCCGACGTGCACCCGAACGACCACGTCAACCTCGGCCAGTCGTCCAACGACGTGTTTCCGTCGGCGGTGCACCTGGCAGCGCTCGAGCGCCTTGAGCGCGGCCTGTTGCCGGCGCTCGAGCGGCTAGCGGCTTCGCTCGGCGCGCAGGCCGAGCGGCACGCGGACGTGGTGAAGGCCGGCCGCACGCACCTGATGGACGCCGTGCCGATGACCCTCGGCCAGGAGCTCGGGGGCTACGCCGCGCAGGTGCGCGAGAGCGTGCGTCGCGTCCGCGCGGTCTTGCCCGGCCTCGCGCAGATCCCGCTCGGCGGCACCGCGGTCGGCACCGGGATGAACGCCCACCCCGAGCTCGGCCAGCGCGTGCGCGCGCGCTTGAGCCACGACTCGGGTCTGGAGGTTCGCGGTCCGGCGAATGCGTTCGAGGCTCAGGGCGCCCGCGACGGGTTGGTCGAGGCGTCGGGGGCGCTGCGCTCGGTGGCCGTCTCGCTCGGCAAGGTCGCCAACGACCTCAGGCTGCTCGGGTCCGGTCCACGCACGGGGCTCGGGGAGATCCGGCTGCCCGAGCTTCAGAAGGGAAGCTCGGTGATGCCGGGCAAGGTGAACCCCGTCGTCGTCGAGATCGTGACGCAGGTCGCGGCGCAGGTCATCGGCAACGACCAGGTCGTCGCGGTCGCGGGGCTCCAGGGTCAGCTCGAGCTCAACGCCTTCGTGCCGGTGATGGCGCGAAACCTGCTCCAGTCCATCGAGCTCCTGACCCGCGCCGCCAGCACCTTCGCCGCAGACTGCGTGGACGGGCTGGAAGTGGACGTCGAGCGCTGCACGGCCAACGCCGAGCTGACGCTCGCGACGGCAGCGGCATTGAATCCGGTCGTCGGCTACGAGCGCGCGGAGGCCATCGTGCGCGAAGCCTCCCGGAGCGGGCGAACGCTCCGGGAGGTGGCGCTTCAGATGGGGGTGCCCGAAGAGGCGGTGGAGCGGGCGCTCGGACCGCGAGGTTAGAGCTTCACGCCGCGCAGGCGGAGCGCGTTGCCGATCACCGAGACGGAGCTCAGCGCCATCGCTGCGCTGGCGATCATCGGAGAGAGCAGCAGGCCGAAGAGCGGGTACGCGATGCCGGCTGCGATGGGCACTCCGAGCACGTTGTAGACGAAAGCGAAGAACAGGTTCTGCCGGATGTTCTTCATCACGGCGCGAGAGAGGTTCCGCGCCCGGACGATGCCGGACAGGTCGCCCTTCACCAGCGTGACGCTGGCGCTCTCGATCGCGACGTCCGTGCCCGTGCCCATGGCGATGCCGACGTCGGCGCGCGCCAGGGCAGGGGCGTCGTTGGCGCCGTCTCCCGCCATGGCGACGACGCGTCCTTCTCGGCGCAGGAGCGCGATGACGTCGCCCTTCTGATCGGGCAGCACGCCGGCGAAGACCTCTCGGATCCCGAGCTCGTCGGCGACGGCCTGCGCGGTCGTGTGGGTGTCCCCCGTCAGCATCACGATGCGCAGGCCCGCGTCGGACAGCGCGCGCAGCGCTCCGGGGGTCGTCGGCTTGACTGGATCGTGGATCGAGAGGATGCCGGCCAGGGCTCCGCGGATGGCGACGAAGACCACGGTGTGCCCGGTCCGGGCCAGGCGTTCGGCGTCTGCGGCCAGCGGCCGGGTGTCCACGCCGAGCTCGTCGAGCAGGCCGCGATTGCCGACGACGACCTCCACGCCGCCCACGCGGCCGGTGATCCCCTTGCCGGTGACGGCGCGGAAGGCGCCCACGGCCGGCACCACGATGCCGCGCCGGGCCGCACCGGCCAGCACCGCCGCCGCGAGCGGGTGCTCGCTGGCCTTCTCCAGCGCGGCCGCCGCCCCGAGCAGTGTGTCCTCGTCCACGCCCCGAGCAGTCACCACGTGTGCCAGCGCCGGCTTGCCCTCGGTGAGCGTGCCGGTCTTGTCCAAGACCAGCGTGTCGACCTTCTCCAGACGCTCCAGCGCCTCGGCGTTCCGGATCAACACGCCCGCCTGCGCGCCGCGTCCGGTCCCGACCATCACCGACATCGGCGTCGCGAGCCCCAGCGCGCAGGGGCACGCGATGATCAGCACGGCGACGGCGTTCACCAGCGCGTAGGCCAGGCGGGGCTCCGGACCGACCGAGCCCCAGACGATGGCGGTGAAGGCCGCGATCAGGATCACGGCCGGCACGAACCAGGAGGAGACGAGATCGGCGAGTCGCTGGATCGGCGCGCGGCTGCGCTGCGCCTCGCTCACCATGGTCACGATGCGCGACAACAGCGTCTCGGCGCCGACGCGCTCCGCAGTCATCACGAACGAGCCGTTCGTGTTCAAGGTGCCGGCGGTGGCTGGCGAGCCGTCGGTCTTCTCCACCGGGATGGGCTCCCCCGTGATCATCGACTCGTCCACGCTGCTGTGGCCGAAGAGCACGCGGCCGTCCACCGGCACCTTCTCGCCGGGGCGTACCCGTAGTTGGTCGCCGACCTGAACGGACTCGAGCGGGATGTCGAGCTCGGTGCCGTCTTCGAGGATGCGCCGCGCGGTCTTCGGAGCGAGCCCCAGGAGCGCGCGGATGGCCCCGGAGGTCGCGCTGCGGGCCCGGAGCTCGAGCACCTGGCCGAGCAGGACCAGCGTCACGATGACCGAGGCGGCCTCGAAGTACACCGGCGGGCCGCCCCCGTGGGACATGGCGTGCGGCAGCAGGCCGGGGAAGAGCAGGGCGAACACGCTGAACCCGAACGCGGCGGCGGTGCCCAGCGCGATCAGGGTGAACATGTTCAGACGTCGGTTCACCAGCGAAGCCCAGCCCCGCTGGAAGAACGGCGCACCTCCCCACAGCACGGCCGGCGCGGAGAGGACGAGCTGGATCCACGCGCTGGTGTGGGGCGAGATCAGCATCGGCACGGGCAGGAGGTCCGACATGGCCAGCAAGAAGGTCGGCAGCGTGAGGGCGAAGCTGACCCAGAACCTCCTGCTCATCTCCCGGAGCTCGGGGCTGTCGTCCGGCGCCTCCCCGGAGAGCGGCGACTCGGGCTCGAGGTCCATGCCGCAGATCGGGCAGATCCCCGGCCCATCCTGACGGATCTCGGGGTCCATCGGGCAGACGTAGAGGACACCCGGAGCCCGGACGATGGGTCCGGACTCCGGCGCGTTTTCGAGCTCTGGGTAGTGGTGGGCGGTGTGCATGGACTGCTGACGCGCGCCCCTCCCGTGCATTACGCGGTCACGTCACCTCCAGCGTTCCGCGCAGCATGTTCATGCCGCAGGTGAACGGGTAGCTGCCCGGGGCGAGCTCCGGCAGCTCGATGGAGACCTCTTCCCCCTGCGGCAGCTCGGCCGAAAGTCCCAGGCTCGGGAACACCAGCTCGCGACTGCACGGCGACGCTTCCCGGCGCACGAAGCGCAAGCTGGCGCGCTGGCCGCTCCGGAGCTGGATGCGGTTCGGGTGGTAGCCGCGAGCGACGGTCACTTCGACGTCCTGGTTGGGGGTTGGGGTCGTGCTCTTGGCGATCCATTCACGAAGCTTGATCATCTCGAACCTCCTTTGGTCCGAGAGGGCTGACGGCGTTCTGGCCGGCGCATTACGCCACGCCTTCCGCAGCCGCACGCTTGGTGCTATGTGTGGTGCGTCCCGCTCACCCGGGACCTCAATGACCGCTCCTCGCTGAACCCGCCGTCCGAACGCCGAGCCCTGCCGGCGTTCCCGTGTTCTGCCTTGGAGGTCCCGCGTGCCAAGACTGTGCTGCGATCGACTGACGTTCGGTTTTTCCGAGACGTCACCCCTGTTCGAGAACGTCTCTTTCGTGTTGCCCGCCGGCCTGACCGGGCTCGTGGGTGAGAACGGCGCGGGCAAGACCAGCTTGCTCCGCCTGATGAGCGCAGAGCTCCGCCCCACGTCCGGCACGCTCAGGCTCGAGCCGCCGGGCGCCTGCGTGCGCGTCGTGCCGCAGGAGGTCGAGGAGCTCTCGGCAGAGGTGGACGCGTTTGCCCGGGACTCGGGCCGTGTGGCGGCACGGCTCAAGCAGCTCTTGGAGCTCGAGGAGCTCGAACGCTGGCCCACCCTGAGCCCCGGCGAGCGCAAGCGCTGGCAGGTGGGCGCCGCGCTCGCCGCCGAACCCGAGCTGCTCCTGCTCGACGAGCCCACCAACCACCTGGACGCCGACGCGCGGCGCTGGCTCGTGCGCGCGCTCCGGAGCTTCCGGGGCATCGGCCTGATCGTGTCGCACGACCGCGAGCTGCTCGACGCGCTCACGACGCGGACCTTGCGCCTCGCGCGGGGCGGCCTGGTGCTCTACCGGGGCGCCTACAGCGCGGCGCGGGAGCAGTGGGAGGCCGAGGCGCGGGCCTTCGCGGCGGAGCGCGAGGCCGGCAAGCTCCGGGTGCGACAGCTCGCCCGCGAGCTCGAGTCCGCGCGCAGCGCTCAGCGGGCGGCGTCGCGCGAGCGCAACGCGGGACGGCGCATGAAGAGCCGCCACGACTCGGACGCGCGTTCGGCGCTGGCGCAGACGCGCGCGGACTGGGGGGACAAGGCCCACGGCCGCCACGTCGAGGTCGCGCGAGCGGCGCTCGAGCGCGCGGAGGCCGGCGTCGGCTCCGGCGCGGCGCTCGCGACGCTGGGCGGGAGCGTCTTCGCCCGTTACGAGCGGGCTCCGAAGCCAGTCATCGCGGTGCGCGAGGCCGGTCCGCTTCGGGCGGGCGAACGGCTCTTGTGTGAGGTGCCGGCGCTGCTCCTGCGACGCGACGATCGTATCTGGATCTCCGGCTCGAACGGCGCGGGCAAGACCACGCTCCTCCGCGAGCTGGTCGCCGGGATGGACCCAAGGCGCGTGCTCTACCTGCCCCAAGAGCTCGGCGCGGACGCGGAGAGCGCCGCCCTCGCGGAGCTGCGCGCGTTGCCGCCGGAGCAGCGCGGGCGCGTGCTCTCGGTGGTCGGCGCGCTCGGCGTCGATCCGGAGCGCTTGCTCCGCTCCGAGCGCCCCTCGCCCGGAGAGGCGCGCAAGCTCCGCATCGCCACCGGTCTGGGTCGCCATGCCTGGGCGTTGGTCCTGGACGAGCCCACGAACCACCTGGACTTGCCGTCCATCGAGCGGCTGGAGGCGGCGCTCGCCGAGTTCCCCGGCGCGCTGCTCCTGGTCAGTCACGACGCCGCGCTCGCCGAGCGCACGACTCGAAGTTGCTGGCACCTCGCCGCCTCTCGGCTCAGCGTTCGTGACAGCGTGGCGCGATGACTCGGGGGGCCTCGGTCGCGCTCGCGGCGGCCTGCCGTCAGGGCCTCTGCGTGCCCGCCCTGTCCAACGCCTGCGGAGGCTGACGGCTGTCGAAAATTGACGCCGGCGAAGCCGGCCCGCGTGGGGTGGGGCCCCAACGAATTCACTTCGTTGGGTCGGGGAGGCGCGTGCCTCCCCGACGAAAGAGTGAAAGAGCTGTCGATTTTTCGACAGCTCTTGAGAAGCTTCGAACGTGCCCGCCCCCAGCGTCCAGCCTCTGGTGGTCATCCGCGACAACGACGCCGGGTTCGTGTCGGCGTTTCCGGCCTCGGCGCCCCGCTGGGTCGCCCACGCGGACGATCGCGACGGCGCGCTCGAGGAGCTGGTGCTCTTCTTGGGGGAGAAGCTCGCGAACCTGTCGAGCGACGCGCTGCGCCGGCACCTGCTCTCCGAGCCCGCCGAGCTCGGCGCGGTCGCCGTGACGCTCCCCCGCAAGGGCCCGCTGCGCCGCGCCGAGTCGATTCGTGTCGAGCTGCCGGTCGTCTTGCTGGAAGCCGCGGCCGCCGGCGCCGAGTGGGCGCTGCTCCCGGCGCTCGACCACGTGGTGTACGTGCCGGGCAAGCGTCCGCCCGAGCTCGCCGAGGTCGTGGGCCGCGAGGTCACTCGGCTGGTCGCCGCGCGAGATCCGACGGGTGCCGAGTGGCTGGATCTCCTCCCGCAGGGCGAGCTCGAGCTCGTGCGCCCGAGCATCGAGCTCACCCCGGACGACGACGAGGCGGGCGGCACGTCGGAGCGTGCGCTGAAGAAGAAGCGGAAGCGAGCGCAGAAGCTCTTGGAGAGCATCGGCCGCAGGCTCGAGCGCCCGCGCTTCCCTCTGGTGCATCGCGAGCTCGGTCCGCTCGTGGCGGCGCTCGGTGACGAGGAGCGCCAGAGCGCCGTGCTGATCGGCGAGCCGGGCGCCGGGAAGTCCGCGCTGTTTCGCGCGGCCGTCGCGGCGAGCGCCGCCACGGCCTACGCCACCTCCGGCGCGGAGATGGTCGCCGGGCAGAGCTTCGTCGGCCAGCTCGAACAGCGCGTGGCGGAGGTGATGGCGGCGGTCGAGCTCCTCGACGCGGTGCTGTACTTCGAGGAGCTGGACGACCTCTTCGCGGGGCGCCCGGGCGGCTACGAGGACATGGCGACCACCATGCTCCGCTACGTCGAGCGCGGACGCGTGCGCCTGTTCGGCGAGCTCACGCCGAGCCGGTACGACCAGCTCTCGCACCGCCAGGTCGGGTTCTTCGCTCACCTCGGGCGTTTTCAGGTCGCGGCGCTCGATCGCAAGCAGACGCTGGCGCTGCTCGTCGCGCGCGAGAGCCGCCTCGAGCCGGCGGCGGCCGAACAGATCGTCGAGCTCACCGAGCGCTACGAGCCCTCGCGGGCGCTGCCGGGCAAGGCAGTCGCGCTGCTCGACGAGATCTTGGCGGTCGAGCTCGGCGAGGAGCCCATCAGCCGCGACCGGGTGCTGGCCCGCTACTCCGCTCGCACCGGCGTCCCGGAGCTGCTCCTGCGCGACGAGCGGAGCCTGGCCTTGGAGGACGTCGAGCGCCGCTTCAAGGCGCAGCTCATCGGGCAGGAGCGCGCCATCCGCCGCGTGGCCGAGACGCTCGCCATGGTCAAGGCCGGGCTTCAGCCCCAGGGCCGCCCACTGGCGCAGTTCCTGTTCGTCGGCCCGACCGGCGTGGGCAAGACCGAGCTGGCGAAGGTGCTGGCGCAGCTCCTGTTCGGCTCGGCGGAGCGCCTGTGTCGCTTCGACATGAGCGAATACGCCGATCCCTTCGCGGCGGAGCGCCTGATCCGCGGGACCGATCGCGACGACGGCGTGCTGACGCGAAGGATCCGCGAGCAGCCCTTCAGCGTGCTCCTGTTCGACGAGATCGAGAAGGCGGATCCGGCGGTGTTCGACCTCTTGCTCCAGGTGTTGGGTGAAGGGCGCCTGAGCGACGCGCGCGGGCGCCTGGCTCACTTTGCCAACTCCATCATCATCATGACCAGCAACCTGGGCGCGCAGCACCAGCGTCCGCGTGTGGGCTTCGGCGACGCCGAGCAAGACGACGAGGCGCACTACACGGCGCGGGCTCGGGAGCACTTCCGTCCGGAGTTTCTGAATCGCCTGGACAAGATCGTCTGCTTCGCCTCCCTCGACCGCGAGCAGATGAGCCGGGTCGCCAAGGTGGCGCTCGAGCGCATCCGGGCGCGGGAAGGCTTCGAGGAGCGCGCGGTGCGCCTCGAGGTCTCCGAGCGCGCCCTCGACCGGCTGGCGACCGAAGGCTTCTCGAGCAGCTACGGCGCGCGCGGGCTCCGGCGCCACTTGGAGCAGTACCTGGTGGCGCCGGTGGCGGCGCTCTTGTCGGCGCACGGCTCGGCCGCGGATGGACAGCTCGTCCGCGTTCGCGACGCCGCCGAGTCGATGGAGGTCGAAGCGCTGCGGGTGCAGCTGAGAGAGCCCGGCCTGGGGCGCTTGCTCGGAGCCGAGGAGCGGGCGGGTCTCGCCTTCGAGCTCTGGGCTCGGCCGGCGCGCCGGCAGAGAGACGGCGCGAGCGGCGCGCTGCGGATCGCGTCCCTCCGGCGCGAGGCGGAGCGCTGGCTCGCGCTGCCACCCATCGCCGCGCTGAGCGAGCGATTGGCCGAGATCCAGGCGGAGCTCGGCCTGCTCTCGGGCGGCAAGCGACAGCGCCGGCGCGCGCCACGGGGAGCCGCGCTCGGCGAGCTCAGCGCCGAGCACGCCCGGCTCTCGGCGCTCTACGAGCCGCTCGGGACGCACGCCGGCGAGCTCCGCGACGTCGAAGCGCTGGCGGTCAGCTCCCTCGACGACGCCGCGCCGCCGGATCTCTTGGTGCCCGACGCCGAGCAGGCCCACGCCCGGCTGAAGCAGGCGCTCGGGCACGCGCTGATTCAAGCGAGCGACCAGCATGAAGTGACGCTGGGGCTGTACGAGCTCGGCGCGGAGCACGTGCTCACGCGCTTCCTCCTGCCGCTGGGGCGCTGGCTGGAGAAGCGCGGCTTCGAAGCCAGGCTCCACCTCGATCGCGGCGAGCGCAGCGACGTGGCGGACTGGCCGAGCGAGAAGGAGCGGCGCTTCGGCCCTCCGCGCAGCCTGGGCTTCTTCACCGAGCAGGGCGCAACCGCGGCGCGCGCGCTCCTTTCGCTGCGGGGCCAGGGCGCCGGTGCGCTGCTCGGCCTGGCCCGCGGTCGCTGGCGCTGGGAGCTCGAGGGCGGACCGGCCGATCTCTGGGTCAGGGTCATCTGTCCGCGCTTCACCCTCGGCACGGACGACTGGACCGCGGTCGGGCACGCCGTCGATCTCGAGGTCGGCCGCCGCACGCCGGTCCGGGTGGCCCTCCACGTCGCCGAGCGCCGGCTGGTCTTCGATGGAACCCACGGGCACGACGACGTGGATCCCGACGACCTCTTCGCGCGCTGGCCCGACATGGTCTTCGAGGAGCTGGTGGCGGAGGCGTCATGAGCGTGCAGGCTTCACTCAGCATCTACCAGGCCAAGCACGGCAACCTGATCCGGATGACGCCGGTGTGCCCGGGACTGTTCGAGTGGACCACGCTGTCGCGAGACGCCGGCAAGGCGAAGGAGCGCTGCGTCGAGCGCGCGCGTCGCGAGGCGGAGAGGCTCGAGCCGGCGTTGTTCTCGCGGCTCTCGGTGCCAGCGGGCCGCAAGCTCGAGCGCGTGTACGGCGAGCTGAAGCTCAGCCACGAGGGCGAGAAACGCCACTTGGCCGGCTGGTTCCCGGTGGTGACCGAGCTCCGCCGGAGCGGCGCCGACGCGGAGCTCCGGATCGCGTACCACCCGCTCTCGCCGCGGCACTGGTTCGCCGTCGATCCAGACGGCGACTTCGGCGCGCAGGTGCTCGAGGCCTACGCCCGGGTGCTCGACCCGAGCGCCGAGCTGGATCTCTTCAAGTCGAACGGCAGCGACAAGCTCGTCACCGCGCGCTTCGACGTGAGCCCGCAGAGCCTGCTCTCCCTGCTCGCGCCCAAGCCCGACCCGAACGAAGCGCTGGGCGTCGGCGCGTCGGCCCGCCTCGAGGAGCTCTTGCGCGTCAGCGTCAACCACACCGCCCGCGCCGCGGAGGGGCGCCTGCACACCGGCCTTCCGCGGAGCGGGCTGCGCCAGCGCCTGGCCGAGCTGCTCTCGGGCTCGTCACCGGCGCCGGTGCTCGTGGTGGGCCCGCCTGGCTCGGGCAAGTCCACGCTGATCGCGCAGGCCGTGGCCGACCTGCTCGAGGCCGACGACTTCCCGTTCCACCGGAACCTCGACCGCTGCCACGTGGTGATGGGGATCCGGGGCCGGCACCTGATCGCGGGCATGTCCTACGTCGGGCAGTGGGAAGCCCGAGCCGTGGCGCTGCTCGAGCGGGCCAAGAAGAAGCGCTGGATCTTGAACGTGGACGACGTGTGCGCCTGGGGCAACATCGGGCGCACCGTCGGCAGCGAGCGCTCGCTGGCGGACTTCTTCCGCGGCCCGCTGGCCCGGAGGGAGCTCGGCTTCGTCGGCGAGTGCACGCCGGCAGAGCTGAGCGTCCTGGAGCACGAGGCTCCGGGCTTCGCCAGCGTGTTCACCCGCGTGACGGTGGAGCCGGTCCCGGCCTCGGCGGCGCTCTCGATGCTGCTTCACGAGAGCCGGCGCCTGGAACGCCAGCACGAGCTCGAGATCGATCCCAGGGCGTACCGGCGCATCCTCGACCTGGGGCAGGCGCTGTCGAGCGGCAGCGAGCCCGGGCGCTCGTTGTCGGCGCTCTCGGGCCTGGTCAAGAGCTTCGCCGCTCGGGCCGGCGCCGACGAGTCGGAGGCGCCGCGCCAGATCTCGCCGGACGACGTCGTCGCCTGGTTCTCGCGCCAGACTGGCCTGCCCGACCTCCTCTTGAGCTCCGATCCGCCGCTCTCGGCGGAGACGCTCCGGCGCGAGCTCGGCCAGCAGATCATGGGCCAGCCGGTCGCGCTCGACGCCGCGGTCGATCTGGTGCTGTCGCTTCGGGCGGGCATCACCGCGCGCGGGCGACCCTACGGGGTCTACCTCTTCACCGGTCCGACCGGCACTGGCAAGACGGAGCTGGCGAAGTGCATCGCCGAGTACCTGTACGGCGACACGCGGCGCCTGTGTCGCTTCGACATGGGCGAGCATGGCGGGGCGGACGCCGTGAGCCGGCTCATCGGCGATCGCTTCTCGCCGGAGGGCACCTTGACCCGAGCGGTGCGCGCGCAGCCGTTCTCGGTGCTCCTGTTCGACGAGATCGAGAAGGCGCACCCGGCCGTCCTGAACCTGATGCTCCAGGTGTTCGACGACGGGCGCTTGACCGACGCGCGCGGCACGGTCGCGGACTTCTCCCACTCCGTCATCGTCTTGACCAGCAACCTGGGCTCCGGCAAGCGCAGCGTGCGCGGCTTCCTGGACGACCCGGGCGGCACCGCGACGGACGTGGCCCGCGCGGTGCGCGAGTTCTTCCCGCCCGAGCTGTTCAACCGCATCGATCGCGTCGTGCCCTTCGAGCCCCTCGATCGGGCCGCCGCCAAGGACATCGCGCGGAAGGAGCTGGCGAAGCTCGCGGCTCGGCCCGGCCTGTCCGAGCGCAACGTGTTCGTGCGCTACACCGACGCCGTCGTCGAGAGCGTGGTGAGCCAGGGTTACAGCGTCGAATACGGCGCTCGCTCGCTCAAGCGCCACATCGACCGCCACGTCGGCGACGAGCTCGGTCGAGCGGTGACGCGGGAGCGCTCCGCCGAGATGCGCCTGTTCTGGCTGTACCGGCAGGGCGGGAGCGTGAAGGTGCACGCAGAGGCGCTGCGCGAGGCGGACGCCGTGGAGCTCGCCCCGGGGCTCGTCGAGGGCCTGTTCGGCGCCGGCCCGAGCCAGCTCTCGGCGCGCCTGGTCGACGCGCTCCCGATGCTGCGCGAGCTACGGGGCTCGTCGCAGCTTGGGGAGATCCAGGCGGACATCAGCCGCGAGCTCGGGGAGCTCCGCCTCGGCGACGGGACGCGCGCCGATCAGGTGTTCAACCTGGACGCGCTCGCGGCCCACGTCTCGCGCCTCGTCAGCCGGCTCGAGCGCCGCACCTCCGCCGACGAGCACCTGCAGGCGCACGCGCGGCTGGACAAGCGGCGCGCCGGCGAGGAGCTGACGGGGGAGGACTACACCACGCTGGCCGACGCCTTCGGCAAGCTCCGGCAAGCGAGGAATCAGCGCGAGCGCCTGGCGCCCCGGCGAACGAGCCTCTCGAACCGGCAGAGCCGCCAGCTGCTCTCCGATCTCGCGGAGCTGGGCTTCTTGGAGCGCCTGATCGCGAGCCGCGGTCGCCCGGATCGCCACGCCGTGCGCCTCGATCTCACGCGGCTCGCCGCCCACCACGAGAGCCGGCGCTTCTCCCGCGGCAACCCGGGGCTGCTCGAGTGGCTCGCGCGGGCGTACGCGGGCGCGCGTGGCGAGCTCGAGAGCGCCGCCGCGCGCTACGAGGACGGGTCCGAGCGGGCCGCCGCCAGCCGACACGAGCTCCACGCGCTGCTCGAGTCCCGGCCGCGCCAGCTCTCGCTCCGCGTCGTCGGCCCGGGCGTGAGCGACTTCTTCGAAGGGGAGCGCGGCTGCCACGTGCGTCGCGCCGAGGGTGCTGGACCGGAGATCGTGCGCGTCTCCGTCGTCCCCGGGGGCGGCGCGCCGCGCGAGCTCTTGGCGGAGCACGCCGCTCGGGCCCGAGCCTTCGAGCGCGCGCTCGAAGGCGACGGACCGCTGCCGGAGAACCCGGAGTCGATCTTGCCGGTGGTGCGCAGCGTGCGCTGGTCGCCGGTCGAGGGCCGCCCGAGCGTGGCGACCGTGCTCGACTACCGGCTGGCCCACGTGGTGAGCGCGCGCGTGCGCGAGCTCGGGGACGCGCTCTCCGAGCTCTGGCTCCTGGGCATGGCGGTGAGCGAAGCATGAGCGGCCGCCGCTCCCTCCGGATCTGGCTCTCCCTGGATCGGAGCGGGCTCGTGTCCGCGCGCCTGATCCCTCGCGGATCGACCTTTCGAGCCTTCGTCGCCGCGGCCGAGCGCGAGGAGGGCGCCCTCGCCGAGCTCGAGCTCGGGCTCTCTCGTGCATTGGAAGAGGACGGTGACGTGCTCGAGCCGTTCTGGTGGACCGAAGAGCTCCGCACCGGGCAGGTGGTGGTCGAGGTGCGACCGCAGACGCTGGCGGGCAAGCGCCCGGTGATCGGCAAAGAGCGCATCCCGATCACCTTCGGCTATGCCTGGGCCGAGCTCGCCGGGGACGGCGCCGGCTACTTCGTGAGCGTGCCGCGCTTCGGCTGGTCCTTCGTGCTCGAGGACCTCGGCATGGCCGCCGAGGTGCTGCGCCAGACGCTCAGCGCCGATCTGGCCGGTGAGAGCGCGCGCTCCGTGTTCGAGTTCCGCGAGGTGAAGGACGAGCGCGTGCTCGAGTGGGCGCCGAAGAGGCTCGGCGGGAAGGGCCCGCCCAAGGATCCGCTGGCGGGCTACTTCGACACGCTTCGGGCCGTGGCCGAGGACTGGACGGCGCTCGCACGCGCCGGCAAGCTCGGGGCTCACTTCGGATCCGTGGCGAGCGCGAGCCTGGACGCGCTGCTCGGACGCGGAACGAAGCCCTCGTTGCTCCTGATCGGACCGGCAGGGGTCGGCAAGACGGCGTGGGTCAAGGAGCTCGCGCGCCGCATGCCACGCTCCGGCGACGCCCTCTCGGAGACCCGAGTCTGGTCCACCAGCGCCGACCGCATCATGGCCGGCATGCAGTACCTGGGCATGTGGGAGCAGCGCTGCCTCGATCTGATCGCCGAGCTCGCCGGGGAGGGGCACTTCCTGCACGTCGATCACCTGGTCGGTCTGACCCGCGTGCGCAGCAACGCTTCTTCCATCGCGGATCTGTTCGCGCCGGCGCTCGAGAGCGGGGAGATCGCGCTGGTCGCGGAGTGCAGCGAGAGCGAGCTGGGGGAGCTCTCGGCGACGGCGCCGCGCCTGCTCTCGTGCTTCCAGCTCGTGCACCTCGCCCCGCCCACCCCCGAGTGGATGGCGCGCACCATCCACGAGCGCGCGACGCGCACCGGCAGCCCCTGGCGCTTCGGCGACGAGGCGACCCGGCGCCTGCTCCGGCACCTGACCTTGTTCCGTCGCGACCACGCCTTTCCGGGCAAGGCCTTCGCGTTCCTGGACTGGCTCGATCGCGAGCGCCCGAGCGCTCCGAGAGAGCTCACGCTCCGGGACACGGATCGGCAGTTCTGCCGCTGGTCGGGCCTACCGGAGCGCATCGTGAGCGACGACGAGCGTGGCGACCCCGAGGCGCTGGCGGACGTGCTGCGGGAGCGCGTGGTGGGTCAGGACGCCGCCTGCGCGGCGGCTGCGCGTGTGCTCTCGCGGTTCAAGGCCGGCATCCAGGACCCGGACAAACCCATGGGCAGTCTGCTCTTCGTCGGGCCCACCGGCGTGGGCAAGACGGAGCTGGCAAAGGAGCTCGCGCGCTTCATGTTCGGCAGCCCGACGCGGATGGTGCGCCTGGACATGAGCGAGTATCTGCTCGCCCACTCGGTCACGCGGCTGCTCTCGGACCAGCGCGGCACCGACAGCCTGGCCCAGCGCATCAGTCGCGAGCCGCTCTCGCTGGTGCTGCTCGACGAGATCGAGAAGGCCCACCCGGCGGTCTTCGACGTGCTGCTCGGCGCGCTCGGCGAAGGCCGCCTCACCACCGAGAGCGGGCGCCTGGTCGATCTCAGCATGACCTTGATCGTGATGACGAGCAACCTGGGCGCGGACGCGGTCCACCTGGGCTTCGGCGCGAAGGAGGCGGACGCGGAGGACGCCCGGGCGGCCGTGCGCGCGCACTTCCGGCCGGAGCTGATCAATCGTCTGGACGAGATCGTCGCGTTCCAGGCCCTCTCACCCCAGGCGCTGCGTCGGATCGTGTCACTGGAGCTCGGGGCCGCGGCCGCGCGCGAGGGGCTCGTGCGCCGGAACCTCACGCTGTCCGTCGCGCCGGAGGTCGAAGCACACCTGGCGGAGCTGGGTTACGACCCGAAGTACGGCGCGCGCCCCCTGAAGCGCGTGATCGAGGAGCAGGTGATCACGCCCATCGCCGTCGAGATCGCGCGGCGCCCCAAGCTCGCGAACGCCCGGCTCCGGCTGGAGCTCCGCGGGGGGGCCATTCAGCTTCAGATAGGCTGACGAAGATTCACCAGCGCGAACGAATCCTCCGCACCACCAACCCCAGGACGCCCAGGAGCGCCCCGAGGCCCGCGTGCGACTCGCTCGAGCGCGGCGCGCGACAGCCGCAGCCGCCTTCCTCCGCGGGGACCAAGGTGGTGTTCTGCCCGCTCGAGCTGCCGCCTGCGCCGCCGCTCGCCGTGCCGATGCCGCCGTCGGACCAGCCCTCTTCGTCGATGCCGTCGGAGCCCGCCACACCGGCCGCACCGGCGCTCCCCGCCGCGCCAGCGGCACCGGCGCTGCCGCCGCTGCCGGCGTTCGCCTCCGCGTCGCCGGCGTCGTTGCTGCCCGCGTCGGTACCGCCGCTGCCGCCGCTGCCGCCGCTGCCGGTGGTCGGCGGCGGGCCATACAGCTCGTCGATGGCGTCGAGATCGCCGGTGGTCAACACCCACTCGTGGTCGATGCTGCCCCCGGCCTTGGTCAGGAGCACGGCCTTGCCGCCGACGCGACAGCTCGAGAGATCGCGATACGTTCGGTAGTGCATCACGCTCTTGGTGTTGTACTTCACGAGGGGCGCGCAGTCGGAGCACAGGGCGAACTGGTATTTGCAGTTGGCGGTGTTCACGATGTTGCCCGAGAGCACCTGGATGTAGCTCCCGCGATCCTTGCGCCGGTGCTCGTGCTCGAGCCCGAGCACGTGGCCGAGCTCGTGGCGCGTGACCGTCAGGTACTCCGGATCGCGCAGGTAGAGCTTGGAGACGGTGCCCGCCTTGTAGCCCACGAACTCCACGCGGGGGCTGCCCTCGCTGACCAGCACGTACGCCGTGTCGCTGCTGGTGGCGGGCTCGAAGCGCACGCGCTGGGCGGTCTTGGTCTGCCACTCCTTCATCGCCGACAGGAGTCGGCTCTTGGTGGTGGCGCCCACACTGGAGCCGATCTTGTAGGGCACGCGCCCCTTGGGCCAGATGCGGTGCTGCCGGTGCTGGTGAGCGGGCTGCCGAGGCCCAGCGGGCTCGAGCCGGGCAGCGCGCTCTCCTCGGCCTCCTCCATCACGCACGGCTCGTCGATGCGGTCGCAGTCCGGATCGTCCGCCGGACAGACCGCGCCCTGGTCGTCGGCCGCCGGCTCGGGCGCTTCCGCTGCGCACCCCGCCGCTGCCCAAGCGAGCCAGAGCAAGCAGAGGACCGAGCGTCGCATCTCGGAAATGTTACTTGCTTCCGGGCTTCCGGTCGACCGACTTCTCCTCGATCTGCACGGCGAGCGTGCAGGGTTTGGTGAGGAAGAGCTTGTGTTGCAGCTTGTGCTTGATGACGCAGATCGGCACGGTGCCCTGATCGCTGCCGTCCGGCGCGCTGATCTCGATGCGCCCGCCCGGCCTGAGCGTGGCCTGGAACTTCGCGGTCCCGCCCGGCACGTTGTCGCAGGCGCTGACCAGGTCGTTCATGGTCTGCTCGGCCTTCTTCCTCTCCAGCTTGGCCGGGCACTCGCCCAGCATCACCGAGCCCTCGACCACCGCCACCTTCGGCCCGGCCGCTTCCGGGGCCGGGCTCGCCGTGGGCGCCGCGGCGGGCTTCGGCTCGGCGCCGCGCGCACAGGCGAGCAAGGGAAGGGAGCAGAGGAGCGAAGCAACCGGGACGCGCAGCACGGAGCGGAGCATGCCACATCTGACGAGATGCTCGCGGAACTTCCGCGAGCCGGCGCTGTCCCGAGGCCTTCGGGTCGAAGGTTCGAACGCGGGAGAGTGCTCATGCTGCCCAGATCGGGTGAAGGCATTGGTTTGTCCGGCGAGGCCGGGTGCATCACCACGGCGATGCGCGCCGCTTCGCTCCGCGGGCCGCGCTGCCTGCGGGTCGCGCTGGCTCGCGCAGGCCGCATCGAGGAGGAACGCTTGTTCCGCGAGCGCGCCGAGGTCAGCGTCGGACTCGGTGAGGGCGCGACCTTCGTCATCGACGCGCCCGGGCTCGGGGCGCAGACACCGGTGTTCGTGCGTCGCAAACGCGGCTACGCGCTCCTGGACCCGGAGGCGAGGTCCAGAACGTGGTCACGTCGGCGTCCGGTACGCTGCCGCCCAGCGTGGCGGCGTGCGTCGCGGCGCGCACGCTCGACGTCTCCTTCCGCCCGCCGGCGGGGGGCGCCGCGGTGATCGTGGTTCCGGTGACGTTCGTCCTTCAGCGCTGATAGACTGCGGCGCATGCGCGCGCGCTCGGTCTTCTCGGTCACTTTGCTCATCCTCGGGGGATTCCTCGGCTGCTCGAGCGGAACGAGCCCCGGCCCGGGCTCATCGAGCCCCATCCCGCTGGAGGACTTCCCGAACGTCTACGCCGACGCGCTGTGCGACAACCTGGCGAGCTGCTGCACCCAGAGCGGTTACACCTACGACGCGAACGAGTGCAAGGCCACGGTGAAGGGCTTCGTCGGCTTGTTCGGCGGCTTGGTCGACAAAGGCACCGTGAAGTACGACGCCAGCGCGGCCGGCGCGTGTATGAGCCAAGTTCCGGCCTACGCCAAGGGCTGCCTGCAGGGCAGCCTCGCCTCGGCCGCTTGCGACAGCGTCTTCGTCGGCACCGTGCCCGAAGGCGGCGCCTGCACCCAGAGCTCGGAGTGCGTCGAGCCTCCCGGCGGGGGCGCGGACTGCGATCAAGGCAAGTGCGTTCCGGAGAAGCGCGGTGTCGCGGGCGACGCCTGCGGCTGGACCTGCACCGAGCAAGGCAGCTCGACCTCGTGCTCCGGCACCAGCGGCGACTCGAACACGCGCTGCTTCACCAACGACGGATTGTACTGCGAGTCGACCAGCAACACCTGCAAGCAGCGCATCGCGATCGGTGGCAGCGGGTGCGACTGGGAGGAGTCCTGCGTGGACGGAGCGTTCTGTCAGAGTCAGGTCTGCACGGCGCAGAAGGCGGTGGGTGAGGCGTGCGTCAACGACGACGAGTGCACGTCGAGCGCGTACTGCGACCAGACCTGCCTGACCAAGAAGCCGCTGGGCGCGAGCTGCACGGACGACTTCGCCGACGAGGAGTGCGCCGACGGCGCCTGCGAAGGCGGCAAGTGCGCGAAGGGCTCGAACGACTCCCTGGGCTTCTTCTGCGACGGCTCGGGCCCCTGAGGTCAGGGGGCCTTCTTCGAGACTCTCACCCGGTTGAGCGAGCGCTTTTGCAGGAAAGGGTGCTCGCCGGTGCGGATGCGCACGGTGGCGGGCGCGCGCGACACGACTCGGCCGACGAAGGAGTCGATGTTCCAATCGTCGCCGGTCTCCGTGGCGTCGTAGCGCGCGTGCACCAGGTAGAGCCCCGGGCTGCCGAACGTGCCGGTGGGGCAGAGCTCGACCAGGCGGCTCACCACCGAGATCGAGCCGCCCGGCCCCAGGCGCGTGAAGGCCTGGCGGTCCGGTGAGCGCGAGTCCGGCTGCGGATCGCAGGTGACGAGCCCGTCGGGGCGCATCACCTCGAAGCTGACGAGCTCGCGGCGGAAGTAGACGGTCTGGGCGTGCTTGCTGCGATTCTGAAGCGTGAGCTGCACCGTCGCGGAGCGCTCGGCTTGCGCGTCGGAGCCCTGGGCCATCTTGATCACCAGGGGGCTCTCTTCGCTCGCCTTCTTGTCGGCCTCGATCCGCGTGCGCGACCACTCCGCGTAGTCGCTCTTCAGCGCGAAGGGCTCACCCGCGAGCTCCTTCACGCCAGCTTCGTCGTCGGGCTTGGCCTTGCCCTTGGGCGGCGCCGGGAGCGCGGCGAAGGGCGCGTCCTGCTTCGGCGTCTCCTCGACGCGTTTGCCGCCTCGCCAGACCGTCTTCTTCTTTTCGGGCCAGCCGAACCGGGGCGTCACCACGGCCCCGGGCACCAGCTGCCACTGCCCGCCGGCGGAGAAGCAGTAGAGGCGGGGGTCGAAGTGCTGCTCGACCCCTTCGCCGGGCTCGAGCACGACCAACGTGCGCTTGTCCGGCTTGCTCGGGTAGAGCTCGTCCGGCAAGCGGCAGGTCTCCTTCTTCTTCTTGCTCGGGACCAGGACGTCGAGTCGGAGCAGACGCGGATCGGCGGCGAGCACCGCCGGCTCGCTGCCGGTGTTCGCGATGCTGAGCGACCACGGGCGGCCCGGCCCCCGCTCGCTGACCCTGAGCTCGAGCTTCGGTGGCGCGCTTGCTTCGGCCTTCTCCTCGGCCGCGGCGGCACCGGCGGAGAGGAGCGCGGCGGAGCACAGCCAGAGGGAGCGGCGGGACATCCCCATGGGTTACCAAAGCCAGGCCGCCACGCCAACCCGGGGCTATGCTGGGCGCTCATGCGCGGCCTGTACGCCATCGTGGACACCCAGAGCCTCGCGCGGCTGGGCCTTGGGGTGCTCGAGCTCGCGGACGCGGTGCTGGCCGCGCGCCCCGCGCTGCTCCAGCTCCGCGCCAAGGCGCTGGGCGCCCGCGACACGCTCGAGCTCTTGCGAGCCCTCGCCGGCCGCTGCCGCGCTCGCGGCGTGCCGCTCTTCGCCAACGACCGTCCCGATCTCGCGCTGCTCGCCGGCTGCGACGGCGTCCACGTGGGTCAGAGCGATCTCCTCGTCACGGACGTGCGTGCGTTCGCGCCATCACTGAAGGTCGGCGTCTCGTGTCACGACGCTGCCGAGCTCGAGGACGCGCTCGCGCTGGGGCCCGACTACGTGGCGTTCGGTCCGGTGTTCGCCACCGCGTCGAAGGAGAATCCGGATCCGGTGGTCGGTGTGGACGGGCTCGCGCGCGCGGCGGCGCGGGTGCGCGCCGCGGGGTTGCCCCTGGTGGCCATCGGCGGCATCGGGCTCGACACCGCTCGGGCGGTGGCTGCGCACGCGGAGCTGGGCGCGGTCATCGGCGCGCTCTTGCCGGGCCCCGGCCAGTCGCTCGCGGACGTGACGCTCAGGGCTCGAGAGCTGCACGCGCGCCTCGGGGGCGAGTCATGAGCTTGATCCTCACCGCGCTGCTGGTCGGTGGCGGCGCCGTGGTCGCGGGCCTCGCCACGCGCTACGCGGTGAAGCGCGGCGAGCGAGCCCCTGCTCCGCCGGCGCCGGTGCCGCCGCCACCGTCGCCGCTCGCTCGAGCGGGCTTCGAGCTCGAGCTCGGCGACGTGGTCGAGGTGCTCGGGCGCGAGCTGTGGCTGGAGGAGGCCTGGCTCCTCAGCGAGGGCGCCGACGCGGTCGCGGCGCTGTTCGCAGCCCGCGAGGCGACGCTGGTCGTGCTGCCTCCACCCGCCAGCACGCTCTACGTGCTCGACGAGATCGAGCTCGGCCTGCCGGAGGAGCCGCCGACCTGCCTCGAGTCGCGGGGCGTGCGCTTCGAGCGCCTGCGCCGGCTGCCGGTGTCCGTCCAGCCGGTGGGCAAGTCGGTGCCGCTGCCGTGGGACGAGGGCTTGCTCTCGGAGTACCGGGGCCTCGGCGGCGACGCGCTCTGGGTGCTCGGGCGCGGCAGCCGGAGCCGCGTCTGGCAGGGCCGCTCGGTCCACGCCTCGGACATCGTGCGCTGGGGCGGAGGCATGAAGACCCTCGAGTGAGCTCAGGCTCGCCTGAGGCGCGCGACCATCGCCTCGAGCGCCAGCGTGGGCTGCACGTTGCGCTCGATCTCGGCCAGCGTGCCCAGCACCACGGCGTGGCGGTGCGCGGCGCGCTCGGCAGCGTCGGGGTCGCCCTCGATGGCGCGCCTCGCGTCCTCGGCCAGTGCTTGGGCGAAGAAGCCGAGCTGCTCGCGGACGGCGTCGCGGCTCTCGCCGCGGCTCTGCCCCAGGGCGATGGCCTCCGCCAGATCCGGCGCGTCGAGGGCGGCGCGGGCGGCGGCCAGGAACTCGTCGCGCTCGCGCATCGCCTCGGGGTCGGCGAGATCGAAGGCGAGCTCCGCGCTGCCTTGAGCCAGCAGAGCGGCGCTCGCCGGCAAGCCGCGGGCCTGGCACAGCTCGGCGACGACCTCGTCGGGGAGCGGTCCGAAACGCAGCGCGAGCGTGCGTGAGCGCACGGTGTCGAGCAGGCGGCGCGGGCGGCTGGTGAGCAGCACGAAGTGCGTCCGCTCCGCTGGCTCCTCCAGCGTCTTCAACATCGCGTTGGCGGCCTGCTGCGTCAGCTCGTCCGCGTCCCGCACGATGAACACGATCGCGCGCCCTTCGTGAGGGCGGTAGCCGGCGCGCCCGAGCACGACCTTGCGGATCTGCTCGACGCTGATGCCCGTGGCTTCGCTCACCCCGCTGCCGAGCAGCGAGCCGTAGAGGCCGCGGCCGACCAGCACGACGTCCGGGTGGAGCGGCACTCGCGGCTCTTCTTCGGCCAAGGTCACCGCGCGGTGGCACGCCGAGCACTTGCCGCAGGCGAGCGGCGACGGCGCCTCGCACACCAGCGACTGCGCCAGCGCGAACGCCGCCAGCTCCTTGCCCACGCCGGGCGGGCCCTCGAAGCGATAGGCGTGGTGCACCTTGCCGGCGGCGAGCGCGCGGGTCAGCGTCTCGACCGCCGTGGGCTGGCCCAGGATGGCGGAGAACCCGCTCACTCGCCGTTGCCCCAGCTGAGCGCGCCGCTCTCGACGACCCCCGGCCAGGCGTCGACGTAGCGCGAGGGCTGACCCGGCTCCGAGACGTCGATCCAGACGGCGTGGCCCGTCCCCGGGGGGCGCACGTCCACGTGCAAGAACTTGTTGTTCGGGTAGAAGCCGCAGCCCACGTCCTTGAGCGTGCGGCACACGCGCATCACGGCCTCGTTCGCCACCCCCATGACGAACAGGTCCAGCGCGCGGCCCTTCTTGTGGAAGCTGCCGTGTCCGTCGCGCCGATAGCCGCTGATCACGTAGATGGGGCGACCGGGGAAGGCCTCGGACAAGCGCGCCACGACCCAGAGCAGGCGCGGATCGAGCAGGCGCACGTTCGGCACCCACTCGCCGAGCGCCTCGCTCTCGGCCAACGGCTCGAGCGGCAGCGGCAGCTCGGGGCGCTCCACTCCGGGGGGACGCGCCACCACGCTCAGGCGATCGAGCGCGTCGAGTGCGACCGATCCGTCGCACTCGAGCAAGTTGAAGCTGTCGTGCTCGCCGCCGTAGCGCGCCAAGCTCACGCTGTACGGCCGCTGCCAGGGCTGACAGCGCTGCGTGCGCGCCGCACTGACGAACACCGCGTCGGCGCTGGGCGGCTTTCCGAGCTGCCACGCGGGCAGGAGCTCGGCGCCGGGCAGCTCCGGCAGCGCGAGCTCGCGCACGGAATCGAGCTCGAGCTCGAGCCCGAGCGCCGCCGGCGCCTCCGGGCTCGGCTGCCAGGCGCTCAGGCTCCAGTCGAGCCGCGGCGGCGAGGTCCAGGTCGCTGGACCGAAGCGGCCGGAGTAGAACGCCCGCCACTCGCCCTGCCGCTCCACCCAGGGCTCGACGTAGCGCCGGAGCAAGCCGAGATCTTGCTGCGCGGTCATCCGCACCTCGACCAGCCCGGCCCATGGGCTGTCGCTCAAGACCGGACGGGGCGGCTTCGCCGGCCGGGGCAACGCCGCGGCGCTCAGCGCAAAGCAGAGCGCGCCGGCGAAGCTCGCGAGGCGGAGGGCCGTCACCGCCCGAAGATGCCCTGGACGGCCCCGGTTATCAAATTCCCTCAGCTCTTCTGAGCCTGGGTCTCCATCGCCTTCATCCCCAGGCGCAGGAGGTAGAGGAAGGTCTGGAAGGCCTCGTCGGCCTTGGCGCTCTCCTCGCCTTCGAGCTCCTGGGCCACCACCAGGCCGTTGAGCACCGCCAGGATCAGCACCGACAGCGGCTCCATGGGCGCGAAGTCCTTCGGGTCGATCTTGAGGACGTCGGCGACGCCCTCGCCGATCAGCTTCCGGGCGTCGTGCTGCAGGGTCGCGGCGCGCTTCTTCAGCTCGGGGTCCCGGCGGGCCGCGGCCCAGACCTCGATGTTGAGGCCCACCATCGTGCGGTTGTCCTGGATCGAGCCCCAGAGCGAGGTGAGCGCGCTGACCATCCGCTGCTTGGACCCGTCCTCGCTCGAGCCGAGAGACTCCTTCACCTTGTCCAGGTAGCGCTTCTGCGTGAAGCTCTGAACCTCGTGGATCAGCGCGTTCTTGCTGGCGAAATAGTAGTGGACGATGCTCTTGCGCAGGCCCAGCTCCTTGCCGATCTCGGCCAGCGTGGTCGCGCTGAAGCCCTTGCGGGCGAAGCACTTGGCCGCCGCGCTCAAGATGGCCGCGACGCGGGGGTTCTCCCAATCGACGGCGCGAGCCGCCGCTCCGTTGCCGCCGCCGTTCGTGGGTTCGGTGTGAGTCAGGATTTCTGCGGAAGTCATGCTGGTCTGGTGATCCGAGACTCGGGGACGCTAGGGGCGCCCGAGTCGGGACCACACCCTCCGACCGGCTTTTTGGCCAATGCGCCGCCCGGCGTCAAGGCCCGCGGGCCGAATCACGGAACTCCCGGCGGATCGAGTCAGCGCCGAGCCCCGTAGAGCCGCCGCAGGGTGGCCTGGAACTCCCAGGCCGGGGCGATCAGCAGGTCCGGGGCGTAGCCCAGGTGGGCCAAGGCGAGGGCCTTCGCGCCGGCCACGTGCTCGAAGGCGGTCTCGACGTCGCTGCCACGCTCGCACAAAAGCGCGGCGATCACGCTGACGCTCCGGCTCATGCCGGCAGCGCAGTGCACCAGCACGTTGCCGTGCTTCATGCGCCGGCGGATGAAGGGCAGGGCGACGCCGAGGGCGCCCTCGAACTCGTCCTGGCCGTTTCCCCCGTCCATGATCGGAAGGTGCAGCCACTCGGTCTCCTCGCGCTCCGGGCCCGCGATGTCGTGTCCGGGAAACAACGGCATGGGACACAGCGACACCACCCCGGCGAAAGGTGCCGGGCCTCCCTCGGGGTCGGTGGGGTGCTCGGCCCCGCTGAGCGCGTCGTACCCGGACTCGTGGTCACCCAGGAACAGGCGGTGATCGATACGCCACACGATCAGCGATCGTGCCACAGAATCGGACGCTGTAACAGGTCAGAGGCTCGGCAAGAGCAAGAGCCGGCCCACGGTCCCGCGCGCCTCGAGCCGTTCGTGGGCGAGGGCAGCGTCCGCGAGCGGCAGCAAGTCCGCGATCACCGGCCTCAAGCGTCCACGCTGTACCAAGTCGAGGCACTCCTCCAGATCGCGCCGGGTGTAGCTGCGAGCGCCGGAGATCTGGTGGCCGAAGAGGATCAGCGGGCCGAGCGCCAGGCTGACCTTGCCGACGTCGATGTTGCCGATCACGACCAGGCGGCCGCGCGGTCGCAGGCACTTCTGCGAGTCGCGAAACGTCGCGGCGCCGGTCAGCTCGAGGGCCACGTCCACGCCCCCGCGCGCGAGCGCCCGCACGTCGTCGGCGAACCCGCGCTCCGTCACCTCGACGACCTCGTCGGCGCCCCACGCCACGAGCGCGTCGCGCTTCGCGGCGCTCGTCGTCGTCGCGATCACTCGCGCACCGGCGAGCTTCGCCAGCTGCACGGCCTGGAGCCCCACGCCGCCGCTCGCGCCGGTGATCAGCACCGTCTCGCCGATCACGAGCCGCCCGACGTCCCGGAGCGCGCGCAGCGCCACCGCCGCCGTGCAGCCGAGCGACGCCGCCTCCTCGAAGCTCACCTCGTCGGGGAGCTTCACCAGCGCACGCTCCGGCGCGGCGACCAGCTCGGCGTAGCCGCCGTCGATGGTGTGCCCGAAGCTCTGCCACGCCCGTTCGCAATCCAGGGTGCGGCCCGCGACGCAGCTCGGGCAGTCCCCGCACCACGGTCGGTGCAAGTTGGCGACGCGGTCGCCCGGGGAAACCAGCGTCACGGCGCTGCCGACGCGCACCACCTCGCCCGCGAATTCGTGGCCGAGCACCGTCGGCAGCTTCATCATCGGGAAGCCGCCGCGCCGATCGATCAGGTCGCGCCCGCATACGCCGGCGGCGTGGACGCGCACCAGCGCTTCGTCGGGCTTGGGCTCGGGGTCGGGCCAGTCCCGTAGCCGAAGCTCGCTGGGCCCGCCCGCGCGCTCGAGCACGACGGCGCGCATGCTCGCTACTTCTTGGGCGCGGCTGGCGGAGCCGGCGGCGGCGTTGCCGGCGGTTTGGCGGGCGGCGTCGCGCCGGGTTTCGCACCGGGAGGAGGTGGAGGCGGCGGCGCTGCGCCGGGCTTGGGAGGCGGCGGCGCTGCGCCGGGCTTGGGAGGCGGCGGCGCTGCGCCGGGCTTGCCGGTCGGGGCGGGCGGCTTGCCGGTTGGCGCGGCACCGGGCTTGGCAGGCGGCGGCGGCTTCGCGGGAGGCGCTGCGCCGGGCTTCGGCTCTTCTGCGATCTGCTTGTCGGCCGCGCCGTCGTCGTCGCCCCCGTCGTCGTCCTTGTCGGCGGTCGCCGCTTGCTTGGTGCTCTTCGTGTCGTCGTCTTCTTCTTGCCGCAGTCCCTCTTCGGGGATGGGCTTGAACACCGGTGCGACGGGGGGAATGCTCGCTTCCTTTCCGCCGCCGCAGGCGATGGCGAGGAAGAGGACCGGCAGGGCTGACCAGCAGGGGTGACGCATGGCCGTGCAGCCTACAGGAGGCCGGCTCGAAGCGCGAGTCACGGCGTGAGCACGCGCTCTCCCAGCACCCGGGAGTTGCCATCGGCGTCCGTCGCGACGACCCGGAACAGGTGCGGGCAGGGCGAGAGCCCAGCCACCGAGACGTTACCCGCATAGCCCACGGCGGGACAGCCGTCGTACATCGGGTAAACGGCGCACACGTCGGGTCGCGCGACGTTCACTGGCAGCGTGGCGACGTCGCTGCCGTCGATCTGCGCCTTCACGCTGGCCACCTTCACCGTGTCGAGCACCCAGCCGGACACGGCAATGGACGAGCCAGCGAGCTTCACGTCGGTAGCGGGCGCGTCGATCACGCCGAAGGGTGCGCGCTTCTTCAACAGGCCTTGGAGCTCGCTCTGCACCGTGCCGAAAGCGCCGAGCGCCAGGTACGAGAGCCCGCGTACGGTGCCGCCGGCGGCGAGACCGAAGACCATCTCCGCCCGCACGTTGTGGAAGTAGGCCGAGGTCGGTCCACCGCGCCAGCCCTGGAACTTCTTCACGCCCTGATCCATCGCCAGGCCCACGCCGTAGGTCTTGTTCGAGCTCTGCCAGCTGACCCACGGACCGGGCGAGCTGAAGTTGTCGTAGAAGAAGCCGTCGTTGCCGGGCGTCGAGAGCGGCACGATAGTCCCCGCCGCGTCGAGCAAGAGCGGCAAGTCGGGACCGCCCTGACCGTTCGCCACGTACAGCGTCGGGAACTCCTGCGCCGTCGCCGGGTGGCTGATGCTCTCCTGGCTCGTGACCTGGGTCTCGACCTCGACCACGTGCTCGCTGACGAAGCGGAACCGGCTCGTGTACAGCACCTGCACCGGCAAGCCCGCGCCGCTGCACGCGCTCTGCTTGCAGTCCTTCGCCTCCCAGTCCGGGTTCCACTGCAGCGGCTGGATCACCACCTCCAGCGCGTCCCCGGATTTCCCCTGGGAAATCAGCTTCGCCCCGCGGTTGCACTCGTCCCCGCCTTGCACCGGGTTCCAGCCCAGGAACGTGATCGAGTTGCCGCAGCTCGCGCTCGACGACTGACACGAGGCGTTCCAGGCGCACGGTTGGCGCGAGCGCGTGGGATCGTAGATGGCGATCTGAAGCTCGCGCCCGGTGTCGTTGGCGTCGATGACGTTCGAGCCCGGGTTGGCGCTCAGGCCGAAGAACACCACCGTGCCGCCCCAGTCGAGTCGAGAGCCGATGCGCACGTAGTCCGTGGGGCTCTTCAGGAACACGTCGGTGTGGCCGCCGCTCTGCTTCGTCTCGATGCCGCCGAACCCGGCGCTCGGCAGGCGCATCGACCAGGGATCGACCTTCGGCGCCGCGACGACGACCGGGCAGCCGTCGATGCTCGCGTCGCTGGCACCGCCGGCTCCCGAGCTGCCCGCGTTGCCGCCGCTCGCTGTGGAGCCGGCGTCTCCGCCGGTCGCAGCGCTGCCACCGCTGGCGGAGCTGCCACCGCTGGCGGAGCTGCCACCGCTCGCGGAGCTGCCACCGGTCGCGGAGCTGCCACCGGTCGCGGAGCCCCCGCCGCTCGCGGAGCCCCCGCCGCTCGCGGAGCTGCCGCCGGAGCCCGAGGTGTCCGAGCACGCCAAGCACACCGCCAAGGTCGTGGAGCCGATGCTGCTCGCGAGTCGCATGCTCTCCCGCGCAGACTACCACGTCGCTCGCGGGTCGAATCTCGCGGCTGTGATACCCTCGAGTCGTGGTGCAGCCCGCCGCGCGCTCGGCTCGCTTCGAGGATCTCGTGGCCCTCGGCGACGACGTGCGCGCGGAAATCGTGGACGGGCAGGTGGTGACATCGCCGGCTCCCCTGCCGCGGCATTCGCGTGCTCAGCGGGCGTTGGGCCGCTTCATCGGCGGCCCCTTCGACGACGATGACGGCCGTGGCGGACCGGGCGGCTGGTGGATCTTCGTCGAGGTCGACGTGGAGCTCGCCGCGCACGACGTGGTTCGACCGGACCTGGCCGGCTGGCGGCGCGAGCGGCTGCCCCAACCGGGCCGCGCCCGGCCGATTCGCGTGGTGCCGGATTGGATCTGCGAGGTCGCCTCCGCGAGCACAGCTGCTCACGATCGCGTGACCAAGCGCGCCCTCTACGCCCGGCACGGAGTCAGGCACTATTGGCTGGTCGATCCCGAGGCACGGACGCTCGAGGCCCTCGAGCTCGCGGGCGACCGCTGGGTCGAGCTGGGCGCCTGGGACGAGTCGGCGCGCGTGCGTGTCGCGCCGTTTCAGGATGTCGAGCTCGAGATCGGTCGGCTGTTCCTACCCCGAGACGCCGACCCCGAACCGAGCGACAGCTGAGCGTCGCTTCAGCTCACCCGCTCTCCGCGAAGTGCTGCCGGAGCGCCGCGAGCTGCCGGCGCGTCACGCCGGGCACCGCGAGGATGGCCTCGTCGCTCGCCTCGCGCACCCCCTGGACGCTGCCGAGCTCGTCGAGCAGCGCCTTCTTGGTCTTGTCACCGATGCCCTTGACCCGATCCAGCTCGCTCTCGAAGCGCCGCTTCTTGCCGAGCTTCTTGCGCCCCCGATTCGAGAAGCGGTGCGCCTCGTCGCGGGCGCGGGCGAGCAGGAACAGCTCGGTGCTCTGCGGCCGGAGCGCGATGGGGTTCTTCTGACCCGGCAGGTAGACCCGGTCCACGAGTTTGTCGCCCAGCGGGCTCTCGCGCTCCTTGGCCAGCCCGACGACCGACAGCTCGTGCAGCCCCAGATCGCCGGCGGCGGCCTGGGCCACCGCCAGCTGCCCGCGGCCGCCGTCCACGACCAGGAGGTCGGGCAGCTCCCACTCGGCCTTGTCGTCGCCGTCTTCGGCGGCGCGCCCGCGGCGAAAGCGCCGCGCGAGCACCTCGTACATCGCGCCGTAGTCGTCGCCGTCGCTGACGCCCTTCACGTGGTAGGTGCGGTAGCGCTTCTTGTCGGGCAAGCCGTCCCTCAGCGCGACCACGGCGCCGACGGTGTCCTGTCCGCCCAGGTGCGAGATGTCCACGCACTCGATGCGGCGCGGCAACGCGGGCAAGCGCAGCCGCTCCTGGAGCTGGGCCAGGCGCACGTCCATGTCCTCCGCGGCGCGTTGCTTCTCCCCGAAGGCGTGGCGCGCGTTGTCCACCGCCAGCTCGAGCAGCTGGCGCTTGGGGCCGCGCTCGGGCGCCACGATCTCCACCTTGCGGGCGCGCCCGCCTTCTTCCCGCGCCAGCGCCTGGCGCCGCTCGCTCAGCCACTCCGCCACGCCGCCGGCGACCTCGGGCAGGGTTGGCACCAGCACCTCGTCGGGGATGAGCCCCGCCGACAGGCCCTCCACGCCGTAGTGCTCCCGCAGGAACGAGCCCACCAGCTCGTCGTCCGGCAGCTCCACCTTCTTGTGGCTGAAGCTCGACGCCTCGACCATGCGGCCGCCCCGCACGCTGAGCAGCGACAGCTCGACCAGATCGCCCTCGCGGTACAGGCCCAGGACGTCCTGATCGCGATCGCTCACCGCGACCACCCGCTGCGCCTCGCGCACCAGCCGGACCGCGTGGAGCTGATCGCGGTAGAGCGCCGCCAGCTCGTACTCCATGGCCTGAGCGGCCTCCGCCATGCGCGCCTCGAGCTCCCGGCTGAGCTCGTCGTGGCGTCCGTCCAGGAACAGGCTCACGGCGCGGATCTGCTGCGCGTAGCGCTCGCGGTCCACCTCGTACACGCAAGGCGCCGGGCAGCGCTTGATCTGATACTGAAGGCAAGGGCGCGAGCGGCTCGCGAGCTCGCGATCGGAGCAGGTGCGCAGCTGGAAGTGCTTCTCGATCAGGTTCAGCGTGCGCCGGGCGGCGGTGGCCGAGTGGTACGGCCCGAAGTAGCGCGCCTTGTCCGGCTCGGGGCGCCGCACCAGCTCGAGCCTGGGCCAGGCGTGCTCGAGCGAGAGCTTGAGCGTCAGGAACTCCTTGTCGTCCCGGAGCTTGACGTTGTAGCGGGGCCGGCTCTCCTTGATCAGGTTGTTCTCGAGGATCGCGGCTTCCTTCTCGGTGCCGGTCACCACGGTGTCGAAGTCGGCCAGGTGCTTCTGCAAGAGCGGGATGAAGCCGCGGGTGTCGCTGCCTCCGTCCTGGAAGTAGCTGCGCACGCGCGCGCGCAGGCTCTTCGCCTTGCCGATGTAGAGCGCCGCGCCCGCGCGGTCGCGGAACACGTAGCAGCCCGGGCGCGCAGGCAGCGCCTCGAGCTTGTCTTGGACTTTCTCCGGCAGATCCACGGCGTGCCTGGCTTTCGCGCCCGTGATATTAGCGCCGCGGGATGCCGTTCGGGCACAAGCTCTCGCTGAATCGCTCGCGCGGCGCGCTGATGCTGGTCGTCGCCGTGGCGGCGGGCCTCGGCATCGGCTTCCTGCTCGTCCCGCGCGCGCCCACCCCGGGGGATCCCAAGGAGCCCCCGCCGAAGGTGCTCTTGCTCGGCGAGGCGCTGACCCTGGACGACGAGGCGCCGAAGCGAGCCCTGGACCGGGTGCGCCGCTTCGCGGCGGGCAAGCTCAGCCTCGATCTGGGCGAAGGGCAGAAGCGCGAGCTTCAGATCGGCCGGCTCGGCGCCGAGATCGACAAGGTCCGCGTCTCGCAGCTGGTGCGCGACTGCCGCGACGCCACCAGCCCCCTGCGCATGTCCCGGCGCGGAGCGAGCGAGCAGGAGGTGGTCCTGCCGGTCCCGATCGTGCTCGACACGGACGCGGTGGTGGGCGTGCTCCTGCGCCTGAAGGACGAGGTCGATCGGCTGCCGGTGGACGCGCGCCTCGATCTCGAGAAGCGCACGCTCACGCCCGAGATCTCCGGGCGCCTCCTGGACGTGGACGCCACGCTGCTCGAGCTCAGGCGCGCCATCGCCTCCGGCGAGACCTCCGCGAAGGCGGTGTTCGAGCTGCGCCGGCCCAAGCGCGTGGCCGCCGAGCTCGGCGACGTGAAGTTCGACGCGGTGCTCGGCTGGTTCGAGACCAAGTACAACCGCGGCGACAAGTACCTGGCGCGCACCTTCAACCTGCGCCTGGCGGCGAGCAAGCTCGACGGCACCGTGCTCCTGCCCGGCGAGACCTTCGACTTCAACGAGGTCGTGGGCGCCCGCGACGAGGCGAACGGCTACAAGGTCGCGCCGGTGATCGCCGAGGGCGAGCTGGTGGACGGCATCGGCGGCGGCACCTGCCAGATCTCCGGCACGCTGCACGGCGCCACCTTCTTCGCCGGGCTCGACATGGTCGAGCGCTACCCGCACACGCGGCCGAGCTCTTACATCAAGATGGGCCTCGACGCGACGGTGGTGTACCCGACCATCAACTTCCGGGTGAAGAACGCCTTCGACTTCCCGGTGGTCCTGCACCAGACGGTGAAGAACGGTGTGGTGCGCGCCGAGGTCCTGGGCCCGCGCCGCGTGCGCACGGTGACCTTGATCCGGCGCATCGACGGCGCCATCCCCTACGAGCAAGTCGAGCGCGACGACCCGAACCTGCCGGAGGGCGTGCGCGTGCTCTCGCAGCGGGGCGTCGCCGGTTTCAAGCTGCACCGCTACCGCATCGTGCGCGAGGGCGAGCACGCGGTGCGCGAGCGCTGGAACGACCTCTACCCGCCGACCACGCAGATCGTGAAGGTGGGGCGCGGCGCGATGCCCCAGGACAGCGTCGCCAAGAAGCACGACGAGCACCCGGAGTACCTGGCGGACGAGCTCCTGGTGATGACCCAGGGCGTGGACGTGCGCGCGAACGACGGCGAGTCCACCGGGCGCGACATGTCCGAGAGCCGCGAGCCGGGCAAATACGGCGAGGCGCGCTGGACCGAGAAGGCGGGCATGCCCTACTTCGACGAGGCCGCGAGCAAGCCGGCGGACAAAGACGCCGACGAGCCCAAGGGCGAGAAGAAGCCGAAGGCGAAGAAGAAGCTGAACGCGAAGCAGTGACCTGTCGTGGCGGGCTGCGACCGTTCTTGACGCAGGTTCAAACGCAGCGGGAAGGTCGCAAGCCAGCAGTTCGGGCGCTAACCGTTAAGAACGCGTTGCGCGATCCGCGGGACTCGCATGGGGCGCTCCGGGCCGGCTAGAGTGCCGCCTGCAATGGCTGCATCCGAACGGCGATTGGCCCGGTTTGCCGTCCTGGAGGCCGCAGATCCTGCTGGCAGCGCAGCGGCGGCCGTGAAGGCGGTTGTCCAGGCGGGATCGCTTCATTGGATCTGGAAGGAATCCAGCGCGGGGCTCCCGCAGGCAGACGTCGTCTTCCTGGTGGACGCAGGAGGAGGAGAGTGGGCCCTGCGACGAGTTCGGGAGTTGCGTCGAGCCGGCTTCACCAAGGGAATTGTCGTGTTCGCCGAGCGGCAACCCGGGGCGCCTACCCCGGCGCCTACCCCTGTCCCATCGGCGCTGGGCTGTGACGAGTGGTTCGATTTCCCGCTGCAAGGGACTTCACCGCTCCAAGTTCGGCTAGCCGCTCTGGCGTATCGTTTGCGAGCGGACGCCGACGACGACGACGACCACCTTGTCGGGCTCGACCCGGAGCTGCTCGAGCTGCGGATCGGCACAGTGACGGTCCCAGTTCGAACCCAGACGCGGTTTCGGATTCTGACGGCGCTAGTGCCATGCCGTCCGACTTGGATACGAGGGCCGGACCTGGTGCGCCTCGCGTTCTCCACTCACCACGATGCTGACTCATCAGTGGTCCGCGTGCATGTGCATGGCATCCGGCAGATCATGAAGGCGGTGAGCTTCGAAAAACTCGGTCAAACGGGTTTGGAACACCTTCTGGAGAGCGAGACTGGCCTGGGATATCGGTTCAATCTGCGCGCGCCGGCTGCCAAAAGCGCGCTCGCGCGCGTGCGCGGCAGCGGGACGCGTCTCGCGGCGGCCAAGTCCTTGCTCCTCGTTGAAGACGATCCACTCGTGGTTCAAGCGTTCGTGCGCCGGCTCGCACGCAGGCACTTCGACGTGGTGCCGGTGCTGAACTGCAAGTGCGCGCGGGAGCAAGTCAGGCGCTTTCACCACGCGCTCATCGACAAGAGCCTCCCTGACGGAGACGGCATCGATTTGGGCGCCGAGTTGCTCCGGGCTGGGAGAGTGGAGTCCGTTACGTTCATGACGGCTCATCCAACGGCGGGCGATGTCTACCGATCATACGGAGTCGGTCCAGTAATCGACAAAGCGGATGGGTTTGAAGTGATCGCGGCGGCTTTGGCAACCGGTAATCCGGCGCGACACCCTGGGTAGAGATGCTGGGCAGTGACCCATCAGCGACACCGGGATGATTTCCGCGGACGCGGCCGCCAGGCTCGGCTGCGAAGCGGAGGTGGTCAGTGGCAGGTGGACGGAAGATCGAGGACGAGGCGGAGGCGCGGCGGTGCCTGGCCGCAGCGAAGCGGAAGGGCCTGAGCGCCGGAGAGTGGGCCCGGGCGCACGACATCGACGGGCGGTCTCTGAACGCGTGGCGGGTGAATCTCGGGCGGCGGGGAGCGAGCGCTCAACCGCGACGGCGAAAGTCGAAGGCGGCAGCGACGGCGCGCGCCTTGGTCGAGCTCGTTCCGGCTTCGCCGAGCGTCGCTGTGGCTGGCAAGGGCCGCTACGTTCTCGAGGTTGCCAAGGCACGGGTGGAGTTCGGCGACGACGTTTCGGTCGAGACGCTGCACCGGGTACTCGAGGCCTTGCGCTCGTGCTGAGCCTGCCTCCGGCGGTGCGCGTGTTCGTGGCGGTGGCCCCGCTCGACATGCGCGGCTCTTTCGACGCCCTCGCCGGCGCCGTGCGCCGCCTGGGGCTCGATCCAGTCGATGGCCACCTGTATCTCTTCCTCAACAAGCGCAGGCGGATCGCGAAGGCTCTGTGGTTCGACGGGTCGGGCTGGTGTGTTCTCGCCAAGCGCCTCGAGGCTGGGAGCTTTCAGCTTCCGCGGCTGCGCCGCCGCACTCATTCGGTACTACAAGAACCATCGGGACGCGCTCTTCCGCTTCGTCGACGACCCGCTGGTCCCCATCGACAACTCTCCAACCGAGCGCGAGTTCCAGAACGTCGCCAAGCTGCGCCTCAACATGCTCTTCGCCGGCAGCACAGAAGGCGCCCACCGCGCTTGCGTGCTCCTCGGCATCATCGCCACCCGTCGCGCTCAAGGTGTCCCCGCGCAGGCCTATCTCGCCTGGGCCTTCGAGCGCCTCGGGACCCACCGCGATGTCTTCGCGCTTCCGCTCGAGGCGCTGACCCCGGCCGCGTTCAAGAAGACCCTCGCCTGAGCCCCAGGCACGATTCCGCGAGCCGCGCACCCCGGCGTCGCTGATCGGTCACGCTGGGCAACACCTTCTTAACGCGCCGGAACGAACCTCCGATGGCAAGGTCGACCTGGCGTGCTGTTGGGGGCTTCCACAGCACGGTCGACACTTGTCGAAGCGAGACCCATTCGCGCATTCCAGTGAGAGAAAGAAGGAACAAATGAAGTCTAGTGTGATTCGCAAGTTCGTGTTCGCGCTTGCAGGATGCCTGTATGCCAGCTCCGCGAGCGCAGGGGTGGTGGTTCAAGCTGGAGCGGGCCATCCGCATCTGGGTTCTGGAACGTCTGGTTGGGCCAACGAATGGAGTGGCAGCGCGTGGCTGATCACGGACGGGAGATCGATTCTTCCAAACAACGCGAGTGCCTGGTCTCCTGCCTGGGACACGCCGATTCCAATCAGTGCGACGAACGCTACCTGGACCGTAATCGCGTACGCCGGTAGCTCTGGTTCGGGCCAATGGTCCTTCAGCAACCGCATCTGCACGTTCAGCAGTTCGGGCGCGTTCTACTCCTGCGGTTCGACTGTCGGCGCTGGGAGCACGTCCCAGGCTACTGTCCCCACCGACGGGAGCGCGTACAGTCAGTCCCTATGGAGCTGCGGGGGCGAGTTCTGCGCCGGCGGGGCGACTCTCTACCACATCAAAGCGTACTGAGTGTTTGAAGCGCGTGGAAGCGCGTGCCTGTTTCGCGGGGGACCTGCCCTGCGAAACAGGTGCGACGCGACATCGCGCCATGCGGACCCGTTCTCGTCTGCGGCGGCAGTCTCGGACATGGCGCGACCTCGATGGGACTAAAATTAGTTAAGCAGGCAGCAGATCGGGGCAGACGGCGCAGGGCCTTTCCCGCTGTGAATTGGTGACCGCGGAGGTGCTAAATGGGAGTGTTTGGCAAAGGTGCCTGGGCTTTGGCTGGTGCGGTCGTCGGCGTCGGTGTCGCCCTGACGCTGCTGGGTCCGAGAAATGCCCCAGGCAAAGTGGCGGGGCTGACCGAACTGCGCTCCTCACCCGAAAGACCGCCGGTAGTCGAAAGCGCTCCAGTGGCCCCCGCAGTGCCGGAAGTGGATCTGACTCCGGCTGAAGCGGTGCGAGTCTCTCCGACCCAATCGCAGCCAGACCAAGTCGTTGAGTTGGCGACGGCGCTGGAGGCCCAGTACACGGTTGACGAGCGACCCACCCGTGAAGCCAGTCGAAGAGAAACAGTGATCGAAGAGCTTTTCGCGCAACCGGAGCTACAAGGAAAGGCCGCTCTTGGCGAGGTTGATTGCCGCGAGAACATCTGCCGCGGAATGGTCACAATGTTCGATGAGCAAGCGGATGGCGAAGTGTTCGGACGGACCTTCTTGTCGCCCAAGTTTGCGAGCGCCATTCAACATGCGGTAACAGTCACGTCACGGAAGAAGATGCCCGACGGGACAGTGGTTGCCACCTTCTTCGTTCACCCACAGTCCGTCGCCGACATGATCCCTCCTCCCTGAGCGCGCGTGCCTTGAGCGCCGGCTGACGGCGCACTCGGTGCCTGCGGGCGGCTGCGGCTCCCCCAGGGGCGGCGAGACCGAGCGGCCCGGTGTTTCGGTTGGCGCCTCCGCCAACCCGGTTGGCTGGCCTGCCGGCCCCCGGGGCCGAAATCCCCGCGCACTCCGCCCGGTACGCGGCTTGCTCTCTGTCCTCTCGCGATGATCCGGGCTCGATCGCCGATGTTGGCCTGCTTCGCTGCCTCGCAGCGGAGACCGCGATTGACAGCAATCCTCCCGCGCACTTACGCTGCGGGTGCTGGCACTCGTGGTTGGCTGGCGGTCGGGCCCATGCGGAGGGTTCGCCCACCGGGCTGCCCCCAATCGGGGCGCCCCGGTCGTGAAGGAGCAATTCGATGAGTCTCAAAGGTACGAAGAAAGCTGACTCGCTGGTCAAGCGCGCCGTTCGCGCGGGCCTGGTGGGTTTGGGCCTGATCTCGGTGGCCTGCCTCGACCGGCCGGTGTCGCCGGCCTCGCCGAACACGACGAACGTGTTCGTGCAGGACATCCGCCAGACCACCATCGACAAGATCGACCTGCTCTTCATGATCGACAACTCGATCTCGATGGCAGACAAGCAGGTGCTCCTGGCCGACGCCGTGCCGCAGCTGCTCGGCCGGCTGATCACGCCCGCCAAGGATCCCATCACCGGCAAGGAAGAGTTCAAGGCGGTCGTGGACATCCACATCGGCATCGTGTCGTCCAGCTTGGGCGGCCACGGCGGCATCCAGTGCTCGGAGGGCGGCCCCGGGTCGAACCCCACGCAGTACGACAACGCCCACCTGATCGGCACGATTCGCCCCGGTCTGACCTCGTACAACAACATGGGCTTCCTCTGGTGGGACCCCAACGGTGACAAGGGCACCGCGGGCCCCGGCGAAGCCAACGCCGGTGCCTTGCAGACGAACTTCACCGCCCACGTGACCGCCACCGGCGAAAGCGGCTGCGGCTACGAGGCCCAGCTCGAGAGCTGGTACCGCTTCCTGGTCGATCCGGCGCCGCCCTCCAAGGTGATCGTGCAGGACAACATCGCCCAGATCGAGGGCGTGGACGAGGTGGTCATCCAGCAGCGCCGCGACTTCCTGCGGCCTGACTCGCTGGTCGCCGTCATCATGCTCACAGACGAGAACGACTGCTCGATCATCGACGGCGGCTTCAACTGGATCGCCGCCCATACCGTCCACCCGAACAACACCGCGTACCACCTGCCGCGCGGCACCTCCGCCTGCGCCACGGATCCGGACAGCCCCTGCTGCCGCTCCTGCCAGGCCGCCGAGGGCTCGCCCCCGGCGGGCTGCACGGCGATCGCAAGCGACTCGGAGTGCGCGAAAGGTCTCTGGGATGACCAGGGCGACGCCCCGAACCTGCGCTGCTGGCAGCAGAAGAAGCGCTTCGGGCTCGAGTTCCTGTACCCGACCCGTCGCTACGTGGAGGCGCTCAGCCAGCCGCGCATCTGCCCGAGCTGGGACGCGAACGGCCCGGTGGGCTGCCACTTCGACAACCCGGGCGCCCCCGGCTACCGCACCTGCAACCCGCTCTACTCCAAGAACGTCGGCTGCCCGCTGATCAAGGACGAGGGCAGCTGCGCCTCGGCAGGCGCCTGCGAGTGGAACGCGCAGGCGGGGACCTGCGACATCTCCTGCGAGACCGGCACCCGCGACCCGGCGCTGGTCTACATCGCCGGCATCGTGGGCGTGCCCTGGCAGGACATCGCCACCGAAGACACGCTCAACGACCCGACCCAGCTCAAGTACCTGACCTCCGGCCAGATCGCCTCAGGGGGACGCTGGGACTGGCTGGTGCCAGCGTGCAAGACGCCGCTCAGCGCCAGCACCGGCAACCCCGGCAACAAGCTGCCGCGCGCCACCCTCGACCCCTGCGACAAGTGGGATCTGGCGGATCAGCCGGACGACGCGCTCATGATCGAGTCGAGCACGCCGCGTACGGGCACGGCCCTCGCGATCCAGCAGCCGCTGGTAGATCCCAACGGTACGGAGGTGGGTACGCCGGGGTCGAACCCCATCAACGGTCACGAGTGGCTGACCGAGGACGCTGACCTCCAGTACGCCTGCATCTTCAAGCTGCCGACGCCCAAGGACTGCGGCGCCGCCGCCGGCGGATGTGATTGCGACGACTTGACCATCGGAACGGCCGCGTACACCGCCAACAACCCACTCTGCCAAGGCGGTGGGGGCTATTCCAAGATACAGCAGTACGCGAAGGGCTTCCCCGGCACGCGCGAGCTTCAGGTGCTGAAGGACTACGGTGAGAACAGCATCGTGGCCAGCATCTGCCCGAAGATCACGGACAACAAGGCCAGCCCAAGCTACGGCTACAACCCCGCCGTGGACGCCATCATCGAGCGCCTCAAGGAGGTGCTGAGCGGCCAGTGCGTGAACCGGCCCATCGCCTTCCCGCCGGGCCCCGACGGCAAGCCCGATCCCAACGCCATTCCGCAGTGCGCCATCGTCGAGGTGCAGCCGAACGCCGGCGGGTGCGCCCCCTGCGAGGCGAATCTGGGCCGCTCGGACGTCGATCCGGATCTGGTCAAGCCGGTGATCGCGCGGCTGAAGCAGACCGGGCAGTGCACGGGCAACGCCTGCAACCCGGCCAGCTACTGCATGTGCGAGATCGACTTCGTCAAGGACAAGGACACCTGCCTGAACACCGGCGCCCAGCCGGACAATTACGGCTGGTGCTACGTCGATCCGTCGCAGGGCATCGGCAACCCCGCGCTGGTCGAGGGCTGCGATCCGCCGCGGCAGATCATCTTCAGCGGCAACAGCACCCCGACCTCCGGCTCGACGGTGTTCATCGCCTGCCTCGGCGCGCCGATCTCCAGCGCCAACTGAACGAGCGGGGCGCGCTCTGCGGGGCGGTGACCGGCGAGGTTGCCGCCCCGTGGCGCATTTTGGGACGCGCCACGCGGAGCCGCGGGGGTAGGATGCCCCCCGGATGGAGGCCCGGAAGACCATCCTCGTCATCGAAGACGAGCCCAACATCCTGCTCGGCCTGAAGGACGCGCTGTCGTTCGAGGGCTACCGGGTGGTCACGGCGTCGTGCGGCAAGGACGGCCTGACGCAGGCTCGGGCGGAGCGCCCCCACGTGGTGCTGCTCGATCTGATGCTGCCGGACATGAACGGCTACCAGATCTGCGAGGAGCTCCGGCGGCAGGACGCCTTCATGCCCATCATCATGCTGACCGCCCGGAGCCAGGAGGCGGACAAGATCCGGGGGCTGGACGCCGGCGCCGACGACTACGTGACCAAACCCTTCAGCGTGGGCGAGCTGGTGGCGCGCATCCGCGCGCTGTTCCGCCGCACCGGGCGGCCCGTGGAGAACAGCACCTTCAAGATCGGCGACGTCACCGTCAACGTGGCGGCGCACACCGTGCAGCGCGGCACCAAGCAGGAGACCGAGCAGCTGAGCTTCTACGAGGTGGAGCTCTTGCGCCTGCTCCACGAGCGCTCGGGGCAGCCGGTGAGCCGCGAGGAGATCTTGAACAAGATCTGGGGCGTGGACGCGAACCCCACCAACCGCACCATCGACAACTTCATCGTGAAGCTCCGGAAGAAGCTCGAGAAGCGCCCGGACAAGCCGGAGCACATCCTGACGGTGTACGGGTACGGGTACAAGCTGGTGCCGTAGGGCCTCAGAGGTTGCGCCACGAACGCCACGACGCAACGACGCCACGACAGAGAAGAGTTTTGATTTTGGCGCGCGTCGGATGGTGAGAGCAGCTCGGTTGTCGCCGGGTGCGTGACTGCGTTGCGGTCAACGGAGTGGGAACAGGTCGGCTGAACCCGTCAGCGTGGCCGCGTTGCGGTCACCGGGGTGGGAACAGGTCGGCTGTACCCGTCAGCGTGGCCGCGTTGCGGTCAGCGGAGTGCGAACAGCTTGGCTGTACGCGCGTGCTTGACCGTTCCCGTGACACGTCCGCACCATCGGTGCGGTTTGGGACGACATGACCGTCGGGCGGAGGAGAGAACGGAGATCGTTGCGTCGTTGCGTCGTTGCGTCGTCGCGAAATAATCCCCGCTGCTACTCGGACGCGAGCGGCATCACGTTCCTGGGATCGCAGACCACGGTGCGGGCGTTCTTGGTGAGCTCGCCGGGGGCGAGGGAGGCGACGTTCACGCCCTCCCGGACCCGGCGCACCTCGAGGTGCAGGTGGACGTCGCCCGGGCTCCCGCTGTCGCCGACGAAGCCGATGAGCGAGCCCTCGCGCAGGTTCATGCCGCGGGACAGGCCCGGCGCCGGACCTTCGAGGTGACCGTAGACGATCACGTACTCGCGCAGCCGATCGCCTTCGCGCACCGAGTGGCGGGTGACCACCGAGTTGCCGAAGACCTCGCCGACGAACAGGACCTCGGCCTCGCCGGTCTGGTGCTCCAGAGCGACCAGGCGAACCTCGGCGCCGCGGCGCTGGCCCAGGTCGAGGCCGCCGTGGCCGACGGCCTTGATGTGGGTGCCGCGGCGCTGCTGGACGTCGGGGCGGTCGAGATCGTAGCCGCTGACCACCAGGTTCTGCCCGGGCAGCGGCGGCACCGGCCAGCGGTAGCGCCGGTAGTCGTTCGGGCGCTCCGGCCGGCGCGGGATCTGGTCGTAGAAGCGCCACGCTCCGCGCTTGTCGCGGTGCACGTTCTGCTCGGCCTCGAGCGCGGCGCCGCCGAGGGCGCCTTGCGGCACCGGGATGCAGACGCCTTGGTCGGGCAGCGTGCCCTGGGGGCAAGCGCTGGCGAAGGCGCGGGGCGGCGCCGCCGCGGCGCCGGGCACCGGGGGGCGGGCTGGGGGCGAGCTGACCAGCGGGCGTCCCTGCTCCGCGGCCTGCGAGAGCGCGGCCAGGGCGGCGCAGAGGGCGGTGGCCTGGGTCAGGGGCTGCACGGGGGGAGATTAACGCACGAAAAGCCCGCCGCTATTCCGGAACGTTTGCGTACACTGGCCCGGGTTTGATAGCGGATGAGCATGACGTTTCCTTCGGGCCAGATCAGCCCGGCCGACGCAGCAGTGATGGAGACCTTCGTGGTCCCTCGCTACTTGTCGTTTTTCGGCGACCTGGTGCTCGAGCTCCTGCTCGCCGGAGAGGGCGCGCGCATCGTGCACCTCGGGTGCCGCACCGGCTACCCGGACAAGCAGCTCTGCGATCTGGCCAGCGGCGCCGAGGTGGTGGGGCTCGACGCCTCCGCGCCGGCGCTCGATCTGGCGAAGAGCAAGCTCTCGGGCGACTTGCCCCCGCCCATCGAGTACCTCCTGGCGAGCGAGCTCCCGACGGGGCTCGAGGCGGGAGCCTTCAGCCACGCGCTCTGCCTGCACCCCATGGGCGACGCCCACGAGCGCGGGTTGCTCTATTCGGAGATGTACCGGCTCTTGTGCGAGAACGGCCAGGCGCTGATCGCGCTGCCGCTGCGCGGCTCGTTCCAGGAGGTCGGCGACCTGTTCCGCGAGTACGCGCTCAAGTACGACGACGGGGATCTCGGCAAGGTCGTCGAAGAGGCGATGGCGAGCCGGCACAGCATCGAGACCCTCTCCGAAGAGATCGAGGCCTCGGGCCTCGACGACGTGGACGTCGAGATCCGCACCACCAGCCTCACCTTCGACAGCGGTCGCGCCTTCATGGAGGACCCGGTCTCGCGCCTGCTCATCCTGCCCGAGCTCACGATGTCCCTGGGCGGATTGGATCTCGACAAACCCCTGGCCTACGCCCGTGACGCCATCGACAAGTACTGGTCCGAGGGCAAGTTCGAGCTGACCCTGAACGTGGGTTGCGCCAGCGCGCGGCGCTGCTGAGCAGCGGCGCGTCAACCCGACCTGGAGAGCCGCTCCAACTCCCGCACGCGATCGAGCCCTGCATTTTCCGCCGCGGACAGCCCACAGCGGTCTGCGACGCGTGCGTTGTCCGTGAGGTGGCCAACAGGCGCGTCGGAGCGGTCTGCGACGCGTGCGTTGTCCGTGAGGTGGCCAACAGGCGCGTCGGAGCGGGCTGCGACGCGTGCGTTGTCCGTGAGGTGGCCAACAGGCGCGTCGGAGCGGTCTGCGACGCGTGCGTTGTCCGTGAGGTGGCCAACAGGCGCGTCGGAGCGGGCTGCGGCGCGTGCGTTGTCCGTGAGGTGGCCAACAGGCGCGTCGGAGGGTCTGCGACGCGTGCGTTGTCCGTGAGGTGGCCAACAGGCGCGTCGGAGCGGTCTGCGACGCGTGCGTTGTCCGTGAGGTGGCCAACAGGCGCGCCGGAGCGGTCTGCGACGCGTGCGTTGGCCGTGAGGTGGCCAGAAGCCAGAAGGTGCGCCGCAGCCGGCTGCGACGCGTGCGTTGGCCGTGAGGTGGCCAGCAGGTGCGCCGCAGCCGGCTGCGGCGCGTGCGTTGGCCGTGAGGTGGCCAACAGGCGCGTCGGAGCGGGCTGCGACGCGTGCGTTGGCCGGGACGCAATCAGGGCGCGCGTCGGAGCGGCGGCCTCACGCCAGCCTCCGCTCCAGCTCGAGCAGGCGCGCGTGCTCCGGCACGTTCTCCAGGAAGCAGCGGATGAGCCGCGGGTCAGCGAGCTTGTCGGCGCGCTCCGTGAGCTTCTGGACGGCGAGCCGAGCGGCGGTCCGCGCCTCGTCGCTGAGGCCCGAGGCGACCAGCGCCTCGACGAAGGCGGCGCGAACGCGGCCCTCGGTCTCGTCGCTGCCGCCATGCTCCTCGAGCAGCGCCATGCCGGTGCGCGCCCGCTCGAGCGCGCGTTCCGTCTTGCCCTGCGCGAGCAGCGCCGCGGACTCCGCCGCCAGGCCCTGCGCGCGCAAGATGGGCACCGCGGGCGCCGCGGTCTGGGCGACGAGGGCTTCGGCCTCGGCCAGCGCGGGCTCGCCGGCCAAGAGCAATATCAGCGCCAGGTACAGGTGCGAGCCGGCGATCAGCAGCGTCTCCTTCCGCGTCTCGGCCTCGTGGATGGCGCGACGTTCGAGGTCGAGGGCCTCTTCGATGCGCCCGCGGTAGGCCAGCACGAGCCCCAGGTTGTGCATCACGTAGTGTCCGATGCCAGCCAGGCCCAGGCGCTCGGTGTGGGACATCGCCTCGGTCAGGAGCTGTTCGGCGCGGTCGAGGTCGCCGATCGAGAGCGCCGCGTAGCCGAGGTTGGCGCGGGCATTGCCACCGGTGCGCCAGTCCCCGATGGCGTCGAAGCCCTCGAGCGCCGCCTCCACCTCTTTGACGAAGCGGCCGACGTCGCCGTCGTAGTAGGCGCGGGCGCTCTTGCCGTGGTGCACCCAGGCGTCGCCCATGGCGCGGAGCTTTTGGAGCCCGCGGGCCTGGTCCTCCGCGGCGGCGATGAGCGAGTCCGCCATCTGGTTCATGCCGAGCTTCAGGTGGTTGTGGGAGGCGCGGATCAACGCGACGATCTGCGTCGCGCGAGCCTCTTCGTCCAGCGGCTCTTGGGCGCTCGCCCGCGCCGCCCAGACGATCAGCTCCTGGTCCTTGCCCAAGGTGCCGGCGGAGCTGCAGAGCGCGCCGACCGAGACGTACCAGCGCGCGGTGCCTGGGGTGATGAGGTCGAGGGCGGCTCGTGCGTGGTGCTCCGCCTCGACGTATTCACCGCGCCAGAAGTGGGCGTCCGCCGCCAGGTAGTGCAGCTCGCCTCGGGTGACGTCGTCCGGATCCAGCTCGAGCGCGCGGCGGACTCGGCCGAGCACGGCCTCGAGATCCGCGCCTTCCAGGGCTTGCTCCGTGGCGGACAGGTAGAAGCGCGCGGCGCGCTCGGGCTGGGAGCCCCGGCGGAAGTGCTCCGCCAGCGCCAACGAGTCCGACACCCCGGCCTGCTCGAGCCACTCACCGGCCAGCCGGTGACCCAGCTCGCGGTCTTCGGGCGTGAGCGAGGCGTACACGGCCTCGCTCAGCGTGGCGTGTCGGAAGACGTGCTCCGCCTCGCCTTCGAGGCTCGACTGCGGCCGCCTGGAGATCAACTCCTTCTTCCCGAGCTCGTCGAGCTCCGCCGCGACGAAGCCGGGATCCGCGTCGCTGCCGAGCAGGGCCCGCACGCCACCGCTCCAGAAATGGACGCCGAACACCGAGGCCGCGCGCAGGATGCGTCGCGGCTCCGGGCCCAGGGCTTCGAGCCTGGCCTGCAACATGCCGAGCACCGTGTCCGGGAGCTCGCGCTGTCCCTCCGCCAGCGCGCGGAGCAGCTCCTCCAGGAAGAAGGCGTTGCCGTCCGCGAGCTCCACCGCGCGCTCGATCGCCGCCGCGTCCACCCGGTCGCCGAGCACCTCCCGCCCGAGCGCCAGGGCGGCCTGGCGCCGCAGCGGCCCGAGCCGGAGCTCTTGCGGCTCGCGCTTCTGCCAGAGCTTCGGCAGGACGTCGTGCACCTCCGGACGCCCGAGGCCCAAGACGAAGAGCGGCGCGTCCACCAGCGAGGCGAGCGCCGCGTCCACCAGCGTGACCGTGGGCAAGTCGCCCCAGTGCAGATCTTCGAGCACCAGGAGCACCGGGTGCGCGGCGCACTCGTCGGCCAGGAAGTCGAGCCACGCGCCACGCATCGCGTCGCCGAGCAGCGTCGGGTTCTGGCGCACCGCCAGGAGCGACGGAAAGGCGTCGTCGGCGAAGGCCACGTCGGCGAGCTCGCCGAGAAACACCGTGGTCTGCTCGACGGGGCTCTTGGCCCTGGCGTGCCGCCGCACCCGCGCCGCGAGCTTGGCGCGGCTCTGCTCGGCGGGCTCTCCGTCCAGTACGCCCGCGGACTCGCGGAGCGCGCCGCGCAGGAGCGCGAAGGGAGAGCCCGCGCTCACGCTCTCCGCGCGACCGAGCAAGAGCTCCGCGCCCGGATGGCGCTCCAGCGCTCGGCGCAAGAGCTCGTAGCGCAGACGCGACTTGCCCACGCCCGCCGGCGAGATGACCAGCGCCACCCGCGCTACCGGCTCCTCGAAGCACTCGTCCACCAGCGCTTCGAGCGTGGCCAGCTCGCGCTCGCGACCCACGCAGGTGGTCGGGCGCCCGAGCAGCTTGCGCGTGCCGTCGCCGTCGCTCTTCGAGCCCAGGATGGCGTTGCCGCGCGCGTCGCGCTCGAGCTGGTAGGCCCCGGCCACGAGGCGAGCCGTGGCGTCGTCGATGGCGACCCGGCCCGGCACCGCGCGAGCGAGCAGGCGCACGCCGCGATCGATGGCGTCGCCGACCGGCGCGCGACCGCCCACGACCCCGAGCCCGGACGCGAGCGCCACGGGGCGCTCCGGGAAGAGCTCGCGCATCAGCTCGGCTACGCGCACCGCGCCGAGCGCCTGGTCACGCGGCGTGCCGCTGCCGACGAAGCTGCCCACGCGCGTGCCGTTCGCCAGCGTGTCGAAGCGGCCACCGGCCGAGCTGACCCGGGCGGAGAGCTGCGACTCGGGACCGACGCTGAGCTCGGTCTCGGTGATCTGGACGGTCTCGGTGTCGTTGGTCGGCTGCCCGCCGAGCAACGCGACCCAGACCACGCGCTGCTCTCGCCCGGTGATCCCCGCCGTGGCCCGGGTCTCCGGCGTGGCCGCGCCGAGCTCCTGGCAGGCGCTCAGCACGGCGCCGGCGTCGCGCGGGCGGCTCTCCGGCGCCTTGGCGAGCATGCGGCTCACCAGCTCGTCGAACGCGTGGGGCACGTCGCTCGCGAGCTCCCCGAGGGGGCTCGGCTCGTCGAGCAGCACCTTGGCCAGGACCGCGGTGGAGTCGCCGCCACCGAAGGGTGTGTCGCCGGTCAGGCACTTGTAGACGACGCTGCCCAGCGAGAACACGTCGGACGCCGGCTCGATCTGCGCGGCGCCCCGCGCCTGCTCCGGGGACATGTACGCGAGCGTCCCGATCAAGAGGCCTCGCTCGGTGATGCGCGGGTCGAAGCGCCGGCGCGCGATGCCGAAGTCGATGAGCTTGGCCTGTGCCAGCGCGCCGTCCGGCACCAGGATGTTGGCGGGCTTCAGATCGCGGTGCACGACGCCCAGCTGGTGCGCGATCGCGAGCCCGGCGCACACCCTCCTGAGCAGCGTCAGGCACTCCGGGAAGGCCAGCCGCCGGTTGGCGATCAGGCTGGAGAGGCTGGTCGCTTCCAGCCACTCCATGGCCAGGTAGACCTGGCCCTTCGAGGTGACGCCGTGGGCCACGTAGCGCACCACCGCGGGGTGCGACAGCTCGGCGAGCACCGCGGCCTCGCGCAGGAAGCGGTCCGGACGCTGGTCTTGGTGCAGCACCTTCACCGCGACGACGTCGCCGCTCGTCCGATCTCGCGCGCGGTAGACGACGCCCATCCCGCCCGCGCCCGCGCGGTTCAGGACTTCGAAGCGATCGCCGACGAGCTCACCTGGACGCAATCTCGCCTGAGCGTACTACGAGCCTGGCACGACACTAGTACCGATACTGCCAGAGCAGATCGAGCCCGGTGCCCAGCGTTCCGACCTCGGTGCGCAAGGACCAGTTCCTCCTGAAGCGCCAGTCCACGGTGCCGCTCACGTCCACGGGCTCGGTGCCGGCGGTGCTCTGCTGTTGCTCGAGTCGATTGCGGTACGTTCCTTCGAACCAGACGCTCTCGCTCAGGCGCACCGCGGCGGTGTAGCTGGCCTTGTTCTCGTCGGTCCCGGTGCGAAGCTCGACGGTCCCGACCAAGGCGTCGGCGAACAGCGTGTTGAAAGCCGTGGCGATGCCGCCGGCGGCCGCCGTCTCGCGCGTGCGGGCGCTCGATGACTCGTCGCCGCCGCCGCTCGAAGCGCCACCGAACAGGAGCGCCATGATCTCCGGCTCGGGTCGCGCCGGATCGCTGGTCAGCTTGAGCTTCGCGTCCTTGAGGGTGCCCCGCACGTCCACGTACACCAGGGTGCCGTCGGGCGCGCGCCAGCTTGCGGTCGCGAACAGGTGCGGGTCGCTCGGCTCCGGGGTGTCGAACACCACCCGCCCCGCCTCGATCACCCAGGTCTTGCCCCAGGACTGGAAGCGGCCGCCGGGCTCGAGCTCGATGTGCCCGCCCACGACGGTCTTCTGTCCCAGGTCGATGACGGGCTGGCCGACCAGCGGCAGATCCAGATCCGAGCGCGTCAGCCGCACGCCGCGGCGCAGGTTCACCACCAGGTGCCAGGGCAAGATGCTGCCGGTGCGTTCGACGGTGGGCTCCTTCAAGGCCTGGGCGATCTGGATGGCAGGGTTGTCCGCGAGCTCGACCACCGCGCGGCCCGAGGCCTGGGGCAGCCGCGCGGTGAGGTTCGGGATCTCGACGGTCACGAGCATGCGCTCTTCTTCGCGCTCCAGCTGGAGCGTCGCGAAGCCGCTGGCCGTTGCCTGCGACACCCCCTGGAACAGCACCGGGACCTCGGTCACGCTGACCGAGGCGTTGCCGCGGGCGAGGCGCACGCCGTCGAAGTAGAGGTTGGAGAGCGCGCGGAGGTTCACCTTCTCGGAGCGAGCCTTGCCTTCCACGCCTTGGATCCGCACCAGCGTGTAGATGCCGGCTCGCTTGGCCGTGGCGCCGAAGGTGACGTCGCGGAACTCGATGCCCATCGGCGCGATGTTCACCACGCCGCTCCTCACCGTTGCGCTGCCGTCCACCTCCACGTCGAAGTCTCCGCTGGGCTTTCCGCCGGCGGCCATGCGGGGCTCGAGCGTGGCGCTGAGCTTTCCGTCCACCTTTCCGGTCAGGCGCGAGAAGACGTCGCGCAGGAACGGAGACAGCACGACCGCGTCGTAGCCCTTCGACTCCACCGAGAGCAGCACGCGCCGGGCGCGGTCGATGTCCGGCGTGACCTTCTCCCAATCGAGCCCGAATCGGGCGTCGGCGCTCAGCGTGCCCTGGCCGTCGTCGAGCTCGGCCTGCGCTCGCAGCTGCTTGCCGTCGGAGCGGACCAAGATGTTCCCGCGTCCCACGCTCACGCCGTCCACGCTGGCGCCGCCCAGGTCGATGTTCGCCGACAGCTGCGGCGGGTCCTCCGCCTTCGGCCGCTGCAAGGCCACGTTGCCCTGCAGTGCGCCCGCGACTTTTGCCTCCGCGAGGGCCGGCACCACCCCGAGCGGGACCCCCTCCAGCGCCAGGTGCGCGCCGCCCGTCCAGGTGCCTTCGAACACGTTGGCGTTGCCCTTGGCCGCCAGGTGCGCGACCCGTTGCCCGCCCACGATGAGCTCCGTGTTGCTGCCGAAGCGCCCGCTGCCGGGCTCCCATTCACCGCTCGCGCGCACGTCGACCGCCAGCGCGCGGAAGCTCGTCGCCGACTGCACGCGGCGCGCGTCGATGTTGACCGACAGCTTCGGCTCGCTGGCGGGGCCCGAGATCAGCACGCGCGCGCCGGCGGAGCCGAGCAGACCCTCCGGGCGGAAGGGCGCGGGGAACTGCGAGAACGGTCGCTCGTGGATCGTGAGCATCGCCATCACTGGCGCTTCGAGCGCGTACGTCAGCCACTCTTCCGGCGTGGCGAGGAGCTTCTTCCAGTCCAGGCGCACCGAGCCGCTGGTGGTGATCAGCGCGCCGTCCGAGTCGTAGAGCTGCGTGGTCCCGCTGGCGTCGCCCTTCTCGCCGTTCACGCCGCCCGTCGCCTGCAGCTCGATGCCCACGAAGCGGAGCGGCGCTTCGCCCTTCTTGGCGGGCGCCTGCACGACCTCGAGCTTGCGCGTGCCGGCGATCTCGACCCGGAGGTTGGGCAGCTCCTTCGGCGAGAGGCGCTCGATCCTGACGCGGGCGTAGGCGGTGCCGTCGATCTTGTCGATGCGGGCCGACTTGGGCAGGACGTGCTTCAAGAGTGCGAGCTGCACCTCGCTGAGCTGGATCTCACCGTCCCCCGTCATGCCGCGCCAAGAGGCCGCCTCGGCCGGGTTGCCGTCGAGCTCGCTCTGCCAGGCGGCGCCGAAGTTGCCGATGTCGGCAACCGCGCCGCTCGCCTTGCCCTCGATGTGCTCGCCGTCGAGCGTCGCGTCCAGCGAGAGGGAGATGCCGCCCACCGACGCGATGGAGCCGTTGCCGAGCGCCAGCCGCACGTGGCCCCCGGACTGCTCCTTGCTGGCGACGACGTCGGCGTCCACGGTGAGCTTGCCTCCCAGCACTCCGCGCGGCAGCCCGATGGCCCGGGAGATCAAGTCGAGATCGAGCTCCTGGCCCTTGGCCTTGACCTCGATGCGGCCCTTCGAGATGCGCACCTTGCCGCCCAGCTCGCCGCCCGCGCCGGTCAGCTTGAGGTTTTCCACGACGACGTCGCGGGTGTCGAGGCCGAGCTCGGAGATGCGACCGCCGAGCACGGCTGTACCGCGCTTCACCTGGATGTCCAGGTTCTTCACGCTCGGCTTGGCCTTTGCCTCCAGGACGGCGCTCGCGTTCACCTCCGGCCCGTACTCGTCGCTGAGCTTGGCGGTCAGCGCCGGGCGCAGGACCGGCCCCTTCGCCGTGGCCGTCACCTTGCCGAAGCTCTGGCCCTGGGCGCTCAGGTTCGAGCCCGTCACCTTGGCGTCGATGGAGAGCTTGTCGAGCTCGGTCAGCTTGCCCTTCGCGCGGCCGCTGACGTGTCCGCGCGCGAGCTTCACCTCCCCGAGCGAGAAGCCCGAGACGTCCGCCGCGAGCGTGGCGTCGAGCTGGTTCTTCTCGATGCGCGCCTTGACCTGAGCTTCGGCGCGGCCCTTGGCGGTCGTCAGCTTCTCGACGCGCGGGGCGCGCTCGATCTGGAAAGAGCGCGCGCGGGCATCGAGGTCCACCGCCCCGTCCGGGTGGACCGTGAACGCGACCTTGAGCGGCATGCCGGTCTCGTGGAGCGTGGCCTTGCCTTCGAAGCCCTTCTCGTTCCAGGTGCCGGTCACGTCCATGGGAGGCACCGCCTGACCGAGGAGCGTGGTCGCGGCGGTGGTGCCGTTGACGTCCACCACGAGCCGGCCGCCCTTGTCGAAGACCGCCAGCGAGGTGTCCACGTCCACGTTGGTCGCGGGCGCTTTGGGCCAGAGCGCGCGCAGATCGACGCCGCGCCCCTGCACGTCCAACGCGACGTTCACCCCGCGATCGAAGCGCACCGGTCCGGTCGCGGTGAGCTTGGCGCCGTCGACCTCGAAGCGCGAGTTGGTCTGGAGCTCCGGCAGATCCCCGTTCACCTCGACGTGGCCGGCCACTGCTTCCTTCAGCGGCCAGTCGGAGAAGAGCGCGCGCACGTCCTCGGGCAGCGCCTTGGGCACGTCCACCGTTGCCTTGACGGTCTTGCCCTTCACGTACACCGAGCTCGAGACCGGCAAATTGCCGAAGTAGCCGTTGAACGAGCTCCACACTGCGCCGGGCGCGCGCACGTGGAGCTCGCCGGTCCCGGTGGCGTCCGTGCCGCCGAGGCCGCGCACCGTCATGCCGTAGCGAAACACGTCGATGGCGGCGCCCTTGGGCGTGGCGAGCACCGAGCCGCGCACGCCACCGAGCGCGACCTCCAGGGTGGGCAACCCGGCGACGGTGCCGCGCCCGTAGACCCGACCGAGCTCGATCTGAGGCAGCCACACGCGGAGCGGCTTGCTCGGCGCGCTCGGCTTGCGCGGCTCCTTGGGCGCGCTGGGCACCGGCGTGAGCGCTCGGACCAGCGTGGGCACGCCCGCCGCGTCCGGGACGATGAAGGCGTCGGCTCGGTCGGCGCGGATGTGGCGGATGATGACCGTGATGCGCTCTTCGGCCGTGACGATGTCTCGAATCAAGGTCACGACGTCCGTGCGCACGCGGATGTCTTGCAGCGTGAGCACCGTGGTGCCCGCCTCGTCCTTGACCGTAGCCTCGCTCAGCGTCGCGCCGCGCAGGCCGAGCTCCTGGATTTCCCCCGTGCGGAGCTCGCCGTGGAACGCGCCGGTGAGCGAGCGCGAGAGCAGGGTCGAGGCCACGCGCCGCGACGCCGGCAGGTTGACGTGCAGCACGGCGCCCGCGACGAGCGCCAGCACGAACACGGCGCTGAGGCCGAGGGTGGCCGAGGCGCGCCCGGCGAAGCGCAGCACCCGCGCCCGGCGCCCGCCCCGAGCGGGACCGGGGTCCGGCTCGGTCGGCGGTGGCCTGAGGGTGCTCTTGACCATCAGAACGCCTCGCCCAGCGCGATGTGGATGGCCATGGGCAGGCCGAACACGGTGCCCGGGTCGCCTTCCCGGCGCTCCAGATCCTCCTCGCCGAGCTGCTGCAACCAGGGCGTGCGGTAGCCCGCGTCGATGCGCAGCGGGCCCACCGGCGTCTGGTAGCGCAGGCCCAGGCCGGGGGAGATGTGCGGGACGTTGAAGCGGATTTCTCCCACTCTGCGTGTGACGTCGCTCGCGTCGATGAAAGTCGCACCGAACAGCGGGCCGATGATGGGAAAGCGCACTTCCATCGAGGCCTCCCACAGCGTGAGGCCTCCCAGGGGGCGGATGCAAGCATCCGGCAGCTGGTCCAGGGCTCCGCCGCAGTTTTCGCCCGTGGGCACCAGGAAGCCGACCGGACCGTGGGGCCCGACGCCGCGATAGGGGTAGCCGCGGTTCGAGTTGGGGCCTCCGCTGTAGAAGGCCCGGAACAGGAGCTTGTGCTGATCGCGGACCACACTCGGGTTGGTCGGATCGGCCTGCGCCTGCGCGCTGGTCAGCGTCTCGCCGTAGTCGCTCGGGAACAAGAAACCGTTCGTCACCCGCGTGGCCAGGGTCACGTGCTTGGAGAGCGGTAAGAAGCCGCGGAACTCGGGCCTGAGGCGAAGATCGCTGACGGTGCCGCCGAAGACGTAGCCCGCCACCTGGAACGAGTTCGACAGGTAGAATCCCTTGCGCGGGTCGATACGATCGTCGCGGAAGTCCAGGATGGCGTAGAGCTCGGGGAACGACACCCGGACCGCGTCGAGCCCATCGGGCCTGCCGCCCTGGTAGGTGAAGGGGAAGTTCGCCTGCCAGTTGTAGGAGGGCGTCACGAACAGGTGGTGGGCGAAGAAGGCGCGCTCCAGGCCCGTGCTGGCCTTGATCTCGTGATAGCCGATCACCCGCTCGCGCTCCGGGTCGGCGTTGTCGGGGATCGGGTAGAGCAGCGGGTAGATGCTGTAGTCGGCGGCCACGAACCCCGTGGTGCGCCCTTCGATGAACGAGGGCTGGCGCAGCTCGGAGTGCAGGCGGTTCTCGGGCAAGACCCGCGTCGGCGTGTCGAAGCGGCCGATGCGCGTCGGAAAGTAGGTCACGCCGGGCCGGGCCTCGACGTTGAAGCGGCGCATGCCGCCGGCGAAGTTCCGGTGCTCCCAGCCGACGCGGAAGTGATTGGACAGACGGAGCACGTCGAAGCGCGCGCCGCCGCCGACGCGCAGCGTGCGCAGCGATGCCTCTCGCAATACCACCGTGATCGGCACCTCGCCGGTCTCGGCGTTCGACTTGTCTTGTCCGACCTCGACGCTGGAGAACACACCCAGGTTCTGCAGGGCGTCCTGGGCGTCCAGGACGTCGCGGCGCGAGTAGCGGGCGCCCTCTTCCAGGCCCAGCACGGCGCGCACCTTCTCCTCCGGGATCGACTCGAGCCCCACGATGCGCACCCGGCCGTAGCGCGCGACCTCCCCCTGCACGATCTCGAAGCTCACGTCCGCGGTGTGAGTCGCGAGGTCCACCTTGGCGTGGTGCTTCACCCGCGCGAAGGCGTATCCGGCGTCCCCCAGCACGTTGGCGATGGCCTTGGCGTTGGCTTCGAAGACGTCCTCGTCGAAGCGATCTCCGGGGTCGAGGGTGATGGCGGCGAGCGCTCTCGCCGCCACGTCGTGTGGCAGGCTGGCCAGGCCGCTCAGGTCGGAGCGGCGCACCTCCACCACGGGGCCCTCGTCCACGGCGATCTCGACCCGGACGTGGCGCTCGTCCACGCGCAGGATGCGCGCCGCACGGACCTTCGCCTCGTAGAACCCCTTGCGGCGGTAGTAGCGCTCGACCCGCTCGAGGTCCCGCGCGAGCACGGTGTCGTCGAACACCTCGTAGTCGTAGAGCAGCCCTTCGAACGAGCGCGGCCAGGGCGGCGGGCGGGTCGCGAGCCGCTCCTCGACGTTGCTCGAGTCGACGGCGCTGCCGCCGACCACGTCGACGCCAGCGACGAGATCGCGTCCGGGCGGCGCGGCCCTCTTGATGCAGCCGACGAGCGCGGTCGAGAGCAAGGCCGCTTTGGCCAGCGCTCCCGCGCGCGACTGACGCATCCGCCGTTACTTCTTCTTTGCGGGGTCTTTCGGCGGATCCTGGCCGGGCAGGTACGCGAGCTCCGCCGCCTTCTCGTGATAGGTGATCTCTTCGTAGGTCAGGATGCCCATGATCGGATCGGCTTCCGTTCCCGTCGTGGCGCGGACGAAGGTGGTCGAGTAGTCGCCCTTCACGGTGACCTTCGCACCCTTCATCGGCAGCGGGTTCGGTAGCTTCACGCCCCAGAAGGTGTCGCTCTTCTCGGCGTCCTCCTTCTTCTCGAACTCCTCCACCGCGTCGTAGACCTGCGCGAAGTTCGAGGCCCACCCCATCACCTTGATGCACTCCTTCTCCGGAGCGTCTTTGGTGTCGCAGAGCCAGAACGCCGGGACCGGCGCGTTGCACCCTTCGGGGTCGGCCTTGCCGCCCTTGTGTACGGCGCAGGCCGGCGCGTCCGGCAGGTTGGTCTTGCCGATGTAGCCGGTGATGCTGAGCTTCTTGCCGGCCACCTCTTTGCGATGAGTGCGGCTGCGCAGGTGGTAGCTGGCCCCCCACACCGTGTAGGCGTCACCCGCCTTGATCGGCTTCTGGGGGACGTTCGGGACGGCCGGCATGGCCGCCTTCGGACCGCTCGACGCTCCGCGCGGCTGGTACTTCTCATCGTCCTTGCCCCCACCGCAGCTCACCACGGAGGCGGAGAGCACGACGGCGGCGAGCGAGGCGGAGATTCGGCGAGCAGACAACATGTGGCCTCCCTGAACGGAATGATTTCGCATGGCTATCACGCGGCTCGGCGCTGCCACAAGGCCAGGGCGCCCTCCGCTCCAACGCGCGCGCCATTACCCCCCATCGGCCGGGATTTGACAACACTTTTCAGGCTCCTAGCCTGCCGAGCGTGGGTCGCACGATCGTCGTGGGGGACGTCCACGGTTGCCGGGCCGAGCTCGAAGAGCTGCTGTCCCGCCTGGCCTTTGGGCGGGAGGACGCCCTCTACCTGGTCGGGGATCTGGTGGCGCGGGGCCCCGATGGGCCCGGGGTTCTGGACCTGGCGGCCGGGCTCGGCGCGGCGGCCGTGCAGGGCAACCACGAGTGGCGCCTGCTCCAGGTGCGGGCCGCCCGGGCCCGAGGCGAGCCGGGGCGGAGGCTCGGGCCCTCCCACGAGCTCCTGATGCGAGTGCTGGAGGACCGACACTGGGCGGTGCTCGAGGCCCTGCCGTACTGGCTGGACCTCCCCGCTCACGAGCTCCGGGTGGTGCACGCCGGCGTGGTGCCCGGCACCCCCATGGAGCGCCAGGATCCTTGGGCCCTCACCCACATGCGCAGCATCGACGACGACGGCGCGCCCAGCGACAAGCGCGCTCGGACGCTCTGGGCCGAGCGCTACGACGAGCTGCCGCACGTCGTGTTCGGGCACAACGCGGTGGACGGCCTGCAGCTCGCCTCGTTTGCCACGGGTCTCGACACCGGCTGCGTCTACGGCAACCAGCTCTCGGCGCTGGTGCTCGGTCCCGGCGAGCGCGTGCCCCCGAAGCGCGAGCGCCGCGACGTCATCGTGTCGGTGCGCGCCCGCAAGGCGTACGTGGAGATGAAGCCGGGGGCCTAGAACGTTCGGTGGGCGACAGAGCGCCTCGATACGAGCCGCTCGGCGGTCAGCCGAGCCCCGGGATCACTCGAGCAGTCTTGCCATGATCAGATCACGTTACGCCACTGAGAGGCGAGTGCGAATGCCGGCCGGGACCGGCGCCGGCCGTTTCGACCGCAAGGAAGAGTCGCGTGGCGTTGGCGGTCGCCAGCGGAGCGCGAATAGCCTAGAGCGGGTCCCGAGCTACAAGACCTCGACGGCCCGGCTCAGGCCGCGCAGCGCGTGGCAAGCGTCGCCGATCAGATCGAGGTAGGTCTGCTCGCGATCCTTGCGGATCGCCTCCAGGCGCTCGTACACGCCGCCCTCGAGCAAGCCACCTGATACGTCCACCAGGTCGGCGGTAGCGAAGCGGATGGTCTGATCGATGCGCTTGCCGCCTTCGGTGTCGGGCCCAGTCAGGCCGAGGGAGCGGGCGAGCGTCAGCGTCTCGATCAGGTGGCCGAAGAACTTCTGCTGCTGCAGACGGATGAGCAGGCCTTGATCGGGGTGGCGGAGGAGCAGGCTCGCGTAAGCCGGGCGCTCGAGCTCGTAGCGGAACAAGAGCACGCCGAGCTGCTTCTTCAGGCGGCGCCTGTCGTCGTCGCTGCCCGCCACGGCGACGGCGCTGGCCACCGCCTGCACCAGGTGCAGGCCGCCGCAGCTATGCCCGTAGATGCCGGTCTTGTCGCGCTTGGCACGGTGCAGCGGGCTGCCCTCGTCGAAGGCTTGGTCTGGCGGGCCCCCGTAGCCCTCGACCACCTTCTGATCGGCCTCGAGACGCGCGAGCGCGGCGGAGATCAGCCCAGCGAGCGCGGGCGGCTCGGTCGCGGCCTTGGGCTCGCGCTTCACGTGCTCGGCCAGCGCCGAGATCTGCCAGGCGACGTGGTGATAGTCGGCGTCGGTCTTGGGCTCGGCCGCCGCCGCGCGCAGATCCGCGACTAGACGCGCGAGCGTGACCCGCTCGCCCGTGGAGGTCTCGAAGCTCTTGTCGAGCGGCACGTTCATCTCCAGCAGCGTCTTCACCAGCAGGAAGCGGTGCGGCTCCACGGGGTCGCTGCCCTTCTTCTCCGGGAAGAGCCAGAGCCTCTTGCCCGAGATCTCCTTCTGCTCCGCGAAGGACACGATCACCTCGCTGGCGGGGCGCCCGTCCGCGGCGGCGAAGTCCGCGCCGAACGCCACCATGCCGTGGGCGAGGGCCCAAGGGCTCTTCGGATCGCCGGCTCCGGCTCGAATCGCGGCGCCGAGGCGCTTCTGGATCGACTCGACCTCGGCGCGCGTGGCCGCGCGCGGTGCCGTGACGCTCGCCGCGCTGGTGGAGCCGGACGGCCGCGGCGGCAAGCCGCCGTCCTTGGGCTTCGGCGCCTCGCGCGTGATCCCGAAGTAGACGCCCGCTGCGGCTGCGGCCGCGAACAGGATCAGGATGTTGCGAGAGCGCTCCGCCAAGGCGCGGGCGAGTATGGTGACTCTGCTGCCCTGCGTCAGGTGTTTTCGCCGTGCAAGGTCCGATGTGGGGTCGTGTCAGCGAAGGCAGGAGGCTCCATGCTGCGCTCGATCGGACTCTCGGCTCTGGTGCTCTTGCTCGGTGGCTGCGGCGGCGGTGACGACGGCGGACCCGAAGGCTCGGCCGGTCAACCCGGCGCCGGCGGAGGCGGCGGCGGCGTCAGCCTGGGCGGCTCTGGCGGCGGCGGCGGCGGGGGCGCAGGCGGCGGCGAAGCGGGCGCGAGCGCCGGCGGCAGCGGCGCGGTGGGCGGCGCTGTCGGGGCAGGCGGGACGAGCAGTGGCTGCGGCAACAACCAGAAGCACGCCACCATCGGCAACCTGATCGTCGCGGACGTGAGCTGGCCTGCGAAGACCGGAATCAGCGCCGGCAGCGGCAAGATCCACATCTGGACGCGAACCGTGCTCGACTTCGGCGACGCAGATCCCGCGAGCGGCGAGATCCCCGCGAGCGGCGAGGTCTCGCCCTGCGGCAGCGCGATCCCGGCGCTCACCAAGACCGCCATCGCCGGCGGTGGTCAGGTGCAGACGGTGATCCCCGACGCGGTCTGGGACAAGGCGGGCATGCCGAAATTCAAGGCCTCCGGCAAGCTCTCGGGCTTCGACGTCGGCGCCACGATCTCGATGGACCCGGTGGTGTCGCTGGTGGGGCTCAGCATGCCCGATCCGAACGCGGCCTGGCCCGCCTCGGCCAAGCAGATCACCGGCGTCGATCACGACGGCGACGGGCAGCCGGGGATCCTGGCGGTGCCGCGCACCGACCCGCCCTTCTCCGCGCCGCCCACCAGCCTGTTCGAGGCCCTGAACCCGAGCGGCAAGCGCGCCCACGAGGTCTACATCGTGACGCGCACGGCGGTGCAGATCAGCGGGACCCGCGACAGCTGCACGAGCGCGTCGGGTCAGGCCGAGGTCAAGCTGTTCGACAACCACGTGGTGGGCTGCAAGCGCAACGACGGCAAGCTGTGCAGCGCCAGCGAGTCGGACTTCATCGATCAGAACCAGCCGAAGTTCAGCGTCTCGAACGCGACCTACACCATGGTTCAGCTCGGGGAGGGAGCGACGTGCGCGGACGTGCGTGGGGCCTTGCCTCTCTGAGCCTGCTCGCGCTCGGCTCGGTGGCTTGCGGCGAGCCCGAGCCGGCACGGGACGACGGCGCGCCCATCGAGATCGTGATCGACGACATGGGCGTGCCGCACATCTACGCGGCGAGCGACGAAGATCTGTTCTTCGGCTACGGCTACCAGCTGGCGAGCGACCGACTGCTCCAGCTCGAGATGTGGCGGCGCTTCGCCCACGGCCGGCGGGCGGAGGTCTTGGGCGCGGACTTCAAGGGCTCCTTCGGCGCCACCGCGCTCCACGACGATCAGCTGGTGCGACTGTTCGACCTGCCGCGCTGGGGCAAGCTCGACGCGGAGCTGATGCGGGCGGAGGCGCCGGAGCGTTGGCAGCTGCTCCAGGGCTGGCGGCGCGGCATCAACCAGCGCATCGCGGAGGTGCGGAGCGGCGCGCTGCCCAGACCCTTCGGCTTCGGCGCGGACGAGCTCGACTTCCTGCCGGAGCCCTGGGACGAGGACGACCCGCTGATCGTGCAGAAGATGATCCAGCTCGGCCTCGACCAGAGCTTGCTCTACGAGATCCTGATCACGCTCTTGGGCGAGATCGCGCCGGCCACGCTCGAGTCGGCGCAGATCTTCCAGCCGGCCCACCCGACCTTCGCGGTGCCGCCGGAAGACCGCCCGAGCATCGTGGCAGCCGGAGCGCCGCCGCAGTCGAAGAGCGCCCCTTCGACCTGGCAGCTCCCGGAGTCCGCCAACCATCCGGCCGCCTGGCGGAGGCTCCTGGCCGCGCCCAGGCCCGGCAGCAACAACTGGGCGGTGGACGGGCGCTTCACGGACAACGGGCGCCCGCTCCTGGCAGGCGATCCGCACCTGGTGTTCACGCTGATGGGCGCGATGTACGCGCTGCACCTGAACAGCGCCGACCGCGGCGGCAGCTTCGACGTCGCCGGCTTCGCCTTCGCCGCGGCCCCCGGGATCTTCGCCGGACAGACCCGAGGCGCGATGTGGGCGCCGACCTCCGCGTTCGGCGACGTGATGGATCTCTGGTCCGTCGAGCTGACGGACGCGGGCGCGCGCATCGGCAGCGCGGTCGTCCCGGTCGTCAGCCGACAAGAGGTGATCCCGATCCGCGGCGGCACGAGCGAGAGCATCGTGGTGCGCGAGGTCCCGGGCCACGGCGTGATCTTCGAGCCGGCCTTCGCGGGCGTGCCGGTGCCGCTGACCGGCGAAGGGCGCGAGGTGCTGCTCGGCTGGACCGGTTTTGCCGCGCGAAGCTCGCTCTACTTCCTGGAGCTCGATCGCGCCCAGAGCGTGGCGGAGCTCGACCAAGCGGTGCAGCGCGCGCCGGAGCTCAGCTACAACTGGGTCGGCGCCGACGCGGACGAGATCGTGTACCGGGTGAGCCTGGAGGTGCCGAAGCGGAACCCCGTCGCAACCGGTCGCGAGCCGTGGCGCGTGATGAACGGCGACGACCCCGAGGCCTTCTGGCCCGGAGGCTCACTGCCGCTCGCGGAGCTGCCGCACGGGCGCGCGGCGGAGCGCGGCTTCATCGCGACGGCCAACAACGATCCCCTCGGGTTCACGGCCGACGGCGATCCGGGGAACGACGCCTGGTACTACGGCGCCTTCTACGATCCGGGCTATCGCGCCAAGCGCATCGAGTCGGAGCTCGAGCGGTTGACGACGCGGGGCGGCGTCACGCTGGAGGAGATGCAGAGCCTGCAGATCGACTCGCGCTGCCTGATGGCCGACACCTTCCTCGCGCTGCTCGAGGAGGCCTGGGCGGCGCGCGACGGCGATCCCGCGTTGGCCGAGCTCGGGGCCCGCCCTGGCATGGAACGGCTGGTGAAGCTGCTCGTCAGTGAGTGGGATCGCCGGATGAGACGCGACTCGGCGGGCGCAGTCGCGTTCCACGCCTTCGCCCACTTCACCACCGGAGAGGCGGTCGAGGACGACATGATCCCGCTGCTCTACGAGCGCGTGCTCGAGGCGGCGCCCTTCTACGTGCTGAAGGTGGCGGCGCTGGCGCTCTCGGGGCAGTACCCCAAGGGCGATGCGCTGCTTCAGCAAGGCCGGCACCGGATCGTGCTCACCGGCCTGGCGCGCACGGCGGAGCTCTTGACCGCGCGCTACGGCGGCGTGGAGCCGAGCCTCTACCGCTGGGGCGACGTACACGTCACCAGCTTCGACAACGCCTTCGGGCTCGGGGTAGCGCTGCCCTCGGTCCCCAGCGACGGCGGCGAGAACACGGTGAACGTCGCGCACAGCGTGTTCCGTCGTGACTTCGTCGTGCCCGAGCAGTGGGTCAGCGACTACGGACCGGTCGAGCGCCTGGTCGGCCGCTTCGACGACTCCGGCACGCCCGAGGTCTGGGTGAATTTCCCGCTCGGCAACGTGGCCGACCGCGCGAGCCCCCATTTCGACGACCTCACCGAGGACTGGGTCGAGGGGCGTTACCGTAAGCTGGCCTTCTCCCGCGCCGAGGTCGAGGCGCGGGCGGAGAGGAGGGTGCTGCTCGGATCTGATATGAAGCTTCGGTGACGCTGCGCGCAGCCGTCGGATCGCTCGTGGCCGGGGAACTCGACCTCGACGCCGCGACCTCGCGCTACCTGGTGCGCGTACACCGGCTGCGAGTCGGCGAAGCGTTCGTTGTCTTCGACGTGGAGTCCGGGCTCGAGGCCGACGCGGAGCTCCTGGTCGCCGAGCCGCGCCGGGCCCGCGCGCGCGTGGGAGAGCCGCGGCCTGCTCGAGTGTCGGCTCCGCTGCCGGTGACGCTGCTCTGGTCCCTCGGCAAGGGAGACAAGCCCGAGACCGTGATCCGAGACGCCACCGCGCTGGGCGTCGCGCGGGTGGTCCTGGTCACGACCGAGCGCACCGTGCCGCGGCTGGGTGAGCGTGGGGAGGGGCGTCGCGAGCGCTGGCAGAGCGTTGCGCGGGAGGCTGCCCGGCAGTCCGGGCGCGGCGACTTGCCAGAGCTCGTCGGCCCGCTCGCCCTGGGCGACGCGCTCGGCCTGCTGCCGGAGGCGCTCGGCGTGGTGCTGGATCCGGAGGCCGAGGCGCCGCTCCGGGCGGTGCTCTCCGACTGGCGACCGAGCGCGTCGCTCCGTGTGCTGGTGGGTCCCGAGGGTGGCCTCGCGCAGCACGAGCTCGCGGCAGCACGGGAGGCGGGCTTCCGCCCGGCCCGCTTCGGCCGCCTCACGCTGCGCACGGAGACGGCGGCGGTGGCGGTGCTCGGCGCGCTGGTCGCGCTCGCGGAAACGCCCTAGGCTGCGGACCGCCATGCGGAGATTCGCGAGCTGGTTTTGCCTGGCCGTTTCGCTCTACGCCGGATCGGCGCTCGGCGCCCTGACGGACTCGGAGAAGGCGCAGATCCAGGGTTTCGTCAGGACCGGCGAGCCGAAGAACGCCGCGCGCATTCGCGCGCTGGTGGCGCGCCCGGACCTGTCCGCCGAAGAGGCAGCGGAGCCGCTGGCGGCGGGGTTCGCCGCGGTGCCATTCGACGAGAAGCGCGAGAAGCTGGCGCGGGAGATCCTGCTCGGCCCGGGCTCGGTCGCGGCGCGGAGCGAGCTCGCGCCCCCCATGGTCACGGCGCTGCTCGCGCGGGCCTCCGCCGCGCTCGGCTCGATGCCGGTGAGCGAGGTCGGCGCCGAGGCGGTCAAGGCGGACAAGCTGGCGGCGGAAGTCGTGCGCGTCCACCGCTTCGTCACCGACGTGATCGCCAACGCCGGCCGGCCGCCCGCGGATGGCCACGACGCGGCGGCCGGGTTCCGCGATGACGCGTTGAAGCGCGCGATCGAGGCGTACCGAGCGCACTTCGAGCGGCACGCGTCGGTGCTGAAGCCTGGGACCCGACTGAGCCCATCGCTGGTGCCGGTGCGCGCGCAGGCGGCGCTCGCCGTCGTCGATCTCTCTCGGGGCCTCTTGCAGCGCCACGAGGTCTCGGCGCTGCTCGGCCTGAGCGGGCAGAAGAAGAGCATGTTCGAGCGCCACGGCACGTTGCTCGAGGACGGCGGCACCGCCAGCGAGGAGCGCCTGGCCCAGGCCACGCGCTTCCTCGACAAGTCGCCTCGCGCGGCCTCGGGCTTGAGCCTGTGGCTCTTGTCCAAGGCGCCGGTGCGCGGGCTCGGCTCGCGGGAGGCTCGGGCGGGCGCGCGGGTCTCGCTGGGCTCTTCCGCGGGCGCGCCCAGCGCGGCGCCGCTCTGGCCCGATGACGTCGAGCCCTCGCGGCCGGATCGCGAGCTCGCCGAGGTCGCGTATTCGGCCGCCTGGATCGTGACGCGCGCGGCGTTCAAGGAGCGCCCCGAGCTCGCCAAGACCGCCGCGCTGATCGCGTCTCGCGCGACGCGGGCTGGTGCCGCCGGCCAGCTCTCCGGCGATCTGGAGTCATCGCTCCTGGCGCCCCCGGGCAGCACGCCGGCGGCCGCGCACGGCGCTTCGGCGGAGCTGTTCGCCGCCCACGCCCTGCGCTTGGTCTTGCTCGACGCCCCCCGCGCCCTCGACCTCGCGCTCGCGCGCGCCATCGCCGGCCGGGACGAGCCGCTGGCCAGTTTCGTGCTGGCGGTCAGTCTGCTCGCCGCCACCGGGGGCAGCGCCGACGAGGTCGCCGTCGGCCGCACCGACACGACCGGCGGCGTGTCGGCCGACCAGCTCACCGGCGTGAAGCTGACCAACGCCGCCGTCTCGTCCTTCGAGCTCGACGGCAAGAAGCTGGAGGTGAGCCTCGGCTCCGACGGTCAGATCGACAAGGTCCTGGTGGACGGCGCCGCGCCCCGTCTCTCGAAGCTGCCGCGGGTGCGTTTGTCGCCGAAGCCCGGCGACGCCTGGCTGGTCGGCTCGCAGCGCTGGGACAAGCTCGGTGGTGCGCCCCGCGGTCTCGCGGTGGACGACGGTCGCTTCGTGCTCGGCGCCGCCGAGCAGAGCGACGGCTTCGATGCGGTCGTGACCGGGGAGACCGAGAAGGACCCGACCATCCACGCGCGCGTGTTGGTGAAGGGTCGGGGCGGCGGCCTCTTGGTGCGCGGGCAGCCCGGGGAGAAGAGCTACGACGGCATCGCCGTGCTCCTCAGCATCGACCCGAAGCCGAAGGCGACGCTGATCCTGGTGGACGGCAAAGCCAAGGCCACGGAGCTCGGCCCGGGGGTGGAGCTCGGCGTCGCCGGACCGGGCGGCTACCTCGTGGTCCTGAGCGCCAAGGGCCAGAGCGTCTCGGCGACGGTCGACGGAAAGAAGCTCGAGGCGAAGCTCGAGCGAGGCGTGGGCAGCGGCCGCAGCGGCCTGATGGTGGTGGGGGCGGGGCAGATCGAGGTCTCCGGCTTCGGGCGCGGCGCGCCCAAGGCGGAGAAGAAGAAGGCAGAGCCGGAGAAGAAGAAGCCTGCCGTGGAAAAGCCCCCGACCCCCAAGAAGAAGCCATGAGCGAGCGACAGAAGGTACGAATCCTGGTGGCCAAGCCCGGCCTGGACGGCCACGACCGGGGTGCCAAGGTGGTGGCCCGGGCGCTGCGCGATGCGGGGTTCGAGGTCGTCTACACCGGGCTGCACCAGACGCCGGAGATGATCGCGAGCGCTGCGGTTCAAGAGGACGTGGACGCCGTCGGGCTCTCGATCATGAGCGGCGCGCACAACACGCTGTTTCCCGCGGTCATCGACGCGCTGAAGCAGCGTGGCGCGACGGACGTCCTGGTCTTCGGCGGCGGCATCGTGCCGGACGAGGACATGGTCAGGCTCGCCGCTGCCGGGGTGAAGAAGGTGTTCAAGCCCGGCACCCCGCTCGGCGAAATCGTCGACTGGGTGGACCAGAACGTGAAGCCGCGGGCCCTCGCCTAAAGGGGGTCCCGGGCCAGCTCGGCCCGCCGCTGGAGCGGGGTCAGGCCCGGAGCTGGTCGACCGTGGCGTTTCGACGCGCTGCGCCGAGAGGCAACGGGGTCCGGATGGCGCTGCTCACCCGGGCGGTGACCGCCGGGTGCTGGGCTCGGCTGCGCTCCGAGACACGCGGCGGGGTCAGGCGGAAGGTGCCGACGAAGATGGCGAGGGCTACGAAGCTCGGGATCAGTGCGAACAGGACGGTCATTCTTTGGGCTCTCGAGCGCCGGTGAGTGCAGCGGACGTGCCGCCGACCTCGAGTGCGCCAACCCTAGGAAACGCCAGGGCATTTGAGCAACCCCTAAGTTGCTTTTTCACCGCAGGCGCGTGGGTGGTTTTCCACAGCCTCGGCAGCTCGTGCCCCGTTCCAAATGCTGAACAGAAGAGCATGTAGGGGAACCGGAGCCAGTTAGGTGCTCGGAATCCTTGGGATTCTTCTTGGCCGACTTGTTGACAGGGGAGGGCGCGCCCTCTAGTTTCGCCCCACGTCAGTGGGAAAAAGTGGGGCGAAGTGTTGGCTTCGCCCGTCGAGTGGCACACACGGATGTTCCGAGGACAGTTCGCACACACGATCGACGCCAAGGGGAGAGTCAGCCTCCCGGCGCGATTCCGTGACGGCCTGGTGGCGCAGGGCGACCCGCGCTTCATCCTGACGCCCGCGCTCTTCGACCCCTGCCTGCACCTCTATCCGATGCGGGCCTGGGAGGAGCTCGAAGAGAAGATCGCCGGGCTCCCGAGCTTCGACCCGAACATCGTGCGCTTCCGCCGGCTGTACCTGTCGGCGGCGCTCGAGTGCGAGCTCGACAAGGCGGGGCGTGTGCTGGTGCCGCCCGCGCTGCGCGAGCGTGTGGGCCTCGCGAAAGACGCGCTCTGGGCTGGCATGGGTCGCACCGTCGAGCTCTGGGCGCAGGAGAGGTGGGACGCCGCACTGGCGCTCAGCGACGACGAACGCGTCGCGTTCGAGCGGGCGGTGATGGAGCAGATCCGGGTATGACGACCGTGGCAACCACTACCGACGAAATGCCGAGCTTCGAGCACGTCACGGTGATGGCGGCGGAGGTCGTGCACGCGCTCGGTCCGGAGCGCGGCGGCGTGTACCTGGACGTCACCGCCGGGGGCGGCGGGCACGCCGCGGCGATCCTCGCTCGGGCGCAGAATGCCCGGGTAATCGCCTTCGATCGCGATCCGCGAGCCGTGCTCGCGGCCGAGCGACGCCTGGCCGAGTTCGGCGAGCGGGCGCTGGTGGTGCACCTGGCCTTCAGCGACGTAGTCGCCTGGCTCGAGTCGGCGAAGATGGGACCGGTAAACGGGCTCGTCGCGGATCTGGGTGTGAGCTCTCAGCAGCTCGCAGATCGCGAACGCGGCATGAGCTTCCGGAGCGAAGGTCCGCTCGACATGCGCATGGACCCGACCTCGGGCGAGACGGCGCGCGAGCTCATCGAACGCGTCTCGCAGGACGAGCTCGCCGACATCGTCTACCAGCTGGGCGAGGAGCGGCGCTCGCGGCGCGTCGCGGCCTGCATCAAGCAGGCGCTCGCTGCCGGTGAGCTCGAGACCACGCTCGACCTCCGGCGTGCCGTCGTGCGCGCGGTGGGACCGAGGCGCATCGGCGGGATCGATCCCGCGACGCGCACCTTCCAAGCGCTGCGCATCGCGGTGAACCGCGAGCTCGACGAGCTCGCGACGCTGCTCGCCGCGTTGCCCGCGATGATCGCGCCGGGCGGCGTCGCGGCGATCATCAGCTTCCATTCGCTCGAGGACCGCCTGGTCAAGCGCGCGTTCCTGGAGCGCACGCTCTGGCAGCGCCTCAGCAACAAGCCGCTGACCGCGGGGGACGCGGAGCGAGAGCAGAATCCCCGGGCTCGAAGCGCCAAGCTGCGCGCCGCCCTGCGACTCGCCGAGGAGGGCTCGTGAAGCGCCGCGGCAGCCCCTTCCTCACGCTCTGGACCCTGGCAGTCCTGGCGGCCACCGCGGCCTTCGTGCTGTACCTGGGTCTGCGCGTCCGCAGCGTCGAGCTGGGCTACGAGCTCGGGCGGGCCCACGCTCGGGTTGCGCGGCTGCGCGAGGTCAAGCGCGTGCACGAGCTGGAGCTCGCCAGCCACAAGACCCCGGAGCGTGTGGACATGGTCGCGCGCTCGCTGCTCGGCATGAGCGAGCCGACCGCTGAGCGCATCCTGCCCGCGGGCAAGCAGCCCGAAGACGAGGCCGACGAGGGCGCGAAGAACGCCGCCCCGACCGACGAGGCGAGCCAGGAGGACACGCGTCCGGCAGCGGCCGCGCCGGGCACGCCGACCGCACCCACCGCACCCACCGCAAGGCCGGCGGGCACTGGAGCGACGCTTCCGCCGCCCGAAGACGGGTGGGAGGGAGACGAGCCGTGAACGCCCCGAGCTCGAGCCGGAACCGCTGGATTCGCGTGCGCATGGGCATGCTGTGCGGGCTCTTGGCGCTCGGGCTCGGCCTGGTCGTCTCGTCGGGCTGGGACCTGATGATCGGCGACGGCCCGGCGTGGCGAGAGCTGGCGGAGAAGCAACGCCAGCGCCGGCTGCACGTCACGCCCAAGCGCGGCACCATCTACGACCGAAACAAGAGCGCGCTGGCCGTCAGCGTGGAGGTCCCGAGCGTCAGCCTCGACGCGGTGGAGCTCTTGCGCAACGTGCCGCCGCAGCAGATCCCGGTGGTCGCGCGCGACGCCGCGAACCGTATCGCTCAGGCGCTCTCGCTCGACCCGGCGCAGCTCGAGCGGAAGATCCTCCAGAAGCGCCGCTTCAGCTGGTTGAAGCGCCAGATCACCGCGGAGGAGGCCGAGCGAGTGCGCGCGCTCGGAAACAAGGAGGCGTCGGGTGGCAAGCCCGTGCGTGGCTTGGTCGTCGAGGGCGAAGGCCGGCGCTATTACCCGCGGCGTGAGCTGGCCGGTCCGCTGCTCGGCTTCGTGGCGCCCGACGGCGAAGGCAAGGACGGCTTCGAGTACGCGATGAACCAGGAGCTGAAGGGCCACGTCGAGCAGCTCCGGGGACTGCGCGATCGCTCGGGCCGGCTGCTCTTCTCCGACGGTGTGCAGGACGAGCAGGCGCTGGCGGGCCACAACGTCGAGTTGTCGCTCGATCAGGGCATCCAGTTCACCGCAGAGCGGGAGCTGGCGGCGGCCGCGCGCACGTTCGAGGCGTCCGGCGGCAGCGTGATCGTGGTCGACCCCTGGACCGGCGAGGTGCTCGCGATGGCGAGCTGGCCTGGGTACAACCCCAACGACTACGGCGACAGCGAGCCGACGCAGCGACGCGATCGGGGCATCACCGATGCGTTCGAGCCGGGCTCGACCATGAAGATGTTCACCATCGCCGCCGGTCTCTCCGCCGGCGTGATCACGGCGGACCAGAAGCTCTTCTGCGAGAAGGGCATGATGCCGGTGGACAACGTCGTGATCCGCGACACCCACCCGGCGGGCTGGCTCACCGTCGCGCAGGTGCTGGCGATATCGTCGAACATCTGCTCGGCGAAGGTCGGCCTCGGGCTGGGCGGCGACAAGCTCTACGAGTCGCTCTTGCGCTTCGGCTTCGGGCAGGAGTCCGGCGTGTCCCTGCCCGGCGAGGCGAGCGGCACGCTGCGCCCGCGGGGACGTCCCTGGGTGCAGGTCGAGACCGCCGCAGCATCGTTCGGTCAGGGCATCAGCGTCACCAACCTTCAGATGGCGATGGCGGCGGCGGCCATCGCCAACGGCGGCGAGCTGATGGAGCCCATCCTGATCAAGCGCGTCACGACGGCGACGGGCGAGGTCGTCCGGGAGGCGACGCCGCGGGTGCGGCGGCGCGTGATTCAGAAGCGGGTCGCGCAGACCGTCACCGAGCTGATGATCGCCGTGACCGAAGGCGAGGGCACGGGTCTGGAGGCGGCCATCGACGGCTACCAGGTGGCGGGCAAGACGGCCACCGCGCAGAAGACGGATCCGGCCACCGGGCGTTACTCCCTCGACAAGTTCATGGCGAGCTTCGTGGGATTCGTGCCGGCAAAGAAGCCCGTGGTCGCCATCGCGGTGCTCGTGGACGAGCCGATGGTCGAGCACGCCGGCGGCGCGGTCGCGGCGCCGATCTTCCGCCGCGTCGCCCAGGCGGCGCTCAAGTACAAGGGCCTGACCGCGCAGGCCAAGGAGCGGGTGGACGTCGCGACGCTGGGAGTGAAGCCCGACCGCGCCAACGTCGCCTACGATCTCCTGCGGGAGGCCCAGGGCAAGAAGCCCTCGGTGCAGGAGGGCGTTGTCGCCGGCGGGCCGGTGCCGGCGGGCAAGGTCCGGGTGCCCGACATGACCGGCTGGCCCGCGCGCGCCGCGGTGCGGCAGGCGCTCGAGCTCGGCATCGAGCCGCGCATCTCCGGCACGGGCCTGTGCGCCAAGCAGGAGCCGCCGCCGGGCGGTGTGGTCGACAAAGGCGCGAGCATCACCCTCGTGTTCGAGCCCGCTTCATGACGCTGACTCACATGGTCGCCGAAACGCCCGCCCCCGGTCTGACGCTCGGTGAGCTCGCGCGCGAGCTCGCTGGCCAGGCCGCGCGCGTCGTCGGGGACGACCGCGTTCGGATCCTGGACGTGCGGCAGGACTCGCGACGCATCGTGCCGGGGGACCTGTTCGCGGCGCGCCCTGGCGGTCGGGCCGACGGAGCGAGCTTCGTCGCGGACGCGGTGGCGCGCGGCGCGCGAGCCGTGATGGTGCAGCGCGGTAGCGCCTTGCCGGACGTCGCGGTGCCGATCGTCGAGGTGGCGGACGTGCGGCGGGCCGTGGCCTTCGCGGCCGAGGCCGTCCACCACCACCCGTCGCGCGCCGTGGGCGTCGTGGGCATCACCGGCACCAACGGCAAGACCACCACCAGCTACCTGACCCAGAGCGCGCTCTCGGCCGCCGGCGCCCGCGCCGGCCGGCTCGGTACCCTGGGCTTCGCCTTCGAGAGCGACGTGATCGACTCGCCGCTGACGACCCCCGAGGCCGACGAGGTGACGCGCTACGTCGCCCGCGTGCGCGATCGCGGCGGCAGTCACCTGGTGATGGAGGCCTCGAGCCACGCGCTGAGCCTGTGCCGCGTCGAGGCGCTCGAGCTCGCGGCGGCCGTCTTCACCAACCTGACGCAGGACCACCTCGACTTCCACGGCAGCATGCAGGCCTACGCCGCCGCCAAGCTCCGGCTCTTCACCGAGCTCTCGCCGAGGGTGTCGGTGGTGAACGTGGACGATCCGTTCGGGGTCAGCGTCGCCGCGAGCGCGAAGGGGCGCGTGCTCCGGGTGAGCAAGCGGATCGGCGCCGCCGACGTGTGCCCCGTGGAAGTCGTGAGCGACGCTCGGGGCATCCGCGGTCGCATCCGTCTGCCCTCCGGCGAGGTCGAGCTCGAGAGCCGACTGGTCGGAACCCACAACCTGGACAACCTGCTCGCCGCGCTCGCCGTGGTCGAGGGTCTCGGGCTCGACGCGGCGCGGGCGGCCCGCGGTCTGGCGGACGCGCCCGCCGTGCCAGGGCGGCTCGAGCGCTGCGACACCCCGGACGACGACGTGCTGGTGCTGGTGGACTACGCGCACACCCCGGACGCGCTCGAACGCGTGCTCGAGACCTGTCGCACGTTGACCCGAGGCGAGCTCATCTGCGTGTTCGGTTGCGGCGGCGACCGCGACCGCGAGAAGCGCCCCAAGATGGGCGACGCCGTCGGTCGTCTGGCCAGTCGCGCCATCGTCACCAACGACAACCCGCGCTCGGAGGAGCCCGGAGCCATCGCGGCTGCCATCGTGCCCGGCCTCGCGCCCCACGGCATCCCCTTCGAAGTAGAGCTGGACCGCGCCCGCGCCATCGAGCGCGCGGTGCTCTCCGCCTCGGCCGGCGACGTGGTGCTGATCGCCGGCAAGGGCCACGAGCCCTACCAGATCGTCGGCAGCGAGCGCCGAGACTTCGACGATCGCGCCGAGGCCCGCCGCGCGCTCGCGCTCCGCCGCGGGGGAGGGCAGGGCTGATGGCCACGCCCATCCCGGAGAACCGCGTCGCGCTGACGCTGGACGAGATCGTGGCGGCGACGGGCGGGACGTTGCGTCCTGGGCTCCACGCCGCCGTGACCGGTGTGACCACCGATTCGCGCGCCGACGTGGCCGGCAAGCTGTTCGTCGCGCTGATTGGCGAGAGCTTCGACGGGCACGCCTACGTAGCAGACGTGGCGCGGCGGGGCGCGCACGCGGTGGTCGTGTGCCGTGACGTGGAGGTTCCCGAGGGCACGGCCGTGATCCGAGTCGAGAACACGCTCTCGGCGCTCGGCGCGCTGGCCTGCTTCCACCGCTCGCGCTGGGGCGGGAAGCTGGTGGCGATCGGCGGCTCCGCGGGCAAGACCACCACCAAGAGCGCAGTTGCCGCCTTCCTGGAGGCAGCGCTGCCAGGCGCGGTCCACTTCGCGCGCGGCAACCTGAACAACCTGGTGGGCGTCCCGATGGTGCTGTTCGGCCTCACCGAGGCGCACCGCGTGTGCGTCGTCGAGCTCGGCACGAACCAGCGCGGAGAGGTGGCGCGGCTCGCGGAGATCACGCACCCGGACGTCGCCGTGCTGACCCTGGTGGCCATCGAGCACTCCGAAGGCATCGGGGACATCGACGCCATCGAAGCCGAGGAAGGCGCGCTCTTCGCCGCCATCGGTCCTGGCGGGACCGCCATCGGTAACGCCGACGACGCGCGGGTGCAGAGGCTCCTCGGCGCCGCGCCGGCAGCGCACAAGCTCAGCTACGGTGGCGCGGAAGCGGCGGCCTACCGCGTGGTGTCCCGTACCCTTCGGGGGCTCGACCGGAGCGTCGTGGAGATCGCGCGGCCGGGCGGCGAGCGGGTCACGCTCGAGACGCAGCTGCTCGGCAGGCCCGGAGCGCTGGCGCTGGCAGCGGCGCTTGCGGTCACCGAGCGCGTGAGCGGCGCCCGAGTTTCGAGCGAGGTGGCCGCTCGGGCGCTCGCTCTGCTCGGCGCCGGTGAGGCGCAGCGCCTGGTCCCCATCGAGCTCGGCGACGGCACGGTGGTCGTGGACGACAGTTACAACGCGAATCCCGCCAGCGTGCTCAGCTCGGCGGAGACCGCCCGCGAGATCGCCCGCGGGCGCGGCGCTCGTCTGCTCCTGGTGGTCGGCGAGATGCGCGAGCTCGGCCCGCTCAGCGTGCGCGAGCACCAAGAGCTCGGGCGTGCGCTCGGACGCTTCGGCGCCGACGCCCTGTTCGCCGTCGGCGGCGACGCGGCGTACGTGGCCGAGCTCGGAGGCGGTAGCTTCGCGGCGGACGCCGAGGCCGCCCTGGGGATGGTGCTCTCGGAGCTGCGCGCCGGGGACGTGGTGCTGGTGAAGGCGTCGCGGGGTGTGCGCGCGGAGCGAGTGGTCGAAGGCCTGGTTCGGGCGAAGGGAAGGGCGGCGTGATCTACGAGCTGCTCTACCCGCTCTCCAGCAAGTACGGCTGGGCCAGCGCGCTCAACGTGCTCCGCTACACGCCCTTCCGCGCCATCATGGCGACCATCACCGCCATGGCGCTGTGCTTCGTGCTGGCGCCCTGGTTCATCCGCACGCTCCAGACCAAGCAGATCGGCCAGGTCATCCGCGACGAAGGGCCGGAGTCGCACAAGCTCAAGGCCGGCACCCCCACCATGGGCGGCGCGCTGATCCTGCTCGCGGTGCTGGTTCCGACGGCGCTGTGGGCGGACGTGAAGAACGTGTTCGTGCTGGCGACCACGGCCGTCACCGCCGGCTACGGCGCCATCGGCTACCTGGACGACCGCCTCAAGCTCGAGGGCAAGAGCTCGAAGGGGCTTCCCGGACGCTACAAGCTGCTCGGTCAGTTCCTGATCGGCGGCGGCGCGGTCGGCTACCTGTTCCTCGGCAGCGGCAAGCTCTCGCCGGAGTGGCTGGCGATCCGCGCGCGCGTGTCGATCCCCTTCCTGGCCTTCGAGAAGCACCCCATCGAGCTGCCGCTGTGGGCGTACTTCGTGTTCGCGCTGCTGGTCGTGGTGGGTACCAGCAACGCGGTGAACCTCACGGACGGGCTCGACGGGCTCGCCATCGGCCCGGTGATGATCAACGCCGGCACCTACGTCGTCTGGGCGTACATCGCCGGCGCCGTGCTGTTCGGTCGCCCGCTGGCCGGCTACTTGAACATCGCCGGCATCCCGGAGATGAGCGAGCTCGCCGTGTTCGGCTCCGCGGTCATCGGCGCGGGCATAGGCTTCCTCTGGTACAACACCTACCCCGCGCAAGTCTTCATGGGGGACGTGGGCTCGCTGTCGCTCGGCGGCGGGCTCGGCATGCTGGCGGTGCTCACCAAGAACGAGCTCTTGAGCGTCCTGCTCGGCGGCATCTTCGTGGTCGAGGCGGTCAGCGTCATCACGCAGGTGGTGAGCTTCAAGCTGTTCAAGAAGCGCATCTTCTTGATGGCGCCCATCCACCATCACTTCGAGAAGAAGGGTTGGCCGGAGCCGCGCATCATCGTGCGCTTCTGGATCATCTCCATCCTGCTGGCGCTGGTGAGCCTGAGCTCGCTGAAGTTGAGGTGACCAAGATGGAGCTCGGTGGCAAGCGCGTGATCGTGGTGGGGCTCGGCAAGAGCGGCCTCTCGGCCGCGCGCCTGTGCCAGCGCCGCGGTGCGCGTGTGCTCGGCACCGACGTCCAGCCGGCGGAGAAGCTGCCCAAGGAGCTCGGCGGCGCCGGGCTCGAGCTCGTGCTCGGCGGTCACGCCGGCGTGGACTTCTCCGCCGCGGATCTGATCGTGGTCTCGCCCGGCGTGCCGCCGCTGCCCGAGCTCGCCCGGGCGGAGCGAGCCGGCGTGCCCGTGATCGGCGAGATGGAGCTCGCGGCGCGCCTCATCGGCGCGCCCATCGTCGCCATCGGCGGCACCAACGGAAAGAGCACGACCACCACCCTGGTGGCGCGCATGCTCGAGGCGACCGGCAAGCGCATCTTCGCCGGGGCGAACCTCGGCGCACCCGCCTGCGACGCGGTGGAGGGTGGCTTCGACGTCGTGGTGTTCGAGGTCTCGAGCTTCCAGCTCGAGCGCGCGCCGAAGTTCTCGCCGAAGGTGAGCGTGCTGCTCAACATCAGCGAAGATCACCTGGACCGCTACTCGAGCTACCAGGAGTACGCGAACGCCAAGGGCAACGCCTTCGCGAACCAAGGCGAGGAGGACAGCGCCGTGGTCCCGGCGGGTGACGCGGCGTGTCTGGCCCAGGCGCGCCGCGGCCGCGGCAAGCTCTCGACCTTCGGCGCCGGCGGGGACTACGAGGTCCGAGGGCGCCAGGTGATCGAGCGCGCGAGCGGCGAGAGCTTCTCGCTGGTCGGCGTGGATTTGCACGGGCGCCACAACCTGGACAACGCCGCCGCCGCCATCGCTGCGGTGCGTGCCCTCGGCGTCGCGCCCGAGGCGATCGCCGCGGGCCTCGGGGCCTTCCACCCGCTCCACCACCGCATGGCGCTGGTGCGCGCCCTCGGAGGGGTGCACTTCTACGACGACTCGAAGGGCACGAACGTGGGCGCCGCGGTGACCGCGCTCGCGGGCCTGGAGGAGCCGAAGGCGGTGTTGATCGCGGGGGGGCGTGACAAGCTCGGGAGCTACGGCCCGCTGGTGGATGCGCTCGAGAAGAAGGGGCGCGCGGTGGTCGTCATCGGTGAGGCGGCCTCGCGCATCGCCGACGCGGTCGGCGCGCGTGTGCCGGTGGCACGCGCGGCCAGCATGGCGGAGGCCGTGCGCGTCGCGCGGAGCTTGGCGGAGCCCGGCGACGCCGTGCTGCTCTCGCCAGCCTGCTCCAGCTACGACATGTTCGTGGACTACGTCGATCGTGGAAACCAGTTCGCGGCGGCCGTGAGCGCCCTGGAGGAAGCATGACGTTCCTGAAGCGGTGGCTCGCGCCGACCGAGCGCATGGGCCCGGTGGATCCGGTGCTCGCGGCGATCGTGGTGGCCCTGATCGGCTTCGGCGTGGTCATGGTCTACAGCGCCAGCGTCATCGAGGCGACGGTGGTGTTCCGCGACGCGCAGTACTTCTTGAAGCGCCAGGCCGTGTACGCCGGGGCTTCGCTGGTGGTGATCTGGGTCCTGTCGCGCATCGACTACCACCGGCTGCGCCCGCTCACGTATCCGATTCTGGGCGGCGTCGCGGCGCTGCTCGTGCTCTCGGTGATCGGCTTCGGGCACACCGGCGGAGGCGCTACGCGCTGGCTGCGCCTCGGCCCAGTCCACGTGCAGCCGTCGGAGGCCGCGAAGCTCGCGCTGGTGCTGTGGCTGGCCTACTCGCTGGAGAAGAAGCGCGAGCAGGTGAAGTCGTTCTCCGTCGGCATGCTGCCGCACCTGCTCATGGCCGGCGCGCTGATGCTGCTCTGCCTGAAGCAGCCTGACTTCGGCGGCGCGGTCGTGCTCCTGTTCTTGACCTTCACGCTCCTGTTCGTGGCCGGCGCGCGCATCGGTTACCTGCTCGGCGTCGCCATCATCGGCGGCCTCGCCGCGGCTTGGCTCGTGCGCTTCACCAGCTACCGCTGGGAGCGCATGCTGGCCTGGTTCAACATGAACGAGCACCGTCAGGATCTGGCCTACCAGCCGTTCCAGGCGGTGATGAGCTTCGGCTCGGGGCAGGGGACGGGGCTCGGGCTGGGCAAGGGGCTACAGGTCCTGTACCTGCCGGAGGCGCACACCGACTTCATCGCGGCCATCATCGGCGAGGAGCTCGGCTTCATCGGCGTCTTGGGTCTGGCCGCGACCTACCTGTTCATCGTGGTGCGCGGCGTGCGCGCGGCGCTCTCGGCCAAGGAAGAGTACGGCTCCTACATCGCCTTCGGGATCTCGATGCTGTTCGGGATCCAGGCGCTGGCCAACCTGGCGGTCGCGATGGCCATCCTGCCTACCAAGGGCCTGACCTTGCCCTTCGTCAGCTACGGCGGCTCCTCGCTCTTGGTGAACGCGGCGGCGATGGGCATCCTGCTCAACGTGACGCGCCCGCGGGAAGGCGCCGCGGAGAACCAACGTGTCGCCGAGGGCGGACCCAAGCCCGAGGCCAGCGCGATGCTGGTGTCCGAGGCCAGTTTCTCCGAAGGCGAGCCGAAGAAGAAGCGCGCCGCTCGCGCCAGGCCGGAGGAGGTGCCGTCGTGAGCCGGCCCAGGTTGCTCCTGGCTGGTGGCGGAACCGGCGGCCACGTGTTCCCGCTGATCGCGGTGGCGGACGCGCTCTCGGAGCTCGCGCCCGAGGTGAGCCTGGTCTTCGTCGGCACTGAGCGCGGCATGGAGGTGAAGCTGGTTCCGGCCCGGGGCTACGCGCTGGAGCTGATGCGCGTGCTGCCGATCCGCGGCGGCGGCCTGAGCGGCGCGGTGCGTGGCGTGTGGCGCGCGATGATGAGCGTTCCGGAGTCGCGGGCGCTCCTTGCCAAGCACGCGCCGCGCGCGGTGGTCAGCATCGGCGGTTACGCCGCGGGGCCGATCTCGCTGGCGGCGCGCCTCTCACGGGTGCCGCTGGCGCTGATCGAGCCGAACAGCGTGATGGGCCTCGCCAACCGCCTGACCGTGCCCCTGGTTCAGCGCGCGTACTTGGCGTTCCCACAGGCAGAGAGGCACTTCGCGCGAGGCACGGCGCTCGCGACGGGAGTGCCGATTCGCGCGGGCTTCGAGCCCAGGCCGTACGCGCGGAGGAGCGGGCCGCTCCAGGTGCTGGTGATCGGTGGCAGCCAGGGGGCGAAGTCCTTGAACGAGACCGTGCCGGCGGCGCTGGCCCAGGTGGCTGCCCCGCTCCGCGTCACGCACCAGTGCGGCGTCGCCCACGCCGACAGCGTGCGCGCGACCTACCAGAGGCTCGGCGGGCGCTTCGCCTGGGAGGTGGTGCCGTTCATCGACGACATGCCGGCGGCGCTCGCCGCGGCGGATCTGGTCATCGGCCGCTCCGGGGCCAGCGCGGTGAGCGAGATTGCCGCCGTCGGGCGCGCGGCTTTGTTCGTGCCCTACCCGTACGCCGCGGGGGATCACCAGCGGCACAACGCCGAGACGCTGGCCGAGGCCGGCGCAGCGGTCTCGGTGGCGGCGAGCGAGGCGACGGCGGAGCGCCTGGCGCGCGAGATCGAGCAGCTGGCGACGGAGCCGGGGCGGCTCGAGCGAATGGCCGCTGCGTCCATGGGTTGGGGCAAGCCGCACGCCGCTCGCGACATCGCGCTGGATCTGCTCGCGCTGGCCGGGCTCTCGCCGGTAGGGGTGTGCGGAGCCAAGGACGACGAGCAGGCGAAGCTGCCCGACAACGGCGCGAGTCGACTCCTGGAGGTGCCGGGATGATCTTCGACAAGCTGTGCGAGATCGATCTCGAGATCGAAATCGACGCCGACAGCGAGTTCGACGTCGAATACGAGCCCATTGCGGAACTCGAGTACGAGTACGAGCACGAGCACGAGCACGAGTACGCGGGAGTGGACGAACTGCTGGAGCAGAAGCTTTCCAGCGCCTCCGAGCTCGCCGGTGGCTTGGGTCCTCGAGCAGCCGCTCGCGGCTGCGAGACCTCCACCACGCCGCCAGTCCTTGGCACGAGCAGATCACGATCCGCCACTGAGGCGTTGACGCCCGAGAATGCCGGCGAGGCCGGCGGAAGCTTCCTCGTGCGAAGCGAGAGTCGCGAGGCGCTGCTGGATGCCGAACGAGAAGAGAACAAGTCCCCCAAGAATCCCGGCGGGGCCGGCGGAAGCTTCCTGGTGCGAAGCCCGAGTCGCGAGGCGCTGCACGTGGACCAGCGGACGGTGTCTCGAGCATCCGAGCTCGCAGGTGACTGGGATTGTCGAGCCGAGGGCAGCGATGGCGAGACCGGAACGACGTCCAAAGTCTTTGCCATGATCAGATCACGATCCGCCACGGAGGCCTGGACGCCCGAGAATCCCGGCGGGGCGGGCGGATCCCTCCTGGTGCGAAGCGATGATCGCCAGACGCTGCCGGTCGCCCGACGCGAAATGAAAAACCCAAGAGCGGCCCGCGATCACGCCCTGCGCAGCACCGGTAGCGACGACCCCGCCGGAGGCCACCATGTTTAGGGGCCGCGTCCGGCACGTGCACTTCATCGGGGTCGGCGGCATCGGTATGTCCGGCCTGGCCGAGATCCTGCGCACGCTCGAGTTCGACGTGTCGGGCTCCGACATGAAGGAGGGCGAGAACACCAATCGCCTGAAACGCCTAGGGGTGCGCATCGACGTCGGGCACCGCGCCGAGAACGTGAAGGGCGCCGACGTGATCGTGTTCTCGAGCGCCATCGGGGCGGAAAACCCCGAGATGCGCGAGGCGGCGGCCCGTGGCATCCCCATCATCGCGCGCGCCGAGATGCTGGCCGAGCTGATGCGACTGAAGTACGGCGTCGCCATCGCCGGCAGCCACGGCAAGACCACCACGACCTCGCTGGTGGCCACCGTGCTGCGCGAGGCGGGCTTCGATCCCACGGTGGTGGTGGGCGGTCGCATGGCGGCCCTCGGCTCGAACGCCCGCCTGGGCGCCGGCGACCTCTTGGTGGCCGAGGCCGACGAGAGCGACGGCTCGTTCCTGCGCCTGACGCCGACCATCGCGGTCATCACCAACATAGACGCCGAGCACCTGGACTTCTACGGCACCCACGAGCGCGTGAAGACCGCCTTCGTCGAGTTCGCGGAGCGTGTGCCGTTCTACGGCCTCAGCGTGCTGTGCCTGGACCACCCGCACGTGCAGGACATCCTGCCGCAGATCCGCCACCGGCACGTGACCTACGGGCTGTCGCCGCAGGCCGACTACGCCGCGCGCAACGTCCGTCACGCCGGCCTGACCACCACCTTCATGGCGTATCGAAAGGGTGAGCCCCTCGGGGAGTTCTCGGTGCGCATGCCCGGAGCGCACAACGTGCTGAACACGCTGGCGACGATCGCCGTGGCGGACGAGCTGGAGGTGCCGCTCGACGTGATCAAGTCCGCGCTGGCCGGATTCCACGGCGTCGCGCGCCGCTTCACCGTCACGCACGAGGTCGGCGGCGTCACGCTGGTGGACGACTACGGGCACCACCCGGCGGAGGTCATGGCGACGCTGGAGGCCGCCCGCAAGGTCTTCGACCAGCGCGTGCTGGTCGCCTTCCAGCCACATCGCTACAGCCGCACTTCGCACCTGTTCGACGAGTTCACGCGCGCCTTCAACGTCGCCGACTCGGTGATCATCGCCGACATCTACGCTGCCGGCGAGAAGCCCATCGCTGGGGTGAGCGCCGAGAGCCTGGTGGAAGCCATTCGCAAGCATGGGCACCACGCCGTGCGCTACGTCGGCGACAAGGCCGCCATCGCCGAGACGCTGGCCGCGGAGGCGCAGCCTGGCGACGCCGTGATCGCGCTCGGGGCAGGGGACATCAACAAGATCTTGCCCGTCATCGCGGACAAGCTCGAGGCGCGCTTCGGAAAGGGGAGCAGCGCATGAGGGCGAAGAAGCACGGCGCGACGCTGTCGGCACCCGACGAGAGCGGCTTCGTGGACGGCGAGAGCCCGAAGCCCGGACCGGTCGCCGCGAGGAACGCCCGCGGGCGGAGCGAGCCGCCGCCCGAGGGGCCGGGCTTCTTCCGTACCGCGTGGTCGTTGGCCAAGCTCCTGGCCGGCGTGGTCATCGTGGTCGGGGCCTCCGGTCTGGTGGCCTGGGGTGCGCACCGCTACGCGCTGAGCTCGCCGCGCTTCGCCATCCGGACCATCGAGGTGAAGGGGCAGAAGCGCAAGACCGACGAGCAGATCGCCCAGGTCGCCGGCGTGAAGCGCGGCGACAACGTCTTCGCCGTGGATACCAACAAGGTCGAGCAGAAGCTGCTCGCCGATCCCTGGATCAAGCAGGTGAAGGTGGCGCGCGCGCTCCCGAGCACGCTCAGCATCGAGCTCGAGGAGCGCGAGGTGGGCGCACTCGCGTCCATCGGCGAGCGCCTGTACCTGGTGACGAAGTCCGGTGAGCCCTTCAAGCCCATCGAGGAGGGCGATCCGTACGACCTGCCGGTGGTGAGCGGGGTGACGGCCGAGGACCTCGGTCGGGATCGCGCGCGGGCCGTGGAGCGCATCGCGCTCGGGCTCGAGATCGTGCGCCACTGGGAGCGCATCCCGATGAGCCGCGTTCACCCGGTGCAGGAGGTGCACCTCGCGGCCGGCGGCGACGTCAGCCTCACGCTCGGCAAGGCCGGCATCACCGTGCACGTGGGCAAGGGCCCGTGGCGCAAGAAGCTCCTGATGGCGGAGCGCGTGATCGGCCAGATGGAGAAGAAGGGCCGGGTCCCCGGCATCGTGTTCGCCGACAACGTCGCCCACCCCGAGCGGGTGGTGGTGAGGATGCGATGAGCGGTCAACTTTCCGGATGTGGGATAGGGCCGGAATCCTTCGTGAAAATTTGGCCCGATGGAAGGCTCTCTGGCAGCGTCGGCCCTGCTCCGAGGCCCCTTGAAAACGCGCCGCCGGAGCCCCGAGGAGCCCCCAACCGATGAGCTACAGCGCCCTGTCCAGCCCCGAGATCGTGGTCGGGCTCGATCTTGGATCGACCAAGGTCAGCGCCGTGGTCGGCGAGGTCGACGCCGACGGCATCACCATCCTCGGCGTCGGCAACGTGCCCTGCAGGGGACTGCGCAAGGGTGTGATCAGCAACATCGAGTGGACGGTGCGCTCGATCCGCGAGGCCATCGACGCCGCGCAGACCATGGCGGGCGTGGAGATCCGCACGGTGTACGCCGGCATCGCCGGCTCCCACATCCGCAGCCACATGTCCGACGGCGTGTGCGCCATCAGCGGTCGCGAGGTCACGCGCTCGGATCTTGAGCGGGTGCTCGAGGGCGCCCGGGCCATTCCGGTGGACGCCGATCGCATGATCCTCCACGCGCTTCCCCGCGAATACGTCGTGGACAACCAGGACGGCATCCGCGATCCCATCGGCATGAGCGGCGTGCGCCTGCAGGTGCGCTGCAACCTGGTGACCGCCGCGACCAGCTGCGTGCAGAACGTGGTCCGCTGCGTCGAGCGCTGCAACCTGCAGGTCGCCGACGTGGTGCTCGAGCCCCTGGCCAGCGCCGACGCGGTGCTGTCCGAGGACGAGAAGGAGATCGGCGTCGCCGTCATCGACATCGGCGGCGGCACCACGGACCTGATCCTGTTCGCCGACGGCGGCGTGGCCCACGTGTCGGTGATCCCGGCCGGCGGCAACAACATCACCAGCGACGTGGCGGCGGGGCTGCGCACGCCGATGGCGGAGGCGGAGCGGCTGAAGCGCAACTACGGCTGCGCCCTGGGTCGCATGGTCAACGACGACGAGGAGATCGAGGTGCCCGGCGTGGGCGGACACGGCCCGCGGCGCGCGGCCCGGCGCCTGCTCAGCGACATCATCGAGCCCCGCGTCGAGGAGATCTTCAGCGAGGCACGCCGGCGCATCGAGGAGACCGGTCTGCTCGAGCAGGTGTCGAGCGGCTGCGTGCTCACGGGCGGAGCGGCGCTCATGGAGGGCATGGTCGAGTGTGCCGAGGAGATCCTCGGCATGCCGGTGCGGCTCGGGTTCCCGGTCGGCGTGCGCGGCATCGTGCAGCTGGTGCAGGGACCCCAATACGCCACCGGCGTCGGGCTGGTGCGCTACGGCGCCTCCCAGCTGGCGGAGGCGTACTCGCGCGGCGGAGCGGTCCCCATCGCGGACAAGGCGCTGCCGATCGAGCAGGCCGACAGGCAGAGAAACGGATTCTGGAGCTGGATCAGGGCGGCGTTCTGAGCGGTATCCGGGAGCAGCAGGCGACAAGAAGTACCAACGGAAGCACAGGCGAAAGCGACGAGCTCCACCAAGGGGAGGCAGGCCCCGGAGCAAGTCGAAAGGGATCGCGGCGAAGGCCGCACCGGGAGGATGAGGAAAATGACGTTCTCGATCGAGTTTGCCGACGAGACCCAGCAGTATCAGGCCCGCATCAAGGTGATCGGGGTCGGAGGCTCGGGAGGCAACGCAGTCAACACGATGATCCACTTCGGCCTCGAAGGCGTGGAGTTCATCAGTGTCAACACCGACGCCCAGGCCCTGGGCTCGAACGCCGCGGCGCAGAAGATCCCCATCGGGGCGAACCTGACCCGCGGGCTCGGCGCCGGCGCCGATCCGGAGCGCGGCCGCAAGGCGGCGCTCGAGGACGTGAACCGCCTGAAGGAGTCCCTGGAAGGCGCCGACATGGTCTTCATCACCGCCGGCATGGGCGGCGGCACCGGCACCGGCGCGGCCCCCATCATCGCGCAGATCGCCCGGGAGCTCGGCGCCCTGACGGTGGGCGTGGTGACCAAGCCCTTCGTGTTCGAGGGTAAGAAGCGCGCGCGTCAGGCCGAGGCCGGCATCGCCGCGCTGAACGACCACGTGGACACGCTGATCACCATCCCGAACGAGAAGCTCATGACCCTGGCCGACGAGGAGATGACCTTCGTGGACGCCTTCCGCAAGGCGGACGAGGTGCTCTTCCAGGCCGTGAAGGGCATCAGCGATCTCATCACGCAGGACGGCATCGTCAACGTGGACTTCGCCGACGTGCGCACGGTGATGAACAACATGGGCCGCGCGCTCATGGGCACCGGCTGCGCCAAGGGCGAGGGCCGAGCGCGCCTGGCCGCGGAGCACGCCATCACGTCGCCGCTGCTCGACAACATCAGCGTCGAAGGCGCCACGGGCGTCCTCATCAACATCGTCGGCGGCCCCGACATGAAGATGAAGGAGATCCAGGACGCCGCGAGCCTGATTCAGGAGCAGGCCCACGAGGACGCCAACATCATCTTCGGCGCGAGCATCGACGAGAGCATGGGCGACGCCATCAAGGTGACGGTCATCGCCACCGGCTTCGACTCCGCCGACGCGGAGATCCCCGTCGAGATCGCGGCTCCCACCCGCGTGGTCGCCTCCGCCCCGAGCCGCCGCGACTCCGTGCGCGACGCGCTGCGCGAGGGCTTCAGCAGCATGCCGCCGTCGCGCGCCGCGCACTCGACCGCGCGCCCGGCCATCAATCCCGATCTGGTTCCCGCGATGAGCACGCGCCGCCCGGCCGCGCTCGCCGCGAGCCTCCAGGCCGGAAGCTCGCCCTTGTCGAGCGCGGGCCCCGAGGTGCGCTCGCGCATCTCCTTCCCGGCATCCCTCGACGCCGATGCGGACTGGGACACTCCGGCGTTCCAGCGTCGCAACGGCGGATGACGCTCCCGTTCTGATCGCCTCCCGTTGGTATGTTGGACCCCCCGTCTCGTGCAGAGGCGGGGGGTTCGTTTATTGGCGCCCAGCGAGGAGCTGGAGGAGCTCCGCGTTACGGTCGAGCGGCGCTCCGCGACGCAGGACCACGAAGTTCGGGCGCTCCGCGTGGAAGCCGAAGCGGCCGCTCTGGAGCTCGTCCGTCACGATGCGGCGCGCCGCCCCGAAGTCGAGGTCGTCGTGGGAGTACAGCAGGTAGTCAGCGCCCTGGTGCTCGTACTTGAGGGTGAACAAGTACTCGCGCTGCGCGAGGTGGGGAGTGTCGTGCTCCGTCGCGGCGACGCTGGCGTCGGGCGGGATGGTCCTGGCGATCTCACGCAGGTTCCTGAGGTTTTCGAGGTGCTGGCGGGTGAGGTCGAAGCGGACTCGCCCGCCGCCGGAGGTGAAATTCTCGCGCTGCAGGGCGCCAAACTGGTGCGTGCAAAGCAGGGTCCCGAACATCAGCGCGCCGAGCGCCGAGTCCCTCGCGATGGGACCACGTCGCTTGCCGAGACGCTCGAGAGCCAAGATCGCCGCGAGGAAGACGTACGGGGTGAAGTGAGTGACGTACTGGAAGCGGATCTCGACGACCGGCATGTAGCCGGTGGAGAGCAGGGTGACGAACGCGCCCGGAAACAACAGGAAGAGGAAGCGCTTGTCGCGCAGGGGCAAGAAGGCGAGCGGCGTGAAAACGTGCAGGACGTAGGGGATCTTCTCGGGGAAGAGGATGGTGGAGAAGACGAAGAGCGGATTGGTCAGCAGGGTCTCGAGCACACCCTTGAACCCGACCTCGCCTGGCGCGACGAGCTTCTCGTAGATGTAGACGAACGAAGCGTCGCCGTACTTGGGCATGATCACGAACTTGACCACCACGAAGTACGCCGCCGAGAGCACGAAGAGCGCCGCCCCGACCCGCGCGCGATGGCCTGCGATGAGCAGCGCCAAGCCCAAGCCGATGCCACCGAGGGGGACGTCCTCGCGGCACATCAACGACATCACGACGAAGACCCAGAACCACGGCCACCGCTCCGTGAAAAAGAAGTAGGCGGCCCAGAGGACGAAGAAGGCGGAGACGGTCAGGAAGTGGAAGTCGCTGAAGGTTGGCGCGTGGAGCGGAGGATAGAGGAGAAAGGCGCCGGCAACCGCTGCCGCCCTCCAGTCGCTCGCAAGGCGCCGCCGCGCGATCAGGTAGAGCGGAATAGCGGCCAGACCAAGAAGGGCCGCCTGCAAGAGCACCAACGTCGAGGCATCCGGGCGGAGCGCGTAGAGCGGAGCCAGCAAGTAGACCGCTGGCTCGGTGTGGATCGAGAGGTAGGAGCCGTCGCGCGGGTGCGTGATCGGGCAGTAAAAGGGGCGGCCTTGAAGCGTGTTCCAGAAGAACGTCGCGTAGTAGCCGAGGTCGAAGCCGGAGGTCTGGCGGCGCAGGTGTTGGAGCCAGGTGTAGTAGCCCATGTAGCCAACGAAGCTCGCGACCAGGAGGGCCACCACCCCGTGAGGCGCCCACGAGCGGAGCCTCACGGCGGTCTGGATGCGCGAGGACCACGCTCGGAGCGCGTCCAGCGCGTCGAGGCGCCGCGCCTCGCGCAGCGTCACGCGCAGCGAGCGCTCGAGCGCCAGCACCAGCACGGCTGCGCTCAGCAAGAACGAGGGGTCGCGGCCGGTCCACGCCTGGACCGAGAGCATGGGTGGCACGGCCCACAAGACGACGCAGACCGCGAGAAGGCGCGCCGCGCTGCCGGCCTGCTCGCTGCGTTCGGCGGCGGCAGCGCGTCCGCCGGTGCGCCACGCGACGGCCACCGTGGCGAACAACACCACGCACGGGACGGTCGCGCCTACGACCAGCCACGAGATGAGGTGATCGCGACCGTGTGGGGAGAGCTCGTTCCTCGCCACGAACGCTGGTAGCCATCGAGCGCCCCGCAGCGCCCGCAGGAAGAAGGCGACGCTGGCGCCCTCGGCCGCGAAGAGCAGGAGCGTGCGCACGAAGCGTACGGCCATCGCGGCGCCTACTCGGCGCCTGGATTCGCGGCCAGCCACCAGGTCAGCTGCCACTGTCGGAGCAAGGCACGTCGAACGCCGTCGCGCCGACGGACCACTTCCCGAGCCCACAACCGAAGTATGTGCGCTCGGCTTTCTCGCAGTCGTGGAGCTTACAGTTCAGGTAGGGGAGTTCGGTCTTGCAGCAAGGGTCCCCATCCTTCGGGAGCGTCGTCGGACACAGGCACTCCCCGGCGTCCGCGTCCTCGTCGACGTCGGGAGGGGCGTCCGCCTGCGTGTCCGGGGCGATGTCGGGGCTGGCGTCCTGGGTCCCGCCAGACCCCGCGGCGCCGCCGTCGCTGTCCGGGTGGGCGTCACTACCGCCCAGACCTCCACCGCCGCCAGTTTCCTGGGAAGAACTCTCCGTGGAGCCGCCGCACGCGGGGCCGAGTGTCGTCGTGAGGACCGCGATGAGCGCGAGCAGGTTGGTCGGCTTCATGCTCAGTAATCCGCCCAGCGCTTGGTGTGATAGAAGGACTTCCAGGGCAGCCACTTCGTGCCGCAGTCGCACGACGCGTTCGTGCACGGGCCGGTCTCCCACGTCGTGTAGTAGACGTTGCCCCGGTCGTCCGTCGCGAAGATGACGGGCACCACCGTCCCCACTGGATCGTCCTGCCAGCGGCTCGCGGTGACCGACACGATGCCGGGCGGCGTGGTGCCCGAACAGTTGACGGCCGGCGCGAAGATCGGCGGCCCGAGCGGCGCGTCGAAGGAGATCCAGGCATACCAGGAGTTTCCCGATGTCGCGGTCTGGCCGCGGATCCAGAGGTGTCCTTGGTTGTCCACAGCGACCACGAACACGCGGTTGTCCGAGAGCCAGCCGGCATCGATGTCCACGATGCTGGCCGGTGCCGCGAAGTCCGTCGGCGTGACGACCGGGAACGGCTCCGCCATCCACTTCACTGCGCCGGTCGTCGTCACCAGGAACGCCATCTGTTGCAGGTCGCCATGGCGCCGGATCGCCGAGATGGAACGGTAGGCGTCGTTCACCCACCCGCTGATCAACAGCTCCCACGAGGCCCAGGGGTCGTACGCGCCCGAGCCCGTGCGCCGGCGGCGCCACGCCCAGCCGCCGGCGACGTCCTCGGCGCCGAAGAAGTAGGGCCGGCCTGCCGAGTCGAGCGCGGCGTCCACGTCGCGGACGACGTGCCCCGACGGCTGACCAAAGCTCACGAACGCCGACCAGGCTCCGTTGGCCTGCACCTCGCGGTGGTAGAGGCCGTTCGTCGTCGTGGTCACGAGCAGCTGCGGGTAGTTGTTGGCGAGCCGGATCGCCGCGATCCTGTTCGCGGACGCCGGCGACCCGAACGTGGACCAGTGGGACCACCCGTCGGTCAGGCTGGCGCTGTTGCGCGAGCGCGTTCGGATCTGGTCCGCGTCCCCATCGACGGCCCAGACCTGCGTTCGGTTGGTGCCCGACGCGTGGCGGGTGATGGCGACGTTCCTGGCGAACTGGGGAGCCTGGGCGAATCGCCTGGCGCCGGGGCTGACGGCCGTGTTGTCCGCGCCGGCGCCGGCGTCCTCGCAGGGCACGTTCTCGGGTGTCGTCACCGAGGTCCCGTGCATCACGCCTCGGATCACGTAGCCGTCTCTGACGTTCCAGGCGACGAGCGGGGAGCCGGACGCGCCTCCGCGCATCGAGCAGTTCGAGACGAGCTCGTCGTTGGTGACTGAGGCAATCGTGCACGTGGGATCGACGAAGCCGTTCTGCCACCACCGGTTCCACCCAGGCATAGGGTTGTCACAGGGGCAGGCCCCGCCTGGGCAGGAGTTGACCTCGTCGGTCGCGTTCGCGGGCGGGCACAGCGCGTCGGGGCTGAGCTTGGTCTTGTCGCGATCATAGCCCGCGCGGGACACGGCCTCCCCCACCGTGGGCGTACCGAAGGACATGGCGAGGGTCGGGAACCCGGCGACCGGCGGGCACCACTGCTGGGTGTGCTGGGCATTCCACTCGCAGTCGAGGCGCATGATCGCCCAGTCCGACGCCTGCATGCCTTGGTTTGACAGCCCGCCCACTTCCGCCAGGTAGCCGGTGACGCTGCGCGCGACGCGGTAGCGCGGCGGATCGACCCGGCTCGGGTGGAAGTTGGGGTAGAAGCGCAGGTTGGGCTGCCACTCCGCGGTGTCGGAGTTGCGTGCGCAGTGCGCTGCGGCCAGGACGTGGTAGCCGTCGATGAGCGTTGCGCTGCACCCGTTGTTGAGGAAGCCGACGGCGCCCCACGGCAAGCTCTGCGTCATCGGCAGCGTCTGCGAGAAATCCGGGCAGTAAACGGCGGGGCTTTCCTCGACCCCGAGCGTCGAATCTGCCTCGTCAGCCCCGTCACCACACGCGGCGAGCGCCGCACCGGACGCCATCAGGAGAGTTCCCAGAACCTGCCTGAATCGCTCACGCCTGAGCGAACGCGGAGGGCGTTCGCGGCGCGGCGATGCGGAATTCAGGCACGATTTGTGCTCTGTCTGTCTGTCTGTCTGTGGAACTACTGAGCTGCTCGTTCATCTTCACCCTCCCGAGCTCGGTAGCGACATGGCACCAGGTTCACCGCTGGTCGTCAAGCATCGCAGCGCGCGAGGTGACGCAACGGCACTTTGGATCCGCGACCGCGCCTCGTGGAAGTGCGGCACCTCGCGCGCAGGCGGCGCACCTTCCCCTGCCGCGCGCAGCGGCCAGCGCGAGCGCCGTGCCGCGCGTTGCTTCGCCGTACTGCGAGGCGCTGGCGGCGAGCACTGGCTTTGCGCAAGGTCGCGCGGCCGGAGACCTCGCGCGACAGCGAGTATCCCGCGACGCACCGCGCTCGAGGACGCGCGGGTTGGTCCAGGAGGGCCACCACCCCGTGAGGCGCCCACGAGCGGAGCCTCGAGCCGGTCTGAATGCGCGAGGACCACGCTCGGAGCGCGACCAGCGCGTCGAGGCGCCGCGCCTCGCGCAGCGAGCGCTCGAGCGCCAGCACCAGCACGGCTGCGCTCAGCAAGAACGAGAGGTCACGGCCGATCCACGCCTGGACCGAGAGCATGGGTGGTACGGCCCACAGGACGACGCAGACCGCGAGAAGGCGCGCCGCGCTGCCGGCCTGCTCGGTGCGTTCGGCGGCGGCAGCGCGTCCGCCGGTGCGCCACGCGACGGCCACCGTGGCGAAAAACACTACGCACGGGACGGTCGCGCCTACGACCAGCCACGAGATGAGGTGATCGCGACCGTGTGGGGAGAGCTCGTTCCTCGCCACGAACGCTGGTAGCCATCGAGCGCCCCGCAGCGCCCGCAGGAAGAAGGCCACGCTGGCGCCCTCGGCCGCGAGGAGCAGGAGCGCGGGCATGACACGTGCAGGCACCGCGGCGCTCGCAGCGATCGACTTCACACGCTGCCTCGATTGAGTCGCCTCGTGGTGACGAGCCCGAGCGAAAGCTGTGCCCAGTATGCCGACAGCCCGAGCCGCAGGCCGGGCATCAGCAGGAGGGTCCAGAGCGGGTTCGTGAAGCCCTGCACCCACGCGACGCGCAGCACGGCGATCGAGTACACGAGCAGGCCGGCCGCGATGGCGAGCCACGGGCTGGGCGCTTCGACGGCGGCACCTCGAAGGCCGTGCCGCCTGCTCCTCCGGCGAGGGTGCCCGAACGAAGCGCGAGAAGCGACCAAGTGGGTCCGGTCGCCTTCGTTCGCTACTTGCCGGCGTCCGGGCACTGGTAGTCGAAACCGTTCAGCTGGGTCGTCCAGCTGTCATCGACGCAAGTTGCAATCCAGAACTCGCCGGCGGGGCACACCAGGTACTTGCATGGGACGGACCCGGAGGGCGCGCAGCAGGGTGCTCCGTCCGCGGGGAGATCCGGCGGACAGTCGCACGACGCCGCCTCCTCGGCCGGTGAGTCCTCCGCGCCCGCATCGCTCTCCGGCGGAAGGTCGAGCGTGACGTCCGGGGGAGCGGCCCCGTCGCCACCCGTGGCCGAATCGCCTTGCGCTCCCGAGTCGCCGGGAGCGTCCGACATCGTGCTGCCGCCACAGGCACTGGCCAGCGCGGACGCAGTCGCGAGCGAATGGAGTAGCTGTCGAACGCGCATGCTCCTCAAAAGTCGGCCCAGCGGCCCGAGTGATAGAAGGACTTCCACGGGTGCCACTGGGTCCCGCAATCACATGATGGGGTCTTGCAGGGGCCGGCCTCCCAGGTCGTGTAGTAGACGTTGCCCTTGTCGTCCGTGACGAGCACCACCGGGATCACCGTGCTCTGAGGATCGTCCTGCCAGCGACTGATGGTGACCGAGACGATCCGCGGCGGCAGCGGGTTGGCGCAGTTCTGGTCCGGAGTGTACGCCTTCGGGCTGTAGTTGAGCCAACCGAACCAGGAATTGCCGCTGGTCGAGGTCTGCCCTCGCCACCAGAGCCCGCCGTTTGCATCAACGGCGATGACGAAGACTCGGTTGTCCGAGAGCCAGCCCGCGTCGATGTCCACCATGGTCGCGGGGGCAGCGAAGTCCGAGGGAGTCGAGACCGGAAACGGCTCGGCCATCCACTTGACCGTCCCAGTAGAGGTGACCAGAAACGCCTGTTGGACCAGATCGCCGGCCCGGCGAATGGCGCTGACCTTGGTGTACGCATCGGGCACCCAGCCAGAGATCAAGAGCTGCCAATCGAGCCAGCGGCTGTAGGCTGCCGTTCCGCTCCGGCGCCTCCGCCACGCCCAGCCTCCCGCGACGTTGTCCACGGCGTACAGATGTGCCACCCCAGATCCGTCGTAGGCCGCGTCGATGTCTCTCACGACATGGCCCGACGGCACCACGAAGCTCGCCCAGGAAGTCCAGTTGCCCGCGAGGTCGACGTAACGAAAGGACATGGCGCCGCTCGTGTTCGTGACCATGACTTGCGGCTTCCCGTTGGTGAGGTACATGGCCGCGATGCGGTCCACGTTCGCCACCGCGCCGAAGTCGGACCACGCCTGCCAGCCAGCGGTCAGGCTCGCGGACTTCCGCGACCGTGTGCGGACGCGGCCCGAGTCACTGTCGGTCGCCCAGACCTGGGTTCGATTGGAGCCGCTCTCGTGCCGAGTGAGCGCCACGTTCGCCGCGAAGCGCGGGACGTTGGCGAAGCGGTTCACGCTGGGCGCGATCCCGTCGTAACCGCCCGGCGGGTTGCACGCGCCGACCGTGATGCCCATGCCGTGTTCGACCCCCAGGAGCACGGGCGTGCCGAGGTCCGCGAGCAGCGGGGAGCCGGACGCCCCGCCCGTAGTCGAGCAACTGGTGCGGACGAGGTCGTCTGTGCTCCCGTTGTCGTTGGTCGAGTCGACGACGCAGCTCGGATCGACCAGGCCGTAGTTCCACCAACGGTGGTTGTCGGTGGCCGGATCGAAATCGCAAGGGCAGGAGCCGCCTCCTGCGCACCCGGCGACGAGCTCGTCGCCATACGGCGGACAGCGAACGTCCGGCCCGAGCGCAAAGGGATCGCGATCGTACCCGCCACGATAGACCGACCACCCTTGGTAGGCAGTCATGGGGAGGGCTGGAATGCTCGGGAAGTCCACGACAGGTGGACACCACTGCTGCGTGAATGTGTCGTTCCACGCGCAGTCGAGCCTCATGATCGACCAGTCGGACGCCAGAAAACCCGCTTCGGGATCTCCAGCACCCCAGCCGGTCGCTGCCAAAGTGCCGACCACCGCACGCGAGATCGAGTACCTCGGCGGGTTGGTGCGCGTCGGATCGAAGTTCGGGTAGAAATTCAATCCGGTCTGCCACACCGCGTTGTCCCAGTGCGCGCAGTGAGCGGCTGCGGCGATGTGGTGCGGGTCGATCAGCACCGCCGTGCACCCGTTGTTGAGGTACCCGACCGCGCCCCACGGCAACGTGGTCGTCGCCGAGAACATCTGGTAGAAATCGGGGCAGTACACCGTGGCTTGCTCGGTCACGCCCGGCGCGTCGGGTGCCGCCTGACCGCAGGCTGAAAGCGCCGCGGAAGCGCCGCCTACGACGAGCAGCAGTGCGGCGCCACGAACAACGCCGCGCGCGCCGGACGCATCATGCAGGCACGCTTGTTGCAGCTTGCTTGCTTGGTACTTGCTTCATCTTGCCCTCCCGTTCGCTGCTGAGGAGAGAAGAGCAGCGGACGCCCGCGCGGTCAAGCAGAGACCGCACGCCGCACGCTGTGTGCCGTCGCGGGTCAGTGACGCGTTGGAGCGCGGCGGTGACGCAGTGGAGGGAGGCAACGGCGATGGAGCTCAGCGTGGTGGAGTGCAAGCCTGGGCCGGCGCCGGCCCAGGCAGCACGTTTGCGGCGCCTCGCGCGCAGGCGGTACACCTTCCCCTGCCGACTATGAGGTGGCACTACAGTCAAAGAATAAATTCGTCCATCGCGGCATTCTGGTTGGTCTGGGTCTCCAATCCGAGGGTGGGCAAGGCGCGGGGCAACGGGCTGCTTCAATCGACTATCCGCGCTTCGAGGCGCACAGGTGGAAATCCGTCGACGGGGTGCAATCGCGCGCACAGGGTCGGAGCCAGCAGAAGCTGGACGCCCGGAGCGGCAGGGACGCACTCACCGTCGCTGGACAGCCGTTGCTCGGCTTGCTTTGCCCGGTCTCTGGGACCGGAACAGTGTGGCTCGCGCTGTGCGGCGCTAGGTGGAGCGCGGCTGACGCGAATGGTTTGGCTGGTACGTCGAGCCGTCGCGCCAGATGGCGAACAGCACGCCCGCCAGCTTGCGCGCTACGGCGACCGTCGCGATGAACTTGCCACGCCGCTGCTCGATCTGTGCGGCCCAGCGGCTGATGGGATCGAGCGGACGCAGCCGGCGGAAGTTCCAAGCGGCCTGTACCAAGGCGCGGCGTACCGGTGCCGGGCCGGCCTTGGTGATGCCCGTGCGTTGTTGCCTTTCGGAACTGGACTTCTCGCCGGGGGTCAGTCCGAGGAAGGCCTGAACGGAGTGCGCACTCGGGAAGCGCGCGCGGTCGTCGAGCGCCGCTACGAAGCGCAGGCTGGTGACCGGTCCCACGCCCGGTACCGACATCAGCCGCACGCACACCGGATCCTCCGCCGACAGCGCCGTAAGCTCCTGGTCGGCCGGAGCGATCTGGGCATTGAGCGAGTCGATCACCTGCAGCATGCGCTCGATGTACTCCGGCATCCCGTCGCACGTCTTCAGCGCGGCGGCGCGAAAGCGTTTCGGGAAGGCCTCGGCGCCACCGGAGGGAATCGTGAGCAGCTGCGTCCGTGCCCAACCGCGGACGCAATTGATCAGCGAGGTCCGCTGAGCAAGCAACTCTTCGCGGACCGTGCACATGCTGCGGCGCTGACGCGCCAGGTCGGTGGGGATGTGCACGGACGGCAGATCGATCCTGCACGACACCTCGCTCAGCACTTGCGCATCGCGCCGGTCGGTCTTGATGCGACGTGCGCCGACGCCCAGGCTCTTGACCAGCGTGGTGGGCACTACGCGGACCTCGTGCCCGTGGCTCAGCGCCAGGTCGGCTACACGGAACGCCTCGGAGCAGGTCTCGACAATCACGCGACTCGCCGCCTGGCGCTCGAGAAAGCGCCCCAGCGCTTTGGTCTCGAGCTTCTGCTCCTGCACGACCTTGCCGTCCGCCTCGCGGACGCAGATCTGGGATTTCATCTTGCCGAGATCGATCGCAATATGCTGCATGGCTGTCTCCTGACGCTGCGCTCGCAAGCGCGTTTTGGGTTTGAGGCCCGAGTATCGGTGACCTCGTCGCGCAGGAGGCAGCCACTTCCTGCTTTCGCGGCTCGCCCGCGAGCTCGAACACGCCGGCTATTACGGCGGACGTCACGACCATCGCGAACGCCGCAACGACGACCCTTGGAGCCGAGACAATGGCGCGGACTCCATGAGCTGCCAGGTCGCGAGCCACCTCATCACATCTCGCGCAGCGGCCAGCGCGAGCGCCGTGCCGCGCGTTGCTACGCTGTACCGCGAGGCTTTGGGGAAGGTCGCGCGGCCGGAGCCCTCGCGCGACGGCGAGCCGTCTCGTGCAGAGGCGGGGGGTTCGGTTTTTCACGGCTGCGCGCCGATGGCGGTGAGGTGGCCGCCCCGGTCAATCCATTGGCCGCCCGGGCCAGGGAGGATGCGCGCTCGCTGCCGTACGCCGAGCAGGAGGTCAGATGAAGCGCTCGATGGTGTTCGGAGTCGGCATTCTCCTCGGGGTCTCGGGCTGCGGGGGGAGCGACGGCGGTGGTGGCGGCAACGCCGCCGGGGCCGCGGGTGCGGCGAGCGGCGGGACGTCCGGCGTCGGCGCGACGGGTGGCACAGGCGGCGCAGGTGGAGCTGCCGGAGCCGCCGGAGCGGGTGGCGCGGGCGGGATCGCCGGCGCAGCGGGCTCGGGTGGAGCAGGCGGCTCTTCGGGGTCCGGCGCGGGTGGTTGCGTCGAGGTCGCGGCAGGAGCCATGCACAGCTGCGCGCTCCGCGCGGACGGCAGCGTCGCGTGCTGGGGAGCCAACACCAAGGGACAGCTTGGTACCGGCGTGCTTCAACCGGCGCCGACTCCGGTCCCCTCGGCGGCCGGTCACGTGATGAAGCAGCTCAGCGCGGGCTACGCGCACACCTGCGGGCTCGACGGTGCGGGCGACGCCTGGTGCTGGGGCGACAAGGGCCAGCTCGGTGCAGCGGAGAACGCCGCGTCACCGAAGCCGTTGAAGGTGTCGGGGCTGGCGGGCGCGACCGAGGTCGCGGCTCGCATCTTCCACTCGTGCGCGTTGAAGGCGGACGGCACGGTCGCTTGCTGGGGCTCCAACACCTACGGCGGCCTGGGCGACGGGACGAAGACCAGCGCGCCGGTGCCGGTGGCGGCGAAGAACGTCAGCACAGCGGCGGCGGTGACCGCGGGCCTCGACTTCAGCTGCGCGCTCGGCGGCGACGGGAAGGTCCGCTGCTGGGGCTACAACTCCTACGGTTGCCTCGGCGATGGCGGTACCGTCGGCAGCCAGCTCACGCCGGTGGAAGCCAAGCTCCCGAGCGCGGCCGCGGAGATCTCCGGCGGGGGCGGGCACGCCTGCGCGGTGCTGAAGACGGGTGCGCTCTGGTGCTGGGGCTGGAACGCGTACGGACAGGTCGGCACGAAGACCCCCGAGATTCCGGCGCAGGTGATGGCGGGCGGCGTGGCGCACGTGTCGGCGGGCGGGGCTCACACCTGCGCGCTCGAGACTGATGGCTCGCTCTGGTGTTGGGGACGCAACGCCGACGGCCAGGTCGGGAACGGCGCGAAGGAGGATGTGCCCGCGCCGACGCAGGTCATGACCGGCGTCGCCCAGGTCTCGGCCGGCAACTGGCACACGTGCGCGCTGAAGACCGACGGCACGGTGTGGTGCTGGGGCGACGGTACCGACGGGCAAGTCGGATCCGGTCTCGCCGCAGCGCACTTGAACCCGGTGCAGATCGCGGCGTGCGAGTGAGCTGAAGCGCAGGGCGGGGGAGGGCGCTGGCGCCGGCGCCGTGGCCCCGATGCTCACCGGGGTGGCGACCGGCACGACCGGAGCGCCGGAGCAGCGTGGCACTCACGTGTGCTACGCTCGCGCGGAGGATGTCGCTGCCCGTCCCGTTCCACAGCTACTCCTACGCGGACTACCTCGCGCTGGAAGATCACAGCCCGGTGCGGCACGAGTTCGTTTCAGGGGAGATCTACGCGATGGCCGGCGGAACGCCGGAGCACGCGGCACTGGCCGCGGCGGTGCTCCGCCACCTCGGGAACCAGCTGCCGGCGGGGTGCCGCGCGTACACGTCGGATCTGCGCGTCCGCGTCGCGGGCAGCGACGTCACGACGTATCCGGACGGCACGGTCGTTTGCGGCAAGACCAGTCGTGCTGCAGACGATCCCACGGCCGTGACGAACCCCGTCGTGTTGATCGAGGTCACGAGCCCGTCCACCGAGGCCTACGACCGCGGCGCCAAGCTCGGCTTCTACAAGAACCTGCCCAGCGTGCGCGAGGTGTTGATTCTCTCGCACCAGGGTCCACACGCGGCCCTCCACCGCCGCGGGCAGGACGGAGCCTGGAGCGTCCACGAAGCCGGGCAGGGTGAAACCATCGAGGTCGAGTCCGTGGGTGCCTCGCTCGCGATCGACGAGGTTTATCGGGACTTCGCGGAGTGAGGGTCGCCATGCCGGAGCGCATCGGGCTCGTGGAAGCGCTGGGTCTCAGGCCCTGGGGCAAGACCCTGCGCGAGGCCGCGCTCGCGCTGGGCGGGGACGCGAGCACGCCGAAGACGCGCTTCGATCTCAGCTCGCTCGGCAACCTGCACCCGCGCCTCGGCGCCGCGCTGTGGCTCGGGAAGAAGCCGATGGGGCGGCGCGTCCCGATCACCAACCTGTACAACTACCGCCAGCCTCCGCCCGAGCTCGGCTGGTCGGTGCGGGTGAGCGACGTGCGCGACTTCCGCGGCGGGGACAACACCTACGACAGCCACAACGGCACTGACTTCGCCATCCCGCCCGGCACCAGCGTGGTCGCGGCGGCGCCGGGGACCGTGCTCCGGGTCTCGAGCGAGTTCCACCGCGGCGGACGCAAGATCCTGCTCGACCATGGCCAAGGCCTCGTCACCTCTTACAACCACCTGAGTCGGCCCTTGGTCACGCCCGGCCAGCGCGTGAAGCGCGGCGAGCCCATCGCGCTGTCGGGCTACAGCGGCCTCGACGCGCTCGTCGGCTTTCCGTGGGCTCCGCCCCACGTGCACTTCAACGTCTGGCTCGACGGAGTGTACGTCGATCCCTTCACGCCAATCGAGCGCGACGAGCCGTCGCTCTGGCGGCGGCACAACGACCCCGTGCCCGCGCCAGCGAGCGAGCTCGACGACGACGCCATCCCGCCGAGCGACTGGGACGAAGGCGCCATGACGCTCGCCGTCGGCGCGTGCCAGCACGCGGGCACGCGGGCGGAGATCGAGCGAGCGGCGACGGCCACGGAGCGCGCCGGCGCGCTCTTGATGCACCTCGCGTATTTTCCGACTCGCTTCCAGCGGGACCGCCTCGGCGAGGGCTTCTCGCTGTTCCGCGTGCCCCACGCCCGCGAGCCCCGCCTCGACCTTCCGTTCTCCCACCGCGACTACGACGGCGTGGCCTTCTTGTGACTCAGTGGGCGTAGGCGCCGGGGCTCTCGCCGAAGCGCTTGCGACACTGTTCGGAGCAGAAGTAGATCGTCTCGCCCCCGTCCAGCTCGAGCTTCAGAGCGTCGGCGGTCACCCGCACCTTCATGCGGCATACCGGATCGATCGCGACCACGGCGTCCAGCGCCGGCGCCGAAGGAGGAGGCAGCGCGACCAGGTACTTCACCAGCCGGTCGAGCTCTTCGCCCGACAGGTCGCCGGCGTAGGACGGCATCATCAGCGGGTAGCCGATCACGCGCTTGGCCGCCGGCGAGACGATGGACTCCCTCAAGTAGGCCTCGTCGGCGCTGACGAACAGCCGCGTGTCGAGCTCACGGCGCTGACCGGAGAGACCGCCCAGCGGCGGCGCCAGCTCCGGACGCTCGTGGCAATTGGCGCAGGACAGCTCGTGGTACAGCACCTCTGCGCTGCGCGCTCCGGCAGGCGGCGGTGGTGGCGTGCTGCCCAAGAGCGCGCGCACGCTCCGCGCCAGGGCCTTGAAGTCTTCGGCGTCGTCGGAGTCGAAGATGCCGCGCACCATGCCGCGCTGATCCACCAGCGCGAACACGCTGCTGTGGAACACGGCGTCGAGGCCGCCGTCGGTGCGCACGGCGGTGATGTGAAAGCCGCGGGCCAGCTCCGTCAGCCCACCCGGCGTGGTCTCGAGGAGCAGCCAGCGAGACTCCCCGGGGTTCCACTGCCTGGCGTACTCGGCGAGCACCTCCACCGTGTCGTGCTCCGGATCCACGGAGAAGCTGACGAAGCGCACGGGCACGCCGGACAGGTCGCGCTGCAACCGGACCATCTTGGCGGTGAGCATGGGACACACGGTGCGGCACGTGGTGAAGACGAAGTTGGCGACGTACGGCTCGCCAGCGAGGGTGGCCTTCGTCACCGCGCGGCCGTGCTGATCGCGGAAGGCAAAATCGGGCGACGGGAACAGCTCTGCCGGTGACTCCGGCTTCTGCCGATGGGCGTACTCCTCGGCCGGGATCGGCGCGCGTGCTCGCGCGAGGAAATACAGCGCCACGGCCACGCCGAGCGTCAAGAGCGCTGCGCCGACGAGGGCCTGCTTCGTAGCGCGCCTGGCGTTCACGGCGCCGAGCCTACCAACGTTCTTCAGCGCAGCGGGAAAGCAGTGATAGACTGCGACCGAGCCCATGTCGCCTTCCCGATCGCTCCGCGCTCGCACATGGCATCTGGCGGCATCGCTGCTGCTGGTGGTCGCGTGCGGCGCAAAGGACGAAGGGTTCGGCGACTTCGATCTGGATGACGCGGGCATCGGCGGGATCGCTGGCTTCGGCGGTGGTGGTTTCGGTGGCGGCGGCTTCGGTGGCGGTGGCTTCGGCGGCTTCGGTGGCGGCGGCTTCGGTGGCGGTGGCTTCGGCGGCTTCGGTGGCGGCGGTTTCGGTGGCGGCGGCTTCGGCGGCTTCGGTGGCGGCGGCTTCGGTGGCGGCGGCTTCGGTGGCGGCGGCTTCGGTGGTGGCGGCTTCGGTGGCGGTGGCTTCGGCGGCTTCGGCGGCTTCGGCGGCGGCGGCTTCGGCGGCGGTGGGTTCGGCGGCGGCGGGTTCGGCGGCGGCGGCTTCGGCGGCGGCGGGTTCGGCGGCGGTGGGTTCGGCGGCGGCGGGTTCGGCGGCGGCGGGTTCGGTGGCGGCGGGTTCGGTGGCGGCGGCTTCGGCGGCACAGGTGGGTTTGGTGGATTTGGTGGGGGCGGCGTAGGCGGTGTTGGAGGCGTTGGCGGCACGGGTGGCACTGGCGGCACGGGCGGTGTCGGCGGTGTTGGCGGTGTCGGCGGTGTCGGAGGCACGGGCGGTGTCGGCGGCGCTGGCGGCACCGGCGGCACGGGCGGTGTTGGCGGCACCGGCGGCACGGGCGGTGTTGGCGGCACCGGCGGCACGGGCGGTGTTGGCGGCACCGGCGGCGTTGGCGGCACGGGCGGCAGTTGCCAAGGGGTTTGCGCGCCCGCGGCGCCGGCTGGCTGGCAGGGCCCGCTCGCGCTCTGGAATGGCCCTGGCGCGGCGCCGCCGCCGGGTTGCGACGCGGACTACCCGAACCTGGTGCTCGACGGCATGCAGGGCCTCTCGGCTGGCTCGGCGACTTGCGGGGCCTGCGGCTGCAGCTCGCCCATCGGCATGGTGTGCGCGCTCGCGACCGTGCAGTTCTTCCAGGTCCCCGGCTGCGCGGGTACGGCCGGGCAGCTGACCATCGCCGCCAACGTCTGCCAGTCGTTCATCATCCTGGGCTACGACCCACCGAGCGCGAAGCTCCTATCCGCTCCGCCCGATGGAGGCGCGTGCAACCCGCTGCCGACTCAGAACGTCGTCCCGCCGCTCGTCTGGAACGAGCGCGCCCGGGCCTGCGGCGGCGCTCAGCTCGGCGGCGGTTGTGGCGCCGGCGTGTGCGCTCCCGTGCCCGAGGCGCCGTACGGTGCGCTGTGCGTCGCCAAAGCAGGCGACGACGCGTGCCCGGCCGGCTACCCGCAGAAGCTCTCGTATTACCAGGGCGCGAACGACACCCGCGGCTGCACGCCGTGCAACTGCGGCTCCCCGCAGGGTGCGGCCTGTCCCGGCAGCGTCGAGCTCTGGACCAACTCGCAGTGCAGCGCGGATCCGGTCAGCATCACCCAAGTGGGCGCGTGCGCGTCGCTGCCGCCGGATCCGACCCCGCCCCCGCCGCCGTACCAGACCTCGCGCAGCATGTTCTACGACGGGCAGCCGCCCTTCGGCGGGTCGTGTTCCGCATCGGGCGGGCTGGTGTCGGGGAGCGCGACACCGACGTCGCCGGTCACGATCTGCTGCATGTGACGCAACCCCGCTGCGCCAACGCTGGCTTGGCGGGGCCAAGCTGCGGTTGGCGCGCCGAGCGCGAAATGAGCCGACTTCCGCGGTGAAATGCCCGGCTCGGCTCTTGCACGGAGAAGTCCACGATGGGCCTCCGTGTCGAGAGCGCGCTCGCGCTGGGGTGCTGGCTGTTCGTCGCTTGTCAGGCGCCCGACGCCGGGGAGCCGGAGCTCGTGGAGCTCAGCTCGGCGCAGGCCGAGACCGATCAGCAACCGGCGGGCAGCCTGTGGCTGGGCTCGACGGAGCTCCGCGACGTGGTCGCGACGGCGCGCGGGCCGGCGGCCACGTTCGCCGTGACCGCCGGCGGCGCGCTGGTTCGGCTGGCGGGCGGCCGCAGCACGACCTTGCTGGTTGGCGCGCTGGGGCGACCAGCGGCGTTGCCGGATGGCGGCGTGGTCGTCGCCCGACGCTCGGACGAGCCCGGCGAGACGGATTTGTGGCTGGTGTCGGCGGCGGGCTCTGCTCGCGCTCTCGCGTCCGCGCCGGGACCAGACGATCTGCCGATCGCGATCCCGGACGGGCGCGTGGCGTTCGTCTCGGCGCGCACCAGCGTGGCTTCGCTCTGGGTCGTCGATCCCGGGAGCGACGCGCCCCCGCGGCAGCTCACCAACCGCGGTCTCGCCGCGGGCGGCGCGCGAGTGGGCTTCGTGCCGCCGCCCGTGGAGGTGATCGAGGCGACCCATGACCACCTGGTCTACGACGCCGGCGGCGGCGCGCGCTGGCGCGTTGCCCTCGCAGACGGCGCGGCGTCGCCTTCGCCGGAAGGCGCGCGATGAAGCGCGCGCTGGCGTTCGGCCTCGTGCTCGCGGGGGTGCTCGCGGTGACCCCTGCGCTCGGGCAGCAATATCGCTTCCCGCTCTTGAAGCCCGGCTCGGGCACGCAGCCCTACATCACGGCGTACCGCGACCACGCCGCCAGCGGGCTGAAGGACTGGAACTGCGGCACCAAGACCTACGACGGGCACAAGGGCACCGACATCGGCATCGGCGGCTTCGCGGTGATGGACGCCGGGAGCCGGCAGGTGGTCGCGGCGGCCGACGGCACCGTCGCCGCCGCGATCGACGGGTGCTTCGATCGCTGCACGAGCGGCGCCTGCGGCTGCGGCGGCGGCTTCGGCAACTACGTGAAGATCACCCACGCCGACGGCAAGTCCACCTACTACGGACACCTGATGAACGGCTCGGTCGCGGTCTCGGCGGGCCAGAGCGTGAAGTGCGGGCAGGTGCTGGGCAAGGTCGGCTCCAGCGGCAACTCCACGGGCCCGCACCTGCACTTCGAGCCGCGCTACTCGAACAACGTCTCCGACGAGCCGTTCTCCGGTCCGTGCGGCGGCTCGACCTCGTTCTGGGTCTCACAGGGCGCGTACCTGGGCCTGCCGGCGGAGCAGTGTCAGTGCGAGCCCAAGCCCGAGGTGTGCAACGGCGGCGACGACGACTGCGACGGCGCGGTCGACGAAGGTGACGTGTGCGTGCTCACCGAGCTGGTGCTGCCGCAAGCCGGGATGCTCGACGGCACCACCTCCAGCGATCTGGACGGGGACGGCGACGCGGACGTCTGCGCGCGCGCCGCGGCCGGCATCGTCTGCGAGAAGGCGGGAGCGAGCGGCTTCTCGGAGGCGCTCGTCGGGCCGGAGCTCTCCGACGCCAATGGCTGGGGCGAGCCCCGGTTCTACGGCACCCTCCGCATGGGCGACGTGGACGGCGACGGCAAGGCCGACGTCTGCGCGCGGTCGAGCGCGGGCGTGCACTGCTGGAAGAGCGATGGCAGCGGGTTCCCGACCCAGATCGAGGGGCCGGCATGGAGCGACGCGAACGGCTGGGGCGAGCCGCGCTTCTGGAGCACGCTCCGGCTCGCGGACGTGGACGGCGACGGCAAGGCCGACGTGTGCGCGCGACACAGCGCGCGCTTCGGCTGTCATCTCTCGAACGGCAGCGGCTTCGGACCGGAGCTCGCCGGGCCCGAGCTCAGCGACGCCAGCGGCTGGGGCGACGCCAAGTACTTCGGGACCATCCGCATGGCGGACGTGAACGGCGACGGCAAGACGGACGTCTGCGCCCGTAGCTCGGCGCGTTTCCACTGCTGGCTCTCCGACGGCGCCGGCTTTCCCACGGAAATCCCGGGCCCCGAGCTCAGCGACGCTCAGGGCTGGGGTGACGCGAAGTACTGGGCGACCTTGCGCATGGGCGACGTGAACGGCGACGGCAAGGCCGACGTGTGCGCTCGCGGCGCCGCCGGCGTCCAGTGCTGGCTCTCGGACGGCGCTGGCTTCCCCACGGCGGTCGCCGGTCCCGAGCTGAGCGACGCCCAGGGTTGGGGCGAGGCGAGGTACTGGAGCACGCTCCGCCTCACCGATTGGGACGGCGATCGGCGCGCGGATCTGTGCGCGCGAGCAGCAGCTGGGTTTCTTTGCTGGCCCTCGAACGGCGCGGGCTTCGACGCAGCGGTCAGCGGACCCGACATGGCAGATGCGGGCGGCTGGCACGAGCAGCGCTACTTCGGCAGCTTTCGCGTCGCCGACGTGACCGGGGACGGCAAGGCCGAGATCTGCGGCCGCGGAGCCGCGGGGGTTGTGTGCTGGCCCTTCGACGGCACGGCGTTCGGCGCCACGATCGACGGGCCCGCCTGGAGCAGCGCCTCGGGCTGGGACGCGCCGAAGTACTACGTGACGCTTCAGGCCGCCGGCGGCTGCGCGCCGCACCCCGAGTCGTGCAACGGCAAAGACGACGACTGCGACGGCGAGATCGACGAAGGCGGCGTGTGCTCGAGCCAGGGCTCCGGCGGCAGCGTCGGTTCGGGCGGCTCGGGTTGGCAAGACGGTGGGGTGATCGGCGGCGCGCAGGGGATCGCACCCGAAGAGACGCCGCGCGAGGCAGTGGACGGCGGCTGCGCGTGCCGCAGCGTTCCCCGAGCGGGCAGCGCTCCCGGCGGGTTGTTCCTGCTGCTGGGCCTCGCGCTCGTCCGAGCGCGGCATTGCCGGCGCGGACGCGGCGCGTGACCCAGCTCAGCGCCTCTTCTTCGGCGCGACCTTCCGCTTTCTCGGCGGGCTGGCCCTCTCGACCCTCGCGGCAGAGCTCGGCGGCTCGTCGAGCAGACGCGCCAGGCGCTTGGGCGCGACGATGCGATAGCTCTCCACGATGAGCTGCTCGACTTCGGCCCAGTTGGGCCTTGGACCGAGGCGCAGGTCGATGCCGCCGTATTTGCCAGTGTACTTCGCGACCGAGAAGCGCGGATCCGAGGCGACCAGCGTGGCTTGCAGCGCCGGCGTGGTGCGCAGGCCGATGCACATCACTCCCGTCCGATCGCGGCTCCAGCCCACGAAGATCTTGCCTGCGACCTTGCAGTGAATGCTGCCCCACGGCCAGGCCTCCTCCGCTTCGGGCAGCTTCTTGACGATGGCGAGCAAGCGGTCGTGAATTGCGTCTGCGGCCATGCCCTACCATAGCTGGCCGCGGGCGAAACATCTCGCCGAGACGGCAGCGGTGATCTAGGAAGGCGCCGTGTCATCGCCGCCGCTCACGCTGCTCCGGAACGCCCAGCTGTTCGCGCCCGAGCCGCGTGGCCTCTGCCAGGTCCTGGTCGGCGGCGGGAGCATCCTGGCCATCGAACCCGAGCTCGCCGAGCTCGGCCCGAGCCTGTGCCAGGTCGTCGACCTCGGCGGAGCGCGGCTGATCCCCGGTCTGATCGACGCACACGTGCACATCACCGGAGGCGGCGGCGAGTCGGGTCCGTCGTCGCGCGTCCCGGAGGTCGGGCCGAGCGAGCTCAGCAGCGGGGGTGTGACGAGCACGGTCGGTGTCCTCGGCACGGACGGCACGACCCGCTCCGTCGCGGGGCTGGTGGCCTCGACGCTCGCGCTGCGCGAGCAGGGGCTCTCGGCCTGGTGCTGGACCGGGAGCTACCAGATCCCTCCCATCACGCTGACCGGCAGCGTGCGCTCCGACATCGTCTTCGTCGATCCCATCATCGGCGCCGGCGAGATCGCGCTCAGCGATCACCGCTCCTCGCAGCCGACGCTGGACGAGCTCGCGCGCCTCGCGGCGGACTGTCACGTGGCCGGCCTGATGAGCGGCAAGGCCGGCGTCCTACACCTGCACCTCGGAGACGGGCCGCGTGGGCTCGAGCTCGTCCGCCAGTTGCTCGACGTGACGGAGCTCCCCCCGCGCGTGTTTCATCCAACCCACGTGAATCGGCAGCGGCGCTTGTTCGCCGAGGCGCTCGAGCTCGCGCGGCGCGGCTGCACGGTGGACGTCACCGCGTTTCCCGTCGCCGAGGGGGAAGACGCGCTCGGGGCGGCCGACGCCATCTCGGAGTACCTGGGCTCCGGTGCCCCGCCCGAACGCCTGACCGCGAGCTCCGACGGGGGCGGCTGCCTGCCGACGTTCGACGCCGCCGGTCGGGTGCTGGCCATGGACGTCGGGTCGCCCCGCGCGCTCGCCGACACCCTCGCCGAGCTGCTCGCGCGCGGCCACGCCCTCGAGCAGGTGTTGCCGGTCTTCACGCGCAACGTCGCCGACGCCCTCCGCCTCTCCGGGAAAGGACGGATAGCGGTGGGCGCGGACGCCGACCTCGTCGTGCTTGACGAAAGCCATCGCATCAGTCAGGTGATGGCCCGCGGGCGCTTCCTGGTCCGCTCCGGCGAGCCCATCGCTCTCGGGACCTTCGAGCGACCGACAGCGAGTAGAGCGAGATGAGCCCAGCGAAGATCGAGCGTGGCAATCAGCGGGGCTTCATCGTTCCCATCGGCGGTGCCGAGGACAAGGAAGGGGCAGCCAACATCCTGCGACGATTCATCGATGTCTCTGGCGGCGAGGGCTCGCGCATCGTGATCATCCCCACTGCCTCGAAGCTCGAGGACACGGGGCGCCGCTACGAGAAGCTGTTCCGAAAGCTGGGTGCGGACGAGGCGAAGGCGCTGCCTCTCGCTTCGCGCGACGACGCCGCGAAGCGCGAGTGGCTCGAGTACATCGAGGCTGCGGACGGCATCTTCGTGACGGGGGGAAACCAGCTCCGGCTCACCACCATCCTGGGTGGGACGCCGGTCGCGCAGGCCATCCGCCGGGCGAACGCCCGAGGCGTCGCGGTCGGAGGCACCAGCGCCGGCGCCGCCATCCTCAGCGAGCACATGATCGCCTTCGGCGCCGAGGGGCACTCGCCCCACGCCGGCGCGGTGGCGCTCGTCCCCGGCTTTGGCCTGACGAATCGCATCATGATCGACCAGCACTTTCGCCAGCGCGATCGGCTGGGCCGCCTGCTGACGGCGCTCGCCTACAACCCCTTCGCCGTGGGGATTGGCCTCGACGAGGACACCGCCGCATTCATCGACCACGAGCGCAAGCTCACGGTCGTGGGCACCGGCGCGCTCACCATCATCGATGCCTCGGAGCTCGGGCATTCGTCGATCGCCGAGGCGAAGCAGGGCCATCCCGTGTGTATGACCAACGTTCGGCTGCACGTGTTGATCGAAGGGGGCATCTTCGATCTCGAAACCCGGCGCGCGACGCCGTCCGGTGAGTGAGGACCAGATGGAACTTCTCGAGCGCCGCGTCTACCGCGGACCCAGCCTGTACGCGCACTTCCCCGTCGTTCGCCTGACGGTGGACCTCGGAGTCCTCGAAGCGTGGCCGAGCGCCAAGATCCCCGGCTTCAACCAGGGGCTGCTCGCCGCGATCCCGACGCTCGCGGCCCACACCTGCTCCTTCGGCACCGAGGGTGGGTTCGTCCGGCGGCTCTCGGAGGACGGTGGGACCTGGCTCGGTCACGTGCTCGAGCACGTCGCGATCGAGCTTCAGCAGCTCACGGGCGCGAACGTCGTGTTCGGCAAGACGCGGAGCGAGGGAGCGCCCGGGCGCTACCACGTCGTCTACGAGTACGAGGAGGAGCGCGTCGCCGAGGCAGCCGGGGAGCTCGCGGTGAAGTTGCTCCACCACCTGCTCCCGCCCGAGCTCAGGCCCACGAGCGACGACGAGGAGGCGCCCTTCGATTTCGAGAAGGAGCTCGTCGAGCTGATCGCCTTCGCGCAGCGGCGCCAGCTCGGCCCGTCCACCGGCGCGCTGGTGCGTGCCGCCGAGGCGCGCGACATCCCTTGGATGCGCCTCAACGACTACAGCCTGGTCCAGTTCGGACACGGCAAGTACCAGAAGCGGATCCAGGCCACCGTCACCAGCGAGACCCGCCACATCGCGGTCTCCATCGCCTCGGACAAGGAGGAGACGAACCGCATCCTGGGCGATCTCGGCTTGCCGGTCCCGCGCCAGGATCTGGTGCGCAGCGCGGACGGGGCCGTGCGCGCAGCCGCCCGGCTCGGCTATCCGGTCGTGGTGAAGCCCCTCGACGCGAACCACGGGCGCGGCGTGTCCCTGGACCTCCGGAGCGAGGCCGAGGTGCGCGTCGCCTTCGAGAAGGCGCGGGAGCACGCGCGCAGCGTCGTGGTCGAGTCCTTCCTCTCCGGGTTCGATCACCGCATGCTGGTAGTGGGTGGCGAGCTCATCGCGGTTGCGAAGCGCGTGCCCGGTCACGTCGTCGGCGACGGCGAGCACAGCATCGCGGAGCTCGTGGACATCGTGAACGCCGATCCGCGGCGCGGCATAGGTCACGAGAAGGTCCTCACCCGCATCGAGCTCGACGAGCAGGCCGAACGGCTGATGCAGGCCAGAGGCTTCACGCGGAGCACCGTGCTCCCCGCCGGCGAGATCTGCTTCTTGCGCGGGACGGGCAACCTCTCGACCGGCGGCACCGCGATCGATCTCACCGACGTCGTACACCCCGACAACCGTGAGATGGCCGTCCGCGCCGCGAAGGCCATCGGTCTCGACGTCTGCGGCGTGGACTTCATCACTCCCGACGTCAGCGAGAGCTACCGCGAGGTCGGCGGGGGGATCTGCGAGGTCAACGCGGCGCCGGGGTTTCGCATGCACGTCGCGCCCACCGAGGGCAAACCGCGGGACGTGGCGGGGCCCGTCATGGACATGCTGTTCCCGCCCGGGGCGCCCGCCAGGATCCCCATCGCGGCCGTCACGGGCACGAACGGCAAGACGACGACGGCGAGGATGCTCGCGCACATCCAGAAGATGAACGGGCACACGGTCGGGCTGGCGACCACCGACGGCGTCTACATCGACGGCGAGCGCACGGTCGCGGGCGACATGACCGGTCCCCGCTCCGCGCAGATGGTGCTCAGGGATCCCTCGGTCGACCTCGCGGTGCTCGAGACGGCGCGCGGCGGTCTGCTCCGCGCCGGCATGGGCTATCGCAGCTGCAACGTCGGCGCGGTCTTGAACGTCACCGCCGATCACCTCGACTCCAAGGGCGTGACGACGCTCGAGCAGCTGGCCGAGGTGAAGCGCATCGTCGTGGAGGTCACGCGCGACTGTGCGGTGCTCAACGCCGACGACCGGCTGTGCCTGCGCATGGCCGACCACACCAACGCCGCGCGCATCGCCTACGTGACGATGAACCCGCGGCACGAGCTGGTGCGCCAGCACCTGCGTGCCGGAGGCCTCGCGGCCGTGCTCGAAGAGGGCATCAACGGCCACATGATCACCATCTTCGACAAGGGAGCGCACCTGCCCCTGCTCTGGACGCACCTCATCCCGGCCACCTTCGAGGGCAAGGCGCTGCACAACGTCCAGAACGCGATGTTCGCTGCGGTGATGGCCTACGCGATGGGCGTGAAGATCGAGAACATCCGCCAGGGGCTGCGCACGTTCGACACCTCGTACTTCCAGGTGCCAGGGCGCATGAACGTGTTCAACGACCTGCCTTTCAAGGTGATCCTCGACTACGCGCACAACCCCGCGGCGGTGCAGGTGATGGCGGATCTCGCGCTGAAGCTCGAGTGCAGCGGCCGCCGGATCTGCGTGCTCTCGGCCCCCGGCGACCGTCGCGACGAGGACATCCGGGCCATGGCACGGATCGCGGGCAAGGCCTTCGATCGGCTGATCCTGCGCCGGGACGACGATCTTCGGGGCCGGGGATCCGACGAGGTCCCGCTGATGCTGCAGGACGAGCTCCTTCAGAGCGGTTTTCCCAAGGAGAACATCGAGCTGATCCCCGACGAGCAGGCCGCGATCGACGCCGCGCTCCGGGGCAGCAAGCGCGGCGACCTCTTGGTCGTGTTCGCGGACATGATCTCTCGCAGCTGGAAGCAGGTCATCTACTTCAAGCCCGAGTCGGCTGGGGGATCGAGCCCGCCCTCCGCCCCCGGGGCGGGGACGGAGCCGAGCGGCGGCTCTGCGCTCGAGAGCAGCGGGCTCGGCGTCGAGTCGAACCGCGACCTGCTCGAGGGTGCGCAGGTGATCCAGGACGACCGCGGCGTGCGCCTGGCGCGCGAGCGCGAGGACTGACGGGCGTCGGCATGCGGCTCCTCGACGCCCGCCGGCTGACCGGGCCGAACCACCTGTCGCGAACGCCGCTCGTGATCGTGGAGCTCGCGCTGGAGGCCTCGGAGACGCTCGACGCGGTGAGGGGAGCCTACGCGAGGGAGCTCGCTCGCATGCGGGTGGCGCTCGGCTTTCCGGCAGACGTCTCACTCCTGTCGCGCGCGTCTCGGGGCGGAGCCGTCATCGGCTACGAAGCGCCCATCGACGTGATGCTCGCGTGCGCCGAGATGAGCGAGTGGGCGGCGCTCTCCGCGGCCGAGCTCTTGGCGGAGCGCGACGCGCTCTCGCTCGAGCCGAAGCGGAGCGAGATCCGCGAGATCCTCCGGCGGGACGCCTGCCCCCGCCTCCTGGCTCTGGCGGCGGAGTCGGCGCGCCGAGCGCTGCCGCTGCTCTGGGACGACGAGCATGTGAGCGTCGGCACCGGATCGCGCTCTCGGTGCTGGCCTCGCTCGGCGTTGCCGGACGTGGCCGACGTGCCCTGGGAGTCCCTGGGGGCGATTCCGGTGGCGCTCGTGACGGGGACCAACGGCAAGACGACGTCCACGCGCCTGCTCGCGCGCATCGCGCGGGAGGCTGGCCTTCGCGTGGGCAGCGCGTCGAGCGACGAGATCGCGGTCGGCGCCGAGGTGCTGGACCGCGGCGATTGGACCGGGCCCGCCGCCGCGCGGAACGTGCTCCGCCGCACGGACGTGGATCTCGCCGTGCTCGAGACGGCACGCGGAGGCCTGCTCCGGAGGGGTCTCGCGGTCGAGAGCTGCGCGGCGGCGCTGATCACCAACGTGGGCGACGATCACATCGGGAGCTACGGCATCGACGACCTGGCGGGCATGACGCGCGTGAAGGCGGTGGTGGCGGAGGCCGTGGAGAGCACCGGAACGGTGGTGCTGAACGCTCACGACGACAAGCTCGTCGCGCTCGCCCCGCGCCTGCGCGCCCGGGTCGTCTTCTTCGCGGATCTCGATCGCGACGACCCCGCCGCGCGCGTCGTGATCGCGGGGGCGCGCGCGCGCGGTGAGCGCCCGGTCGTCGCCGAAGGCGGGAAGATCCTGGACGGCGAGGAGGCCGTCGTCGATGTCGCCGCCGTGCCCATCACGTTCGGCGGCGCGGCGGCCTACAACGTGGAGAACGCCGTCGCGTGCGTGGCTTTGGCCCGGGCGCTCGGGATCGGGCACGACGCCATCGTTCGCGGGCTCACTGCCTTCCAGCCCTCCGACAACCCGCGGCGCGGCGAGCTCGTGGAGCGAGGGGGCGTCCGGGTGCTGCTGGACTTCGGGCACAACGCGGACGGGATCCGCGGGGTGATGCAGCTGGTGTCCGCGCTGCGCGAGGGTCACCCGGGCCGCTTGAGCGTGGTCGCCGGGGCCGCGGGCGATCGCAGCGAGCACGACATCTCCGAGGTCACCCGTGAGATTCTGGCCGCCAAGCCCGATCGGGTGCTGCTCCGCGAGCTCGGCGGCTACACGAGAGGGCGTGAGCCGGGCGAGGTGCCCCGGATGTTCGCGCGGGAGCTCGCCACGCAGGGGTTCCCGCTCGAGGCGGTGGCGACGGTGGACTCGGAGGTGGAGGCCTTGCGCTCGGTCTTCGATGCCGCGCTCCCCGGCGACTTCGTCGTCGTGCTCGTGCACCTGGAACAGGCCGCGGTGCACGCCTTCCTCGACGCCGCGGGCGCGCATTGAGGCGTGCGCTCCGCGCCGAGCGCGAGCGGCTGGCCCGAGCACCGCGCTCGTGCGAAGCTGGGCGAGCTGGAGGGGTGAGGTCGGATTCATGTTCTCTCAGGCCGACGCCTACGAACGCTTCATGGGCCGATGGAGTCGCCTGCTCGCGCCCGCGCTGGTCGCGTTCGCCGAGGTGCGTGACGGTGACGCGGTGCTCGATGCCGGCTGCGGGACGGGCTCGCTCTCGTTCGCCGTGCGCGACGGAACCGGAGCAGCGCGTGTCAGCGCCGTCGACAGCTCGGCGGAGTACGTGGGTCACGCGAAGACGGCGAACCACGACCCGCGTGTGGAGTTTCGGGTCGAGGACGCCCAAGAGCTTCCATTTCCGGACGGGACGTTCGAAAAGACACTCTCGCTGCTGGTCTTGAACTTCATCCCAGACCCGGCGCGCGCCGTGAAGGAGTGGCTGCGGGTCACCAAAACCGGCGGCGTCGTGAGCGCCGCGGTCTGGGACTACGGCGAGGGCATGCAGATGCTCCGGGCGTTCTGGGACGAGGCCATCGCCTTCGACCCCGCGGCCAGGCCGCGCGACGAGGCGCACATGCCCTTGTGCCGGGGCGGCGAGCTGTCGGCGCTGTGGCGGCAGGTGGGACTTCAGCACGTCGAGGAGGTGGCACTCGGCGTGGCGCAGCGCTTCGAGTCCTTCGACGAGTACTGGGCTCCGTTCCTGCTCGGGCAGGGCCCGGCCGGGGCCTGGGTCGCCACGCTGGACGCGGCTCGGCGTATGGAGCTGGGCGAACGGCTCCGCCGACGCCTGCGTCCGCCGATCGAGCTCGAGGCTCGCGCCTGGGCCGTGAGAGGTAGGGTGCCCTAGAGGCGCGCGGGAAGATCGGGATTCTCGGAAGCGGGGCAATCAGCGGTGAGCGGGCACGGCGCCGTCGGCGGAGTAGCCCCGGCGAAGTCTGCCGTCTTCCATCTGATACAGCACGTCGAAGACGTCGAGCGCGCGGTGGTCGTGCGTGACTACCAGCACGGCAGCGCCGCGCTCGTGCGCCACCTTCTGGAACAGCTCCATGACCGCGCGGCTGCGCTTGCTGTCGAGCGCGGCCGTCGGCTCGTCGGCCAGGATCAGCGATGGCTCGTTGGCCAGGGCGCGGGCGATGGCCACCCGTTGCTGCTCGCCTCCGCTCAGAGTGTCCGGGTAGGCCGAGGCGCGGTTGCCGACCTCGAGGTAGTCGAGGAGCTCGAGGGCGCGCCGCCTTCCGTCCGCCTTGCCGCCGAACTCACACGCGACCTCGACGTTCTCTCGGGCGGTCAAGAAGGAGATGAGGTTCGCCTTCTGAAACACGAATCCCAGGTGCAAGCGGCGCAAGCGGGCGACGTCGGTGAGCGCCACGCCGTCCTTCACGACGCGCCGACCTTCGAAGATCACCTCCCCGGCCTCCGCGAGCGAGACCAATCCGAGTGCCTTGACCAACGTCGACTTGCCTGCGCCGCTCGGCCCGAGAAGCGCCGACACGGTCCCCGTGGCGAGCGCCAGATCCACGTCGTCGAGAGCGACGACCTCCGAAGAGCCCGCGCCGAAGGTCTTCCTGAGCCCGATGGCCTGCACTGCGTCCGCCAAGATCATCCCTCCAGTACACGCCCGGGATCGACGCGCATCACGTGAGCCAGACCGAGGATGCTGGCGAGAGTGACGACCACGAAGGTGACCGCCGGGGCAGCGTAGGCGAGGGTCTCCGTGATCAAGACGCGCCGCGGGAACATCGGAAATGCGAGCTCACCGAGGAAGAAGGCGAAGCCATAACCCAGCGCGCCGAGCAGCCAGGCTTGCTGCACCACCAGCCCCAGCAGCCGCGATCGGGGCGCCCCCATCAGCTTCAAGATCGCCAGGTCGTGGGTCTTCTCGAGGGTGATGTTGTACATGACCATCATGACGATCACGGTCGCGGTGAGCGTCAGAATCACGGTGAAGAGCCCGATCTGCATACGAGCGCGCTGGATGACTCCGCCAAGGAGCAGGTCCTCCTCCTCGGCCTGCGAGAACACCGTCACGTCACCCCAGCGGATCAGCGTGCTTCGAACCTCGCTCAGCCGATGCGGCGCGACGTCGACCAGGACTGCTGCGAGCGGCGGTGACGAGAGCGCCGGCGCGCGCCATGCTGGATCGAGGGCCAGATCCTCGAGCGCGGGCTGGCCGCGCCCGATGTCGGTACGGCGAATCCGCTCGGCGACTCGCTGGCGTTCGAGCTGAAGTGCCTCCGCCGGCTGCTCGAGTGCGATGAGCTGCGTGTCTGCGACGGTGAGGAACGCCACCGAGTCTCCGGCTGAAGTCAGCGCGTTCTTGGTCAGGCCGACGACCCGGTAGGTCTCGCGCGCCAGCACCAGAGTCTCGCCAATGTCGAACCCGAGGGACGCATCGACGATGACCTCGCCGTGCGGCTGCGCCAGCGGGCGACCCCGCACCAGCGTCAGTTGGGCACCGGAGTCATCGGGCCAGCCGAGCCCCACGAGCGCGATGCGCAGGACCTTGCCTCGATGCTCGCGCTGGATGAGCTGGTAGGTGTACGCGCGCGCGCTCAGTACGCCCGGAACGGCCGCGACGCGGGCTTCGACGCTCGGGTCGAGCCGCGACGCTTCTGCGAAGGGGCCGCGCGTGTCCCGCTGGACGACCCAGAGGTCGGCTCGCATGCTCCGGGTGAGCAGGATCGCTTCTTCGACCATGCCCGCGTAGATGCCCTGCATCGCGATGACGACGGTGAGCAGGAGCCCCACGCCGGCGGCCGTCCCGACGAACCGGCCGAGGTGTCTCCGCACGTCGCGCAGCGCGAGGTTCAACCGGCCCTCCAGCGGCGGCCCGGCTCGAGCGAAGCGCCCGGGGTCTTCGCGACGAGGACCACGTCGCCTTCGGACAGTCCCTCGAGCACCTCGACCTGGTCCCGACCGGTCAGCCCCAGCCGCGGCCGCGCCACCGCGATGCGCCCGCGACGGTCGACCAGCACGTAGGCGCCCTGCTCGTCGTGCTGGATCATCGCCATCGGCACCCGGAGAGCGCCATCCTTCTTCGCGAGCTCGACGCGCACGTCCGCGCGCTGACCGATGGCCACTCGGCGCTCCAGCTTGTCGGGGGTCAGCTCGGCGAAGATCTCGTGGGTCTGGCGGTCCGCCTCCCACGAGATGCGGGTGACCCTACCGCTGACGGGATCGGCGGCGCCCGGGAAGAAGAGTGCGCCCCGTTGGTCCTCCGACAGCGCGTGCAGGACGGTCTCGTCCATGGCAGCGCGCACGTACACCTGGGTCGGATCCACGATGCGGAGCACGGTCGAACCGATCGTCACCGTGTCACCGGGCTCGCGAAGTCTCCGGGTGATCAGCCCGTCGAAGGGAGCGAGCAGGGTCGCGCGGACGACCGCCACCTGCTTCTGCTTGGCGCCGCTGGCCGCGACGTCGATTCCGCGAGTCGCTTCGGCGCGCTGGGCCAGCACGCGATCTAGCTCCGCCCGCGCGACTCGCAGCTTGTCGGCCGTATCGTCCCGCTGCTGTGCGGCGATTACGCCGCTCGCGAACAGGGAGTCGTTGCGGCGGGCGTCCCGTTCTGCCGCCGAGACCAGCGCGCGCGCGCGCTTTTCGTCCGCCGCGAGCCGCTCGAGCGACGAGCGCGCGGCCGAGATTCCGGTCTTGGCCAGGCGCAGATCGGCTTCGGCTTGATTCGTCTCGAGGCGAGCGAGCTCTTGACCGAGCGTGACGCGCGCGCCCTCGTCGACGAGCACCTCACTCAACCTTCCGACCAGGTCGAAGCCCACCGCCGCCTCGCGCTGACTCTCGATGGTGCCTCGGCCGAACGCTTCCTGAACCACCGGGCCGCGGTCCACCCGAGCCACACGGACCGCGGCGGGGTTCCAGAAGCGGAGCCATGCGACGAGGGCGATGCCCCCGACGAGTAACGCTGGCCAGAGCAGCCCGCGCGCGACCCGGACGATGGTCTGGGACCGGGAGAGGCTTGACATGAAGTAAGTAAGCAGTTACTTGCTTGATATGTCAAGGGCTGCGCCTGCGAAAAGACAGCGCGAGAAGCGGCGTTCGACACAGGTCCGACAGGTCGAGCTAGCCGACGCCGCGCTCCAAATCATCGCCACCCGTGGCATCGCGGCGCTGACGACCCGCACGCTGGCAGCGCAGGTTGGGCTGACGGGGGGCGCCATCTTCCGGCACTTCCCTTCGCTGTCCGCGCTGCTCGACGCGGTCGTCGAGCGGGTCGAGGCGGTCCTCGACACGACCTACCCGCCCGCTGGCCTGCCCGCGCGAGAGCGGCTGGAGCGCTTCATCGAGGCCAGAAGCAGCGCGGTGGGGAACCAGCTGGGGATCCTGCGACTGGTATCCTCCGAGCAGTTTCAGCTCGCGCTGCCCAACGACGGCGCGGCACGACTTGGACGCTGTGCCGAACGGACGCGCGCCTTCTTGGTCGGTGCCATCCGCGAGGCGCAGGAGGAGGGCACGATTCGCGATGACGTGGAGCCCGCGGCGCTCTCGGTCGTCGTCATGGGCACCATGCGGATGCTGGCGTTGTCCACGGCCAAAGCGGGCCCGCACGGGCGCCCCGCCGAGACGAAGCTCGTGCGGCGAGCGCTCGCCACGTTGCTGGAGCCGCCCAAGCCGTCGAGGCGAAAGACTCCCCGCTGATCCGCACGAGAGTCCGGGCAAGCCCCAGCTCAGCTCAGTCCCTTCGGCAGCGCCGCGAGCTCCAGGTTCGCCCGCCGGAAGTGACGCACCGCGAGCACGAGGCCCAGGGCCTGGAGCAGCGCGCAGAAGTAGAACGGCGCGCCCATGCGCCAGTCTCCTCGCGGGTAGTGGGACACCAGGGCCATCATCGGTCCAGCCAGCGTCGGCGCGAGCACCGCCATCAAGCTGTTCAGGGAGCTCACCGCGCCCAGCGTCTGACCCTGATTCTGGGCGCTCGCCGCGCCCGAGATGATGCTCTGGATGTTGGCGGCAACGGTGGTCCCGAGCAGGTTGAGCGCGATCACCACGAACATCATCCAGCCCTGGGTGACCGCGCCGAACGCCGCGTACGCGACGGACGACGACGCCAGTCCGGCCACCGCGAGCTGGCGCGGGCTCCAGCGCCGGAGCAGGCGCCCGAGAAACAGGCCTTGCGCGACGCCGGAGGAGACGCCGAAGGCCGCCAGCGCCCAGCCGTTCTCCCGCGGACCCCAGCCGAACTTGAAGCTCGAGTAGAGCACCCAGGTCGTGTAGGTCGTGAACTGCGCGAGCCCGGTGCAGGCGATGACCGCGACCAGACCGCCCACGCCCCTGAGGCGTGCCAGCGAGCGCAGCGAGGCGAGCGGCGTGGCACGGCTCCACGAGAACGCGCGCCGCTCGCTCGGCGGCAGCGACTCCGGCACCACGAAGTAGCCGTAGACCAGGTTGGCGAGCGCGAGTGAGCCGGCCACGAAAAAGGGCAGGTCGAGGCGGAGCGCGCCCAGCAGCCCGCCGAGCACCGGCCCGAGGACGAAGCCGATGCCGAACATCGCCCCCAGCATGCCGAAGCGGCGCGCGCGCTCCTCCGCCGGGGTGATGTCGGCGACGTAGGCGTTCGCGACGGACACGTTGGCCTGCATCGCGCCGCCGACCAGCCGCGCCAAGATCAGCATCCAGAGCTCGGTCGCCAGGGCCGTGCCGAAGAACGTGAGCCCGAGCGCGAAGAAGCCCAGCAGCATGACCGGGCGGCGGCCGTAGCTGTCGGACAGCGCGCCGAGGACGGGCGACGCGAAGAAGTTCGCGATGCCGAACGCGAACGCGACGGCGCCGTACCAGAAGGACTGATCCGCCTTCGACTGCGTGAACTCGCCGACCAGGAGCGGGAGCACGGGCACGATCAGGCCGATCGACAGCATGTCGATCAGCACCGCGATCATGATGAACGGCATCGCGGCGGAGCGACGAGCGACGGGCAAGCGCGGCGTCTCAGGCGCTGAAGTCCACGCCCTGCGCCAGGTGGACCTCACCACCCCAATTGATGGTGTTGGTCTGGCGCCGCATGTACTGCTTCCAGGAATCCGAGCCCGACTCGCGGCCGCCGCCCGTCTCCTTCTCGCCGCCGAACGCGCCGCCGATCTCGGCGCCGGAGGTGCCCACGTTGACGTTGGCGATGCCGCAGTCGGAGCCCTTGAAGCTCAAGAAGCGCTCGGCCTCGGCCATGCTGTCGGTGAAGATGCCCGAGGACAGGCCCTGCGGTACGGCGTTCTGGAGCGTGATGGCCTGCTCGATGGTCTCGTACTTCATCACGTACAAGATGGGCGCGAAGGTCTCGGTCTGGACGATGGACGCGCCGTTGTCGATCTCCACGATGGTGGGCTTCACGAACGTGCGCCGGCCGAACGGCGGCTCGAGCACCTGGCCGCCGTAGACGACCTTGCCGCCCTGACTCTTCGCGGCCTCGAGCGCCTTCTCGTAGTCGCGCACGGCGGACTCGTCGATCAGCGGCCCCATCAGCGTCTTCGGATCGAGGGGGTCGCCGATGGCCACCTTCTGGTAGTTGGTCACGAGCTTGTCCAGGAAGGCCGCGTAGATGCTCTGGTGGATGATCAGCCGGCGCGTGGAGGTGCAGCGCTGGCCCGCCGTGCCCACGGCGCCGAAGAACGCGGACGCCAGCGCTCCGCGCAGGTCGGCCTTGTCGGAGATGATCAGCGCGTTGTTGCCGCCGAGCTCCAGGATGGTGCGGCCGAGCCGCTTGCCCACGACCTCGCCGATGTGGCGGCCGAGCTTGGTCGAGCCCGTCGCGCTGATCAGAGCGAGGCGCGGGTCCTCGACGATGCGCTCGCCGACGCCGGAGCCCCGCCCGATGATCACCGTCGAGACGGCGGCGGGCACTCCCGCGGCGCGGAGCACGTCCCGGGCGATGTTCTGGCAGGCGACGGCGCACAGCGGCGTCTTGCTCGAAGGCTTCCAGATGACCGGATCGCCGCACACGAACGCCAGCGCGCTGTTCCAAGCCCAGACGGCGACGGGGAAGTTGAATGCGGTGATGACGCCGATGGGACCGAGCGGGTGCCACTGCTCCATCATGCGGTGCATGGGGCGCTCGCTCTGGAGCGTGGGGCCCGAGAGCGTCCGCGACAGCCCGACGGCGTAGTCGCAGATGTCGATCATCTCCTGGACCTCACCCAGGCCCTCGGTGAGGATCTTGCCCATCTCGAGCGAGACCAACCGGCCCAGCATCTCCTTCTTCTCCCTGAGCGCGGCGCCGAGCAGCCGCACCACCTCGCCGCGCTTGGGGGTGGGCACGGCGCGCCATGTCTCGAAGGCTTTGGCGGCAGCCGACGCGACCTTCTCGTAGTCGCTCTCGCTCGCCTGCTCGATCTTCGCGAGCAGCTCCCCGGTGGTCGGGCTCTTCACCTCGATGAAGTCGCCGCTCGACGCGAACCACTCGTCGCCCGCGCTCGCGCCCTTCAGGCTCGCGCTCAAGCCGAGCGCCTCGAAGATCCCGTCCTTGTTCTGAGTTGCCATGCGATCCGTCCTCTCGGAGCCGCCCATCCAAGCGTCGGACCGGCCGGCGAGCAAGCTCGGCGCGTGAGTGGGCCGGATTCTGCTGGGATGGCGAGTCTGCTCGAGGGCGAGTTGTCGGGCAGGTGACAGCGCCCAAGTGCGGCTCGGTGCTCACGCGCCGCCGAAGCCGCACGCAAAGCCCATCGAGTAGCGCGCGTTGATCTCGCTCCGTGGGTTGAAGCCGAGCTCGCCCGTCCCCGAGCGATAGCTGTAGGCGTCGACGCCGAAGGGACCGAAGTAACCTTCGGCGTGCAGCGCGGCGGCGACGCGCTCGGCCTCGGCCTGAAGCTGGGCGGCGAACGGCAACGCGCGGAGCTCGGCGCCGGAGAGGCGCGCGGTCGAGAGCCAGGCGCCGTGCGCATCACAGCGTTGCACGACGATGGCGCCGAAGCGCGCGGCGCCGCTCGGGGCGATCTTGCCGTGTTGGGCGTACTCCGTGACGACGTCGGCGTGGGGCTCGATCACGACTCCGGCGCTCTTCAGGCTGGCCTGGACGAAGCGCCAGTCATGCGGCGAGAGCTCTGGGCTCGGATCGATCACCCGCTGACCCCGGCCGGCCATGCCGAAGGCGCGCTTCACGCGCCAGGCGCGGAAGCCCCTCGGAGGCCGACGGGTGAGGAGCGCGCGCGCCGCGGCCTCGTCACTGACGAAGGCGGCGCCGGGCAGCGTCTCGCCCAGGGATGCGCAGAACTCGCGTCCGTTCACCCGGGTCAGCACGGCGACGCCGGGGTGCGGCTCGACGACCGCGCCGGCGCGCTCGAGCATCGCCCGCGCGCGGGGCGTCATGCAGAACGCCCGGCCGGCGCGTCCGGCTGCGGACCCGGGTGGCGACGTCTCGTCCACCAAGACGTCTCCCGCGGCCAGGAGCCCCCTCGCGAGCTGGCCCCGCCACGCGAGCATCGCGGCGAGGACGCGCCGAGACGGCGCGTAGGGCGAGCCCCGCGCGCCGAGCTCCAGATCGGCGTCCAGGTTCAGGACCCAGGCGTGTCCGGCATCCATCTTTCGAGCTCGTCGAGGAAGTCTTCGGGCTGTCCCGCGCGCGCGCGGGCGTCGCGGCGCAAGGGGAGGCCGCGCATCAAGAGCGGGGAGAGCGGAGCCGGCAGGGCCCGGCGCCACGAGGCGAAGTCGAGCCCGCCCGTCAGGGTAGTGAACCAACGCACGCCGAAGCGCACGTGGGCGATCTCCTCGAGCCCCACGAGCTCCTGCACGCGCGCCGACTCCTCGTCGCCGGCCTCGCGGAACGCCGCGGCGAAGTGCGCGGAGTGGTCGAGGTTCGCGCTCTCCAGGCCCAGGCCCATGACCGCGACGAACGACGCGGCGTCGGGGCAGGAGGGCACGCGCTCCCAGAACCAGTCGCGCACCGCGAACTCGCCGATGCGATGCCCGAGCCGCTCGATGGCCCCGACGTACAGGCGCATGTGTCGCACCTCGTCGAGCGCGATGCGCAGGAGGCCTTCGCGGAACTCGCGCGGCGCGTCCGGAAACGCGAGCACTGCCCAGGCCATGAGCTCGGCCGCCTGCAGCTCGTGGTGGAAGAACGCGTGCAGCACCTGGGCGCGGCCCCGCGGCGTGCCGAGGCCGCGCTTCTTCTCGGCGCGCGCCACGACTCGGAGCTCGGCGGGGCGCCCGGGCGCGTCGATGCGGCGCGCGGGCGGCGCGGGCTCCCAAGTCTCCGGCGGCGTCGCGGGCGCGAGCTTCTCGTCCAGGGACGTCGAGAGCACGTAGTCCCAAGCCCAGCGCTCGACGCTGCCGGCGCGGGGGGGCTCGGCGCTCACGCTGCACCCGAGCGCGCGTCTGCGCGTGCAGCTTCCAGAGCGTCCACCAACCGATCGATGTCCAGCGCCTCGGTGCGGTGGTTGTTCACGCAGGCGCGGAGGGCGCGGGCGCCGTTCGCGAAGCGCGGTACCGAGAGCCAGCCCCCGGCGCTGGCGATCGTCGCGCGCGCGACAGCGTCCAGGAAGCGCCCGTCCGCGCGCTCTGCTCCGTCAGAGGCGTCCACGAAGCACACGATCGGCAGCGGGGTGTCGTTGACGAGTTGCCAGCCGCGTTCGCGGAGCCGCGCGCGGAGCCGCTCGGCGAGCGCGACCTGGCGGCGGAGCGACTCGGCGTAGCCGTCCCAGCCGATCGCGAGCAGCGGCAGGAGCACTCGGAGCCCGAGGAAGCGGCGCGACCACTGCATCGAGCGCGCGTAGGGGTCGCTGGCTCCGTCCCGCGGCATGTAGCCGGTTCGATCCGCGAACACGCGCTCGAGGACGCCGTCTCGCCGCGTGAGGAACGCGCCGGTGCCGATCGGCGCCGACAGGACCTTGTGCGCGTCGAAGGTGATCGAGTCGGCGCGTGCGATGCCTTCGAGTGCCCCGCGGAGCTCGGGGACCAGCGCCGCCAGTCCCCCCCAGGCCGCGTCCACGTGCAGCCAACAGCCCTCGCGCCCGGCGATCGCGGCGATCTCGCCGATCGGATCGATGGCGCCGGAGCCGGTCGTGCCCGCGGTCGCCACCACCAGGAACGGCAAGGCGCCGCGCGCGCGATCCTGGGCGATGGCCTCGCGCAGCGCGTCCGGTTTCATGCGCTGGCGTGCATCGGCGGGGATGGTCCTGACGGCCCGAGCGCCGAGCCCTGCCAGGCGCGCGGCCCGGGTGACGGTCGCGTGACCCTCGGCGGACACGTACAGACAGGGCTCGCCGGCGAGCGAGCGCGCGCCGCGCTCGCCGAAGTCCGGGAACGCTGCGTCCAGCGCGCAGGCGACGGCGGTCATGTTGGCCTCGCCCCCGCCGGAGGTGAATGCGCCTCGGGTCGAGCCCGCAGTCCAGCCGAAGCGCGCGCCGAAGGCTGCGATCAAGCAGTCCTCGACCGCGACGGGCCAGGGCGCGTGACCTCGCGTCGCGAGCTGAGGGTTGAACCCGGACACCAGCGCGTCCGCGACCACGGCGAGCGCGGCTGGCGCGGGGTTGAACAGCCCGAAGTAGCGCGGATGGTCCGGATGGACGATCCCGAGCTCCAGGGCCCCGGCGACCTCGGCGACCACGGCGTCCGGCTCGCGTGGCGTCCCGTCGAGGAGGCGCTCCAATGACATCGCCGCCGAGATCGGCACGATCGCAGCCCCGGCGTCCTCGCTCAGCCGAGTCTGGTGCGCCTCGAGCAGCTCGGCGACCTGGCGCCAGAGCGCCGCCCGCGTCTCGGGGTCGAGGTCCAGGAGCGAGCCCTGTCGAGGCATGCGGGCCCGAGCTTAGCGCGTGCTGCCCTCGGCGCGCTGCCTGGCCGCGCGCTCGGCGCGCCTGTTGGCCGCCCAGCGCTCCGGACCCTGGACGATGCACTCCAGGTAGCCCGCGGCGTCGAACGCCCGGGGCGAGTAGCGGCTGGCACTCTGATTGTTGTAGTTGAAGCAGACCCGGTGGTGAGCTTCCAGGCGCTCCTCGCAGACGTCCTCGGAGCCGAGCCGCTCCACGCAGCCGGGCAAGGCCCCGCGCCGCGCGTCGCGATCCTCCGAGCGCACGCGCCACCAGAGCAGCGTCATCACGGCCGCGAGCCCGAGCGCCGAGACGGTCAGCGCGCGTACCAGGAATCGAGGCTCGCTGAGCAGGCGCACTGAGCGGAGCCTAGCAGAGCCGCGTCCGTCAATCCGCCCGGTGCGCGATCTCGGGGGGCGCTTCGAAGAAGCGGTTCTTGCTCGGATCGTTGTAGCGCTCGTAGTCGATCTCGAGCGGGGTGATCTTGCTCTCGCCGTTCCTGAAGCGGATCAGCAGCGCCTTCGGGGTCACGCTGCGGTAGGTGCTGTCCTCCGGCAGGTCGTCGTTGGTGGCGCCGCCGGCGGAGAAGACGGTCATCAGGAGTTGGCTCTCGTCGTCGTAGACGCGCCGGAAACCCTCGTCGACCTTCTCGTGCCCGCGGACCAGCGTGTGAGCGCCGATGCGCTGCAGGAACGCCTGGCACTGGAGCCGTCCGAAGGGGAAGCGTGCCGACTGCTCCTGGAGCGAGGCGGGGATCACGTCGGCGCTCGAGGGGTCGCTCCACATCATCTGGAAGCGAATGTCCCAGTCGTTGAGGCTGGATAGATCCTTGTACTTCTGCTTCAGCGTGAGGTCCCGCGGCAGACCGCCGTGCACGAAGACGAAGCGCTCGAAGAGCAGCAGCGTCGGCATCGCGTCGAAGAGCTTCATGTAGTGGGCGAACACCTCCTGGGAAAGGTGGGGGCGGAGCGTATTCATCGCCTCGGAGGGCCGCACCGCGCCGTACACCTTGCCCTCGTGCTCCACGTAGTACTCGTGGTTGCCGCGCAGCACGTAGACGTGCTCCGGCGCGGTCACGAACATCTGCATCACCGAGCGCAGCACGCCCTGGTAGCTGAACATGCCCCGGTCGATGTAGTCCCCGAGCAGCACCAGCTTGGGGTTCGGGTGGTGCGCGGGATCCGCGCGATATTTGGCCACCTTGCCGAAGAAATCGCTCTGCATCAGCACGGCCTTCAGGCAGCTGTAGCAGCCGTGGAGATCTCCGATGACGATCAGCTCGTAGTCCTCGCCGGGCTTGGTGGGGCACACGTAGACGTGGCCGTCGAGGAAGGGGTCCTGCCCGGAAAGCTCGCTGAGCTTCTGCTTGCCGGCCAAGGAGCCCTTCGCGGCGGCGCGTTGCCGGTCCAGCGCGGCCATGAAGCTGTCCATGAGCTGCTCGTCGGCGCGCACCTGCTGCAAGAGCCGCTCCGGGTGCGCGACGTAGTTGTGCTCGAATTGGTCGAAGAACGGGTGGTTCTCCGTCAAGGGAGGCAGCGCCAGAACGTCGTGGATCGAGACCGGCGGCCTGTCGGCCCCGTCTTCGAGCAGCTCGACGCCCAGGTCCTCCTCGAGCAGAGCCAACAGCTCGCCGCGGAACTTCGCCTCGGCCGGGTGGACCTGGCCGTCGGCGTTGATCAAGAGGTCCACCACATCCATCAGCTGTTCTTGGCCACCTTTGTCGAAGCTCTTGAAGATCTCGAAGCAGCGCAGCTTGAGCTGGGCGTGGACGAATGCGTCCTGCTTCTCGCCAGCGGACACGGCTTCGTGGAAGAGCTCCTTCACCTGTCGGTCGATGCCCTCGAACACCTCGGTGAAGTGGCTGGTGAACTTGCGGGTGAGCTCTTCCCGTAGCTGCACGTCCTCGGCGGGTACCGCGCCCGCGACCCGATGCGCGACGAGCTTGCCGATGTAGCCCCGGACGAACGACTTCTCGGCGTCGTCGAAGTCGCCGTCGATGTAGCCGAAAGTCGTCAGGTAGAAGATGACCGCGCGCATCTGCTTGTCTGCGGTCGGCCCGTCCGCGCTGAAGGTGAGGAGTGTGTCCACGCCTCGACGCTAGCCTGCTGACCCCGAGATTGCGACGGGGAGCCCGGGGCCGCTCGGCTCAGCGCATTTCTGCTCTGCTCGGGAACCGGAAGCGGTGCGTGACGGGGACGGAGCCCAGGAGGTCCATCGGCCCCGTCTTGTAGCCGAAGGCTACTTGCCGCGCGCCGCCATGTGACAGGCGGAGCAGGTCTCCAGCAGCTCCGCGTAGAGCTTGGCGCGATCGCCGGCGCTCTTCTTCGCGGCTGCCGTCGGGACGAGCGCGCCGAAGCGCACCGCCGCGCTGCGGGCGTGCACGCCGCCTTTCGCCAGCACTTCCTTGGGAAATTCTTCTCCCACCAAGGCATCGGCGCCGGCCTTCCAGGCCGCGTCGGAGGGGACGTACAGCCCCTCCCACAAGCGCTCGGAGGCCCAGGCGTGTCGCTTCATGCGATCCTCGAGCGTCTTGCCGGCGACCGGTGGCGCCTCGACCTGAAGCTTCGGCCCACCCGCTGCCTTGTGGCAGCTGCCGCACGCGACGCCGATGTCTGCGATGGCGGCGGTGGCGCTCGGCAGATCCGGGCTCTGGCCGAAGCGCTTCGCGGCCTTGCCCAGCGCGTCGAGGGATGGCTTCCAGCTGCCTTGCACGGTGCCGAGCCCCTTCATGCTCTCGAGCGCCGCTGCCGGCTTGACCGTCGCGGCGAGCGCGCCGTCGATGACGGCCTTGCGGATCACGGCTGTCTCCTTGAAGTGCGCGCGCATCAGGCGCTCCCGGGGCGAGCCGGAGGTGTCCTCCTCCGGAGGCGGTGTCTCGGGCGTCGCCGCGGTGCTGCCGGCGTCTTCGACGGGCGCTGGCTCCGCGGTCGCGGTCGGCGCTGCCGGCGGTGGAGCGGCTGTCGCGGTGGGAGCGGTCGTCGCCGGCGGTGGGGGGCTGCCGCAGCTGACGAGACAGAACGCGGTGAGGGCAACGGCGCGGTGAAGCATGGTGCAGAGCGCATACCACGCGGCAGAGGAGCCCGACAAACGCCCGCGACCGCAATGCCTGCGCGCAGGACGGCGGCCATCCCCGCGGAGCCACGTCACGCAGATGCAGGGGTTGCGCGAGGCGTGGGGAGTCGGGTCCGCGCCACGATCTCCGCCAGGGTCAGCCGGTTGATCTGGTTCGTGCCCTCGTAGATCTGCGTGAGCTTCGCGTCGCGAAGCGCCTTGTCCACCAGGCGGCGTTCGGGCGCCTCGAGGGGGACCAGATCGCAGGCGCGGTCGCACACCCACACCGCCGCGTCGGAGCAGGCGACCTTCGCGCTCGACGCCCGCGCGAGCTGCGCGGCGAGCTTCCCCGAGCGGCCGAGCTTCGCCAGGAAGCGAGCGAAGCCGGCCTCGGTCAGGCGCTTCAAGCGACGCTCCGGCAGGGCGGCGTGGAGCCCCCTCGCGGCCGAACCGATGCCGGTCTCGAGCCAGCCTTGGGGCGCGATCTGCGCGTCGAACCCGAGCGCCGCATCCAGGTAGGTGAGGCGGCTCGAGTGAACGCGCGTGGTCATCTCGGCCACGACGTCCTTCACCCAACCTTGTCGCAGGGACGCAGGATGCGCGTCCGGCAACCTCGCGAGCGCGGCGAGTGTGGCCTCCAACGCTCCGCGCGCGATGCCCGTGGCGATGGCGCCGACGGGTGCGCGTGACGCCGCCAGGATCAGCTCGGTGAGCTCGAAGCCCGAGCCCTCTGGTCCGATGCGATCGAGCTCGGGCACGAACGCGCCGTCGAATTCGGTCTCGGTGGCCGGCGAGGCGCGCTGCCCCAGCTTGAGCTCGTCCCGTACGGCGCGAAACCCTGGGCGCTGCGTGTCCACCAGGAACGCCGTCCAGGACTCGCGGGGGCGCGCGCGGTCGAGCGCCGCGTGGACCACGATCCAGCGCGCGATCGACCCGTTGGACGTGAAGCTCTTGCGCCCGTGGAGCAGGTAGCCGCCGGTCACGCGCTCCGCCCAGGTCGGCGCCACGACGCGGCCGAGGCCCTCCGGGTGCTCGACGTCCGAGCCGCTCGAAGGCTCGGTGATGGCCCAGGCGAACAGGGTGGGGCGCTCCCGGGCTTCGAGCCGCTCCCGAGCTGCGGGGCGCACGACGCGCACCCAGAGCCCGACGTCCAGGCTGAAGAGCAGCGCGGACAGCCCCAGCGAGCTCACGCCGATCAAGAGCGCGAGCCCGCCGCAGGCCCGCGCCAGCTCCTCGGAGGCCGCGGCGACCTCCGCGGAGCGCGCGGCATCGCCGCCGAGCGCGCGGGGAGCCATGCAGGTCAGAAACCCTTCGCGCGCCGCAGCTCGCAGCACCTCCCAGTCGGCGCTCCCGATGGGGTGGGGCCGACCCGCTTGCTCGTCGATGGCGAGCGCCCGCGGCTCGAGCACGCGCGCGGCGAAATCCCGGGCACGCGCGCGCATGCGGGTGACGTGCGGCGGCTCGAGCCAGGGGCCGGCGTCGCGGATAAGGTCGGGCGCGCGGCGGTCTGGCCTGAAGGGGCGGTCCACTCGGCCGATGCTGCTATCCCTCGCGCCGGGCTGCAAATGACCGCGCACAGTTTGGCATCGATCATTGCCCCCCACGTCTCGGCCTCCCATGCTCCGGCCATGGCCACCCAGCTTCCCATCGTCTACCGCCGCGCGCGGGCCTGGGTCCTCGCCGTGTCTGCGCCGAGCCGCGAGCTTCGCGGGCTCTTGCCCGACCGCCGGCTCCGGCCCGTCGAGGTCCGGCCGGGGCGCGGCGTCTTGGCCGCAGCGCTCTTCGACTACCAGGACACGAGCATCGGCCCGTATCGAGAGGCCGCGCTCTCGGTCCCCTGTCGCTGGGAGCGCTCGACCCGTGTCCCGCTCTTGCCGCTCTTGGCGGAGCGGTACCTCGACGACGTCGGGCACTGGGTGGCGCTCTTGCCCGTCACGACGCAGGTGGCGGACGAGGCGGGTCGGACCATCTGGGGCTACCCGAAGTTCGTGGGCGAGATCGACATCGAGGAGCGCGGCGACCGCGTGCGCTGCAACGTCTCCGACGCCGGCGAGCGGGTCTTCGGCTTCGAGGTCGAGCGTCCCGGACCATCGCGTCCGATGCGCTTCCCGCTTCGCACCTACTCGCTGCTCGACGACGAGATCCACTTCACCGAGATCGACGTGGACGCCCTGGGCTCGCGACGCATGATCGGCGCGCGGGGTTCCCTCTCGCTGTCGACGCACCGACGCCTGGCCGGACTGCCGCCCGCCGAGCGGTTCGGGCGGCGACCGCTCGAGGCCCGCTGGTTCGACGAATATCGCTTGGAGCTCGACCGAGCGAGCACGCGCTACCGCCTGAAGCGCCATTGAAGAGGTCCGGCTGCTAAGCTCCGGCCCATGTTCGCGCGCGCTCTGTTCGGGTGTCTCTGCCTCGTCGTCCTGGTCGATTGCGAGCGCCCGGTGTACGTGAAGTACGTCCCGCTGGAGCGAAAGACCGAGCTCGACGACAAGACGCTCTTCGCCGCGACCGAGGGCGCGCTGCTCGATCGGGGCTACCTGTTCCAGCGCCGAGACGAGGCCGCCCACCAGCTCTTGACCAAGCCGCGCATCTTGACGGGGGGCGAGGGCGATCCCGAGTTCAAGTACGTGTGGCTCGCCGACACCGCCGGCGGAACGCTCAGGCTCAGGGTGATGTGTCAGGAGAACCGTCCCGAGGCCGAACCGGTGAGCTGCGGCGAGCAGACGCCGGAGAAGATCATGAAGGAGCAGCACGCCATCGCCGAGCAGGCGTTGAAGGAAGCACGCGGCGAGTGACCCGATCGGGGACGGTGCGCGCAAGTCGTGCGCGGTACCGGTCGCTCCCCGGGTGCTAGCCTCGGAGCGGGAGAGCCTCGCATGCTCCGCGCGTCGATCTGGGTGGTGCTGGCAGCGCTGGCGTCGTCCGCGCCGGGCTGCGGCGAGGACGAAGAGTCGGGGGGCGGTCGGTCGGACGCGGGCAGCGACGTGAGCGCGAGCGATGCTCCGGAAGACTCGCCGCTCGACACCGGCTCCGACGCGCCGCCCAGCGACGCCGGGGCCGACGGGTTCGACTCCGCCGACGCGGCGAGCGATGAGGCGGAAGCCTTCGACTCCGCGGAAGCGGCGACCGACGCTGGCAGCGACGCCGCGGAAGCGGAGGCCGGGAGCGGCCTCGGCGCCATGTCCGTCGCTGAGCTCGCGGCCGCCCTGCCGAGCAAGACCTTCATCATGCTCAACGTCCACGTGCCCTACGCCGGCGAGATCCCCGGCACCGACGCGAACCTCGACTACAAGGACGTTCCGAGCATCGAGGCGTACATCGGCACGAACAAGGGCGTGGACGTGGTGCTCTACTGCTACTCGAACTCGATGGCGCTCTCCGCCGCCAACGCGCTCCTGGCCGACGGCTACACGAAGGTGCGCTACGTGGACGGCGGGCTCGCCGCTTGGAAGAACGCCGGTCACCCGGTCGAGTTTCACGACAAGTGAGGCTCAGCTCCCCGGCATCGCGAAGCGCAGGAGCGGTGGTCCCGTCCTGAAGCCGGGTCCGCCACCGATGCTCTGCACCAGCGACGCGGCCACGATGAAGTCGCCGGAGAGATCGAGGACCAGCACCTTGGCGCAGGGGTCCGCGCGGCTCGCGCACTCGAGCGCGATCCAGCCCGGAACGCCCTCGAACCGGAGCTCGGGGGAGGCGGCTCTGACGACGCTGCCCTCGCGCAGCAGAGCCGAGTAGCCCCGCCCGGCGCGCTCGCTCACCCAGAGCTCGGTCGTGGGCTTGGCCTCCTCGTCGGGCGTCGGGGGCCCCGGCACCGCGTAGAGCATTTCGAAGCTGACGTTACCCGCGCGGACCGTCGCCTGGGGGTAGCCCGCGTAGGCGACCGTCATCAGCGCGCCGGCGCCCACGACGAACGCGCTCTGGCCGTCGAGGTGGACATTGGGATGGGCGTCGAAGGGTCGGCCGGGATTGACCTGCTTCCAGATCTCTCGGTTCGCCTTGAGCGCGCTGAACAACCCGTGGATGCGCTTCGGCGCCGGACCCGTAGGGAGCTCCGCCGCGGGCGCCACGGGCCTCCCGCTCAGGGTCACACCTTCCCGGGTCACCTCGATCGCCGGCTCGAGGTGCTCCTTGCAGGGGTACTTGCCGGTTTCGCTCAGCTCTTGCAGGCGCAGCAGGTCGTCGTGGTCGAGCTCGCCGTGACACTTCGGCTGGCCGCGGCAGCCCGCGGCGAGCGTGAGCGCGAGGGAGAGCCCCGCGACTCTACTCAAGCGCATCGGCCTCCCGGACGGGGCGCGGGACGCCGACGGGCTACCGCAGCGAAGACCAGCGCGAGCAGGGCGGCGAACGAGCCGCCGCGAGCCCCTACCGCGTGGCAGCCGCAGCCAGCGTCGTCGTCGTTCTGGCTCGTGCCGCTGCCGCCGGATGCGCCGCCGCTTCCGGCGCCGCCGCTCGACGCGCCGCCGGCGCCGCTGCCGCCGCTACCCGACGCTCCGGCGCTCGCGCAGAGAGAGCCGGGAGGCCAGACCAGCGGGCTCTTCGCGTAGGCAGCCAGGCGCGCCCGCATGTCGGCGGCGGTGCCACCGGCGGTGGAGGACGCAGGCGGCACCGTCGCGAGCTTCGCGCTCTCGTAGGCGCGGTATCCGTCGGGATCGCCGCTGCCGCGCAGGTCGAAGAGGACCGCGCCCAGCCCGGCCTTCGCGAAGCGCTCGAGCTCGCTCGGCTGAGTGTCGAAGAAGTGGAAGTCGGTCGTGCCGATCTGCGCCTGCCAGAGCACGATGGGCACGTTTGCCTCGGCGCTGACCGCGCTGAACCAGGCCACGTTGGTGTCGAGCAGCGTCGGGTCCCAGGGCTCCCACCACTTGGCCTCGTCAGCCTCCAGGTGCGGCTGTTCGGTGAAGATGACGTCCCACTCGCCCAGCGAGGAGTAGAAGCCCGTGACGACCTCCGGCTTCTGACCCACCCGGAAGTTCGAAGCGTGCCAGCCCAGACGCACCGCCGGCGCGTGCTGGTCGCGGAGGGCGAGCAGCGCGCGGCCGAAGCCGGACGCATCATCGGGAAACCCCGCGACGTCGGCGTGCCCGGAGCTCGCCACGGCGACCGGGATGCTCGTAGCGTCCGCGTTGCCCTCGACGCCCATCGCCCACATCATGAATCCCCACGAGTCCGGCTCGACGTGCAGAATGGTCGGCACGCCGGTCTTCGCGGCCGTCTGAAGCAGGAAGACGAAGCTGTCGAAGTAGCTCTTCATCAGCGCGGGATCGGCCAGCGCTGCTTTGACCACGTCCGCTTCGCTCCCGGACAGCTTCTGCTGGCCGAGCTGGAGCAGCTGGTAGAACGTGTAGACGGGCATCGCCCCGAGGCTCGTGGCGATCTTGGCCTTGTCGAGCAGCCAAGCCTCCACGTCCGGCTTGGGATCGCTCGTCGGCACGGCGTAGAGGTAGAGGAACTTCCAGTCGACGCCGTGCTGCTGCTCGGCGACGGCTGGCCAGTCGCCCGCGGCCGAGAAGCTCGACACTCCGACCCCGAGCGTCGGACCGAGGTCGGCGCACACGTCGTGCTTGGGCAGCGCGAGGCCGGTGCTCGTGGCGAGCAGGCTTGCCGAGAAGAGCAACGCTGCCGGGGCCCGGAGCATGCCCGAGCTTACCAGGCAGTAGGAGCCGCGGCGAGGGCGGGATCAGTCGCGCGCTTGGAGGTCGCGGATCTCCTCGAGCTCGGCGATGGCCTCGAGATCTTTGGCGCGACCGGCGGCGCGCTTCACCTCGATGAGCTTCGGAAGCCCGAGCACCAAGCACTCGACCCCGAAGAGCGCGAGGCGCTTCGTGTGGCTCTCCAGCGCCTGGTAAGTCCCGCCACCGGCTATCTCACCGAGGACGTCCAGGTCTCCGACGCTGGTGGTCAGCGTGAAGTTGAGGCCGTGTTTCACCGTCTCCTCGTCGAAACGGAACGGGAGGCCCGGCGGGGCTCCCCGCAGGTAGGGTGAGAAGGGTCCGAGCGCGTGCACCAGCCGGGCGATGTTCGTTTGCGAACGTTCGTACACGACGTCGAGATCTTGGGTCAATCGCGCGGAGCCGTGGGCCGTCGCGGCGGCGCCGCCCACCACGATGAACTGCACACCCTCGTTCGCGAGGGCGCGCAGAGCCGCCTCGAAGTCAATCACTTGCCATCCGCAGCGCGTCCGGCTCTGCGCAGTTCTCGCGCGAACTTCTGGAGCTCCATCAGCTGCCGGAAGCGTTCCTCCACGCTCAAGCGCAAGTTGCGCTGGAGGAGCGTGCGATCGATCCCCTTGCGGTACTCCCGCACCACCGCTTCCATGCTGTCCATCGGCGCGCTCAAGGCAGCGGGATGATAGCAGCGAGCTCGCGAGTGAGCCACGCGGGTCGTACGCGACCGAGCGCCGAGCCCGCGAAGCGCTCAAGACCCGCAGTCGCCCAAGCGCACCGTGCCCGTCCCGGCGTCCGCGTCGGCGGACAGCGCGAGCTTGCCCCGGGTCGTGGCGACCGTGCCCCCGAGCTCCAGCTTGTCGGGCCGTGCGCCGGTGGCGCGCGCCACGGCTTCTTGCCAGCTCTGCTCCGGGGGCGGCTGGATGCGCAGACAGCGGGCGGGACGCTCGTCCTTCGGGATCGCGTACTCGAAGAGCAGCCGCTCCGCCCCGTGCTCCGCCCTGAGCGCGGAGGGCTCCACGTCCGTGAGCTTGTAGCCGCGGCGCTCGAAGTAGCCGCGCGCAGCGGCGTAGCCGAGCTCGACCAGCTGCGGCCCGGTGCAGCGCACGTCCTTGCCGGAGCTCTTGTAGCCTTGCCCCTTCGGGCAGTTGGGGTCGCCCTTGGCCACCAGCTCGGCGAGCTCCGCCTCGCTGAGCGGGCGCCGCGCCGGGTCGGACGCCTTGCGCTCCAGCCGCTCGAGGTGTGCGCGGAGATCGTTCTCGCCCTTCTGGAGCTGGGCGACCTCGTCGTCGCGGCCGGCCTCCTGGCACGCGCGCCGCGCCGTCTCCACCGCGGTGAGGTTCCTCTGCACGCTCTCCTTGCTCTTCGGATCGACCTCGCGCGAAGCCTCCGAAGCGACGCCGACCAAGCGCATGCACTCCTTGCTCTTGGGTCCCACGCACGAAATGACCCCCAGAAGCGCTGCGAGCGAGACTCCGCGCACCATTTGCCGAGAGTCTAGCCGACGTCGCGTCCCGTCCGTCGAGCGCGCGGCGCCCGGCCGTTGAAAGACTCAACGCCGAACCCCTGCTGCGGCACCAGCAAGGGGTTTTCAGCAGCGATTTGCCGTTGAGCTTCTCAACGCCCGGGTGTGGAGATCCTCCGATCCGGGTCCGGTGGCGCGTGGGCGCGGGGCGGGATCCAGGGCGATTCGCGGGGATCCGCGGCGGCCAGTGGCTGGCACGTGGGGTGCAATGCGTCATCGGCAAACCCCTCGAAACGCACGGCCCCAAAGAAGGAGCGCCGTCATGGCCCACCGAGAAGAAAACCTGAACTTCAAAGACTACGTCATCATCGTCGCGCTGACGCTGGGCGCGCTCGGCCTGATCCCGCTCTTCGCGGTGTTCGGCTTCGCGCTGCAGTTCGCCTTCGTCCTGGTGATGCCCGCGCTCCTGATCGGGAGCGTCGTATACGCGCTGAGCACGACCGCGGAGGTCATCGTCTCACAGGTGCAGGGCGTGAACGTCCCGATGGACGTGCGCCTCCACCGTGGTCACGGCTGGGCGCGACGCGCGCCGGGCTGCGTGGTCGCTGGAGTGGACGACTTCGCCCAGCGGCTGATCGGACCGGTGGACTCGATCGAGACCGCGGCCATCGGCATGTCGGTGAAGGCCGGCGATGTGATGGCGGTGCTCCGCCACGGTGAGCGCGAGATCGCCATCCGCGCACCGATCAGCGGCAAGGTGACCGGCGTGAACCCGCTGCTCCGCGGCAATCCCTCGCTCGTCAACTCGTTCCCGTACGGCCGGGGCTGGCTGGTCGAGATCACCCCGGAGCCCTCCAGCCTGAAGCACGGCATGAAGGAGCTGTTCGCTCGCGGCCGGGCGACCCGCTGGATGCGCCGCGAGATCGACCGCCTGTTCGCCCTCACCGCTCCCGACCCCGAGATGCCCACTCTGGCCGACGGTGGTGAGCTCTCCGTCGACGCCTGCGCCCACCTCGACGATGCCGCCTGGAAGCGCGTCGTCAGCGAAATCTTCCCTTGAACCCAGGAAGGTGTGCCGTGAACGCCCCCCGCACTTTCGGTCTGTTGCTCCTGGTCGGAACCTGGACTGGCGCCGCGCTGGCGGCGCCTCCGCCTTCCATCCCGAACCAGGACTGTCTCGAGTGTCACCGCCAGCCCGGCACGGAGAAGGGGCCAAAGGGCAAGGACGGGCAGCCCATCGACATGAAGCGCTATGCGCTGTCGGCCCACGCCGACGTCGCCTGCGTGAAGTGCCACGCCGACGCCAAGGCCGACAGCCACGGCGCCGGGCTCGCGCCCGTCGCTTGCGGCAGCTGTCACGCCGAGGAGGCGAAGCGGTACCAGAAGGGGGCGCACGCCGAGAGCAAGAAGCCCGTCGCCTGCGCCGACTGCCACGGCACGCACGACACCCGCTCCGTCAAGGACCCCGAGAGCCAGGTCTCGCGCGCCAACCTGCCCGCCACCTGCGGCAACTGCCACGACGGCAAGGCGAAGGCCAAGGGCCAGCCGGCGTTCTCGCGCAAGGACTACGAGAGCAGCGTCCACTTCCGCGGCATGACCGACGACGGGCTGACCGTGTCGGCCACCTGCAACGATTGCCACGGCGGTCACGACATGGCCGCCGTGGCCAGCAAGAGCTCGCCCATCTTCCGCGACAACGTGCCCAAGACTTGCGGGCAGTGTCACGACGGCATGTTCGAGCAGTACATGGAGGGCGCGCACGGCGTGGCCCTCGCGAAGGGCAACAGCGACACGCCGGTCTGCACCGACTGCCACGGCGAGCACGGCATCCGCGATACTTCCGACCCGAAGTCCAGCGTGTTCGCCGCCGCCATCAGCAAGTCGACCTGCCCGCAGTGTCACAGCGCGGAGCACGTCAACCGACGCTACGGCTTGGCGACGACCCAGGTCGAAGGCTACCGCCAGTCGTTCCACGGGCTGGCCGACCAGTTCGGCGACACCACCGTCGCCAACTGCGCCAGCTGCCACGGCGGGCACCTGATCCTGAACTCTTCGAATCCGAAGTCGTCCGTCAACAAGGCCAACCTGGCGGCGACCTGCGGCACGTGCCACCCCGGCGCCAGCGACAACTTCGCGGCCGGCAGCGTCCACAACCCGGAGCAGGCCAGCGGCGGCGCCGTGATCGCGTTGGTGAAGAAGATCTACATCGCGCTGATCACCCTGACCATCGGCGGCATGCTGGCCTACAACGGGCTCGACTACCTCGCCACGCTGCGCGAGCGGCTGCGCCAGCTGAAGAAGACCCGCCGCGTGTCCCGCTTCACGCTGGGCGAGCGCGTGCAGCACCTGTGCCTGGTGGTGACCTTCTTCGTGCTGGTGATCAGCGGTTTCTCGCTGCGCTACCCGGACGCCTTCTGGGTCAAAGCGCTGTCGGACACCGGCCTGAGCTTCGCGGCGCGCGGTTACGCGCACCGAGTGGCCGCCGCCATCTTCGTGGTCGCGTCGCTCTACCACCTCTACTACCTGTTCGCGACGGCGCGCGGCCGGAGCCAGGGCAAGGCCATGCTGCCGAACCGGCAAGACCTCCGGGACCTCTGGCACCAGCTCCGCTACTACGTCGGCCTCGAGGCGAAGCCTGGTCACTTCGGCCGCTACTCCTACGTGGAGAAGGTCGAGTACCTGGCGCTGATCTGGGGCTCCATCGTGATGGTCGTCACGGGCTTCATCATGTGGTTCGAGGTCGGCGCGATGCGCTTCATCCCCATGTGGGGCTGGGACCTGGCCGCCCTGATCCACCTGTACGAGGCCTGGCTCGCCACGCTCTCGATCCTGGTGTGGCACCTCTACCACGTGGCCTTCAAGCCCTCTGGTCACGGTGTGAGCCTGGCCATGTACACGGGCGAGCTCAGCGAAGCGGAGATGAAGCACGAGCACCCGCAGGAGCTCGAGACCCTCGGTCAGACCGAGATCCTCCCGCCCGAACCCGACAAGGAGCCGTCCCATGACACGCCGACGCTGTCACGGCCGCTGCCAGCCCACCGCTAGCGCTCTCGTCGTCGCGCTCGGGCTCGCGTTCGCGCTCGGCTGCGCGGCGGAGACCCGGGCCCCGGCCCCCGCGAGCGAGCAGCGCTCGCTCTTGGTGGAGGTCAACTGGGAGCCGAACGTGGAGCTCGAGCCGCTGCGCGACTCCGTGCATGCGAAGCTCGACTGCCCCGACTGCCACGCCCGCATCGAAGAGCGGCGCCTGGACGCGAAGAAGCCGCTGGCCGAGAACCTGTGCCAAGGCTGCCACCAGAAGGCGGATGCTGCGTTCGCGCTCTCCGTGCACGGCGCGGCGGGCAGCGAGAAGGGCGCACGCTGCCAGGACTGTCACGGCGCTCACGACGTGCGGGCGGTCAAGGACCGGCAGAGCAGCGTGAACAAGAAGAACGTGGCCAAGACCTGCGCCAAGTGCCACGACAATCCGCTGTTTTCCGCCGAGCTCGACCCCGAGAACAAGCAGGTGGTGGGTCAGTACGCGGAGAGCATCCACGGCAAGAAGCTCCTGGACAAAGGCATGCTCAAGTCGCCGTCCTGCACGGACTGCCACGGCGGCGGTCACGACGTGCAGGAGGTCAAAGACGCCAAGAGCGCCGCGCAGAAGTCGGCGGTGATGGCGATGTGCGACAGCTGCCACAGCGGCATCACCAAGACGTTCAGCGCGAGCGCACACGGCAAGGCCCTGGCCAAGGGCGACGAGAACGCTCCGACCTGCGCCAGCTGTCACAGCGCCCACGCCGTCAGCGAGAAGGCGCTCGCGTTCCGCCTGGGCAGCGACCGCCAGTGTGGCAGCTGCCACGAAGAGCGCTTCGGCGCGCATCTCGAGACCTACCACGGTCGCGCCCACGCGCTGGGCGGCGCCAAGGTGGCGACCTGTTTCGACTGCCACGGCAGCCACGACGTCCTGCCGAGCAAGGACCCGGCGTCGCTGGTCTCCGCGGAGCGCAAGCTCGACACCTGCCGGTCCTGCCACGCGGACGCCCCCGCCAACCTCGCCGGCTACCTGCCGCACGGCGATCCGCAAGACCGAGCCGGCTTCCCGCTGCTCTACTGGGCCAACCAGTCGATGACCTGGCTGATCCGGGCCGCACTGGCCCTGCTCGTGCTGCACAGCTTGGGCTGGATGCTGCGCAACCTGCTCGACTTCGCGCGGGACCCCGACGAGTACCGCGAGGCGCGCTGGCGCCGGATGCGTGAAGCGCGACGCGACTACGCTCCGGCCTTCCGCGGCGTCGATCGCCTCTGCTACGCGCTCCTGCTCGTCTCCTTCGTGCTCTTGGTCGTGACGGGCTTGCCGCTCGGCTTCAACCAGACCGCCTGGGCGAAGGAGCTGTTCGGGCTCCTGGGCGGGGCCGACTCCGCGCGCAGCCTTCATCGCCTGGGTGCGGTCTCGACCGTGGCGTACGCCGCTCTCCACCTCGGCAGCCTGATCGCGCCGCTGTGGCAGCGTCGCGGCCAGTATCGCGACGAGGCGGGCCGCTTCCGGCTCGGCCGCTTCTTCGCGCTCGTGTTCGGCCCGGAGTCGCCGCTGCCCAACCCGCGCGATCTCAGGAGCTTCTGGGCGCACGCGAAGTGGCTCTTCGGGCGCGGGCCGGAGCCGAAGTTCGAGCGCTACCGCTACTGGGAGAAGCTCGACTACCTGGCGCTCTTCCTGGGCATCTCGGTCATCGCAGCCTCGGGGTTCGTGATGTGGGCCCCCGAGCTCGCGCTCTTGGTCCTGCCGGGCTCCTGGGTGAACCTGGCGCAGATCATCCACAACGAGCAGGCGCTCTTGGTGCTGGTGACGATCCTGAGCGCCCACGTCTGCCACCTGGTCCCGCGCGTCTTCGCGCCGCAGAGTCCGTCCGGGTCCCGAGCCCGTCGAGCCGTGTCACTGGCCCGTTCGGCCCTCGCCTCGGGGCGCTGAGCTAGGCGCGCCGCGCGGCCGGGGCGTGGGTTGCTCTTAGCGCGAGCAAGCAGCGATCGCAGAGCTCGTCCGACTTGAGATCGACGTCGTCCGCGGTCGAGGAGGCGTGCATCACGCAGCGAGGGTCCAGGCAGTGGAGGAGCCCCTGGCAGTGTCCGAGCTCGTGCACGGCTTCCTTCAGCAGACGCGCCCGGAGCACCTCCGGGCGAACCGACAGCCCATTCGGGCCCTCCGCCAAGCGGAAGGTGGACACGAGCGCGGCGCGCCCCCCCAGCTGGGCCTCACCGATCACGAAGGTGAAGATGGGGACGAACAAGTCCTGGCCGGTGACCCCCAACACCAGCCCCGAGTCCGAGAGCGCAGCAAGGGCGGAGAGTAGGCGTCGGGTGTCGTACTGGCTCCGCGCCTCGCTGTAGCTCTGGCCCATGTCCAGCTCGGTCTCGGCGGTTCGGCAGCTCGCGCGGAACACCCGTTCGAGACGCGGTCCCAGCCACGGCAAGAGCAACCCGGCCTCGGGCAAGCCCATCGGGACGAGCAGCAGGTCCGTCGGCGAAGGCATGAGCGCTCTCGAGATCAGTCGCGCAGCCGGTACTTCTTGATCTTGTTGTAGAGCGTGACTCGGTCGACCTCCAGCGCCCGCGCTGCCCGGGAGATGTTCCAGTCGTGACGGGCGAGCACCCGGGCGATGTGGAGCTTCTCCGCGTCCGCCAGCGTGGTGGGCTCGTCCGCCGCCGGGGCCGGGGCCGGGTCGCGGATGAGCACCAGGTCGCCGGCCTCCACTCGCGGTGGCTCCGCGACGACGGCCGCCCGCTCGATGGCGTTCTTGAGCTCGCGCACGTTCCCAGGCCAGGTGTGCCGCTCCAGGACGCTCTTGGCCTCCGGCGTGAAGTCTTGGAGGTCCTTGTCCAGCCGGGTGGCGAAATGCCGGAGGAAATGCCCGGCCAGGAGCGGGATGTCTCCGCTGCGCTCGCGCAGCGGGGGCAGGTCGATGCGGAACACGTTGACGCGGAAATAGAGGTCTTCGCGCATCTCCTTCTTGGCCAAGAGGGCCTCCAGGTCCTGGTTCGTCGCGCACACCACCCGGAAGTCCACTCGCACCGGGTGGGTGCCGCCGATGCGGGTGAACTCCTTCGTCTCGAGCACGCGGAGCAGCTCGACCTGCGTCTTCAGGCTGATGCTGCCGATCTCGTCCAGGAACAGCGTTCCGCCATCGGCTTGCTCCAGCTTGCCCCGCCGCCGGTGCTGCGCGCCCGTGAACGCGCCGCGCTCGTGGCCGAACAGCTCGGTCTCGAGCAGGCTCTCCGGAAGCGCGCCGCAGTTGACGGGGACCAAGGGAAAATACCGGCGTGCGCTCTTGGTGTGGATGGCGCGCGCGACCAGCTCCTTGCCCGTCCCGCTCTCGCCGCGGATCAGCACCGTCATGTCGGTGGCGGCCAGCGAGTCGATGGTGTCCAAGACGCGCTTCATCTCCGGGCTCTGACTGACGATCTCCTCGGCCTCCGAGAGGGACGCGATCTTGGAGCGCAGGCGCGAGTTCTCCTCGGTCAGGCGCCGGTGCTGCAGCGCCTTGGCGACCACGCGGCTCAAGTCGTCCGGATCGACGGGCTTGGTCAGGTAGTCGAAGGCCCCGCTCTTGACGGCCTCGATGGCCGTCTCGATGGTGCCGTGGGCCGTGATGAAGATCACGACGGCGTCCGGGGCGACCTCCCGCAGGCGGCGCTGGAGCTCGAGCCCGTCCATCCCGGGCATCTTGATGTCCAGGAGCACCACGTCCCAGGGTTCCTTCTGGAACTCCGAGAGCGCGGCGGTCGCGCTCTCCGCCTGCCCCACGCGAAAGCCGTCCTTCCGGAACCAGTGATAGAGCGAGTCCCGAACCGAGAACTCGTCGTCCACGACCAAGATCCCAAAGCGTTCATTTTCCACTGCTCACCACCTTGGTGTTCGACGGAGTCGGTGTGCTCGCGCTCGGCGGCGGCTTCGGGTGCCGCGGGAGCGTGATGCGGAAGGTCGTTCCGGCGCCGGGCTTGCTCGATACGTCGATGTCGGCCTCGTGGCGACGGATGATGCCGTATACCACGGCCAAGCCGAGGCCGACGCCCTTGTCACCCTTGGTGGAGACGAAGGGCTCGAAGATCTCCGGCAGCACCTCGGGCGGGATGCCGACGCCCGTGTCGGTGATGCTGATGGTCAGGTCGTCGGCGCTCGCCTCGGCTTCGACGCGCAGCTGCCCGCCGCTGGGCATGGCTTCGGCTGCGTTGACCAGGAGCGCGACCAAAGCCTGCTGGATCTCGTTGGCGTCGCAGGTCAAGCGGTCGTCTCCAGCCACGTGTTCCACGCTGTGCTCGATGCCGTTGCTCTTCAAGAGGTGCTGCACGGTCATGAGGCTGCGGTCGATGATCGGGTTCAGGTTGTGCTCGGCGAAGACGTTCTTCGACTGCCGGGCGAACGTCAGCAGGTTCTTCACGATGTCGCCGCAGCGTGCCGACTCCGAGCGGACGACCTCGACGTAACGCAGGATCTCTTCCTTGTCCTTCTCCGGCAGGTCGGCCTTGGGGAGCTCGCGCTGGATCAGCTTGGCGTAGACCAGAATGCCCCCCAGGGGATTGTTGAGCTCGTGGGCCACGGTCGCCGCCAGCTTACCCAGCGAGGCCATCTTCTCCATGTGGACGATGTGGCGCTGCGCGGCGCCGAGCTCCCGAGTCTTCCGGGCGATGGCGGCTGCCAGCTCCTCCTCCCACTGCTCGCTCCGCGCTCGGGCCGCGGCCAGCTCCGCGCTCATCTGGTTGAAGGACTCGGCCAGCACCTGAAGCTCTCGCCCCCGATCGACCTCGACTCGCACCCCGAGATCACCCGCGGCGACCTTGCGTGTGCCGTCGACCAGGCGCCGAACCGGCCGCTGCACGAAGCGCCAAATCGAGAGGTAGGTCGCGAGCCCACCCACCAGGGCCATCAGCCCGGCCGCGTAGAACGTGCCGCGCCTGGCGCTCTTCGTGCCCTGTTCGATCACCGCCATCGACATCTGGAAGTCCATGACGCCCAGGTACTCCCGCTGCTCCGGCGGAGCGTGGCAGTCCGCGCCGGCGCACTGACTCGAGTTCTTGATCATCCGAGCCTGGCCCATCACCAGCGCCCCGCTCGGGTCGCGCAACGTGCGCGTCTTGCTCTGCTCCTTCGCTCTGCCGAACGGGGTGTCGTGGCACAACACGCAGAGCTCGGCGCTCTGCTTGGTCTTGGTCTTCAGGTCGTGGGTGTCCGTCGAGAACTTGACCTCGCCGTACTTGTCGTAGATGCGAATGCTTCGAATGCCAGGCGCCGTCGAGACATCGCGTAGCGCGGCATGCACGGCCTCCTTCTTCTTCAGCAGCATGCCTTGCCGGAGCACGCGCTCGATGACCGCCGTGGTCTGGCCGGCGTGCTGCTCGAAGGAGCTCTCCCAGGCGTCTTCGGCGCGCCGCGAGCTCAAGAACGAGAACGCCAGAAACACCACCACCACGGAGCCGAAGATCCCGAAGAAGAGGTTCACGCCAATGGAGGTCCGCGAGCGCTTCATGCTGGCGTCCGGCAACGAAGCAGCGTGCCACAGTCGCGGGCCCGGGGTACGCGGAGCACGAGGAATGTCGCGAAAAGTTTGCTGAACCCGTCAGGACGGTCGGGTGCGGGAGTGTCTGCCGGCCCGCCGTGGGATCTCGCCTGGCCTCCTTGCGCTCGGTCATGCCCGTCGCTACGTGGCTTCCGATGACGCCTCGTCGAATCGCCATCTTGCTTGGTGCGGTCGCGCTCGCGGCCTGCAACTCGCCGAAGGCGAGCCCGCCCGCGTCCGAGCTCGGGCCGGCGGCGCCACCCGGGCGCGCAGCGGAGCGCGCGGCGCTCGGAGCGCCGGCTCCGGACTTCGAGCTCCGAGATCTCGACGGCAAGCCGGTGAAGCTGTCGGCTTTCGCTGGGAAGATTGTGGTGCTCGAGTGGTTCAACCCCGGATGCCCGTACGTGCAGAGGGCCCACGCCAAGGGCTCGCTCCAGGGCACTGGGAGCCGCTGGGACGCCGATCCCGACGTGGTCTGGTTGGCGATCAACTCCGGCGCGCCCGGCAAGCAAGGTCACGGGGTCGAGACGAACCGCGAAGCCGCCGAGCGCTTCGGCATCAAGCACCCCGTGCTCCTCGACGAGAGCGGCGTCGTCGGCCGCAAGTACGGCGCGACGAACACGCCGCACATGTTCGTGATCGATGCCAAGGGAGTGCTCGTCTACGCCGGAGCCATCGACAACTCTCCGGACGGGGAGGGCGAGTCGCCCAGCGACGGCAAGCTCGTGCGCTACGTCGAGCAGGCGCTAGACGCCGTCAAGGCGGGCCGCGCGGTGCCCGTGGCCAAGACCGAGGCCTACGGCTGCTCCGTCAAGTACGGTTCTTGACCGAAGCTGTCACGGCTGCTGGCGCTGGACGCGCAGTCGGACTTCCTGTCGCCAGCCGGCCGGATCGTAGTCGAGCTCGTAGCCCTGCCAGGACCGCTTCGGGTCGTCCGAGGTGAGCTCGACGGTCTCGTCTTTCCCGTCGGCCCTGAGCCGCAGCGTGGCGCGCATCATCCCCGAGCCGTCCAGCGTGCGCTTCTCGACCAGATCGACCACGTCGATGCGCAGTCCTCGAAACTGCCCGCTGCCCCGGTCGGCGGGCAGCACCAGGCTCGCGCCCGCGGGCTCTGCGGGCTCTGCGGGCGCGACGTCTGGCGGGCGCGCGTTGGGCGCCGCGGCTGCCGGTGCGGGCGGGGAAGCGGGTGGGCTCTGCGGGGCCTTGCCACAGGCGAGGAGGCAGGCGGTCAGCATCAGCCAGCGCACCGCTGCACCATCGCTCACGGCGTCGACCGGGGCAAGGGTCAGCCCCGCTCCGCCTGCCCCCGTAGAGGCTCGATGGCGCTTGCTCCCGTGCGGGTCACCACTTCCCTGCCGGTGGTGGCGACGCAGCTCGACTCGGGGAGAACCGATCGAGACCGGGGCAAGTGTCTCGCGCGTGGAAATCGCCCGCCGGTACGGCTAAGCTCGAAGCGAGCGGGGCATGGACGACGACGAAAAAGCCGAGCTCGCGCGACGAGGCATGCGGGCAGCGGAGCTGGTCGAGCCGGGCAAGATCGCGGAGAAGGTCCGGGGCTCCGTGAGAGAGGCCGCCGGGAACGCGGCGCTCGAGGGCCTCGCCGCGCTCGGACGGCTCGGCGGGAACGAACGCTCGCCGGCCCGCGCCCGGGCCGTGGCCGCTGTGGACTTCGAGCGCGCCTTCGCGGCCTTCGACGCCGACGACGCGGCGGCCTTCGAGGCGCGGGTTCGCAAGGCGGCGGCGCGCAGCGCAGCAGCGGACGAGCAGGCCCGCCAGATGGAGCTCGCCGAGCTCCGGCGCTCATTTCCAGAAGCGTCTCGGGAGCTGGCGCTCCTGGTGTTCAACTGCGTCGATCTGCTGGAGGATCTCTCGGAGGACGCCGAAGGGCGGCCGCCGCCTGCGGCAGAGCTGGAGCGCAAAGAGAGGCTGCTCCAGCGCATCGCGGAGCTGCTGGCGCCGCGAGCCGGCGAGGCGCTGGTCTCTTTCGTCGATCACGTCGTCGAGATCAGCCGGCGGCAACGCAGCGGCGGGTGACGCCCGGCGCGCTCACACGCGCGTGCGCCACGCGGCGAGCTTTTCCCGGGTGTTCGTCAGGCGGGCCTCGGCGCTGGCGAGCGCGTGCTCGGCGCGGTCGCGCTCGGCCCGAGCTTGCTCGAGCGCGATGTCCATTTGCGCCATCTCGAGCGCCGTGCGCGCGCCGCTCTTGCGCGCGTCGGCCTCCGCTCTGGCGACGCGCGCGCGGGCGGCTTCGCACTCGGCGCGCAGCGTGGAGGCGTCGGCCTCGTCGGCCTCCGCGCGCTTGGAGTACAGGCCGAGGGCGAGCGTGGCGTCGAACGACGACAGCGTCGAGACCTCCTCTCGGAGCTCCGCCACCTCGGCGAGCAGGCGCCGCCGTTCGGCCTCCTTCTCCGCGGCGAGCCGGTCGGCTTGCGCGCGCGCCGCCTCCGCGTCCACGGCAGCTCGTGCCACGGCGATGTCCTGGTGCGCGCGCGAGGAGTGGGTTGCCAGATCCAGCTCGGCAGCGTGCTGGGCGCGGAGCGTCTCGAGCTGCTTCTGGTGGTGGGTCTCGGTCTCCGCGATCGCCGACCGCGCGGCGGCGATCTCCGCCGCGATGTGATCCCAGGCCTCGCGATGCTGGCCGTCGGGATCCGTCGCCGCGCGCCAGTCGTCGAAGATCCGTTCCAGGGCTGCCAGGGGGTCGAAAGGATCGCGGTCGCTCACGGCTTTCGGGCGACTCTATACGCTCTCGCCCCCGCCGTCCGCTGGCGCGAGCGCAACCGAGGCTCGGCAATCTGCCCGGTGCGGGCTAGGCTAGCCCGCGAAGTGGCCTCGCGTTGCGCACGGCACGAGCTCGCCGCCGGGCCCGACGGCCTCTGCGCGTTGTGCCGCCGCGAGGCGGCGGCGCGAGCGCCGGGCGAACGGCGGCCCGCGGTCGCGTGGATCCCCTTGGTGGCGTTCACCCTGGTGGCTGGCGTCGGCTTCGCCGTCTGGCGAAGCGCCGAGCCGCAGGTGGCGGTGGCGCCCTCTGCGCCGGAGCCGTCGCTCGGGCGGGCGGAGGTCGAGCCCGCGCCGGTGGCGGAGCGGTCGCTGCCGCAGGTGGAGGAGCCGATCCGACCGGAGCCCGCCCGGCCAGCTGCGACTGCCGTGCCCGAGGAGGAGGTTCGCGCTCCGAGCCCCGCGAGCGCGAAGCCGCGCGCTCCGAACGCGGAGGAGCTTCAGGCCGCCCTCGGCGAAGTGCGCATCACCATCTACACCACCACCTGGTGTCCCCACTGCACCCGTGCCCGCGCCTGGCTCCGCGCCAACAACCTTCGCCACACCGAGTACGACGTGGAGGCGAGCGAGTCGGCACGCCGCGAGCGCGATCGCATCAGCCCGCGGCGCGGCGTGCCCACTGCCGACATCGACGGCGAAGTGCTCACCGGCTTCGGCGAACGGAGCTGGTCGGCCGCCATCGCCCGGGCGACCCAGCGCCGGCTGGAGCAGCGCCAGCGCTGATGGCGAGCAGCACTGACACCTGGTTCGTGTACCTGGCGCGCTGCGCCGACGGCAGCCTGTACACGGGTATCGCCAAGAACGTCGCCGAGCGCATCCGGGCCCACGACGCCGGCAAAGGCGCGCGCTACACCCGCGGGCGCGGCCCCCTCTCCGTGTGCGCGACGCGCCGCTGCCTGTCGAAGGGGGTGGCCCTCCGGCTCGAGCTCCAGGTGAAGCGGCTGAGCCGAAAGGAGAAGGAGGCGATCGCCGATCCGGTGCAGTTTCGTGCCTTCGCGCGGCGCTGCCTCCGAAGCTGAGTGGGTGTCACCTGCAAGGTCTGCGCGGGACCGTGTCGATCCAGAGGAGGAACCCCCATGGAGCGTCGCGTCAGTCCCCGCAGCAAGACCAGCACGCAGATGGCCGTCGGTCGGGGCAAGACCCGATTCCTGGCCCGCTGCGTCGAGCTCTCTCAGACCGGCATGCTGGCCATCGTGCCCAAGGCCGTCCGCGAGAGCAGCTTCGAATACCTGCCTGCTCGACTGATGCTGGAGACCGGCGTCGCGCACCTCTTGCTGCGCCGCGTCCGCTGCCAGAACGAGCTGGTGGCCTATCTCATCGTGGACCTCGACGATGCGTCCCAGGGACTGCTCACCGACTTCTTGTTCGACCAGCTCCACTCGGCGCTGCCGAAGCCCCCGAGGGGGCGTCCCCAGCGCGCGGCGTGACACGCGGGGGCTCCGGCGGCGATACTCGAGCTCAGCGTGGCTCGTCGCATCGCATTCGACCCCATGCTCGGATATCCAGCCGGTCCGCGCATCCGCTACGAGTGTGTTGCCTGCGGCTCGGCGGTCTGGTCGATGCCCCATCACGACGAGCCTTGGCGCTGCGCGTGCGGGAACCTGACGGTGGACGGTGACGCGGGCCGGGTGTCCGTGAAGGACCACGGCTTGCTCGAGATCGTCGAGGTCGACGAGCGACCCGCGCCTGGCGGCCCTTGAGCCGCCGGGTAGCGCGAAGCGCGAGTCAGCCGTTGGTGACCTCCAGGATCACCCGGTAGCGACCGCTGAGCCACCACGGCGCTGGTGCTCCTGGGTGAGCCCGGCGCCAGGCGCCCTCCTCCCCGCCGCCGTGCTCGAAGCCCAGCGTGGGGTAGGGCGCGAGCACGAGATAGCTCACGTGATCGCCCTCGACGTGGACCACGTCCAGCATGGACAGGAGCAGGACGAAGAGCACGACGTTCGGGAGAACGCCTGCGCCTCCGACGGCCTTCCGGGCCTCAGAGCGTGGTCGGCAGCTGCCAGCGCACGACCTCGGGCGTCGTGGGCCAGCCCACCGTCAGGTGGTAGAGGTAGCCGTCCGGCGCGATGGTGATGCGGCCGAGGGCAGGCGCGGTCTGGAACGTCTTCAAATCCTTGCCGTCCTCGGAGAACGACACGATCGACTTGTCGGAGAGCTCGGCGTAGACCCGCCCGCTCCAGGAGTCGCGCACCAGGCTGGTCATGTGCGCGGGCAGGGTGATCAGGGGCTTGGGCGTGCCGGTGCCTCCGAGCACGGGAGCGAGCTGGACTTCGCCGCCCTCCAGGCCCACCAGCATGCGCGCCTTGTCGAACGGCGCGCTCGCGAGCACGCGCTTGGCGAAGGTTCCGACCTGCTGCGAGGTCTGCGCCGTCAGATCCAGGGCGTGGTAGTCGCCGTTCGCCTGGACGTTGCCGACGTAGAGCACGCGGTCGAGGCCCCACGACAGCCCGTACGGGCCGGTGTCCACGGTCGGGATGCCGAAGGGCCCGGCGCCGCTCGAGAACTGGGTGGTGGGGATCTTCATCGGCAGGCTGCCGTTCTGCGGGTCGAGCGCCGCGACGCCCTGAGGGTTCCCGCCGGAGCCGGAGAGGATGCAGCCGCAGGTCGCGCAGCAGATGTAGGTCAGGGCCACGTCGGTGAGGCCACCGCCGAACACGCCGCTCTCGCCCTGGATCGCCGCGACCTCGCCCATGTTCAGGTTGGTGACCCCGGCGTACTCCGTGACCTTGCCCGCGGCGTCGATGTGCCGCAGGTAGTCCGTGCCGGAGATCATCGTCACGCCCCAGGCGCCGCACTTCTGGTCGAAGTCGAGGTCGAAGATGCCGCCATCGCAGCTCGACAGCGTTCCGCACTTGATGAATTTCGGGTCGTTCAGCGTGCCCGCGTCGCCCAGCTTGCCGAGCGGTGCCGGAGCGCAGGCCGGCGCGGGCCGCGTGCAGGAGCAGTCCGTGCCCCAACAGCTGCCGTCCTTGCACGAGACGCTCTTGCACGGCAGCGCGGCGTAGCACCCGCCGTCGCCATCGCAGCGCGTGCCGGGCCCGCAGGTCACGCTGCCGCCGTCGCCCTTCGGGCAGGCTTCCGGCAGCGAGGTCACCACGCAGCCGGAGCCCGGCGTGACGCACTGCCCGGGGTGCTCGCTGCCGACGTCGCAGACGTCGCCCGCCGCGCAGGGCACGGCGCCCGGGAGGCGGCAGTCGCTGAGGCACGCTCCGGATACGCACAGGGTTCCGGGCGCGGTGCAGGGCGTCGGGCAAGCGCCGTCGCCGCCCGCGTCCTCCGGTACCCCTCCGCTGCCGCCGAGGTTGCCGCCGGAGCCGCCGCCCGAGCCGGCGCTGCCGCCGCTGCCGCCGGTCGGGGCCCCACCGCCGCCGCTCGAGCCGCCGCCTTCGTCACTCGACCCGCAGGCCAGAGGCAGGAGCGCGAGCGCTAGACCCGAGACGCCGAGCGCGGCGAGGTGGCTTGGCTTCATGGTGCGATCCTAGCTCAGCTCTCCGCGGCGCGTGAGATGCGTTCGGTCAGGTCTTCGAGCGAGGGGTAGCGTCGGGAAGCTGACGGGAGGAGAGCACGCCGGAGCACGCGCTCCACCTCCGCGGGAACGTCGCTGTCGGTGGCGCCCGCGGGCTGGTGCCCTTTCTTCGAGAAGTAGAGCTGCGCAGGCGTCTCGCCCCGAAACGGTAGCGCGCGGTACAGCACCTCCCAGCACGACACCGCGAAGGAGTACTGATCGCTGCGGGTGTCCGCGGCCCCGCCTTCGAACAGCTCCGGCGCCATGTAGCGCGGTGTCCCGACCACCGCGCCCGGGTCGCGGATCTGCGCCACCTGGTCTTCGGGTGCGCAGGATGCGCAGGCCCCGATCCGTGGCGCATCTTCCACGTCCGCCGAGCTGCGCGCCAAGCCGAAGTCCATGACCTTCACCGCGCCGTCCCGGGTGACCATCACGTTGTCGGGTTTGAAATCCCGGTGGATTACCCCGGCGGAGTGCGCAGCGGAGAGGCCCCGCGCCGCATCGAGCAGCGCGTCCAGACACGCTCTCCAAGAACGCCGGGCGGACCAGCGGCTGAGAGTCGTCCCATCGACGTACTCCATTGCCACGTAGACGCAACGTTCGTGCTCGCCGACGGAAAACACGGAAACCAAGCTCGGATGAGAGAGCTTCGCCAGCGTCTGCGCCTCACGCACCAGAAGCGAGCAGAGCACGCCGCAGCGACCCGCACCCCCGCCCGCGGCGCTCACGACCTTGATCGCCACGTCACGCGAGAGCAGGCGGTCGCGAGCCCGATACACCTCCCCCATGCCGCCGCCGCCGCAGTACTCCTCGATGACGTACCCGCCAACCGCGGTCCCTGCCGGGAGGCGTGAGCGCACCCCCGCAGGCGCGTCCGGTGTCGCGCCCGCGAACGCGGTCTCGGCCGTCTCGATGTCCTCGATGTCCCCCATCGTCGCCTGATGATAGCGCAGAATGGGCTGGTGCTATCCTGTCCCCAGGGAGCGATGAAAATGAGCATCAGCGTTGCCGTCGCGCTGCTCTCGATGGGTTGCGCAGAAGACGCAGCGACGACCAGCAGCGTGACGACCGGCGGGCAGAGTAGCGGCGGCAGCGGCAGCGGCGGCAGCGGCGGCGGCGGCGGCAGCGGCGGCAGCGGGGCGACGGGGGGCGCCGGCGCGCCCGAGTGGATTTGGGGGGTGACGATCGACGCCACGGAGCCACTTCCGGACATCACCGCCGCGCTCGGCAAACACGCAAAGAAGCCGACGACCCGCATCGTGTTCGACGAGCTCGTGCCCGCGAGCGACTATCAAGCTTCCGCCACGGCGATCCACGGCGTGAGCTTCGTGATGGGCGAGCTCCTCGATTCGTTCTACGTGAGCCAGTACGCGCCGGCAGACTACGTGAAGCGCGCCGAGGAGTACGTGTCGCTGCTCGGGCCGGTCGTCGACATCTGGGAGATTGGCAACGAGATCAACGGTGAGTGGCTGTGCGGCCAACAGGCGTCGAGCTGCTCCCCTGCCCAGACGGCGGAGGTCGTCGCGAAGATCGAAGGCGCGTTCGACGTCGTGCAGAAGGCCGGCGGCAAGACCGCGCTCACGCTCTACCTGAACCAGGACTGCTGGTCGTCGCCGGACAACGAGATGTTCACCTGGGCTTCGAAGAACGTGCCGAACCAGCTCCGGCAAGAGCTCGACTACGTCTTCGTCAGCTACTACGAGGACGACTGCAACGATCTTCAGCCGGACTGGCCGGCCGTGTTCGCGCAGCTCGCGGCGCTGTTCCCAAATTCCAAGCTGGGCATCGGCGAGTGCGGAACGGCGCAGGTCGCCAAGAAGGCCGAGTGGGTCGAGCGCTACTACACGCTGAAGCTGCCCGAGCCGCGCTTCGTGGGTGGTAGCTTCTGGTGGTACTACCGCCAGGACATGGTGCCGCATAGCGAGCCGCTCTGGGGCGTGCTCGACGGCATCATGGCTGCTCCCTAGGGCTCAGCGCTCCTCGGGCGCGATTTCCTCACCGAACAGCACCTTGCGCGGTCCGTCCACGATCAGATCCGCGAGCAGCTCGCGTTGCTCGGGCGTGAAGATCGTCAGCACGGAGTCGGTGCGCTCGCCTGCGCGGGCGACGCGCTCGCGGAGCACCTTGCTCTTCTTCTGGCGGAAGGCGAGCAGGGCCGCGGGGAAGTCTTCGCCTTCGAATGCCTCCACCAGTTCGAGCAGCTCCTCGCGGCTGGGGCGCAGCTTCTCGCGCTCCCCGAACAGCTCCTGCTTCGCCGCCTCGAGCTTGTCTATTTGCAGGCTGGAGAGCATCAGGTGAGAGGCGAAGCGCCGGAAGCCTTCGCGCTGGCGCTTCTCGTCGCGGGGGCCGCGGCCGAACTTGTCGGCGATGCGCGCTCTGAGCGCGACCGCCACCGCCTTGCGCTGATCGACGTCCAGGATCGCGTGGATCTCCTCGAGCGCGTCCGTGCTCCGCTGCACTCGCGCCTCGATGGCGCCGACGGCCTCGTCCACCGACCGATCGAACTCCGCCGAGCGGGCGCTGCCGGAGCGCACCACCGCGACCGCGGAGCTCTTCAGCCGGTCGTGCAGGGCGCGATGGGAGCCGCAGTCGTCCGCGAGCTCGCTCGAGATGGCGTCCAGCGTCGCGGCCTGGTCCGCCTTCAGGTTGCCGTGAGTCCTGGCCGCATCGATCACCACTGCCACCGGGCCGCGGAAGTGACGGTCGTGCTTCTGGCGGAGCTCTTGCGCCTTGGGCTCGCTCTCGCGGGGGCTCTCGTCCACCTTGGCGGCGCAGGCGACGGCCCCCATCAGGGCGACCGATCCCACCAAAAGCATGAGCGGGGCGCGGCGTACTTGGCTCTTCATGCCGTTTAGCTTAAACCGCCACGGTCTCGGTGCACGGAATGAATGGGCCCCGCCACACTTCTTCACAATCCAGCCCGGTGGCCCGCGCGCAGAGCATCCGCCTGGTGGCCGGTTTCGACCTGCTCGAGTCGCTGCGCTCGCGCAAGGCGCTGGTCCTGATCTCGCTCTACGCAATGGGAGCCTTCGGAGGCTCCGCCATCTTCATCCGCGTGCTGATCGCCATCCAGGAGCGCCTGGAGGAGCAGCTCCGCCAGCCCGTCGGCATGAAGGAGCTGATGGAGAGCCCCGGCATGGAGCGAGTGGCCGGGGCGCTGACGGGCGACCCCGACGTGGCCAGCGCCATCGTCTCCATCCCGCCCATGGCGCTGTTCTACGGCTGGCTCGCCATGAACTTCGTGCCGCTCCTGGTGCTCTTCACCTCCGCCGACGCCGTCGCCGGCGATCTCTCCAGCGGCGCGGTCCGCTTCTCGCTGTTCCGGACCGACCGGCTGAGCTGGGCCGTGGGCAAGCTGCTCGGGCAAACCTGCCTGATGGCGGTGGGCGTGGTGGTGGGAGCGGCGGCGTGCTGGGCGACGGGCCTGCTCTGGCTCGAAGGCATGCCCCTCGGCAACACCGCGTATTGGCTGTTGCGCATCTCCGGGCGAACCATCGTTTACAGCTTCGCCTACCTCGGCATGGTGATGTGCGCGTCGCAGCTCGCCAAGACGACGGTACGGGCAGGTGGCCTGGCGCTCTTGATCATGTTCGCGTGCTCGCTCGGCGGCAGCTTGGTGCAGGCCCGCCCCATCGAGGAGCAGGCGCCGGAGCTGTTCCGCGCGCTCTCCAAGCTCTTCCCCAACGGTCACCACCTGGCGCTCTGGCACCCGGGCGCGGTGGAGAGCGGCACCGCCATGGTGTCGCTGGTCGCCATCGGTCTTTGCTTCTTCGCGCTGGGGCACTGGCGCTTCGCGAGGAGGGACGCATGACCGCCGCGCTCGCCATCCGCGGCCTGCGCAAGAGCTACGGTCGCACCGTCGCCCTCGATGGGCTCGACCTGAAGATCCCCAAAGGTGTCATCTCGGGGTTCATCGGCCCGAACGGTGCCGGCAAGACCACCACGTTCGGCATCGTCGGCGGCATGATCCGCCCCGACGCGGGCGAGGTGGACATCCTGGGGCGCGGGCCCCTCGACCCCCGCTTGCACGCCGGCTCGCTCACGCTCTTGCCGCAGGACTGCGAGCTCAGCCCGCACGTCACGCTGCGCCAGCTCCTGACGCACTACGCGCGGCTCCAAGGCATGACTGCGGCCGAGGCCGCGCGCGACGTGGACGCTCGGCTCGAGGAGGTGGCGCTGGTGGACCGAGCCGGGGCTCGCATCAAGACGCTCTCCCATGGCATGCGGCGGCGGGTGAGCATCGCGCAGGCGCTGCTCGGCAAACCGGATCTGGTTTTGCTCGACGAGCCGACCAGCGGTCTCGACCCCGAGCTGGTGGTGCGGATGCGCGACGTCTTCGCCTCGCACCGCAAGAAGCGCACGCTCGTGGTCAGCTCGCACAACCTGCTGGAGCTGGAGGCGCTGTGCGATCACGTGGTGTTCATCGAGCGCGGGCGCTGCACCAAGAGCGGCTCGATGGCCGAGGTCACCGAGCAGGGCTTGGTGATGCGCTATGGCGTCGAGGCCAGCGTGAGCCTCGGCGCGCTCGAGCAGGCGCACCCCGAGCTGGAGATGACCTGGGAGGGGCAGAGCCTGATCGTGCGCGGCTCGGGCGGCTGGACGCCGGCGAACCTCAACGCCACCGTGGTGCCCTTCCTGCTCCACGCCGGCGCGGGCCTCCTGGAGATCCGCCGCGGCAAGTCCCTGGAAGACGCCTACCTCGCCGGCAAGGCCGAGGCCGAGGCAGAGGCCGACGACTGAGGCGGATTTCGCGATCCGAACCCGAGGCCCCGGACATCAAACCTCGGTGACCCCAGCGCCCCACGACCCGCCGCCCGCCCCGAACGCGAGTATTTCGGGCACGCTGCCGATCGAGGCGCCGCTGTCCCGAGACGAATCTGCTCCCGCCGGGCCGCACGAGCGGCTGAGGCGCATGATGCGCGAGGGGTTCGACGCGATCTGGCGACTGCTGCGGCGCCTGGGGGTGCCGGCGAGCGCGGCGGACGACGCGGCGCAGGAGGTGTTCCTGGTCGCGGCGCTGCGCATCGAGCAGATCGCCGTGGGCTCCGAGCAGAGCTACCTCTACGGCACGGCGCTGCGCGTCGCCCAGAGCTACCGGCGCCGCGACGCGCGCGCGGCGCTGCGCCAGACGCCCTTCGACGATGAGCGCTCGTCCGGAGGCAGGACCCCGGAGGAGCTCCTCAGCACGCGGCAGCGGCTCGAGGTGCTCGACCAGGCGCTCGGCTCCCTCGACGACGACGAGCGCAGCGTGTTCGTGCTGTTCGAGCTCGAGGGGCTCACGCTCAGCGAGATTGCCCAGCTCCTGGCCATCCCTCGCGGCACGGCTGCTTCTCGGCTGCGCCGCGCGCGGAGTCGGTTCGTGCGCGCGCTCGCGGCGCGCAAGCGAGGTCACCATGGCTGATCCGAAACGACTCGTCGAGTGCTTGGGCCCCGGCTTCGAGCGGGAGCTCCTGGCGCTCGGCGCGCGCGAGGCGCCGGAAGCGGGTGCGCGCGAGCGCGTCGAGAGCCGCGTGCTCGAGGTCGCCGCCTTGGCTTCGGCAGGCACGCTCGGCGCCTCGGCAGCAGGTGCGGGCGGTGCGAGCGGAAAGCTCTCGTCCGGGCTCGGGCTGCTCTTGGCCAAGTGGCTTGGCGCAGGCGTGATCCTCGGCACGGCGTCGGCGTACGTGGGCTCCGAGTTGATCGCCCCGGAGCGCACCGCGGCGCCGGCCCCCAGCATCAGCGCGCGGGCGCCGCTCGCGCCCGCCTCGCTGCCGGCGCAGTCTGGCGGGGCGCCCGCTCCGGTGCGCGCGCCGGAGATCACCGTCGAGGGGCGCGTGCCGCCGCCCGCAGCGAGCCCGACACAGGGGGACGTGCGGATCGGCTCTCCGGCCACGCTGCTGGAGGCCGAGTCGATGCGGCGAATTCGTGCCGAGGCGCGAAACGATCGCGCGCGCGCGCTGCGCCTGCTCGACGAGCACCTGATGCGCTTCCCGAACGGGGAGAGCGCCGCCGAAGCCCGTCGCCTGCGCGCCGAGCTCGGCGACCGCACTCGGTGAGATCCGAACTGCGCGCCCCGTGCATCATCACCGCATGACACACACGCTTCGCATCGCCTGTTTCGCGCTGACCTTGCTCACCGCCACGGCCGCTCTCGCCGAATCGCCCAAGGCGCCTCGCCGGCGCGCCGCCAAACACGACCAGGCTCGCTCGGCGGAGGTGCGCCGAGGACGAGTTCAGGTGATCGACGACGTGATCATCGTCGGCAGGCCGCAGCGGCCGCTCTCGGTGCTCGAGACTTCCGCGGAGCGCTTCCGCTTCCCGGTCGGGACCGCGCGCTACTCACCCGCGGATCGCCGCTGGTTGCCGGCGGATGCTCGCGAGAACTGGTGAAGAGTGGCATGCTGCCGGGCCTGTCGTTCGGGTCCGATGTCTCGCCTCGCTCTGGTCGTGCTGCTCAGCGCCCTCCTGGCGTGCAAAGGGGCGAAGGAGCGGGAGACCACGCCCGAGCCGGCGCCGTCCGCCGAGCCCGCGCCGCTGCCCGAGGCCGCGCCGCCGCCGGCGGAGTCGCGCCTGACCATCCCAGCGCTGACCGCCGAGCAGCGCGTCAAGGGCTTCGACGAGTGCAACCCGTTCGATCCGCTCGGCCTCGGACCGTACGCACCCTTCGTGCCGGTCTCCCTCGGCAAGATGATGATCCCCCAGCGCGGCGGGCACACGCCCGACATGGGCTACGACGTGATCGTGCATTTCAACGGCGGCGACGCCGCGAGAAAGGTGCTCACACAGGTCGCCAAGGGAGTCGCGCTCGTGACCGTGGATCGGGCGAACGGCGGAGCCTATACGAACGCAGTCGCGACGAAGGAGGCGCTGCCGGCGCTCAGGCGGTCCATCGAGAGCGCGCTCCGCCGTCACAGTGGGAGCGAGCAGGCGCACGTTCGTCACCTCGGCATCTCCGCCTGGAGCGCCGGCACGCAGGCGGTGGCGAAGCAGCTCTCACACGGGGTGGATGGGCTCGACGCCGTCGTCATCCTGGACGGCCTCCACGGCGCCTGGAAGCTCGGGGCACCGCGGGAGCAGAAGAGCTCGTCCCTGGACGCGCGCTTCGTCAAACACGAGATCGAAGCGATGCGCCGCGCCCAGAAGGGTGAGCTCATCTTCGTGCTCACCCACAGCCGGGTCAATCCGGGCGTGTTCCCCTCGACCTTCGCCACGGCGGCCAACATGCTCGAGGAGCTCGGCCTGCGGCCGACGGTGCAAGAGCCCGGCGCGGACCCGTATGGCAAGACCTCGGCGCTGGACGACCACGGCCTGCACGTCTGGGCCTTCGCGGGCAACGACGTGAAGGCCCACTGCAACCAGCTGATGCAGCTCGGCAGCATCGTGAGCGAGTTGATCGAGCCGGCCTGGGGGACCCCGGCCATGGACCGCAGCGGCCCGCCCACGCCGCTCCCGGGCGCCGCGCCAGCCAAGCGCTGAGGGTCACTTGACTGGTGGCACGTACTGGTCGCAGCTGTCGTCGATGATCTTGACCGCCTGCGCGAAGGTCGTGGCGTAGTCGCCGGCGCAGACCGAGGCGTGGAGGTTGAAGGGGAACTTGGCGACGAACTCCGCCCAGTGCGCACCCTTCGGGTTGCCGTTGCCCGGGCAGTCGGCGAACGCCGGGGTGAAGCCGACCACGACCGCCGCCTTCGGATCGCCCTTCTTGGCGGCCACGACCGCGTCGTACCAGCTCTGCGGCGTGCCCTTGTCCTCGAAGTTCGGGTCGTCGCTGATGAAGGTGATCACCAGCACCGCGTCGTCGCGCAAGAAGCCTTCGTTGCAGCCGCCAGCCGCGTTGATCTGTGGCGTGAGCGCTGCCAAGAGCGAGTCCATCGGCCGTTCGGAGGAGTGCCCCGCCACGCCGACCTTGGCCGCGCAGGCGAACGCGCCCGGGATGTCCGTATCGCCCTGCTGCAGGTAGCGCCGGCCGGCCGGGAACCCGCACTTCTGGTTGCTGGCGTGTTGGCCCGCCGGGTGGATGACGCCGGCGCCCATCGTGCGGTCGCACTCTTCGAACTTGGTGTTCTTGATGTACGAGTTGCAGGTGGTGCTGCTCGGGTCGATCCCCGTCCACGGGTTGGCGGTGTTGCAGCGACCCCACTCGTCGGTGTCCGTGACCATCACGTGGATGTTGCTGCCCGCCTGCACCGTGCTCTGGATGGCGGTCATGAAGCCCGGGAACGCGGCGACCAGCTGCGCTTGCTGATCCTGCATCGACACGGAGTTGTCGACGATGAACAAGAAGTCGAGCTTGTCGCAGCCCGCCCCCGCCGTGCCACCGCCGCCGCCGGCGCCGCCGCCGCCCACGTTGATGCCGCCGCCGCTGCCGCTGCTCGCGGCGCTGCCGCCGCCGGCGCCGGTGGAGCCAGTGCCCACGATGCCGCCGCCGCCGCCCAGGTTCGGTCCAGCGGTCTTCTCCCCGCCATCGTCGGCGGAGCAACTCGCGAGCCCAAGGGCCCACAGACTCAGAACGATTGCCGAGGAACGAACCCGAGACATGGCTGCCTCCCGCCGCGCGGCATCAGTCTATCAGAGGAGGCGGAAGCAGGCACCTGCACGGGTCGATGACGCTGGTTTCGGGCTCGGTAGGCGCTCAGCGCGCCAACCGTCGTCGCGGCCGGAGGCCCGTGGTAGTCCGCGCCCGTCATGTTGGACGTATTGCGTGGGGAGCTCGAGCGCGAGTTCGACGTCGAGGGGATTCGCCGCTTGGCGACGCGGTATCTGGCGCTCGATCCGGACGGTCTTCGAGCGACGACCGCGGCGGAGCTGGCGGCCTCCGTCGTGGAGCAGTGTCACCTTCTGGACTCGCTGGACGCCCTCGCCGACGTGATGGCCGCGGAGCGCCCGGCGCTCGCACGACGACTGAGCGAGTCGTCGCGGCGCACGCGTCCGCCGGGCGAAGCGCTCGCGCCCGGCACCACGCTCGGGCCCTACACGATCGAGGCGGCGCTCGGAGCGGGCCCTTGGGCCAGCGTCTACCGCGCCCGGAACGGGAGCCGCATGGTGCGGTTGCGCTTGATCCGGGAAGGCGCTGGCTCGTCGCGGGTCGCCTTGAATCGCTATCTGGCCCATACGCGCCTGGCGGGGGACGTCTCGGACCGCTGGCTGCCCGCCGACGTTCAGGTGGAGCTCATCGGAGACCGGCGGGTGGTGACCCACGATGCCTTCGAGGGGGAGCTGCTCTCGGAGCGCGACCTCGAGCCGCTCTCGCTGCGCCGCGCATGGCCGATCTTGCGACGCGTCCTGCAAGGGCTCGCGGCGCTGCACTCCCGGGGGCTCGCCCACGGCGCGCTCCACGCCCGCAACATCGCCGTGGGTGCGGACGAAGACACCCCTCCGGTGCGCCTGCTCGACCCCGGCGCGTACTACCTGCGCTCGGCCACCTCGCCGCTCCTCCTGCGCCACGCGGCAGGCGGCGCCCACCTGGCGGCCTGGGCCGCACCGGAGCAGCTGTTCGGCGAGGCCACGACCCCGAGGAGCGACGTCTACTCGTTCGGGCTCTTGTGCCACTACCTGCTCACCGGCCGACTGCCGCTGAGCCCCGACGCGCCCGACTTCGCCAAGAAGAAGGTCGTGTCCGAGCCCGACCCGCTCGGCTTCTACGCGCCGCACGCGCACATCCCCGACGAGCTCGAGGAGATGGTGCTGCGCCTCGTGGACTCGAGCCCGCTCGGCCGCCCCGCCGATGCCGGGGAGGTGCTGGAGCTGATGACGGCGGTGATCAGCTCCTCGCCCATGACACCGAGCACGGTGCCGGATCTCGACATCGACAGCGAGCTCGAGCGGCTCTTGAGCGAGCCGGAGAACGAGGGTCTGGCCGGGGTGCTGGAGGCTTCCATCGAGCGCGGCGCCAACCCCCACCGCATCGCCGATGCCTTCGTGCTGGCAGCCGAGAACGCGACCGACGGAGACGCCGGCAAGAGCGCGAGGCGCCGCCTGTTCATCCGAGCCGGTGCCATCTACGAGAACCTCGGCGCCGACCCGCGCGCCGCTGCGCGCGCCTACCGCCGGGTCGTGGCCGACGACCCGAAGGCCGACGGCGCGTGGACCGCCCTCGAGCGCGTGACCAAGCGCATCGGTGACCACGAGAAGCTCGTCGAGCTCTTGGTCGAGCGCCGCGAGGTGCTGAGCGATCGTGCCGAGCGCGCACGCGTGCTCGCGCGCCTGGCGCGCGTACTCTCCCACGACATCGAAGACGACGCGGAGGCGTTGGTCGCGCTGACCGAGGCGGTGGCCGAGGACCCGTTCAACGACGAGCACGCGAGCTACTTGGAGCAGCTCGCCGCCAGCGAGCGCTCCGCGTGGCGCGCCGTCCTCGAGCGCCTGAGCGAGAGCGCGAATCACGAGAGCGAGCCTGCGCGAAAGGTCGCGCTCTCGTTCCGCCTGGGGCGTTGGTACGAGGGCGGCATGGGGCGGGCCGACCTCGCCCTCGAGTGTTACCGAGCCGTGATCGCGCTGGAGCCGACCCACGAGCGCGCCTTGAGCCGCATCGCGGACATCTACCGGCGGGCGCAGCAATGGGCGGAGCTCGGCCAGGCCCTGCTCGACCGGGCTCGCATCACGCTCGCCCCGGCGGAGGCCCGGGATCTGTCGACCGAAGCCGCCAAGGTCTTGCTGGAGCACGGCAAGAACGAGAGCGCCGCGCGGGAGCTCCTCGAGCAAGTGCTGACCGAAGATCCGAGTCACGCCGAGGCGGGGCGTCTGCTCGCGCGCCTGCACCTGGGTGCCGGTCGCATGGCGGACTGGGCGCGGGTGATGGAGCAACGAGCCGAGGGAGCCCACGGCGACGAACGCCGGCGCATCTTGGCCGAGCTGGCCCACGGGCTCTCCGATCGCATGGCGGACGCTTCCGCTGCCATTGCGGCCTGGGAGCACTTGCTCGCGGAGAACCCCGCCGACATCGAGGCGCTTCGCGCCTTGACCGATCTGTACCGGGCGGCAGGTAAGCCCGCGAAGGCCGTCGAGGCGCTGGAAGCGGAGCTCCAGATCGCGCTCACGCCCCGCCAGCGCATCGCGCTCTTGGTCGAGATCGCCAAGATCGAGGAGACCGAGCTGCTCGACGAGCCGCGGGCCGCCGACGCCTGGGAGCGCGTGCTCGACGTGGACGCCGATGACGCGACCGCGCTCGCAGCGCTGGCGAGGCTCTACAAGAAGCTCAGGCGCTGGAGCGACCTGGCGTTCACGCTGGAACGCCAGAGCGAACGCCTGGACGATCAAGCGTCGCGCTTCGCGGCGCTCGCGGCGCTGGGGCACGTGGCCTGGACCGAGCTCGACGATCCGGCGCGGGCGCTCGCTGCGTTCGAGTCGGCGCTGGCTCTCGACCCCACGAACCGCGAGGTGCTGGACGCCCGGGCCCGGCTGAGCGCTCTGCGCGGGGACGCGGAGAGCGCCGCGCTCACGCTCGACGCCCTGGCCGAGGCGGACACGGAGCGCGAGCGGCGGGCAGAGCACTGGCTCGAAGCCGCCGAGCTCTGGCTGCGCCAGGGCGACTCCGCGGCGGCGGTCGAGCGCTGCCGGCGTGCGCTGGAGGACCGGCCCGGATACCCCGCCGCGGCGCTCTGCATGGCGAACGTGCTGATCGCCGACGCCGAGGTGAACGCCGCCGTGACGGCACTCGAGCATGCGCTGGGCGCTGCGGCTCCAGGCCGCGACAAGGCGGAGCTCAGCGCGGCGCTCGCTCGCGTGCTGTTCGACGTGCAGAAGGACCCGGGCCGCGCCCGCGCCGCCGTCACAGTCGCGTTGAACCAGGACGCGCAGAACGCCCTGGCTCACCTCGTCGCCGGCGAGCTCGACCGAGAGCACGCGCGCCCGGCCGAGGCGGCGCAGCACTACGAGGCGGCGAGCCTGCACCTGGAGCGCTTCGCCGAGGCGGAGCAGGTTCGCCTGCTCTCGGCCCACGCTTTGGTGCTCTCCGAGCTGGGGCGCCCAGCGGACGCGCGGCGGCGTCTGGAGCAGCTCTCGGAGAAATACGGGGACCGGCGCGACGCGCTCGAGGCCGCCGTCCGCGTCGCGCTGGCGGTCGAGCCAGCCGAGCGGGCGCTCGCCGCCGTCGAGCGGCTGCTCGAGGTCCACGAGTCGCACCTCACCTTGAGCGAGCTCGCCCTCGTCCTGACTCAGAAGGGCGAGCTCTGCCGGCGTCTCTCGCGCTGGGACGCCGGGCGCGAAGCGCTCGAGCGCGCGGCGACCTCGGACCGTGAAGCGGTCGCACCGCTCGCTGCGCTGGCCCGGTTGGAGCGCGACGCCGGACACGGGGAGACGTTGCCGAGCACCCTGGAGCGACTGCTGACCCGCGCCGTCGCGGCCAAAGACGCCGACGCCTGCGCCGAAGCGGGCGAGATCGCGGATGCGGTGCTCGCGCGCAAGGATCTGGCCGCGCGGGCCTACCTCGGCGCGGTCGGCATCCGGGCGGACGACCGCAAGATCCTGCTCAAGCTCGTGCGGCTGTACAGCGACGAGCACGACTGGCGACCGTTGATTCAGGTCTTGATGAAGCTGGCCGGGCTCACCCCCGACCGCAGAGAACGTGCGCGCTACGTCCAGATGGCGGCGCTCTTCACCGAGACCGAGCTCGGCGACAAGTCCGAGGCAGCGGAGCTGTATGCCGTGGCCGCGAAGCTCGACCCCAGCGACGAGAACGTCGTCTCGCGGTTGATCGCCCTGCGCGGCGCGCTGGGCGACACGGCCTCCCTGCGCCAGATCCTGGAGCAGCAGATCGCCCGCGCCTCCGCCAGTCAGGATCGCGATCGCGCGTACCGGTTGGCCACGGCGCTGGCCGATCTCGATCTGTCGAATCTCCAGGTCGACGACGCGATCGCGGTGAACGAAGCCGCGCTCAGGCTCGTCGCGGGCGACCCGGAGCGCGAGGCCGTGCTCGCCGACTTGTACCTGACCGACGCCAAGCGCTACCTGCACAGCGCGGCGGCGCTGCATCGCGCGGCGGTGGCCCGAGACCCCGAGCGGCCGGACGCCTATCGCCGCCTGCACCAGCTGGGGCTGGCGGCGGAGCGCCGGGACACGGCCTTCTGCGCCGCGCAGGCCCTGGTGGCCCTCGGCGGCGCGAGCCGCGACGAGGAGGCGTTCTTCCGGGCGAGCCGCGGCAAGTCGCTGATCGGGACCAACCTGCGCATCAGCGATCGCGACTGGGCAGACCACCTCGTACACGGCGACGCGACCCCGAGCTTGAGCAGCCTGCTCTTGCAGATCCAGCCCGTGGTCACCAAGACCTCCAAGGGAGTGTCGCTCGCCGAGTTGGGGCTCGACGAAGCGGACGCCCTGGATCCGGCAGCCGCGGAAGGGACGCTGGTTCGCGCCTTCGTGGCCGCGGCGGACGTGCTGCGCCTGCCGCTGCCGCTGCTCTTCGAGCGGACGGACTCGAAGCTCGCGGTCAGGTTGGGGCGCGGCTCGCGCGCCCACGTCGTCTTGTCCAGCGCCGCCGTGCACAAGGCCATGCCGGAGCGCAAGGCGGCCTTCCTGGCGGCGTCGAGCCTGGTGCTGCTCAGGCCGGGCTACCTCTTACGGGTGCTGCTCGCTCCGCTGGAGCTCAAGGCCTGGACGCTGGGCGCGCTGGTCCTGGCGGCGCCGAAGCTGGCGGTCTCCAAGGAGCTCGAGGTCGCCGTGAGGGCCACCCGCGAGCACCTGCGGCGGCACCTGCCGGAGGAGCTGCAGCGACGCCTGCACGGGATCCTGGAGCAGCTGCTCGACGCGGGGGGCCAGGCGGATCTGAGTCGCTGGGTCGCGGGGGTCGATCGGACCGCCGATCGGGCGGGTCTCCTGTTCTCGAACGACCTGGAGACCGCCCTCGGCGTGATCCGGGCCTCCGGCGACTCGGCCCTCAGCCTCACTGCCACCGCGCGGGCGCATTCCTTGCTCGAATACGCGGTCAGTGGCGAGTACCTGAGGCTCCGCAATCGGCTCCACCTCAGCATCGACCGGCTCGATCTCACCGAGCTCGAGGCCGACGAGCTGGTCCCCGCCAGCCGGGCGTGAGGCGCAGAATCTGCGCAGAATCCAGGGCGTGCTATCCTGGCCGGGCCCGGCGGCGTCCGGCGCCCGGAGGACCCATGCGACCGAGCTTCACTCACCTGGGACTGGTACTCGTCGGAGCGGCGTTCGGAGCCTCGCTGGCCGGTGGCTGCGGTGGCACCGACGGGAGCGGAACGGAGTCGAACTTCGGGGGCGGCGGCGGCGTGGCCGCGAACGGCGGCGGCGGCAGCGGCAACGGCGGCGGCTCGGCGGCCGCCGGAGGCGGCATCGTCTTCGACGGCGGGTTCGACGACAGCGCGATCAACCCCGACGCAGCCTGCGATCTCCAGAAGTACGAGGCCACACTGGTCAAGAAGCCCGTCGACATCATCTTCATCGTCGACAACTCGTGCAGCATGACCAACGAGGTCGCCGCCATCGAGCAGAACATCAGCACGAACTTCTCCAGCATCATCGGCGCGAGCGGCATCGACTACCGCGTGATCATGATCGCGGAGCAGGGGCCCAACGGCGACGAATCCCTGTGCATCGGTCCGCCGCTGGGCGCGCAGACCTGTCCCATCGCCGCCAATCAGCCCACGGTGCAGAACCCGCCGCTCTTCTTCCACTACGACAACAACGACGTAGAGAGCCACGACTCGTGGTGCAAGATGATCAACTGGTACGACAAGCCCGACCGCTACGCGCAGGCGCCCGGTGGTTGGCGCATCTGGCTCCGGCCCGAGGCATTCAAGACCTTCGTCGAGATCACCGACGACGGCGTGTCGTGCACTGCGGGTACCTGGAGCTACAACGACGCCGACAGCGACGCGGCCGGCCTGACGGCGGCCCAGAAGTTCGACGCCGACCTCATGGCGCGCGATCCGGCACAGTTCGGCTCGGCAGCGGACCGCAACTACGTCTGGCACAGCATCATCGGCGTCACGGCCAACACCGCCGACCCGACCAAGGCCTATCACCCGGCGGATCCGATCCAGCTCTCGCTGTGCACGACGGCGGTGGATCCCGGCACGGGCTACCAGCACCTGAGCAAGATGACCGGTGGCCTGCGCTTCCCCGTCTGCGAAGGGCTGGGCTACGACGTGGTGTTCAAGAAGATCGCCGAGGGTGTGATCAAGGGAGCGCAGGTGGCCTGCGACTTCCCGATGCCGCAGCCGCCGGCGGGCAAAGAGCTGGATCCGAGCACCATCAAGATCTCCTACACGCCGGGCGGCGGAGGTTCCCCCGCCGAGTTCTCGCAGGTGGCGAACGCCGCGGCGTGCACGCCCAACGCCTTCTACATCGAGGGCAACCAGCTGAAGCTCTGCCCTGGCCCCTGCGCCACGGTGAAGGCCGACTCGACCGCCAAGATCGAGATCCTCGCGCTCTGCAAGGGCTCCGGACCGAACTGAGCGCCGCGCTCAGCCCCGCTCCAGCGCCGGGCGCCAGCGCGGGCTGGCCTCGAAGCGCTCGCGAATCACCCGCAGCGTGCGCGCCGTCACGGCCAGATCGGCGCGGGAGAGCCCCGGCTCGATGGTGCGGAGCACGCGCTCGTCGATGCGGTCCATGCGCTCCACCATCTGGCTTCCGCGGGCAGTGATCGCGACGCGCCTCGAGCGGGCGTGCTCGGGGTTGTCCACCAGGCGCACCAGCCCGTCCGCCCTGAGGGAGTCGACCACCTCCTGCACGCTCTGCCGGCGGATGTTCCGCGTACGCGCCAGCTCCGGCACGGTCTGAGCTCCGTAACGCAGGAGCCCGCGCAGGATGCCGCGGCGTGCGGTGGAGCGGCCGCCCTCTCCGTAGATCTGCTCCGCAACCCAGCGCAAGCGATGGAACAGGCCGATGCTCTCGTCCACGATGGCGCGCAGCTCGCCTTTGTCGTGGCGCTTCTTCAGTCGGCGGGGGGCGCGGGGCTTCATCCCGGGATCCTGTCATTTGACAGGCTACCTGTCGAATGGCGGGGGTCTGCCTCTGGCGCCTGCCCGGGCGTCGTGACAAGGGAGGGACGGCAAGGGAGGTTTCGAGTGGCAGACACCATCAGGGGTCTCGAGCGCTTGGCGTTCGAGCTGACCGAAGAGCAGAAGCTGGCCGCGGCGATGGCCAGGGACTTCGCCGAGCGAAGGCTCCTGCCAGGGGCGGCCGAGCGCGATCGCACCGGCGCGTTCCCCTCCGACGAGCTCCGGGAGCTCGCCGGGCTCGGCCTGTTGGCGATGCGCGTCCCGGTGGACGACGGCGGGGCCGGGCTGGACACGGTGGGCTATGCGCTATGCATGGAGGCCATCGCCGAGGCCTGCTCCTCCGTCGCGGTGGTGCTCGCCTCGAGCAACCTCTCCGCCAAGATCCTCAGCGACTACGGCACTCCGGCGCAGAAGGCCGAGTGGCTCGCGCCCTACGTGCGCGGCCAGAGCGGTCCGCTGAGCTTCGCGCTGAGCGAGCCGGGCTGCGGCTCCGACGCATCGGCCCTCGCCACCACGGCGCGCCTGGAGGGCGAGACCTGGCTGCTCGACGGCGGGAAGATGTGGACCACCGGGGCCTCCCACGCGGGCCTGCACCTGGTGTTCGCGCGCAGCGACGGCGCGGGCAAGGCCGGGATCAGCTGCTTCGCCGTGCCGCACGACACGCCGGGTCTGTCAGTTGGCAAGGACGAGGACAAGATGGGGCAGCGCGCCTCGGGCACGGCACCGCTCACGCTGGAGGCGTGCCGCATCCCGGCTCGGAACCTGATCGGACAGCGGGGCCAGGGCTACTCCGTGGCGCTGTCGGCGCTGGCGCCGGGCCGCGCCGGCATCGCCGCGCTGTCCATCGGCCTGGCGGAGGCAGCGCTGGCTGCCGGGCGCGCCTACGCCGAGGAGCGGCGCGCCTTCGGCAAGCGATTGACCGAGTTCCAGAACACCCAGTTCGTCTTGGCGGACTCTCGCACGGAGCTGGACGCGGCGTGGCTCCTGACGCTCCGGGCCGCGAAGCTCATCGACCTGGGCGATCGCGCCGTGGCCGAGAGCAGCATGGCCAAGCTGTTCGCCTCGGAGGCCGCGGGCCGCATCATCGACCGCATGGTGCAGGTGCACGGGGGCTACGGCTACTCGCGCGAGTTCCTGGTCGAGCGCCTGTACCGCGACATCCGCGTGACCCGCATCTACGAGGGCACGAGCGAGGTGCAGCGGCTGGTCGTCGCCCGAGAGCTCGCCTCCTGAGGTAAGCTCCTCGGCATGGCCAGGCTCGCGGGCATCGCGCTCTGTCTCTTCACGCTCTTGCTCGCCGGGTGCGACGACCCGGAGCGCTGCAAGACCACGCCGGAGTGTATGAAGCAGGGCAAGTGCAGCGTGAGCGAGCGGGGCGCCTGCGTGGTGGCCTCGAACGAGGACTGCAAGGGGAGCGAGGCCTGCAAGCTCCACGGCGCGTGCAGCGCGAAGGACGCCGCCTGCGCGGTCGCCGGCGACTCCGACTGCCAGGCGAGCGAAGACTGCAAGAGCCGTGGCATGTGCAGCGCCCACCAGGGCAGCTGCGTGAACATCGCGAGCTCCATCCACCCCGAGTGCGCCAAGAGCTGCGGCAGCGAAGGACTGTGCGTGTCGCAGGGCGGGCGCTGCGTCGCCTTGTCTCGCTTCCACTGCGCGGGCACCAGCGGGGACAAGCCGGAAAAGGAGAGCCCCTGCGCGATGCGCGGGGAGTGTGCGGGGAAGGACGGGCGCTGCAGCGCGGACTCGGACAAGAGCTGCGCGGACTCGGCGGCCTGCAAGAAGGACGGGCAGTGTACTGCCAAAAACGGGCGCTGCGTGGCGACGGCCGAGTCCTGCAAAGCTCAGAACGCCTGCGCGCGGGACGGAAAGTGCGGGGAGAAGGCCGGCGCCTGCGTGGCGACCTCCAGCGCGGACTGCAAGGCGAGCGCGCGCTGCAAGCTCGAGGGGACGTGCTCGATGAAAGACGGCGCGTGCGTGGCGGCCTCGGCCGCGGATTGCCAGCGCTCGAGCGTGTGCGCCCAGGCCAAGCGCTGCGCGTTCAAGGACGGCGCCTGTGTCTCCGCCGGCGGAGGCAAAGGCGGCGCCGTGGACGACGGTCCGCCGGACAAGACCCGAAAGACGACCATCGACGGGGTGTTCGGTCTCGGGGGCTGAGGGCGATCAGCGGCCCTTGCGCTCGTATTTGCAGGCGCCGCTCCGGTAGGCGCGGACCTTTCGACAGTCCTTCACTCGCGCCGGGTCAGGTAGAAGAAGTCGCGCGGTGAGGCTCGCTCGGCGTAGTCGTCCTTCTCGAAGACGAAGCCCTTGAAGAGCGTCTCGGCCTCGAGCTTGCCGGGCGTGGGCTCGCTGAACAGCACGAGCTTGGGGAACGAGTAGTTCACGTCGAGCTGGGCGACCGCGTCCGCGCCGGCGTGGCTCATGCCGTCGGCCAGCGCTCGGGCCGTGGTGTGGTCCCCGAGGCCCACGTAGAGCACGTCGCCGCTCGCTGACAGGCCGAGGGCCGAGCGCCGGATCACCGTCTCGCCCTCCAGCGCAGCGCCCCAGCCGCGGGTCTCCTCGTCCCAGAGCGAGGCGTGACGCTTTCCGGACTCGAACAGGCAGGGCGGAGTGCCCCGCCAGAAGCGCATTCGCGCCTCGCCGTCGGCCAGCGCCTTCCAGGTTCCGACGCGCAGCGTGCCGTCGTCGTAGGCGGCGATGGTGCAGGAGATGGCGCGTGCCGGCACGAAGGTCACGCCCGCGGTGCGCAGCCCGTAGTTGCCGTGCTCGGTCTTGAAACCGCCGTTGAACGCGGCGAGCAAGCGCCCGCGATGCGCGGGGTCGATCCGGCCCGGGCGCTTGGCTTCGCGCCCGGCGCTGGTGGTGGGTTTCGGATCGACGATCCCGGTGACCAGGTGGAGCTCCACCTTCGCGACCTCCAGCGCCACGACGAACAGCGCCGCCCAGGGTCGCGTCTTGTCGGGGTGGAGCTGGGTCTTCCAGAGCAGCGGCGGTGCCTCCGGGTGGCGCGGATCGACGACAGGCACCCAGACTCCGTCCACCGGCGTGGCGACCTTCGGGTGCAACGCGCCGACGTCTTTGGGGCGCCAGAACGGCGGGGGTGGCGGTGCGTCACTCCCGCCGTCGCCGGGCGGCGGGGCGGCCGAAGCCCGAGGCGCCGGCAGCTCCCACGCCGCCTCCGGAGCCGTGCCGCTCCGCGCGAGGCGGCGCAGGCGATCCTCGACGCCGTAGGCGAAGGCCTCGATGCGGGCCACCGCGTTCACCCCCAGCACGCTGCGGCCTCGGTCCGCGAGCCAGGGTCCGAAGCCGGGCACGCGATGGATGGCCACCCAGAGCGCGATCACGCTCGCCAGGGAGGCCCCGAGCGCGATCGACAGGCGTCGCAGCCAGCGTGCGCGACGCGTCTTCACCCCGGCAGCCATGCTTCGAGGCTACCCGATCAGCTCGCCGTCGGATCGACCACCCTGCCCACGAAGAGCGCCGCGCCGGTGCCGAGGTCGCGGATCACGAACAGGAACGGACGCGTGGCGTCGAAGCTCTTGGGCTCCGGTGCGCTGGTGATGCCCGTGCTGACCGCAGTGGCCGCGGCGGCCTCGGTACCGGCCTCGTTCACCTTGACCAGCGCGAGCGCCCAAATCCTGAGTCGAAGGGACATGGGGGCGGAGGACTGCATTCGACGTGCCACCGGCGTATCCTGGAGCGATGCCTCGGTGGATTGGCGGCGTCGCTCTGGCGCTGGTGACGTTGGCAACGAGCTCGGTGAGCGGAGCTCCGCCGGTCGTCCACGACTTCGGCGAGCCCGGCAAGCTCCCGCGCCTGTACCGCGCGCCGGACCAGAGGCTGCACTTGATGTACGTGACCCAGAAGGGATTCCGTTGGCACGTCTGGGAGTCGGGGAGCTGGACCGATCGCGGGCTGGTTCCGGACACGCAGAGTCAGGGCGGCTCGAAGTTCAACAACCCAGTCATCCTCGCCCTCGCGGACGGCAGCTTCCACGTCGCCTGGGGACCCCCGTCGAGCTGGGGAGTGACGCACGACGTCTGGCTCCAGAGCCACGACGGCACGAGCTGGGGCGCGAAGCAGACCATCCGACCCGACTACACCGAGTACCTGGCGCTGGCGCCGCTACCCGGGAACCAGATCATGCTGATCGCCGGCATCGTGTGCCCGACCGCTTGCACGCAAGCGTTTCCCCTCGCGTACAGCACCGGCAAGGCGGGTCAGAGCTTCGGGGCTTTCGTGGACCTGCCCATCAAGGCGCCGGAGGCCAAGACTCCCTTCGTCTTCGTGCAGCCGGGCAGCGACGTCTTTCACCTGGTGAACCGCTGGTCCAAGCTCAGCTACCGGCGCTGGGACGGTAGCTCGTTCGGTCCAGAGACGCAGCTCCTCGCGGGCAGTGGCTACTCCGTGGGGTCGCCGGTGGTGTCGGCGACGCCGGACGGCTCGCCCGTCGCGGCGGGGGTCGAGTGGAAGGGCAGCGGCACCAACTGGGCCATCGACCACGTGCGGATGGTGCAGAGCGCGGGCACAGGCTGGCTACCGGGCGAAGAGGGCGAGAACGTGTCGGTGGTCAGCTCGGAGAAGACCGCCGTGAGCGCCGACGCCAATGGCGGCGTACACCTGTTCTACTTCGTGAAGGCGGGCGAGCTGAGCCACCGCTTCTCGAAGGCCGGTCAGTCATCGCCTGCAGAGATCCTGGCCACCGGCGTCACCTTCACCGGGCCGGAGACCGACAACTTGGCGGCGCAGTACACCGAACACCACGTGCACCTGATCGCGCCCGTCGACGGCGCGCTGCGGCACCTGGCCATCGACACCGACGCGAAGCCCGTCTCCGACGCGGGGGCCGACTCGGGCAGTGACGCGGGGAGCGGCGGCAGCGGCGGTCAGACCGGGCTCGACGCCGGCGGCTCGACGACTCCCGCGGACGAGGCGGCCTGCTCGTGTCGCGTCGGGGGGAGCAGCGAGCGTCTGCCGTGGTCGGTCCCGCTCTTGGCGATCGCCAGCGTGCTTCGCCGGATTCGCCAACGACGCGCGCGACTCGCCGAGCTCGAGCGTCGCGTGCGCGAGCTCCACGGCTGATCAGGGTTTTCTCGCGACGAGCTGCACCACGGCGCTCCGGCCGGAGTGGTACTTGCCCTCGTGGACCTCGCGCTCGGTCTCCAGCGCCACGAGCCACTCGAGCTCCCCGAAGTCGCGCTTCGCCAGCTCGAGCGAGTAGAGCATCTCCGGCAGCTTGGGGCCTCCGGTGCCGAGCTCGAGCTGCGCCGGCGTGTAGGCTTCCAGGATCAGCACGCCGCCCGGGCGCAGGCCAGACACGATCCCACGGTGCACCCTCTCGCGCAGCGCCGCGGGCAGGTGGCACCAGATGCTGACGATGCCAGCCCAGACCGAGGGCTCGATGGCGAAGTGCGCGAGGTCGCTCACCCGCGTGGTGAGCGACACGCCGCGCTCGGCGGCCAACGCCGCGGCCTTTCGAAGCCCGACGTCGGAGGCGTCCACGGCCGTGACGGCGTGACCGCGCCCTGCCAGGAAGACGGCGTTCCTGCCCTCGCCCTCGGCCAGACACAGGACCGGCCCGGCGGGGATGCGCTCGGCGACGCTGACCAAGAAATCGTTGGGCTCGGTGCCGTAGGCGTAGCCCGGCTCGGCGTAGCGCTGGTCCCACATGCGAGGGTGAGTCTACACCGGCGCGGCCGTGCTACGAAGGGCGCGCCATGACGATCGTGCTCCACCGCTTTCCGCTGAGCCACTACTCCGAGAAGGGGCGGGCGCTGCTCGACTTCAAGAAGCTGCCGTTCCGCATCGAAGAGCACCAGCTCGGGCTACCTCAGCTCGGCATCTACCGTCTGAGCGGTCAGCGCAAGGTGCCCGTCATCGACGACGCCGGGCGCATCGTCGCCGACTCGACGGAGATCGCGCTGTACCTGGAGGAGCGCTACCCCGAGCCGCACCTCCTGCCGGCGGACGCAGCCGCGCGCCGAGAGGTGCTGGAGCTCGAGGCGCGGCTCGATCGCTGGATGGGGAGCTACGCGCCGGTGGTCTGGTTCGACTGGTTCGTGCGAGAGCAGCCCGAGGAGGTGTCACGCCTGCTCCAGGTGGAGGTCTGGGGCGCGGGCCAGGGGCGCCTCGCCGCGGCGGCCATCCGCCCGTTGATGCGACTGTCCAAGGCCAGGAGCATCGTGAAGAAGTCGAGCGAGCGCACGCACACCTTGCTCAAGGAACTGTGCGAGCGGCTGGAGAAGTCCCCGTACCTGTGTGGGCAGAGCCCGAGCCTGGCGGACGTCGCGGCGGCGGGCCTGGCGTTCCACCTGGAGTTCCCCAAGACGCGTCACCTGGCCATCCCCGACTGGGAAGGCGTGGGCGTGCCCGGCTACGCCGACGCGCCCGAGTACGCGCGCTTCTTCGATTGGCGGCGGCGCTTCTACGCCGAGCAGCTGAGCTGAGGTCTCCTCCCTACGCTGAAAAGTACCGGAACCAGAGGTAGGCGGCCGCGAACAGGCCCTGGCACACGATGCCCCCGAGGCTCGCCCACACGAGCCACGGGCGCGGGCGGAGTTGGGGTTCGACCTCGGGGGCCAGCACCGCGCGATGGTTCAGCACGCTGAGCACGGGCGCCGTCAGGAACGACAGCGTCGTGGCGACGTCCACCAGCGTCGTGAGCGACTTCATCATCATCGCGATCACGAGCAGGGCGCCGGTCGAGAGCACGGCGATCGAGATCCAGTAGCTGCGCTTCTGCGCCGGCTCGTCGATCTCGGAGCGGTGCTTGGGTTCTGGCCCCCGAAGACGCGCGATCAGGACGGCGATGGAGCGCGGGAAGCCGTCCACGACGGTGAGCACCGTGGAGAACATCACCGCGAACGCGGCCGTCCCGATGATGGGGCGGCTCCAGTCGCCGAGCGTGGTGGCGTAGAGAGTGATCACCTGCCCGGCGAACGCGCCCGCCGAGTCCGGGAAGCGCTGGCCGCTGCCGTGCATCACGCCGGCGCCCATCAAGAGGAAGCAGAGCGCCAAGAACGCCGTGCCCAGATAGCCCACGTGGAAGTCGAACGACGACTCGCTGAGCGTGGGCTCGTGCTTCGTGTCGGCTTGGCGGGCCAGGGTCCAGAGCGACTGCCAGACCGCCACGTCGATGGCGGACGGCATCCAACCGACCAGCGCCGCGACGAAGAAGATGGTGGCGCGGTCCATCTGCCCTGGGCTCAGCCAGAAGCTCGACCCGGCGAGGTCGAGCCGAGGCAGCGCCAGGGCCGTGGCCGCGAGCGTGGACAGCGTGAGCACCGCCACCAGCACCTTGTTGACGCGATCGAGCCAGTGGTAGCGACCCACCGCCAAGAGCGCCGCGCAGATGCCGATCAGCGCGCCGCTCACGACCACCGGGCTGGCCCGGAGGCCCAGGACCGCGATCGCGAGGCCGGCGGTGACGAAGGTCACCGCGGCGAGCACCGTGAACATCGTGCCGATGGTCAAGAGCGCGTAGACCACGAGCGCCCAGCGGCCTTGGCGCCGGTAGCCTTCCAAGAGAGACGTGCGGGTGGCGACCGCGTAGTGCGGGCCGAAGCGGAACGCGGGGTACTTGATGGCGTTGGCGACCAGCACCAGGCCGATCAGCGACAGGCCGTAGACGGCGCCGGCGCGCGTGGACTGCACCAGATGCGACACGCCGACGGCCGCGGCAGCGAACAGGAGGCCTGGACCCAGTGCTTGTAGTCTTCCCCGTCCGGTCGTGCCCATCGCCCGGGGGGCAGCTTAGCGCGGGCCAGGGCCGCTGCGCAGCGGAAGCGAGTCAAGGAAAGCCCAGCGGCAGCGGCGCCTCTTTGCCCAGCGCCGGCAGCGGGAAGCGCACCAGGCGCCCGTGCTCGAAGCGCAGGAACACGCGCGACGGGTCGTCCAGGCTGCCGGAGAAGCGGTAGCGGATCCGGGACGGTGCCCAGCCGCGCACCTCGACGATCTCGACGTCGAGGCCGGGCACGCTGAATCGCTGCCCGACCCGGAACGGCTCGTCGGGGTTCTCCTGGCGCCGCTCGTCGTAGTTGAAGAAGGCGGTGCTCGGGTCCGAGGAGCGGAGCTCCAGCGCGTCGTCGGCGACGCGCGCGACGGTCAAGGGCGTGAGGGCGCTCGCCAACGTACGCCAGCTCTTGGGCAGCGGGCTGCCGTGCTCGTGGCGCACGCGCACCGTGTAGTTCACGGCCACCAGATCCGCCGGCTGGTTCAGCAGCACCAGCTCTTCTCGGGCGACCTTGGAGTCGTCGATCTCCGAGTCGAGGGCGGCTCGGATGAGGCGGGCCGTGTCGTCGCGGTGAGCCTTCGACTGCGCGCGGGCAGCCAGCGGCGAGAGGGCGAGGTGCAGGAGCGCGAGCGGTAGACACAGGAGCGCGAGCAACCACGCGGCCACCCTGCGGCGCCCGCCGGCGTCGCCGAGCGGCCGGAGCGCGCCCCAGAACGCCGCGGCGAGGACCAGGCTCCCGCCCATGCTGGGGACCAAGAGCAGACGCACTCCCGGTACCGTGCCCGAGAGCGGCAGCAGTGCCAGCACCACGCCGAGCGCGTAGCCCGCGAAGCGTCGCGGCAGCGGCGCAGGCAGGTTGCCGAGCGCCCGAGCGACCAGGAGCGCCACCACCGCGAGGGGAACGACCGCCCAGAAGAGGAGCGGCGAGCGCTCGACCAGCGCGACGTAGACGGCCTCGCCGGGCAACAGCAGGAGCTCGGTCGACAACATCGACGGCACACGGACCAAGGCGCCCCGCAGAAATCCGAGCGGGGATTCGAGGGGGCTCACGTAAACCGAGCCGCCGCTGGCGCCGTAGCCGCCGAGCACGTGGACTGCCGCGTAGAGCGCCGCTGGGACGGCGGCGAAGCTCGCGGCGCGCAGGCGGGCCGGGAGCGGACCCTGCATCGCCACCAGCTCGTGGGTCAGCACGAAGGCGAGCGCGCAGATGGCGTATTCGCCACCCAGGAAGGACAGCGCGAAGCCGGCGCTGCACAGCCAGCCGGCACGCTGCGAGCCGGTGTCCCGGTGCACGTGGTAGCCCCAGAGGCCCAGCGCGGCGAAGGTGGCAGAGATCAGCGTCGCGCGGTTACAGAGCCAAGCCACAGGCGAGACGAGCGCGACGTCGAAGCCCACCAGCGCCGTCGCCAAGAGCGCCACGGGCGTCGGGAGCAAGCGCCGCGCCAGCGCGTGGAAGCTGGCGAGGAACGCCAGGAGCCAAGCCACCGAGTGCAGGTGCATGGAGAAGAGCGAGAGCCCGAGCACCCGATGCTCGAGCCAGAGGAGCAGGCTGGGCAAGGGGCGGAGCAGGCTCAGCCGGAGCTCCGGCGGGATCCACCAGGGCAGCGTGCCGCTCGCCGTCAGCGCTCCGAGCTCGTGGGCTCCGCCGTAGAAGGCGTACAGGTTCCAGGGCGCGCGAGCGATGGGATAGGTCCCGTCCAGCATCGCGCGCTGCAGGTAGTCGTCCGCGAACAGGGGCGTGCCGAGGCCAGGCGCGTGCAGCCAGACGACGACTGCGGCGATCGCGCCAAGCCCCGCGCAGGCCCACGCGCGGGGGGTCATGGGGTCTTGGCCCGGGCCGCCACGGCTTGCCCGCCCTCGCGCGGATCGGCGAACCCGTACGCGACTCCGTCTGCCAGCAAGATGTTGTTGGCGTCCCCCATCGGGATGGTCTTCTTGCTCAGCGCGTGACCGAGCTTCCGGAGGCCCTCCAGGGTCGCCTTGGGCGGCGGGCGCGCGCGCTCGTAGCGCACCTCGTCGGGGACGAAGCTGTGGTGCAAGCGCCCGCTCTCGACGGCGCGGTCGAGGGTCATGCCGTGATCGACCAGGTTTCGGAAGACCTGGGCGACGGTGCTCGGGATGGTGTCGCCGCCGGGGGAGCCGAGCACGAGCAGGAGCTCGCCGTCGCGGGTGACCAGCGTCGGAGCCATGCTGCTGATGGTGCGGCGCCCGCCCTCGGGCTGGTTCTCGCCCACGCTGGCGAAGGAGGCGACGGCATTATTGAGCACGATGCCGGTGCCGGGGACCACGATCTTCGCGCCGAAACCCGCGGAGAGGGTCGTGGTGCAGCTGACCGCCAAACCGTCGGCGTCCACCACCGAGAAGTGCGTGGTGTGCTCCAGCTCGCGCATCGCCGCGCCGTAGAGCGGATGGACCTCGTCCGAAGGCGTGGGCCGGTTCGCGTCGATGGGCAGGCGCGCGAGCAGCGCGGGGATGTCGCGGAAGCGCGCGAGCTTGCGCGCCAGCTCCCCCGGCGCGATCGAGTCCGGATCGACGACGCCGAAGCGCTTGTCCGCCTGCGCGCGGCGCGAAGCCTCCAGAAACAGGTGCGCGTCGTCGATCGAGCCCGCGCCGAGCTTGTAGGCCGAGTGCCGCTCCAGGATGCCGAGGATCTCGAGCAGCGCCACGCCGCCGGCGGACGGCGGCGGCATGGTCTCCAGCGTGAGCCCGCGGTAGCCGAGCTCGAGCGGGCTGCGGAGCTTCGCCGCGTAGCCCGCCAGATCCTCGGCGCTGAGCGTCCCGCCCAGCTTGCCGAGGGTGGCGACGATGGCCGCGGCCGTCTCGCCTTCGTAGAAGCCGGCTGCGCCCTTCTCCGCGATGCGCCCCAGGGTCTTGGCCAGATCTCTGCGGACCAGGAGATCCTTCTCCCTGCGCGGCTTGCCGGCGTCGCCGAACTCCGCGCGCGCGCCCGGATCCTTCTTCAGCTGCGCCCAGCTCCAGCCGATGGTCTGAGCCTCTCGGGGGCGGACGCGGTGACCGCGCTCGGCCAAGAGCTTGGCGGGCTCCACGAGCTTCGGCCACGCGAGCTTGCCGTACTTCTGGTGCGCGAGGGAGAGGCCCCTCACCGTGCCGGGCACGCCGACCGACATCGGCCCGATACCGTCCTGGGCGATCATCGTGTCGAACGCCTCGCGCGGCAGGCTCCCCGGCGCCGTCTCTCGATAGTCGATGGCGCGGGTCGGGCCGCCCTTGGGGCGCACCAGCATGAAGCCACCGCCGCCGATGTTGCCGGCGCTCGGGTGGGTGACCGCCAGCACGAACGCGACGGCGATGGCCGCGTCCACGGCGTTGCCGCCGGCTTCGAGGATGCGCGCGCCGGCGCGAGACGCTTCGACGTCCACGCTGACGACCAGGCCGCTCGAGCTCTTCACGCTCTTCGCTCCCCCGCCCGCGAGCACCGGCGGCGGTCCCAGATCCAACGGGGCGGGGGGAGGCGCCGCGTCGGCGGAGGCGACCGGCGTGGCGCTCGGTGGCGGCGGCGGGGCGGCGCGGGGTGACGCCTCCGCGGGCTCGCTCGGCGCGACGGAGGGAGCCGGAGCGCAGCTCGAGAGCAGCGCCAGCCAGAGGACCAAGCGCCTCATCGCTTCACCTCTCCGCTGCCCACGGACAGCACCCGCACCAGGTGCGCCTCCGAGGGCAGCACGGCCGGCGCGCGCGCGGGCAGGGCCTTGCCCCCCCGCGCCAGACGCTCCTCGTACAGCTGATAGCGCAAGTGCGCGCCCGTCAGCTTGATGGCGACGAGCGCAGGCAAGACGCCCACGCCGCAGAGCAGGCTGCCGAGGATCACCAGCGCCAGCGTGACCGGCACGAACAACAAATAGGTGGCGAAGGTCTTCCTGCGCATCGGGCGCGCTTCGCGCCAGGCCTCGCCGAGGGCCACGGCCTCCCCCAGGCGCCCGGTGAGCTCGGCGCGGGTGAGCATCGAGTTGAACACGACGGTGACCATGCCCAGAACGGCGACGGCGAGGAGCAGGCTGCCGCACACCACCGCCAGGGGAACGAGCAACGACCCCGCCACCAGTCCCGCGGCGAGGAAGCTCGCGTTCAAGAGCCCGAACAGGAGCAGGCCAACGGCCCAGAACACCCCGACGCCGACGAGCTCGATGAACGCCGCCGCGCCGCCGCGCCGTGCGTAGTGCAGGAAATCGCGGAGTCGGAGCGTCGGCACGGGATCGGGGTGGTTCTGCAGCAGGCGGTGCTGCGCCTCCGACGCCCAACCCTGGACCGCGAGCCAGCCGGCGACGGGGCAGAGCAGCCAGAGACCGCCGACCAACAGGCTCCGCTTGTCGTCGAAGGCGAAGCTCAGGGCCTCGCTCACGCGTGCCGGGCGCGTCTCGGCAGGGCCCGGCGCGAGCTTGTCGGGGGCGCCGAGCGGCGCCGGCTGCGACAGCTCCTCGTCGGGCGGGATCGAGTCGGGCAAGGTCGGCCTCGAGCTCTGCGCCGCTAGTACGCCGGCGCGCGCGCCTCCGAAGGCAGCGCTTGGGGCGGCTTGAGCGGGATCGGCTCGCCGCCCTTGGCCAGGTAGTCCGTGTAGATCTGATAGCGCAGGTGCATCGAGGCGAGCTGCACCACGACGATGGCGGGGTAGAGCCCCAGGTAGCAGAGCAGGATGCCGACCAGCACCATGCCGAAGGCGACGAAGCTGAAGGCGATGTTCTTGACCAGCACCGTGCCGAAGGTCGCGCGGGCGTAGGCCATGATCTTGCCGAACTTGAGCGCCTCGCCGACCTCTTCGGTGAGCTCGGCGCGGGTGTGCACCGAGTTGACCACCACGCTCAGGGCCAAGAGCAGGACGAAGCCGAAGAGCCCGACGACCACGCCGACCGCGACGCCGATCAGCGGCTCGTTGGTGCCCGCGATGGCCGCGAAGGTGGCGAAGCCGGCGGCGCCCATCACCGCGTAGGCGATGAAGAGCACCGGCAGCGTGATGATCAGCGACGACAGGAACACCGCCAACCCGCGCTTGATGTACTCGCCGAAGTCGTTGAAGTCGATCTTCGGCATCGGGTTCGGGTGGCGGCGCAGGAGGCGTTGGTGTGCCTCGCACATCCAGCCGGACAGCGCGATGGGCCCCACGATGGGGATGAGCATGAAGACGATGCCGAGCAGCACGTTGGTCTTCGCGTTCTGGTCGGCGAGCACGGCTTTGACCGCCCCGATCACGCTCACCCCTTGGCCGTCGCCGGCGCCGGGGGAGAGGTACTCGGCCGGAGCAGGGTTCGGCAGCTGAGGTTGCCAGGGGGGCTGCATCGGGGCGGGAGGGTAGCGCGCTTTGGTCGCGCTCGGGTAGTGCGCTACGGTCTCGGCCATGTCGGAACGCGCCTTCCTTCCCTTGGGGATCGCCGTGCTCACGGTCAGCGACACGCGGACGCTGGAGACGGACACGAGCGGCGGCCTGCTCGCCGGCGAGCTCGGGAAGGCCGGTCACCGGATTGCCGCGCGCCGCATCGTCACCGACGACGTCGGCGCGATCCGCACCGAGCTCGAGGGCTTCATCCGCGCCGCGGACGTGGACGTGGTGGTCGCGACCGGCGGCACGGGCATCACCGCTCGAGACGTGACGCCGGACGCGCTCGCCCCGCTCGTGACCAAGCCCATCCCCGGCTTCGGCGAGCTGTTCCGCTGGCTGAGCTACTCGGACATCGGCGCAGCGACGATCCAGTCGCGCGCGGAGGCGGCGCTGTGTCAGACCACGCTCGTGTTCACGCTGCCCGGATCGACGGGCGCGTGCCGCCTGGCGCTGGAGAAGATCCTCCTGCCACAGCTCGACGCGCGCACGCGGCCCTGCAACTTCGCCGAGCTGCTCCCGCGGGTGAAGGGCACGGCGCGGGGCTGACCGACCGGCTCCTAGAGGCAGAGCGTCGCCAGAAAGCCCAGTGCCGCCAGCGCGAGCAACGTGATCGCCCCGCCCGAAGCCAGCGGCAGGGCGAGGCGCGCGCGCAGCCCCTGGCGCACCAGAAAGAGCCCCAAGCCGAGCGAGACGACGGCGACCACGCCCAGGACGACCACGTAGGAGGTCAAAGGCAGGCTCATGGCGCCGGCCTCCGGAGCGACCACAGGCCCGCGCCGAAGAGCGCGCTCACGGCGACCACCAGCGCCAGCGTCACGTTGAGCAGGACCGCGTCGCGCATGTTGAGCAGCAAGGCGGCTGCCCCGCGCTCGGCCACGAAGCTCTGACCACCCGGGCACGGCCCGAGCCTGTCGCCGTCGTGGCAGGCGCCGACCACCACTCGGGCTCCGTCCTGGAGCCGCGCCTCCCGATAGGTCAGCGTCCACTCCGAGAGCTCGGCGAGGTTCGGACACCGCGCGGCCATGGCGCTCGGCACCTGGCCCTCGTTGCGCGGAACCTCGACGTCGACGGCGATGCTGTCGGGCTGGTAGCTCGGGCTCACGTAGGTCGCCCAGACGCGTTCGGGGGGCAGCGAGAAGGGAACGCGCTCTGCACCGACCTCGAGCGAGAGCCCATCCGCTTCGGCCTTTCGACACACCTCCCGCTCCATGTGCTTGCGCTTCTCGGCCGTGACCCACGCGAGCCAGAACGTGGCGGGTGCGCCGCTCGGCGCCGTTCGCGCGGGCCCGCGCAGCACACCCTCGTAGCGACGCGGCTCCCGCGAGGGCTCCGCCAAGGTCCCCGGTGAGAGGCCTGAAGCGGCCTCGAACCTGCGGGCTCCATCCAGCTCATCGATGAGGCTGCACGCGCCGAGCAAGGCGCCGCAGAGCGCGGCGACGACGCTGATGATCCGCCCCGGCAGGTGGGGGTTACCGCTGAGCCGCCAGCGGCCTTCGTTCATGTCACCGTCCACACGTCCCGATCCTGCTCCGCCCAGCGCGCGAGGTCACCTGCCACGGCGCTGACGACCGGGACGCCGAGCGAGCGGGCCTCGCGCAGGACCGTCGGTGCGCCTTCGGTGCGCGACGCCGACAGCACCAGATCCGCCGCTGCGATCCAAGCGAGGGCTCGGTCCCGCGGCAAGAGCCCCAGGAACCGCGCGGATGGAAACAGCTCGCGCAAGCGGCTGTGTTCGGGCCCGTCGCCGAGCACGACCACTCGGGCCTCGGGGATCAACTCCGCCGCAGCGAGCGCCACGTCGAGGCGCTTCTCGCGGACGAGGCGCCCGGCGATGACCAGCAGGCGCTCGTCCTCGGCGACTCCCAAGAGAGCTCGGGCCGCCGCGCGCGACGGCGCTCCCTCGGTGTCCAGGGGTGCGGGCTCGACGGTCACGCGCTCCGCGATGCGCGGGTCGAGGGCAGCGAGCTCTCCGGCCAGCTGCTGCGACACGCAGCGGATGCGTGCTCCGCGCTCGCGCAGCTCCGCGACGATGCGCTGCCGCAAGCGGCGCGGCAAGCGCGCGAGCACGCGCACGTCGCTGCCGTGAGCGACCACCTCGAGGGGAGCGGAGCTGGCGCTGGCGATGGGCCAGGCCCCGGGCAGGAGCCAGTGCGCGATCAGCCGATCGTGAGCGTGCTCGCGGAGCGCGCGCCGCGCCCGATGCGTGAACGCGAGCGCGCCCAGCGCTCGTGTGGGTCGCTCGCGAAGCCGGGCCAGGGCGCCGGGCCAGCCGAACGCTCCGCCGTCGGGCAGGCCGACGACCGGCACGCCTTCGATGACGCGGTCCTCTCCGGGCGCGATGACGGTGACGCAGTGGCCGGCCCGGACGAGGGCTGCCGCCTCCGTGGCGACGAAGTGCCCGGCGGGATCCCCCGCCACCCGCGGGAACGAGGTCGAGACGACCAGGATGCGCTCGGCGCTCACGCTCGCGGCAGCTCCCCCAAGGCCTCGAGGGCCTCCGCTCCTTGGGCGTCCAAGAGCTCGCCCAGCCGGCGCAGGAACTGGAAGGAGTAGATGCCGCCGTCGTGGCCGTCGCCCCAGCGCAGGGCCAGCGCGTAGTTGCCCACCTGGCCGACGTCCCGGAGCTCCAGGTTTCCGGGCTCCACGAACTTGATCGAGCCGGAGTGGCCCTGACAGCCAGCGCACGGGCAGAAACCTCTAAGGATTCTGTGCGGATAACTGTGCTTTTTGCCGTCCGCCCAGCTCAGCTCGAGCTGGCTCGCGCCGTGCGGGGCGCGGACGCCGGTCGGGGAGATCTTGGGGTCAATGGGCATCGCGCTTGAAAATCCTTCCTTCGTCTGCCATATCCCGCGCTCCCGTGACTACTCCCAGCGAAGCCGTTCAGTGCAAACCCCTCGAGGTCGTGGTTGGTGACAAGGGCATCGAGCGCGCCATCAAGCATCTCAAGCGCAAGATGGCCGCGGAGGGCATCCTTCGGGAGCTCAAGCGCCGTCGCCACTACATGAAGCCGTCGGTGAAGCGACGCAAGAAGATGAGCGAGGCGGCGCGCCGTCGTCGCAAGCGCCTGCGCACGGACGACCGGATTTAGGCCGCGCGCGCGGGGGCTAGCGTCTTGGCCGAGCCCGCTCGCGGTCCGTCCACTCGAAGCGTCCACGCGGGGCAGCGCCGCGATCGGAGCCAAGCGCTCGAGGCCCCCTTGGTGCTCTCGAGCGCGTTCGCTTTCGAGAGCGCGGACGAAGCAGCTGCGGCTTTTCGCGGCGAGAGCGACGCCTACATCTACGGGCGCTGGGGTAATCCGAGCGTCGAGGAGCTCGAGGCGAAGGTCGCCGCGCTCGAGGGTGGGGAAGACGCCGTGGCGACGGCGAGCGGTATGGCCGCGGTGACCGGAGCGCTGCTCGGGACGCTCGCGGCAGGCGATCACGTGGTCGCGCCGCTGGCCTTCTACGGCGAGAGCGCGCGCCTGTTGCGCGAACGCCTGCCCGCCTTCGGCATTCAGACGAGCTTCGTCGAGGCGAGCTCCGTCGAGGCGTACCTCGCCGCGGTGCGCCCCACGACGCGGGTCTTCTACGCGGAGAGCCCGGCCAATCCGACCCTCGGCATCACCGATCTCGAAGCCCTCGGGCGCGCTGCCCACGAGCGCGGCATCACGTTGATCGCCGACAACACCTTCGCCACGCCGTACTGTCAGAACCCGCTCGCCCTCGGTGCGGATCTGGTCGTGCACAGCCTGACCAAGGCGCTCGGCGGGCACGGGGACGCCATCGGCGGAGTGGTCGTGGGCGCCCGCAGCCGGACGGAGCCGGTGCGCGACCTGATCGTGAAGGGCCTGGGCGGCGTGCTGGCTCCGTTCAACGCCTTCTTGATCGCGCGAGGCATTCGAACCCTGGCCATCAGGCAGGAGCGGGCCTGCGCCTCGGCCAAGACCTTGGCGGAGCGCCTGGCCGGCCACCCCGCCGCGGCGCGCGTGTATTACCCGGGTTTGCAGGGCCATCCGGGGCACGAGGTCGCGCAGCGCCAGATGCGCGCGTTCGGCGCGCTCCTGTCCTTCGAGCTCGCGGGCGGGCTGCCGGCGGGCAAGCACCTGCTCGGCGCGGTTCGCGTCATCACCCACGCGGTCAGCCTCGGTGACGTACGCTCGCTGATCACCCACCCCGCCTCGACGACGGCGTCCACGATGCCGCCCGAATTGCGCGCCCGCGCCGGGATCGGCGACGGCCTGGTGCGGCTCAGCGTGGGCATCGAAGACGTCGAGGATCTCTGGGCGGATTTGTCCGCCGGGATTTAGCCTCGAAATCTGGGCCACTTGGCCCCGCGTGCCGTAGGTTCCAGCCCGCAAGATGCCGGTCCCCGCCCCGCGCTCCAATGTCCGCGTCGCGCCGGGGAACGCGCCGTGGGCTCGCCGCGAGCCGCCGAGCTCGCCGTTCGCCAGCCCGCCGCCCAAGTCGCTGCCTCGCAACGTGATGGTGGTGAAGGGCGCTGCCGCGCCGACGCCCGACACGCCGACCGAGAAGCCGACGCTGGATCCGAGCGGCCCGTTCATCCGATTGCGCACGCTGCTCGTGCTCGGCCTGATCGCGGGCGCTGCCTGGCTGCTCCAGCCGCGGGCGAAGGCGGCCTGGCAGCTCCACTCCACCGCGACCAACTTGGCGAACTACGCGCTCTGCATGGTCGGGCCGACGGGGCCGGCGCTCTTGCGCGACAACTCGCCGGAGTTCGCCGCGCTGGTACGGCGCCGGCTGATCAGCGCCGAGGCCAGCGACCGGCCGTTCCAGGACTGTGCGAAGCTCGCGGTGGAGCTCACCGGAAGAGCCGCAGCTGAGCGCGCCCACCGCGCCCCGGCCTGGTCGTTCGTCGAGTACGGTGGGACCGGTCCGAGCGACGTCTCCCTCGCCGAGCTCGGTGTCGAGGGCCATCACCTGGCCGAGCTCGCCCGCAGCGCCTGGCCCTTCGTGCGCGGCGGCTACGTGAAGCTGGTCAAGCCCAGCATCGCCGCGCGAGAGGCGGTCCACCCCATCGACACGCCGAAGCCGGGCGCCGGTCGGGGCCTGCCGGCGTGGCGCGCCGGTTATCGGGCCGTCGGCGAGGTGGACGGCGTCCTGACCGCCGCCTTCGGCAAGACAGCGAGCCTGAGCGTCTACCAGAGCACCGACGGCGGCCTGAGCTGGCGTCCCGCGCCGGCCCGGGGCACCGAGGCATTCGCCGAGCGCTGTCCCGCGGGGCCGCGCTCGTTCACGTTCTCGTTGAGCACGGACGCCGCGAAGCTCCTGGTTTCCTCCCAGGGACCGGACGCACCCCCGCAAGCAACCGAGCTCGGTCCCGCGGACGTCGAGCTCGTCTCCGCGAGCTGCGATCAGAAGGCGCTGGTGGTGGCCTTCGTGGGCGACGCCGACAAGCAGGTTCACCTGGCGGCGTGCGCCTTCCGTGGACGCTGCACACCCATGCCGCTGCCGCGCTTCGCGGGCGTCGGAGTCGCGCCGGGGCCGGCGCTGGACCTGGCTCGGGTGGATGGCACCACCATCGTCTCGGTGCCGATGGCCGGGATCGTGCGGGTGGCCTCGAGCCGCGACGACGGTGTGACCTGGACTCCCTTCACCGTGGCTTACGACGACCGCGCCCACGCAGAGCCGCGGGTGGACGTGCGAGTGCCGTCCCGCCTCCTGGCCGTGGGCAAGCGCGTCTTCCTCTTCGGTGCGGCTCCCAAGCCCGGGCAGAGCTACTCGGTGATCGTCTCCGACGACTTCGGCGCGAGCTGGCGTAGCCCGGACGCGAACCCGACGCCCGTCGCCGTCAAGTGAGCGCTGGCCTCAGGAGCCCAGGCAGCCCAGCGAGATGTCGATCTTGGCCTTGGTGTCCAGCTGCACGATGGTGCAGCTCGACGGGCAGAGCAGGATCGACTTCGGGTTGGCGTTGTTGTCGAAGTACCAGCCGCCGCCTGAACAAGCCGCGGCGTTGGTCACCTTCGGCAGCTTCTGCGCCGGCGGGTTACCGGCGGGGAAGTACTGAACCTCGACCTTGCTGGGATCGACGATGCCGCCGTCCGTAGTCGGCATGCTGAATTGACAGGCCACGGCGCTCTTCTGGATGGCCGCGAGCACGGCGGTGAAGGCCGCGGGGTTGCCGTTGTCCACGTCGTACGAGTAGCAGGGGCTCGAGCCGCCGCAGTACTGCGTGTGCGGGGAGGCTCCGCCGGGCGCCGCGATGGTGTCGAGGGTGCCGAAGTCGGCGCCATCCATGCCGATCACGAAGGTCTTGATCTTGTCGTTGGTCAGGTGGCTCTGCACGATGCCCGCCAGGGTGTTGGCGTTCGTAGTGCAGCCCTCGGGCACGCCGTCGGTGACGAAGATGCCGATCATCACGCGACCCGGCTGCTGATTCTGCGTCGTGTACTTCGCCAGACCGTGGAGCGCGGCCTCCATCGGCGTCCCGCCGAGCGGAGCGTTGGTGTTCAGCGACGACTGCAGCGGCGCCAAATTTCCGGGGAGCTGACCCAGCGGGACCTCGGCGACCGCGCAACTCGCGCCGGTGGTGCACTCGGCGGTGCTCTTCCAGCACTTGGGGAAATACTGCAGGGCCACGCCGGTGCCGGCGGGCGCGCTCTGGAAGAACTGCGAGAGCGCGTTGATGGAGTAACACCACTTCGAGACGGTGCTCTGCCCGATGTTGCAGTCGGAGCCCATGCTGCCGGAGTTGTCGAGCATGATGAACATGTCGAGCGGTGCGGGCTCTGCCTTCACCGTGGTCGCCGCGCAGGCGTCGCCGATGCTCCCGTCGTCCTCGACGGGTCCGTCGTAGCTGAAGGTGACGTCGGGAATTCCGGCGTCGGCCGGCGCGCCGCCGCCCCCGGCGGCTCCGCCCGCCGAGCTGCCGCCGCCGCTCGGTGCGCCACCGCTCGGTGCGCCACCGCTCGGTGCACCGCCGCTGCCCGCTCCTCCTCCCCCGCTCGTCGTCCCGCCGCCCGAGGCGCCGCCGGTCCCGCTCCCCGCGCTGCCTCCGATCGCGCCCCCGCCGCCGCCGCTCCCTGCAGCGCCGCCTTCGCCGTTCGTGCTGCAGGCCGCGAAATAGCCGCCGCACACCAGACACACCAGGGACGCCCAAGCTCGGGACCGCATGGCTGAGAAGTCTCCGGTAAAACCCCGCATGCGGCAAGCGGGGGAGGCTTGCCTACACTTCCTCACGCGCGTCGCCGCCGTGTACCCTCCGGCCGTGTTCCCCTACGAGCGCGTGGTCAGGTTTCACGAGGTCGATCCCGCGGGGCTGCTCTTCTTCCCGCACTTTCTGACCTATGCCCACGAGGCCATGGAGCGTCTGTTCGACCCCCTCGAGGGCGGGTACTCCCGGCTGGTGACCGAGCGCCGCATCGGGCTGCCGGCGGTGGCCGTCCACTCGGACTTCCGGGCTCCCTTGCGCTACGGCGACACTGCCGTGGTGGAGACCAGCGTCGCTCGGCTCGGCAACCGCAGCATGACGCTGCGCTACCAGTTCGTGCGCGCGAGCGATCGGGTGCTCACCGCCGAGGTGCGCCACACCGTGGTCACCACCGATCTGGCCTTGCTCCAGAGCTGCCCCATGCCCGACGACGTACGGCTCGTCGCCCAGGCGCACCTGGAGACGTGAGCTCAGCGCGGAGCTCTGGCCATCTGAGCCAGCGACCGTCGGACCCAGCCGCCGTGATGGCCAGCACCCGCGACGACGGGGTCCGCGTCCGCCGCGAGCAACACCAGCGCTCGAACGCGGAGGCGAGCGTGCTCGCGCGCCGCACCAGGTTCTCCGTCCAGCAACGCGAGCACCCGGCGCCAGGCCACCAGCGCAGCGGGCCAAGCGCGGCGGGCGACGTACCACTCGGCGAGCAGCTCCAGGCGCTCGCGTGAGGGCTCGATCTCCACCGAGGCTTCGAGATCACGAAATGCGTCGCGGTCATGGCCCAGGCTCTTGGCCACGCGCGCGCGACCGTACAGCGCCTCGGCGCGCACGCTCGGCAGGCGCGAAGCGGCGTCGTAGACGCGCGCGGCCTCCGCCAGATCACCGGTTTGCTCCCGCAGCTTGCCCAGCGCCAGGTACGCCTCACCGAAGCTCGGGTCGAAGCGCGTCGCCTCGTAGAGGTCCGCCAGGGCCTGGGCGGTGTCTCCGCGCCCGCCGTGCTCGAGCGCCCGGCGCAGGCGCTCCCTGGCGGCGCTCCTGCCCCAGGGCTCGCGGGCGGGAGGCTTCGCCTTCTCGACCGCGGCCGGCCTGGGCTCGGGCGCAACCGTTTCCGGGAAGCGCGCAGTGGGCGCGGCCAATGCCGGCCCGGTGACGAGCAGCAGGGCCGACAGAACCGGGGCGCGCACGCCGCAGAAGATAGCATCCCGGGCTGTGGGTCCACCGCCGCAGGGTGGGTCCCGGGGCCCACGCTGGATCGCGGCTCCCGACCGCCTGCCGAGGGAAAGCCGGGTTATAGCCCGGGCACGCCTGTTGCTGACAGGCGACCGGAGGAAGGTTTCGGATGCGAACTGCTCGTTCCAAGCGGCGGCTGCGCCCGCTGTTCGTCGCGCTCTTGCTGGTGGCGGTCGCGTGCGTCCCCGGCGGGGCCACGATGCCCGTCGTCTCCCCCTCGCGCACGCTGTCGCTCGGCGCCGGCGAGGGCGGGCGCGCCGAAGATGGTCCGTTCCGGGTCGTGTTCTCCGGGCCCGAAGGCGAAGCCACCATCGGGGCGGAGCTCAGCGTGGTCTTCAGCCGACCGCTCCGGGCCCTCGACCTGGCGGGCAACGAGGCGCCGCCGCCCATTCAGCTCACGCCGAAGATCGACGGACGCTGGCAGTGGGTCGGCACCCGCGCGCTGGTGTTCGTGCCTGCCTCCGGGCGCTTGCCCGGCGCCACGCGGATCCGCGTGGAGGTCCCCGCGAGCACGCGCTCCGTGGACGGGCAGAGCTTGGGGCAAGCGCATCGCTTCGCGCTCACGACCCCTCCGCCGCGACTGGTGCGTTCGACGCCGTCGAGCGGCGCCCGCGGGATGGAGCCCAAGACGACGCTCGAGCTGCGCTTCAACCAGCCCATCGACCCCGACGTGCTCGGGCGGGTCAGCACGCTCACCGCGACCAGCGGCGGCAAGTCCCGCACGCTGCCCTTCAGTGTCAAGCGCCCGGACCCGCAGCAGCCCAAGCGCCTGCTGGTGACGCCCGGGAGCCCGCTGCCGATCCACTCGCAGCTCGCGTTCAGCATCGGCGAGAACCTGGTCGGAGAAGAAGGGCCGCTGCCCGCCGGGAGCTCCGAGACCGTCAGCTTCGAGACCTATGGGCCGCTGGCGGTGGAGCGCGTGACCTGCAACCGCGACACGCCGAACGCACACTGCATGGCCGGCTCGGGCCTGAGCCTGGAGCTGACGAACGCCGTGAAGGTCAAGGATCTGAAGCGCGCCGTGAGCTTGACCCCCGCGGCGGGGGTCGAATGGGAGACCTGGCGCGACGACGACTCCGAGACCACCTACTCGAGCCTCTCCGCCAAGCTGCGCCCCGGCGCGACCTACACGCTGCGCGTGAGCGGCGATCTGACCGATCGGTACGGCCAGCGCATGGGCAAGGCCTACGTCGAGAAGATCGTCGTCGACGACCTGTGGCCCACCGTCGAGATCGGCGTCTCCGGTGACGTGGTCGAGCCCAAGCTCCTCCGGCCCCTGAGCGTGGGCTCGGTGAACGTGAAGCAATACGAGCTGGTGACCGCCGCGCTCGCGCCTCCTGATCTCCTGGCGCTGGCGGACGTCGAGCGCCTCGACCAGCGTTTCGCCGCGGTCGGCAAGATCGGCGGCGCGAAGCAGCGCACGGTGCGGCCGAACACGCCGGTGAACGTGCTCGCCAAGGAGCTGGTGGATCCGGCCGCCGTGCTGCCGGGCGCGCACCGCGGGCCGATGGCCGTAGGCACCCGCTGGGTGGAGCGCGAGGCGAAGAAGGGCACGCGGCCCGAGCACGAGCGCATCGGCAGCGACGTGCGCCTGCTCCAGGTCAGCGATCTCGCCATCAGCGCCAAGCTCTCGCGGCACGGCTCGCTGGTCTGGGTGACGCGGCTCTCCGACGGCGCGCCGGTGGCCGGCGCCAAGGTGGAGCTCCACCGCCGCGGCAGCCCTGCGAAGACCTACGACGCCGACGCCCGCGGCATCGCGCTGATCCCCGCCGCCGACTACCAGCCGAACTTCTACAAGGACGAGCCGGCCTCGCGCGCCGTGATCGTGGCCAGGAGCGCGGACGACTGGGCGTTTCGTTACGCCTCGGACCAGCTGGATGCGTGGCGCTTCGGTGTGGCCACGGATCTGTCCGGCGAGCAGAAGAGCTACGGCATGCTGTTCACCGAGCGAGGGATCTATCGACCTGGCGACGGAGTCCACGTCAAGGGCATCGTGCGCACGGAGGTCCCGACTGGAAACACCATCCCGAAGAGCCTGCCGCTCGAGCTCTCACTGCGCTCTCCGGACGGCGAAGAGGTGTCGCGGCAGAAGGTCGGCGCGACCCGGTTCGGCACGTTCCACGCCAGCGTGAAGGTGCCGCGCACCGGCGCGCTCGGCAGCTGGCAGCTTCGCGTCGAAGGCTTGGGCGAGGACCGGGGCATCAGCGAGTACTTCGAGGTCGCGGAGTACCGGCCGGCGGAGTTCAAGGTCGGCGCGGAGAGCGACCGACCGGCCTACGTGCGTGGCGACCGCGCGCGCTGGGTCGCCCGCGGCGATTACCTGTTCGGGGCCCCGATGGGCAGCGCCGGCGTGCGCTACACCATCAGCCGCAGCCGCACGTGGTTCGCCCCGCCGGGCAGCGAGGGCTTCGTCACCGACGGCGCCGAGTACTTCGCCGACGCCGAGGACGCCGACCGCGGGGCCTCCCAGCTCGCGGACAAGACCGGCAAGCTCGACCCGCAAGGGAAGATCGGCACCGAGGTCGAGCTGAAGATGCCCGGTCAACGCGGGCCGGAGCTGGTCACGCTGGACGCCGAGGTCACCGACGTCTCGCGCCAGTCGCTCGGCGGCAGCACCAGCGCGGTGGTGCACCCGGGCACGTTCTACGTCGGCCTGCGCCAACTGGACGATTACTTCGTGAACGCGCCTGGCCAGGTCAGCGCCGGAGTGGTCGCCTTCTCGGAGAAGGGCGACAAGCTCCCGGGCAAGAAGGTCACGGTCGAGCTCGTGCGCCGCAAGTGGACGCTGGCGCGTCAGGACGTCGGGGGCGGTCGCTATCACTCCGAGTCGAAGCCCGTCGACAGCGTCGCGGGCAGCTGCTCGGTGCTGACGGCCGCGGCGCCAGTGAGCTGCTCCCTGGAGGTGAAGGAAGGGGGCTATTACCTCCTGCGCGCCCGCGCCACGGACGAGCGCAAGAACCCGGTCGAAGCGGCCCAGGGCTTCTTCGGCATCGGCGCCGGTGGCGCGACCTGGAGGGACAGCGACCGCATGAACGTCGAGCTGTCGCTGAACAAGAAGGCCTACAAGGTCGGTGACACTGCGCGCGTGCTGGTCAAGTCGCCCTTCCCCGAGGCCGAGGCGCTGGTCACCGTGGAACGGGCCGGCGTCTACAAGTCGGAGCGCAAGAAGCTGGTCGGTCCCACGCCCACGGTGGAGGTGCCGATCAGCGACGACCTCCGGCCCAACGCCTTCGTGAGCGTGCACCTGATCCGCGGCCGCAAGAAGGCGCCGCCCGCCGATCGCGGCAAGCCCGACGTGGGCGCGCCGGTGTACCGAGCCGGCTACGCCGAGCTGGTCATCGACCCGGAGGCGCGTCGCCTGAAGGTCGAGGTGCGTCCCCGCGAAAAGGAGCTCAAACCCGGCGCCAAGGCCGAGGTCGAGGTGTTCGTGCGCGACGCCGCCGGCAAGCCCAAGAGCGCCGAGGTGACCCTGTACGCCGTGGACGAGGGTGTGCTCAGCCTGATCGGCTACAAGACTCCGGATCCGCTGCCGGTGTTCACTGCGTCGCGCCCGCTGCAGGTCGCCACGGTCGAGTCCCGCGACTCGCTGGCCAAGCTCGGCCTGGATCTCGGCGCCGTGCTCGGGCTGGAGAAGGGCCAGGAGGGCGGCGACGGCGGCGGCGGACGCACGGCGCGCCGTGACTTCCGCCAGAGCGCCTACTTCAACCCGACCCTGACCACCGACGACAAGGGCTTCGCCAAGGTCGCCTTCCAGATCCCGGAGAGCCTGACCACCTACCGGCTGATGGCGGTGGCGACGAGCCTCGACGATCGCTACGGCTACGGCGAGTCGCGGGTGGTGACCAGCCGCCGCTTGATGGCGCGTCCGGCGCTGCCGCGCTTCGTGCGCGCCGGCGATCAGCTCGAGGCCGGCGTCGTGGTCAGCTCGAAGGGCTTCGGCCCCGCGAACGTGACGGTGAGCGCTCGGGTCGACGGGCTCGAGCTCGGCGGCGAGTCGCAGCGCATCGTGAAGCTCGAGCGCGATCAGTCGGTGGAGGTCCGCTTCCCGATGCTGGCGAAGCAGGCCGGTCGCGCGAAGCTCCGCTTCGACGCCAAGGCCGAGGGCGAGCACGACGCCGTCGAGGTCGAACGCGAGGTGCAGGTGCCGACGGTGATGGAGGCCGTGGCGCTGTACGGCGAGACGGACAAGGCCAGCGGTGAGCAGCTCGGCGATCTGACGGCGATCCGGCGCGACGTCGGCGCGTTGGACCTCTCGGTTTCGAGCAGCGCGCTGGTCGGTCTCGACGCCGGCGTGGAGCAGCTGATCGAGTACCCCTACGGCTGCACCGAGCAGCTGACCAGCCGGCTCTTGCCGCTGCTCCCGCTCAGGGAGCTGGCGAAGGACTACAACTTCCCGCTGCCCAAGAACGTCGGCGCGGTCGTCGAGAAGACCGTGGCCGACATCCTGGGGCGCCAGCGGGGCGACGGCGGCTTCGGCATGTGGCCCGACTCGCCGGAGAGCTCGCCTTGGGTAAGCACCTACGCGCTCTGGGTGCTCCACCAGGCCAAGGCCCGCGGCGCCGCCGTTCCGCCCCGGGCCCTCGAGCAGGCGCGGGGCTACGTCCGCCGCTACCTGGAGCAAGCGCGCGAGGACGAGCTCTGGCTGGCCAGCGCTGCCTTCGTCGTGGACGTTCTGGCGGAGGTCGGCGCGCCGGACACCGGCTACATGAGCCGGCTGTACGAGAGCCGCAAGAAGATGCCGCTGTTCGGTCAGGCGCTCTTGCTCCACGCGCTCGCCGTGTCGAAGCAGAAGCGCGAGATGGTCGACAAGCTGACGAACGAGATCGAAGGTCAGCTGCGCATCGACGCCAACATGGCGTTCGCGAACGAGAATCTGGGCGACGACTACGCCGTGATCATGGATTCGACGGCGCGCACCAGCGCGTTGGTGCTGCGCGCGCTGGTCTCCGTGAAGTCCGGACACCCGCTGGCGAGCAAGCTCGCCCGGGGTCTGGTCGCCGTGCGCAAGGGCGGAGCGTGGCGCAGCACGCAGGAAGCGGCGTTCGCGCTCCTGGCCCTGGACCAGTACCGCCGCTCCGAAGAGAAGGTGGTGCCGGACTACGTCGCCAAGATTTGGCTCAGCGGAAACGAGCTCGCGCGAACCCAGATGCGCGGGCGCTCTCTGGCGGTCGCCGACCACCGCATCCCGACCGGTAAGCTCGGCGCAGGCGGTACGCTGGTGTTCGAGAAGCAAGGCGCCGGCACGCTGTTCTACGAAGCACGGCTGAAATACGCACGTCGCACCTTGCCGTCGGCGCCCCTCGATCGCGGGTTCTTCGTTCAGAAGACGCTGCGCAAGGTCACGCCAGACACGCTGGCGGACGCGATGCGGAGCGTGCCCGACGCGAGCCTGGGCAAGCTCGGCGGCGGAGATCTGGTGATGGCGGACGTGGTGATCGTGACGCCCAGCCCACGGCAGTTCGTCGTGATCGACGACCCGCTGCCGGCAGGGCTCGAGGCAGTGGACGCCAACCTGGCCAACACCGCGGCCTGGCTCAGGGTTCCGCACTCCGGCGAGGAAGAGGGCTCGGCCGATTGCCACGACTGCGACGACGAGTACGCCGACCGCGTGGCCCACGGCAGCGCCTTCCTGGACAGCTGGTACCGGCGCGAGCTGCGCGACGATCGAGTGCTGTTCTTCGTCGATCACATGGCGGCGGGTATGTACCACTACCGCTACCTGGCTCGCGCCACGACGCTGGGGAAATTCGTGGTGCCGCCCACCAAGGCGGAGGAGATGTACACGCCGGAGACCTTCGGGCGCACGGCCGCGTCGCTCCTGGAGGTCAGGTGAAGCGCCTCTGGCGCTCGCCGTGGTTCAGGGCGCTCTCGGGCGTCGCGCTGGCGCCCGTCTGCACCCTCTTGGTCGCGGCCTTCCTCGCGCCGCTACCGGCGGGGCTCGGTGAGGGAGCGAGCGCCGCGCCGAACAGCGTGCGATTCCACGACGCCCACGGGCGCCTCCTCGGCGAGGTGCGCGCCGACGGGGGAGGCCTGTCCGCTCCGGTTACGCTCGACGCGCTGCCGCCGCAGGTGCCCCTGGCGCTCTTGGCGGCCGAGGACGCGCGCTTCTACCGGCATCCGGGCATCGATCCGATCGCGATGGCGCGGGCTCTGGGCCAGGCGCTCTGGCACCGGCGCATCGTGTCCGGCGCGAGCACCATCACGCAGCAGCTGGTCAAGAACGTGACCGGGCGACCGCGCACGCTGGGCGGGAAGCTCACCGAGATGGCTGTCGCGCTCAAGGTCGAGGCGAAGCTCGACAAGCAGCGCATCCTCCAAGAGTACCTCTCCAGGGTCGAGTTCGGCCCCAACGTGCGCGGCATCGAGGCGGCGAGCCGACTCTACTTCGACAAGCCGGCGCACAAGCTCAGCCTCGCCGAGGCGGCCGCCCTGGCTGCGCTGCCGCGTGGTCCGAGCCTGTACGACCCGCGACGCGGTAGCGAGCGCCTCGAGCGCCGCCGCAACCGCGTGCTCGAGCGCATGCTCGACAGCGGCTTCGCGTCGGCGGACGCGGTCGAGCGCGCGCGCGCCGAGCCCATCGTGCTGCACCGGGGCGCGGCCGAGGGCGGGGCCCCGCACTTCGTGCGGGCGCTGCTCTCGGGGGCGCTCGTGCCGGAGCTGTCGGGGCAGGAGCTCTCCGAGATCGCGACGACGCTCGACCTCGCCCTGCAACGCGAGGTCGTCGTGCTCACGCGCCAGACCCGCGAGCGTCTCGCGGCCGTCGACGCCTCAGCCGCGTCGGTGCTGGTCGTCGACAACTCGAGCGGCGACATCTTGGCCTACGTGGGCTCCCCGGACTTCGCCGACAGCCGGGCCCTGGGGCAGAACGACGGCGTGCGCGCGCGGCGCCAGCCGGGCTCGACGCTGAAGCCGTTCGTCTACGCCGCGGGCATGGACCGACTGGGCCTCGGCGTCGCGAGCCTTCTGCCCGACGTGGAGCTGCACCTGGCCACGCCGGAAGGCGACTACTCGCCCAGGAACTACGACGGCCGCTACCACGGACCGGTGCGCTTGCGCGAAGCCCTGGGCAACTCGTACAACGTGCCCGCGGTCTGGGTCGCCCAGGAGGCGGGGCCGGCCCGGGTCCTCGACCTGCTCCGGCGCGTCGGCTTCTCCTCCCTCGATCGCTCGCCAGAGCACTACGGCGCCGCCATCGCGCTCGGCGACGGCGAGGTCAGCCTGGCGGAGCTGGTGAACGCCTACGCGGCGCTCTCGCGCGGCGGGCTGGTCCGTCCGCTCAGAGCGGTGAAGCGAGCGCGACTGGCCAGCGGCGCCGAGATCGCGCTGCCGCCGCTCCCGGAGCGACGCGCGCTGCCCGCCGAGAGCGCGGCGCTGCTCGGGGACGTGCTCTCGGATCCGAACGCCCGAGCAGCGGCGTTCGGGCGAGGAAGCGCGCTCGAGCTCCCGTTCCCCGTGGCCGTGAAGACCGGGACCTCCAAGGGCTATCGTGACAACTGGGCGGTCGGCTACACCCGCGCGGTGACGGTGGGCGTCTGGGTAGGGAACTTCGACGGGCGGCCGATGACCGGGTCGAGCGGCGTCACCGGCGCGGCGCCGCTGTTCCGGGACGTGATGCTGGCGGCCATGCGCGAGCGTCAGCCCGAGCCGCTGATCGACTCGAGCGGGCTCCGCCAGCTGGAGGTGTGCGCGCTCTCCGGCGACCTGCCCGGCGCGGATTGCCCGCACCGAGTGCGCGAGCGGTTCGCTCCGGGGCGCGAGCCACGGGAGAGCTGCGCGATGCACGTCTCCGTCCCCATCGACCCAGCCACGGGGTTGCGCGCCGGGCCCGGCTGCAGCGGCTCGAAGCTCGAGCTCTTCGAGAGCTACCCCGACACCTACCTCGGCTGGGCGAGGGGAGCGGGACGACCGCTCGGGCCGGAGGGCTGGTCACCTCGCTGCCCAGGCGCGCCGGACTCGGGCGAGACCCGCCCGCCCAGCATCGCCTACCCGTTCGAGGGCGCGCGCTTCGTGCACGACCCCGGGGTCTCGCCTGCTGCACAAGGCATCCTGCTTCGAGCTCGCGTCCCCGGTGGCGCTGCGCGCGTGCGCTTCGTGGTGGACGGCAAGCCGGTGGGCTCGAGCGCCGCGCCCCACTCGATCTTCTGGCCGCTCCACCTGGGCGAGCACCGCGTGACGGTCGAGACGCCGGACGGGCGGATGAGCAAGCCCGTGCGGTTCGTGGTGGAGTGACCAAGACTGCCGAAGTCGAGGCTACCCGCCCAGGCCGAGGCGGCGCCGCGCTTCGGCGTACTGCTCGCTCACGCTGAACACGGCGATGTCGCGCGCCTCCGGGTTGCGGACGATCCACTTGAGCCGCTCCCCGGCGTCCTCCGGCGGGCCCTCGGGATGTCCGCTACCCACCGCGATCCCGCGCAACGCGGCGGACGGCGAGCCCATGGCCAGAAGCGCGGCGCGGTTGCCCCACTGGTTCACGGCGGTTCCGAGCTGCGAGGCGCGGTTGCCGATGGAGCCGATGACTTCCATCGCCAAGACCGGCACGTCGTCGTCGAGCTGCCGGACCAAGGCAGCCTTCAGGCGCTGCTGGTGCTCCGCCACCTTCTTCGCGTCGATGCCCGGCGGCTGCCAGCTCGGCGAGAAGGCGCTGAGCATGCCCGCCACCATGGGCCAGAGGTCGATCGGTGCGGTGCGCGAGAGCGAAGACGCCCGCGCCTGGAGCAGCTTCAGGCTGCGGACGACAAGGAAGGTGCGGGCGACGTCGTCCGCGCTCTTGTCGAGCAGCGCGGATCCGAAGACCAGGCGCGGCGGGGCCGAGCTCGCCGGAACGCAGGTCGGGCCGAGCGCCGCCGAGACGTAGACCTCCACGTTGTGGATGCCGAACGCCGTCGCCATCTGCTGGATCTGCTGAGCGACGCCCATGTGCTCCGCCGGAAGCGGCGAGGCGCGGATGGAGCGCAGGTCCATCGGATAGGCGCCGTCCAGCGCGTCGCCTACCTTCTTGAGCAGTGCCCTGAGCGGCAGCGTCAGCAGCTCCGGCGCGAGCAGATCGTCGAGACGCGCGTCGCCCGCCGCCAGACCCGCGCCGTCGAGCGCGGGCTCCTTTCCGGTCAGCGCTCCGAGCGTGGCGTTCGCCACCCGCGCGGCGTCCGTCCCACCCCGCAGCTCCGCCACGGTTGCGAGGGACTCGAACAGCGAGGCGTCGAAGCGCCCCGTGCCGAGCGCGCGGCGCGCGTCGTTGGCGGCGCGATCGAGCAACACGTTGAGAGCAGTCGCCTCGCCCCCACGCCGGTAGAACTCGGCGAGCCCTCGCAGCACGGCGCCGTCCTGCGGCCAGGTCTTGCGCGCCTTGTCCAGCGTCGCCTCGGCCTTCCGCCGGTCCTTCAGGATCTCTTCCTGCACGCGAGCCAGCTCGATGGTGCGATCGCGCTTCTCCTCGGGCGTGCCTGCGCGGTTGAGCAGGTCGGTCTGGAGCTCCAGGGCCTTCTGCGTGTCGCCGAGGCGACCGTAGACCTGCACCAGCTTCTCCATCGCGCCGACGTCGTTCGGCAAGCGCTTGAGCACCTCGCGATACGACAGCTCTGCTCGCTGAGCGTTGGGCATCTGGTCGTCGTAGAGCGCGCCGAGCTTGCGGTAGATTTCGGCCTGCCGCTCGGGCTCCGTAGAGTGGCGCGCCAACCGAATCCAAGCTTGCTCGGCGCCCTCCCAGTCGCCCTCGTGGACGGACAGCTCGGCGAACGCGTCGAGCGCGTCGGCGTGGTCCGGGTTGGCGTCGAGCGCCGCCGCCAGGGCCTCCTTGGCTGCGCTCTTGTCGCCGATGTCCGCCAGCGCCTTCCCGCGGGTGACCTCGAGCGACACGCGTTCCTCGGGATCGTCGGTCAGCGCGATGCGTCGCTCGAGCAGCTCGGCCAGCTTGTCGCGCACTTCGTGCTTGACGTAGAGGTCGCGCAGTCGTGCGAACGTGTCGCCGTAGGTGAGCTCGAGGTCGGCCACGACTTCGAGCGCCGCCCGCCCACGTTCGTCGTCCCCCACCTTGTCGAGCCACAGGCTCGCCGCGTGGTGCCAGGCCTCCGCCTGGTGCGCTTCCACCTTGCTGGCGGCGGCCAGCGCCTCCAGAGCCTCCGCCGCGCCCCGGGCGTCGCCCAGGGCCTCGAGCGTCTCGGCTTGACGGGCCAGGGCCACCGGGTGGTCGGGCACCAGCTCGACGGTGCGATCGAGCAGCGCCTTCGCCTCTTCGAGCTTGCCCAGGCGCATGGCCGCCTCAGCGGCCCGGAGCGCGAGGGTCGCTGCGTCGATGGCCCGCGCCACCCGCTCGGAGAGCTCCTTCTCGGCGCGCAGGTCGAGCGCGTCGTCATGGGTCTCCCGCGCCGCGACACTCAAGCAGCGGAGCGCCCAGAGCGAAGCCGGCTCGTGGGATGCCGACAGCTCCGCCAGCTCGCGCACGCCGGCACGGTTGCCGGCTGCGACGCGCAAGCGCGCGGCGAGGATGGCGTGAGCCGTGGCCTCGTTGCGATCGAGCAGCCCGGCCAGGGCCGCCGCGATGGGCTCGAGCTCTTCGGTGCGCCCGCTCCCCAAGTAGGCGTGCTCGAGCGCGCGGAGCGCGCGGAGCGCCTTCGGGTCGTCCTCCAGGATCGCGTTCTGCCAGAGCAGCGTGCTCGAGGTGTCTCCGCGCGCGCGGTCGAGCTCGCTCAGTCGCTCGTAGAGCTCGCGCTTGACGGCGGGCTCGGTGGCCGTCTTTGCCTCGGCGAGCAGGCGTTCGGCCAGGGCCGCCCCGTTCGGCCCGTATGCCGCCAGGCGCTCCGCGGTCACCCGGGCAAGCTCACTGTCGCCCGCGTCGGCGGCGGCTTGCGCGGCCCGCGCCGCGTCCGAGAGGTCGTCGGCGCGCTCGTATTCCAGCGCGGCATCGAGCAAGAGGCGGACTTTCGCCGCGCCTTCCTGCGACGCTGCCACGGCTTCGCGCCAGCTTCCGCGGGAGTCGCTGGCGACCGGGGACAGCCGCTCGTGGAGCTCGCGCAGCGCCACGTCCTCCGGGCGCGCCGCGCTGGCGGCAGCGAGCAGTCGAGCCGCGCCCTCGCTGTCGGAGTCCGCGACCAAGAGCGCCTCGCGGACGGCGTCGAGCGCCTGCTCGACGGGGTCTTCGGCGCGGGCCCGGCGGCGCCGCAACCACGCGAGCAGCGCTTCACCGTCGCCGCGGCTGCGCGCGTGCTGCTTGCCCAGGCGGTAGGCGAAGGGCAGGGCCGGCGCGAGCTCCGCGGCCCTGTCGAGGAGCGAGGGGAGCTCGTCGGCCTCGAAGCCCAGGCGCAGCGCGGTCTCGGTGAGGAGCAAGGCCTTCTGCACGTCGTCGCCGACGGCTTCGGCCAGGCCCACCAGGAGATCGGCAGAGCTCGCTGGCGAGGTGCCGCCGAGCAGCGCGCGCACCGCAGCCTCCGCCGCCGGGTCCTCCCGCAGCGCCGCCGCGTACTCGCGCGTGGCGGAGTCCGGGTCTCGACCGATCTCGTGCAACAGACCGGCTCCGAGATGGCGGTCCCGCGCACCAGCCGGGTCGTCTGCGGCGATCGTGTTGGAGACCACCTGTGCCACGCGGAACGCCGCGCCAGCGGAGAGCGCCAGCTCCGCTTCCAGCGCGTTGACCAGTGGATCGCCTTCGTGCGCGACCGAGTAGGCTTCGAGCGCCACGCGCATGAGGCCCGGCTCGGCGCCCTCGGCGTGTGCGGCTACGAAGGCCCGTCCCAACGTGATCGAGGTGCGGCTGGCCTCGTCGCCGCACACCAGCTCCGCCGGCGCGTCCGGCGGCCGAGTGGTGGACGCCGCGGCGGAGGCGAAGGGAGCCAGGCGCGGATCGTCACCGAGGACTCCGAGCCAGCGTTGCACCAGCGCGCGCCCACCGCCGGTGAGCGCGGCCAGCGCGACGCGGTCCGCCACGGACAGCTCGGCGTCCTCCGAATCGCCGGCCTCGAGCAGCGCGGAGAGCGCCGAAGGATCGCCTTGCTCGAGCGCGCGTGCGGCCAGCGCTCGTCGCGCCGCGGGAGAGCGAGTCTGCTCGGCGATGCGTCGCAGGTGTTCGATGGCCTGCGGGCGCGTGGAGCCGCTCTGCGCGAGCACCGAAGCCGCGAGCCACAAGGCGCCGAGCTCGAAGCCGGGGAGCACGGCGAGCGCGGCGAGCGCGGCGCCGGCAACCGCCCGGTCGCCCCGAGCGAGGGCGCGCCGGGCGCGCTCGAAGTGTACCGCCGCGAGCGTCGTGTCGGTGGCTGGCTCCGTGTCGGCGCGCAAGCTCGACAGATCGGCCACGGCGCGTCCGAGCACCGCGAGCTCGCCGTCGAGGCCGGGCAGCGCCGTCGGCGCCTTGGAGCTCGCACCGAGCTCGCGGGCGAGCTTCATGACCGGCTGCCTCACGTCCTTCGGATCGACCTTGTGGAGCACTTCCAGGCGGCGGTCGGCTTGGTTCGCGTCCTTCGTGATCAGTCGCGCGACGGCGGCGCCCATGTAGACCGCGTGCGCGCGTAGGCTCGGGTTGGCGCTGCTCTTCGCCTCGGTATCGAGCGCCGCGGCGAGGGTCTTGAAGTCACGTTCTTGCGCCGCCAAGAGCCGGGCCTGGCGCTGTACCAGCGGCGCCGTCGGTGCGAGCGCCAGGGCCTGGTTGGCCAGGCTTCGGGCGTGGGTCGAGTCACCTGCCATCGCGTAGAGCTCGCTCGCGACCAGCAGCGTTCGCGCTTTCGCCCCCGCGTCCTCGGTGCCCTCGGCCTCCGCCACGAACCAGGCTGCACGAGCGAGCCAGGTGTCGAGCCCGTCTTGCTCCGCCAGGTGGACCGCAGCGGGCCGGTCCTCTTCCCAGTTGGCGGGGGTCCACAGCGGCTCCGGACCGAGCTGCCCTGCGTCGATGGTCTCGTCGGCGTCGGCGGGCGTACTTGTGTCCGGCTCCGCGGGCTCCGACTCCACGGGCGCGTGCTCGGGCGCCTCCGGCTCGAGCCCGCCGACCAGCGCGTCGATTTCGGCGTCAGCGTCGCTGGTCGCCGGGGGCAGCTCCGAGAACTCGTCGAGGCCCAGATCGGCGAACGCTTCCGGCTCCGGTGGGGGCGCGGGCGGCGGGAGCTCCGGCTTGGGGGGCTCCGGCTTGCGGGGCTCCGGCTCGGGCGCTGCCACGGCCGCCGGGCGTGGGGG